>NZ_FCNX02000007.1 GCF_001544835.2 Caballeronia fortuita | reverse complement strand
GCCGATGATAGTGCGGATTCCCGTGTGAAAGTAGGTAATCGTCAGGCTCCTCATGCTCCAAACAAAAACCCCACCCCCACAAAGGTGGGGTTTTTGCGTTGAGGCGGCACAGTAGCGATGCAGCGAAGCGTCCGCCGCTCAAGCGACACGATTAACGAGGCAAAAACCTCTCCGCCAAGCGCACCCAATAAGACGACCCGATCGATAACAGATCATCGTTGAAGTCATAACTGGCATTGTGCAGCATGCAGGGCCCCACACCATGCCCTTGCTCACGATGACCGCCATCGCCGTTACCGAGAAACGCATAACATCCGGGCTTCTCGAGCAGCATGAACGAGAAGTCCTCCGCACCCATCGTCGGCTCGACAGCGTTGTTGACCTTATCCTTGCCTACGATTTCCGCCATCACCTCGGCGGCGAATCTCGCTTCCTTGGCTGAATTGATTGTCGGCGGATAGTTTCGGTGGAAGTACATCTCCACCTCGCAGTCATAGGCAGCCGCCGTTGCTTCGACGATTTTGCGCATCCGTTCCTCGATCAAATCGAGAGTCGCCACTGTGAACGTCCGCACGGTTCCGCCGAGCCACGCAATATCGGGTACCACGTTCGCGGCTTCTCCCGCGTGGATCTGCGTTATCGAGAGCACCGCGGTATCGATCGGTTTTTTGTTCCGCGTGATGATGCCCTGCAAACCGTTCGCGATCTGGACAGCCGTGAAAACTGGATCGCGCCCGTTATGCGGAAGGGCTGCATGCGACCCGGTCCCGCGAACAGTAATGCGAAACTCGTTGCTCGAGGCCATGATCGGCCCTTCGATCACGCCGAAGTGCCCCGCGGGGATTCCCGGCCAGTTGTGAATCCCGAACACCGCATCGACAGGGAATCGTTCGAAGAGACCATCCTGGATCATAGCCTTCGCCCCCGCGCCGCCTTCTTCGGCCGGTTGGAAGATGAAGACGACTGTCCCATCGAACTTGCCGTGTTCGGCCAGATGTTTCGCCGCGCCGAGCAGCATCGCGGTATGGCCATCGTGGCCGCAGGCGTGCATTCGACCGTCGTTCGTCGAACGATGTCCGAACGTATTGAGTTCCTGAATGGGCAGCGCGTCCATATCCGCGCGCAGCCCGACCGATGTGCTGCTCGTGCCGCGCTTCAGCACACCGACGACGCCTGTCTTGCCCAATCCACGATGCACCTCGATTCCCCAACGTTCGAGGCAATCGGCAACCAGTTTTGCGGTGCCGACCTCTTCATAACGCAGCTCGGGGTGGGCATGGATCGTTCGTCGGAGCGTTTTGATTTCGTCGTGTGATGCTTCGATTTCCGGGATCAGATTCATTTGAACTGCTCTCACGTTAAATTCGGACTGCGCACATTGACAGCGCCAATATTTACATTCTACGTCGCCACTATTTGCTGCATCGGACGGTCGATCGCATAGTGGCCGTAATAGAATCGCGTCATCTGCCGCATTTATTCGAGTACCGGATTCCCGATGAACGCTCCAGCCGAGTTTGCCCGAGCCGTCTGCCCTCACGATTGCCCCGATACGTGCGCGATGCGCGTCACCGTAAAGGACGGCAAAGCGGTCAAGATCAGCGGCGACCCCGATCATCCGCCGACTCAAGGCGTGCTGTGCACAAAGGTCACGCGCTATGCCGAGCGCACGCATCACAAGGACCGTCTCCTGACGCCATTGCGGCGAATCGGCAAAAAAGGCGAAGGTCGATTCGAGCCGATCGGATGGGACGAGGCATTGCGACTCGCGGCCCAACGCCTGCTGCCGATCGCGCAGCGCGCACCCGAGGGGATCGTCCCCTATAGCTACGCGGGCACGATGGGCCTCGTGCAAGGCGAAAGCATCGCCGCGCGATTCTTCAACGTGCTCGGTGCATCGCGGCTCGAGCGCACGATTTGCGCCGCCGCGGGCGCGGCCGGTTTGCGCTACACCTACGGTGCAAGCATCGGCATGCACTCGGAGTTCTACGAAGAGAGTGAGGTCATTCTGATATGGGGCGCGAATCCGATCGCGTCCAGCCTGCATTTCTGGACGCGCGCCCAGGAAGCGAAGCGACGCGGGGCGAAGCTGATCGCGATCGATCCGTACAAGTCGCTTACGGCGGAGAAGTGCCATCAACATATCGCGCTGCGCCCCGGTACTGACGCAGCGTTGGCGCTTGGCATGATCGACGTGCTCATCCGCGAGAATTTCATCGATCACGACTATGTCAGCGCGCACACCGTCGGCTTCGAAGAACTGGCTGCGCGCGCGGCGAAATATCCGGCTTCGCGCGTGGCGCAGATCTGCGGCATCGACGAACGTGTGGTCATCGAACTTGCGCGCGCGTTCGGATCAACGAAGAAAGCAGCGATTCGCCTCAATTACGGCATGCAGCGTGTGCGCGGGGGCGGTAACGCCGTGCGCGCGATCGCATGTTTGCCGTCGTTGACGGGCGCCTGGCGCGAGCGCGCCGGCGGCCTGCTGCTTTCCTCATCGGGATGGGCGCCCATTGACGGAAGCGCCCTCGAGCGTCCCGATTTGTTGCCGGACTGGCCGTCGAAGATGCCGCGCGCGATCAACATGAACGCGATCGGCGATGCGCTGCTGCATCCGGGCGACGCGACGTTCGGACCGAAGATTGAAGCGCTGATCGTCTACAACTCGAATCCCGTCGCGGTTGCGCCGGACTCGGCGAAGGTCGCGGCAGGTTTCGGACGGGACGATCTGTTCACGATCGTGCTCGAACACTTCCAGACAGATACGGCGGATTACGCAGACCTCATCTTCCCGGCGACTACGCAACTCGAGCATCTCGATGTCCACAAATCGTACGGCCACACGCACGTGATGGCGAATCTGCCGGCGATTCCGCCTGTCGGCGAAGCGCGTCCGAATACGGAGATTTTTCGCGGTCTCGCGCGCGCGATGGGCCTCACCGAACCCGCGCTTTTCGAAACCGACGAACAGATCGCGTCGACGGCTTTTCGCTGGAACGAACGCACGCTCGAAGGACAGAGCTGGGACACGCTCAAGGCGTCCGGCTGGCTGAAGCTCGACATCGCCGAGGCGCCGCTGGCCGAAGGCGGATTCCGCACGCCGTCCGGAAAATGCGAGTTCTACAGCGAGCGCCTGGAGCGCGAAGGTCTCGATCCATTACCCGATTACCTGCCGCCCTACGAGTCCGCGGACGGCTCACCGGAACTGGCCGCCCGCTATCCGCTTGCGATGATTTCGCCACCTGCGCGCAACTTCCTGAACAGCAGTTTCGTCAACATCGAAAGCCTGCGCGCGGCGGAGCGCGAACCGCATCTGGACATTCATCCCGCCGATGCCGAAGCGCGTGCAATCGTCGATGGCGCGCTGGTCCGCATCTTCAACGATCGCGGTTCGATGCAGGCGCGCGCCCGCGTGACCGAACGTGCGCGCGAGGGCGTCGTCGTCGGATTGTCGATCTGGTGGAAGAAGTTGTCGCCTGACGGCCGCAATGCCAATGAGGTGACGAGTCAGGCGTTGACCGACCTCGGGGGCTCGGCGACTTTCTATGATTGCCTGGTGGAAGTCAAGTTGATCGCTTGATGTTTAGTTGGAGTAAAGGCCGGCTCGAAGGAGTCTGGTAGAAGGCGTCTAACCGGATTGCCGCGAACCGGACGAAAAGCTAGGATCTCGTTTCCGCACGATCATTCTAAAATCAAATAAAGGAGACGCCGTATGGAGAAACCCTGGCTGAAGTCCTACCCGGCCGGCGTGCCTGCGGAGATCGACGCATCTGCGTATCGGTCGGTTTCCGAGCTGCTCGTAGACAGTTTTCGCGCGAATCGCGATCGCCGCGCGTTTATGTGCATGGGCCAGTCGATCACGTATGCCGAACTCGACGCCATGTCGAGAAAGCTGGCAGCGTGGTTCCAGAAGCGTGGGATGAAGCCCGGCGCGCGCGTCGCACTGATGATGCCCAACGTCCTGCAATACCCGATCGCGATCGCGGCGGTCCTGCGCGCGGGCTATATCGTCGTCAACGTCAATCCGCTCTACACGCCGCGCGAACTCGAACACCAGCTCAAGGACAGCGGCGCGGAAGCGATCGTCATTCTTGAGAATTTCGCCGGCACGTTGCAGGCGGTGGTCGCGAACACGGCAATCAAGCACGTGGTTGTCGCGGCGATGGGCGATCTCATGGGTTTGAAGGGGCTTCTGGTCAACTTCGTCGTACGCAGCGTGAAGAAGATGGTGCCGGAGTGGAATCTGCCAGGCAGCGTTCGCTTCAACGACGCGCTCAGCGAAGGCGGCCGCGCCACGCTCCAGCCGGTGACGCAGAATCCCGACGACGTTGCGTTTCTGCAATACACCGGCGGCACGACTGGCGTCGCGAAGGGCGCGACGCTCACGCATCGCAATCTGATCGCGAACACGCTGCAGTCGGAAGTCTGGCTCGACCCGGCCCGCAAGCGCCGCCCTGACATCGATCAGTTCGTCTGCGTGGTCGCGCTGCCGCTGTATCACATCTTCGCGCTGACGGTTTGCGGCATGCTCACGATCCGCACCGGCGGCCTCGGCGTGCTGATTCCGAATCCGCGCGATATCGCCGGGACGATCAAGGAGCTAAAGGGCATTCCGATCAACACGTTCCCGGCGGTCAACACGCTCTATAACGCGCTGCTCAATCATCCCGACTTCAGCAAGCTCGATTTTTCGAAACTCATCGCGGCGAACGGCGGCGGCATGGCCGTTCAGGAGGCGGTCGCGAAGCGCTGGTTTGCGGCGACGGGCGTGCCGATCGTCGAGGGTTACGGCCTGTCGGAAACGTCTCCGTGCGTCACCTGCAATCCGGTGACGGCGACCGAATACACCGGCACGATCGGCTTGCCGATGCCGTCGACGGAAATCTCTATTCGCGACGACGACAACAACGAAGTGCCGCTCGGCCAGCCCGGCGAAATCTGCATTCGCGGCCCGCAGGTGATGGCGGGCTACTGGAATCGTCCCGACGAAACGGCGAAGGTGATGACCGCGGACGGCTTCTTCCGCTCGGGCGATGTCGGCGTGCTGGACGAGCGCGGCTACGTGAAGATCGTCGATCGCAAGAAGGACATGATTCTCGTGTCGGGCTTCAATGTTTATCCGAACGAAATCGAAGATGTCGTCGCGATGCTGCCCGGCGTGTTCGAAGTCGCGGCGGTGGGCGTGAAGGACCAGACATCCGGCGAAGCGGTGAAGCTCTTCATCGTGCGCAAGGATCTGAGCCTGACGGAGGCCGATGTCATCGCGTTCTGCAAGGAGCGGCTCACGGGTTATAAACGTCCGCGCATGATCGAATTCCGTAGCGAGTTGCCGAAGAGCAATGTCGGCAAGATTTTGCGGCGCGAATTGCGCGACGGGCGCGCGTAGCGTTCGCTTCGTCGAAAGCGCGAAAGCCTTCGTGTCGTGAGACACGAAGGCTTTTTTTCTGGCCGCACCGAACGAAAAAAAGGCGCCCGAAGGCGCCTTTCAGAGCGTACTGCTTTGTTACGACCTTATTAGAACTTGTGGCGGATGCCGACGACAGCAGCAACCTGGTTCGACGTCGTCGACGGCGACAGGCCGTTGATGTTCGCAACTGCCGTGCGGTTCGTCGAGTCCGTGCCGCTTGCGTGCTGATAGATACCGTCGATGTACACGTCCGTGCGCTTCGACAGGAAGTAGTCCGCGCCCAGCATGCCTTGGTGGTACTTGGCATCCGTCAGGCCATAACCCTTCGTGTAGTCATATGCCACGCCCAGCAGCAGCGCCGGGGTCAGCTGATACTTGAAGTTGATTTCGGCGTTGTGGAACTTGCCCGAACCGCCCGTGTAGCCAGCCGGGTTCAGACCAGCGCCGGCTTCGTTGTTCACGTCCTTGAACTGCGTGTTGCTATACGTCGCGCCGATGGTCGCTGCGCCGAACGTGTAAGCACCGCCAGCCGAGATGACTTGCTGCGTCTTGGCCGATGCGAAGCCCGAGTAAACGCGGCTCGACATGTTCGAAGCCGAAGGCGTCGTCGTCGCTGCGCGGCTCGTTGCGTTGTTGCCGAAGAACGAGTAGTTCGGGTCCTTGACGTTCAAGTAGCCCGCGCCCAACTGCAGGGGGCCTTGCGAGTAGCCGAGACCAACCGACCAGATCTGGTTGCGGTTGAACTGGCCAGCCTGGCCGCCGAGGCTATACAGGCCGCCGAACGTGAAGCCGGCGTAGTTTGCGCTCGTGTACTTGATCGCGTTGTTCACGCGATTCGAGTTGTTCATGTTGTCCAGGTCGCCCGGATGCGCACCGAAGTACGACGCCCACTGGCTACCGACTTCGAACGCGCCCGTGTAGTCGACCACGGAGTCGTACTGGCGACCCAGAGTGACCGTACCGAATTGCGTCGAACCCAGACCGACATAAGCCTGACGGCCGAACATGTCGCCGCCTTGGCCCAACTGGCCGTTGAACACGTTAAAGCCGTTTTCCAACACGAAGATGGCCTTCAGACCGCCACCGAGGTCTTCCGTGCCGCGCAGGCCCCAACGGCTGCCTTGCAGGTTGCCGCTGTTCATGGCGTACAGCTTTTGGCCGTTGCTGTTGTTGTTGTAGGCGAAGCCTGCGTCGATGATGCCGTACAGCGTCACACTGCTCTGTGCATGTGCGGCGCCCGCGAAAGCGCCCAATGCGGCGAGAGCGAGAAGCGACTTTTTCATTGAATAGATCTCCAAGGAGTGTTTGCGACTTTTGGCAAGGTCACTGTTCTTAGCGCCAGTGTGTTGACGGTCCCTGCCGGCTTCTTAACGAAGGTGACACGTAATGTAACAAAGAGACTTTGGCGGACAAAGGAAAAGGGGGCGGTCCGGCCGACTCATGTGACGTTTACGCAACAGGCGCTAAAATGTTGGTTTTGCAGGATTTTTGCGACCCGTGTTTGCCCTAATTACGAAAGCGAGTGCTTCAGAAGGTTCGTTTCAGGATGATGCGGACTCGCATAAAACAGCCTGACGGCAACGGTCGCCCCTCGGTCGAATGCCAATCCAGGCAAGGCTGCGAGGCCTCGCCACTAGTCGATGTGCGATAAAATCCGGGTTTTCCGTCGAGCGTGCGCTGAACCGGTCTGATGACCAATCAACGCCCATGCTCGACCGCGGATCACGGAGAGAGGTGACACCATGACGCTCGATGAAGTCATCAGCGAGTTCGATCGAGGTTTGCGTTCCATGACCGGCGTGAGCCGCATGTCGAGACCGATTCCCGAATCGACGATTCCGGGCGCGGACGCTCAAAGCAGCCTTATGGCGCAGGAATCGGAACTCACCGACAAAGAGCGCGCGCATTCGGCCGGCCTGATGCGCGTGAATCATGTGGGCGAAGTTTGCGCTCAGGCGCTTTATCAGGCGCAAAAACTCGCCACCAACTCTCCGGAACTGAAGGCGAGCTTCGAGCAAGCGGCTCGCGAAGAGGAAGATCATCTTGCTTGGACGTCCACGCGCCTGAAAGATCTCGAATCGCGGCCAAGTCTGTTGAATCCCGTCTGGTACGCGGGTGCGCTCGCAATCGGCTTCGTCGCTGGGCGCTTCGGCGATCGCGCGAGCCTTGGCTTCATGGCGGAAACGGAGCGCCAGGTCGAGCAACATCTCGATGGCCACATGAAGACTCTGCCCGCGAACGATCATGCGTCCCGCGCGATCGTCGAGCAGATGCGCCAGGATGAAAGCGCGCACGCCGCTGCCGCAATTGGCGCAGGCGCCAGTGAAGTGCCGTTTCCGGTTCGAGCGCTGATGCGCGTCGCATCGAAGGTCATGACGCGTACCGCGTATTACTTATAGTTCGATGTTTCGCCCCTGCCGATCGCGCGTCGGGGGCGAACGCTGTATCTATCCCCCAAAACCCACCAGCAGACCACGAAGCCGCCGTAAGAACCGTTACATTTCCCTCATTTCGCCTGCTCATTTCACGTAGTACCTTCACATCCCGCACTAGCTCTCTAATTCATAACGGTTTTCTCTTTCTCCGTCACTTCAAGCTCCTTCGCTAAGTCCTTGTTCTAGCAAATAAAAAGCACTCGAAAAAAAGGTACGCGTCTTGACCGAGGAAATGCCTTCCTCTAAAGTGGGAGACAGTGTGAGAAAGTGGTCTTTTGTGTGATTCACAACCCATTTTCGAGCAAAACGGTAGAGGGACGGACGTCGTGGTGGACGTCCGCAACGGGGAGAAGGGCGAGTGTTCCAAGGGGCGTCGGCGCTGACGCTCGATGCGAAAGGACGGATGTCGGTTCCGTCTCGCTATCGGGATGCGCTGCAAGGGCAGGCAGAAGGCCGGGTGACGCTCACGAAGAGCCCGGATGGATGCCTGTTGCTTTTTCCCCGCCCGGAGTGGGAAGTCTTTCGCGCCAAGGTCGCCGCGCTTCCGATGGAAGCCATGTGGTGGCGGCGCATCTTTCTCGGTAACGCAATGGATGTCGAACTCGACGGCAACGGGCGCGTGCTGGTGTCGCCCGAGCTGCGCGCTGCCGCGTCGCTGGAAAAAGAAGTGACGCTGCTCGGCATGGGCGCGCACTTCGAGTTGTGGGATTCGCAGACTTACGCGGCGAAGGAAGCCGCGGCGATGGCGCAGGGCATGCCCGAAGCGCTGAAGAATTTCACTTTCTGACGCGGCGCTGAACAACATGGCTCCTGCGATGGGAAATGAATTGCAGCATCGCACGGTGCTGCTGAACGAAGCGGTAGACGGACTGATCACGCGCGCGGACGGCATCTATATAGATGGCACGTTCGGACGCGGCGGTCATAGCCGGGCGATTTTGCAGCGACTGGCCGATGCGGGGCGCCTGATTGCCTTCGACAAGGATCCTCTCGCGATCGCCACGGCGCAACAGATTCAGGACTCGCGTTTCTCGATCGTGCATGACAGTTTCGCGGCGTTGCGCGATGCAGCGAAGGAACGCGGGGTGGGGCGGGTGTCGGGCGTGTTGCTGGATCTTGGCGTGTCGTCGCCGCAGGTGGACGACCCGGAGCGCGGCTTCAGCTTCCGCGCAGAAGGTCCGCTCGACATGAGGATGGATCCGACTCGCGGCGAGTCGGCGGCTGAGTGGCTCGCGCGGGCCACGGTGCAGGAAATCACGGAGGTCATCAGAGATTATGGGGAAGAACGGTTTGCTTTTCAGATTGCAAAGGCGCTTGTTGCTCGCAGGGCAGAGTCCGACCGTCTTGGGCCTCTCGACAGCACGCGCGAGCTTGCCGAAATCGTGGGTCACGTCGTCAAAACCCGTGAAAAGGGCAAGGACCCGGCAACTCGCACCTTTCAAGCTATACGGATTCACGTCAATCAAGAGCTTGCGGAGCTGCAGGTAGTACTCGAATCGGCGTTGGCATTGTTGGAGCAAGGGGGGCGGCTGGTCGTGATCAGCTTTCATTCACTCGAAGACCGGATCGTCAAGCGGTTCATGCAGGCGCACGCGAGCGCGCCAGCGGTGGACCGTCGCTTGCCGATCCGCGCGGTCGATCTGCCCAGCCCGCCGCTGCGCGTGGTCGGCCGCGTGTTTCCGAGCGATGCCGAAGTTGCCGACAATCCGCGCGCCCGTTCCGCCGTGATGCGTATCGCTGAGCGGATCGCGCCATGAACCGTCTCAATATCTTCCTGCTCATCATCGTGCTGGGGTGCGCGCTGTCGGTCGTCAGCTCCACCAACCAGCAGCGGGAGATCTTCATCGACCTGCAGCGGGCGCAATCGCAGGAGCGCCAGCTTCAGCAGGATTACGCGCAGTTGCAGTACCAGCAAAGCGCGCTGTCGAAGACATCGCGCATCGAGCAATTGGCCACTAACTCACTGAAGATGCAGCCCGTGACGACCGGCCGCACGCAATATCTCACCTACGACACGGCCGCCAACAAGGCCGCCGACGCACCCATGCCGCCGCCGCTGCCCGCGTCGGCGCCGCCTGCTCGCGGAGCCAAGCGATGAAAAAATCCGCGAAGCAGAAAGACGTCGCTCACACGCCGAACCCGCTCCTCGCCGTGCGTTTGCCGATGTGGCGCTCGAAATTCGTCGTCTTCCTGCTTTTCATGGCATTCGTCGCTCTCGCCGGTCGCGCATTCTGGATTCAGGGTCCGGGCAACGCGTTCTTCAAGAAGCAGGGCGAAAGCCGCTATCAGCGCACGCTCGAAATGCCTGCGACGCGCGGGCAGATTCGCGACCGCAACGGTCTCGTGCTCGCGACGAGCCTGCCGGTCAAGGCCATCTGGGCGATTCCCGAGGCCGTGCCGAACGATCTCGGCGCTGAGAAGTTCGCGCAATTGTCGAAGCTGCTCGAGATGCCGGAGAAAGAACTGCGCGCAAAGCTCTCGATGGACAAGACCTTCGTCTACGTGAAGCGTCAGGTGTCGCTCGAAGTCGCGCAAAAGGTCGCGGCGCTCGACATTCCCGGCATCTATTCGCGCGGCGAATACAAGCGCTTCTATCCGGAAGGCGAAATCACCGCGCACCTGATCGGCTTTACTAATATTGAGGACAAGGGACAGGAAGGCGTCGAACTCGGCGACCAAGGCGTCCTCGCCGGCACGCCGGGCATGCGCCGCGTCATCAAGGACCGCATGGGCCACATCGTCGAGGACGTCGACGAACAGGTCGTGCCGCACAATGGTACGGACGTCGAACTCTCGATCGACAGCAAGATTCAGTACATCGCGTACACGAACCTGAAGGCGGCCGTCGAGAAATCGAAGGCGAAGGCAGGCGCGGCGATCGTGATCGACGTGAAAACGGGCGAGGTGCTCGCGCTCGTCAACTATCCCACGTACAACCCGAACGACCGCTCTCGCATGACCGGCGAGCAGTTGCGCAACCGCATCCTCACGGACACTTTCGAGCCAGGCTCGATCATGAAGCCGTTCACCGTTTCGCTCGCGCTCGATCTGCATCGGGTGACGCCGAATACGCTCGTGGAAACGGGCGGCGGCGTGTTCGTGCTCGACGGCGCGCGGATCACGGACGATTCCGGTTTCGGCACGCTCACCGTCGGCGGCGTGATTCAGAAGTCGAGCAATATCGGCGCGACCAAAATTGCGATGCAATTGCGTCCTGAAGAAATGTGGAACATGTACACGAGCATCGGGCTCGGTCAGGCGCCGAAAGTCGGTTTTCCGGGCGCCGTGACCGGACGTCTGCGGCCGTGGAAAAGCTGGCGGCGCATCGAGCAAGCGACGATGTCCTACGGTTACGGCCTGTCCGCATCGCTGTTTCAGCTCGCGCGCGCCTACACCGCGATCGCCAATGACGGAACCATTTTGCCTGTCTCGATTTTCCGCACGCCCAACGATCAACCGCCGCTCGGTCAGCAGGTGTTCGCGCCGACGACCGCGCGTCAGGTGCGCGCGATGCTCGAAACCGTGACGGCGAAGGGCGGCACGTCGCCGGATGCGGCGGTGCCGGGCTATCGCGTCGGCGGCAAGTCGGGCACGGCGTACAAGCACGGCGGCCACGGCTACGACCATTCGAAGTACCGCGCGTCGTTCGTCGGCATGGCGCCGATGCCGAATCCGCGCGTCGTCGTGGCCGTTTCCGTCGACGAACCGACGGTCGGCAGCCACTTCGGCGGTCAGGTGTCGGGTCCGGTGTTTTCGGGCATCGTCGGCGATACGCTTCGCGCGCTCAACGTGCCGCCCGACATGCCGGTCAAGCAGATGGTCGTGACCGACGATTCGAACTCCCCCGCGCAACCGGCCGCTCGGCAGCCGGCGAACACGAACAACGCAAATGTCGCGAAAAAGGTCGCGGTATCGAGCAATACGAAGACGCACCCGGGAGTCGTGCGATGAGCGCGCAAGCCCGCCAGAGCAAGATGCAAAAGGACGTAACACAAGCCGTTCAATGGTTGCGCGCCCACGCGCAGCCCGAGGCGCAATTGCACGCCGACACGCGCTCGCTCAAAAACGGCGACGTATTTCTGGCTTACGCCGTCGACGGCGCGGACAACCGTCCGTATCTCGATGCAGCGCTAGCTGCCGGCGCCGCCGCCGCGCTGTATCAGCCGGAGAATTTTGCGGGCAAGCCGGACGCGGCGAAGACGCTCGCCGTGAAGGCGTTGAACGAACTCGCCGGTCCGATTGCGTCCGCATGGTATGGCGAGCCGACCGCGTCGATGCTGACCGTCGGCGTGACGGGCACGAACGGCAAGACTTCGTGCAGTCAGTGGATCGCGACTGTGCTTTCCGCGCTCGGCCGTCCGTGCGCGATTGTCGGCACGCTTGGCATCGGCATGCCGGGCAAGCTCGTGCATAGCGGCTTCACCACGCCCGACGCACCGCAGTTGCAGCGCAGTCTCGCACAACTGAAGGCGCAGGGCGCGGAAGGTGTCGCGATGGAAGTGTCGTCGCACGCGCTGCACCAGGGCCGCGTGAACGGCGTCGATTTCGACATCGCCATCTTCACGAATCTCACGCAGGATCATCTCGATTACCACGGCACCTTCGACGCCTACGAGGCCGCGAAGGCGCGTCTCTTTTCCTGGCCGACGCTCAAGACCGCAATCGTCAATCGCGACGACGCCGCCGGCCAGCGTTTGATCGAATCGCTGCGCGGCAAGGTTCGCACGATCGCATACGGCGTCGAAATGTCCGCCGATGCTACGCCCAGCGCCGACGCGCTGCTGCTCGCGACGCAGGTTCGCGCGACGGCGACCGGCACCGCGTTTCACTTGTCGTCGGACTGGGGCGAAGCCGATGTCGAAGTCGGCACGCTCGGCACGTTCAACGTGAGCAATCTGCTGTCGGTCCTTGGCGTTCTGCTCGAAGTCGGCGTGCCGTTCGATGCCGCGATCGCGCGCATCGAAAAGCTCGAATCGGTCAACGGCCGCATGGAGCGTCTCGGCGGGCGCGTGCAGAGCGACGAGCCGCTCGTCGTGATCGATTACGCGCACACGCCCGACGCGCTCGACAAGACGCTCGCCGCGCTGCGCCCGATCGCGAAGGCGCGCGGCGGCGAGCTCGTCTGCATGTTCGGCTGCGGCGGCGACCGCGATGCGACCAAGCGCCCGTTGATGGGCGAAATCGCCGAGCGTCTCGCCGATCAGGTCGTCATCACGAGCGACAACCCGCGCAGCGAAGAACCCATGTCGATCATCAACCAGATCGCGGCAGGCATGAGCGACGCCGCGAAGGCGCGCCGAATCGAAGATCGCGCGAGCGCGATTTTGCAGGCAATCCGAAGCGCCGCGCGCGAAGATGTCGTCGTGCTCGCTGGAAAGGGGCACGAAGCCACGCAGGAAATCATGGGCAAGAAGCGCGCATTCTCCGATCAGGATCACGCGCGCCTCGCGCTTGCCGCACGCGCCACGCAGCAGCGCGGAGGTGGCGAATGACGATGTTCACGCTGCGCGAAGCCGCCGCGCTGATTCCCGGCGCGAGCATCGAAGGCAACGCCGACGCCGCCATCGAACGAATCGTCACGGATAGCCGCGGCGTGCAGGCGGGCGACCTGTTCGTAGCCGTGAAGGGCGACCGCTTCGATGCGCATGATTTCCTCGATCAGGTTGCGAAGAGCGGCGCGGCTGCGGCGCTCATGTCACGCGATCCGAGCAATGCCGATGCCTGGCCGCTTCCTGTCATCAAGGTAAAGGACACCCGCGCGGCGCTCGGTGCGCTGGCGCACGGCTGGCGCGCGCGCTTCACGATGCCGCTCGTCGCGGTCACGGGCAGCAACGGCAAGACCACGGTCAAGGAGATGATCGCGTCGATTTTCGCGGCGGCGGTCGGGGAAGACGCTCGGCTCGCGACGGCGGGCAACTTCAACAACGACATCGGCCTGCCGCTCACGCTGTTCCGTCTGAACGCATCGCACAAGCTCGCGGTCGTCGAGCTCGGCATGAACCATCCGGGCGAAACGCAAATTCTCGGCAAGATCGCCGCGCCGGATGTCGCCGTCGTCAACAACGCGCAGCGCGAGCATCAGGAATTCATGGCCACGGTCGAAGCGGTCGCGCTCGAACACGCGTCGGTCATTCACGCGCTGGGTGAAACGGGCACCGCCGTCTTTCCCGCCGACGATCAATACGCCGTCTTCTGGCGCACGGCCGCGACCGGCAACGCGATCATCGATTTCGCGCTGACCGGCGATGCCTCGAAAGCCGCCGTCACCGGCACGCTCGAAGGCACGACGGTTCGCATGAATACGCCGCAGGGCGCGCTCGATATCGCGCTGAACGTGCTCGGCGAGCACAACGCGCGCAACGCGATGGCGGCAACTTCGGCCGCGCTTGCCGCAGGCGTTTCGCTCGACGCGATCAAGCGCGGACTCGAAGCGTTTCAGCCGGTGAAAAGCCGCTTGCAGGTGAAGCGCGCGACGCTCGGCGCGCTTGCGGGCGCGACCGTCATCGACGACACGTACAACTCGAATCCCGATTCGATGCGCGCCGCCATCGACGTGCTCGCATCGCAAGCATCGCCGCGCGTGCTCGTGATGGGCGACATGGGCGAAGTCGGCGAAGAAGGTCCGGCGTTTCATCGCGAAGTCGGCGCGTATGCGGCGGAGCGCGGCATCGATGCACTTTTCGCGCTTGGCGCGGCGAGTGTCGATTCGGTGAACGCATTCAACGCCGCGGCATCGAAGCAAACCGCGCAGCATTTTGCCGACGTCGGCGAACTGCTCGCTGCCCTCGAATCCGCCGCTTACGGCAACAAGGCCACGTATCTCGCCAAGGGCTCGCGCTTCATGAAGATGGAGCGCGTGGTCGATGCCCTGACGAGTTCACAACAACCCGCCGCGGGCACTGCGCCCGCGGCTCATTGATTCACTGAAAGAGAAGGACCAGCATGCTACTCGCACTCGCGCAATGGCTTCAGAATGACGCCAGCTTCATGCGCGTGTTCACCTACATTACGTTCCGCGCCGTGGGTGCCACGGCGACGGCGCTTTTGATCGGTCTCGTCTGCGGCCCGTGGGTCATCCGCAAGCTGACCGCGCTGAAGGTCGGTCAGGCCGTGCGCAAGGACGGACCGCAGACGCACCTCGTCAAATCCGGCACGCCGACGATGGGCGGCGTGCTGATCCTCATGGGCATCGCCATATCCACGCTGCTGTGGGCCGATCTCACGAACCGCTTCGTGTGGATCGTGATGCTCGTCACGTTCGGCTATGGCGTCATCGGCTGGGTGGATGACTATCGCAAGGTCGTGCACAAGGATCCGCGGGGCATGTCGTCGCGCGAGAAGTATTTCTGGCAATCGGTGATCGGTCTCTTCGCAGCGGTCTATCTCGCGTTTTCGGTCTCCGAAGCGAACAACGCGCGCGTCTTCGATCTCTTCATGGCGTGGGTGAGAAGCGGTCTCTCGATGGGCCTGCCCGCGCGCGCCGACCTGATGCTGCCGTTCCTCAAGTCGATCACGTATCCGCTCGGCGTGTGGGGCTTCATTGCGATGACGTACTTCGTCATCGTCGGATCGAGCAACGCGGTGAATCTCACCGACGGCCTCGATGGTCTCGTCATCATGCCCGTCGTGCTCGTGGGCGCGTCGCTCGGCGCGTTCGCCTACGTGATGGGTTCATCGGTCTATTCGAAGTACCTGTTGTTCCCGCACATTCCAGGCGCGGGCGAGCTTTTGATCTTTTGTTCCGCAATGGGGGGCGCCGGACTCGCGTTTCTCTGGTACAACACGCACCCCGCGCAGGTCTTCATGGGCGATGTCGGCGCGCTCGCGCTCGGCGGCGCGCTCGGCACGATCGCGGTGATCGTCCGTCAGGAAGTCGTGCTGTTCATCATGGGCGGCGTGTTCGTCGCGGAAACGCTCTCGGTGATGCTCCAGGTTTTCTGGTTCAAGTTCACGAAGCGCCGTTACGGCGAAGGCCGACGCTTCTTCAAGATGGCGCCGCTGCATCACCACTACGAGCTGTCCGGCTGGACCGAAACGCAAGTGGTGGTGCGCTTCTGGATCATCACGTTGATGTTGTGCCTGTTCGGTCTGTCGACGCTCAAGCTGCGTTGATCTTTTTGCAGTTTCGCGATTTTTAAGGTTTTCGGGAAAGGTAAAGCGATGTTTGGCGAGAAGTTTTTCGGTCGGCAAAGTCCGATGGTGCTCGTGCTGGGACTCGGTGAATCCGGTCTGGCGATGGCGCGCTGGTGCGCCAGGCACGGTTGCCGCCTGAAAATCGCCGATACGCGCGAAACACCGCCGAATCTCTCCGAACTCGCGATCCACAAGATCGACGCGGATTTCGTCGGCGGCGCGTTCACGCCGGCCTTGCTCGACGACGGCATCGAACTCGTCGCGATCAGTCCGGGACTTTCGCCGCTCGCGCCAGATCTCGCGCCGCTGATCGCGGCAGCGAACGAGCGCGGCATTCCTGTCTGGGGCGAGCTCGAACTCTTCGCGCAGGCGCTCGCCGGGCTCGGCGCGAACGGCTACGCGCCGAAGGTCATCGCGATCACGGGCACCAACGGCAAGACCACGACGACCGCGCTCACCGGACTGCTGTGCGAGCGCGCGGGCAAGTCGGTGGCGGTCGCGGGCAACATCAGCCCCGCGATGCTGGACAAGCTGACCGAAGCCATCGATCAGACCGCGCTGCCCGATGTCTGGGTGCTCGAACTGTCGAGCTTTCAACTCGAAACCGCGCATACGTTCGCGCCCGATGCCGCCGCGGTCCTCAACATCACGCAGGACCATCTCGACTGGCACGGCGGGCTCGACGCCTACGCCGCCGCGAAGGGCCGCATCTTCGGCGCGGCCACGACGCGCGTGCTCAACCGCGACGACAGCCGCGTGATGAAGCTCGCCGCGAACGTCGCGCAACATCGTGTCGTGACGTTCGGCCTGAACGAACCGCTCAACGTCGGCGACTATGGTTTGCTGCGCGATAACGGCATGCAGTGGCTGGCCGTCGGCGTGGATCAGGATGCATCGGAAGAGCCCGTTACGTCGCGTCGCCGCAAGAAGGACGATGTCGAGCCGAACCTCGTGCCGAAGCGTTTGATGCCCGTCGATGCGTTGCGCATCCGCGGTCTGCACAACGCGGCGAACGCGCTTGCGGCGCTCGCTCTCGCGCGCGCAATCGAACTGCCGCTGGCGGCGCTGCTGCATGGCTTGCGCGAATATCGCGGCGAACCGCATCGCGTCGAAGTAATCGCGCAGATCGACGGCGTCGATTATGTCGACGACAGCAAAGGCACCAACGTGGGCGCGACCGTCGCCGCGCTCGATGGTCTCGCGCAACGCATCGTGCTGATTGCCGGCGGCGACGGCAAGGGCCAGGACTTCTCGCCGCTCGAAGCGCCGGTCGCACGCTGGGCGCGCGCGGTGATGCTGATCGGCCGCGACGCGCCGCGCATCCGCGAGACGCTGGCATCGACGAAGGTCGAACTGCAGGACCACGCGACGCTCGAGGAAGCGACGAACGCGGCCGCGAAGATCGCGGAGCCTGGCGACGCCGTGCTGCTGTCGCCCGCTTGCGCGAGCCTCGACATGTTCAGGAACTACGCACATCGCGCCGACGTGTTTCGCGGCGCGGTCGAAGAAATTGCCGCCGCACGGGGAGTGATGTTATGAGCTGGTCGGAACGCTTCGGATCGAAACTTACCGGACAGCGCAACGCGATGCCGGGCGACTCGCTCGCGGGCCGCTCGAATTCGGGCACGCGCGGCGGCATTTCGAGCGCGGTCAACGGCGTGCGTCCCGCGCGCTCGCGCATGCTCGACTACGACTATTCGCTGCTGTGGGTGATGATCTCGCTGCTCGGACTGGGCATCGTGATGGTGTACTCGGCGTCGATCGCCATGCCCGATTCGCCGAAGTACGCGAGCTACCGCGACTATCACTTCCTCGTGCGCCATCTGATTTCGATCACGACGGCGCTCGTCGGCGCGATCATCGCGTTCAAGATTCCCATCAAGACGTGGGAGAAATACGCGCCGAAGCTCTTCCTGATCGCACTGGTGATGCTCGTCATCGTGCTGATTCCGCACGTCGGCAAGGGCGTGAACGGCGCGCGCCGCTGGATTCCGCTCGGCATCACGAACATGCAGCCGTCGGAAATCATGAAGCTCGCCGTGACGATCTACGCCGCGAACTACACGGTGCGCAAACAGGAATTCATGCACAGCTTCGGCAAGGGCTTTCTGCCGATGGCGGTCGCGGTTGGCGCGGTCGGCGCGCTGCTGCTGCTCGAACCGGATATGGGCGCGTTCATGGTGATCGCCGCCATCGCCATGGGCGTGCTCTTCCTCGGCGGCGTCAACGGCAAGCTATTCGGCGGGCTCGTCGCGACGGCGGTCGGCACGTTCACGCTGCTCGTGTGGGCCTCGCCGTGGCGTCGCGAGCGGATCTTCGCTTACCTCGATCCGTGGGACGACCGTTACGCGCAAGGCAAGGCCTATCAGTTGACGCACTCGCTGATCGCGTTCGGGCGCGGCGAGTGGTTCGGCGTCGGACTCGGCGGCAGCGTCGAAAAGCTCAACTACCTGCCGGAAGCGCATACCGACTTCATTCTCGCGGTGATCGGCGAGGAACTCGGTTTTGTCGGCGTGATCTGCGTGATCCTGCTGTTCTACTGGATCGTGCGCCGCGCGTTCGAAATCGGCCGTCAGGCGCTCGCGCTCGATCGCACGTTCGCCGGTTTGATGGCCAAGGGTGTCGGCATCTGGTTCGGCGCGCAGACGTTCATCAACATGGGCGTGAATCTCGGTCTGCTGCCCACGAAAGGTCTGACGCTGCCGCTCGTTTCCTACGGCGGCTCGGGCATCTTGCTGAACTGCGTCGCGCTGGCGGTGCTGCTGCGTGTCGACTATGAGAACCGGGTGCTTATGCGCGGAGGAAAAGTATGACCGCGCAACGCGACCGCACCTTGATGGTGATGGCAGGCGGCACCGGGGGCCACGTGTTCCCGGGGCTCGCGGTCGCGCACTGGATGCAGGCGCACGGCTGGCGCGTGGTGTGGCTCGGCAATGCGAGCGGCATGGAAGCGGCGCTCGTGCCGAAGCACGGCATCCCGATGGAATGCGTGCGTTTCGGCGGCGTGCGCGGCAAGGGCATCAAGACGAAGCTGATGTTGCCGGTGAATCTGCTGCGCGCGTGTTCGCAAAGTCTCGCCGCGTTGCGTCGCGTGAAGCCGGACGTCGTGCTCGGCATGGGCGGCTACATCACGTTTCCGGCGGGCATCATGACGAAGCTCGCGGGCTGCCCGCTCGTGCTGCACGAGCAGAACTCCATCGCGGGACTCGCGAACAAGGTGCTCGCGCATCTCGCGAAGCGCGTGCTCGTCGCCTTTCCCAATGCTCTGCCGAATGCGGAATGGACGGGTAATCCGATCCGTGCGGAACTAACGAGCGCTTTGCCACCCAAAGAACGCTACGCCGCGCGTTCGGGACCGCTGAACGTGCTCGTCGTCGGAGGCAGTCTCGGTGCCGCCGCGCTCAACGAAACAGTGCCGAAGGCGCTCGCGATGCTCGCATCGAACGAGCGTCCGCGCATCGTTCATCAGGCGGGTGCGAAGCACATCGAAGCACTGGAAGCAAACTATGCGGCGGCAGGCCTTGCGCGCGGCGAAAGCCTGCAACTCGTGCCGTTCATCGAAGATATGGCGAGCGCGTACGCATCGGCGGATCTCGTCATTTGCCGCTCGGGCGCGATGACAGTTTCGGAGATTGCGGCGGTCGGCGTGGCGGCGCTTTTCGTGCCGTTCCCGTTCGCCGTGGACGACCATCAGACGACCAACGGCGCGTTTCTCGCAAAGAACGGCGCGGCTGAACTGATACAACAACGCGATTTGTCGGCGCAAAAGCTCGCCGACTGGTTACGCGCACAGTCGCGCGCATCGCTTACGGACATGGCCGAGCGCGCGCGCGCGCTGGCGAAACCGGACGCGGCTGAAAAGGTCGCGAGCATTTGCGCCGACGTGGCGGGCGCGCGTGTGAACGCGCAAGCTCGGGAGGCACACTGAATGAAACACATCGTCAAGCATATTCACTTCGTCGGGATCGGCGGCGCGGGCATGAGCGGCATCGCCGAAGTGCTGCTCAATCTCGGCTATCACGTGAGCGGCTCGGATCTCTCGAACGGCGCGGTCACCGAGCGCCTGCGCGCACTCGGCGCGCGCGTCGACATCGGCCATCACGAGCAGAACATCGAAGGCGCAAATGCGGTCGTCGTATCGACGGCCGTGCGCGCGGACAATCCCGAAGTGCTCGCCGCGCGTCATCGCCGCGTGCCGATCGTGCCGCGCGCCGTGATGCTCGCGGAACTCATGCGCCTGAAGCAGGGCATCGCTATCGCGGGCACGCACGGCAAGACCACGACGACATCGCTCGTCGCGAGCGTGCTGGCGGCGGGCGGGCTCGATCCGACCTTCGTGATAGGCGGTCGTCTGAACAGCGCGGGCGCGAACGCGCGGCTCGGCACGGGTGATTTCATCGTCGCCGAAGCGGACGAATCCGACGCATCGTTCCTGAATCTCTTCCCGGTGATCGAAGTCATCACGAACATCGACGCCGATCACATGGACACCTACGGCCACGACTTCGCGCGGCTCAAGCAGGCGTTCATCGAGTTCACGCATCGCTTGCCGTTCTACGGCATCGCGGTGCTGTGCGTCGACGATCCCAACGTGCGCGAAATCCTGCCGTTCGTGTCGAAACCGATCATCCGCTACGGCCTGGGCGCCGAAGCCGAAGTGCGCGCGGTGAACGTCGAGGCGAGGAACGGCCGCATGCATTTCACGACGCTGCGCGCGGACGCGCCGTCGCTCGACATCGTGCTGAACCTGCCGGGCACGCACAACGTGCAGAACGCGCTCGCGGCCATCGCCATCGCGACTGAACTTGAAGTCGCGGATGCCGATATCCAGCGTGCGCTCGCCGAGTTCAACGGCGTCGGGCGGCGCTTCCAGCGTTACGGCGAAGTGAGCGCGGGCAACGGCGAAGGCGCGTACACGCTGATCGACGACTACGGTCATCACCCGGTCGAAATGGCGGCGACGATCGCGGCGGCGCGCGGCGCGTTTCCAGACCGCCGCCTCGTGCTCGCATTCCAGCCGCATCGCTACACGCGCACGCGCGACTGCTTCGAAGATTTCGTGAAGGTGCTGTCGACGGTCGATGCACTCGTGCTCACCGATGTCTACGCGGCGGGCGAAGCGCCCATCGTCGCCGCCGACGGCCGTGCGCTCGCGCGCGCGATCCGCGTCGCGGGCAAGGTCGAGCCGGTGTTCGTCGAAACCATCGACGAAGTGCCCGACGCGGTCACGACCATCGCGCGCAACGGCGACGTGGTGATCGCAATGGGCGCGGGTTCCATCGGCGGCGTATGCGGCAAGCTGGCCAACCCGCAGCCTCAGTAAGAGCAAGACAATGAGTAATCAAGTGAATCAGATCGATCCGGCCGTATTCGGCAAAGTCGCGGTGCTGCTCGGTGGCAACTCCGCCGAGCGCGAGGTTTCGCTCAATTCCGGGCGTCTCGTGCTCGAAGGCCTGCGTGAGGCAGGCATCGACGCGCATCCGTTCGATCCGGCCACGCATCCGCTTTCCGATCTGAAGGCGCAAGGTTTCGCGCGCGCGTTCATCGCGCTGCACGGCGGTTATGGCGAGAACGGGCAACTGCAGGGCGCGCTCGATTTCTACGGCATCCGTTACACGGGCAGCGGCGTGCTCGGCTCGGCGCTCGGCATGGACAAGCTGCGCACGAAGCTCGTATGGCAGCAGACCGGCGTGCCGACGCCGCCGTTCGAAACGGTTTTCCGCGGCGAAGACTATGCGGCCCGCGCGCAGGACATCATCGCGAAGCTCGGGCTGCCGCTCTTCGTGAAGCCGGCGAGCGAAGGATCGAGCGTCGCGGTCATCAAGGTGAAGAGCGCGGAGATGCTCGTGCCCGCGCTCGAGGAAGCGGCGAAGTTCGACAAGATCGTGATCGTCGAGAAGAGTATCGAGGGTGGCGGCGAGTACACGTGCTGCATCGCGGGCGATCTCGATTTGCCGGTCATCAAGATCGTGCCGGCGGGCGAGTTCTACGACTATCACGCGAAGTACGTCGCCGACGACACGCAGTATCTGATTCCGTGCGGCCTGACCGAAGCCGAAGAAGCGCGCATGAAGCAGTTGACCAAGCGCGCATTCGAGATTCTCGGCTGCACCGACTGGGGCCGCGCCGACTTCATGCTCGACGCGGACGGCAACCCGTATTTCCTCGAAGTGAACACGGCGCCCGGCATGACCGATCACTCGCTGCCACCGAAGGCCGCGCGCGCGGTCGGCATCGGCTACAGGGATCTCGTCGTGAAGGTGCTGTCGCTCACGCTGAAGAACTAGGTCGAACACATTCAGGACACGAATCAGCGAAACCATGTGGAACAACGTTCGCCAACTCAACCTCGCCGCCAACGCGCTGCACGTCGTGCTCGTGCTGCTGCTTCTGGGCGCCGCGGGTTACTGGGCGATCCAGCGTCCCGAGTTTCGCCTGCGCGAGCTTCAAATCGACGGCGACACGACGCACATCAGTTCGCCGGTCGTGCGCGCAAGCGTGGTCGGCCATCTGAAAGGCAACTTTTTCACCGTCGATCTGGACGCGGCCCGCGCCGCGTTCGAGCAGGTGCCGTGGGTGCGTCATGCGAGCGTGCGGCGCGTATGGCCGAATGCGCTCGCGGTGACGCTGGAGGAATACAAGCCGCTCGGAACGTGGGGCAACGATCAGCTGGTGAGCGTAGACGGCGATCTTTTCACGGCGAACCAGGGCGAACTCGACGACGACCTGCCCGCGTTCGACGGTCCCGAGGGTACGGCGAAGGAAGTCGTCGCGCGGTATCACGATTTCCAGAAGTGGTTCGCGCCGCTCGACGCGAAGCCAGACGAAGTGACGCTGTCGCCGCGCTTCGCGTGGACGGTGAAGCTGTCGAACGGCACGCAGATCGAACTTGGCCGCGAGCGCAATCAGGACACGCTGAACGAGCGTTGCAAGCGCTTCGTCGCGTCGTGGCCGTCCGTGACGGGACGCTGGGGTAAGGACATCGAATATGCGGATTTGCGGTACCCGAACGGCTTCGCCATACGAGCCGCGAACATGCGCTTCATCAACGACACCGACAAGGCCAAGAAGTAAGCAGACATCACAGGCATGAGCACGCTATGAGCAAAGACTACAAAGACCTGCTGGTTTCCCTCGACATCGGAACGTCGAAGGTGGTCGCGATCGTCGCCGAACTGAAAGGCGAAGGCCACTACGAGGTGATCGGACTCGGTCAGAGCGACTCGAAGGGGTTGAAGAAGGGCGTCGTGGTCAATATCGAGGCCACGGTGCAATCCATCCAGCGCGCGCTCGAAGAAGCCGAACTGATGGCGGATTGCAAGATCACGAACGTATTCACCGGGATCGCGGGCAGCCACATCCGCAGCTTCAATTCGAGCGGCATGGTCGCGATCAAGGACAAGGAAGTCACGCAGGCGGACGTCGCGCGCGTGATCGAAACGGCCAAGGCGATCAACATCCCGACCGATCAGCAGGTGCTGCATATCCTCACGCAGGAATTCATCATCGACGGGCAAGAGGATGTGCGCGAGCCGATCGGCATGAGCGGCATCCGCCTCGAAGTGAAGGTGCACATCGTCACGGGCGCGGTGAGCGCGGCGCAGAACATCGTGAAGTGCGTGCGCCGCTGCGGGCTCGAAGTGAACGACCTCATCCTGCAGCCGCTCGCGTCGTCGCTCGCGGTGCTGACGGAGGACGAGAAGGAACTGGGCGTGGTGCTCGTCGATATCGGCGGCGGCACGACGGACATCGCCATTTTCAGCGAAGGCGCGATCCGTCATACGGCCGTGATTCCGATCGCCGGCGACCAGATCACGAGCGACGTCGCGATGGCGCTGCGCACGCCGACGCCGGACGCGGAAGACATCAAGGTGAGCTACGGCATCGCGAAGCAGGCGCTTGCCGATCCGGACGAAATGATCGAAGTGCCGGGTCTGGGCGAGCGGGGTCCGCGCACGCTGTCGCGCCAGGCGCTGGCGGCGGTCGTGGAACCGCGCGTCGAAGAGCTTTTCTCGCTGGTGCAGCAGGTCGTGCGCGAATCGGGCTACGAAGAGCTGCTGTCGAGCGGCGTCGTGCTGACCGGCGGCGCGGCGATGATGCCCGGCATGGTCGAGCTTGGCGAAGACATCTTCCTGAAGCCGGTGCGCATTGGCGTGCCGGAGTATGCGGGCGGTCTCGCGGACGTGGTGCGCAATCCGCGCTACTCCACGGCAATGGGCCTGCTCGCCGAAGGACGCTCGCAACGCATGCGCGGCCGCAAGGTCGCGGTGCAGAACGGATCGATGGGACAGGTGTTCTCGCGGATGAAAGACTGGTTCCTCGGGAATTTCTAAGTAACAAGCAATAAGCAACAAAAGAATTTCGCGCTGGTACCGGCGGCTGGTGCGCGACAAGAGGTTGCCCGATCTCTCGTCGAATAACGCCGATCTTCATTCTTGACGGAGGCAACATGGATTTCGAAATGCTGGAAACGGAAACCAACGGAACGATCATCAAGGTCGTGGGCGTTGGCGGTGCTGGCGGCAACGCGGTTCAGCACATGATCAATCGTGGTGTGCAGGGCGTCGACTTCATCGTGATGAACACCGACGCGCAGGCGCTCGCTCGTTCGCGTGCGCCGGCGGTTCTGCAGCTCGGCATGACCGGTCTCGGCGCGGGCGCGAAACCGGAGAAGGGTAAGGAAGCAGCGGAAGACGCACGTGAGCGCATCGCCGATGCACTGCGCGGCGCGCATATGGTGTTCATCACCGCCGGCATGGGCGGCGGCACGGGCACGGGCGCGGCACCGGTGGTCGCGCAGATCGCGAAGGAAATGGGCATTCTGACCGTCGGCGTGGTGAGCAAGCCGTTCGAGTTCGAAGGCGGCCGCCGCATGCGCGTGGCGGAAGCCGGTTCGCAACAACTGGAGGATCACGTCGACTCGCTGATCGTCGTGCTGAACGACAAGCTGTTCGAGGTGATGGGCGACGACGCCGAGATGGACAAGTGCTTCCAGTGCGCGGACGACGTGCTGAACAACGCTGTCGCGGGCATCGCTGAAATCATCAACGTCGACGGCCTCGTGAACGTCGACTTCGAAGACGTAAAGACGGTGATGGGCGAGCAGGGCAAGGCGATGATGGGCACGGCGACGGTCGCTGGCGTCGATCGCGCGCGTTTGGCTGCCGAGCAGGCTGTCGCAAGCCCGCTACTGGAAGGCGTGGATCTGTCGGGTGCGCGTGGCGTGCTGGTGAACATTACGTCGAGCCGTTCGCTGCGTCTGTCGGAAACGCGTGAAGTGATGAACACGATCAAATCGTATGCAGCCGACGACGCAACCGTGATCTTCGGCGCGGTGTACGACGACGCGATGGGCGACGCACTGCGCGTGACGGTCGTGGCAACGGGTCTGGGCCGCGCGGCGAAGAAGCAGCAGCAAGCGCCGATGACGCTCCTGCGCACGGGCACCGACAACCAGCCGGTCGCGCACGCGCATCACACCGCGCACAATTCGTACGGTGCGCAACACGGTCAGAGCACGACGGATTACGGCCAGCTCGACACGCCGGCAGTGTGGCGCTCGACGCGCGAAACGGCGGCATCGCACGTGCAGGCGCTGCAGGAAAAGGGCGTCGATACGTATGACATTCCCGCGTTCCTGCGCAAGCAGGCGGACTGAAGCGAAGCGCACGTTATTTGCTGCGGAGTTTCATGACGATGCGGCACACCGCGTGCACGCGCTGAACGTCCGACGCGGATGATGCAGGCTTCGCGTGGGGCGACTGTCCAAGGCCGCGTCCTGGGAGCACAATGGACGCCGGGCCGTGGCCAGCCGACCCCCACGAATCTGCTCCTGACGTCGAGGCAGGCAGAGTGGGGCCGAAATCGCCGCAAGGACTTTGGCGCGGTTGCGGGACGATGCAATCGCGAGGATGTCGGCGAGCACTGACGAGGGAAGGACCGAGCATGATCAAAGTGGGTGAAACGTTGCCGGACGTGCGTCTCTTCGAATTCATCGAAGAGGCAACGGAAGGCTGTGCCGTGGGACCGAATGCGTTCCCGGTGCGCGAGCGGAGCGCAGGCAAGCGCGTGGTGATCTTCGGATTGCCGGGCGCGTTCACGCCGACGTGCTCCGCCAGGCACGTGCCCGGCTACGTCGAAGCAGCAGCGGATTTGTCCGCGGCGGGCATCGACGAAGTCTGGTGCGTTTCCGTCAACGACGCGTTCGTGATGAACGCGTGGGGACGCGATCTTCAAACCTCGGGCAAGGTGAGGATGATCGCAGACGGCAGTGCGCGTTTCGCTCAGGCACTCGGACTGGATCAGGATTTGTCCGAGCGTGGCATGGGAATTCGTTCCCAGCGCTACGCGATGGTGGTCGACGACGGCGTGGTCAAGACGCTGAACGTCGAAGCGCCCGGCAAGTTCGAAGTCAGCGACGCTCAAAGCATCCTGGCGACGTTGCGCTGATCGCAGCGGCGCCGCGTTGCCTCCGCGCAACGCTTCAGGCGCCCTCGCAATGAGCAGCAACTTGGGGCCGATGACCGGAAATGCCTCCATTCCGGCCATCGGCCCGTTCTACTTCTCTCTCCAGCCGTCCGACGTAACACAGGGAAACAGTTGATACCTCCCGGATCAGGACGGCGTGCGACGAATGGAGTATAATTCGACCTATTAGAATTTAACGCACGATTGATTTCCTTTATAGGGAACTTAAATCGGAAAGAAGATCATGTTGAAGCAGCGAACAATCAAGACTGTCGTCAAGACCGTGGGGATCGGGCTCCACTCCGGTCGCAAGGTCGACCTGACTTTGCGCCCCGCGCCGATCGGCACGGGCATCGTGTTTTCGCGTATCGACCTGCCCGAGCCGGTCGATATCCCCGCGTCCGCGATGTCGATCGGCGACACACGCCTCGCGTCCGTCTTGCAGAAAGACGGCGCGCGCGTCTCGACCATCGAGCACTTGATGTCGGCGTGTGCTGGACTCGGTATCGACAATCTGTATGTCGATGTAACCGCCGAGGAAATCCCGATCATGGACGGCAGCGCGGCATCGTTCGTGTTTCTGATTCAATCGGCGGGTATCGAAGAGCAGAACGCGCCGAAGCAGTTCATCAAGGTGACGAAGCCCGTCGAAGTGCGCGACGGCGACAAGTTCGCGCGTCTCGAGCCGTATTTCGGGTTCAAGCTGAGCTTCACCATCGATTTCCGCCATCCGGCCGTCGATAAGACCGGTCAGGCGCTGGAAGTCGATTTCGCGACTACGTCCTATGTGCGCGAAATTGCGCGCGCCCGCACGTTCGGCTTTGCACACGAAGTCGAAATGATGCGCGAGCTCGGTCTCGCGCGCGGCGGCAGCATGGACAACGCGATCGTGCTGGACGAATACCGCATCCTGAACAACGACGGCCTTCGTTACGACGACGAATTCGTCAAGCACAAGATGCTCGACGCAATCGGCGATCTTTACGTCGTCGGCCATCCGTTGCTGGCGTCGTACAAGGCGTACAAGGGCGGCCACGCAATGAACAACATGCTGCTGCGTGAGTTGCTGGCCAACGAAGAAGCCTATGAAATCGTCACGTTCGACGACACGCAAAAGGCGCCGCGCGGTTTCGCTTTCGACACGCAGACAGCATTCGCCTGATACTGCGGGAACTCGGCGGTCAAAGATGAGCGGCAGCGAAAGCGCCGCTCATTTTTTTTGTGCGCGCGCCTGATGCCGTACGGCCATGCGCGCGAGTGCTTCCTGCAAAGGCGACGGCTCGAGCGATTCGGCCAGATCATGGAGCGCCGATGCGCCCGCCTGAGACATCCGCGCCTGTTTCGGCGGCGCGGGCTCTTTCATCGATTGCGGGCGCACGCGGATCTTCAGCGCATTGACTGCCCAGCCGCGCTGCTGGAGATCGGCAAGCAGACGCGGCTCCAGATGCCGCAAACGCGCCGCCAGCGCGTTATGCGCTGCAAAGAGCGCGAGCACGCCGTCCTTGAGGAAGCCCGGCTCCACGTTCGACGCCAGATAGTCCGGCAACAGCGCGTTCAGATCGCGCTGCATCGCCGCCATTTGCTCGACGCCCGCGCGCAGCGCGCGGAAGGCATCGGTGCGGTCGAGCACGTCGGCGATGGCTTGCGGCCGGCGCGGATCGAAACCCGATCTTGAATTTGTAGAAAAGCGGCTCATTTTTTGTTTAGGCGGATGCCTGACGGAACGATTCGATTGTACGCGACGCACGCCATCGTTCCGGCCGGGCGGGCCCGCCGACGGCCTTTGCTCAAATGCTTCAACCTGTTGACTGTCGCGTTCCGCCGACGCAGGCGCGGGCACACCGACGCAAGGTCTGCCAGACTCACATGCTAAAATTCCCGATTCGATTTCACCCTATGGACTTAAGTCGCCGAGGTTCTCCGAGCCCGGACGCAGCTTGGTGCTGTGGCCCGTCCGAAGCCGCGACGCAGACACTGATCCGATGACGACCGGTTTCCTTCAGAAGATTTTTGGCAGCCGCAATCAGCGGCTGGTCAAGCAGTATCAAAAGACCGTTGCGGCGATCAATGCCCTCGAGCCGACCGTCGAGAAGTATTCGGACGACCAGTTGCGCGCCAAGACCGATGAGTTCCGCCAGCGGGTCGCGGGCGGCGAATCGCTCGACGTGATCCTGCCTGAGGCATTCGCCGTCTGCCGCGAGGCGAGCAAGCGCATCTTGAAAATGCGCCATTTCGATGTTCAGCTCATCGGCGGCATGGTCCTGCACTACGGCAAGATTGCCGAAATGCGTACCGGCGAGGGCAAGACGCTCGTCGCGACGCTCGCGGCCTATCTGAACGCGCTGTCCGGGCGCGGCGTGCACGTCGTGACGGTGAACGACTATCTCGCCCAGCGCGACGCCGAATGGATGGCGCGTCTCTACAACTTCCTCGGCCTGTCCTGCGGCGTGAATCTGTCGCAGATGGAGCACTCGCAGAAGCAGGAAGCGTACGCGGCGGACATCACGTACGGCACGAACAACGAGTTCGGCTTCGACTATTTGCGCGACAACATGGTCTACGAGACCAACGCGCGGGTGCAGCGGCCGCTCAATTTCGCGATCGTCGACGAAGTGGACTCGATCCTCATCGACGAAGCGCGCACGCCGCTCATCATCTCCGGTCAGGCGGAAGATCACACCGATCTCTACGTGCGCATGAACGCGCTGCCGCCGCTGCTCGAACAGCAGATCGGCGAAGAGAAGGCGGACGGCACCGGCGTCGAAAAGCCGGGAGACTACACGCTCGACGAGAAAGCGCGTCAGGTGTTTCTGACGGAATCCGGCCACGAAAAGGCCGAGCGCCTGCTTGCCGAGTGGGGCCTGATCGGCGAAGGCGAAAGTCTGTACGCGCCGCAGAACATCACGCTGATGCACCACATCTATGCCGCGCTGCGCGCGCATACGCTTTTCCTGCGCGATCAGCATTACGTGGTGCAGAACGGCGAAGTCGTGATCGTCGACGAATTCACGGGCCGCATGATGACCGGCCGCCGCTGGTCGGACGGTCTGCATCAGGCGGTTGAAGCCAAGGAACACGTCCAGATTCAGGCCGAGAACCAGACGCTCGCGTCGATCACGCTGCAGAACTATTTCCGCATGTACGCGAAGCTGTCCGGCATGACCGGCACGGCCGACACGGAAGCCTACGAATTCAACGAAATCTATGGCCTGGAAACGGTCGTGATTCCGACGAACCGTCCGCCGAAGCGCGTCGACAAGCAGGATCAGATCTACAAGACGTCGAAAGAGCGTTACGACGCGGTCATTCGCGACATCCGCGATTGCGTGGAGCGCGGTCAGCCGACGCTCGTCGGCACGACATCGATCGAAGCGTCCGAATTGCTGTCGGGTCTGCTCGGGCAAGCGGGCGTGAAGCACGAAGTGCTGAACGCGAAGCAGCATGCGCGCGAAGCGGCGATCGTCGCGGAAGCGGGCCGTCCGGCCGCCGTCACGATTGCGACGAACATGGCCGGCCGCGGCACGGACATCGTGCTCGGCGGCAACGTCGAGAAGCAGGCGTCGTTCATCGAAGCCGATCTGTCGATTCCCGAAAGCGAAAAAGCCGCGCGCATCCAGAAACTGCACGACGAATGGCAGGCGCTGCACGATCACGTGAAGGCGGCGGGCGGCCTGCACATTATCGGCACCGAGCGTCACGAATCGCGCCGTATCGACAACCAGTTGCGCGGCCGCGCGGGCCGTCAGGGCGACCCGGGTTCGTCGCGCTTCTATCTGTCGCTGGATGATCCGCTTCTGCGCATTTTCGCGGGCGACCGCGTGCGCGCGATCATGGATCGCCTGAAGATGCCGGAAGGCGAGCCGATCGAAGCGGGCATGGTCACGCGTTCCATCGAAGGCGCGCAGCGCAAGGTCGAAGCGCGCAATTTCGATATCCGCAAACAACTGCTCGAATACGACGACGTCGCCAACGATCAGCGCAAGGTGATCTATCAGCAGCGCAACGAACTGCTCGAAGCGAACGACGTGCAGGAAACCATCGCCGCGATGCGCCAGAGCGTGATCGGCGACGTCGTGCGCACGTTCGTGCCGGCGGGCAGCATCGAAGAGCAGTGGGAAGCGCCGGAACTGGAAGAAGTGCTGCGCAACGAATGGTCGCTCGATCTCGCCGTTCAAGAGATGATCAACGAGTCGAATTCGATCGATTCCGAAGAGATCTGCGAAGCCGTGCTCGCCGCCGCCGACGAAGCGTACGAAGCGAAGGTCGCGATGGTCGGCCGCGAGTCGTTCAGCGCGTTCGAGCGCTCGATCATGCTGCAGACGCTCGACAGCCGCTGGCGCGAGCATCTCGCCGCGCTCGATCACTTGCGCCAGGGCATTCATCTTCGCGGCTATGCGCAGAAGAACCCGAAGCAGGAATACAAGCGCGAGGCGTTCGAACTCTTTGCCGCGATGCTCGATGCCGTGAAGCAGGAAGTCACGCGCGTCGTCATGAACGTGCAGATCCAGTCGCCGGAACAGCTCGAAGAGGCGGCCGAGCAGTACGAAGAGAAGGGCAGCCATCTGGAGAACGTGTCGTTCACGCACGCGGACTACAACGCGCCCGCCGCCGAGCCGACGCCCGCCGCAGCCGCCGCGAGCGCGACGGCGCAAATGGTCAGCCAGGCAATGGCCGCCGGCGACGACATCAGCGTGGCAACGCGTCCCTCGGACGACGTGCCGAAGGTCGGCCGCAACGATCCATGCCCGTGCGGCAGCGGCAAGAAGTACAAGAACTGTCACGGCAAGCTGGTGTAATCGGCCGATGACTGCAGGAACAAGCGACGCAGCAATGCGTCGTTTGTCTTTGCAGAACTCAACAATTCACGGCGCCGGTTCCACTCAGCCGGCCGGCGTCAGTTTTCCATCAAGTGCCGGTTCGATGAGCCGGCGCGCGCAACAATCAGCGAGACGCGAACATGGCCGTCAATTTCCCCTCGATCGATCCCGCAGCGCTTCATCCTGTCGCCGGCGTCACGCTCGGTTACGCCGAGGCGAACATCCGCAAGCCCAATCGCAAGGACGTGCTCGTCATTCGTGTCGATGAAGGCGCGAGCGTTGCGGGCGTCTTCACGCAGAACCGCTTCTGCGCGGCGCCGGTAACGGTCTGTCGCGAGCATCTCGCGGCGGCGGGCAAAGGCGGCAAAGGCATTCGCGCGCTCGTCGTGAACACGGGCAACGCGAACGCGGGCACCGGCGACCCGGGCATGGCGCACGCACGCGAAACCTGCGCCGAACTCGCGCGTCTCGCGAACCTCGACGCGCAGCAGATCCTGCCGTTCTCGACCGGCGTGATTCTGGAACCGCTTCCGATCGATCGCCTGAAGGCGGGACTGCCGGCCGCGCTCGCGAGCCAGAAGGCCGCGCACTGGTTCGACGCCGCGCAGGCCATCATGACGACCGACACGCTGCCGAAAGCCGTGTCGCGCCAGGTGACGATCGATGGTCACGTCGTCACGCTGTCGGGCATCAGCAAGGGCGCGGGCATGATCCGCCCGAACATGGCGACGATGCTCGGTTTCCTCGCGTTCGATGCGAACGTTGCGCAACCGGTGCTCGACGAACTCGTGAAGCATGTCGCGGATCGCTCGTTCAACTGCATCACGATCGACGGCGATACGTCGACCAACGATTCGTTCATCCTCATTGCGTCGGGCAAGTCGTCGCTGCCGGCGATCGCATCGACGGATTCGCCCGGCTATGCCGCATTACGCGACGCCGTGACCGAAGTCGCGCAGGAACTTGCGCAACTCATCGTGCGCGACGGCGAAGGCGCGACCAAGTTCATGACGATCACGGTGGTAGGCGGCAAGGACGCGGCGGAATGCCGTCAGATCGCGTACGCGATCGGTCATTCGCCGCTCGTAAAGACCGCGTTCTACGCATCCGATCCGAACCTCGGCCGCATTCTCGCGGCGATCGGCTATGCGGGCGTGACGGACCTCGACGTCGGCAAGATCGATCTCTATCTCGATGACGTGCTCGTCGCGAAAGCCGGCGGCCGCAATCCCGAGTACAGGGAAGAAGACGGCCAGCGCGTGATGAAAAAGAGCGAGATCGCGATTCGCGTGCTGCTCGGACGCGGCAGCGCGCAGGCGACCGTCTGGACCTGCGACCTTTCGCACGATTACGTGAGCATCAACGCCGACTATCGCTCGTAAAAGCGGAAACCCGATGGACAAACTCGAACAATTTCTCACGCGCGCCGAGGCGGTACTGGCGCGCATCGAAGGCATGTTGCCGCCCGCGGCGCCCGATATCGACTGGGAATCCGCAGTGGCTTTTCGCTGGCGCAAGCGTCAGGGGCGCGGTTTCCTGCAGCCCGTGTCCGCCATTTCGCAGATTTCGCTCGACGACCTTCAAAACATCGACCGTCAGAAGAGCCTGATTCAGCAGAACACGCAGCAGTTCGTGAACAATCTGCCGGCGAACAACGTGCTGCTGACTGGCGCGCGCGGCACGGGCAAGTCGTCGCTGATCAAGGCGTGTCTGAACGCGTATTCGAAGGACGGTTTGCGGCTCATCGAAGTCGACAAGGACGATCTGCACGATCTCGGCGATATCGTCGATCTGATCGCGACGCGGCCCGAGCGCTTCATCGTCTTCTGCGACGATCTTTCCTTCGAGGAAGGCGAGTCGGGCTACAAGGCGCTGAAGGTGGCGCTTGACGGTTCGGTCGCGGCGCAATCGGACAACGTGCTGATCTACGCGACGTCCAACCGCCGCCATCTGTTGCCGGAATACATGAGCGACAACGAGACGTACAAGCACACGTCCGATGGCGAGATTCATCCTGGCGAAGTCGTCGAGGAGAAGATTTCGCTGTCGGAGCGCTTCGGTCTTTGGGTCAGCTTCTATCCGTTCAAGCAGGACGATTATCTGGCGATCGTCGCGCACTGGCTGAAGCACTTCGGTTGCGATGACGCGGATATCGAGAACGCGCGCGGCGATGCGCTCGTCTGGGCGCTCGAACGCGGCTCGCGCTCGGGCCGCGTGGCGTGGCAGTTCGCGCGCGACCGCTCGGGACGCAAGCAATGACCGGCCCGCAACCGGACATCGCGCCCGATGGCCGCAAGGTAACGGAAGTCGCCGTCGGCGTGATGGTGCAGCACGACGGACGCTATCTGCTTGCGCAGCGGCCCCCGGGCAAACCGTACGAAGGTTACTGGGAATTTCCGGGCGGCAAGCTGGAACCGGGCGAGAGCGTCGAGGCGGCGCTCGGGCGCGAACTGCACGAGGAACTGGGTATCGACGTCACCGCGTGTCAGCTCTGGCGCACGCTCGAGCACGACTATCCGCACGCGTACGTGCGTCTATTCTTCTGCAAGGTGACGGGCTGGAAAGGGTCGCCGCTCGGGCGCGAGGGGCAGGCGATTGCCTGGCAGACGCTGCCCGTCGATGTCGCGCCGCTTCTGCCCGCAGCCATTCCGATTCTCGAGTGGCTCGAAGAGGAAGAGCGCGAATAACGGCGCTTCGGGCGCTTAGTTGAGGCCGCCGCGATTATCTTCATCCGGCGGCGTTTCCTGCGAGTTTCCCGCGATCTTGTACTTTTCGGCTGCCCACGCACCGAGATCGATCTGCTTGCAACGCTCCGAGCAGAACGGGCGAAAGCGGTTTTCGGGAACCCAGCGGACATCCTTGCCGCAGGTCGGGCATTTGACGACAGTGGTCATGACGATTGCGAATCGAGTCGGTTACGGACGGTATTTGACCATATGAGGCCGAACCGCTCACGATTCAAAGGCTGCAAAGCGTCAGATGAAACGGCACGTCGACATCGACAGCGCGCGGTTTCAGATCGCCGTCCTGAACGGTGAATCGCACCCACAGCATGTACTTGTTCGCGCTCGCTTCCGGAATCACGCGGGTGTCCGGCGAAACGCGCACCTGCATCAGCTGATACGTGCGTCCGGACAGCATCTGCTGATAGCTGCCCTGCATCGCCATGACTTTCGATGACTGCCCCGATTCGCGCGCGAGCCGCAGTACGATGGCGGCCGCGTCGCGCAGTGCGAGCATCGGCATGACCCACTTCGCGATGTCCTGGCGACGCTCCTCGACGGGCAACTGCTGCCAGGCGTAATACGACGGCAGATCGAACTTGCACGTTCCACCGGGAATGATCGTGCGGCTGCGGATGCTCGCGAGCCATTCGTTGTCAGCGAGATGCTGGCCGGTCTTGCCGTGCATGTCGGTCAGACCGCCAAGCGTCTGCTCGATTTCGCCGAGCACGGCTTCGAGCGCTTCCTGTTCGATACCCGGATTGCCGCGAAACGGCGCCAGCGTTTGCCGCTGCCGCTCCAGTTCCTTCATCAGATCGGCCTTGAGATCCGTTCGGCCTGCGACTTCGGCGATCTCGAAGAGTGTCGTGAGCGCGACGTGATGTTCCCGCGCGTCTTCCTGAGTCAGAAAGAACGTGAAGCGCTCGAACAGGTCCTCGAGGCGCAACAGCGTCCGGATTCGCTCGTTGAAGGGATACTCGTAAAGGATCAAGCGCGCTCGCCTCGGCGTGGGTCGGTTGCTTCCTTGAGCGGAAGTGAGCACATTCTAATGCCGCATCCTCACCCTAGCAAATCGGGGCATATTCGCGCGGCAAACTGCCCGTTTCGACGCGAAACCGGGAACTTTCCGACGATTTCGCAAACTCAGGCGATCACGCGCTTCATGCCGAAGCGAGCGACAAATATCGCGCGTGAAGCGCGTCGACTTGCTGCGCGAGCGCGTCGCGCGTGGCGATTTCGTTGTTGATGACGATATCGTCGGCCGCAGCAAGCCGCGCCTCGCGTGACGCCTGCTTTGCCATGATCGCGAGCACCTGTTCGCGCGTGAAGCCGTTGCGCCGCATGACGCGCGCAATTTGCGTCTCGACAGGACAGTCCACCACCAGCACGCGCGAAACGCGGCTCGCCCATTCGCCGGATTCGACCAGCAGCGGCACGACGACGATGTGATACGCGCCCTGCGCGGCAAGGCGCTGGCGTTCCGTCTCGGCGCGAATCAGCGGATGCACGATGCCTTCGAGACGCGCCTTCGCGGTGTCGTCGGCGAAGACGAGCGCGCGCATTTTCGCGCGGTCGAGCGAGCCGTCCGCGGCGATAAAACCGTCGCCGAACTCGCCCGCGATCAGCGGCATCGCCACGCCGCCCGGCGCCGTGATTTGATGCGCGATCAGATCGGCGTCGATCAGCGGAACGCCGCGCGCCGCGAAGAGATCGGCGACCGTGCTCTTGCCGCTGCCGATGCCGCCGGTGAGGCCAATGCTGAACATCCGTTGCTCCCTTCGATCATCCCAACAATGCGTAGAGCGGCGTGCCGACGAAAAGCGTGATCGCACCGCCCGCCGCGAGAAACGGCCCGAATGGAAGCGGCTCCTCGAAACGCATGCGCTTGCGCCACGTCGCTACGATGCCGAACGCGGCGCCCGCGACAGCCGCAATAAGCAGCACTTGCGCGAGCGCCGACCAGCCGAGCCAGGCGCCGATCGCGGCGAGCAGCTTGAAGTCGCCGTAACCCATGCCTTCGACGCCGCGCACGAGCTTGAACAGCCAGTACACGCACCACAGAAAGACATAGCCTGCGATCGCGCCGGCCACGGCATCGTGCAGCGTCGCGAAACCGCCATCGCCGAAATTGACGATGAGTCCGGCCCAGAGCAAAGGCAGCGTCAGCACATCGGGAAGATAGCGCGTGTCGTAGTCGATGAGCCCGGCGGTGAGCAGCGTCGCGCACAGTCCGAAAGCGGCGAGCGCGGGCCACACCGGGCCGAACGCGTAAAGCGAGAGCGCCGCGAGCGCGGCTGTCGCGAGTTCGGTGAGCGGATAACGCGGGCTCACGCGCGCGCCGCACGCCGAACAGCGGCCGCGCAGCGCCAGATAGCTTACGACCGGAATGTTTTCCCACGCGCGCAACACATGCTTGCAATGCGGGCAGGCGCTGCGCGGCACGGCGAGATTGAAGCGCTCGGGGTACGCGTCCGCCGGAACTTTCGGCGCTTCGGGCGCGGCGGCGTCCACTTCCGCGCGCCACGCGCGTTCGAGGATGACCGGCAGACGATGCACGACGACGGTCAGAAAGCTGCCGATCACGAGGCCGAACACGATGACGAACCCGTACTGCACGGCGACAGGCAGCGCGGCGAACGCCGCCAGATAGGGGCTCGCGAAATGCGCGGTGGACGGATCGAACGAAGGCTGCATGATGGTCGAACGGTTGCTCTGGCCCGCGATGCTACACCACGTTGCCGAGCTGAATGATAGGAAGATACATCGCGATGACGAGGCCGCCCACGAGCGCGCCCAGCACGACAATGACGATCGGTTCGCAAAGACTCGCGAACCCGCCGATGCGCTCGTCCACTTGCCGGTCGGCGAGCGTGGCGAGATCGAGGAGCATTGCATCGAGCGAGCCGGACTCTTCGGCGACCGCGATCGGCTGCACGACGTCCTGCGGGAAGCATCCGGAGGCGCGCATTGCGGCCGCGAGCCGTTCGCCGTTGCGCAGACGCGCGGCGATATCGACGGTGGCGCGGTCGAATACGCGATTTCCGGTCGCGTGCGTGAGCGAGTCGAAGGCATCGGACAAAGGCGTGCCTGCCGAAAGCAGCGTGCCGAGCGCGCGGCTCCATCGCGCGACGGCGAGGGCGCGCAGCAGCTTGCCCGCGAGCGGAAGATGCAGCGCGACGCGATCGGCGGATTCGCGCGCATCGGGTGATCGCTTCATCCAGTTCCAGGCTACGACCGCCGCGCAGCCGAGCGCAACGGCAACCGGCACGCCGACACGCGCGACGCCATTCGAAAGCGCGAGCACGAAACGCGTGGGCGCGGGCAGCGCGGCGCCGAAGCCGTCGAAGATCGTCTTGAAGGTCGGCACCACGCCGATCAGCAAGCCCGCCGTGATCGCGAGCGACAACAGCAGCACCATGAGCGGATAAGTGAGCGCCGCGCGCAGTCTCGCCCGTTGTGAGGCGGCGCGCTCGCGGTCGTCGGCGAGACGCGCGAGCACCGTCGGCAACGCGCCCGCGACTTCGCCGACCGAAACGAGCTGACAGTACAACGCGCCGAACGCGGCCGGATGCTGCGCCAGCGCCGCCGAAAACGGCACGCCGCGTGTGATTTCGCGCGCCAGTGCGCGGACGATGCGCGGCAGGCCGCCGCCCGCCGCGCTGCCGCCCAGCAATTCGAGCGCGCCCGCGAGCGGTAATCCAGCCCGCAGCAGGCCGGCGAGCTGCCGTGTGAAGACGGTTACGTCCGCGGCCTTCGCTTTGGGCGGCGGCGCGGCGCCGAGCGTTTCGAGCGCGGTGACGATCATGCCTTCGCGCCGCAGCGAGGCACGCGCGGCGAGCGCGTCGCTGGCGATGATCTTCCCTCGCTTCGACCGGCCTTCGGCGTCGAGACCATGCCAGGCGAAGCGCTTTTCGAGCGCGTCGGACATCATTCGGCCTCCGTCGCTTCGGCCGCTTCGGCGACGCTCGTCACCCCTTCGCGCACGCGTGCGAACGCCGCATCGCGCAAGCCGGGCATGCCGCGCGACTGTGCCGCGCGCGCGATTGCATGCGTCGCCGCACGCGACACGATCAGCTCGCGAATGTCGTCGCAAACCGGCATCACCTGATGCACGCCGACGCGCCCCCGATAGCCGATGCCGTGACACGCCGGACAACCGCGCGCCTCGAACGGATGGAAGCCGTCCGCGAGCGGCAGCGCCGACCGCACGCGGCAGAACTCGCACAGCTTGCGCACGAGCCGTTGCGCGGTGACGAGCCTGAGCGCGGCAGCGAGGTTGTAGGGCGCGACGCCGATATCGATGAGACGCGCGATCGCGGCGGGCGCGTCGTTCGTGTGCAAGGTCGAGAGTACGAGGTGCCCGGTCTGCGCGGCCTTCACCGCGACGTCCGCGGTTTCGGCGTCGCGAATCTCGCCGACCATGATGACGTCAGGGTCCTGGCGCATGAACGCACGCAGCGCCACGGCGAAGGTCAGCCCGGCCTTTTCGCGCACGCTTACCTGATTGATGCCCGCGAGCTGGATTTCGACGGGATCTTCGACGGAGCACACGTTGCGCGCCTCGGCGTTGAGCATCTGCAGGAAGCAGTAGAGCGACAGGGTTTTGCCGCTTCCGGTCGGGCCGGTGACGAGGACGAGACCGTGCGGCGCGCGTATCGCCGATTCGACCGAGTGGCTTTGCGCGTCGTCGAGACCGAGCGCGGCGAGCGACAGATCGGGCGGGAGCGCGTCGAGCCGCCGCAACACGAGCTTCTCGCCGAAGAGCGTCGGAAGCGAGTTGACGCGATAGTCGCCCATCCGTCCGCCCGGCAGATTCAGGCGCAGCCGTCCGTCCTGCGGCACGCGCCGCTCGGCAATGTCCATGCGCGCGAGCACCTTGATCCGCGTGACGAACGCGTCGCGCAAATGAGGCGGCGGGCGCTTCAAGACGTGCAACGCGCCGTCGACGCGCAGGCGGATGCGCCACGCGTGCTCGGCTGGCTCGACGTGAATGTCGGACGCGCCGCGCTCGGCGGCTTCGCGCAAGGTGTCGGTCAGCAGCGAGACGGCGGGCGTCTCGTGATCGGATGCGGAATCGCGGGAAGGGGAAAGCATGGCGTCGGGCCTGGAGTCGAGATGATCCGATCATCTCGCCCGCGCACGCGGACGCCCAGTCGTCCGAATGGCTAACGCAGCGTGTGTTTCGTGGGCGCGAGCGGGCGGAAGATCTTGACCGTGCGGATCGCCTGATCGTCGCTGCGCATGACTTCGAACGTCACGTTCGCGATCTGCACGGAAACGTCGCCGTCCGGAATGTCTTCGAGCGTTTCGAGGATCAGGCCGTTGAGCGTCTTCGGGCCGTCCGTCGGCAGCGTCAGATGCAGCCAGCGGTTCAGTTCTCGCAGCGGCATGCTGCCCGCCACGATGCACTCGCCGTTCTCGTCCCAGCCGCCGCGCGAGCCGGCACCGCGCGGGATCGTCGTCGTGAATTCGCCGATCAGTTCCTCGATGATGTCCTCGGGCGTGACGAGCCCCTGCAATTCGCCGTATTCGTCGACGACGATCGCGATCCGCTGACCGCTCTCCTGGAAGTATTGCAACTGCTGGAAGACCGGCGTGCCCGCGGGCACGAAATACGGCTCGGTGAGCAGTTCGCGCAGCGTGTCGCGTTCGAGCTCCTGGTTATGCAGCGCGGAAAGCGTCTTGCGCACGTGCAGGATGCCGAGCACACGATCGATGTCGCCCTGGAAGACAACGAGCTTGTTGTGATAGCACGTCTCGAGCTGATGCAGGATCTGCTCGAAAGGCGCGTCGAAGTCGAGTGCTTCGATGCGCCGGCGCGGGATCATCACGTCGTCGACGGTGATGTTCTCCAGATCGAACAAGTTGAGCAGAATGCTGCGGTGTTTGGTCGGCATGAAACTGCCGGTTTCCAGCACGATGGTGCGCAGTTCTTCCGGCGAAATGCGCTGGTCGCGCTTGGTGCGCGTGTTGATGTGCAGCGCGGCGAGAATCGCATTGGCGAACAGGTTCACGAACCAGATGAGCGGCCGCGCGATACGCATGAGCGGCGCGAGCACGAGGCTCGCGGGCAGCGCCACTTTTTCGGGATAGGTAGCGCCGACGATTTTCGGCGCGATCTCCGCGAACACGATGATCAGGAACGCGATGACGCCCGTCGTGATCGACAGGACGAGATTGTTATGGCCGAAGGTGCGCAGCGCGATCGATGTCGTGAGCACCGGGATGATGGTGTTGATCAGGTTGTTGCCAATCAGGATCACGGAAAGAAGCTGGTCGGTTTTCGCCAGCAGGCCTTGCGTCGTGCGTGCGCGTAGCGATCCCTGGCTTGCGAGATATTTCAGGCGATGGCGGTTGAGCGCCATCATCGACGTTTCGGAGATCGAGAAGAAGCCGGAAAGGAAGAGAAGCAGAAAAATGGCGCAAATTTGCGCCCATAAGGGAAGGTTGTCCACGCGGTGATCGAGTAGGGGCGGAGATGGGAGGCAATATAACAGACGGGCGAACAAGGCCGCCCTCGGCCGCTCGGCCAACGCGAGCGGCTTGCTGCGGAAAATAAAAAACCCGCATGGCGGACCATGCGGGTTTTTTCGATTCTGGTCGGGGTGAGAGGATTCGAACCTCCGGCCTCTACGTCCCGAACGTAGCGCTCTACCAGGCTAAGCTACACCCCGAATTCGACCACCTTGGACTCCTACGACTTTTTAGTCTCGTTTAAGACTGTCTTGCCGTCGAGTAAGAACATAATTCTAGCAGGCTCTCTTTATAGATGGAAGAGGGAAATGAAGAAATCGCATTTGCCGCCGCCTGTGCTTCCTTTCGCGCGCACTCCAGCGTGTGGTCCAGCGCGCCGGATGTGGTGATTGCATGGAAGATCGTGTCGAAGCGGTCCGTGCCGCCTTGCTCGATCGCCTCGCGCGCGAGCGCCGCCTGCTCCGGCGTGCCGTGCTCCATCAGATAGATGAGCGGTAACGTGGGCTTGCCTTCGCGCAGGTCGTCGCCGGCGTTCTTGCCCATCGATTCGGGCGTGCCGGTGTAGTCGAGCCAGTCATCCATGATCTGGAACGCCGTGCCGATGCGCCGCCCGAACTCCGCCGCCGCCGCTTCGGTGCGCGCGTCCGAGCCCGAGAGCACCGCGCCGAGCTGCGCCGCCGCCTCGAAAAGCTTCGCCGTCTTGTAGCGGATCACCTGCATGTAGCGCGCTTCGTCGACGTCCGGATCGTGCATGTTGAGCAGTTGCAGGACTTCGCCCTCGGAGATGATGTTGGTCGCAACCGACAGAATCTCCATCACGCGCATCTTGCCGACGCTCACCATCATCTCGAACGAGCGCGAATACAGAAAGTCGCCGACGAGCACGCTCGCCGCATTGCCGAAAAGCGCATTGGCGGTCTTGCGGCCACGCCGCAGATCGGATTCGTCGACGACGTCGTCGTGCAGCAGCGTCGCCGTGTGAATGAATTCCACCACGGCCGCGAGTTCGTGACGATGACCGGTCGTGTCGCCCAGCGCCCCGGACACGAGCAGCAGCAACGCGGGGCGCAACCGCTTGCCGCCCGCGCCGATGATGTACTCCGAGATCTGGTTGATCAGCATCACTTCTGATGCCAGGCGCTGCCGGATGACGCGATTGACCTGCTGCATGTCCTCGGCGATCGGGGCGAGCAGTGCGGCGGCGTTGGGAGAGGAAGTGGCGGTCGACGACATGATCGGCAAAAAAGGTAATCCGGCGGATTATAAGGCGAATCCGACAGACGACGGGGTTCGGGTGTTTCGATTCGTGCGACGTCGGCGAAATTCGGATACGGTTCGCTGACTTTTCGCTTCGTTTTCGCCGAGGTTCGGCTCCGGTCCGCGCGCGGTGCCAGACGTGCGCGCATCGCCATCACACTTTGACGTCGAGCGTAACCCTATGTATAATCGCGTGTTTTCCCCGCGTGGTGCGTGGGAAATGTGAAGTTTCCCGCGCGAGCGGGAAAGAATTCTGAGTGAGGTTCTCAATGTACGCGGTCATAAAAACCGGCGGCAAGCAGTACAAAGTTGCCGTTGGCGAAAAACTTAAAGTAGAACAGATACCGGCAGACATTGACGCTGAAATCACGCTCGACCAGGTTCTCGCAGTAGGCGAAGGCGAATCGATTCAGTTCGGTACGCCGCTGGTCAGTGGGGCTTCCGTCAAGGCTACCGTCGTGTCCCAAGGTCGTCACAAGAAAGTGACCATCTTCAAGATGCGTCGCCGGAAGCACTACCAAAAGCACGCTGGCCATCGCCAGAACTACACCGAACTGCGCATCGACGCGATCAACGCGTAAGCGCATCGGTTAAGGAGCTAAGCAAATGGCACACAAAAAAGCAGGCGGGTCTTCCCGCAACGGCCGCGACTCCGAGAGCAAACGCCTCGGCGTGAAGGTGTACGGCGGCCAGGCAATCAACGCGGGCGGCATCATCGTTCGCCAGCGCGGCACGCGCATGCATCCGGGTGAGAATGTCGGCATCGGCAAGGATCACACGCTGTTCGCGCTGACCGACGGCCACGTGAAGTTCGTGACCAAGGGCGCCGCACGGAAGCACACGGTCGTCGTCGTCCCGGCAGCGTAAATCTTACGCACGGGCTTCAGGACCGAAAAAGGCCCCGCGAAGTTCGCGGGGCTTTTTCTTTGGCGGATACAAATGCAGTTGTCCGTGACCGGCACACGCAGGTCGCGGCAAAATAGAGCGAATACACGGGACGGAGCAACGCATGAAGTTCATTGACGAAGCGAGGATCGAAGTCATCGCCGGCGACGGAGGAGATGGCAGCGCGTCGATGCGCCGCGAAAAGTTCGTCCCGTTCGGCGGACCGGACGGCGGCGACGGCGGGCGTGGCGGCAGCGTCTACGCGGTCGGCGATCGTAATATCAACACGCTGATCGACTACCGGTTCTCCAAGAAGCACCAGGCGCGCAACGGCGAAAACGGCCGCGGCGCGGACTGCTACGGCAAAGGCGGCGACGACATCACGCTGCGCATGCCGGTCGGCACGATCATCTCGGATCAGGAAACAGGCGAAATCATCGCCGATCTGACCGAGCACAATCAGCAGGTCCTGATCGCGCAGGGCGGCGCGGGCGGGCTCGGCAATCTGCATTTCAAGTCGAGCACGAACCGCGCGCCGCGTCAGAAAACCGATGGGAAGCCGGGCGAGCGCCGCATGCTCAAGCTCGAGCTGAAAGTGCTCGCCGACGTCGGCCTGCTCGGCATGCCGAACGCGGGCAAGTCCACGTTCATCTCGTCGGTGTCGAACGCGCGGCCGAAGATCGCCGATTATCCGTTCACGACGCTCGCGCCGAATCTCGGCGTGGTGCGTGTCGGGCCGAGCAAGAGCTTCGTGATCGCGGACATTCCGGGTCTGATCGAAGGCGCGGCGGAAGGCGCGGGGCTCGGGCATCGTTTCCTGCGGCATCTCCAGCGCACGGGCGTGCTGCTGCATCTCGTCGACATGGCGCCGTTCGACGAAAACGTCGATCCGGTCGCGGAGGCGAAGGCGATCGTCAACGAATTGCGCAAGTACGACGAGTCGCTCTACGAGAAGCCGCGCTGGCTCGTGTTGAACAAGCTCGACATGGTGCCGGAGAATGAACGCGAGGCGCGTATCGCCGATTTTGTCGAGCGTTTCGAGTGGGATGGTCCGGTCTACGAGATTTCGGCGCTGACAGGCCAGGGCTGCGAAGCGCTCACGTACGCGATCTACGACTACATTTCGCAGCATTCGGACGCATCGCGCGCGGCGGAGGCGGAAGATCTCGCCGCCGACGTGCGCTTTCGCGACGATGCACGCGACGGCGCAGCGAAGGAATAAAAGCAACCACGAGGAGAAAGCGCACGATGCGTTCGGTCATCGCCGCTGCGAAGCGAATCGTAGTGAAAGTGGGGTCGAGCCTCGTCACCAATGACGGTCGCGGGCTCGATCATGCGGCAATCTCGCGCTGGGCGTCGCAAATCGCGGCGCTGCGCGAAGAGGGCAAGGAAGTCGTGCTCGTGAGTTCGGGCGCGATTGCGGAAGGCATTCACCGGCTCGGCTGGACGAAGCGCCCGCGCGAAATCGACGAATTGCAGGCGGCGGCCGCTGTCGGCCAGATGGGTCTTGCGCAAGTCTACGAAAGCAGCTTCGGCGCCCACGGCATCCGTACCGCGCAGATTTTGCTCACGCACGCCGACCTCGCCGATCGCGAGCGCTATCTGAACGCTCGCTCAACGCTTCTGACGCTGCTGCGTCTGGGCGCAGTGCCGATCATCAACGAGAACGACACGGTCATCACCGACGAAATCAAGTTCGGCGACAACGACACGCTCGGCGCGCTCGTCGCGAATCTGATCGAAGGCGATGCGCTCGTCATCCTCACCGATCAGCGCGGCCTCTTCACCGCCGATCCGCGCAAGGACCCGAACGCGACGCTCGTCGAACAGGCCGATGCCGGCACGCCCGAACTAGAGCAGATGGCGGGCGGCGCGGGTTCGAGCCTCGGACGCGGCGGCATGCTGACCAAGATTCTCGCGGCCAAGCGTGCGGCGCACAGCGGCGCGAACACGGTGATCGCGAGCGGCCGTGAAGCCGACGTGCTCACACGCCTCGCATCGGGTGAGATGATCGGCACACAACTCATCGCGCGCACCGCGCGCATGGCGGCGCGCAAGCAGTGGATGGCGGATCATCTTCAGGTGCGCGGGCACGTCGTGATCGACGATGGCGCCGTCAACAAGCTCACCGCCGATGGCAAGAGCTTGCTGCCGATCGGCGTCATCGACGTAAAGGGCGCGTTCGATCGCGGCGAAGTGATCGCATGCGTGAACGATCGGGGACAGGAAGTCGCGCGCGGCATCACGAACTACAGCAGTTCCGAGGCGCGGCTGATTCATCGGCGGCCGAGCGGCGAGATCGAATCGGTGCTCGGCTACATGCTGGAGCCGGAGCTGATCCATCGCGACAATCTCGTGCTCGTCTGAAACACAAACGCCCTTCGCTCGAAGGGCGTTTTCACATCGGCGCGCGGAAGCAGTCAGCGCAGATTGATGGAGCGCTGCGTGCGCTTGTATTCCATGTTGTTGACGATCTGCTTCGCGTTGCCGACGGGCAACTTGCTCGCGCAGAAGTAGTCCTGATAGAGCGCCGCCTGATACGCGTTCAACTCGCCGTTCTCGATGCGCTTGAACTCGAACGCGGAGCCCTGATCCCAGCCGTTCTGATCGTCGTTGATGCTTGCGTAACGGCGCCATTCATAAGTATCGCAACGAATGCCTTCGTAGTTGACGTTGCGCGCGCCCGCCGGGCTGGTCACGACGACCACGTATCGGATGACGCCGTCCTGGCCGACCGTAAGCGTCGTCTTGTCGACGGAAAACGAGAGCGGCGTGTTCTGCGATACGTTGAAATCGACGAGGTTGGACGCTTGCGGCAGCGGCGGCATCGTGTCGATCTTCTCTTCGGCCCACGTGGTTTTGCGGTCGAGCAGATAGGTGAACACGCCGTCGTCCTGCGTGGACGGCGCCTTGTTGCTGGAACAGCCGGCGAGCACGGCGAGCGCTGCCGCGGATGCCGCGATTACCGCGAGTGAGGCATTCACTTTCAATTGAATCTTCCCGGAGAACATGCGCGCGGGCTCGACGGCCCGCCCGGCGGAACAAAGCGAGATGGCACGGCGAGCGTGTCGCCGTGCCATCTGTCGAAGTTTGAGAGTCAATCCGTGCGAAGCGGCGAGGCGCCCGGTCTTACGACGAGCGCTGCACGATTACGTGCACTTCTTCGCTGACCGTGCATTCTGCCTGAACTGCCGCGCCGGAAGCAGTAATGGCAGGCGCTTCGATGGTCATCGTCTGAAGCACGCGCGGATAGCGCGGTCCATGATGCGCGGCGCGCTCGCCGCGTTCACCGCGGGAGTTGGTACGCCGCAGGAAGCGGGACAGCTCGGTGAGAGCCATTTGATAAACGTCGCGCTTGAACTCGATGACCGCTTCAAGCGGCACCCAATACTCGTTCCAGCGCCAGGCATCGAATTCCGGATGATCCGTCGCACGCAGGCAGATGTCACAATCGCGTCCCACCATACGCAGCAGAAACCAGATTTGTTTCTGACCGCGATAATGTCCGCGCACCTCGCGCTTGATGAACTTGTCCGGCACCTCATAACGCAGCCAGTCGCGCGTGCGACCGACAACTTTCACATGCTCCGGTAGCAGGCCGGTTTCTTCGTGTAACTCCCGATACATCGCTTGCACAGGGGTCTCACCGTATTTGATGCCCCCTTGCGGAAACTGCCAGGAATGTTCACGCAGCCGCTTGCCCCAAAACACTTCGTTGCGCGCGTTCAAGAGGATGATGCCGACGTTCGGGCGAAAGCCTTCACGATCCAGCATACAGCCACCTTCAAATCCTTTAAAATTGCTTTGATTATAAACAGTTAACGGACCCCGCGCACCGGCACGAACCCGAATTCGGGGCACGTTTCCCGGTCAGCGCGCAAGACGCTTTGCCAGCATTCCGGGAAGACGGCAAAATCTTCTCCCTTGCAAAGCCGACGACCGTTTCCGTCGTTCACCTTCGATCCGCCTGCTCCGGCGCCACAATGGCGCCGAAGCGCGCGCCGCTTTTGGATAATTTGAATGAAAGCATCCCGTTTCTTCATCGGCACCCTGAAAGAAGCTCCCGCCGACGCCGAGATCGTCAGCCACAAGCTGATGATGCGCGCCGGCATGATCCGCCGCGTCGCGGGCGGCATCTACGATTACATGCCGATCGGTCTGCGCTCGGTGCGCAAGGTCGAAGCCATCGTGCGCGAAGAGATGAACCGCGCGGGCGCGCTCGAATTGCTGATGCCCGCGGTGCAGCCCGCCGAACTGTGGCAGGAGAGCGGCCGCTGGGAGCAATACGGACCGGAACTGCTGCGTTTCAAGGATCGCCACGAGCGCGATTTCGTGATGGGCCCGACGCACGAGGAAGTCGTGACGGATATCGCGCGTCGCGATATCAAGAGCTATCGCCAGTTGCCGGTGAACTTCTATCAGATTCAAACGAAGTTCCGCGACGAGATCCGTCCGCGTTTCGGCGTGATGCGCGGCCGCGAGTTCATCATGAAGGACGCGTATTCGTTCGATAAGGACTTGGACGGCCTCGCCGAGTCGTATCGCAAGATGTACGAAGCCTATGTGCGCATCTTCACGCGCATCGGGCTCGAGTTCCGCGCGGTCGCGGCGGACAACGGTTCGATCGGCGGCAGCGGGTCGCACGAGTTCCACGTGATCGCCGAAACGGGCGAGGACGACATCGCGTATTGCCCGAGTTCGGATTTCGCCGCGAATGTCGAAGCCGCCGATGCGCTGCCGCTCATCGCGCAACGCGCCGCGCCGACCGAAGAACTGAAGAAGACGCCGACGCCCGGCGCCGCGAAGTGCGAGGCGGTCGCGCAGTTGCTGAACATTCCGCTCGAGAAGACGATCAAGTCGATCATTCTCGCAACCGACAACGAAGGCGCCGAGCCGACCATCTGGCTGCTGATGCTGCGCGGCGATCACTCGCTCAACGACATCAAGACGAGCAAGCTGCCGGGTCTCAAGGGTTATCGCTTCGCGACGGAAGCCGAGATCGTCGAGTGGTTCGGCACGCCGCCGGGCTATCTCGGCCCGATCGGCACGAAGAAGCCGGTGCGCGTGATCGCGGATCGCACGGTCGCGAACATGAGCGACTTCGTGGTCGGCACGAACGAGGTCGATTACCACACGACCGGCGTGAACTGGGGCCGCGACCTGCCCGAGCCGGAAGTGGCGGACATCCGCAATGTCGTCGCGGGCGATCCGTCGCCGGACGGCAAGGGTACGCTCGAAATCTGCCGCGGCATCGAAGTGGGCCACGTGTTTCAACTCGGCACGAAGTATTCGGAATCGATGGGCGCGACCTTCCTCGACGAAAACGGCAAGCCCGCGCCGATGCAGATGGGCTGCTACGGCATCGGCGTGACGCGCGTGCTGGGCGCGGCGATCGAACAGAACTTCGATGAGCGCGGCATCATCTGGCCGGAAGCCATTGCGCCGTTCGAAGTCGTGATCTGCCCGATGGGCTACGACCGCAGCGACGCCGTGCGCGAGCAGGCCGACAAGCTGTACGCCACGTTGCAGCAAGCGGGCATCGACGTGATCCTCGACGATCGCGGCGAGCGTCCGGGCGTGATGTTCGCGGATTGGGAACTGATCGGCGTGCCGCATCGCATCGTGATCGGCGATCGCGGGCTGAAGGAAGGCAAGCTGGAGTATCAGGGCCGCCGCGACACGGAAGCCGCGCTGCTGCCGGTCGATGAAGCCGCCGATGTGGTCATCGGAAAAGTGCGGGCCGCGCTCGGGAAGTAATGCAGTACAACTTTCTGTCCGCGACGATCCTGCTGCTGCTGATCACCGATCCGCTCGGCAACATTCCGATCTTCATCAACGCGCTGCGCAGCGTCGCGAAAGAGCGGCGTCGCGTGGTCGTGCTGCGCGAAGTGGCGATCGCCTTCGTCATTCTGCTGGTGTTCATGCTGGCGGGCGATCGCTTCCTGCGCGCGATGAATCTCACGGATGTCTCGTTGCGCATCGCGGGCGGCATCGTGCTGTTTCTGATTGCGCTGCGCATGATCTTTCCGCATCCGGATGGCGCGATGGGCGGCGACTCGCGCGGCGGCGAGCCGCTGATCGTGCCGCTCGCGATTCCTGCGCTGGCCGGGCCGTCCGCGCTCGCCACGGTAATGCTGCTGACCTCGCAAGCGCCCGGCAAGATGTTCGAATGGATCGGCGCGCTCACGGTGACGATGATCGTCTGCGCGATCGTGCTGATTCTCGCGGAGAAGATTCAGCAGTGGCTCGGCGAGCGCGTGGTGACGGCTTTCGAGCGCTTGATGGGGTTGGTGCTGGTCGCGATTTCCGTCGAGATGATGCTGACGGGCATACGCACTTTCGTGCATCAGCTATGAAAAAAGCGGCCCGCGGGCCGCTTTTTATTTCGCACGAGGACGCGCTCACGCACCTTCAGTCAACGCGCGGATCGTCGGCAGATTGCGCCAGTAACCCTTCGCATCCATTCCGCACCCGAAGACATAGCGATTCGGCACTTCGAAGCCGCAGAAATCAGGACGCAGCGGCTTCGCCTTCGGGATGATCTTCTCGCACAGCACCGCCGACAGGAACGTCTTCGCGCCCATCGCCATGATGCGGTCACGGATTGCGGCCATCGTTTCGCCTTCGTCGAGGATATCGTCGAGCACGAGCACGACGCGATCCTTCACCGACTCCGCCGGCGCCACGCGCCACTGCATTTCGCTGCCGCCCTTGATGGCATTGCGATAGCGCGTCAGGTGGATGTAATCGAACTCGAGCGGGAAGTCGAGATGCGGTAGCAGCATGCCGGTGAAAACGGCCGCGCCTCCCATGACCGAAAGCACGAGCGGGAAGTCGTCTTTCGTCGCCGCCTTGATGGCCGTGGCCATCTTGCCGATCGATGCGTTGACTTCGTCAGCCGTCACGATCTCTTCGGAGTGGCTGAAAATATGGAGAGCTTCTTCGCGATTCATAGGGAAAGCGGGGGAGAGGCTGACTTCTTAGTGTGGAAAAAAACGGCGGCGTGCGCCATATGATAAACCCGCGCTTCGTTCGACTCGGACGCCCGAGGAGAACGCGGGTTCGACAGGCGCGCGTCTCAGCGCATGCCGGGCAACATGCCTTTCATGCCGCGCATCATCTTTTGCAGATTGCCGCCCTTCAGCTTCTTCATCATGCCGCGCATCTGCTCGTACTGATTGAGCATGCGGTTCACTTCCTGAACGTGCACACCCGCGCCCGCCGCGATGCGACGCTTGCGCGCGGCCTTGATGAGCTCGGGCTTCGCGCGTTCCTGCAAGGTCATCGAATTGATGATGCCTTCCATGCGGCGCATCTGCTTTTCGGCGTTGTTCATGTCGGCGCCTTGCGCCGCCTGCTGGAACTGCGCGGGCAGTTTGTCCATGAGCGACGACAGGCCGCCCATCTTCTTCATCTGCGAGAGCTGCGCCTTGAAGTCGTTCAGGTCAAAGTCGCCGCCTTTCTTGACCTTGTCGGCGAGCTTTTGCGCAGCCTGCGTATCGACACCGCGCTGCGCTTCCTCGACGAGCGCGAGAATGTCGCCCATGCCGAGAATCCGGTTCGCCATTCGGTCCGGATGGAAGACTTCGAGGCCGTCGAGCTTTTCCGCGACGCCGACGAACTTGATCGGCTTGCCGGTGACGTGACGCACGGAAAGCGCCGCGCCGCCGCGCGAATCGCCGTCGAGCTTCGTGAGCACGACGCCGGTGAGCGGCAACGCGTCGTTGAACGCCTTCGCGGTGTTGACCGCGTCCTGACCCAACATGGCGTCGACGACGAACAGCGTTTCAGCGGGCTTGAGCAGCGTATGCAGCTCGCTGATTTCCTTCATCATCGCTTCGTCGATGCCGAGACGGCCGGCCGTATCGACGATCACGACGTCGTGAAAATGACGCTTCGCCCAGTCGATCGCCGCACGCGCGATGTCGGCAGGCTTCTGATCGGGCTCCGACGGGAAGAAGTCCGCGCCGACCTGTTCGGTCACGGTCTGCAACTGGCGGATAGCGGCGGGACGATAAACGTCGACGGAAACTGTGAGCACCTTCTTCTTGCTCTTCTCGCGCAACAGCTTGGCGAGCTTACCCGTCGTGGTGGTTTTACCCGCGCCCTGCAGACCGGCCATCAGGATGACGGCGGGCGGCGCGACGGCGAGGTTCAGTTCGGCGGCCTTGCCTTCGTAATCGCCGCCGATCACGGCCGTCAGTTCTTTCTGAACGACGCCGACGAGCGCCTGACCCGGCGACAGGCTCGACAACACTTCCTCGCCGAGCGCCTTTTCCTTCACCTTCGCGATGAACTCGCGCACGGCCGGCAGCGCCACGTCCGCTTCGAGCAGCGCGAGGCGCACTTCCCGCAACATCTCTTGCGTATTGGCTTCGGTCAGCCGAGCCTCGCCGCGCAGCGTCTTGACGACGCGCGCCATCCGTTGAGTCAGGTTATCGAGCATGGGGAAACGGTAGTGAATGCGGCCCTTTTTCAGCGCGAAACGGCGTGTCGCCCCGCATTGGCGCAAGGGAGAAAACGTCGCGATTCAAGGGCCTAGTGTAAACTTCGAACATGGATATTGTACTGTATGCCCTCACTGCGCTTCTCTACGGCGGCCTCGCCGTGGCGGGCTGGCGCGCGCATCGCCACACGGTCATCGAGCCGGCGCTGGCCGGCGTGCCATCGGGCATCGGGAGTGCGCCGGCCGTGAGGTCGAAGGCGTCCGGAATGAGCGGCGTCGGCCGCGCTCTACTATTAGTGGCGTTGCTCGTGCACGGCCTTTTGCTGCACACGACGATCTTCCCGCAGAACGCAATGATCTTCGGCTTCGCGTTCGCGCTCTCCGCGATGTTCTGGCTCGGCGCGGGCATCTACTGGATCGAGAGTTTCTTCTTCCCGCTCGACGGACTGCGTCTCCTCGTGCTGCCGCTCGCGTGCATTGCGTCGCTGCTGCCGCTCGTCTTCGGCGGCGTGCGCGTGCTGTCGTACTCCGCCGCGCCGATGTTCAAGCTGCATTTCCTGATCGCGAACATCGCATATGGACTCTTCGCGATCGCCGCGCTGCACGCCGTGCTCATGCTGATGCTCGAACGCCGCCTGCAGCGCATGCGCGGCATGGCGACGCGTCATACCGGCAGCAACTGGCTCACGAGCTGGCTCGACGCGCTGCCGCCGCTCCTCACGCTCGAAAAGCTGCTGTTCCGCCTGATAGCGGCCGGCTTCGTGCTGCTTACGCTGACGCTCGTGTCGGGCGTCGCGTTCAACGAACAACTGCTCAATCGCGCGCTGCAGTTCGATCACAAGACCGTCTTCGCGTTCCTCTCCTGGTTGATGTTCGGCGCGTTGCTCACCGCGCGCCGCATCTCCGGATGGCGCGGCCGCGCTGCGTTGCGCTGGGTGCTGGCGTCGTTCGCGGCGCTGCTGCTCGCGTATGTCGGCAGCCGCTTCGTGTTCGAAGTGCTCCTGCATCGCGCGGTCGTCTGAGCGTCTGAATCTATCGGCATTCGAATCGATGCGAAATTTCTTCTTTCTGATCGTCCTCTTTTTTCTGAGCCAGTGGCTCCTGAAGAAGCTGCGCCGCGCGAACGAGCGCGCGCAGCAGGGCGAAACGCAGTCCGGCGGCGCGACCGCGGGCGGCGCGCACGATGCGCGCCGCGCCCGCAACGGCAACGGCAACGGCGCGGCCACGAGTGCGCCGCAGCTCGCCGATCCGCTCATCCGATGTGCGCAATGCGGCGTGCATACGCCGCGCAGCGAAGCGATCGTCGTCGCGGGCGAGCGCTTCTGCTGCGCCGATCACGCGCGCCACTACGCGACTCGTCCGACCGGTCGCGACGCGCGATAAACCCGCCCGTCGATTCCACGACGAACGCCATCGCGGACTTCTTCGACGACGCGCTCGATCACGACGCGTATCCCTGGTTCGATCGTCTGCACGGCATGCGCGAGGTCGCGATCGAGCGGTCCATTCAAACCCGCCAGCGCCGCGTAAGGTCTTTCTCGTTGCGCCGCAGCAGCGCCGCGCGCGAGGCCTTGTCGTGCTTTGCATCAGCAAAAGTCAACCCCGGCAGGTCAGGCGCGAGGCAAATAAAACTTTTTGAGACTGCGAGGATGTCCACTATACTTGGTGCCGAAAGACGTACTTCGCACTATATCTTGTGTTGTTGAGGCGGCGCCCGCTCCGATGAGCCGGCGCCGCCCGCTTTCCGGCGTAGACGAAGTTTGGCGGGCCCGGGGCGATGCGCGAGGCGGTTCTCTTTGCGAGGAGAGAGGCGCCGGGCGCATCGGGCGCCAGCGAGCAGCACCGTGAAGAAGGCGAGCAAGTGAGCGCGAATTGCGTCGACCGACACCGCGCGCCAACGCGGGCACCGCATGAGACGCCAAAAACAATGCGGGCCGTAAGCGTCGCGATTCGTGTTTTCCAGCCTGCTGTATTCACAGCCTGGCCTCACCGCCAAAACATCGCGCGACTCTCATGAACGTTTCGTGACGCGCGCGGCATAAGTGATAAATCCGCGGACCATCCGCACCATTCGAACACCAGGAGTTTTGCACATGCAAACCACCGAGAACGCCACGACTTCCTTCGAAGGCGCATCCGCACAGCCGATGGGCGGTGCGCAGAACGTGGGCGCCCAGGCGCTCGCGCCGAACACGACGTTTGCCGACTACAAAGTCATCCGTCGCAACGGAAGCGTGGTGTCGTTCGAGCCGACGAAGATCGCGATCGCGGTGACGAAGGCGTTCATCGCTGTGAACGGCGGGCAGGGCGCGGCGTCGGCACGCGTGCGCGAGCAGGTCGAGCAACTGACGCAGGCGGTCGTGCGCGCGCTCGTGCGCAGCCGTCCGCATGGCGGCACGTTCCATATCGAAGACATTCAGGATCAGGTCGAACTCGCGCTGATGCGCGGCGGCGAGCACAACGTCGCGCGCGCCTACGTGCTGTATCGCGAGAAGCGCACGCAGCAGCGTTCGCAAGAGCGTTCGTCGGCGCAGAACGCGTCGGGAAGCGTTGGCGGCGTCATCAACGTGACCGACAACGGCGTCACGCGTCCGCTCGATATGGAAGCGCTGAAGGCGCTGATCGTCTCCGCATGTGCGAATCTGGGCGATGCGGTATCCGCCGAGCCGATCGTCGCGGAGACGGTGAAGAATCTGTACGACGGCGTGCCGATGTCGCAGGTCTACGACTCGGCCATCCTCGCCGCGCGCACGATGATCGAAAAAGATCCGGCGTACAGCCAGGTCACCGCGCGCATCCTGCTGCACACGATCCGCCGCGAGATTCTGGAAGAAGAAGTGACGCAAGCCGAAATGCGCGAGCGTTACGCCGAATATTTCCCGCTGTTCATCAAGCGCGGCGTCGAGGCCGGCCTGCTCGATGAAAAGCTGCAACAGTTCGATCTCAAGCGTCTGGGCGCCGCGCTCGACCAGAACCGCGATCTGCAGTTCGGCTATCTGGGCTTGCAGACGCTGTACGACCGCTACTTCCTGCACGTCGACGGCACGCGCATCGAGTTGCCGCAGGCGTTCTTCATGCGTGTCGCGATGGGCTTGTCGCTCAACGAGATCGACCGCGAGGCGCGCGCCATCGAGTTCTACAACGTGCTGTCGTCGTTCGATTTCATGTCGTCTACGCCGACGCTTTTCAACTCGGGCACGCATCGCTCGCAATTGTCGTCGTGCTATCTGACGACGGTTTCCGACGACCTCGACGGCATCTACGAAGCGCTGAAGGAAAACGCGCTGCTCTCGAAGTTCGCGGGCGGTCTCGGCAACGACTGGACGCGCGTGCGTGCGCTCGGCTCGCACATCAAGGGCACCAACGGCAAGTCGCAAGGCGTCGTGCCTTTCCTGAAGGTCGTGAACGATACGGCCGTCGCGGTGAATCAGGGCGGCAAGCGCAAGGGCGCGGTGTGTGCGTACCTGGAAACGTGGCACCTGGACATCGAAGAATTCCTCGAGCTACGCAAGAACACGGGCGATGACCGTCGCCGGACGCACGACATGAACACGGCGAACTGGATTCCCGACCTGTTCATGAAGCGCGTCGTCGAAGGCGGCGACTGGACGCTGTTCTCGCCGTCGACCTGCCCGGACCTGCACGATCTGTTCGGCGCGGACTTCGAAAAGGCATACGTCGCTTACGAAGAGAAAGCCGCGCGCGGCGAAATCAAGCTGTTCAAGAAGCTGCCGGCCGCGCAACTGTGGCGCAAGATGCTGGGCATGCTGTTCGAGACGGGCCATCCGTGGATCACGTTCAAGGATCCGTGCAATGTGCGCTCGCCGCAGCAGCACGTCGGCGTCGTGCATTCGTCGAACCTGTGCACGGAAATCACGCTGAACACGAGCGAAACGGAAATCGCCGTGTGCAACCTGGGCTCGGTGAACCTCGTCGCGCACATGGTGAAGCAGGCCGACGGCACGTACGCGCTGGATCACGCGAAGTTGAAGCGCACCATTAGCGTCGCGATGCGCATGCTCGACAACGTCATCGACATCAACTACTACGCGGTGCCGAAAGCGCGCAACTCGAACCTGAAGCATCGTCCGGTCGGCATGGGCATCATGGGCTTCCAGGACTGCCTGCATCTGCTGCGCACGCCGTACGCATCGGGCGAGGCGGTCGAGTTCGCGGATCGTTCGATGGAAGCCGTGTGCTACTACGCGTACTATGCGTCGACGGAACTGGCGGAAGAGCGCGGCCGTTACGCGACGTATCGCGGTTCGCTGTGGGATCGCGGCATTCTTCCGCAGGATTCGCTGAAGCTGCTGGCCGAGGCGCGCGGCGGATATGTGGAAGTCGATTCGTCCGAGTCGATGGACTGGCCTGAACTGCGCTCGCGCATCTCGACCTACGGCATGCGCAACTCGAACTGCGTGGCGATTGCGCCGACGGCGACGATCTCGAACATCATCGGCGTGTCGGCGTGTATCGAGCCGACGTTCCAGAACCTGTATGTGAAGTCGAATCTGTCGGGCGAATTCACGGTCGTCAACGACTACCTCGTGCGTGACCTGAAAGCGCGCGGCCTGTGGGACGAGGTGATGGTGTCGGATCTGAAGTATTTCGACGGCACGCTTTCGCGCATCGACCGCGTTCCGGCCGATCTGCGCGCGATCTACGCGACCGCGTTCGAAGTGGATCCGAAGTGGCTGGTCGAGGCGGCGTCGCGCCGTCAGAAGTGGATCGACCAGGCGCAGTCGCTGAACATCTACATGGCGGGCGCGTCGGGCAAGAAGCTCGACGAGGTCTACAAGCTCGCGTGGGTCCGCGGCCTGAAGACGACGTACTACCTGCGCACGATGGCGGCGACGCACGTCGAGAAGTCGACGGTGGCGCATGGCGCGCTGAACGCGGTGCCGTCGGGTGATGGCGGCAATGGTGCATCGGGTGCGCAAGGCGGTTTCGGCGGCGTGACGGGTGGCGCGGCATCGTCGTCGGGGACGGGGGGCTTTAATGCATCTGCTGCTGCTGCTGCTGCTGCTGCGCCTGCGCCGGAAGCTGATGGACCTGTCTGCATGATGCGTCCGGGCGATCCGGGTTTCGACGAGTGCGAAGCCTGTCAGTAACTCTTGGTTGAGTTTGGTCCGATGCGGGCCGGCATTTGGGGCGTTCTTTCTTGCCTCCGGTGCCGGTCCGTTTTCTTTTTCGCCGGATCCCGTATTGGCGTTGGTTTATTAGCACTGCCCCTGTGCGGGGCGGCACCTACTTTCTTTGCTGCTGCAAAGAAAGTAGGCAAAGAAAGCAGCTTTTCAGGCCCGCGGTCACACGCACGTTGGGTAGTTCTCTCGTCCGAGGTGGCACTCGCCTAACGAGTGTCATCGTAGGCCCAATCGGGATTGGATCGCGCACGGTCTGACGAGCCAGGAGTTTTAGGGCACCGGTTCAGCACGAAATAGTTCCAGCACTGCGCTGCGCGCTGCCGTGGGGTATGCGAGGGAAACCGATGGTGCGCGTGCGCGGTGAGATGGTGGCTTCAGGTAGAAACACATCCACACCCGATTGACCCATCGGCCGCGAAGCGGGGCCGGCGCTATTTGGTGCTGAACCAACGCGCGAGGGAAACTAGCTAGTCAGACCGTGCGCGAGCCAAGCCGCGTGATTGTGATGAGGGCACTCTTTAGGCGAGTGCCATCTGCGACGAGAGGACTACCCAAACTGCGTGTGACCGCGGGCGTATCAGAAGCTGCTTTCTTTGCTTACTTTCTTTGCAGCAGCAAAGAAAGTAAGTGCCGCCCCGCACAGGGGCAACGCAAATAGACCAATAACAAACCGGGATCCGGCGAGAAGAAAAAAACACCTATCCCCGAGTACCCCGAGAAATCTCCGTCCCGGCATCATGCGAAAGCCGCGCAGTGATCGGCATAGAGAGAAAAGAAAACAGCCCAACGACGAGAAACGCCGGCCAGAAGTCCGACCATTGCACGCTCGCATGACCGTTCAGATACTGCGAGAGCTCGAGCGTAATCCCCGCGACCGTCACGCCGAGCCCGAGCGAAACCTGCTGTACGAAGCTTGCAAGACTGGTAGCACGCCCGACATCGCGTGTTTCGATTTCCGCATACGCAAGCGAGTTGAGGCTCGTGAACTGCAACGCAGGGAAGAAGCCGCCGAGCAGCACCACAGCCCAGATCACCCACGTCGGCGTACCGGGAAAGAACGTGCCGCACGCCGCGATAGCAACGCCCGACAACGCCGCGTTATAGAACAGCGTCTGACGGAAGCCGAACCGATGCAGCACGCGCGATGCAAGCGAGCGCATGAACATGCCGCCGAACGCCGACGCGCACGTGATCGCGCCGGACTTGAACGCCGTCATGCCGAGACCCTCCTGCAGCGCGAGCGGCAGAAGAAACGGCACGGCGCCGAGCCCGATGCGAAACATCGATCCTCCAAGCACGCTCGCCTGAAATGTCGGCACGCGAAAGAAGCGCAGATCGAGCAGCGGCTTCTCCGCGCGACGCGCATGCACGACGTACAGCACGACCATCAGCGCGCCAGCGACGCACATTGCGTACGCCACGCGCTGCGGGATCAGCTCGCCGCCGACGAGCGAGAGCCCGAGCAACAGCAGCACGCCCGCACTCGCCGAGAGAAAGAAGCCAAACCAGTCGAGCCGGCCCGGATGATCCTCTCGCGAGTTGGCGATGTAGCGGTTGGTCAGCCAGATGCCCGCGATGCCGATCGGAATGTTGATGAAGAAGATCAGACGCCAGTGCAGATACGTCGTGATGAAGCCGCCGAGCAGAGGACCCGCCGCGGGACCGAGCATTGCGGGCACCGAGAGATAGTTCATCGCGCGAATGAACTCCGAGCGGCGCACGGATCGAAAGATGATGATGCGCCCGACCGGCACCATCATCGCGCCGCCGACGCCCTGAATGAAACGCGCGACAGTGAACGGGCCGAGCGATGTCGATGCCGCGCACAGCAGCGAGCCCGCGACGAACACGCCAATCGCCGTGCGGAAGACGGCGCGCGCGCCGAAGCGGTCGGCGACCCATCCACAGATCGGTATGAAGACGCCGAGCCCGAGCACGTAGCTCGTGACCGCAACCTTCAGCGTGACGGGATCGCGTCCGAAGGCGCGCGCCATTTCGGGAATCGCCGTCACGATGACGTTGGCGTCGACGCTTTCCATGAACATCGCACACGCGACGATGAGAGGGGCAATGAAAGCTTTGACGGCAAGCGGCATGTTGATTCGCGATCGACTCTTGGCGGCAAGAGCGGCGATTATGGCACCGATATGGAGCAGTCGCTGAGCGATCGCGACGCGCTGCGTGGTGCGATGAACATTCAATCGAGGAGTGAAGAAGCGATGGACCCGCAGGACCTGCAACGTCTCGTCACGCAGACGATGCCCTATGGCAAATACAAGGACCGACTCATCGCCGATCTGCCCGGTCACTATCTCGCATGGTTCGCGCGTGAGGGTTTTCCAGAGGGCAAACTCGGCCGCCTGCTCGCGTTGATGCATGAGATCGACCACAACAATCTGCGCTCGCTGCTCGAACCGCTACGAGGCCGCTGAGATCCGGGCGTTATCTCAGGCCTCTGAGAATGCTCGCATGGGCACGCTATAGGTTGTATTGCGGAGATTTGCAAGCACAAGATATTGTGGAAATACGAGACGCAGAATGCTAAACTTCGGCAACGAATTCGACGCACGCGATGAGCCTCGAAGCGCTATCGATGTTCATGTGACGAGGTGCATCGAACGACGAGAAGTGTGGCCGATGACACGCATCGAACGTCGTCGAAGATGAGCGAGAGAACATCGCGAGTCGACATATGTTTTGCATCGCATCGCGTGTCGGCGAGAGACATCGATCGATGATCGAAGCGAGTCATGCTTCGATGCATTCACGCTTCGCGGCACAGCATCGCGCCAATGCTCGCACTCGAGCGCGGCGTGCTTCGCATCATGCATCGGGCATCGTCCGCGAAGCCTTGCGCCGCAAGGCTTCGAGAGCAGCGATGAAGTCATGCGAAAGCGCGCTGCGATGTCATGGAAGCTACTCGATCAGGACCGCTTCACACACGAATCGAGCGATGCTGCATCGAGCATCGCGCACACGGCTTCGAGCCAAGTGTTGTATGCAGGTAGCAACGTCGAATCTAAATCGCATGAAAACGAGAATTTTCATGAGCAAACTCTTTTATCGCTCATGAAAAGATGGTACAAACCGATCTAAATTGATGGTGAGAATTTATGCTCAACTGGGATGACGAGACCACTGCCGTAGCTCCCTCGAGCGCATCGCAACAGAACGCGTTGCGTAACGCTCAAGGCACGACTTTCGGTACGCCGGCAGCGCAAGCTGCGGCTCATCAAGCTGCCCATCAGACTGCACAAGCGAACAACATCTTCTCCGATGGCTTCGTTCCGCCCGCAGCCGCGAATCCCGCAACCCTCGCTTCCGCAGGCGCGATCGCCGCGCAGAGCGAAGCGCGCGTCAATGTCGCCGACAAGCGCATCATCAACGGCAAGACCGACGTCAATCAGCTCGTCCCGTTCAAGTACAAGTGGGCGTGGGAGAAGTACCTCGCCGGCTGTGCGAATCACTGGATGCCGCAGGAAGTGAACATGTCGCGCGACATCGCTCTGTGGAAAGACCCGAACGGTCTGTCCGACGACGAGCGACGCATCGTCAAGCGCAACCTCGGCTTCTTCGTCACGGCGGACTCGCTCGCCGCGAACAACATCGTGCTCGGCACGTATCGTCACATCACCGCTCCGGAGTGCCGCCAGTTCCTGCTGCGCCAGGCGTTCGAAGAGGCGATCCACACGCACGCGTACCAGTACATCGTCGAATCGCTGGGACTCGACGAGAGCGAGATCTTCAACGCGTATCACGAGGTCAAGTCGATCCGTGACAAGGACGAGTTCCTCATCCCGTTCATCCAGACGCTGACCGATCCGGCCTTCACGACCGGCACGCTGGAAGCGGACCAGAAATTGCTCAAGTCGTTGATCGTGTTCGCCTGCATCATGGAAGGGTTGTTCTTCTATGTCGGCTTCACGCAGATTCTGGCGCTGGGTCGCCAGAACAAGATGACGGGCGCGGCGGAGCAGTATCAATACATCCTCCGTGACGAATCGATGCACTGCAATTTCGGCATCGACCTCATCAACCAGATCAAACTCGAAGAGCCGCAACTGTGGACCGCCGAATTCAAGGCCGAAATCCGCGAGCTCTTCAAGCAGGCTGTTGACCTTGAATATCGCTACGCTGAAGACACCATGCCGCGCGGGGTTCTCGGCCTGAACGCGTCGATGTTCAAGAGTTATTTGCGGTTCATCTGCAACCGGCGTTGCCAGCAGATCGGACTGGACCCGCTCTACCCGAACGAGGAAAACCCGTTCCCGTGGATGAGCGAAATGATCGACTTGAAGAAGGAACGCAACTTCTTCGAGACACGCGTGATTGAGTATCAAACCGGCGGCGCGCTGACCTGGGAATAATAAAAATCCAGGACGTGTTGCAGACGAAATCGATGGGACGGACGGGCAGCAGCGTGTCGCTCACGCGCGCCCGGCCGACAAGGTTTAGGAGAACGGTCGCCTGATGCAAAGTGCGCCTGATGACTTGGCGGGCCGCGTGGCCCGAATAGAAGACAGGCCTTTTGCGATCCCTGAAAAGGGAAGGGCAAACTTCCCCCCGGAAAATGCCAGCGGCAAGCTCGCTGGCTCGATCAAGCGATGGCCGGCGCCGCGGATACGCGGAGCTGACTCAATTTGGCGCGCGGTGCCTTGGGGCACGGCGCGCCTTGCCGTATTCATTAGCGTAAGCAGGTGGGATCAGCGTACGCCGATGAATAATCCGCTTCGTAGCGTGCGCTGTGAGAGGCGACGCGTGGGAAGCGGGTTTTGACGAAGGGTGTTGTTTGAACTGACTCTCATCTGAAAACCTGAAGGAGAAAAACCATGGCAGTTGCCAAGAAAAAACCCGCCGCGAAGAAGGCTGCAGCTAAGAAGGTCACCGCGAAGAAGGCCGCTCCGGCGAAGAAGGTTGCCGCCAAGAAGGTCGCTGTGAAGAAGGTCGCGGCGAAGAAAGTAGCGGCGAAGAAGGTTGCAGCGAAGAAGGTCGCGGCTAAGAAGGCTCCCGCGAAGAAGGCAGCAGCAAAGAAAGTCGCGACCAAGAAAGTAGCGGCGAAGAAGGTTGCAGCGAAGAAGGTCGCGGCGAAGAAGGTCGCGGCTAAGAAGGCGCCCGCGAAGAAGGCAGCAGCAAAGAAAGTCGCGACCAAGAAAGTAGCGACCAAGAAGGCTGCGGCGAAGAAGGCGCCTGCGAAGAAGGCCGCCGCCAAGAAGGCGCCCGCGAAGAAGGCCGCAGCGAAGAAGGCTGCTGCGAAAAAGGCTCCCGCGAAAAAGGCTGCTGCGAAGACCGCAGCCGCTGCGCCCGCGCCTGCTGCTCCTGCCCCTGCGGCGAAGAAGGCCCCCGCGAAGAAGGCTCCGGCCAAGAAGGCCGCTGCTGCGAAGAAGACTACGGCTGCCGCTCCTGCAACGACGGCAACGACCGTGTCCGCGCCTGCTCCGGCTCCGGCCGCTGCGGTCAAGACGGCGTTGAACCCGGCAGCAGCATGGCCGTTCCCGACGGGCAGCCGTCCGTAACTTCTCGCGGTACGCAACACCCAGGCACAGCGTGCTGTGTCCTTAGTCCGGGTAAGCCTACCCGGCCTGAACCCGTCGCCGGGGAAGCTCGGCGGCGGGTTTTTCGTTTCGGCGAACGGATGTGAGTCATCGTGCGCTCGCAGCGTTGGGCGGCGCCAAAAGAAAAAGCGCATGCATCGTTCGATACATGCGCTTCTCAACTTTACGGCGCGGATTCCTCCGCTGAAAGACCTTGGCTCAGTGGGTCACGCGCGTGACTCCGCCGCTCGAGAGCAGACGCACCCGCTCGCCGGCCTGAAACACTTCGCCGTTCGCCGTCTGCGTGATCGCGCGCATGTCGCCGTTGTCGAGGCGCACGGTGATTTCCAGACCGTTCTTCATTGCGACGCTGTTTTCGACCGCATTACCCGCGACGGCGCCGGCCAGCCCGCCGATGATCCCCGCGATGATCGAGCCGTTGCCGCCGCCGATAGCACTTGCCGCGGCCACGCCGCCCAGCGCACCGCCGCCGATCGTGCCGAGGCCCGTAGGCTGGCCGTTGTTCGAGCTGATCTTCACGCCGCGCACGCTTTCGACGGTCGCCATGCGCACCGTTTCCTCACGCTGCGCCTGCGACGCCGTGTAGACGTCCGAAGAACTGCTGTTATAGGCGCAGCCCGTCATTGCCACCGAGCCGACGAGCGCCATGGCCAGCGCGATACGACTTACCGTTTTCATTCCTTTACTCCAATCACTCAGAACAGGCTGCTACCGAACGCCTGCTTGAAACGTTCTTCGATTTCGGCGCGCGTCGGCGCGTAGGTTTGCGGCCCCTGATGTTCGATTTTCAACGAACCCATCAGACTCGCGAGACGACCCGTTTTCTCCCAGCCAAGCTTGTTCTCGATGCCATACAGAAGGCCGCCGCGGAACGCGTCGCCGCAACCGGTTGGATCGACCACCTGACGCGCCGCCACGACAGGAATCTCGGACGCGCCATCTTCATGATAGATCTGCGCGCCGTGTTCCCCACGCGTGACGACGAGGGCATCGACACGGCTCTTGATGTCTTCGATCGACCAGCCGGTCTTGTTGCTCAACAACTTGGCTTCGTAATCGTTGACCGCCACGTACGTGGCGAGTTCAATCATGCGACAAAGTTCAACGCCTTCGAGAATCGGCAAGCCCTGGCCCGGATCGAAGACGAACGGCACGCCCGCGCGCGCCAGTCCTTCGGCGTGTTCCCGCATGCCTCGTGCCCCGTCGGGCGCGACGATGCCGAGCGTAATGCCCTGCGCCGCGTCGGCTTGGTTCTGATGCGACTCCATCATCGCGCCGGGATGGAACGCGGTGATCTGATTGTTCGCTAGATCGGTGGTGATAAAGCATTGCGCCGAGTGCTGATCGGGCAGCACGCGCACATACTCCTTCGACAGACCAAGTGCGTCGAGCCGGTCGATATAAAGCTGCGAATCCGCCGCGCCGAGCGTCGCCATGATCTTCGGATCGCCGCCGAGCAGCTTCAGCGCATACGCGATGTTGCCCGCGCAGCCGCCGAAGTTGCGTCGCATCGTCGGCACCAGGAAGCTGATGTTCAGCATGTGCACCTGATCCGGCAGGATGTGGTCGCCGAAGCGCCCCTGGAAGGTCATGATGTTGTCGTAGGCGAGCGAGCCGCAGATGAGCGTAGCCAAGGCGAACGTCCTTTATGAATTGAGCCGGAAGAGAATGCGCATACGGCGCGCGGCGAGCATGGCACCGCGCCTCGTATGCGCGGACCGCTTCGCCGGAAGCGGTCCGCGGAGAATTACTTCAGCGCGGCGAGGGCTGCGTCGTAGTTCGGTTCGTTCTTGATTTCGGGCACGAGCTCGGAATGCAGCACTTTATTGTTCTCGTCCAGCACGACGACCGCGCGAGCGGTCAGGCCCTTGAGCGGGCCGCTCGTCACGTCGACGCCGTACGCCTGCGCGAAGTCGTGTCCACGGAACGTCGATGCCGTCACGACATTGGCGATGCCTTCGGTCGTGCAGAAGCGCTTCGCGGCGAACGGCAGATCGCCCGAAACGACGACTACGACCGTGTTGTTCAGGCCGGCGGCCGCTTCGTTGAACTTGCGCGTCGAGGTGGCGCAGGTCGGCGTGTCGAGGCTCGGAACGATGTTCAGCACCTTGCGCTTGCCCGCGAAGTTCGCGAGTTTGACGTCGCCGAGATCAGCGCCGACGAGCGTGAATTCCGACGCTTGCTGGCCTGCGCCGGGAAAGGTGCCGTTGACGTCGATGGGATTGCCGCCGAGGGTAACTTGACTCATGTTGCGCTCCAGAGAGTTGTCAGATGCTGACGGGAAAATCGCGCGTGCGCGATCCGCGAGGGTCGTGACGCGCGTCGTGTGGAACGGGAGCGGGCGGCGTCGCGCGCCTGCCCGCCCTCATCACGGGTAAAAGACCTGAACCCGGTAATTCGCGGCGACCGCATCGCCCGTATCGAGCCGGACGATGACCGGCTGCGCGCTTTGCGGCGCAAGGCCGATGGCGAATATCGTACCCGGTCGCGCGTAATCCTGCGGCCAGAGCACGCGCCGGATGGCCACGTTGTTCTTGTCGTCGAGCAGTGTGAGTTCGAGCGCCGGAAACGCGAGCGCGACGTCCGTACGGTTGCGCAGCGACAGCTTCAGTTCGAGCTTGTGCGGACCGTCGACCTGACGCAGCCCGGAACTCTCGATCTGCAGTCCGTCGATGTTGCGCGGCGGCGAAATGGTGCAGCCGAGCTGATCGCAGATTTGCGAATAGAACACGTGCGAGCCGGGCACGTAGACCATCACGGTTTCGCGTTGCCACCACGCGAGCTGCACGAGCAGCAGAAGCACGAGCAGCAGCGCGACGATGACACCGACCACGCGCCCGAGCTTGCCGGACCTCGCGTGCGCCCGCGCCGGCGCGCGCGCCTCGCGCGCTTCCCGCGATTCGCGGATGACCGGAAACGCTTCGTTCGCGCTCGTCCGGCGTGCGGGCGGGGATGGCTTTCGGGCGCCGAAGCCGGGCTCGGCGTCTTCGCGCCAGGCGGGTGTGGCGGGAGCCTCCGGCTCGGGATGCGCGCGCGGTGCGTCCGGCTGAGGCACAGGTCCGATGAACGGCTCGGCGCGATCGTCGACGGGATCGACGAACGGCGTGGCGGGCGGCTCGGCGAGCGGCGCGTCGTGATCGGCCTGAGCGGAATTGGCGGCGTCGGGATGCGGCGTGCCGACGCGAATGAACTGCTTCAGCCGGGCCGATTCCGACGGCAGCGTGGAGGACTCGTTCGCAGCATCGTTCGGCTTGGGCTCGCCGGGCGGCGGCGGCGTCCGGCTTTGCCGCGAAGCGTTGAGGAAAGCGGGATTGCCGGCGTAGACGGTGCGTTCGGTATCGGTATCGGTATTGGCCTGCCTCGGAGCGGCGCCGATTTCGAGATTGCGCGGCGCGAACGGCCGCGGCTTCGATGGCGCATCGGGCGGCGCGGTGACGTGCGCGGGCACGTCGTGATTTGCGCTCGAACTCGTCGTGGGACCGACGGCAGCATCATCGTCGATGATCGCGGCATGCTGGGCGACGCCTCCTGCCGCCGGCTCGTCGGGCAGTTCGAAGCGATGATGCGCGGCATCGAAAACTTCCTGACAGTGTCCGCAGCGCACGCGGCCATCGTGCGGCGCGAGCAGATGCGGGTCCAGCTTGAATACGGTTTCGCAGTGAGGGCAGCGGGTTGCCAGCGCCATATAAGAAGTGCCGTTGGCCTGACGGCCTGATCGTGGAGGATGGCGCTATTCTAAAGGCTTTCGCGCCGCGTTCCCGCGAGGCAGACCCAGCCTTCGTGCTCGCGCCAGACGCCGATGTCGATCCACTTCGCATAGACCGCGGCGACCTCGTCGGCCTGGCGCGCGAGCACGCCCGACAGCGCGATCCTGCCGCCCGGCTTCACCTTCGCCGAGAGCATCGAGGCCATCAGCTTGAGCGGATTCGAGAGAATGTTCGCGACGACGATATCGAATTCGCCGGCAGGGCATGCGTCGGGCAAACCGTAGGTCACGTCCGCGCGATTGCGCTCGCTGTTCTGGCGCGCCGACTCGACCGCCTGCGGATCGATGTCGATGCCGACGACCGGATCCGCGCCGCACTTCTTCGCGAGAATCGCGAGGATGCCCGATCCGCAGCCGTAATCGAGCAGAGATTGCCCCGGCTTCACCGACTGCTCCAGCCATTCCATGCAAAGGCGCGTGGTCGGATGGCTGCCGGTGCCGAACGCGAGACCGGGATCGAGCTCGAGCACGAGCGCCTCCGGATCGGGCGCGTCGTGCCACGAGGGCACGACCCAGATGCGCTCGCCGATGGGAATCGGGTCGAACTGCGATTGCGTGAGACGCACCCAGTCCTGCTCCTCGACATCGCGCACGCTGAACGCGGGCGTCGCCGCGAGGCCAATCTCGTTCGCGGCGGCGGCGAGCAGCACGTCGGGATCGGCGTCGTCGGCGAGCAGCGCCACGACGCGCGAACGGTTCCACGCGCTCTTCTCGGGCACGAGCCCCGGCTCGCCGAAAAGCGGCTGCTCGTCGGGCGTGTCGGCGTCGGCATCTTCGACGGACACCGACAGCGCGCCCACTTCCAGCAACGCATCCGACAGCGCTTCCGCGTGCTCGCGATCCAGCTCGGCGATCAGTTCCCGGTAACTCATGCTATTTCTCTGGATAGTGCGTGCTTCAGGACTCTTCGGCGACGGCAGCCTGGCGCGCGGCCAGCTTGTTCTCGAGATAGTGGATGCTCGTGCCGCCTTCGACGAACTTCGCGTCGATCATCATCTCGCGATGCAGCGGGATGTTCGTCGAGATGCCTTCCACGACCATTTCCGAGAGCGCGATGCGCATGCGGTTGATCGCCTGCTCGCGCGTCGCGCCGAACGCGATCAGCTTGCCGATCATCGAATCGTAGTTCGGCGGAACGAAATAGTTGGCATAAGCGTGCGAATCGACGCGGATGCCCGGACCGCCCGGCGTGTGCCACGACGTGATGCGTCCCGGCGACGGCGTGAACTTGAACGGGTCTTCCGCGTTGATACGGCATTCGATCGCGTGGCCGCGGAACTGGATGTCCTTCTGGCGGATCGAGAGCTTCTCGCCCGCCGCGATACGGATCTGTTCCTGCACGATGTCCACGCCCGTGATGAGCTCCGTCACAGGATGCTCGACCTGCACGCGCGTGTTCATTTCGATGAAGTAGAACTCGTTGTTCTCGTACAGGAATTCGAACGTACCCGCGCCGAGATAGCCCATCTTCTTGCAGGCGTCGGCGCAGCGATCGCCGATACGCTCGATCAGCCGCCGTGCGATGCCCGGCGCCGGCGCTTCCTCGATCACTTTCTGGTGGCGGCGCTGCATCGAGCAATCGCGCTCGCCGAGCCAGAGTGCGTTGCGGAACGAATCCGACAGCACCTGAATCTCGATGTGACGCGGATTCTCGAGAAACTTCTCCATGTACACCTGCGGGTTGCCGAAGGCGCGGCCCGCTTCTTCGCGCGTCATGTTGACCGCGTTCACGAGCGCCGCTTCCGTGTGCACCACGCGCATGCCGCGCCCGCCGCCGCCGCCCGCCGCCTTGATGATGACCGGATAGCCGATGGTGCGCGCAATCTTCACGATCTCGCGCGGATCGTCGGGCAACGCGCCTTCCGAACCCGGCACGCACGGCACGCCGGTCTTGATCATCGTCTGCTTGGCGGTGACCTTGTCACCCATCAGGCGGATGGTTTCGGGACGCGGCCCGATGAACGTAAAGCCCGATTGCTCGACGCGCTCGGCAAAGTCGGCGTTTTCGGAGAGGAAACCGTAGCCGGGATGGATGGCTTCGGCGTCGGTGACTTCGGCCGCGCTGATGAGCGCGGGCATGTTCAGATACGAAAGGTTCGAAGGCGCCGGTCCGATGCAGACAGCTTCGTCGGCCAGCTTGACGTACTTCGCTTCCTTGTCGGCTTCGGAATAGACGACGACGGTCTTGACGCCCAGCTCGCGGCACGCGCGCTGGATGCGAAGCGCGATTTCGCCGCGGTTCGCAATAAGAATTTTTTCAAACATAGTGGGTCGGCTCATCAACGGGCTCGCGCGAGCGGCCCTCGGGGATCCAATCGGCGGCGCGCGCCTCGACGCAACGAGGTCGCTCACGCGCCAACGCGGCGAAGCCGGGCGGCGACGATGCAGACCGCATCCGCCGCTCGGCCCGATGCGCCATCAGTCGCCGATCACAAAGAGCGGCTGGCCGTACTCGACCGCCTGGCCGTTGTCGACGAGGATTTCCTTCACGACGCCGGCCTTGTCCGATTCGATCTCGTTCAGGAGCTTCATTGCTTCGATGATGCACAGCGTCTGGCCTTCCTTCACCGTATCGCCGACCTGCACGAACGGGTCGGCGCCCGGCGACGGCGCGCGATAGAACGAGCCGACCATCGGCGAGGTCACGGTGTGGCCCTGCGGCGCGGCTGCAGCGGGCGCGGCGGCGGCCGGCGCACCGGCTTCGCCCGCACCGGCGAAATGCGGTGCAGCGGGCGCCTGCGCCTGCGGCGCGAACTGTTGCGGCGCCTGCATGTAGACCGGCGCGGCGTTCTTGACGATGCGAACCTTGCCTTCGCCTTCCGTCACTTCCAGCTCCGAGATACCGGATTCCGAGACGAGGTCGATCAGCGTTTTCAGTTTACGAAGGTCCATCGAAAAATCCCCTTTCAATACTTGGAGACCGGGGCTGACCCGGCACTTGACTTGATTTGTTGGGTGTTCTGACTGCTCAGCCGCGAGTCGGCGCGGCCAGCCGGCCGACGCACGCGCCCGCGCCGCGCACTTTCGCGCTCGCGCAGGCACCGTCGAAGACCACGGCGGCAGAATCGGTCGGCACGCCGGATGCGTTCGTAACGAACGCGCCTACGTGGTCGCTTTGAAGCGCGCGCCCGAACGGCTTGCGGATGACGGTTGCGGGTGCCCCACGGCGCCCGACATCGATGCTGCGGATGTCGGACTCGACGGCGAGGGGGCCAAATGGCACCGGCAGAGTTGTCATAGTCGCTTCGGGTTGTGCGGAATTCGGCGCACTTTAGCGCCGTTTAGAGAATTTTGTCTAGTTTTACCGTGCGGGCCGTCTCAAAACCGTGGGACATATTACCGCCCTGCGGCACCCGCCACTTGGAATTTCTCGCAAAAACCGCCAATTACGCTGTAACGTGCTGCTTACGCGACGCAAGCCCCTGCCTAATCGCTGCGAATTTTTACAGGTTGTCGAGCGTGTGTTTCAGTTCGGCGGGATCGACTTCGCCGAGCTTCGTCGAGCGGATCTGTCCTTTTGCGTCGATGACAACAGTGAACGGCAAGCCGCCTGCGTTATTGCCGAAGCTGCGCGCAAGATCCGCGCCGCCGAAGCCGGTCACGTAGACGGGATAGGCGACCGGCACTTTCTTGAGGAAATCGTTGACGTTCTTTTCGCTGTCGACGCCGAGGCCGATGAACGTGATGCCTTTTTTCTCGTAATCGCGCTGCAGGGCGGAAAGCGTCGGCATTTCCTTGACGCACGGCCCGCACCATGACGCCCAGAAATTGACGACGACCGGCTTGCCCTTGAACGCCGCCAGCGGCTGCGACGTGCCCGATGCACCCGGCGGCGTCGCTTTCCACAGTTGCTCGACGGCGTTGCCGCCTGGCTGCGTCGCGGCCACGGAATCGCCGCCAGTAAACAGATGGCCCGCGTAGAAACCGCCGACGGTCGCGGCGACCGCGACCACGAGGGCCGCCAGAATGCGTGTGCTTTTCATGAGCGTCCGGAAGAAAGGTCAGCCGCCGATTTCCAGCGGCGGGGCATCGGGATGATCGAGCAGCGCGCGCACTGCCGCCGCATTGGCGCGGGCGAGACGTCCCCGGCCGTCCGCGCGCACCGCGCCGCGCAGGTCATCGGGTCCGTAGAGCGCGATATGCACGCCGATCGGCTCCTCGTTGCGCACCCGATGCAGGAAACTCAACGTCTCGACATAGCCGCGTCCGGCGAAATGCCGCGTTTCGGACACGTCGTACTGTATGTTCGCGTTGAGCAGATAGATTGCGACTTCCTTCGGATTGTCGCAGAAGCATTGCAGATGGATATCGGAATGCTCGCCCGCGGTGCCGTTGAGCACCGCGCCCGTCAGATAAGGATCGAACGGCTTGAGGCGGTCCATCCAGTCGAGCGCGACTTCGCGCATGCGGCGCAGCACGGCCGGCTGACTGTCGCTCTGGAAAATCGCCTGATACTCGCGGATTTCCTCTTCGATCTGGTCGTTATCGGGCAGAAACTCGCCGCCGATCTTCGCCTCGCCGACGACTTGCCGCGCCGCCTTGCGTTTCGCGGTGGCGTAGTCGAGGCCGTCCTCGGCGATCATCCTCGCGGCGGCGATCGCGATTTCCTCGCGCACGCGCTGCGGATCGAAATGTGATTTGCGAACCATCCCGGAATGATACTAGATAAGCTCGAACGACCCTTTCGCAGGCCCGGCGCGACAAGCTCGCGGTGGCGAAAAGCGGCTAGCCCGCTCGGTTACAATATGCGCCTTCAGGCGCCTTTCTGCACGGGTTTGTCCTAAGCTCGACCCGTAGGGCGCCGTTCCTGTTTCCGCATCTCAAATCGCCCGCGCGGCGACACGGTTTATGCATATCCATATCCTCGGCATCTGCGGCACGTTCATGGGCGGACTCGCGGTCCTCGCGCGCGAGGCGGGCCACAAAGTCACCGGCTGCGACGCAGGCGTCTATCCGCCGATGAGCACGCAGCTCGAAGCGCAAGGCATCGAACTGATCGAAGGCTACGGCGTCGAGCAGCTCGCGCTCGAACCGGATCTTTTCGTCATCGGCAACGTGGTGTCGCGCGGCAACCCGCTGATGGAAGCCATTCTCGATCGCGGCCTGCCGTACACGTCCGGCCCGCAGTGGCTCGGCGAACACGTGCTCAACGGCAAATGGGTGCTCGCGGTGGCGGGCACGCACGGCAAGACGACGACGAGTTCCATGCTCGCGTGGCTGCTCGAAGACGCGGGCATGAATCCGGGCTTCCTGATCGGCGGCGTGCCGCTCAACTTCGGCATTTCGGCGCGGCTCACGGATTCGAGCTTTTTCGTTATCGAGGCCGACGAGTACGACACGGCGTTCTTCGACAAGCGTTCGAAGTTCGTCCACTACCGTCCACGCACGGCCGTACTCAACAATCTCGAATTTGATCACGCCGATATCTTCCCCGATCTCGCTGCCATCGAAACGCAATTTCATCATCTCGTGCGCACGGTGCCGGGCGTCGGGCGCATCGTCACGAACGGGCGCGATGCCGCGCTGGAGCGCGTGCTCACGCGCGGCTGCTGGTCGGGAGTCGAGCGCTTCGGCGTCGAGGGCGGCTGGCAGGCGTTGCCCGCCGAAGAGGGCGTAGCCGTCGACGAGCAGTTCGCCGTGTACTGGGAAGGCGAGCGTCAGGGCGTCGTCGACTGGCAGGTGCAGGGCGAGCACAATCGCATGAACGCGCTCGCGGCGATCGCGGCGGCGCGCTCGGTCGGTGTGCCGGCGGCGCAGTCGGTCAAGTCGCTCGCGGGCTTTCGCAACGTCAAGCGGCGCATGGAAGTAAAGGGCAGCGTCGACGGCGTCACGGTCTACGACGACTTCGCGCATCATCCAACCGCGATCGACACGACCGTCGCCGGACTGCGCACGCGTCTCGGCCAGTCCGAGACTTCGCGCATTCTGGCCGTGCTCGAACCGCGCTCCAACACGATGAAGCTTGGCACGATGAAAGCGCAACTGCCCGCGAGCCTCGCGGGCGCCGATCTCGTGTTCGGTTACGGCGCGCGCGAAGGCCGCGACAAGCTCGGCTGGAATCTGGCCGAGGCGCTGGCTCCGCTCGGCGACAAGGCGCGGGCGTTCAACGAAATCGAACCGCTGGTGAAGGCGGTCGTGGCGGTGGCGCGCCCCGGCGACCACGTGCTCGTGATGAGCAACGGCGGCTTCGGCGGCGTTCACCAGAAACTGCTCGACGCGCTATCGGCGCGTGGCGCAGGAGGACATTCGTGATTCTCTATCTGCACGGCTTTCGCTCGTCGCCCCAGTCGTTCAAGGCGCGTTTGATGCGCGCGCGCCTCGCGGAACTCGGGCGGCTCGGCGAATGGCAGTGCCCGTTGCTGCCGGTGTCGCCGTGCGATGCCGTCGCGCTGGCGGAATCGCTCGTCGCGGACGAGAAAGCGGACGACGTGACCGTCGTCGGCAGTTCGCTCGGCGGCTACTACGCAACGTATCTCGCGGAGAAGCACGGCTGGCGCGCCGTGTTGCTCAATCCGGCGGTCGTGCCGGATCGCGATCTGAGTCATTTCCTCGGCGAGCAGCCGCTGTGGCACGGCGGCGGCACGATCACCGTGCTGCCGCGCCATCTCGACGAGCTGCGTGCGCTTTCGGTCGCGTCGGTTACGCGGCCCGAGCGCTACTATCTGATCGCGGCGACCGGCGACGAAGTGCTCGATTACCGCACGATGCTCGACCATTATCCCGGCGTGCGAACCACGCTGATTCAGGGCGGCGATCATGCGATCAGCGACTTCTCGTCCTATCTCGCCGATGTCATCGCGTTTTGCGATCAGGCGCCGCCACCGTTGCGCGCGCCCGCAGCCGCCTGAGCCCAAACCTTCGCCGGTGCGCGAAAAGCGCGGCCCGGTCCACCGTTTTACGAGAGTATTGAGTGAACGTTTTCTTCGAGGAATCGGGTAGTTTCAAGGCCGGATCGGTGTTGTCGAAACAGGGCGACGCGTTCCAGGTCGAGTTGCCGGGCGGCCGGCGCGCGAAAGTGCGCGCGAAAGACGTGCTGATCGAATTCGAAAAGCCCGCCGCCGGCGATCTGATGCAGGAAGCCGACGCCATCGCGCAGGAGATCGATCTCGATTTCCTGTGGGAATGCGCGCCCGACGACGAATTTCCGTTCGCCGCACTCGGCGCGGACTATTTCGGCGACAAGTTCGGCCCTGCCGAACGCGCGGCGCTCGTCCTCAAGATGCACGGCGCGCCGGTCTATTTCCGGCGCAAGGGGCGCGGGCAGTATCAACGCGCGCCGCAGGAACAGTTGCAGATGGCGCTCGCGTCGCTCGAACGCAAACGTCAGCAGGCGCTCGTGCAGCAAGGCTACGAAGAGGAACTGAAGGCAGGCAGGCTGCCCGAGGCGCTCAAGGGCAAGGCCATCGGCCTGCTCACGAAGCCCGACAAGAATTCGATCGAATACAAGGCGCTCGAAGCGGCGGCCGCGGCGCGCGGCATCTCGCAGGCGCGGCTGATGCTCGAATGCGGCGGCATCGCGTCGCCGCGACAGTTGCATGAAGCGAAGTTTCTGTCCGAGTTCTTCCCGCACGGCATCGGTTTTCCGGCGGTGCAGCCGGCGCCGCTGCCGGAAGACTTGCCCGAGGCGCACGTCGAAGCCTTCTCCATCGACGACGTCACGACGACCGAAATCGACGATGCCTTCTCCGTCGAGCATCTCTCCGATGGCCGCGTGCGCGTCGGCATTCACATCGCGGCGCCGGCGCTCGGCATCACGCGCGGCGACACGGTCGATGCGATCGCGCGCGGCCGTTTGTCGACCGTGTACATGCCCGGCGACAAGATCACGATGCTGCCGGACGACGTCGTCGAAGTATTCACGCTCGGCGAAGGTGGGCTGCGCCCGGCGCTGTCGCTGTACATCATCGTGAATCGCGAGACGCAGGAGATCGTCGCCACCGAAACGCGCGCCGAACGCGTGTTCGTGAAGAGCAACTTGCGCCACAACCATCTCGATGAGTTCGTCACCGAGGAAACGCTCGCCGCCGGCACGGGCGACTATCCGCACAAGGAAGACATCGCGGTGCTCTGGCCGCTCGCGCAGGCGCTTTTCGAGAAGCGTCAGCAGGCGCGCGCGACCTATGGTCTGAAGCGCGAAGTGCAGCGCAACAACGATTTCAACTTCTACGTCGATGGCGAGCACATCACGATCACGCCGCGCCGCCGCGGTTCGCCGCTCGATCTGATCGTCGCGGAGCTTGCGATTCTCGCGAATTCGTCGTGGGGCGCGTTCCTCGACGATCACGGCGTGCCGGGCATCTATCGCTCGCAGCGCGGTTTCGGCGGTCCGGGCCCGAAGCGCACGCGCATGCAGACGACGCCCGCGCCGCACGAAGGCCTCGGCGTCGCGCAATATGCGTGGAGCACGTCGCCGCTGCGCCGTTACGTCGACCTCGTCAATCAATGGCAACTGCTCGCGTGCGTGCAGCATGGCGTGACGGCCAAGCTCGCCGCGCCGTTCAAGCCGAAGGACGCGGACCTCTTCGCCGTCGTGCAGGGTTTCGACGACACCTACACCGCATACGCGGATCATCAGCGCCGCATGGAATATTTCTGGTGCCTGCGCTGGCTCAAGCAGGAGAACAGGAAGCACGTTCCGGCGTCGGTCATTAAAGACGATCTCGTGCGGCTCGAAGAGATTCCGCTGATTCTGCATGTGCCAGGCCTTGGCGTGCATGCACGCGGGACGCGCGTAATGCTCGAAGTCGTATCGATCGATGAACTCACGGTCGAAGCGTCGTGCCGATTGCTCAACGTGATCGACGCGCCGTCCGCGAGCGCGCCGGCCGAGGAAGAGGAGACGGAAGAAGAGATCATCGAAACCACCGATCTTTCCGCCGAAAGCGAAGCGGAAGCGCAAGCCGAAGCCCCGCAGCCGGAAACGACCGGCGACGCGCAACCCTCTACCGAGCCGACCGGATCATGAGCCAGAAAGACCAGTACGCGGTGATCGGCAATCCGGTCGAGCACAGCAAGTCGCCGTGGATTCACGCGAAGTTCGCCGCGCAGACTGGCGAGCCGGTCGAATATGGGCGCATTCTCGGGCCGCTCGACGGCTTCGTGCGCGAGGTGAAGGCGTTCATCGCATCGGGCGGACTCGGCTTGAACGTCACCGTGCCGTTCAAGCTCGAGGCGCACGCGCTCGCGGATTCGCTGTCGCCGCGCGCGGCGGCGGCGGGCGCGGTGAACACGCTGGCGTTCGGACCCGATGGCGTGCGTGGCGACAACACTGACGGTGTCGGGCTCGTGCGCGACATCGAAGCGAATCTCGGCGTGAGCCTGAAGGGCGCGCGCATTTTGCTGCTGGGCGCGGGCGGCGCGGCGCGCGGCGTCGTGCTGCCGATCTTCGATCGCGCGCCGGCGGCGCTCACCATCGTCAACCGGACGGCGGCGAAGGCGCATCAGCTCGTGGATCAGTTCGCGCAGAACGCGGCCGATTGCGGCGTGCGCTTTTCGGGCGGCGGCGCGGACAGCATCGCAGGCGGACAGTACGACGTGATCGTCAACGCGACGGCAGGCAGCCTCGACGCCGCCTTGCCCGATTGCGACGACAGCGCGTTCGGCGCGGGCACGCTCGCCTACGACATGATGTACGGCGCGCAGCCGACCGTCTTCATGCAGCACGCAGCGAAGCTCGGCGCGCGCGCATCGGACGGACTCGGCATGCTGGTCGAGCAGGCGGCCGAATCGTTTTTCATCTGGCGCGGCGTGCGCCCGGACGGCGGCGCGGTGCTGCGCGAACTGCGCGCGACGCTCGCCGCGAAAGCCTGACATGACGACCGCGCCCGCCGGTAGCCGGGGCAACCGCGCGCCGCGCGTTCACAAAGCGGTGCGGCTCGGTCCGGCGCGCTGGATCGCGTACGGCATATCGGTGCTCGTCATCGCGTTCATCGCGACGCAGCTCTGGTTCTTCGCGCAGATCGGCGTGTGGACCGCCGTGAATCCCGGCCCGACCGCCTTCATGCGCGCCGACGCGTGGACGCTCGCGAAGACGCATCCGGGTATTTCGTTACAGCGCACCTGGGTTCCGTACGACCAGATTTCGCGCAATCTGAAGCGCGCGATCATCGCGTCCGAGGACGCCAACTTCGTCAACAACAACGGCTACGAAACCGACGCCATTCTCCAGGCGTGGGAAAAGAACAAGGCGCGCGGAAAGATCGTCGCGGGCGGTTCGACCATCTCGCAACAGCTCGCGCGCAACCTGTTCCTGTCGCGTGAAAAGAGCTACGTGCGCAAGGCGGAAGAACTCGTCATCACCTCGATGCTCGAGTTGTGGATGGATAAAGAACGCATCTTTGAGATCTATCTGAATTCAGTCGAATGGGGCAATGGCGTCTACGGCGCGGAAGCGGCGGCGCAGCATTACTTCAAGACCTCGGCGGCGAAGTTGACCGCTTGGCAGAGCGCGCGCCTCGCCGTGATGCTGCCGCGCCCGAAGTATTTCGACGACCATCGCAACTCGCCGTATCTGACGCAGCGCGCGGGCGTCATCGCGCGCCGGATGGGCGCGGCAGAACTGCCGCAATGAAATTTAGCTGGCGCACTTAAACGTCATAAAGCCCTGATTAGTCAGGGCTTTTTTGTTTTTGTGAAGCGGCCGGCTGTCAGGCTAACTCCCATTATGTGAGCATGACGATCACATATTGAATAAATCGGAGAGCCGGAACTACAATCCGGACCAAAGCCTGAACGGCACATGCGTGCGGCGGCCCGAGCAATCCGGCGCGCACGACCAAAACAATGGAGACACGTCATGCACTCGATCGCCTGTCCGCGCTCGCGGGCTCCATCGCACGATTGGCACGCTTCGCCAACGCACGCACTTGCGCGCGCCATCCGCCGCGCTTCGTGATCGACGAGAGCCTCGCCATGACCAAATTCGAGCATTCCGAAACCGACGCCGCGCATGCGCATGCGAGCGGCCCGCGCGCAAAGCACAACGGCGCGAGCGGCACGAAGCACGTGCCCGATCCCGATGCGATCGCGCTGCCGAGCGCGCTCGTCGACGTGACGCCGCAGCAGGCCGGCACGCAGACGCTCTTGCGCGGCCTCGCGATTCTCGAAGCCGCCGCGAACGGCGCGCGCGACCTGCGCGCGTTCGGCGCGGCGCTCGGCACCACGCGCAGCACGACGCACCGGCTCGTGAGTTCCCTCGTGCAGGCGCGCTATCTGCGCCAGGTTCAGGGCGGCTATCTGCTCGGGCCGAAGCTCATCGAACTCGGCACGATCGCGCTCGAACAGATGCCGCTCACGGCGGTCGCGCGTCCGCATCTGCAGGCGCTTGCCGAACATACGCACGACACGATTCACCTCGGCGTGCGCGACGGCGACGACGTTCTCTATATCGACAAGATTCCCGGCACGCGCGGGCTCGAGATGCGCTCGCGCGTCGGGCATCGCATGCCGCTCGCGTCGACGGGCATCGGCAAGGCGATGATGCTCGATCTCGAAGCGAACGCGTGGAAGAAGCTGCTCGAAGCATCGCATCGCGTGCTCGCGAAAACGAGCTTCAAGCCCGATAACCGTCCCGACTTCGACACCTTCCAGCAGCGCATGACGCGCTATTCGCAAGGCGGCTTCACCTTCGATCTCGAAGAGAACGAGGCGTCGATCCGCTGCGTTGCCGCGCCCGTGCGCGATGCGTCGGGCGCGATCGTCGCGGCGTTGTCGGTGGCGAGCACGATTCCTTATATGCCGCATGAACGCATGGAAGAACTGATCCCGGTGGTGCAGCGCGAAGCGCGCTCGATTTCCGAGGAACTCGGCTGGCGCGCGCCGCAAGCCGCCCGCAGGATCAAGCGATGAGCGCATCCGCCGCCACGCCCGCACTCGTCGCGCTCGACTGGGGCACGACGTCCCTGCGCGCCTATCTGCTCGCCGCCGACGGTGTCGCGCTCGACACGCGCGCATCGTCGGCGGGCATCATGAAACTGCCCGCGGGCGGCTTCGATCAGGCGTTCGAGGAAACCTGCGGCGCGTGGCTCGACGCCCACGCGAATCTGCCGGTGATTGCGGCGGGCATGGTCGGGAGTGCGCAGGGCTGGGTCGAAGCGCCGTACGTCGAAACGCCGGCGAACGCCGATGCGCTCGTCGCGGGCATCGTCCAAGTGAAGACGGCGCGCGGCCTCGCGGTGCACGTCGTGCCGGGCGTGCTGGAGCGCGGCGTGTTGCCCAACGTGATGCGCGGCGAGGAAACGCAGATCTTCGGCGCGCTCGCGAGCGAACCGTCGCTGGGCGCGGCGGGCGGCGCGCTGATCGGTCTGCCGGGCACGCACGCGAAATGGGCATTCGTCGCGGATGAGCGCATCGAGCGCTTCTACACTTTCATGACGGGCGAGACCTTCAGCGCGCTGCGCGATCACACGATTCTCGGCCGCACGATGCACCCCGCGCCGACGCACGACGAGCAGGCGTTCCTGCGTGGCGTCGATACCGCGCGCGATGCCGGTCATCCCGGCGTGCTCGCGACGATCTTCAGCACGCGCACGCTCGGCCTCACCGGTCAGTTGAGCGCGGAACAGCAATCGGATTATCTGTCGGGACTGTTGATCGGTCACGAACTGCGCGGCCTGAGCGAAGTCCTCGCACGCGAAAACGCCACGCTCGCGGGCAAGACGTTGCGGCTGATCGGCAACGACGCGCTCTGCGACCACTATCGCGCCGCGCTCGAGCGCTTCGGCTGCCACGACGCCGCCACGGTCGCGCACGCCACCGAGCAGGGTCTTTATGGAATCGCCGCGCTGGCCGGGCTCGTTGCGGCCAAGCGCGCGGCCTGACAAGGAGCGAAACGATGCAGCCTCCCATTACTCTGCCCGCGCCGTACGGCATGCACGCCGGTCTCGCGAAGGCGTTCGCCGCGTGTCCGCTGATCGCGATCCTGCGCGGCGTGACGCCGGCCGAAGCCGCCGATCATGGGCGCGCGCTGTACGAAGCGGGCTTTCGCATCGTCGAAGTGCCGCTGAATTCGCCGCAGCCGTTCGACAGCATCGCGGCGATCCGCCAGGCGCTGCCCGCCGATGCGATCGTCGGTGCGGGCACGGTGCTGCATCCGAGTTACGTCGACAGCGTGAAGGCCGCGGGCGGCGAACTCATCGTGATGCCGCACAGCGACGCCGATGTCGTGCGCGCCGCGAAAGCGCAAGGTCTCGCCTGCGCGCCGGGCGTCGCGACGCCGAACGAGGCGTTTCTCGCGCTGAAGAACGGCGCGGACGTGCTGAAGATGTTCCCCGCCGAACAACTGGGCCCGACGGTGACGAAAGCCTGGCGCGCGGTGATTGCGAAGGAAGTGCCGCTCGTGCCGGTCGGCGGTATCGCGCCGGACAACATGGCGCCGTTTCTGAGCGCGGGCGCGAACGGCTTCGGCCTCGGATCCGCGCTGTACAAGCCGGGTCAGGACGCGGACGTGACCGCGCGGCACGCGAAGGCGTTCATCGACGGACTGGCCGTTGCGCGAGGCGAAGCCAAATGAACCGCCTCGCCGGCAAGGTCGCGATGGTGACGGGCGCGGGACGCGGCATCGGCGCGGCGATCGCGCTCGCGTTCGCGGGCGAAGGCGCACGCGTCGCGCTCGCGGAACTCGATATCGACACGGCGCGTGCAACGGCGAAGCGTATCGCAGAGGAAACCGGCGCGAACGTGATCGCGGTCGAAACCGACGTGACGCGAAGCGCATCGGTGAAAGAGGCCGTCGCGCGCACCGAAGCCGAACTCGGCCCGCCCGACGTGCTCGTGAACAACGCCGGCATCAACGTATTCTGCGATCCGCTCACGATGACCGACGACGACTGGCGGCGCTGCTTCGCCGTCGATCTCGACGGCGTGTGGAACGGCTGCCGCGCGGTGCTGCCGGGCATGGTCGAACGCGGGCGCGGCAGCATCGTGAATATCGCGTCGACGCACAGCTTCAAGATCATTCCGGGCTGCTTTCCGTATCCGGTGGCGAAGCATGGCGTGATCGGCCTCACGCGCGCGCTCGGTATCGAATACGCGCCGAACAACGTGCGCGTGAACGCGATCGCGCCGGGTTACATCGAAACGCAACTGACGCTCGACTGGTGGAATTCGCAAGCCGATCCGAAGGCCGCGCGGCAGGCGACGCTCGATCTTCAGCCGATGAAACGGATCGGCGAGCCGCGCGAAGTCGCGATGACGGCGGTTTTCCTCGCATCGGACGAGGCGCCGTTCATCAACGCGAGCTGCATCACGGTCGATGGCGGGCGCTCCGCGCTCTACCACGACTGAACAAGGAACCACCGAAAGAATGACGCACTGGCCGCTGTGCGCCATCGACCAACAAGAAAGCGGCCACACACCTTCGTAGCGCCCGCGCGCGGGCAATTTTCGACATCGGAAAAAGTCGGGAGACAAAAAATGAAACGCAGACTGTTCCTCACGCTGATCGCCGCCGCCACGGCAACGAGCGCGTCCATGATCGCGGCACCGGTCGCGCAGGCCGCCGACGAGGTCAAGATCGGCTTCCTCGTGAAGCAGCCCGAAGAGCCGTGGTTCCAGGACGAATGGAAGTTCGCCGAAATGGCCGCGAAAGAAAAGGGTTTCACGCTCGTGAAGATCGGCGCGCCGTCGGGTGAAAAGGTGATGAGCGCGATCGACAATCTCGCCGCGCAAAAGGCGCAGGGCTTCATCATCTGCACGCCGGACGTGAAGCTCGGACCGGGCATCGTCGCGAAGGCGAAGGCCGACAAGCTCAAGATGATGACTGTCGATGACCGTCTCGTCGACGGTTCGGGCAAGCCGATCGAAGCCGTGCCGCACATGGGCATCTCGGCGTACAACATCGGCAAGCAGGTGGGCGACGGCATCGCCGCCGAAATCAAGAAGCGCGGCTGGGACATGAAGGATGTCGGCGCGATCGACGTGACTTACGAGCAGTTGCCGACCGCGCACGACCGCACGTCCGGCGCGACCGACGCGCTCGTCGCCGCCGGTTTCCCGAAGTCGAACATCGTCGCCGCGCCGCAGGCGAAGACCGACACGGAAAACGCGTTCAACGCGGCGAACATCGCGCTCACGAAGAATCCGCAATACAAGCACTGGGTCGCCTACGGCCTGAACGACGAAGCCGTGCTCGGCGCGGTGCGCGCAGCGGAAGGCCGCGGTTTCAAGGCGGACAACATGATCGGCATCGGCATCGGCGGATCGGACTCGGCGCTGAACGAGTTCAAGAAGCCGAACCCGACGGGCTTCTACGGCACCGTGATCATCAGCCCGAAGCGCCACGGCGAAGAGACGTCCGAGTTGATGTACGCGTGGATCAAGGACGGCAAGGCGCCGCCGCCGCTCACGCTCACGACCGGCATGCTGGCCACGCGTGAAAACGTCGCGTCGGTACGTCAGCAGATGGGTCTGGCATCGAACTAAAGTGCAATGGCGGGCCGTTTTCGATGAAGCGGCCCGCTGAAGAACAGGAGGCGATGTGTCAGCGACGCTGCGTTTTGACAATATCGGCAAGGTGTTTCCAGGCGTGCGCGCGCTCGACGGCGTGTCGTTCGACGTCAACGCCGGCGAAGTTCACGGTTTGATGGGCGAGAACGGCGCGGGCAAATCGACCTTGCTCAAGATTCTCGGCGGCGAGTATCAGCCCGATTCGGGGCGCGTGCTCATCGACGACAGGGAAGTGCATTTTGCGAGCGCGGCGGCATCGATTGCCGCGGGCATCGCGGTGATTCATCAGGAATTGCAGTACGTGCCGGACCTGACCGTGTCCGAGAACCTGCTGCTCGGCGCGCTGCCGAACCGGCTCGGCTGGGTCGACAAGCGCGCGGCGAAGGCGCACGTGCGCGAGCGGCTCACGGCAATGGGCGTCGATCTCGATCCGAACGCGAAGTTGCGCAAGCTCTCGATCGCGCAGCGGCAGATGGTAGAAATCTGCAAGGCGCTGCTGCGCAACGCGCGCGTGATCGCGCTGGACGAGCCGACGTCGTCGCTGTCGCATCGCGAGACGGAAGTGCTGTTCAAGCTCGTGCGCGATCTGAAGGCGGACAACCGTGCGCTGATCTACATCTCGCATCGCATGGACGAGATTTACGAGCTTTGCGACGCGTGCACGATTTTCCGCGATGGCCGCAAGATCGCGTCCCATCTCGCGCTGGCCGACGTGCCGCGCGACACGCTTGTGCAGGAAATGGTCGGGCGCGAGATCAGCGACATCTACAACTATCGCGCGCGGCCGTTGGGCGAAACGCGATTCTCGGTCAAGAACCTTCAGGGCGATGCGTTGAGCGCGCCCGCGAGCTTCGATGTGAAGCGCGGGGAGATCGTCGGCTTCTTCGGTCTCGTCGGCGCGGGGCGCAGCGAGCTGATGCATCTCGTCTACGGCGCGGACAAGAAGAAGGACGGCGACATCACGCTCGACGGCAAGCCGATCAAGGTGCGCAGCACCGGCGAAGCGATTCGCCACGGCATCGTGCTGTGTCCGGAGGATCGCAAGGAAGAGGGCATCGTCGCGATGGCGACGGTCGCGGAGAACATCAATATTTCGTGCCGGCGTCACTATCTGCGCGGCGGGCTCTTTCTGGATCGCAAGAAGGAGGCGCAGACGGCCGAGCGCTTCATCCAGTTGCTGAAGATCAAGACGCCGAGCCGCAAGCAGCGCATCCGGTTTCTGTCGGGCGGCAATCAGCAGAAGGCGATTCTGTCGCGCTGGCTCGCGGAGCCGGATCTGAAGGTCGTGATTCTCGACGAGCCGACGCGCGGCATCGACGTGGGCGCGAAGCACGAGATTTACAACGTGATCTATCAGCTTGCCGAGCGCGGCTGCGCGATCGTGATGATTTCGTCGGAACTGCCGGAAGTGCTGGGCGTGTCGGATCGCATCGTCGTGATGCGGCAGGGACGGATCGCGGGCGAATTGCCGCGTGGACAGGCGAATGAACAATCAGTGTTGAGTCTTGCGCTGCCGCAGGCGGACACCACGGCGAAGGCAGCGTAAAGAGGAGCGAAACATGGAAGCTAGAGAAAACATCGTGGGTCAGGCGACGGAAACGGTGGCGAACGCGCTGATCCCGCAAAAGAACGACAAGCAGAAGTGGTGGCAGCAGATCACGGAGTACAGCCTGATCGTGATTTTCGTCGTGATGTTCGTGACGATGTCGCTGACCGTCGATCACTTCTTCTCGATCGAGAACATGCTGGGGCTGGCGCTGTCGATTTCGCAGATCGGCATGGTCGCGTGCACGATGATGTTCTGCCTCGCATCGCGCGACTTCGATCTTTCGGTCGGATCGACGATCGCGTTCGCGGGCGTGTTATGCGCGATGGTCCTGAATGCAACGGACAACACGTTCATCGCGATCATCGCGGCGGTTGCCGCTGGCGCTGTGATCGGCTTCGTGAACGGCGCGGTGATCGCTTATCTGCGCATCAATGCGCTGATCACGACGCTGGCGACGATGGAAATCGTGCGCGGGCTTGGCTTCATCGTGTCGCACGGGCAGGCGGTGGGTGTGTCGTCGGATACGTTCATCGCGCTCGGCAGTTTGTCGATGATCGGGATCTCCCTGCCTATCTGGGTCACGCTTGCGTGCTTCATCGTTTTTGGCGTATTGCTGAACCAGACGGTGTATGGGCGCAATACATTGGCGATCGGCGGCAATCCCGAGGCTTCGCGGCTTGCGGGGATCAATGTCGAGCGCACGCGTGTGTGGATCTTTTTGATTCAGGGCGCTGTGACGGCGCTGGCGGGTGTCATTCTCGCTTCGCGGATTACTTCGGGGCAGCCGAATGCTGCTCAAGGGTTCGAGCTCAATGTGATCTCGGCGTGTGTGCTTGGGGGTGTTTCGCTGCTCGGCGGGCGCGCGACGATTTCTGGTGTCGTGATCGGGGTGCTCATTATGGGTACTGTCGAGAACGTCATGAATCTTTTGAATATCGATGCGTTTTATCAGTACCTCGTGAGAGGGGCTATTTTGCTGGCGGCTGTGTTGCTCGATCAGTTGAAGAATCGTGGGGCGCGGGATTGAGGGTTTGACGTTGATTTTTGGTGATCCCGTGTTGGCGTTGGTCTATTAGCGTTGCCCCTGTGCGGGGCGGCACCTACTTTCTTTGCTGCTGCAAAGAAAGTAGGCAAAGAAAGCAGCTACTGATACGCCCGCGGTCACACGCAGTTTGGGTAGTCCTCTCGTCCGAGGCGGCACTCGCCTAACGTGTGTCATCGTAGGCCCAACCGGGCGTGGATCGCGCACGGTCTGACACATCGCACCACGTAACGAACTGGTTCAGCACGAAAGAGCATCGGCACTGCGCTACGCGCTGCCGTCGGGTATGCGAGGGAAACCGTCGGGACGCGAACGTTCGCGCACGATCAACCCATCGGCCGCGTAGCGGGCCGGAGCTATTTGGTGCTGAACCAATGAGCCGCGCGGCGCGATGTGACAGACCGTGCGCGAGCCAAGCCCGATTGGGATTGTGAGGGCACTCTTTAGGCGAGTGCCACCTTGGACGAGAGGACTACCCAAACTGCGTGTGACCGCGGGCCTGAAAAGCTGCTTTCTTTGCCTACTTTCTTTGCAGCGGCAAAGAAAGTAGGTGCCGCCCCGCACAGGGGCAGAGCAAATAGACCAACGAGAAAACGGGATCCGGCGAAGACCTGAAGCAAACGACAAGAGAGACAACCCAAATGACAACCATCGAAAAGACGCTAGCAAAATACCCCAGCCTGGAAGGCAAAACGGTGCTGATAACCGGCGGCGCCACCGGCATAGGCGCAGGCTTCGTCGAACACTTCTTCGACCAGAACGCAAAGGTCGCCTTCTTCGACATCGACACCGACGCCGGCGAAGCCCTCGCCGACCGCTTGGGCGCTGCATTGCAGCAAGGCCAGACCCGCCCGATGTTCCTGAACGTCGACCTCACCGACATCGACGCGCTGCGCAAAGGCATCGCCGACGTAAGAGCCGCGCTCGGACCCATCGGCGTGCTCGTCAACAACGCCGCCAACGACAAACGCCACGCGATCGAAGACGTCACGCCCGAATCCTACGATGCCGGCATCGCGGTCAACATCCGCCATCAGTTCTTCGCCGCGCAAGCCGTCATCGACGACATGAAGCGCGCAGGCGGCGGCTCCATCATCAATCTCGGCTCGATCAGCTGGATGCTCAAGCAAGGCAACTTCCCCGTCTACACGACGTCGAAATCGGCAGTGCAAGGCATGACGCGCGGTCTCGCGCGCGATCTCGGCAAGTTCAACATCCGCGTGAATACGCTCGTTCCAGGCTGGGTGATGACCGAAAAGCAGAAGCGCCTCTGGCTCGATGAAGCCGGCAAGGAAGCAATCAAGCAAGGCCAGTGCATCGGCGGCGAACTGCTGCCCGCGCATCTCGCGCGCGCGGCGCTCTTTCTCGCATCGGACGACAGCGCGATGATCACCGCGCAAGACATCGTCGTCGACGGAGGATGGGCATGAAGGCTCGACTTCTCGTCGACAGCCAGTGCACGCTCGGCGAAGGCGCGACGTGGTGCGCCGCGAGCGGCCGCTTCTGGTGGACCGACATCGAAGGCAGTACGCTCTGGCGCTACGATCCGCGCGACCATTCCAGCGAATCGTTCGCGATGCCCGAACGCCTCGCCTGCTTCACGCCATGCGCCGATGCGCGTTTCCTGCTGCTCGGCCTTGCGTCGCGGCTCGCGTTCTACGAGATCGCGACGGGCGAAATCGAAACCATCATGGAAGTCGAAGCCGATCTGCCGACGCGCCTCAACGATGGCCGTTGCGATCGCGAAGGACGCTTCGTGTTCGGCACGAAACACGATGTCGACGATGCGCAGCCGGTCGGCGCGTTCTATCGGCTGAACGCGGATTTGTCGCTGGAACGGCTGCCGCTCGGAGACTGCGCGATCTCGAACAGCATCGGCTTCTCGCCCGACGGCGCGACGATGTACTACTGCGATTCTCCGACGCGCCAGATTCGCGCATGCGACTATCCGAGCTTCGATAACGACCGCGTGTTCGTCGAGTTGACGGACGCGAGCGGCGTGCCCGACGGCTCGATCGTCGATGCGGACGGCGGCCTGTGGAACGCGCAGTGGGGCGGCGCGCGCGTCGTGCGCTACGGACGCGATGGCCGCGAGACCGCGCGCATCGACGTGCCGACCGCGCAGCCGAGTTGCGCAGCATTCGGCGGCGCGGATTTCGGCACGCTGTATGTGACGAGCGCGCGGATCGGCCTCGGCGAAACCGACGCGCACGCCGGCGGCGTGTTCGTCGCGACGCCCGGCGCGCGCGGCATCGCGGAAGCCGTATTCGCGGGCAAGGCGTAACGAGAAAAAAGCGAGGCGGCGCGCAATCGACGCGCCGCCCGGCACGCCCCGGCCACGCCGGGTTTTCGCCTCTCGATGGAGCACGAGTCATGACTGTTGCGCGCACAGAGCAAAGACCGAAGCCTGCATCGACGTCCAAGGCGCAGGCGAACGCGAACGCACGCCGCTCGCGGCTGGCCGCCGCCACCGAACCGCCGGTCCGCCCCGGCCCGAGCACCGCCGTCGTCGCGATGGGCGGCCGCGATACCGAAGGTTGCATCACGCTCGCCAACGCGCATCTGCGGCTCGAACTCGCCCCGTCGCTCGGCGGCGGCATCACGCGCTTCGACTGGCGTCACGAAGGCACACTCGTGCCGATCTTCCGGCCGTGCGTCGAACCGGGACCGGACACCGATCCGAACCAGCTCGCGTGCTATCCGCTCTTGCCGTACTCGAACCGCATCGGCAACGGGCATTTTCAGTTTTCGGGGCGTTCGATCGACGTGCCCTGCAATCGCGCGGGCGAACCGCTGCCGCTGCATGGCGACGGCTGGCTGGGCGCGTGGGAAGTCGCGGAGGAAACACCGGCGTTCGTGCGACTCACGCTCGATCGCAGCGACGGCAAGCCGTACGCGTTTCGCGCCGCGCAGACTTACGCGCTCGAAGAAGCGACGCTCGTTGTCACGCTCGATGTCGAAAATACCGGCGACGACGCTCTGCCGTTCGGGCTCGGGCTGCATCCTTTCCTGATGCGCGAGGCGGACACGGAGTTGTCGGCGGCGGCGGGCGGCGTGTGGCTCTGCGGCGACGACTGGCTGCCGGTGCGCCACGTGCCGGCGCCGCCCGCGTGGCAATTCGGCGTCGCCTATCCGATGCCGTCGGAGATGGTCAACAACGCGTTCACCGGATGGAGCGGCCGCACGAGCGTGCTCTGGCCGCAGCGGCGCCTGTCGCTCACGATCGCCGCCGACACCGATTACTATGTGCTCTACGCGCCGCCCGGCGAGAGCTTCTTCTGCTTCGAGCCGGTCGATCACCCGATCAACGCGGTGAATCTGCCCGGCGGCGGCGAAGCGAACGGCATGACCGTGCTCGAACCGGGCGAACGGCTGTCGCGCGAATTCCGCTTCACGGTCGAGCGCACCGGCGAAGCGACGCGGCGTGGCAGGCCGCGCACGCGGGCAGGCGCGAAGGCGCGCGCACGCGACGCATCGCGCTGATCCGCGTTGACTTCACGCTGATGCCACGCCGGAACGCGATGCCGCGCACGTTAAAATGCGTGGCATCGACGTTCAACGAAATCCCGCCATGTCCTTCATTCAAACGCTCAACGACGCGTGGTCGCGCACGCAATCGCTGCTGTGCGTCGGCCTCGATCCCGAGCCGGCCAAGTTTCCCGCCGCGCTCAACGGCCGGCCCGACGCGATCTTCGAATTCTGCAAGACCATTGTCGATGCGACCGCGCCGTATGCGTCGTCGTTCAAGCCGCAGATCGCGTATTTTGCGGCGCATCGCGCGGAAGACCAGCTCGAAGCGCTGATCGCGCATATCCACGAGAAACACGCCGGCATTCCGGTGATTCTGGATGCGAAGCGCGGCGATATCGGCAGCACGGCGGAGCAATACGCGAAGGAAGCGTTCGAGCGCTACAAGGCCGATGCCGTCACGGTCAATCCGTACATGGGCTTCGATTCGATCGAGCCGTATCTCGCGCACGAAGGCAAGGGCGTGATCGTGTTGTGCCGCACGTCGAACGCGGGCGGCTCGGATCTGCAATTCCTCTCGACGTCCGACGGCAAGCCGCTGTATCAGGTCGTCGCGCAACTCGCGGCGCAGAAGTGGAACGACAACGGCCAGCTCGGGCTCGTCGTCGGCGCGACGTTTCCGAAGGAAATCGAAACGGTGCGGGGAATCGTCGGCGATATGCCATTGCTGATTCCGGGCATCGGCGCACAGGGCGGCGATGTCGAAGCGACCGTGCGCGCGGGCCGCACCGCGAACGGCGCGGGCATGCTGATCAATTCGTCGCGCGCGATCATCTACGCGGGCAAGGGCGACGACTACGCGCAAGCCGCCGCCGAAGCGGCGAAGAAGACGCGCGACACCATCAATCAGTATCGGTGATCCGGACGCGCGCGCTCACCGCTCGCGCTGATCCAGAAACTCCAGCAGCTTGCGCAACGCATGGGCGGCGGCCTGCGTTCTCACCTGTTCGCGGTCGCCCTTGAAATGCTGCGTCTCGATCTGCGTATGCAGACGATTGCTCCATCCGAAGCACACGGTGCCGACCGGCTTCGCCTCGCTGCCGCCCGCCGGTCCGGCAACACCCGTGATCGACACGGACACCTGCGCGCGGCTATTGCGCAGCGCGCCTTCGGCCATCGCTTTCGCGACGGGCTCGCTCACCGCGCCGTGCTGCTCGATCAGCGTCGCGGGCACGCCGATCATCTCGATCTTCGCAAGATTCGAATACGTGACGAAGCCGCGCTCGAACCACGCGCTGCTGCCGGAAATGTCTGTGATGGCGGTCGCGACCATGCCGCCCGTGCACGACTCGGCGGTGGCGAGCGTCAGCCGTTCGTCGCGCAGCTTGTTGCCGGCGCGAATCGCGAGTTGGTGAACGACGGTGTCGGTTGCCATGACGATGTTCTCGGTGGATGGATGAAAATCAGACGGTCATGCGCCAGAGCGCGATCACGAGCAGCGCGAAGAATGCCGCGACGAGATCATCGAACATGATGCCGAAGCCGCCTTTCAGACGGCGATCGAAATAACGGATCGGCGGCGGCTTCACCATGTCGAAGAAGCGAAACACGATGAACGCCCACAACTGGCCGGTGAAGGTTGCAGGCGTGACGAGCAGCAGCACGAGCCAGAACGCGACGATTTCATCCCACACGACCGGCGACGGATCCTCGGTGCCCATCTTCTTCGCGGTGAAGCCCGTGAACCAGCATCCGGCGATGAAGCCCGCGACGATCAGCGCGCCCCATTCCGCGACCGTCAGGTGCGGATTGAACACGACGAACGACACCCACGCGAAGAGCGTGCCGACCGTGCCCGGCGCGATGGGCGAAAGCCCGCTGCCGAAGCCGAGCGAAAGAATATGAAGCGGATGGTCGAGCATGAAGCGCGCGCTCGCCTTGCGCGGCTTGCTGCGCGGCGCGTTCGGGTCGCCCGCTAGCGTGGGGTCAGTCTGCATGGAAATGATCGAAGCCTTGCAACGTCAGGGAGAGCAGTGCGCCCGAAGCATCGCGCCAGGCGATTCCAGGCGCACCGGATGATTCGATTGTACCGATGCGCGTCAGCGGCACCTGCACGCGCATCGCGATATTCGCTAGCGCGTCGCGGGAAGCGGCGGGCGCGGTGAAGCACAGTTCATAGTCGTCTCCACCCGCGAGCGTGCATTGGCGGCGCGCCGCGTCGGGCAGCGCGCGCACGGCGTCCGAGCACGGCACGGCATCGGCGTCGACGATGGCGCGCACGCCCGATCGTTTCAGGATGTGCATGAGATCGCCGGCGAGGCCATCGGAGATATCGAGCGCCGCGTGCGCGACGCCGCGCAGCGCCAGGCCGAGCGCGACGCGCGGCTCGGGCCGCTCCAGCGCGCGCTGCCAGCCGGCACCTCGCGGCACGCGCCATTCGCCGCGAATCGCGCCGAGGCCCGCGCGCGCATCGCCCAGCGTGCCGGACACGTAGATGTCGTCGCCGGGCCGCGCGGCGTCGCGACGCAATGCCGCACCGTGCGGCACGTCCCCGAACACCGTGATGCAGATGTTGAGCGGGCCGCTCGTCGTATCGCCGCCGACGAGCGCGCAGTCATATCGCTCTGCAAGCGCGAAGAGGCCGTCGCTGAACGCTTCGAGCCACGCTTCGTCGGCGCGCGGCAACGCGAGCGCGAGCGTGAACGCGTGCGGCGCGGCGCCCATCGCGGCGAGATCGGACAGGTTCACCGCGAGCGCCTTGTGGCCGAGCGCGTTCGGATCGACATCGGCGAAGAAGTGGCGGCCTTCGACCAGCATGTCCGTCGAAATGGCAAGCTGGTGACCGGCGGGCGGCGCAATGAGCGCGCAGTCGTCACCGATGCCGAGCGGCGTCGCGGCCTCGTCCTGATGACGGGGCGAGGGCGCCGTCGCGCGGCGGGCAAAGAAGCGGTCGATCAGGGAAAACTCGGAAAGCATCGTCGGCGATTGAGGTTGGATTGTTGCAATGCACGATGAGAACGCAGCGCGCGCAAACCCGCGCCATATCTCGATAAAACTCGGCCGATGCCCGCGAACGCTTGCCGGACGGCCCGATCAGACGTGTTCCAGTCACGGCACTTGTAGCCGAAATGCATGGAGCGCCGTCCGAAACTGCGTCTGATTGGCGCTACAATGCGTTCGAACTTCCATTCTAATTCCCGCACTGCTAGCCCGCCTTATGACGACTGACGCCAATACCAAGTTGCGCGAAGCTGCGCTCGACTATCACGAATTTCCCGTCCCTGGAAAGATCGCGATCGCGCCCACCAAGCAGATGATCAACCAGCGCGACCTTGCGCTGGCTTACTCGCCGGGCGTTGCGTTCGCGTGTGAAGCGATCGTCGAAGATCCGCTGAACGCCGCGCGTTTCACCGCGCGCAGCAATCTCGTGGGCGTCGTGAGCAATGGCACGGCCGTGCTGGGTCTCGGCAACATCGGGCCGCTCGCGTCGAAGCCGGTCATGGAAGGCAAGGCCGTGCTCTTCAAGAAGTTCGCGGGCATCGACGTGTTCGATATCGAGCTGAACGAAAGCGATCCGCACAAGCTCGTCGACGTAATCGCCGCGCTCGAGCCGACTTTCGGCGGCATCAATCTGGAAGACATCAAGGCGCCCGACTGCTTCATCGTCGAGCGGGAATGCCGCAAGCGCATGAAGATTCCCGTCTTCCACGACGATCAGCACGGCACTGCGATCGTCGTTGCGGCGGCGATCACGAACGGGCTGAAGGTGGTCGGCAAGAGCATCGGCGAAGTGAAGCTCGTCGCTTCGGGCGCAGGCGCGGCGGCGCTGGCGTGTCTGAATCTGCTCGTCGATCTCGGCATGAAGCGCGAGAACATTTTCGTGACCGATCTGGCCGGCGTGGTCTACAAGGGCCGCACGGAACTGATGGATCCGGACAAGGAACTCTTCGCGCGCGAAACGAATGCGCGCACGCTCGCCGAAGTGGTCGAAGGCGCGGACGTGTTCCTCGGTCTGTCGGCGGGCGGCGTGCTCAAGCAGGACATGGTCAAGCAGATGGCCGCAAAGCCGCTGATTCTCGCGCTCGCGAATCCGACGCCGGAGATCCTGCCGGAACTCGCGCTCGAAGTGCGCCCGGACGCCGTGCTCGCCACCGGCCGCACGGATTATCCGAATCAGGTCAACAACGTTCTGTGCTTTCCGTTCATTTTCCGCGGCGCGCTCGATGTCGGCGCGACCGTCATCACGAAGGAAATGGAGATCGCGGCCGTGAACGCGATCGCGGAATTGGCGCGTCAGGAGCAAAGCGATATCGTCGCGACGGCATACGGCATTCAGGATTTGTCGTTCGGGCCGGAATATCTGATTCCGAAGCCGTTCGATCCGCGTCTCATCGTGAAGATCGCGCCGGCCGTCGCGAAGGCCGCGATGGACAGCGGCGTGGCGACGCGTCCGATCGAGGACATGGACGCCTACGAGCAGCATTTGCAGCAGTTCGTCTATCACAGCGGCACGACGATGAAGCCCGTGTTCCAGCTCGCGCGCAGCGTCGAGCCGGAGAAGAAGCGCATCGTGTTCGCGGAGGGCGAGGAAGAGCGCGTGCTGCGCGCGGTGCAGATCGCCGTCGATGAAAAGATCGCGAAGCCGATTCTCATCGGCCGTCCGGCGGTGATCCAGCAACGCATCCAGAAGTTCGGCCTGCGTCTTGCGCCGGGCGTCGATTTCACCGTCGTCGATACCGACCACGACGAGCGTTATCGCGATTTCTGGCAGTCGTACGCGAAGATGATGGCGCGCAAGGGCATCAGCCAGCAGATGGCGAAGCTCGAAATGCGCCGCCGCACGACGCTGATCGGCGCAATGCTCGTGCAGAAGGGCGAAGCCGACGGCATGATCTGCGGCACGGTGAGCACGACGCATCGGCATTTGCACTTCATCGATCAGGTGATCGGCAAGAAGGAAGGCGCGAAGGTCTACGCGGCCATGAACGCGCTCGTGTTGCCGGGCCGCCAGATTTTCATCGTCGATACGCACGTGAACGTCGATCCGACGCCCGAGCAGCTCGCCGAAATCACGATTCTGGCTGCGGAAGAAGTGAAGCGCTTCGGCATCGTGCCGAAGATCGCGCTCGTGTCGCATTCCAATTTCGGCACGAGCAACGCGCCGAGCGCGCAGAAGATGCGCGACGTGCTCGCGATCCTGAAAGACCGCGCGCCCGATCTCGATGTGGACGGTGAAATGCACGGCGACGTCGCGCTCGATGCACGGTTGCGCAAGGAAGTGCTGCCCGAATCGACGCTCGAAGGCGACGCGAATCTGCTGATCCTGCCGAACATCGACGCGGCGAACATCTCGTACAACCTGCTGAAGACGGCGGCGGGAAGCGGCATTGCGATCGGGCCGATCCTGCTCGGCGCGGCGAAGCCGGTTCACGTGCTGACGTCGTCGGCGACCGTGCGACGCATCGTCAACATGACGGCATTGCTGGTGGCTGACGCGTCGGCGGCGCGCTGATCGCGGCGTTGGTTGCGGTATGAGATGGCGGCGGGGCGTCCCGCCGCTTTCTATTTGTCCGGGCGAAAAAAAAGCGTGCCGCATGAACACGGCACGCCCGAGAAAAAGCACAAGGGGAGTTCTGCTTTTTACCCGCAAAAAGCAGGATCATCCGACGAGCGCGATGCCGGTGAAGCTGGCGACGAGTGAGGCGACTCGTCCAGAGGCTTCGAGATCCCACGAGTCAATTATTAGCTTTCGGAAGCTAAAAATCTCTCAGATTCGGGCTAATTCATCTGACGAAAGCTCGTTCAGAATTTCACGGCTTTGACGAAACGAGAAAAAAATTCCGATTTTCCGCGGAACGTTGCTTCGACCTGCCATTAGCGATACCCTTACATCTTTCATGGTCGTCGAATTCTGGTGTAACGCGAGGACAACCGCCTGGTGACACGCGCGAGCGCTCTTTCCTTTTTCGTCGCCTTGGGCGTCCTGTTGGGCGCGTGCGGCAAGGATGAACCGCGAAGCGGAGTTCAGGAAACGGTTGCTTCGGCGAGTTCCGCGCCGGTCTCGCCAGCGGAGCCGGTCCGCGAGCCGCAGCATAAGCAGCTCGACGCGGACGGCGGGCAGGAGCGTGACGGGCTGGCCACCGTCCACATTGCGCAGTTGCCCAGGCAGGCGGTCGCGACATTGCGGCTGATTCAGGCGGGCGGCCCTTTCCCTTTCGAGAAGGACGGCGTCGTGTTCGGCAATCGCGAGCGTTTGCTTCCGCGGCATCCACGCGGCTACTACCACGAATACACCGTTCCTACGCCTCGCGCGAGGGATCGCGGCGCGCGCCGGATCGTGTGCGGCGGCCCGAAGAAGCAGCTCGGCGATTGCTACTACTCGGACGACCACTACACCAGTTTCAAACGCATTGCGGATCAACTACGGGATTAACGGCATGAGCGACAACATCTACGCGCACGACCACAGCGTCGCGAGTGATCTTTTCGCCACCGGCGATGGCAACCTGTTTCAGCGAGTATTGCGGCTACGCATGACAGAACACGACAACAGACCCGACGACGAGACCAGGCCCGAAGAGTTCCATCCGCAAGAGGATCCGGAAGCGCTGTTCGCCACGGTGCGGCCAAACATCGTGCAGTCGATTCGTGCGTTCCGCGTGCAGGAACTCGCGGACGAGGCCAACCGCCTCGGCCAGCATTTTCTCTACGCCTATCTCGGCCAGGCGCAGAGCAAGCAGGAAGTGCTCGAGACCATCGCCACGTCGTTTCTGTTTCCCAAGCACTTCGGCAAGAACTACGACGCGCTCTACGATTCGCTCACCGAACTCGTCCACAAGGCCGGCTCGCAACCGGGCTTCGTGATCGTGCTCGAACAACTGCCGATCGCGCAGAAGTTCGACAAGGAAGGCCGCGAAGTGCTGCTCGACGTTTTCCGCGATGCGGCGGAATTCTGGGGCGAGAGGAAAGTGGCGTTCCGCGTCTTCTATTCGTTCGTTTGACCGCTCGCGCCGGCTTCGGCGCAAGCTGAAAGACAGCTCGACGGGATATCCCGCTCGGGCTGTTTTCGTTTGGGCGTCCTCGGATTACCAGCCGCCCCAGCGCGCCGCCAGCGCCGCAAGCAACGCGATGCCCGCCGTTTCCGTGCGCAGCACGCGTGAACCGAGGCCGAGCGTCGCAAATCCGGCATCGACGATTGCGTTTTCTTCGCTGGGCGAAAAACCCGCTTCCGGCCCGATCAGCACAGTGACAGGACTCGACGGCGCTTCGGCGGGCAGCGACGCAAAGCCGACTTCGGCGCGCGGCGAGAGCAGCAGGCGCAACTCGCCATCGGTGGCGGCGGGCAGACCGGCGAGCCAGGCGTCGAGATCGCGCGGCGGCGCGACTTCGGGCACGCGGTTGCGTCCGCATTGCTCGCACGCCGCACGCGTCAGCGCCTGCCAGTGCGCCTGCCGCTTCAACGCCCGATCGCCGGCGAGACGCACGACGCCGCGTTCGGCCGTGATCGGCGCAATGCCCGACACGCCCAGCTCCACCGCCTTTTCGATGAGCCAGTCCATCTTGTCGCCGCCCGCCACGCCTTGCGCGAGCGTCACGCGGTATGGCGGCTCGGCTTCGCGGGCGCTGTGTTCGTCGATGCGCGCGGTCGCTGCGCGTTTGGCGATATCGACGAGCTCGCCGCGATATTCGCCACCGCGGCCGTCGAAGAGCGTGATCGTGTCGCCGATTTGCAGACGCAGCACGTGAACGTGACGAACGACGTCGTCGGGAAGGGGATGCGTGTCGCCCACGCGAAGCGGGCCGTCGACATAAAAGCGTGGCATGAAGATTTGATCGCGGACGGGGCCGTCCGCGGATAGTGAAATGCCTGTGGATTCAGCCCAGATGCCGCGCGAGCGCCCAGCGATAGCCGTCCGGGTCCTCGATCTGCGCGAAGCGGTCGCCCCAGAACTGGTCCTGCGGCTCGATCAGCGCCTTAGCGCCGACAGCCAGCGACTGCTGAAACGTGGCGTCGACATCATCCACATACAGATAGAACGACTGCGGCGCCATTTGCCCCGCGCTCTTCGGCGTGCGCGCCTGCGAGCCGTATGCGCCTTCGGGCGCGAACATCACGATCAACTGCCCGCGATACGTCATCTCGACGTGGATGATCGTGCCGTCGTCGTTCACGCTGTCGCGCATCACGAAGCCCAGCGCCTTTTCATAGAACGCGATGCTCACGCGCGCGTCGCGCACGGTGAGATACGGAGTCAACCACGGCACGTCGGCGGGGCGGGGGTCGGTCATCGAAAGCACTCCTTGAAGCCTTGTTGCTGCAGATGGGGAACATTTTGCCACGAAGCCGTACGATCAATCGCCCGGCCGGAAACTTGCAAACCGTAGCGGCGCGCCGGACCGATTTCGACGAATGATCGTCCGGTGCCGATGCGCGTCCGCGTGTAACGTCACGCGTTGTCACACAGTCGTGACAGTGTCGTACCGATTGCGATGCATGCGGCGCGAGGCGCTTCCCTCGCGGCGCCGACGCGTGATTTGCACGGAACATGCCCGCGCCCCGGGACACCCGGCCGCACCCGGTTTGCACGCGATCCGCTGCCTTACAGACGCGTGTCAATCGGACCGGTCTGTTAGAATGACGGGCTTCCGATCCTCGTCGTTTCTCGTCGTGCCGGTCCTGAAAACGTTGCGCCCCGCGGGTCCGGCCCGAGTGAGAAGTACTGCAAGAGAAGCACCGCGGATCATTTCAGGACCTGCCCCAGACTCGACATGACGATCCCGACCTCCAGCCAGACCGCCCTCATGGCCAACGCAATCCGCGCGCTTGCCATGGACGCCGTTCAACAAGCCAACTCCGGCCATCCCGGCATGCCGATGGGCATGGCGGAAATCGGCGTCGCGTTGTGGTCGCGCCATTTGAAGCACAACCCGGCGAACCCGCACTGGTTCGATCGCGACCGTTTCGTTTTGTCGAACGGTCATGGTTCGATGCTGTTGTATTCGCTCCTGCACCTCACCGGTTACGATCTGCCGATGAGCGAGCTCAAGAACTTCCGCCAGTTGCATTCGAAGACGCCGGGCCATCCTGAATACGGCATGACGGCGGGCGTCGAGACGACCACCGGCCCGCTCGGCCAGGGCATCGGCAATGCGGTCGGCATGGCGCTCGCCGAAGCGCTGCTCGCCGCCGAGTTCAACAAGGCGGACGCGAAGATCGTCGACCATTACACGTATGCTTTCCTCGGCGACGGCTGCCTGATGGAAGGCATCTCGCACGAAGCCTGCTCGCTCGCGGGCACGCTCAGGCTGAACAAGCTGATCGCGCTGTACGACGATAACGGCATCTCCATCGACGGCCACGTCGAGCACTGGTTCCACGACGACACGCCCAAGCGCTTCGAAGCCTACGGCTGGAACGTGATCCGTGCGGTCGACGGCCATAACGTCGATGCGGTCGACGCCGCCATCGCGCAGGCGAAGAAGTCGGACAAGCCCACGTTGATCTGCTGCCGCACGGTCATCGGCAAGGGCGCGCCGACGAAGGCGGGCGGTCACGACGCGCACGGCGCGCCGCTCGGCGACAAGGAAATCGCGGCGACGCGCGCGGCGATCGGCTGGAACTACGGTCCGTTCGAAATTCCGCAGGAAGTGTATGCGGCGTGGGACGCGAAGGAACAAGGCACGCACGCCGAAACGGAATGGAACAAGGCGTTCGATGCCTACAAGGCGAAGTACGCGTCCGAAGCGAGCGAATTCACGCGGCGCATGAGCGGCGAGCTGCCCGCGAACTGGGCACAAGCGGCCGCGAAGATCATCGAGGACGCGAACCAGAAGGCCGAAACCATCGCGACGCGCAAGGCATCGCAGAACACCATCGAAGGTCTGGCGGCCGCGCTGCCGGAGCTGCTCGGCGGTTCGGCGGACCTGACCGGCTCGAACCTCACCAACTGGAAGGCCGCGAAAGCCGTGCGCGCCGCCGGTGACGCGGAAAACGCGAATCCGGAACACGCGGGCATCCAGTGGGGCAATCACATCAATTACGGCGTGCGCGAGTTCGGCATGAGCGCGGCCATCAACGGTATCGCGGTGCACGGCGGCTATCGTCCGTTCGGCGGCACGTTCCTGACGTTCTCGGATTACAGCCGCAACGCGCTGCGCGTCGCCGCGCTGATGAAGTCGCGCTCGATCTTCGTGTTCACGCACGATTCCATCGGTCTCGGTGAGGACGGTCCGACGCACCAGTCGATCGAACATGTCTCGAGCCTGCGCCTGATCCCGAATCTGCAGACGTGGCGCCCGGCCGATACCGTCGAAACGGCGGTCGCGTGGACGCATGCGATTTCGCACAACGGCCCGTCGACGCTGATTTTCAGCCGCCAAAACCTGCAATATTCGAAGCGCGACGACGTGCAGATCGCCAACATCGCGAAGGGCGGCTACGTGCTGCGCGACTGGAACGACGACATCCCCGCGCGCAAGATCATTCTCCTCGCGACCGGCTCCGAAGTGCAGCTCGCGATGGAAGCGGTCGAGGCGCTGGCGAAGGAAGGCATTGGCGCGCGCGTCGTGTCGATGCCCTGCACGAACGTCTTCGACAAGCAGGACGCCGAATATCGTGAACGCGTTCTGCCGAAGGGCGTCGCGCGCGTGGCGATCGAAGCGGGCGTGACGGATTTCTGGCGCAAGTACGTGGGCCTCGAAGGCGGCGTGGTCGGCATCGACACGTTCGGCGAATCGGCTCCGGCCGGTGCGCTCTTCAAGCATTTCGGCTTCACGGTGGAGAACGTCGTCGCAACGGCAAAGGCCGTTCTCGCCGCGTGAGCACTGACGTCAGCGAAGCAAGGTTTTTTTAAGCCAAGGAGATAGACTATGACGATTCGCGTTGCAATCAACGGCTATGGCCGCATCGGCCGCAACACGCTGCGCGCTCTCTATGAGAACGGCAAGAAGCACGACATCGAGATCGTCGCCATCAACGACTTGGGCGATGCCAAGACCAACGCGCACCTGACGCAATACGACACGGCGCACGGCAAGTTCCCGGGCGAAGTGTCGGTGGACGGCGATTACCTCGTCGTCAACGGCGACAAGATCCGCGTGCTCGCGAACCGCAACCCGGCGGAACTGCCGTGGGGCGAGTTGAAGGTCGACGTGGTGATGGAGTGCACGGGCTTCTTCACGACGAAGGAAAAGGCGAGCGCGCACATCAAGGGCGGCGCGAAGAAGGTCATCATCTCGGCGCCGGGCGGCAAGGACGTGGACGCGACCATCGTGTATGGCGTGAACCACAACGTGCTGAAGGCATCGGACACGGTCATCTCGAACGCATCGTGCACGACGAACTGCCTCGCGCCGCTCGTCAAGCCGCTGAACGACAAGATCGGTCTGGTGAACGGTCTGATGACCACGATCCACGCGTACACGAACGATCAGGTTCTGACCGACGTGTATCACGAAGACCTGCGCCGCGCGCGCTCGGCCACGCACAGCCAGATTCCGACGAAGACGGGCGCGGCGTCCGCCGTCGGTCTCGTGCTGCCGGAACTGAACGGCAAGCTGGACGGTTACGCGATCCGCGTTCCGACCATCAACGTGTCGGTCGTCGATCTGTCGTTCATCGCCGCGCGCGACACGACGGTCGAAGAAGTCAACAAGATCATGAAGGAAGCGTCGCAAGGCGAGCTGAAGGGCATCCTCGGCTACAACGACGCGCCGCTCGTGTCGATCGACTTCAACCACAATCCGGCTTCGTCCACGTTCGATGCAACGCTCACGAAGGTATCGGGCCGTCTCGTGAAGGTGTCGAGCTGGTACGACAACGAGTGGGGCTTCTCGAACCGCATGCTGGATACGGCGGTTGCTCTCGCGAACGCGAAGTAAAACTCGCGAGCGTTTCGAAATGAACAAAGCCGCTCTTCGGAGCGGCTTTGTTTTTGTGCTTCAGTTTTAGGCGAGCTTCTCGCGCAAGAACGATACGACGTAAGGCGTCGCTGCCGCCGCAACCGTCGATGCCGTCGCCGGGTCGATCCCCATGCGCGCGGCGATCGATTCGGCGATGCGCCCGGTGAGAATACCTTCGCCACCTTCTTCCATCGACTTCAGAAAGCCGTCGCCGCGCACGAGTCCGGCGGCGAACGCGGCGAAAAAGCTCTTGCCGGGATGATTGCCCATCACGCCGGCGTTCTGCTCCTCGGCGTGCGCGTGCGCGGTTTCGGCCGCGGTGCCGAGCATCTGCTGACTGTCTTCGGTGCTGAAGCCCTGGTCGGTCAATGCTTGCGTGGCTTGTGCGCCGTGCTCCGACGCGAGAAATTCCGATACGAGTTGTTGCATGTCCATCGACGCTGCTCCTCTTGATGTTCGCCAATTGCAGGGCAGCGCAAGCGGATAGAAACCTCCATCACGCACGGCCCTTGCTGAGACTGCGAACGCTTCGTGAAGTGCCGCGTTTGGACGGTTGAGAACGGGAAAACGTCGAGCGACACGAACAGTGCGCGGCGAAATGGAACTGCGATCGATCGCAGATGCGAATCGCAAAAGGTATGAACGAAACGAAACCGCCGTCCATCGTGAGAGGGACGGCGGTTTGTCAGCCTCGCGCCTGCGAAGGCGGGCGACGCTCAGTGCTTGCGATGCGGACAGTTTTCCTTCGTGCATGCGCCGTACAACGCGAGCGCATGCTCGTGGAGTTTGAAGCCGCGCTCTTTCGCGATCGATTGCTGGCGGCGTTCGATCTCCGCATCGAAAAATTCTTCGACGCGACCGCAGTCGATGCACACGAGGTGATCGTGGTGCGATCCTTCGTTGAGCTCGAACACGGCCTTGCCCGATTCGAAATTGCTTCGCGACAGCAGGCCGGCTTGCTCGAACTGCGTGAGCACGCGATAAACCGTCGCAAGACCGATATCGAGCTCCTCGTTCAGAAGGCTTCGATACACGTCTTCAGCGGTCAGATGGCGCACCGGACTATGCTGAAAAATTTCGAGAATCTTGAGGCGGGGCAGGGTCGCCTTGAGCCCGATATTTTTGAGATCGGCGGGATTGGTCATGGCTAGGCATCCCTAGAGTACAATTCAAGGTTCTCATAGTAATGCGTTTTTCCGGTTCCCGATATTCCTTGCGGATACAAGACGAATCGGACGAGAAGAGCGCGGCCTTGGAGCGCCTCGCGTGAAAGGTGAAATGTTTTCCAAATCTTTATCGAATTGCAGGGAGAGCCGTCGCATGCGGGGAACCGTGATTGCAGCAACCTTGGCCGCATTGCTCGCCGGCTGCTCGGCGTACGACAGCGTCACGCAGAAGATCGCGCAAAGCATCACACCGTATCGGATCACGGTCGTGCAGGGGAATTTCGTTTCGGCGGAAGCCGCGGCGCAGATGCAGGTCGGCATGTCGCGCGATCAGGTGAAGCAGCTTCTCGGCACACCGCTTCTGACCGACATGTTCCACGCCGACCGATGGGACTACGTGTTCTATTTCAAGCGCGGGTCCACATCGGTCGTGCAGCAGCGTGACTTCGTCGTGAACTTCGCGAGCGATCGCGTCGTGAGCTGGTCGGGCGGCGACAATCTGCCGTCGAACCTCGAACTGCTCGCGGAGATCGACGGCGACAAGGGTGTCAAGGTCGCGAAGGCCGCGCCGCCCGCGGCGGCATCGGCGCCGGTGGCGTCGGCTGCGGCGGTGACCGCGCCGGTCGGCGAGCCGTCGACACAACCGAACGCGTCGGCTGCATTCGCCGGCGATGCGAACCAGGAAGCCGCGCAGGCCGCGAACCGCGCAACGGCGCAAGTCGAAATGCCGGCGGGCCGCAATCAGTCTTCCGTGCGCGTGAACGTGCCGCAGAGCAGCGGCGGCGCGCCGGGCTCGAGCACGCAAGGCGCGAGCAACTCGCAGATTCAACTGCAGCGCCGTCCGCAGACAATCAACATTCCGGACAGCAGCGCGGTAGGCCCGGCGGGTACGTCGCCGACGCCAGCCAATTCGGGCGGCCAGGCGCAGTTCTATCTGCCGCAGCAAGGCCAGTAAGCAGTTCAGCCATCCGGCGATGAAGCCGCGCCACGTTGATCGACGCGGCGCCGCTTCATCGGCACGGCGCATCCGCATCATCCAACGCGCGTTCGCCGCGCTGTTCAACACGAGACTGCCATGAAGATCGCCATTGCCGGCGCATCGGGCCGCATGGGCCGGATGCTGACCGAAACCGTTCTCAACGATCCGGACGCGCAACTCGTCGGCGCGCTCGACCGGCCCGGCGTGCCGCAACTCGGGCAGGACGCGGGCGCGTTCCTCGGCAAGACGACGGGCGTGCTGCTCACGGACGACATCGAGCGCGTGTTCGCCGACGCCGACTACCTGATCGACTTCACGCGCCCCGAAGGCACGCTGACGCATCTCGAAGCCGCGCTTCGGCATGACGTGAAGATGATCATCGGCACGACCGGTTTCTCGGACGAGCAGAAGGCGCAGTTGAAGCAGGCGGGCGAGAAGATCGGCGTCGTGTTCGCGCCGAACATGAGCGTCGGCGTGAACGTCACGTTGAAATTGCTCGAATTCGCGGCGAAGCACTTCGCCACCGGCTACGACATCGAAATCATCGAGGCGCATCATCGGCACAAGGTGGATGCGCCGTCGGGCACCGCGCTCGGCATGGGCGAAGTGATCGCCAAGGCGCTGGGCCGTGATCTCAAGGACTGCGCCGTGTACGCGCGCGAAGGCGTGACGGGCGAGCGCGATCCGTCGACCATCGGTTTCTCGGCGATTCGCGGCGGCGATATCGTCGGCGATCACACGGTGCTCTTCGCGGGCATCGGCGAGCGCATCGAGATCACGCACAAGTCGGCGAGCCGTCTTTCCTACGCGCAAGGCGCGCTGCGCGCCGCGCATTTCCTCGAAGGGCACGACAAGGGCTTCTTCGACATGCAGGACGTCCTCGGTCTGCGTTGACTTCTGCGTTGACTCACATGGCAGCAACGGGCGTCATCCATTACCTCCAATCCGGCGATGCCGTGACGCACGCCGTCGCGGCCCTGCTCCTCGCAATGTCGCTCGCGAGCTGGTGTTTCCTGCTCGTGAAGGCGTGGGTTCTCGCGCGCGCCAAGTGGCAAGGTCCGCGCGCATTGCAGCGGTTCTGGCAGGCGGCGAGCCTGAAAGAGGGTATCGGCGCGTTGCAGCGCGCGGATCGTGAGGGTGTGTTTCTGCCGCTCGCCGAAGCCGCGTGGCGCGCGTCGGAAACCGAAATGCCGGGCGCGATGCTCGCGCGCGTCGAGCGCAGCGAACGCGTGCTGCGCGCGTTGCGTCATGCGTTGCTTCGTTCGCAACGCCGGCTCGAGTTCGGTCAGGTTTTGCTCGCATCGGTCGGCAGCACGGCGCCGTTCGTCGGCTTGCTCGGCACCGTTTGGGGCATCTATCACGCGCTGTCGAGCATCGCGGCGAGCGGTCAGGCGATGATCGAAAACGTCGCCGGTCCGGTCGGCGAGGCGCTCATCATGACGGCGTTCGGGCTCGTCGTCGCGATTCCGGCTGTGCTCGCATACAACATTCTTGGCCGCTACGTGCGGCAACTTTCCGAAGAACTCGACGGTTTCGCGCACGATCTGCACGCGTTCGTGTGCGGTCCGGCGGAGTAGACGCGGCGATGGCATTCGGCGGACTCGACAAGAAATCCGGCGGCCAGCCGATGGCGGACATCAACATGACGCCGCTCATCGACGTCATGCTCGTGCTGCTCGTCATCTTCATCATCACGGCGCCGCTGTTCACGCACGCGATCCGGCTGGATCTGCCGAAAGTCGCGTCGCAGCCCGCGCGCGAGACGCCGCAGACCATCACGCTTTCGATCGACGACGCCGACAAGCTTTTCTGGAACGACACGCCCGTCACGTTCGATCAGATGCGCGCCCGTTTCGCCGATGCGGCCAGGAGCGCGCAGAAGCCGGAACTGCATCTGCGGGCATCGAGCGCGACGCGTTACGACGTCATCGCGCAGGTGATGGGCGCGGCGCAACAGGCGGGCGTCGAGCGTATCGGCTTCGTCACGCAGCCCGCAAAGCCGCAAGCGCCGGTGCCTGCGCAATAAGCGCGCGAGCCTGCGCGCATCGAACGGTATAATCGCCATTTCCCCGTTCGGCGGGCTTTGCACGAGCCGGCAGGCCCGAATTCCGACGCCGCGCCGTGTCAGCAATGCCGCAGCGCCGGACGCGTCGCTCGCATCGTAGCGCCGGTCCTGAAGTCCGTTCCCAGCATTTGCCGAAAGCCAAACCACACCATGCACGATAAATACGTACCCGCCGACGTCGAATCCGCCGCGCAGAGCAACTGGCGCGCGAACGACGTCTACCGGACGACCGAGACGTCGGCCAAGCCCAAGTTCTATTGCGTCTCGATGCTGCCGTATCCGTCGGGCAAGCTGCATATGGGTCACGTGCGCAACTACACCATCAACGACGTGATGTACCGTTACCTGCGCATGAACGGTCACAACACGCTGATGCCGATGGGCTGGGACGCGTTCGGCATGCCCGCCGAAAACGCGGCGATGGCGAACAACGTGCCGCCGGCGAAGTGGACGTACGAGAACATCGCGTACATGAAGAAGCAGATGCAGTCGATGGGCCTCGCCATCGACTGGTCGCGCGAAGTCGCCACGTGCTCGCCGGATTACTACAAGTGGAACCAGTGGCTGTTCCTCAAGATGCTGGAAAAGGGCATCGCGTACAAAAAGACGGGCACGGTGAACTGGGATCCGGTCGATCAGACCGTGCTCGCGAACGAGCAGGTCATCGACGGGCGCGGCTGGCGCTCGGGCGCGCTCGTCGAAAAGCGCGAAATCCCGATGTACTACCTGCGCATCACCGATTACGCGGATCAACTGCTCGACGATCTCGAAGGCCTCGGCTGGCCCGAGCGCGTCAAGATCATGCAGCAGAACTGGATCGGCAAGAGCTTCGGCGTGAACTTCGGCTTCCCGTATGAAATCGACGGCGAAGCGAAACTGTTGCGCGTATTCACCACGCGCGCGGATACCATCATGGGCGTCACCTTCGCGGCGGTCGCGGCGGAGCATCCGCTCGCCACGCGTCTCGCGCGGGATAACGCGGATCTTCAGGCGTTCATCGACGAATGCAAGCGCGGCGGCGTCGCGGAAGCGGATGTCGCCACGATGGAAAAGAAGGGCGTGCCCACGGGCTTTTTCGTCACGCATCCGCTGACAGGCGCGCAAGTCGAAGTGTGGATCGGCAATTACGTGCTGATGTCCTACGGCGAAGGCGCGGTGATGGGCGTGCCGTCGCACGACGAGCGCGATTTCGCCTTCGCGAAGAAGTACGGCTTGCCGATCAGGCAGGTCGTGAGCATCGAAGGCAAAACGTATTCGACCGACGCGTGGGAAGAGTGGTACGGCGACAAGACCGCGGGCAAGCTCGTCAATAGCGGCAAGTACGACGGCATGACGACGGAAGAAGCGATCAACGCGATCGCCGCCGATCTAAAGGCGAAAGACCTCGGCGACAAGCAGATCACCTGGCGTCTGCGCGACTGGGGCATTTCCCGCCAGCGTTACTGGGGCACGCCGATTCCGATCATCCACTGCCCGAGCTGCGGCGACGTGCCGGTGCCGGAAAAGGACCTGCCCGTCGTGCTGCCGGAAGACCTCGTGCCGGACGGCTCGGGGAATCCGCTCGCGAAGTCCGAAGCGTTCCTGAACTGCACGTGCCCGAAGTGCGGCGCGGCGGCCAAGCGCGAAACCGACACGATGGACACGTTCGTCGATTCGTCCTGGTACTTCTCGCGATACAGCGCGCCCGACGCGCCTACGATGGTCGACGAGCGCACCGATTACTGGATGCCGATGGACCAGTACATCGGCGGCATCGAGCACGCAATTCTTCACCTGTTGTACTCGCGCTTCTGGACCAAGGTCATGCGCGACATGGGCCTCATCAAGTTCGGCGAGCCCGCGAAGAATCTGCTCACGCAGGGCATGGTGCTGAACGAAACGTTCTATCGCGAGGACGCGAGCGGCAAGAAGACCTGGTACAACCCGCTCGACGTCACGGTCACGCACGACGACAAGGGCCGTCCGACCGGCGCGACGCTCAATGCGGACGGTAAGCCGGTCGTGCTCGGCGGCGTCGAGAAGATGTCGAAGTCGAAGAACAACGGTGTCGATCCGCAGACGCTCATCGACCAGTACGGCGCCGATACCGCGCGCCTTTTCGTGATGTTCGCGGCGCCGCCGGAACAATCGCTCGAATGGTCGGGCGCGGGCGTGGAAGGCGCGAGCCGCTTCCTGCGCCGCGTGTGGCACTTCGCCAATGACAACGCCGAGGCGCTGCGCCAGCACGCGAAGCTCGATGCATCGAAGCTCGGCGACGCCGACAAGACGCTGCGCCGCGAAATCTACACCGTGCTCAAGCAGGCCGATTTCGACTACGGCCGGCTGCAGTACAACACGGTCGTGTCCGCCGCGATGAAGATGCTCAACGCGGTCGAAGGCGCGAAGACGGCCGGCGCCGGCGTGCTGAACGAAACCTTCGGCGTGCTCTTGCGCGTGCTGTATCCGGTTGTGCCGCACATCACGTTCCAGTTGTGGTCGGAACTGGGCTACGAAAAGGAGTTCGGCCCGCTGCTCGACGCGCCCTGGCCGAAGGTCGACGAAGCCGCGCTCGAACAGTCGGAAATCGAGCTCGTGTTGCAGGTCAACGGCAAGGTGCGCGGCGCGCTGACGGTCGCGAAGGATGCATCGCGCGAAGACATCGAAAAAGCGGCGATCGCGCACGAAATGTTCGAGAAGTTCGCGGAAGGCCGCGCCCCGAAGAAGGTGATCGTGGTGCCGGGACGTCTCGTCAACGTGGTCGTCTGATGCGCAAAACCAAGGGGGTGCATGTGACCGGCACAGTCAGCACGAGCAGGCGCTCGTTTCTCACGTTTGGCACGCTCCTCGGCGGCGCGGCGCTCCTGTCCGCGTGCGGCTTCCAGTTGCGCGGCCAGCAGGACTACGCGTTCAAGCGGCTCGCGGTCACGGGCGGCACGCCGCAGATGGTCGCACGCCTCGAACGCATGGTTCAGGGCGGCAGCGACACCGTGATCGTGAAGCCTTACGAGAAACCGGACGCGACGCTCAATCTGTCCGAGGGCACCGGCTTGCGCACGCTGAGCCTGAATGCGCAGGGCGTCATCCAGGAGTACGAGCTCGTCTTCACGCTGAACTACACGCTGCTCGGCGCCGACGGCACCTTGCTCATTCCGCCGAGCGTCATCGCGCTGAATCGCTCGATGACGTACAGCGATCAATACACGCTCGCCAAGGCACAGGAATCGACGCTGCTCTACAACGATATGCGCAACGACGCTGTCGATCAGTTGACGCGTCGTCTCGCGACCGTGCGCTCGCTGCATCCGGCGCCGGGCGAGCAGACACCGGGCGTCGCGCCGCGCGCGCCGCTGCCGGTGCCGCCGCTTTGATCGGGCGCGTCCGAACGGCATCATGCAACTGAAGCTCGACGCGCTGGAAGCGCACCTCGCGAAAGGCCCGAAAGGGCTGTACGTCGTCTATGGCGACGAGCATCTGCTCGCGCAGGAAGCGTGCGACCGCATCCGCGCCACCGCGCGCGCGAACGGCTTCACCGACCGCACGGTATTTACGGTCGAGCGCGGTTTCGACTGGAGCGCGCTCATCGGCGCGACGCAATCGATGTCGCTGTTCGGCGACCGTCAGTTGATCGAACTGCGCATTCCCACGGGCAAGCCGGGCAAGGAAGGCGCGGAAGCCCTGAAGACGCTCGCCGATGCGGACAATCCGGACGTCGTCGCGCTCGTTACGCTGCCGCGTCTCGACGGCGCGACGCAAAAATCCGGCTGGTTCACGGCGTTGCTGGGCGCGGGCGTCGCGCTGAAGGTCGATCCGATCGAGCGCGCGCAGTTGCCGATGTGGGTCGGCCAGCGCCTCGCTCAACAGGGCCAGCGCGTAGCTCCCGGCGAGGAAGGGCGGCGCGCGCTGTCGTTCATCGCGGAACGGGTGGAAGGCAATCTGCTCGCCGCGCATCAGGAAATTCAGAAGCTCGGCTTGCTGTACCCGGAAGGCGTGCTCACGTTCGAACAGATTCACGACGCGGTGCTGAATGTCGCGCGCTACGACGTGTTCAAGCTCAACGAAGCGATGCTGACCGGCGATGTCGGCCGGCTCGCGCGCATGCTTGACGGGCTCAAGGGCGAAGGCGAAGCGGCGGTGCTCGTGCTGTGGGCGCTCGTCGAAGAAGTGCGCACGCTGCTGCGCATCAAGCGGGGCGTTGCATCGGGCAAGCCGCTCGCGACGCTCATGCGCGAAAACCGCGTTTGGGGACCGCGCGAACGGTTGATCGGGCCGGCGCTTTCGCGCGTGACGGACGAGGCGCTGGAGAAGGCGCTGTCGCTTGCGGCGCGGCTCGATCGGCAGGTGAAGGGGCTGTCGGGTAGTACGGGCAAGCGTGGCAGCGAGCCGCCGCCGGATCCGTGGGCCGGCATGTTCGAACTGGCGATGGCCGTCGCGCATGGCGGCAAGCCGGCGCAGGCCGCCCCATCGCCACGCCCGCCGCGTCGCTAGGACGCTTTTGTCACACGCTGTTGCAATCGATGCAACGGCTTAGAATGAACGCATCGACGCTTCGACAGCGAGGCGGCTCAGGAAAGCGGCACAAGGAAGAGACCCACGATGAACATCGACCAATACATGACCGACCTCGGCCGCCGCGCGCGCACGGCGTCGCGCGCGATGGCGCGGGCGTCGACGGCGGCGAAGAACGCGGCGCTCGACGCGGTTGCGAACGCAATCGAACGCGAGCGCGATGCGCTCAAGCAGGCCAACGCGCGCGACCTCGCCCGTGCGCGCGAAAAGGGTCACGACGCGGCGTTCATCGACCGGCTGACGCTGTCCGACAAGGCAATCGGCACGATGGTCGAAGGCTTGCGCCAGGTTGCCGCGCTGGCCGATCCGATCGGCGAAATCAGCGGGATGAAGTTCCGCCCGAGCGGCATTCAGGTCGGACAGATGCGCGTGCCGTTGGGCGTGATCGGCATCATCTACGAATCGCGGCCGAACGTGACGATCGACGCCGCCGCGCTCTGTCTCAAATCCGGCAATGCGGCGATTCTGCGCGGCGGCTCCGAGGCGCTCGAATGCAACGCGGCGCTCGCGAAGCTGATCGGCGTCGGGCTGGCGGCGGCGGGCTTGCCGCAGGACGCGGTGCAGGTCGTCGAAACGGCGGATCGCGCGGCGGTCGGCAAGCTCATCACGATGACCGAATTCGTCGATGTGATCGTGCCGCGCGGCGGCAAGAGCCTGATCGCGCGTCTGATGGAAGAAGCGCGCGTGCCGATGATCAAGCACCTCGATGGCATCTGCCACGTCTACGTGGACGACCGCGCCGATCTCGCGAAGGCCGCGGTCATTTGCGACAACGCGAAGACGCATCGTTACGGCACCTGCAACACGATGGAAACGCTGCTCGTCGCACGCGGCATCGCTCAGCAGGCGCTGCCGTCGCTCGCGCGTGCGTTCCAGGCGAAGGATGTCGAACTGCGCGTCGACACGGAAGCGCGCTCGGTCCTCGAAGCGGCCGGGATCGCTGGTCTCGTCGATGCGACCGAAGAAGACTGGCGCACCGAATACCTCGCGCCGGTGCTGGCAATCAAGATCGTCGCCGATCTCGACGAGGCGATCGCGCACATCAACGAATACGGCTCGCATCATACGGACGCCATCGTCACCGAAGATCACGACCGCGCGATGCGTTTCCTGCGTGAAGTGGATTCGGCGAGCGTGATGGTCAACGCCTCCACGCGTTTCGCGGATGGCTTCGAATTCGGTCTTGGCGCGGAAATCGGCATTTCCAACGACAAGCTGCACGCCCGCGGACCGGTGGGCCTGGAAGGGCTGACGTCGCTGAAATACGTCGTGCTGGGGCGCGGCGAAGTTCGTCGATAAAAATCAGAACCGATGCTCTGGATCAAATCGCTGCATATCGTGCTGGTGGCTTCGTGGTTCGCGGGGCTTTTCTATCTGCCGCGCATCTTCGTCAACCTCGCAATGGAGACGGATGCCGCCGCCACCGCGCGCCTCTTGCTGATGGCGCGCAAGCTCTTTCGCTTCATGACGTTCATCGCCGTGCCTGCGCTCGCGTGCGGGCTGTGGCTGTGGCTCGTCGTCGGCATCGGCGCGGGGCAGGGCTGGCTGCACGCGAAACTCACGATCGTCGTGTTGCTGATCGCGTATCACGCCTATTGCGGGCGCTTGCTGCACACGTTTCAACGCGGCGAGAACAGGCGCTCGGACAAGTGGTATCGGATGTTCAACGAACTGCCGGTGCTCGGGCTGCTCGGCGCGACGCTGCTCGTGGTGATCAAGCCGTTTTGAGGCGTTCCCGCTCGACGAGATCGAGCACCATTTCCCCGAACACTTCCGGACGGCCTTCGAAAAAGCGCGTTACCACGTTCTTTTCGAGCATGTAGCGGCGCAGCGATTCGCGCTCGTCGTGATTGTTCGCAAGACGGACCGCCGATTCGACGTACTCGTCCACCGTATCCGCGACCAGCCAGCCGGGCATGTAGGCGCGCATGAACATTGCACCGTCGATACGCTCGAATACCTCTCGCCCCGTCTTGCAGACGCCCGGCAGACCGACCGTGAATGCGTCCACGATGCCGTTCGTGTTGCCGAACGGGAACGGGCTCAGAAACATGTCCATGTCGTTGAGATAGTTCACGTAGTCCATATAGGACTGGCCAGGCATCACCGTCCCGTTTTCCGCACCCCAGGCTTGCTGCGCCACTTTTGCAAGATGCAGCAGCGTGACGGCGTTCCCGCCGCTCGTCAGGAAGTGAAAGTGGACCGGAGTCCTGCTGCGCGCGGAGATCTCGCGGCATGCGTTCAAAAAACTGGGCGAGAGTTTCATCAGACTTGCGGCAACGCCGATATCGATGTGCCCCGGGGTTTTCTTCCGGCGGGCGCGCACGGGTTCCATGAACGGCGATGGCCGATAAGGCTGCCCGTCTCTCGGAAGCCGCAGAAGCGCTTCGCTGAAACACGCTGGATCGCCCACGAAGTCTTCCTCGACACTGACATAATCGATGCAGTCGGAATGCGTGGTCGCGGGATGTCCCAAACCGGCGATCTGCAGCGGCGCGAGCCGCATGTTGGAGACACAGAGGGTCAACAGCGACATGCCTACGCTCGGCATGTAAAGGACATCGGGGTGTTCCGACTCCGCGAACTGCCGGATCGTCATCAGTGTGCGCATGAAATCGCCGTCGGCGGGCAGTTCGATCACCTGCGTGAAGATGCTGCGTCCGTAATCGCCGATCGCGTCGGCATAGCACATCGCCACGACGTCGAAACGCGTCCGCGCAGCGGCCAACGTGGGGCCGTGAGTGCGCGCGATCGAATGGCCATCCGTGAAGGCTTCCAGCACGACGAGCATGAGTGGCCGTTCGCGCGCGGCTCGCCAGGCGGGTAGCTTGACATTTAGATCGGTCAGCGCGGTTTTCGCCAAGGTTCTACGCACGAGCTGGTTGATACTTCGCTTGATCTCATGCCGATGCTCGACCTCGGCGTAGGTGCAATGCATGTACAGAAACAGCAAGCGCTTGATTTCGATGTCCCGGACATCGTGTTGGTCTGCAAGCGCCGGGCACAACCAATCGAGTAGCGCTTCGCGATTGCGATGTGCGTCGGCGCTGCCGGGAAGTATCTCACCGGCTATCGCAATCGCCAGATTCAGCGCCGGGGCCGGGTCGGCGCGCATACACGCGTTGAAGTCCAGCGGCAGTTGCGATTCAGAATTGCAGAGGATGTTGAGTCTTTTTATCGCATCCGGAACAGGCAGTCGAACCGTTCCGTCTTCTTCGATTACTGGAAGAAACCGGCGCGTGACATGATCCGCATTCTTGAGCGGCGCCGCGCCGAGCAGATGCTGAATTAGTGAGCGGGTCCCGGCAAGTTGCTGAAACTGCGCATCGGTGAGCGTGAATTCGGTGTCTCCGAGAAGGGAGACGATGCCCGCAGCCATGCGGCTGAAGAAGCGTTCGAGTAGCCGGTTCCTATTGGGGCGCGGCCATGCGTCGGAGGGCGGCAGCAAAGTCGTCAGATCGACAAACGGACTCTCCTGGAGCAATTCGCCAAATTCGCAAAGTTGCGCGATGGCTTCGTCCGGCTTCCCGCCGTGAACGCAGGCCTCGAAGCGCTCGACGGAAAAGTTGCTGCTCATGGATGCTCCTTTGAGCGAAGGGGTGATAAACAGCATAGGCGAGCGTTGGCGTTTCGCTCGAAGGCATCGAAGCTTTGCCGCCTACACTCCCACTCGCCGCCCCTCGAGCACGTCCTTCGCTTCCGCGAGCTTTTCGGCGAGCGCCGGGCCGCGCGCCAGCGCCAGCCCGACCGCCAGAATGTCGCCGATCGCGAGATGCGACACGCGCGATGTCATTGGCGAAAAGATATCGGTGTCTTCATCGACATTGGCGAACAATCCGACGCTCGCGAGACGCGCGAGCGGCGAATTGCCATGCGTGATCGCAATGACCTTCGCGCCGCCATTCAACGCCGATTTGCACGCATCGAGAATGTCCCGCGTGCGTCCCGTATTCGATATCGCGACGACTACATCGCCCGCGCCCAGCAATGCGGCGGAGGTGGTGTACGTATGCGGGTCGGAGTATGCGACAGACGGCACGCCCAATCGAAAAAATTTGTGCTGCATGTCGAGCGCGGCGATGCCCGAGCCGCCCGCGCCGTAAAACTCGATGCGCCGTGCTTCCGCAAGAATCGCGATTGCCGCGGCGACGCTGTCCGACGACAAACTGTTGCGCACCGCGATCAGCGCGCCGATGGTCCGGTCGAGCACTTTCGCCGCGACGCCGGCGGGCGGCTCGTCGGTGCGGACGTCGCGATATACCGTGGGAACGTCCGCTGCTACGCTTTGCGCGAGACGAATCTTGAATTCACGGAACCCGGAGAAGCCGAGCGCCTGACAGAAGCGCGCGATGGTCGGCTGGCTGACGCCCGCGCGCGCGGCGAAGTCCGTCATCGACAGGTCGAGGACCTCGCGGGGCGCTTCGAGCACGTAATCGGCCAGTTTCCGCTCGGACGGACGCAGTTGCTCGCGCATGGCTTCGACTTGGGACAGCAACATCGGAATTCTCGCCTATTCTGAAATTGCTACGGACTATAGCCGACGATCGGCTTTGTACAAATACTACAAGATGGATATGTGTAGTGTTAGGGAAATCCCGAAGATGTCCATCCTAAAAGCGTTCAAGCTACATATTCGCTTAAGAAGATGAGTCAGTTTCTCGTTGAATTCGTGTAGTTTTTCTCCTAAACTCGCGAGACACGGCGACGAACCACAAAACAAGAGCAAGCCGCCGTTCCTCGCAACGTTCAACCCAATCTCAACGGCAGGCGCGCCGGGAGTGAGACGAAGGAGCATCGATGGTTTCCCCGCATTCGCAACTCAAGAAAGTCACCGATCGAATCATCGAGCGCAGCAAGGCGACGCGCGCGGCCTATCTCGCGCGCATCGACGCGGCGCACGGCCTGTTCCCGGCACGCGGCGCGCTGTCGTGCGCGAATCTGGCGCACGGATTCGCCGGTCTCGAAGGCCAGGAGAAGATCGCCATCAAGGCGGTGCGCGAGCCGAACATCGGCATCGTGTCGTCTTATAACGAGATGCTTTCCGCGCACGCGCCGTACAAGAGCTTCCCGGACATCATCAAGCAGGCGGCGCGCGAGCACGGCGGTATCGCGCAATTCGCGGGCGGCGTGCCGGCCATGTGCGACGGCATCACGCAAGGCAACGCGGGCATGGAGCTGTCGCTCTTTTCGCGCGAAGTCATCGCGATGAGCACGGCGGTCGCGCTCACGCACAACATGTTCGACGCGGCGCTGTGCCTCGGCATCTGCGACAAGATCGTGCCCGGCCTCGCGATCGGCGCGCTGCAATTCGGCCATCTGCCGACGATCTTCGTGCCCGCCGGTCCGATGACGAGCGGCCTCACCAACGACGAAAAGGCGAAAGTGCGCCAGGAGTTCGCGACCGGGCAATGCGATCGCGGCGCGCTCCTCGAAGCCGAAGCGGCGGCGTATCACGGTCACGGCACCTGCACGTTCTACGGCACCGCCAACAGCAATCAGATGCTGATGGAAGTGATGGGCCTGCATCTGCCGAGCTCGGCGTTCGTGCATCCGCATACGCCGCTGCGCGACGCGCTCACGGCCGAAGCCGCGCGCCGCGTGCTCGATCTGACGCTCGAGCGCGGCAATTACACGCCGATCGGCCATGTCGTCGATGAAAAGGCTATCGTCAACGGCATCGTTGCGCTGCTCGCAACGGGCGGATCGACCAATCACACGCTGCACCTCGTGGCGATCGCGCGGGCGGCGGGCATCGTGATCGACTGGAACGATTTCGACGAGTTGTCGCAAGTCGTGCCGCTGCTCGCGAAGATCTATCCGAACGGCAAGGCCGACGTGAATCATTTCCACGCAGCGGGCGGCGTCGCTTTCCTCGTGCGCAATCTCCTCGCAGGCGGTCTGCTGCATGAGGACGTTCAGACGGTCGCCGGACGCGGGCTGTCGCATTACACGAAGGAGCCGAAGCTCATCGACGGCAAATTGCAGTGGGTCGACGGCGCGCAGGAAAGCCACGACACGAAGGTGCTGCGCGGCATCGGCGAGCCCTTTCAGCCGGACGGCGGCTTGCGGTTGATGCAGGGCAAACTCGGACGCGGCGTCATCAAGATTTCGGCGGTCGCGCCGGAGCATCGCGTGGTGAAGGCGCCGGCCATCGTCTTCGACTCGCAGGAAGAAGTGCAGGAAGCGTTCGACAAGGGCGAGCTCAAGCGCGATTTTGTCGCGGTCGTGCGCTTCCAGGGCGCGCGGGCGAACGGCATGCCCGAGTTGCATCGATTGACGCCGCTGCTCGGCGTGCTACAGGATCAGGGCTTTCACGTCGCGCTCGTAACCGATGGCCGCATGTCGGGCGCATCGGGCAAGGTGCCGGCGGTCATTCATGTATCGCCGGAAGCGTTGCTGCAAGGGCCGCTCGGCAAGGTGCGCACCGGCGACACGCTCGTGATCGACGCGCCTGCGGGCGTGCTCGACATCGAGATCGACGCGCAGGAATGGGACGCGCGCGAGGTCGCCGCGCCATTGCATCAGGCGCAGAACGAAGCGGGCTTCGGCCGCGAACTCTTCGGCGTGTTCCGCAGCGCGGCATTGCCGGCGGAAGAGGGCGCGTCCGTGTTTGGCGCGTTGATCGGCGCGGGCGCGGCGCACGACGGGCAGGCAAAGGACGCCGGGTCGCACGAGCGCAATCCGCTTCGCGACAATGCGCGCGCCGCGGCGTCGGCGCTGAACAAGGCGCACGCGACGCATCATTGAACTTTCGAAAGACGCGGCGGGACGGCAAGACGCCGCACACAAAACAGGAGTCGCATCAAATGAAAACAGTTAGCGAGATCGTGCGTTTGGGTCCGGTGATTCCGGTTCTGGCTTTCGAAACGATCGAGCAAGGCGAGCATGTGTCGCGCGCGCTGCATGCGGGCGGCGTGAAGGTGCTGGAAATCACGCTGCGCACGCCGGCGGGCATCGGCGCGATTGAGCGCGCGAGCCAGCTGGCGGACGATATCGTCGTCGGCGTGGGCACCATCACGAAGCCCGAGCACTGTGCGCAGGCGAAGAAGGCGGGCGCGCAATTCGGCGTATCGCCCGGTCTCACGAAGGACATGCATAAGGCCGCGCAGGACGCCGGCTTGCCGCTTTTGCCGGGCGTGATGACGCCGAGTGACATCATCACCGCGATGGAATTGGGCTACGAGATCGTCAAGTTCTTTCCCGCGCAGCAAGCGGGCGGCATTCCGATGCTACAAGCGTTCTACGGTCCGTTTCCTAACCTGAAATTCTGTCCGACGGGCGGAATCACGGCCGAAACCGCCACGAACTTTCTCGCGCAACCGAACGTGGTGTGCGTTGGCGGTTCATGGTTGACGCCCAAGGCGGCGCTCGCCGCGCAGGATTGGGATGAGGTTACGCGGCTGGCGCGCGCAGCGAGCGAGCTGGCTCCGCCGCAATAAGGCTTCTTGCGCGTCGTGAAAGCGCGTTCGACCGTTTAAGCGGTCGAACGCGTTTTTTTTTGCCCTTCCTGATTTCCTCATTGGCGGCAACCTGCCGCAGTCTTTTTCATTTCGCGAAGCAGAATATTTCTAATGACTAAAACGAATGTGATTAAGACTGATCGCTCGTCATCTGAGAATCACCTAAGACTGTTCTCAATTGCTTTAGGCCGGCTGGGAATTTCATCGATCTTTCTATATATTTATATTCCAGACGTTCCTTGTATTTTTAAATGCGGAAGCGTTCAAAATTAGGGGATCCCAACGTGTTTTTTGGGAATACTCCTACCTCCGCCGACGCTGCTTGCATTTAGCACCGCCATGCCGCCCGCCGCTTAAGTCTTGGCGAGCCGCCGCGAACGAATACCGCGGGACTTCTCTTTCTTAAAGCGCAATTGTTTCTTTTCAGGGTGCAAATCCGATGACCATTCGAGTCGGAATTTCAGTCGTCACGCATCAAGGCCAAAACATCTGGCAAAACGGCCTTGGTCAAAACGTGATCTTTCTGTCGGAAGCGCTGCAAAAGCTTCCATTCATCGAGAGTGTTTCACTGATTGACGTAGGCGACCAAAACGCATTACCGCCACAAGTCGACGCCGCTTCGAAAGGCCTGCGCATTATGCGCATCCCAGAAGCGACCGATGCCGTCGACGTCATCTTTGAAATGGGCGGTGCGCTCGACACGCAATGGCTCGACCTCATGCGGGCGCGTGGCAAGAAGGTGGTCTACTACTGCTGCGGCCAGCCGTATGTCGGACTGATCGAGGCGCCGGTATTCGACAAGCCTGTACACGTCATGCGTCCCGAGCGGTACGACGAAGTCTGGCTGATGTCGAAGGACCGTCTCTCCATCCCCATGATGCGCACGCTGCACCGCTGCCCCACCCATCTCATCCCGTTCATCTGGCATCCGCAGTTCATCGAGAAACGCATTGCGGAAGTGGAAGAGCACGGTCTGCGTTTCGGCTACGAGCGCCGCTCGAGCAAGGCGGCCGATCCTGCCATTCAGCCGCAAGGTTTCCGTGTCGGTATTTTTGAGCCGAATATTTCGGTAGTGAAAACGTCGAGCATTCCCATGCTTGTCTGCGAGGAATCCTACCGTGCAGACCGTTCGAGCGTGTCCGCCATGCACGTGCTCAACGCGATGCACATGAAGGATCACCCCACGCTCGTGTACATGGCCAACTCGCTGGATCTCGTGAAGGATTCGAAGGCCACGTTCCACGGCCGAAACGACATCGCCGGCTTCATGTCCCAGTACACCGACGCCGTGGTGTCTCACCAATGGGGCAATGACCAGAACTATCTGTATCTGGACGTGCTTTACGGCGGCTATCCGCTCATTCACAACTCGCCGTGGCTGAAAGAGGCGGGTTACTACTATCCCAGCTTCGATGCACAGGAAGGCGGACGTCAATTGCTGCGCGCCTTCCGCGAGCATGACGAGAATCTCGACGCCTACCGCGCAAACGCCAAGCGCGTCATCGATTCGGTGAGCCCGTTCAATCAGACAAACCTGGATGCGCTCGCAGACCGGTTGGTCAACCTTTGTCAGGGAAGCAAGCTCGAGGTACGCGCATGAACACGCAAAGCAAATCCCGCATGCCGGAGCGGATCAATGTCGGCGTTTCGATCTTCATCCGCAAGGGCGAGCAGTCGCTCTGGGAAAACGGTATTTTTCAGAACTGTCTGTATCTCGTCATGTTGTTGCTGCGCTCGCCGCGCGTGAAGTCTACGTACCTGGTGACGGGCGGCGGCGACGGCGGCCCTGAAGACGCGAAGCGCTTCTTGTCGGACTCGCCGGTACCGTTGATCGACATGGAAACAGCCATGTCGAAACTCGACGTCATGATCGAAATGAGTGCGCAACTCAGCCGCGAATGGGCGGTGAAGTTCCGTGAGCGCGGCGGGAAAGTCATTACGATGCGCGTCGGTAACGACTACGTCATTGACATCGAACGGATGGTGTTCAACCTCCAGCACGCGCTGCTCATTTCGGGCGCGCCCTACGATGAAGTCTGGACGCTGCCCGAGTACGAAGTCTCCTGCAAGCCCTATTACGAGACGCTGTTTCGTGCGCCGGTGAAGCTGATGCCGCATCTGTGGAGCCCAGTTGTGCTCGACCGCGAAGCCGCGAAATTGCCAAACGGCCTCAAATTCGGCTACCAACCGGGGCGGAAGCGTTGGCGCGTGGGCATCTTCGAGCCGAACGTCTGCATGGTGAAAACGAGTTACATCCCGATGCTGGCGTGCGACGCCGCGCATCGTGAAAACCCGGACATGCTTGAACGCGTATGGGCATACAACACATTCAAGCTGAAGGATCACGCGGCGTTCAACGGCTTCGCGCATAGCCTCGATTACGTTAAGCACGGGCTCGGCAACTTCGAAGGACGCTTCCCCTTCGCGCAGATCGTGCCGGCTTCTGTCGACGCGGTCGTCAGTCACCAGTGGGAAAACCCGCAGAACTACGTGTATTACGAGGCGCTCCACGGCGGCTATCCGCTCATTCACAACTCCCATCTGATCGGCGATTGCGGATACCGCTATCACGACTTCGACTGCGAAGAGGGTGGACGCGCACTGCTTCGGGCGTTCGCCGAACACGATGAGAATCTGGAGAGCTATCGCGCGACCGCAAAGAAGTTCCTGCACACGCTCGATCCGGAAAACGAAGACAACGTGCGGATCTACACCGAAGCTATCGAAGCCGTCTACGCCAAGGCGTAAGTCGGAAGCCCGGCATTCGGCCGCAAGGCCACGGAGTTACTTGGAATGAAGAAATTGCGCATTGGCATCACCATCGGTCTGTTTCACGAGGCTGAGACGCTTTGGAACAACGGTATCAAGCAGAACGCGGTCTTTCTCGCTGAAGCGCTTAAGAACTGTCCGAATGTAGAGAGCGTCGTGCTCGTCAACACGACGCATGTGGCCATCACGAAACAGTTGCCTTGGGATCTCGAGCGCTGGCCCACCGTCACTTTCGACGACGCAAAAGACAACGTCGACGTGTTGATCGAACTCGGCGGCCAGATCGACGGTAATGCTACGGATTACCTGAAACGGCGTGGCGCACGGCTCGTCTCTTATTGCTGCGGATTCGAATACGTCCACGCAATGGAGTCGATCCTGTTCAACAAGCCGAGTTTCGGCGACAACTTGTTCGTCAATCAGCGGTACGACGATATCTGGATGATTCCGCAGGTCGCGAACATCAGTGCGCCGTATTTCGAGGTGATGCGCCGGCAGACAGCGCAGGTCGTGCCGTTCATCTGGAGCCCGATTTTTCTTAACGCGCGCACCGCATCGCTGCCGCATTCGGGCGAATATCAGCCGAAAGCTGGTCCGCGCCGCCTGAGCGTGATGGAGCCGAACATCAATGTCGTGAAATTCTGTCTCTATCCGGCGATGATCGCGGAGATGGCTTACCGCGAACGGCCCAACGACATCGAATTGCTTCAGGTCACGAATGCGCAGCATCTCGCTACGCAGTGCCGGGAGTTCATCGCGCTGATGAACCAGCTCGACATCGTGCGGAATCACAAGGCGGTGTTTCTCGGCCGCTTCGACACGCCGACTTTCCTTGCAGAGAAGACGGACATCATTGTGTCGCATCAGTGGGAAAATCCGCTGAATTACTTCTATCTTGAGGTGTGCTGGCAGGGTTATCCGCTCGTACACAATGCAACGTTGTGTACCGATCTCGGCTACTACTACCGAGACAACAATGTGTGCGAAGGCGCGCAGCGGGTTGTCGAAGTCATCGACCAGCACGACTCGCAAGTTGCGCAATATCGAGATAAGCAGCGTGCGTTGATCGCCCGTTATCTCCCGAATAACGCCGAGTTGGTCAAAGGCTACACTGGCCTTCTCGACGCGCTCGTCGCTAAGCCGTTGCGCTGAGCGTAGCTCGCCCGCTATCGCTTCATCGAAGGGTCTAAGACGCCATGTCTGATTAAGAAATCAGACATGGCGTATTGTGTTTCCCGAATCTTTTATTCATAGCAGCCGACGGATTTTCGCTGAAAAGGTGCAAGAAGTGTCATAGAAGTTGCAGTTTGCCAGGGCAGGTTAGTTGGTCATCCTAAATAAGATAGTTTCAATAAGTTTTTTCCGAAAAAGATGCATCCAGGAATGCATCCGTACGGTTTGTGAAAGTCCGCGTGAATTTAGGACATGTCCGCTTCATCGAGGGGGGGCTCCCCACTATTCTCTGCGGTGGTCAAAGTTGTTTCCATTTGTTTTTGTAAAAGACGCTCGTTTTTTTGTGGGTCAATTCGGTTTATGAACAAGTCATACCGCAGTATCTGGAATGAGAAAGTAGGGACGTTCGTCGCAGTCGCTGAGACGGCAATGGCGTGCGGCAAGAAAAATGCCGGTGGCGCGGTATGCAATCTGGAAGTCGGTCAGGAAGCGCTAAACGCATTCGTCGCTCAATGTGAGGACATTGGTCCGAAGAGTGTAGTACGCAAAGCGGCCGGGATCGGCGCTTCCGTTGCTCTACTCTTTGGTGGCTCGAGTGCTTGGGCAGTCGGTATGTCGGCGTGTACCGGCGCGTCAGGTTATGGGTTCAATTCGTCAGGAACTACAACCAATCCGTCTGACTGTTCGACCATCGGGGGCGGGACGCTGACCGGAGTGGTGATAGCGGGCGACGGCGCCAACTACATCACTGTCGGTGCCGACGGTAACATTAAGATGCAAGCGGCGAACCTTGTATTCAATGCCCCAACGACCTCGTTCTCTGGTGGCATCCTGAGCAATGTAGCCAACGGCGTAGCAGCCTCGGATGCGGTTAATTTCGGGCAATTGGCATCTCTCTCAGGTTCGGTGAGCACTACCGTCTCGACGATCAACTACGGCTTCACGTCGATGTCTACGGCGGTCAGTTCAATGTCGGCTGGCGTGGCTGGCGCAACGGCGAGCATGTCTACCGCTGTTGTTTCGTTGTCCACCGGCCTAAATTCGGTCTCAACCAGCGCCTCGACCGCCATCAATTCAATGTCGACGGCGTGGAACAGCCTCTCGACGACCACTTCGACTATCACCGGGTCTATGTCGACGTCGGTGGCGTCGATGTCGACCACGGTAAGTTCGCTATCTACCACGGTGAGTACTACCAGCAGCAAGGTGACGAGTCTGTCCACCAGCCTCAGTTCGCTTTCCACGTCTGCCTCCACGGGATTGAGCACGTTGTCCGGGTCAGTTTCGGTCGGGCTGAGCTCCCTTTCCACTGGGCTGAGCACTGCCAGCGGCATGGTGAGCAGTGTCTCGATCAGCCTGAGTACGATCTCGGGCAAGGTTGACAGCATGTCCACGGTTGTCAGCACGACAACCAGCGCTGTGGGAAGCCTGTCGAGCGTCGTCAGCACCGCGAACGGATCGGTCAATAGTCTCTCCACGGGTCTGAGCACCACGAATAGCTCGGTAAGCAGTCTTTCAACGGGTTTGAGTACTGTTACCAGTTCGGTGACGAGCCTCTCGACCGGCTTGAGCACTGCCAACAGCGCGGTGAGTTCCCTTTCCTCTGGTCTGAGCACGACTAACGTCGCAGTCAGTTCGCTTTCGACAGGTCTGAGCACGACCAACAGCGCGGTGAGTTCGCTCTCGATCGGCTTGAGCAGCACCGTCAGTGCGGTGAGCTCGCTGTCGTCCGGTTTGAGCACGACCAACAGCGCGGTGAATTCACTGTCGACTGGCATGAGCACGACCAACAGCGCGGTGAGCTCACTGTCGACAGGTCTGAATAACACCAATACTGTGGTGTCGAGCCTGTCGACCGCTCTGAGCACCACGACGAGCAACGTCGATAGCCTGTCCAGCGGCTTCTCGACATTCTCAGCATCGGTCTCGACCAGTGTCGGATCCCTTTCCACCGGTTTGAGCACTGCGAACAGCTCCGTCAGCAGCCTCTCCACCGGCCTTAGCACGGCGACCAGCAAGACGAACAGCCTTTCCACGGGGCTCAGCACGGTCAGCAGCAAAGCGGACAGTCTCTCTACCGGCCTGAGCACAACCGCGGTCACGGTGAATTCTCTATCCACCGGCGTAAGCACGATCAGCAGTACGGTAACTAGTCTGTCCACAGACCTGAGTTCGCTGTCATCGTCCGCTTCCACGGGCATCACATCGCTGTCGACCGGTCTGAGCACGACCAGCAGCAAGGTAGACAGCCTGTCCACCGGACTTAGCACGACCAACAGCACGGTCAGTTCGTTGTCTACCGGTTTGAGCACCACCAAGAGCACGGTCAGTTCCTTGTCGACGGGTCTGAGCACCACGAACAGCATGGTCAGTTCCATGTCCACGGGTGTGAACAGCATGTCCACGGCACTGAGCACAACCAATAGCACCGTCGGTTCGCTCTCGACCGGCGTAAGCACGGCTAGCAGCAAGGTTGACAGTCTCTCCACCGGCTTGAGCACGACCAGCAGCAATGTCTCGAGTCTGTCGAGCAGCGTGAGTTCGCTGTCGACCGGGTTAAGCACGACCAACAGCGTAGTCAGCAGCCTGTCCACCGGCCTCAGTTCGACCACGAGCAAGGTGAACAGCCTGTCTACGGGGCTGAGCACCACGAACAGTACGGTGGGCACGCTTTCCACCAGCCTGTCGTCTTTGTCGGCCTCCACTTCGACCGGCGTCAGTTCGCTGTCGAGCGGCCTGAGCACGGCAAGCAGCAAGGTGGATAGCCTCTCGACGGGTCTGAGCACGGCGAGCAGCAAGATGGATAGCCTGTCGACCGGTCTGAGCACGACCAACAGCAACGTCGATAGTCTGTCGACGGGTCTGAGCTCGACCAACAGCACGGTAAGCTCGTTGTCCAGCACGGTAACTTCGTTGTCCACAGGTCTCAGCACGACCAACAGCGCGGTCAGCAGCCTTTCCGCTGGCCTCAGCACCACGAGCAGCAAGGTGGATAGCCTGTCGACCGGCCTGAGCACCACGAACAGCAAGGTCACCAGCCTTTCGACCGGCATGAGCACGCTGTCGACCTCGGCATCTACCGGTATCGCCTCGCTCTCCACGGGCTTGAGCGCGACCAACAGTTCTGTGAGCAGCCTGTCTGCCGGCCTCAGCACGACAAACAGCAAAGTGAACAGCTTGTCGACGGGGCTGAGCACGACCGATAGCAACGTCACGAGCCTGTCCTCGACGGTGAGTTCACTCTCCACCGGTGTGAGCACGACCGGCAGCGTCGTAAGTTCGCTGTCGACAGGCTTGAGCACGACGAACAGCAATGTCGATAGCCTTTCGGCCAGCCAGGTGACGCTTTCCTCGTCGATGTCGAGCGGCGTCAGTTCGTTGTCGTCGGGTCTCAGCACGGCGACCAGCGCCATCAGCAGCCTGTCGACCGGCCTCAGCACGACCAACAGCAACGTTACGTCGCTCTCGAGCACGGTGAATTCGCTGTCGACAGGCCTGAGCACAACCAACAGCAGGGTCGGCCTTCTGGCCACCGGTCTCAGCACCACGAACAGCGCGGTCGGCAGCCTGTCGACGGTGTTGGCGGATGCGGTGATGTACGACGATTCGACCCATTCTTCCGTGACACTGGGCGGCACGGGCCATGCACCGGTGAAGCTTACGAACGTGGCCGACGGCGCAAGCAAGCTCGATGCGGTGAACTTCGGGCAGCTGACGTCGCTGTCGTCGTCCGTGTCGACGGGACTGAATTCGTTGTCGACGGCAGCTTCTACCGCGAGCGGCGACGTCATCAATTCGCTGTCCGCGTCCGTGTCCGGCAGCGTCAGCTCCCTTTCTACCGGCATCAGCACAGCCGATAGCGGCCTGAACAGTCTGTCTACGTCCACGTCTACGGGTATCAACTCGGTGTCGACGGGCCTGAGCACCGCAGCGAGCGGCGTCGATTCGCTGTCGACGGGCATGAGCACGCTGTCGGCTTCGACCTCGACGGCATTGAACTCGTTGTCCACGGGTGTGGCGAATGCCGTGATGTACGACGACTCGACGCACTCGAAGGTCACGCTGGGCGGTTCGAGCCATGCGCCGGTTACGCTCACCAATGTGGCGGACGGTGCAAGCAAGTATGATGCGGTGAACTTCGGTCAATTGAGCTCGCTGTCGAGCTCGACCTCGACGAGCATCGACTCATTGTCGACGGCTGTCTCGAACTCGAACGGCAACTTCGACTCGCTGTCCTCCAGCGTTTCGTCGCTGTCCACGGGTATCAGCTCGCTGTCCTCAGGCATCAGCTCGATGTCCGCGTCGACTTCCACGGCGATCAGCTCGCTGTCGAGCGGCGTGAGTTCGCTGTCGGCTGGCGTGAGCTCGCTGTCCGCAGGTGTAAGCTCGCTGTCCACGGGCATGAACTCGTTGTCGGCTTCGACCTCGGCAGGCATCAGCTCGCTGTCGAGCGGCGTCAGTTCGTTGTCGGCAGGCGTAAGTTCGCTGTCGACGGGTCTTAACTCGCTGTCTGGCTCGACCTCCACGGCGATCAGCTCGCTGTCGAGCGGCGTGAGCTCGCTGTCGACTGGCATGAGCTCGCTGTCGGCTTCGACCTCGACTGGGATCAGTTCGCTTTCGACGGGCGTGAGTTCGTTGTCCACGGGCATGAGCTCGCTGTCGGCCTCGACCTCCACGGGCATCAGCTCGCTGTCGAGCGGCATGAGCTCGCTGTCGGCTTCGACCTCGACGGGCATCAGTTCGCTCTCGACGGGCATGAGCTCGCTGTCGTCTTCGACCTCCACGGCAATCAGCTCGCTGTCGGCTTCGACCTCCACGGGCATCAGCTCGCTGTCCACGGGTATCAGCTCGCTGTCCACAGGCGTGAACTCGCTGTCTACGGGCATCAGTTCGCTGTCGGCTTCGACTTCCACGGCGTTGAACTCGCTGTCCACGGGCTTGAGCAACGCCGTGATGTACGACGACTCGACGCACTCGAAGGTCACGCTGGGTGGCTCTGGCCATGCGCCGGTGACGCTCACGAACGTGGCTGGTGGCAAGAGCCAGTACGACGCGGTGAACTTCGGCCAGTTGAGCTCGCTGTCGAGCTCGACCTCGGCAGGCTTCAACTCGATGTCGACGGCCATCTCGAACTCGAACGGCAACTTCGACTCGCTGTCCTCCAGCGTCACGTCGTTGTCCACGGGTATCAGTTCGCTGTCCACGGGCATGAGCTCGCTGTCGGCCTCGACCTCCGCGGGCATCAGCTCGCTGTCCACGGGTGTCAGCTCGCTGTCCGCCGGCGTGAGTTCGCTGTCGGCAGGCGTGAGTTCGTTGTCCACGGGCATGAGTTCGCTGTCGGCCTCGACTTCGACTGCGATCAGCTCGCTGTCGACGGGCGTGAGTTCGCTGTCGACGGGTATCAGCTCGCTGTCGGCTTCGACCTCCACGGCGATCAGCTCGCTGTCGACGGGCATCAGCTCGCTGTCCACGGGTATCAGTTCGCTGTCGGCTTCGACTTCGACGGGCATGAGCTCGCTGTCGGCGGGTGTGAGTTCGCTGTCGGCCGGCGTCAGTTCGCTGTCCGCAGGCGTAAGCTCGCTCTCGACGGGTCTGAACTCGCTGTCGGCGTCGACCTCCACGGGCATCAGCTCGCTGTCGGCCGGTGTGAGTTCGCTGTCGACCAACGTCAGCTCGCTGTCCACGGGTCTGAACTCGCTGTCGGTGTCGACCTCGACGGGCATCAGCTCGCTGTCGGCGGGTGTCAGCTCGCTGTCGGCAGGCGTGAGCTCGCTGTCGGCAGGCATCAGCTCGCTGTCGGCGTCGACCTCCACGGGCATCAGCTCGCTGTCGACGGGTATTAGTTCGCTGTCGGCCTCGACCTCCACGGGCATCAGTTCGCTGTCCACGGGTATCAGTTCGCTGTCGGCCTCGACCTCCACGGCCATCAATTCACTGTCGGCTTCGACTTCGACGGGCATCAACTCGCTGTCCACGGGCATCAGCTCGCTGTCCACAGGCGTGAACTCGCTGTCCACGGGCATCAGCACGTTGTCGGCTTCGACCTCGACGGCGGTGAACTCGCTGTCCACGGGCCTGGCCAATGCCGTGATGTACGACGACTCGACGCACTCGAAGGTCACGCTCGGCGGTTCGGGCCATGCGCCGGTCAAGCTCACGAACGTGGCTGACGGTGCGAGCCAGTACGACGCGGTGAACTTCGGCCAGTTGAGCTCGCTGTCGAGCTCGACCTCGACGAGCATCAACTCGATGTCGACGGCTCTCTCGAACTCGAACGGCAACTTCGACTCGCTGTCCTCCAGCGTCTCGTCGTTGTCCACGGGTATCAGCTCGCTGTCCTCAGGCATCAGCTCGATGTCGGCGTCGACTTCCACGGCGATCAGTTCGCTGTCGACCGGCGTCAGTTCGCTGTCGGCAGGCGTGAGTTCGCTGTCGGCAGGCGTGAGTTCGCTGTCCACGGGTATGAGCTCGCTGTCGGCTTCGACTTCTGCAGGCATCAGTTCGCTGTCGAGCGGTGTCAGTTCGTTGTCGGCAGGCGTGAGTTCGCTGTCGACGGGCATGAGTTCGCTGTCTGGTTCGACCTCCACGGCGATCAGCTCGCTGTCGAGCGGCGTGAGCTCGCTGTCGACTGGCATGAGCTCGCTGTCGGCTTCGACCTCCACGGCAATCAACTCGCTGTCGACCGGCGTGAGTTCGTTGTCCACGGGCATGAGCTCGCTGTCGGCCTCGACCTCGACGGGCATCAGCTCGCTGTCGGCAGGCGTGAGTTCGCTGTCGGCAGGCGTGAGCTCGCTGTCGACGGGTCTGAACTCGCTGTCGGCCTCGACCTCGACGGGTATCAGCTCGCTGTCCACGGGTATGAGTTCGCTGTCCGCGGGCGTGAGTTCGCTGTCGACGGGTCTGAACTCGCTGTCGGCGTCGACCTCCACGGGTATCAGTTCGCTGTCCACGGGCATGAGCTCGCTGTCGGCAGGCGTGAGCTCGCTGTCGACGGGTCTGAACTCGCTGTCGGCTTCGACTTCGACGGGTCTTAGCTCGCTGTCGACTGGCATGAGCTCGCTGTCGGCTTCGACCTCCACGGCGATCACTTCGCTGTCGACGGGCGTGAGCTCGCTGTCCACGGGCATGAGCTCGCTGTCGGCCTCCACCTCGACGGCGCTCAGTTCGCTGTCGACAGGCGTGGATTCGTTGTCCACGGGCTTGAACTCGCTGTCGGCGTCGACCTCGACGGGCATCAGCTCGCTGTCGGCAGGCGTGAGTTCGCTCTCCGCAGGCGTGAGTTCGCTGTCGGCTGGCGTGAGCTCGCTGTCGACGGGTCTGAACTCGCTGTCGAGTTCGACCTCGACGGGCATCAGCTCGCTGTCGACGGGTGTAAGTTCGCTGTCCGCAGGCGTGAGCTCGCTGTCGGCCGGCGTGAGCTCGCTGTCGACGGGTCTGAACTCGCTGTCGGCGTCGACCTCGACGGGCATCAGCTCGCTGTCGACGGGCGTGAGTTCGCTGTCCGCAGGCGTGAGTTCGCTGTCCGCAGGTGTGAGTTCGCTGTCCGCAGGCGTGAGTTCGCTGTCCGCAGGTGTGAGCTCGCTGTCCGCAGGCGTGAGCTCGCTGTCGGCAGGCGTAAGCTCGCTGTCGACGGGTCTGAACTCGCTGTCGGCCTCGACCTCCACGGGCATCAGTTCGCTGTCGACGGGTGTGAATTCGTTGTCGACGGGCGTGAGTTCGCTGTCGACGGGTCTGAACTCGCTGTCGACATCGACTTCCACGGCGATCAACTCGCTGTCGGCATCGACCTCGACGGGCATCAGCTCGCTGTCGACGGGTCTGAACTCGCTGTCGACGAACGTGAGCTCGCTGTCGGCCTCGACCTCGACGGGTATCAACTCGCTGTCCACGGGCGTGAGCTCGCTGTCGGCTTCGACCTCGACGGCGCTGAACTCGCTGTCGACGGGCTTGAGCAACGCCGTGATGTACGACGATGCGTCGCACTCGAAGGTCACGCTGGGCGGCTCGGGCCATGCGCCGGTGACGCTCACGAACGTGGCTGACGGTGCGAGCCAGTACGACGCGGTGAACTTCGGTCAGTTGAGCTCGCTGTCGGCCTCGGCTTCGACGGGCATCAACTCGCTGTCCACGGGCATCAGCTCGCTGTCGACGTCCACCTCGACGGGCATCAGCTCGCTGTCGACGGGTGTCAGCTCGCTGTCCGCGTCCACTTCGACGGCGATCAGCTCGCTGTCGACGGGTGTCAGCTCGTTGTCGGTGTCCACCTCGACGGCGATCAGCTCGCTGTCCACGGGTGTCAGTTCGCTGTCCACGGGTATCAGCTCGCTGTCCACGTCGACCTCGACGGCGATCAGCTCGCTGTCGACGGGCGTAAGCTCGCTGTCCTCGGGCATCAGCTCGCTGTCGGCGTCGACCTCGACTGCGGTTAGCTCGCTGTCCACGGGTATCAACTCGCTGTCCACGGGCGTGAGCTCGCTGTCGACGGGCATGAGCTCGCTGTCGGTTTCGACCTCGACTGCGATCAGCTCGCTGTCGACGGGCGTGAGTTCGCTGTCCACGGGCATCAGCTCGCTGTCGGCGTCGACCTCGACGGCGGTCAGCTCGCTGTCCACGGGTATCGACTCGCTGTCCACGGGCATCAGCTCGATGTCGACCTCGACTTCGACCGCGATCAGTTCGTTGTCGACGGGTATCAGCTCGATGTCCGCGTCGACTTCAACGGCAATCAGTTCGCTGTCCACGGGTATCGACTCGCTGTCGACGGGCATCAGCTCGCTGTCCACGTCGAGTTCGACGGGCATTAGCTCGCTGTCGACCGGTATCGACTCGCTGTCCACCGGCATCAGCTCGCTGTCCACCGGCATCAGCTCGCTCTCCACGGGCTTCAGCTCGCTGTCGACTTCGATCTCGACGGGTATCAGTTCGCTGTCGACGGGTGTGAGTTCGATGTCGACGACCATCAGCTCGATGTCGACGACCATCAGCACCGTGATCGATGACGTCACGAGCATGTCGACTTCGATCAGCTCGATCAATGGCGGCAAGGGCATCAAGTACTTCCATGCCAACTCCATCCTGATCGACTCGTCGGCGACCGGCAAAAACTCGATCGCGATCGGTGGTAATGCGAGTGCCACGGCTGAAAACGCAGTGGCGCTCGGTACCAACGCCGTGGCGGACCAGGCGAATACCGTGTCCTTCGGAAACGCGACCGACAAGCTGCGCATCACGAACATCGCCAATGGTATCGACGACAGTGACGTTGCGACGGTGGGTCAGTTGAAGGAAACGAGCTTGTACAAGGAAGGCACGAATGGCCTGCCGAAGACGGCCGTGACGTTCGACACGAAGGCAGACGGATCGACTGACTACAGCAGCATCACGCTGGGCGGGCAGAACGGTACGGCTATCCACAACGTTGCGGACGGTGTTGCGCCGACGGATCTCGCCAACAAAGAACAGCTCGATGCACTGAGCAGCCAGATCGCCCACGTTGCGGTCGGAGACGACCCGATGTTCGCCGCGGACGGTAATCGCGCAACGGAGGCCGCAGTAGCAAGCGGCACGCATGCAACGGCGAGCGGAGCGGGCGCACAGGCAACGGGTGCGAACTCGGTGGCTCAAGGTGCAGGCGCGCTGGCGAGCGGCGTCGGCGCGGTAGCGATCGGTGCGGGCAGCCATGCGACGGCGGACGACTCAGTTGCACTGGGTGCCAGTTCGGTGGCGGATCGCTCGAACACGGTGTCGGTCGGCTCGGTGGGCAACGAGCGTCAGATCACCAACGTGGCGAAGGGCGAGCAAGGCACGGATCTGGTCAACGTCAACCAGTTGAACGATGCGGTCGCGCAGTCCAACAGCTACACGGACAGCGTGGTCAACGGCATGCAGGGCGCCGTGACGGACGTGGGCCGCAACGCCTACTCGGGTATTGCCGCGGCTACTGCCTTGGCGATGATCCCGAACATCGATCAGGACAAGACGGTGTCGCTCGGCGTCGGTGGCGCAACGTATCAGGGCTACGCGGCAGCAGCCGTTGCGCTGAACCTGCGCGTCACTCAGAACCTGGTGCTGAAGGCGGGCGCTGGTTCGACCCGCAACGGCACGGTCTACGGTGCGAACGCGTCGTATCGGTGGTAAGGCGAACGTCCCGGGCCAACGCCCGGGGCGGCCGGGCGACCGTGAATCATGCGGTCGCCCGGCCGCCCAGTTCTTTAACCGATTTGGTAGCTAATTCAGATGTCTAAACTCATTCTCACCGTCTTTGCCGCCATCGGCGTGCTCTCTGCGTGCGCGACAGACACCGGCATTGTCCAAACGACGCGCAACTTGAACGTCGCCGGACAACCGCCTGCGTATCGTGTCACCTGCTCGGGCGTTCTCGAGTCGCAAAAAACGTGTATGGCGAAGGCTTCGCAAATCTGCAAGGATCAGCAAGTCGTCGTCGTTCAAGCGCTGGACAATCCTCAACTCAGGCCGGGTGGCAGCAGCGCGCGTGAACTTAGTTTCGCGTGCGCTGGAGGATCGGCTTCGAAGCCGGCGGCGTGACTTCCGACCAATGATCGAGCCTCAGCGGCTCATCGTTGTCACCAAAACCGACGTTCAATCGAACGTCGGTTTTTTCTTTTGTGTCTCGAACAGCGAAGCGATTACGCTGCAACAGACTGGCCACGGCGACCATTTCCGGGCCGACTTCCTTGCTTACAAGTAAAATTCCGTTGCCCAGCGCCGTGTCTGCGCTTGCCGGACGTTGCCTTTCTGTACAGCGCAGCGACGGCAAACGCATACATAGCGCAAAAAACCTCAACAAAATCAAGGAGGCGTTATGCCAGCCGTCCACGGGAGCATGCTGCTGCTCTACGCGGTGATCGCGATCGCGGTTCTGATCCTGATGATCGCCCGCTATAAGGTTTACCCGTTCCTCGTTCTCATGATCGTCTCCGTTTTGCTGGCCCTCGCGGTCGGCATGCCGATGGACAAGATCGTGAAGTCGTTCGAAACCGGCAACGGGAATACGCTCGGCCACATTGCCGTCGTCGTGGGTCTCGGCACGATGCTCGGCAAGATGATGGCCGAATCGGGCGGCGCCGAGCGCATCGCCAATACGCTGATCAATCTCTTCGGCGAGAAGAACATTCATTGGGCGATGATGGTCGTCGCGATCATCGTCGGCTTGCCGGTGTTCTTCGAAGTGGGCTTCGTGCTGCTGATTCCGATCGCGTTCAACGTCGCGAGGCGGACCGGCAAGTCGCTGCTGCTGATCGGTTTGCCGATGGTCGCTGGTCTCTCCGTCGTGCACGGCCTGATTCCGCCGCACCCGGCCGCGCTGCTCGCCGTGCAGGCGTATCACGCCGATATCGGCAAGACGATCGCTTACGGTCTGATCGTCGGCGTGCCGACGGCGATCGTCGCCGGTCCGCTGTTCGCGCTGATGATCCACAAGTACATCAAGCTGCCCGACGCCAACGCGCTTGCCGACCAGTTCACCCAGAAGCACGGCGACACGGAGAAGAAGCGCGATCTGCCGAGCTTCGGCATCACGCTGTTCACGATCTTGCTGCCGGTCATTCTGATGCTCGTCGGAAGCTGGGCGGATCTCGTCTTCACGCCGAAAACGCTGCCGAACGATCTTCTGCGCTTCATTGGCCAATCGGATATGGCGCTTCTGATCGCCGTGCTCGTCAGCTTCTGGACCTTCGGCGCAAAGCAAGGCTTCAACCGTGAGCAGATTCAGAAGTTCTGCGGCGAATGTCTCGCGCCGATCGCGGGTATCACGCTGATCGTCGGTGCGGGCGGCGGTTTCGGCCAGGTCCTGCGCGATAGCGGCATCTCGCAGCAGATCGTCGCGAGCGCGTCATCGGCGCACCTGTCGCCGCTGTTGCTCGGCTGGTTCGTCGCCGCGCTGATCCGTCTTGCAACGGGTTCGGCCACGGTCGCAATGACGACGGCCTGCGGCATCGTCGCGCCGATCGCGGCGGCGGCGGGCGGTCACACGAGCCCGGAATTGCTGGTGCTCGCCACCGGCTCCGGCTCGCTGATCTTCTCGCACGTGAACGATGGCGGCTTCTGGCTGATCAAAGAGTATTTCGGGATGACCGTCGGACAGACGTTCAAGACGTGGTCGTTGCTCGAGACGATCATCTCCCTGATGGGTCTGGGTTTGACCTTCGTGCTTGCGATGGTCGTGTAAGGAGAATTCGATGATTCTGATCGCAATGGGCGTGTCGGGTGCCGGCAAGTCCCTTATCGGCGAGATGTTGGCGGAGCGGCTGCATTGCACCTTCACCGACGGCGACGCGTTTCACAGCGCCGCAAACAAGGAGAAGATGCACAAAGGCATTCCTCTGACCGACGAGGATCGCTGGCCGTGGCTCAAGACCATTCGTGCGGCCATCGAGGAAAAGCAGCGCGCGGGCGAGACGGCGGTCTTCACGTGCTCGTCGCTGAAACGCTCGTATCGCGACGTACTGCGCGCCGGCGACCGCGACGTGTGCTTCATCTATTTGCACGGCACGATGGACGTGCTGCGCGAGCGTCTCGGTTCGCGTACCGGCCATTTCTTCGATCCATCGCTGCTGCAGAGCCAGTTGGATACGCTCGAAGAACCCGGCGATGACGAAGCGATCACGGAAAGCATCGAGCTGACGCCAGAGCAGATCGTGGATAACGTGCTGGAAAAACTGAAGTCGCGTAAATAAAGAAAAAGCCCCGGAAATTTCCGGGGCTTTTCACTTCTGGTTCTAACCCAAGGCCAGATTCACGCGATGCGCTTCGCCAGCTCCACCGCCTTGCCGATATACGAACCCGGCGTCATCTCCAGCAACAGCTTCTTCGCGTCCGCCGGAATCGCCAGACCGCCGATGAACGCCTGCAGCGCCTCGCGCGTGATGCCCTTGCCGCGCGTGAGTTCCTTCAGCTGTTCATACGGATTCTCGATGCCATAGCGACGCATCACCGTCTGAACCGGCTCCGCGAGCACTTCCCACGTATTGTCGAGGTCTTCGTTCAGGCGCGCCGCGTTCACTTCGAGCTTGTCGAGGCCGCGGATCAGCGCGTCGTATGCGAGCAGCGAGTAACCGAATGCGACGCCGATATTGCGCAGCACCGTCGAATCCGTCAGGTCGCGTTGCCAGCGCGAGACCGGCAGCTTGTCGGCGAGATGGCGCAGCGTTGCGTTCGCGAGGCCGAGATTGCCTTCCGAGTTCTCGAAGTCGATCGGGTTGACCTTGTGCGGCATCGTCGACGAGCCGATCTCGCCGGCCTTCGTCTTCTGCTTGAAATAGCCGACCGAAATGTAGCCCCACACGTCGCGATCGAGGTCGAGCAGGATCGTGTTCGCGCGCGCGACGGCGTCGAACAGTTCGGCCATGTAGTCGTGCGGCTCGATCTGGATCGTGTACGGATTGAACGTCAGCTTCAGCCGATTCTCGACGACATCCTTTGAAAACGCTTCCCAGTCGAACTCCGGATACGCCGACAGGTGCGCGTTGAAGTTGCCGACCGCGCCGTTCATCTTGCCGAGCAGTTCGACCTTTTCGATGCGCGTAATCGCACGCGCAAGCCGCGCCGCAACGTTGGCGATTTCCTTGCCGAGCGTCGTCGGGCTGGCGGGCTGGCCGTGTGTGCGCGAGAGCATCGGCTGCTCGGCGTGCATGTGCGCGAGCTTCACGAGACGCTCGTACACCGAGCGCAGCGCGGGCAGGATCACGTGTTCGCGCGCGCCCGCGAGCATGAGGCCGTGCGACGTGTTGTTGATGTCTTCCGACGTGCACGCAAAGTGGATGAACTCGCTGGCGCGCTCCAGTTCTGGCTGGCCCTTGACCGATTCCTTGAGCCAGTATTCGACCGCCTTCACGTCGTGATTTGTAACACGCTCGATGTCCTTGATGCGCGCCGCGTCGTGCGCGGTGAAGCGCTCGGCGAGACTGAGCAGGAACTGCTCGGACGCGTCGGAAAAGCGCGGCACTTCGTCGAAACCGGCACGCGACAATGCGATCAGCCAATGAATCTCGACCGTTACGCGATGACGCATGAACGCGGCTTCGGAAAGCCATTCGCGCAGCGCTTCGGTCTTGGCGGCGTAGCGGCCGTCGAGCGGCGAGAGCGCGGTGAGCGCAAAGAGGGTATCGGGGCGGGTATCGGACATGATTGAGGCGCAGCCGGAAGGAAAAGACGGAAGAACCGCGCATTTTACCATCGGAAGCGTCCCAATCCCCGGCGCTCAGCGGGCCCGTAGTTCTTCGTCGAGCGCCTGGAGCTGTGCAGGCGTGCCGACGTTTTCCCATCGGCCTGTGTAGAGTTCGCCGCTCGCGCGCCCGGCCGCGATGGTTTCGCGGTAGTAGGGCGTCAGCGCGCGGCGCGTGCCGGGCGCGAGATCGCGAAACATGCGCGTGTCGTAGAGTCCGATGTTGCCGAAGGTGTAGCGCGGCTCGCCGTCTAGCGCGAGCGTGCCATTTTCGAGTGCGAAGTCGCCTTTCGGATGAAACGGCGGGTTCGGCACCATCACGAGATGCATGCCGGGCGCGTCCATCGACGCGAGCTTCGAGGCGCGCTTCTGCAAGGTCGAATAATCGAAGTTGCAGAACACATCGCCGCTGACCGCGATGAACACGCCGTCGCCGATCAGATGCCGCGCCTGCGCGATGCCGCCCGCGGTCTCGAGCGCTTCAGTCTCGCGCGAATATTGCAACGCGACGTTCCATCGCGAGCCGTCGCCCAGCGCCGCTTCGATCTGCTCGCCGAGCCACGCGTGATTGATGACGATCGTTCCGATTCCCGCTGCTGCCAGACGCTCGATCTGCCACACGATGAGCGGCTTGCCGCCGGCGTCGAGCAGCGGTTTCGGACACGTATCGGTGAGCGGGCGCATGCGTTCGCCGCGACCGGCGGCGAAGATCATCGCCGTCTTCAAAGCGTGCTTCATCGTGAATTAGAAGGTATAGCCGACTTCGATCGCGCGGCCTTCCAGCGAGTCGAGCAGGCGCGCGAACGGCCACAGAGGTGCGTAGCGCTCAGCGACCTTGCGCGCATAGCCGATGAAGCGCGGCAGATCAGCGAGATATCGCGGCTTGCCATCGCGATAGTGGATGCGTGCGAACAAGCCGAGCACCTTGATGTGCCGCTGCAGGCCCATCAATTCGAGCTGGCGATAGAACTCGCCGAAATCCTCGTCGACGGGAAGGCCGGCCTTCTTCGCGCGCTCCCAGTAGTAGGCGATGCAGTCGAGCTGGAACTCCTCGTCCCAGCTGATGAACGCGTCGCGCATCAGTGATGCCATGTCGTACGTGATCGGGCCGTACACCGCGTCCTGAAAATCGAGCACGCCGGGGTTCGGCTCACACACCATCAGATTGCGAGGCATGAAGTCGCGCAGCATGAAGGTTTGCGGCTGCGCGAGCGCGCTCTGCACGAGGAGCGTAAAGGTGTCGTCGAGCGTCTTGCGTTCGTCGGCGGTGACTTCGCGGCCGAGATGACGCCCGATGAACCACTCGGGCAGCAGTTCCATTTCGCGACGAAGAAACGCTTCGTCGAAGGGTGGCAGCACGCCTTCGCGCGCCGTTTGCTGGAAGCGGATGAGGGCGTCGATCGCGGCGCGCATCATCGGACGCGCATTTTTCTCGTCGAGAACGGACATGTACGTCGTGGTGCCGAGATCGGTCAGAAGCATGAAGCCGGCGTCGAAATCCGTTTCCAAAACTTTCGGCACGTGCACGTTCGCCGCTTCGAGGAGCCCTGCGACCTGCACGAACTCGCGGCATTTCTCGGGCGGCGGCGCATCGACGGCGATGAGCGTCTTGCCGAACGCGCAATCGCTCTCGAGCCTGAAATAGCGCCGAAAGCTGGCATCGGCGGAGGCGGGCGCGAGGCTCGCGACATTCAGCCGATAGTGGCCGGCAAAGGTTTCGAGCCACGCGCTGAGTTGATTCAGGCGAGCGTCGGAGGGAATGTGCGTCATAAATTCGAGGGGCGAAACATCTTGCCATATAATACCCCACGACTTTTTTAAGCGATCCGTTTCACGCCTGGCGCCAGGCCCTGGACGACTGTGAGCGTCACCGTTCGATCGAGTGCCGTCCCTGCTCAGCAACGGACCGTCGAGTTCGCGATGGGCGCGGGACGCGGCCGCCTGCCCGGCGGCATCGGGCGCGTGGGACGCGAACGGGATCGAACCGCCACCCATACATGCCGCCACGACAGTTTCCCGTATCGAAAATCCAAGGCGACGCTCAGCCACGCAGGCGGCGGCTCGTCGTCGCGCTTCTATCCGTTCCGGGCTTGATGCCCGCTCTGGCGCACGCTCAACTCGTGGGCGACGCTGCCTATCCGCAACCGCTCGACGGCCCCGGCAGCCTGCGCCTCGCGCCGCAACTCGAAGAGCGACCGCTGCAAAGCGGCCAGCAGCCCTCGACCTTTCTCCTGAGCGACAAGGCGACCGGCACGACCGACGAAGACATGGCGGCGAAGGGCTCGGCGGAAATCCGGCGCACGGTGACGGTCATCAAGGGCGACGCACTGCATTACGACCAGGACACCGACATGGCCGATGCTTTCGGCAATGTCAGGCTGATCAACAACGGCGTGTCGTTCGTCGGTCCGGAAGCGCATCTGAAGGTCGAGGCCAACGAAGGGTTCATGACGAACCCGAAGTACCACTTCAACGTGACGGGCGGCTCGGGCAGCGCCGCGCGCGCCGACATGATCGACGACGAGCGCGCGCGCATCGATCAGGGCACGTACACCGCTTGCCAATGCGAAGCCGATCCGGCGTGGTACATCAAGGGCTCGTCGTTCGATTTCGACACCGGCGCCGAAGAGGGCATCGCGCACAACGGCGTGCTGTTCTTCCAGGGCGTGCCGGTGTTCGCGAGCCCGTGGCTGTCGTTTCCGCTGACGAGCGATCGTCGCAGCGGCCTGTTGCCGCCGACCTTCACGCTCAGTTCGACGACCGGCTTCGAAGCGACGATCCCGTACTATTTCAATATCGCGCCTAATCGCGATCTGACGGTCACGCCGCGCATCATGACGAAGCGCGGCGTGCTGGGCGAAGCGACGTATCGCTATCTGTCGCCCACGTATTCCGGCTCGCTCGACGTCAACTATCTGCCGGACGACCGCGTCACGCATTCGAATCGGTATGCGATCTTCTGGCAGCATCGCCAGAATTTCGGCAATGGTTTCGGCGGCTACGTCAATTACAACAAGGTTTCGGACAGCCAGTATCCGGAAGACCTCGGCAACGCGTCGAATCAGTTCCTGAACGGCACGCAGTTGCTGTATCAGCAGGAAGCGGGGCTGACCTACAACAACGGCCCGTGGTCCGTGCTCGCCCGCGAACAGCGCTGGCAGACGCTGCAGCCGTCCGTTCCGCCGTACGCCCGCGAGCCGCAGGTGAACGTGCAGTACAACAAGTACAACGTCGGCGGCTTCGACTACGGCGCGGAACTCGACGCGACGCGCTTCACCATCACCACGGATGGCGCGACCGACGGCAACCGGCTCTATTTCAATCCGTACCTGAGCTACGGCATCAATGCGCCCGGCTACTTCGTCACGCCGAAGGTGCAATGGCACTTCGCGTCGTATGACCTGAGCCACATCGCGACCACTCAGGTTGCGGGTTCGTCGCCGCCGGTAACGGGGCAACCCAAGAATTTCACCGAATCGATCCCGACGGTCAGTTTCGACACGGGCCTCGTGTTCGACCGTTCGGTGCGCCTTTTCGGCCAGGACTACATCCAGACGCTGGAGCCGCGGCTCTACTACGTCTACACGCCGTATCACAATCAGGATTTTGCGCCGATCTTCGATACCGCCGAAGCCGACTTCGGCCTCGCCGAGATCTACACGCCGAACACGTTCGTCGGCAACGACCGTATCGCCGATGCGAACCGCATCACCGCCGGCCTCACGACGCGCTTCATCAACCCGGCGACGGGCGACGAGCGTGCGCGTTTCGTCATCGCGCAACAGTATTATTTCCAGAGTCAGCGCGTCACGATCACGCCGGGTCAACTTCCGGATCAAGCGAAGCATTCGGACCTGATCGCGGGCGCGGCCATCAAGCTGGGCGCTGGCTTCGCTTCGGAAACCGCGTTCCAATATAATGTGGACAACAACCAGCTCGTGCGCTCGAGCATCGGGTTTGCGTTCAGTCCCGGGGAACGCAGGGTCATCAACGTCGGCTATCGCTACACGCGTTCGAATCAGACGACGCTGGTGAACGAGCCGATCAACCAGATCCTGTTATCCGGCGAGTGGCCGCTCACGAACCGTCTCTATGCCGTCGGCCGCGTGAATTATGATCTCGCGAGCCATCGTCTCGTCGACGGGCTTGTGGGCTTCCAGTACGATGCCGACTGCTGGGCGTTCGGCTTCGGCATGCAACGCTACGCCAACGGCGTGAACACGCAGGGCCAGCCTTCGTCGGGCACGCGCGTGCTCGCGCAATTGACGTTCAAGGGCTTGTCGAACGTCGACAACGGACTCGTGAGCGCATTCCGCGCGAGCGTTCAGGGTTATCAGCCGCCGCCGCCCGCGGCGCCGCCGCTTTCCCGGTATAGCGACTACGAGTGAAGCAGCAGCGAAACGCACGCGCCGATGGCCGCGCGGCGCGGCACACACGAGCAGCACAAGAACGGAAGAAGTCCGTATTTGATGGAGTATCTGTGGCAAACGTGAATATGTTTCGATCGACGGCAATTGCGGCGGGCGTGCTCGTCGGCGCGCTGATCCTGAGTTCGCCGGCCGGTGCGCAGGCGTTGTCGAATCGCAATGCGCAGGTCGCGGATTCCGTCGTCGCGGTGGTGAACGACGGCGTCATCACGCAGCGCGAACTGGAAGACCGCACGGCGCTCATCGCCAAGCGTCTGCAGCAGCAAAACGCGCCGGTGCCGCCCGCGGACCAGATGCGTCAACAAGTGCTCGATCAGATGGTCCTCGAGCGTATCCAGCTTCAAAAGGCGAAGGAAGACGGCATCGTCATCGACGACGCCACGGTCAACCGCACGCTCGCGCGTCTCGCGCAGCAAAACCAGATGACGCTCGAGGTGTACCGCTCGCGCATCGAGGCGCAAGGCGTGCCCTGGGCCACCTTCACGCGCGACGCGCGCACGGAGCTGACACTCTCGAAGCTGCGTGAGAAGGAAGTCGACAGCAAGATCACCGTGTCCGACGGCGAAGTGGCGAACTACATCGCCAGCCAGCGCGGTCCGGGCGCACGCAATACGAGCGATCTGCGTCTGCAGCACATCATGTTCAAGCTGCCGTCCGATGCGCCGCAAAGCGAAGTGGCCAAAGTTCAGGCGCAGGCCGACGCCGTGCTCAAGCAGGCTCAGGCAGGCGATGACTTCACCAAGCTCGCGAAGCAGAATTCGCAGGACACGGACGCCGGAAAGGGCGGCGATCTCGGCTTTCGCACGGCCGGTTCCTTGCCGGCGGGCATCGTGAGCGCGGTATCGACGTTGCGTCCGGGCCAGGTCGTGCCGACGTTGCTGCGCACGGACGGCGGCTTCGAAATCATCAAGCTGGTGGATCGCCGCGCGAGCCAGGGCACCGCAGCCGACGCGCCCAAGCTCGTTCAGACGCACGTGCGCCACATCCTGCTGCGCGTATCGGACGGCATGTCGGAACAGGCTGCGCGCCAGCGGCTGCTAGACATCAAGCAGCAAGTCGCGAACGGCGGCGATTTCGCCAACTTCGCGCGCACGTATTCGCAGGACGGTTCGGCGTCGCAGGGCGGCGATCTCGGCTGGATCAGCCCAGGCGAGACCGTGCCGGAATTCGAGCGCGCGATGAACAATCTGCAGGACGGCGCCGTCAGCGATCCGGTGCGAAGCGAGTACGGCTATCACCTGATCCAGGTGCTCGGCCGCCGCGACGCGGAAGGATCGGCATCGCAGCAGCTCGATATCGCGCGTCAGGCGATCGGTCAGCGCAAGGCCGAGCAGGCGTATTCCGACTGGCTGCGCGAACTGCGCGATACAGCCTACGTGCAGTACAAGGGCATCGCTGCCCAGCAGCAGTAACAGCATGAGTGCCGCCGACGTCCGACCGCTCGCCATCGCCATCACGACTGGCGAGCCGGCCGGTGTCGGTCCGGAACTGACGGCGGCGGCGCTCATGCAGGCGCGCGAGCGGTGGCCATCGGCGCATTTCACGGTGCTCGGCGATCGCGCATTGCTTGCATCACGCGCGGGAGGCGCATGGCCCGCCGCGACGGACCCGGTGCGCATCGAACATCACGCGCTTGCCGCGCCCGCCGAAGCGGGCACGCTGAACGCCGCGAACGGGCGCTATGTGCTCGGTCTGCTCGATGCCGCCATCGACGGCGCGGTGTCCGGCCGGTTCGACGCCATCGTCACCGCGCCGCTGCAAAAGAGCACAATCAACGATGCCGGCGTGCCTTTCACCGGTCACACCGAATATCTCGCCGAGCGCACGAACACGCCGCGCGTCGTGATGATGCTGGCCGGTTCGAGCGAGCGTCCGTTGCGCGTCGCACTCGCGACGACGCATCTGCCGCTGAAAGACGTGCCGGCGGCGTTGAGCGTTGACGGTCTCGTCGAAACGCTCACCATCATCGATCACGATCTGCGCGCGCATTTCGGCTTGGCCGCGCCGCGCATTCTCGTCACCGGGCTCAATCCGCATGCGGGCGAGAACGGTTATCTGGGCCGCGAAGAGATCGATGTCATCACGCCCGCGCTCGAACGCGCCCGCGCGCTCGGCATCGACGCGCCCGGCCCGTATCCCGCCGATACCTTGTTCCAGCCGCGCTATCTGAAAGACGCCGACTGCGTGCTCGCCATGTTCCACGACCAGGGCTTGCCGGTGCTCAAATACGCGACGTTCGGCGAAGGCATCAACGTGACGCTCGGCTTGCCGATCATCCGCACGTCGGTGGATCACGGCACCGCGCTCGATCTCGCCGGCACGGGCCGCGCCGATCCGGGCAGCATGATCGCCGCCATCGACGCCGCCGTCACGATGGCGCGTCACAAGCGCGGCGCCTGAGCGCGCGCATTCATTCGAATCAGTATGTCGACCAAACACCAAGGCCATTTCGCGCGCAAGCGTTTCGGGCAAAACTTTCTCGTCGATCAGGGCGTGATCGATTCCATTGTCGATGTGATCGCGCCGAAGCGCGGCGAGCGCATGGTCGAAATCGGCCCGGGTCTCGCGGCGCTCACCGAGCCGTTGATCGAGCGTCTCGCCACGCCCGAGTCGCCGCTGCACGCGGTGGAACTGGACCGCGATCTGATCGGCCGTCTGGAAAAGCGTTTCGGCGACAGGCTCGTCGTGCATTCGGCGGACGCGCTCGATTTCGATTTCGCGTCGCTCGCGCTGGGGAGCGAGAAGCCGACGCTGCGCATCGTCGGCAATCTGCCGTACAACATCTCGAGCCCGCTGCTGTTTCACCTGACGACGTTCGCGCACAAGGTCATCGACCAGCATTTCATGCTGCAGGACGAAGTGGTCGAGCGCATGATCGCCGAGCCCGCGAGCAAGGATTACGGGCGTCTCTCGGTGATGCTGCAATACCGCTACGTGATGGACAAGCTGATCGACGTGCCGCCTGAATCGTTCAATCCGCCGCCGAAGGTGAATTCCGCGATCGTGCGGATGATTCCGTTCGCGCCGCACGAGTTGCCGGACGTCGACGAGAACGCGTTGAGCGATGTCGTGAAAGCCGCGTTCGCGCAGCGCCGCAAGGTCTTGCGCAACAATCTCGGCGCCTACCGCGACACGATCGATTTCGACGCGCTAGGCTTCGATCTCACGCGCCGCGCCGAAGAAGTGCCGGTCGCGGAGTTCATCGCGCTGGCGCAGGCCGTTCAGCGCTCGAAAGCCTGAACGCCATCGGCGTCGGAAAGCAGCCTCATCAGCCGTTCGAGCCGCGCGCGCTGCTCGCGAAGCAGGCCGCGCGTGGCGCTCACCTGCTGCACGCGAGTACGCCAGTAAGTCTGTCCGAACAGCGAATTCGCGCCTTCCGCCGACAGCACGCGCTCCAGATGCCCGATGGCGGCATCGGCGCTGCCGGGCGTGTACGGGCTTCTGATCGTGGCGTCTCGTTCGAGTGTTGCGTTCATCGTCTTGTCCTCGTGTCGCGTTGAATCCGGACGAGTGATTCTGGGCGCGACGCGGGACATTCCGCGTCCCGAACCCGCAAGTTCCATCGGGACGCAATGTGTCCGGACCGGCTGCTATGATCTTCGGTCCCATCAAAAGGAGCGAGCGCCATGCGCTTCATTCACGCGGCGGACATTCATCTCGACAGCCCGCTGCACGGCCTTTCCGCCTACGCGGACGCGCCCGCAGAGATGCTGCGCAACGCCACGCGCGAGGCTTTCTCGAAGCTCGTGTCGGTCGCGATCGATGAACAAATCGACTTCATGGTGATCGCCGGCGATCTCTACGACGGCACCTGGCGCGATCACAACACGGGCATCTTCTTTTGCCGGGAAATGGGGCGGCTGCGTCGCGCGGGCATTCCGGTCTACGTGCTCTTCGGCAATCACGACGCCGAAAGCGAAATGACGAGTCAGCTTCAGTTGCCCGACAACGTCCACACGTTCTCGACGCGCAAGGCGCAGACGTTTCTTATCGACGATCTGAAGGTCGCCCTTCACGGCCACAGCTTCAAGGAAAAGGCAGTCACGACAAATCTCGTCGCGGCTTACCCGCCGGCGGTCGCGGGGTATTTCAATATCGGCGTGCTGCATACCGCGCTCGAAGGCGGCTCGATGCACGCGAGTTACGCGCCGTGCTCCGTCGCCGAACTGCACGCAAAGGAATATCACTACTGGGCGCTCGGTCACGTGCACGACTACGCGATCTGGCGGGACGCGTCGACCATCGTGTTTCCGGGCAATCTGCAAGGACGCAATATTCGCGAAACGGGACGGCGCGGCGCGGTGATCGTGACGGTGTCGGATGCGGAAGAGGTGTCCGTCGAGCGGCTTTTCATCGACGTGCTGCGCTGGGAAGCCGTCACGGTGGACGCATCGCAGGCGAGCACGCTCGATGAAGTCGCGCTCGCGATCGGACGCGCGCTCGAAGCGCTCATCGAAGCTGCGGCGTCGCCGGTGCCGCACGCCGTGCGCGTGACGATCACCGGCGCGACGCAGGCGCACGGCGCGCTCTTCGGCCTCGAAACGCAGCTGCGCGCGGAAGTGCTCGCGCAGATCGCCGCGATCAGTCACGACCGCCTGTGGCTCGAGAAAGTGAAGATCGCGACCGAGCCGCTTGCCCACAGCGAACCCTCAACCGGCCGCACCGATGCGCTCGCCGATCTTCACGGTCTGCTGATCGAAGCCGAATCCGATCCGGAGTTTCTAAGTATGTTGAAGGAGAAGCTCATCGCGCTCGCGGCGCAGGCGCCGGGCGAGTTGCACAAGTCCGTGCCGGAACTCGAGCATGTGCGCAACGGCGAACTCGCGGCGCTCGTCGCCCAAGTGCGATCGGGGCTGATCGCGCAATTGTCGGACGCGGAGTAAATCATGCGCATCGGCAGGCTCGAACTCATCCGCTACGGCAAGTTCACGGATCACGATGTCGATTTTCCGGCGGCGGAACACGACTTCCATTTCGTCGTTGGTCCCAACGAGGCCGGCAAGTCCACCATCAAGAACGCGATCTCCGAGTTGCTCTTCGGCATGCCGCACAGCTCGCCGCTCGCGTTCGTGCATCCGCAAAGCGAGCTGCGGCTCGGCGCGATGATCGAAGCGGGCCGTCAAGCGGGCGGTGAAGCGGGCGGCGAAACGTTCGCGTTTCATCGCACGAAGAGCCGCAAGGCGTCGCTATGTGCGCCGAACGGCGATGCGCTGCCGCCGGACGCGCTGGCCGCGTTCCTCGGCGCCGCCGACAAGAGCTTCTTCGAGCAGATGTACTGCCTGAATCACGAGGCGCTCCGGCGCGGCGGAGAGGCGATTCTCGATGCATCGAGCGATGTCGGACAGGTGCTGTTCCAGTCGGCGGCGGGCATCGCGAGTCTCGGCGACGTGCGCCAGCGTCTCGCGGAGGAAGCCGAGAGCTTGTGGGCGAAGCGCAAGCAGGGCTGCACGTACAACATCAATCGCAAGCAATACGACGAAGCCACCGACGAACTGAAAGCCGCCAGCGTGCGGACGGCGAAGTGGACGCGCGCGCATGCCGCCGTCGATGAGGCCGAGGAAAAAAGCCGCGAGCAGGATGCGCGGCGCGCGGCGCTCGAAGCGCAACGCGGCAAGCTCGAACGCGTGCGGCGCGTCGCACCGTATCTGAACGTGTGGCGCGAGAAGGCGGCGCAATTGCGCGAACTGGGCGATGTCGTCGATCTGCCCGCGAACGCCGAAGCCACGCTGCACGACGCGCTGAAGCGTCTCGCGGCGGCGCAGAGCGCGCTCGACGTGCATGCGAAATCTGCGGAACAGTTGCAGTCGGAACTGTCCGCGATCCGCATCGACGACGCGCTGCTCGCCGCGCAATCGCGTATTCGCGCACTCGAAGCCACGCGGCAGCGCGCGTCGAGTCACGCGAGCGACATCGCGCGGCTCGAACAGGAAGTGGCGCTGCGCCTGAGCCAGATCGCGCAGGACGCCGCGCAACTCGGCTGGCCGCAGAACGAAGAGCAAACGCGCCGCGCGATGCCCGGCACGCTCGCGCTCCAGACCGTCACGAGCCTGATGTTCGAGCGCGGCGAACTCGAACTCGCCGCGCGCAATGCGCAACAGGCCGCCGATGCCGCCGCGACGCACGTCGACACGCTGAACGCGAAGCTCGCGGCGATCGCGAGCGGCGAGGTGTCGCCGGGTCTGCGCACCGCGTTGCGCGCCGCGCAGAAGTATCGCGATACAGCAGCGGCGAGGCAGCGTCTCGACGACGCGAAACGCGATGCCCAGCAGTCGCTCGACGCGGGCATGGCGTCGCTCGGCCGATGGTCGCGGCCGCTCGCCGAACTGAAGTCGATGACATTGCCAGCGGCGGAACGCATCGCCGCGATGCGCGCGGAGCGGCAGGAACTGGCGTCGCGCGTGATGCTCGCCGTCGACCGCGCGAAAGAAGCCCGCGACACGCTGCACGCGACGCGCGCCGAATTCGACGATCTCGTCGATACGCACGATGTCGTGACGGGCGATCGCGTACAGGACGCGCGCGCGTCGCGCGATGCGGCGTGGCACGCGATCAAGTCCGGCGAGATCGCACTCGATGAAGGCGCGTCAGGTTTCGAAACGGCGCTGCACGCGGCCGACGGCCTCGCGGATCGGCAACTCGGTTCCGTGGGTCACGCAACGCGCCTTGCGGCGTTGAAGCGGCGCATCGCGAATGAAGAATCGACGCTCGCGCGGCGCGCTGACAACGTGCGCGAGGCCGAATCGGCGCTGACGACGTTCGATGACGCATGGCGCGCGCTCGCCGTGCAATCGCAGATCGCGGACATGTCGCTCGACGATGCGCCCGCGTGGATCGCATCGCGCGACAGGACGCTCGCCGCGGCGCAAACGCTCGACGCGCGCGCGGACGAACACGCGCGCGAATCCGCCGATGCAGCCGCGCGCCGCGACGAACTCGCGCGGCATCTCGATCTTCCGAATCACGCGAACTCAAACGCCGATCTCGACGCGCTCTGCGATCTGGCCGAGGCGAAGATCGCGGCCATCGACGAAGCAGCGGTGACGCGTCGCAACGTATCGGCGCAATTGGACGAAGCGCAGGCCGGGCGCGTCGCGCGGCAGGGCGCGGCGAAGGCGGCGCACGAGGCGTTCGGGCGCTGGCAGCGCGAATGGTCTGCGGCGCTCGCGAAAGCGGGTTTGTCGAGCGCGGCGGATTCGCAGGCGGCGGCCGAAGCGGCCATCGACATCGTGAAGAAAATCGGCGATCAACTGACGCAGATCGACGCCATCCGCACCGGCCAGATCGATTCAATGCGCGCGACGCTCGACGCGCTCGGCGCCGATGCATCGCAAATCGCGCGCGAACTCGACGCATCGCTCGCGGCGCTCGACGCCAACGCGATCGCGACCGAGTTGTCGGCACGCCTCGATCGCGCGTGCGGGGCGCACGCCGAACTGGAGCGGCTGAAGAAGGAACATGCGTCAGCGAGCGAGCACGTCGGTCGTGCCAGAGCCGACGTGGAAGACGCGAAGGCGACGCTGCGCCCGCTCTACGATCTCGCGCGCGTCGATACGCCGGACGCGCTTCAGGCGCTCATCGCGCAATCGCAGAAGAAGCGCGAACTGAGCGACGCCGTGGACGACGCGCGCGCCGCGCTCATCAAGGGCGGCGACGGGCTGACGCTCGACGATCTCGTCGCGGAAGTGGAGGGCACGGACATGCCGAACGTGCCGGCGGAGTTGTCGCGCATTGGCGCGGCGTTGTCCGAGTCGGTGAAAATCGCGAGCGAAACGGCGACGGCGCTCGATGCCGCGCGCCGCGAACTCGAAGCGATTTCGGGCGAAGCGAACGCCGCGCGCGCCGAGGCGAAGCGTCAGGAAGCGCTCGCCGCAATGGCCGATGCAGCCGAACGTTTCGTGAAAGTCGAGACCGCGTCGACGCTGCTGAAGTGGGCGATCGACCGCTATCGCGAGCGCCGCCAGGGCCCGATGCTTTCGCGCGCGAGCACGATCTTTTCGACGCTCACGCTCGGCACGTTCTCACGGCTCGTCGTCGATTACGATCGTCAGCCGATGGCGCTGTCCGCGATTCGCGCGAGCGGCGAGCACGTCGATATCGCCGGCATGAGCGAAGGCACGCGCGATCAGCTTTATCTCGCGCTGCGCCTCGCGGCGCTGGAAGAACATGGCGAAAAGGCGTCGGCGCTGCCGTTCGTCGCCGACGATCTCTTCATCAACTTCGACGATGGCCGCGCGCGCGCCGGTCTGCGCGTGCTTGCGCAGATCGCGAAACGCACGCAGGTGATCTTTCTGAGTCACCACGATCATCTCGTGGATATCGTGCGCGAGGTGTTCGGGCCGCGCGTCAACGTGCGCTACATGGGCTGATGCGCGTCAACTCGTCCGATAACGCTTCGCGAGCCTCGCGAAATCTTCGGCGAACTCGTCACGCAACGCTTGCGGCGCGAGAATCTCGACGCCCGCGCCGAGCGCGCGCAGCCACCAGCGCAACTTGAGACTCGGTGTGACGGTGCCCGTGACTTTCATGCGGCCGTCGGGCAGCGTGTCGATCTGCTGATCCTTCGACATCGGCGATTCGCGCAACTGATTGCCCGCGTTGCCTTCGAACGCGAGTTCGAGCAGCACCGGCGGCTCGGGCAGAAAGTCGAAGACCTGCTGCGTCTCGATGTACTTTCGCAGCTTGAAGTCCTCCGGATACGTGAACGACTCGCCCGACTCCGACACCGAGCGAATGCGATCGAGCCGGTAGAGCGTGCGCATCCATTCCGTCTCGCCTTTCTCCGGACGCGGCGCGCGATTCGGATCCTGCGCGACCATGTACATCACGCCCGCCGATTCGACCAGCGCAAGCGGCCAGAGCGTCCTCGTGCGCGGCTCGTCGCTCTGTTCGCCCTTATACGCCGCACGATATTGCACGAGCAATTCGCGCTCGAAGAACGTGGCCGTGGCGACCGTCTGGAAGATTTCGGGACGCAGCTTCGGACGAATCAGCGTGAAAGCGCCATCGACGGAATCGATCTTGTCCGCCCACGCGCGATAAATGCGGCTATCCGCCTTTTCCTGCGACAACCGCGATTCGGCGGCCTTGAAGAGCGGATCGATGTCGCGCGTCACGGCGTTCGGCAGCTTGTTGCCCGCGAAGCGCTGAAGGATGTGGAACGCGACTGCTTCGGATGCGCTCATCAGGCCGCTCACGCCTTCCTGCAAGCCGTGCAGCCAGGGCTTGCGCTGCCAGAGCAACTCGCGTCCGTTGAGCATCGATACGACGCGCGCGTCGGCTTCGAGCGCGGTCAGATGACGCTGCACCTTCTTCGTATAGCCGACGCGATGACCGCGCTCTTCGAGACGCCTGCGGATCTCAGGCGTCGATAGCCAGGCGGTCGCGTCGCGCTCGGTGGGCAGGACGCGGAGGATGGCTTCGTCGAGACTGGAGGTCATGGCGGGGCAGGGGCGGATGTGTCGGCAACGACTCCGATTATAAGAATCGATGAGACATCTTGTGTCCCGATGGCGCACGCGCCCGAGCGAATCGAGCGCGCAAAGCAAAAAGCCCGGTCGCGATGACCGGGCTTCTTACTTGATACTTGGTAGGCCGTACGGGATTCGAACCTGTGACCAACGGATTAAAAGTCCGCTGCTCTACCAGCTGAGCTAACGACCCAAAAGAGGCGAAATTATAAACTTCGATTCGCTATTCTGTCAACTTGTCTCGCTGAAGAACGCTGAAGTCTTCGAGAGAAAAATGCCCGCGGCATCATTGCGCGGGCATTCTCCTGAGAGGCGCGAAACCCGAAGCACCGAGGCTTCGCTTACTTCACCTGCGACATCTTGCTCTGCGCGGTCTGCGCGACTTCCGTACCGGAGTACTGCGAGATGATCTGCTGAAGCGTCTGCTTTGCAGCCGCCTTCTGGCCTTGTTCGATCTGGTTGTTCGCGATCGCGAGCAGCGCCTCGGGCGCTCGCGGATGCGTCGGATAGCTCTTCACCAGATCCTGCCAGATCGCCGTCGATCCCTTGTAGTCGCGCTGCGCATAGAGCGCATTGCCGAGCCAGTATCGCGCCGTCGGCTGATACGGGCTTTGCGGATACTTCGCCACGAACGCCTTGAACGACGCCGCGGCGTTCTTGTAGTCACCGTTACGGAATTGAGTCGACGCTGCGTTGAACGCTTCCGTCTCGCCGGGCTGCACCGAACCGGTCACGCCGTCGACCGTCTCTTGCTGCGGCTCGAATTTCTTCAAGCGCGAATCGAGATCGGCGTAATAGTCCTTCTGCTGCTTTTGCAGCGTCGCGACCTGATTGGCCAGATCCTCGTTCTGCCCGCGAACCGTCGCGACCTGCTGATTGAGCTGGTCGATACGGTTCTGCTGATCGAGGATCGTGCGCTGCGCGGCCTGCAACTGGCTGGACAGACTATCGGTCTTCGTGCGCAGATCGAGCACGGCTTTACGCGCTTCGTTGTCGTCGAAGACGCCGGCGTGCGCGGGCGCACTCAGCATCGTCGAGCCAATCACGCACGCGGCTGCGGCCACGCGCAGCAAGGGAAAGCGATACAACATAGGGCGACTCACCCGTAACTGGTTACGTTAAGCGAATTACTGCTGGTACACGAGATCCGCGCGGCGGTTCTGTGCCCACGACGATTCGTCGTGACCCGTCGTCATCGGCTTTTCCTTGCCGAGGCTCACGGCTTCCATCTGCGAATCGGCGACGCCCATCAGCGACATCGCACGGCGCACGGCTTCCGCGCGCTTCTGGCCGAGCGCCAGGTTGTATTCGCTCGTGCCGCGCTCGTCGGTATTGCCTTGAATCAGGACGTGACGCTCCGGATGGCTCTTCAGGTACGACGAGTGTTGTTGCAGCAGCGGCTGATAGTCGTCCTTCACGGCGTAGCTGTCGAAGTCGAAAAAGATGCTGCGCTTCGCGAGCGGGCTGTTCGGATCGTTCAGCGGGTCGATGTTGACCTGCTTCACGTCCGTCGGGTTCGGCTGCGTGCCGACTGCACCCTTGTTCTGGCCTTCGTCGAGCTTCACGCCCGAGTGACACGCCGCCAATGCGCCGACCATCGCAACTGCCAGGCCGATACGAAGTTTCGACATCATGGTACCTCTCCTTGTGTTGTAGCTGAACGTTGTATGTGAAACGTTATTGCTGGACTTATTGCATGAACGGACCCCAGGACGGCTCGCGCACCACACCGCCCTGAACTGACAAGACTTGCCGCGTGCGACCGTCGGTCGAAACGGCTGCCAACACGCCACGTCCGTTCACTTGGGTGGCGTAGAGGATGTACTGACCATTCGCCGCGAAACTCGGCGATTCGTCATGCGTCGTGTCGGTCAGCCCCGTCGCCGTGCCGGACGCGAGGTCCTGCAGATACAGCTTGAAGCCGCCGCCAGTGCGCGAAATGTACGCGAGTTGCTTGCCGTCCGGGCTCACGCGCGGGCTCGTGTTGTACGCACCCGTGAACGTGACCCGCTGGGCCGCGCCGGCGCTTTCACCCGCCGCCGGCATCTTGTAGACCTGCGGTTGGCCGCCGCGGTCGCTCGTGAAATAAATCCAGTTGCCATCGGGGGAGAAGAACGGCTCGGTGTCGATGGAACTGCCTTGTGTCAGACGGCGCAGGCCGGAACCGTCTGCGTTGACTTCGAAAATCTGCGTGTTGCCCGTGCGCGAGAGCGCGACCGCGAGCTTGCGGCCATCGGGCGACCACGCCGGAGCACTGTTATTGCCCTTCTGGTTCGACACGACCACGCGACGTCCCGTCGGCAGATCGTGGATATACACCACCGGCTTCTTCTTCTCGAACGACACGTATGCGACCTTCGTGCCGTCCGGCGACCATGCCGGCGAAATGATCGGCTCCGGGCTGGAGAGGGCGATTTTCGCGTCCTGACCGTCCGAATCCGAAATCTGCAATTGATAACGGCCGCCCGTCTGGATGACGTAGGACAGACGCGTTGCGAAGACGCCGCGTCCGCCGAGCAGCTTCGCGTAGATATAGTCCGCGATCTTGTGCGCGCTCATGCGCAGGCCGCTTTCGGCGCTGACGAGCGACAGGCCGCCGAGGTTCTGCTGCTTCACGGTGTCGTACAGGCGGAAGCGCACTTCGTACTGCCCGTTCGGCAGCTTGTTCACGCTACCCGACACGAACGCGTCCGCGCCTTTTGCCTTCCATGCGCCGAGGTCGACGGAATCCGATTCCGCGACCGGCGCACTGCCGGCGTCGATGTTCGTGAACTTGCCGCTTCTCTGCAAATCCTGGCGAATGATCGCGCTGACCTGCTGCGGCGAACTCGCTTCATTGGCGAAATTGGCCGTCGCGATCGGAAACTGGGTCGAACCGACGCCGGTCACGAGTACGTTCAACTGGGCGTGCGCGGCGGTGCCGGCTGCGATCAGGCAGGACGCGACCAGCGTTCTCAGGCCAAGCTTCGTCATCAAACTCATGCTGTATAGGTTCCAGATAAAAGCGTTTTCAGGTGTCCGCGGACTGCAGAACAGACCCGCGGCCGCACAATTCGTTCCCGCAGCTTAATGCGCGCTTTCAAGGCGTTTCCCGTCCCGGATTCATGCGGTCTCAGCTTCCCGCCGGACGCAGCGTGATGGTGAAGCGCTCGGGTGCTTTTCCATCGATATCCGTGGGCATCGGGTCTGAGTTCTGCACTGCACGCAGCGCCGCCGCATCCCATTGCTCATTGCCGCTCGAACGGGTGATGCTCGCGGACAGCAAAGTGCCCGTGGGCGAACAACGAACCGACACTACAGTTTCGAGGCCCGCGGTTTCGCCGCCCCAATGGATGTTCGGCCGCACGCGACGCTGCACCTTCTCGGCATAACCCGGCGAAGTCGCATTGCCGCCCGCGCCCTTGCCAGTGCCGCTCTTCGCTAGCCCTTCGCCGCTGCCTGCCGTGCCGCCGCCCAACTGGCCCTGCAACTGTGCGAGACGCGCCTTGCGCTCGGCATCGACCTTGGCTTTCGCTTCGGCGTCGGCCTTGGCTTTCGCTTGCGCCGCGGCCTTCGCTTTCGCGTCGGACTCGGCCTTGGCCTTCGCCTGCGCGTCGGCCTTCGCCTTGGCTTCCTGCTGGTCCTTCTGTTCCTTCTGCTCCTTGAGCTGTTCCTGCTTCTGGGCTTCGGCTTGCTGCTGCTGACGCTGCCTGTCCTGCTGAGCTTTTTGCTGCTGTTGCTTCTGAAGTTCCGCCTGACGCTGCTGTTCGATCTGCTTTTGCCTGTCCTGCATCGCCTTCTGCTGCGCGGCCTGGGCGGCGAGCTGCTGCTGACGCTTCGCTTCCGCTTCCTGCTTCGCCTCTTCCTGCTGACGGCGCTGCTCGGCAAGCTGCGCTTCGCGCGCGGCGGCTTCCTGCTGCTTACGCTTTTTTTCCTGCAACGCGATGTCCGCGTCTTCATCCTTCGCGGGCGGCGGCGCGGGCTGCACCTTGACCGGCGCAGGCGGCGGCGGGGCAGGGCGGGGCGTCGGTGCCGGCGTATCCGGAATCTCAGTCCAGATTTCCGCCTCCGCGCCCGCCGGCGTGTTGTTCTGCCAGTTGATGCCGTGATACAGGAACCAGCCGAGCAGCAGGTGCATCAACGCCGCGAGCGCGAACGCCTTGCCCGTGCCGCGCTCGCGCGGCGGGCGGTTCGGTCGCGCGGACGATGCGCGTGTCTGCCTTTGCGAAAGGGTCATTGCGATTTGACGAGCAATCCGACGCGCTTCACGCCGCGCGCCTTCATATCGGACATCACGTTCATCACGACTTCGTACTTCACGGTCTTGTCCGCGGCGATCACGACGGGCTGATCCGGATGCGATTCCTGACGATTCAGCACGAAGCTGTTGAGATCGTTCATCGTCATCTTTTGCTCTTGCGTCGCGCCGCCTTCTTCCTTGTAGCGCACGTTCATGCTGCCGTCTGCCTTGATGTTGATGACGAGCGGCGGCTGCTGCTCCTGCGGCTGCGCGTTGCCGACGGTCGGCAGGTTGATGATGGACGGCGAAACGAGCGGTGCGGTCACCATGAAGATGACGAGCAGCACGAGCATCACGTCGATGTACGGCACGACGTTAATGTCGGCCATTGCGCGGCGCGAGCTGCCGCGCATGCTGGAACGAATGGGGCCTGCCATCGCGGACTCCTTCTGTTAGTGCGCCTGACGCTGCAGGATGTTCGAGAACTCTTCGATGAAAGTCTCGAAGCGGATCGCCAGACGGTCGATGTCGTGCGCGTAACGGTTGTACGCGACCACGGCCGGAATCGCGGCGAACAGGCCGATCGCGGTCGCGACGAGCGCCTCGGCAATGCCCGGTGCGACGTTCGCAAGCGTCGCCTGCTGCACGTTGGCGAGACCGCGGAACGAGTTCATGATCCCCCAGACCGTGCCGAAGAGACCGATGTACGGACTCACCGATCCGACCGACGCGAGAAATGCGAGGTTCGCTTCGAGCACGTCCATCTCGCGCTGGAAGGCGGCGCGCATCGCGCGGCGGGAACCGTCGAGAATCGCGCCCGGATCGGTGATGCGGCGCTCCTTGCCCTTCAGGAATTCACGCATGCCCGATTCGAAGATACGCTCGAGCGCGCCGATCGTGTGGCGATTGTTCGCCGCGCTCTGATACAGCGCCTGCAAGTCGCCGCCCGACCAGAAATCACGCTCGAAACGCTCGGTCTGCGCGCGCGCGCGGCGAATGGCGAACCACTTGCGGAAGATAAAAGTCCACGACAGGAGCGAAAGCAGCAGCAGCAGCGCCATCACCGCCTGCGCGAGCAGGCTCGCGTGAACGACGAGAGAAATGATCGACAGGTCTTGTGTATTGTTCATAAAGGTCGGCTGTTTCGTCCCGAAAGGGGCGTCCGGTCAAAGCGTCATGCTTTCGTGAAATGGATGTGAATCAAACGAAAGCCGTGCGATGGCCGGCTCATCTCGTTAATGCTTCCTTTGTTCCCGAAGCGCTGGTTCGCTTCGGGGTGCGATGGGTTCATCGTTCAGGTCCGGTCCGGGTTTGCGCCGCCTGATGCCGTGGCGAGTGCGGCGTGCGGGCCGCGCCTCAAACCGTCGAGCACGGCGTCGGGGATGGCGGCCGGACGAATCGACGCGCGATCCACCGATGCGACGCGAATGTCGCCGCTCGCGAGCAGCACGCCGTCGCGCCACGCTTCCTGATGAAAATCCACCGATGCACGGCCGAGGCGCTCGATGCGGCTCACGATGCGAATGACGTCGTCGAGGCGCGCCGGCGACGAGTATTCGACGCAAGTGCGTCTCACGACGAACACGACGCCGTTCGCATCCGCGAGACGCTGCTGGTCGATGCCGCACGCGCGCAGCCATTCGGTGCGCGCCCGCTCGAAGAATTTCAGGTAGTTCGCGTAGAAGACGATGCCGCCGGCGTCGGTGTCTTCGTAATACACCCGAATCGGCCACTCGAAAATCAACGAATCACTCACCTTTGCGCCGCTCCGCTCGCGCGAAAGCATTCAGGAACGCTCCGGCTCGCATTTTGACAAATATTCATCGGCGGCATTTTACCGGAACCCGCAGCGCCGCCGCCAAATCCTTAGGCAGTTATCAGAATCAGCCGCGGTTAATTTGCAACGGTGCGAACGTCTGGGCAATCGGCATCATCTCGATTGCGTTGATGTTCACGTGCGCCGGGCGCGTGGCGATCCAGTAGATCGCGTCGGCGATGTCCTCGGGCGTGAGCGCCTGCACGTCCTTATAGACGGTTTCCGCTTTCGCGTCGTCGCCCTTGAAGCGCACGTTCGAAAATTCGGTGCCGCCGACGAGTCCCGGCTCGATGTCCGTCACGCGCAAAGCCGTGCCGGCGACGTCGGCGCGCAGGTTCAGGCTGAACTGGCGCACGAACGCCTTCGTCGCGCCGTACACGTTGCCGCCGGCGTACGGATACGTTCCCGCAACCGACCCCAGGTTGAACACGTGTCCGCGATTGCGGTCGATCATGCCCGGCAGGATCGCGTGCGTGACCGTCACGAGGCCCGTGCAGTTGGTGTCGATCATGTTTCGCCAGTCATCGAGATTGGCGCGTTGCGCGGGCTCGAGGCCGAGCGCGAGACCTGCGTTGTTCACGAGCACGTCGATCTGCGCGAACGCCTCGGGCAGCGCGGCGACGGCATTGCGGACGGCGCTTTCGTCGCGCACGTCGAGTTCGACGGGCAGAAGCGCGTCGCCGAGTTCGTTCGCCAGCGCGGCGAGCCGTTCCTTGCGACGCGCCGCCGCGATCACGCGATGGCCGCCTTTCACGAATGTGCGCGCGATGGCGGCACCGAATCCGGCCGACGAGCCGGTGACAAAAACGATCATGAGCGGACTCCGAACGGGGTGGAATGGGCAAAGCCGGATTGCACGGGAAAGCGCGTCCGGCAACGGCGCAAAGGGTACTTCCATTGATGCGCCGCGGCAAGCGAGCGCGGGTGCGAACGATCGTGCTTTATGAGCGTCCGCGCGGGCGCCGGACCGGGCTGTCGGCCGGTTGCCTAAAGCATGACAGCCCATTAAACTACAACGCTCAAACCCCGCGTGACTGGCGATAGAATCTTCGGATTCAAGGTGGAGCGACCCACCAGGAAGCGCGGAGCGTCGTTTTGCCGTTCGCCTGGGCAGCTGAGATCCGCACGCCGTCGCTGCGTTGCCGGTGGCTGTCCGTTCCGCGAAACCGGATTCTTCCTCTATCCGTCGCGTCTGGACTCCATCGGTTTCCAGCGTCTTTCGCGTCTGCTTCGAACGCGGCGTACGCGCGATCCGGTCAACCTGTTTTGATCTCACGGAAAACGTATGTTTGACAGAGCCGAAAGTACCCTCGCCAATGTCGATCCCGAATTGCTCAAGGCGATCGAGCAGGAAAACCGCCGCCAGGAAGATCACATCGAGCTGATCGCGTCGGAAAACTACACGAGCCCGGCCGTGATGGCCGCGCAAGGCTCGCAACTCACCAACAAATACGCGGAAGGCTATCCGGGCAAGCGCTATTACGGCGGCTGCGAGTATGTCGACATCGTGGAGCAGCTCGCCATCGATCGCGTGAAGCAGCTTTTTGGCGCCGAAGCCGCGAACGTGCAGCCGAATTCCGGCTCGCAGGCCAACCAGGGCGTGTTCTTCGCCGTGCTCAAGCCGGGCGACACGATCATGGGCATGAGCCTCGCCGAAGGCGGTCATCTGACGCACGGGTCGCCGGTCAACATGTCGGGCAAGTGGTTCAACGTCGTGAGCTACGGTCTCAACGAAGCCGAGGACATCGACTACGACAAGACCGAAGCGCTCGCCAAGGAACACAAGCCGAAGCTGATCGTCGCGGGCGCGTCGGCGTTTGCGTTGAAGATCGACTTCGAGCGTCTGTCGAAGATCGCAAAGAGCGTCGGCGCTTACTTCATGGTCGATATGGCGCATTACGCCGGTCTCGTCGCCGCGGGCCTGTATCCGAATCCGGTGCCGCACGCCGATTTCGTCACGACGACCACGCACAAGAGCCTGCGCGGCCCGCGCGGCGGCGTCATCCTGATGAAAGCCGAGTTCGAGAAGCAGATCAATTCCGCGATCTTCCCGGGCATTCAAGGCGGTCCGCTCATGCACGTGATCGCCGCGAAGGCCGTCGCGTTCAAGGAAGCGCTGTCGCCGGAATTTAAGACGTATCAGCAAGGCGTGATCGACAACGCGCGCGTGCTCGCCGAAACGCTCGTGAAGCGCGGTCTGCGCATCGTGTCGGGCCGCACCGAAAGTCACGTGATGCTCGTCGATCTGCGTGCGAAGAAGATCACTGGCAAGGCAGCGGAAGCCGCACTCGGCGCGGCGCACATCACGGTCAACAAGAACGCGATTCCGAACGATCCGGAAAAGCCGTTCGTCACGAGCGGCGTGCGTCTCGGCTCGCCCGCAATGACCACGCGCGGCTTCGGCACGAAGGAAGCAGAGATCGTCGGCAACCTGATCGCCGATGTGCTCGACAATCCGGAAGACCAGGCGACCATCGAACGCGTGCGCGCGCAAGTGGCCGATCTGACCAAGCGTTTCCCGGTCTACCGTTAATTCGCGAGCACACCGCCTATGCGCTGCCCATTCTGCCGACACGAAGATACCCAGGTCGTGGATTCTCGCGTGTCGGAGGATGGCGCGGCCATTCGGCGGCGGCGGCGCTGTCCCGCGTGCGACAAGCGTTTCACCACATATGAGCGTGTAGAACTCGCGCTGCCGACCGTCGTCAAGAAGGATGGCAGCCGCACCGAGTTCGACCGGCGCAAGATCGTCGCGAGCATGCAGCTTGCGCTGAGAAAGCGCCCGGTCGCCGCCGACGCGATCGATGCCGCCGCGTCCCGCATCGAGTATCAGTTGCTCGGCAGCGGCGAGCGCGAAGTGCAGAGCGAGCGTCTCGGCGAACTCGTCATGAACGAGCTGCGGCAGCTCGACACCATCGCCTTCGTGCGTTTTGCGTCCGTCTACAAGCGTTTCGAAGACGTCTCCGAATTCGAAGACGTGCTCGATGAATTCCGCCGTGCCGCGCCGAAGAAATCGACTTCGCGCAAGCGCTGATTCTTTCCGCATCGTTTCCCTCTCTGACCTGATTCCTTGCTGTTCGCTCGCTCAGTGTGCCGGGCATCGGACAGCGTGAACACTCGGCCATTCGGCTAATGGCGGCGCGCGGTTCTTATCGCTAGATTGAGCTTTTTCCGGCTCGATCCGATCGATAAGGCATGCAAATGATCCGTGCATCAAATCAAGGTTTCACGCTCGTCGAACTGTGCGTGGTGCTCGCCGTCATGGCGATTCTCGCGACGTTCGCCGCGCCGTCGTTCATCGCGTGGCAAACGCGCGATCGCGTCGATGCCCGCGCGCGGGCGCTCTTTTCCACGCTGTCACTTGCACGCGCCGAAGCCGTGAGGCGCGGCGCGCGCGTCACGCTGTGCAGGATAGATGCCGCGCGCCATTGCCTCGCGTCAGGGCGAAGTTGCGAGAACGGAGTGACGGACTGGTCGTGCGGATGGGGCCTGTTCGTCGACCGCGACGGCGTTTCCACACTACTGCGCATGCAGCCGCCGATGACGTCGATATCGATCGCTGGAACTTCGACGGAGCTCTCCTTCACGCCGCCTTCGGGACAAGTCATCGGCGGATTTCGCAGCTTCGATTTCGGCCCGCGCGGCGCCGATCCTGCCGCGCATTCCGAATCGCGCCGATGCATACGGCTCGCGGCGGGCGGCCGCGCGCGCATGACGCAAGGCGGCTGCGGAGCATCGGCATGAAGAGCGCGCAACGTGGGGATTCGCTGATCGAAGTGATGATCGCGCTGACACTCACGGCGGTGACGGCGCTCGGGATCGTCGCGGTGCAAAGCGCGCTCGCACGCGGCGAACGGGCGGCGTTGATACGCGAGCGCGCGGCGCTCATCGCCGATTCGGTCGTGGAAGGCGTTCGCGGCGACGCGGACCGTGCGGGGATCGTGTCGCAATGGCAGGCGAGGGCGGCGTCGATGTTGCCGTCGGGCGATGTCGCGATATCCGATCGCGCCGATGGCGTGCGCGTCGCGACGGTGAGCTGGCGCGCACAAGACCGGTCCGATCCGTGTGTCGAATCGCAGGCCAAGCCGCTTACTTCCTGCATCGCGGTGGCGTTCGCGCGATGACTCCACGCTCGCGCTCCTCGCGCGGCCATACGCTGCTGGAAATGACGATCGCTCTGGCGCTCGGCATGTTGATCGTGACAGCGTCGCTTCTGCTCTATCGCGGACAGCGCGACGCGTTCGATCGCGCTGCCGAAACCGCGCGCATCCACGACGCCGCGGCGATCGCGCTCGATATGCTCGGGCAGCAGATCCAGATGGCCGGATTTACGTCGAGCGCAGACGCAACCGTCGATGCGCCGCTATTCGGCTGCGCGCAAGGGCGCGTCGCCGGCGCCGACACGGCGGCGTCATGCGAATCGCTCGCGGGTCGCTCGGACGGCCTGCAGACGCGCTACGCCGGCGACGCCGTATCCACATGGCCGACGAACGCAGGCGTGCCGACGGACTGCATCGGCCAGGCTGTTTCCGATGACATCGTCACGAATCGCTTCTATGCCAAGGCCAGCAGTTCGACCGGCGAACCCGAGTTGTACTGCGAAGGCGGCGGCAAGCAGGCACAGCCGATTGTCGAAGGGATCGAGCGGATTCGCGTGACGTACTGGCTCAAGGGCGCATCGTCGGCAATGGACGCTTCGGCCATCGCGCGCGATCGCTGGCGCGATGCTTACGCCGCCGAGATTTGCGTCCTCGTGCGTGGCTCGGCCTCGCATGCCAAACGTCGAACGCGCTACACGGATTGCAGCGGATTGCCCGCTTACGTCGAAGACGGCCGCGTCCGTCAGGCGTTCTGGCGGCGCGTCGCGATCCGCAATTCGCCGGAAAACGCATCCGGAGGCGCGCAATGAAGCGACGTTCGCTGACGCGCGGAGCCACGCTGCCGATCGTCCTGATCCTCTCTTCGATGATGCTCGTGACCGCTGGCGCATGGTTGCAGACATCGCTCGTGGCGGCGCGCACGGCCGTCGCGACGCGCGAGCGCGTGCAGGCGTTTCATGCGGCGGACAGCGCGTTGATCCGATGCAGCCGAATGCTTCAACTCGCGCAGCCGTCGATGAACGCGTCTTCCAAGGACGAGCCTACGCGATGGCGCATGAAGGCTTCGTACGATGGACCGAACGCCGCCGCGATCGCGCCGTTCGCTTCGTGGCCCCATGCGCGGCGCGTCCCGCAATGTCTGATCGAAGCGTGGGCGGAGAAGTCGTATCTGATCACTGCGCGCGGTTTCGGCGCGACTGCGGATTCCGAAGCGTGGCTGCAACTTCGGATCGATATCGCCGATGGCGCGAGCACGCAACACTGGCGGCGCGTCGTCGCCCGACCGTTCTGAGGATCGATATGAAAGAGAAGGGCTTCAGTCTGCTCGAACTGATGATCGCGCTGGGCGTCGCCGCGATCATCGCGACATTCGCGATTCCGGCGTATCGGACGCATGTGATGAAGGCGCATCGGCTCGATGCCGCGTCCGCGCTGCTGCGCGCGGTTCAATTCGTCGAAACGGCGCGACTCGCGCAGAGCGCGGAGCTTGACGCATCGCCCACGCTCGATGCCGGTCTCGATCGCGTGCCGGCAAACGGAGCCGCGATATACAACGTAAGCGTGCTGCCGGAATCGCCGACGAACGGCGGTTATGCCGTCGAAGCCGTGCCGGTAACCGACGGCGCAATGCATGACGACGCGTGCGGCGTGTTCGTCATCGACGCGACCGGGCTGCGCTGGAATCGTCCGCCCGCCGCGACGACGCCGCTCGATGCCGCACAGTCGGCGTCGTGCTGGGCGGGACGAAGTTGACGCTGGGTCAGAACACTGTCGGATCGACAGCGTCGTTGGACGTCTCGGGCGCGGCGTTCTTCATCTGCTGATAGATGCGCCAGCCTTCCCATCCGGCGAGCGCGAGGCCGCCCCACTTGAGCACGGGCTTCGCGCTGCTTAAGAGCTTCGTTCTCACCGGCTTGGTGAGCACGAGCGACGCGAGCGAGCCGACGACCGGATATTGCTTGAACAGCAAGCCCATATTGCCCGAGCCGAGAAGCGAACCGAGCATGCCGCCGATGCCGCCCGCCGGCGCGCCGCGCTTGCCCCAGCGGCGCGGCCCGCGACTGCCCGGCATCAGGAAACGAAGGAAACTGAAGTGCGTGACTGAGGAACGCAGATCATGAGTGGCTTGCCGCAGTTCCATGCGCTCGACATCCGCGCGGGCAATCAGCAGTTCCTTGCGCAGCGCCCGCATGTGCGGCGTGCGCAGTTTCTGCGACTTGTGGTGCTTGGGCGTCTTGAAGGTATCGTCGTGTTGGCTCATGGCGTGATTGGCGCGAGATCAGCGGAAAGTATCGCGGTCCTTGCGGAATTCGGTGAGCGTGTCGTCGAACATGTTCGGCGCGTCGCGCAGGTTGCTTCGTGCGCGCAGGCCGCAGACGATCGCTATCAGCGCATACAGAAGCGTGATGCCGCCGAGTGCCTGCCAGCGATATGTGTCCCAGAAGAAAATGGCGATCAGCACCGTCAGCGAGATGAGCGCCATCATCGCGAGCATCATGGCGGCGAGTCCGAGGAAGAGCACGCCGATGAGCCGCTCCTTTTCCTCCTGAAGCTCGATGCCGATAAGCTCGAGGCGCGTCTCGAAGATGGCGAAGGCGGAACTCAGTATGCGTCGCAACGGTCCTGGGGACGATTGCTGCGTGGGCCGTTCTGTCGTCATGGCGTGAAGGCGAGAGGCGCGTTGGTGCCGCTTTTGTAGTTCCGGTCGGCGCGAGAAGCAGCCGGCCGGTGCGAGTGTCGAGCCGCGCGCCTGGACAAGGCGCTCGCGGTTCAGTCCAGCGCGGACCGCGACAGAAAGCGAGTTAGCAATCTGCGGGCCATTCAGTGGCGATGCTGCTTATTTGCGGTTGATCAGAAGTCCGATCACCATGCCGATGCCCGCCGCGATGCCGATGGACGCCCACGGATGTTCGTGCACGTAGTCGTCGGTGGCGCGGGCGGCTTTCTTGCCGCGCTCAATCACGACGACTTGCGCGTCGGCGGCTTTTTCCTTCGCCTGCTTCAGACGCGTGAGCGCGGTCTCGCGCAATTCGGAAGCGCGTTCACCCGTGGCGGTCGCCGCTTGCTTCAAGAGATCTTCGGCGTCAGCGAGTACTGATTTGATATCCGACATGAATCGCTCCTTATTGATTTCTGACATTAAAGACTCCAATCAGTGAGGCTACGGGAATCGTAACCAAAGATGGGATCGCTGACGAGCAGGGCACGCCCTGCAATACAAAGCCGATGCAGATTCCGTTCCTACCTCGTCAATACATCGACATCGTTCTGAATGGATTCGATCTGACCCGTAAAAGTTTCAGCGCAATTATCGAAAGTTACAAGTGCGGCGCGTAAAAAGAAGAAGGGCCGGCGCATCCCGCGCCGGCCCTTCCACATGTAAATGAAGTCTGTTCAGAAAAACGCCTGGATGCCTGTCTGCGCGCGGCCGAGAATCAGCGCGTGAATATCGTGCGTGCCTTCGTACGTATTCACTACTTCGAGATTCACGAGATGACGCGCGACGCCGAATTCATCGGAAATGCCGTTGCCGCCGAGCATGTCGCGCGCGAGCCGGGCGATGTCGAGCGCCTTGCCGCACGAATTGCGCTTCATGATCGACGTGATCTCGACGGCCGCCGTGCCTTCGTCCTTCATGCGGCCGAGGCGCAGCACGCCTTGCAGGCCGAGCGTGATTTCGGTCTGCATGTCGGCGAGCTTTTTCTGAATCAGTTGATTCGCGGCCAGCGGCCGACCGAACTGCTTGCGATCCAGCGTGTATTGCCGCGCAGTGTGCCAGCACGCTTCGGCCGCGCCGAGCGCGCCCCACGAAATGCCATAGCGTGCCGAGTTCAGACACGTGAACGGACCTTTCAGGCCGCGCACGTTGGGCAACATGTTCTCTTCGGGGACGAACACTTCGTCCATCACGATCTCGCCCGTAATCGACGCGCGCAAGCCGACCTTGCCGTGGATCGCCGGGGCCGACAGACCCTTCCAGCCTTTCTCGAGAATAAAGCCGCGAATCTCGTCGCGCCCGTCCTCTTCGAGCTTCGCCCAGACGACGAACACGTCCGCGATCGGCGAATTCGAAATCCACATCTTCGTGCCGGACAGCGAGAAGCCGTTCTGCACCTTCTTCGCGCGCGTGGTCATGCTGGCCGGATCGGAACCGGCGTTCGGCTCAGTGAGACCGAAGCAGCCGATCCATTCGCCGCGCGCGAGCTTCGGCAAATACTTTTCTTTCTGCGCATCGCTGCCGAAGGTGTTGATCGGCACCATCACGAGCGAAGACTGCACCGACATCATCGAGCGATAACCCGAGTCCACGCGCTCCACTTCACGCGCGATCAGCCCGTAGCAGACGTAGTTGAGGCCCGGGCCGCCGTACTGCTCGGGAATCGTCGGTCCGAGCAGGCCCAGTTCGCCCATCTCGCGGAAGATCGCCGGATCGGTCTTTTCATCGCGAAACGCCTGCATCACGCGCGGCTGCAGCTTGTCCTGCGCGTAAGCGCGGGCGGCGTCGCGCACCATGCGCTCATCTTCGCTCAATTGCTGATCCAGCAGGAGCGGATCTTCCCAGTTGAAACGGGCGGCGTCGGCCATGTGCTATCTCCTGATTCATCGTGAAGCGCGGGGCGCTTGACATGCGTTCCGCTAAGCGAAACAATGTTTTGCAAATCAGCTTCGAGTCTATCATCCGATGTCGACGGATTCCAATCGAAATTCCTTGTGCTCCCTGCCGCACGAGAACATCGACGAGCGTAAGTTCGTCGTCGCCCTCGCGCGCGGGCTCGATCTGCTGCGCGCCTTTCGTCCCGGCGAGACGCTGCTCGGCAATCGCGATTTCGTCGCGCGCACAGGACTCGCGAAGGCGACCGTCAATCGTCTCGCCTACACGCTGACGACGCTCGGCTATCTGCGCTTCGACGAGCCTGCCGGCAAATACGCGCTCGATACGGGCGTGCTGTCGCTCGGCTTCACGCTGCTCGCGGGCGCGGACACGCTGGAACTCGCCCGTCCGCACATGCGCTCGCTCGCGCGCGAGATCGGCGCGGCGGTGTCGCTCGGCTGCCGCGACGGGCTCGACATGATCTATCTGGAAACCATCCGCAGCGAGACGGCGCTGACGCTCGGACTCGCACCCGGCTCGCGCCTGTCGATGCTCACGAGTTCGATGGGCCGCGCGTATCTCGCCGTGCAGGACGAGGCGGCGCGCGATGCGCTATTCGACGAACTTGGCAAGAACGAAGGCGAAGCGAAGGTCGATGCCGCGCGCAAGTCGATCGAGGATTTCGTGCGCGACGGCTGCTGCTACTCGTTTCGCGAATGGCACGACGACGTGAACGCCATCGCCGCGCCGTTCCGCGATCTGCGCAACGGACGCTGGCTCGTGCTGTCGAGCAGCGGGCCGGCGTCGTCGATGGGCGAAGCGTATTTCCGCGAGACGATCGGTCCGAAGCTGAAGGCGCTGGCCGCGCGTCTCGCGTAGCCGCTCAAAGCACGGTACGCACGTGCCATAGCTCTGGAAACAGCACGACATCGAGCATCTTGCGCAGATACGACGCGCCCGCCGTGCCGCCCGTGCCGCCCTTGAAGCCGATGATGCGCTCCACCGTCGTCACATGTCGAAAGCGCCATTGACGGAACGCGTCTTCGAGATCGACGAGTTCTTCGGCCATCTCGTACAGATCCCAGTGCTGCGACGGATCGCGATACACCGCGAGCCACGCCGCCTCGACGGACGGATCGTGCGTCGTCGGCTGCGTCCAGTCGCGGTTCAGGCGCGCCGGATCGATCGCGAAGCCGCGCCGCGCGAGCAGACGGATCACTTCGTCGTAGAACGAGGGCGCTTCGAGCGTCTCGCGGACCTGCGCGAGAATCTCCGGCCGATGCGCGTGCGGCTTCAACATCTGCTCGTTCTTGTTGCCGAGCATGAACTCGATTTGCCGATACTGATGCGACTGAAACCCCGACGACTGCCCGAGATACGGACGCATCGCCGTGTATTCGGAGGGCGTCATCGTCGCGAGGACGTTCCACGCCTGCACCAGTTGCTCGAAGATGCGCGACACGCGCGCGAGCATCTTGAACGCGGGCGGCAACTCATCGCGATGCACCGCCGCGAGCGCCGCGCGCAGTTCGTAGAGCGCGAGCTTCATCCATAGCTCGCTCGTCTGATGCTGCACGATGAACAGCATCTCGTTGTGATCGGGCGAAAGCGGATGCTGCGCATTCAGGATCGAATCGAGGCCGAGGTAATCGCCGTAGCTCATCGAATCGGAGAAATCGAGCTTGGCGTCGTGCCAGCCTTTTTCCTGCGTCGCGCCTTGTGCGCCGTGGCCGAAAGGGCAGCCTTGTGTAGTGCTCATGTCGACGTTCCTCTCAGGTCACCGATGCGCGCTCGGCGAACTCGGGCGCGCGCCAGCTTTCGGTCGCGAGCACGTCGCGCAGGACTTCGACGGCGTCCCAAACATCGACGAAACGCGTGTACAGCGGCGTGAAGCCGAAGCGCAGAATGCGCGGCTCGCGATAATCGCCGATCACGCCGCGCGCGATCAGCGCCTGCATCACCTCATAGCCGTGCGGATGCTCGAAGCTCGCCTGCGAGCCACGTTGCGCGTGCTCGCGCGGCGTCGCGAGCGAAAGCGGGAATTCGCCGCAACGTTCCTCGACCAGCTTGATGAACAGATCGCTCAGCGCGAGCGACTTCTTTCTGAGCGCCTGCATGTCGGTCTGCAGAAAGACATCGAGACCGCATTCGACGAGCGACATCGATACGATCGGCTGCGTGCCGCAAAGAAATCGCCCGATGCCGTCGTCCGGGCGATACACCGGATTCATCTCGAACGGCTTCTTGTGGCCCCACCAGCCGGAAAGCGGCTGCGAGAACGCGTTCTGATGGCGCTTCGGCACCCACACGAACGCGGGCGAGCCCGGCCCGCCGTTCAGATACTTGTACGTGCAACCGACGGCGTAATCCGCGCCGACGCCATTCAGATCGATCGGCACCGCACCCGCCGAATGCGCGAGATCCCAGACCGCGAGCGCGCCCGCGCGGTGAATCGTCTGCGTAAGCGTGGCCATGTCGTGCATGTACCCGGTGCGATAGTTGACGTGCGTGATCATCGCGATGGCGGTGTGCTCGTCGATCGCCGCCGGCAACTCGGACGGATCGTCGACGAGTCGCAGCTCGTAGCCGCGATCGAGCTGCTCGATCAAACCCTGCGCGATATACAGATCGGTCGGAAAGTTCGAACGTTCGGAGACGATCACGCGGCGCTTCGGATCGCGCTCGTTCGCGAGCTTCAGCGCCGCCGACAGGATCTTGAAGAGATTCGCGGAAATCGTGTCCGTGACGACGACTTCGTCCTCGCCCGCGCCGATCAGCGGCGCCAGCTTGTTACCGAGACGCTTGGGCAGCGCGAACCAGCCCGCCGTGTTCCAGCTTCGGATCAGGCCTTCGCCCCATTCGGCGGCGATCACGTCGGCGGCGCGCGCGGCCGCGGCCTTGGGCGGCACGCCGAGCGAATTGCCGTCGAGATAGATCACGCCATCGGCGAGCGCGAACTGGTCGCGCAGTGTGCCGAGCGGATCGTCGCGGTCTAGCGCCGCGGCTTCGTCACGATGTTTCATCGAAAAGTCCATAAATGTGCGGATCATCAGGAAAGCGGGCGCAGTACGGCGCGAACCGGACTTGCATCGAGTGTCGAGAATTTGAGCGGCAGCGCGATCAGTTCGTAATCGCCGGGCACGACGGCGTCGAGCACGAGGCCTTCGAGGATCGCCATGCCGTGTGCGCGGATGCGCTTGTGCGCGTCCATCGTCTTCGAATCTTGCGGATCGAGCGACGGCGTATCGATGCCGATCAGCTTCACGCCGCTTTCCGCCAGCAAGTCGATGGTTTGCGGCGCGACGGCGGTGAAGGCGCTGTCCCACGCGTCGAGCGGCGCGTTCGCGTAGGTGCGTAGCAGAATGCGCGACGGACGATCGGCGAGATGCGCGGCGACGTGCTCCGGCATCACGAGCGGCGACGCTCCGATGCAGTGCACGACCCGGCACGCGCCGATGTAAGTATCGAGCGCGACCGCGCCGATCGGCTGGCCGTGTTCGTCGTAGTGAAGCGGCGCGTCGGCGTGCGCGCCGGTATGCGGCGATAGCGTGAGGCGCGCGACGTTGACGGGCGAGCCCGCCTCTATGCGCCACACGCGCTCGATGCCGACCGGCGTATCGCCTGGCCAGACGGGCGTGGCGGTGTCGATCGGCGGAGAAATGTCCAGAAGCGTCATGACGCGCCCTAGCAGAAAGCGTGGAGATGCGTCAAATCATAGTCGTGTCATCTGGAAAAGTGCTTGCGAAATAACCACCCAAAAGTGTCGCGCTTAGAACATAATTCGATGAAACGGGCTAGGGGACTCAAAAAATGACCGGCTTCACGCTCGATGCAACGGATTGCCGAATTCTGGCGGTACTGCAGGAAGATGGACGGATCAGTAACCTGGACCTGGCGGAGCGCATCGCGCTGTCGCCGTCGGCGTGCTTGCGCCGAATGCGGCTACTGGAAGAGGAAGGGGTGATCGCGAGCTATCGCGCGTGCCTCGACCGCGAGCGGCTCGGCATCGAACTTGAGGCGTTCGTCCATGTGTCGATGCGCAACGACCAGGAAAACTGGCACGAGAAGTTCGCCGCCGCCGTCCGCGAATGGCCCGAAGTGGTCGGCGCGTTCGTCGTCACGGGCGACACGCATTACGTGCTGCGCGTGCTGGCGCACAACCTCAAGCATTACTCCGACTTCATTCTCTCGAAGCTCTACAAGGCGCCCGGCGTGATCGACATCCGCTCGAACATCGTGCTTCAGACGATGAAAGACGACGCGGGCGTGCCGGTGGCGCTGATCGAGCAGCCGGGACGCGGCCACGCGGCGTAAGTTATTCGAGCGGTCCGAGCGTGTGAAAAGCGCCCGCCTGAAAGACGAGCGGCGCGACCTGCGCCGCGTCTTCGCGCACGCCGCAGCGTTCCACTTCGCCGACGAAGATCACGTGATCGCCTTCGTCGTAGCGGCTGCGATTGTGGCATTCGAACCATGCGAGCGCGCCGTCGAGCACCGGCATGCCGGTGTCGCCGGCGGCGTGCGAAACGCCCGCGAAGCGGTCGCCCTTGACCGTCGCGAAACGCTTGCACAAGTCGATCTGCGACGCCGCGAGCACGTTCACCACGTAGTGACTATTGGCGCGGAATACCGGCATCGACGCGGATTTCGTCGCGAGACTCCACAGCACGAGCGGCGGATTGAGCGATACCGAGTTGAACGAGCTGGCGGTGATGCCGACCAACTGGCCGCTTTGGGTACGCGTCGTGATGACCGTGACGCCGGTCGCAAACTGGCCGAGCGCGGCGCGAAACGCGGTCGGATCGAAATTCGGGGTTTTGGCGCGGGTCATTGGACAGATGAGGTGTCGTGTGCTGCCGAGCCGGCCGCGCGTCGCGCTTCAGTCGGAAGAACCTTTTCGGAAATCATGTAAAAGCTGGAGATTTGTGTCGATTCTATCGGAATCGGCAGTCGACGGCCGCCGGATGACCGTACTTGCGCAGCAAGTTTTCTGCCGCCGGGCGGCTTCGAGCGCGGCGTGCGCAAACCCAGTAAGCTCGATCCGGCGCGTGCGGCGGATTGAAGAATTGGCCGGACGCATCCATATGCACGATCCGCGGCCTCGCCGCATGCACTTGATGAGGAGCTTGCCTTATGACTCAACCCGGACTTGAGACCGCCACGCTCGGCGGCGGATGTTTCTGGTGTACCGAAGCCGTGTTCCTCGCGGTGCAGGGCGTGGAGTCGGTCGAATCGGGCTACGCGGGCGGGAAGGTGGTGAATCCGTCGTACGAGCAGGTGTGCGAAGGCGACACCGGCCACGCGGAAGTCGTGAAGGTCGTGTTCGATCCGTCGGTCATCAGCTATCGAGACGTGCTGGAAATTTTCTTCGCGACGCACGATCCGACGCAGCTCAACCGGCAGGGCAACGATGTCGGCACGCAGTATCGCTCGGCCGTGTTCACGCATTCGGACGAGCAACGCAAGATTGCGCTTGAAGTCATCGACGAGCTTCAGCGCGAGGATGTCTACGGCGGCAAGATCGTCACGCAAGTCGTGCCGCTCGACGACGACTACTATCCCGCCGAGGCGTATCACCAGAACTACTTCGCGCAGCATCCGAATCAGGGCTATTGCGCGGCGGTCGTCGGGCCGAAGGTCGCGAAGTTTCGCAAGAAGTTCGTGCATCGGCTGAAGGCGTGATGCGCTTCTAGCCTTCACGCGATCCGTGCGCGCTCGCAGTGCTCCGCGATGCCGCGCGCGAGTTCGAAGCAGGTAAGCGGCGCGGAACCTTCCGCCTTGTTGTTGGCCGCGATCACGACCGGCTGGCCCGCGATCGCATATCGCGCGGCCAGTTCGGCGAGCGCATCGCGCGTGTCGAGGTCTTCGTCGACGATTCTGTCGAACGGTTCGTACTTCGCCTTCGCCTGTTCGTATTTGAAGCCGCTGTGCAGACTCCAGCGCACGACGAGCGGCCCCATCCTGTCTTCATCCAGCAGCGCGAGCGCGTTCGCCTGACGGCGCACGTCCGGCATACGCGCGTGCACGCCGATGCAATAGCGCACATTCGCCTCTCGCAGCGCGCGGATGAAGCGCGGCGTGAGCATGACGGCATCGCGGATTTCGACCGCGTAGCACGCGTCGCCTTCGAGCGGCGGCAGCGCTTGCAGAAACGCCGACAGCCGATCGATGAAGCGCGCCGGTTCGACGATCATCGCGTCGGGCAGCGGCGAGAACTGGAACACGAGCGCGCCAGCTTTCTCACCGAGTCCGCCGATGCAAGGCGCGACGAATTCGTCGATGGCGATCTGCGCGTTCAGGAACGCCGGGTTTTCCGCGTCCGGCGTGCCGCGCTCGCCGCGGATGAAGGCATCGGTGACGGAGGCGGGCGCCTTCACGATAAAGCGGAAATGCGCGGGCACCTGCGACGCGTAGCGCGCGTATTCGGCGAGCGATAGCGGCGCATAAAACGAGCGGTCGATCGACACGCTTTTCAGAAGCGGATGTGCGCCGTAAGCAGTGAGACCGTCGCGCGAAAGCTTGGTGTTCGAGTATTCATCGCCGTAGACGATGCCGCGCCAGCCTGGGAACGACCACGTCGACGTGCCGAGATGGATCGCATCGGGAAGGCGTTTTGCAAGGGCTTCGAGTTCGGGCTGGACGGGCGCGGGGAGAACGCCGCGCGCTTTGGGTGGGTTGGGTGGCTTGGGTTGCTGCGGGACTTCGGATGGAGCGGGCGCGCCGAACAGATCGGTCTGTCCGGCCGACTCATGTTGCATGGGCTGTTGAATCAGAGCGCCTTCTCATAAATATACCGCCGCGACCACGGTAGCGTTTTCGCGCTGCGTCCCGCCTTGCGGCAGATCACCTGATAGATCGACACATCGTCGTTCTCGAACGCATACGCGCAGCCCGCGAGATACACACGCCAGATGCGAAAGTGTTCGTCGTCGACGAGATTCTTCGCCGCTGCCGCGTTCTCCTCGAAGCGGTCGGCCCAGATGTCGAGCGTGCGCGCGTAGTGCCGCCGCAGGCTTTCCACGTCGATCGCTTCCAGCCCGCCGCGCTGCATGCATTCGAGCGCGAGGCTGATGTGCGGCAGTTCGCCATCCGGAAACACGTATTTGTCGATGAACTCGCCACCGCCAAGCGACGTCTCGCCGCTGTCGGCATCGGAAGAGGTGATGCCGTGATTCATCGCGATACCGTCATCGACGAGCAGTTCGCGAATCCGCGCGAAGTACTCCGGCAGATTCTTCCGCCCGACGTGCTCGAACATGCCGACGCTCGTAATGCGGTCGAACTGCCCCGGAATATCGCGGTAATCCTGCAAGCGGATTTCGATCCGGTCTTCGAGGCCCGCCGCTTTCACGCGCTCGGTCGCGAGCTTGAACTGGTTCTCCGAGAGCGTCACGCCCACGCACTTCGCGCCGAACTTTTGCGCTGCGCGAATCACGAGCGCGCCCCAGCCGCAGCCGATATCGAGCAGGCGCTGCCCCGGCTGGACCTGAATCTTCGTGAGAATGTGGTCGATCTTCTTCAACTGCGCGGTGTCGATGTCCTCGTCGCCGTTCTCGAAGTACGCGCAGGAGTACACCATGTTCTTGTCGAGCCAGAGCTGATAGAACTCGTTCGACACATCGTAGTGGTACTGAATGGCCTTCTTGTCCGACGTCTTCGAGTGATTGAAGTAACGTCGCACGCGGGCGAGCTTGCTCGCGCTCGTCACCGTGCTCTTCGCGAGCGAATAGCCGATGTTGATGATGTCCGAGAGCTTCCCTTCGATATCGATCTTGCCCTTCACGTACGCTTCGCCGAGATTGTCGAGACTCGGTTCGAGCAGATAGGGCAGCGCGGTCGCGCTCTTCACATGCAACGTCACCTGAGGCGCGGCGAACTGGCCGAAATCGTGCTGCTGGCCATCCCACAGCACGAGGCGCGCGGGCAGATTCGCCCGGTCACGCACTTCCTCAACCCACTGCGTCAGCTTCTTCTCCCAGAACATGCTTGTTTCTCCGCGCTAAAGAAAATCAAGGTGAAGGCTCGCGCCCTCATGTTCGTTGCCGTTGCGATCTCGGTTGCTGCCAATGCCCGCGCTCTTTTGACTTACGGCGCGAGTCTCATGATTCGCCACGAATCGCGCGCATCGTCCCGCGTGTAGACGATGCGGTCGTGAAGGCGCGACGGGCGTCCCTGCCAGAATTCGATGTTGTCGGGCACGAGGCGATAGCCGCCCCAGTGCGGCGGGCGCGGCGGCGCGTCGCCATACTTCGCGATCATTTCGCGCTCGCGTGCTTCCAGCGCTTCGCGGCTTTCCAGCAGCTGACTCTGATCCGATGCCCACGCGCCGATGCGCGAGCCGAGCGGACGCGACGCATAGTAGGCATCGCTCTCCTCATCGCTCGTCTTTTCGACGCGCCCTTCGATGCGCACCTGACGCTCGAGCTCGATCCAGTGGAACAACAGGCTCGCGGCGGGATTGGCGGCGAGCTCGCGGCCTTTTCGGCTATCGTAATTGGTAAAAAAAACAAAGCCACGTGCGTCAACGCCCTTGATGAGCACGATGCGCGCGGACGGACGCCCTTGCGCATCGACGGTCGCGAGCGTCATCGCATTCGGTTCGGGCAGCTTCGCATCGAGCGCCTGGGCGAACCAGGTCTGGAACTGGCTCACGGGATCGGAATCGACGTCGGCGGAGTCGAGCGCGCCGCGCGAATAGTTTTTGCGAAGGTCTGCGAGGGTCGTCATTTTTATGCAAGCGCTACAGTCGCGTCAGTATAGCCAAGGTGGAACGATCTTGCCCTGATTACCCGTGAACGCTCGAGCGGTCCGCGCGGCAAGGCGTGCGCGGCTATCACGTTCACTGTTTCGATAAGGCAGAATACGCAATTCGCCCGCATTTTGCATGATCGACCTACCGCGATCGCTCACTCGATAGCCATCTGTAAGCGTTTCTTGATGCTGCACAACATGCGCGCATTTCGGTAGCTTTTGATTGGCTTTCAACGCTTCCTTGTTTCTCACTGAACCGCACGACATGAACGCTTCATCCGAAACCACCGCGACGCCTTCCGCCGATGAAGCCGCCGACCGCGACCGCCGGTTCGGCGGCATCGCGCGCCTGTACGGCGCACCCGCGCTCGCCGCATTCGAAAAGGCGCATGTCGCGGTGATCGGCATTGGCGGCGTGGGCTCCTGGGTGGCGGAGGCGCTTGCGCGCAGTGCTGTCGGCAGGCTTACGCTAATCGATCTCGATAACGTCGCTGAAAGCAACACCAATCGCCAGATCCACGCGCTCGACGGCAACTATGGCAAGGCGAAAGTCACGGCGATGGCCGAGCGCATCAAGCGGATCGATCCGGCGTGCGAGGTGCGCGAGATCGAAGACTTCGTCGAACCCGGCAATTTCGATGCAACGCTCGGCGGCGGTTTCGATTACGTGATCGACGCGATCGACAGCGTGCGAACGAAGACGGCGCTCATCGCGTGGTGCGTGGCGCACAAGCAGGCGCTCATCACCGTCGGCGGCGCGGGCGGGCAGCTCGACCCGACGCGCATTCGCATCGACGATCTCGCGCTCACGATTCAGGATCCGCTGCTCTCGAAAGTGCGCGGCCAGTTGCGCAAGCTGCATGGTTTTCCGCGCGGCCCGAAGGCGCGCTTCAAGGTGAGCGCGGTGTATTCGGACGAGCCGCTGATCTATCCCGAGGCGCCCGCGTGCGACATCAGCGAAGGCGCCGAGCATCTGGAAACCGGCGCGAATTACGCGGGACCGGTCGGGCTCAATTGCGCGGGTTTCGGGTCGAGCGTGTGCGTGACGGCGAGTTTCGGCTTCGCGGCGGCGGCGCATGTCTTGCGCGAAATGGCGAAACGCGCCGCCTGAAACGAATTCGAAGCCGACGATCGACCGGTGATCAGTTGATGGCCGCGCTCAGCTTGCGCCGCCAGTGCGATACGAGATCGGGCTGATTCGCGGCGAGTTCGAACACGGACAGCATCGTCTTGCGGCCGACATCGTCCATGAACGCGCGATCGCGCACGACGATCGCAAGCAGTTGCTCCAGCGCGCCCGCGTAATCGCGTCCCGCGATCAGCCGGTTGGCCAGCGCGAAACGCGCGTCGAGGTCGTCGGGATTCGCGTTCACCGCGTCGATCAACGCGTCGGCGGGCGGCAGATCGGCGGCGGCATCGGCGGCGTCGAGCTCGGTTTTCAGCGCGTTGTAGCGTGCGTCGATGCCTTGCGTCGTCTTCGGCGACAGCAGTTTGTCCTCGTCCTTCGCCTCGTCGATGCGGCGCTCCGCAATCAGCCATTCGATCAGGTCTAGGCGCGCGTCGTCATAGCCAGGATCGAGCGCGAGCGCGGCCTTGATCGTGTCGATCGCGAGCTTGCGGTTGCCCGCGGCCCACGCACCTTGCGCGATGCGGCGCTCGGCATCGGCGCCAGCGGGCACGAGCCGGTCGATGAATTCGCGCAACTGGCCTTCGGGCAGCACGCCGATGAACTGATCCACCGGGCGGCCATCCGCGAACGCGACCACGTGCGGAATGCTGCGCACCTGGAAATGCGCGGCCAGTTCCTGATTCTCGTCGACGTTCACCTTGACGAGTTTCCACTTGCCGCCGGCTTCGGCTTCGAGCCGCTCCAGCATCGGTCCGAGCGTCTTGCACGGGCCGCACCACGGCGCCCAGAAATCGACGAGCACGGGCGCGAGCATCGACGCGTTGATGACATCGTTCTCGAAAGTAGCGAGGGTCGTATCCATGCGTTTTCTCCTGGTGCTTGCGGTCGATCCCGATCACGTGGGGACGCCGCAGCCACTTCTCAAGCGCATCAGCCTTCGGGCGCGCGATTTTCGCGGCGCTGCGGCGGCAGCGGAATGAATTCGGTCTCGCCGGGCACGTGGCCCATGCGCTGTTCGCTCCACGCGGTCTTGGCCGCGTCGATCTTCTCGCGCGAACTCGACACGAAATTCCATTCGATGAAGCGCGGCCCGTCGAGCGGCGCGCCGCCGAGCAGCATCGCGACCGCGCCGTGCACGCTTTGCAGTTTTGCATCGGCGCCGGGCGCGAGAACGGCCATCTGCTGTTCGGGAAGGGCATCGCCATCGATCGACAAATCGCCGCTCACGAGATAGACGCCGCGTTCCTCATGCTCGGTGTCGAGCGTGATGGCGCTTCCCGGCGCAAATTGCGCGGCGACGTAGAGCGTCGGCGAAAACGTGCGCGTGGGCGCTTTCGCGCCGAAGGCCGTGCCCGCGATCACGCGCAGCGTCACGCCGTCGCGCTCGATCTGCGGCAAGGACGCGGCCGCGTGATGCTCGAACCCTGGCTCGGAATCCTCGCTCGCAGCGGGCATCGCGACCCAGGTCTGAATGCCGTGCATCGTCTGGCCGGCGGCGCGCTCTTCGTCGGGCGTGCGCTCCGAATGGACGATGCCGCGGCCCGCGGTCATCCAGTTGACGTCGCCGGGCACGATCTTCTGCACCGAGCCGACGCTGTCGCGATGCATGATCGCGCCGTCGAACAGATAGGTGACGGTCGCGAGGCCGATATGCGGATGCGGACGCACGTCGAGTCCGTTTCCGGGCACGAGGGTTGCGGGTCCGATATGGTCGAAAAAAATGAAGGGTCCGACGGTGCGAGCCGCGAGCGCGGGCAGGACGCGCCGCACCATGAGGCCGCCGACATCGTGTTGGTGAGGCTTCAGCAAGGTACGGGTCGTCGATGACATGGGCAGGTCTGAAGGGAGATGGCGCGCCGGAATGACGCGTGTATCCGCCGATTCTACTTGCCGATGCCGCGCGGCGCAGACGTCCCGCCGAGGCCCTCGTTTTTTTGGTGTCGCGTGCCATTTGCGCACGCGGCTTCACGCCACTTTCGCAACCTGACAATCTGGATAGGAGTTGAAAATGAGCAAGAACAAACTTTTGATCGCCATCACCGCTGGCCTGTTCGGCATCACCGCTACGACGGGCGCGTTCGCGCAGACCTCGTCGGGTAATTCGTCGGCCGCGATGGGCAACGATACGGCAGGCGCTGCCACCGACAACTCTGCCGCCACGACGCCGAAGAAGCACAAGATGCACAAGCACACGACGAAGTCGACGGCGACCAAGAAGACGCCGGCCGCCGAAACCGGCAACGACTCGGCGACGGAATCCGGCCAGAGCAAGTAAGGACCAGCTAAGGTTCTTCGCCGCATCGAAGTGAAAGCGCTCGCGCCGTTTGCCCGGCGCGGGCGCTTTTTACGCTTATCGTCCCGAATTGCGGCATTCGACAAGCCTCGCCGCGCACGCTCCGCTACACTTCACGGCTCGCTAACAGCGCGCATGACAAGAGGAGCAGGGCGATGTCGCCAAAGGATTTGCTGATCGCAGGCGTGGTCATTCTCGCGTGGGGCGTGAACTTCGTCGTCATCAAGCTGGGTTTGCACGGTGTACCGCCGATGCTCCTCGGCGCGCTGCGTTTCGCGCTCGCCGCGTTGCCCGCGATCTTCGTCAAACGCCCGCAGATTCCGCTGCGCTGGCTCTTTGCTTACGGCCTCACCATTTCGCTCGGGCAATTCGCGCTGCTTTTCTACGGCATGTATGTCGGAATGCCTGCGGGGCTCGCGTCGCTCGTGCTCCAGGCGCAGGCGTTCTTCACGCTGATCTTCGCATCGATGTTCCTCGGCGAGCGCATCCGCGCGGCGAATCTCGCGGGGCTCGTGATCGCGGCGGCGGGACTCGCGCTCATTGGCATGCGCGGCGGGCAGGCGATGACCGCCGCCGGCTTTCTCTTCACGCTCGGCGCCTCCGCGATGTGGGCGCTCGGCAATGTCGTCACGAAGCGCATGGGCAAGGTCGATCTGCTCGCGCTCGTCGTGTGGGGCAGCCTGATTCCGCCGCTGCCGTTCCTCGCGCTGTCGCTGATCTTCGAAGGCCCGGCGCGCATCGAGGCGAGTCTCGCGTCCATTCCGCTCATCTCGGTCTTCGCGATTCTCTATCTCGCGTTCGTCGCGACGATCGTCGGTTACAGCTTGTGGGGAAAGCTGCTCGCGCGCTATCCGGCGGGCAGCGTCGCGCCGTTCTCGCTGCTCGTCCCGGTGATCGGGCTGGCATCGGCGGCGCTGTTTCTCGGCGAAGGATTGAGCGCGGCGCAGATCGCGGGCGCGGCGCTCGTGATGGCGGGACTCGTGGTGAACGTGTTCGGCGCGCGGCTCGCTCAGCGCATCTTGCCGGCGCGCTGAACGAAGCACGGACCGCGCTCTACGTCATGCGGCTTTTTGCGAGCGGCGGATTCGCAGCGAAGTAGCGCTTGATGCCTTTCATGATCGCGTTGGCCATCTTGTCGCGATAGGCGTCGTCGTTCAGGCGCGTTTCCTCATCCGGATTGCTGATGAACGCGGTTTCCACGAGGATCGACGGAATGTCCGGCGCCTTCAGCACGGCGAAACCGGCTTGTTCGACCGATCCCTTATGCAGTTTGTTGATGCCGCCGATTTCGTTCAACACGAAGCTGCCGTAGCGCATCGAATCGCGGATCTGCGCGGTCGTCGACATATCGAAGAGCGCGCGATTCACGCTCGCATCCTGCGATTTCACGTTGATGCCGCCGACCTGATCCGACGAGTTTTCCTTAGCCGCCATCCAGCGCGCGGCCGCGCTTGACGCGCCATGCTCCGACAACGCGAATACCGACGAGCCGCGCGCATCGGGCGACGTGAAGGCGTCCGCGTGAATCGACACGAAGAGATCGGCGGAGACGCGCTGCGCTTTCTGCACGCGCACGTTGAGCGGCACGAAAAAGTCGGCGTCGCGGGTCATCATCGCGCGCATGTTGGGTTGGGCGTCGATCTTCGCGCGCAGCTTCTTCGCGATGTCGAGCGCGATGTGCTTCTCGTACGTGCCCTGGCCGCCGATCGCGCCCGGATCTTCGCCGCCGTGACCCGGATCGATCGCCACGGTCAGCAGACGCGTCGTGCCGGCGCCTTGCTTGGGCGCCGAGAACGCGTAGGCGTCGCTGTCGTCGTCCTTCTTCGCGATGACGGGCGGCGGCGCCGGCACGCGCGGCTTGATCGCGGGCTTCGGCGTCGTCTCGGCGGGCGCATCGCTTTGCGCATACTTCTGGAAGAACTCGTCGGTGGAATCGGGCGTCGTGGGCTTTTGCGCGGTCGCCGGGCCGGAGAGCGTCGCGGGCGGCGGGGCCGAAGGACTGGGATTGGCGCGGTCGAGCGCTTCCTGCTTGCGCTCGGTCTGCGCAAGCAGTTCCATGAGCGGATCGGGCGCGACGGCCGGATACAGATCGAACACGAGCCGATATTTATAGCTGCCGATCGGCCCGAGCGTGAACACCTGCGGCTTCACCGAGCCTTTCAGGTCGAACACCATGCGCACGACATGCGGCTGATATTGTCCGACGCGCACCGCCTGAATCTGCGGATCGTTCGGCGTGATCTTCGAGACGAGATCGCGCAGCGCCTGGTCGAGATCGATCCCGGAGAGATCGACGACGAGCCGGTCCGGTCCCTGCAACAACTGATTGGCGTTCTGCAGCGGCTGGTCCGATTCGATCGTCACGCGCGTATAGTCGCGCGCGGGCCACACGCGCACGCCGAGCACGCTGCCCGCATGCGCGAGTTTGGGTCCGACGAGCGCGAGCACGAGCGTCGAAGCGCCTGCGCGCAACACCTGACGACGACGCCAGTTGTGCGGCGCGGAGGCGCTCGATTCGATCGAATGAAATGGCTTGATCAACATCTTTCGAGACATGTCTTTCCTGTTTCGCTAAACGCCCGCGCCGTCAGCACGCGGCCTTCTTCGTTCGACATTCCTTCGTCCGGCAGCGACAGCGCGAACACGAGGTCCGGCACGCCGAGCAGGCCGCCCGCCTGTTGCGGCCATTCGACGAGGCACAGCGCGCCCGCGTCGAAATATTCGCGGAAGCCGGCATCGGCCCATTCGGCAGGATCGGCGAAGCGATAGAGATCGAAGTGATAAACGTCGAGCGGACCGCTTTCGATGACGAGCGAATACGGCTCGACGAGCGTATAGGTCGGACTCTTCACGCGGCCGACATGGCCGAGCGCGCGCAAGGTCGCGCGCACGAGCGTCGTCTTGCCCGCACCGAGATCACCGATCAACTGGACTTGCAGACCGTGAAATCGTTCAGACGAAGCGTGTGAAATGGCGAGACGCGTGGCGTCGATGGCGCGCGCGAAGCGTTCTCCGAAAGCGAGCGTCGCGGCTTCGTCGCGCAGGTCGAAGCGGCGTTCGAGTAGCGCGGCGGATAAGTCTTGCGTCGATCGTGCGGGGCTTTCGGGCATTGCTCGTAAAATGTCGTGATGAACCGATTGCCGGAACATTCCGTTGAAATCACGACTGCGTCCAGCGACGCGGCCGCTGAATCCGTTACAGAGTCTCGCGTCTTCGATCTCGATGAAAACGCGCTGGCAGAACTCGCGCAGCGCATCAAGCTGTGGGCGCGCGAGCTGGGGTTCGGTGCGGTCGGCATCAGCGATGTCGACCTGACGGATGCCGAGAAGGGCCTAAATGATTGGCTCGAAGCAGGCTATCACGGCGAAATGGATTATATGGCCAAACATGGGATGAAACGCGCGAGACCGGCCGAGCTTGTGGCCGGCACGCGACGCGTCATCACCGCTCGCATGGCTTATCTGCCTGCGCAAACGCTCGCGAAGACGGGCGATGAAAGTGTCGCGACAGCCGACGGTCAGAAGAACGACTGGCGCGCGATCGAATGGTCGCGGCTCGCCGATCCGTCGCAAGCGATGGTCTCCGTCTACGCGCGCGGCCGCGATTATCACAAGGTCATGAGGAATCGCCTGCAGCAACTGGCCGAGCGCATCGAGAAGGAGATCGGGCCGTTCGGGCATCGCGCGTTCACGGATTCCGCACCCGTGCTCGAAGTGGCGCTCGCGCAGAAAGCGGGCACCGGCTGGCGCGGCAAGCATACGTTGCTGCTCGATCGCGACGCCGGATCGCTGTTCTTCCTTGGCGAGATTTTCGTCGATGTACCGTTGCCCGTCGATCCGCATCCCGAGCACGAAGGCGCGCATTGCGGGCAGTGCACGCGCTGCATCGGCGCGTGTCCGACGGGCGCGATCGTCGCGCCGTATCGCGTCGATGCGCGGCGCTGCATCTCGTATCTGACGATCGAACTGCACGGCAGCATTCCGGAAGAGATGCGTCCGCTGATCGGCAATCGCGTGTATGGCTGCGACGATTGCCAGCTCGTCTGTCCGTGGAACAAGTTCGCGCAGGCCGCGCCGGTCGCCGATTTCGACGTGCGTCACGGGCTCGATCGCGCGACGCTCGTCGAACTGTTCGCGTGGAGCGCCGACGATTTCGACACACGCATGCAGGGCAGCGCGATCCGGCGCATCGGGCACGAACGATGGCTGCGCAATATCGCGGTCGCGATGGGCAACGCGTTGCGCGCTTCGTCGCTCGATGCGGGCGAACGCGAGCGCATCGTCGATGCGTTGCGCGCGCGTGAGCATGATCCTTCCGAACTCGTCCGCGAGCATGTCCGCTGGGCGCTGGAGCAAGCATGAAGAACACCGCATTCGATGCCGTCATCGATGCGCCTTTCGGCAAAGTCGGCATTCGTGTGGATGCGCAATGCGTGCGCGAGATCGTCTATCTGCCCGATGACGTCGAAAGCATCGTGCCCGAAACGCCGCTCGCGAAAGAAGCCGCCGCGCAAATCCGCGCGTATTTCGATGCGCCTTCGATGCGCTTCGACCTGCCGCTCGCGCTCGGCGGCACCGCGTTTCAGCAGCGCGTGTGGCGCGGCATCTCGGGCATCGCGGCCGGGCAAGTCTGGACCTACGGCCAGCTCGCGCGCGAGATCGGCAGCGTGCCGCGCGCGGTCGGGCAGGCGTGCGGCTCCAATCCGCTGCCGATCGTGATACCGTGCCACCGGGTCGTGGCTTCGGGCGGGATCGGCGGTTTCGCGCATCATCCCGGCGAAGGTTTTTATCGCAACGTGAAGCGCTGGCTGCTGGCGCATGAAGGTGTATCGATCGCATGACGAGCGCAATCACTGAAGACATACAAACGCCGCAAATGAGCGCGAGTCAGGACGCGATCGATCTCTTTTGCGATGCGCTCTGGCTCGAACACGGGCTCGCCAAGAACTCGCTCGAAGCGTACCGGCGCGACCTCAAGCTCTTCGCGGAGTGGCTCGGCAAGGCGCGCGGCAGGTCGATCGATGCGGCCACCGAAGTCGATCTGACGGCGTACGCAGCCTTGCGAAGCGGCGACAAGGCGACCTCCGCGAACCGGCGTCTCTCGGTGTTTCGCCGGTACTTCGCGTGGGCGTTGCGCGAACATCGCGTGTCATCCGATCCGACGCTCAAGCTGCGCTCGGCGAAACAGCCGCCGCGCTTTCCATCGACGCTCAACGAGGCGCAAGTCGAAGCGCTGCTCGGCGCGCCCGACATTGAAACGCCGCTCGGCTTGCGCGATCGCACGATGCTCGAACTGATGTACGCGAGCGGTTTGCGCGTGACCGAGCTCGTCACGCTGAAGACCGTCGAGGTCGGCCTGAACGAAGGCGTCGTGCGCGTGATGGGCAAGGGCTCGAAAGAGCGCCTGATTCCCTTCGGCGAGACCGCCCACGACTGGCTCGAACGTTATCTGCGCAACGCGCGTCCCGCGCTGCTTGGTCCGCGCGCCGCCGATGCGCTCTTCGTCACGTCGCGCGGCGAAGGCATGACGCGCCAGCAGTTCTGGAACATCATCAAGCGTCATGCGCTGAAAGGCGGCGTGCATGCGCCGCTCTCGCCGCATACGCTGCGTCACGCGTTCGCAACGCACCTGCTCAATCACGGCGCGGACCTGCGCGTCGTGCAATTGCTGCTCGGCCACTCGGACATTTCGACGACGCAGATCTATACGCACGTCGCCCGCGAGCGGTTGCAGAAGCTGCATCGGGAACATCATCCGCGCGGATAGCGTCGACAGCGTCATCCGCGAACGATCGTGCCACGGCTGCGCCGCACCGCACACTCGTCCGAATGGCCGATGGTGAGCGCCACCGCGCGCCGCTACAATGCGTGGCATGTCGAAAGCCAAACACGTGTCCGAAACGCCCGCGACGCAGTTTCTGCGCCGTCACAAGGTCGAGTTCGGCGAACATCCTTACGATTACGTCGAGCATGGCGGCACGGAGGAATCCGCGCGGCAACTGGGCGTCGACGAGCATATCGTCGTGAAGACGCTCGTGATGGAAGACGAGCACGCGAAGCCGCTCATCGTGCTCATGCACGGCGACCGCACCGTGTCCACGAAGAATCTCGCGCGGCAGACGGGTGCGAAGCGCATCGAGCCGTGCAAGCCTGAAGTGGCGAACCGGCATTCGGGGTTTCTCGTGGGCGGCACGTCGCCGTTCGGCACGAAGAAGGCAATGCCGGTGTACGTCGAATCGAGCATTCTGGCGCTCGATCGCATCTATCTGAACGGCGGGCGGCGCGGATATCTCGTGAGCATCGATCCGAGAGTGCTGGTCGAGCTGCTGAGCGCAAAACCCGTGCAGTGCGCGAGCGTCGATTAGAATGCGTTCCGCTCTCGTCATTACCGAAAAGACACCATGATTTTTCTGATCGTCGCCGTCGCGTCCTATTTGATCGGCTCGATTTCATTCGCCGTCGTCGTCAGTCACGCGATGGGACTTGCCGATCCCCGCTCGTACGGCTCGGGCAATCCCGGCGCAACCAACGTGCTGCGTACCGGCAACAAGAAGGCCGCGATCCTCACGCTGATCGGCGATGCGTTCAAGGGCTGGCTGCCCGTGTGGATCGTCGCGCAATTCGGCGCGAGTTTCGGCTGGGATCAGGCGGGCATCAACACGGCGGTCGCGCTCGCGGCCATCGCGGTGTTCCTCGGCCACCTTTACCCCGTCTTCTTCAAGTTCCAGGGCGGCAAGGGTGTCGCGACGGCGGCGGGCGTGCTGCTCGCGATTCATCCGGCGCTCGGTCTCGCGACGCTGCTCACCTGGCTCATCATCGCGTTCTTCTTTCGTTATTCGTCGCTGGCGGCGCTCGTTGCAGCCGTGTTCGCACCGTTTTTTCAGGTCTTTCTGTTCGGGCCGAGCCGCATTTCGCTGTCCGTGCTGGCAATGAGTCTGCTGCTCATCTGGCGGCATCGCGCGAATATCTCGAAGCTGCTGGCGGGCAAGGAAAGCCGCATCGGCGAAAAGAAGAAGGCGGTCGAATAAAGCAAAAAGCCGTTCCGGCGCTAAGCGGAACGGCTTTTTTACTTCTGGATCGGGGCTGAAGCGATAACGAATCAGTCGCGGAAGTTGTTGAAGTCGAGCGGCGTGTCTTGCACTTCCTTCTTCAGGAGCGCCATGGTGCTTTGCAGATCGTCGCGCTTCGCGCCTTGCACGCGCACCGCGTCGCCCTGAATGCTGGCCTGCACCTTGATCTTGCTGTCCTTTACGATCTTGACGATCTTCTTCGCCAGATCGCCCGAAACGCCTTTCTTCACCGTCACGACCTGCTTCAACTTGTCGCCGCCGATCTTTTCCTGCTTGCCGTAGTCGAGAAAACGCACGTCGACGCCGCGCTTGGCCATCTTGTTCAGCAGCACGTCCTTCACCTGGCCGAGCTTGAAGTCGTCGTCGGCGTAGAGCGTGAGTTCGCGCTCTTTCTGCTCGACGCGTGAATCCGAACCCTTGAAGTCGAAGCGCGTCGAGATTTCCTTGTTCGACTGCTCGATCGCATTTTTCACTTCGGTCATGTTTGCTTCGCTGACGACGTCAAACGATGGCATCTGTCTTTCTCCTTCATTGAGGCGCGCGCGCTGAGGAAGCGCGGCGCGCGCAATCGCTATAATCACGGACCTGTCGTCATTCTACCGACGCGCTTCGCTCATGTCGCTCCAGCTTCTCTCCGATTTCTCCCTGCGTCCGCACAACACGTTCGGTTTCGACGCCCGCGCGCGTCACGCGATGCACATCGATTCCGCCGACGCAGCAGCCGCACTCGCCACCGATGCGCGCATCGCCAACATGCCGCAACTCGTGCTCGGCGGCGGCAGCAATGTCGTGCTGACGCGCGATTTCGACGGCGTTGCGCTGATCGTCGGCATGCGCGGCAAACGCGTGAACGGCGAAGACGATGAAGCCTGGCTCGTCGAAGCCGGCGCGGGCGAAAACTGGCACGATTTCGTCGCATGGACCCTCGCGCACGGCATGCCCGGGCTGGAAAACCTCGCGCTGATTCCCGGCACGGTCGGCGCGGCGCCGATTCAGAATATCGGCGCTTACGGGCTGGAAATGGGCGAGCGCTTTGAGCGGCTTTCGGCCGTCGAACTCGAGACAGGCGCACGCGCGGAGTTCGATCGCGCCGCCTGCGCGTTCGGCTATCGCGACAGCTTCTTTAAGCGGGCAGGGCGCGGACGCTTCATGATTACGTCGGTCACGTTCCGTCTGCCGAAAGCGTGGACGCCGCGCGCCGATTACGCCGATGTCGCGCGCGCACTCGACGGCGCCGCGACCCCGGACGCGCAAGCCATCTTCGATGCCGTCGTCGCCGTGCGCCGCGCCAAGCTGCCCGACTGGACCGTGCTCGGCAACGCGGGCAGCTTCTTCAAGAATCCGGTCGTAAGCGCGCAAGCGTTCGAGGCGCTCAAGCAGCGCGAACCGGGCGTCGTTTCCTACCCGCAAGCGGGCGGGCAGGTTAAGCTCGCGGCGGGCTGGCTGATCGACCAGTGCGGCTGGAAAGGGCGCGGCATCGGCGGCGCGGCGGTGCACGATCGTCAGGCGCTCGTGCTCGTGAATCGCGGCGGCGCGACCGGCGCGCAAGTGCTCGAACTCGCCGAAGCCATCAGGCGCGACGTGCTCGCGCGCTTCGATGTCGAACTGGAGATGGAGCCGGTGCGCGTCTGATAACGAAAAAAACCCGCCGCGGCGGGTTTTTTTCATGTCGCAGCGTCAAGCAGGCAATCAGTCCCCGCGCTGACGGCGCGCGTTCTCCGCGATACGCATGCGCAGCGCGTTCAGCTTGATGAAGCCGCCGGCGTCGGCCTGGTTGTACGCGCCGCCGTCGTCGTCGAAGGTGGCGATGGTCTTGTCGAACAGCGTTTCCTTCGAATCGCGCGCGACGACCGACACGCTGCCCTTGTAGAGCTTCACGCGCACCCAGCCGTTGACCTTCTCCTGCGTGTGGTCGATCAGCACCTGCAGCGCGCGGCGCTCCGGGCTCCACCAGTACCCGTTGTAGATCAGCGATGCGTAACGCGGCATCAGATCGTCCTTCAGGTGGGCGACTTCGCGGTCGAGCGTGATCGACTCGATGCCGCGATGCGCCTTCAGCATGATCGTGCCGCCCGGCGTTTCATAGCAGCCGCGCGACTTCATGCCGACGTAGCGGTTCTCGACCAGATCCAGACGGCCGATGCCGTGCTTGCCGCCCAGGCGGTTCAGCTCGGTCAGCATCTCGGCGGGCGACAGGCGCTTGCCGTTCAGCGCGACCGGATCGCCGTGCTCGTATTCGATATCGACGTATTCGGCCTGATCCGGCGCCTCTTCCGGCGACACGGTCCAGCGCCACATGTCGGCTTCGGCCTCGGCCTTCGGGTCTTCCAGATGGCGGCCTTCGAACGAAATGTGCAGCAGGTTCGCGTCCATCGAGTAGGGCGCGCCGCCTTGCTTGTGCTTCATTTCGATCGGAATGCCGGCCTTTTCCGCGTAGGCGAGCAGTTTTTCGCGCGAGAGCAGGTCCCATTCGCGCCACGGCGCGATCACCTTGATGCCGGGTTCGAGCGAGTAGTAGCCCAGTTCGAAGCGAACCTGGTCGTTGCCCTTGCCAGTCGCGCCGTGCGAAACGGCCTGCGCGCCGGTCGCGCGCGCGATCTCGATCTGGCGTTTCGCGATCAGCGGACGCGCGATCGACGTGCCGAGCAGATACTCGCCTTCGTAGATCGTGTTCGCGCGGAACATCGGGAACACGAAATCGCGGACGAACTCTTCACGCAGATCTTCGATGAAGATGTTTTCCTGCTTGATGCCGAGCTGGAGCGCCTTCTTGCGCGCGGGGTCCAGTTCCTCGCCCTGGCCGATGTCGGCCGTGAAGGTCACGACTTCGGCGTCGTAGTTGTCCTGCAACCATTTCAGGATGACGGAGGTGTCGAGACCGCCCGAATAGGCGAGCACGACTTTCTTGATATCGCTCATGGTGAACTCGTGTGCGGAAAAGCCGGTGCGGCGGTTGTGCGCCGCTTCGCGTCCGCCGGGCGCGCGACGGGCATGAAAGGCGCGGAAAAACTGCTATTTTGACATCAAAAGGCCGCGTTTCCACAAATTCGGGATGCGCGGCCTTATCGCGTGCGCTGGCCTAATGGTTAAGTTTGCCGAGCAGCAGATATTCCATCAGCGCCTTCTGGACGTGCAGACGATTCTCCGCTTCGTCCCAGACGACGCTTTGCGGACCGTCGATGACTTCCGCGCTTACTTCCTCGCCGCGATGCGCGGGCAGGCAGTGCATGAAGAGCGCATCGGGATTGGCTCGCGCCATCATCTCGGCATCGACGCAATAGTCGGCGAACGCCTTCATGCGCGCTTCGTTTTCGGCCTCGTAGCCCATGCTGGTCCAGACGTCGGTCGTGACGAGATCAGCGCCGGCGCAGGCTTCGTTCGGATCGTCGAATTCCTGGAAGAACGGCTTGCTCTCTTCGGCTACGAGCGCGGGATCGAGCTTGTAGCCGAGCGGCGTCGACAGGCGCAGTTTGAACCCGAGAATCTGCGCCGCTTCGATCCACGTGTAGAGCATGTTGTTCGCGTCGCCGACCCACGCGACGGTCTTGCCGTGAATCGGCCCGCGATGCTCGTAGAACGTGAAGATGTCGGCGAGCACCTGGCACGGGTGATATTCGTTCGTCAGCCCGTTGATGACCGGCACGCGCGAGCTTTCCGCGAATCGCCGGATGATGTCCTGGCCGAACGTGCGGATCATGATGATGTCGACCATGCGCGAGATGACCTGCGCCGAATCTTCGATCGGCTCGCCGCGCCCGAGTTGCGTGTCGCGCGTGTTCATGAAGACCGCGTGGCCGCCGAGCTGGAAGATGCCCGCTTCGAACGAAAGGCGCGTGCGTGTCGAGCTTTTCTCGAAGATCATCGCGAGCGTGCGATCGTGCAGCGGATGATAGGTCTCGTAGTTCTTGAACTTGCGCTTCAGGATGCGCGCGCGTTCGAGCACGTACTCGTAATCATCGAGCGAAAAATCCTTGAACTGAAGATAGTGGCGAATTTTCTTGGCGGTCATGAAACGCAAGCGGCGGCTTCGAACCGGCCGCAGCGCACGTGCGTGAAGGCCGGACGGCGCCGCCGTCGGGAGTGGTATCGCGTTTGAGCATAAAGTATTTTGCGATGTTTGACGAGGCTGGCCAAAAGCCCGATAACCGCGCCGCAAGGCCCGTGCACGGCCCCGGATTGTCCCGGATGGACACGAGCGATGTCTGTGTGCGCTGCGGAAAAGAGGCTGCTGCTGTATAATTGCGGTCGCTCGTTTCAACAGTTCTGCAACACCCAGCAACGTTTCTCGCGCATCGCGGAAGGGTTCGCAAGAATCCGGTCGGCATGATTTTGCGCGTTCCGATTCCGCGATGGATTGCCCAGTGCTGTCGAGTCCGCCATTTCTGTCGCGGTCGCGGACGGTTCGAACAGGATCGCCCCGCGCAAGACCGTCCGGCGCCTTCGCTGCGCCTGCCCCTGCGGTTCCCTGCGTCAGGCATGTGCGTTCCGGTGCGCGTCACCGGCCGTCAAAAGGTATTGCTACATGGCTGAATCATCCCCTACCGAGTACTTCATTCAAGGCATCACCAAGAGCGGAAGGAAGTTTCGGCCGAGCGACTGGTCCGAGCGCCTGTGCGGCGTGATGTCGGGCTTCGGCCCCAAGGCGAAAGGCCCCAACGCCCGCCTGCAATATTCCATTTACGTTCGTCCGACGATGATCGGCGACATCAAGGTCGTGATCGTCGACTCGCGTTTGCGCGACATCGAGCCGATGGCCTTCGACTTCGTGCTGAACTTCGCCAAGGACAACGATCTGCTCGTGACCGAGGCGTGCGAACTGCCGCCGCATCACGGCACGCAGGCGCAGCAGCCGCAGACCTGACATCGTCGGCAATCGCCAAGTAGTACGGCCAGGAAGTTCGGCCGGGAAGTACGGACGCAAAAAAGCCCGCCGAAGCGGGCTTTTTCGTTACTGCGCAGCGGAAACAGGAAGCCGCTTCGACGAACGCCCCGATCGCGAACTCGCGAAAAGCAGGGAAGCGTCCGCCCGAAGCGAGCCGGACTTACTGGGCAGCGGGGGCCTGCAGGCCCTTGATGGCTGCAGCCAGGCGGCTCTTGTGGCGAGCTGCCTTGTTCTTGTGGACGATCTTCTTGTCCGCGATGATGTCCAGCGTCTTGACAGACGTCTTGAACACTTCGGCGGCCTTGTCCTTGTCGCCGGCTTCGATAGCCTTGCGAACTGCCTTGATGGCCGTGCGGAACTTCGAGCGCAGCGCCGAGTTGTGCGAATTGGCTTTAGCGGCCTGACGGGCGCGCTTGCGAGCTTGTGCGGAATTTGCCATGACGGTTCCTTGTCCTGTTTCTGCTGTTACTTGTCCGGAGCGCGTGGCCGGCGAAGGCCATGAATAGCCCTGACGCGGGCCGATCGAGCGCGCTGCCTTTGATCGGAAATCCCGGGAACGATTGCCCGAGAACCTCTAAAACATCGCCGGCCGGGGCCGGAAAAGACGCGAAGCCGCTCAATCAAAGCGATTTTTGGAGCTTCGAAACCCGCGATTATAGCAAGGGAATATGAGACGTGACAAGCGCGGCGTGGATTCCCCGCGCGCAGAATGATTTGATGCAATCAGTCAAATGTACGCTTCTGCCCGCCAGCAGACAGCGAAGTGTGACGGGCGCGCCGTGCGCCGCCCGTATAATAAGCGCCCCATGAATCTATTCCGAGCCCTGCTGACGGTCAGCGGCTTCACGCTGCTGTCGCGCGTGACCGGCCTGATCCGCGAAACGCTGATCGCCCGAGCCTTCGGCGCCAGCATCTATACCGACGCGTTCTACGTCGCGTTCCGTATCCCCAACCTGCTGCGGCGTCTGTCCGCGGAAGGCGCGTTCGCGCAGGCGTTCGTGCCGATTCTCGCCGAGTTCAAGAACAGCAAGGGGCACGATCCGACCAAGGCGCTCGTCGATGCGATGTCGACCGTGCTCACATGGTTCCTCGTCGTGCTGTCGGTCGCGGGCATGGCGGGCGCGAGCTGGGTCGTGTTCGCCGTGGCGTCGGGGTTGCGGCACGAGGGCATCGGCTACGCGCTCGCGGTCGAGATGACGCGCATCATGTTCCCGTACATCGTCCTCATTTCGATGACGACGCTCGCCTCGGGCGTGCTCAACACGTACAAGCAGTTCTCGCTGCCCGCGTTCGCGCCCGTGCTGCTGAACGTGTCGTTCATCTTCGCGGCGGTGTTCGTGGCGCCGCATCTGAAGATGCCGGTCTATGCGCTCGCCTATGCGGTGATCGTCGGCGGCTTGTTGCAATTGCTCGTGCAACTGCCCGGCCTCAAGAAGATCGACATGACGCCGCGCGTCAGCCTGAACTTCCGCCGCGCGCTTGCGCATCCGGGCGTCAAGCGCGTGCTGCTCAAGATGGTCCCGGCTATGTTCGCAGTGTCGGTCGGCCAGTTGAGCCTCATCATCAATACGAATATCGCATCGAATATCGGGGCGGGCGCGGTGTCGTGGATCAACTACGCCGACCGCCTGATGGAATTCCCGACCGCGCTGCTCGGCGCGGCGCTCGGCACGATCCTGCTGCCGAGCCTGTCGAAAGCGCACGTCGACGCCAATCACACAGAATACTCCGCGCTGCTCGACTGGGGTCTTCGCATCACGTTCCTGCTGGCCGCGCCGAGCGCGATCGCGCTCTTCTTCTTCGCCGAGCCGCTCACCGCGACGCTCTTTCACTACGGCAAATTCGACAACCATTCGGTCGTGATGGTCGGACGCGCGCTGGCGGCATACGGCATCGGGTTGATCGGTCTCATCCTGATCAAGATTCTCGCGCCGGGTTTCTACGCGAAGCAGGACATCAAGACGCCGGTGAAGATCGCGATCTTCGTGCTCATCATGACGCAGGTCAGCAACTACATCTTCGTGCCGATCTTCTCTCACGCGGGCCTCACGCTGTCGATCGGCCTCGGTGCGCTCGCCAACGCGCTGCTCTTGTTCATCGGGCTGCGCCGGCGCAGGATCTACGAACCTTCGCCGGGCTGGCTGCGTTTTTTCGTGCAGCTGGCCGGTGCGTGCCTGATTCTTGCGGGCACGATGCATTGGGTGGCGATCAACTTCGACTGGATCGGCATGCGCGCAACGCCGCTTTTGCGCATCGCGTTGCTGGGCGCGAGCCTCGTCGTGTTCGCCGCGCTATATTTCGGTATTCTGTCCGCAATGGGCTTCAAGTACGCCTATTTCAAGAGACGCACGCTTTGATGACGACAACGCGTATCCTCGACTACTTCTCTTCGCTGATGGCGGACGACGACAGCCTTCCGCTCACGGAAGCGGCGTTGTCGCTCGCGCAGGACGCGTATCCCGATCTCGACATGCAGGCCGCGCTTGCGGAGATCGACGAACTCGTCGTGCGCGCCCGCCGCCGCATGCCCGAGGACGCGGACGTGAAGCAGAAAACCGATGCGCTCAATCGTTACTTTTTTTGCGAGCTGGGCTTCTCCAGCAACCTCAACGATTACTACGATCCGGACAACAGCCATCTGAATGTCGTGCTGCGTCGCCGGCGCGGCATTCCGATTTCGCTCGCTGTGATCTATCTGGAAATGGCCGAGCAACTCGGCTTGCCGGTGCGCGGCGTGTCGTTTCCGGGGCATTTCCTGTTGCGCGTCGCGACGCCCGGCCAGGATCTGATGCTCGATCCGACGACCGGTCAGACGCTCTCCGAAGCGCAGATGGTCGAGATGCTGGAGCCGTACGTGCAGCGCGTGGGCGAATCGATCGGCAGCGCATTGCGCGTGCTGTTGCAGCCCGCGACGCGGCGCGAGATCGTCGCACGCATGTTGCGTAATCTGAAGGGCATCTATTTGCAGACGGAGCGCTGGCAGCGTCTGCTCGCGGTTCAGCAGCGGCTCGTGATCGCGCTGCCGAACAGCATCGAGGAAGTGCGCGATCGCGGCTTTGCCTACGCGCGGCTGGATTATCTGCGGCCCGCGCTGGAAGACTTGCAGCGGTACATCGAGATTCGTCCGGATGCGGAAGACGCGACCGTCGTCGAAACCGAGCTGCACGAGCTGCGGCAGCGCACGCAGGGCGACTGAGCCACGCTGCGCGCGCCGCGCCGGCAATTACTTCGGCTGCATGCGGATCGCGCCGTCGAGACGGATCACTTCGCCGTTGAGCATCGGGTTATCGAAAATCTGTTTAACGAGCATCGCGTATTCGTCGGGCTTGCCGAGGCGCGGCGGGAACGGCACCATCGCGCCGAGCGCGTCCTGCACGTCTTTCGGCATGCCGAGCAGCATCGGCGTTTCGAAGAGGCCCGGCGCGATCGTCATCACGCGGATGCCGCTCCTGCTCAGATCGCGTGCGATCGGCAGCGTCATGCCAGCGACGCCGCTCTTCGACGCCGCATAGGCCGCCTGGCCGATCTGTCCATCGTATGCCGCCACCGATGCCGTGTTCACGATCACGCCGCGCTCGCCCGCATCGTTCGCATCGTTGTTCGACATCACGTTCGCCGCGAGCCGGATCATGTTGAACGTGCCGACGAGATTCACCGCAATCACTTTCGCAAAGAGATCGAGTGCGTGCGGGCCGTCGCGTCCCACCGTTTTCGCCGCCGGCGCGATGCCCGCGCAATTGACGAGGCCGCACAACGCGCCGAGACTCGCCGCGGCATCGACGGCGCGCTGGCCATCGCTTTCCTGACTCACGTCGCATTTGACGAACGTGCCGGACAGTTCGTTCGCGAGCGCTTCGCCCGCGGCTTCGTTCATGTCGGCGAGCACGACCTTGCCGCCGTGCGCCGCGATGAGCCGCGCGCTCGCCGCGCCCAATCCCGATGCGCCGCCGGTGATCAGAAAGACGTTGCCTTGCATCTCCATGTCTCTTCTCCTTTTGTGTGATTCGTGCGAACGCGTCGATTGTAGCGAAGCCGCATGCTGCAAATTCGCACGACGGTCATGCGCTTTCGCGGCATAAAAAAACCCGCTCACGAGGAGCGGGCTTTCGTCGAAAACGGATTGAGCGATGCGTTACTTCAATGCATCGAACACGCGCGCGCGGATTTCATCGACAGCGCCGAGACCCGAGATCCTGCGATACTCCGGTGCCTTCAAACCATTCGGCGCTGCGCCGCTGGTGGCCCAGTCGTTGTAGTACGCGATCAGCGGCTTGGTCTGCGCAACGTACACGTCGAGACGCTTCTTCACGGTCTCTTCCTTGTCGTCGTCGCGCTGGATCAGCGGCTCGCCGGTGATGTCGTCGGTCATGTCGACCTTCGGCGGATTGAACTTGACGTGATACGTGCGGCCCGACGCCGCGTGCACGCGACGGCCGCTCATCCGGGTGATGATCTCGTCGAAGGGAACGTCGATCTCAAGCACGTAGTCGATGGCCACGCCCGCGTCTTTCATCGCTTCGGCTTGCGGCAGCGTGCGCGGGAAGCCGTCGAAGAGATAGCCGTTCTTGCAGTCGTCCGCCTGCAGGCGTTCCTTCACGAGATTGATGATGAGCGAATCCGGCACCAGCTCGCCCGCGTCCATGAAGCGCTTCGCCTCGACGCCGAGCGGCGAGCCTGCCTTGACGGCCGCGCGCAGCATGTCGCCGGTCGAAATTTGCGGAATGCCGAATTTCTCCTTGATGAAGTTTGCCTGGGTGCCCTTGCCCGCACCGGGTGCGCCCAACAGGATCAAACGCATGGTGATCTCTCCGAATCGTCTATAAACCGCTTCAAGCCGCGAGGCTGATTTGACATCCGGTGGCCTGGCTCGTGCGGGCGTCGACGACACGGCGCGCAGCCGATAGGAGACGGCGGGCACCTGCGGACAGCGGCGCAACGTTGAGCGTGGCGCTGACCGGAAGGCTCGCGCAATCGCTTGATTATGCCACGGAGCTTTACGATTGCGACCGTAATAACGCGGATAGAAAACGCCACAAGCCCCGCCAAATGGGCCATCCGGCGGGGTTTACACGGGTTGTCGCGCGGCTGTCAGTCCGCTTTGGGAAAGAGCGCCTGCACGCGTGCGAGATCGGCGGGCGTATCGACGCCGGGCGGCGGCGCGTCCTGCGTCACACGCACCGCGATACGTTCGCCATGCCAGAGCGCGCGCAATTGTTCGAGCGCCTCGGCGGCTTCGATGGGCGCCTGCGAGAGGTTCGGGAAGTCGCGCAGAAACTTCGCGCGATACGCGTACAGGCCGATATGCCGCAGCACGTTCCCGGGCACCGAAGGCAATTGTCCAAGCGCGGCGACGTCCGGCCAGTGCGGCTGCCATGCATCGCGCGACCACGGAATCGGCGCGCGCGAGAAGTAGAGCGCACGGCTTTGTGCATCGAGCACGGCTTTGACGACGTTCGGATTGAAGACGTCGGCCGGATCGTGGATCGGATGCGCGGCGGTCGCGATCGCGCATTCGGGATGCGCCGCGAGGTGATCGGCGACATCGCGCACGAGCTGCGGATCGATGAGCGGCTCGTCGCCCTGCACGTTGACGACGATGGCGTCGTCAGGCCAGTTCAGACGCGTCGCCACTTCGGCGAGACGATCGGTGCCGGTGGGATGATCCGAGCGCGTCAGCATCACTTCGATACCGTGATCGCGCGCGGCCTCGACGACGCGGTCGGAATCGGTCGCGACCAGCACATGCGATGCGCCCGATTCGCGCGCGCGCTCGGCGACGCGCACGACCATCGGCTTGCCGCCGATGTCGGCGAGCGGCTTGTTCGGCAGGCGCGTGGACGCGAGGCGCGCGGGAATGACCGCGATGAACGGAAGGGACATCGCAGCGTGCTCAGGCGTCGCCGGCGGGTTTGATCGGCTCGACAGGCGTGCCTTCGACCGTCTGGCGCGCTTCGTCGACGAGCATCACGGGAATGCCGTCGCGGATAGGGTAAGCGAGCTTGTCGGCGCTGCAGACGAGTTCCTGCGCCGCGCGATCGTAACTGAGCGGGCCTTTGCAGATCGGGCAAACGAGGATTTCAAGCAGACGTGCGTCCACGGAGTTTCTCCACAACAAGAGCGATGAGGCGCGGTCTCAGCACGGCTTGCACCGGAACGACCCAGATGCGTGCGTCGCGCCAGGCACCGAATTTTACTGCATCCTTTTCGGTGATCAGGATCGCATCGGCTTCGACGCCGGCGAACGGATTCTCGCGATACGCGTAGTGATCGGGAAACGCGCGCGTCGCAGGCGTGATGCCCGCTGCGCGCAGCGTCGCGAAGAAGCGCTCGGGCGATCCGATGCCCGCCGCCGCGACGACTTTCTCGCCCGCGAACTGATCGAGCGGACGGCGTTGATGCGGATCGTCGAGCAGCCAGGCGTCGCCCGATTCGAGTTCGAGCGCGAAGGTGTCCGGCCACGGCGGCAGCGTGCGCTCGTACGGACTGTTGATGAGCGTCGCATCGCGGCGGCGCGACATCGGCTCGCGCAAGGGGCCGGCGGGCAGCAGGAAGCCGTTGCCGCCGAGACGGTCGTCGAACACGACGAGCTCGAACGCGCGCGCGAGGCGATAGTGCTGCAGGCCGTCATCTGACACGAGGACATCGACGTTCGGATGCGCTTCGAGCAGCGCCTTCGCCGCCGCGACGCGATCCGGGCACACGAACACCGGCGCGTGCGTGCGCCGCGCGATCAGCAATGGCTCGTCGCCGACCTGCGCGGCAACTGAACGCGCGGAGACGCTCGTCGGCTTCGCGACTTTTGCGCCGTAGCCGCGCGAGACCACGCCCGGCTGGAATCCGGCCGCGCGCAGCGCCTCGACGAGTGCGATGACGGTTGGCGTCTTGCCCGTTCCGCCGACGGTCACATTGCCGACGACGACCACCGGCGCGCCGACATCGATGCGCTTGAGCCAGCCGAGTTCATAGAAGGCGCGCCGCGTCGCCGTAATTGCGCCGAAGATGCAGGCGAAGGGCGTGAGCGCCCACGCGACCGGGCCGCGCCGGCGCCATTCGCGGGCGAAGAAGTTCTCGATCGGCGGTTTGAAATCAGACATGGACCGCCTTCGCGCGCGGCGCAGTCGGGCGGCTGATCGGGTACGGCATGGCGTGCAACGGCAGCTCCTCGAGTGTCGGTCGGCGTTGGACGATGCCCGGCGTATGGCGTTCGACGCGAGCGGGCGTCGGCCGCGCCAGCCGGTGCTTGAACCCGGCACTCTAGCGCGCGCGGGCCGTGCGCGCCAGTCGCGGCGTCGCTCGAAGGCCTGCGCGGGCACGTCCGTGCGATCCGCGCGCCTGTGGATAAGTCTGTGAAGAACTCGCCGTCCGGAAACCACCGATCCACCTCAGGAAAGAGTTGCTCCGGGAATAACAGTGTTCATCGAAATTTTTCGCTGAAAAATCAGTCGCTTGGAACCATGTCACGGGCCTTTCGCGGCGTCGTCGCGCATGCCGCGGTAAGTCTTTCTGTGTGGACACTTGTTACACTCGCGTACCTTGTCCGGCGGCGTTTGTCCACTCGACATATCGTCCGCGCACCGGTTTTTATCTCGTCCAGTCATGACTCCCGATTCCCTGACGTCGCAAAGCGGCGATGCCGTCATCCCCGTTTCCGTGCTGAACCGGGCGATCAACTCGATGCTCGAACGATCGTTTCCGCTCGTCTGGGTATCGGGCGAAGTGTCGAATTTCACGCGCGCGGCGAGCGGCCACTGGTATTTCTCGATCAAGGACGCGAACGCGCAGATGCGCTGCGTGATGTTCCGCGGCCGCGCGCAATACGCCGAGTTCACGCCGCGCGAAGGCGACAAGATCGAAGTGCGCGCGCTCGTCACGATGTACGAACCGCGCGGCGAGTTGCAGCTCAACGTGGAAGCGGTGCGCCGCACGGGGCAGGGCCGGCTCTACGAAGCGTTCCTGCGCCTGAAGGCGCAACTCGAAAGCGAAGGGCTCTTCGCCGCCGAACGCAAGCGCGCGCTGCCGGCGCATCCGCGCGGCATCGGCATCGTGACGTCGTTGCAGGCGGCCGCATTGCGCGACGTGCTCACGACGCTCGCGCGCCGTGCGCCGCATGTGCCGATTGTGGTCTATCCGGCGCCGGTGCAGGGCGCGGGCGCCGGCGCGAAGCTCGCGGCGATGGTCGAAGCGGCCAGCGCGCGGCGCGAAGTCGATGTGCTGATCGTATGCCGGGGCGGCGGCTCGATCGAGGATTTGTGGGCGTTCAACGAGGAAGTGCTCGCGCGCGCGATCGCGGCGAGCGTGGTGCCGGTGGTGAGCGGCGTCGGGCACGAGACGGATTTCACCATCGCCGATTTCGCCGCCGACATGCGCGCGCCGACGCCGACCGCCGCCGCCGAACTCGTGAGTCCGCAGCGCGTGCTGCTGCTGCGCGATCTCGATCATCGGCATGCGGCGCTCGCACGCGGTTTCGGCCGCTCGATGGAGCGTCGCGCGCAACAACTCGACTGGCTCGCGCGCCGTCTCGTGAGTCCCGCCGAGCGGCTTGCGCGCCAGCGTGCGCATCTGCGGCAACTGGCGAGCCGGCTCGCGGCGGCGGGCGCGCGGCCCGGGCGCGATGCGCGCGCGAAATTCGCGCTGCTGCATTATCGATGGCAGCGCAGGCGGCCCGATGTTGCCGCCGCGCGCGAGCATCTGCTGCGGCTGGCGCAGCGAATCGGCAGCGCGCACGAGCGTCGCGCGGAACGTGAGAAAGCGTGCGTTTCGGAACTGGCGGCGCGCTTGCAGGTGCTGAGTCCGCAGCGCACACTGGAGCGCGGTTATGCCGCCTTGATCGACGCGCAGACCGGCCGCGCCGTGCGCGCGCCGAACGCGCTGAAGCCCAAGCGCCCGCTCACTGTGCATCTCGCTGAAGGCTCCGCCGACGTGCTGCTCGCGGATGTCCAGGCGCGTCTGTCGGACGAATTCTGAGCCCGGCGCGGCGCGCCGAATCGGCGTACATTTGACGTGCTCGAAGACGTTCGCCGAAGCACTTTTTACGCCGCGCAGGGCGATTCGAAAGCAATCTTGCTCATAAAGAGCACACGGTTTGCTGGGTTATCCCAACTCGCCTACAATCCATTGCTCCACGCCTCAGTCCTCACAATCCCACAATCCACATAGAAAGGAAGCTCGCATCATGGAACATACGCTCCCGCCGCTGCCGTTCGACAAGAACGCGCTCGCTCCGCACATGTCGGAAGAAACGCTCGAGTATCACTATGGCAAGCATCACCAGACCTATGTGACGAACCTGAACAAGCTGATCCCCGGCACCGAATTCGAGAACATGACGCTCGAAGAGATCGTGAAGAAGTCGTCGGGCGGCGTGTTCAACAACTCCGCGCAAGTCTGGAACCACACGTTCTTCTGGAACAGCCTGTCGCCGAACGGCGGCGGCGCACCGACCGGCGCGCTGGCTGACGCGATCAACGCAAAGTACGGTTCCTTCGACAAGTTCAAGGAAGAATTCGCCAAGGTCGCAACCGGCACGTTCGGCTCGGGCTGGACGTGGCTCGTGAAGAAGACCGACGGCACTGTCGATATCGTATCGACCAGCAATGCCGCCACGCCGCTCACGACGGACGCAAAGGCGCTCGTGACCATCGACGTGTGGGAGCATGCGTATTACATCGACTATCGCAATGCGCGTCCGAAGTTCATCGAGGCTTACTGGAATATCGTGAACTGGGATTTCGCGTCGAAGAATTTCGGTGCTTGATCGCGCGTAAGTATCGGTTGCGGCGGTCTGCGGTTTATCGCAGGCCGCAATCGAAATGAAAGCCCTCGCAAGAGGGCTTTTTCGTTGATACGTCCCGCGTGCGTGTTTTTTAGGGAACGCCGAATTCACACTCGGTCTAACGAAGTCCGGGTCGCCGAGCCGGCTTCCGATTTCCCTGTTGGCGTGACCAACAAAAACGCAAGCACGAACCAAGCGGGAACAATGACGACACGCTATCACCAACTCGATTCCCTCCGCGGCATAGCCGCATTAACGGTCGTATTCAGTCACTATTCGCAGATCGCGCCGACACGGTGGATGCAGCACGCACCCTGGCGGCTATTCACGGAAGGGCATTCCGCCGTGATTCTGTTCTTCGCGCTGAGCGGCTTTGCTTTGGCCTTGCAGATAACCGGAGACAACAAACCCGGTTTCGGCGAATTCGTTCTCAAACGCGTCTGCCGCATCTATATTCCGTATCTCGTTGCGGTTTTGATTGCCTACGCGGCCTATAGCATCCTGTACCGGTCGAATCTGTCGTGGACCGGCGAATGGGTCAATCAGGCATGGCATGCGGGCATCGACCGGCATGATTTGCTGAATCACATTTACTTCCTGATTCCATTCAGCAACAGCACGCTCGATCCGGTGCTGTGGTCGCTCGTCTACGAGATGCGTATCTCGCTGATTTTCCCGATGCTCGTCGTCATCGTGTTTGCAATGCCGCTCTGGTTTTCTGTCGCGTTGAGCGCGGCTTTATCGCTCGTTGCGTTCGGCTATTACCATCATGTGCAGCGCACGCTGATGGATGCGAGCATTCAAGGCGAATGGATGCCGACCATCCATTACATTTCGATGTTCGTGCTCGGCGCGCTCATCGCGCGATATCGCCACGCGATCACGGCGAAGCTCGCGACGCATTCTCCGCGATGGCTTTTCGGCGCATTGATAATCTGCCTCGCCGTTTATGGCCTCGTCGGCGCGGCGAATCATCATCTCGTTTCCGACGACATATTGCGCAGTTTCACCGATGACTGGTTCGTGCTTCCCGCCGTTACCGGCATTCTGATTCTCGCGATTTCGCTCGAACGATTCGCCACCATTCTCACCGCACGGCCTTTGGTATTTCTCGGCCAGATTTCCTTTAGCCTTTATCTCTTGCACTGCATCGTGCTGCTGGGCGTGCTGCATTATTTCGGCGAGTCTTATCAGCGGATGTCGCTCGTCATCGCAGCCGTGCTGATTTTTCCGGTCAGCATCGCGGGCTATTACGCAGTCGAAAAGCCGTCGATTCGGCTGGGCCGTTATCTGACGCGCGGCAAGCAGCGGAGCAGGGCGGCGCTGGGCGCGAGGCCGTAAGCCGTCGCTGCGCGCAACGGGGCGCGAGCCTAAAATGTCGGCTCGCCGTTCCGCAACGCATCCGAGTCATGAAACGCTTCGCAGGCTTATGCCTCGCGGCCTGGTCCGCCGCCGCGCTCCTCTATTTCGGCCGCCATTCCGCCGCGCTCATCGTGCTTTCCGGCGTGCTCGTGCTCGCGGGCTTCGATCTGCTTCGGCCTGAATCGGAAAACGGCGTCTGAAACCTAGCGCTGACGTGCGCCTTCCCAGTTGATGTCGACGCACAGCACCTGCAATCCGTACGGCGTCTGCGCCGCGATCGATGCCGTCACGCACAAATGCGCCTCGTTGATCGACAGATACGGCGCCGTCAGATGCACGCGCCCCGGCGAGCGTAGCGCCTCGATGAAATACGGCCGGCGCTCCCAGCTCGCGCCTTCGGAATGCAGCAGCGGACTGAAACGCTTCGCGCGCTGCGACGTGCGTACGACCGGCACGACGTTGTCGCCGATCTGCCTTCCGGCCTGATCGAGCAGAAAGCAGCGCGCGGTATCGGCGAGTTGCAGCAGTTCGCTCGTCGCGATGACGAGCGTCTCGCCTTCCATCAGCTTGACGGCCGCGCGTTCGAGGCCGCTCACGTACGGTTCGAGCCGCGCGGATTGCGCCCGCTCGCGGCCCGCGACGCGTTCGCGCGACGCCGCCGACAACGCATCCATCACGCCTGCCGCGACTTCGCTGTGCACGGCATCGACGCTCGGCTGCGCGAAGTACGCGCCCTGTACGAAATCGACGTTGCATTCGAGCGCGATCAAGGCGTCGCGCTCGGTCGCGAGGCCGCCCATCAGTACGAGCTGGCCGGACTCGTGCAGGAGCGACACGAGACGCGGCAACACGCGCTCGATATGCGAATGCTCCGTCGCCTGCTGAAGAATGCAGCGGTCGAGCGTGACGATGTCGGGCCGCAGATGCCACACGCGATCGATGTTCGAATGCTTCACGCCGAAGCCATCGAGCGCGATCAGAAAGCCCGACTTGCGCAGCGAATCGATGATCTCGGCGAAGCGCGTCGTCTCGCCGCCCGCCTGCTCGGGCACTTCGAGCACGACGCGCTGCGGCGACAAACCGATGTCCTTCAGCGACGCGAGCAGCGCATCGCCGTAGCTCGTGTCCATCAGCGCGGCGGGATGCAGGCTCAGGAAGAGCCATTCGTCGTGGCTGTCGAATGCGTTGAAGTTGCCGAGATGCAGGGATTCCGCGAGCCGGCCGAGTTCGAGCAGGTCGCCACGCCGCGCGGCCTGCGTGAAGACTTCGTGCGATGGAATGTGCCGATGCGAGTCGTCGCGCGCGCGCAAGGACGCGTGATAGCCGATCGCGCGCCGGTGCGACACCGAAAACACGGGCTGAAACACGCTGAAAACGGTGTACTCGCCGTACAGAACGGTGCGACGCGATCCATCGTCGCCGGCGACGGGGCGCGGCGGCTGGAAGCGGGGAGGGTCGAGATCAACCATGCTCATGGTGTCGGGGCGCCAGGCGAATAACTTTATCGAGACAGTTTACCGGATCGGCACCTGTCGGTTCGAGCAAAAAGCGTGCGAATTCAATATCCAAGCGGATTCGGCGCGCATTCGTGTGCGGATTGGGCGACGCGTGCCGCAGACGCGGGAGCGCACGCCGCGCGATCGTGCGCGCGGGCACCGGCGCGGTGCGCGCGCGTTCGTTTGCTTCAGTTCGATTCGGACGGATCGGGCTTTCTATGGGCCGCGCGCACTTCGGGCGCGAGCTGGCCGAAGATCCACGCCGTCGCCGCCGTGATGATGCCGACGCACAGAAACGTCGCGTGGAAGGCGGGCAGCGAATTCGTCTCCGTGACCTGCGGCAGAAGTCCCGTGAACGTCGACAGAATCGCGCCTGCGACGGTCACCCCGAGACTCATCGACAGCATCTGCACGAGTGAGAAGAGGCTGTTGCCGCTGCTCGCGCCGCCGGTGCCGAGGTCTTTCAGCGTGAGCGTGTTCATCGCGGTGAACTGCATCGAGTTGAAGGCGCCGAAGATCGCGAGCTGCACGAGCCGCAGCCAGAGCGGCTGATGCGCGCTGACGAGCGCGAAGCTCGCCATCATCAGCCCGACGACCACCGTGTTCACGACCAGCACGCGCCGATAACCATGCTTTTCGATGAGCCGCGTGACGACGCGTTTGGAGGCCATGCCCGCCGCCGCGACCGGCAGCATCATCATGCCGGCCTGAAACGGCGTGTAGCCGAGACTGACTTGCAGCAGGAGCGGTATCAGATAAGGCATCGCGCCGCTGCCGATGCGCGCGAACAGATTGCCGAGCAGGCCGACGCTGAACGTGTGGATCTTGAAGAGATCGAGCGAGAATATCGGCTGGGCGGCGCGCGTCGCGTGCAGGCCGTAGGCGACGAAGCAGCCGAACGAGAGCACGAGCAGCACGATGACGATCGCGTGCGCGAGGCCGAGATCGGCGAGGCCGTCGAGGGAAATGGTGAGCGCGACCATGCCGATCGCGAGCAGCAGATAGCCCGCGAGATCGAAGCGCGCGGTCGCGGGATTGCGGCTGTCGGGCATGTACATGTTCGTCGCGATGCAGCCGATCAGGCCAACCGGGACGTTGATCAGAAAGATCCAGTGCCACGATGCGATCTGCACGAGCCAGCCGCCGAGCGTCGGGCCGATGAGCGGGCCGATCAGCCCCGGAATCGCGACGAACGCGAGCGCGGAAAGATAGCGCTCCGCCGGAAAGACGCGCAGCACGGCGAGGCGTCCGACGGGCAGCAGCATCGCGCCGCCGACGCCCTGAACGACGCGATACGCGACGAGCGCCGTCAGCGATTGCGCGTTCGCGCAGAGCAGCGAGCCGATGGTGAACACGAGGATCGCGCTGAAGAACACGCGCCTGGTGCCGAGCTTGTCGGCGAGCCAGCCGGACACGGGAATCATCATCGCCATCGTGAGCGAGTAGGCGATGACGACGCCCTGCATGCGCAGCGGCGCTTCCCCGAGACTTCGAGCCATCGCGGGAAGCGCGGTGTTGACGATCGTCGAGTCGAGCGTCTGCATGAAGAAGCCCGTGGCGACGAGCCACAGCATGATGCTCAATGCGCGGTCGGACGGTGCAGCGGCGGTCGAGTCGGTCATTTGCGCAGTTCGGCGACGAAGTCGTAGTAGTCGTTGCGGCAGTAGGTATCGGTGAGTTCGATCGCGCGCTGATCGGCCGTATAGCCGACGCGCGTGATGAGCAGCAGCGCGTCGTGCGGCGCGATGCCCATCTGCCCAGCAATCTCCGGGCTCGCGTTCACCGCGCGGAAATGCTGGAGCGCGCGCACGATGGAAAGCCCGCGCGCATCGAGATAGCTGTAAAGCGAATCGCCGATGGTCTGCGGATCGGGGATGCACGATGCGGGGAAGGTGGAGTTTTCGACGGCCATGACGATGTCGTCGGCGAGACGCAGACGCTTGAGGCGCGTGACGGCGGCGGCGGGCGAGAGGCCGAGCTGGATGACTTCCTCGCGGTTGGCCGGCTCGATGGTGCGCGAGAGCCATCGGGAGCTCGGCTTGAAGCCGCGGCGCCTGAGCATTTCCGAGAAGCTCGACAGACGCGAGAGCGGGTCTTCGTAGCGCGGCGTGATGAAGCTGCCCGCGCCTTGTTCGCGGCGGATCAGCCCTTGCTCGACGAGCAGCGCGATTGCCTTTCTCGAGGTGATCCGCGAGACGCCGAGCGCCTCGGACAACACGCGCTCGGAGGGCAGCGCTTCGCCTGCGTTCCAGCGATTGTCGTGGATGGCGTTGGCGAGCTTGCGGGCGAGTTGAAGATAGAGCGGAGTGTCGCTGTCCGGGTCCGGGCGCAAGTCGCGCCAACGGTCTTCCGAGGTCGGGTTCATAAAGCGGACGCTAATGGGCCAAGCGGGGATTTTAAGACAAACCTCGAAGACGAAGGGACATCCTCTTCCTTATCGCGGTGAGCTTTGCAAGGCCGCAAGACGCGCCTGGCGATACCTCGCTGTGTGGACCGCAGCTTACACGATGTGATCCACGGATTACGACGTTGGATGTCGAACGTTCGCACGACCGAGCTTTTCGACGACTGGTTAGCCTCGCTGAAAGACCGGATTGCGAAGCGCCGTATCCAGGTTCGAATTGATCGGCTTCAATGGGAAATCCCGGCGGTACGAATTCGGCCGGACGTTTGCTTATCGCGTTGCGCATCGACCACGGGCGGGGATATCGCATCTACTACGTGCAGCGCGGCGAGGTTCTCGTGACCTATCGCGACCTATTGTGTGGCGGAAAATATCCACGCGGGCGCGTGACATCGTCACTTGCACTTGAAGTGAACGATGACGTCAGCCGGCCGGCCGAACAGAGCAGCGAGATGGAGACGTTAGTAGAGAAGCACACGCAGCCCTGATTGACCCAACGGCCGCGCAGCGGGCTGGAGCTATCTGGTGCTGAACCGGTCCGTCGAGCGGCGCGAAGTGGCGGACCGTGCGCGATCCAAGCCCTGTGGCCCTTTGAGGGCGACATTTAGGCGAGTGCCACCGTGGACGAGAAAACTACCCAACGTGCGTATGACCGCGGGCGTGACAGAAGCTGCTTTCTTTGCCTACTTTCTTTGCAGCAGCAAAGAAAGTAGGTGCCGCCCCGCACAGGGGCAACGCTAATGGACCACCAAGAAAACGGGATCCGGCGAAACGCGCCCGACGCGACGCGAACGCTACGCAAGCGATGAACTCAGGCCGTCGCCGCCCCACCCACCCCACGCCCGCCGCGCATATAGAGCGCCACCGACAACGCCACTGCCGCAGCGGCCGCCAGCGCGGCGAAGAGAAACACCGACCCGTACCCGAGTTCACCCGCGACATACCCCGCAAGCGGCCCGGTCAACCCGAGCGACAAATCGAGAAACACCGAATACGCGGACAAAGCCGCGCCCCGGCTGGCCGGCGGCACGAGTCCGACGGCCTCGACGCCCAGCGCCGGAAACACCAGCGCGAACCCGAAGCCCGTCAGCGCCGCGCCCGCGAGCGCGAAGGTCGGCTCGGCGGCGAGCCACAGCATCACGAGGCCCGCGCACTCGAAAGCAAACGACACGATCGCCACCCGGAACCCGCCATACGCCTTGATCGTGTTGGCGAACAGAAGCCGCGCGCCGATGAACATCGTGCCGAACACGGTCAGCGAAAGCGCAGCGTTCGGCCAGTTGTGCGCCGCGTAGTAGAGCGTGATGAACGTCGCGATGGAGCCGAATCCCGCCGATCCGAGCGCGAGTCCCAAACCATGCGGCAGCACGCGGAAGAACACGCTCCGGTACGACATGCGCTCGCCGTGCACGATGGGCACGCTCGCCATGCGCGTCGCGAGCCAGTAGCCGAATCCGCCGAGCGCGATCACGATGAGCCCGAGCGACGCGAAACCGATCGAATGATCGATCGCCACGCCGAGCGGCGCGCCGATCGCGAGCGCGCCATACGTGGCGATGCCGTTCCACGAAATCACCTTCGCGTTGTTGGTCACGCCAACGCGCCCGATGCCCCACGTGATCGATCCCGTGCCGACCCAACTCTCGCCGAAGCCGAGCACGAGCCGCGCGACCACGAGCAGCACGAGACTCACCACGTGCCATTGCGCGGCGAGTGCCGAGCCGAGCAGCAGCACGCCGCTCGCCGCGCACGCCGCGAGACCGTACAGCACGGTCTTCTTGGGGCCGAGCGTGTCGGCGGTGCGGCCTGCGAGCGGTCGCGACATCAGCGTCGCGAAATATTGGACGCTGATCGCCGCGCCCGCCATGACCGAGCCGTAGCCCAAGTCCGTATGCACGAAGCCCGGCAGCACCGCGAGGGGAATGCCAATCGTCAGATAGCAAAGGAACGTGTACAGCACGACGGGCAAAATCCGCAGCGTGACTGCGAAATCGCTCTGGGGCTGGGCGCGGGAGTCGGTGGACATAGGGAAATTGCGGGGTTGAATTCGGCGCGAAGACGTGATTCTCCCATATGTTGCGGCGCAGCGTCGCACTCGTTTTGTAACCAGCTAGGACAAAACGGCTGCCGCGACGCTCGGACGGTGTCGCTGAAAGCCTTGCCGGATAACGCTTGCGGCTCATATCGGACGAAGAGTATGTCGTTCATGCAATGCCGCCTATGGGTTATGGATTTTGGCGGTGATAGCTTTTGAACCATCGAAGCGACAGGACTAATCCGAAAAAGTCCCAAAGTCGCGAATGCCACCGGCTGCGCATCCCGCGCAACCAGCGAAAAGCATCGAAGAGCCCCGAACAATGACCCAGCCGATCCGCTTCTATCACCGCAACGCGATTCAGGAAGTGAGCGGCGCGTCGACGACGCGCACCGTACTCCAATACCTGCGCGAAGATGCACGCTGCACCGGCACCAAGGAAGGCTGCGCGGAAGGCGACTGCGGCGCGTGCACGGTCGTCATCGGCGAGCCGGACGGCGCGGGCGGCGTCGCGTTCAAAGCCGTCAACGCGTGCGTGCAGTTCCTGCCGACGCTCGATGGCCGCGCGCTCTTTACCGTCGAAGACTTGCGCCAACCCGACGGCACGCTGCATCCGGTGCAACAGGCGCTCGTCGATTGCCACGGTTCGCAGTGCGGCTTCTGCACGCCGGGTTTCGCCATGTCGATGTTCGCGCTTTACGAAAAGCACGGTCATGCGACGACGGGCTGCGCGGGCGCGTGCGAGAAGACGAAGCCGTCGCGTCAGGAAATCAGCGATGCCCTCACGGGCAATCTGTGCCGCTGCACGGGGTATCGGCCGATCATCGACGCGGCCGAGCAGATGTTCGATCACGCGCCGCTCGCGCCCGTCAACGTGCCGGCGCTCGCGCGCACGCTCGACAGCCTGAAGCGCGACGACACCTTCCACTACGAACACGCCGGCCGCCAGTTCGACGCGCCGCGCACGACCGAGGCGCTCGCCGCGATCAAGGACAAGAATCCGAACGTGCGGATTCTCGCGGGCAGCACGGACGTCGGCTTGTGGGTGACGAAGCAATTGCGCGATCTCGGCGACATCGTCTATGTCGGGCAGATCGAATCGTTCAGGCATGTCGAGACGACCGGCGACTGGATCGAGATCGGCGCGGGCGTGTCGGTCGAGCGCGCGTACAGCGAACTCGTGAAGCAGTATCCCGAACTCGAAGAGACGCGCCTGCGTTTCGCGTCGCTGCCGATCCGCAATGCGGGCACGCTCGGCGGCAACGTCGCGAACGGCTCGCCCATCGGCGATTCGATGCCCGGTCTTATCGCGTTAAATGCGCGCGTCGTGCTGCAAAGCGTCGAAGGCATGCGCGAGATGCCGCTCGAAAATCTGTACATCGCGTATCAGAAGAAGGATATGCGCGAGAACGAGTTCGTCGCCGCGATCCGCGTGCCGACGCGCAGCGGCCGCCGCGCGAAGATGCAATTCCGCGCGTACAAGCTCAGCAAGCGTTTCGACTCCGATATTTCCGCCGTGTACGCCGCGTTCAGCTTCATCCCCGACGGCGACACGATCCGCGAGCCGCGTCTCGCCTACGGGGGCATGGCCGCGACGCCCAAGCGCGCCGAACACGCCGAAGCCGTTCTCAACGATGCGCTCTGGCACGAAGCCACCGCGCAAGCCGCGATGATCGCGCTCTCGAAAGACTATCAGCCGCTCACCGACATGCGCGCGAGCAGCGACTATCGCCTCGACACGGCAAAGAGTCTGTTGTATCGATTCTGGCTGGAGACGCGTCCGCACGATCCGCTGGACAAGTCGAAACTGGATGTGCGCGCAATCGAACTGGTCGAAGCGAAGTAAGCGAAGGAGAAAAGAACATGAATCAACAAGCAGAAGCATTCATCGCCGACGCCCAATCGCTCGCGAACGAAATCGATGCATTCAAGCAGGTCCACGTCTCGCGTCCGCACGAATCGGCGCACCTGCACGTGAGCGGACGCGCGAGCTACACAGACGACATCCCGCTCGTCGCGGGCACGCTGCACGCCGCGCTCGGCACGAGCCCGAAGGCGCACGCGAAGATCGTGTCGATGAACTTCGACGCCGTGCGCGCGACGCCGGGCGTCGTCGCCGTGTTCACCGCCGACGACATTCCCGGCGTCAACGACTGCGGCCCGATCATCCACGACGATCCGGTGCTGGCGCAAGGCATCGTGCAGTTCGTCGGCCAGCCGATGTTCATCGTCGTCGCGACCTCGCACGATACGGCGCGTCTGGCTGCGCGCCGTGCGATCATCGAATTCGAAGACCTCGTGCCGATCCTTACGCCGGCCGATGCGCGTCGTGCCGAATCGTACGTGCTCAATCCGCTGAAGCTCTCGCGCGGCGACGCGCAGGGCCGCATGACGAAAGCCGCGCACCACGAGCGCGGCGCGATGAAGCTCGGCGGCCAGGAACAGTTCTATCTCGAAGGTCAGATTGCCTACGCCGTGCCGAAGGACGACGACGGCATGCACGTCTATTGCTCGACGCAGCATCCGACGGAAATGCAGCATCTCGTCGCGCACGTGCTCAACGTGCATTCGCATAACGTACTGGTCGAGTGCCGTCGCATGGGCGGAGGGTTCGGCGGCAAGGAATCGCAGTCGGGCATTTTCGCGTGCTGCGCGGCGCTCGCCGCATGGAAGCTGCTGTGCCCGGTGAAGCTGCGCCCGGACCGCGACGACGACATGATGATCACCGGCAAGCGCCACGACTTCATCTACGACTTCGAAGTCGGTTACGACGACGACGGCAAGATCGAAGGCGTTTCCGTCGACATGACCTCGCGCTGCGGCTTCTCCGCCGATTTGTCGGGTCCGGTGATGACGCGCGCCGTTTGCCACTTCGACAACGCGTACTGGCTCTCGGACGTGAAGATCGAAGGCTATTGCGGCAAGACGAACACGCAGTCGAACACCGCGTTTCGCGGCTTCGGCGGGCCGCAGGGCGCGTTCGCGATCGAATACATTCTCGATAACGTCGCGCGTTCGGTCGGCCGCGATTCGCTCGACGTGCGCCGCGCGAATCTCTACGGCAAGAGCGAGAACAATACGACGCCTTACGGTCAGACGGTCGAGGACAACGTCATCCATGAGCTGATCGCGGAACTCGAGGAGACGAGCGACTATCGCAAGCGCCGCGCGGCCATCGACGAATTCAACGCGAACAACGCGATCCTGAAGAAGGGCCTTGCGCTGACGCCGGTGAAGTTCGGCATCGCGTTCAACGTGACGCACTTCAATCAGGCGGGCGCGCTGGTTCACATCTACACCGATGGCTCGATGCTCGTGAATCACGGCGGCACCGAGATGGGTCAGGGTTTGAACACGAAGGTCGCGCAGGTTGTTGCACATGAACTCGGCGTGAACTTCGAGCGCGTGCGCGTGACGGCGACCGATACGAGCAAGGTTGCGAATACGTCGGCGACTGCGGCATCGACCGGCACCGATCTGAACGGCAAGGCGGCGCAGGATGCCGCGCGCCAGTTGCGCGAGCGGCTCGCGAAGTTCGCGGCCGAGAAGTTCGGCGGTGGCACGGTGACGCCGGCGCAAGTCCGTTTCGCGGGCGATCGCGTGATCGTCGGCGACGATGCGATTCCGTTCGGCGAGGTCGTGCAAAAGGCCTATCTCGCGCGCGTGCAGTTGTGGTCCGACGGGTTCTACGCGACGCCCAAGCTCTATTGGGATCAGGCGACGATGCAGGGCCGTCCGTTCTACTACTACTCGTATGGCGCGGCAGTGTCGGAAGTGGTGATCGACACGCTGACCGGCGAAATGCGCGTGCTGCGCGCGGATGCGCTGCATGACGTGGGTGCGTCGCTGAATCCGGCGCTCGACAAGGGGCAGGTCGAAGGCGCGTTCGTGCAGGGCATGGGCTGGCTCACGACGGAAGAGCTCTGGTGGAACGACAACGGCAAGCTGATGACGCACGCGCCGTCGACCTACAAGATTCCGACGACCAACGACATGCCCGCCGGTTTCCGCGTCGAGCTCTTCAAGAATCGCAACGTGGAGGACAGCATCCATCGTTCGAAGGCCGTGGGCGAGCCGCCGTTGCTGCTGCCGTTCTCGGTGTTTTTCGCGATCCGCGATGCGGTGTCGGCGGTCGGCGATCACAAGATCAATCCGCCGCTGAACGCGCCCGCGACGGCCGAAGAAATCCTGAAGGCGGTGAATGCCGTGAGGAGCGCGCGCTCATGATGCACGTCGTCCTGTTCGGCGCGGGGCACGTCGGCCACGCGCTCGTGAAGGTGCTCGGCACATTGCCGTGCGTCGTGCAATGGGTCGACGCGCGCGACGAACTCTTCCCCGATGAAGTTCCGGCGAACGTGCAGATCGAAGCGACGGATCTGCCCGATGCGATCGTCGACGAAGCGCCGGCGGGCGCGTATTTCATCGTGATGACGCACGATCATTCGCTCGACTTTTCGCTGACGCAACGCATCGTGCGGCGTGACGACTTCGCTTACTTCGGGCTGATCGGCTCGAAGACCAAGCGCGTGAAGTTCGAGCGGCGCCTGTTGGAGCGGGGCGTGCCGGCGGACCGGCTGGCGGAGATCACGTGTCCGATCGGCGTGGAAGGCATTGTCGACAAGGCGCCGTGGTCGATCGGGCTGGCCGTTGCCGCGCAGTTGCTGCGGGTGCGGGAGATGGGGGCGAGGTTGGGCGGGGCGGCGGTCAGGGCCGCGCATTGGGCCGCGTGAGCACGGCGCGTCAGGTGAGGCCGTTGGTCTGCCTGAACCTCCCCGGCGCGACGCCATAAAGCTCCTTGAACCGCTTGCTGAACGCCGCTTCCGACTGATACCCCACATCCGCCGCGACATCCGCGATGCTCTTCTTCGTGTGCGTGAGCATCGTGCTTGCAAGCTGCATCCGCACATGACTCAGCAGGACGAGCGGCGAGCTGTCCGAGTGCGCCGAGAACGCGCGCATGAACGTCGCGCGCGACATCGCCGCTTCCTTCGCCAGCATTTCCAGCGTCCACGGTTCGGCGGGCCGCTCCAGCATTGCGATGATCGATGCGCCCAGCCTCCGGTTCGCCAGCAGACCCAGCACGCCCGAAAGCGACGGCTGCCCGTCGAGCCACGCGCGCAGCACCATCGTGAAAAGCGCGGTCGATAACGCCGTCACGATCGACGGCGCGCCGAGTTGCGCATCTTCCGCCTCGCGGCGCATCGTCTGGACGAGCGGCCCGAGATACGGCGCCGACGCATTCGTGAACGACACATGCACGACATCCGGCAGCACGTCGATCAGGAGCGCGCGCGGCGCGTATAGAAACCGGCCGCATAGCAGATCGACGCCCGGCCGCGCTTCGCCGAAATTGCTCTTCACCGTGACCGCGCCGTTATGGCGCTTCTCCAGTTCGGCCGGCGGCGCGCCCGCTTTACGCGGCTCGATGCTGAGTACGTGCGCGTCGCCGCGCGGCAAAACGAAGATGTCGCCCGCCGATAATTCGAGCGGCGCATGACCCCTGCGCACGACGCTGCACGCGCCATCGAGTACGACGTGATACACCGCTTCGCCAGCGGGCGCAGGCTCGTGATCCAGTTCCAGCGGGCCGCTCAGCAGACAGCGAAGATCGAGCGCGCCGGTCAGGCTCGCAAGCTGAATCAGTTTGTCGAGAGCATCCATGTGAGCGGGCGGGGCAGTAGATGTCGTTCGGATAGTACCGAAGTCCCGCCGCGCGTGCCTTGCGCGTGCCCCGCGTGGGCCTATTTTGCGGCTTCGTCCAGTTCGGCGGTTTCGTCGCCCGATGCCGCCGCCGCGACTTGCTTTTTGCCCGTGAGCGCATCGGAAACGCTCGACATCAGCGTGCGCAACCAGGCGACATCCGTTGGCTGATCGGGCTGCGGCACCGAAAGCTGATAGCACTTGATGCGCGGAAACGGCACCGGCGAGTCGAGCACGGCGAGCGGGAGCATCGCCGCATAGTGCTGCGCGAAACGGCGCGGCGCGGTGAAGATGAGGTCCGATTGCAGCAGCACCTGCGGCACGAGCCCGAAGTACGGAATCGTCGTGACGATGCGGCGTTCGATGCCCGCGCGCGCAAGCCCGATGTCGATCGGATGACGCCGGCCGCCGCTGTATGGCGTCGGCGCGAGATGCGCGGCGAGCGCGTAGCGTTCCGCCGTCAGCGGCTCGCGCGCAAGCGGATGATTGGCGCGCATCAGGCAGACGAAGACATCGCTGAACAGATCCTGACGCTCGAAGCGCGGCTCGGGCTTCGTCCAGTTGGCGACCATCAGATCGATCTCGCCTTCGTCGAGCATGCGCTCGTGATCGCGCATCGGGTTCAGCGATTCGATCTCGAGGCGCGCGTTCGGCGCCGCGTCGCGAAAGGCGGCGACGAGCGTCGGCATGAAGAAATCGTTCAGGTAATCGGGCGCGGCGACGCGGAAGGTGCGGCGCGAACTCTCAGGGTCGAAGTCGCCGTGCGGCGTCGCGACGAACTCCACTTCGCGCAGCGCGCGCTGCGCGGGCGCGAGCAGCGATTCGCCGTATTCGGTCGGCACCATGCCCTGTTTGCCGCGCACGAGAATCGGATCGTTCAGGATTTCGCGCAGGCGGCGCAGCGCGGTGCTGATCGCCGGTTGCGTCTGGTTCAGCCGTTGCGCGGTCTGCGTCACGCTGCGCTCCAGCAGGAGGGTGCGCAGCACGCGGATGAGCCAGATGTCGAGTGAGTCGGCGGGATCGTTCATGGCAAGCAATTGAATTCGGGACGCGCGGGCGCGAACTCGCGAACCCTAAAGCCGAAGTAAACCGCTTATCGCTTTTTGACGCCATAGCGGACGCGCTATGCACGGCATAGGCGCGTTCGCCGGACCGCTGCCGTCAGCCGAAATCGGCGTCGCGCGGCGCGATCGGCAGTGCGCTGATGCGCTTCACCTCGGCGCCGTCGAGCCAATTCGGCGAGCGTGCGACGTAGAGCACCATCGGCAGCGTGTCCTCGCCCCAGAAGATCTGATCGTTGACGAGGAAGGTCGGCACGCCGAACACGCCCATCGATACGGCGCGGTCGTTGTTGTCGCGCAGCTTCGCCTTCACGTCTTCGTCGTCGATGCGCGTCACGCCCTCGGGCATGCCGACGTGCTCGCACAGCGCGGCGAAGCCTTCCGGCGTCGCGGGTTCGCGTCCCTCGCGCCAGATAAAGCGGAAGATTTCGCGCACGCGGGCGATGTCGCCGTTCGCCAGCACCGCGAGTCGCAGCGCCTTGCTCGTATCGAACGGATGTGCGGGCGGCATCTTGAAAGGAATGCCGAGCTGCTCGGCGCGAAAGAGCGCGTGCCGGTAGGTGAAGACGCGCTTGGATGGAATCGTCGCGGCGTGCGGCTGGCCCCAGCGGTCGAGCAGCTTCATCAACTGGACGGGAACGAGCTCGAACGGCATGTCGGGCCACTTTTCATGCTGCTCCAGCAGCAGATACGAGAAGGGCGAGATGAAATCGAAGAAAAAGTACGGCTGACCGGCGCTGCTCGAATGCGGGGCACTCATGTTCCCTTCTCCCTGAGATTTCCGTGGCTTCCCGCGCGAAGGCGCGCCTCAAGCCTCATCTGTTCGTTTTTGTCGTGTCCTGCGTGGCGGATGCGGCGCGCGGCGCCACATCGTTTTTCTCGCGCTTCTTCGTTAGATATTACGTGCTGCCTTGTTCCGTGTCTGCCCGCGAATCGGCCAGCGCCGCATCCCGTCGCGCGGCGCCGCGCGCCTCGGTTGCGTCGGGCTGCGCGACCGGCGCATGCGCGAGCCGCTGCCGCACGAACCCGATGTGCTCGCGCAGCACGTAGAACTGATCCGCGAACGCGAGCGGCATCTTCATGCGATTCACCGCCGTTTCGATCGCGTCGATGCGGTCGAGCAAGGCGTCGCGCTGCGCGGTGTCGGGACCGCTGATCGCCTCGCGTTCTATCGCAATCAGCGCGCCATACCAGCGATAGATGCGCGACTTCACCCGCCACCGATACAGCCCCGGCACGAGGCGCAGGCCCGGAATCAGCACGACGATCAGCGGCACCAGCACGACGAGCACACGATCGGCGAGACTCGCGACCCAAAAGGGCAGCGTGCGGTACAGAAAACTCTTGCCCGATTTGTAATAGCGTTCGGCGTTGTCGCTGATGCGGAATTCGTGCACGAGCGGCGCGGGAAATTCATTCGCCCGTTGCAGCAGATTTGCGCGGCCGTGCACCTCGCGCGCGGCTTCGATCAGCAGATCGGACAGCGCCGGATGCAGGCTGTCGCGCGCGACCAGTTCGGCCGTCGGCGCGATCATGTGCATCGTGCGCGGCGGCAGGTTGCGGGCGAAATCGAACGCGCCCATCGGCAGTTCGATCTCGGTCAGGTACGGAAAGCGGCGCGCGTAGGCATCGGCCTGGGCGAAATCCATGAAGCGGATGCCGGGCGTGCGCAGCAGCTTCGCCATCGTGGGCGGCTGGGCCGAATCGCCGGTCAGGAAGACGGCGTCGATCTGACTGTCTTCCAGCGCTTTCGCGGCTTCGTCGCCGGCGAGCGGCAGCAGTTCCGTGTCGCTGCCGGGTTCGATGCCGTTCGCCTTCAGCAGATTCAGCGCGAGCACGCGCGTGCCGCTGCCTTCCGCGCCGATCGCGAGCCGCTTGCCCTTGAGCTCCGACAGCCGGTTGACGACCGTTGCGCCGCGATAGAACACCGCGAGCGGCACGTAAGACACGCTCCCGAGCGATTCCAGATTGTCGTGCGTCGCGCCCGGCTTGGTCAGGCCGCCCTGCACGAAACCGGCATCGACATTCGATTTCGGATCTTCGAGGCGCGTGAGATTGTCGAGCGAGCCTTGCGTCTCCAGTATGTTGAGCGTCACGCGGTTGCGCGCGAGGATCGCCTTGTATTTCTGCGCGTTCGTCCAGAACGAACTGCCCTTCGGCCCGGCGGCGATGGTCAGCGTGCTCGGCGGCGCGGGCTGGATCAGCCGCACGGCGGCGTAGAGCGCGATCGCGCACACGAGCAGGATCGGGCCGAACGTGAGCGCGAGATCGCGCCAGGAAATCGCGACGAAGCGCGCGACGATGCGCGGCTGGCTCCGGCGTTTCGATGGGAGATCCGGATCGCGGTCCGGAGTGCTTCTTGAGGGGTCGGTCATCTCGTCGGTATTCGTGAAACTTGCGCGCCAGGGCGCGTCCGGGCGGCCGGCATGGCGTCGATGGTACATGAGATCGATCGGCGTCCGGACGGCGGCACCCCTCGCGTTCCGTGTGACAGCGATGTGTAGGTCGCGCGTGCGCTGTTGCTTGCGCGCGGCTGCACGAACCGGCTCGTCGTTAAATGTTTTGCGCTAATGGCCGCGCTGGGCTAAATTGACGTTCGCCGCCGCACGACAAGGCCCTCGCGCGCCGCAGCCCGGAATGTGGGTTCGCGGACCGCGCCAAGCAGGCGCCATGCGGCAGGACATATTCGAGCCGACGGGTGTTGACACCCGACCAACCGGCCGTGTTTTGTTTCTTTCGCCAGCCTCTCGCAGCACCGTGAGCCGCATCCGCCGGCTTGCCGCCGCCATGCCCGCGCCGTTTTCAGGCATCGGGCTCGCGCGGTCACGGTCAGCCGCTCGGTGTCGCAATTCGGCGTCGTCATTAGCCGCCCGGATTGCGGTCCGGTTTTGCAGTGCAAAACGAGCGAAGTAGCAACTGTGCGAAGTCAACAAGCGAAACAAAAGGAGAAATCATGAAAGCAGTCGATCTGTTGAAGGCGCTGGGCGTAGTGGTGTGCGTGGCCGTGGCTTCAAGCGCCTATGCCCAATCGAGCGACGCGGCCGCCACGAGCACCGACTCGGCGGCGAGCGCCAAGGCTCAGAAATCCGCGACCAAGAAGACCGACCGCAAGCTCGGCTATGACGTGCGCCGCGCGTTGTCGAAGGCACAAGGCTTCGACGTGTCGAACGTATTCGTGCGCGCACGCAGCGGCGCGGTGACGCTGACCGGCACGGTGCCGGAAGGCGGCCAGATCGCCCAGGCGGAAGAAGTGGCGAAGGGCGTGACGGGCGTGAAGTCGGTCTCCAACAAGATCACGCTCGGCGTGCAAGGCGGCGGCCAATAACACGGGTCACCGGCAACGGGCGGCATCGCGCGATGCCGCCGGCTGCGCTCGTCTCGCGAGCGTTCGAACGGGCTCCGGCGTCGTCGCCGGGGCCCGTTGTCGTTTGGCGCTTTCGTTGCCTGGATCGATTAAATCAGCAGCGACTGTCGCGCGATAAGGCGCGATACTCGAAGCATCGATCGCGCTTCACGTTGGCTTCAGATTCACTTCAGGTTGCATCACTCAATCGGAACGGATGGCGGAGACCCACAATGAAAAGATTCGCGCATTTGCCGAGTTTCCCGAGCTTGCAGGGCTTGCAGCGTTTGCAGTGCTGGCGGAGCGTGCCGCGGACGGCCGCGCTCTGCGTGCTCACGGCGGCCACGCTCGCCGCCTGTCACGGCGGCGATGACGACAATGGCGGCGGCAGCCAGCCGACCAACACGCTGCCGAGCTTCATCGCGGGTTCGGTCAACACCCAGACTTACGACGGCGTCTCCGACGATCTGCTGACGGCGGGTCTCGGCAAGACGGGCCTCGCATCGGCGACCGCGCCTTCGATCGCCAAGCCGGCCGCGCCGACGGCCGCCGAACTGCGCCGCCTCGCGATCTATTCGAACTATCGCGCGCTCGTCGATATGTCGGCGAACGGCGGCTATGGCCGCTTCTGGGGGCCGAATATCGATCTGAACGGCAACGACTCGCTCGGCGAGGGCAAGATCGCGGGCAAGGAATACATCGCGTTCGCCGACGACGGCAGCGGCGCGCAGAACGTCAGCCTGCTCGTGCAGGTGCCGACCACCTTCAACCCCGATCAGCCGTGCATCGTCACGGCGACATCGTCGGGATCGCGCGGCGTCTACGGCGCGATCTCGGCGGCGGGCGAGTGGGGCCTGAAGCGCGGCTGCGCGGTGGCCTACACGGACAAGGGCAGCGGCAATGGCGCGCAGGAAATTTCGACGACGCTCGTCACGCTCATCGACGGCACGCTCGCGAGTGCCGAGATCGCCGGGACCAAGGCGATCTTCAAGGCGAACGTGAGCGCATCGGCGCTGTCGTCGTTCAACGCGGCGTTCCCGAACCGCTACGCCTACAAGCACGCGCATTCGCAGCAAAACCCCGAGAAGGACTGGGGCAAGAACACGCTGCAGGCCATTCAATTCGCGTACTGGGCGCTCAACGACATGTTCGGGCCGGTTAACGGATCGACGCATCAGGTGCGCTACAACAAGGGCGATATCACGACGATCGCGGCATCGGTGAGCAATGGCGGCGGCGCGTCGCTCGCGGCGGCGGAGCAGGACACGGATGGCTGGATCACGGCGGTCGTCGTCGGCGAGCCGCAGATCAACCTGAACCTGCCGTCGCAGGTTTCGGTGCGGCAGGGCGGCGTGCCGGTCGGCTCGTTCGGGCGGCCGCTCGCGGACTACATGACGCTCGCCAACCTGCTGCAGCCGTGCGCGGCGCTCGCGCCAGCGGCAGCCGGCGCGCCGTATCTGACGGCGCTTCTGCCCGCCACCACGAACGCGATCCGCACGGCGCGCTGCGCAACGCTCGCCGCGAACGGCCTCGTCTCGGGCGGCAACACGGCCGCTCAGGCCACCGACGCGCTCAACCAGTTGCATCAGGCCGGTTACGAGACCGATTCCGACACGCTGCAGGCGCCGATGTGGGATTCGCAGGCGGTTCCGGCCGTCGCCGTGACTTATGGCGATGCGTACATGAAGGCGAGCGTGCTCGACAACCTCTGCAACTTCAGCTTCGGCACGACCAGCGCGGCGACAGGCGCGGCCGGCGTGACGCCGGTCGTCTCGCCGATGCCGACGATCTTCGGCACTGGCAACGGCGTGCCGCCGACCAACGGCATCAATCTGGTCTACAACGCGGGGACGACGGGCGCGGCGGATCATCGGCTGGCGACGCCCGATGCCAGCTACGCGGGCGCCGCCTGCCTGCGCGCACTGTGGACGAACGGCAACGCGACGATGGTGGACAGCGTGAACGCGATCCGCGTGAACGCAAATCTGCGCGGCAAGCCCGCGATCATCGTGCAAGGCCGCGCGGATGCGCTCGTGCCGATCAATCATGCGTCGCGGCCGTATCTCGGTGCAAATCGCGTGGCGGAGGGCAGCAAGAGCCAGCTTTCGCTCTACGAGGTCACGAACGGTCAGCACTTCGACGCGTTCCTGAGCGTGGCCGGCTTCGACACGCGTTTCATTCCGGTCCACTACTACAACATCCAGGCGCTCAACCTGATGTGGAATCACCTGAAGAACAACGCGCCGCTGCCGCCTTCGCAAGTGATACGCACGGTAGCGCGCGGCGGCACGGCGGGCGCGGCTCCGGCGCTGTCGATGTCGAATCTGCCGCCGATCGCGACGGATCCGGGCGCGAACGCGATTACGGTGTCGGGCGGCGCCGTCAACGTGCCGAACTGATCGGTCAGTGCGTCACGGTGGCCGCGGGCGCAGCGGCCGCCGACGCCGCCGGAACGCCGGATGCGCCTGCCGCAGCTTCGTCCGGGGTCTGGATCGCCGTGGCGGCGGCGGGCGTCTGCACGACGATCGGCGTCGGCGTGAGTTCGGGCGAATTCACGATGAGCGCGGGCGCGAGCGGCTTGCTCTTCACTTCGTCGGCGGCGACGGGCGCGCTACGCGGCACCGTGCTCAGACAGTGTCCCATCAGAAAGAAAAAGCGGTCGTAGAACTTGCCCGCCGGCACGGTCTCGCTGGAGATCTTGACCATCGCGTCGCTGTTCGAGCGAATCGGCAGCGACAACGAGCCGAGCACGCTCAACCCCACGCTCGCCGATGTGTCGCTCTTCTTGAGCGCGTAGCCGTCCTGCACCGCGTTCACATACGCGATGCTCTGGTTCGTCGCGTTTTCACCGGGCGTGCACACGACATGAAACGACACGACGACGTGCGTCTCTGCGCTCGGCTGGAAGTTTTTCGTGGCGTCGACGGTATCGGGCTGGCTCATCGTCGTCAGAAAGCCTTGCGATAGCAGCGCGCGGCGCGCGGCCTCGCAGGTCTCATTGACGGTGGCGTCGAAGTTGTGCGCGAACGGGCTCGCTCCGGTAGTGAAAAGCTCCTGCTGATAACTGGGCGTGACCGCGGTGCGGCCTCCGCACGCAGCCAGCGCGATGAAACCAAAAGAGGCAAAGATGAGACGCAGGGACGGCTTGAACATGAGGGCGGCGGATCCGGAATTTGTGTCAACGGCAGACACAAATTGTAGTGCGAGCGGATGGGTCGATGAAAAAGCGCAGTCTTAAAAACATCGTGTAATCCGATGCTTACGGCAAGCTGTACGCGTGTGTTGCCGTCGATTCATCGTTTCTCAAAGCGCAAAAGCCCGGCCTGAGCCGGGCTTCGAGACACCTGGAGAAGCGCCCTTTACGGACGATTGAAGTCGACCGGATTCGCCGCCGACGGACGTACGATGCGATCGAGGAAGGCGAAACGGCCCGCGTGCCCCGACGCCGACGCACCTTCGCTCACGCCGCCGAACGACGCGTTCGACACGTTTTGCTGAGCGGCCACGCGCGCTTCGGCGGCCTGGATCCCGTTGGGATAGGTGGTCTGATCTGCGGTCGGTTCGTAGCCGGCGCGTTCGAACTGGACGAGCTCGGCGTGCACTTGTGCACGAGTGACAGGACCGTCTTCGCGCGCTTGCGCAAAACCCGGCGCTGCGAGTGCGGCTGCAATGGCGATGGCGGGAACGAGTGCTTTGAACTTGAACATGATGACCTCCGGATGCTGTTTTCAGGAACGCCGCGGCGGACAAACTGTCTTTCCGTTGCTCCGTCGTTGAGATGCAGTCTAGGCGCCGCGGAACCTAGGGGAAACCCTGATACGGAGAAATCACTTTTGTCGATTCGACATTAATTCTGTCAATCGCCTTCACATTTCGATTGCTTCGCTATCGCCTTGCGAGTCTCTGGCGATTCAAACGCCCGTCTGCTTAAGCGTTTTCCCGGCTTTTACCTCCTTGAAATTGTCAAACTCGGTCCATATAATTGGCACTCACTGCACGAGAGTGCTAACAAGTTTGCCGTCTGGCGAGATTCTTCTCAAAGGACGGGTTTTCCCGCGTTTTCAGTCTCATTCAAGAGAGGAGTGTGTATGAACCTTCGTCCTTTGCACGATCGCGTCATCGTCAAGCGTCTGGACCAGGAAACCAAGACCGCATCGGGCATCGTGATCCCTGAAGCAGCCGCTGAAAAGCCGGATCAAGGCGAAGTCCTGGCCATCGGCCCGGGCAAGCGCGATGACAAGGGCGCGCAAATCGCCCTCGACGTGAAGGTCGGCGACCGCGTTCTGTTCGGCAAGTACGCTGGCCAGACCGTCAAGGTCGACGGGCAGGAACTGCTCGTCATGCGCGAAGAAGACATCATGGCCGTTCTGGTCAAGTAAGCATCCTTTTTGACAGCCGGGCTGTGCGCCGCAACGGGCAGCGCGGTCGGCTCATCGAATCGAATCAAGGAGTTGGATAATGGCAGCTAAAGAAGTCACTTTTGGCGATTCCGCACGCGCCAAGATGGTCGAAGGCGTGAACATCCTGGCCAACGCGGTCAAGGTCACGCTGGGTCCGAAGGGCCGCAATGTCGTGCTCGAGCGCTCGTTCGGCGGCCCGACGGTCACCAAGGACGGTGTCTCGGTCGCGAAGGAAATCGAACTGAAGGACAAGCTCCAGAACATGGGTGCGCAGATGGTCAAGGAAGTTGCTTCCAAGACCAGCGACAACGCAGGTGACGGCACCACGACCGCTACCGTGCTCGCGCAATCCATCGTTCGCGAAGGCATGAAGTACGTCGCCTCGGGCATGAACCCGATGGACCTGAAGCGCGGCATCGACAAGGCCGTTGCTGCTGCAATCGAAGAACTGCGCAAGATCAGCAAGCCCTGCACGACGAACAAGGAAATCGCGCAAGTCGGCTCGATCTCGGCGAACAGCGACACGTCCATCGGCGATCGCATCGCTGAAGCGATGGACAAGGTCGGCAAGGAAGGCGTCATCACGGTCGAAGACGGCAAGTCGCTGGAAGACGAACTCGACGTCGTCGAAGGCATGCAGTTCGACCGCGGCTACCTGTCGCCGTACTTCATCAACAACCCGGACAAGCAAGTCGCCGTCCTCGAAAACCCGTTCGTGCTGCTGCACGACAAGAAGGTTTCGAACATCCGCGACCTTCTCCCGGTTCTGGAACAAGTCGCGAAGGCTGGCCGTCCGCTTCTGATCATCGCTGAAGACGTCGAAGGCGAAGCACTCGCCACGCTGGTCGTCAACAACATCCGCGGCATCCTTAAGACGGTTGCCGTGAAGGCTCCGGGCTTCGGCGACCGTCGCAAGGCGATGCTGGAAGACATCGCGATCCTGACCGGCGGTCAAGTGGTTGCGGAAGAAACCGGCCTCACGCTCGAGAAGGCGACGCTGGCTGAACTGGGCCAGGCGAAGCGCATCGAAGTGGGCAAGGAAAACACTACGATCATCGATGGCGCTGGCGAAGCCGTGAACATCGAAGCGCGCGTCAAGCAAGTGCGCAAGCAGATCGAAGAAGCGACGTCGGACTACGACCGTGAAAAGCTGCAAGAGCGCGTGGCCAAGCTGGCCGGCGGCGTTGCAGTGATCAAGGTCGGTGCCGCGACCGAAGTCGAAATGAAGGAAAAGAAGGCACGTGTCGAAGACGCACTGCACGCAACGCGCGCAGCTGTGGAAGAAGGCATCGTGGCTGGCGGCGGCGTTGCGCTGATCCGCGCACGCAAGGCAATCGACGGCCTGAAGGGCGCGAACGCAGATCAAGACGCGGGTATCAAGATCGTCTTGCGCGCAATGGAAGAGCCGCTGCGCCAGATCGTCACGAACGGCGGCGAAGAAGCTTCCGTCGTGGTGGCGGCTGTTGCTCAAGGTTCGGGCAACTACGGCTACAACGCGGCAACCGGCGAGTACGGTGACCTGGTGGAAGCCGGCGTCGTCGACCCGACGAAGGTGACGCGCACGGCGCTGCAAAACGCGGCATCGGTGGCGGGCCTGCTGCTGACGACCGACGCAGCCGTCGCGGAACTGCCGAAGGAAGACGCTCCGATGCCTGGCGGCATGCCCGGCGGCATGGGCGGCATGGGCATGGACATGTAATTCGGCTTCGGCCAGTACATCGGCGCGGGCTTCGAAAGAGGCTCGCGTCATGCCAAAGAAAAAACCCGCAGCGATGCGGGTTTTTTTTCGTTCGTAACGAGCGTTACTTGTTCATCTCCTCGCGCAACTTCTGCGCGGCGGCCTTGTAGTCGTAAGTCGGATAAAACTCCGTCCGATATCCGCCCCAAGCGGTGCTCTCGATCGCGCGGTTCACCTCGCGCAGGCGGTCCGCAGGCACGCGCAGCGTCACGACCTGACCGATGCCCATCATCACATACCACGACACCACCTCGACGCCCGGCGGCGGGAACTGCTTGAAGTAGCCTTGCTCCTTCAACTGCTGGTTGATCTGCGGCAGCGTCTTCGATTCGTCGTGCTTGAGGAAGATCGTCAGCAGAAACGTGCCGTCGCCGGCGGGCGTGGCGTTCTGCGCGTGCGCGGGTGTGGCCGTAAAAATGAAAGACGCGGCGAACGTAGCCGCAAGCAGCTTGAGCATCTAGAGAGCCTCCAGAAAGAACTTCAGACCTTGTGATGAATCCGCAGCCGCTCCATCAGATGCAGCGCGTTGGGCTGCGCGTGGCTCTCGGCGGTATTGTCGAAGATGCACCAGACTTCGGGCGTCTTCTTCGCGCGGTTGTTGAGCGTGCGCGCGAGATCGTCGAGATAGGTGTAGTCGTAGGAAGACTTGTAGAGCTCGGGCGAGCCGTGTAGCCGCACATAAACGAGCGATGTGTCCGCGCGATGCTTGATCTCGCATTCGTCGGGGATCGGGTCTGCATCGACGTATGCGATGTGATGCGCCTTCAGCAACGCCGCCGCGTGCGTCGTGAACCAGCCGTGTTCGCGCGCCTCGAACGCGATCGGCAGCGTCGTGCGCGCGCGCAGCACCTTGAAGAATGTCTCCGCGACGTCGTGATCGAACGGCAGGCTCGGCGGCAGTTGCACGAGCCAGCAGCCGAGCTTGTCGCCGAGTTGTCCGGCCGCTTGCAGGAATTCGTCGAGCAGGGATTCGGTATCGACGAGGCGCGCGTCATGCGTGATCGCCTTCGGCAGCTTGACCGAGAAGCGGAACGATTCGGGCACGCTCTCGGCCCAGCGCGCGTAAGTCTGCTCGCGATGCGGCTTGTAGAAACTGGAGTTGATCTCGACGCATGTCAGCACGTGCGCATAGCGTTCCAGATGCGTGCCATCGTGCGGAAAGCTCGCGGAGACGGCGCTCGACAGACCCCAGCCCGCGCAGCCGATGCGGATTGCGCCTTGCGGGCCGGGCTTGTGCAGATGGGGCAGTCGGTATGGCATGGGCTCGCGTCGCCTCCCTTCTTATCGTGGGTCGATGTCAGTGCCGGGCCTCTCCGGGCAATCCCGTGGAATCGTCGGGCGGCGAGGAAGCCTCGCCGTCTTCGTCGGCATCGTTCGAACGCGCCCAGAAAAAACGATCGGGCAGATACGCGCCCATGCCGGGCCGGAACGCGGCGCGCGCCGCCTGGAACACGTACTCCTGCGCCTCGCGCGCGGCTTCGGCCGGCTCTTGGCCGTTCGCGAGCAAGGCGGCGACGGCCGAGCCGAGGGTATCGGTCAGGCCCATGATGCGTTGCACGCTGCGCTCCCACGTGTCCTGCCGCACGAGTCCTTCCTCGCTGTAGAGCGTGTTCACGTGACGATGCGTGCCGGTTTCCATCGCGAGCACGTACTCGCAGCCTTGCGCCAGAATGTGGGATATCGCGGAATCGAGCGTCGGCGATTCGGCGTCGCTGTCCGGCTGCGCGAGTTGCAGTAAGGTGGCGTGATCGGCAATCAGCATGGTGGTCTGCGGCACGAGCAGATCGGCGAGCGATTCGCGCAGTTCGTCGGCGGACAGCACGTGTTCGTCGTCGAGCGTGAAATCCGGCGCGAGAATCAGCGGCACGTCGTCGTAGTCGGAGACGACCTCGGCGATGGCGGACACGACCTCTGCGCGCGTCGCCGCGCCGATCTTGAACGCGGCGACCGGCATGTCCTCCAGCAACATGCGCGCCTGCGTCGCGACGGCGTCCGGGTCGAGCCCGGTGACTTCATCGCAGGTGGCGGAATCGCGCACCGCGTAGCCGGTCAACACGGTCGCGCCGTGGCAGCCCATGCTCGCGAGCGTCAGCAAGTCGGCCTGGAGGCCCGATCCCCCCGTGGGATCGGAAAGTCCGAAGGCAAGAACGATCGGTGGGGAATCGCCGGTCATGGCAAAAGCGGACATTTTGGTATTGGATTGCTTGAATGGACGATCGGCGCTGAGCGTATGCCCGCTCGGTCATGTCTGATTATGCGGCCTAATGCCGCCGGGCAGTTTTCTTTGCGCACTTTTTTCCGGCGCGCTAGCCTCGGGCGTCAGCTCGGACGCGGCGACCGTTTCGATGGATGTCACGATCGTCCGAACCGGGCAGCCTGCTTGCTAGGCATCGACACGGCAACACGGTACCATCATGTCCTAATTTCAACCGACCAATCGACTCGGCATAAGTATGGAATACAGAAGCTGGATGTGCCTGATCTGCGGCTGGATCTACGACGAGGAGGCGGGATTGCCCGAAGAGGGCATCGCGCCGGGCACGCGCTGGGAGGACGTTCCGATCAACTGGACCTGTCCCGAATGCGGAGCCCGCAAGGAAGATTTCGAGATGGTTCAGATCTGATCTTGTCGTTCTGCCGCGCCGCATGACTCGCGTCATGCGGCGCGCGTTTTTTGCGGACCGCGTTCGTCGACGACGGCGCGTGCCGCGCGTGAGGCAGCCGTCGTGCGGCTGTCGATTTTTCAAGGTATGCAGCGTCAGACGAGTTCGTTGCGGCGTTCCGGCGCCGCGCGATGTTGGCAAACAGATGTGCGAAGGGCCGCGGCGCGTCTGGTTTTCCGCATCGGTCCGATAAGGCATACGCTAAGGCATACGCTTGAAGCAGGCGAGGCAATGGCCTTCCTTCGTCTGCCGATAACGCATTTCAACCGCGTGCGACGGCGGCATCGATCTCCGCGCGCGCGAACCGGCTTGTGAGCGCTGTTATGACATCTCGTCCCGATCTGTCCGTTCCTTTCGAAGCCCTGCCCAATCCGCGCGGCGGATCGGTGCGACTCGCCGAAATGGCGCTGACCGACGCGCTGCACGCGTTCCAGCGTCAGGGCGAGACCGGTGCCGCGCTCAAACGCGCCATCGCCGCGCTGCATTCGGCGGGCTGGCTGCCTGCGCAGCGCTTCGCCGAGGCGCTCGCGCTCGTCGCGCCGCTCGGCGAGGAATCGGAGGCGAGCCATGCGCATATCGCCGATGCGATCGCCACGTTTCGCGGGGCGGTCGAGCGGCGCAATCTGCGCGAACTGTCGTGCTCGACGGCGCTCTTCGATCACTATCGCGGGCTGCATGCGCTGCTCGCGTCGCACACGCGCATCGCGCCGGTTTCCTACGACGACCTCGCGCTCGTCGGCCGCGCCATCGCGCCGGCGACCCTGCGCGGCATCGCGCCGGAGCGGCTCGTCCACACGCGCGCCCGTTACGAGGAAACGCTGCTGACGCTGCTGCGCGGTCCAGCCGAAGCCGCCTCCGATGCCTTCGCGCGCCTCGATGCCTGTCTCGACGAACTGCGCGGCCCCGATCCCTACGATTTCTGGCGGCTCGCGTCGTCGGCGGTTCGTGCGCTGCGCGAGCGCGCGCAGCGCAACGGCGGCGCGTTCGACAACACCGCCGACGTGAAGCGCCTCTACGCGCGCTTTAACCTTGTGCTCGCGGATCAGGCGCACGCGCTGTCGTACGCGCCCCGCTCGCTCGTGCGCGCGACGCTCGCGCTCCTGTGGCGCGACTTCGCGCTCTACGGCGCGGGTCCGGAAGATGCCGCGCACGTCGACGTCCTGTGCGACTACGGCCTGACGGTCGCGTGGCACGTCGCGGCGACGCCGGCATCGCAGGCGGCGTGGGAAGAGGGCGCGGTGCAGGCGGGCGAGGAAGCGTCGCGCGAAGCCGCGACGCGCGATCTCGGCGTGCTGCGCGTGAACGCGGCGGCTTACGAGGATTTCCTGCAGAGCGCGGAGACGTCGATCGACGCGCTCGTCGAACGCGGCACGCAGGCGAACGAAACCGGCATGGTCGACGAAGCGGCGGCGCTGTCGGCGGCGGACGCGTCGCATCGGCTGGGCGCGGCGGCTTGCGCGTTGGGGCTCGGGCACGTCGCCCTGCTCGCCGACACGCTCGGCCTCGCATGGCGGCGCGTCGCGCATCACGGAGAGACGCACGCCGACGGCGCTGAAGGTGCGACGCGCGGCGTCGACGCAACCGTTCCTGAGCGCGCCGCGCAGATGCTGCGTTCGATGCTGCATCAGGCGGCCGCCGGCATCGCGCCTTCCGAGGGTCGCGGATCGATCGTCGCGCTGACCGCGATGATCGAAAAGCCCGCGCCGATCACGCGCTAATCTTCGTCGGCTCCATCGGCTGGTCGCTTCTTCGCGCCCGGCCCGCGCACGACGTCATAGCGCACGAGCGTGCGCTTTCTCGCGGCTTCGTGATCGACGACCGGCAGCGGATAGTCCGCGCCGAGCGCGATCTTCGCGGCGGCGAGCGCATCGGGCTTGGCGAGCCACGGCGCGTGGATATCGCGATCGGACAATCCGGCGATTTCCGGCACGTAATGACGGATGAACTTGCCCGCCGAATCGAAATTGCGCGACTGCGTGACCGGATTGAAGATGCGGAAATAAGGCTGCGCGTCGCAGCCGCTCGACGCGGCCCATTGCCATCCGCCGTTGTTGTTCGACAGTTCGAAGTCGTTCAATAGCCCTTCGAAATAGGCTTCGCCGCGCCGCCAGTCGATGCCGAGATCCTTCGTCAGAAAGCTCGCCACCACCATGCGCAGCCGGTTGTGCATATAGCCCGATGTGTTGATCTGGCGCATTGCGGCATCGACGAGCGGATAGCCCGTCTGTCCCGTGCGCCACGCGGCGAAATTCGCGTCGGCGGCGTCGCCGGTTTCCCAGCGGATGCGGTCGTATTCCGGCTTGAACGCGCGATGATCGCCGGCCACGCCGACGTGCGGAAAATGGTGCAGCACGGAGAAATAGAACTCTCGCCAGATCAGCTCTCCGAGCCACGTCTGCGCGCCGTTGTCGCCGTGACGCTGCGCATCGTGGGCGCTGCGGGCGAGCGCGCGGATCGACATGGTGCCGTGCCGCAAATGCACGCCGAGATAGCTCGGGCCCTTTAGCGCGGGGAAATCGCGGGTGCGGCCGTAATCGGTCATACGGTCGCGGAAATCGTCGAAAAGTTCATAGGCGCCGCTCGTACCGGCCGGAAACGCCGGGCCGTGCGCATCGGGAAAGCCGAGTTCGGAAAGCGATGGAACCGTATGCTTCACGCCTGCCGGCGGTTTCGCGAGCGCGTTCAGATGATCTTCGGACGCGTAGGGTTTCAGCGCATCCGGCGTGAGCGTCGCGAGCCATTTGCGCTTGTAGGGCGTGAAGACCGTATAGGGCTTGCCCGCGCCTGTCATCACATCGTCATGATCGAAGACGGCCTGATCCTTGAACGTGAAAAACGCGATGTCCTGACTCACGAGTCTCGCCGCGACCGCTTCGTCGCGCGCCTTCGCCGCCGGTTCGTAATCGCGATTGGCGAACACGGCATTCACGCCGCATTCGCGCGCGAGCGCCGGAACGTCGTGAACAGGATGGCCGTAGCGCACGATCAGCGCGCCACCGGCCTCGCGCAGCGTGCGCTCCAGCTCCACGACGCTCGCATGGATGAACGGCACGCGCCGGTCTTTTCTGTCGAGCGGCGCGAGAATATCGCGATCGAAAACGAAGGCGCATAGCACGCGGCGGCACCTTGTAAGCGCGTGATAGAGTGCAGCATTGTCTGCCGCGCGCAGGTCTCGCCGAAACCACACCAGACCCACATCAAAGTCGGCCATCTCGCAGCGCCTTTGTTAAAATTCTGAATTATGTCCAAGACTTCCGATCGCATCAATTTGACGAATCAGTTCCTGATCGCCATGCCCAGTATGGCCGATCCGACGTTTTCAGGAACGGTGGTCTACCTTTGCGATCACACCGAGAAAGGCGCGCTCGGTCTGGTCATCAACCGGCCGACCGACATCGACCTTCAATCGCTCTTCAACCGCATCGATCTCAAGCTCGAGATCGAGCCGCTCGTTCATCTTCCCGTGTATTTCGGCGGTCCCGTGCAGACCGAGCGCGGCTTCGTGCTGCACGAAGCGGGCGAGGGCGAGCCCTATAGCTCGTCGATGAGCGTGCCCGGCGGCCTTGCCATGACCACGTCGAAGGACGTGCTCGAAGCGGTCGCGAGCGGCAAGGGCCCCGAGCGCTTCCTGCTGACGCTCGGTCACGCGGGCTGGGGCGCGGGCCAGCTCGAAGAGGAAATCTCGAAGAACGGCTGGCTCACCGTGGAAGCCGATCCCCGCATCATCTTCGACGTGCCCGCCGAAGACCGGCTGGAGGCCGCGCTCTCGCTGCTCGGCGTGTCGCGTTCGATGTTGTCCGGCGAAGCAGGGCACGCATGAGCCGCGAAGCCACGCTGCTGGCATTCGATTACGGCGAGAAGCGCATCGGGGTCGCCGTCGGCAACACGCTGACTCGCAACGCACGCGCGCTCGTCACGCTGGAAAACCGCAATCGCGATTATCGTTTCGTCGAAGTGGGCAAGCTGCTCGACGAGTGGAAGCCCGACGCCATCGTCGTCGGCATGCCGATGCATCCGGACGGCACGCCGCACGAAATGAGCGCGCTCGCGAAACGCTTCGGCAATCAGGTGAACGGCCGTTTCAATGTGCCGGTGCAATGGGTGGACGAGCGCTATTCGTCCGTCGACGCCAAAGCCGACCTGCGCGAGCGGGGCGTGCGCGCCAATGCGCGGGGCCGTTTCGATGAGATCGATGCCGAAGCCGCGCGCGTCATCCTTCAACAATATCTCGACGGACTTGCCGACGATCATGAGTTCCATTGACGCCGAGGCGCTGTACCGCGCGCTCGTCGACCAGATTCGCGCAGCGTACGGACAATCGCTCGCCGCGCCCGATGGCGCCGTGCTCGCGGGCATCTACAGCGGCGGCGTGTGGCTCGCCGAGCGGCTGGCGAAGGATCTGAACGCGCCGCACATCGGCGTGGTGAACGTGGCGCTGCATCGCGACGACTACGCGAAAAAAGGCCTGCACAGCCAGGCGCGCCCGACCGAACTGCCTTTCGACGTGAACGGCCGGCGCATCGTCCTGATCGACGACGTGCTGTCGACGGGCCGCACCGTGCGCGCGGCGATCAACGAGCTGTACGACTACGGCCGTCCGGCGTCGATCGATCTCGCGGTGCTCGCGGATCGCGGCGGACGCGAAATGCCGATCGGCGCGCGTTTCACCGGCGCGACCGTCGATGTGCCCGCGAACCAGAATCTCGTGCTTGCGCGCCGCGAGGATGGCGCGTTCGAGTTCCGCACGGAAGCGCGCGCGGGCTGACGCATTCGCATCGGCATCTTTCAGAGAAACATCCGGGATCAACATGAATACCGCCACCGAAGGCGCCGCCGCGCCCGACTCCTTTCGCTACGGCTTTCTCAAGGGCAATCCGCAGCTCACGAAAAACGGCGAGCTGAAGCACCTGTTGAGCATCGAAGGATTGCCGCGCTCCATCGTCACGCACATTCTCGATACCGCCGAGCAGTTCGTCAGCGTGACCGATCGCGAGGTGAAGAAGGTGCCGCTTCTGCGCGGCAAGTCGGTGTTCAATCTCTTCTTCGAAAACTCCACGCGCACGCGCACCACGTTCGAGATCGCGGCGAAGCGTCTTTCGGCCGACGTGCTGAATCTGAACATCAACGCATCGTCGACGAGCAAGGGCGAATCGCTGCTCGACACGATCAACAATCTCTCCGCGATGCACGCCGACATGTTCGTCGTGCGTCACGCATCGAGCGGCGCGCCGTATCTGATCGCCGAGCATTGCGCGCCGCACGTGCACGTCATCAATGCGGGCGATGGCCGTCACGCGCATCCGACGCAGGGCCTGCTCGACATGTACACGATCCGCCATTACAAGCGCGACTTCACTAGCTTGCGCGTGGCGATCGTCGGCGACATCCTGCATTCGCGCGTCGCGCGTTCGGACATTCACGCGCTGACCACGCTCGGCGTGCCCGAAGTGCGCGCGATCGGTCCGCGCACGCTGTTGCCGAGCAATCTCGATCAGATGGGCGTGCACGTCTATCACAACCTCGACGAAGGGCTGAAGGGCGTCGACGTCATTATCATGCTGCGCCTGCAGAACGAGCGCATGAGCGGCGCGCTGCTGCCTTCGGCGCAGGAATATTTCAAGAGCTGGGGATTGACGCCCGAGCGTCTCGCGCTCGCCGCGCCCGATGCGATCGTCATGCATCCGGGCCCGATGAATCGCGGCGTGGAAATCGACTCGCAAGTGGCCGACGGCCCGCAGTCGGTGATCCTGAATCAGGTGACCTTCGGTATCGCCGTGCGCATGGCGGTGATGGGCATCGTGGCCGGCAACAGCGACTAATCAATCGACATGAAGATCCAGATTCAGAACGGCACGATCATCGATCCGGCAGCCGGCACGGAAGAACGCAAGGACGTGTTCATCGCGGCGGGGCGCATCGTCGGCCTGGGCGAGGCGCCCGCGGAATTCAACGCGGCGAAGATCATCGACGCATCGGGGCTTCACATCGCGCCGGGTTTCGTCGATCTGTCCGCGCGGCTGCGCGAGCCGGGCTTCGAACACAAGGCGACGCTCGAATCCGAAATGGCCGCGGCGATGGCGGGCGGCGTGACGAGCCTCGTGTGCCCGCCCGACACCGATCCGCCGCTCGACGAGCCGGGTCTCGTCGAAATGCTCAAGTTCCGCGCGCAGAAGCTGCATCTCGCGCATGTGTATCCGCTCGGCGCGCTGACCATGGGTCTGAAGGGCGAGGCCATCACCGAGATGGTCGAGCTGACCGAGGCGGGCTGCGTCGGCTTCTCGCAGGCGGATAACCCGATCGTCGATACGCGCACGCTGCAGCGCGCGCTGCAGTATGCGACCACGTACGGCTATACGGTGTGGCTGCGCCCGCAGGACGCGTTCATGTCGAAGGGCGGCGTGGCGGCGAGCGGCGCGGTAGCGTCGCGGCTCGGGCTGTCGGGCGTGCCGGTGTCGGCGGAAACCATCGCGCTGCATACCATCTTCGAACTGATGCGCGTGACCGGCGCGCGCGTGCATCTGTCGCATCTGTCGTCGGCGGCGGGCGTCGAGCTCGTGCGCGCCGCGAAGGCCGAAGGGCTCGCCGTGACGTGCGACGTGACGATCAATCACGTGCATCTGACCGATATCGACATCGGTTATTTCGATTCGCAATTCCGCCTCGATCCTCCGTTGCGCTCGCAGCGCGACCGCGATGCGATTCGCGCCGGTCTCGCCGATGGCGTCATCGACGCGATCTGCTCCGATCACACGCCGCTCGACGACGACGAGAAGCTCCTGCCATTCGCCGAAGCGACGCCCGGTGCGACCGGTCTCGAACTGCTGCTGTCGCTGACGGTGAAGTGGGCGCGCGAAGCGAACGTGCCGCTCGCGAAGGCGCTCGCGCGCATCACGTCCGCGCCCGCCAATGTGCTGAAGCTGCCCGCCGGCCGCATCGCGACGGGCGCGATCGCCGATCTGTGCGTGTTCGATGCATCGGGCGAATGGCGTGTCGATCCGCTCAAGCTGAAGAGCCAGGGCCGCAACACGCCGTTTCGCGGCTACGAACTGCCGGCGCGCGTGCGCGCGACGGTGGTCGGCGGTCACGTCGCTTACGAGAGCCGTTGATCATGCGCTTTGCGTGGTGCAAGCTGCGGCTCGTCGTGCATTTGCTGTACGGCATGTGGATCGTTGCGATGCGCTTTCCGCGCGCGTCGGCGGCTGAGCGCAGCGAAATGAACCGCGTGTGGTCGATCGAGATGCTGCGGCTGTCGGGCATGACACTCGTCGTGCACAACGACGAAGCGCGGCTCGACAGCGGCGTGCTCGTCGTCGGCAATCACGTTTCGTGGATCGATATCTACGTCATCAACGCGTGGCGTCCGACGCCGTTCGTGTCGAAGGCGGAGATCCGCAAGTGGCCGGTGGTCGGCTGGCTCGCGCATCAACTGGGCACGGTGTTCGTGCAGCGCGAGAAGCGCAGCGACGCGAAGCGCATCATGCACGAACTCGCGGATCGGCTGATGAAGGGCGAAATGATGTGCGTGTTCCCGGAAGGCACGACCACCGACGGGCAAGCGTTGCTGCCGTTTCACGCGAACCTCTTTCAGGCGGCGGTGTCGGCGTCGTGTCCGGTGCAGCCCATCTGCCTGATGTACGAAGACGCGCACGGCAGGCAATCGACCGCGCCCGCTTATATCGGCGATATGTCGCTCAACGATTCGCTCGAAGCGCTTTTGCGCGCGCGCCCGCTCACGGCGCATCTGTATGTATGCGATGCACTCGCGCCGGGTGCGGATCGGCGGCTGCTCGCGAGCGAGGCGCAGGCTTCGGTCGACGCCGCGCTGCAGCGGATGCGCGGCGCGCCGGCGGTCGTCGAAACGACGGCGGAGCTGCCGCTCACTTCTTCATCGAGCAGCTCACCTGCGTAACCACGCGTTGCGCGGGATCGGCGGTCATGCGCACCGCCGACAGCTTGTTGCCCCACACGCAGCCTGAATCGAGGCACAGCACGTCGTTGCGGATCATGAGGCCGAGCGCGGCCCAGTGTCCGAAGACGATCGTCACGTCGCGCGTGCGGCGGCCGGGTACGTCGAACCACGGCATGTAGCCGGGCGGCGCGGCATCGGGGCCGCCGTTGTTGGCGAATTCCATCGCGCCTTCGGGCGTGCAGAAGCGGATGCGCGTCAACGCGTTGTAGATCACGCGCAGTCGATCCGCGCCCTTCAGATCATCGTCCCAGCGATGCGGCTCGTTGCCGTAGAGCGTCGCGAGCGTCTCTTTCCAGTTCGGCGCGCGCAATGCCTGCTCCAGTTCGTGCGCGAGTTCCATCGTCATCGTCGCGTCCCATTGCGGCAGCACGCCCGCGTGGACCATCAGCACGTTGTTTTCGAAATGCGCGACGGGTTTGTGGCGCACCCATTCGATGAGATCGTCGGCATCGGGCGCGGCGAGGATGTCATCGAGCGTGTCGCCTTTCTTCGGCTTGCGCAGGCCTGCAGCGACGGACAGCAGATTCAGATCGTGATTGCCGAGCACGACGGTCGCTCGCGAGCCGAGCGCGATGACTTCGCGCAGCGTTTGCAACGACTTCGGGCCGCGGTTGATGAGGTCGCCCGCGAACCAGAGCGGCGTGTCCGGCGCGGGCGCGGCTTTTTTCAGGAGACGCTCGAACGGGTCGCAACAGCCTTGCAGGTCGCCGAAGACGAGAGGGGCGAGAGAAGTGTCGATGCTGGAAGTGAGGGCGTCGGTCATTGAAAGCGATCAGTCATGTGCTACAAGCTGGAAAGAGATTATTGGAAATTATGAAGCAGGCCGCGAAGACTGTCTGTTCATATCAAATGCACGGAAGATTACTTCGCGGTTACACATTGAAACGCGATGCAACGGAAAATAGCTCGCTGTATCAAGTTGTTATCTATGTCGTCTTGGCAAGGCGTGGCCTTATAATCAGCGACTGATCCGATACGAATCGGAATTAACTTGTTCGTCGGTCATAGATTCCGCGTTAATCTTTTCAATAATTCTTTTTCGCGCAAATTCTACTGACTCAGGAATGCATCCGGTTATTCTGACTGACTAAAGCAGTAAAGAGGGCATTTATGATTCTCGTGACGGGCGGCGCCGGCTTTATCGGTGCCAATTTTGTACTGGATTGGTTCAAGACTTCGAATGAACCCGTCCTGAACATCGACAAGCTGACGTACGCGGGAAATCTCGGCACGCTCAAGTCGCTCGAAGGCGACGCCCGCCACGTGTTCGCGCGCGCCGATATTTGCGATCGCGCCGCCATCGACGCGTTGCTGGCGCAGCATCAGCCGCGCGCCATCGTGCACTTCGCGGCGGAAAGCCACGTCGACCGCTCGATCCACGGCCCGGCTGATTTCGTGCAGACGAACGTGGTCGGCACTTTCACGCTGCTCGAAGCCGCGCGCATGTACTGGAGCAAGCTGCCGGAAGACGAGAAGCAGGCATTCCGTTTTCTGCACGTCTCGACCGACGAAGTGTTCGGCTCGCTGTCCGCTACCGACCCTCAATTCTCCGAGACCACGCCCTACGCGCCGAACAGTCCGTATTCGGCGACGAAGGCCGGTTCCGACCACCTGGTGCGCGCGTATCACCACACGTACGGCCTGCCGGTTCTGACCACGAACTGCTCGAACAATTACGGTCCGTACCAATTCCCTGAGAAGCTGATCCCGCTAATGATTGCCAATGCGCTTGCTGGCAAGCCGCTGCCTGTTTATGGCGATGGCCAGAACGTGCGCGACTGGCTCTACGTCGGCGATCACTGCGCCGCCATCCGCGAGGTGCTTGCGCGCGGCGCCCTCGGCGAGACATACAACGTCGGCGGCTGGAACGAGAAGAAGAACCTCGAAGTCGTGCACACGCTGTGCGATCTGCTCGACCGCGCGAAGCCGAAGTCGAGCGGCTCTTACCGCGATCAGATCACTTACGTGAAGGATCGCCCGGGCCACGACCGCCGCTACGCGATCGACGCGCGCAAGCTCGAACGCGAACTCGGCTGGAAGCCTGCGGAAACCTTCGAAACCGGTCTTGCAAAGACGGTTCAGTGGTATCTGGACAATCAGGCTTGGACCGACGAAGTGGCGTCCGGCGAATACCGGAAATGGGTCGACACGAACTACGCGCAGCGCGCGTGAGGGGCTGACATGGCGCGCAAAGGCATCATTCTCGCCGGCGGTTCCGGCACGCGGCTCTATCCGATCACGCACGCGGTGTCGAAGCAATTGCTGCCCGTGTACGACAAGCCGATGATCTACTACCCGCTGTCCACGCTGATGATCGCGGGCATTCGCGACGTGCTCGTCATCTCGACGCCGCAGGACACGCCGCGCTTCGAGTCGATGCTCGGCGACGGCAGCCAGTGGGGCATGAACATTCAGTACGCGGTGCAGCCGTCTCCGGATGGTCTCGCGCAGGCGTTCATCATCGGGCGGGATTTCGTCGGCAATGAGCCGTCGGCGCTGATTCTCGGCGACAACATCTTCTACGGCCACGATCTCGCGAAGCAACTCGAAGCCGCCAGCGCCCGCACCGACGGCGCGACCGTGTTCGCCTATCACGTGCACGATCCCGAGCGTTATGGCGTGGTCGAGTTCGATCGTGATTTCCGTGCGATGTCGATCGAGGAGAAACCCGCGAAGCCGCGTTCGAACTATGCGGTGACGGGCCTCTATTTCTACGACAACCACGTGTGCGACATCGCCGCGGACATCGAGCCGTCCGCGCGCGGCGAACTCGAAATCACCGACGTCAACTCGCGCTATCTGTCGCTCAAGACGCTCAATGTCGAGATCATGGGGCGCGGCTATGCGTGGCTCGACACTGGCACGCACGATTCGCTGATCGAAGCGGCCACGTTCATCGCGACGTTGCAAAAGCGCCAGGGTCTCGTGGTGGCGTGTCCCGAGGAGATCGCGTTCCGCAAGCGCTGGATCGGCGAGGAGCAATTGCTCGCGCTCGCGAAGCCGCTCGCGAAGAACGCCTACGGACAATACCTGCTCAATCTGCCCAAGGACCAAGTCGCATGGCCATCCAAGTAACCGCTACCGCGCTGCCCGAAGTCAAGATCATCGAGCCGAAGGTGTTCGGCGACGCGCGCGGTTTCTTCTACGAAAGCTTCAACGCGCGCGAGTTCGCGGAGCACGTGGAAGGCGGCGTCGAGTTCGTGCAGGACAATCATTCGCGCTCGGCGAAGGGCGTGCTGCGCGGGCTGCATTATCAGATTCAGCATGCGCAGGGCAAGCTCGTGCGCGTGGTCGAGGGCGAAGTGTTCGATGTCGCCGTCGATATCCGCAAAAGCTCGCGCAATTTCGGCAAGTGGGTGGGCGTGAACCTGTCGGCGGACAATCATAGGCAGTTGTGGGTGCCGCCGGGATTCGCGCACGGTTTCGTCGTGTTGTCGGAGTCCGCGCAGTTTCTCTACAAGACCACGGATTACTGGTATCAGGCGCACGAGCGCAGCATCGTCTGGAACGATCCGCAAATCGGCATCGAATGGCCGATCGATTTCGATCCCGTGCTCGCCGCGAAGGATGCGGCAGGCAAGCGCCTCGCGGATGCGGAGACCTTCGCATGAGTTCGGCGCCGCAAGGAACCGTGCTGCTGACCGGTGTCAACGGCCAGGTCGGCTTTGAACTTGCGCGCAGCCTGCAGGGGCTCGGCAAGGTGATCGCGCTCGATCGCGGCAAGCTCGATCTCGACAATCCCGACGCAATCCGGCGGATCGTGCGCGAGATGAAGCCGTCGCTGATCGTCAATCCGGCGGCCTATACGGCGGTCGACAAGGCGGAAAGCGACATCGACGCCGCCATGCGCGCGAACGGCGAAGCGCCGGGCGTGCTCGCCGAGGAGGCGAAGCGTCTCGGTGCGGCGCTCGTCCACTATTCGACCGACTACGTATTCGACGGCACGAAGGACGGCGCTTACGTCGAAGACGACGCGGTGAATCCGCAAAACGTCTACGGCAAGAGCAAGCTGGCGGGCGAACAGGCGATCGCGGCTTCAGGCTGCGATCATCTGATCTTCCGCACGAGCTGGGTGTACGGCGCGCGCGGCAAGAACTTCCTGCTGACGATGCTGCGGCTCGGCGCCGAGCGCGACGAACTGAGCGTCGTCGCGGATCAGATCGGTGCGCCGACCTGGGCCAACACCATCGCGGCGTTGACGGCGCATGTTCTCGCGCAAGGCGTGCGCGCCGATCGGGACTGGTGGGAACAGAAGTCCGGCATCTATCACCTGAGCGCATCGGGTTCGACGTCCTGGCACGGCTTCGCCGAAGCGATCTTCGCGAAGTCGTCGCTGGCGAAGAAGCCGGCCGTGAAGCCGATTCCCGCATCGGCATATCCGACGCCGGCGAGCCGGCCCGCGAACTCCCGCATGTCGCAGCGCAAGCTCTTCGACGCATTCGGCATCGAGCCGCCTGATTGGGCCGACGCGCTCGATCTCTGCATGAGGGGGCTGTGAGTACGGGGAGCGCCACGCAACGCCCCGGCTCCGTCGTGGTGTTTTACAACCCGGACGCGGCGTGCATCGAGCGCGCGAACCGTCTGGCGAAGCACACCTGTTGCGTGGTCGTCGACAACACGCCGGATGTCGATCGCGTCGAAGGACTCGATCCCGGCGTGCGCTATCTGCCGAACCGCGACAATCTCGGCATCGCGACGGCGCTCAATCAGGGCGTCGAACGGCTGCTGCGCGAGGGCTGCCGGACCGCGCTGCTGTTCGATCAGGACAGCGAGCCCACGCTCGAACATCTCGAGGTGTTGCCCGCGCTGCTCGCGCAGTGGCGCACGGCCGGCGAGAAAGTCGCGATCGTCGGGCCCGCCTATGACGACCCGCGGCTCGGCGGCGTCGCGTCGTTCGTGCGCTTCCGACCGTTCGTGCTCGCGCGCGTGCCCGCAGAGGGCGAGCGCCCGGTGGACACCGACTTCCTGATTACATCGGGATCGTGCCTCAATCTCGATTGCTGGAGCACGGTCGGCCCGATGGAGGACGATCTCTTCATCGACTTCGTCGATCTCGAATGGTGCATCCGGGCGAAGCGCGCGGGGTATCGGCTGGTCGGCGTGCCGTGGATCACGATGGCCCATGAACTGGGCGGCGAACCCGTGCGCGTGCTGGGACGCACGTACCCGATGCACAGCCCGGTGCGCCATTACTATCTGTTCCGCAACGCCATCGCGCTGATCGGACGGGCGTATGTGCCGTGGTCGTGGAAATCGACCGAACTCGTCAAGCTGCCGTTCCGGCTCATCATCTATTCGATGATGCCGACGGCGCGCCGCATGCATGTCGCGATGGCGCTGCGCGGTCTGCGCGACGGGCTGCGCGGCCGCCTCGGAAGGCTTTGACGCGCGCGCACCACCAATCTGTCGGAGGCAAGGACGAAGATGCAACACGATGACAAGACGACAGTTCGACACGACGCCGATCGCGAGCCGGTCCGCGCGGGCGACGGCTCGTCTTCGTTCGACTGGCAGGCCCGCTGCGGCGCGCTCGAAAAGAAGCTGAAGGCCGCGCAATCGGACGCGCGGGAGTTGTCGTCGCTCAGGAACCGCGTGTTGCAGCTCGAGATCGAACGTGCGGCGCTGCTCGGCTCGGCATCGTGGAAACTAAGCGCGCCGTTGCGCCAGGCGGCGAGCGTGGTCAAGGCGCTGCGGCTCGCTGCCGCCACGTTGTCGCGTCAGGTCGAGGCGCGCGGCGGAATCGTGCCGGCCGTGAAGTATTACCAGTCGGTGCTCGGGCGCGAGGGCATGCCGGGCATGGTGGCGCGCCTGCGCCGTCTGAAGAGCGGAGCGGGATTCGCGGACGGCCCGCCGCGCGACGAGGTCTATCACGAGTGGATCGAACGCTACGATTCGATCACGCCCGAGAAGCGCCGCGAGCTGCTGACGCGCATCGAAAGGCTCGAGCGCCAGCCAAAGTTTTCCATCGTGGTGCCGGTGTACAACAGCGACGAGCGCTTTCTGCGCGAGATGATCGCGTCGGTGCGCGACCAGATTTATACCGACTGGGAACTCTGCATCGCCGACGACGCGTCCACCGATGCGCGCGTGCGCGACGTGCTCACCGAAGCGGCCGCGTCGGACAGGCGCATCAAGCTCGTCTTTCGCGAGACCAACGGCCATATCTCCGAGGCGAGCAACAGCGCACTGGCGCTGGCGACGGGCGATTACGTCGTTCTTCTGGATCACGACGACATCATCCCGCCGCATGCGCTCGCGCTCGTCGCGCTGTACATCGACCGTCATCCGGAAGGCCGCATGTTCTACAGCGACGAAGACAAGCTGAACGAGAAAGGCCAGCGCACGACACCGTATTTCAAGAGCGACTGGAACCCGCAGATGTTCCTGACGCAGAACATGTTCTCGCATCTGGGGGTGTTCGAGACCGCGCTCGTGCGCGAAGCGGGCGGCTTTCGCCGGGGCTACGAAGGCAGCCAGGACTACGATCTGGCGTTGCGCTGCGTCGACATCGCGGGCCACGATCAGGTCGTGCACATTCCGCACGTGCTGTATCACTGGCGCATCGTGCCGGGCAGCACGGCCGGCAGCGGTTCCGAAAAGCCTTACGCGCTCGTCGCCGCGATGCGCGCGCTCGAAGATCATCTGGAGCGCAACGGCATCGACGCGACCGTCGAACATCCGTACGAAGCGCTCGGCACGTTGCGCGTGCGTTATGGGCTGAAGACGCATCCGCTCGTCAGCATCATCATTCCGACGCGCGACGGACTCGCGCTCACGAAGCAATGCATCGACAGCGTGCTCGGCAAGACGCTGTACCGGGAATACGAAATCATCGTCGTCGATAACGGCAGCGTGAAGCCGGAGACGCTCGCTTATTTCGACGAGATCACGCGCACGAAGGGCATCCGCGTGATCCGCGACGATTCGCCGTTCAATTTTTCGGCGCTCAACAACCGTGCCGTGCGCGAAGCAAGGGGCGAGTTCGTCTGCCTGCTGAACAACGACATCGAAGTGATTTCGCCGGACTGGCTGAACGAAATGGTGGGCATCGCCGTGCAGCCCGGCGTCGGCGCGGTCGGCGCGTGCCTCTGGTATCCGAACGATACGCTGCAGCACGGCGGCGTGCTGATCGGGCTGGGCGGCGTCGCCGGACACATGCATCACATGCTGCAGCGCGGGCAGTTCGGCTATTTCGGGCGCGCGGTGGCCATGCAGAATCTATGGGCGGTGACGGCCGCCTGCCTCGTCGTGAAGAAGTCGGTGTACGAAGAAGTCGGCGGCCTGAACGAGGAACTCGCGGTCGCGTTCAACGACGTGGACTTCTGCCTGCGTCTCGTGAAGGCGGGTTATCGCAACGTCTGGACGCCGCACGCCGAGCTTTATCACCATGAATCGGCGACGCGCGGCTCCGACATGGACGCGGACAAGTATCAGCGCTTCGTCGGAGAAGTGCGCTGGATGGAAAAGGAATGGGAAGGGTGGCTCGAGCACGATCCGGCATACAACCCGAATCTCTCGCTCAACACCAACGTCTTGCCCTTCACGCTGGCGTCGCCGCCGCGCGTCGGGCAGTTCGAGTGACGCTTTGCATGGTCCGGTCGCGATTGACGTGCGTGTTAATATGGCCGGTTAATTTTTCGGGCCAGTCTGCTGGTGGCGCGGTCGCCGGGAAAAGAGTTTCCCTTGCGATTCGCATGCGCCGGCGAGGCCTTCTGTAGGGAATTCTCGATGCAACTTTCAGTCTGGCAGCACCGAGCGCTGTTATGGGATTTCGTGCGCCGTGATCTCGCGACCAAGTTCCGCGGCTCGGCGCTCGGATCGGTCTGGATGCTGGTCACGCCCATCCTCACCCTCGTGGTCTACTTCTTCGTTTTCAGCGTGGTGTTCAAGGCGCGCTGGTCGGCGGGCACGGCGGGCAGCAAGGAATCTGCGCTGATTCTCTTCGCTGGCCTCATCACCTATACATTCTTCTCCGAATGCTTTCTGCGCGCACCGGTGCTGATGCGCGAGAACCCCAATTTCATCAAGAAGGTCGTTTTTCCGCTGGAGATCCTGCCGATGGCGATCACGCTGTCGGCGCTCGTGAACGCCGCGATCGGCTATGGCCTGCTGCTGCTGTTCCATCTGGTCTTCGTCGGTCTGCCGCCCGTTTCGGCGCTCGCGTTGCCCGTCGTGCTGCTGCCGTTCTGGTTCGCCGTGCTCGGCGTGAGTTATCTGCTGGCGTCGCTCGGCGTCTATCTGCCCGACATCAAGCTCGCCGTGCCGCCCGTCGCGATGGCGCTCATGTATCTGAGCCCGATCTTCTATCCGATCGACATGGTGCCCGACATGCTGCGTTCGCTCGTGAGCTGGAATCCGTTCACGCCGATCCTCGAAAACGTCCGGCACGTCTTCTTTTTCGGCACCTGGCCCGACTGGACGGGCTATCTGATCCAGATGGCGGCCTCACTCGTGTTTCTGCGCGTCTGCTACTGGTTTTTCATCAAATCGAAGAAGGGCTTTCCGGACGTCCTGTGATCCTGCAAGGCGGAACCGGCGCCGATGAATGCCGGCGGGAAAAAACAATGAGTGAAGTCGGTTGATCATAATGAACACAACGAGAGCAAAAACAGGCATCGTCATCGTCACGTACAACTCGGCGGAGGTGTTCGCGCTGGCGCTCGACAGCCTGCTGCGGACCGCGTGCGACAGCGCTTTCGAGATCGCGGTCATCGACAATGCTTCCACGCCCGCGCAGCGCGAGGCGTCGCGCCGCACCTTCGACGACGCCGTGAGCCGCGGTCTCTCCGGCGTCTACTTTCAGCAGGAGAAGAACCTGGGCTTCTCGGGCGGCAATAACATCGGCATCGAGCATTTCCTCGCCGATCCGTCCGTCACGCATATCTGCCTGCTCAACAGCGACGTCATCGTGACCGATCGCTGGCTCGACTATCTGATCGAAGCGGACAAGGACGCCATCGGCCCGCTCACGAACGCGTCGAACAACGAACAGGGCATTCCTGTCGGCTACCATCTCGGCGACCGCAACAACCTCGGCGCGGGCAGCGCCGCGCTCGATCTTCCCGCGCTCGACCGCTTCGCCAAGGAACGGCGCGAAGCGTGGCTCGGCGACGTGGTCGAAAGCGACTTCCTCAGCTACTACTGCGTGCTGTTCACGCGGCAAGTCGTCGAGAAGCTCGGATTGCTCGACACGCGCTTCTTCCCCGGCGCGTATGAAGACGACGACTACTGCCTGCGCACGCTGGAGCACGGTTTCAAAATGTTCGTTGCGCGCGACGTCTACATCCATCACTGGGGCTCCGCATCGTTCGGCAAGCTCGATGCGCTCGAAGCGCAAGGATTCGCGGCCGAGAACCGGCGCCGCTTCGAGGAGAAATACGGCCGCGCGTGGCAGGACCGCACCTATCTGTCGGTGACGGCGTGGAAGCAGGACTCGATCTTCGCGATCGCCCAGCCGGCGCATCCGCCGCTGCATGCCGAAGCGCATCGTCTCTATGCGCAGCAGCTGAACAAGCTCGTCGACGGGCTCGAAAGCTACCGGACGCATCTTCTGCATCAGATCGAGACGCGCCGCTCGGTGCAGAAGCGCGATCTGCGCTCGGTCGTCTTCGGCCAGTACGAGGACGAAGAGGCTGCGCCGCGCTCGCTGGTTCCCGTGATCGAATCGATATCGTCGGAGGTGCGGCAATATCTCGCCGATCAGGGCGAAACCGCCACGCCTGAAGTCATCCAGCGTTTGCAGGCGCGCTTCGAGCGGCTCGAGCGCGACGTCGACGCGCTCGTCTCCGAGACCAAGGCGCTGCTCGCGCAACTCAACGCGATGCCCACCACGGAGCCGAAGGCCGCCGGCGGCTTCATGGACCGCCTGACCGCGCGCGTGGCGCGCGCGGCGGAGTTCCCGAGTTCGCGAGTGAGCCGCATGGCGCGATGGGCCGAGTTCGCCGACCTCTTCTTCGGCGGCAACGGCATCATGTTCGTGGCGCCTTATCCGACGAAGGCGCGCGAGCGCGACGGCTACTTCCAGCGCGTGAAGGCGATCGATTCGCTGTTCCCCGCGCGCCGCCGCGTGTATTGCGACGTGCGCGAAGGCGGCGGACCGAAGCCGTTCATCGAACGCGCGGCGCGCAGCGCGTGGGTGTTGAACGTCGCGGCCGAATCGCGCCTGCAGCGGCTCGCCGCCTGCCTGCTCGCGTGGCGTTTCGGGCGCGCTTATTTCCATAGCGTGCTGCGCATGCCCAACGCGTTCGGCCGCGCGCTCTTGCGCGTGCCGGGCATCAAATGGGTGCTCGACGTCCACGGTGTCGTGCCCGAAGAATTCCGCATGCACAACGACTTCTATTCGGCGCGCATTCACGACGACTGCGAGCGGCAGGCGGTCGAGCATGCGTCGAACGTGATCGTCGTGTCGCAAGCGATGGGCAACTATCTCTCGCACAAGTACCGCGAATTGCTGAAGGCCAACGTGATCGTGCTGCCGATCTTCGCGGTCGACGAAGGCAGCCAGGCATCGCGCGCCTACAAGAACGGCAAGCCGACCGTGATCTACGCGGGCGGCACGCAGAAATGGCAGAACGTGCCGGCGATGATGAACGTCGTGCGCGAAGGCATCGAGCGGGCCGACTGGTGGCTCTATACGCCGGACGTCGAACAGATGCGCGGCGCGGCGGCGCCCGACATCGTGCATCACCCGAATTTTCATGTGTCGAGCGCGACGCGCGCCGAACTCAACGGCATCTATCAGCAGTGCCATTTCGGTTTCATCCTGCGCGACGACATGGTGGTGAACAACGTGTCGTGCCCGACGAAGCTGATCGAGTATCTCGCGTTCGGCATCGTGCCGATCGTCGATACACCGAACATCGGCGACTTCAATACGTATGGCATGCGTTACGCGACGGCGTCCGATTTCGCCGCCGGGAATTTTCCGGACGAGCAGGAAAGAATGGACATGGCGCGTCACAACATGACGATCTGCGAGCGTCTCGTGCAACAGAAGACGAGCGGCGAACAGCAGCTCGTGAACGCGCTCGCCTGAGTCGCCGGCCGTGGCGCGCGTTGCCCTGCGCGCGCCGCGAGCACACTATCTTCAATCAGGGCAGGAGTTTCGAAAGAGAGAGCGGCTTTGGACGATTTAGCTATTCACGTTCGCAATCTGAGCAAGCGCTACGAACTGTACGCGAAGCCGCATCATCGCCTTCTGCAAATGCTGTTTCGCGGCCGCAAGCAGTTCTTCGGCGAGTTCTGGCCGTTGCGCGACATCTCGTTCGACGTGAAGAAGGGCGAAGCGGTCGGCATCGTCGGGCGCAACGGAGCGGGCAAGTCGACGCTGCTGCAGATCATCGCCGGCGTGCTGCAGGCGACGGAAGGCGAGGTGACCGTTCAGGGCCGCGTCGCGGCGCTGCTCGAACTGGGCAGCGGCTTCAATCCCGAATTCACGGGACGCGAGAACGCCTATCTGAACGGTTCGATCCTTGGCCTCACGCGTGCCGAGATGGACGCCGCGATGCCGGAGATCATCCGCTTCGCGTCGATCGGCGAGTTCTTCGATCAACCGGTGAAGCACTATTCGAGCGGCATGATGGTCCGCGTCGCGTTCGCCGTGCAGGTGCAGTTGAATCCCGACGTCCTGATCGTGGACGAAGCGCTCGCGGTCGGCGACGCGCTGTTCCAGAAGCGCTGCTATCAGCGCATCCGCGAACTGCGCGATCGCGGCGTGGCGATTCTGTTCGTCTCGCACGATATCGAATCGGTCCGGACTTTCACGGATCGCGCCATTCTGCTCGACCGTGGCCGGCTCGCGGTCGCGGGACCATCGTCGGAAGTCGTGCTCGCTTATCGCAAGCTGCTGCACGACGAGGAGAATCGCGCGAAGCAAAGCGAGATCGACGAGCACAAGGCCGCGACGAAAGCGATCGCCGCTCCGGAAGCCGTGCAAGCCGCAGCCGCCGCGGCCGATGAGACGTCGGCGGCATCCGCGGCGTCGGCGGCATCCGCGGTCAGCACCGCGGCCGAGAAGGCGATGGACGCGCCGCACGATCAGGGCAAGTTCGAGTTCGGCAGCCTGGAGGCGATGATCACCGACGTCACCGTGCTCGACGAAAACGACGAGTCGTGCGCGACCTTCTACACCGGCGACACGGTGAAGGTGGTGGTCAAGTTCCAGATACGCGAGGACATGGACAAGCTGTACGTCAACCTGCGCATCCGCAACAAGGAAGGCATCAAGATGTACTCCTGGGGCACGTTCAACCAGGACGCCGAAATGATGGCGGCCGGCCGCGACGGCTTCATCTTCTGGAACCGCAAGTTCCGCGCAGGCGAAGAACACGCGGTCGTTTTCACGATGGACGCGTGCCCGCTCGGCGAGAACTTCTACGAAGTGCAGGCGTCGCTGATCCATCAGCAGTCGATGAATTTCTCCGATCAGGCCATCCTGCACTGGATCGACGAAGCCGCGTTCTTCATGATCCGCGCGCGCGTCGACACGCATTTCTTCGGCGGCGTGTGCGACCTGCACATGCGCGCCCAATTGCAATCGGACGCGGGCAGCAATGCGCAACCCGGCGCCGAGGCGTCTCGCGCCTGAGAACAGAACGAACCTATGTCTGACGAGTTGTTGGCTTTTCTGCGTCAATGCCTGATCTGCTTCGGGCATTGCCGCGTGCTGTATGTCGGCGACGGATTGCCCGGCGCGCTGCGCGTGCTGCTCGACGCGGGTTGCGATGCATACGGCCTCGCACGTGACGAAGACGAAGCGCGCGATGCCGCGTCGCAATTCGCGCCGGGACGCGTGCATCGCCTGAACGAGGACGGCGCATGGCCCGAGGGTTTATCGGGTTTATCGGCCGATCGCTTCGACGGATTGATCGTCGCGCTCTCGGGCGCGGCGCGCGATCGCGCATTGGGCGAACTGCTCGCGCAGCCGTTCAGGCAGATTGCGGTGCTCGGCGCGGCGCACGCGGGCGCGAACGTCGTGAACCGTTTCGAGTATCGGCTTCACGCGCGCACGAAGGCATCCTGGTGGTCGCAGCCCTTGCCGCGCACGGCCATGCGCCGGTCGGCGTTTTTCGAGCGCCTGCCGCGCACGGTCGTGCAGGCACAGGAAACCGCGCCGCCGCAGGACATGCTCGCTCACAACGACTCCGCATGGCCGACCGCCTTCGCCGACACGGTCGAGGCGTGCGCCTTCGTGCGCATCGGCGACACCGTGCTCGTGCTCGATTCGAACGCGGGCAGCGCGGCGCATGTCGTCGCGCAGAACAGCGCGGCGCGCGCGGTCGCCGGTTTCGCGCCTGGCGAGGCGAGCCTCGCTTACGCGCGCACGCGCTATGGCGCGGACCCGCGCGTGTCGTTCTTCGCGGATGCCGCTTCCCGTTCCGATGAAGCAGCTTCGCTCGATGTGCTGATCGCGCTCGATTCGCAGGCGTTTCCCGCCGACGTGCTCCGCGCGGAGATCGGCCGTGTGCGTCCTGGCGGGCGCGTGATCGTCGGCATATCGCGCGAGCAGGCCGCGGCGCGGGCGCACGAAGGCGGCCTGTCGCCGCGCGCCTGGCTGCATCGAGCGTGCGGCGCGGAGGCGGCGGGCCTGCTCGCGGAGCGCGCGTTCATGTCGGCGGCGTTGCCGGACGGCGACGCGGGGCGCACGTGGTCCGAGACGCGCATCGACGAGCCGGCGGATATCGCGGGCACGCTCATTCTCGTCGCGATGCGCGATCCGCTCGCGGGCGAGGCGGCGCAGTACGTCGAGACGACGTTCGAAACCGTCGACACACCCGCTTTCAACGTGCTTGCCGACCACCGCGCGATGAACAATCCGTGGCTCTTCAAGAGCATGATCGCGATCGGCATGCGTCTCACGAACGACGATGCGCTCGACGCGCTCAACGCGCAGGTAATGGCGAGCGCGCCGCGCGGCAGCGCGGATTTCGGCGCGGCGCTGTGCGGGCACGCCTATCGCGTGCTCGGCGGCGCGAGGCCGGAGCGGGAGGTCCGCGCGTGTCTCGGCGAGATCCGCGAGTATGTCGACATGGCCGGCGACTCGGCGCATCAATTGCGATGGAAAGTGTCGCTCGCCTTCGTCGCCGCGCGGCTCGCGCAACGGCTCGGCGATTTTGCGGCCGCGGAAGACTGGGCGCTGCGCTGCGCGGCGATGGACCCGATGCCGTTCAGTCCGCTGCTCGGCACCAAGGTCGTGGCCGCGCTCGATCTCGCCGCAACGTTCGCGCTCTTGCGCGGCGACCGGCAAGCGGCCCGCGAACGGCTGAAGCAGGGTGTCGGCACGGTGCGCCGCCTGTTGTCGGGCGACTGGCTCAATGTCATCGGCAACATCGAGAAGCCGCTCAGTTTCGGTCTGCCGGAAGTCTCGCAACTCGCGGAAGGCGGCGCGCGCTGCGCTTATCTGCTGAATTTCCTCGACGATGCCGACGCGCGGCCCGGCTTCGTCTGGCAGGAGCATCGCGGTTTCTTCGAACGCATCATCGACGAGAAGAACACGCGGCTGAACGCGTTGACGGCGGGTTACGCCGTGCTCGCCGACAACGAGGCACGCCTCGAAGCGGTCGCGGACGAGCGCGAAGCCGAGCGCCTGCGCCTCGAATCGATCATTGCGGAGAGTATCGCCGAACGTCAGCGCCTCGAAGGCGTCATCGGCGAACTCAACGCGGACAGGCAGCGGCTCACGTCGATGGTCGGCGAGATCGGCCGCGACCGCGACCAGCTCGGCCATGCGGTCGCCGAACACGAACGGGAGCGGGCGAGGCTCGTGGAACTCGTCCGAACGCTGGGCGGCAATCCGGCCGCGCCCGCGCCGGGATCGGCTGGCGCTAATATCGTCGCCAGCGGCACGCGCAATCGACACCAATTGGGAATTACCTTGAACATCTGGAATGCAATCCGGCGTGTGTTGAACGGCGGCGCGGGGACGCCCGCCGCGCCGTCCGCGCCGTCCGCTTCGAACGTCGACGCCCCCGCGATCCCGCGCACGCCCGGCGCGCCGCTTTCGATCGACGACATCGTCGCGCCGTGGCTCGCCCGCTTCGATCTCGACGCGCAGCCCTGGCGCTGCACGGAGCGCGCGGCGGCGCAACTGGGCGCACAAGCAGCCGGCGCGCACGCGTCGAGCGAGGCCGATGCCCGTCTCGTGATCGTGGCCGCGTCGGAACTGAAGGCGTTGCCGCGCGATGAAACTCGCCGGATCGTCGCGCTTTTCGACGACACCGACGACGCCTACGCGCTGCGCAACGAGGTCTACGACAAGGTCGACCTGTGCATCGCGCTCGGTCCGCGCGTCTACGAGCGGCTCGCGTTGCTGCATCCGATGGTCGCCCGCGCCGATGGCGCCGCCCTCGATGCCGCGCGCCGCTTCGCCCGCGCGGGCAGCGACGGGGCGACGCTTGCCGTGCCGCCGTTCGCAGCCGATCTGCAGGGCGCGCCCGTCGTGCTGCTGCAGGTGGACAGCTTCATGGTCGGCGGCCTGGAGCGCGTCGTGTTCGATTTGATCGACACGCTCGCCGCCGCAGGATTCCAGCCGATGCTCGGCGTGACCGGCGACATCGCGCCGGAAGCCGAAGCAGAACTCAAGGAGCGCCGCTTCGCGTACGTGCGCCTGCCGTCCGAGCCCGACGCGCTGCGCCGGCTCCTGAAAGAGCGCGAGGTTGCGCTCGTCAATGCGCACTATTCGCTGACGCTCGCGGACGTCTGCGCGTCGCTCGGCATTCCGTTCGTGCAGACGGTCCACAACATGTACCAATGGCTCGACGAGCCGAACAAGCGGAAGTGGCGCCACGCCGACGAGATCACGGATTGCTACATCTGCGTGTCGGCCAACGTCGCCATGTTCGCTGATACGAACCTGCGCCTCGCGACCGCGCGCATGCTCGTGATTCCGAACGGCTGCGACGCCGCGGGCATGGTGCCGCTCGCCGCGCCCGAGCGCGATGCCGGCCTGCGCGCCGAACTCGGCCTGCCGCAGGACAGTCCGGTGTTCGTCAATGTCGCGTCGATCAATCCGGTCAAGGGACAGGGCTTGCTGATCGAGGCGTTCGCCATCGCGCACGCGGCGCGTCCCGACATCCGCCTCGTCATACTCGGCAAGCACGCGGACGCGGGCTATGCCGAGCGCCTGCGCGAGAAGATCGCGCAGCATGGTTTGCGCGATGCCGTGCTGATGCCCGGCTATCGCCCGGACGTGCATCGTTTCGTCGATCTGGCGCGCGCCGTCGTCATGCCGTCGTTCACCGAGGGCTGGAGCCTCGCGATATCGGAAGCGGTGCAGCGTCATGCGCCGGTCATCGCGACGGATGTCGGCGGGGCGCGCGAGCAGCTCATCGACGAAGCGAGCACGGTGATCGACGCCTATCGCACGGATTGGGCGAGCCTCGACGGCCCGCAGTTCTACGAAGCGATCGCCCGTGAAGACACGCTGCACGCCGTGCGCGATCAACTGGCGGCGGCGCTCGTCGCGCACGCGGACCGGCCGTTGCGTACGGCGCGCGATGCGCTGCAACGCTCGTTCACGTCGATGACGCCCGCGCAGGCCTACGAAAGGCACGTGGAGGTTTTCAAGGCTTTGCTGTACCGCAAGTCCGCTACCCCGATACGTTACGCGTCGTACCGGCCGCAGCGACAGAGCCGCCATGTTTCGACCGACTAGCGCGCTGCGTGCCGCCGGATCTCCATTCACAGAGGGTTGAACGATCATGCGTAAGAAAAAAGTCGTCGTATTCGCGGGCACGAGGCCCGAAGCGATCAAGGTCATCTCCACAGTGCGCGCGCTGCGCGATGCATCGGACGAATTCGAATCGTGCCTGTGCTCGGTCGGTCAGCATCGCGAAATGCTGATGCAGGCATTCGCCGATTTCGGCGTCGCGCCCGATGCGAGCCTCGATGTCATGGCGCAGAACCAGACGCTCGCCGGCCTCAGCTCGCGGCTCTTCACCGCCATCGACGCGTTTCTCGAAGCCGAGCATCCCGATGTCGTCGTCGTGCAGGGCGATACGATGACCGTGCAGGTCGCGGCGCTGACGGCGTTCTATCGCAAGATCAAGGTCGCGCATATCGAGGCGGGGCTGCGCAGCCGCGACATGCGCGCGCCGTTCCCCGAAGAGCTGAATCGCCGCGTCACGTCGCTCGTGACCGACGTGCACTTCGCGCCGACGACGCTATCGCGCGATAACCTGCTCGCCGAGCACGTGCCTGCGCATCAGATTCACGTGACCGGCAATACCGTCGTCGATGCGCTGTATCTGATGCTCGAGCGTCTGAAGAACGAACAGGTCGCGCTGCCGCCGCGCGTGGAGGCGGCGATTGCGGAGAAGCGGCGCATCGTGCTCGTCACGGGGCATCGGCGCGAGAGCTTCGGCGAAGGCTTCGAGAATATCTGCAAGGCGTTGAGCGAGCTGTCGCTGCGCTATCCGGAAGACCGGATCATCTATCCGGTGCATTTGAATCCGAAGGTGCGCGAGACGGTCAATCGCGTGCTGAGCGGGCAGCCCGGCATCTATCTGGAAGAGCCGCTCACGTACAAGCCGTTCCTGAAGCTGATGAACGCGAGCCACGTGATTCTCACGGACTCCGGCGGCATTCAGGAGGAAGGCCCGGCGCTCGGCAAGCCGGTGCTCGTCATGCGCGATGTCACCGAGCGACCCGAAGGCGTCGATGCGGGCGTGAACAAGCTGGTCGGTACGCGCGTGGAGCGCATCGTGTCCGAAGTCTCGCGTCTGCTCGACGACGAGAGCGCCTACCAGGCGATGTCGGCGGGAAAGAATCCGTTCGGCGACGGAACGGCGGGGCAGCAGATCGTCTCCGTGCTGCGCACGCTCGCGTGAAGATCGGCCGGGCACTGCCCGTTTACGAGCGGCTCTTGCCCGGTCGATACACCCACAGCCGCGCCGTCGCGAAGTTGACGAACATGCCGGCGACCGAACCGATCGCGACCGCGATGAGCGGCCCCGTCCCCGAGTGCGGCAGCGCTCTCATCGCGAGCACATAGGCGCCGTAGTTGCACAGGCCGCCGAACATCATCGCGGCGAGATACTCGTACCATTCGCGCCACGCGGAATGCCGGTGCCCCTTCGTGAACGTGAAGCGGCGGTTGATGCGCCACGTCACGAAGGCCGCGCACAGGAACGAGATCAGCCGTCCGGCATAGAGGCCCGTGCCGAGCGCGAGCATCGCATAGAGCACGCCGGAATCGACGAGAAAGCCGATCGCGCCGGCGATCGCGAAGCGGATGAACTGGCGCATGGTCAGCGCGGCTGCCGGCGCACGACGGGCACCGACAGATAGGCGAAATGCTTGGCCTCGTTGCGGCCGCGCGTGACGGTATCGAGGACGATGCCGCAGATCAGCAGGATTGCGCCGAAAAGCATCAGGCCGCTGCTGAGAATCACCGTGGGCACGCGCGGCACGAGCCCGGTTTCGAAGAACGTTTCGAACACCGGGATGGCGAGCGCCACCGACAGCACCGCGCACACGAAGAAGCCGGACGAAAAGAACGCGAGCGGCTTCTCCGTCTTGAAAAGCTTCAGAATGGTCATCAGGATGCGAAAGCCGTCGCGATACGTGTTCAGCTTGCTTTCGGAGCCTTCAGGACGCGACTTGTAGCTCGTCTCCAGTTCGGCGACGGGCATTCTCAGGCTCAGCGCGTGAACGGCCAGCTCGGTTTCGATCTCGAAACCCGCGGAGTGCGCCGGAAAGCTCTTCGCATAGCGGCGCGAGAACACGCGATAACCGGAGAGCATGTCGCGAAAGGTCTTGCCGAAGATCGTGGCGGCGCAGCGCGTGAGCAGTACATTGCCGAAGCGATGCCCGAGCCGGTAGGCGGTTTCCTCGTCGCTCAGACGCGAGCCTACGACCATGTCCAGATGCTTGTCGATCAGGAGATCGACGAGCGCGGGCGCGGCGAATGCATCGTAGGTCGCGTCGCCGTCGACCATGACATACACGTCGGCCTCGACATCGGCGAACATTCTGCGCACGACATTGCCCTTGCCCTGAAGCGGCACCGCGATGACTTGCGCGCCTGCTTCGCGCGCCACGCGGGCGGTGTCGTCGGAAGAGTTGTTGTCGAACGCGTAGATTTCGGCCGTGGGCAGGCTCTGCCTGAAGTCGCGCACGACGCTCGCGATGGCGGCTTCCTCGTTGTAGCAAGGAATGACGACCGCGATGCGCGGATAAGGTTTTTCGCCCGTATTCATGCGCAGAATTATTGCACACCTGCACGCGGGGACGGCCCGCCCGGCGGCGGGTCCGGCTGGTCCGGCCGAGCGCCGCGCGGCGTGCCGAAGGGCGCAACAAAGCCGATCGCCACGAGCACCCAGCCGATCACGAATGCGGTCCACGCCCAGTTCATGAACGGCGGAACGAATTCGAAACGGACTGCCGACCGTCCGGGCGGCAGCGCGACGCGCTGAAAGATCTCGCCGGTTTGTCCGATGCGCGCGGCCTCGCCGTTCACGCTCGCGTGCCAGCCGCGCATGAAGAGTTCGAGGCGCGTGAGCGTCGACGCGTTCTCGCAGTCGGCATCGACGCTATTGCGCGCATTCGCGATCAGCGTGCAGCCCGGCGCGCTGAAGTAGGGCGCGGGATTCGAAAGCTCGAACACACGCATGACCTTGTCGTCGAAGACCGGCTCGAGCGATGCATCCGGCGCGCCGGCGTGGCGGGCGAGCGATGCGAACGCGGGCAGCCCGAGCGCCTCCTTCGGCGCGAGCACGTAACGGACGCCGACGCGCCGGTACGCATCGAGATTGGCGATCAGTTGATCGGCCGCCGATGGCCCGGCCGGATCCTGGCGGCTGCTGCCGGTGAAGAGAATCGGCGGCGCGTTGCTGTCGAGATGGCGTTCGACGTAGTCGGTCCAGGCTCGCGGTATCGGCAGATCGTTGTGGTTGATCGATGCGATGCCGTAATACGCGCCGTAGTTCGGCTGCACGGGGCCGAGCGTCACGAAGCGCTGCATTCCGAGATTCTTTTGCAGGTAGCGCACGCCGTCGAGCACGACGGTTCCGCGAGACGGCGCGCTGAGCGTCGGGATCACGAAGTAGACCACGGCCTCCAGCGCGAGAAGCACGGCCAGCGCACGCCGTCGCGTTTCACCGGTGCGCGCGCGCCATGCGAGCGCGGCCATCGCCAGCACGATGACGGCGACGAAAATCGCACTGCCGAGCGCGAGCCGTCCGTGAAGACTCATGCCGTGCCGATACGTCGTCCAGATGGCGGCGACCACTGCGAGCGCGACGAACGCGACGGCGATCCTGAGCGCGCGCGATCCGCCTTCGCGGGCGACGTCGGTGAGCGCGAAACCGGCGAGCACGCATAGCGCGAACTCCCACGACGGCGGCAGATAGCGGAAATAAGCAGCGACCTTCAGCCCCGGCACGATTTTCACGATCACGCTGGAGCCGGGAAATCCGTATGAGATGCCGACGGTCACTACAACCCACAAGACGAGCGCGATGCGCAGCCCGCGATGCGCGTGCCCCGCCGCGCCGGCGAAGGCGAGCGCGACCAGCACGCAGCCCGCATAGCCGCCGACGGCGCCCCAGTAGCCCGCGTGTTCGGGAAGCTGGAAGATCGCGCCGAACGCATACGGCGCCAGCGTGCCGACGAGCAAGCCGGGACTCAGGTGAATCGACTCGAAGCCGCTGCCTTCATGTCCGCCGGTGTTGGCGAGCGGCAGGAAATCGAAGAACGGAACGAGGACGGGCGCGCTGATCGCGAGCGCCGCAATGCCGCCGATGACCACGCGCCGCAGGAAGATCCATCGATCGGCGGACGGCAGGGCGGCGCTTCGCACGAGCGTCCAGACGAGGATCAGAAGACCGTTGAGATAGGCGACTTCCGGAAAGCCCGCATAGAGCGATGCCGCGAGACCGGTCGACAGCAACGCATAGCCGCCGGCCTTCGCTCGCGCGACGCGCTCATGCAGCAACTCGATGCCGAGCAACGTGAGCGGAAGGAAGGGAATCGGATTGATGACGGCGTTCGCGAGCCACGCGTACGTGCCGTTGAATTCGAACGCCAGCGCCGCGGCGACGGCCGCGAGCTTCGAACAGCCGATCCTGCGCAGCAGCGCCCAGGTCGCAAGACCGGAGATGATCTGCAGCGTGATGTGCATGTACAACTGGCCGTTGTCGAACACGAGCAGCCAGGTCAGCGGAAAGAGCGCCGCGGCCTGCATCTCGCCGACGAGCGGCGTGCCCACACCCTCGAAGTGATTCCACCAGGGGATGTGACGGCCGAGGACATCGAGCGCGGCGCGGTGACCGAGCGCGTGGCTCGTGAACGCGATGTTCGGATCGATGGTCGGAAAGGGCGGGAAGCCGCCGAGCGGACCGGCGCGCAGACCGTCGGCGAGTCCGCCGTAGAGCAGCGCCGGGTCGGCGATAAGCAGACCGAGAAGGAGCGGCGCGCGCGCGAGAATCGGCGCGAATACCAGGATGCCGACGCACAGCAGCATGGACTTCAGGCGGTCGTCGGATCCGTCGATGGTCGTGCGGGGCATGGTCGGCGCGGTCGGAATGTGCTTCGGCAGGCGATCCTATCATCCCGGCCCGCGCGCACGGGTTTACTTCGGCATGGCGATGCCCGTGACGGCGACGATCGAGCCCGACTGGCTGACGGCCACGCGCACGACGTCCGGCGCGACGCAACGCGGGTCCGTGTAGTAAAGGAACTGTCGCGTGAGCGTGTCGCCGTAATCGACGAGCGAGAACGCACTGCCGCTGCCGAGAAAAAGCCAGAACGGAGCTACGCCTGGATCGCGCGGCGGCCGGTCCGGCGCGAAGCAGAACGTCGTGTCGTGCGCAATCCGCACGTTTCGGACGGCATTCTGAACGTCCCTGATTCCGGCTCCGTATGGCGACGACATGAAGTCGTTGCGATACGGCGTGCCGTTTTCGGTCGAATAGAAGATGAAGAGAAAGCTCAGCGACAGCAGTATCGGCGAGCGCCATTCATGCGCGCGCCAGACCGGTGCCGCGTAGTTGCCGAACAACATGAGAGCCAGCGCGATGTACGGGATCGCGAGGTAGCCGAGCGTGCGCTGGTCGCCCAGAAAAAAGAGCATCGCGAACGCGGTGACGAAGGCGCCCGCCAGCGGCAGCGTCAGCAGGTAATTGCGCCTGAGATTGACGACCGTGAGCGCGATCACAGCCGCGAAGAGCAGCCGATACCAGGCGCCGATCATGCCCTTGCTCAACAGATCGTCGTAATAGTGGGCGCGCGCGATCGAATGCGCGAGCGACAGATCGGGCTTGTAGTAGACGGGCGCGCTGTGGGAGATCGCAAGCGACCACGCGATCGTGCATGCGGCCAGCACGCCGAGCGTCGCCATGAGCGGGATGAATCGCGAAACGGATGCGCGGCGATGGCGCAACAGCAGGTAGATGCCGACGAAAATCAGCGCGAAGAGCGACGAGACGTTCGAGAACATCGCCAGCAGATAGACGAGCGCCGCGCGGATGATGCGGACGCTTCCCGATTCCACGCCGCGCACGACCGCAGCGATGAACCAGAACGAGAACAGATGAGCGATCGTGTGTTGCGAGTTCGATATCCATGACGCGTGCGGGATGGTCGGCGGCATGTAGAAGTAGATCGCGGCCGCCGCGGCGGCGATGACCGGATCGAGTTCGAAGGCGCGCAGCATCCGATAGATGAAGACACAGACGCCCGCGATAATCGCCAGATTGAAATAGAAGAAGTTGCTGCTGTCCATTCCCAGCAGATGGGAGACCAGATAGAAGTAGAGGTCGCGCGTGACGGGGCGACCGAAGTTGGTCGCGGGATCGAAGAGCGCGGAGAGCTTGATCGTCGCGTAGACGGGCCAGAACTGGAAATCGTCCTGAAAGAAGTACGACCGGCCGATGATCGTGACATAAGCCGCGAGCATCATCGCGCAGATGCTGGCGCTCACATACAGAAGCGCTTTTCTGGCCGCATCGAATCGTAACGTGTGGTTCACAAGCGGGACTCCTTTCGCGGGATGCGTGCGCGTAATCGCATTTGATTCGCGCACGCAGCCCGAAGTTCGCCCGGCGCTTCGCGCGGCCGTCGTGGACGCTGTGACACAATTGAACGCGCCCGCGGGCGCCTTTGCCCGGGCGCCGCCTCTTCAACCGGAATCGACATGCAACTCGTGTTGCTTTACTCGCTTTTTGCCGCCATCGCCACACTCGCCAACATCGGCGCGCAGGACCTCACGACGCGCGTCTACGACGGCCCGTACCATATTTTGCTGTCGGTGTTCGTGGGGACGGGCGTCGGTCTCGTCGTGAAATATTTGCTCGACAAGAAATGGATCTTCCGCTTTAAGGCGGAAAACGCGCGCCACGACGCGACCATGTTCACGCTCTACGTGAGCATGGGTCTCGTGACGACCGCAATTTTCTGGGGCGTGGAATTCGGCTTCAACCACGTCTTCGGCACGGCGCAGATGCGCTATGTGGGCGGGTGTATCGGCCTGGCGATCGGGTATGTGATCAAGTACCGGCTCGATAAGCGGTACGTGTTCCGGAGTTTTTCGCGCGCCTGAAGGGAAGCGCGGCACGCTGCCCGGCGGTATGTGATTTTCTGTGGAAAATCAACTTGTTGCGTTCGATCGCTGTCTTTGCGCCGTTTTCGTCCAGTAGAATCATCGCCGCCGAACCGCGGACGAAGCGGCGAGACCCCAGCGAGATTTCGTGGGCGGCCCAACCGCTTTCAATCCTCGCCGGCTAGACCGCCGCTATGTCGCGATCGCACGGCGGCTGTCTTGATAAGTCATCCGAAATAGACATCGCGCTTGCGCCAACTCGAGCTTTTACCGAAATCGCTCATTCGTCGCTGATGTGACGATCGTTCACTGCCCGTCAGAGCGGGCCAGCTCCGCTGTTTTTCATGAAGCACCAGGTCATACACGTTTTCAACGGATTCCTCAGCCCTTACGGAGGCAGCGAGCTCGAAGCGCTCGCGCTCGCAGATCAGCTTCGCGAGCAGGGCGAAGTCAAGCTATGGGCGACTTCTACGCGCTGTTCGGTCCCGCTGTGCAAGCAGCATGGGATCGAGCGCATCACGCTCGCGCACGCGAGCCGCCGACGTGTCGGAACGGGACCCGGCACGTTCTCCGAAGCAGACACCTTCGTTTTCGTCGGCGCGCACTGGCGCAACAAATTGTGGCCATTCGTCGTGCCCCGTCCGCGGCGGCTCATCTACGTGTTCAACACGTTCCATCCGAAGATTCTCGCGATGACGTCGCAACATCCGGCGCTGCTGCGTTGGCCCGAAACCGAATACGTGTTCATCTCCGATTTCCAGAAGACGCTGCTCGGTATGCCCGGCGTCGTGCATCCGTCGCCGATCGACATCGACTGCTTCACGCCCGCGAAGCGGACAGCGAACGCACGGCCGGTGATCGGCCGGCTGAGCCGCGACTCGCTCGCCAAACACGATCAGGAAGATCTGGCGCTGTATCGCGAATGGACGGAGGCGGGCGCGCGCGTGAAGCTCCAAGGCGCGACATGCCTCGCGGACCAGACCGGAGCGGGCGCGCATCTCGAACTCACGCCCGAAGGCGCCATGGCTTCAGCCGATTATCTGCGCTCGCTCGACGTTTTCTATTACCGCACGGGCAGCCACGTCGAAACGTTCGGGCGCGTGGTGTTCGAGGCTATGGCGTGCGCGCTGCCGGTGGTTTGCCATCGACGCGGCGGCTACGCGGACAGCATCCGGCACAACGAGAACGGCTTTCTTTTCGATACTGCGGAAGAAGCGCGGCAAATGATGCGCCAACTTCTGCAACAGCCGGCATTGCGCGCGCGAATCGGCGCAAACGCGCGACGCACCGTGGAAGAACTGTATTCACGCAGCGCGCTGGCGTGCCGCTCGCAGTTCTATCACGGCCATGCGATGGCGCACGAGACCGACTGAGGCGAGCAGACACATGGCATTGACGCTCTTCGATCCAAGCGGCCCGGAACGTACGATATCCTGGCCGCTGCTGCTCGCGCGATGCTCGGCTGTGCTCGCGCTCGCCGCCGTACCGCTTTCCACGGCAGGGCTCAATCTCGCGATCGCGCTCATGGTCTTATTTGCGCTGTGCGCGCCCGAAGCGTGGCGCGCGGTGTCCAGACTCGTCACCTCGCCCGCGATTGTCGCGGCAGTGGCGCTGTTCGTGGCGCTCGCCGCGAGCCTAATCTACACGACCGCGCACATGAGCGAAGCGGTCAAGATTCTGCTCAAGTACCGGAAGCTCTTGCTGCTTCCGATTCTCTTCGCCGTGTTGCAAGGCGGAGAAGCTTCGAAGTGGGGCCGCGCGGCGATGTGGGCGCTCTTTGGCTCGCTGACCGTCACGATGGTGCTGACCTTCACGAATTTCTTCGGCTGGACCGCCGTCGGCCCGATGCATGGCGCGCAAGGCCCGGTGAGCAAGGCCTGGGTCTTCAAGGATCACATCTCGGGCGGGCTGATGATGGCCTTTCTCGCGTATCTGTCGATGGCGCTCGGCGGCACGGCGAACAGGCCCTTCTGGCGTTGGCTGCTGAATCTGAACGCATTGCTCGCGCTGGTCAACGTGCTGTTCGTGCTGCAAGGGCGAACGGGCCAGGTCGTGGCGTTCGTCTACATTCTGATGTTCGTGGCGCGATGGCTGATGCAACTGAAGCGAGGAAACATCGATCGCGTGCGCGCCGTCGCGACGGTCGCCGTCATGGTCGCGTGCGCGGCGCTCGCTTATCACGCGTTCACGTCGGAAGATTCGCGCCTTGCCGATACAGGCCGCGAGATCGCCAGCTTCAGGCAGCACAATTCGGTCACGTCGGCGGGCGTGCGGCTCGAGTTTTATCGACGGAGTGTCGAGTTGTTCATGGAACGGCCGGTCGCCGGCTACGGCGTGGGCAGCGTGCTACCCGAATTCGAACGTTTCGCGAAGAATCAGACGGGCGGCGAGGCCGTCATGGCCAGCAATCCGCACAATGAATTTCTGTTGATGGGCGTACAGCTCGGCTCGATAGGCATCGCGCTTTTTCTGTGGCTGCTCTACGCGCTTCACAAGGAATGCCGGCGCATCGATCCGCTCGCGCGTGCCGTGGTTCACGGCTATCTGATCGCGTTTTTCGTCGGTTGTCTGGCCAACTCGCTCCTGCTCAACTTCACGGAAGGCAACTTTCTCATCTTGTTGAGCGGGATCTCGATCTACAGCGCACGCGCTACGTCTTCCGCACCTTCTCCCGCGCCTAAAGCGAAGCCCGCTTGAACACGAAGCGCGGCACGTTGCGGATGATGAGCATGATTGCCCACCAGAACCACGGCGTATAAAGCACGTCCTTCTTCCTGTCGATGCCGCGCACGATATCCTTCGCGACCTTCTCGGGCGTCGCGACGAGCGGACCGGGCAGCGGCAGCCCTTCGGTCATCGGCGTGGCGACGAAGCCGGGTTTGATGTCGACAACATGCACGCCCACCTTGAAAAGCCGCGCGCGCAAGCCTTCCAGAAACGCCTGCAACGCGGCCTTCGCGCTGCCGTACAGATAATTCGACGGCCGTCCGCGATCGCCCGCCACCGACGAAATTACCGCGAGCGTGCCGTGCCGCTGCGCTTCGAGCCGATTGGCGATGGGTGTAAGCAGCGCGATCAACGAAAGCGCATTGGTATGAAACTCGCGCACCGCGACGGCCGGATCGCTCTGACAGGCGGCCTGATCCGGCAAGGTGCCCGAGGCGACCAGCACGATATCGATCGAATCCATGTGCGCGGCGCAGTCGGCGAGCATCGCGGCGTGATCGTCGAGCTTGTCGATATCGAGCCGATACGCAATAGCCGACGCAGCCCCGCGCGCGGTCAAATCAGCGGCGACCTGCTCCATGCGTTCCTGATTGCGCGCGACGAGAAAGAAGCGCGCGCCTTTCGCGGCCCATTCGCGCGCGCAGGCGATGGCGATGGCGGACGTAGCGCCCACGATGACGATGTTCTTCATAAGCCGGTCATTCGTTTCCAGAAATGCGACAGCATCGCGGGATCGCGAAGCGACTCGAGCTGCTGCCATTGAGGATAGGCGGCGCGGAAATCGGCGCCCGACATATGCGCGTCCTTGGCCGGATAGATGCGTCCGCCGGCTTCGCGCACGATGGTGTCGAGCGCGTCGAAAAGGTGCGAATTACGCATCTCGTGCTGCGGAAAGTCGAGCGCGAGCGACGTGCCTTCCATCGGAAAGGACAGCAGACCGGGCGATGAAATGCCGCCGCAACGCTTGAGCACCGCGAGAAACGAACCCGTGCCGCTCGATGAAATGCGATCGAGCATCGCGCGCACCGCATCGCCCGCACTCGCTGCCGGCACGACGCATTGATACTGCTGAAACCCTGGCGGCCCGTAGATGCGGTTCCATTCGAGCAGGCTGTCGAGCGGATAGAAATAGCCGTCGTAACCGACGCGCGAAAGCTCGATCGGCTTGCGCTGCTTGCGGTAATACAGCTCGTTGAACGCGCGCAACGTGACGCCGTTGATGAGCGAGACGGGCGGCGTGAACGGCACGCGCCGCTTGTTGCGATGCTCGACATCGAGCGAGCCGTGGATCGCGTGATCGCCCGCCATGAAGATGCCGCGTCCGAGCGCAGCTCCGCGGCTCGCGCAATCGACCCACGCGACGCAGTATTCGTGCTTCGCGTCGTACGCTTCCGACAGTTCGAAGAACTCGTCGAGCTTGCCGAAACGGATGCTCGTCACGTCGATGAGACTCGTGCGGATCGGCATCAACGAAAACTCGGCCCACAGGATGAGCCCGGTGAGGCCGAGCCCGCCGATCGTCGCACTGAACATCTCCGGGTTCGATTCGGGCGAGCATTCGATGATCGTGCCATCGCTGCGCGCGAGACCGAACGCGCGCACATGCCGTCCGAACGTGCCGCGCACATGATGATTCTTGCCGTGCACGTCGTTGGCGATGGCGCCGCCGAGCGTCACGTACTTCGTGCCGGGCGTGACGGGCAACATCCAGCCGCGCGGCACGGCGAGCGCGAGAATCTGCTCGAACGTGATGCCGGGCTCGGCGCGCACGATGCCGTGCGTCCAGTCGGCGGCGATGATCCGGTCGAGCGCGAGCGTCTGGAAGACGTGATTCGAACTCGCGAGGCAGACGTCGCCGTAACTGCGGCCGTTGCCGAACGCGAGCGTCGTGCCGTGCGCGTCCTGCACGTCGCGCCATTGCCTCAGCGCTTCGTCGCGCCAGTGCGCGGCGTGCGCGGTCTGCGGCAGGCGCGGGTAGCGTCCCCAGGAAAGCAGTTCGCTCATCGGTCAGATCGCTAGCCAGAAGGCAAAGCCGCACAGCGCGACGACGAGCAGGCTGATCCGGTCGCGCGCCGCGAAGACGATGGGATCGTCGTTCATCTCGCCGCGATGCGCGATCAGCCAGGTGCGGCTGATCCAGTAGAGCATGACGGGACAGGCGAACCAGATGTATTGCGGATGCCGGTAGAGCGCCGCCGTGCGTTCGTCCTGGATATACATCGCGAGCACGAGCACGGAGAGGTAGCCGGACGCGGCGCCGAGCGATGACACCACGGAAAGATCGCTCGACATATAGCCGCGCCCGCGCGTCTTTTCGCGGCCGGCCTTGAGCGTCGCGTGCAGTTCGGCATAGCGTTTGACGAGCGCCAGGCTCAGGAAGAAGAACATCGAGAAGGCGAGCAGCCAGAACGTCAGATGCACGCCGATCGCGGCGGTGCCCGCGATGATGCGCAGCGTGTAGAGCGCGGCGAGCGTGACGACATCGACCATCACGTGACGCTTGAGCGCGAGCGAGTAGGCGAGCGTCAGCGCGTAATAGCCGAGCAGCACCGCGTTGAAGCGCCACGGCAGTAACGCGAGCGATATCGCGAACGCGGCGATCAACAGCACTGGACAGAGCCCGACGCCCCAGAGCAGCGGCATGGTGCCGGCGGCGAGCGGACGATTCTTCTTGACCGGATGATGGCGGTCGTCTTCGAGATCGAACAGATCGTTGAGCAGATACACGCTCGACGCGCACAGCCCGAACGCGAAGAACGCGAGCACGGCCGCGCCGACAAGCTCGGGCGAACCCAGCTTGTGGCCCGCGAGCAGCGGCACGAATATCAGCAGGTTCTTGAGCCATTGATGCAGGCGCAGCGCCTTCGCCCAGACCTTGTGCGAAGGCGGGCGATTCTCGAAGACCTGTTCGATGTTGTCGCTCTTGCCGGCCGCGCGCACGACGCCCGCATGCGGATTGACGACATAGGCGCGGTCGGCGGCTTGCCAGACGGCGATATCGTCGTGCGAATTGCCGACGTAGTCGAAACCTTTCTCGCCATACTCCGCGACGAGCCGGTCGCGCTTCCTGTGCGACGAAAGATTCACCTGCTCGTCGGTGGCGAAGACGCGATCGAAGAGGCCGAGATGTTCGGCGATGCGTTGTGCGAACGACTCGTGACTCGCGGTCGCGAGCGCGATCGTGCGGCCGGCGCTGCGCATTTCCTCCAGCCACGCGATGACCTGCGCGTTATACGGCAAGGTCGCGACATCGATGCTCACGTGTTGGGCGAGCCGCGACTTGAGCGCGGATTTGCCGCCGCTGGAAAGCCATTGCAGCGGCTTGTAGAACTTCTGGGGAAAGGATCTCAGATACGCGAATCCGCTCTCGACGAGAATGTCGGAGTGAATCAGCGTGCCATCGAGATCGACGACGATGGGCTTGCTCATGCAGTTCGCGAGTGGCTGGCGGGCAGGGTCTGCGGCGAGACCCGAAGCGGGACCGATAGAAGGCTGTTGACTCGTTTCGACGCGGCAGCGGACTCAGAAAGCGGCAACAAGTCATCACTCCTTTGGTGGCGCGAAGCCATCGGTGAATCGGCCTGTAACCCGGATGGTCTTTCCAAAGCGCCCGCGCTTCGATCCGGCCGCTGGCTGCATATGCGCTTGCGGCGTCGCGATCGACACGCCGACAAAGAATTCTATCCGATCCTTCCTTCGATCCAAAACCGTCCGGCGGCTGGACAGGGCCGTTCGGTCAAACGTTACAATGCCACCCGTCTACCAGGTCGGGGCCGATAGTGTCGCTGTTTCTGCCGCTGTTTCGAAAAGTCGCCAGGTCGAACATCACGGCATTGGCCTATATCGCGGTCCTGTGCGCCGTATTCTCACTGCATCTCTTCACCGGTCTCGCCGACAACGGCGACTTCAGCCGGACCTTCGGCTTTCTCATCGAAGGACCGGCGGGCTGGCCATCGGGCGTGCCGGTGGTGAACTCGCCTGAATGGAACCGCCGCTTCTTCCATACATGGATCAATGACTGGTCGTACTATCCGCACCTCTCGAACTTCCGCAACTTCTACTCGATATCGAGCCAGAAAGCATGGATGCTCGTGCAGGCCGCGTTTTCCATCGTAACGACCGGCAGCCTGAGCACGTACTCGGTCATCGCCGGATCCATTCCCGGGCGGCTCGTCTATGTGAGCGGATTCATCGCCATGTTTCATATGATCCGCAGAAACGGCGGACATCGTGCGGCATGGACGTATCTGTTCCTCGCGACGCCGATCATGCTCGCCTCCGCATTCGCCGCGTTCCTGAATTCGTTCTTCGAAGAGCAGATGATGATCTTCGGCCTGCCGGTCATGGCCGTGTTTGTCTATCTCGCGCGCGTGACCGGCATCCGCCGATACGCCTATACGGCGATCGGCATCGCGCTCGTCGTCGGCTTGTCCAAGACGGCCTATTTCCTTGCGCCGATGATCGTCGCGCCGTTCGTATGGCAGCGTCGCCGGGGCGTCATCGTGGCCGCGGCCGTCGCGACCGCGCTCGCGTTCATGCCGGCGAAACTGAGCGAGAACAGAAGCATCAACCAGTATCACGCGCTGTATTACGGTGCGTTGAAAGTGCTCAAGGAGCGCGAGGGCGTCGAACTGAAGGCGATCGGCGGCAAGCCGGTCTTCAACGAATGCGTCGGCGTGATCGGCTTCACCGACGAAGGCGGCGCGTGCATGCGCCGGGCGAGCCCGACTTACGCCGATACCGCGCGCGTGCTGCTCGCGCATCCGCGTCTCGCCGCGGAACTGGCGCTGGCTACGCTGAACGCCGGCAACGGCATCGACATCCCGCGCGACGGATTGCAGCTCGAAGGCGCGCCGTCCTTCGCCGGCGCCCCTCTCTTTCGACTGTGGTCCGTCGTGTTCGCGCATCACATGAACGTCGCCGCGTTCGTCTGCGCCGCGCTGGCGCTCGGCTTCCGGCGGCGGCTGAATCCGCTCGCGGCGATCGGGCTCATGTTCTCCGCCTGGGGACTCGTGCAATACGGCCTCGCGCTGGCGGACGGCTTCATCGAAATCGAGAAGCATCTGATCGGCGCGAACTACAGCCTGACGCTCGCGCTGCTCTTTTTCGCGTCGTCGCTCGCGTGGCGCCGGGCGTCGCCCGCCGGTTGCCGAAACCCTCCACATTGAGGACAATCTTGGCGTCTTCCACCCGTCGATGCGGTCCGTTTTCCTTTCGTGGCGCGGACGCCCCATTTGTCCGATGAACGCGAACGCCCCGTCGAACGGATCGGCGCAGCAAGCCGATCCCGCCATCACCCTCAGCATTTCCATCGTCGTCTACCGGCCCGACGCCGCGTTGCTCGCGCGCACCGTCGAAACGCTCGAAACCGCGCTCGCGCAACTGCACGATGTCGCCGGACGCCCGTGCCTGTATCTGATCGACAACGGCAATCCGGGCGAGCTCGCGCATCTGCCGGTGCCGTCCGATGCCGAATTCGACACCATCGTGCTCAAGGGACACGGCAATGTCGGCTACGGGCGCGGCCACAATCTCGCGATCGCGCGCGCAAACAGCCGCTTCCATCTGATCCTCAATCCCGACGTCGAACTCAACGCCGATGGCCTGCGCCGCGCGCTCGCCTTTCTGCACGGATCGCCGGAAACCGGCCTGCTCGCGCCGTGGATCGGCGGCGACGATGGCCGTCAGCAGTTCCTTTGCCGCCGCTATCCGACCGTGCTCGATCTGTTCGTGCGCGGCTTTCTGCCGTCCGTGCTGCGCAAGCCGTTCGCGGGGCGTCTCGCGCGCTACGAGATGCGCGATGTCATCGGCGAAAGCAATATCGTGTGGGATCCGCCGATCGTGAGCGGCTGCTTCATGCTCTTCAGAACGGATGTCCTCAAGTCGCTCGGCGGCTTCGATCCGCGCTATTTCCTCTATTTCGAGGACTACGACCTGAGCCTGCGTACGCGCCGCGTCGCGCGCATCGCGTATGTGCCGACGGTGCGCATCCTGCATCACGGCGGCGGCGCGGCGAAGAAGGGCTCGGTGCATATCAAGCTCTTCGTCACGTCGGCGTACCGGTTCTTCAACCGCTTCGGCTGGAAATGGCTATGAGCGAAACCGGGCGGCGCATCGCGATCACGGGCGCGAACGGCTTCGTCGGCCGCGCGGTGAGCCGTGCGCTGATCGTGCGCGGTATCGGCGCGACGGGGCTCGTGCGGCGCGGCGCGCAGTGTGAGGCGGGTGTCGATACGCGGTTCATCGACGGCCTCGAATCGATCGCGCCTGACGCCTTCGCGGGCTGCAGCGCGGCGATCCATCTCGCCGCGCGCGTGCACGTCATGGCCGATGCCGCTGCTCGATCGCAGGCGGTGCTGGAGGCGTATCGGGCGATCAACGTCGACGGCACGCTCGCCGCCGCCGAAGCCGCGCGGCGCGCGGGCGTCACGCGCTTCGTGCTGATGAGCAGCATCAAGGCGCTCGGCGAAAGCGATCCCGGCCGCCCATTCACCGAAGACGACGCGCGCCATCCGCCCGATGCCTACGGCGTGTCGAAAGCCGAAGCCGAAGTGAAGCTGCTCGAATTCGGCAGCCGCACGGGGCTCGAAATCGCGATCGTGCGCCCGCCGCTCGTCTACGGGCCGGGCGTGCGCGCCAATTTCCTCGCGATGATGCGTGCGATCGCGCGCGGCATTCCGCTGCCGCTCGGCGCCATCGATGCGCGCCGCAGTCTCGTTTCCGTCGACAATCTCGCAAGCGCGACGATCGAATGCGCGCTCAACCCCGGCGCCGTCGGGCGCGTGTTCCACGTCACCGACGGCGACGACCCGAGCGTCGCGGCACTCGCGCGCAAGCTCGGCGAGCATCTCGGCAAGCCCGCGCGCCTCGTGCCGGTGCCGGCCGGTCTTCTGCGCGGCGTCGCGCGGCTCGCGGGCAAGAGCGCACGGATCGACCGGCTGACCGGCAGTCTGCGCGTCGATTCGCGGCGCATCCGCGAGACGCTCGGCTGGCATGCGCCCCTGTCGCTCGACGAAGGTCTTGCCGCGACCGCCGCGTGGTTCCGTTCGACGCAGGCTCGATAAGCGGTTCGCGAACGCTAGAATACCGGCTGCTCCGACACCGGCAACGCGGATTTTCCGTTAATCGTCAGATATTTATAACCAGAACCGACGACCGATCGCGTATCCTTCGGGGTTTCCCCGAAAAAAAGAATTGCCAGGACGACAGGGCCTCGTTTCGACAACTCATAACAAGGCATGCTGCACTCGTATCTTGAAGCTTCGCCGCGTCTGGCCGCGATGTCGGCCGCGATATTGGCGTTCGCCGCGTGCGCGCTGATTCTCCGCACGCTCCTTCGCACCGGCCTCGCCTGGCGTCTCGCCACCGATATCCCCAACGAACGTTCGCTGCACGAGCGGCCTACGCCGCGCGTCGGCGGCTGGGGCATCGTGCCGGTCGCGGTCGTCGCACTCTTCGTCGCCGCACCGTCGATGTGGCTCGTCGCGGCATGCGCGGTGTTCCTCGCGGCCGTATCGCAGATCGACGACCGCCGCGGGCTGCCCGCGCGCGTGCGCTTCGCGGCGCACATGGTCGCGGTGGCGCTCGTCATCGTCGCGCATCCGGCGGACGTGCCGTGGTGGGCGCTCGCCGTCGTCGGTTTTCTGATGCTGTGGCTCGTCAATCTCTACAACTTCATGGACGGCTCGGACGGTCTCGCCGGCGGCATGGCGCTGTTCGGCTTCGGCGGCTACGCGCTCGCGGCGCTCGCCGGCCCCGCGCCGCAAGCCGATCTCGGCGTGGCGAGCGTGGCCATCGCGGGTGCGGCGGCGGGTTTCCTGACGCTCAACTTCTATCCGGCCCGGATTTTTCTGGGCGATGCCGGGTCTATTCCGTTGGGATTTCTCGCGGGCGCGCTCGGCTACTGGGGCTGGCAGCGTGGCGCGTGGCCTGTCTGGTTTCCGGCGATGGTGTTTTCGCCTTTCATCGCCGATGCAACGGTCACGCTGCTCAGACGCCTGTCGCGCGGTGAAAAATTTTGGCAGGCGCATCGGGAGCATTACTATCAGCGCATGGTGCGTCTCGGAATGGGGCACGCGCGCACCGCGCTCACGTGGTATCTGTTCATGCTGGTGGGCATAATGCTCGCGAATTGGGCGCTACGGTTTTCCTCGACGGGGCAGTGGGCAGCGGTTGCGGGCTGGACAGTCGTGGTTGTGGCAGCGGGCGCGGTGGTCGACGCGCATTGGCGTCGTCATGAGACGCGCCATTCCGAACAATCTTGAGGGTCCGTGCGGTGATGAATCGAATAAAAGCTACATGGCTATCGGCGGGCGCGTTCGCCTTCGATCTGGTAGCCGTCGTCGGGACCTGGCTCGTCGCCTATCTGCTGCGCTTCAACGGCGCGGTGCCGCATGACTTCCGCCAGGGCGCGCTGCACGCGCTGCTGTGGGTCGTGCCGGTGTATGCCGTCGTCTTCCGCGTGTTCGGCCTTTATCGCGGCATGTGGGTGTTCGCGAGCCTGCCGGACCTGATGCGCATCTCCAAGTCGATCGTCGTGGGCGCGCTCATCGTCATGGTGGGCGCGGTGATGTCACAGCCGACGCCGATCATCCCGCGCTCGGTGCTCATCGTCTCGCCGCTCTTGCTCTTTCTCGCGATGGGCGGCGCGCGCGCGCTCTATCGCGCGGGCAAGGAGTTCTATCTGTACGGCGGGCTCGTCGGGCAGGGCAAGCCCGTGATCGTGCTCGGCGCGGGCACGGCGGGCGCGATGCTCGCGCGCGAACTGTCGCGTTCGAGCGAGTGGCGTCTCGTCGGCCTGCTCGACGACGATCCCGCGAAACAGGGCCGCGAAGTGCTCGGGCACAAGGTGCTCGGCTCGTTCGGCGATCTGGCGCGCTTCGCGGAGCAACTGAAGACCGATTACGTGATCATCGCGATTCCGTCGGCGTCGGTCGAAGAGCAGCGGCGCGTCGCCACCTTGTGCGTGCGCGCCGGCGTCAAGGTGATGGTGCTGCCCGCGCTCACGCCGCTCACCGAAGGCGGCAACTTCCTGTCGCGCGTGCGGCAGATCGACCTGGAAGACCTGCTCGGCCGCGAACCGGTGAAGATCGACATGCCGCACGTCGAGCAATTGCTTCACGGCCGCGTGGTGATGGTGACGGGCGGCGGCGGCTCGATAGGCTCGGAGCTGTGCCGGCAGATCCTGCGCTTCTCGCCGGCGCAACTGGTCGCCTACGATCTCTCCGAATACGCGATGTATCGGCTCGTCGAGGAACTGCACGAGAAGTTTCCGGAATGCTCGGTGATTCCGGTCGTCGGCGACGCAAAAGATTCGCTCCTGCTCGATCAGACGATGGCGCGCTTCACGCCGCACATCGTCTTCCATGCGGCGGCCTACAAGCACGTGCCGCTGATGGAAGAGCAGAACGCGTGGCAGGCGGTGCGCAACAACGTGCTCGGCACGCTGCGTGTCGCGCGCGCGGCGATTCGCCACGACGTGCGCCACTTCGTGCTGATCTCCACCGACAAGGCTGTCAACCCGACCAACGTGATGGGCGCCTCCAAGCGTCTCGCGGAAATGGCGTGTCAGGCGCTGCAGCAGTCCGCGTCGCGCACGCAGTTCGAGACAGTGCGCTTCGGCAACGTTCTCGGCAGCGCGGGCAGCGTGATCCCGAAGTTCCAGCAGCAGATCGCCAAGGGCGGGCCGGTCACGGTCACGCATCCGGAAATCACGCGCTTCTTCATGACGATTCCCGAAGCCGCGCAGCTCGTGCTGCAGGCGTCGAGCATGGGGCGCGGCGGCGAAATCTTCATTCTCGACATGGGCCAGCCCGTGAGAATCGTCGATCTCGCGCGCGACCTGATCCGCCTCTACGGTTTCTCGGAGGAGCAGATTCGCATCGTGTTCACGGGCCTGCGTCCCGGCGAGAAGCTCTACGAAGAACTGCTCGCCGACGACGAAACCACCACGCGCACGCCGCATCCGAAGCTGCGTATCGCGCAGGCGCGTGGCGTGCCGGACGACTTCATCGACGAATTGCTGCCGTGGCTCATGCAGCATCGCGTGTTGTCGGATGAAGAAGTGCGCCGCGACCTGCGCCGCTGGGTGCCGGAATATCAGACAACGACGATGCCCGTCCTGCAGAGCGTCGCGGGCGTGCAAGCCGCGCAGCGGGGCGCGGCGGGCTGACACGCGCGGGTCACGCATGACGACGCTCGCCGATGTCCATGCGCTGACCCATGCGGGCTCGTTGCTGTCGCCGCAGGGCGAGATCGTCGCGCCTTACGATCTCGAAGCCGCGGATGCCGATGCCTCCGGTTACGCCGCCTTGCCCGCCGCGATCCTGAACGCGAACCGCGCGCCCTTCGAAATCGACTACGCGCGCGCGGACCGCGTGCATCTCGTCAACGCGTTCGGCGTCACGCTCGGCGATTCGGTCATTGGGCTGTCGGCGCTCTTCGCCTTGAAGCGGCTCTATCCGCATCTGCGGATCACGATTTATCGGCCGATGCGCGCGCCGCGCTACGTGCAGCGGCTCTATGAACTCGCCGCGCCGTGGGCGGGCGATCCGGTCCCGCTGCCCGTGCCGCTCGCGAGCGTGCCTGCCGATGAACCCGCGATCGACATCGGAAATCAGCTTTTCTGGCCGCGCTTCGCTTCGATGCCAATGATCGATTTCTTCCTCTGGGCGATGGGCGTCGCGCCCGACCGCATCGCGGTCGGCGACAGACGAAACGGCTGGCTCGCCGACGTGCCGCTGAAAGCCACCGCCAACGTGCCATACACGCTCTTTTGTCCGGACGCGAGCACGCCCGTGCGCAGCATTCCGGCGTCGATGCGCGCGTGCATCGTCGCGCGACTCGCCGATGAAACCGGCTTGCCGGTGATGGGTTTCGGCGCGGTCGATCATCCGCGCTACCGCAACATCGCGCCGCTTTGCCTCGACACCGACGATTTTCTCGCGTGGATCGGACACGCGCGCTATCTCGTCACGGCGGACACGGCGGCGCTGCACGTCGCGGCGGGCTTCGACATTCCGACGACCGCGTTCTTCACGACGATTCCCGCGTCCCTGCGCGCGCGCGATTACCCGAACTGCGTCGCGGTCGAATTCGCGTTGCCGCACTTGCGCGGCATTCACGCGAGCGCGCGTCCCGCCGATCTCGCCGCGCTCGAACGCGCGTATCGCGGCTACGACTGGCGCGCGATGCCCTTCGCGAGCGGCATGGCGTGGGCGCCCGACGGGCTCAGCTTCCCGGGTTCACCTGAAACGACGGCAGCCTTGCATATAACTGCGCGACCCAGTCGATGAACACGCGCACGCGGCGCGGCTGATGCCGGTTGGCCGCATACAGCACCGACACCACGCGCGGATACGACGGATATTCGCGCAGCACTTCCCGAAGCGCGCCGCTCTTGAGCAAGGGATCGAGCGTGTAGCTGGAGCCTTGAATCAGCCCGAGTCCGTTGACGCCCGCCGCGATATACGAGTCGCCGTCGTTTACGGCGATCTTGTGCTTCATCGCGACGCTGCGCGTTTCGCCATCGACGACGAATTCCCAGTTGCGCACGCGGCCCGAGTTGTTGAGCACGTAGCCGACGGCGAGATGCCGGTCCAGTTCGTCGAGCGACGTTGGCTCGCCGTGTTTGTCGATATAGCCCGGCGACGCGCACGTGATCTGCGTATAAGCGCCGATGCGTTTGGCGACCAGCCCGACATCGCCGACCGCGCCCACGCGCACCACGCAATCGACCGCTTCCTCGACGAGATCGACCTGCCGATCGGTCAGCAGCAGTTCCACGCCGATGTCCGGATACGCCGCGAAGAATTCCGGCAGCGCGGGGATGATCGTGTTCTTCGCCATCACCTGCGGCAGGCTCACCTTCACGTTGCCCTTCGGACTCAGCTTCGAATGCGATAGCGACGCTTCCATGTCGTCCACTTCGCCGAGCACGCGCACGCAGCGCTCGTAATAGGCTTCGCCATCCTCGGTGATGCTGATGCTGCGCGTCGTGCGATTGATGAGGCGCGCGCCCAGATGCGCCTCGAGCGCCTGGAGCGTGCGCGAGACGCTCGCGGGCGGCAGGCGCAGGGCGTCGGCGGCTTTGGAGAAACTGCCCGCCTCAACGACCCGCGCGAAGACTTTCATTGCAAGGAAGCGGTCCATGCTCGGGTTCCGGAAACGTGATCGCGCGCCCTCACGGATGCGCGCGAGAAGAGCCTGCGATCATACTTGGGTTCGTCAGCCCATGCGTCGCGGCCGAGCTGCCGCGAAGCTCAGAGCCCGAGTCCCTGACAGAGCCACCACGAGTAGTGTTCGATCATCCGTTGAAACGGCGCGTGATGGCCGTAGGCGATCGACGAAACGGCGAGCAGCCCGCATCCCGCGACGAGCGCGCGCGGCATCTTGCGCGGCTCCTCGAAGACGCGCGACAGAAAGAGCGCGGCGATGACCGCGCCGAGCACCCAGCCCGCGACGACTTCGGCGGGCGTGTGCGCGTCCGTCAGAATGCGGCTCGCGCCGATCGCCGCCGCGAGCGCGAGCCCGCCCACGGCGCCCAGCCGATGCCAGCCGCGCCCGATGCCGCCCGACAGCAGGCCGCCCGCAACGGTATAGATGGATGCGGCGAGCATCGTGTGGCCGCTTATCATGCGCAGCCGGATCGCGGTGAGTTCGACGCCGCAGCCGGCATACAGGATCTTCGACAGTCCGACGAGCGCGATGCCGATCGCGAGCAGCACGGCCCAGCGCAATGCAAGGCGGATGTCGACGGTGCGCAGCCACAGCGCGCAGACGAGCGCGAGCGGAAGCAGAAAGGCGGCGTCGCCGAGATTCGATAGCGTCCCGAGTAACCTTGATTCCATTCGTATTCGTTCCAGGCAAACTCATGGGCCGACCGGAGCGGCCTACGAACTGTCGCCCTGTCGTCGGCGGCCTGCCATGCGGTATTCGGTCGGCGAGATCGAAAGCCGCTTGCGGAAGATTTTCGCGAGGCCGTCACCGCTGCCCGCGCCGCAGCGGCGCGCGATCTTGTCGACCGGAAGATCGGTGGCGGCGAGCAGCATGCAGCTCGCATCGAGCCGCGCGCGCAACAGATATTCCGAGGGCGTCAGCCCGATCTGCGCCTTGAAGCGCCGCAGGAAATTGCGCTCGCTCATCGCGGCGACGCGCGCCGCATCGGCGATCGAGATCGGGCGCACATAGTTCTCGCGCAGCCAGCGCGCGGCGGCTTCGATCTTCTGGCGCACGCCACCGGCTTCGGTGTCGTCGAGCACGGTCGCGAGCTTTTGCCACGCGCCGGGAATCGAGCGCTCCGATACTTCGCGCGCGAGCGCCGCGCCATGATCGCGCTTGATGATCGACAGCGCCGCCGCGATCGGCCCTTTCGGATCGTCGAGCGAAAGCGTCTGCTCGGCGATGAAAAGCGGATTCGATAACTTGGAAGGCAGCGTGCCGCTGTCGGACTCGCCGCCGAAATCGAGCGAGCGGTTGCGCACGCTCAGGCTCGCCGCCGCGAGCACGAGCGCGCCTTCGCCAATCGCCTTGATGAACGGAATCTTCGGCGCCACGCGACCGAGCCGCTTTCTCAGCGCGGCATCGTTGCGCGCATGCCGCGCGCCCGCGCCGCCTGCGATGAAGAGCGCGTCGCACTCGTTCATCCAGCGCGTGTCGAGACTTTCGGTCCAGATGCGCATCGAGCAACTGCTCGCGACGCTGCCGCCTTCGCTCGACAGGAACAGCAGCGAGTAGTTCGGCGCTTCGCCGCGGCCGCCGGCGTCGGCGGGCACGCGCACCTGATTGGCGACCGCGAAGACCTCGGAGATCGAACTGACTTCGACGAGCGAGAAGTCCTCGAAGATCAGAATGCCGATCCGCTTCGCCGCGCTGGCCATGTCGGCGGACGGCGCGTCGGGCGCGAGGGCGCGCACGACCTGAAGCCTGCCCGTACCATCGGCGTACACCATCGACTTCTCCCTGTGCGAACAGCAAGCGGCGCGCGCGCGCGTCTGCCCGGTCCGGACCATGAAGGAACGCAAGTAGCGGGAAAGTGAGCTTACATGGCTCGCACTATACGCGGCGGCCGGCGCTCGCCGCGCCCCGAGTCCGAAATTGACGAACTGTTGGCAGATGATCTCGATACCCGCCGTCTGCGCGCCGCGTAAGCGCGGATCAGCGGAAATAGGCCTTCGTGTTTTCGTGCACGTCGTCGCGCGCGATGAGCTCGTCGGCCAGCAGCCACCGATAGTCGCTGTGCTGATCGAAGCGGCCGATCGGCGCCTGGCCGTTCAGCGTCATCGCGTAGGCGAGCACGATGTAATGCGTGCCGATGCCATCGGCGCCGGCGAAGTTGTCGTCGTAGAGATGCTCGTAGACGCCGAAGAAACGCGCGGCCGAACGAAGCGCGCTCGCGACGCCGAGCTCGTCGTTGACGATGCGCCGGTACGCGGCATCGAGCGATTCATCTTTCCTGATGCGCCCGCCCGGCACGAACCATGTGCCTTGCGCCGGCCGGTTGCGCCGATGGCCGACGAGGATGCGCCGCTTGCCGTCGGTCACGATCAGATCGATCGCCGCGAGCGGCGCGAGCCGCACCACCGTCAGAAAATCCGCGTTGCTCAGCATCGTTGCTCCATGTTTGACTGACATCGCAGGAATGCGTCAAGCGCAAACGATGACGCCTGCGCTCGCGCATGACCGTGCGCACGCACACCCGTCGACGCGCTTCGTCCGAAAGAAGCGAAGTACGCCACTGCTGCGATTCTCACGGCTGAAACAAGCAAGCCTGACGGACGCGCGCGTCATGCACGCGATGCCGTCGGCAAAGTTGACCGGTTTCCCAGGGCGGCTTGCGAGATACTTCCGCGCGTTGCGAATTGCGAACGGGCAGCCGGATTCGTGTGCATTGAACCGAAGATTACAAAGCCTGGATTCGACCATTCAACAAATCGTGACGAAGCGTGCGCTGCCGCAAAATGACTAGCCGATGGCGGCAGCGGACAGTCCCGGTTCCCCGCGCGCACGCGGCTTCGCTGCCGCCCCGCCTGCGTTGCAGCGCAGCATTCCAACTCATATGAAAATACCCGATCATCCTGTCGGATCAAAATAAAAGTCTGTATTTAATAATCGCCCGAATCACCGGTTCCCGCTTAATAGAAAATCACCATTGATTAGGTGACGTTCTAATAGAGCCTTTAAATTCGCATCCAAAGTTTTGATTACAACTGGTTCCCAAATGTAACGGCGAAACCAAAATTTTCCGATTGTGGCGGTACGGACGTGCGTTTCGACGGGAAGCGATGTTTCAATAATGAATCATTCTCGCCACTCCGCCATGCGTTCGAAGGCGCTCGCTCAGCCGCGCAGGGCCGCGTTCCGGGCGTTGGCGCGTGCGCGTCTGTCCGATCCGGCGGCATCCGGATCACATTCCGCTAATCGACTGCGGGAAAGTTTGTATGACAAATCCTGCTTTGTAATTCAGGCCGTGAAAGCAGCCTTTTCGGAATTGGGGAGGGAATTCAATGTGCGCTCACCCTCACATCGGAACAGTTTTTGTGGTTTAAGCGCGAAAATCTAGAGCACAAAAAAGATTGTCTGCTTATTATTCAAGCCAGCGGATCAATTCCGCCAACACTTCGTTCCAATCGGTCACGGCAACCCGGCGCAGTTCGGGAAAGTCCATTGATGCGCCGCAATGGCCGAACAACTCTTCCGCGCCTTACAGGAAACAAAGCTGCAGAGGATGACCATGCCTTACGCCACTCTAGAGCCCGCTGTCATGGGCTGGACGCCCCCCGCGACGAAAGCCTCGCAGACCGAGGTGCGCCAGATCGCGATCCTGCTGTTCGACGGCTTTTCCCTGCTGGGCGCGGGGATCGTCGCGGAGGTCTTCCACATGGCGAACGAGCTGGCGTCGGCCAAATCGCGGCCGGACTGCAGCTACGACGTGCGCTTTCTGTCGGTCGAGGGCGGCAACGTGGCGTGCTCGTCGTCGGTGCGGGTGTGGACGGACGGTCTGGATGCGCGCCACTACGGCGGCTTCGACGCGCTCTTCGTCGCGGGCGGCCGGGGCGCGGAGGCGGCGGCGCGGGACGACCGCATCATTGAATGGCTGCGCCGCGTGCAGACGAAGACGACGGTCGTGCGCGCGATTTCCGAAGGCCGTAAGGTGCTCGACGCCGCCGGCATCGGCCAGGCGCAGGACGCGCAGGCGCGCTACGGCAACGCAATGCAACTCGTGCGCGAAGAACAGCAGGGCGATGCAGGCGACCGCTACGAGTCGATGAAGGGCGCGCTTCTGATCGTCAAGCGCGATCTGGGCATCGACGTGTCGCGCAGCGTCGCGGAACGCCTGATGCCGGGATCGGCCGCGAAGCTGGTGTCGATTCTCGGCGACAGCGGCGCGGCGTCGGCGGGCGACAAGATCCGCGCGGCGGCGCGCTGGCTGCAGGACAACTGCGAACGGCCGATTTCGGTCGTCGATGCGGCGCAGGTGGCCGCGATGAGCGAGCGCAACTTTTTGCGCCGCTTCAAGATCGAGATGGGCATCACGCCATCCGATTATCTGCTGCAGGCGCGCCTTGCCGTGACCTGTGCGCTTCTGACGGATTCGGAACTGCCGGTCGACAAGATCGCGCGCAGAAGCGGCATGGGCAACGGCGACCGGCTCGCGAAGATTTTCCGCAAGCGCCTTCTGATCTCCCCGACGGAGTACCGGATGCAGAGCAGACGCGAGGCGAACGGCTGACCCGCGCGCCAATGTGACGTGGGCCGCTCAGCTACCGACTATGGCGTAAAACGTCGGACCTTTGGCCGGACCCGATCGGTCCGGCACTTAATCATTTCCCGGACGGTATGACCGTTCGCATGAACAGGCAGGAGAGTCCTCGATGACGAATGAAGCACGCACGGAGAGTGGATTGGAGCAGGGAGCAGCAGGCGTCGAGGCAGGTCCGCTCGGGCTGGCCGGGCCGTGCCGCCGCATCGTTCCCGTGATCCTCGCCGGCGGCTCGGGCACGCGCCTGTGGCCGATGTCGCGTGAACAGTTTCCGAAGCAGTTGATCGGCGTCGTCGGGCGTGACTCGCTGTTGCAGGCCACGGTGTCGCGGCTGAAGGACTTCGCGGGCGACTTCAAGGTAGACGGCGAGCCGATCATCGTGTGCGGCGAGGAACATCGATTCACGACGGAAGAGCAGACGCGCGAAAGCGGCGTCGCTGCGCGCATCATCGTCGAGCCGGCGCGGCGCGACACGGCGCCTGCGCTCACGCTCGCGGCGCTCGCCGCGATGAAGAACGGCGAGGACGCGATCATGGTCGCGATGCCCGCCGATCACTCCATCGCCGATATCCCCGCGCTGCATCGCGCGATCGCGATCGCCGCGGAGCATGCGTCGCGCGGCGTGATCGCAACGCTCGGCATTCCGCCGACGCGCCCCGACACCGGCTTCGGCTACATCCGTCTCGGCACGGCGCTCGATGACGGCGCGCACGAGATCGACCGCTTCGTCGAAAAGCCGGCGGCGGAGCTCGCGGCGCAATACGTCGCGGCGGGCACGTACTGGTGGAACAGCGGCATCTTCGTCGTGCGTGCGAGCGTGTGGCTCGCGGCGCTGAAGCAACTCAACGCCGACATGTTCGCGGCGTGCTCGGCGGCGGCGCAGGAAGGCGAGGACGACGGCAAGTTCTTCCGTCCGCAGGCAGCACAGTTCGGCCGCGCGCCGTCCGATTCGATCGACTACGCGGTGATGGAACACATCGGCACGCCGACGAAACCGTGCGACGGCGTGGTCGTGCCGCTCGTCGCGGGCTGGTCGGATCTCGGCTCGTGGGACGCCGTGTGGGACGCGATGGACAAGGACGAGTCCGGCAACGTCGCGAGCGGCCGCGTCGTGTTCGAAGGCGCGACATCGAGCTATGCGCGCTCCGAAGGCGGGCGGCTCGTCGCGTGTGTCGGCACGACCAACGTGATCGTCGTCGAAACGGACGACGCCGTGCTGGTCGCGGACCGTTCGCGCGTGCAGGACATCAAGGGGCTGGTTGCGCGCATCCGCGAGCAGCATGCGCCGGAAGCGGATACGCATCGCAAGGTGCGCCGTCCGTGGGGTTTCTACGATTCGATCGAGCACGGCGAGCGCTTCCAGGTGAAACGCATCGTGGTGTCGCCGGGCTCGAAGCTGTCGCTGCAGATGCATCACCATCGCGCGGAACACTGGATCGTCGTGTGCGGCACGGCGCTCGTCACGCGCGGCGAAGAGCAGTTCCTTCTGAGCGAAAACGAATCGACGTTCATTCCGCTCGGCGTGCGGCATCGCCTGGAGAATCCGGGCAAGGTGCCGCTCGAGATCATCGAAGTGCAGTCGGGCAGCTATCTCGGCGAAGACGACATCGTGCGCTTCGACGACACCTACGGGCGCAGTTGAGCGCGAAGGACGATGGCGTCCAGAAGTTAGGCAGCAGACTTTCTTGCAACGGCTTTCACTCTAAAAAAAGACGGGTTAGCGCGAGGAGGAGACCGAAGAGGGCGGTAAAGGGCTGATTGCGTTCCGGGGATAAAAACATGCGCGATTTACAGGGATTGCTCGCGCGCCTGTTCGACGTCGTGATGATCGTCGGCGGTGCGGCAGTGGCGTCGCAAATCAGGTTCGAGTACATCGAGGCACACACCTATTCGGTGGCGTTCGTCGCATTCGCGGCGGCGTTCTCGCTTGCGCTTTTTCCCGGCTTCGGCGTCTACCAGTCGTGGCGCGGCCGCAGCAAGCTCCAGCTTGCGTGTCAGGTCTCGCTCGGCTGGCTCGTCGTGCAGGGCTGCGCGCTCGCGCTGATGTTCTCGCTGCATCGGCTCGACTACGTGTCGCGCCTCTGGTTCGCCTACTGGACCGCGATGTCCGGCGGCCTCATGATCGCCGGCCGGCTCATCACGCACGCGATCCTCGCGCACATGCGCCACGCGGGCCTGAATCTGCAGCAGGTGGCGATCGTCGGGTGCGGCAGACATTGCGATTCGATTCTGCGCAAGATCGAGCGCTCGCAGGACACGGGCTTTCGCATATGCGCGGCGTTCAACGCGGCGGCGGGCAAGTCGCGTCTGAATACGCGCGTGCCCGTCTATGACGACTTTGATGCCTTCGTCGAGTTCGTGCGCAAACAGAACGTGCATGAGGTATGGCTCGCGCTGCCGCTGTCGGAGGAGCCGACGATCCTGCGCTTCGTGAACGAATTCCGCGACGATCTCATCAACGTGCGCTTCATTCCCGATGTGCGCAGCCTCGCACTCTTCGAAAGCGGCGTGACCGATCTGCTCGGCCAGCCCGCGATCGATCTCGTCGCGTCGCCGCTGTCGGCATCGGCGCAGATGCAGAAGGAAATCTTCGATCGCTTGTTCGCGCTCGGCGCGATCATCGCCGTGTCGCCGGCGCTCATCTGCATCGCGATTGCGATCAAGCTCACGTCACGCGGGCCGGTGCTGTTCCGGCAAAACCGCAAGGGCGCGGACGGCCGCGTCTTCACCATCTACAAGTTCCGTTCGATGCGCATGCACACGGAACAGGCCGGAGTGCTTCGCCAGGCCACGCGCAACGATCCGCGCGTGACCCGTGTCGGAGCGTTCCTGCGCCGCACCAGCCTCGATGAGCTGCCGCAGTTCTTCAACGTTCTGCGCGGCGACATGTCGGTCGTGGGCCCGCGTCCACACGCTCTCGAACATGACGACCTGTATCAGAAGGTCGTATCGGGGTACATCCATCGTTACCGGATCAAGCCAGGCATCACCGGCTGGGCCCAGGTCAACGGTTTTCGTGGGGAAACTGATCGGATCGAAAAGATGGAAGGACGCGTCGCTCACGATTTGTACTACCTGGGTAACTGGTCGTTCGGACTCGATATGAGAATCATCGCCGCAACGATCTTCAAGGGACTACGCCACACCAACGCTTACTGATGCAGGGGACGACCATTATGCACAACCAACAACAACCGGGCACCACCTCCATGGCCGCCAACACCAACGTGTCGCGTATCTTCCGCCTCACGAGCCTGGCTGCGGCAGCTTCCATCGCCGTGATCCTGACGGGTTGCGGGCTCTCGCCGGGCATGCACATGGAGAAGCCGGCGCAACTCGTCGAGACGTCGAACGACCAGGGCGATCCGGCTACCACCACCAACATTCCGATCACGCCGATCGACGCTGCGCTCGTGAAGAAGATGCGCATGGCGCAGCCCGCCGTCACGGGCGATCCGAACGCCTCGCTCTACGGCAAGCCCGCGCCTTACAAGCTGGGCGTCGGCGACGTGCTGCAGATCACCGTGTGGGACCACCCCGAACTCGTCGCGGCGCTCGGCCAGCCGGCGAATCAGACGCGCACGTCCGATGCCGCGCCGGGCTTCGTCGTCGATGCCGACGGCAATCTGCAATTCCCGTACGTGAACAAGTCGCTGCACGTCGCGGGCAAGACGGAGACGCAGGTGCAACGCGAGCTGTACGCCGAGCTTTCGAAAGTCTTCGTGAAGCCGCAGGTGACGGTGCGCGTCGCGTCGTTCCGTGCGTCGCAGGTGTATATCGACGGCGACGTGCGCACGCCGGGCGCGCAGCAGATCAACGACATTCCGATGACGCTCACCGAAGCGATCGGCCGCGCGGGCGGCTTCGCGACGACGGCGGACCAGAGCCGCGTCACGCTGATCCGCGACGGCGTCACGTATCACATCAACATGGCGGGCATGACGTCGAAGGGCCGCAGCCCGTCGGACATCATGCTCAAGCCGGGCGATGCGCTGCGTGTCGATTCGCGCGACGAGAACGGCGTCTACGTGATGGGCGAAGTGACCAAGCCGGCCACCGTGATCCCGATGCGCAACGGCAAGCTCACGCTGTCGGACGCCATCTCGCAGGCAGGCAGCTTCAACCCGGAAACGTCGAATCCGCGCGAACTGTACGTGATCCGCAACGGCGCGACGGACCAGCCGGAGGTCTACAAGCTCGACGCGATTTCGCCGGTGGCAATGCTGCTCGCGAACAACTTCGAGCTGCAGCCGCATGACGTCGTCTACGTCGACAACAACGGGCTCGTGCGCTTCTCGCGCGTGCTCAACCTGCTCCTGCCGGCGATCAACGCTGGTTTGACGGCGGCCGTGTTGACGAAGTAAGCGTTTCAAAGCAAGCGTCTGACCGGCGCGCGCGGGGCGCGCCGGAGCATCACTGTTCGACTTAATAAAATAAGTAAGCGAGCGAGATCATGTCGATGAACTTTGATACGCGATACGTGGACGTATCGACGGGCGACGAGTTGCGCCTATCCGATTATCTGGCCGCGGTGATGCGCGACTGGAAGCTCGTCACCATCGTCATGCTCGCCGTGATCGCGTGCGGCGCGACTTACGCGTATCTCGCGACGCCGGTCTACAAGGCCGACGCGATGATCCAGGTCGACGAACCCGCCAGCATCAACAACGCGAATAACACCAGCAACGCCAGCAACGCGAACGCCGGCATCAGGGCGCTGCAGGCCGCCGTTCCGCAACTCGCCGAAGCGAAGACGCCGACTGCCGCGCAGATCGAACTGCTGCGCTCGCGCCTCGTCATCGAAGATACGGTGCGGCGTCTCAATCTCGACATCGACGCGACACCGCATGCGCTTCCCGTCGTCGGCAAGCTCGCCGGCGATGTGTTCGCGATGCTGAAAAGGCCTGTGCCGCAAGGCTATCTTTCGCGTTTCGCATGGGGCGGCGAAGCGATCGGCGTGCCGCTCTTCGACACGCCGAAGGAACTCTACGACCGCAAGTTCACGCTCGTCGCGGGCGAACGCGGCGCATACGAGCTGCGCGATCCGAACGGCCTGATCGTGCTCACGGGACACGTCGGGGAGAAAGTATCGGGCGCGACGCCGCAAGGTCTCGTGACGCTCAAGGTCGACACGCTGACGGCCACGCCCGGCGTGCAGTTCGACTTGCAGCGCTTCTCGACGATCACGACCATCGATCGTCTGCAGAAGCGTCTCACCGTTGCGGAGACCGCAGTGCAGTCGGGCATCATCGGCGTATCTCTGGAAGGTAGTAATCCGAAGCAAATCGCCGCGATCGTCAACAACATCGCGAATCGTTATGTGGAGCAGGACACGCAGAAGCGCTCGGCCGAAGCGGAGCACACGCTCGCGTTTCTCGAGCAGCAACTGCCGCTCGTGAAGAAGCAGCTCGACGAAGCCGAACAGCGCCTGAGCGCGTTTCGCAACAAGCAAGGATCGGTCGATCTCTCCGAGGAAAGCCGCCTGCTCCTTCAGCAGATCGTCGACAACAAGACGAAGCTCGCCGACCTTCAGCAGCAACGCACGGAACTGTCGCTGCGCTTCACGGCCAATCATCCTTCGATTCAGGCGCTCGATGCGCAGATCGCCGGACTCACGGCCGCGCAGACGCGCCTCGGCAAGAACGTGTCGACACTGCCCGATACCGAGCAGACCGCGCTGCGCTACACGCGCGACGTGCGCTCGAACAGCGAGCTCTACGCGAACCTGCTCAATAGCGCGCAGCAACTGCGCATCGCGAAGGCGGGGCAAGTGGGCAACGTGCGTATCGTCGATCTCGCGCAGGCCGCCGACGATCCCATCCGTCCGCGCCGCACGCTCGTGATCCTGATCTCGGCGGCCATCGGCTTCGTGCTCGGCATCATCGCGGCGTTCGTGCGCAAGTCGCTGTGGGGCGGCGTCGAGCGTCCGGAAGACATCGAACGGCAACTGGGCACGCGCGTCTTCGCGATCGTGCCGCGCAGCACGCAACAGCTTCGTCTGCAACGTCAGGTCGGCATGCGTCGCGAAGGACTGCACGTGCTCGCCGCGCAGGCGCCGGAAGATGCGGCTGTCGAAGGCATTCGCAGTCTGCGCACGTCGTTGCAACTGCAACTGGGCGAAGCGCGCAACAACGTCGTGATGCTGACCGGCTCGCGGCCCGAAGCGGGCAAGTCGTTTCTGTCGGCGAATCTCGCGACGCTCGTCGCGTCGACGCGCAAGCGCGTGCTGCTGATCGATGGCGACATGCGCCGCGGCGACATCCACTCGCACTTCGGCGTGCGCCATACGCCCGGTCTCTCCGACGTGCTCATGGGCGCCGACCCGATGGACGTGATCATTCCCGATGTGCTGCCCGGCGTCGATCTGATTCCGAAAGGCTCGCTGCCTTCCCATCCCGCCGAGTTGCTCGCGAGCGACCGGCTCGGGGAGATCCTGGGCGAACTGAAGCAGCGTTACGATCTCGTCGTGATCGATACGCCGCCCGTGCTCGCCGTCACCGATGCAACCGTGATCGGCAGGCACGCGGGCACGAGCCTGCTCGTCGTGCGGCACGGCAAGAATCAGGTGCAGGAAATCGGCGAGACGATGAAGCGCCTGTATCACGGCGGCGTGCACATGAAGGGCGTGCTGCTTACTGACGTGCCGCAATCGAAGGTGCTGATGGGCAGCACCTACGCGGGCTACTACGCCTACGAGAGCATCGCTGAGTAAGTCGCCCGCTCAGTACGGCGACGTGTAGATGCCGCGCGGGCGTGTGGCATTCGACGCTGGAATCTTCAAGCCCGCGGGCGCCGGATAGAGCGTCGCGGCCGCGCTTTGCGGCATCATCATCGCTTTGGCGTCGGCTTTGCGGGCGCTCGGGCGCAAGGGCGCGCTTGCCTTCGGCTTGCCGGAATGAGCGGGCGATGCATCGGCTGTCGATGCATCGTCGATATCGCCCGCATGCGCGAACGATGGCGCGAGAGCGATGAGGGTCAACGTCAGAAGCGTCGTGCGCAGCATGTGTGTTCTCCGGATCGCGCGATACAGCGGGGTTTTTGAGTCTTGCAAGCGGGCGTCGTTATAATCGCCGTCCGACCTGGTTTTTTGGCTTTCCGCCCGTGAAAAAGCTCATTGCTCTCGCACTCGCTTCGCTCGTCCTCACCGCTTGTTCGTCCGCGGAGAAGGAGCAGCAGAAGGAGCGCACATACCTGCTTTCGCAGGATTCGCTCGATTCCGCGCAACGCAACGCGACGGTCGCATGCCGCGACGCCGCGCAATGCGATGCGGCCTGGAAGCTCACGAAGACCTACGTCGAGCAGAATTCGAAGGAACGCCTGACCCGCGCCGACGACGCCGCGATCGAAACCGAAATACCGTCGGGTTCCGGCAAGGCCGTGTTCTCCGCAACGCGCATCGCCAACGGCAGCGGCGGCGCGACGATCTCGCTTTTCGCGCAATGCAAGGGCATGTACGGAGACGAGCGCGCACGCGGCTCGGACTTCGACGACTGCGCAACCAAAATCATCTCTGTGCAAAACGGCTTCGCGTCTTATCTGCGCTCGCGCTTGCCAGCGCAGTGAACACGTAGCAGGCGATTCACGCCTGGCGCGTCGGCAGCGAACCTGACGCGCGCGGCGGATTCACCGGAACGATGTCCGCAAGCGGCGCCCCATAGAACGGACTTGCCGCGTGCGGTTTGCGTCCGGCCGCTGCGGCGGCGCGCGCGTGAATCATATGAGCGATGCGCGCATACGATGCGACGACGATACCCAGCGCGACACCGAACACGATGCCCGCGAAGCGCTCGCCGAGCGGATTGCCGCCGATCGACGCCACCGGCAGCGCGGCGAGGACGAAGAGCGCGCGGCCGAGCGCGGGCAGCCACGGCGCATCGGACGCGCCGAAACGCCACGCGCGATACGCCATCGAGCCGCGCCAGAGCGCCCACAGCATCGCGATCGGCAGCGCAATGCCAAACAGCAGCCCGCCCGCGAAGAACTGATAGACCCAGAAGTCGTGGCCGGCCGTCCATCGCCTGAACGCGTAGAAATCCCTTTCGCCGATATCCCCGGCCAGCTCCGGCAGATACGACGGCGCGAAGCCGTATTCGTGGCCGTAGCCCATGCCGACGATCGTCGATAGCGGCGAAGACGTCGCCTGATCGACCTGATCCTGCAGTTGCGCGAGACGCGCGATCGCGACCGGATCGCGCGCGGGCTGCGCCTGTCTCACGAGCGACATGCGCTGCATCCATTGCTCCGCGATGTTCGGAAAGAACGTGACCGTCGCGGTGGCGAGCGCGCCGAGCAGCGCGACGATCGCGGCGGCGCGCAGGCCCGCGTTGAAGAACGGCTTGATGGAAGGCGCGGCGAGCCACGTCGCGTAGACGATCAGGAGCACGGTGCCCGCGAGCAGGCTCGGCATGCCGAACAGAATTTCGATCACGAGCGTCGCGAGAAAGAGCAGCGCCGCGAACATCGGAAAACGCCGCGCGAAGATGAACTCGTGCAGCAGCAAGCCTTGCAGACAGAGGAACGCGCTCGGGGCGAGTTGAATGCCGAGTTTCGCATCGGTCAATGCGAGTTCGAAGCCGGCGCCGAAGACGAGCGATGCGATCACCGAAATCATCATCGCGCGCTCGATCTGCGCGAGACGCGGCGCATCCCACGGACGGCAGCCAACGAAATAGCCGAGCAGCATCAGCAGGAACGGCAGGATGACGCGCGCGTAATTGCCGGCGTCGTTGCCTTGCAGCCATTGCGTGGCGACGCTGCCGAAGATCGTCAACAGAAAGAGCGACGTGACGAAGGAGCGCATGCGCGAGCGGCGCGCGAAACGCGGCGCGATGAGCAGCATCGCGCACGCGGCGCCCATTGCGGTGACAGTGAGCAGCATGTCGATGGCGCGGCTGGCCGTCTCCACGCCTTTGAAGTCGAACGCGAGCGGAAGCAGGCAGAGCCAGATCCAGACGACGGCGAACTTGTTGCGCATGACAGCCCCGGGAAACCCACTATTTTTGCGACGACTATATCAGCGGCTTTTTTGGCGCGCGCTTGCAACGGCGTTCGCGGACTAGCCTTCGGCGCGAAACGACGGATGCTCATGTGCGCCGCGCCACGCATCGTGCGGCGTACTCGCGCGGATGCGTTGCGATGTCTGCAAAGCACGGCATTCTGGCGGATCGCCCCGGATTTATCGAACGAAGATTCAATGGCCGGAAGGGACATGTTCCGGTCTTGAGACCACTCGATATGCGCGATGCGCGTAAGCGTGCCGGTACGAGGTAACCCGCAGGACGGGGAAAGCAGGCCCACGAGGACGCGCGGTTCCGGCCGCGCGAGCCATTCGACGACAATCGGCCCTCGCAGAAGGGTGATGGCATGGGCTTGTTCGGCGCGACACGCATGCAAGGCTCCGATCGATCGATACGATTCGATTTCATCCGGGGACTCGCGATCATCGCCGGTAAGCGTGGCGCGTTTCGAGGGCTGTGCGGGCGAGTTTGGCTATCATGGGCGCGCGCCATCGGCGCGCATCGGTGCCTTTACTCTGGAGACTCCCATGTCCGACACGCTCAGCATCTCCACACCCGACGGCAACTTCGACGCCTACGTCGCCTATCCGGAACAATCCGCGGCGCAATCGCCCGCGCCGGCGGTCGTCGTGATCCAGGAGATTTTCGGCATCAACGCCGACATGCGCGAAACCTGCGACGAATACGCGCGCCAGGGCTACGTCGCGCTGTGCCCCGATCTCTTCTGGCGGCTCGAACCGAACGTCGAACTTACCGACAAGACCGAAGCCGAATGGCAGCAGGCGATGAAGTACTACACCGCTTTCGACGTGAACACGGGCGTCGAGGACATTGCGGCGACCATCGGTTTCGCGCGCGGGCTCCCGCAGGTGAAGGGCAAGATCGGCTCGGTCGGCTTCTGTCTCGGCGGCCTGCTGTCATTCCTGACGGCGGCGCGCACGGATGTCGACGCAGCGGTGTCGTATTACGGCGGCGGCACCGATCAATACCTCGGCGAACTGCCGAAGATCAAGGTGCCGCTCATGCTGCATCTCGCGGAAGAAGACGAATTCATCGACGCCGCTGCGCGCAATCGCGTGCTCGCGGCGGCGCAAGGTCACGCGAATGTCGAGACGTTCACGTATCCCGGCTGTCATCACGCGTTTGCGCGCAATCAGGGCGTGCATTACGATGCGGCGGCCGCGCAGCTCGCCAACGGACGCACTGCCGAATTCTTCAGAAAGCATCTGAAATAAGGCCGCAAAATGAAAGACGCCGCCCGGCGATCGGGCGGCGTTCGCTCATTTCTTTACGGTATGCGGCCGGCGAAACACGAGCCAGCGCGGCGACTTGAATCGCACGATGCTCATGTAGAGCCACACATACGTCGCCGCGAACACGACGACGAAGCAGAACAGATGCAGGGTGTGCCGCCAGAATAACGTCGCCGGAATCACGGCGATGAGGCACAGCAGCCACAGATACGGCGACGTGAGCGAGTTGCGCCGCGTCAGTTCATGTGCGTTCTTCACGCCGACGGCCCAACGCATCAGACGCTTGTAGACGAGCATGTGCAGATGCACGCCGTCCGGAATGCCCGGCGAAATGCCGCGAACGAATTTCTTCCGATAGATCGAAAAGCACGTCTCGAAGATCGGATACATGAAGAGCAGCACTGGATACCACGCGGAGACATCGCGGTTGCGCATCACGAGCATGATCGACAGTTCTCCGAGCATGAAGCCGACGAAGTACGCGCCGCCATCGCCGAGAAAGATCAGCCCGGCGGGGAAGTTCCAGATGAAGAAGCCCATCACCGCGCCCATCATGATGAGCGAGCCGGAGAGCACGACCGGATCGTGGACCTGGAACGCGACGTAGGCGAGCGAGGCGAACATCATGAAGCTGACCATCGACGCGAGGCCGTTGAAGCCGTCGATGATATTCACCGCGTTGGCGAGCGCCGCGACGGCGAGCACCGTCACCGCGCACGAGATGACCGCGTAGGACAGCAGGAAATCGAGCGGCGGCACGCTGATGCGCGTGACCGCGATATTCAGGAACGCGTAGGCGAGACCCGCGGCGGCCATCGTGCAGACGAGACGCGCGAGCGGCGAGACGCGCTTGGTCAGGTCTTCGATCAGCCCGGAGAGAAACGCGGGCAGCCCGCACGCGACGATGCCGAGAATGCCGCCCGATACGGCCGGATAGCCCCATCGCAACTGTACGGCCGATGCCGTCAATCCGCAGACGATGCCCACGCCGCCGATGCGCGGAACGGGCCGCGCGTGGAACTTTTGCACGCCGGCGAGATCTGTGTCGCCGAGCACGCCTTCCTGCAGGTGTGCGAAGCGCACGATGAACAAGGTCACGAAGAGCGAGACCAGAAAAGCAAGCGCGAAACTGAGCATGAACTAGAACCGGTGAAAAAACGGCGCCGCGCCTGAAGCGCGGCGCCTCGACGCCTTTACGCGAACCCTCGCGGATTGTGCGACTGCCAGCGCCAGTGATCCGCGCACATGCGTTCGATGCCGTGTTCCGCGCGCCAGCCGATCAGTTCCGCCGCGGCGGCCGGGTCGGCGTAGCAGGCGGCGACATCGCCCGGGCGGCGCGGCACGAGCTCGTACGGCACGGGCTTGCCCGAGGCCGCCTCGAACGCCTTCACGACATCGAGCACGCTATAGCCGCGCCCGGTGCCGAGATTGACAACGAAGCTGCGGTCGAGCTTCTGAAGCGCGTCGATGGCCGCGATATGCCCGCGCGCCAGGTCGACGACGTGAATGTAATCGCGCACGCCGGTGCCGTCGTGCGTATCGTAATCGCTGCCGAAAACGCGCAGTTGCGCGAGTTTGCCGACCGCCACCTGCGCGACATACGGCATCAGATTGTTGGGCACGCCCGCCGGGTCTTCGCCGATCAGCCCGCTTTCGTGCGCGCCGACCGGATTGAAATAGCGCAGCGTCGCGATGCGCCACGACGGATCGGACGTTTCGAGATCGCGCAGGATCTGTTCGGCGATGAGCTTGCTCTGGCCGTAGGGATTCGTCGCGGAGAGCGGAAACGATTCGTCGATCGGCACGCTTTCCGGCACGCCGTACACCGTCGCGGACGAGCTGAACACGAAGTTGCGCACGTTGCGCGCTTTCATCACCTTGAGCACCGCGAGCAGGCTGCCGATGTTGTTCTCGTAATATTCGATGGGCTTCGCGACCGATTCGCCCACGGCCTTCAGCGCCGCGAAGTGAATGGCGCCGGTGATCTCGTGCGCGTCGAAAATGCGGTTGAGCGCGGCTTCGTCGCGCGCATCGGCTTCGTAGAACGTGACGCTCTTGCCCGTGATGCGCTCCACGCGCTTCAGCGATTCGGCGCGGCTGTTGACGAGATTGTCGATGACCGCGACGCCGTAGCCCGCGTCGAGCAGTTCGACGCACGTGTGCGAGCCGATGAAACCCGCGCCGCCCGTCACGAGAATCGTGCCCTTCGTCGGCTGATTGCCATTCATCTTGTGCTCTCCCGATTGCTTGAAATCAAAGTGAAATGCCGGTAATGGCATGTATTGTGCCCTTGTAGCGTTCGACGACATTCTTTTCGTCGAATTCGCTTTCGACCTTTTCGCGGCCGCGCCGCGCCATGACCGCGCGTTCGCCGGCGGAAAGCGTCAGCATGCGTTCGAGCGCAGCGGTCAGGCTGTCCGCGCTTTTGACTTCGCAGAGCAGGCCGTTCACGCCGTCCTCGACCACTTCGCGGCAGCCGGGCACATCGGTGGCGACGATCGGGCGGCCCATCGCCGACGCTTCCATGAGCGTGCGCGGCACGCCTTCGCGATACGACGGCAGCACGACGCAATCCGCCGCGGCGACGAGCGGCCGCACGTCGTTCGCTTCGCCCAGATATTCGACGATATCTTCCGCTTCCCACTTCTGCACATCCGTGCGGCTGATCGCGCTGGGATTGTCGACGCCGACCGGCCCGAGCAATTGGAAACGCGCGTGCGGAAACTTCGCGCGGATGCGCCGCGCGGCTTCGACATATTCCGCCACGCCTTTATCCCACAGGAGCCGCCCGATCAGGATGAACACGAAGTCCGCGCGCGCGGGCAGCGGCTGGAATGCGAATTCGTCGAGATCGACGCCTTCGCCGTGCAGGCGCCGCGCGCGATCTGGATGCGCGAGCAGATTCTCGTGCAGGAAGGCTTCGTGATCGTCGCGATTGAGGAACCACACTTCGCGCGGAAATCGGAACGCGAAACGGTATAGCCGCTTCGCGACCTGCGCCGTGCGGCTCTTCTGGATGAAGACGTAGCCGAGACCGGTCGTCACCGCGATCGACGGCACGCGCGCGAGCATCGCGGCAAGCGAACCGTAGATGTTCGGCTTGATCGTGTAATGAAACACGATATGCGGCCGCGTCGCACGATATTCGCGATACAGCGCGGCGAGCGTCTTCAGATCCTGCCGCGGGTCCGTGCCTTTCGATGCGACGGGCAACTCGACGCAGCGGCAGCCCATCTCCGTGAGCGGCTCGAAGGTGCGGTCGCGCGGCGCGATGATCGTCACTTGCGCGCCGCGCGCGGTCAGCATGCGCAGCACGCCTTGCCGGTAGGTGTAGATAGCCCACGCCGTGTTGCACACGAGGGCGATGCGGAGCTTCGACTTTTCTTTCATCCGGAAATCAAGGGATAGGTTCAAGCGGACGATGCGCTTTTCAGCAGCCGCGCCTTCAATCCACGCAACGCGCGATACGGCAGCACGAGATGCGCGACGCTTTTGGCAACGCCCGCCCAGTCGAGCGGATTCGTCACGCGCAGGTGACGCAGTTGCAGACGCAGCGTCGACATGACTTGCGCGCGGCGCTTCGTCGCGCTGATGCCGCGCTCGTTCAGCTCGTAAAAGAGACCGAACTCGGGCAGGTTCGCGCCGTCGTGACGCTGCAGGAGACGCAGGATCAGATCGAGGTCTTCGGCGGCGCGATACTGCGCGCGATAGTTGCCCGCCGCGATCACGGCATCGACACGCAGCATCAGCGAAGGATGCGTGAAGCACGTGCGCGCGAGCATCATGCAGCGGATCGCGGCGGGTTCGGCGGGCGGGGTGAGATCGAAGAGCGGCGCGCCTTCGGTCGATACGACGTGCGTCCACATGCCAAGCACCGCGACGCGCGGATGCGCTTCCATGTACGCGCGCTGCTTCGTGAGACGGCCGGGCGTAGCGAGGTCGCCTGCATCGATGCGCGCCGCGTAGCGGATGCCGCGCGCGGCGAGCGCCGCGATCCCCGCTTCGAGCGCGCGCTCGATGCCGCCGTTCTCCGCCATGCGCAGAATCTCGATGTTCATGCCGTCGATGACGGGCGCTGTGATCGGCGGCGTGCTGCCATCGTCGACGATGAGCACGGTAACCCTCGACGTTTCGCGGAACGACGCGAGCGTGCGTTGAACGTCGGCCTGGCCGTTGAACGCGGGCATCAGCACGGCGACATCGGATAGATCGTTCATGCGCGCAGCCGGAAACGGATGTAATAAAAATTCACCGACGCGGCCGCTACGTAGCCCGCCGCGAGTCCGATGAGCGCGCCGTAGCCTTCGATGCGCGCAATCGCGAACCAGTTCACCGCGAACGCGACGGCGAGCGCGAAGAGCCACTTCGCCAGCAGCACGTACTTCGCCTGATATTTCAGCACGACGAGATTGCCGATCGCCTCGATGCCCGCCGGCACGGACAGCCACACGGCCCAGCGGAAAATATCCGCCGCGCCCGCATAGTTCGGCCCGAACACGCGCGCGATGATGAAGCCCGCGAGCGCATCGAGGACGGCCGCGCCCGCGATCATCAGCGCGGCGGTCATCGCGAAGAGACGCACGAGATTGCGCTTCAGACGCGCGGTGTCCTGCACGCGATAGACGAACGCCGGCGCGATGGTTTGCGCGAGCATCAGCGCGAGCGCGATCCAGTTCTCGTTCAACTGCTGTGCGGCGGAGTAAAGCCCGAGTTCCGCGAACGACACGCGATGCGCGAGCATCAGCCGGTCGAGTTTCAGGAACAGATACATGCAGATGAGGCCGAGCCAGAACACCGTGCCCGCGCTCGCGAAATGTCTGAACAGTGCGCGATCGAAGCGCCAGCCGAGCGTGCCGCCGTGACGGCGCACGTAGTACGCGACGAGCGCGGCGCTGATCGCGGCGGCTTCGAGCGCCCAGAGCCAGCCGAAACTCGACGGCGCGGCGGCGGCGCGCACGAGCGCGAACACGAGCGCCGCCTTGACGATGGCCGCCGCCATGCTCGCGATCAGCTGCGGCTTGCTGTACGTGAGGCTTTGAAGCCACGAATTGACGACGCCGATGAACGGTTCGCGAAAGAGCATCGTGACGGCGAGGCCGGCGAGCATCAGGCCGACCATCGGATCGGTGCCGCCCGCCGCGATCCATATCCACGTGACGCACAGCGCGACGATCGACACGCTCATGCGCAGCACGAACGCGCTGCCGAGCACGGCGCCGGTGTCGGCGGGCGTGCGATTGACGATCGTCGGCACGAGAATCTCCGCGCCGCACACCCACGTGATCGGCGCGATGACGAGCAGCAGCGTGTTCGCGTATTGCCATTTGCCGAAGTCGTCGGGGCCGAGATAGCGCGCGAGCAGACCCGAAATCACGATGGCGACCGCGATCTGCGTAAGCCGCTCCAGCCCCAGCCAGACGATGTTCGTGAGCGCCCGGGCGACGTCCGGATTGCCGGAACGCGTCAGCGCCTTCATGCGGCGCGTTCCGCTGAGCGCGCGGGCACGGCGCGTGCTACCCAAGCCTGACCGCCTTGCGCTTCAGGGGCGTTGGTCAAGATTTGTGTGTTTGCACGCAGACGCGCCTCATTCGAAGGCATCGAGGCGAAAGAGCGTTTGAGCATTGGATTAGAATGAACGCGCAGGCTTGCACCGGGTTGGTCCCAACGCGTGCGCAACCACGAGAGCGCCGAAAGACAGCGATTATAAGTGCGTTCTGCGGCGCTTCCGCTGCGCTGGAGTTTTATCCATTTGCTTCCAATTGTTTCTTTCGTGTTGATTTGAGAGACGCATAGGCAGAATTCCATACGTCACCTGGCAGTCGTTCGCGCGCCCTGCACACCGCAGCGGCGCGCAAACCGTCACGACCTGCATGCCCTCATGGCTGCATCGCCGAGAAACCATCAATTAATAGAGAAGAGGTAGCCATCTCATGAGCCAAGTATCCCAATCCATTTTCAAGGCCTACGACATTCGCGGGATCGTCGGCAAGACGGTCGATGCGGACGTCGCGAAGAGCATCGGCCAGGCATTCGGCAGCGAGATCAAAAAGCAGGGCGGCGACTCGGTCGTCGTCGCGCGCGATGGCCGCCTCTCCGGTCCCGAACTCGTCGGCGCGCTCGCGGATGGGCTGCGCGCGGCGGGCGTCGATGTCGTCGATGTCGGCATGGTGCCGACGCCCGTGGGCTACTTCGCGGCGAGCGTGCCGCTGCCGTTGCCGTCGGGCGAGCGTCGCGTGGATTCGTGCATCGTCGTGACGGGCAGCCACAATCCGCCCGACTACAACGGTTTCAAGATGGTCCTGCGCGGCGCGGCGATCTACGGCGAGCAGATTCAGGGCTTGTACAAGCGCATCGTCGATAGCGACTTCACGACGGGCGAAGGCACGTACACGGAATTCGACGTGTCGCAGATGTATCTCGACCGCATCGTGTCGGACGTGAAGCCGGTGCGCGGCATGAAGATCGTCGTCGATACGGGCAACGGCGTCGCGGGCGGACTTGCGCCGCGCTTGTTCAAGGCGCTCGGCTGCGAGCTGGTCGAGCTGTTCACGGAAATCGACGGCAACTTCCCGAACCATCACCCGGACCCGGCGCATCCGGAGAACTTGCAGGACGTCATCAAGGCGCTGAAGGAAACCGACGCGGAAGTCGGCTTCGCGTTCGATGGCGACGGCGATCGTCTGGGCGTCGTCACGAAGGACGGGCAGGTGATCTATCCGGATCGCCAGTTGATGTTGTTCGCGCAGGAAGTGCTGTCGCGCAACAAGGGCGGCCAGATCATTTACGACGTGAAGTGCACGCGCAATCTTGCGAAGTGGGTGCGCGAGCAGGGCGGCGAGCCGGTGATGTGGAAGACGGGCCATTCGCTCGTAAAGGCGAAGTTGCGCGAAACCGGCGCGCCGCTGGCCGGCGAAATGAGCGGCCACGTGTTCTTCAAGGATCGCTGGTATGGCTTCGACGACGGTCTTTACACTGGCGCGCGCATGCTCGAGATTCTTTCGCGCGTGGACGATCCGAGCAAGCTGCTCAACGATCTGCCGAATTCGCTTTCGACGCCGGAGTTGCAGTTGAAGCTGCAGGAAGGGGAGAACTTTGAATTGATTTCGCGTCTGCAGAAATCGGCGAAGTTCACCGGCGCGGACGACGTGCTGACGATCGACGGCTTGCGCGTCGAGTATCCGGATGGGTTCGGGCTCGCGAGATCGTCGAATACGACGCCGGTCGTCGTGATGCGTTTCGAAGCCGATAACGATGCTGCTCTCAAGCGTATTCAGGAAGATTTTCGTCGGGTGATTCTGGCGGAGAAGCCGGACGCTGCTTTGCCGTTTTGATGTTTTTTGTTTTCTGTTTTATGTGACCGGCGCGGTTATTTTTTGCGGATGACCTGAATTCGCGTCGGTCTATTGGCGCTGCCCCTGTGCGGGGCGGCAGTCACTTTCTTTGCTGCTGCAAAGAAAGTAACCAAAGAAAGCAGCTTTTCAGGCCCACGGTCACACGCACGTTGGGTAGTTCTCTCATCCACGGTGGCACTCGCCTAAAGAGTGCCCTCACAATCCAAATCGTGCTTGGCTCGCGCGCGGTCTGACTAGCCACAACGTCACAGGCGCTGGTTCAGCGCGAAAGAGCATCGGCACTGCGCTACGCGCTGCCGTCGGGTATGCGAGGGAAACCAGCGGGACGCATGCGCATGCGCACTCATTCAACCCATCGGCCGCGAAGCGGGCCGGAGCTATTTGGTGCTGAACCAGCGCCCGTGGCGGACTAGCAGGTCAGACCGTGCGCGAGCCAAGCCCGGTTGGTCCTATGAGGGCGACACTTAGGCGAGTGCCACCTGGGACGAGAGGACTACCCAAACTGCGTGTGACCGCGGGCTTAGAAAAGCTGCTTTCTTTGGTTACTTTCTTTGCAGCAGCAAAGAAAGTGACTGCCGCCCCGCACAGGGGCAGCGCAAATAGACCACAAAGAATTCGGGATCCGGCAAAAAAGAAACAAAAGCGCCCACACCAAAGCAAAATTCAAAAGCGCAGCAAAACCAAACAACACACTCTAAAATCACCCCTTTCCGCATCCCGCGCAGCACCCCAAACCCCGACGTGCAAAAGATCCTGATCGTCCGCGTGTCGTCGCTCGGCGACGTCGTCCACAACATGCCGGCCATCGCCGACATCCGCCGCCGTTATCCCGATGCGCAAATCGACTGGCTCGTCGAAGAAAGCTTCGCCAGTCTCGTCGAACTGGTCCACGGCGTGCGCCGCGCGATCCCGTTCTCGCTCAGGCGCTGGCGTCGTGCGTTCGCATCGCCCGCCAACTGGCGTGAAATCGGCAAATTCAAGCGCGAACTCGCCGCCGAAAAATACGATCTCGTCATCGACTGCCAAGGGCTCATCAAGACCGCGTGGGTCGCGAGCTGGGCGCGCGGGCCGCTCGTCGGGCTCGGCAATCGCACCGACGGCGCGGGCTACGAATGGCCAGTGCGCTTCTTCTACGACCGGCGCGTGCCGATCGAGCCGCGCACGCACGTCGTCGAACGCACACGGCAACTCGTGGCGGCGGCGCTCGATCTGCCGAAGCCGCAAACCACCGACGACATCGACTTCGGGCTCGACACGCGCCGCGCAACACTCGCCGTCTCCGAACTCGGACTGAATCTGCCGGTGCCGTACGTCGTGTTCGTTCACGCCACGTCGCGCGCCGACAAGCAATGGCCCGAGGCCGCATGGATCGAACTGGGTCAGGCGCTCGTGACGCGCGGCGCGTCGATCGTGCTGCCGTGGGGCAGCGAGGCCGAACGCGCGACGAGCGAAAAGCTCGCGAAGGAATTCGGCGCGGCCGCAATCGTGCCGCCGAAGATGTCGCTGCCCGCGGTGGTCGGCTTGATCGACGGCGCCGCGGCAACCGTCGGCGTCGATACGGGCTTGGTGCATATTGCCGCGGCGCTGAAGCGCCCCACCGTCGAGTTGTACAATTTCTCGACCGCATGGCGCACCGGCGGCTACTGGTCGCCGCAGGTCGTCAATCTCGGCGACGCGAGCCGGCATCCGATGCTTTCCGAAGTCAAGGCCGCGCTCGCGGGCTTCGGCCTGCTGTAGTCCGCCGTGGCGCTTTCATCGTGCGCTCTCGCCGTGCGCGGGCAACTCAAGGTCGTAGACACATGACGGAATCTCAAATCATCGAAGTCGCGTCGGGCGATTGGCAAGGCAAGAATTTGTCCGTGCCGCGCGAGACGCTCCTTGCCGGCGTCGAAAACGGCAAGGTGCTGTATTTCCCCAATCTGCGTTTTCCGATCGACGGCGGCGAACGCGCGCTGCTCGATCCGAAGATCGCGGACCCGAAGCGCAAGAACATCAGCCTCGCGCCCAACGGCGGCGCGCTCGCCGGCGTGCTCGGCGACAGCGTGATGCAGTCGGCGGTGCGCTCGCTCATCAAGCGTTATCAGGATCACGCGCGCTCGCTCGTCGACGGGCTCTTTCCCGAATACGACGGCAAGCTGCGCGTCGCGCCGACGAGTCTGCGGCTGCATCAGGTCGAAACGCGCGAAACGTCGTGGCGCAAGGACGACAGCCGCCTGCACGTCGATGCCTTCCCGTCGCGCCCGAACTACGGCGAGCGCATCCTGCGCGTGTTCACGAACGTCAATCCGAATGGCGCGCCGCGCGTATGGCGCGTCGGCGAACCGTTCGAGGACATGGCAAAGCGATTTTTGCCCGCCATCAAGGCGCAGGCGCCCGGCTCGGCATGGCTCATGAATCTGCTGCACATCACCAAGTCGAAGCGCAGCGAGTACGACCATCTCATGCTCAATCTGCATGACGCGATGAAGGCCGATCTCGATTATCAGAAGACTTCGCCGCAGGAAACCATGCCGTTCCCGCCGGGCTCGGTGTGGGTCTGCTTCTCCGATCACACATCGCACGCGGTGATGTCCGGCCAGTTCATGATGGAGCAGACCTTCTTTCTGCCCGTCAAGGCGATGGCGCGCCCCGATCACGCGCCGCTCGGCATTCTCGAGCGCCTGAAGGGCAGGGCGCTCGTTTGAGCGGCGCGGCTTCTCCGGGCGCATCGGCCACTGTGCTGAGAGTCGTCTATCGCGCGCTGTGGTGGATCGTCGCGCCGCTCGCGGTGCTGCGGCTCTACATCCGCTCGCGCAAGGAACGCGGTTATCGCGAACATATCGGCGAACGGTTCGGACACATCGCTCCGCGCCGCGCCGACGATCCCGCGCCGCTCATCTGGGTGCACGCGGTATCGGTCGGCGAGACGCGCGCGGCGCAACCGCTCATCGACGCACTGCTGAAGGCGCATCCCGGAGCGCGCGTGCTGCTCACGCACATGACGCCGAGCGGACGTGCGACCGGCGTCGAACTGTTCGGCGATCGCGTGCTGCGCGCCTATCTGCCCTACGATCTGCCCGTTCTCGTGCGGCGTTTCCTGCGCGCGTGGCGGCCATCGCTCGGCATCGTGATGGAGACGGAAGTCTGGCCGACACTCATCGACGAATGCAAACGCGCCGGCATGCCGCTCGTGCTGACGAACGCGCGCATGTCGGAGCGTTCGTATCGGCGCGCGGCAAAGTTCGGGCGCGCGGTGCGCGAAGTGTTCGGCGGTTTTTCGCGCGTGCTCGCGCAGACGCCGTCCGATGCGGAGCGGCTCACCGCGCTCGGCGCGCGCAACGTCGCCGTGCTCGGCAATCTGAAGTTCGACATGACCGCGCCGCCCGAACTCGTCGCGCGCGGTCAGGCGTGGCGCGCGGCGATCGGCGAGCGGCCCGTGTGGGTCGCGGCGAGCACGCGCGAAGGCGAGGAGACGCTCGTGCTGCGCGCGTTCGCGGCGCTCAACGTGCCCGATGCGCTGCTGATCCTGGTGCCGCGTCATCCACAGCGTTTCGATGAAGTATCGGCGCTGATCGCGAGTCTCGGGCTCACAGGCGCGCGCCGTTCGGTGTGGGCGCCGAAGCCAGCCGCTGCCGGATCGGGCGCGGACGTGCCGGAGCCGTTGCCGGCGAGCGTGCAGGTCTTGCTCGGCGATTCGATGGGCGAACTCGGCGCGTATTACGCGGCGTCGGATCTGGCGTTCATCGGCGGAAGTCTTTTGCCGCTCGGCGGGCAGAATCTGATCGAAGCGTGCGCGGCGGGCGTGCCGGTGCTGATCGGCCCGTACACGTTCAACTTCACGCAGGCGACCAACGATGCGATCGCGGCAGGCGCCGCGTTGCGCGTGCAGGACCCGCAGGAACTGGCGCGCGGGCTGCGAGAAATCTTCGGCGACAAGGCGCGCCGTCTTTCGATGAGCGCGGCGGCTTCCGCGTTTGCGGCGCGGCATCGCGGCGCGACGGAGCGCACGGTGAGCGTGCTGAGCGCATTGCTCGAAGAGGAAAGCGACGCGTCGAAGTGACCGCGCGCGTTGCTGCCGCTTCGTCGCGCAGAGCGTCTTTCCTCCGACGAAAAACCGGGTTGAGCGTCAAAAAAGTTCGGAGGATACTGAGCTTCCCTGAGCCGGTTTCATCGAACGGATAACAAGCGCCGGTTGCCTGCGAACGTGCTTCCATTTTTCTCCGAGGACGCGCATGCAAGACCTCATCAAGTCCGTCGTCAAAGACATGATGCCGCCCGGGCTCCTGCGCCTTTTGCGGCCATCCCCCGAACCGGCCGATGCATGGGGCACCGTCCGCTACGGCGCGCACGGTCTCGTGCTTCCGGGTAACCGGCGTTTCGAATATCGGCCATGCCCGGCGGATCGATCGGTTTGCCGGCAGATTTTCTTTCTGCGCGAATACGCGACGGATCATCTGCTGCGCGCGAAGGAAATCCGCGCGTTCTACGAGGCTTGCGAGACGCCGCTGATCGTCGATGCGGGCGCGAATATCGGCGCGGCCGCCGTGTGGTTCGCGCTCACGTATTCGAAGGCGAAGATCGTCGCGATCGAGCCGGATGTATCGAATTTCGCGCTGCTCAGCAAGAACGCGGCGGCATTCCCGCAGATCGCGCCGCTCAACGCTGCAATCGCGGCGAAGCGCGGCACGCTTTATCTCAACGATCCGGGCGGCGGCGAGTGGGCGTTCCGCACGGCGGAGCAGCCCGTCGAGAAAGGTTACGCCGTCGATGCGCTCACGCTCGAAGACGTGATGCCCTCGTCGGGCGTGACGCCGTTCATCCTCAAGATCGATATCGAAGGCGCGGAGTCGGACCTGTTCTCGCGCCACTGCGATGCGCTGAACGCGTTCCCCGTCATCATGATCGAATTGCACGACTGGATGCTGCCGGGCGAATCGAACAGCCGCAACTTCCTGCAATGGCATGTCGAGATGAAGCGCGACTTCGTGCAGGTCGGCGAAAACGCGGTCTCGATATCGAATTCGATCGCGCTGTCGTAGCGCGATCCCCGCGTTTTACGCGAGCAGCAATCCCTTCTTCTCGATGAAGCCGATGACGTCATCGAGCCCGTCGAGCGCCTTCAGATTGCACATCACGAAGGGCCGCTCGCCGCGCATTTTCTTCGCGTCGCTCGCCATGATGTCGAGATTCGCGCCGACGTGAGGCGCAAGATCGGTCTTGTTGATGACGAGCAGATCCGACTTCGTGATGCCCGGCCCGCCCTTGCGCGGAATCTTCTCGCCGCCCGCGACATCGATCACGTAGATGGTGAGATCGGAGAGTTCGGGGCTGAAGGTCGCCGCGAGATTGTCGCCGCCGGATTCGATGAACACGATATCCGCGTCGGGAAACTTCGACACCATGCGATCGACGGCTTCGAGATTGATCGACGCATCTTCGCGAATGGCCGTGTGCGGGCAGCCGCCCGTTTCCACGCCCATGATGCGTTCGGCGGGCAGCGCGCCTGCGACCGTCAACAGGCGCTGATCTTCCTTCGTGTAGATATCGTTGGTAATGGCGACGAGATCGTATTTCTCGCGCATCGCCTTGCAGAGCATTTCGAGCAGCGTGGTCTTGCCGGAGCCGACCGGGCCGCCCACGCCGACGCGCAACGGCGGCAGTTTCTTGGTTCGGCGGGCGGCGGAAGAGTAAGCGGGAGCGTTCATGGAGTGTCGGTTCAAGAGCGGAAAAGCCGTGAATATTGCGATTCGTGCCGCGCGGACAAAACGCCGAGCTGCGGCGCGAAGGTGTTGATCTGATCGGGCGATGTATCGAGCGCGCGGCGCACGGCGGCATCGATTGGCTCGCGCAACGCAACGATGATGCGCTGCCCTGCAAGCTGTCCGAGCGGCACGGCCTTCAGCGCCGCGGCCGCCTGATTCTCGACCCAGCTGAACGCATAAGCGGCGAGCGCGGCTTCCGGCGTTGCATCGTGCGCGAACGCGGCGAAGGCGAACGCGGTTGGCTGCGCGATGGGCTTGATCGCGGCGAGCGTCGCGCGGCGGGCCGTGTCGCCCCATTCGAGCGATGCGCAAAGCTGCGCGAGCGACCAGCCCATCTGCTCGGTTTCGCGCCGCAATTCGGCCGATTCGCGGCTCGCGATGTAGTCATCGTTCGCGGCCTTCAGCGCGGCTTCGTCGTGCGAACGCCAGTGTTCGATCTGATGCGCGAGCATCGGCAATTCGCCGCGCGCAAGCATGCTGGAGAGGCCGCTCGCGATCCAGTCGCGCGCGCTGTCGCCGTCATGGATCAGACCGTGCTCGATCGCCGCTTCGAGTCCCTGCGAATAGCTGAATGCGCCGATCGGCAATGCCGGCGACGCGAGATGCAGCAGCGCGGTCAGCTCAGCGATGCGCATGGCCGTGATGATGATGGCCGTGATCGTGATCGTGACCGCACGACGAGTGATCGTGATCGTGCCCGTGATGCTCGTCGAAGACCTTCTGCGCGAGCGCGTAGTCCTCGCCGAAGGTTTCGTCGTGGCCATGCTTGTGGCCGCCGCCATACGCGCCCGTTTCGGGCTGGAACGGCTGCGACTCGTGCGCGACGAGCACGCCCAGGCGCTTCAGCATGTCTTCGAGCACGGCATCGGCTTCGAGCTTCAGATACTCCGCGCCGACTTCGACGGGCGTGTGCCGGTTGCCGAGGTGATAGGCCGCACGCGTCAAGAGACGCACGCTCGGCGCGCGCACGATGAGCACGTCCTCCGCCGCCGCGACGACGCGCACGAAGCCGCCGTCATCCGCGACGAGCATGTCGCCGTCCGCGAGCACGGTGCCGCGCGGCATCACGAGCGCGACTTCCTCGCCGTTGTCGAGCGTGGCGGCGAGGCGGCTCTTGCAGCGCGCGTCGAAGGGAAGGGTCAGCGTGGGCGCGCGCTTCTTGAGGACGTCGGCGAGCTTCGCGGTAAGACGTTTGTCGATGGTACGCATGTCAGAACAGGAAGTAACGCTGCGCCATCGGCAGAACGGTGGCGGGATCGCAGGTGAGCAATTGTCCGTCGGCGATCACCTGATAGGTCTGCGGATCGACGCTGATGGACGGTTGCCATGCATTGTGAATCATGTCGGCCTTCGTCACACTGCGGCAGTTCTTCACCGCGACGATCTGCTTTTGCAGGCCATAACGATCCGCGATGCGCGCTTCCATCGCCATCTGCGATACGAACGTGAGCGACGTCTTGCCGAGCGCGCCGCCGCGCGTCGCGAACATCTCGCGATAATGCACCGGCTGCGGTGTGGGAATCGACGCGTTCGGGTCGCCCATCTGCGCGAGCGCGATCATGCCGCCCTTCAGGATCAGCGCCGGCTTCACGCCGAAGAACGCGGGTTCCCAAAAGACGAGATCGGCCCATTTGCCCGGCTCGATCGAACCGACTTCATGCGCGATGCCATGTGTGATCGCCGGATTGATCGTGTACTTCGCGACGTAACGCTTCGCGCGGAAGTTGTCGTGGCGCGCGCCGTCTTCGGGCAATGCGCCGCGCTGCACCTTCATCTTGTGCGCGGTCTGCCACGTGCGGATGATGACTTCGCCGACGCGGCCCATTGCCTGGGAATCCGAAGAAAGCATCGATAGCGCGCCGAGATCGTGAAGAATGTCTTCCGCGGCGATGGTCTCGCGGCGAATGCGCGATTCCGCGAACGCGATGTCTTCCGCAATCGACGGATCGAGGTGATGGCACACCATCAGCATGTCGAGATGCTCGTCGAGCGTGTTGACGGTGTACGGGCGCGTCGGATTCGTGGAGGAGGGCAGCACGTTCGATTCGCCCGCGACCTTGATGATGTCCGGCGCATGGCCGCCGCCCGCGCCTTCCGTGTGATACGTGTGGATCGTGCGGCCCTTGAATGCGGCAATGGTGGTTTCGACGAAGCCCGCTTCGTTCAGCGTGTCCGTGTGGATGGCGACTTGCGTGTCGGTGTCGTCGGCGACGCTCAGGCAATTGTCGATCGCGGCGGGCGTCGTGCCCCAGTCTTCGTGCAGCTTCAAACCGATCGCGCCTGCCTTCACTTGCTCGATCAGCGGCGCGGGCAGGCTCGCGTTGCCCTTGCCGAGAAAGCCGAGGTTCATCGGCCAGCCATCGGCGGCTTGCAGCATGCGCTCCATGTGCCACGGACCCGGCGTGCAGGTGGTTGCGTTGGTGCCGGTGGCGGGGCCGGTGCCGCCGCCGAGCATCGTCGTGACGCCGCTCGCGAGCGCTTCGTCGATCTGTTGCGGGCTGATGAAGTGGATGTGCGTATCGACGCCGCCCGCCGTGACGATCATGCCTTCGCCCGCGATCACTTCAGTCGCCGCGCCGATCGCGATGTTCACGTTCGGCTGAATGTCCGGATTGCCCGCCTTGCCGATGGCGAAGATGCGACCGCTCTTGATGCCGATATCGGCCTTCACGATGCCCCAGTGATCGAGGATCAGCGCGTTGGTCACCACCGTATCGACGACGTCGGCGGCGACGCGTTGCGACTGGCCCATGCCGTCGCGGATCACCTTGCCGCCGCCGAATTTCACTTCTTCGCCGTAGGTCGTGAAGTCGCGTTCGACTTCGATGATGAGTTCGGTGTCGGCGAGGCGCACGCGGTCGCCGGTCGTCGGGCCGAACATTTCCGCATAAGCGCGGCGGCCGATGCGTAGCGTCATATCTGTCCTTTTTTAGAGCGGGCCCATGACGAGCGCGTTGAAGCCGTAGACGTGGCGATCGCCCGCCAGCGCAACGAGTTCCACGGTGCGTTCCTGACCGGGTTCGAAGCGCACGGCCGTGCCCGCCGCGATGTTCAATCGAAAGCCGCGCGCCTTCTCGCGTTCGAACTTGAGCGCCGCGTTGACTTCGTAGAAGTGGTAATGCGAGCCGACCTGGACCGGGCGGTCGCCATGATTCGCGACGACGACCGTTACCGTCTCGCGGCCCGCGTTCAGTTCGTGCTCGCCATCGTCGATGAAATATTCGCCGGGGATCATGATGTCAGGGAATCGGATGATGAACGGTGACGAGCTTGGTGCCGTCGGGGAAGGTTGCTTCGATCTGGATGTCGGGGATCATCTCGGGCACGCCTTCCATCACGTCGTCACGCGTGAGGAGCGTGGTGCCGTAGTGCATGACTTCGGCGACGGTCTTGCCGTCGCGCGCCGCTTCCATCAACGCCGCCGAGATGAACGCGACCGCTTCCGGATGATTGAGCTTAAGGCCGCGCGCGCGGCGGCGCTCGGCGAGCAGGGCTGCGGTGAAGATCAGCAGCTTGTCCTTTTCTCTGGGCGTGAGTTTCATGGGCTTCTTCTATGGAGAAAAGTGTTTCGGGCCTTGCAATGCTAGCACTGCAATGGCCCGTTTTACGGGGCTTTCATGCGCCTTTCGACTCACTGGATGAAGCGCTGCAACTCCACGGTCGATGGCCGCTCGAAAATTTCTTCCGGCGCGCCCGATTCCCACACGCGTCCCTGATGCATGAAGACGACCTTGTCGCTCACCTTGCGTGCGAAGCGCATTTCGTGCGTGACCATGATGAGCGTCATGCCGTCGCGCGCGAGGTCTTCGACAACGGCAAGCACTTCGCCGACGAGCTCGGGATCGAGCGCCGACGTAATCTCGTCGCAGAGCAGCACGGTCGGCTTCATCGCGAGCGCGCGCGCGATCGCGACGCGTTGCTGCTGGCCGCCCGAAAGCTGATCGGGATACGCGTTGAACTTGTCGCCGAGGCCAACGCGTTCGAGCACCGAATGCGCGCTCGCCCGCGCCTTCGCCTTGTGGATCTTCTTGACGACGGTCTGCGCGAGCATCACGTTCTCGCCGGCCGTGAGATGCGGAAAGAGGTTGTATTGCTGGAACACCATGCCGACTTTCAGGCGCAGTGCGCGAAGGTCGGCATGACGCGCATCGATATGCTCGCCGTCGATCTGAATCGAGCCTTCGTCGATGCTTTCCAGACCGTTCAACGTGCGCAGCAACGTGCTCTTGCCCGAGCCGCTTCGCCCGATGATCGACACGACTTGCCCGCGCTCGACGGAGAAGTCGATACCCTTCAGCACCTGATTCGCGCCGAACTGCTTCTGAAGATTGCGGGTTTCAACGAGCGGCATTCCATTTCCTTTCGAGCGTGCGCGCATAGCGCGTCAGCGGATAACACAGCAAGAAGTAGATGACGGCGACGAGGCCATATACGAGGAACGGCCGGAAGGTCGCATTCGAAATCATCGTGCCGGCCTTCGTGAGTTCCGTGAAGCCGATGATCGAAACGAGCGCCGTGTCCTTCACCGCCTGCACCGCGAAGCCGACGGTCGGGCCGACCGCGATGCGCGTCGCTTGCGGCAGGATCACGTGACGAAGCTGCTCGATGTAATTCATCGCCAGCGACGACGACGCTTCCCATTGTCCAGCAGGCACCGCTTCGACCGCGCCGCGCCAGATTTCCGCGAGATACGCGCTCGTGAAGAGCGTGAGGCCGACGGTCGCCGCGAGCCACGGCGAGACGTCGATGCCGAGCAGCGGCAAGCCGAAGAACACGAGGAAGAGTTGCATCAGCAGCGGTGTGCCCTGGAAGACCTGGATATAGCCTTTGACGAGCATCCGCAGCACTTGCGATTTCGACACGCGCATCACGAGCAGCACGAAGCCGACGATGCCGCCGAGCACGAACGACACGATCGACAGCACGACGGTCCAGCGCGCCGCGAGCAACAGGTTCTCGAAGATCTGCGCGAAGGTGAACTCGATCATCGCGCGGCGCTCCGGTGGTTCATCAGGAAGCGCTTGCCCATCGCGTTCAACGCGGCGCGCAGCACGAGCGCCATCACGAGATACGCGGCCGTGATGAAGAAGCACGTCTCGAACGCGCGGAAGTTGCGCGACTGAATGTAGCTCGCGGCGTAGGTGAGGTCGGGCACCGATATCTGCGATACGACCGCCGAACCGAGCATCGTGATGACGATCTGGCTCGTCAATGCAGGGAAGACTTTTGCGAGCGCCTGCGGCAACACGACGTGACGAAACGCTTCGCCGGGCGACATCGCAAGAGAAGCCGCCGCTTCGAGATGACCCTTCGGCACGGCGGCGATGCCCGCGCGGATGATCTCGATCGAGTACGCGCCGAGATTGAGCGTCATCGCGAGAATGGCCGCGACGTATTCGCTCAGGTGTATGCCGAGCGCGGGCAGGCCGAAGAACACGAAGAACAGTTGCACGATGAACGGCGTGTTGCGGATCGCTTCGACATAACCGCCGGCGATCGCCGCGAGCCACGCGCGCCGGCTGTTGCGCGCGGCCGCACCGAGCACGCCGACCGTTACGCCGAGCGCCGTCGAGACGGCGGTCAGCGCGAGCGTCGTCGCCGCGCCGCTCGCGAACATGCCGGCGTATTGTGCGAGATCGGCGAATTGGAGTTCATAGGCCATACGATGCCGCGCTCCCGATCAAAGGCTTGCGGGCAGCGGCTGATTGAACCACTTCTTCGACATCGTGTTGAGCGTGCCGTCCTTCTTCGCTTGCGCGATGGTGTCGTCGACCTTGGCCATCAGACGCGGCTCGTTCTTGTTCATGCCGACGAAGCACGGCGAATCCTTGATGATGAACTTCGCTTCGGGCCGGCGCGGCGGATTCTTCGAGAGGATCGCAGCCGCGACGATGTTGCCCGCCGCGATCAGTTGAACCTGACCCGAGAGAAACGCCGAGATGGTCGCGTTGTTGTCCTCGAAACGCTTGATGGTCGCGTTCGGCGCCATCTGCGAAAGCGCGATCTCTTCGAGCGCACCGCGCGTCGCGCCGACGGTCTTGCCGGTGAGATCGGCGGGCGTGCTCACCTTGATGTCGGCGGGACCGAACACGCCCTGGAAGTAGGGTGCGTAGGGCGTCGAGAAGTCGAGCACCTTCTCGCGCTCGGGCGTCTTGCCGAGCGACGAGATCACGAGATCGACCTTGTTCGTCGTGAGATACGGAATGCGGTTCGCGCTGTTGACGGGCACGAGTTCGAGCTTCACGTTCATCGACTTGGCGAGCAGCGCGGCCATGTCGACGTCGTAGCCTTGCGGTTTCATGTCGGCGCCGACCGAGCCGAAGGGCGGATAGTCTTCCGGCACGGCGACGCGCAACGTGCCGTTCTTCGCGATGGTGTCGAGCGCGTCGGCGTGTGCGGCGAAAGGCGCAAGCGTAAGCAGAAGCGCGACGAGCGCGGTGCGCCGCGTGCGGGAGAAAGTCGTGAGCATCGATGATCCTTCGGGCTATGAACGGCCGCGTTGGAATGCGCGGCTCTCGAGCGAAGGCTCAAAGCGAGAGTCGTGCCATCGACGCGTCTTCGTTGTACCGTATGCGTCCAACCGTTTTGCGTCGAGCGTCGCGCACAAACGGCGTGCACGCAGATGCGCTCATCTGGTGCGTACTAGGTAGTCCACAAACGCAGAGGGCGTGCTTCGATGCCATGCACGATGGGTCGAAGATGCGCCCAGCAATCGGTGAGTGCGTTTTGCAGCGGCTCCATCGAGCGGCTGATCGCGCGCAGGATCAGCACGCCCGGCGCGACGCACGATGCGCCCGCGCGCAGTTCGTCGTCGAAGGGCAGCGTTGCGGTGAGCGCTTCGGCGAGCGCGTCGTCGCAAGCGGGGCCGATTGCCCAGAGCGTGCCGTAGGCGGGAAAGCCTGCGAGACCTTGAGCGGCATCGCGCAGCGGATCGCTTGCGTCGAGCAGCGTGCGTTCGAACCAGAGCGTCGAACCATTGCGATGCGCAATGCGCGATGTCGCCTTGATATGCCCTTGCGTCCATTTCTCGCCGGCGGCTGCGCGGCCGAGCAGCATCGCGTCCCAGCCGATGGCGCTCGCGCCTTCATCGAGCGTCAGACTGAAGTCGAGTTCGATGTTCGACGATTCGAACACGATGTTGTTTTGCGGAAGCCAGTCGAGCTTCGCGTGCGCGGCGAGATCGATGTCGATGCGCTGCGTCGCGAGCTTGCCGTTGGCCTTGTACCACTTGGTCGCGCCGGGCGTCGTGATGACGGCGTGCGTGTGCTCTTGCAATCGAACGTCGATGGACAGGCGATCCCCGCCCGCGACGCCGCCTGGCGGATGCACGATCACGGAATGACAGATATCGCCTTCCGGATAGAGCGGCCGTTGCAGCCGCAACGGACCTTGGTGCTTGCGATGGACGCAGACGGTGCGGCCGTGCTGACGTGCGTAACCGAGTTCGAGCGAGCCGCGCCAGATGTCGGGATCGGCGAGCGTCGCGTGTGATTCATGAAGCATGGAGACGATGCGCTTGAGAAGGGGCCTTCATCATACGGCGATCAGCTCGCGCACTCCATGCGCGTCCATTTCCGAGCCGGCGCCGCCCGCGACGATTTCGCCGCGGCTCATGACCCAGTACCGATCGGCGAGATCGCGCGCGAAGTCGTAATACTGCTCGACGAGCAGCACGGTCATGCCCATTTCGTCGACGAGTTGCCGGAGCGTTCGTCCGATATCGCGGATGATGGATGGCTGAATGCCTTCGGTTGGTTCGTCGAGGATGAGCAGTTGCGGCTCGCTCATCAGCGCGCGGCCGATTGCGAGCTGCTGTTGCTGGCCGCCGGAGAGATCGCCGCCTCTTCGGTTCTTCATGTCCTTGAGGACGGGGAACAGCGCGTAGATGTGGTCCGGAATTTTCGACGGCGCTTTTCGGCTTGCTGCGCCTACCAGAAGGTTTTCTTCGACTGTGAGGCGGCCGAAGATGTCGCGTCCTTGCGGCACGTAGGCGAGACCGTTGACGACGCGCGCGTGCGTGGGCATCGAGGAAATCTTGTTGCCTCGCCAGGCGATGGTGCCGCTTTTCGTCGGGACGACGCCCATCAGGCAGCGCAAGAGCGTCGTCTTGCCGACGCCGTTGCGGCCTAGCAGGACTGTGAGCTTTCCATCGGGGACGGTCAGCTTCACATCGCGGAGGATGTGGCTGCCGCCGTAGTATTGATTCAGGTTTTCGACTTCTAGCATTTGCTTTGTCTCTTGGTGTCTTTGCGTTTTTTCTCGCCGGATCCCATATTCGCGTCGGTCTATTAGCGTTGCCCCTGTGCGGGGCGGCAGTCACTTTCTTTGCTGCTGCAAAGAAAGTAACCAAAGAAAGCAGCTACTGATACGCCCGCGGTCACACGCAATTTGGGTAGTCCTCTCGTCGCAGATGGCACTCGCCTAAAGAGTGCCCTCATCACAATCACGCGGCCTGGCTCGCGCACGGTCCGTCACATTGCGCCACGTGGCGCGTTGGTTCAGCACGAAATAGCTCCGGCCCGCTACGCGGCCGACGGGTCAATCGGGGATGCGCGTGCTTCTCTACTTACGTCTCTATCTCACTGCACATGCTGCTCGTCGGTTTCCTTTGTGGACCCGACGGCAGCGCGCAGCGCGGTGCCGGAACTGTTTCGTGCTGAACCAGCGTCCTTGGCGTTATGGCTAGTCAGACCGTGCGCGATCCAAGTCCGGTTGGGCCTAAGAGGGCGACACTTAGGCGAGTGCCACGGTGGACGAGAGGACTACCCAAACTGCGTGTGACCGCGGGCGTAACAGAAGCTGCTTTCTTTGGTTACTTTCTTTGCAGCAGCAAAGAAAGTGACTGCCGCCCCGCACAGGGGCAGTGCCAATAGACCGACGCGAAAACAGGTTTCCACTGAAAACCCACGCCAAAAAAAAAACCCTCAACGCCCAAGATAAGACTCAATAACAGCCTCGTCCCGCTTGACGTCATCGAGCGTGCCTTCGGCGAGAACCCTCCCTTCAGCCATAACAGTAACCTTCCCACTATCCCCGGCAAGCGCGGCAACAAACTCCATATCATGCTCGACGACCATCATCGAACAAGACCCACGCAGCTTGTTGAGCAATTCAGCGAGCTCCATAGTCTCATGATCGGTCATGCCCGCGGCAGGCTCATCGAGCAGTAAAAGAGCAGGCTGCTGCATCAACAACATGCCGATCTCGAGCCGCTGCTTCTGTCCATGCGATAACTCGCCCGCAAGCCGCGTCGCCTGATGCTGAAGGCGAATGAGCTCCAGCGTCTCTTCGATGCGCGCCTGCGCCGCAGCATCCAGCCGCGCCCGTAACGATGCGAACCAGCGCTTGTCCGTCTTCATCGCAAGCTCGAGGTTCTCCCACACAGGATGATTCTCGAACACCGTCGGCTTCTGAAACTTGCGGCCGATGCCCGTGCGCGCGATCACCGGCTCCGACATGCGCGTGAGATCGAGCGTCTGCCCGAGAAACACCTTGCCGTCGTCGGGGCGCGTCTTGCCGGTGATGACATCCATCATCGTCGTCTTGCCTGCGCCGTTCGGGCCGATCACGCAGCGCAACTCGCCCACGTCGATCGATAAGGTCAGCTTGTTCAACGCGCGAAAGCCGTCGAAGCTCACGGTCACGTCTTCGAGGTAGAGGATCGCGCCATGCGATACGTCGATCTCACCCGGCGTGAGCACATGCCCCAGTCCGGAGATGACGTTGATGTTCTTGTCGCTCGATTCCGGCAGCGGCGGAATGGGCGGCAGATCGACGATCAATGCGTTATGTGCAGTCATTCTGCTGCATCTCCATGCGCCTTCTTACGACGCGCGAGATCGATGAGTCCCATGATGCCGTTCGGCAAGAGCAAGGGCACGAGCGTGAAGATGAGGCCGAGGAAGAAGAGCCAGTATTCCGCGAAATACGCGGTGAAAAAGCTCTTCGCGCCATTCACGGCGAACGCGCCGACGATCGGTCCGATCAACGTGCCGCGTCCGCCGACCGCGACCCATATCGCCATTTCGATCGAGTTCGCCGGCGACATCTCGCTCGGATTGATGATGCCGACCTGCGGCACATACAGCGCGCCTGCGATGCCGCACAATACCGCCGACACCGTCCAGATGAACAGCTTGTACGCGAGCGGGCTGTAGCCGAGGAACATGAGGCGCGCTTCGCCGTCGCGCACGCCGGTCACGACGCGCCCAAGCTTCGACGTGACGATCCATCGCGCCGCGAGAAACGCGAGCACGAGCACCGCGAACGTGATGAGAAAGAGGGCGGTGCGCGTGCCCGGATGCGTGACCGGGAAACCGGCAATGCGCTTGAAATCGGTGAAGCCGTTGTTGCCGCCGAAGCCCGTCTCGTTGCGATAGAAGAGCAGCATCGCGGCGAAGGTCATCGCCTGCGTGATGATCGACAAATACACACCCTTCACGCGCGAGCGGAACGTGAAGAAGCCGAACACCCACGCGAGCACGCCGGGCACGAGCACGACGAGCAGCAACGCATACCAGAGATGCTCCGTGCCTTCCCAGTACCACGGCAGCTTGTGCCAGTCGAGAAACACCATGAAGTCGGGCAGATCGCTTTGATACGTGCCTTCGCGGCCGATCGAGCGCATCAGGTACATGCCCATCGCGTAGCCGCCGAGCGCGAAGAAGAGCGCGTGGCCGAGGCTCAGGATGCCGCAGTAGCCCCACACGAGATCGAGCGCGAGCGCGCCGATCGCATAGCACATGAGCTTGCCGACGAGCGTCATCGCATAAGCGGAAAGATGGAACGTGTTCGTCTCCGGCAGCACGAGCGCGCTGACCGGCACGACGATGCCCATCGCGATGACGAGCGCGAGCAGCGCCAACCATCCGCTCTTCGGCAGCAACGCGGCGCGCGGCGGCAGTCCAAGCGCGAAGCCCGCGCGCGCAGCGCTCGCATCGGGTTCCGGCGTGACATCGAGATTCGTGCCGATATCGGTCGAGGCGGTCATCGTTCAGGCCTCCGCGCTGCGGCCCTTCAGGGCGAACATGCCCTGCGGACGCTTCTGGATGAACAACACGATGAGCACCAGCACCGCGATCTTCGCGAGCACCGCGCCCCAGAACGGCTCGACCGCCTTGCTGACGAGCCCGAGCCCGAAGCCGCCGATCACCGTGCCTGCGAGCTGGCCGACGCCGCCCAGCACCACCGCCATGAACGAATCGATGATGTAGCTCTGACCGAGATCGGGACCGACGTTGCCGATCTGCGAGAGCGCGCAGCCGCCGAGTCCCGCGATGCCCGCGCCGAACGCGAACGCATACGAATCGACGCGCGCCGTCTTCACGCCAACGCACGCGGCCATGCGGCGGTTTTGCGTCACCGCGCGCACGAAGAGGCCGAGGCGCGTCTTCGTGAGCACGCCCCACGCAATCGCGACGACCGCGAGCGAGAACGCGAGGATCGTGAGACGGTTGTACGGCAGGATGAGGTTTTGCATCACCGCGACGCCGCCGCTCATCCACGAAGGATTCGTTACTTGAACGTTCTGCGCGCCGAATAGCGTGCGCGTCGCTTGAATGAGGATCAGGCTGATGCCGAAGGTCGTCAGCAGCGTTTCGAGCGGACGTCCGTAGAGATGCTTCAGCACCAGCCTTTCCAGCACGATGCCGACGAGCGCCGCTGCGATGAACGAAGCAGGGACGGCGAGCAGCGGATACCAGTTGAACGCGGCGGGCGCGTAGTGCTGCACGAGGTTTTGCACGACATAGGTCGCATACGCGCCGATCATCAGGAACTCGCCGTGCGCCATGTTGATGACGCCGATGAGTCCATACGTGATCGCAAGCCCGAGCGCCGCCAGCAGCAGCACGCTGCCGAGCGACAGGCCCGCGAAGAGCGTGCCGAAGATTTCGCTGCGGCGCTGGATCGAATCGAGCGCGTAGATGCCTTCCTGCGCGGCATTGCGCACGCGTTCGTCGGGTTCGTTATAAGTGCCATCGGCTTTCTTCGCGACGATCGGACGCAGCAGTTCGTACATGTCGAGGTCGTGGCGCGCCGCGACGAGCTGCGCGGCTTCGAGACGCCTGTTCACGTCGGGATCGTGCAGCGCGGTCATCGCCCAGAGTGTGTCGAGGCGCTTCTTCAGTTCGGGATCTTTCTCGATGGCGCGCGCGCGATCGATCATCGGCTTCATCGATGCATCGGGGTTCTTCAAGAGCGCGGCGATCGCGTCGCGGCGTTTGGCCGTATCGGTCGATGCGAGTTGCAGGCCCGACAGCGCGCCCGCAACCTTCGTGCGCAGCAGATTGTTCAACGTGATCGGTTGGGCATCGGGCGCGTCGGCGGTCTTGCCGGTGATTGCGTCCCTGGTACCGTCGTCGGTCTGGATGTAGACGTGACCGTTGTCGGTCGCCACAAGCGAGCCATCGGACAGCGCGCCGAGCACGGCGATGGAAGTCGCATCGGCGTTGGCGATGAGCTTGTCGATGGCGGCGGTCTTGGCTTCGAAGTCGTCGCTGGCGAGCGGGGCGAGATCGTCGTTGGTGAGGGCGTGCGCCGCGAGCGACGTCATCGCGAAGATGAACGCCAGCAGCGCGCGCTTGAAGGAGCCGGTCATGTGGGCCTTTGCGTTGGAACTCGAAAGGCCGCGCGCATCGCATGGAACGCGCGGCCTCGCTGCATCATGCGTTACGCGATACGCACGCGCTGACGGCGCAGGAACGCGGGGATCGAGCTGACGACATCCGGCTTGCCCTCGTTACCCGCGATATACGGGCTCCACGGCTGCGCGCGCACGGCGGTCTTCGTTTTCCAGACGACGTTGAACTGACCGTCGCCGCGAATTTCGCCGATCATCACGGGCTTGTGCAGATGGTGATTGCCGTCCATCGTCAGCGTGAAGCCCGAGGGTGCGGCGAAGGTCTGTCCGATCATCGCGGTGCGGACCTTGTCGACATCGGCGCTCTTCGCCTTTTCGACGGCCTGCTTCCACATGTGGATGCCGACGAAGGTGGCCTCCATCGGATCATTGGTGACGCGCTTGTCGCCACCCGGAAGGTTCTGCGCCTTTGCGTAGGCGAAGAATTCCTTCTCGAACTTCGAGTTGTTCGGGTTCTTCACCGACATGAAGTAGTTCCATGCGGCGAGGTGGCCGACGAGCGGTTTCGTATCGATGCCGCGCAACTCTTCTTCGCCGACCGAGAACGCGACGACGGGCACGTCGGTCGCCTTCAGGCCCTGGTTGCCGAGTTCCTTGTAGAACGGTACGTTCGAATCGCCGTTGATCGTAGAGATGACAGTCGTCTTTCCCCCTTGGGAAAAGGTCTTGATGTTCGCGACGATGGTTTGATAGTCGCTATGTCCGAACGGTGTGTAGACCTCCTGAATGTCTGCATCTTTCACGCCCTTGGAGTGAAGGAACGCGCGCAGGATCTTGTTGGTCGTGCGCGGGTAGACGTAATCGGTGCCGAGCAGGAAGAAGCGCTTGGCGCTGCCGCCTTCCGGTCCCATCAGATATTCGACGGCGGGAATCGCCTGCTGATTCGGCGCTGCGCCCGTATAGAAGACGTTGCGCGACATCTCTTCGCCTTCGTATTGCACGGGATAGAAGAGCAGGCCGTTGAGCTCCTCGAATACGGGGAGCACGGACTTGCGCGACACCGATGTCCAGCAGCCGAACACGACGGCGCACTTGTCCTGCGTGAGAAGCTGACGCGCTTTCTCGGCGAAGAGCGGCCAGTTGGAAGCGGGATCGACGACGACTGGTTGGATTTGCCGGCCCATGACGCCGCCGTTCTTGTTGATATCGGCGATGGTCATGAGCGCGGTGTCTTTCAGCGACGTCTCGGAGATCGCCATCGTGCCGGAGAGCGAATGCAGGATGCCGACTTTGATCGGACCGGTATCGGCGGCGTGGGCTTTCGTGATCGGAAGCTGGCCCGCGAGGGCGAGCGCGCCCGACATGGAGCCGAACTTCAGCAGACTGCGTCGTTTCATTTCAGTGTTCCCCTTGCCGATGTGGTTGTTTGAGCAATGACGATTGCTCGGGACGTTCTGCAAGGGGTATGCCAATTGAGGCGTTTTGCCCTAGTGGCGCGGGTTTGGTGCAGGTTGGGTGGAGTTTTTACTGGTTGCGCGCTGGCGGTTGGGCGGGGTTTTGGTGCATGCGTCGGCTTGCGTGCATTGTTGCGGTGCGCGTGTGCTTCGATTTATTTTCCCGACGCGCGTGCGAGCATATGTGCTTAGCTCAATCTGCCGCGCGCCCAGTGGTTCGAATGGCGTCACGCGCGCTGCACACGCGATCGAATGTCGTGACGAGCAGGGCCATCCGAGGTTCGAGTGGTATGGCGCGAGATGCAACGAACACGCGATCTGTGCGTTGTCGTTCTTCCTCGACACAATATGACGTAAGCCTGTTCCATCGAGCTTCGAAACCCGCTAGGTTTGTCGCCTCGACAACAGCTTGGGAAGCATCATGCAGGAGCGTGACAGAACAATTCAGCGGGTAGCTACCGTACCTTCAACGCCGGAGCGCGGTCTCCGCCTTATTCGAGTATCGAGCAACGCTAAAACAGAGCGACGCAAAGCGGCACTGGCGGGTTCGAGGTTGAGCTATGCGTAAGGCCGCGATACGCGACGGCGATCCGACAACTACGGGCGGCTTGGTTATCGCTTTTTCATCGACAATCAGCGACGACGGAAGGAAGGTCGCTCTCAGCGACGATGAAGCAACGTGCGGAAACTGCAAGGGCGTGCACAAGATCCACGGCACCGGAAAATCGTGACCGACCAGGCAGGGAGAACGCAACGCATCAGGACATCGGCGGCACAACAGATCGCGGTCGAGATAAAGGATTTCGATTGATGAGTGAGTACTTCGAAATTCACAGGTCAATGACCAATACCGTCGAGGGCTCCTTCGTGACCATCGATGTGAGCACAGACCGCATATGTCCGAATATGAGCAACAAGGAATTTCGCGAGATGGCGACGCGCTTGATCGAATGGTCGAATATTCTGTTGAACAGGCGTCTCGATGACCTTCGGCGCAACGACGCAAGGACTAAGGAGCGAATGCGAAAGTGGTTCGGTCGAGATGACGAGGCCACGCGAATGTATCTTCTAGATGGTTTCACCAAAGTGAGCAGCATCATGTCGGAGTTGAAGCCGACTCATCTGATTCGTTCAGGCGCCGACGAAGACCGTGCCCTCGGGTGTGCACCCAACTTAAACGACCTGGATGGGGAGGCGGCGCACGTTTGCAGCCCGAACATCCAGAACAGACGAATTGCGATTGGCCTGCAGTTTTGCAACGTCCTGACGGATTTCAGGGAGTTCCAAGATTCGCGCGTCTCAACGCTTATCCATGAGGTGACTCACTTCGTCGATACTTTTGGAAGCGGAGATCCACGGTACGTCATCTCGACCCCGCTTGCGTTGTGGGGGCAAACCAACCAGACACTTGCCCTAAAGAATGCGGACTCCCTTGCTGCCTTCGTGATCTATGATGAAAAATTGCCTTAAAGCGGTTGCATTGAGTTTAGTGTTGCTGTGCGCAGAGTCTTTTGCTGCGTGCAATGGTTCCATGAATCGGCCCGCACAGTACTTTTCAGTACCATTCGAAAAGGATCGCTTCGAGATTTCAGCCGAGCACGTGGCGCGTTTTCATACCTGGGCTTCTGAAATGCTCGCGAAGTATCCACTTCAGGAGTGGCTATCCATTTCCGGAGATGCGATGCCCATCGAAGGCGGCCCCGAAGCGCTTGCTCGCCGTCGAGCGATAGAAACGGCTAAGCTCGCTTTGGATTCGGGGCTGTCGATTGCGCCAATCGAAATCAAGAGCGAAGTGGGTTCGGTCGGCAATCCAGTCAGTTATGGATCCGAAGGCCGATCGGCATTCGTTCAGTTAAGCATCGGATGCCCGAACAGCTGCTGCGAAAAACCTGCGAACTGAGTCGGAAGGCGCAATGTTCGATGACGCAGGACATCGGGCCGACGAGGGAATTCCGCTAAGCAGCTTTTGCATAGATGGAAAGTTTCATGGCGGCCAAGCCAATCACCGATTAACCAGCCGCCCCGGCACACTAAGCACCAACACCGCCCCAAGCAAGAGAAACCCGGCAAGCATGAACATCCCGCTGGCATTGGAAGCCGTCACCTGCTTCAACCACCCTACGAGATAGGGACTCAAGAACCCCGCAAGATTCCCAAGCGAGTTGATCATCGCGATCCCCGCCGCCGCGCCCGTGCCCGCAAGAAACGCCGTCGGCAGACTCCAGAACAGCGGCAGCGTCGTGAGAATGCCCATCGTCGCGAGCGTGAGGCCAAGCATCGCCAGCGTCGTATTCGACGCCCACACGACCGACAACACGAGCCCGATCGCACCGATGAACGCCGGAATCGCGATATGCCAGCGACGCTCGCCCGACCGGTCCGCGCTGCGCGCCGCGAGCAGCATGCCGATCACCGCCGCGCCGTAAGGAATCGCGGAGAGCAGGCCGACGTGCAGCGCATCCTTGATGCCCATCGACTTGATGATCGTCGGCAGCCAGAAGCTCACGCCATACAGCCCCATCACGAACGAGAAGTAGATGATGCTCATCAGCCAGACCTTCGGGCTCGACAGAATCTTGCCGAGCGAAAGGTCTTCCTTCTCGACGTTGTCCGCCGCGATATTACGTTCGAGCAGTTCGCGTTCTTCGTGCGTGAGCCACGAAGCCTTCGCGATGCGGTCATCCAGTTTGAGAAACACGACGATGCCGACCACGATCGACGGAATGCCTTCGAGCAGCAGCAGCCATTGCCAGCCGTGCCAGCCGTTCTTCATGTGAAACGCATCCATGATCCAGCCGCTGATCGGCCCGCCGATCAGACCGGACAGCGCGATCGCCGTCATGAACAGCGTCGTGATGCGTCCTCGCCGCTGCGCCGGAAACCAGTACGTCAGATAAAGAATGATGCCGGGGAAAAAGCCCGCTTCCGCCGCGCCGAGCAGAAAGCGCATGACGTAGAACATCGTCGGCGTGGTGATGAACATCGTGAGCGCGGAAATGATGCCCCACGTGATCATGATCCGCGCGATCCACACGCGCGCGCCGACGCGATGCAAGATGATGTTCGACGGTATCTCGAAGATGAAATAGCCGAAAAAGAAAATGCCCGCGCCGAAACCATACACGGCATCCGACAGTTGCAAATCCGCGGCCATCTGCAGTTTGGCGAAGCCGACGTTCACGCGGTCCAGATACGCCACCACGTAACAAATGAGCAAAAGCGGCGCGAGGCGCCAGACGACCTTCCGGTAAGTCGCTTCCTCGAATGCTGAAGGCGTGCCCGCGCCGGGACGCGGCATGGGATTGGCGGTGCTGGCCATGTGGCGTGTCTCCTATATTTTTGTGTGCGCCACGCGCGCGGATGGGCCCGCGCGCGATTACAGACGCGTAAGGATTCTAGCCCGCCTGCCGGGACGCTAAACGCCCGTTTCTACTAGGGAAAGCACGGATGCGCGGGCATCGCTCAGACGCAGCGTCCGCCGTCCACTTCGAGCGCCACGCCGGTGATGAACTCGGCATCGTCGGAGGCGAGATAAAGCGCCGCGTTGGCGATGTCCTGCGGCGTCGAAAGTCGGCCGAGCGGAATCGTCGCGAGAAACTTGCGGCGGTTTTCGGGCGTGTCTTCCATGCCCATGAACTCCGAGAGCAGGGCGGTCTCGCCCATCACCGGATTGATGCAGTTCACACGGATGCGATCCGCGCCCAGTTCCACCGCCAGCGCCTTGCTCGCGATGATGACCGCCGCCTTGCTGCCGTTGTACCAGACGAGCCCCGGACGCGGCCGCACGCCCGCCGTCGACGCGACATTGATGAACGCCCCGCCGCCTTGCTCCCGAAAATACGGCACGAACTGCTCGACGCTCCAGTAGATGCTCTTCACGTTCACCGCATAGACGCGGTCGAACTCGGCCTCGGTTACGTCGAGCACGGGCTTGTTGCGGTGCGTCGTTCCCGCGTTGTTGACGACGATCTGCACGCTGCCGAAGTCCTGAATCGCGGCATCGAAGAGCGTTTGCCAGTCGGTGCGTTTCGTCACGTCGCCCTGAACGGCGATCGCGCGGCCATGCTTCACTTCCGCCGACGACGCCAGCGCGATCTCGCTCGCCACGCGCTCCGCGGCCGGCCCGTTCAAATCGTTGACGACGACATTCGCGCCCTCGCGCGCGAACGTCTTCGCGATGCCTTCGCCGAATCCCGAGCCGCCGCCCGTCACGATGACCGTCTTGCCTTGCAGTCGCATGATGTCTCCCGTTAACCGTGTTTGATGGCGATGGTCTTGAGCGTCGTGAAGCCGTACAGCGCCTCGAAGCCTTTCTCGCGCCCGTGTCCCGAATGCTTCACGCCGCCGAACGGCAATTCGATGCCGCCGCCCGCGCCGTAGTTGTTGATGAATACCTGCCCCGAGCGCACGCGGCGCGCGAGGCGCATCTGGCGCGCGCCGTCGCGTGTCCAGATGCCGGCGACGAGGCCGTAGTCGGTGCCGTTGGCGAGCCGGAGCGCGTCGGCTTCGTCGTCGAAAGGCATGGCGGCGAGCACCGGACCGAAGACTTCCTCGCGCGCAAGCCGATGCGTCGGCGGGACATCGCGCAGCAAAGTGGGCGCCTGATAGAAGCCCGCTTCGGGCGCATCGCCGACGACTTCGCCGTGCGCGGCCATCGGAATGCCGTCATGCTGCGCATCGGATAAGAAGTCCCACACGCGCTGCTGCTGCTTCGCGCTGATGAGCGGGCCGCAGTCGAGATCGAGCGTGCTCGGGCCGACCTTCAGCGCCGCGAACGCCTCCGAGAGCCGGTCGAGAAGCGGCTCGTACGCCGCGCGCTCGATCAGCACGCGGCTGCCCGCCGAGCACGTCTGTCCGGCGTTCTGCACGATCGCCGCGACGAGCACGGGCAGGGCGGCGTCGAAATCGGCATCGGCGAACACGATTTGCGGCGACTTGCCGCCCAGCTCCAGCGTGACGGGAACGTGATTGTCGGCGGCCATTTTCGTGACGGCGGCGCCCGTCGCGGGCGAGCCGGTGAACGAAATGTGATCGATGCCCGGATGCCGCGCGAGCGCCGCGCCCGCTTCGTGCCCGTAACCGGTGACGATGTTGAGCGCGCCATCGGGCAAACCGGCTTCCGCCGCCAGTTCCGCGATGCGCAACAGCGACAGGCACGCGTCCTCCGCCGGCTTCACCACGCACGCGTTGCCGGCGGCGAGCGCGGCGGCCACGCTGCGCCCGAAGATCTGCAGCGGATAATTCCACGGCACGATATGGCCGGTGACGCCGTGCGGCTCGCGGATCGTGAGCACGGTGTAGCCGTGCTGATAGGGCAGGGTTTCGCCGTGGAGCTTGTCGGCGGCGCCCGCGTAGAACTCGAAATAGCGCGCGATGCCGGTGACGTCGGCGCGTGCCTGCTTGAGCGGCTTGCCGGTGTCGCGCGCCTCGACCTGCGCGATGTCCTCGTGGCACGCGGCGATCAGCATCGACAGTCGCGCCAGGATGCGCCCGCGCTCGGCGGCGCTCGTCGCGCCCCAGGCGCCATCGAAGGCGGCGCGCGCGGCGGCGACGGCGCGGTCGATATCGGCGGCGGTGCCGCGCGCAATCTCCGCAAAGATCTGGCCGTCGGACGGATCGACGACGGGAATCGTCTCGTTGCCCGATGCCGCAACCCAGCGGTTATCGATGAAATGTTTCGCGTCTTCCATGCATGTCTCCTTGAATCGGTTTTCTGTCTGCAAGTCGAATCGCTGCGTGTTTCGATTATCGCGCCATCCACCGGCACGCGCCTGCCGCCGGCCGTGAGAAGGCGTTTGGCTATAATGACGTATTCACGCGCCGACACACGCGACGGGCCGCGCAACACCGTCCGCCCGTGCGCTTCCATCTCCGACCTCAACTTCTCCAGAGAGTGCTCATGAGCTTCAACAACGTACCTCCCGGCAAAGACCTCCCGCAGGATTTCAACGTCATCATCGAGATTCCCGCGCAGAGCGATCCGGTCAAATACGAAGCGGACAAGGACATGGGCCTGCTCGTCGTCGACCGCTTCGTCGGCACCGGCATGCGCTATCCGGTCAACTACGGCTTCATCCCGCAGACGCTCTCCGGCGACGGCGACCCGGTCGACGTGCTCGTCATCACGCCGTTTCCGCTGCTGGCCGGCTCGGTCGTGCGTTCGCGCGCGCTCGGCATGTTGCAGATGACCGATGAATCGGGCGTCGACGCGAAGCTGCTCGCCGTGCCGCACGACAAGGTTTGCCCGATGACGGCGAACATCAAGTCGATCGACGACGTGCCCGAATTTCTGAAAGACCAGATCAAGCACTTCTTCGAGAACTACAAGGCGCTCGAAAAGGGCAAGTGGGTGAAGGTCGAGGGTTGGGCCGGCATCGACGCCGCCCACAAGGAAATTTCGGAAGGTATCGCTAACTTCAAGAAGTAAGCGCCTTTCTCCGACGAAACGCCGCCGCACGCAACCCGCGCGGCGGCGTTTTTCATTCTTCCTCGCTCGCTGCCGTCTGGGGCAACAGCGATTCCAATGTCCGCTCGCCCGCAATCAACGCGCGCTTTTGCTGCGCGGTCAATTGCTTCACGCGATACTCAGCGCGCAACGCCTCCGATCTCCCCGCCAATTCGAACGACGCCAGCACGCGCAACGGTTTCTTCGCCCGCGTATAACGCGCGCCCTTGCCGCTCGCGTGGGCGGTGAAGCGCGCCTCGACGTCCGTCGCGATGCCCGTGTACAGGCTGCCGTCGGCGCATTCGATCAGGTACAGAAACCAGGGCATGAGAGAACGATGGAAGATTTGCCGCGCATTATCGCCGAAAGCGCCGCGCCGGACGTTTTGTCCGCTTCGGCGTGCGGCTGCGAGTTGCGCGAGAATAGCCGCTTTCGGGCGCGTATTGCGTGGTATCGGGCGCGCTCGTCGATTTCTCACAGCGAGGTAGCCTGTTGAATCGCGAGGTCGAAATTCATGTGGTCGATGCGCTCGCCGACATCGCCGCCGACGACTGGAACCGGCTCGCCGGCGATAACCCGTTCGTGCGGCACGCGTTTCTCGCGGCGCTGCAAGAGACGGAATGCGCGGTGAAACGCACTGGCTGGCGCGCGCATCATCTGATTCTGACGCGCGGCGGCGAGTTCGCCGGCGCGATGCCGCTCTATCTCAAGTCGCATTCGCGCGGCGAGTACGTGTTCGATCACGCCTGGGCCGATGCCTTCGAGCGTCACGGTCTGCGTTACTACCCGAAGGCGTTGTCGGCCGTGCCGTTCTCGCCGGTCACCGGCCCGCGCCTCATCGCCGCGCATCACGAGGATCGCGTGCTGCTCGCGCGCGGCGCGATCGAACTGACGCGGCGGCTCGAATTGTCGTCGCTGCATGTGCTGTTTCCGCACGCACAGGATGTCGAGGCGCTCACCGACGCGGGCTACATGCTGCGCGAAGGCGTGCAGTTCCACTGGGAGAACCTGCCCGGCGATGGCTACGAAAGCTTCGACGCCTTCCTCGCGACGATGAGCCACGACAAGCGCAAGAAGGTGAAGCAGGACCGCCGGCGCGTGGCGGACGCGGGCGTCTCGTACACGTGGCTGCGCGGCGCGCAGATCGACGAAGCCGCGCTCGACTTCTTCTACGACTGCTACGACAACACGTACCGCGAGCATTGGAACGCGCCGTATCTCTCGCGCGAGTTCTTCGGCCGGATTCACGCCGATGCGCCCGAGTCGATGCTGCTCGTCATCGCCGAAGCGGACGGCGCGCGGCTCGCGTGCGCGCTCAACATGATCGGCGGCGACACGATGTACGGCCGCTACTGGGGCACGCGCGAATTCATCTCGGGCCTGCACTTCGAGACGTGCTACATGCAGGGCATCGCGTATTGCATCGAGCACAAGCTCGCGCGCTTCGAAGGCGGCGCGCAGGGCGTGCACAAGATGTCGCGCGGACTGTTGCCGACACCGACGTGGTCCGCGCACTGGATCGCCGATCGGCGTTTCGCGCACGCGATCGCCGAGTTTCTCGACGCCGAAACGCAGGCGATGGATCAGCATATCGAGAAACTCGAAGCGCACACGCCGTTCAGGAAGAAAACCTGAGATGCGATAATCGATCAGACTCTTCGCCGCAACGCGCGCACATCCATGTCGACCATGAGCAGAAACTTCTTCAACCTGTATAGCCACGACTTCGCGCGCGTCGCGGTCGGTGTTCCGTCCTGCAAGGTCGCCGATCCCGCGTTCAACGCGGCGCAGACGATCGCACTCGCGAACGAGGCCGCCGCGCGCGGCGCGGTGCTCGTCGCGTTTCCCGAGCTCGGCATCTCCGCCTATACCTGCGACGACCTTTTTCATCAGCGCGCTTTGCTCGATGCCTGCGAAGACGCGCTGCAAAGCATTGTCGACGCATCGAAGACGCTCGATATCGCGATGATCGTCGGCGCGCCGGTTCGCGCCGAGCACAAGCTCTTCAATTGCGCGATCGTCGTCGCGGGCGGCTTCATTCGCGGTGTCGTGCCGAAGAGTTATCTGCCGAACTATGGCGAGTTCTACGAAGCGCGTCAGTTCAGCCCCGCCGATGCCGCCGCCACGAACACCGTCACGCTATGCGGTCAGGACGTGCCGTTCGGCGCGTCGCTGCTGTTCCAGATCAGGAATCTTCCGCTCTTGCGGTTCCACCTCGAGATCTGCGAGGACGTCTGGGTGCCGATTCCGCCTTCGTCGTTCGCGGCGCTCGCGGGCGCGACCGTGCTCGTGAATCTGTCGGCGTCGAATATCGTCGTGGGGAAGTCGGCGTATCGGCATCAGCTCGTCGGGCAGCAGTCGGCGCGTTGTGTCGCGGCCTATCTGTACACGTCGGCGGGCAACGGCGAATCGTCGACCGATCTCGCGTGGGACGGGCAAGGTCTCATCTACGAGAACGGCGAGCTGCTCGCGGAATCCGAGCGTTTCTCGGACCGCTCGCATCTCATCTTCGCCGATGTCGATCTCGAACGGCTCTCGCGCGAGCGCATGCGGCAAACCACGTTCGGCCGCTCGACGCATCGGCATGCGGAGGAAGTCGCACAATTCGACGTAATCGAGTTTCCGCTGCCGATTCCCGTCGACGGCAAGCTGCCGCTCGAACGCCGCGTCGCGCGCTTTCCGTACGTGCCCGCCGATGCCGCGCGCCGCGACGAACGCTGCAACGAGGTCTACAACATTCAGGTGCAGGCGTTGCTGCAACGGCTGCAATCGTCGGGAATGTCGAAGGTGGTCATCGGCATATCGGGCGGACTCGATTCGACGCATGCACTGCTCGTGTGCGCGAAAGCGATGGACCGGCTCGGGCTGCCGCGCTCGAACATCCTCGCCTATACGATGCCCGGTTTCGCAACCAGTGACCGCACGCTCAAGCAGGCGCGCGAACTGATGGAAGTCGTCGGCTGCACGGCGAGCGAAATCGACATTCGTCCGAGTTGCGCGCAGATGCTCGCGGACATCGGTCATCCGCACAGCACGGGCGCCGAGCAATACGACATCACGTACGAGAACGTGCAGGCCGGCGAGCGCACGAGTCATCTCTTCCGGCTCGCCAACTTCAACAACGCGATCGTCATCGGCACGGGCGATCTAAGCGAGCTCGCACTCGGCTGGTGCACCTACGGCGTGGGCGATCACATGTCGCACTACAACGTCAACGCGAGCGTGCCGAAGACGCTGATCACGCATCTGGTGCGCTGGGTCGCGGAGTCGGGGCAGATCGGCGGCAATGGCAGCGATGTGCTCGAAAACATCCTCTCCACCGACATCAGCCCGGAGCTCATTCCCGGCAAGACGAGCGGCGTCGTCGAGCAGAAGACGGAGAGCGTCATCGGGCCGTACGAGTTGCAGGACTTCAATCTGTATTACACGCTGCGCTTCGGCTTCGCGCCGACGAAGGTCGCGTTCCTCGCGCTGCACGCGTGGCGCGATCGCGATGCGGGCGCGTGGCCGGAAGGTCCGAACGTCCCGCGCAATCAATACGACATCGGTGAGATCCGCAAGAATCTGCGCATCTTTCTAGACCGCTTTTTCCGCACGAGCCAGTTCAAGCGCTCGTGCATTCCGAATGCGCCGAAGGTCGGCTCGGGCGGTTCGCTTTCGCCGCGCGGCGACTGGCGCGCGCCGAGCGACGGCCAGGCGACGGTGTGGCTCGCGGACCTCGAACGCGTGCCGGCGAAAGAGTGATATCCGGCGCACGCGCGCATTTACGGACCGCCTGCTCGATGAAACGCGGCTAGAATCGAAGACATCTGTCCCGCGCGGGACACGACCTTTTTCGAACCCCTTGAATCGATCCTTACGCGAGGCACGCCATGAAACGCATCACCGCCATCATCAAACCGTTCAAGCTCGACGAAGTTCGCGAGGCGCTAGCCGAAGTGGGCCTCACGGGCCTGACGGTCACGGAAGTGAAGGGCTTCGGCCGCCAGAAGGGACATACCGAGCTCTATCGTGGTGCAGAGTATGTCGTCGATTTCCTGCCGAAGGTGAAGATCGAAGTCGTCGTCGCGAACGATCAAACCGATCAGGTCATCGATGCAATCATCGGCGCGGCGCGCACCGGCAAGATCGGCGACGGCAAGATCTTCGTCGCCGATGTCGAGCGCGTGATCCGCATCCGCACCGGCGAGGAAAACGAAGCGGCGGTTTGAGCGCCGCCGTCTTCATCGCTGTCCGAAGCCCGCCGTTCGTGCGGGCATTTTTCTTGACGCGCGCATGCACCAGCGCGATGCGCGCCGTCGTTCCTGATTTTTTCTCCGTTCTATTTCTTGCCTGAGGGCAGGATTGACGCGTGCGTGCGGTAACATCGAATTCCGGTTACATCTTTGTAAGGAATCGTTTGATGCATCACGCGATCGGCTTCATTCAGGATCTCGCGGTGATCATGGCCATCGCGGGCGTCGTAACGGTGCTGTTTCACCGTCTGCGGCAGCCGGTCGTCCTGGGCTATATCGCCGCGGGAGTGATCATCGGGCCATACACGCCGCCGTTCAACCTCATCCACGACGAAGCGACGATCCAGACGCTCGGCGAACTCGGCGTCGTCTTTCTGATGTTTTCGCTCGGGCTCGAATTCAGTCTGCGCAAGCTCTTCAAGGTCGGCGCGACGGCGTTCGTCGCCGCGCTCTCGGAGATCGTGCTGATGATCTGGGTCGGCTACGAGATCGGCCGATGGTTCGGCTGGAGTTCGATGGACTCGCTGTTTCTCGGCGCGATGCTCGCTATTTCGTCGACGACCATCATCGTGAAGGCGCTGTCCGAACTCGGCATGAAAGGCGAGCACTTCGCGCAGATCGTGTTCGGCATTCTCATCGTCGAGGACATACTCGCCATCGCGATGCTCGTGCTGCTTTCGGGCATCGCGCAGACGGGCTCGGTGAGCGCGGGCGTTGCAGTCGTGACGCTCGGCAAGCTTTTGCTCTTCATGACGGTATCGCTGGTCGTCGGCATTCTGACGGTGCCGCGCGCGCTCAATTACGTCGCGAAGGCGAAGAGCGACGAGATGCTGCTCGTCACCGTGCTCGGCTTCTGCTTCGGCTTCTGCCTGCTCGTCGTGAAGCTCGACTATTCGATCGCGCTCGGCGCGTTTCTCATCGGCGCGATCATGGCGGAGTCGCGGCATCTCGCGCGCATCGAGCATCTGATCGCGCCGGTGCGCGACATGTTCTCGGCGATCTTCTTCGTGACCATCGGCCTGCTGTTGAATCCGACGGTGCTCGTCGACTATGCATGGCCGATCGCCGTCATCACGATCGCGGTCGTGCTCGGCAAGATCGTGTCGTGCGGGCTCGGCGCGTTTCTCGCGGGCAAGGACGGACGCACGTCGATGCGCGTCGGCATGAGCGTCTCGCAGATCGGCGAGTTCTCGTTCATCATCGCGTCGCTCGGGTTGTCGTTGAAAGTCACGAGCAGCTTCCTGTATCCGATCGCGGTGGCCGTGTCCGCGCTGACGACGCTCTTCACGCCGTATCTGATTCGCGCCGCCGATCCGCTCACCATGCGCCTCTCCCGCGCGATGCCCGCGCCGCTCGCGCACACGTTCGGCCTGTATTCGCAGTGGCTCGCGAGCCTCACGCCGGCGTCCGGCGGCCCGACGCTCTTCTCGATGACGCGGCGCATCGTCGTGCAGATCGCGGTGAATCTCGCGCTCGTCGCGGCAATTTTCCTGTGCGCTTCGTATGCGGCGCCGTTCGCGTCGGGCTATCTCGCGCGCTGGCTCGACACCGACAACGCGCGGCGCGTCGTGCTGTGGAGCGCGGCACTCGTGATCGCGCTGCCGTTTCTGGTCGCGGTGTATCGCAAGCTCGAATCGCTCGCGCTCCTGCTCGCGGAAGTGAGCGTGCAGCCCGCCAAGGCGGGGCGCTTCACCAGCGCGATCCGCTCGGCCATTTCCGGGCTCATTCCGATCGTCGCGATGTTCGGCGTCTTTCTGCTCGTCGCGGCGCTCTCGGGCGGCATCCTGCCGCCGTTCGGGTTGATGGTCGGCGTGCTCGTGTGCGTCGCGCTCCTGCTGACGGTGCTGTGGCGCTGGTGCGTGAAAATCCACGCGACGATGCAGATCGCGTTGCGCGAGACTTTCGAAGAGCCGCGCGATCATTGACGGCTCTCTTCACAGAGCTAGTTCCGGCGCCGAAGCGCACCGGGTTCCCGCGATTATGTGAGCAAATGTGTGCTGGTTTGCGGCGTGCTGTTCCGAGGCGGATAATCGGCATGTGTCCATCCTCCCTATGGCGTTCGAGCGCCTGAATCAGGAATGAGCGATAACAAAACGTCCAACGACGCAAGCAGCACCGACGCGCGCCGAAGCGGCGCCGATTCCCAGGCTGCGCCACGCAGCGCGAATCCCACGGCGCCGCCCGAAGCGGCGGCAGCGGCCTCCGCGCCCGGGCCGAAAGCGAGCGCGACGGAGCGGGCATCGACGGATGCGCCTTCGAGCGCATCGAACGTCGAACCGGTGGACGTTGCCCAGGCGCGGCGCGACGACGCGCTGGAAGACGCCCGCGAAGCGCGCGCATCGGCGGCGAGCGCCACGGCCGCTCAGGAAGCGTCGGTGCGTGGACAGCAGCGCGCATCGACGCCTGCGAAGCCCAGGCCAAGTCTCGCGGAGAATTTCGAAGCCGCGACGGACGCCGAAGCCGCCAGCACGGCCAACGCGCAATCCGCCTCGTCCGATTCCCCGACGGGCCGCGCCACCGTCCTGCCGCCCGAATTCACCGAAGCGCCCGATTTCGGCAAGCTCAATCCGCCGCCGCTGCCATCGACCGAGCAGGCGAGCGCGCAGGCGCAGCCCGCGTATCTCAGGCAATCCGATTCGGCCTGGTCCGTGTTCGGCCGCGTGATCGCGGCGCGCGCGCGGCAGATTTTCGATCGCGCGGGACAGCGGATGACGCAGCGCACGTTGCGCATCGGCGTATCGGCGCGGATCTTTCATCCGGAGCCGGGCGCGAAGGGCTTGCGCGGCAAGACGCTGCAATACCTGGAGGAATCGATCGCGCATTGGGTGATGTCGCGCGACGTGCTCGTGTTCATGATTCCGACGGTTGGCAATCAGGGCATGCTGCACACGAGCAACATCCGTCTGCGCGATTACGCGAAGCATCTCGACGGGCTTCTGCTGCAAGGCGGCGCGGATGTCTCGCCGCAGTCCTACGAGGAAGCCACGACGCGTCCGGAATGGCCTGGCGACCGCGTGCGCGACATGTACGAGCTCGAGCTGCTGCACGAGTTCGTCGAATCGGGCAAGCCTGTGCTCGGCGTGTGCCGCGGCTGTCAGCTCATCAACGTGGCGTTCGGCGGCACGCTCTACGGCGACATCGCCACTGACGTTCCCACGGCGGGCATCCACGTCAACGAGCAATACGACCAGCATCGCCACTCGATCCGTTTCCCCGACGGCTCCACGCTCATCAACATGTTCCCGAATCAGCGCGAGGCGATCGTCAACTCGATCCACCATCAGGCGGTGAAGACGATCGGGCGCGATCTGAACATCGAGGCGGTGTCGGCGTCGGACGGGATCATCGAGGCGGTGCGTTACCGCAAGGCGCCGTTCGTCGTGGGCGTGCAGTGGCATCCGGAGTTTCATCGCGCGGGCGGCGCGGAGTTGCTCGATTGCACGCCGCTGCTCGATACCTTCCTGCGCGTCGCGCGCGAGACGCGCTTCTGACCGAAGCGTTTTAGCGCGTCATAGGCGTCGTAAAACAAGAAGGCCCGCTCGATTCGAGCGGGCCTTCTTCGTATCGGCTTAGCGCGATGGCGTTGCGCTTATCGGCGCGAGCCCGGCTTCCGTCTGCTTCTGAAGCTGTTCCACCTGCAACTGCAACGCGCGCAGCTTGCGTTCTGCTTCGAGCTTGTCCGTTTGCAGCACTGCCGATTCTGCCTGCAACTGCTGCTGACGTTGCGTGACCTGCGAATCCTGCTGCTGCGCGAGTTCGAGATCGGCGGTGAGGCGGTTCGCCCGATCCGCCGATTTCGCGATCACGCGTTCCAGCAGCGCCTTTTGCGCCTGCAATTGCGTGCGGCGAATTTCGCCATCGGCGAGTTCGAAACTCTTTCGCGAGAACTGCGAATAGATCGATTCGGCGCGGGCCGCATCCTGCGTCTTCACGACGCGCCACCAGCGCGCATCCTGCGACAGCGCGACGTAGTAGCACATTTCCTGCGCGAGGAAGAAGAGCCGCGCGCCGTAGCTGCCGTTGCGCGTCGCGCGCAGTTCCGTGAGGCTTCCCGCCTGCACGAGATTCTGCAATTCGGCGATGTTGCCTTCGACGCGCGGCGCGTTCGAATCGGCGTTCAGGTCGGACAGGTCTTCGGGCGCGGATTGCGCCGGTTGTGCGGCTTGCGCGGCTTGCGCCGGCGCGGGCTGGGCCGCGGCCTTCGCCGTCGCGGGCGCGGGCGCGGCGAACGCGCTCTTCATCGGCGCAAGAGGGCCGACGAAGCCGCAGAAGGACAGGGCGAGTGAGAGCGTCGCGTAACGGAGATAACGTAGTTGCTTCATGTTGGCGTCGTGGCCGGAATGGTTGATCGGGCTGGCGGTGTGCGTCACGCGGAGTTAGCGCGCGCTTTTCGTAGCGCCACGGCCGGACGAGGCCGCGTTGCTGTCGAGCGTCGGTGAATGCTGGAGCATGGAATAGAGCGTCGTCGGGTCCATCGACGGAAGCGGACTCGTCAGCCGGCTTGCGGCGCGATCGATCGGTGTTGCGTTCCTGCGACTCCCGATCTCGCGTTTCTCGCGATGCTCACGAATCGCGACGCGCTCGTTCGCCGGGCGAGCGCGCTGAAGAACTGGCTTCGCGTGCGGCTGTGCCACGGCTTCGATGTGACCGTTGTGCCTTCTATCCGCGGCAACCGCGATGGAACGCTTCGCCGACTTGGCCGACGCAGCCGACTTCGCCAGTTTGGCCGGTTCAGCCGGTTTGGCCGACTCGGCCGATTCAACCGGCATCACTGCGGCTTGCACAACCGGCGCGGCACGCACGGCCTCGATTCCCTTCGCCGCGGCGTCGTTGGCGGTTGCGATCTCCATCGCGTCGGTTGGCGGCGTCGTCGGCGCCGGCAGCAGCGGCTCGACGCTCGCGGATCGATCCGGCGCGGGCGCGTCGCCAGGCGTGAGCGCGGTCGTCGTGGTCGTCGCCGGCGGGGGTTCGGACGGCTGCATCGGCATCGCGGCTTGCCCTGCCGGTGCAACGCGCGTTTCATGCTGTGAGGCGGATTCGCGTCCCAGTAATAGCCACACGATGAGCATGCCGCACGCTGCCGCAACGGCGGTGGCGACCGGCTTGCTGAAGCGCAGCGTGCGCGCGCCAGCGGGCTCGGCGACCGACAGAGGGATGGGTTCGGCGCGCGCCTCGTCCGCGTCATCCGAAGCGTGCGCGTCATCGATGCGCAGCATCGCGCGCGGAATCTCTTCCTTGGCGAACACCGCCCACAGGCTCGCCGCGCGATAGGGCGAGTCGAGGTCGGACAGGCCAAGCGCCGGCACATAGGCCGTAGCGAAGCGTGCCGCGAGCAGCGCGAATTCGGATGGCGACTGAACGGGCCGCGAGCGAGCGGGCGACCACCGGAAACCGTAATTCAAGGACGGATCCGGCAGCGCGCGCAGCGTCGGCAGACGCAGATTGCCTTCCACTACGATCAGGGGTTCGGACATGAAGATTCCACTTGCATGAGCCCGGGCACGGGCAACGAGATGGCCCGCCCGGACCATCGTGGCGCTCGAAGACTGCGCCGCGGGTTCGGCGCGATATTGGCCGAAATTTCGACCCGCGATCATACGAAACGGTTACGCGCCCCGCGACCAGAAGATTCCTATTGTCGATTTTTGACAGGAATGCTTATTGACCGAGTTGGTCTTTTTGTGTTTGGTCGAGTGGGTAGAGGTAACGCAGAGAGAAGAGATCGATGCCCGCCATGTGGTCCGCTTCGCGTGCGGCGCGTCGCCATCCGCGCGATTCGTAGAAGCCGATCGCCGCCGTGTTCTGTTCGAGGACGAAAAGATGCAGTTGCCGTGCACCGCGCGCGCGGGCCCAGCGCGCCGCCTCGTCGAGCATGACGGTGCCGGTGCCGAGGCCGCGATGGCCAGGCAGCGCGTGCAGATTGTCGACGAGCACGCTGCCCGCTTCGTCCGGCTCGACGAGACACATGAATCCGACCGGCTGCCCCGCATGTTCCGCGATGAAAACGCTCGCCGCGCCGCTCGCGACATCCTTCATGCGCTCGGCCCAGTGCGCGGCGCGTTCGGCGTTCAGATCGTCATTGAGATAAGCGTTTGGCAGGATGCCGCGATACGCCGACGCCCAACTTTGCGCGTGCATCGACGCGATGAGCGCCGTGTCGTCTGGTGTTGCTGCGCGCAGCGCGATTTTCGAGTTCATGTTCGATGACCGTCGGCTAAAAGATAGGCGCGTGTAATGGAAACTAAAGGTACTTTAAACGATATTGAACGAAGTTCCGTGCAGTGTTGCAGGATGCGGCGTTAAGATTGAGGGCACGCATCAATGCTGCGCGTAGAACGCAAGTGCGCCCATCGCTCCTTTGAGAAAGTCATGTCCACAGCCCACGTAGCGCTCCCCAACGAATCAAAGTTCAAGACCGTGTTCCGCGTCGTCAGCGGAAACTTCCTGGAAATGTACGACTTCATGGTCTACGGCTATTACGCCTCGGCCATTGCCAAGACCTATTTCCCGAGCGGCAACGAGTTCGCGTCGCTGATGCTCGCGCTGTCCGTCTTCGGCGCGGGCTTTCTGATGCGGCCGGTCGGCGCGATCGTGCTCGGCGCGTACATCGACCATCATGGGCGGCGCAAGGGCCTGATCCTCACGCTGGCGCTGATGGCGGTCGGCACCGCGTGCGTCGCGCTCGTGCCAGGCTACGCGACTATCGGTGCGCTTGCGCCGATCATCGTGCTGGGCGGGCGGCTGCTGCAAGGCTTCTCGGCCGGCGTGGAGCTGGGCGGCGTCTCGGTATATCTGTCTGAAATCGCGACCAAAGGCAACAAGGGCTTTTATTGCGCGTGGCAGTCGGGCAGCCAGCAGGTCGCGGTCGTGTTCGCTGCGCTGATCGGCGTCATCATGAATCGCCTTCTGCCGCCCGAGCAGATGACCGCGTGGGGCTGGCGTGTGCCGTTCCTGATCGGTTGCCTGATCGTGCCGTTCCTTTTCATCATCCGCCGGTCGCTGCGTGAGACCGATGAGTTTCTCGCAAGAAAGCATCGGCCGGGCATGGGCGAGATCGCGCGCTCGATCGCGCAGAACTGGGGCGTCGTGCTGGCCGGCATGGGCATGGTCATCATGACGACGGTCTCGTTCTACATGATCACCGCGTACACGCCGACCTTCGGCAAGGAAGTGCTGAAGCTCTCCGCGATCGACGCGCTCGTCGTGACCGTGTGCGTCGGCATCTCGAATCTGGTGTGGTTGCCGCTGATGGGCGCAGTGTCGGATCGCGTCGGGCGCCGTCCGGTGCTGCTCGTGTTCACGATTCTCACCATTCTGACGTCGTATCCGGTGGTGCAGTGGCTCGTCGCGGAGCCGTCGTTCGTGCGCCTGCTCATGTGCGAGCTGTGGCTGTCGTTCCTGTACGGCAGCTACAACGGCGCGATGGTGGTCGCGCTGACCGAAGTCATGCCCGTCGATGTGCGCACGACCGGCTTCTCGATGGCCTATAGCCTCGCGACGACCATCGGCGGTTTCACGCCCGCGATCTCGACCTATCTGATTCACGTGACCGGCAACAAGGCGGCGCCCGGCCTGTGGATGGGGCTTGCCGCGATCTGCGGCCTGATCGCGACGCTCGTGCTGTATCGCTCGCCGGAAGCGCGCAATCAGTACAAGACGGCCTGACATAGCAGCGCGGCCAAAAAAAATCCCCTGTCTTGCAGGGGATTTTTTCATGCGGGGAGCGAAACGAGCGCGGCGGCCGCGTCTTCGATGACCTCGCGCCATCGGCCCGGCGCGCGCTGGCGCAGGAGCCGCGCGCCCGGATACCACGCGCTTTCGGCGGAATCCGCGCCCCAGCGCCAGTCGGCGGCGAAGGGCAGCAACACCTGAAGCGGCTTGCCGAGCGCGCCGGCCAGATGCGCGACGGAGGTATCGACCGATACGACGGCGTCCATCCGGTCGACGATCGCGCCCGTATCCGCGAAGTTTTCGAGGCGACTCTCGAGCAGATGTATCGACTTCGCGTTCGGATGCGCGCGCAGCACGTCGCGCTCACGGTCGGTGAGAAACGGCTGAAGCACGATCCAGTCGATGCCTTCCAGCGCGAACAGCGGCGCAAGTTCGTCGACGGGCACCGAGCGCGTCTCGCCGGGCTGCATCCGTCCCGACCACGCAATGCCGATCTTGCACCGCGCCTGGCCGCCGATCGAGCCGCGCCACTTGCGCCGGTACCCGGCGGGCACGACGAGATACGGCGCGCGCACCGGAATCGCATCGAGCGACGTCATGCCGAGCGCGAGCGGCAGGCTGAGCAGCGGGCAGAACGCGTCCGCCTGCACCGGCGTGCCGTCCGACTTGCTTCTCAACTCGACGCGCGCGGCGCGCGCCGCCGGTTCGAGCAGCGGCACGAGCGCGGGCTGGACGTCGAGCACGAGTTTGCCGACGCGTTTCGCCGCGAACGGCACGAAACGCGCGAACTGCAAGGTGTCGCCGAACCCCTGCTCGGCGCGCACGAGCAGCGTGCCGTTCGGCATCGGCTCGCCGTTCCAGCGGGGCAGACGCGGAGGCGGTTCGCTGCCGGGCGTCTGCAGACGCCATTCGTACGCCGCGAGACCGCGCGCGTAATCGCCGGTCGTGAGCAATGCGAGCGCGCGATTCAGATGCGCCGCGGGCATCGACGGATCGATGCGCAAGGCTTCGTCGAATGCACGCAGCGCCGCACGATGCGCGCCGAGCGCGAGATGCGCGTTGCCGAGGCAAAGCCACGCGACGCCGTATTTCGGATCGAGCCCGACCGCGCGTTCGAAGTGCGACACGGCGTTTTCGTGACGGCCGAGCTTCGCCAGCGCGTGACCGAGGCCGAAATAGCCTGGCGCGAAACGCGGCTGCAACGCGACGGCCTTTTTCAGCACGGGCAGTGCGTCTTCGGGATGGCCGTTTGTATCAAGCAGATTACCGAGATTGAAGTGCGCGGCGGCGTAGTTCGGCTCGGCATCGAGCGCGGCGCGGAAATGCGAGATCGCGCCGAGCGTGTCGCCGAGCGCGTTCAGCGCCATGCCGAGATTGTTGTGCGCGCCGGCGTGGCGCGGACGCAGCGCGAGCGCGCGCTTGAACGCTTGAGCGGCGTCCTTGAAGCGGCGCAGCGCGGAGAGCGAATTGCCGAAGTTGTTCCACGCGGCCGGATCGTCTGGCTGCAGACGCAGCGCCTTTTCGAAGGCATCGGCAGCATCTTCGTGTCGGCCCGCCGCCGTGTAGGCGTTGCCGAGGTTGTACTGCGCGAGCGGAAAACCCGGCGCGAGCGTGAGCGCGTTGCGAAAGCGCTCGATCGCGTCGTCGAGACGGCCGAGCGCCTTCAGCGCGTTGCCGAGATTGAGCTGCAGGCCGGCATCGGTCGGGCGCAGATCGACGGCGCGGCGCACGAGGTCGGCCGCTTCCGCGTGCTGACCCTGTTGATGGCGCAGCACGCCCAGATAATGCAATGCGTCGACGTGATGAGGTTCGGCGGCGAGCGCGGCCTGATAGTCGCGCTCCGCGTCGGTCAGGCGACCGTCACGATGGGCCGCGAAACCGCGGGCGAATACGGTGTCCATGACGGGGGAAGAACTTCGGTCCCGAGAAAGCAAACCCCGCATTTTCCCACACCGCGGCGCACGGCCCGCGAATGCCGGATTGACATGTTGCGGCGATGGCACTTAACATATGAACACCTATTCATATGTTGTCGATATCCGTGTCATCCGAACCATCCACCGCTACTTTTCCGGTCACCTCCGACGATCGCGTCGTGCCGCTCGCCGACCTGTTTCGTCTGCTCGGCGATCCGACGCGCCTGCGCATCGTGCTTGCGTGCGTCGAACAGAAACGCGCGGTCGGGGCGATTGCGGAACTGCTCGGGCTGTCCGCGTCGCTGGTGAGCCATCATCTGCGGCTTCTGCGCGCGGCGCGGATCGTGCGCGCCGAGCGTCAGGGCAAGCAGGTGTTCTACGTGGCGGCGGATCGCCATATCAGCGCGATGCTGGGCGAGTTGCTGGAGCACGTTGCGGAGCCGCAAGTCGACGGCGCGGATATCGAATGAAATCCACCGAACCACGAGTACGCCGATGAGCACGCATCAGCACGAAGAACACGATCACAGCGATCACCACGAGCATCACGAAGGACATGCGCACGCGCATGGCGGACATGGCCATCATCATCATCACGCGCCGCAGGAAGGGCAGGGCCGCACGTTCGCGCTCGCGGTCGGGCTGAACGTGCTGATCGTGGTCGTGCAGGGCGTCTACGGCTTCCTCGCGCATTCGACCGCGCTGCTCGCCGATGCCGGCCACAATCTCTCCGACGTGCTCGGCCTTCTGCTCGCGTGGGCCGCCGTGTGGCTCGGCAAGCGCAAGCCGAACGCGCGCTATACCTTCGGCCTCGGCAGCTCGTCGATTCTCGCGTCGCTCGCCAATGCCGCGCTTTTGCTCTTCGCGTGCGGTGCGATCGTGCTCGAGGCGATCCAGCGCCTTCTCGATCCTGCGCCCGTCGCGGGATTCGACGTGTTCGTCGTCGCGACGCTCGGCATGATCGTGAACGGCTTCTCCGCGTGGCTCTTCATGCGCGGCAGCAAGGAAGACCTCAACGTGCGCGGCGCGTTCCTGCACATGGCCGCCGATGCGGCCATCTCCGCCGCCGTCGCGGTGAGCGGTCTCATCATCATGTTCACGGGCGCGAGCTGGCTCGATCCGCTGATGAGCCTGATCGTCGTGTCGGTGATCGTCTACGGCACGTGGGGACTCGGGCGCGACGCGATGCGCCTCGCGATGGCCGCCGTCCCGCCTTCGGTCGACATGTCGCGCATCGAGCGATATCTGACGCAGCTTCCCGGCGTGCGCGACGTCCACGATCTGCACGTGTGGGCGCTATCGACGACCGAGAACGCGCTCACCGTGCATCTCGTGATGCCGCAAGGCCATCCAGGCGATGCGTTCGTGCAGGGCGTCGTCACGACGCTGCGCCGCGACTACTCGATGCATCACGCGACCGTGCAGGTCGAATTCGGCGCGGCGTGCCAGGCGTGCGTGCTGAACGAGCGCGGGCACGCGCACTGAGCGGCGTACACTAGCAGGCGTGACTTTCGGGAGGAACGACCGCATGTTCGCGCCAAAGCTGAATCCGAACGACAAGCTGGACGTGGCGCCCGTTCTGATCGTCGGCGCCGGTCCGACGGGCCTCGTCGCCGCGATGAGTCTCTCGCGCGCGCACATTCCGGTGCGGCTCGTGGACCGCGCGCGCGAGCCGTCGCCGTATTCGCGCGCGATCGGCATTCAGGCGCGCACGCTCGAACTCTTCGAGCAGCATCGCGTCGTCAAGCCGTTTCTCGAACTCGGTCATCGCGCGCGCGTCGCAAATCTCTACTCGAACGGGCAGCGCCTCGCGCGCCTCGACTTCGATCCCTTGCAGACGCGTTATCCGTATCTGCTCTTTCTCGATCAATCGCAGACCGAACGCCTGCTCGCCGAACATCTGGCGGGCTATCACGTCGACATCGAGCGCGGCGTCGAAGTGGTCGATGTCTCGCAGGGTTCCGCGGGCTTGCAAGCGACGCTGCGCCATCCGAACGGACGCGACGAGCTCTTGCGGCCTTCGTATCTGATCGCGGCGGACGGCGCGCATAGCTTCGTGCGGCATCGGCTCGGCATCGGCTTCGACGGCAAGACGTTCGATCAAACGTATCTGCTCGCCGATCTAGAGGCCGACTCCGACTGGCCCGACGACGAGTTTCACATCTTCGCTTCAGGTGAAGGGCTGGCCGCGCTCTTTCCGATGGGCAACGACCGCGCGCGCCTGATCGCGGACCTGCCGGCGCCGGTCGCGAGCGCGGCTGGCGCGACGGAATCGAAGGCCGACCCGAAAGTGGACCCGAAAGCCGGCCCGACGCTCGACGAATGCCGCGCGCTCGTCGAGCGGCGTGTGCATCACAAGATCGCGCTGTCGAATCTGACGTGGTCGTCGTACTTTCATCTGAATAGCCGCATGGTCGACAGGCTGCGCGTGGAGCGCGTGTTTCTCGCGGGCGATTCGGCGCACGTGCACAGCCCGGCGGGCGCGCAGGGCATGAACACCGGCATTCAGGAAGCGTTCAATCTCGGCTGGAAGATTGCGCGCATGCTCGCGGGCGGCGCGCCGGAGCGGCTGCTCGACAGCTATCACGCGGAACGGCATCCGATCGAGCGCGACGTGCTGCGGCAGACCAGCATGCTGACGCAGATGGCCGGCGCCGAGCACGGTCCGATGAAGCTGATGCGCGAGCACGTGATGCCCGCGCTCGCCGCGATCGGCCCGTTGCGCGATGCGATGCGGCGCACGGTAAGCGAGTTGTCGATCAACTATCGCAAGAGCCCGCTCACGCTGGAGCGTCTGCTCGATGGCGGGCCGCGCGCGGGCGAGCGCGCACCCGATGCGCGCGTGCACGTCGTCGACGGGCCGCTCGGGCGTCTGCCGGGCGTCGGCTGTCTCTACGATCTGCACGATCCCGGCTGCTTCTCGCTCTTTCTGCTCGTGAATCCGTCAGGCGAAGACGACATCGCGCTCGCGCCCGCGACGATCACCGTCGCCCATGCGATGCGCGATCCGGATCTCGACGGCCTTGCGCAGTCCGTCGAAGCGATCCTGCCGAACGCGGTGCGCGTGTGGCGCATCACCGATACGCACGGCGACGGCGCGAATTCGCTCACCGACAACTACGGCCGCACGCGTCCCGCGTTCTATCTCGTGCGTCCCGATGGATATATCGCGGCGCGCGGCCGGGCGCCATCGGATGTGCATGCGCTCTTGCGTCACTGCGAGACGTGGTTCGGCGCGCACGACGAGAGCGCGGAGCGGCAGCCGGAGCGGGAGTATCGGGAGGATTGAAAAAAGCCCTGCATTGCAGGGCTTTTCCGACTGCCTCAAGCCGTCGCCGCCTTCGGCGTCAGATCCGCGCGATGCAGACCGAGCGACTCACGCACGATCGGCTCCATCGCCGCGCTCGCCTCCGGGTTGTCGAGCGCGGAGAGAATCGCGAGACGCATGCGCGGTTCCCAGAAGCGGCGGATATGATCCGCAACGCTATCGACGGCTTCGGCGCGGTCCGGCATCGAATCGAAAAATTCGCCGATGCGGTTCGCCATCTCGATCAGGTTATCGACATCCATCGTTCATTTTCCTGAAGAAGTCGTGGCGAGGTTGAGCAGCTCGAGCTGTTGGGTGTTGAAGCGCGAATACTCCTTCTGCCATTGCGACGGCTGCTCGACCGGCATCACCTGCACTGCCGTCACCTTGTACTCGGGACAGTTCGTCGCCCAGTCTGACGAGTCCGTCGTGATGACGTTCGCGCCCGACTCGGGAAAGTGGAACGTCGTATAGACGACGCCCGGCTGCATGCGCTCGGAAATCTTCGCGCGCAGCACCGTCTGCCCCGCGCGCGATTCGATGCCGACCCAGTCGTCCATCTTGATGCCGCGATCTTCCGCATCGACCGGATGAATCTCGAGCCGGTCCTCGTCGTGCCAGCGCGAATTCTCCGTGCGCCGCGTCTGCGCCCCGACGTTGTACTGCGACAGGATGCGCCCCGTCGTCAGCAGCAGCGGATACTTGCGCGTGACCTTCTCCGGCGTCGCGATGAACTTCGTGATGACGAAGCGTCCCTTGCCGCGCACGAATTCGTCGATGTGCATCGTCGGCGTGCCGTCGGGCGCGCGCTCGTTGCACGGCCATTGAATGCTGCCGAGCTCGTCGAGTCGTTCGTACGAAACGCCGTGGAACGTCGGCGTGAGACGCGCGATCTCGTCCATGATCTCCGAGGGATTCGCGTAGTTCATCTCGTAGCCAAGGGCGCGCGAGAGCTTGATCGTCACTTCCCAGTCGGAGTAGCCCGCGAGCGGCGGCATCACCTTGCGCACGCGCGAGATGCGGCGCTCGGCGTTCGTGAACGTGCCGTCCTTTTCGAGGAACGTCGAGCCCGGCAACAGCACGTGCGCGTACTTCGCGGTTTCGTTCAGAAAGATGTCCTGCACGACGATGCATTCCATCGACGAGAGCGCATCGGCCACGTGCTGCGTGTTCGGGTCCGACTGAACGATGTCCTCGCCCTGGCAATACAGGCCCATGAAGGTGCCGTGCATCGCGGCATCGAACATGTTGGGAATGCGCAGGCCCGGCTCGGGCTGCAGCTTCACGTCCCACGCTTCTTCGAAGAGCGAGCGCGTCGCCGCATCGCCGATATGCCGATAGCCCGGCAGCTCGTGCGGGAACGATCCCATGTCGCACGAACCCTGCACGTTGTTCTGGCCGCGCAGCGGATTCACGCCGACGCCTTCGCGGCCGATGTTGCCCGTCGCCATCGCGAGGTTCGCGATGCCCATGACCGTCGTCGAGCCTTGCGCGTGCTCGGTGACGCCGAGGCCGTAGTAGATCGCGCCGTTGCCGCCCGTCGCGTAGACGCGCGCGGCTTCGCGCACCAGCTTCGCCTGCACGCCGGTGATGCTTTCCATCGCTTCGGGCGAGTTCTCTTCCCTGGCGACGAAATCGCGCCACTGACCGAACGCGGGCTCTTCACAGCGCTCGGCGATGAAGTCTTCCTTCAGCAAGCCTTCCGTGACGATCACGTGCGCCAGCGAATTGACCATCGCGACGTTCGTGCCGGGGCGCAATTGGAGGTGATATTCCGCCTTCACATGCGCTGCATCGACGATATCGATGCGGCGCGGATCGATCACGATCAGCTTCGCGCCTTCACGCACGCGGCGCTTCAGACGCGAGCCGAAGACCGGATGGCCGTCGCTGGGATTCGCGCCCATCACGACGATGACATCCGACTGCTCCACCGATGCGAACGTCTGCGTGCCCGCCGATTCGCCGAGCGTCGTCTTGAGGCCGTAGCCGGTCGGCGAGTGGCAGACGCGCGCGCAGGTATCGACGTTGTTGTTGCCGAAGGCCGCGCGCACGAGTTTCTGCACGAGATACGTTTCTTCGTTCGTACAGCGCGACGACGTGATGCCGCCGATCGAATCGCGTCCGTACTTGTCCTGAATGCGGCGGAACTCGCTCGCCGCATAGTTGAGCGCTTCTTCCCACGACACTTCGCGCCACGGATCGGTGATCTTCGCGCGGATCATCGGCTTCTTGATGCGGTCCTTGTGTGTCGCGTAGCCCCACGCGAAGCGGCCCTTCACGCACGCGTGACCTTCGTTCGCCTGGCCGTTCTTGTTCGGCGTCATGCGCACGACGGTGTTGCCCTTCATCTCCGCCTTGAGCGAGCAGCCGACGCCGCAATACGCGCACGTCGTGATCGCGGAATGCTCCGCCTGGCCGAGCATGATGACGGTCTTTTCCTGCAAGGTCGCGGTCGGGCACGCGGCGACGCACGCGCCGCACGACACGCATTCGCTCTCCATGAACGGCACGTTCTCGCTCGCGGCGACGCGCGATTCGAAGCCGCGTCCGGCGATGGTCAGCGCGAACGTGCCTTGCGTTTCCTCGCACGCGCGCACGCATCGATTGCAGACGATGCACTTCGACGGATCGTAGGTGAAGTACGGATTCGACTCGTCCTTCTTGTCCTTCAGATGGTTCGCGCCTTCGTATCCATAACGCACTTCACGCAAGCCGACGACGCCCGCCATGTCCTGCAGTTCGCAATCGCCGTTGGCGGGGCAGGTGAGGCAGTCGAGCGGGTGATCGGAGATGTAGAGCTCCATCACGTTCTTGCGCAGCGATTGCAGCTTGTCGCTCTGCGTACGCACTTTCATGCCGGCTTCGACGGGCGTCGTGCACGACGCCGGATAGCCGCGCTTGCCTTCGATCTCGACGAGGCACAGACGGCACGAACCCCACGGTTCGAGCGAATCGGTGGCGCAGAGCTTCGGCACGTTGACGCCGGCTTCGATCGCCGCGCGCATGACGGATGTGCCGGCCGGAACCGTCACGCTTTCGCCGTCGATTTCGAGCGTGACGTCGACATCGGCATGACGCAGCGGCGTGCCGTAATCGGTTTCGTCGAACGGATCGCGCCGTTGCACCGACGCCGCGCTCTTGCACGCGCAGTTGCCGGAGCCGCAGCCGTTGATGGTGTTGGACATGTTTGTCTCCTGTTCTTTACGCCGCCTTCTGCGCGGGCGTGCGGGGCAAGCCGAAATCTTCGGGGAAGTGATCGAGCGCGGACATCACCGGAAACGGCGTCATGCCGCCCATCGCGCAGAGCGAGCCGGATACCATCGTGTCGCAGAGTTCGCGCAAAAGCGTGATCTGCTTGACCGATGTATCGCCCTCGCGAATCTTCGCGATGACTTCCTCGCCGCGCGTCGAACCGATGCGGCACGGCGTGCACTTGCCGCACGATTCGAGCGCGCAGAAGTGCATCGCGTATTGCGCGAGCTCGGCGAGATTCGATGTATCGTCGTGAACGACCAGCCCGCCGTGGCCGACCACCGCGCCCACCTTCGCGTATTCCTCGTAATCGAGCGGAATGTCCCACTGGCTCTCGGGCAGATACGTGCCGAGCGGTCCGCCCACTTGCACCGCGCGTGCCGGACGTCCGCTCGCGGTGCCGTCGCCGTAGGTGTAGATGAGTTCGCGCAGCGTCACGCCGAACGCGAGCTCGACGAGTCCGCCTTGCTTCACGTTGCCCGCGATCTGGAAGGGCAGCGTGCCGCGCGAACGGCCCATGCCGAAGTCGCGATAGAACGCCGCGCCTTTCGCGAAGATGATCGGCACCGTCGCGAGCGTGATGACGTTGTTGATGACCGTCGGTTTGCCGTAGAGACCCGTGAGCGCCGGAACCGGCGGCTTCGCGCGCACGATGCCGCGCTTGCCTTCGAGCGATTCGAGCAGCGCCGTTTCCTCGCCGCAGACATACGCGCCCGCGCCCTTCGCGACATACAGCTCGAATTCATGCGACGTACCGAGCACGCTCGCGCCGAGCCAGCCCGCGTCGCGCGCCTTGTCGATCGCGCGATCGAGGGTCTCGATCGAATGCGGATACTCGCTGCGCACGTAGATGTAGCCCCGCGTCGCGCCGACCGCCACGCCCGCGATGATCATGCCTTCGATCAGCATGTACGGATCGCTTTCCATCACGAGCCGGTCGGAGAAGGTGCCGGAATCGCCTTCGTCGGCATTGCAGACGATGTACTTCTGGTCCGCCAGCGCGCCGCGCACGGTTTTCCATTTGATGCCCGCGGGGAACGCCGCGCCGCCGCGTCCGCGCAGGCCGGAATCGAGCAGCGCTTCGCAGACGGCATCGCCGTTCATGTCGAGCACGTTGCGCAGACCCTGAAGTCCGCCGAGCGCGACGTAATCGTCGATCGACAGCGGATCCGTGATGCCGATGCGCGCGAACGTCAAACGCTGCTGGTTCTTGAGATACGGAATCTCGTCGACGATGCCGACGTTCTTCTCGTGCGGCTTGCCTTCGTGAAACCCCGCATCGAACAGAGCGGCGACGTCTTCCGCTTCGACGTTCGAATAGCCGATGCGGCCTTCCGGCGTCTCGACTTCGACGAGCGGTTCCAGATAGAAGAGGCCGCGCGAGCCGTTGCGCACGAGTTGCACGTCGAGGCCGCGCTTCTGCGCTTCCTGCGCGATGGCGACAGCGACGTCCTCCGCGCCGAGCGAGAGCGCGGCGGAATCGATGGGTACGTAGATGCGCGTCATGCCGTCACCTCCGCGACCTTCGTTTGCGCAGCGGCATAGAGACGGTCGAATTTCGCGGGCGTCACGCGCGCGTGCAGTTCGCCGTTGATCATCATCGACGGAGACAGCGCGCATTGACCCAGGCAGAACACGGTTTCGAGCTCGGTTTCTTCTGCATGACCGCTGTCGAAACGGCAACCCGTGTGTCCCTCGATATGGTCTTTCAGCGCTTCCGTGCCCATGCTGCGGCACGCTTCCGCGCGGCAAAGCTGCACGGTCACGCGCGCCGGCGGGGCGGAGCGGAAATGATGGTAATAGGTGATGACGCCATGCACCTCGGCGCGCGACAGCGAAAGCGTCTGCGCCAGCGGCGCGATCGTCGTGTCCGGCACGTAGCCGATTTCGTCCTGGATGGCGTGAAGAATGGTCATCAACGTCGCGCCCTGTACGGCATGGCGACGCACGAGATCAACGGATGCAGCGGCGGAAAGCTGCGGATGTGTCATGGGGCTCCTCCAACACTCGGCATATGTTTTGTTGGTACATATTTGGATCGCTATAATTACGGGTGCCGAGCCTGTACAAGAACAATAGGCGTCGTGATATATCTTGGCAATAGGAAGAGGGAGTGCATATGGTGGACGTGGAATGCCGGGCCGAGCTGTTCCTGCGGGACGCCGATGGCCGGGAAACCAGTCTCAGCGCGGTTGTGCCGCTTTTACAGCTCGTCGCCCAGACGGGCAGCATCGCGAATGCCGCGAGCGCTAAGGGTTTGTCCTATCGGCATGCGTGGGGTTTGTTGCGCGAAATCGAAGTGCGTCTCGGCGGCGCGCTCATCACCAAATCGCGCGGGCGCGGATCGGTGTTGTCGGAACTCGGGGAGTCGGTGTTGCGCGCGCAGCGCGTGTGCGCGGAACGGCTGGAGACGCCGTTGCAGGCGGTCGCCAACGATGTCGCCAACGAGTTGAACCGGCGTCTCGCGGGCGGCATCACACAAGTGCGGATTCACGCTTCGCACGGCTATGCGGTCGCGACGCTCGTGCGCGCGCTCGGCGATCAGCGCGTGCCGGTCGACATCAAATATCGCGAGAGCGCGGAAGCGGTGAGTGCGCTCGCGCGCGGCGAGTGCGAACTGGCCGGCTTCCACTTGCCCGTTGGCGAATTCCGTTCCACTTGCGCCGACATCTATCGGCCGTTCCTGGACCGCAACAAGCATCAGCTGATCCGGCTCACGCGCCGCACGCAAGGTCTTTTTCTGCCGAAGGGTAATCCGAAGCGCATTTCCGGCTTGCGCGATCTCGCGCGCAGCGACGTGCGCTTCGTGAATCGTCAACCGGGCTCGGGCACGCGCATGCTGCTCGATTTGTCGCTGCGGCGCGTGGGTGTCGATCCCGATCAGATCAACGGATACGCGACCACCGAGCTGACGCATTCGGCGATCGCCGCGTTCGTCGCGAGCGGCATGGCCGATCTGGGCTTTGGCGTGCAGCCGGCCGCGCAGCATTTCGCGCTCGATTTCATTCCGATCATCGACGAGGACTACTTCTTTGCCTGCGAACGCGCGCGGCTCAGCGAGGCGCAGCTCGCGTCCGTGTTGCGCATCTTGCGCAGCGACGGTTTCACCGAGAGCGTCGCGCATCTCGAAGGCTACGATCCGGCGAGTTGCGGCTCGCTCGTCGACATCGACGAAGGTCTGCACGGCTGAAACAGAAATACGCGGTAAAGCGCGGGGCGAGCGTAAAACTGCCATCGACGGCGAATTGGGATAACCTAACGCTTTGCTGACGACATCACTGCACCAGGCGCGTTTTCGCGCGATATACCGCCATGAAACTCTCGTTGCTTGCTTGTTCCTCCGCCGCGCTCATCGCTGGCGCTGTCTATCTGGTTCCTGTCGCCTTCGCTCAGAATTCGCCGGGCATGCCGGGCGGCGTCCTGCAAGACCAGTTCCGTTTCAACGAGCATCCGCAGATGCAGTTCGCGGCCTCGGCGCCGTCGGACAAATTTCAGAGCGACAAGAAGTCGGCGATGCGCCGTCGCGGCGACGATGGCGATCCCAACGGCTGCAATCTCAAGTGCCCGAAGGACGGATCGAACTGAGCGAGCGCCGGCGCGCGGATCGGCCGATTCCCTGTTTCTTGACACTCGGCAACATCATTAGGACCACGCTGATACGAAGGGATCGCGTAGCCGCATATTCTCTTGGGCGTAGCAAAGGTTGTCTCTGTCCTTGCTACGTCTCTCAAGGATGTTTGCCCCGCCTCGTGCGGGGCTTTTTTTCGTCCGTCGCACGGAAAAAGAAAAACCCGCGACGCTTGCGCGATCGCGGGTTCTAGCGGGGTGTTTTGGTGGAGGCGGCGGGAATCGAACCCGCGTCCAGAAGCGCTCTACGACCAGTTCTACATACTTAGTTCTGTCATTTGATTTAACCGCAACGACGCGGACGAACACGCTGCGTTACGGCGATTCACTGAATTTTCGACTCGGGCGTCGTGACGCCACCAAAGCTTATCTGACGTATATGACCTCTCGTGGTATTGCTACCCTAACCCGTCAGCGAATTAGTGAGAGGACGGCTAGCCCTTAGGCTGCCAGTGCGAACGTATCGTCGTTTGCAGTTACGTTTTTCCCATTGATTAACGAGGTGACGGGTCCTCGGTATGCCCTGACCGCTTCACAACCCCTGTCGAAACCAGGTCGCCCCCAAAGCGGAACTGAAATTATCCCACGAAACGCCATATGAGGCGAATCGCGGGACTTTCAAGTCATGCGATGTCGCGCAGCAACTGCTGCAACTCTTCCGTCGAATCGACGACGTGATTGGCGTGCCAGCGGCGCGGCGGAATGTCGTCGCCGCAATAGCCGTAGGCGGCCGCCACGGTGATCATGCCCGCCGCGAAACCGGCCTGCACGTCGCGCAGATCGTCGCCGACATAGACGATGCGCTCCGGCGCGACATCCAGCAACTCAGCCGCGTGCAAGAGCGGCGCCGGGTGCGGCTTCGAGTGCGGCGTCGTGTCGCCACAGACGAGGCAGCCGGCGCGCGTGTCGAGCCCCAGCAAGCCGACGAGCGGCGCGGCAAGCCGCGTCACCTTGTTCGTGACGATGCCCCAGCGCACGCCGCGTGCGTCCAGTTGATCCAGTATCTCGGCGATGCCCGGAAAGAGCGTCGTCTCGATGCACAGATCCGCTTCGTAATTGGCGAGGAATTCGTCGCGCATCGACGCGAAATCGTGATGCTCCGGCCCGATCTCGAACGCCCCGCCGAGCAAACCGCGCGCGCCCGCCGACGCGTAGGGACGCAGCGATTCGAGCGGACGCATCTCGAGACCGCGGTCGTGCCGCATTTTGTTGACCGCCGCGACGAGGTCGGGCGCGGTATCGGCGATGGTGCCGTCGAGGTCGAACAGCACGGCCTGGCACAGCCCGAGGCCGTCGCCGTCGGCGAGGCGCTGGGGCAGGGGAGTCGTTTCTTCCGGAAGGGGCTTGGTATCGATGGTGCCCGTGGACAAGGGATCGTCGTTGGTCATGGTGTCAGGCTTCGCGGCGGCAAGCCATCATGTAGTTGATGCTGGTGTCGTTCGACAGGCCGAAGTGCCGGGATATCGGCCGGTACGTGATGCCCTTGATGTCGACGGGCGAAAGCGAAGTAGCGCGCGCGAACGTCGCCAGTTCGGAGGGCTTGATGAAGCGCGCGTAATCGTGCGTGCCGCGCGGCAGCATGCGCGCGATGTACTCCGCGCCGATGACCGCGAACAGATAAGCCTTCGCGTTGCGGTTCAGGGTGGAGAAGAAGACCCAGCCGCCCGGCTTCACCAGCGCGGCGCACGCGGCGACCGTGCCCGCGGGATTCGGCACGTGCTCGAGCATTTCCATGCAGGTGACGACATCGTACGAACCCGGCTCGCGCGCGGCGAGCGCTTCGGCCGATATTTCCTCGTACGCGACTTCGACGCCGCTTTCGAGACTATGCAGGTCCGCGACGCCGAGCGCACTCGACGACAGGTCGATGCCCTTCACGTTCGCGCCGCGCGTGGCCATCGACTCCGACAGAATGCCGCCGCCGCAACCGATGTCGAGAACGCGCTTGCTCATCAAATGTGCGTGCGCGTCGATCCAGTCGAGCCGTACCGGGTTCAGTTCATGCAACGGCTTGAACTCGGCGTTCGGGTCCCACCAGCGATGCGCGAGCTCGCTGAATTTCTGCAGTTCGTGGGGATCGACGTTGGTCATGTTCGGAAGTGCCTTGTTTGAGTCGTGAATCGATTAGAACCGAGTATATAGGCGCCGCAATGGGCGGGCAAAAAGCGGAACAGATGAAGCCTACCTGATGCGGCCGCTGCTTAAGCCAAAGCGCAAAAAGCGGCGGCCATAAAAAAACCCCCGCCGAAGCGGGGGTTTGATCTGCGGCAATCCAACTCGCGATTACTGCTGCGGCTGACGCGTCGTGCCGACGACTTCGACTTCCACGCGACGATCCGGTGCGAGGCAGGCGATGAGTTGCTTGCGGTTCTTCTGTTGGCACGTACCCTTCGTGACCGGGTCGCGCTTGCCCTTGCCTTCCGTGTAGATACGGTTGGCTTCGATGCCCTTGCTGACCAGGTAAGCCTTCACAGCTTGCGCACGGCGCAGCGACAGACGATCGTTGTACTTGTCCGAACCGATGCGGTCCGTGTAACCCGTTGCAACCACGACTTCGAGGTTCAGCGCGCCGATCTTCGATGCCAGATCGTCAAGCTTTTCCTTACCAGCCGGCTTCAGGACTGCCTTGTCGAAGTCGAACAGAGCGTCAGCCTGATAGGTGACCTTCTGCGACTGGATGACCGGGGGCGGCGGAGCGACCGGTGCCGGCGGCGTCGGTGCTTGCGCGACCAATGCGCCATCGCACTTCGCGTTTGCCGTAGCCGGCGTCCAGAATGCATCGCGCCAGCACAGTTCGTTCGTGCCGTTCATCCACACGTACTCGCCCGTACCGTTCACCCAGTTGTCGTTCACGGCTTGTCGCGAGGCCGGCACCGATTGTGCCGAGGCCGATGCAGCCATAACTGCGGTAGCTGCAATGAACGCGAGCTTTGAAAGTTTATTCATATTTCTCCTCTCGAAATTGAGATTACCGCAGGTTTACTGCGAGCCTGTAGACGAAGACGAGTCATACATTGCTCGAAGTATAACATTCCCTACGGAACAAAACGCTTTGTATAGACTTCGAGCAGTGTCTAAGTTTGTGCGTTGGCATTTTGCCATATCGTTCCCTTGCAACGATAAAAATATCCCCGCACGCTCTGCGCCCGCAACCTTATGTGGTGCATGCGCAACAAGAAGGGGACAGGAGGCAGTCGAGGCTAAGGAAGGCGCGAAACGTGCGCACATTACGTGCCCGAAAGCGGTTTCCTGCATATTTTCATCGCGCGTGCTTTTCGATTGGCGCAACGGCGAGGCGGCATGATAGCCCAGCGCGATGACGAATTGACGGAATACGTTCCCCGGTTTTTGTAAGTAATTGGTACTGCGTTGCGCATTGCGAATTCGGCGTGCGCATTCCGGTGCCGCTTCCCGGGACACACTGTATGTATACAGTGATGCGCCGGGCGCGAATGTCGCGCATGGTAGAATCTTTCGATGCGCTGCGTTCGCACGCATAACAAGCATGCGCTGCACACGCGGCGCGCAGCGTACGTCGGCTACGCGCCACGCCGGCGCTCGTCGCGCGGAAAGCGGACGGGTTTCGCGACATCGCCGCGCGCACTGCCGTGTCGCCGCTGCAAAGTTCAAGACACGGATAATGGATCAATTCGCCAAAGAGACTCTGCCAATCTCCCTCGAGGAGGAAATGCGCCGTTCGTATCTCGATTACGCGATGAGCGTGATCGTCGGGCGCGCGCTTCCCGATGTCCGCGATGGCCTGAAGCCTGTGCATCGTCGGGCGCTCTACTCGATGCACGAGCTTAACAACGACTGGAACCGCGCGTACAAGAAGTCGGCGCGTATCGTCGGCGACGTCATCGGTAAATACCATCCTCACGGCGACGCGTCCGTCTACGAGACGATCGTCCGCATGGCGCAGCCGTTCTCGCTGCGCTACATGCTGGTCGACGGCCAGGGCAACTTCGGTTCGGTCGACGGCGACAACGCCGCCGCGATGCGTTACACCGAAATCCGCATGGCGAAGATCGGTCACGAACTGCTGGCGGACATCGACAAGGAAACCGTCGACTTCGGTCCGAACTACGACGGCAGCGAAAACGAGCCGCTCGTTCTGCCGGCACGCATTCCCAATCTGCTGATCAATGGCTCGGCCGGCATCGCGGTCGGCATGGCGACCAATATTCCGCCGCACAACTTGCGCGAAATCGTCGACGCCTGCCTGCATCTGCTGAACACGCCCGAAGCCACCGTCGACGAACTCATCGAGATCGTGCCGGCGCCGGACTTCCCGACGGCCGGCATCATCTACGGCGTCGCGGGCGTGCGCGACGGCTATCGCACGGGGCGCGGGCGCGTCGTGATGCGCGCGGCCACGCACTTCGAGGAGATCGATCGCGGCCAGCGTCAGGCCATCATCGTCGACGAAATTCCGTATCAGGTGAACAAGCGCACGCTGCTCGAGCGCATCGCCGAACTCGTCAACGAGAAGAAGCTCGAAGGCATTTCCGATATCCGCGACGAGTCCGATAAGTCGGGCATGCGCGTCGTGATCGAGCTGAAGCGCGGCGAAGTGCCCGAAGTCATCCTGAACAACCTGTACAAGCAGACGCAACTGCAGGATACGTTCGGCATGAACCTGGTCGCGCTCGTCGACGGCCAGCCGAAGCTGCTGAACCTGAAGGAAATGCTCGAATGCTTCCTGTCGCATCGACGGGAAGTGCTGACGCGGCGCACTGTATACGAGCTGCGCAAGGCGCGCGATCGCGGGCACGTGCTCGAAGGTCTCGCGGTGGCGCTCGCGAACATCGACGAATTCATCGCGATCATCAAGGCCGCGCCGACGCCGCCGATCGCCAAGCAGGAACTGATGGCGCGTCCGTGGGACTCGTCGCTCGTGCGCGAAATGCTCACGCGCACCGAGACCGAGGCTTCGGGCGGGCGCGCGGCGTATCGTCCGGAAGGGCTGAACCCGGCGTACGGGCTGCAGGAAGACGGGCTTTACAAGCTGTCCGACGTCCAGGCGCAGGAAATCCTGCAAATGCGTCTGCAACGCCTGACCGGTCTCGAGCAGGACAAGATCGTCGGCGAGTATCGCGAAGTGATGGCGCAGATCGCCGATCTGCTCGACATCCTCGCGCGGCCGGAGCGGATTCGCCAGATCATCGTCGAAGAGCTGGGCCAGATTCGCGCCGAGTTCGGCGACGACCGCCGCTCGCGCATCGAGATGAATGCGACGGAGCTGAACACCGAAGACCTCATCACGCCGACGGACATGGTCGTCACCATGTCGCACTCGGGCTACGTGAAGTCGCAGCCGCTCTCCGAATATCGCGCGCAGAAGCGCGGCGGGCGCGGCAAGCAGGCGACGCAGATGAAGGAAGACGACTGGATCGACACGCTCTTCATCGCGAACACGCACGATCACATGCTGTGCTTCTCGAACCGTGGCCGCGTCTACTGGATCAAGGTGTACGAAGTGCCGCAGGGCTCGCGCAATTCGCGTGGCCGCCCGATCGTCAACATGTTCCCGCTGCAGGACGGCGAGAAGATCAACGTCGTTCTGCCGATCAAGGAGTTTTCGGCGGACAAGTACGTGTTCATGACGACCGCGCTCGGCACTGTCAAGAAGACGCCGCTCGAGGCGTTCAGCCGTCCGATGAAGAAGGGCATCATCGCGGTGGGTCTGGATGATGGCGACTATCTCATCGGCGCGGCGATCACCGACGGCGAGCACGACGTCATGCTGTTCTCCGACGCGGGCAAGGCCGTGCGTTTCGACGAGAACGACGTGCGCGCGATGGGCCGCGAGGCGCGCGGCGTGCGCGGCATGCAACTCGAAGACGGGCAGCAGGTCATCGCGATGCTGGTCGCGGGCGGCGAGAACCAGTCGGTGCTGACGGCGACCGAGAACGGCTTCGGCAAGCGCACGCCGATCAACGAGTACACGCGTCACGGCCGCGGCACGAAGGGTATGATCGCGATCCAGACGTCGGAGCGTAATGGCCGCGTCGTCGCGGCGACGCTCGTCGAGCCGGAAAGCGAGATCATGCTGATCACGACTTCGGGCGTGCTTATCCGCACGCGCGTCTCGGAAATCCGCGAAATGGGCCGCGCAACTCAAGGTGTTACACTCATCAGCCTTGACGAGGGAACGAAGTTGTCGGGACTGCAGCATATCGCCGAGGCGGAAGCCGAGGCCGAACTCGAAGCAGACGCCGGCCCGGAAGACGCGGCGGCCAAACCCGAAGACGCGCAAAACGATGAAGGCGGACAGGACGCCTGATATTTTTTGTGTCGAAGGTCTCTTGTTATCGCTTTTGAAAGCTCGGATTAGTTAAGCTGCGCGACGTGACATGAGCCGGTGCCGGCATCGGAAACACCGGCAAGGCTCGTCGCCAGTGCTGAACTGGATATTTTTTACAGGGAGTAATGATGCAAGGACGTTTCAAGCAGTGGATGTTGCTGGCCGCTTTCGTGCCGACTTTCGCGATGGCTCAGTCGCTTCAGAATCAGGCGCCCGCACAGTCGGCCGCACCGGCGGCCGCAGCAGCACCGGTTGATCCGGCCAAGCAAGCCGCGATCAAGGACCTGCTCGACGCGATCGACGCTCAGAAGCTGGTCGGCGCGATCGGCAACAGCGCGCAGATGCAATCGAAGCAACTCGTGCCGGCGATCCTCTCGGACGCGCTGTCCGAGAACAAGACGATGAACGACAAGCAGAAGCAAGCCGCCGTGCCGTCGCTGCAAAAGAACGCAGTGCCGAAGCTCGTCGATTCCGCTGGCCAGGTCTTCGCGACCGACGCGTTCCGCAAGGACGCGATGCAGGCTCAGTACGACGCGTACGCGAAGTACTACTCGACCGACGAGATCAAGGACCTGACCAACTTCTACAAGAGCACGACGGGCCGCAAGTTCATCCAGGTTCAGGACCAGGTTGGCCGCGACGTCGTGAACGGCCTGATGCAAAAGTACATGCCGCAAGCCATCAAGGCGACGCGCACGCAAGCCGATCAGGAAGTGGCGAGCGTCAAGCCGAGCGCGAAGTAAGTTCGGCGACTGCCTGACAATTCCGTCCACGCGAGGCTTGCCGCCTCGCGCATTGGCGGGTTTTCAGGACAGTGCGATAATGGCTGTTTGCGCGTGAGCGCAAGCAGCCATTTCTTTTTCGGGCACGAGAAACACGGCGTTCGTTGCATCGGCCGTCGATCCGCGCCTGCCCAGTCGGAATTCCGGGATCTCCAGATGCGCGTGTTCAATTTCTCCGCCGGCCCAGCCGCCATGCCAGAAGAAGTCCTGAGGCAAGCAGCCGATGAAATGCTCGACTGGCAAGGCAGCGGGATGAGCGTGATGGAAATGAGCCACCGCGGCGCGGAGTTCATGTCGATTCACGAAGCGGCGCTCACCGATCTGCGCGACCTCCTCAACGTCCCGGCATCGCATCGTATTCTGTTTCTGCAGGGCGGCGGCATCGGCGAAAACGCCATCGTGCCGATGAATCTGCTCGGCGCGAAGCAGACCGCCGACTTCGTCGTGACCGGTTCATGGTCGACGAAATCGTTCAAGGAAGCGCAGAAGTACGGCACGCCGCATCTCGCGGCAAGCGGCAAGACCGAAGCCGGCTTCACACGCGTGCCGGGCTTCGACGAGTGGAAGCTCTCGGACGATCCGGCTTACGTGCATCTGTGCAGCAACGAGACCATCGACGGCGTCGAAGCCTTCGAGATTCCCGATCTCGGCGACATCCCGCTCGTCGCGGATGCATCGTCGCATATCCTGTCGCGCCCGATGGATATCGCCAAATACGGCGTGCTCTTCGGCGGCGCGCAGAAGAACATCGGCATGGCGGGCGTGACGGTCGTGATCGTGCGCGAAGATCTGCTCGACCGCGCGCTGCCCATTTGCCCGTCGGCGTTCGAGTGGAAGACGGTCGCCGAGAACAACTCGATGTACAACACGCCGCCCACGTACGCGATCTACATCGCCGGGCTCGTCTTCAAGTGGCTGAAGAAGCAGGGCGGTCTCGACGCAATCGAGAAGCGCAACGTCGAGAAGGCGAAGCTGCTTTACGACACCATCGATTCCAGCGGTTTCTACGTCAACAAGGTCGAGCGTCAGAACCGTTCGCGCATGAACGTGCCGTTCTTCCTCGCCGACGAATCGCGCAATACCGATTTTCTGGCCGGCGCGAAGGCGCGCGGGCTGTTGCAACTGAAGGGCCACAAGTCCGTCGGCGGCATGCGGGCATCGATCTACAACGCGGTGCCGATCGAGGGCGTGAAAGCCCTCGTCGATTACATGAAGGAATTCGAGCGCGAAAGCGCTTAAACCCGGCTTCAAACATCAAGCACCGCATGGACGACGATCTCAATTCAAGACTCAAACCGCTGCGAGAGCGCATCGATGCGCTCGACGCGCAGCTCATCGCGCTGTTGAATCAGCGTGCTTCCGTCGCGCTCGAAGTCGGCGAGGTGAAGAAGCATTTCAACGCGCCCGTGTTTCGTCCGGAGCGCGAGATGCAGGTCATCGCGCGTCTGCAACAGATGAGCAACGGGCCGCTCGCAGCCGAGCATATCGCGTCGATCTGGCGCGAGATCATGGCCGCGAGCCGCGCGCTCGAGCAGACCATCAGCGCCGCGTTCCTCGGCCCGGTCGGCACGTACAGCGAACAGGCGATGTTCGAATACTTTGGGCATTCGATTCAGGGCGTGCCGTGCCCGTCGATCGACGAAGTGTTCCGCGCAGTGGAGGCGGGCGCCGCGCAGTACGGCGTCGTGCCGGTCGAAAATTCGGCGGAAGGCGCGGTGTCGCGCACGCTCGATTTGTTGCTGCAGACGTCGCTTTCGATAGGCGGCGAACTCGCGCTGCCGATCCATCACAATCTGCTGACCGCGTCTGGCACGCTCGACGGCGTGAAGCGCGTGTGCGCGCATCCGCAGGCGCTCGCGCAGTGCCAGCGCTGGCTGTCGGCGAACGTGCCGCATCTGGAGCGGCAAGCGGTATCGAGCAATGCGGAAGCCGCGCGCATGGCGCTCGAGGATCCGACGGTCGCGGCCATCGCCGGCGATCGCGCCGCCACGCATTACGGCCTGGGTGTCGTGTTCTCGATGATCCAGGACGATCCGCACAATCGCACACGCTTCGTGATCATCGGCAAGCAGCCGACGGATTCCAGCGGCCACGATCAGACTTCGCTCATCGTCACGGTGAAGAATGAATCCGGCGCGGTGTTCAAGCTGCTGGAGCCGCTCGCGAAGCACGGCGTATCGATGACGCGTTTCGAGTCGCGTCCCGCGCGCTCGGGCGCGTGGGAGTACTACTTCTATATCGATATCGAAGGCCATCGCGACGATGCCGCGGTCGCCGCCGCGCTCGAAGAACTCGGCGCCAAGTCCGCGTTCCTCAAGATCCTCGGTTCGTATCCGCGGGCGCGCTGAGCGGCCGTTTCGTTTTCCGCTTCAGGCTGCATCGATGTTCTCTTTCAACAAACTGGTTATTTTCGGCGTCGGGCTGATCGGCGGGTCGCTCGCGCGCGCGTTGCGTGAGCGCGCGGGACTCGCGGGGCGCGTCGTCGGCGTGGGGCGAACGGCCGCGTCGGTCGCGCGCGCGCTCGAACTCGGCGTGATCGACGAAGCCGCCGCGCTCGACGACGACATCGCGCTGTCGAACGCGCTGAAGGGCGCCGACGTCGTGCTGCTCGCCGCGCCCGTCGCGCAGACGGAGCCGCTGCTCGCGCGCATCGCGCCGTTTCTCGACGCGCGAACTATCGTCACCGACGCCGGCAGCACGAAAACCGATGTCGTCGCGGCGGCAAGGCGCGCGCTCGGTGCGCGTGCCGCGCAGTTCGTGCCCGGCCATCCGATCGCCGGGCGCGAGTCGAGCGGCGTCGATGCGGCGTTGCCCGACCTGTACGTCGATCGCAATGTCGTGCTGTGTCCGCTGCCTGAAAATGCAACGGATGATGTCGAACGCATCGCGTCGATGTGGCGCGCGACCGGCGCGTGCGTGCGCGAGATGAGCGAGGCGCAGCACGATCGCGTGTTCGCGTCGGTGAGTCATCTGCCGCACGTGCTGTCGTTCGCGCTCGTCGACCAGATTCTCGACACGCCCGACGCCGATCTAAAATTCTCGTTCGCTGCGGGCGGATTCCGCGATTTCACGCGCATCGCGGCGTCGAGCCCGGAAATGTGGCGCGACATCTGTCTTGCGAACCGCGCCGCGCTGCTCGCCGAACTCGACGACTACACCGCCGTGCTCGCGCGTTTTCGTGCGGCGATCGACGCATCGGATGGCGCGGCGCTCGAAGCGGCGTTCGCGCGTTCTCGCGTCGCGCGCAAGGAGTGGCAGGAACGCGGCGGCATCAAGCCGTCGAACGATATCGCCGCGAAATAAGCTGTGACCCAAGGAAACAACATGGAACATCTCGATCTCGGACCTTTCTCCCGCGCGTCCGGTACGGTGCGCCTGCCCGGTTCGAAGAGCATTTCGAACCGCGTGCTGTTGCTCGCGGCGTTGTCGAACGGCGAGACGTCGATCACCAATCTGCTCGATTCCGACGACACGCGCGTCATGCTCGATGCGCTCAGGACGCTCGGCGTCGATGTGCGCGAGGACGCCGACCGCGTGATCGTCGGCGGCACGGGCGGCGCGTTTCCGTCGAAATCGGCGGAACTGTTTCTCGGCAACGCGGGCACGGCGGTTCGTCCGCTGACCGCGGCGCTGGCGGTGAACGGCGGCGAATATCGGGTACACGGCGTGCCGCGCATGCACGAGCGGCCGATCGGCGATCTCGTCGACGGGCTGCGCCAGATCAACGCCGCGATCGACTACGAACTCAACGACGGCTTTCCGCCGCTCAGGATTCATCCCGCGAAAATCGCGATCGACCGTCCGATCCGCGTGCGCGGCGACGTGTCGAGCCAGTTTCTCACCGCGCTCCTGATGAGCCTGCCGGTCGTCGAGGGCCGTGACGGTCCCGTGACGATCGAGATCGAAGGTGAACTCATCTCGAAGCCGTACATCGAAATCACGATTCGTCTGATGGCGCGCTTCGGCGTGAACGTCGAACGCGACGGCTGGGGGCGCTTCACCGTGCCCGCAGGCGTGAGCTACACATCGCCGGGCGCGATCATGGTGGAAGGCGACGCGTCGTCGGCGTCGTATTTTCTGGCGGCGGGCGCGATCGGTCACGGCCCGGTGCGCGTGGAAGGCGTCGGACGTTCGAGCATCCAGGGCGATGTCGGTTTCGCGGATGCGCTGAATCGCATGGGCGCGAACGTGATGATGGGCGAGGACTGGATCGAAGTGCGCGGCGTGGAATCGGACGATGGCAGGCTCGCGCCCATCGACATGGACTTCAACCTGATCCCCGATGCCGCGATGACGATCGCCGTGGCCGCGCTTTTCGCGAGCGGCACGACGACGCTGCGCAATATCGCGAGCTGGCGCGTGAAGGAAACCGACCGCATCGCCGCGATGGCGACCGAACTGCGCAAGGTCGGCGCGACGGTGGAAGAGGGCGCGGACTATCTGGTCGTCACGCCTCCTGACGCGTTGACGCCGAACGCCGCGATCGACACCTACGACGATCACCGCATGGCAATGTGCTTTTCGCTCGTGAGCCTCGGCCGCGTGCCGGTGCGCATCAACGATCCGAAATGCGTGAACAAGACTTTCCCCGATTATTTCGATCGCTTCTCGACGCTCGTGAAGGTGTGACGTGAAACGCGATGCCATCGATTTCGACAACCGCAACAACGGGCCAGAACGGCCAGACTCAATGAAACCGACCCGTCCATTCGACCCTACTCCAGTGATCACCATCGACGGGCCGACGGCGTCGGGCAAGGGCACGGTCGCGGCGGTCGTCGCGGCGACGCTCGGCTTTCACCTGCTCGACAGCGGCGCGCTGTACCGGCTCGCCGCGCTTGCGAGCATCCGCTACGAGGTGGGGAAGGACGACGCGCCCGGCCTTGCAAAACTCGTCGAAGCGCTCCATATCACCTTCCGCGAAGGTTGCGCGCAGCTCGACGGCGTGGATGTCTCGGGCGAAATCCGGCGCGAGGAAGTCGGCAACCGCGCCTCCGCGATCGCCGTTCACCCCGAAGTGCGCCAGGCGCTCGTCGCGCGCCAGCGGGCCTTTCGCAAGCGCCCGGGCCTCGTCGCCGACGGCCGCGACATGGGCACCGTCATCTTCCCCGACGCCACGCTGAAGGTATTTTTGACTGCGAGCGCCGAGGCGCGCGCGGCCAGACGGCATAAGCAATTGATGCAAAAAGGTTTTTCTGCTAATATGGATGACTTGCTGCGAGATTTGCGCGCGCGCGACGACCGGGACATGAACCGGAGCGCCGCGCCGCTCAAGCCCGCGGCGGATGCGAAGACGCTGGACACCTCCGGTTTGTCGATCGACCAAGCGGTCGAACAGATCATCGGCTGGTACAGCGCAATTCGCGTGTAGTGCCGTAAGGTGCTTCGCCGGGAGGCGAAGCGTGTGTTAAACCACTTAACCCCGTATGGCGTTGCGCCTCACCGGTCTCAATACCGAGACCACCGCGCAAAGGCCGTGCAAATACAGATTTTTATGTCCGACCTGCAAACCTCCACCCCGAATACCGAATCCTTTGCGGCTCTGTTCGAAGAGTCGCTGACCAAGCAGGACATGCGCGCCGGCGAAGTGATCTCCGCCGAAGTCGTGCGTGTCGACCACAACTTCGTGGTCGTGAACGCTGGTCTCAAGTCCGAAGCCTATATTCCGCTCGAAGAATTCCTGAACGACGCGGGTGAAGTGGAAGTGCAGGCGGGCGACTTCGTTTCCGTCGCGATCGACGCGCTGGAAAACGGCTATGGCGACACCATCCTGTCGCGCGACAAGGCGAAGCGTCTGGCTTCGTGGCTGTCGCTGGAAAAGGCGCTGGACAACAACGAACTCGTGACCGGCACGATCACGGGCAAGGTCAAGGGCGGCATGACCGTCATGGTCAATGGCATCCGCGCGTTCCTGCCGGGTTCGCTCGTCGACACGCGTCCGGTCAAGGACACGACGCCGTACGAAGGCAAGACGCTGGAATTCCGTGTCATCAAGCTCGACCGCAAGCGTAACAACGTCGTGCTGTCGCGCCGCGCTGTCATCGAAGCGACGCAAGGCGAAGAGCGCGCAAAGCTGCTCGAGACGCTGAAGGAAGGCGCGATCGTCGAAGGCGTGGTCAAGAACATCACCGACTACGGCGCGTTCGTGGACCTCGGCGGCATCGACGGCCTGCTGCACATCACCGACATCGCATGGCGCCGTGTGCGTCACCCGTCGGAAGTGCTGTCGGTCGGCCAGGAAGTCACGGCCAAGATCCTCAAGTTCGACCAAGAGAAGAACCGCGTTTCGCTCGGCATCAAGCAACTCGGCGACGATCCCTGGGAAGGCATCTCGCGCCGTTACCCGTCGGGCACGCGCCTGTTCGGCAAGGTCACGAACATCACCGACTACGGCGCATTCGTCGAAGTGGAATCGGGCATCGAAGGCCTGGTCCACGTGTCGGAAATGGACTGGACCAACAAGAACGTCGCGCCGTCGAAGGTCGTGCAACTGGGCGACGAAGTCGAAGTCATGGTTCTCGAAATCGACGAAGACCGCCGCCGTATCTCCCTCGGCATGAAGCAGTGCAAGCCGAATCCGTGGGATGACTTCAGCCGCAACTTCAAGAAGGGCGACAAGATCAGCGGCGCCATCAAGTCGATCACCGACTTCGGCGTGTTCATCGGTCTGCCTGGCGGCATCGACGGTCTGGTTCACCTGTCGGATCTGTCGTGGTCGGAAACCGGCGAAGAAGCCGTCCGCAAGTACAAGAAGGGCGACGAAGTCGAAGCCGTGGTTCTGGGCATCGACGTGGACAAGGAACGCATCTCGCTCGGTATCAAGCAGCTCGAAGGCGATCCGTTCAACAACTTCGTGGCGATCAACGACAAGGGCGCGATCGTCGACGGCGTTGTGAAGTCGGTCGATCCGAAGGGTGCGGTCGTCACGCTGTCCGGCGAAGTCGAAGGCTACCTGCGTGCTTCGGAAATCGCACAAGACCGCGTGGAAGATGCGCGCAACGTGCTGAAGGAAGGCGACAAGGTCAACGCGATGATCATCAACATCGATCGCAAGTCGCGTGGCATCAACCTGTCGATCAAGGCGAAGGATTCGGCCGAACAGCAGGAAGCCATGCGCAGCCTGCAGGGCGACACGAACGCCGCCGCGACCGGCACGACCAACCTCGGCGCGCTGCTCAAGGCCAAGCTCGACGGCCAGAACAGCTAAGCCCTCAACGGCAAGCTGAAGTATGACCAAATCGGAATTGGTCGCCCAGTTGGCGTCGCGATTTCCGCAACTTGTTCTCAAGGATGCGGATTTCGCGGTGAAGACGATGCTCGATGCGATGTCGGAGGCTCTGGCCAACGGTCACCGCATCGAGATTCGCGGCTTCGGCAGCTTCGGGCTCAATCGTCGTCCGTCGCGCGTCGGGCGTAATCCCAAGTCGGGCGAGAAGGTGCTGGTACCGGAGAAATTCGTGCCGCACTTCAAGCCGGGCAAGGAATTGCGCGAACGCGTCGATGGCCGTGCGGGCGAGCCGCTGAAAGCGTCGAATGACGACGATGCGGACGATCTCTGATCGGCGCGCATCCGCGGACTTCCCGGACCGCGGCTTCCGCCACGAGGCAATCGACCAGAAAAAGCACCCTGCGGGGTGCTTTTTTTTTATGCCTCGCGTCATGCGCGCGGCGCGGTTGCGGTGACGGGTGCGGCACTTGCTCGAATCGGGTGGGAGCGGGCATGTGTCTGCGCTCCTGAGCATCAATTACAATACCGGTCACTTTGACCTGAGTGTTCAACCGCGAAGGCCCGGCCGTAAAGCACGGGCCGTCTGGTGCAACCGCTCTTGCGAGACCCTACATGAAATTCATCGTCTGGCTGATCCGCGTTCTGGTGTTCGTGCTTTTGCTGGTGCTGGCGCTCGCCAATACCCAGCCCGCGACGCTGAACTTCCTCGCGGGCTACGCGTGGCAGGCGCCGCTGATCCTGATCGGCCTCGCGTTTTTCGTCGTCGGATTGCTGGCGGGACTCGTCTCCGCCGTGCCGGCGATGGTGCGCCTGCGCATGGAGAATGGGCGCCTGAAGCGCGAACTGCGCGTCGCGCGCGAAACGCCGGTGGTCAAGGAAGAACCGCCGATGCCGCCACTCATCTGAGCCGCCGCGCAAGCAGACACCCAACATTGAACGACTAATCGCATGGATCTCGACTTCTGGTGGCTGCTCGTCATCCCCGTAGCTTTCGCGCTAGGTTGGATCGCGTCCCGCTACGACCTGAAAACGCTGCTTTCCGAGAATGCGAATCTGCCGCGCTCGTACTTTCGCGGCCTCAATTTTCTGCTCAATGAGCAACACGACAAGGCGATCGATGCGTTCATCGAAGTCGCCAAGCTCGATCCCGAAACCATCGAATTGCATTTTGCGCTCGGCAACCTGTTTCGTCGCCGTGGCGAAACTGATCGCGCGATCCGCGTGCATCAGAATCTGTTGAGCCGCGCCGACTTGCCCGTCGCCGAGCGTGACCACGCGCTGTATGAACTCGGGCAGGACTTCCTGAAGGCGGGCCTGCTGGATCGCGCGGAGGAAACGTTCAAGTCGCTGAACGCAGGCGAGTATTCGCTTGGTGCGCAGCGCGCGCTTCTGACCATCTACGAAATCGAGAAGGACTGGCCGAAGTCGATCGCGACGGCCGAGCAGATCGAAAAGATGGGCGCGCCGTCGCTGCATATGGAGATCGCGCATTTTCACTGCGAACTTGCGCAGGAAGCGTTGCAGCGCAAGAATCCCGATGGCGCGCGCGCCGAACTGAAGCTCGCGCTGGCATCGAATCCGGACAACGTGCGCGCGACGATCCTCGCGGGCGATGTCGAAGCAGCCGCTGGCAATGTCGATGCCGCGATCGCGCACTGGAAGCGCGTCGAGGCGCAGAACGAGGCGTATCTGCCGCTCGTCGCCGAGAAGCTGATGAAGGCGTACGCCGCGCTCGGGCGCAAGGAAGAGGGCGTCGATCTGCTGATCGACTACGCGACGCGGTATCCGTCGAATGATCTGCTCGATGTCGCCTACAAGCACGTGCAGGACTTGCGCGGACTGGACGCCGCCCACGAACTCGCGCGGCGGCAGATGCAGAGCGCGCCGAATCTCGCGGGCATGACGCGCCTGCTCGAAGCGCAGGAAGCGACGGCCGACGAGCCGCGCCGCGGCGAGCTCGAACTGATGCGTAATCTCGTGAAACAGCGCACTAAGAATCTGCCGCGCTATACGTGTCAAACTTGCGGCTTCCGCGCACGGCTATTCTATTGGCAATGTCCCGGCTGCAGCGGCTGGGAAACCTACGCGCCGCGCCGCGTCGAGCCGATCACCAGTTCGGCCTGAGCCCGCGCGGCGAGTCTGACATCTGGCGGCGCACGAGCGCGCCGCTTCCGCCACCGGCATTTCAAAAGCAACCGGAAAGCGTATGAAAGTGACCATCGTCGGCACGGGTTACGTCGGTCTTGTGACCGGCGCGTGTCTTGCCGAAATCGGCAATGACGTGTTTTGCGTGGATGTCGATCCGCGCAAGATCGAAATTCTCAACAGTGGCGGCGTGCCTATCCACGAGCCGGGCCTACAGGAAATGCTGAGGCGCACGCGCGCGGCGGGCCGCATCCAGTTTTCCACCGACGTGAAAGCGAGCGTCGAGCACGGCGATATTCAATTCATCGCGGTCGGCACGCCGCCCGACGAAGACGGTTCCGCCGACTTGCAGTACGTGCTCGCCGCCGCGCGCAATATCGGCAAGTATTCGAACGGCTTCAAGGTGATCGTCGATAAATCGACGGTGCCGGTCGGCACGGCGCTGCAGGTGAAGCGCGCCGTCGACGAAGAGCTGAAGGCGCGCGGGCTCGAGGGCTCGGAGAAGCACGGTTTCTCGGTCGTGTCGAATCCTGAGTTCCTGAAGGAGGGCGCCGCCGTCGACGACTTCATGCGGCCGGATCGCATCGTGATCGGCATCGACGACGACCGCGCGGGCGACCTCGCGCGCGAGAAGATGAAGCGCCTCTACACGCCGTTCAACCGCAATCACGAGCGCACGCTGTACATGGACGTGCGTTCGGCGGAATTCACGAAGTACGCCGCCAACGCGATGCTCGCGACGCGCATCTCGTTCATGAACGATCTGTCGAATCTCGCGGATACCGTCGGCGCCGATATCGAATCGGTGCGGCGCGGCATGGGCTCGGACCCGCGCATCGGCTATCACTTCCTGTACGCGGGCTGCGGTTACGGCGGCTCGTGCTTCCCGAAGGACGTGCAGGCGCTCGCGCAGACCGCGCGCGAGAACGGTCACACGCTGCGCGTGCTCGAAGCGGTCGAAGCGGTCAATAACGATCAGAAGAGCGTGCTCGTCAACAAGATCGTGAAGCGCATGGGCGAGGACTTGCGCGGGCGCACGTTCGCCGTGTGGGGGCTCGCGTTCAAGCCCAATACCGACGACATGCGCGAGGCGTCGAGCCGGCGCATCATCGAGGCGCTGCTGGCGCGCGGCGCGACGGTGCGCGGCTACGATCCCGTCGCGCGCGACGAAGCTCAGCGCGTCTTCGCGCTCGATCTTGCCGACCGCCCGGACGATCTGAAGCGCCTGCATCTCGTGAACACGCAACAGGATGCGCTGACGGGCGCGGATGCGCTCGTCATCGTGACCGAATGGAAGGAATTCAAGAGCCCGGATTTCTGGCACTTGAAGAGCGCATTGAAGACGCCGGTGATCTTCGATGGCCGCAATCTGTATGAACCGGAATCGATGGCCGAAATGGGCATCGACTATTTTGCAATAGGACGTCCCCATGTCGAACTCGACCGCCACGGCAGCAGCAACTAAGCCCGAGATTCCTGTCGTGCCGCTCGCGCGCGTCTGCGCGGCGCGCGTGCTCGTCGTCGGGGACGTGATGCTGGACCGCTACTGGTTCGGCGACGTGAACCGTATTTCGCCCGAAGCGCCGGTGCCGGTCGTGCACGTGCAGAAAAAGGAAGACCGGCTGGGCGGCGCGGCGAACGTCGCGCGCAACGCGGCGGCCCTCGGCGCGCAGGCGGGCCTGCTCTGCGTGGTCGGGCATGACGAGCCGGGCGAGCGCATTGTCGAACTGCTCGGCGAGAGCAAGGTCGCCGCGCATCTCGAACGCGATCCCGAACTCTTGACGACGATCAAGCTGCGCGTGCTGTCGCGTCAGCAGCAACTGCTGCGCGTCGATTTCGAGAACACGCCGAATCACGAAGTGCTGCGCGCGTGTCTCGAACGCTTCGCGGAAATTCTGCCGCAGCACGACGTGATTCTCATGTCCGATTACGCGAAGGGCGGCCTCACGCACGTCACGCAGATGATCGCGGACGCGAAGCGCGCCGGTAAGCCGGTGCTCGTCGATCCGAAGGGCGACGACTGGGACCGATATCGCGGCGCGACGCTCATCACGCCGAACCGCGCCGAACTGCGCGAAGTGATCGGGCAATGGAAATCCGAGGAAGACCTGCAAGCGCGCGTGACGAAGCTGCGCGCCGATCTCGATCTCTCCGCGCTCCTGCTCACGCGCTCGGAAGAGGGCATGACGCTCTTCACGGAGGACCGCGTGCTGCACACGTCGGCGGAAGCACGCGAAGTGTATGATGTCTCGGGCGCCGGCGACACCGTCATCGCAACGGTCGCGACCATGCTGGGCGCGGGCGTGCCGCTCGTCGACTCGATCGTCTATGCGAACCGCGCGGCGGGCATCGTCGTGGGCAAGCTCGGTACGGCGACCGTCGACTACAACGAACTCTTCGCCTGACCTTACCTGAACCTTCGCCATGACCATCATCGTTACCGGTGCTGCCGGATTCATCGGCAGCAATATCGTCAAGGCGCTCAACGAGCGCGGCGAGAACCGCGTGATCGCGGTCGACAATCTCACGCGCGCCGACAAGTTCAAGAATCTCGTCGATTGCGAGATCGACGATTACCTCGATAAAATCGAGTTCGTCGAACGCTTCAAGCGCGGCGATTTCGGCCGCGTGCGCGCGGTCTTCCATGAAGGCGCCTGTTCGGACACGATGGAGACCGACGGCCGCTACATGATGGACAACAACTTCCGCTACAGCCGCGACGTGATGGACACGTGCCTCGAGCAGGGCGCGCAGTTCCTGTACGCGTCGTCGGCGGCGACGTACGGCGGATCGAGCCGCTTCGTCGAAGAGCGCGAAGTCGAGAAGCCGCTCAACGTCTACGGCTATTCGAAGTTCCTCTTCGATCAGATCGTGCGGCAAGTGCTGCCGAAGGCGGGGAGCCAGATCGTCGGCTTTCGCTATTTCAACGTCTACGGCCCGCGCGAGACGCACAAGGGGCGCATGGCGTCGGTCGCGTTCCACAACTTCAACCAGTTCCGCTCGGAAGGCAAGGTCAAGCTCTTCGGCGAATACAACGGCTATGCGGCCGGCGAGCAGACGCGCGACTTCATTTCGGTCGAAGACGTCGTGAAGGTGAACCTGTTTTTCTTCGATCATCCGGAGAAATCGGGCATCTTCAATCTCGGCACCGGACGCGCGCAGCCGTTCAACGACATCGCATCGACCGTTGTGAACTCGCTTCGCGCGATGAACGGCGAAGCGGCGCTGTCGCTCGCGGAACTCGTGCAGCGCGGGCTGATCGAGTACGTGCCGTTTCCGGACGCGCTGCGCGGCAAGTATCAATGCTTCACGCAAGCGGATCAGTCGAAGCTGCGCGCGGCGGGCTATGACGCCTCTTTTCTCACGGTTCAGGAAGGCGTCGACCGCTACGTGCGTTGGCTATTCGGCCAGCTATAAACGCGTTTCGAGCGTCATTAAACTGGGTCTCACGGTTGGCGCTGGTGCCGGCCGGTTCCTCACGGAGACTCAGTCATGTTCAAGCAAGCACTCTCGTCGATCGCCGCATTCGCGCTCCTTTTTTCCATCGGCAGCGCGTGGGCGGCCGTCGACGTCAACACCGCGAATGCCGACGCGCTGCGGGGCATCAAGGGCATCGGTCCGGCGAAGGCGAAAGCCATCCTCGATGAACGTCAGGCGCACGGTCCCTTCAAGGACGCGGGCGACCTCAGCACGCGCGTGAAAGGCATGGGCGGCAAGACGGTCCAGCGTCTCGAAGCCGAAGGGCTGACCATCGGCGCAACCAGCAAGACCGCGGCGCTTGCCGCACCGCCGGGCGCGGCAAATTCGGCGGTCGCGACGCAGGTGTCCGCGTCGGCGGCGGCCAAACCGGTCATCGTGAAGAAGTAGCCGGATTCGCGGCGCGCGCCATGGTGAAGCGCGCGCCCACGATCTCCTTCAGCCTTCGGATGTTTTAGGCTCCCCCGCGGACGACCTCCCCGTGGGGTTTTTGCGTGCGCGGGCGGCGCGCGCGAACGGCATTCCATCCGCGCGAGAGGGGTGCGCCGGCATCGGCGGGACCGGTGGGCTACAATCGACGCATCCCTATATCGAAATTCCCGCGCACAGACGTGTCGTCGGCGGGGAATGAATCCGCTCCGCATATGGCTTACATGACTATCGAAGACACGATCGGCAACACGCCGCTCGTGCAACTCGTCCGCGTCGTGGACGATGAAATCCGCAGCCGCAACAACGTCGTGCTGGGCAAGCTCGAAGGCAACAATCCGGCGGGTTCGGTGAAGGACCGCCCGGCTTTGTCGATGATCAGGAAAGCTGAAGAGCGCGGCCGCATCAAGCCGGGCGATACACTGATCGAAGCGACGAGCGGCAATACCGGGATCGCGCTCGCGATGGCCGCCGCGATGCGCGGCTACAAGATGGTGCTGCTGATGCCGGAAGATCTGTCGATCGAACGTCGTCAGAGCATGGCGGCATACGGCGCGGAAATCGTGCTGACGCCCGTGACGGGCGGCATGGAATACGCGCGCGATCTCGCCGATCAGATGCAGCGCGACGGACGCGGCATCATCCTCGATCAGTTCGCGAACCCCGACAACCCGCTTGCGCATTACGAAGCCACCGGTCCCGAACTGTGGCGTCAGACCGAAGGCCGCCTCACGCACTTCGTCTCGTCGATGGGCACGACCGGCACGATCATGGGCGTCTCGAAGTATCTGAAGGAGCAGAACCAGAAGATCGAGATCATCGGTGCGCAGCCGGAAGAGGGCTCGCGCATTCCGGGCATCCGTAAATGGCCGGAAGCGTATCTGCCGAAGATTTTCGATCGCAGCCGTGTGGATCGCGTGGAGAACGTGAGTCAGGCGGCGTCCGAAGCGATGGCGCGGCGCCTCGCATCGGTCGAGGGCATTTTCGCGGGCATTTCGTCGGGCGGCGCGTGCGAAGTCGCGCTGCGCGTCGCGCGTCAGGTCGAGAACGCGACGATCGTGTTCATCGTCTGCGATCGCGGCGACCGTTATCTGTCGACGGGCGTGTTCCCGGCCTGAAACGGCGATTGTCGTTCGTTCGATAAAAAACCCCGGCGCGCCGGGGTTTTTTTACGTCAGGCGTCGCGCGCGATCACGCGCCGGGATCGCCCGCGATCATGCGCGCTTTCACCGCCTCGCCGAGTTGATACACCGCGAGCGCGTAGAAGAAGCTGCGGTTATAGCGCGTGAGCACATAGAAGTTCTTCAGGCCCAGCGTGTATTCGGTCGCGCGGCCAGGCGTCGGCAGATCGACGACGGTGAGCGGCGTCGCCGCTGCTGCATCGATATTCAGACCCGGTTCGTTGAGCAGCATACCGGCCTTAGTCAGTTGCGCGAGCGACCACTTCGGTTCCGGCGAGCCGTCCGCGGCGGCCTGCGCGATGCCCTGGCTGCCGGGATCGCCGGCGATGCGCCACACGACCGGACGGCCCGGTTCCCAGCCGTTCTGCTTCAGATAGTTCGCAACGCTGCCGATGGCGTCCGCCGGGCTCGTGCGCAGATCGATGCGGCTGTTGCCGTCGTAATCGACCGCGTATTGCACGATGCTGCTAGGCAGGAACTGCGGAATGCCGATAGCGCCGGTGTACGAACCGAGCACGGTCGTCGGGTCGATCTGCGAATCGCGCGTCCACACGAGCAGGTCTTCGAGATTCTTGCGGAAGGTCGCCATGCGCTCGGCGCGATTCGGCGTGTTCGGATAATCGAACGTGAGCGTGGTCAGCGCGTCGAGCGCGCGGAAGTTGCCCATGTACTTCCCGTAGATCGTCTCCACGCCGATGATGCCGACGATCACCTCCGGCGGCACGCCGAATTGCTCGGACGCGCGCTGCAGCGTCGCTTGATTGGCGCGCCAGAACTTCACGCCGGCATTGATGCGGATCGGCTCGATGAAGCGCGACTGATACGCGCGCCAGTTTTTGGCCTGCGGCGTCGGCGACGGAAGTACGAGCTTCGCCGCCGTCGCGGAATAACTCACGTGAGCGAACAGATCGTGCAGCGCGGACGAATCGAAGTCGTAGCGCGCGACCATGTCGTTGATAAACGCCTCGACATTCGGATTGTTCGCGTAGCGCTGCGGCACGATCTCTTCTTCGAACACCTGCCCTTGCGGCGTCGCGGCCTGCGGCTGCTGCGACTGCTGCGACTGCGCAAGGGCACTGTTGCCTGAGAGAAAGCCGAGCGCGCAGACGAAGGAAGCGACGAGTGCGCGCTTTGCCGGCTTGAACGAAGCCGTGAAGTCGAACGGAGCAAACTGGAAAGTCATAGTGTGCGTGGTTGGGGGCGGTAGGGGCGATGCCGGATGCGCGAGCGGCCAAAACGCCTGAGAAGTTGAATCGATCTGCAACGATTCTCAACGGAACGCAACAGCCTGCAACATGCCGCGCGCATTCGCTTGGCCGGCAAGGCGTCGGGGCAGTATAACCGACGCCTTGCGCCCATATCGGCCATACGTCCGGACGGAGCCGGACGTGTTCAACGGTGTGGTAACTTAACGTCAAATGCGCGCCGCGTGGTCGCGTATGACGAAAAAACACGAGACGAGAGCCGACGTGAGCGGCATTGCGAGACATCATGGCCACCGGCTTTTACTCCCATCCCGACTGCCTCCAGCACGACAACGGCCAATGGCATCCCGAATGTCCGGCGCGCCTTCAGGCGATCGAAGATCAACTGATCGCGAGCCGCATCGATTCGCTCATCGAGCGTGAGGAAGCGCCGCTCGCGGAGGAAACCGAGCTCGCCCGCGTGCATACGCAGGCGCATATCGATTACATCAAGAGCCGCACGCCGGAGTCGGGTAGAAGCGAACTCGATCCAGATACGTCGATGTGCCCCGCGTCGTATCGGGCCGCGTTGCGCGCGGCGGGCGCGGCGATCGCGGCAACGGATGCCGTCATCGAAGGGCGCTACGACAACGCCTTCTGCAGCATCCGGCCGCCGGGCCATCATGCGGAACCCGCGCGCGCGATGGGTTTCTGCCTTTTCAACAACGTCGCGATCGCCGCGCGTCATGCGCTCGAAGTGCACGGCCTGCAGCGCGTCGCGATCGTCGATTTCGACGTGCATCACGGCAACGGCACCGAGGCCGCGTTCAGCGGCGACTCGCGCGTGCTGATGTGCAGCATTTTCCAGCATCCGTTCTATCCGTTCTCCGGCGCCGACAATCACGCGTCCAACATGGTCAACGTGCCGCTGCCCGCGCGCACGAAGGGCATGCAGGTGCGCGAGGTCGTCGACATGATGTGGCTGCCGCGGCTCGACGAATTCAAGCCGCAGATGATCTTCGTGTCGGCGGGCTTCGACGCGCACCGCGAAGACGACATGGCCAACATGGGCCTCGTCGAGGACGATTACGCGTGGATCACCGAGCAGATTCGCGCGGTGGCGAAGCGCCATGCGCAAGGGCGCATCGTGAGCTGTCTGGAAGGCGGCTACAACCTGTCGGCGCTGGGGCGCAGCGTGGTCGCGCATCTGCGCGTGCTCGCCGAGATCTAGCCACGCGCGTGCGTGCGCGCGTAATCGGCGCGCACCAGCGTCCAGTCGATCAGTTCGCGGATCACGCGCTCGCGGTCGAGGTCGTTGAGTGTTTCGTGCGCGCTGCCTTCGTGAATTGCGAGCGTGCTGTCGGTCGATCCCGCGTGCGCTTCGAACTCGCGGCTGCCGGCGGGATCGCAGATTGCATCGGCGCTGCCGTGGAAGACGAGAATCGGCAGTTTGATATCGCCGCGACTGGCCGCCACGCGCGCCATGCCGGCGAGAATCTGCGCGGCGGTGCGCGCCGGAACCGCGCCGTGAAACACGAGCGGATCACGCTTATACGCTTCGACGACGCCAGGCGCGCGCGACAGCAGCGCGGGATCGATGCTGAACGCGGCCACGCGCGGCGCGACCGTCCCGACGATGCGGCTCAGTTTCGCCTTCCAGCGCGGCGTGCCCGCGCCGATCTTCAGCGCCGGACTGGACAGAATCAGCCCGGCCAGGTTTTTCTCCTGCGCGCGCTCGGCGGCGTACAACGCCGCGACCGTTCCGCCCATGCTGTGGCCCATCAGAAATAGCGGCGTTCCGGCGGGCGGCGTCGCGGTGCAGGCTTCGAGCAGCACGTCGGCGTCGCGCAGATAGTCGGTGAAGACGCGAACCCATGCGCGCTCGCCCGACGATTTGCCGTGCCCGCGCAGATCGATCGCGATCAGTTCGATGCCGGCCGCGTTCAGCGCGACCGCGAGCGCGTCGTAGCGTCCCGCGTGCTCGCCCAGACCGTGAATGAGCGCGATGCGGGCGTGCGGCGCGTCGCGTTCGGCATCCGCTACAGGCTGCCAGCGATGCAGGAACAACTCGACGCCGTGCCGCGTCGTAACCGCGCTCGTCGAATAAGTAGTGCGTGACATGAGCCAGTAAATATCTCCACGTTATTAGCCGATCTGAATTCATTATTAAACAGAATGTAACGGGTCCTGTAAAATCGCGGGCTACGGTACAAAAACAGCTAACAACGAGCGGCGGCCGGCTGCACGGGTGCGTTCACCCGGCGAGCCTTCCGCCGTTTGCATTTTCATGATCGAAATACGCAACCTTTCGCAGCGCTTCGCGGGACCCAGAGGCTGGGTCGAAGCGCTGCACAACGTCAATCTGACGATTCCCGCCGGCGAAGTGTTCGGCATCATCGGGCGCAGCGGCGCGGGCAAGAGCACGCTGGTGCGCACCATCAACCTGCTGACGCGGCCGAGCGAAGGCAACGTGATCGTCGACGGACGCGATCTCACGACGCTCGGCAAGGACGACCTACGCGCAGCGCGCCGCGACATCGGCATGATCTTTCAGCATTTCAATTTGCTGAGTTCGCGCACGGTGTACGACAACGTCGCGCTGCCGCTCGAACTCGCCGGCAAGAAGCGCGCGGAGATCGAAGCGGCCGTGCTGCCGCTGCTCGATCTCGTTGGCCTCACGACGCACAAGGACAAGTATCCCGCGCAGATCAGCGGCGGGCAGAAGCAGCGCGTGGGCATCGCGCGGGCGCTCGCGAGCCAGCCGAAGGTGCTGCTTTCCGACGAAGCCACCTCCGCGCTCGATCCCGAAACCACGCGCGCGATTCTCGATCTGCTGCGCAAGATCAATCGCGAGCTCGGTCTCACGATCGTCCTCATCACGCATCAGATGGAGGTCATCAAGCAGGTGTGCGATCGCGTCGCGGTGCTCGACGCGGGGCGCGTGGTCGAAGAGGGCAAGGTCGTCGATGTCTTCATGCAGCCGCATCACGAAGTCACGCGCGCGCTGATCGGCGATGTGATCGCGCACGAACTGCCGCCCGCGTTGAAGGCGCGCGTCGTCGAACGGTTGAAGACGGGCAGCGGCCATCTGCTGCGCCTCGCGTTCACCGGTTCGGGCGTCGATCAGCCGATTCTCTCCGAGACGATCCGCCGCTACGAGCTCGATTTCAACATCCTGCACGGCCAGATCGACGAGATCCAGGGGCAGGCGTTCGGCTCGCTCGCGGTGCTCGCGGGCGGCCAGCCGGTGAAGATCGCCGAGGCGATCGAATATTTGCGCTCGCAAGGCGTCGTGGTGGAGGAGTTGTCCCATGTTGAGTGAAATGTTCGACATGTTCGTCCAGTCGTTCTGGGAAACGCTGATCATGGTCGGCATTTCGGGACTCGTCGGCGCGGCGGTCGGTCTGCCGCTCGGCGTGCTGCTCTATCTGACCGATCGCGATGGCGTACTGCAGAACATCGGCGTGAATCGCGTGCTCGGCGGCGTCGTCAATGCGGTGCGCTCGACGCCCTTCATCATCCTTCTTGTCGCGGTGATTCCGTTCACGCGGCTCGTCGTCGGCTCGTCGATCGGCACCGCGGCCGCGGTCGTGCCGCTGACCATCGCCGCTGCGCCGTTCATCGCGCGGCTCGTGGAAACGGCGCTGCGAGAAGTGGACCGCGGGCTCATCGAAGCTGCGCAGGCGATGGGCGCGACGACATCGCAGATCGTCTTCAAGGTGCTGTTGCCGGAATCGCTGCCGGGCGTCGTCGCCGGTCTGACGATCACGTTCGTCTCGCTCGTCGGCTATTCGGCGATGGCCGGTGCGATCGGCGGCGGCGGTCTCGGCGATCTCGGCATCCGCTACGGTTATCAGCGCTTTCTGCCCGAAGTGATGGTTACCGTCGTCGTGATTCTCATCGTGTTCGTGCAACTCGTGCAGTCGTTCGGCGACTGGCTCGTCCGTCGTCTCAGCCACAAATAAACAATCGGAAATCATGCAACGTCGATTCATTCTGAAGTTCGCCGCCGCGCTCCTGAGCGCAACGCTGTTCAACGGCTTCGCGCACGCCGACGAAGCCATCAAGATCGGCGTGACCGGCGGCCCGCACGCGCAGATCATGGACGTGGTGAAGCAGGTCGCCGCGAAAAACGGCCTGAAGATCACCGTCGTCGAGTTCTCGGACTACGTGCAGCCGAATGCCGCGCTCGCCGCCGGCGATCTCGATGCCAACAGCTATCAGCATCTGCCGTATCTCGACGCGCAGGTGAAGGATCGCGGCTACAAGCTCGCGAGAGTCGCCGATACCGTGACGTTCCCGATGGGCATCTACTCGAAGAAGCTCAAGTCGCTGTCGGCGCTGCCCAACGGCGCGCGCATCGCGGTGCCGAACGATCCGACCAACGGCGGCCGCGCGTTGCTGCTGCTGCAGAAACAAGGTCTCATCAAGCTGCGCGCCGACGCGGGCTTGAAAGCGACGCCGATCGATATCGTCGAAAATCCGAAGAAGCTGAAGATCGTCGAACTCGATGCGGCGCAGATTCCGCGCTCGCTCGACGACGTCGATGCCGCCGCCATCAACACGAACTTCGCGATGGAAGCGGGTCTGAAGCCGAAGTCGGACGCGATCGCGATCGAGGAGCCGCGCGGCCCGTACGTGAACATCATCGCGATCCGCGCAGCCGACAAGGACAAGCCGTGGGTCGCAAAGCTCGTCGCGGCGTATCACTCGCCGGAAGTGAAACAGTTCGTAGAAGGAAAATACGCGGGTGCGGTGATCACGGCGTGGTAATCGTTTTCACGGCCGTCTTCGGGTTTTCGTGGATATAAATAGAACGATCGTTCGATAAAATTTGGCTCATTCCTGATGCACGACGACCCGACCCCACCCGGTTTTGGAGGGGTGATCCGACGCGTCGCTCGTATAATGACGCTGGGTTGACGTAATCGTAACTTTGGAGCGTGTGCATGAAAATTCTGGTGCCAGTCAAGCGCGTGGTCGACTACAACGTGAAGGTCCGGGTCAAGTCGGATAACACGGGCGTCGATATCGCCAACGTGAAGATGTCGATGAATCCGTTCGATGAAATCGCCGTGGAAGAAGCGGTGCG
>NZ_FCNX02000006.1 GCF_001544835.2 Caballeronia fortuita | reverse complement strand
TCGGTCGCCAGGAAAAGAATCGCGGCGGCGATTTCGGCGGGATCGAGCGCGAGCGCGATTTCGCCTTCTTCAGCCGGATTGCCGTCGGGATCGAGCAAGGCCACGCGATATCGAGCAGCACGATCTGCGGCGCGAACACTTCCGAGAGCGCGAGCGCTTCGATCGCATCGTGCGCGGTACGCACGTCGAAGCCGTCCGCCTCGAGCAGCAGCGCCATCGCGGTTGCGGCGTCCACGCTGTCATCGACGAGCAAGACGCGCTTTCCGGCGCTCACGTTCGCGGGCAGCGGCGCGACGCCCTGCGCGGCCACTTGCGCGTCGCGCGCGAGCGGCAGCCACACGACGAACTCGCTGCCTGTCTGCGGCCCCGATGAGAATGCTTCGATACGTCCGCCCTGTAATTCGACGAGCGTTTTCGCCAGAGGCAGCCCGATGCCGAGCCCGCCTTCCGAGCGTTCGAGCGACGTCTCCGACTGCACGAAGAGATCGAAGATATGCGGCAGCATGTCCGGCGCGATGCCGATGCCGCGGTCGCGCACGGTGACGCGCACTTCGTCGCCAAACTGTTCCGTTTCGATCGCGACCTCGCCGTCTTCGAGACTGTACTTCGACGCGTTCGACAGCAGATTGCCGAAGACCTGCGCGATCCGCACGTTGTCGCCGACGATGTAAAGCGGCGCATCCGGCAGCTTCACCGTGAGCTTGTGCCGCTTTCTGTCGAGCGCGGGCTGCACGGTCTCGATGGCGGCCGCAATCGCCGCCGCGAGATCGACCGGTTCCTCGCGTAGCGTGATCTTGCCCTGCGTGATGCGCGCGACGTCGAGCAGATCGTCGACGAGCCGGCTCAGGTGACGCACTTGTCTGTCGATGATCGCGCGCACGGTTGCGAAGTGCTGCACGGACTGCTCGCGATCGGGATCGAGCAGATCGACGGCATTGCGGATCGGCGCGAGCGGATTGCGCAGTTCGTGCGCGAGCATCGCGAGAAACTCGTCCTTGCGGCGGTCCGCTTCGCGCAGCAGCAGTTCGGCGGCCTTGCGCTCGGAGATGTCGTTGACGATGCCCGCGATGCGATACGGCCGCGCGGGATGACCCGCCGCACCGCGCACCTGGAACGCGCGTTCCGCGACCCAGCGCGGACCGCCGCTCGCACGCACGATGCGGTATTCGACCTGATACGGCGTGCCGTTCGCGAGCAATTGCCTATATGCTTCGGCGACGTGCTCGCGGTCGAGCGGAAGAATGTCGCCGGACCAGTGATCGGGGCCGGGCACGGGCGCGGGCGCGCCGCCGCCCGTATCGAAGAGACGCGCGTAGGCGGGGCTCACGTAGAGCAGTTCGCCGGATGCGGGGTCGAGCATCCAGAACACATCGTCGATATTTTCCGCGAGCTGGCGAAAGCGCTCCTCGCTTTCACGCAGCGCGTTTTCCGCGAGCCGCACGCGCAACAGCGCGCGCACATGCGCGATCAGTTCCGCCGGCTCGACGGGCTCGGTCAGATAGCTGTCCGCGCCGCCTTCGAGACCGCGGATGCGATCGAGGCTATGCACCGCCGCCGCCGATGTCTGCAACACGAGCGTGCCCGACGTCTCCGCCGACGCCTTGATCTGCCGGCACACTTCGAGACCGTTGATGTCGGGCAGCTTCACGTCGAGCAGCACGAGATCGGGCGCCTCGCCGCGCACGCGTTCGAGCGCGGCGGTGCCCGTCGCCGCTTCGATCACGTTGAAGCCCGCGCGCGACAGGATGCGCGTTTTCGCATAACGCGCGCCGTCGTTGTCGTCGACGTTGAGGATCAGCACCCCGTTCCAGTCGCTTGTCATGATGGTCGTCCCTTGCCCGTCATCGCGTCCAGCACGCCCGGCATTTCGCCACCGCCCACCGGCTTGGCGATGAACGCGGACGCACCCAGCGCCTGCGCCTCGTTGCGATCCTCTTCTTCACCGAGCACGACGATCGGAATGCTGCGCGTCGCCGCCTGCGCGCGCAGCGCAGCAAGCCAGGTCCACGCTTCCGAGGGCGCGGGCCGCACCGCGAGCAGCAACGCGGCGGGCTGCGTGCGCGCAAGCAGCCGGCTCGCCTCGTCGAGCGTCGCGGCGTTCATCGCGCGATACGGCGACTCGCGCAGCGCGGCTTCGCAGTCGAGCCGCTCGATCGGATTGCTCGCGACGATCAGCACAGCCGGGCGCGTATCGCTCGCTGCGTGATGCGCGGCGTCGACGTCCGCGCCGTAATCCGCCGGAATCGTCGCACTAAAGGTCGAGCCGCGCGCGACTTCGCTCACGAGCGACACATCGCCGCCGAGCAGCTTGCACAGCTTGCGGCAGAGCGGCAAGCCGAGACCCGTGCCCTTCACGTATTGCTGGAGACGGTTCTCGACCTGGCCGAACTCTTCGAACACGACCTGCTGATGCTCGGGCGCGATGCCGATGCCCGTATCGCTGACGGAAAACGTGATGAGCCGGCGCGCTTCGTCATAGCTCGCCGCGACGCGCACTTCGCCGCGCTCGGTGAACTTGAGCGCGTTCGACACGAAGTTGCGCAGGACTTGCGCGACCTTCGCTTCGTCGGTGCGAATCGGCGGCAGCCCTTCGCACGATTCGAACACGAGTTCCACCGCGCCGCCTGGCGACAGCGGCCGCAACATCCCGCGCAGTGCGGAAAACAAGGTATCGACTTCGAACTCGGCGGGGCGCACTTCGATCTTGCCCGCTTCGATCTTCGCGAGATCGAGCAGATCGTCGACCGTTTCGGACAGGTCCTCGGCCGCCTTGCGGATGAAGCGCACCTGCTTTTCCTGCTCTTCCGTGAGCTCGCCGTCGATACGTTCGAGCAGCAGCTTCGAGAGCGCGCGGATCGACGACAGCGGCGTGCGGAACTCGTGACTCATGTTCGACAGGAAGCGCGACTTCGATTCGTCCGCGCGACGCAGATGATCGGCGCGCGCATCGAGTTCCGCATAGAGCGCGACGACGCCGCGATTCGTGTCCTCGAGTTCGCGCGTGAGACGCGTGAGTTCTTCCTGACGCTCGCGCAGATCGGCGAGCGCCGCGATCAGCTCGCGGTTCTGACGTTGCAGTTCCGCCGCGGTGTCGTCGCCCGGCTGGCGCGACAACACGTCTCTCGCCGCCTGCACATCGCACGCCGCGCCTTCGGGCAGAGCCTTCGCGAGCGAGATCGACGTGGCGCCGTCCGCTTCGTCGGCGATGGCGCACTGGTCCATCAGACGCTGCGCCGCGAGCAGGCCGAGCGCGGCTTGCGAGTTGTCGTTGCGCATCGCGCGCAGACGCTCGTGCGCGCCCGCGCCCGCCAGAAAGCGGACGACGAAACGCGGCGGATACATGGCGTCATCGACGAGAAATTCCGCGCGCGCCGCCTGTCCTGCGATCAGCACCGTGCGCGCGGCTTCGAGTACGGAAGTCGAAATGCGCGTCTGATCCTGCGGCGAGAAGCCGAGCGCCGCGCTCGCGTCGCGCGCCTTCACACGCGCGGCGATGATGTCGCGTTCGTGATCGATGCGCATCGCGCAGAGCGGGTGCGCCATCACGCGCCTCCGGCCGCGCGGGCGACGAACACGGTGACGTCGTCGCGTCCGCGCGCGAAATCGCGATACAGCACGGCCGCGACGAGCGCCGGATGCCGCAGCGCGAGACCCGGATAACGCGCGAGATCCCAGCGCGAGGTGAGCCCGTCCGAATGCAGCACGACGAGCGCGTTCGGCGCATAGGGCACGTCGAAAATCTGCGCGCGGCGCGGCGAATGCCCGACGATGCCGCTGTGCGACACGAGATGCTTGTGCGTGCTTTCCGTCCACACGCTCGCGGCAATATTGCCGATGCCTGCAAAGCTCACCGACGAACCCGCCGCCGATGCGAGCGCCGGCATGCGCGCGATGCCGACGGCCGCGCCGCGCGTCGGGCGCAGCGCTTCGTTGGCGGCATCCATGATGCGCTCGAGCGTCTGGTCGCCGTTCGGGGCGAGCACTTTGGCGGCCTCGATCGCCGCGACATTTGCAAGCGGCCCGTGACCGAGGCCATCGGCGACGAGCACGGTGAAATCGCCGTCGCGCGCGTGCACGGACCAGGCATCGCCGCTGACGGTTTCGCTTTGCAGCGGCAGATTCACTACGCCGTAAGTCAGTTGGCGCGCGCCTGGGTTCGCCGGGCCGGGCGCGTTCCAGAACACGACGCGCAGCACCGTGCCGCGCCCCGGCGCGCTCCAGATGTCGAGCTCGTCGGAAAGACGCTCGATTGCGCCCATGCCGTTGCCAGGACTGCCCGCCGTCGTGTAGCCGTCCTCGAAACAGCGATGCAGATCGTGAATGCCCGGCCCGCTGTCGATGCACAGCACTTCGATGCCGTAGCGCAGGGCTGCGTCGCCGCGATCGACGAGCGCGCGCACGAGCAGTTCGCCCTGTTGCGCGTGCTTCAGCAGGTTGGTGCCGCATTCGGTGACGACGATCGCGAGTTCGCCCGCGGCCGTCTCGTTGAAACCGAGTCCGCGCGCGAGCTCGCCGACCGCGCGCCGCGCGAAGGCGATCTGGCTCGCCTCGGCGATCTCGTAGCGCTGCTGCGCGGCCATCGATTCCTTCAGAACGGTTTCCATTTGGTAATTGATACGTGCGTGCCTTCACCGGGCGCCGAGCGGATGTCGAATTCATCGCACAGGCGTTTTGCGCCGCCGAGACCGAGCCCGAGACCGCTGCCCGACGTGAAGCCGTCGGAGAGCGCGCGCGGGATATCCGGAATGCCGGGGCCGTTGTCGACGAATTCGAGTTTGAGACCGCGCCGGCCGTTACGTTCGACGACATAGCAATGCGCGTCGCCGCCGCCACCGTAGATCAGCGTGTTGCGTGCCAGCTCGCTCGCCGCCGTCACGAACTTCGTCTGGTCGATGAGAGACAGGCCTTGCGCGACTGCCTTTTCGCGCACGAACTGGCGCAGCCGCACGATCTGCTCGTCGTTGCGGATGGGCAGGGTGTCGGGCTGCGACGAGGACGTCGGCGCGGCTGTGGAGTGGTAGATCGTCATGGAGTCGTTCGCATGCGGCCGTCAGGCCGTGCCGCCCCGCGAAAGGAGCGCCATGCCCTTTTCCACGTTGAGCGCGGTACGCACGCCGGAGAGCGTGAGGCCGAGTTCGACCAGCGTGATCGCGACCGAAGGCTGCATGCCGACGACCACCGTCTCGGCGTCGAGCACGCGGGCCATCGCGGCCGTGTTGCCGATCATCCGTCCGATGAAGGAATCGACCACGTCGAGCGAGGAAATGTCGATCAGCACGCCGCGCGCGCCGTCCTTCACGATGCGGCTCGTCAGATCGTCCTGCAGCGCGAGCGCGAGCCGGTCGTGCATGTCGACCTGAATGGTGACGAGCAGAAGCTTGCCCATCGTGAGAATCGGAATGCGTTCCATCGCTTGAAACCCCGTTCAGTCGCGTTGCGTTCGATGCGTGCCGGACATGGCGGCGGGCGCCGTCATTCCGGTTGCAGCGAATCGAAGCCGTCGCTCGCGCGGCCGCCGCGGGCCGCTTCCTGCGCGAGCCCCGCCGTCACCGACTTGCCCGTGCGCTGCAGCGCGATGACGAAGGCCGCCGCGAGCGTCGCCTTGGTCGTGACGTTCGAGAGGTTCACGCCGAGATGCACGATGGTCTGCGCGATCTGCGGACGAATGCCGCTGATGATGCAATCCGCGCCCATCAGACGCGCCGCCGCGACGGTCTTCAGCAGATGTTGCGCGACGAGCGTATCGACGGTCGGCACGCCGGTAATGTCGATGATCGCGATGGCCGCGCCCGTTTCGACGATCTTCTGCAGCAGGTTCTCCATCACGACCTGCGTGCGCGCGGAATCGAGCGTGCCGATGAGCGGCAGCGCGAGAATGCCGTCCCACAACTGCACGACGGGCGTCGACAGTTCGAGCAGTTCCTGCTGCTGGCGCACGATGACCTGCTCGCGGCTCGCCTGGAACACTTCGGTCGTGTAGAGGCCGAGTTCGTCGAAGAGCGTGCTGATGACCCAGTTGAGATCGGCAAGGGTGGCTACATCGTTGCCGAGCGTCTCGCGCAGGCGCGCGAAGAGCGGCTGCTTGAGCGAGAACACGAACATCGCGGTCTCGACGGGCGAGAAACCCTGACGCGCGCGCAACGTGGACATCTCCGCGAGAAACGCGCGCACTTCCTGCCACGCGGGCGACTTGAAATCCACGCGCTCGGACGCGCCCAACGCCGTCACGAGCAGCGAGACGAATTGCGAGAACTGATTGCGCAACTCTGCTTCGCCGACGAGCCCGCGCCGCGATGCGATCGCGTGCTGCTGCGGAAGCCAGTCCGCGAGCAGTTGTTCCTGATTGCTGGTGAACAGCTGCGCAAGCCGCATTCCGCCGACCATTTCCATGCCGAGATCCCTGTGCGAATGATGTTATCGGGCGTTCGACCCGATGCTTGTTGGTTGCGTTGCCGCGAGCGCAGTCGCAACGAAGCAATGCAAGGCGCTCGGAATGTAGCACGCCATCCCGAAATTCGACAGCCCGGTAAGCCTTACAGCGCAAGGGATCCGCCGATTAATTCGCCGTGCACAGGATACGGGGCGCGCGGATCGGCAAATGCTGCCGATCGTGCGCCGAGGTTGGACAAAGTCCGGTCAAAAGTCCTGCCGGCGCGCGCGTGCGTCCGATGCCCTGTATAGCGGCTGGAATATTTTTTCGGCCGATGCGCGATGCAATACTCGGGCGACCGACAACACCCTCAATCGAGCCGCCGGAGCGCACATGTCCCAAACGATTCATCCCGTCGACGAAGTGCTGCCCATCGGCCAGATGCTCGCGGTCGGCATTCAGCACGTGCTCGTGATGTACGCGGGCGCGATCGCGGTGCCGCTCATCATCGGCGCGGCGCTGAAGCTGCCGAAGGATCAGGTCGCGTTCCTGATCAGTTCCGATCTCTTCGCGTGCGGGCTCGTCACGCTGGTGCAATGCATCGGCGTGTGGAAGTTCGGGATTCGCCTGCCGGTCATCATGGGCGTGAGTTTCGCGCCGGTCGGACCGATGGTCGCGATGGCGTCATCCGGCGCGGGGCTGCCCGCGATCTTCGGCGCGACGATCGCGGCGGGCGTGTTCGCCGTCCTGATCGCGCCGTTCTTCGGGCGGCTGATGCGCTTTTTTCCGCCGATCGTCACGGGCACGATCATTCTGACCATCGGCATGACGCTTTTTCCGGTGGCGATCAGCTGGGCGGGCGGCGGACGCGGCGCACCGAATTTCGGCGAACCGCGCAACCTGATGATCGCGGCCGTCGTGCTGCTCGCGATTCTGCTCATCAACAAGTATCTGAAAGGCTTCATCGCGAATATATCGGTGCTGCTCGGCATGGCGATCGGCTTTCTGATCGCGCTGCCGCTCGGCTTCGTCGATTTCGCGGGCGTCGGACAGGCCGCGTGGTTCGCGCCGGTGCGGCCATTTGCGTTCGGCATGCCGACTTTCGACATTGCGGCGATCGCGTCGCTGTGTCTCGTGATGGTCGTCATCATGGTGGAATCGCTCGGCATGTTTCTCGCGCTCGGCGAACTCGCGATGCGTCCCGTGTCGCGCAACGATGCGACGCGCGGACTGCGCACCGACGGTCTCGGCACGGTGATCGGCGGCATCTTCAATACGTTTCCGCATTCGTCGTTTTCGCAGAACATCGGGCTCGTGGGCATCACGGGCGTGAAGAGCCGCTGGGTGGTCGCGGTGTCGGGCGTGATTCTGCTTCTGCTTGGGCTGCTGCCGAAGCTTTCGAATCTGATCGCATCGATTCCGGTGGTCGTGCTCGGCGGCGCGGGCATCGCGATGTTCGGCATGGTCGCGGCGACCGGCGTGAAGATCCTGAGCAAGGTCGATTTCGACAACAAGAACAACCTGCTCATCATCGCGATCAGTCTCGGCGTGGGCGTGATTCCGCTCGTCGCGCCGACGTTCTTCGCGCAAATGCCGGCGTGGGCCGGGCCGCTTACGCATAGCGGAATTACGCTCGCGGCGGTGTTCGCGATCCTGCTGAATGCGTTGTTCAATCGCGGGCGGGGAGCGGATGACGTGCAGAAGGAGATCGCGGCGGAGATGCCGCTGAGCTTGCGGCAGGGGGAGGTGGATGTAAGGGAGTGAGGTGAAGGAGCAATGCGCGGGTTTTTGTACGGCTGGCGCACGAATCGAATCGCGCGCAGCCATTAACATACAAGAACCCCAAGCCGCCGCCGACCCACCCATGCGCGAAGTCCTCTGGCTTCTCCTTGCCGCCATCGCCCTGATGTACGCCGTTGCGCTCGCCGGCCTCTACTGGCTGCAAGGACGGCTCGTCTATCCGCTGGAACAGATCGAAGCCTTCAAGAACGCCGAACTCGAAGCGCGCACCGAGCGAATCGGCATCCGGACCGAAGACGACCTCGAACTCACCGTGCGCTACAAGGCGCCGTCCGACGACACCGCGCCGACGGTCATCCTCTTTCACGGCAATGGCGAAGACCTCGCCCAGCGCGGCCATATCGCGCTGGAGATGATCGATGCGGGCTACGGCGTGCTGCTCGCCGAATATCGCGGCTATGGCGGCAATCCCGGCCGGCCGCACGAAGCGGGCCTCTATGCCGATGCCCGCGCCGCCTACGCCTATGCCGCCGCGCATTCATCGCGTATCGTGCTGCACGGTTACTCGCTTGGCTCGGGCGTCGCCGTGCAACTCGCGAGCGAAGTCAGGATCGAGGCGCTCATGCTCGAAGCGCCGTTCACGAGCATCGTCGATGTCGCGGCGAAACGCTTCTGGCTCTTTCCGGTGCGCCTGCTCGCTCGTGACCGCTACGAAAGCCTCGCAAAAATCGCATCGGTCGATGCGCCCGTGCTGATCTACGGCGGCACGAAAGACGGCGTGATCCCGCCCGCGCACTTCCGGCGTCTCTTCGATGCGGCACGCGGCGACAAACATCTCGCGCTCATCGAAGACGCCGATCATCTCGACGTATGGACGATGGGCGGCCGCGAACACGTCATGCGCTTCCTCGCTTCGCTGCATCCCGCGCGCGACCCGCTAAAAGCCTAAGACGCCTTCCTGCGCGCACGCCCGGACTTCAGCGTGATCCACGTCGGCGCATGATCGCTCGCATGCGGCTCGCCGCGCACCCATTTATCTACGCCGGCGCTCTCCAGCTTCTTCGCGAGATCGCGGCTCAGCAGAATATGATCGATGCGCAGGCCCGAGTTCGTCTGCCAGTGATTGCGGAAGTAGTCCCAGAAGGTATAGATGCGCTCATCGGGAAATTGCTTGCGCAGCGCATCGGTCCAGCCTTGCGCGAGCAGGTCCGCGTACGCCGCGCGGCTTTCGGGCTGCAGCAGCGCGTCTTTCAGCCACGAGCGCGTGTTGTAGATGTCCTCGTCGGTCGGCACGACGTTGTAATCGCCCGCGAGCACGACAGGATGGCCGCTCGCGAACAACGCCTTCGCGTGCGCATTGAAACGCGCGAACCATTCGAGCTTGTAATTGAACTTCGGGCCAGGCCGCGGATTGCCGTTCGGAAGATACAGACAGCCGATCAGCAAGCCGCCCACGGCCGCCTCGATATAACGGCTGTGCGTGTCGTCCTCGTAACCGGGAAGGCCGCGCCGGCTCAGCACCGGCTCGGCATCCTTCGCGAGAATCGCCACGCCGTTCCACGATTGCTGCCCGTGCCACAGCGCGCCATAGCCCGCGTTCGCGATGGCATCGGCGGGAAACTGCGCGTCCGTCGCTTTCAGTTCCTGCAGACACACGATATCCGGCGATTCGCGCTCGAGCCATGTCAGCAGCGCGTCGAGCCGCGGACGAATGCCGTTGATGTTGAAGGTCGCGATTTTCACTCGGCGTGTCTCCATCGGTGAATGGGGATCGATGCTACACGCGTCGCAGTTTGCGTGCCGCGTCGAGCCCCGTCATCGCAATCACCGCACGATGCACGCTTACTTCTTCTCGCTGTCGAGATGCGCCATCTGCACGGCTTCGTAGCGATCGCCTGCCGCGGCGCCTTTGGGCACCGCCGCTTCGATCGCGGCGAGTTCGTCGCGCGTGAGCGTGACCTCGAGCGCGCCGAGCGATTCCGTCAGCCTGTCGCGACGCCGCGCGCCGATGACGGGAACGATGTCGTCGCCCTGCGCGAGCACCCACGCGATCGCGATCTGCGCGACGCTCACGCCCTTCGCATCGGCGATCGTGCGCAGTGCATCGACGAGCGCGAGATTGCGTTCGACGTTGCCTTGCTGAAAGCGCGGACTGTTCGCGCGCCAGTCGCCCGATTGCGCGGCGTCCTTCGTCCAGTGTCCGCTGATGAGTCCGCGCGACAGCACGCCATACGCCGTGATCGCGATGCCGAGTTCGCGGCATGCCGGAAGAATCGACTCTTCGAGACCGCGCGAAATCAGCGAATATTCGATCTGCAAGTCGACAACCGGATGCACGGCCGCGGCGCGGCGTATCGTATCTGCGCCTACTTCGGACAATCCGACGTGGCGCACATAACCCGCATCGATCATCTCGACGATGCTGCCGACCGTCTCTTCGACGGGCACGCTCGCATCGAGCCGCGCGGGCCGGTAGATGTCGATATGCTCGACGCCCAGCCGCTGCAACGTGTACGCGAGCGCATTCTTCACGGCAGCAGGCCGCGCGTCGAAGCCGATGAACCTGCCCGCCGGATCGCGCATGCCGCCGAACTTCACGCTGAGAATCGCCGAGTCGCGGCGCGAAGGCGGCGCGCTTCGCAAGGCCTCGCCGATCAGCATTTCGTTGTGGCCCATGCCGTAGAAGTCGCCGGTGTCGAGCAGCGTCACGCCCGCTTCGAGCGCCGCGTGTATCGTCGCGATGCTTTCCGCGCGATCCGACGGCCCGTACATGCCCGACATGCCCATACATCCGAGGCCGATCGCTGCCGTCTGCGGTCCTGTTCTGCCGAGTCTGCGTTGTTCCATGTTCGTTCTCTCCTTGAGGAATGGAGACGATTATGGAAGCAAACCTCGCGTGCGATAATCCACTTCAATACGAATGGGCTGTGCGCCCTGGCGAACAGTGAGTGAGATATGAGCGAGCCGGATCTGTCGGATCTTCACGCGTTCCTGGCGGTCGCGCGTTCGCGCGGCTTCAGGCAGGCGGCGCTGTTGCGCGGCGTGTCGGCGTCGTCGTTGAGCGAGGCGATACGCCGGCTCGAAACGCGCCTCGGCGTGCGGCTCCTGAATCGCACGACACGCAGTGTCACGCCGACCGAAGCGGGCGAGCGGCTCATCGAACGGCTTGCGCCCGCGTTCGCGGATATCGCGGGCGCGCTCGATGCCGTCAACGGCTTTCGCGACAGCCCGACCGGCACGCTGCGCCTGAACGTGCCGCGCATCGTGTCGCGCGAAATACTGCCGCCGATCGTCGCGCGGTTTCTTGCGGCGCATCCGGGCATCAAGCTGGAGATCAGCGCGAGCGATACGTTCATCGACGTGCTCGCCGCCGGTTTCGATGCAGGCATCCGCTACGACGAGCGCATCGAGCGCGACATGATCGCGGTGCCCATCGGGCCGCGCACGCAACGCTTCGTCGCGGTCGCGTCGCCCGCGTATCTTGCCGCGCACGGCGAGCCGAAGCATCCGCGCGAGCTCGTGAATCACGCTTGCATCGGCCATCGCTTCGACAGCGGCGTGCTGGCCGTGTGGGAATTCATCCGCGGCAAGGACGCGATACGCATCGCGCCGGAAGGACCACTGGTGACATCGTCGATCGAGATCAGCCGGAGCGCGGCCATCGCGGGACTCGGCATCGTCTATACATTCGATGAATTCATGCGCGAAGCCATCGACGACGGCGCGCTCGTGCCGGTGCTCAAACCGTGGTGGCAGAGTTTCACCGGTCCGCGTCTTTACTATCCGAGCCGCGCGCACATGCCGGGACCGTTGCGCGCGTTCATCGACTTCATTCGTGCCGAAGAATAGATCGAGTCCCGCTCATTGCTGCACGCCCCAGCGTCGCACGGTTACGCGCTCGATCGTATCGAAGACGAGATGCTCGACCGCGAGCCCGATCACGATGACCGCCGCGAGGCCCGCGAACACGCGATCCGTATAAAGCTCGTTGCGGTTCTGGAAGATGTACCAGCCAAGACCGCCCTTGCCCGAACTCGCGCCGAACACGAGTTCCGCCGCGATCAGCGTGCGCCATGCGAACGCCCAGCCCACGCGCAAGCCCGCGAGAATCGACGGCAACGCGGCGGGCACGAGAATCAGCATCACATGACGCATGCCGTTGAGCCCGTAGTTGCGGCCCGTCATGCGCAAGGTCGTCGGCACCGCCTGAAAGCCCGCATACGTGTTGAGCGCGAGCGGCCACAACACCGAATGCACGAGCACGAACAGCAGGCTGCCCGTGCCGAGTCCGAACCACAGCAACGCGAGCGGCAGCAGCGCGATGGACGGCAGCGGATTGAACATCGCGGTGAGCATCGAAAGGATGTCTCGGCCGATGCGCGTCGATACCGCGAGCGATGTCAGCACGAACGCGAGCGCCGCGCCGAGCGCGTAACCGCGCAATAGTACGGACATCGAAATACCGATCTTCTCGATCAACTCACCCGACGCGATACCCTGCACGAACGCAATAAAGGTCGCACTGAACGTGGGCAGCAGGAGATCGTTATCGACGGCGCGCGCGGCGATCTCCCACAACGCGATCAGCACGAGCGCGATGATCGACTTGCGCAGCCACGAGCGATCCGCGAGCCGCTTCGTGAGCGGCAGCGGCGCTTCATGTTCGACGCTGGCGAGCGCGGCGGGCGCGACTTCGTATTCGGGCCGAACGGGCGGCGCGATCAGATGCGGTGTACTCACAGCGCGCTCTCCTCTTCGAACAGCAGACGATGAATGCGCGCGACGCTTTGCTGAAACTCTCCGCGGCCCATGCTTTCCTGCGTGTATTGATGACTGTTCAGTTCGGCGCGCACGCGTCCCGGATGCGGCGTCAGCAACAGAATGCGATTGCCGACGATGAGCGCCTCCTCGATCGAATGTGTGACGAACAACAACGTGAAGCGCTCGTCGCTCCATAGCCGCAGAAGCTCTTCCTGCATGCGGCGCCGCGTGAGCGCATCGAGCGCGGCGAAGGGCTCATCCATCAGGAGCACGCGCGGCTGCATCGCGAGCGCGCGGGCGATGGCGACGCGCTGCTTCATGCCGCCCGACAGCGTGTGCGGATAGGCATCGGCGAATTTGGCGAGGCCGACCTTGTCGAGATAATGCAGCGCGCGCTCGCGTGCTTCGGCGCGGCCGAGCTTGCGCGCGGCGCGCAGCGGAAACGCGACGTTCTGCACGACGGTCTTCCACGGCGGCAACTGATCGAATTCCTGAAATACGACGATGCGATCCGCGCCGGGCCCGCGCACGCGCTCGCCGCCTATTTCGATGCTGCCCGCGACCGGCTCGATGAAACCCGCGACGGCCTTCAGCAGCGTCGACTTTCCGCAGCCCGACGGCCCGAGCAGCACGAAGCGGTCGGCGCCGTAGACATCGAAGCTGACGTCGTGCGTCGCGCGCACGAGCCGCTCGGGCGTGCGGTATTCGAGCGTCACGTTCTTCGCGCTGAGCAGCTTGCCGCTCGTCGCGGCGTCGCGACCGGCTTCGTGCGCGTAGAGCGCCTGAGGATTGGCAGCCATGTTCTGTGTGCTAAGGGGCAAACGCACACGATAACGGCGCGCGGCATATAAGCGAACCAATCGATGCGAATATCCAATGCGCGATCGGCGATAAGTACGGGTTGCGCTTCAGCTTCCGTCCTTCGTCGCGGGATCGGTAAAAAAGTAGTCCTGCCACGACTTCGGCTCGTTCTTGATGACGCCCACGCGATGCATGAACTGCGCGAGCGCGAACGTGTTCTGCGGCGCGACCTTGAATTGCACCGACGGATCCTTGATGACCTTGATGAGCAGATCGCGATCGATCTTCGCGCCGTTCACGCGCAAATAGATATCGGCGGCCTGTTCGGGATGCTGCGTGACATAGCGCGCGGCATCGGCGAGACCGGCGACGAACGCGCGATACGTCTTAGGATTCTCGTTGCGGAATTTCTCGGTGGCGTAGAGCACCGTCGCGGAACTGGGACCGCCGAGCACATCGTACGAATTGAGCACGATATGCGCTTTCGGATTGCCTGCGAGTTCCTGCTGCTGGAACGGCGGATTGCCGAAATGCGCGTTGATCTCCGTGCCGCCCGCAATCAGCGCCGCCGCCGCATCCGGATGCGGCACCGCTTGCGTGAGCTTGTCGAGGCGGTTGTATTCCTTGTCGCCCCATTGCTTCGCTGCCGCGTATTGCAGGATGCGCGACTGCACTGACACGCCGACCGCCGGCACCGCGACGCGGTCCTTGTCGGTGAAATCGGCGATGGTCTTCACGCGCGGATCGTTCGATACGAGGTAGTACGGAAAATTGCCGAGCGACGCGACGCCCTTCACGTTTTGCCGTCCGTGCGTGCGGTCCCAGATCGTCAGCAACGGGCCGACGCCCGCCGCCGCGATATCGACGGAACCGGACAGCAGCGCGTCGTTCACGCTCGATCCGCCCGAGAGCTTCGCCCAGTCCACCTTGATATCGAGCCCTTCCTTCTTGCCTTCCTGCTCGATGAACTTCTGATCGCGCGCCACATTGAGCAGCAGATACACGACGCCGAATTGCTCCGCGATGCGCAGCGTGCCTTCGGCATATGCGTTCGCCGACGTGACGCCGATCGCGAGCGACAACGCGGCGACGAGCGCGCGTGCGGCGCCCTTCCCTTTGCGAGAATGCATCGATGAAACCCCGTGGAAATAGTGGTTTTTTAGAAAGGCGCGTCGCCTTCGATGGTCGTGCGATACAGCTTGCGGCGCTCATCGTCGGGCGTGCCGGCTGCAAGATGCATGACCGAGCGGTTGTCCCAGAAGACCATGTCGCGCGCCTGCCACCGATGCCGGTAAACGAACTCGGGCTTCGTGCTGTGCGCGAAGAGTTCCGCGAGCAGCGCGCGGCTTTCGTCTTCCGGCAAACCGATCACGCGCGTCGTGAAATGCTCGCTCACGAAAAGCGCGCGACGCTTCGTTTCCGGGTGCGTGCGCACGATGGGATGCGTCACCGGTTTGACTTGTGCAATCTGTTCCGCCGACAGATTCGGACGCCACGGACTGCGCTTTTGCAGTTCGGCATATTTGGCGAGATACGTGTGCTCCGCGACGCGCCCTTCGATCGCATCGCGCAGATGCGCGGGCAATGTGTCCCACGCGAGATGCTGATTGGCGAAGAGCGTGTCGCCGCCGGTCGCGGGCAGTTCTTGCGCATGCAGCATCGAACCGAGACTCGGCTTGTCCTTGTACGAGAGATCGGAATGCCAGAAATGACCGGCATCGCCGAGACCGATCGGCTTGCCGTTCTCTACGATGTTCGACACGATCAGCACTTCCGGATGTCCCGCGAGCGCGAACTGATGCAGCACGTGAATCTGCAGCGGGCCGAAGCGCTTGCTGAACGCAACCTGCTCGTCGGGCGTGATGCGCTGATCGCGGAACACGAGCACGTGATGATCGAGATGCGCGCGATGGATGCGCGCGAAATCGGCATTCGACAGCGGTTTCGACAGATCGAGCCCGATGACTTCGGCGCCGAGCGGCGCGTCGAACGGGCGAATCTCGATGGATTGATCGGCGGCAGTCTGCTCGAATGCGGGGGCAGTGAGAATCGTCACGTCGACTTTATGGGAATCGGTAACCAGGGGAAGCGAACAATCTAGCGCGCGGTGCGGCGCGCTGCAACGAAGCATCTGCGATTACGTTATGCGCCTATGGAAATAAGGCGCGCGTCATTCCCCGGCGATATCGAACGGCAATTCCACCTGAACCGGCTCGACGATGCCGCTTTCGTCGCGTCCCGCGAGCGCACTGACGCGCACGCCGAGCAGCCGGATGCGCCGGTCGAGCACGATGCGCTTCAGGCATTCGGTCGCAGCGCGGCGGATCTCGATGGGATCGGCGGTCGCGACGGGCACGGTCAGGTCGCGCGTCACGGTGCGGAAATCGTCGAAGCGCAGCTTGATGCCGACCGTGCGCCCGACATAGCCCTTGCGCTGCAAGTCTTCGGCGACACGCGCGCACAGCCGCGTGAACTCGGCGGAGAGCGTCGCGCGATCCTGCTTCGGATGAAAGTCGCGCTCGAAGGTCGTCTCGCGGCTCATCGACTTGGGCGTGGAACTCACCACGACCGGCCGCTCGTCCTGTCCCTGCGCGATGCGGGCGAGCCACGCGGCATACGTATGACCGAAATGCGTTTGCAGGAAACCGGGATCGGCGGCGGCGATATCGCCCACGGTCACGATGCCGAGCGCCGCGAGCCGCTCGTTCGCCTTCGGCCCGATGCCGTTCACCTTGCGCGCGGCGAGCGGCCAGATGCGCGTGTGCAGGTCGTCCATCGTGAGGATGGTCAGGCCATCGGGCTTGTCGAGTTCCGAGCCGATCTTCGCAAGCAGCTTGTTCGGCGCGATGCAAATGGAGCACGTGAGCCCGGTCGCATCGTGCACGGCGTCTTTCATGCGCTGGCCGATCTCGGTGGATGTGCCGGGCAGATCGCTGACGTCGATATAAATCTCGTCGATGCCGCGGTTCTCGATCTGCGACGTGAACGCCGCGACCGCCGCCTTGAACAGCCGGGAGTAATGGCGATACGACTCGAAATCGGTCGGCAGAAGAATCGCGTCGGGCGCGAGCAGCGCGGCTTTCATCATGCCCATTGCGGAGAACACACCGAACTTCCGCGCCTCATAGGTGGACGTGGTCACGACGCCGCGTCCCGCGTAATCGCGCAGGCGGCGAAAGCGCCGCGTGCCGTCGGGCAGCGTTTCCGGCATGGCGTCGCGGCCGCCGCCGACGACGACCGGCATGCCGCGTAGTTCGGGATATCGGAGAAGTTCGACCGACGCGAAGAACGCATCCATGTCGAGATGCGCGATGCGGCGCGGTGCGGGTGCGTGAGACGGCGCGTCCATCGCGGCGAGGAGAACTGAAAATGGCCTACTGTACATCCATACAGTAATTCGCGCCAGTGTCCGCCCAGCGATTCATTCCGGCGTGCGCTTTTCCGCGAGCGCGCGGCGGCAATCGTCGAAAACCTGCCGCACGACATCCGATTGATAGTTGAGGTCTTCGCTATCGAGGATTTCCTCGACGGCGTCGCGCGCCCAGTCCGCTTCGAGCATCGCGCAATGTTGCGTGGCGATTTCGCGCGCGATGGCAGCGAGTTTCGCGACCGTGAGCCAGTCCGCGAACCGCTGATGCCGGTCGAGCCACTTGTGCGCCGCCTGCACGTGAAACGAGGGCGCGGGCCAGTCGCCGTTCAGATAGAACGCGCCGAGACTCCCGCACGTGAGCCAGCAAAGCAACTCGACGCGGTCGCGGGCACTGAGGGTACGAGACACATCGTTCATGGCGGCCTTCACGAGAGACGATCGACGAATGCTTCCGTGTGGAATCCCTGTGAAACACGATAGCACGGGATGGTGCGACGCGGCACTGCCTCCCTCCGGCGCGCTTTCCCTGACGGTGCGTTGGCGAACGCTTGGGTCATGCGAAGCGCACGTCGTGCGCGCCGGCCGGCTCATTCGCATCTAATTCATGCGGCTTAACCTGCTTTCGTCGGCCTCATCGACTGGATCGACTGACCGATTCAGCAGCCTTCTTTCGACGACGGGAGCACATCATGTTTGAACGTCTTTCTCATTCCATCGACCATCTCTTTTCGATCCGCACCGCGCACGAAGCGCGCGACGCTTATCTTGCGTCGTCGAACGATCTCGCCGATCTTGAACGGCGCATGCGCCAGATCGAAACGCAGGATCACGCGTACAGCATGTATTTTTGCGGCGCGCTCGGACGCCGGAACGACATCGGCTGAGCCGCGACGCCGATGCGCGCGCTACTTCGCATCCTCGCGGCCCGCCTGACCGAGCATCACCGTCCAGCCAAGTCCTCGCACGTTGCGGATCACGCCCGCGCCGAATTTCTTGCGCACCGAATGGATCAGCACGTCGACGGCGTTGCTCTCCACTTCCTTGCCCCAGCCGTAGAGCCGGTCTTCGAGCTGATCGCGCGAGAAGATCGTGCCGGGACGTTCGAGCAGCGCGTGCATCAACGCGAATTCGCGCGCGGACAGCACGCCCGAATTCTCGCCGCACGTGAGCGTGCGCTGATCGAGATTGAGGCTTAGGGAATCGTCGCCGAGACGCGAGACCGCGTAGCCCGCCTTGCGCCGCAGCACCGCGCGGATGCGTGCGAGCAGTTCGGGCATGTCGAAGGGTTTGAGCAGATAGTCATCGGCGCCGAGATCGAGACCCTGCACGCGTGTGTCGAGATCGTCGCGCGCGGTGAGGATCAGCACCGGCGTCGCGTTGCCGGCCGTGCGCGCCTGTCGCAGGAGTTCGATGCCGGTCATGCCCGGCAAGCCGAGATCCAGCAGCACGACGGTGTACTCGGCGGCGTGGATCGCCTCGCGGCCCGCGTTGCCGTCGCGCACCCAGTCGACGGCGTAATCGGCATCCTTGAGCGCACGCATGAGACTCGTGCCGATCTGCACGTCGTCTTCGATCAGGAGAATTCGCATATTCCACCCGCGTCCCGCGAGAATGGCGCGCGCCACGCGCCCGGAATGCGGCCGAAGGATCCGAACTGCACGACCGGTCTTTTTGCTTCTTTCTGCCTCTTGTACCGACCGGCGAAGATCGCTTCGCGCCACGCAGCGAATGCATTGTAATCGTCGTCGAATCGCGCGCAAATAGCTAAAGATTCAACGCGGCCGCCGGTGTGTTCTGCGTCACTTCCTCGACGGGAAAGCCGATCGACGCAACGATGCCCGATTTACCGTCGCTGCGATTTTTCAGCGTCACGTCGCCGCCGTAGCGCGCGGCGATTGCCTTCACGATCGACAAGCCGAGGCCGCTGCCCTCCACGTCCGGATTGGCGCGGAAGAAGCGGTCGAACACGCGCGGCAGCAATGTTTCGTCGATGCCCGGTCCGTCGTCGATCACGTCGACCCAGACCATGTCGCCGTCGCGTCGCATATAGAGATCGATCGTGCCGCCATCGGGCGTATAACGCACCGCGTTCGACACGAGATTCTTCACCGCCATGCCGATGTCGGTTTCCACCGCGCGCACGTGCGCGGTCACCATTTTCTCCGCGCCGATATCCATGCCGCGTGCGAGCGCGATCGGCAGCACGTCGGCGACGGCGCCCGTCACCACGTCCGACAGATCGACGCGCGCGAGCGGCGCGCCGTTCACCGGCGCATCGGCGCGCGCGAGCCGCAGAAGCTGCGCGATCAGCTTGCCGCTGCGCGCGATGCCTTGGCGCAACTCCTGGAAGCGCTCCTGATTGCCGGGATAGATGTGCGGCGCGAGGTTGTCGGCCTGAAGCTGGAGTGCGGTGAGCGGCGTGCGCAATTCGTGCGCGGCATCGGCGATGAACTTGCGCTCCTTTTCGATCGATGTCGCGAGGCGCTCGATCATCGTGTTGATCGAATGGATGAAGGGCGCGATTTCCGTGGGCACGCCGACGGTCGGCAGCGGCTGCAGATGACCCATGTCGATGCCCTGCACTTCCGCGCCGAGCTCGTTCAACTGACGCAGCGAGCGCCGCACGACGAGCGCGACCGCGATCCACACGAGCGGCAGCAGCACGGCGATCGGCCAGAGCGTCTGCGTCGCGGCTTCCTGCGTGATTTCGCGGCGTATCGACGAGCGTTGCGCGACCTGAATGGTCATCGTCGGCTCCTGGCGCGTGAAGATGCGCCATTGCTCGCCGTTGACGACGGCGCCCGAGAAACCCGGCTGCGCGTCACGCGGGAAATGCAGCGACGGCTCGGTCGTGCGGAACGGCACGTCCTGCCCCGGTTTCCATACGACGGCGACGACATCGCGTTCGTCCTGCGTGCCGCGCGCCGGATTTTTCGGCAGGCTTTCGGCCAGGCCGTCGCGCAGGCGCGCGGCCACTTGTTCGAGGCGCATGTCGAGCAGCGCGTTCATGCCGGTCTTGCTCAACTGATACGAACTCACGCCCTGCACCACGCCGATCACGCTGACGAGCAGCCCGAGCGCGAGCACCAGCTGATTCTTCAGTGATTTGATCATTCGGGTCCGCCGCTCCGGAAAGGGACGGCGCGATGCGCCGGCCCGTTCGATTTTAGGCGACATTCCCGGGGCGTTCGGTCTGAAAGACGGCATGAGCGTGAAAGATGCGCGAAGCGCGGGAGAAAAAAAGGCGCCGGTCCGTTCACGGCCGGCGCCAAGGCTGAGGAGATGTGTGAAGCGGGCCGCCGGATTGCTCGCGTAAGCATGCTGCCCGTCCACGTAAAGAAGCGTAGGCGCGAACAATTAGCGTTGAATGAGCGCGTTGAATCAATACACCGGGCGGCGGCATCGAGCAGCGATCCGCGCGGCGGGATAACATTGCATCCGGCGCTTTTTCATCGGCGACATTGCTTCGGCTGCAAGGAATCCGCAAGCCTCGAGCGTCGCCGCCGCATCTCCATCTTTCGGGCATGGCCTGTCCGCTCGCCTCTTGCGGGGCTCGCGCGGCGGGCAATAGGCCTATCCAATCCGCATGTCACAGAACAGACAAACCGCACGTCCCCTCGTCATTGCCGCGGTGATGGCATCGATGGCCATGGTCGCGATCGAGGCCACCATCGTTTCCACCGCGATGCCGCAAATCGCCACGCAGCTCGGCGGCCTCAATCTCTATAGCTGGGTGTTCTCGTCGTTCCTGCTCACGCAGACCGCGCTCACGGTCGTGTTCGGCAAGCTCGCGGACCTGTACGGCCGCAAGCCGGCGATTCTCGCGGGCATCGCGATCTTCCTGGTCGGCTCGGTGCTCGCCGGCTTCGCATGGTCGATGCCCGCGATGATCGTCTTCCGGCTGATTCAGGGCGTCGGCGCGGGCGCGATCCTGCCGGTCGCGCTGACGGTCGTCGGCGATCTCTATCCGGCGCGCGAACGCGGCAAGGTGCAGGGCTATCTCGCGAGCGTGTGGGCGGTGTCCGCGGTGCTCGGGCCGATGGTCGGCGGCCTGCTGATCCGCCAGTTCTCGTGGGCATGGATCTTCTGGATCAACGTGCCGATCGGCATTCTGGCCGCACTGCTCTTCATGCTCTTCCTGCACGAGGAGAAGCGCCATGACCGCCCGGCGATCGATCTCGCGGGCGCGTTCTTTTTCACCGCCGCCGTCGCCGCGCTGATGATGGCGCTCACCGACGCCGGCCACGCGAGCAACATGCGCGTCGGCGTGGAGATCGCCGTGTTCGTGCTCTCGATCGTGGGCTTCGTCGTGCAGGAACGGCGCGCGAGCGATCCGATGATCTCGTTCGCGCTGTGGTCGCATCGGCCGATCGCGGCGAGCAACGTCGCGACCCTTCTCGCCGGCATGGCGATGATGGGCCTCACCACCTTCCTGCCGATGTACGTGCAGGGCGTGATGCATCGCACGCCGGTCGAAGCGGGCCTCGCGCTCACGATGATGATGATCGGCTGGCCGAGCGGCGCGACCTTCACGTCGCGCTCGTTCAGCCGCATCGGTCTCAGGCGTCTGTTGATGATCGGACCGGTGTTCATTCCGCTCGGCGCGTTGCCGTTCGTGCTGCTCGGTCCGCAATCGAGTCCGGTCTGGGCGGGCATCGGCTCGGCGGTGCTGGGCTTCGGCATGGGTATCACGAGCGTGTCGTGCCTCATCCTGATTCAGGAGATCGTGCAGCCGCTCGAACGCGGCAGCGCGACTGCGTCGAACCTGTTCTCGCGCAATCTCGGCAACACGCTCGGCGCCGCCGTGTTCGGCGCGGTGCAGAACTACGGCCTCACGCACACGGACGGCCTGCCGCCCGTGCATGCGGACCAGTTGAAGCAACTGCTGTCCACCGTGCCCGGCGATTTTTCGATGAACAACGAGATTCGCCTCGTGCTGCATCATTCGCTGCACCTCACGTTTACGGCGATGTTCGTGATCGCGCTCGGCACCGTCGTCGCGATGCTGTTCATGCCGAAGATCGAAATCGGCCGCGCGAAGGAAACGGTCGCGGCAGTCGGCGCGAGCGACGCGAAAAACGCCGCGAATCAGGCGTTCCACTGACGTTTCGCCGAGGGTTCACTGACCGCGCCGCGATGATCTCGAGCCAGTACGTCAGCCGCATCACGCTCATGCGCGACAAGACGCCGTCCTTCGACGCCTATCCGTTTTCCCTGCCCGCCGTGCGCGCGCTCGATACGCTCGAACCGCATCCGAAGGTCACCTTTCTCGTCGGCGAAAACGGCACGGGCAAGTCGACGTTGCTGGAAGCGATCGCCGTATCGATGGGCTTCAATCCGGAGGGCGGCACGAAAAATTTCCGCTTCGGCACGCGCGTGTCGCACTCGCCGCTGCACGAGTATCTGCGCATCGCGAAGGGCTTCAAACGTCCGCGCGACGGCTTCTTTCTGCGCGCGGAGAGCTTCTTCAACGTGGCGACGCAAATCGAGCAACTCGACGACGAACCCGGCTTCGGCCCGCCGATCATCTCGTCATACGGCGGCAAGTCGCTGCATGAGCAGTCGCATGGCGAGTCGTTTCTCACGCTGCTGATGGAGCGCTTCGGCGGCAAGGGGCTTTATCTGCTCGACGAACCCGAGGCCGCGCTCTCGCCGCAACGCCAGCTCGCCGCGCTCGCGCGCATCCACGACCTTGCTTGCGACGACTCGCAGTTCATCATCGCCACGCATTCGCCGATATTGATGGCGTACCCCGATGCCTGGATCTATCAGTTCAGCGCGGAAGGCATCGAGCGCGTCGCATACGAAGACACAGAGCATTTCAAGGTGACGCGCGCGTTTCTCGCCAATCCCGGGCGCATGTTGCGCACGCTGCTCGACGGCGAACATGGCGCGCATTCCGCCACACATCCCGCCGCGCATCCCGCCGATAAGGCCAGCGGGACGCGGCCTCATGCGGACACGCTCAATCCTGCGCCTGAATGAGCGGACTGTCCTGCTTCGACTTGTCGGTGCTCGCGTCGTTGCCCTGCTGCGCATCCTGGGCGACGGTCTGCATGTTCATGCCTTGCTGCGACGTGGGCGCGCCGTCCATCGGAGAATAATGCGGCGCGGGACCGTAGCCGCTCGCGAGCGCATAGGAAGCGCCCGCGAGCGCGACGACGAAGATGATGCCTTTGAGATTGCCGGTCATGATAGTGCTCCTGAGGGTTTCACATAGCCACTTCAATCGGCCTCATTGCACTGCCTGCCAGCAACCGACCTTCTGAAATGTGCACGCAGTCTACGTGCGTGAACCGGCGTTGAAATCCCCTCAGAAGCAAGGATAAAAATGGATGGATGTGCGGCGCTATGAAGCGCGTGGCGCGTTCATACGTTGTCCTCGACAGCGACGGACACCGCGCCCGCGTTGATCGTGAGACGCGTGCGCTTCTGCAGCGGCGATGACGGCGCGGCACCGCCGGCATCGAGAAACTTCACCTTGTTGAAGATCGCGATGAACTGCGTCGGCGTGACCGTCGCCGTTGCATAGCCGATGCCGTCGTGATCCGCATAGAGCATGTCGGGATTGTTCTGGCGAATGAAGCTGTCGAAAAGCGCCGATGAGCTGATCAGCGAGGCGAGCGGCATGCCCGCCGCATATGTCTTCACGTCCTCGAAGAACGGCTGGCTGCTGATGCCCGCGGACATCAGATCGATCATCACCGGCGTGCCTTTCGCGGGATCGGGCACGTCGCGCACGATGCCCGCCTGGAATGCGTGCAGATCGCCCGTGATCGCGACGAGATTCGCGATGCCCTGCGCCTTCACGAACGACAGGAGATCCGCCTTGTGCGTGGGATAACCGTCCCACGCGTCGCAGTCGAGCACGAAGACGACGTTGTCGGGCGCGGGCGCGAGCGACGAAAGATCGAGCCACATGCGGTTCATCATCACTTCGTTGCCCCACACTTTCCATATCGACGTGGAAGCCTTCAACGTGTCCTTCCACCATTGCGTCTGCACGGGGCCGAGAATCGACGGCGCGCGGCCGAGCCGTTGCGTGTCGGCGGCCTCGAATTGCGCGAGCACCGGTTGCGGGACGAAGTATCGCGAGCCGACGAGATCGTTGCCATTGACCGGATCGTGCCCGAGCGCCTGCGCGATCGACGCTTCGCTGACGACATGATCGTCGCGATAAAGCCGTTCGTCGGTCATCACGAGATGTATGAGCGAGCCGAAGTGGAAGTCGCGATAGATGCGGATGTTGTCGTATGCCGCGTTGTTCAGATCGAACGAGACATCCCCCCAGTCGACCGGCAAATATTCCGCCCATGCCTGATTCGCGCTGCGCCGGCGCACGGTCTGCTGAAGGTTTGTGTTCGTGTAGGTCTGATGATCCTGCCAGCAGTCGTCGGAGAATTCGTGATCGTCCCAGATCGCGATGACCGGAAAACGCGCATGCACGTTCTGCAGCCGCGCATCGCTCCGGTACGTGCGATACAGCGTGCGGTAGTCGTCGAGCGTGCTCGCGTAGGCGCCGCCGCTTGGCAGCGTGATGGCCGGATGCGCGGGCTCGACCGTGCCTGGCTGCGCCGCGAAACCCGCTTCGTAGATGTAGTCGCCGAGATGCACGACGAAGTCGAGATCCGTTTCCGCGGCGAGCAGCGACATCGCCTGCCAGTGGTTCGCGCTCCAGTTCTGGCACACGAACCACGCGAAACGCAGTTGCGCGAGCGCTTCGTTCGCGGCGGCCGCCGTGCGCGTCGTGCCGGTCGCGCTGATGTCGCTGCCCGCGATGAATCGATAGAAATACGTCGTTTTCGACGCGAGTCCCGTGACTTTCGCGCGCACGGTGAAGTCGTAATCGGACACGGCGTTCAGCGGCACGCTCGCAACGAGCGTCGAAAAACCTTGCTGCGTGGACACCTGCAAGGTCACTGCGACCGGCGACGCCGCCGCCGCGCCCGCGTTCGCTATGCAGCGGGTCCAGAACACGGCGGAGACATCGCGCGGATCGCCGCTCGCGACGCCTTGCGGAAACGCGAATGCGCCCGCTGGCGGCGGCGTCGATCCGCCGTTGCCGGTGTTGTTGCCGTTGCCGTTGTCGTCGTCGCCGGAATGGCAGGCGGCGAGCGTGCCGGTAGCGGCTGCGACGGTATAGAACGTGGACAGGGAGAGAAAGCGGCGACGATCCATCAGAGCCTCCGTTGGCAGGCGTCGAAACGATGCGGGCCAGGCGGGAGTTCGCTTGATGCGTCGACCGTGTCATCCGACGGATGAGCGCCGCTCTCTTTCCGGCGGATAAGCAAAGCAAGAAACGCAAAGAGATTGAAATGACTAAAAGCTAGAAATCCCGCCGCGCCCTGTCAAGGGACGTTTCGTTGACGGCACGGCGCTAGCTACTTCCCTTACAAAGACGTGGCAGCGATGCCGGGGCTGCGGGTAGACTGTGGCGTCGGCGGCTTTGTCCAGGATTCGTCCGCCGTTGCCCAACCCGAACCATGACTCGATCCAAAGCCGCTTTCACGCCCGACCCCATTCGCCATGCACTCTCCGAGCCCTCGATGAGCGAGCCGCAATATCACGCGCTCGTCGATGCGATCGAGGACTGCGCCATCTTCATGCTCGACCTGAACGGCCGCATCACGAGCTGGAACAAGGGCGCGCGCAAAATCAAGGGCTACGAGGCGCACGAGATCATCGGGCAGCATCTGTCGCGCTTCTACACTGCGGAATCGGTGGCGCGCGGCTGGCCGGAGTACGAGCTGAAGCAGGCGTATGCGACGGGCCGCTTCGAGGACGAAGGCTGGCGCGTGCGCAAGGACGGCTCGCTTTTCTGGGCCAATGTGGTCATCACGGCGGCGCGCAATACGAAGGGCGACATCATCGGCTACGCGAAATACACGCGCGATCTCACCGCGAAGCGCGCCGAGGAAGACAAGCTGCGGCTGTCGGAAGAACGCTTCCGGCTGCTGGTCGAAAGCGTGAGCGACTACGCGATCTTCATGCTCGATACAAACGGCCACATCGCGAGCTGGAACACGGGCGCAATGCGCATCAAGGGTTATAAGCCATCGGAAATTCTCGGCAAGCATTTTTCGACGTTCTATTGCCCCGAGGATCTCGACGCCAATCTTCCCGAAATCGAATTGCAGACGGCGATCCGCACAGGGCGCGTCGAGAACGAGGGCTGGCGCGTGCGCAAGGACGGCTCGCTCTTCTGGGCGAACGTCGTGATCACGGCCGTCTACGACGAGCATCGCGTGCTGCGCGGCTTCGCGAAAGTCACGCGCGACATGAGCGAAAGAAAGCGTCTCGAACAGCTCGAAGTCTCGTCGCGGCGCATCAGCGAGTTTCTCGCGACGCTCGCGCACGAACTGCGCAATCCACTCGCGCCGGTGCGCAACGCGGTCGGCGTGATGCAGATGGAAGCGGACGTGCCGGAGCGCATCGCGGCCTGCCGCGACATCATCGACCGGCAGACATCGCATCTCGGGCGGCTCGTCGACGATCTGCTCGACATGGGCCGCATCACCACCGGCAAGATCGATCTGCGCATGACGCGCGTGGAAGTGAGCGACATCGTCGCGCGCAGCCTCGAACTCGTGCATCCGTTCACGGACGAGCGCGCGCAGCGCGTCGTGACGATGCTGCCGTCCGAGCCGGTCATCGTCATGGGGGACTGCACGCGGCTCGTGCAGGTCGTGCAGAACCTGCTCAACAACGCGTCGAAGTTTTCGCCGCGCGCGAGCACGATCACGATCGAAGTCGAATGCGAGGCGGCCGCGCTGCTGATCAAAGTGATCGACGAAGGACGCGGCATCTCGCAGAAGGGCCTCGCGTCCATCTTCGATCTGTTCGTGCAGGAAGATCACTATCTCAATCCGGGCGAGGCCGGGCTCGGCATCGGGCTTACGCTGTGCCGCTCGATCGTCGAGATGCACGGCGGCTCGATCAGCGCGGCAAGCGGCGGCCCGAATCGGGGCAGCACCTTTACCGTGCGCCTGCCCTATGCGTCCGATCACGATGCGCCGCGGCCGCATCGCGTGCTCGCGCAGAGTGCGGCGCAGGCGGCGGGCAGCGGCTTGCGCATCGTGGTCATCGACGACAATCAGGATTCCGCCGACAGCCTCGCGATGCTGCTGCAGATGAAGGGACACGACGTGCGCATCGCCTATCACGGCAAGGAAGGGCTCGACGTGATACGGCATTTTCCGCCGGAAGTGGTGCTGCTCGATCTCGCATTGCCCGACCTGGACGGCTACGCGGTGCTGCGGACCTTGCGCTCGCAACGGCTGCTGGGCGGCGCGACCGTCATCGCGATGACGGGCTTCGGACAGGACAGCGACAAGGAACGCTCCGCGCAGGCGGGCTTCGATGCGCATCTGGTGAAACCGGTGGATTTCGACGTGCTGGACCGGTTGCTGGAGAAAGCGGCGCAGCGGTGAGCCGCGCTCGCCGCGCGCGATTCTTCGATGTCCGAACGGTCGCGCCTCTTCGCTGACCGTTCATCTCGTAATACGCCGTATTGTCAACAACTGTCACTCGCCAGCGCAGGGTCAACGCATGCAGGCAGCGCGCCGTTAGCCGCACTGACGCAACGTCGCGTCCGATTCATTCTGGAAGAAAACAGTTTTCATGAAAATCAAACTCGCTGCCTTCGCAATCGTCTGCCTGACTTTCGCCGCCGCTGCATCCGCCCACAAAGCCGAACATCATGATGAACGCTGGCATCATGATGCGGGGCATCACCAGATGGAACATCGGGATGCTGGCCGTCCGCAGATGGAGCATCGCGAAGCGGGCCGTCCGCAAATGGAATATCACGATGCTGGCCGTCCGCAACCGGAGTACCGAAATGCGGGCATGCCGCATGACCACACGATCGCCGCGCATTGAAGCATCTCTGGCCGAAGGCGCGCGCTGCGCGTAGCGTCAGCCGGTCAGCGCGTGCGTGTCGCCGAGCACGCACGCGCAACGCTCAACGCTCAAGCCCGCACGAGCCGCAACGGAAACACGACGCGCGACGCGATCAGCCCGAGCGCCCCGCCGAGCAACGTCTCCCACGCGCGCGCGGTCAGGAGTTCCAGCGAATGCACACCGCTCGCCGCGAGCGTCACGATAAGCACGAAGGCGAACGCCCCGCACGCGATGTCGTAGCGCTCGGGCAGCGCCATCGCGTAGACGATCATCGCGAACGCGGACAAGGCCCAGACGACGAGCGGCCAATGCTCCGCGAGCGGCAGACACACGATGCCGATCGGCACGCCGACGAGCGTCCCGTAGATGCGCCGCCGCACGCGCTCGGCCGTGCCGACCGCCGACGTCGCCACGACATACACGCACGCCGTGATCGCCCACGCGGATTCCGCCAGCCCGAACAATCGGTTCAACGCCACGACGACGAGCGCGCCGCACGCCGCCTGCAGGCCCATTGCGAACGCGGGCGAGATCGCGTATCGCCCGTAAGCGGGCTCGGACGCGAGCGCCGGCAACACCGCCGGATGCTCCGCCGGTCCGCTCAGCACGCGCGGCACGATGGACGCGAGCATGCCGATCGGCAGCGCGAGCAGGATCGCCCATGCATCGCCGGGGCGCAGATCCATCCCGTAAGCGAGCAACTGGCCGATATAAAGCTGCGAGCCGATGCCCGCGCCGATCACCCCGAAGCGCTTCAGATAGCCCGCGAGGAACGCGCCCGACACGAGAATCAGCTCCGCGCCGCCACGTCCGAAGCCGCGCAGCATCGGCGCGAAAAACGTGAACGCGAGCGCGCCGAACGCGGCCGCGATGCACAACACGGCGAGATCGCGGCTCGACGCGAGGCGCGTCGCGCGCGCCTCGGACACGCTCGCCCACAACGCGAAGCCGCCCGCGAGCGCGCCCACCGACACGCCCGCCGGCACGCTCTGCGTCACGTCCTGCAACGTGCCGAGCGCCGCCGCGAGGCCGTACGCGGTGACGAGCCGCAGACCCTTGATGCGCCGATGCGTGCCCGGATCGATCCGGTCGAGCCACGCGAGCGCCGCATTCACGCGTTGTGCGCCCGCATCCACGCGACGCGGCTTCGCGCCGCCGATGTGCTGGTCGTCGTCCATTGGCATATCCCTGGGGAAACGGACCTGCCACGCATTCTAGGCCGCGCCGCCTCCGCGTGCGCGTTTGACGGCCGGGCCTGGCGCACCGCGCTCCGCCGCCGCGACGATACAGCCGGCAAGACGCGCCGCCGCGTCCGGCTCGTCGTTCTTTACGCGGCGCACACGCTCGACGAGCCCTATCTCGCGATGAAACGTATCGTCGCCCAGATCGAGCGCCACTGCGCCGCGCGGCCACGGTCCGATGCCGTCCGACACCGGCACGAGCGCCACGCCCAGTCCGCGTGCGACCAGTTGCGCGATGCCCGGCAGTTCGTCGACTTCGATCGAATCGCGTACCGCGATGCGGCGGCGCGCCAGAAACGCGTCCACTTGCCGGCCGCCGAACGAACGACGGTCATAGCGGATAAACGGCTCCGATTCGATCAGTTCGCGCCAGTCCGCGCCTTTTTTCGAGGCGGGCGCGAGGAGCACGAACGGCTCCGCCGAGAGTGTGCGCCAGCGCAGTTCGGCGGGCATCGAGAACGGCGGACGGATGATGACGGCCATGTCGATCTCGCCGGCATCGACGCCCGCGAGCAGATTGAGCGACACGCCCGGCACGAGGCGGATGCGCCACGCGGGCAGCGCGCGCCTGAACGCGCCGATGGCATCGGGCAAAAGCGCCGCATGCGCCGACGCGATCGCGCCCACCGACAGCGAGCCGCCGCGCCCGTGCTCGTCTTCCGGCGACGCGAGGCGCGCGTACAGCGCGATCAGTTCGTCGGCGAGTTCGAGCGTGCGCCGGCCCGCCTTGTTGAGCGTCGCCGAGCGGCCGGTGCGGTCGAACAGCGCGACGCCCAGATGCGCTTCGAGACGCTGCATCTGCGCGCTCACGGCCGATTGCGTGAGGCCGATGTGTGCGCCCGCGCCTGAGAACGTGCCGTAACGCGCCACCGCGATGAAAGTGCGAAGTTCGCGAAGCATGTCGATTCATCGAAAATATTGGAGCTGACTCCCGCAATATATCGTTTTTCAACATATTTATTCATCAATACACTGTGGTTCCGGTTCCCACACGTCGAAGAAAGGATTGATCGCCATGAGCACGACTCAGCACGCCATGCCGCCGTTTCACCTCGCGTTCCCCGTTCACAGCCTCGCCGCCGCGCGCGAGTTCTATGGCGAGCTGCTCGGCTGCCCGGAAGGCCGCAGTTCCGACGCCTGGGTGGATTTCGATTTCTACGGCCATCAGATCGTCGCGCATCTCGCGCCGGACGAATGCGGACATCGCACGACGAGCGCCGTCGATGGCGACGCGGTGCCGGTGCGCCACTTCGGCGCCGTGCTGTCGATTCCGCAATGGGAAGCGCTCGCCGCGAAACTGCGCGCGGCGGGCACGCGCTTCATCATCGAGCCGCACGTGCGCTTCAAGGGCGAAGTCGGCGAACAGGCGACGATGTTCTTCCTCGATCCGTCGGGCAATGCGGTCGAGATCAAGGCGTTCGCGGATATGTCGTCGCTGTTCGCGAAATGAAAAACGGGACGCCGCGGCGTCCCGTTTTTTCGATGCTCTGGCGCTTTACTGACCCGAGCCGCTCGCGCTGACCGGCGCGCCCGGGCCGCTCGGCGTCGCGGTGCCGCTCGGCTGATTGGACGGGCCCGAGTTCATCGTGCTCTTGTGCATTTTCTTCGAATGCGTCGAATGCGTCGACCTGTGCGCGGGCTGCGTGGTTTGCGCATTGTCGCCGGCTTGCAGGCCCGTGTTCGAGCTCGGCGGATTGTCCTGCGCGAAAGCGGAAGACGCGCAGATGAGAGCGAATGCGCCGGCTGCGGCGGAGAGGGCGAATCGTTTCATATCGGAAGCTCCTGTTTGGCGGATTGCAAAATGCGATGCTCGTGGCTTGTTCTGCCTGCTGGCCGCCACGATGACGCGGCGGCCGGTTCGCCTCTGTCAATCAGCACACGACATGCCACGGTCTGACGATTCGCCGACGTTGGCGCCGTGCAGCGTCAGGTTTTAAACACCGCGACGGCGCGCTTCAGTTCCTCGGCCTGCACGGCGAGCGCGGCAGCGGCCGCCGTTGCCTGCTCGACGAGCGCGGCGTTCTGCTGCGTGACCGCGTCCATCTGCGTGATCGCGACGCCGACCTGCTCGATGCCCTGCGTCTGCTGCGTCGATGCCGATGAAATCTCGTTCATGATGTCCGACACGCGCGCGACCGACATGAGAATCTGCTTCATCGTGTCACCGGATTGCTGGGCGAGGTCCTGCCCCGCCGTGACGTTCGTCACCGATTCGTCGATGAGCGTCTTCACGTCTTTCGCCGCCGCCGCGCAACGCTGCGCGAGCGCGCGCACTTCCGATGCCACCACCGCGAAACCGCGTCCGTGCTCGCCCGCGCGCGCCGCTTCGACCGCCGCGTTCAACGCGAGAATGTTGGTCTGGAACGCGATGCCTTCGATCACGCCGATGATGTCGACGATCTTCTCCGAACTGCCCGCGATGCGATCCATCGTCGCGACGACGCCGAGCACGACGCCGCTGCCGCTCTCCACCGTCGACGATGCGCTCGCCGCCAGTTGACACGCCTCGCCCGCGTTGTCGGAATTGAGGCGCACGGTCGACGTGAGCTCTTCCATGCTGGATGCCGTTTCCGCGAGCGACGCCGCCTGCTCTTCGGTGCGCGACGAGAGATCGTGATGACCGTCCGCGATTTCGCGCGACGCCGCCGTGATGCCGTCCGCGACGAGCTTGATCTGGGCGATGGTCTGCGTGAGACGCGACTGCATCGCGTGCATCGAATGCATGAGGCTCGATTCGTCGCCGCGCTGCACTTGCACGGTCTGCGCGAGATCGCCCGCCGCGATGCGCTGGCAGACGATGGCCGCATCGCGCGGATCGCCGCCGATGCTCTTCAGCACGCCGCGGATGATGAGCGTCATCGCGAAGGTCAGCGCCGCGCCGATCACGCCGATCAGCAGCAGCGACTTGAACACGATTGCATGGAAGGCGGCGTCGATATCGTCGATATACGCGCCCGTGTAGACGTGCCAGTCCCATTCGCGCACGTAGTCGCCGTAAGTGAGCTTCGGCAGCGGCTCGGTCTCGCCCGGCTTCGGATAAAGATAGGTCGTGACGTGCGAACCGTCGAGACCGTGCTTCACGATTTCGCCGGTGAAATGCTTGCCGGTGCTATCGACGAAATCGTTGATCTTGTTTTCCGTATCGGGGCGCACGGGGTTCAGGATCTGGAACATCTTCGAATCGAGAATGCCGACATAACCGCTCGTGCCATAGCGGATCGCGCGCACGCTCGCGATGGCGAGCTTCTTCGCCTCTTCCTCGGGCAGCGCGCCGCTTTGCGCCTGCTTCACGTAGAACCGGACGACGCTCGTCGCCGATTGCACCTGTTCGGCGAGCGCGCCTTCACGGTTGTTCATCAGCGAATGTTTCGTGGATATCGCGTTGAGCGTGCACAGAAGGATCAGACTGAGCCATACGAAGCCCACGGTGCTCATGAGCTTGGTCTTGAAGGAAAGTTTATTCACGATCTGGTTGGAGAGGCCGATGGATGCGCCGGGGCAGGCGCTCGCTTTGCGGCTTCCGATCGCGGATGGTTTTACGTTTGCGTATGGGTTTGCGACGCGGGCGCGTGAACGAAAGCTGCTTGCAATTTAACGGCAGAGGCTTCGCGTTCTTTAGATACGCGATGAAGCGCGAAATGGTCCGTGGACGGCTCGAAGATCGACGAAAAGCGGTGCGCTGCGCTCAAGGTTAGCAGCGCGATCGCGGGAAACGCCAGCGGGAGGCCGCGCACTTCATCGCCGAAGCCGAAGCATGCGTAGAGCGGAACGAGCGGCAGGAACGCCGCCAGGAGATATCGGCGATAGCGCCGCGATGCCGATTTCCACGCCTCGCGGAAGAAAACATAGAGCGGAATCGATATCAGCGGATTCTGAAGACTGGGCGTGAAGACGCCCTTGGCGACGAGATTGTAGAAACTGAGATATGAGCCTGGCTTCATCCAGAAGCGCAGATTGTCGAGAATGTGCACTTCGACGAAACCGCCCGCGTTGTGGGCGTAGCCGCTCATCACGTATAGGCGCCCGGCCACGCAGCACGCGAGTTGCAGCACGAGCCAGCCGATGCGGAGCGGCATCGCGACGCCCTGGTCGTGCAGGAAAAACAGCGCGACGGGCACGAGGAAGAACGTCTCCTTATTGAACGACGCCGCCGCGATGAACACCGTGCACACGATCATCCGCCGCTTCAAAAAGAAGTACAACGCGCCGAATGCGCCGAGCATCTCCGCGAAGTCGTAGAAGTAGCCGCCTTGCTGGAACGTGAGCGGATAGATCAGGCTGAATGCCGCCATGAACGTCAGCGCCGCGCCGAATCGATAGTCGTGCATCCGTGCGAGGCTGTACACGATCAGCAGGATGAAGATCGTCGAGAGCACGCTCGCGAGATACAGCAAGTGATAGGCGATTGCGGTAACGGGCGTCCAGTAGGCATCTGGCACACCGCTGAAATAGGCATTGCGCAACGAGTCGTACTTTCTGATCGACCGGAAGAGCTTGTCCCGGACGGACGGCTCGATCATCTCGGCCGCGTGCTTCGCAGCCTTCGCGAGCGTGGAGCGATACACGTAGGGGCGCGGCGCCGTCCCGTTCATCATGCCGACAAGACTGAAGGTCTGATCGTAGTGATCGACTCGCTGCGTGTCGCGGAAGCCATACTTCAGCAACACGCTGTTGGTCACGTTGCCCGCGCAGATGAGCAACATCACGAAGACGATGCAAAACCTGCAGAAACCGAGGAGTTTGTACTTGTTGGAGACTTTCATTCGACACACCGACATCGCCAGACGGCGGGCGAAAATCGGAAAGTCGATGTTGCCGCCCGCAACCGGGAAAAATCGGGAATTGTCGATCCTGTACAGCCACACAAACAGACAGAGAAATCTTAAATGCGGGCGAAGCCGCGTAAATGGAAACGCCCCGCGCAACCAAACTCACGCGGGGCGTCACGACCATCATCGTGCAATCAATGCCCGAGCGGCTCCGTCGCCTTGAGATCGCTCGTCATCGCCGTTTGCGGATGCGCCGCCTGCTTGATGAGCAGCGCGATCGCCGAGATGATGCCCGCCACGGCGATCGTCGCGAAAATGCCGCCGAACGTGAAATGCCGGCGCGTCAGTTCGGCAACCAGGAACGATCCCGCGATACCGCCGAAGCGCCCGATGCCCAGCATCCACGCGACGCCCGTGCCGCGCCCTTGCGTCGGGTAGAACGCGGCGGCGAGCGCCGGCATCGACGATTGCGCCGTGTTCATCAGCACGCCCGCAAGGAACACGACCAGCACCAGCATGCCGACGTTGCCCGCCGCCTGCCCGATCAGATACACGCTCACCGCCGTCAGCGCATAGCACGCCGCGATGATGCGGTTCGCGTTGAACTTGTCCATCAGCACGCCGCACAGCACCGCGCCCACGCCGCCGAGCGGGAACAGCGCCGAAATGAGCGTCGCCTTCTGCGGCGGCAAGCCGGATTCCTTCAGCAGGATCGGCATCCAGTTGATCGACGCGTAGAAGATCACGAGGCCCATGAAGTACGTGAGCCACAGCATGATCGAGCCGACGAGGTACGAGCGCGACAGCACCACGCTCATGCCGCTCTGCCCCGTCGCGGCAGGCGCGGCTTCGGTCATGAAGAACGAGCCAGCGTTCATCGCATCGGACGAAATGCGCGCGAGCGTCGCGCGAATCTTCTCGACCGGCTTCGACTTCGCCACCATGTAGCGCACCGATTCCGGCAACGTGACGATCAGCAGCACCGACAAAACCAGCGGCGCGATGCCGCCCAGCATCAGCACGCTGCGCCAGCCGAACTGCGGAATCATCCACGCCGCGAGAAAGCCGCCGAAAGCAGCGCCGAGCGGAAAGCCGCAGAACATCAGGTTGATGAGCGTCGCGCGGCGGTTGTCGGGGCAGAACTCGCTCATCATCGTGACCGCGTTCGGCATCGCGGCGCCGAGGCCTAAGCCGGTGATGAAGCGCAGTGTCGTCAGTTGCGTTATGTCGGCCGAGAACGCCGACGCGAGACACGCGACGCCGAAGATCAGCACCGACGACAGCAGCATCGCGCGCCGGCCGAGCTTGTCCGACAGCGGCCCGGACAGCAACGCGCCCGCCGCGAGCCCAAAGAGCGCCGCGCTCAACACGGGCGCGAGCGCCGGACGGCTGATGTGCCATTCGGCGACGAGCGAAGGCGCGATGAAGCCGATCGCGGCGGTATCGAAACCGTCCAGCAGGACGATCACGAAGCACATCACGAAGATGAGCCACTGAAACGGCGAGAACGGATGTTCGTTGATGAACGTCTGTACGTTCACGGCAGGACTTCTACTCACTTCATTCCCTCTTCCAAAAGTGGACGCGCCACAACAATCGGTCGAAATGTTCGCGGTGCGAACACCGATTCACATAGCGAACTCGCCGTGAGGGTACTGAAGAAGCTTGCGCTTCGTCAACGCGGGCTTACCCGCGTATGACGAAGCGCCGGGAATGAAGGCGAATGTTCAGGCCACGCGCCGTCCCGCGCGGTACGTCTCGCGCGGCACCTGAACGCCGTCCACTGACGCGACGCGCACGAAATCCGCGCGCAGGCCCGTGCCGATCGCGCCGCGATCCGCGAGTCCCGCCGCATGCGCCGGCGCCCACGACACGGTCGCGACCGCGCGCGGCAGCGTCCAGCCCGCCTTCGCAACGAGATCGAACACGGCGATCAGGAGGCTCGACGGCACGTAATCCGACGACAGGATATCGAGCAGCCCTTCGCGCGCCAGTTCGAGCGCGGACACGTTGCCCGAATGAGAGCCGCCGCGCACCACGTTCGGCGCGCCCATGATCGTCGCGATGCCGTGCGCGCGCGCGGCGCGGGCGGCGTCGAGCGTGGTCGGGAATTCGGCGAGCGCGATGCCGTCGCGCGCCGCTTCCTCGACGTGCTCGACGAGCGTGTCGTCGTGGCTCGCGAGCGACACGTTCAAGCCCTTGCAACGCGCGACGATTTCCGCGCGATGCCTGGCCGCATAGCGCGCCTGATGCTCCGCGAGTTCGGCGAGGATCTTGTTTGTGTGCTCGTCGCTCCACTTGCCGTGGCGCTCCTGATATTTGCGCCACTTCTCGTGGTCCTGCCATTGACGCTGGCCTGGCGTGTGATCCATCACCGAGGCAAGCCTGAAGAGCGGATCGGACGAAAGCGAATCGAACACTTCGACGACATCCGTCGTGCCCACTTCGCAACGCAGATGCAGAAAGTGATCGGCGCGCAGCAGACCGCGCTCGACGAACTTGCCGATCGACCTCGCGCATTGCACCTGAAGCTCGCGGCCGCGCACGCCGTCTTCGGGACGCGAGCCCACGCCCAGCGCATCGAATACGGTCGTGATGCCCGCCGACGCCACTTGCGCGTCATGCACGATGATCGCCGCTTCGTGATTCCACAGCACGCCGGGACGCGGCGCGAGATGCTTCTCGATGTTGTCCGTATGCAGTTCGACGAAACCGGGCAGCAGATAATCGCCGTCCCAGTCCTCTGCTTCGCGTGCCGACGTATTGCCCGGCGCGATCTCCGCGATGCGTCCGTCCTCGACACGCACGGTGCCCGTGAAGTCCTCGTCGCGCGTCACGATGCGCGCATTCTTGATCAGCATGTCTGCAACACTCCGTAATCGTTCAGTACGGTGGCGGCGGCCGGCGCGAGCCGCACGATGCGGGTCGCGACGCGCTCGCGCGTGTCTTCGTCGTGGAAGATGCCGACGATCGCCGCGCCCGCTTCGCGCGCCTCGACGATCAGATCGGCGACCACGTCGCGGTTTTCCGCATCGAGGGATGCAGTGGGTTCGTCGAGCAGCAAGAGCGGATGCGCCGCGATCAGCCCGCGCGCGATGTTCACGCGCTGCTGCTCGCCGCCCGAGAACGTCGCGGGCGCAAGCGTCCACAGACGCCGCGGGACGTTGAGACGTTCGAGCAAAACGCTCGCACGTTCGCGCGCTTCGCCTTCATCGACGCCGCGCGACACGAGCGGCTCCGCGACGAGATCGAGCGAAGCGACACGCGGTATCGCGCGCAGGAACTGGCTCACGTAACCCATGGTCGTGTTGCGCAAACGGATGATGTCGTGCGGCGCGGCTTCGGTCAGCATCGTGTGACGCGAGGGCTTGCCGTCGTCGCGAATCGCGATGGTGCCGCGCGTTGCAAGGTAGTTGCCGTACATGCAGCGCAGGAACGTGCTCTTGCCCGCGCCCGATGCACCCGCGAGCACGACGCATTCGCCGCGGTCCACATCGAGCGATACGCCCGACAGCGCCGCGATACGCGCGCCGCCTTGCTGATGCAGCGTGAACGTCTTTTCAATGCCGCGTGCCTGCAGCATCAGCTTGTCGTTGGTGAGGAAGGAATCGTTGGTCATCGGTCGAACCTCAAACGGGCAGCACGGACGCAACGAGCGTCTGCGTATAAGGATGTTGCGGATCGTCGAGCACCTGATCCGTGAGGCCGCTTTCGACGACGCGTCCGTCCTTCATCACCATCAGCCGATGCGCGAGCAGCCGCGCCACGCCGATGTCATGCGTGACGATCACCGCAGCGAGATGCAGCTTGCTCGTGAGCGTGCGCAGCAAGTCGAGCAGGCGCGCCTGCACGGAGACATCGAGGCCGGCGGTCGGCTCGTCCATGAACACGATGCGCGGCCCCGTCACCAGATTACGCGCGATCTGCAGGCGCTGTTGCATGCCGCCCGAGAACGCGCAAGGCAATTCGTCGATGCGCGCGGCATCGAGTTCGACGCGGCTCATCCAGTCCGCAGCGGTCTCGCGCAGACGGCCATAGTGACGCGCGCCGATCGCCATCAGCGGTTCGCCGATGTTCGCGCCCGCCGATACGTTGCGGCGCAATCCATCGCGCGCGTTCTGATGCACGAAGCCCCATTCGGTACGTGACAGCAGGCGCTTGCGCGGCTCGGCGAGCGTCAGCAGATCGAGTGCTTCGCCATCGCGCGTCGTGTAGGTGAGCGCGCCGCCGTCGATGTCGCTGCGCAATGCGAGCGCGTTCAGCAAGGTCGACTTGCCCGATCCCGATTCGCCGACGATGCACAGCACTTCGCCTGGATGAACGTCGAGATCGACATCGATGCAGCCGCCGCGTCCGCCGTAACGCTTCGTGAGGCGCGTCGCTTTCAGCAGTGCGTTCATTGCGTCACCTCGCCGTCGCGGCGGCTATGACAGTAGTCGCTGTCGGAGCAGACGAACATGCGCGTGCCCTGATCGTCGACGATCATCTCGTCGAGAAAGCTCTCGTGCGATCCGCACAGCGCGCATGCATGTTCCCACTTCTGCACGCTGAACGGATGATCCTCGAAGTCGAGACTCTTCACTTTCGTATAAGGCGGAATCGCATAGATGCGCCGTTCGCGGCCCGCGCCGAAAAGCTGCAACGCAGGATTCATGTGCATCTTCGGATTGTCGAACTTCGGGATCGGCGAAGGCGAAGTCAGATAGCGGTCGTTGACCATCACCGGATAATCGTAGGTCGTCGCGATGCTGCCGTGCTGCACGATATCCTCATAATATTTCACGTTGATGAGCCCGTAGTCCGCGAGCGCATGCAGCTTTCTGCATTCGGTCACGCGCGGTTCGAGGCGAAAGAGCGGCTCGGGCATCGGCACCTGATAGACGATGATCTGCTTGTCCGTCAATGGCGTCTCCGGAATGCGGTGACGCGTCTGCACGATGCTCGCATCGGCGGTGCGTGTGGTGGTCGCCACGCCCGCCGTGCGCGCGAAGAATCGTCGGATGTTCACCGCGTTGGTGGTTTCGTCGGAGCCTTGATCGATGACCTTGAGCGTATCGCTCGCGCCGATGATCGCCGACGTCACCTGCAAGCCGCCCGTGCCCCATCCATATGGCAGCGGCATTTCGCGCGATGCGAACGACACCTGATAGCCCGGCACGGCGACCGCCTTGAGCAACGCGCGGCGGATCATGCGCTTGGTCTGCTCGTCGAGGTACGCGAAGTTATAGCCTTCGGTGAGGGCGTTCATGCCGCATGCTCCTTGTTGCCGTCCGAAGCGTGCGCGGCACGCAGACGGCGCAGCAGTTCCAGCTCGGATTGAAAGTCGACGTAATGCGGCAGTTTCAGATGTTGCACGAAGCCCGACGCTTCCACGTTGTCGCTGTGATACAGCACGAACTCGGGATCTTGCGTCGGCGAACCGATCGACTCGCCGAGTTCTTCCGCACGCAAAGCGCGATCGACGAGCGCCATCGCCATTGCCTTGCGCTCCGAATGACCGAAGGCGAGACCGTAGCCTTGCGTGAACGTCGGCGGCACGTCGCCGCTGCCCGCGAACTGGTTGATCATCTGACACTCGGTGATGTCGATATCGCCGATCTCGACCGCGAAGCCGAGTTCGTCGATCATCATCTCGACCGCTACTTCCCCGTGACGAATCTCGCCCGCGAACGGATGACTGTGCGCGTAACCGCGCTGCGTCGCATAGCCGACCGCGAGCAGAAAGCCCTCGTCGCCGCGCGCGAGGTTTTGCAGGCGCGTGGAACGATCGGCGGGAAACGCAAGCGGCTCGCGTGAGAGATCGCCCGGTTCCGGCGCGTTCTCGTGCGCACGTTCCTGTTCGATCAGTCCTTCCTTGTCGAGCATCGACAACACGCGCGGCATCGTGCTTCCGTGCGGCGCTTTCGATGCGATGGTCTCATCGCTAACCTGTTCGCCTTCGGCAAGCAACGTGAAATCGAGCAGACGTTGTGTGTAATCGTACGTGCCGCCCAGCATCTGTCCGCCGGGAATGTCCTTGAAGGCCGCCGAGATGCGGCGCTCCACGCACATCGCTTCGGTATCGATCGGCAGCGTGTAGCCGAAGCGCGGCAATGTCGTGCGATAAGCGCGCAGCAGGAAGATCGCCTCGACGAGATCGCCCGCTGCCTGCTTGATCGCGAGCGCGGCGAGGTCTTCGTCGTAGACCGAGCCTTCGGTCATCACGCGCGCGACGGCAAGACGCATCTGTTCGCGAATCTGCGCGACGGACAACTCGGGCACGGAGACATCGCCGCGACGCTGCTTCGCGAGCACGTCCCATGAACGTTCGATGGCGCGTTCACCACCTTTGACCGCGACGTACATCAGTTCACCTCCACATGCGTCGTGCGCGGCAGGCCGACGAGCGCGCCGCCCGCGACGAAGTAGCAATCGATGCCGCAAGGAAAGAGCGCGGTAAGCGCGGCGCGTTGCCGCCAGAATTCATGCGACAGCCCCGCAATGCCGACGCTGCGCGATTGCGCAATGCCCGGTCCGCTCCACGCGAGGGGCTCGCCTTCGGTCAGCGACGGCACGCGGATAAAGAGCGTTGCGGAAAGCTCGGGCGATTCGGGCTCGCCGTGCGAGAACGCATCGAGCGAAGACATGTTGCGCGCATCGTCGATATAGGCGAACGCAGCTTCATGGCGATCGCGCGTCAAGGGCGCGCTCGCATGAAAGCGCAGCGCGTCGCCAAGCACGTTGTCTTCACGTTCGATGAACACCGGCGTCGAATAGTCCGTCAGCGCGAGCAGCGACGCGAAGGCGGCGAGCGGCACGCGTCCGGCGAGGCCATCGCGCATCGCGTGGTTATCGGGCAGCGCGGCATCGATCGCGACGATGCTGCCGGGACGCGACAGCGCATCGAGCAATGCACGGAACACGCGTTGCGCGTCGTGGACCGTGTCGTTGAAGCCGGGCACGAGCGTGGTCATGTCGATTCGCATCATTCGCCTCTCACCATCGTGAAGAATTCGACCTTCGTCGCAGCCGCCTGCGTTTCCTTGCGACGCCTTTCATCCGCGATGCGCGCGGCCAGCGGCTCGACGAGCCGCTTCTGCAACATGTCCGCGAAACGCGGCATTTGCAGAAGCGCGTCCGCGAGCGCGGCGATCGTTGCGCGTTCCTTGTCGCGGCCCATGTGCACCGCGATGCCGACCGGCGCGCTGCCGTCGTCGGTACGCAAGCGCAGCGTCGCGCGCGTGACGGTCGTTTCGCCGAGATTGAACGCATCGCCCGTGCCGCCGATGCGCCCGCGCACCATCGCGAGCCCGATGTCAGGCGCGCGCAGCCACTCGTAGCCGGGCACCGTCGCGCCGTCGAGCGCGGCGTCCAGCGCGTGTTTCAGCGCGTCGCGCGGCGTGCGCGCGAGCACCGCCATCCATTCGCGACGGCTCCGCGCTTCACGCGGCTCCATTGAAGTACTCATCGCTTTCCCTATGTTCTGAAGGAATCCGGTGTCCGATATGCTACTCGTGGTCTTATCTAGTCGTCTAGACGTTTGGTGGTGTAGCGTTGCTTTCACATTTCCATCACGAGTTGCGCACTACAATCCGGAAGAACGATATTCAAACCGACAGGAATGACAGCGCAATGACATCGAATGAAAATGCGGCGCCTGGGGTTGCCGTCGAGCGCGGCGCGGGGGTCGCGGTGTGGCGGCAGATCGAACAGATACTCGCCGCCGAGATCGCGGCGAAGAGCTTCGGCGAAGAAGGACGCCTGCCGAGCGAGGCGGAACTCGCCAGGCGCTTCGACGTGAACCGTCATACGGTTCGCCGCGCGATGCTGCGGCTCGCTGCAACAGGCCTGGTGAGCGTCGAGCAAGGGCGCGGCACGTTCGTGCAGCCCGGCGCGATCGACTACCAGATCGGGCGGCGCACGCGCTTCACCGAAAATCTGCGCCGCCAGAAGCATACGTCGGCAGGCGTCGTGTTGAGCTCGGAGCGCGTGAAGGCCGATCCGGCCGTGGCGAAGGCGCTCGGCGTGCGCGCAGGCACGCTCGTCTATCAGATCGAAACGCGCCACGACTCCGACGGCATCCCGATGACCTACGCGCGCAACTGGTATCCGGCCGCGCGCTTCAGCGAACTGCCTGCGGCCATCGAAGCGGCGGGCGGCGTCAGCGCGGCGCTCGAGACCTTCGGCGTAAAGGATTACATGCGCAAGTGGAGTCGCATCGGCAGCGTGCTGCCTTCGTCGGATGTGGCGCGGCGCCTGCAGATCAACCGGCAGCAGCCGGTGCTGTGGGTCGAGAACGTCGATGTCGACGAGGACGGCCTGCCGATCAAATACGGCATCACGCATTTCGCGGCGGATCGCGTGCAGCTGATGGTCGAGCACGATCGATGAGCGCCGCCGTTCATCCGCGCGTGGCGCTCTACTACGCGCCGCCCGCCGCGTCCGCATGGTGGCGCGAAGGTTGCGGCTGGCTCGGGCGCGATCCCGAGAACGGACGCGAAAGCGCGACGCCCGCGCATGCCGTGACGCACGCGCCGCGTCGTTATGGCTGGCACGCGACGCTCGTCGCGCCGTTTCACATGGCGCCCGGCGTCGAACTCTCGGACGTGCTCGCGTGCGCGCGTGCATGGGCCGGTTCGGTCTCGCGCTTCGACATGCCGGTCAAAGCCGACGTGCTCGGCCGTTTCGTCGCGCTGCGCCCGGCCGCATCGAGCGACGACGCCGCCCTTCGCGAACTGGCCGCAGGCGCACTGAACGCGCTCTGCGCGCTGCGTACGATGCCATCGCGGGAGAGCATCGAGCGGCGCATCGTGGATGGCATGAGCGCGCGGCAGATCGAATTGCTGCGCGCATGGGGCTATCCGTATGTCCTCGACGAATATCGCTTTCACATGACGCTTTCCGATTCACTCGACGATGCGAACGCGCGTGCGTCGATCGTGTCGGACTGGAATGCACGCATCGATGCGCTCGGCCCGTTGCCCGTGCACGGCGCGGCGCTGTTCATCGAACCGGAGCCGGGCGCGCCGTTCACGCTGTGGCAGCGCCTGCCGTTCAACAACGCACAGGATGTGGCATGACCGAAGTCGATAGCACGAAACTCATCTACGTAATGGGACCATCGGGCGCGGGCAAGGACTCGCTGCTCGGCTTCGCGCGCGAACGCGTCGGCGCGCAGGTACTGTTCGCGCATCGCTACATCACGCGCGCGGTCGCCGATGGCGAGAACCATATCGCGCTTTCGCATGACGAATTCGCATCGCGCCTGTCATTCGGCCTCTTCGCGATGCATTGGGACAGTCTGGGGCTGCGCTATGGCATCGGCATCGAACTGGATGCGTGGCTCGCGCGCGGCAGGCCCGTCGTCGTGAACGGGTCGCGGCAGCACGCGGAACTCGCACTCGCACGTTATCCCGATGCGCGCTTCGTGCATATCGGTGCGACGCCCTCGGTGCTCGCCGCGCGCCTCGCGCGTCGTGGACGCGAAGACGCGCGGCAGATCGAAGCACGCCTCGCGCGCCGGCCGGCGTTCGAACTGCCATCGCACGCGCATGTCGTGAACATCGACAACTCCGGCATGCTCGCCGATGCCGGCACGCAGTTCCTCGACGTACTCACGCTCACGCAGCGCGCCTGAATCCTCCCTGCGCCGCGCCCGATCCGGGGCGCGGACTCGCCTTCTTTTCCAGTCTACGCGTAAACCCCTAGTTGCAAGCATATTTTCGTTCGCCGACACTTCGCAAACCGATTTGCATCTGATACTCAAACGCAAATTAATTTGCACCAACTTCGACAAGGGGTCGAACATGAAACTCGCCGCAAAATTCGCCGTGGCTGCCGTCGCCGCGCTTTCGTTCGTCAGTGGCGCGGCGCGCGCCGACACGCTGCTCGTCGCGTGCGATACCGCGTTCGTGCCTTTCGAATTCAAGCAGGGCAACGAGTACGTGGGCTTCGACATCGACTTGTGGAAGGAGATCGCGAAGGACCTGAAGCTCGACTACAAACTTCAGCCGATGGACTTCAGCGGCATTTTGCCCGCGCTGCAAACACATAACGTCGATGTCGCGCTGGCCGGCATCACGATCAAGGACGAGCGCAAGAAGGTCATCGATTTCTCCGACGGCTACTACGACAGCGGCTTCACGCTGATGGTGCCCACGGACAGCGCGATCAAGGGACCGGACGACCTCAAGGGCAAGTCGCTCGCGGTCAAGACGGGCACGTCCTCGTTCGACTATGCGAAGGCCAACTTCAAGAACACGGACCTGCGCGCGTTCCCGAACATCGACAATGCGTATCTCGAACTCGCGACCGGCCGTGTCGATGCCGCGATGCACGACACGCCGAACGTCCTCTACTACATCCACACGGCGGGCAAGTCGCGCGTGAAGGCGGTCGGCCCGCAGATGATGGCGCAGCAATACGGCATCGCGTTCCCGAAGGGCAGCCCGCTCGTCGCGAAAGTGAACGCCGAGCTCGCGAAGATCAAGGCCGATGGCCGCTATGCGGCGATCTACAAAAAATGGTTCGGCGTCGAGCCGGCGAAGTCCTGACACGCGCGCGCTCTGGAGATCAATGATGCAGTTCGATCTGTCGGTCATCGTCGACGCCGTGCCCGCGCTCATGCACGGCGCGCGTCTCACGGTGCTGATCACCATTGCGGGGCTGGCGGGCGGCATGCTCGTCGGCTTGCTGTTCGGGTTGATGCGCGCTTACGGCAACACGCTCTGTCAGAAGATCGCGTTCACGTACATCGAATTCGTGCGCGGCACGCCGATCGTCGTGCAGGTGATGTTCATCTACTTCGCGCTGCCCTTGCTGCTGCACGTGCGCGTCGATGCGATGACGGCGGCGATCGTGTCGATCATCATCAACTCGGGCGCGTACATCGCGGAGATCGTGCGCGGCGCGTTCCTTTCCGTGCCTCGTGGCCTGAGTGAAGCAGGCCTCGCGCTCGGCATGCCGGGATGGCGCGTGCTCGCATTTGTGGTCGGCCCGGTCGCGCTGCGGCGCATGACGCCCGCGCTCGGCAACCAGTTCATCGTGAGCCTGAAGGACACGTCGCTCTTCATCGTGATCGGCGTCGGCGAACTCACGCGGCAAGGCCAGGAAATCATGGCGTCGAATTTTCGCGCGGTGGAAATCTGGACCGCCGTGGCCATCATTTATCTGTGCATGATCGGCGCGCTGACGTTCGGCCTGCGCACGATGGAAAAGCGGATGCGTATCCTATGAACACAACGAATCACAACGGTCACATGGTGCAGTTCAAGGGCGTGACCAAGCGCTTCGGCAAGACGGTCGTGCTCGACGAAGTCGATCTGAAAATCAACGCGGGCGAAGTCGTCGTGCTGATCGGGCCGTCGGGTTCGGGCAAGTCGACGCTCCTGCGCTGCATCAACGCACTGGAGCAGATCGATGGCGGCGATCTCGTCGTCGATGGCATCAGCGTGCTCGGCGGCGCGCGCAAGGTGCGCGAGATTCGTCAGGAAGCGGGCATGGTGTTTCAGCAGTTCAACCTGTTTCCGCAGATGACGGCGCTCGAGAACGTCGCGTTCGGGCCGCGTCAGGTGCGCGGCATGAACAAGCCCGATGCCGAAGCACTCGCGCGCGATCTGCTCACCAAGGTCGGGCTCGGCGCGCGTGTCGGGCATTACGCGAGCGAATTGTCGGGCGGACAGCAGCAGCGCGTCGCGATTGCACGCGCGCTCGCGGTGAAGCCCAAACTGATGCTCTTCGACGAACCCACGTCCGCGCTCGATCCCGAGTTGCGTCAGGAAGTGCTGCGCGTGATGCAGTCGCTCGCGGAAGAAGGCATGACGATGGTCGTCGTCACACACGAGATGGCGTTCGCGCGCAAGGTCGGCACGCGGCTCATCTTCATGGAGCATGGTCATATCACGGTCGATGGGCCGCCGGCCGAATTGCTCGATAATCCGCCTAACCAGCGCTTGCGCGATTTTCTGCAGCACGTCGAATAACTTTCATCGAATCACTCGAATACATGGCAGCACTCGGCTTTATCGAAATTTCTGGCTCGCCGCGCGAAGCGGGCGAAGCGCTCGGCCGCTTCGGCGCCGATGCCGTTCACGCGCACCTGCTGAATACGCACGCATGGCAGACAGTCACGCAATGGCGCGGCAGCGAGACATCCCGCGCGATGGCCGCGCTCGTGCGCGAGCGCTTCCCGCGCGTGTGGGACGAACTCAATGGTCTCGCCGCGGGCTTGCACCTGCACTTCGAGGACGTCTTCCTGTGGAACTGCCGCGGCGATGTCTGGGCGATGTCGCCGGATGGATGCACGACCGTACAGCTTCCCGGCACGGATGTGCGGCGTATCGCGCACAACGAGGACGGCTTTCCGGCTTTCGCGGGCGACTGCGCGATCGCGCAATGCAAGATCGATGGCGGCCCCGGCTTCGCGGCCTTCGTCTATCCCGGCTCGTTGCCGGGCCACACGTTCGCCGTGACGGACAACGGCCTCGCGATCACCGTGAACAATCTGCGTCAGCGTGAAGTGGTCGCCGGCGTGCCGCGCATGGTCATCACGCGCGCGCTGCTCGACGCCGCCGATATCGACGCCGCCGTGTCCATCGTGAGGAACAATCCGCGCGCGGGCGGCTTTCATCTGACGCTCGGGTCCTGCAAGAGCAGCGCGTTGGTGAGCGTCGAGTTCAGCGCGCACGATTGTTCCGTTGTCGAAGTGAGCGCGCCATCGCTGCATGCGAACCATGCGATCCATCCCGCGATGCACGGCTTCGCGCAGATCGTGACCGACTCGTCGCGGCATCGGCAGATACGCGGCGATGCGCTCGTCGCATCGAACGAAACGATCGATCCGCTTGCAATTCTCGGCGACCGCGAAGACGCCGCGCTGCCGATTCATCGCACGCATCCCGACGATCCCGACGAGGAGAACACCCTCGCCACCGCCGATATTGCCATTCGCGCGTCTCACATAGAATGGCAGGTTCACGAACATCCCGGGCAGCCCGCCCGGTACCGGATGATCAATGGACACAGGCAAACAGAAGGCACGCCGCGCAAGCGCGACTGACACGGGCACGCAGATGCCGCCGCGCAGCGTCGACGGCTTGCGCGAGCTCGTGATACGCATCGGTCGCGACGAGGCCGACGTGTCGCTCGGCGGCAAGGCGCATACCGTGCTCGCGAAGCTGCTCGAACGCCCCGAGGAAGTCGCGGTACGCACGAGCACGGATCTCGCCGCATCGCTCGATGTGAACGCGTCGACGCTCACGCGTCTGTCGACCCGGCTCGGCTATGCGGGATTCGCCGATTTTCAGAGCGTGTTCCGCGACAGCCTCGCCCAACGGCATCGGCATTTCTATAGCCAGCAGGCGGAGCGCATCGTCGCGAGCAGCAAGACGCATGCGCAAGATGCCACGCCCGAAGTCGACATGGTCGTTAAGCTCGCGCGCGAATCGATCGGCAATGTGGAAGGCTTCATCGCGCAGTTGTCGCCCGCCGGTTTGCGCGGCGCGGCGCGCCTGCTCGCCAATGCGAAACGCGTGCGCGTGCATGGACTGCGCCAGTTCAGCGCGCTCGCGAGTTTCGTCTGCTACGGGCTCGGCATGATCCGCACCGACGTCGCGCTGCTCGATGCGCAAGGTCTCGGCGTCGCGGAAGGACTCGCGCAGTTGCAGCCCGGCGATGTCGTGCTCGTCACGAGCGTCGCGCCTTATACGCGCAGCGTCGTCGATGCAGCGGTGGCCGCGAAGGACGCGGGCATCGAAGTCATCGCGATCACGGATACGCTCGCGTCGCCGCTCGTCGCGCCCGCGCGGCATGCGTTTCTCATTCCGCACGAGAGCAGCTTCTTCAGCAACAGCATGGGCGCATATCTCGTGTTCTGCGAGGGCTTGCTCAATCTCGTCGCTGCGCAACTCGGCAAGCGCTCGCTGCAGGCGCTGGAACGGCGCGAGCGCCTGATTACGGCGCTCGGCATCGAAACTTCATAGCGATCGCGTCAGATGACGCGCTCGCGCACCCAGCCCGAAGCGAGATCGATCAGCGACACGATGACGATCACGATCAACATCACCGCCGACGTCTGCGCATAGTTGAACGAGCGGATCGCTTCGTACAGCACGACGCCGATCCCGCCCGCGCCGACCATGCCGACGACCATCGCGGAGCGCACGTTCGACTCGAAGCGATACAACGCGAACGAGATCCACAGCGGCAGCACTTGCGGCAACACGCCATAGACGATTTCATCGAGACTGCTCGCGCCGGTCGCGCGCACGCCTTCGGCGGGTCGCGCATCGACGGCTTCCACCGCTTCGGCGAAGAGCTTCGCGAGCACGCCCGTCGTGTGGACCCACAACGCGAGCACGCCCGCGAACGGCCCGAGCCCGACCGCGACGATGAACAACATTGCGAAGACCATCTCGTTGATCGCGCGGCACGCATCCATCAAACGCCGCACGGGCTGCGAAATCCACACCGGCGCGATGTTCTGCGCCGACAGCAACCCGCACGGCACCGCGCAGATCAGCGCGAGCGCCGTGCCCCACACGGCGACCGCCAGCGTCACGATCATTTCATGTGCGTAAGTGCGCCACTCGGTGAAGTCGGGCGGAAAGAAGTCGCGCGCGAACTGGCTCATGTTGCCCGATGCGCCGAGCAGATCGAGCGGGCGCATGTCCGCGCTTTGCCATGACAGACCCAGCACAGCGATCACGACGATCCAGCCGAGCATCGAAGTCCAGCTTCGCTTCGGCGCGATCGTCTGCACGGGCCGCACGATGCCGGCTTCGAACGTGGTCACGTCGAACGGTTTCATTTACTTCGCCGCCGTCGTGTCGAGCGCGGCGATCTTCTGATCGAGCGCGGCGATCTGAGCCTTCTTGTCGGCGTCGTCGAGATGCGCGTCGTTCTGCACTTGTTGCTTCTTCTGGAAGAGCGCCATCTGACGAATCGGCACGAGTTGCGCGTTCGACGAATCCGCGAAGCCGGAATAGCCCGAGATCGCGGTCATCACGGCTTGTTCGCGCGGGTCTTTTTCCGCGTAGTGATCGAAGAAAGTACGCAGTTTTTCCTTCGTGGCTTGTGGCAGATCGCGACGCCACACGAGCGGGTCCGACGGAATCAGCGGCGACGTCCACAGCACGCGCACCTTCGGATACAGCTCCGGATGCTGCGTCTTGATGGTGTCGAGCATGTCGGTGTTGTTGGTCGCGACATCGACCTTGTCATTGAGGACGGCGAGCATGTTCGCTTCATGGCTCGACGGCAGCACGCTCTTGAACGCCCACCGCGCGTTGATGCCGTTCTTCGCGAAGAGATAGTACGAAGGCACGAGCGTGCCCGAGGTCGAGTTCGGATCGCCGAAGCCGAGGTTGATCTCCTTGGTGTTCTTCAGCACCTGATCGAGCGACTTCCACTTGCTGTTCGCGTTCGTGATGAGCAGCGAGTAATAGCCCGCTTCGCCGTTCTTGTACTTCACCTTCGCGAAGACTTCGCCGTTCGAACGATCGACTGCTTCGATCGCGGATGCGTTGCCGAAGAAGCCCATCTGCACCTTGTTGAAACGCATTGCTTCGATGATGCCCGCGTAGTCCGTCGCGAAGTAAGCCTTCACGTCGAGACCCGTCTGCTTGTTCAGATCGTCGATGAGCGGCTGCCAGCGTTGCTTGAGCGCCGCCGACGAATCGGTCGAGATGATGCCGAAGTTGATCGTCTCGGCAAGAGCGGACTGCGTCAGAAGACAGCACGCGAGCGCGGCGCCGGCCAGAAATGTTTTCATGATGCGATCCAGGAGTTGACGTTGAGATGAGGGTCCGCGGCGTATGCCTGCGCAACGTGATGCGTGAGCAGTTCGCTCGCGGACGATCCGTATAACTTGTGCAGCACGTCCGGCGTGAGACGCTCGCTCGCGCCATCGAAGACGACGCGGCCATCGCGCAGGGCGACCGTGCGCGGGCAATACTTCATCGCGACGTCGATCTGATGCAGCGACACGACGACCGTGAGCTTGCGTTCGCGATTGAGCGTCTGCATCAGCTCCATCACGCGGCGAGCCGATTCGGGATCGAGCGATGCGATCGGTTCATCGGCGAGCACGATGCGCGCACGCTGCACGAGCGCGCGCGCCAGTGCCGCGCGTTGCTGCTGACCGCCCGACAGATTGCTCGCACGTTCGAACGCGTGTTCGCCGATGCCCATCGCGGTGAGCGAGTCCATCGCGAGTGCGCGCTCGCCGCGCGGAAAGCGCCCCGCGAGCCTGCGCCACAACGACACCCGCGACAACGCGCCGATCAGCACGTTGGTATGCACGGAAAGGCGCCCGACGAGATTGAACTGCTGAAACACGAATGCGACGTCGCGGCGAATCGAACGCACTTCGCGCACGATCCTGCCGTTCTGCTGAATCGGCCTGCCGAGCAAGGTGACGTGCGACGGTGCGGGGTCGGATGCCGTAAAGCCCGCGATATGACGCAGCAAGGTCGACTTCCCCGATCCCGATGCGCCGATGAGCGCGACCATTTCGCCCTCTTCCACGCGCAAATCGACGGAGTCGAGCGCCTTGCGGCCGTTCCTGAACGTCTTGGTGAGCCGCTCGATGCGAATTGCGTCCATAGCTTCCTCGATGAGCGCGCGCGGAAGGCGCGCTGTAACGTTCGGGAGATTCTAGGAAGTGAACATGACGAGACAGTGACGCGCATGAGACGTCTAGATGAATACATCACTTGAGCGTGCCTGCGATTGAGACGATCGCGCAGGAAAGCGATCCGAACGAGCATTCACGTTTTGCGAGCCGCGCTTCATGATGATTCACACATGCAGCATTCATCGGAGACTTCATCATGAACACGATCCATACGGATGTCGCCATCATCGGCGCGGGCAGCGCGGGACTTTCCGCGTATCGCGCGGCGAAGGCCGCGGGCGCATCGGCGCTTCTCATCGAAGGCGGCGCGCACGGCACGACGTGTGCACGCGTCGGCTGTATGCCGTCGAAGCTCTTGATCGCGGCAGCCGATGCCGCGTATCACGCGACGCACGCGGCGGCGTTCGGCGTGCATATCGATGGCGCGGTTCGCATCGACGGGCGCGAGGTGATGGCGCGCGTGAAGCGCGAACGCGACCGTTTCGTGAGCTTCGTCGTCGCCGATGTCGATGCGATGCCCGAAGCCGACAAGCTGACCGGTTACGCGCGTTTCATCGACGACAACGTGCTGCAGGTGGGCGAGCACACGAAGGTGCGGGCGAAGAGCGTCGTCATCGCGACGGGATCGAGCCCTGTGATGCCAGCGATGTACCGCGCGCTCGGCGATCGCGCCATCATCAACGACGACGTTTTCGCGTGGAACGATCTGCCTAAGCGCGTCGCGGTGATCGGCGCGGGTGTCATCGGGCTGGAACTCGGCCAGGCGCTCGCGCGTCTCGGCGTGCGCGTGTCCGTGCTCGGTGCGCGCGGCCGTGTGGGACCGTTGAGCGATCCGGACGTGCGCGATTATGCGGCGCATGTGTTCAGCGAGGCCTTCCGTTTCGAGCCGCGCGCGCAAGTGCAGTCGGCCTTGCGCGACGGCGATGAAGTGCGCCTGCGCTACATCTCGGGTGCGAAAGATCTGGTCGAAGATACGTTCGATTACGTGCTCGTCGCAGCCGGACGCAAGCCCAATGTCGGCGGACTCGCGTTGCACAACACATCGCTCGCGCTCGATGACGGCGGCCTGCCTGTCTACGATTCGTTGACCTTGCAGGCGGGCGCGCATCCGGTGTTCATAGCGGGCGATGCGAACGGCGTGCTGCCTCTGTTGCACGAAGCCGCCGACGAAGGCCGCGCGGCGGGCACGAATGCGGCGCGCTATCCGCATGTCGAAGCGCTCGAACGCCGTGCGCCGATTGCGATTGCGTTCACCGAACCGGGCATCGCGATGGTCGGCGCGCGTCATGCCGATCTGACGTCCGGCTCGTTCGTGACCGGTGAAGTGAGCTTCGAGAATCAGGGCCGCAGCCGCGTGATGATGCGAAATCGCGGACTGATGCATGTGTATGTCGATCGCGTAAGCCGGCGTTTCGCGGGCGCCGAATGGATCGGACCGGATGCGGAGCATATCGCGCATCTGCTCGCATGGGCCTTGCAGATGAAGCTGACCGTCGATGAGATGCTGCGGATGCCGTTCTATCATCCCGTGGTCGAGGAAGGGCTGAGAACGGCGCTGAGGGATGCGGTGGCGAAACTCGGACGCACGTAAAATGGCTGCATGACAGAACCCTCACGCAACCCTTCTCCGCATCCGCCCGACTTGCCGCTGCCCACGCCGAGCACCGCCTCGCTCGCCGTCGCGGCGGCGATCGCGATGATCGCGTGGCTCGCGTTCGCCGCGCAGACGGACATCACCGTCGCGCGTCTCGTCAATCGCGGTTACACCGTGTTCGACGGCCTCGCGCGCATGAGCAGCTATCTGACGAACGTTACCGTGCTGCTGACCGCGCTCTGCTTCACGTGCGTCGCGACGCGCGCGCAGTTTCCCATCGCGCGGTTCTTTCGCAAGCCGACGGTCATCACCGCGGTCGTCGTTTATATCGTGTTCGTCGGCATCGCGTATAACGCGTTGCTGCGCTATCTGTGGACGCCATCCGGGTATCGCGCGATCGTCAATGAATCGCTGCATACGATCGTGCCGGCGCTGTCGGCTTTGTACTGGTTTTTATTCGTGCCGCGCTTTCATCTTTCTTTGCGGCGATGCGCGCTCTGGCTCGTCTATCCGCTGCTCTATCTCTCGGTCACGCTATGGCGCGGGAGTCTCTCCGACTTCTATCCTTATCCGTTCATCAACGTAACGGAGCTCGGTTATGAACGCGTTTTCATCAACGCCGCGATGCTGGTGATCGCGTTTCTCGTTTTGATGAGCGTGTTTCTCGTCATCAATCATCGGCGCGATGATCTGAGCGTGGCCGATCCGGAAGTCGAATCGGGCGACTCGACTTCCGGCCGTATCGATTAGATGGCCGGGCGCTTGCGGTTCATGACGAGATCAGCAATGAACGCGACAGCCAGCGCCGATGCCCCGCACGCGAAGATCAACGCATAGTCGTTGTGCGTGTGCGAGAACAGAAACGAATAGCCGTATCCCGCGAGCGCCTGGCACAACGCGAACGCCGATGTCGCCCTGCTCCACGCCGCGCGCTGCTCGGTGTGATCGTGCGGCAGGAGTTCATGCACGCGGCCGAGCGCGAGCGGAACGATGCCGGTCGTCGAGACGCCGAGCGCAAGCGTCGCGATGCCGATCACATACGCATTCGCCGATAAGGCCAGCAACGCCGCCGCGCACGCCTGCACCAGGAGCGCGAAACGATAAGCCATGCCGAAGCCAATCCGATCGCCCGCGTTGCCGCAGACGAGCGGCCCGAAGATCGCGGCGACGCCATACAGCACCCAGTAACGCGCGCCCGTCTCCGCGCCACGGCCATAGCCGCGCGCGATGCAATCGACGAGCAGGATCATCACAGGCACGAGACCGAGCGCATTCGCCGCATATTGCGCGTAGAGAAGCCGCAGACGCGTACCGTTGTCCGCGCGCGCATGCGTCGCCGTGGCGTGCGCGGCGACCGCAGGAGGATTCGACGCGGGCCAGCCGAACCACGCAATAGCGGTCAACACGAGCGAGAACACGCCGAGGCCCATCCACGTATCGTGCAGGCCGTGATGCAACAGCTTCGGTATCAGCGTGCCCGATGCCGCGATGCCGAAGCCCAGTCCGACGAAGATCATGCCGCTCGCGAAGCCGCGTCGCGCGGGCGGGATGTGCGGCAGGATCGTCGTCGCGACGAGCACCATGATCGCGCCGCCCGACAAGCCCGACAGAAACCGCCATGCGAAGAACCACGCGATCGACAGCGGGAACGCGCACGCGAAGAACGCAGCTGTGGCGATCGCCATGAGAAGACGCAGCGCGTGACGATTCGTAAGTGCGCCCGCAATCGCGCGGCCGAACAGCGCGCCCGCGAAATAGCCCGCGAAATTGGCCGCGCCGAGCGTCACCGCCTGCGACGACGTGAACCAGTGCGCTTCGATCAGCGGCGGTATGAGCGGCGTGTAAGCGAAGCGCGCAAGACCGATCGCGACGAGACTCGCGCAAAAGCCCGCGAGCATTGCGAAGAGCGTGCGCGCATCGAGTGAAGCTTGTTGACCGGCCGGGATAGCCGATGCCGTTTGATCCGACATGATGACGACTCCTTCAGCGCTTGCGGACGATCGAACCGAGTGGCGGCAGCTTTAGCATGGCGAGCGTCGGCGCGACGGCATCGACGAGCAACGCAGGCTTCGGGTCGACCCGCGCCAGCACGCGCACGCCGAGCAGCACCGCGAGCAGGTTCGTGGCGGCGGCATCGGCGGGCATCACGCGTTCTATGTCGCCTTGTTTCAGGCCCGCTTTCATGCGTCGCTCGAAGAACGCGCGCATCAGCGACATCTCTTGTGCGATGAGCTCGCGAAATTCTTCGTCCTCAGGCGATGCGCCGAGCGCCGCGTTCACCAGCATGCAGCCGCGCCGATACTCGTCCGAGACCGAACGCTCGATGATCTCGCGAAAGAAGGCGGTAATCGCGCGGCCAGGCGGCATCGTCGATTCGAGACGCTGAATGCGTTCGCGCAGCGTATGTTCGAGATAGTGATCGAGTGCGCGCAGAAAGAGCGCGCGCTTGTCACCAAACGCGTTATAGAGGCTCGGCTGCGTGAGGCCCGTGTACTGCACGAGGTCGCGCGTGGAGGTGCCGTCGTAGCCGTGCGTCCAGAACGCTTCGGCAACGGCATCGAGCACGCTGTCCTCGTCGAAATTGCGCGGTCGCGCCATGATCCCGCTCCATCGAAAATAGAAAAGGACGTTTTTATATCGCCCGATATAGAACGTATTATATCGATAGATACAAAACCGCGCGTATCTCCATTCGACGGGGCGGGTCTTGGGCGGGAAATAAGCAGAGGAAAGACGGCACGCTCCGGAGACGCGTTCGCATGTCCGGAGGCAGAGAGGATAGTCAGGCCTGTTTCGAATCGAACATCAGAAGCTGGACACCGGCTTGAGCGAAGTTGGCGAGATCGCCGGCCGTCTTCTGGCCTTCCGGCGATTCGAGCGCGCTCTTGATGGCATCCAGCGAATCGAACTCCAGCAGTGCGACGAGGTGATACGGCGACTCACCCGATGCCGCCACGATCGGACCCGTGCTGATCTCGTAGCGTCGCAAGCCCGGCAGCGTTTTGGCGATGGGCACATGAATCGAAGCATAGTAGTCGTCGAATGCCTGCGTGTCGGACGGGTTCGAGTACAGCGCTACGAGCTGGGCCATCGTCATGTCTCCTGGTGGTTGTACGTCGCTGAAAGAATCACTGCGGCAATGCGCTACTGCTTTTCGAGCTGCAGATAGATGCGCTGCACGTTCTGCGGCTGCGCGATCGCATAGAGCTTGTAGTCCTTGAACGCGGGTACCTGAACGGTGTGCATCGCCTCCGTGAGTCCGGCGCCGCTCTTGTACGCGCGCTTCACCGATGCATCGAGCTCGCGCAGATACACGCCCGTCTGCATGATGTCGTCGCCGCGCAAGGGTGCGCCGAAGCCAGGCACGACCGTCTTTAGATCGAGCGCATGAAGGTTCTCCAATGCGGCGAGCCAGCCGGGAATCTGCTCGTTTCGCAACTCGGGAATGCGTCCGTTCGATACGAGGCCGCCCGCGAACAGTACGCCGCTTTGCGTATCGAGCACGGCGAGATCGCCAGGCGTGCTGGCAGGGCCGAAGTGCAGCAGTTGCAGCTTGCGCCCGCCGCTTTCGATTTCTGTCGTGCCGTTCACCGTTTGATCGGGAACGGTCACGCGCGAGCCTGCCATCTCGTCTTCGCCGAGCGTCTTGCGCAGATTCGCGAGGCAGATGGCGCAGCGTTCGCGGATCAGTTGCGCGGCGCGCGCGTGCGCGAGAATCGGCACGCCGTCGTCACGGAATGCCGCTGCGCCGAAGACGAACTCGGGCGCCTGATGCGTGATGATGACGAGCTTCACCGGCAGCGGCGTGACCTTGCGTATCGCTTCGATCATCGCGCGGCCGTAGCGATAGGACGGTCCGGTGTCGATCACCGTCACGCCATCCGTTCCGACAATAAAGCCGTTGTTCGCGACGATCCCGTGGTTCGCGGGCGCGACCGCATCGCTATCGCCGATGAATGCGTAAACGCCCGGCGCGATGGCGACGGGCGCGGGCATACCGCTCATCGCCGCATGCGCGAGCGTGCAGAGCGCAAGGAACAGCGTGCAAACCAGCGCGTGCAGGCGGCGGGCCGTCATTTCATTGCCGATGTCTGCGCGCTGCCCGGTTGCGCATCGACGGCAACGACGCCATCCCAATGCTTGCTCTTCGTGTCCTCGATCGACGCCTTCAGTTCGCCCTTTCCGGCCGGCACGAAATAGAAGCGGAAGTTCGGATTCTCGCTGATCGAGAAGTTGACGTTCGCCGTCATCACCGGCTTGTCCGCATACGTGACCGAAACCTTGCGAACGAAATACGCCGATGCGTAATTGCGCGTGATCTGGTTCATCGCCATGCCGGTTCGGTTCGGATGACGCACCATCACTTGCGCGAGCTCGGGCTTGCCCGTCACGGCCTGCCCTTCGGTTTGAAGTTTCACTTGTCCCGCTGCGCGCTCGGCGGCGTCGTCGTCCTTGTCGGCGGGTGCGGAACAGCCGCCCGATGCCTTCACGAAACGCACCGCGCTATAGAGCTTGCCGTCGTTGGTCTCGGCGATCGCGCGCATGAACGTGTAGTCTTCGACGCGCACGCGCGTTTCGATCGTCGCGAGTCCGGACTCCGGCGTGAACTCGAACGATCCCGCATAAGGCTCGGGATTTTCGTCGATGAAGAGATAGACCTTCTTGATGTAATGCGCGCTCGTCTGCGGAAACTGCGCGTTGATCGCGATCGGCACGACGGCGGCATCCGCGGCGCGCGCGGGCGCGTCGAGCTTGATGACCGCATCGCCGTGCGTGTCAATCGTGCGCCCCTTGAACGTGCCTTCCTTGAAGTCGAGCCAGCGCGCCACCTTGTCGGGATCGTCGTCGGGCTGCGCGGCGTGCGCTGCATACGGCGCGAGCGCCGCGGTGGCGAGGCTCGCGATCGTCATCGCGCGAACGCCGGACCATGCTGTCTTCATGATGTCCCTCCGGTCCTGCACTACTGCTCCCACTCGAGCTCCGCATACGCGGCCGTCACATTGCGGCGGTGATACATATCGAAGAGGAGCCACCTGTCCTTCTCGTCGAGCCCGATGCTATCGACGGCCTGCCGGATCGTTTCACCTTTCTTGATGGCCGCACGCACATCGCGCGCCAGGCCGTCGAGATAGCGCGCTTCTGCATCGAGCGATGGTTGCCACGGCGGATCGAGCGGACCATGTCCCGGCACGACATGCCGCGGATTCATCTGGCGAATGCGAGCGATGTCGTCGAGCCAGCCGACCACGCTGCCATCGACGACGGGAATGCAGCGCACGAACAAGAGGTCGCCTGTCCACAAGGTGCCGCTCTTCTCATCGTATACCGTCAGGTCGTTGTTGGTATGCGCGGTTTTCCATGTGCGCAGCGTGAGCGTGCGTCCGCCGAGATCGAGCGTGCCCACGCCGTCGATCGTCTTCGTCGGTCCGATGATTTCGCTGCCCGCCGCCGCGCTGCCCAGTTCGCGATTCAGCGCGCGCATGTAGTTGTCCGTGCGCGATGCTTCCGCCTGCGCGAGCGCCGCGCTGCCGACGAATTGGGGACGATCGTCCTTGAATGCCGCATTGCCGAAGATGTGATCCGGATGCATGTGTGTGTTGATGACATAGCAGACCGGCAGGGGCGTGACCGCGCGTATTGCAGCGCGCAATGCGCGGCCTTCTGCAAGCGTCCCGCCCGTATCGACGACCGCGACGCAACGTGTCCCGACGATGAAGCCCACGTTCGCGATATCGCCGCCGTTTTCGGGCGTCGCGACGTCGTCGTGTCCGCGATGCGCGTAGTTGCCCGGCGCGATCTGTGTCACCGTCAACGCGTCCTCGCAGCGCGCGATCGTCGTGCATGTCATAAGTATGAAGAAGACCGAGGCGAGCTTCATCGCACGCCGTTTGTTTCGGCGAGACGCCTGGACTTGCGCAAGCCGAACTGTGCGTATTCGCGTTCGAGAAAGGGCTCGGCGTGTTCGAGGAGGAAGCGTCGAAACGCGAGACATGTCGGCGAGAGTTGTTTCGAGCGCGAGTGCACGAGTTGCCACGTGCGTTCGACGGGCGTGCCGTTCACGTCGAGCACGGCGATCTCGCCGGTGCGCAATTCGAGCGACAGCGTGTGCAGCGAGATGAGGCTCACGCCCATGCCGGCCATCACCGCTTGCTTGATGGTTTCGTTGCTGCCGAGCGTAACGCTGCGCGCGGGCATGAAGAGATTCTGTTTGAACACATGCTCCGCGACCGCGCGCGTGCCCGAGCCGGGTTCGCGCAGCAGGAAGGTATCGTTCGCGAGCTCTTGCAGGTCGAATGCCTTCGCATGACGCAGCGGATGCGACAACGGCGCGACGATCACATGCGGATGATAGGCGAGCGGTTCTGCGGTGGTGCCGAGTTCGGGCGGCGGGCGGCCCATGATGGCGAGATCGGTTGCATTGTCTTGCAAGAGACGCAGCAGCGTTTCGCGATTGCCAACTGAGAAATGCACATCGACTTTTGGGTATTGCTGTCGGTAGAGCGCGAGGAGTTTGGGCGCGAAGTACGTCGCCGAACTGACGATGCTGACCGCGATCGAGCCGCTATCGGCTTGCGTGAGAGACATCATCGCGTCTTCGGCGTCTTTGATTTCGCCCAGTATGCGGCTGGCGTGGTGCGAGAGGCGCTCGCCGGCCTCGGTAAGCGCGAGACGTCGCGCGACACGTTCGAATAGCGGCAGGCCTATTGCTTCCTCTAGTTGCCTTATCTGCATCGATACTGCGGGTTGGGTGAGGTGCAGCTCCTCCGCTGCGCGTGCGAAGCTCGGACAGCGGGTCGCTATCACGAAGATTTGTAGCTGGCGCAGGGTTAGGGAGCGGATGAAATTCACAGGTGGCTTGGGGTTGGGGTTGGCTTGCGTTTCAGTGAAGTCCTGCATTCTTATCGGTCTATTAGCGCTGCCCCTGTGCGGGGCGGCACTTACTTTCTTTGCTGCTGCAAAGAAAGTAAGCAAAGAAAGCAGCTTCTGCCACGCCCGCGGTCACACGCAGTTTGGGTAGTCCTCTCCTTCACCGTGGCACTCGCCTAAAGAGTGCCCTCATCACAATCACCCGGCTTGGTTCGCGCACGGTCTGCTACATCGCGCCACGTAGCTCGCTGGTTCAGCACGATATAGCTCCAGCCCGCTTCGCGGCCGATCGGTCAAGCGGATTTGCAAGTGCTTCTTCTTCGATGGTTTCCCTCGCATACCCAACGGCAGCGCGTAGCGCGGTGCCGAAACTATTTCGTGCTGAACCCGCGCGTTAAGCGGTGTTGGGCGGCAGACCGTGCGCGAGCCAAGCCCGATTGGGCCTATGAGGGCGACACTTAGGCGAGTGCCACCGTGGACGAGAGTACTACCCAAACTGCGTGTGACCGCGGGCCTGAAAAGCTGCTTTCTTTGCTTACTTTCTTTGCAGCAGCAAAGAAAGTAAGTGCCGCCCCGCACAGGGGCAACGCTAATAGACCACAAAGAAAACGGGATCACCCGATAAAAAACTCACCGACTAGCCCGCGGCCCACTCCCCCCCTTCCCCGGCGCTCCCAGATTCCGAAGCGCCCCTTGGTAAGCGATAGTCTCCTTCTGCACAGGATGCGCAAAATCATTCCCTTCCCCGGGCACTTCGGTGCGAATCATCAACAACCGCCCGGGCACGTCATCGGCCATGACGAACGTATAACGCTTGCCAAGATACTTGCTGAACCGCTCCGCATTAGGATCGTTCAAATACGGCTGAATCACGATCTGCTGAGCCTTCGCATGTTTGCCGAGCCCGAGCGACTCGCTCGACACTGGCGTGATCGCCGGTCCCGCCGCCAGCGCCATCCGCACGCGCTGCTGGAAATACCGCCGCTGACCGCCCGTCAGTTGCTCCATCTCCGTAATGTCATGCTCGAGAAAATAGATGATCGCCGGATTGCAAGGCAGTCCGCCCGGCACATTCACACTGCCCGTGCGATCGGTCACCTTCGCGTCGTTCTTGCTGTTGCCCGGACTCACGACGAGCACCCGTAACGTATCGTTGACCTTCGATGGCGGCCCGGAATAATCCACTGCATAATCGAGCTCGGTCTGCGGCTCGACACCGCTCATATGCGGCTGCATGAAAAGCAGCTGCTCGGCAGGCTTGATGTCGGCGGAAGGTGTCGATGCAGGCGGCGCATCGGCGGCCACCGTGACGCACGACATCGAACAGGCAATCGCGAAAACCGACGCGCGCAAGGTACCCCCGAATGCTTGCTTCATTGCGCGCTGACCGGCTGCAACGGCAGCAATGGAACCTGGTAACTCGACAGAATCTGATCGATCTTCGGCTGATTCGAAGCGATCCAGTTATCGACCTTGTCGCGCCATGCCTTCTCGCCGTAACGCACGCCCATCGAAATCTCGTAGTCGAAGCGGATCGCCTGACCCGCCGGGAACGGCACGAGCCGCACCTTGTTGTCCGAACGATTCGCGAAATAACCCGCGATCGGCCCCCACAGGAAAGCCGCATCGACATCGCCCTTCGCCATGTCGCGCTCGATGATCTCGCCAGGAAACGCCTCGGGATCGCCGCTCTGTCCTTGATACGACACCGCCTGCTGAATCAGGTTATGACTGAGCAGCCAGTCCGTCGCGGGACTCTTTACGAAGATGCCGAGCTTCATCTTCTTCAATTGCTCGGGCGGCAGATTCATCAGATCCGACGGCGACTTGATGCTCGCGTATTCGGGCTTGTTCGGAAAGACCATCGCGTAAGTGGAATGCAGATAGGGACGCGTCGTGGCCGTCAGTTCATAACCCTTCGGCACGCCGATGATCAGATCGCATTTGTAGCGCTCCGTCTGCGGCACTTTCTCGCGTAACGTATTGCGCACGAAGCCCATGCGTTGCGGCCAGTACGTGTACTCGAGCTTGTAGCCGAAATCGCTCGCCATCTGCGCCGCGATCTTGTTCTCGTAACCTTCGCCCTTCTTGTTCGATAGCGGCATGTTGTTCGGATCGGCGCATACGCGCAGGATGCCGTCGGCGCCATCGTTGTTGGGCAGATCGGGGGGCGGACCGCCCGCGCCCTGCGCGAGCGCCTGTTGCGCCGGGAACGTCGCCAACGTGGCGAATGTGGCGAGCGCCGCGCATATCGCGATTGCGAATCGGAACGAAGCGGCGCGGCTTGCATTGCGATCAGACATCGACACCTCCGGCTATGAAAGCAATCATCGGACGCCCGCCGTCAAGCGGCCGGGTAACGTCCTCATTTTGCATCGATTGCCTGCAGATCGCCCGGGTTGATCTTGCCATCGGAGCGGCCCTTCAGATACGCGTAAAGGTTCTCCCAGTTCTTCTGCATCATCTGGCTCGCGCTGAAATCGGGCATGCCCTTGTCGACGCGCCCGCCGAAAACGGTCCGATGAAACTCGTTCTTGTCCAGCGTCTTGAAAGCATCGATCAGCGACGGGCCGACCATCCCTTCCTGCTTCGCCCCGTGACAGCGTTCGCACGCGAGCGCACGCCAGGTCCGCCAGCCTTGGAGCGTGTCGCTGTCTACCTTGTTGCCATCGACGACCTTGTACGCGACGGGCTTCAGTTGCGCAGGCATCGCAGGCGGCGTCTGTGCGAACGAAGCCGACGAAGCGGCGAGCGTCATCGTCAGCAGCAAGAGTGATCGGCCTTTCATACGTCTGACTCCTTGAATATGTCTTGTATATGGGGTGTTTCGTTGGATTGCGGCGCGGCGGCCATTGCAGCCGCCGCGCGTCTTGCATCGATCGAATCGCATCGATCAACTTTTATCGAACGAAGATCAACCGCCGGGAATCGCGAACACGAAGAGCGTCCCGCCGAGCGCCGTGTACTTCGCGAGTTCCTTATAGCCGCCGACCGCGCCGAGGCCTTCCGTCGACTTCTCGAGACCTGCTGCCATGCCGATGCCGGCCCAGCCGCCGATGCCCGAGTACACGCCGACATACTGCTTGCCCTGGTACTGGTACGTGAACACGTTGCCGATCACACCTGACGGCGTCTTGAACTTCCACAGTTCCTTGCCGTCCTTGATGCGCACTGCCTTGATGTAGCCTTCGAGCGTGCCGTAGAACACGACGCCGCCTGCGGTCGCGAGCGCGCCGGACCACACCGAGAACTTCTCGGGCTTGGACCACACGATCTTGCCCTTCGAAGCGTCCCACGCGATGAAGTTGCCCATCGCGCCGTTTTCGTTCGGGCCTGGATACATCGAGAGCGTTGCGCCGACGAACGGCTGACCCGACACGTAATCGACCTGGAACGGCTCGTAGTCCATGCAGACGTGATTCGTCGGCACGAGGAAGAGCTTGGAGCCCGGATCGAATGCTGCCGGTTGCTGATCCTTCGAGCCGAGCGCCGCGGGGCAGATGTTCTTCACGTTGTGATCGGGACCGGCTTTCTGCGTCGAGTAGCTCGCATTGCGGATCGGCAGGCCGCTCTTCAGGTCGACGCTATCGGCCCAGTTCACCGCCGGGTCGTACTTCTGCGCGACGAGCAGTTCGCCGGTATCGCGATTGAGCGTATAGCCGAAGCCGTTGCGGTCGAAGTGAACGATCGCGGGCACGTTCTTGCCGCCGATGTTCAGGTCCGAGAGGATCATCTCGTTGACGCCGTCGTAGTCCCACTCGTCGTGAGGCGTCATCTGATAGACCCACTTCGCCTTGCCGGTGTTGAGATCACGCGCGAAGATCGTCATCGACCACTTGTTGTCGCCAGGACGTTGCGTCGGATTCCACGTGCCCGGATTGCCCGAGCCGTAGTACACAAGGTTGAGCTTCGGGTCCCATGCGTACCATCCCCATGTGGTGCCGCCGCCGTATTTCCACTGATCGCCTTGCCAGCTCTTGAGCGACGAGTCCGCACCGACTGGCGCCATCTTGCCGTCGGTCCAGGTCATGGTCGTCTGCGGGTCCATGAGCATTTCGTTGTCGGGACCGGTGCTGTAGGCCTTCCAGACTTCCTTGCCGTCCTTGATGTTGTACGCGATGATGCGCCCGCGCACGCCGAACTCGCCGCCCGAGATGCCGGTCAGCACCTTGTCGCCGAAGACGTGCGGTGCGTTGGTATTGGTTTCGCCCTTCTTCGGATCGCCGTTCTGCGCGGTCCAGACGACGTCGCCGGTTTTTGCGTCGAGCGCGACGAGCTTGGTGTCGGCTTGCTGGAGGAAGATCTTGCCGTCGCCGTATGCGAGACCACGGTTGACCGTATCGCAGCACATCACCGAGATGACCTGATTGTCCTGCTTGGGCTGGTATTGCCAGATGAAGGTCTGATCCTTCAGGTTGATGGCAATGACCTTGTTGGGGAATGGCGAGTGGATATACATCGTGTCGCCGATGACGAGCGGCGAGCCTTCGTGTCCGCGTAGCACACCGGTCGACATGGTCCAGGCAACCTGTAGCTTGCCGACGTTGTTTTCGTTGATCTGCTTGAGCGTGCTATAGCGGTGATTCGAATAATCGCCCGCTTGCGCTGCCCAGTTCGAGGGGTTCTTGATCAGGCTGTCGAGTTGCGAGTCGGCCTGGGCAACATATGAATTCAGGCCAGCCGTCGCGACCACCGCCAGTCCAAGAACCAGGGTGCGTAAGTTCATGTCTCCTCCAGAATGGTGATGCCTCCGACCCAGGGATGACCACGCTACCAGGTTGCATCGTGCGCGCCTTCAAATGCAGGTAACGAGCTGCGCTTTGTCCGGTGCTTTGCCGGACGCTTGCGTAGAGAGGCCAATTGCATATTCCATGCCGGTTTAACTCGCGTGCTTAAAAACGGGAATTCGACGGGCGATGCTGTCGCGAATGGTCGTGTTGCTGTCGGGTCGCGACACATACTGTGTCAAATACGCGAAGGAGATCGCGTGACATGGCGCGATGCAGCATGTTCTGTTTGGCGCATACTTGATGCTCTAGCCGTTTTCATATCCGGAGGCTTTTGTCATGGCTCAAGCCGAGAAGGTGTATTCCGACGAAGAGGTCAAGCAACGTTTGACGGGTGCGCTCAGGCACTGGTATGTCGAGGATGGATGGCTCAGGCGCAAGTTCAAGACCGAAAGCTGGAAGGGGACGCTGATGGTCGTGAATACCGTGGGGCATCTGGCGGAAGCCGCCTGGCATCATCCGGACCTTACGGTTTCTTATGCTTTCGTGATCGTGAAGCTCAAGACACATTCGGCTAAAGGGATCACGGATAAGGACTTTGCGCTGGCTTCGAAGATCGAAGAGGTCATTTCGTGGCAACCCGGCAAGGAGGGTGGGCCGCTCGAAGGGACGCCTTCCGATGATCAGCGGTTTCGGTATATCAAGTATGAAGGGGATTGAAGTTAGGGTTTTGGTCCGGCTTCGCTCGCGTTAGGGTTTTGGTCTGGCTTCGCTCGCGTTAGGGTTTCGCCGGATCCCGTTTTGTTTTCGGTCTATTAGCACTGCCCCTGTGCGGGGCGGCACTCACTTTCTTTGCTGCTGCAAAGAAAGTAAGCAAAGAAAGCAGCTTCTGTTACGCCCGCGGTCACACGCAGTTTAGGTAGTCCTCTCGTTCACCGTGGCACTCGCCTAACGTGTGCCCTCATCACAATCACCCGGCTTGGTTCGCGCACGGTCTGACTCGCTAGTCCGATTAGCGCGCGGGTTCAGCACCAAACAGCTCCGGCCCGCTGCGCGGCCGATGGGTCAATCGGGTGCGCGTGCGCTTGCTCTTCGATGGTTTCCCTCGCATACCCGACGGCAGCGCGCAGCGCCGTGCCGAAACTATTTCGTGCTGGACCCGCGCGTTAAGCGGTGTTGGGCGGCAGACCGTGCGCGAGCCAAGCCCGATTGGGCCTATGAGGGCGACACTTAGGCGAGTGCCACCGAGGACGAGAGTACTACCCAACCTGCGTGTGACCGCGGGCCTGAAAAGCTGCTTTCTTTGCTTACTTTCTTTGCAGCAGCAAAGAAAGTAAGTGCCGCCCCGCACAGGGGCAACGCTAATAGACCGACACGAATACGGGATCACCCGATAAAAAAACTGGTACAGGATTTGCCTAACCGAGAGGCTCAAAAGCCCAAAAGCCCAAAAGCCCAAAAGCAAACCAAAGGAAAAGCAAACCCACGATGCCGACATCCCCCGGACGCATATCACCGCCATCGGCGATAACAGTCGAGTCGCCTGCGCGGCTGCATCTTGGCTTCATCGATCCGAACGGCTCGCTCGGCCGCGCTTTCGGCAGTATAGGTCTGGCGATCGACGCGCACGTCACGCGAATAACAGCGCGGCAAGCGCCGGCGTCGAGAGGCGACGCGGCGATGATCGAAGGCACAACAAGCGATGCACAACGCGAACGCATCGAGCGATACATCGAACAACTCGAAGCCGCCTTGAACACAACAAAAACCAGAAGCACCCTCGACATCGAAATACACGAAACTCCGCGCGCCCACACAGGCTTAGGCTCCGGCACGCAACTGGCACTGGCGCTCGGCACCGCCTTCGCCCGCGCGAATGGCCACGACGCCACCACCTGCGATATCGCGCGAATCCTCGCACGCGGCGCGCGCTCCGGCATCGGCATACATGGCTTCGATCACGGCGGCCTCATCGTCGACGGCGGGCGCGATACTCGCAACGTGTCCACTACAAACCTGCCGCCGCTCATCGCGCGGCAGCCGTTCCCGGAAGCATGGCGCGTCCTGCTCATCGACGACACTTCCCGCGAAGGCCTGCACGGCGACGAAGAAAAACGCGGTCTCGCATCGCTCGCGCCCTTCCCTGCGACGCTCGCCGCGCATCTCTCGCATCTCGTGCTGATGCGCGTGCTGCCCGCCGTCGCCGAACACGATTTCGACACCTACGCCGACGCCATCTCGGACCTGCAGCAGACCATCGGCGAATACTTCGCGCCCGTGCAAGGCGGCGTATTCGCAAGCCCCGCCGTCGCGCGCGCGCTCGAAGCCGTCGCCGCCGAACAGAAAGCGGGTATCGGCCAGACGTCGTGGGGACCGGTCGGCTTCGCATTCGTCGCGAGCGCCCAGGATGCCGAACGCGCGCTCGCCGCAGCGCAGCGCGTCTCCCAAGGCGCACCGCTCGCGTTCACGATCGCGGCAGGGCGCAATCGCGGTGCAACATGGCGCGCGGCCCATCACCGTCTGCATGGAGCAAACGCGGCCTGAGCACGGAACGCACATCGATACATCCACTACGTCCAACGAGTCCATCGACATGCCCGAAGCCACCGAACGACCCTACGTCCTGCACATGTTCACCGCGACGCCGCAAATGAGCCCGTTCGACGTGAACATGGCCGCCGACGCGGGCTATCAGATCCTCGTGCCCTACTGTAACGTCGACGAAGACAGCGTCGTGCAGCTCACGCAGGACGCGATTTTCTCGCGCGGGCCGAAAGGCGTGTCGCGCACGGGCATCTTCATCGGCGGACGCGACGTGATGCTCGCCGCCGACATGCTCGAAAAAGCTCGCAACGCAATGGTCCCGCCCTTCGAAGTCTCCGTCTTCGCCGATCCGAGTGGCGCGTACACCACCGCCGCCGCGCTCGTCGCGCTCGCGGAAAAGCATCTGCGCGCCGCGCATTCCGTCGATCTCGGCGGCAAGCGCGTGCTGATTCTCGGCGGCACCGGCGCGGTCGGGCGCGTGGCCGCGGCGATGGCCGCATCGCTCGGCGCGGATGTCGCCGTCGCGAGCCATTCGAGTCAATCGCGTGCGACGCAGGTGAGCGACGAGATCAATCGCCGCTTCGATATCGCGACGTCAGGCGTCGCGACCGGCTCGCCCGATCAGCTGCATCGCGAACTCGCACGCGCGGAAGTCGTGTTCGCAACCGCCGTCGCTGGCGTGCAGGTGATGACATCCGCCGATCTCGCGCACGCGAAGAACCTGCTGATCGCCGCCGATGTCAACGCCGTGCCGCCCGAAGGCATCGCCGGCGTCAACGTGATGGACGACGGCAAGCCGCTCGCGGGCGCCGCGCGCGCGGATGCGGTCGGCATCGGCGCACTCGCGATCGGCAACGTCAAGTATCAGGCGGAGCATCGGCTCTTCCTGCGCATGCGTACCGGCGGCAAGCCTGTGTATCTCGGCTTTCCCGAAGCATTCGACGAAGCTCGCGCGATCGTCGCGGGGCAAGGCGCATGATGCCGGGCGACGCCTCGCGCGCGCCGCGCATCGCGGTCGCGGGGCTGTCGGCGCGGCTCGTCGCGCAATCGGCGGCGCGCGCGGGCCTGAACGTCGTCGCGCTCGATATCTTCGGCGATCGCGATACGCGCGCGCACGCGGGCATGTGGTTCGATATCGGCGGCAATGGTCTGTCGATCGATCGCGCGCGTCTTTTCGATGCGCTCGAACACGCCGCGCGCCTGCCGCGCATGCTCGGCCTCATCGTGACGAGCGGGCTGGAGCCGCTCGCGGGCGAACTGAGCCGCGCGCAGCATGTGCCGCGCTTTATCGGCAACGGCGCGCAGGCGGCGGCGGTGCGCGATCCGCGCCGCTTCTTCGCGCTGCTCGACGAGGCGCATATCGCGCATCCCGAAGTCCGCTTCACGTTGCCCGGCGAGCGCGATGGCTGGCTCGTCAAACGTTCCGATGGTTGCGGCGGCACCCATATCGAATGGGCCGATGGCATCGAGCGCGCGGCCGCCGGCGCCTATTTCCAGCGGTTCGCGCAAGGCCGTTCGATGTCCGCGCTTTTCGTCGCCGCGCATCGCGAGGCGGCGGTCATCGGCTTCGCGGAGCAACTGACGGTCGAAGCGGGACGGCTGCCCTTTGTGCACGCGGGTTCGCTCGGGCCGGTGCGATTGCCCGCGCGAATCGCACAGCGCATCGTCGAAGCGATCGATCGTATCGTCTGGCAAACGGATCTGACCGGCCTGAACAGCATCGACTTTCTGCTCGACGGCGATACGTTCAGCGTGCTCGAAATCAACACGCGCCCGTCATCGACGATGGCGCTCTACGAAGCCGCATGGCCCGACGCGTGGCCGCGCGGTTTGATCGGCGCGCATCTGGACGCGTGTCTGCATGGCGATCTGCCGCACGCCCCCGGCACGGCCACGCGCACGCCGCCGCTGCATGCGGCGCAGCGCGTCGTGTTCGCGCGCGACAGTTTCACTGCATCGCGCGCATTCAGCGACGCCTGTTTCGACGACCCCGCATGTCACGACGTGCCGCTCGCCGGCGCGCGCATCGAAGCGGGCCAGCCCGTTTGCACGATGACCGCATCCGCGCCCGCCTTCGCCGATCTGCGCGACGCGCTGGATGGCGAGCACGCGCGGCTTTTGCAACGCATCGAAACCCTATCGAAACCATGACATCGACTTTTCAGGCGGATGCCGCGCTGAGCGTCAACGCATCGAGCGAGCGGCTCGTCGCGCGTCTCATCGACGATGCCGCGCGGCGTCACGTCGACATCGCGCGCACGGACGGCGGCACCGTCATCGTGGATGCGGGCGTGAATGCGAAGGGCAGCGCCGAAGCAGGCGTGCTGATCGCGCGCATCTGCATGGGCGGGCTCGGGCGCGTGGCGCGGCGCATCGCGTTCGATCACGCGCCGCTCTGGCCGAGCTTCATCGAAGTGCACACGAGCAATCCGGTGCTCGCATGCCTCGCGAGCCAGTACGCGGGCTGGAGTCTTTCCGCGACGAAGGAGCAGACCGGCGGCAAGAAGTTCTTCTCGCTAGGCTCGGGTCCGGCGCGCGCGCTCGCGGGCAAGGAGCCGCTCTTCGACGAACTCGGCTATCGCGACCGGCACGATCGCGGCGCGCTCGTGATGGAAGTGGACCGCTTGCCGCCGCAGGTCGTCATCGACAAAGTGCTCAACGATTGCGGCCTCGCGCCGCAGAACCTCGTGATCGCCGTGACGCCGACACAGTCTGTCGCGGGGACGGTGCAGGTCGTCGCGCGTGTCGTGGAAGTCGCGCTGCACAAGACGCATGTGCTGGGCGTCGATCTGGGCGAGATTGTCGAAGCGAGCGGCAGCGCGCCGCTTCCGCCGCCCGCGCCCGACGGCGTTCAGGCGATGGGCCGCACCAACGACGCCATTCTCTACGGCGGCCGCGTGCATCTCACGGTCAAGCGCGATGACGCCGCGAAGCGGCTTGCAGCCGAGCTGCCATCGTCGAATGCGCGCGATTACGGGCGGCCGTTCGCGGACATCTTCACGTCGTTCAACTACGACTTCTACCAGATAGACCCGGCGCTCTTCGCGCCCGCCGAAGTGTGGGTGTCGAGTCTCGAAAGCGGCGCGACGTATCACGGCGGCAAGGTCGACAAACCGCTGCTGGATGCGCAATGGAGCGCAACATGAGCCTGCGCGTCGCGATCATGACCGATGAAACCGGCTGGCACACGAGCCGCCTGAAGAAGGCGTTTCGCGCGCGCGATGTCGAAGCGCGTTGCGTCGATCTCGCCGCTTGCCGCATCGACACGACCTGGAAACCGCACGGCATCGCGATACCCGGCTTCGGCCACACGCTGCCCGACGCGGTGTTCGTGCGCGGCATCGCGGGCGGCACGTTCGAGCAGGTCACGTTGCGGCTCGGCATGCTGCACGCGCTGCGCGAATGCGGCGTGCCCGTCTACAACGAGGCGCGCGCGATCGAGCGCAGCGTCGACAAGTCGATGACGAGCTTCCTGCTCAACCGATACGGCGTGCCGACGCCCGCGACGTGGGCCGCCGAATCGCCCGCGCATGCGCAGCGCGTGCTGATGCGCGAGGCGGCGGCGGGCCGCGAGGTCGTGATGAAGCCGCTTTTCGGCTCGCAGGGCAAAGGGCTCGCGAAGCCGGGCTTGACGCTGCCGCCGCTGGAAGCCTTCAGTCAGGTCGCCTATCTGCAGCGTTATGTCGATGCGGGCACGCCCGGCTTCGACTGGCGCGTGCTGGTGATCGGCGGGCGCGCGGTTGCCGCGATGAAGCGCGTCGGCGGCGAGGACTGGATTCACAACTTCGCGCGCGGCGCGAAATGCGAGCCGGCGGAAATCACGCCCGCGCTTGCGGAGATCGCGGTGCGCGCGACGCAGGCGCTCGGGCTCGATTACGCGGGCGTCGATCTGATTCCGGCCGAAGGCGGACGGCCGGTCGTGCTCGAAGTAAACGGCGTCGCGGCGTGGCGCGGGTTGCAATCGGTGACGCCGCTCGATATCGCGGCGCTGCTCGTCGATGACTTCCTCGATCGCAAGCTGCGCGCGTCGCAAGGTGCGCTCGCGCTTGCAAGTGGCGATGAGCGCACTTGACGCCGCCCGCGCCGCGTTTCTGCACGCGTGCCGCCTCGATGTCGAGACGATCAAGCCCGGCAACGTGAGCGTCGCGAGCGCAGGGCACAGCATGACGTCGGCGCAGTTCATCGCGAGCGCGGGCACGGCGGCGGCGGGTCTCTTCACGCCGCATGCACGCGTGGGCGCGCGCATTCTCGACGCCGTGCGCCGCACCTTCGACGCGGTCGGCTGCAATACGAATCTCGGCATCGTGCTGCTCGCCGCGCCGTTGTGCGCCGCGCTCGAACGTTTCGATGCCGATGCGTCGCCCGATGCATCCCGCTGGCGCGCGGCCACGGAGCGCGTGCTCGCGGACCTGGACATCGACGATGCGCGCCTCGCCTATCGCGCGATTGCGCTGGCGAATCCGGGCGGTCTCGGCGATGCGCCCGAGCAGCCCGTGCATGCGCCGCCGACGGTGACGCTGCGCGCGGCGATGTCGCTCGCGGCGGATCGTGACAGCATCGCGCGTCAGTATGAGAACGGTTTCGCCGATATCTTCGGCGCGGGCCTCGACGCGGCGGGCGCGGTGTCGCCGGCGAGCGGGCATCGCGCGATGCTGGAAGCATTCCTGACGTTTCTCTGCGGCTTTCCCGATTCGCACATTGTGCGCAAGCAGGGCATAGCGATGGCGCAAAGTGTCACGCGCGATGCCTGTGTGCATCGCGCGCGATGGCGTGCGGCGGGCTGCCCGCTGGCGTCGCCTGAGCTCGACGCGTGGGATGCCGAACTGAAGGCGCGGGGCATCAATCCGGGCACGAGCGCCGATCTTGCTGTGGCGACGCTCTTCGTCGCGCTGGTGAGTACATCGACGCGTGCATGAAGTCTGCCTGCGCGGACAAAAAATTGGCACGGAACATGTTAGGAAGTTCGCGGTTGAGCGGTCGCATCGGCGCAATGGTGGCACCGCGAGCCTTGCGCGGCTTTGGGTCTTTCCGTCGCGAGTCGAGAGCAAGTCGCTAGTCCCGAGAACCACACATCACTGGAGGAACAGCATGGCCAAGATCAACCGCGTCCTGGTAGGAGAGTCGCTCGTCGGCGATGGCAACGAGGTCGCACACATCGACTTGATCATCGGACCGCGAGGTTCCGCTGCCGAGACCGCGTTCTGCAACGCGCTCACCAACAACAAGGATGGCTTCACGTCGCTGCTCGCCGTGGTCGCGCCGAATCTGCTGACGAAGCCGAACACGATTCTCTTCAACAAGGTGACGATCAAGGGTGCGAAGCAGGCCGTGCAGATGTTCGGCCCGGCGCAGCGCGCGGTTGCGATGGCGGTCGCCGACAGTGTGGAAGGCGGCGTGATTCCCGCCGATGAAGCCGATGACGTGTTCATTTGCGTCGGCGTGTTTATTCACTGGGAAGCGGACGACGACCAGAAGATCCACGACTACAACTATCAGGCGACGAAGGAAGCGATTGCGCGTGCGGTGGCGGGCGAGCCATCGGCGAAGGATGTAGTATCGAAGAAGGGATCGATGTCGCATCCGTTCTCGCCGGACTGAGTGGTTTCTTTTGTGGCCGGTGCGCTGGGGGTTTTTCCCGCGTGCCGGCTGTGTGGCGTAGTTCAATTCAAGAGGCTTATCGCATGACCCCACGTTGCTGCGCGTTGACGGTGCTGACTTGCCTCTCGCTGATCTCGCCGGGTACTTATGCTGCAACGGGGGCCGATGGCGGCGCACGGCCGGCTAAGACTCACGATTACCCGACTGAAGGGCGCGTGGAGTACGTGCTCGGGTGCATGGACGATAACGGGCACGATTTCGCCAACGTGTACAAGTGCTCTTGTGCGATCGACAAGATCGCGCAGGTGCTTACTTACGACGATTATGTCGAGCAGTCGACGTTTTCGAAATACGCCACGCTGGGTGGCGAAGGCGGAGCGGAGTTTCGGGTTGATCGCGCTAAAGCGCAGACTAGGAAGTATCGGGATTTGCAGCGGGATGCTTATAAGGCATGTGGGATTCAGCAGAGGTCTTCGGTTAAGTGATTTTTTTGGTGTGGTCCCGGATTGTTAGTGGTCTATTAGCGTTGCCCCTGTGCGGGGCGGCACTTACTTTCTTTGCTGCTGCAAAGAAAGTAAGCAAAGAAAGCAGCTTCTGTTACGCCCGCGGTCACACGCACGTTGGGTAGTCCTCTCTTCCACCGTGGCACTCGCCTAAAGAGTGCCCTCATCACAATCACCCGGCTTGGCTCGCGCACGGTCTGACTCGCTAGTCCGTTTCCCGCGCGGGTTCAGCACCAAATAGCTCCGGCCCGCTACGCGGCCGATGGGTCAATCGGGTTTGCAAGTGCTTCTTCTTCGATGGTTTCCCTCGCATACCCAACGGCAGCGCGTAGCGCTGTGCCGACGCTCTTTCGTGCTGCACCAGTCCGTTATGTGGTGCGATGTGGCGGACCGTGCGCGAGCCAAGCCCAGTTGGGCCTATGAGGGCGACACTTAGGCGAGTGCCACCGTGGACGAGAGTACTACCCAAACTGCGTGTGACCGCGGGCCTGAAAAGCTGCTTTCTTTGCTTACTTTCTTTGCAGCAGCAAAGAAAGTAAGTGCCGCCCCGCACAGGGGCAACGCTAATAGACCGACACGAATACGGGACCACCTAAACCTAAAAGAAGGAACTCAAACCTCATGCGCTTAAGACAAGCCTGCGTAGTCTATCGAGGACACTCTTTAGGCGAGCGCCACCGTGGACGAGAGAACTACCCAACGTGCGTGTGACCGCAGGCCTAAAAAGCTGCTTTCTTTGCTTACTTTCGTTGCAGCAGCAAAGAAAGTAAGTGCCGCCCCGCACATGGGCAGTGCTAATAGACCACTAAGAATACGGGATCACCCGAAAAAAAAACTCACCCCACCACATACCCCCTCCCGATCCAACCAAGATCACGATTAGCCCCACGACGCCGTCGCTCAATCACAACCCCAACCGCATCGACATCATCGAACTTGGCTGGCTTGGCCAGCACGACCCTGACCCATTGCGCGCCAAAATCCGCGATCACCATCTGCGCGATGCGCTCTGCCAGCGCCTCGAGCAACTGCACGCCATGCGACGCGAGCAGCACATGAATCGCTTCCCGCACCGCCGCATAATTGATCGTATCCTCGATGCGATCCGTCGCGCACGCACGCAAGGTCGCCACGCCGATGGCCAGACTCATCCGCACCGTCTGCGGATCATGCAGTTCGCTCTTGTCTATGCCGACCACCGTCTCGCCCGTCAGCCCTTCGATATAAACGATATCCATCGCATCAGACGCAGCCGTGTGCGGTGCAACATAAACAGCTTCGCGGATCGGTTCGAATCGGCCCATGTGCTCGTCGCCGCGCGACCGCGGCCCCTTATCGAAAACATCCGTAATTTGCAAGCAAAAACCGGGCGCGTCAGCGTTACTCTATGCGACTACTTATTGAACCTAAGCGTCTAAGGATGTACAGTTTTTGAGAACCGGTCGTTCGGGTCGCGCACCGCACCAGAAAAATACCCCGATCACCCGGCCACGAGGCGCGCCTTCAGGCACGATTGGCCGCTGTCGCAGCGTACAACACAACAGATTCGGCGCCGGACGGAACGCGCGATGCATCGCGCACCGGAATGCGGCGCAACGGAGACTTGCCCTCATGTCGTCGCTCGCTGACGTAGACACGCATGTCCGGGAAGTGCTGAACATCGTCAATAATCCGCTGGCCGCTCGCCGCGCCAGTGATTCGGTCGCGCAATCGTGGCTGCGGTGCCTCACCGAGTTCCGGCTCGATCCAGGCCGCTTCGTCATGCCGCCCGTCCTCACGCAGCGCGAGCTCAACGACCGGCGCGAAGCCGCCAGCGATCTCATCGCGTGCTCGAAGCTCGAAATGACGACGCTCTATCAACAGCTCGCCGATCCCGAGCTCGCCGTCGTGCTCGTCGATGCCGATGGCGTCATCGTGCATCAGGTATCGTCGGTGCCGTTCGGCGAAGCCGTCGCCGCCGATGGCCTGCGCGTCGGCGCAATGTGGAGCGAGCGCGAAGCCGGCACCAACGGCATGGGCACGTGCCTCATCGAACGCGATTGCATCGCCGTATGTCAGCACGAACATTTCTATCCGCGCTATACGTCGCTCACGTGCTCGGCCGCGCCGATCTTCGACGAACGCGGCACCGTCGTCGGCGTGCTCGACGTGACGAGCCGCTCGAAGCTTTTGCAGCAGCATTCGCTCGTGCTCGTCGGCATGTCGCGGCAGATGATCGAAAACCGTCTCATCGATGCGCGCTACCGTCACGCGAACATGATCCACTTCCATAGCCGGCCCGAGTTCGTCGGCACGCTGCACGCGGGCAAGCTCGCCGTCAGCGACGAAGGCGTCGTGCTCGCCGCAAGCCGCAGCGCGCTCTTTCAGCTCGACCTGCGCTCGCCCGCCGAGTTGTGCGGCAAGCGCATCGGCGAAGCATTCAATGCGACGCTCGAAGACATGATCGCGCGCAGCATCCGCGGCTCGTTTCATCCGGTGACCGTCTACAGCGCGAAGGCAAACAGCCGCTTCTTCCTCACCGCGCAGACGCCGCGCGAAGGCGCGAACGGCGCTACGCGCATCCTGATGAACGATCCGGCATCGGGCACGCGCGCGAAGCCGGCCGCGCGCAAGGACACGCGCGAATCGTCGAGCGCCGGGCGTCTGGACAAGCTCTCGCATCTGGAATTCGGCGATCCGCGCATGGCCTCGCAGATACAGCTCGCCGCACGCGTGATCCAGCGCAAGATCCCGATCATCCTGCGCGGACAGACCGGCACCGGCAAGGAAGTCTTCGCCAACGCGCTGCATAGCATCAGCCCGAACGGCACGGGGCCGTTCGTCGCGGTGAATTGCGCGTCGCTGCCGGAGAATTTGATCGAAAGCGAACTGTTCGGTTATCGCGCGGGCGCGTTCACGGGCGCTCAGCGTGAAGGACGGCGGGGCAAGATCGTGCAGGCGAACGGCGGCACGCTCTTTCTCGATGAAATCGGCGACATGCCGCTCGCGTTGCAGGCGCGCCTTCTGCGCGTGCTCGAAGAACACGAGGTCACGCCGCTCGGCGCGGAAACCACGGTAAAAGTGGACTTTCAGCTCATCAGCGCGAGTCACCGCAATCTCATCGAACTCGTGCAGAACGGCATGTTCCGCGAGGACTTGTACTATCGCCTGAACGGCATCGAAATCAATCTGCCGCCACTGCGCGAACGTGCGGATGCGCTCGCGCTCATCGGCCATATTCTCGAAACCGAATCCGACGAGCCGCCCGCGCTTTCCGTCGAAGCAAAAGAAGCGCTGCTGAGTTATCCGTGGCCCGGCAATATCCGGCAGTTGCGTCACGTGCTGCAAATGGCGATTGCGCTCTGCGACGGCCCCGAAATTCGCTGCGCGCACTTGCCGCCGGAGATCGCGAACGGCGTCGCGCCGATGACGCAATCTGTCACGCGCGCGCCGATGACGGCCACGCCGCATCTCGCCGACGACGCCGATACATCGTCGCTCAACGCGATCCAGGTCAAGGAGCGCGAGACCGTGCTGCAATTGCTCGACGAGCATCGCTGGAACGTGAGCAATGTCGCGAAGGTACTCGGCATCAGCCGCAATACGCTGTATCGGAAGATGCATCGTCTGCATATCCGCCTGTCGCACGATACGCCCGCAGCCGACGCATGACGCAACCCACGCCCGCCCGCCGGCTCGACGAGTTCAAGCCCGACGCGCGCTTCGCGTGGTGCGTGACAGGCTCGGGCCACATGCTGGAAGAATCGATCGCGCTCGCGCGGCGTCTGCCCGGCGTCGATCTGTTTCTCTCCGCTGCTGGCGAAGAAGTGCTGCCGCTCTATGGCTGGAAGGTCGCGAAACTGCGCGAGCACTTCAAGGTGTTCCGCGACAACAGCGCGAGCAGCGTGCCCGTTGGCATGATCTATAACGGCGAATATCACACGGTCGTGATCGCGCCCGCGACGAGCAACACCGTCGCCAAATGCGCGTTCGGCATCTCCGATACCCTGCCCACCAATCTCTATGCGCAAGCCGGCAAGCAATGCGTGCCGGGCATCGTGTTCGCATGCGATACCGCACCGAGTGTCATCACGCACGCCCCGCACGAATGGGTCGAAGTGAGGCCGCGCGCGATCGAATTCGAGAACGTCGAGCGGCTCGCGCGGTTCGCGCATACCACCGTGGCCCGCTCGTTAGAGGATCTCGAAGCCGCACTCGATCGACGGCTGTCCGACCTGAAGCTCGCATGGAACACATCGTCTTCCTGACCGGACGGCTCGCGGAATCGAGCCTTCGACAAGTGCTCGAAAGCATCGCGCCGGTTGCGTCGGCTGCGCCGTTCACATGGGAAGTGCGCGAGATCGGCCTGCAGGTCGCGGGCCTGATGACCGCCGACATGATCCGCCGGCGCGTGCCGTCGCCATTGAGCGCGAACACGAGCCGCATGATCGTCCCCGGCCGATGCCGCGGCGATCTCGATGCGCTCTCCACGCACTACGGCGTGAAAGTCGAGCGCGGTCCCGAAGAAGTGAAAGACTTGCCGCAGTTTTTCGGGCGCGAGGCGCGGCATGTCGATCTGTCGAGCTACGAGACGGAGATTTTCGCGGAGATCGTCGATGCTCCGCGCCTCGATCTCGACGGCATCGCGGCACGCGCGCGCGAGTACGAGCGGCAAGGCGCGGATGTGATCGATATTGGCTGTCTGCCGGAGACGCCATTCCCGCATCTCGAGGATGCCGTCGCGATGCTCAAGGGACAAGGCTATCGCGTGAGCGTCGATTCGATGCGTGACGAGGAACTCTTGCGCGGCGCACGCGCAGGCGCGGACTACGTGATGAGCCTCAACGTCGATACGTTATGGATTGCTGATGAAATTTTAGCGACGCCGATTCTCGTGCCGCGCGAACCCGCCGATGTTGCATCGCTCGATGCCGCGATCGACGCGATGACGAAGCGTGGCCGCGCCTTTCTCGCTGATCCAGTTCTCGATCCCATCCCGTTCGGGCTCGCGGCTTCCATCGCGCGTTATGTGTCCTTGCGCGAGCGATACCACGACGTGCCGATCATGATGGGCGTCGGCAACGTGACCGAGCTGACCGAGGCGGACACGACCGGCATCAACGCGGTGCTGTTCGGCATGGCGGCGGAATTGCGCATCGCGGCGGTGTTGACGACATCGGTGAGCCTGCACGCGCGCCGTGCCGTGCGCGAAGCCGATGTCGCGCGTCGCGTGATGCATGCCGCACGCGAAACGCAGACGTTGCCCAAAGGCCTATCCGCGGACTTATCCGCGCTGCATGCGAAGCGCCCGTTTCCCTACGATGCCGCCGAGATCGGCGCGTTCGCCGCCGCCGTGCGCGATCCGAATTTCCGCGTGCAGGTGTCGTCGGACGGCATTCATGTCTATAACCGCGATGGACATCATGTCGCGATCGATCCGTTCGCGCTCTATCCCGAACTCAAGGTGGAGAACGACGGCGGGCACGCGTTCTATCTCGGCGTTCAGCTTGCGCGCGCGGAAATCGCGTGGCAGCTAGGCAAGCGATTCGATCAGGATCAGCCGCTCGATTGGGGATGCGCGGTCGACCGCATCGATGAGGATTTGATGGCGTGGCACGCGCCGGGAAGCACGAAGAAAAAGGGCTAGGGGCTTGAGATAGCTCCCAATTGTTTCGATTGGCTGTTTGGCATATTGGCGGGGGTGAAGGAGTCGGATAGCATCGGGATTCTTGTTAGTTATCCGGAGAGTTCCATGTATATATTCAGCGTTGAGGATGCGCAGAAGGACTTGCCGAAGATCCTCGAAATGGTCGCGCACGGAAAAGACGTGGCGATCGGCGGCGAGCAACCGGTGTTGTTGCTCAAGGTGAGGTCGGTTGGGAATTTCGACAACGACAATCCCGAAGCTACCGGCTCCATCATCGTGATCGATCCGGAAGACGAAAGCGCGTTCGAGGACGAAGCGTTCAAACCCTTACCCGATGACATCATCGATCTGATGTACAACGGGCCGCTGTATCCCGACGAAGCCAGTCTCGCCCATGAGAGCCGGTAATGCGCGTGCTGCTCGATACTCACATTTATATCTGGCGCGTGTCGAGAGATCGTCGGCTGTCAGCGTACTTTCGTGATGCGATAGATGACGCGAAGCAGGTGTATATCAGCGCCGCCAGCATCTGGGAGCTGTCGATCAAATCCGCTCGCGGCAAGCTCGAGCCGGACGGCGAGCGTGCGATAGACGAGCTTCAAAGTCAGCCGTTCATCGTGCTCCCGGTCGAACTCAAGCATGCCAAGGCGGTCCGCAACATGCCACACTTGCATCGCGACCCGTTCGATCGCGTGCTCGTCGCGCAAGCGCTCACGGAAGATCTGAAGCTCCTGACGGCCGATCGCGAACTCAGAGAGTACGTCCGGCAAGTCGTCCCCGCCTGACCCCGCGTCGCCCGCCCCAACGAGCGGCGCCCCTCAGTGATACCGCCTCGCCATCGCCTCCAGCGCCATCGGCCTGATGCGATCCGCCTGCCCCGCACACCCGAACGCCTCGAACCGCTCGATGCACAGATCGCGCGCCGCCGCCGTCGCTGCCTTCAGCGCATAACGCGGATCGAACTCCGACTTCGCCGATGCCATCGCGCGCCGCATCGCGCCCGTCATCGCGAGGCGGATGTCCGTATCGATATTCACCTTGCGCACGCCGTTCTCGATGCCGCGCCGGATCTCGTCCACGGGCACGCCGAACGTCGCGGGAATCTCGCCGCCATGCTCGCGGATGATCGCAAGCCATTCCTGCGGCACCGACGACGACCCGTGCATCACGAGATGCGTATCCGGAATGCGCGCGTGAATTTCGGCGATGCGGTCGATCGCGAGAATATCGCCCGTCGGCTGGCGGCTGAACTTGTACGCGCCATGCGACGTGCCGATGGCGATCGCGAGCGCATCGATGCCGGTCGCTTCGACGAACGCGCGCGCCTCGTCGGGATCGGTCAGCAAGCGGTCGTGGCTCAACGCGCCTTCCGCGCCGACACCGTCCTCGTCGCCTGCGCGCCCCGTCTCCAGCGATCCGAGACAGCCCAACTCGCCTTCCACCGACACGCCCACCGAATGCGCCGCCTCCACGACGCGCCGGCTCACATCGACGTTGTAATCGTATTCGGCGGGCGTCTTCTGATCGGGCATGAGCGAGCCGTCCATCATGACCGACGTGAAGCCCGAACGAATCGCCTGCTGGCACACGGACGGACTCGCGCCATGATCCTGATGCAGCACGACCGGGATATCCGGATGCGCCTCGACCGCCGCCAGCACGAGATGCCGCAGATACGGCTCGCCCGCGTACTTGCGCGCGCCCGCCGACGCCTGCAGGATGACCGGGCTTCGCGTCGTCTCGGCGGCCTGCATGATCGCGTGAACCTGCTCCATGTTGTTGACGTTGAACGCGGGCACGCCGTATCCGTGCTCCGCCGCGTGATCCAGCAACTGCCTCAATGCGATGAAAGCCATCGTGATGTCTCCATGCGAAACCCGAAAATCAGGCGGCGACGCGGCGCGCTTCGTCGATGAGTGCATCGGTCGTCACGCCGAAGTGCTCGAACAGTTCGCTCGCGGGCGCGGATTCCCCGAAGCGATCGATGCCGATCACGCCGCCATTCAATCCGACATACTGCCGCCAGAACGCCGTCACGCCTGCTTCGATGGCGACGCGCGGCACGCCTTCGGGCAGCACGCGTTCGCGCCACGCGTTGCATTGACGATCGAACACCGTAGTCGACGGCATCGATACGACGCGCGCCAGGATGCCCTCTTCCTTCAGCGGCTCGATCGCGGCGAGCGCAAGCGCCACTTCCGATCCGGTCGCGATCAGCACGACACGGCGCGCATCGCGTTCGCATGTCGACGGCCAATCCGCGAGCACGTAGCCGCCGCGCTCGATGCCGTCGATCTGTGCCTCGTCGCGCGGCACGAACGGCAGGTTCTGGCGCGACAGCAGCAGGCACGACGGACGGTCGCGCTCCACCGCGCCGATCCACGCCTGCATCGTTTCGACGGTATCGCACGGACGCCATACGTCGAGACCTGGAATCATGCGCAGCGTCGCGGCATGTTCGATGGGCTGATGCGTCGGGCCGTCTTCGCCGAGGCCGATCGAATCGTGCGTGAAGACGAACACCGTGCGCGTCTTCATCAGCGCGGCCATGCGCAGCGCGTTGCGCGAATAATCGGAGAACGTGAGGAACGTCCCGCCGAACGGCAGATATCCGCGATGCAGCGCGATGCCGTTCAACACCGCGCTCATGCCGAACTCGCGCACGCCGAAGTGGATGTAATTGCCCTTCTGCGGCGATGCGCTCACATCGACGGCATCTTTCCAGCGCGTGAGATTCGATCCGGTCAAGTCAGCCGATCCGCCCAGCAGTTCGGGCAGCGCGCGCGCAAGCCCTTCGATCGCGAGTTGCGATGCCTTGCGCGTCGCGATCGTCTGGCGCGCGCGATCCGCATCGCGCACGAGCGCATGCGCCGTGTCGCGCCAATTCGCGGGCAACGCGCCGCGCACGCGCCGCTCGAACTCGGCGGCGTCATCGGGAAACACGCGGCGGTACGCATCGAAACGCCGGTTCCATTCGTCCTGCGCCGCCGTGCCCGCCTCGCGCGCGTCCCACAGCGCGCGTATCGACGATGGAATCTCGAACGGCGCATGCGTCCAGTCGAGCGCGCGCCGCGTCGCTTCCACTTCGTCGGCGGACAGCGGCGCGCCGTGTACATCGTGGGTGCCGGCCATGTTCGGCGCGCCCAGACCGATGACCGTCTTGCAGCAGATCAGCGTCGGGCGATCCGATTCGCGCGCCAGTTGCAACGCGCGCGATACGTCGTCGACATCGTGACCGTCCACCGCACGCACCACGTTCCAGCCGTACGCTTCGAACCGCTTCGGCGTATCCTCGGTGAACCAGCCGTCGACATGGCCATCGATCGAAATGCCGTTGTCGTCGTAGAGCACGGTGAGCTTGTGCAAGCGCAGTGTGCCCGCAAGCGACGCCGCCTCGTGCGACACGCCTTCCATCAGACAGCCATCGCCCACGAAAACGTACGTGCGATGATCGACGATCTCATGGCCCGGCCTGTTGAACTCGCGCGCAAGCAACGCCTCGGCGAGTGCCATCCCGACCGCGTTCGTCAGACCTTGACCGAGCGGACCGGTCGTCGTTTCGACGCCGGGCGTGACACCGGCTTCAGGATGACCCGGCGTCTTGCTGCCCATCTGCCGGAACCGCCTGATCTCGCCGATGGACAAGTCGTAGCCCGTCAGATGCAGCAGCGCATACAGCAGCATCGAGCCATGCCCGTTCGACAGCACGAAGCGGTCGCGGTCGGGCCAGTCCGGATCGGCGGGATTGTGTTTCAGATGACGTCCCCACAACGCGACTGCGATTTCCGCCATGCCCATCGGCATGCCGGGATGACCGGAGTTGGCGCGGCTTACCGCATCGACGGCGAGCATGCGCAACGCATTCGCCATCTGCCGCGTGTCGGGTGAGCGATGAAGTCGGGGCAAAGCTTCAGCGACGGCATTCATGTGATGCCTCCTTCGATGCGATGATGAGAAATCTTCTATGCGCGCGCGCGCCGGTCGCGTAGCTGCAGGATCATCGGCGTGAAGATGAGCTGCATCGCGAGACCCATCTTGCCGCCGGGCACGACGATTACGTTGGGCCGCGACATGAACGAGTCGTGCAGCATCGTCAGCAGATACGGGAAGTCGATGCCCTTCGGCTTCGTGAAGCGGATCACGACGAAGCTCTCATCGGGCCGCGGAATCTCGCGCGCAGTGAACGGATTCGACGTATCCACGGTCGGCACGCGCTGGAAATTGACATGCGTGCGCGAGAACTGCGGGCAGATGTAGTTCACGTAATCGGGCATGCGGCGCAGGATCGTATCGACGACGGCTTCGTGCGAATATCCGCGCATCGTTTGATCGCGATGCAGCTTCTGAATCCATTCGAGATTGATGATGGGCACGACGCCGACGAGCAGATCCGCATGTCGCGCGATATCGACCTTGCCGGTCACCGCCGCGCCGTGCAGGCCTTCGTAGAACATCATGTCGGTGCCGGGCGCGACGTCTTCCCACTGCGTGAACGTGCCCGCGTCCTGCCTGTAATGCGCGGCTTCGCCTTCGTCGTGAACGTAGTGACGGAACTGTCCGCCGCCCGACGCACCATAGCTTGCGAACAAGGCTTCGAGTTCTTCGAGCAGATTCGCTTCCGGCCCGAAGTGACTGAAGTTGACGATACCGTCGCGCTCGCTCTGCTTCATCGCCTCGCGCATGCCGATCCGATCGTAGCGATGAAACGCATCGCCTTCGACGATCTGCGCATTGATCTTCTCGCGCCTGAAGATATGCGTGAAGCTCTTCATGACGGTGGTGGTGCCGGCGCCGCTCGAGCCCGTCACCGCGACGATCGGATGTTTGACTGACATGCGCTGTCTCCCTGTGTTTTATGTGTGTCGCGCGTTTCTACGCTTCGGTTTCCGGCAGGAACAGCGACCGTTCCTTGAACAACGGCGACGTGAACGGTTTGTCTTCGCCGCGATCGTATTCGCCGTGATAGCGCTGGATGCGATCGACTTCGTTACGCGAGCCGAGTATCACCGGCACGCGCTGATGCAGCGCGTGCGGCTCGACATCGAGAATGCGTTCGCGCCCGGTGATCGAGAGACCGCCCGCCTGTTCGACGAGAAAGCTCATTGGGCTCGCTTCGTACAGCAGGCGCAGGCGTCCTTCCATCTCGGGGGTCTTGAAGTCGCGCGGATACATGAACACGCCGCCGCGCATGAGGATGCGATGCACTTCCGCGACCATCGATGCGATCCAGCGCATGTTGAAGTCCTGCGCGCGGCAGCCGGTGCGGCCGTCCTTGCATTCCTGCACATAGCGGCGCACGGGCGGTTCCCAGAAACGTTCGTTCGATGCGTTGATCGCGAACTCGCACGAATCTTCGGGGATGCGAATATCGGAATGCGTGAGCACGAAGTTGCCGACATCGCGTTCGAGCGTGAAGCCGTGCGTGCCGTTGCCGACGGAGAGCACGAGCATCGTCGATGGTCCGTAGATCGCGTAGCCTGCCGCGACTTGTTCGCGGCCCGGACGCAGGAACGCTGCATCGTCCGGTGCGCCGCTTTCATCGCTGCCGCGCCGCATGACTGAAAAGATCGAGCCGACGACGCCGTTGATATCGATGTTAGACGAGCCATCGAGCGGATCGAATGCAAGCAGATACTCGCCGCGCGGATACGCATCGGGAATCGCGTAGACATCGTCCATTTCTTCCGAGACCATGCCCGCGAGCAGTCCGTCCCACTCGCAATGCTGGAGGAAGATGTCGTTCGTGACGATGTCGAGCTTCTTCTGTTCTTCGCCTTGCGTGTTGATCGATTGCGCCGAGCCGTGCTGTCCGCCGAGTGCGCCGCGCGTCAATGCCGCTGCGATGGTCTTGATCGACGCGGCCACGTCGATGAGCAACGCCGACAGACCGCTTGCCGCTTCGGGTCCGGGCTTGCGGTCCAGCGTGTCGATCAGGAACTTCGATAAGGTCGTGCGTCCGTCCTGCATCGTGCGCTCCTTGGCGTCATGAGTCGTTGAACACGCGGCTTGCGCGGATATCGCCGGCTTCGAGTTGCATTAGCGCGGCGGCATCGGCGGTGGCGTTGCCGCTTTCGGCTGCGGCAAAGAGCCGGTTCGCCTGACGCAGCCGCGCGCGATCGAGCGCGTTGCGCACCGAACGCGCGTTTGCGAAGTTCGGCTGCCTGATGCGATGCGCGAGATAGTCTTCGAAGGCGCTGCGTGCGTCGCCGTCGAAGCGATAGTGCATGTCGGCGAGCATGTGTTCGGCAATCTGGAGAAGTTCATCGGGTGCGTAATCGGGAAAAACGAGGTGATGCGCGATGCGCGACCGAAAGCCCGGATTGCTATGAAAGAACGTTTCCATGCGCGATTCGTAGCCCGCGAGAATCACGACGAGATCGTCGCGCTGGTTCTCCATCGTTTGCAGCAGTATTTCGATGGCTTCCTGTCCGTAGTCGCGTTCGTTCTCTGGCCGATAGAGGTAATACGCCTCGTCGATGAAGAGCACGCCGCCCATCGCACGCTTGAGCACTTCGCGCGTTTTGGGCGCGGTATGACCGATGTACTGGCCGACGAGGTCGTCGCGCGTCACCGAGACGAGATGATTGCGCCGGATATAGCCCAGGCGATGCAGCACTTGCGCCATGCGCAGCGCGACCGTGGTCTTGCCGGTGCCAGGGTTGCCCGAGAAGCACATGTGCAGCGTGGGCGCGCCCGATGCGATGCCGAGCGTTTCGCGTGCGCGCTCGACGAGCAGATGCGCGGCGATTTCGCGGATGCGCGTCTTGACCGGCGCAAGGCCGATGAGATCGCGGTCCAGTTCCGCGAGCACTTCGCCGATGCGCGATTCGCGGTAGAGCGCCATCAGATCGGCTGTGGTTTGAAGAGGCGCTTCTTCGAGCGTGGCTTCTGCGCTCATGATTTTTCTCTCCTTATCGGTAACGCTCGCCGCTCGGGCGATCGGTTGCGTAGGTGCGGATCGCATAGCGCTGGATGCGGCTTCTGTCGTCTTGTCGTTCGAGGCGGAAGCCTTGCTCTTCTTTTGGTCGGTTGACGATGAACGAGAGACGCATGGTTTCGAAGCCTCGCACCGAGTCGAAGGCGTTGATCTTGATGTAGTGGTCGGGATAGGTCTTGCGGCATTCGTTCACTTCCATCAGCACGCCGGCTGCATCGTGCAGGTCGAACATGGGGAGGCCCCACATTTCCCAATACGTGTTTCTTGGATGGGGGTCGTCGGTGTATTCCACTGAGCAGGCCCAGCCTTGGTCTAGTGCATAGCTTATTTGCGCCGATATTTCTTCATCGGTTAAGGGTGGGAGGAAGGAGAAGGTGCCTTGCGTGATGTTCATTTTGTCATCCTTAATTTGTTGGGGTTGTTGGTTTCCGTTTTTGCCGGATCCCGGTTTCTTGGTGGTCTATTAGCACTGCCCCTGTGCGGGGCGGCAGTCACTTTCTTTGCTGCTGCAAAGAAAGTAACCAAAGAAAGCAGCTTTTTCAGGCCCGCGGTCACACGCAGTTTGGGTAGTCCTCTCCTCCTAGGTGGCACTCGCCTAAAGAGTGCCCTCATCATAGTCACCCGGCTTGGCTCGCGCACGGTCTGACGAGCTAGTCCGTTTCGCGTGCCGGTTCAGCACCAAATAGCTCCGGCCCGCTACGCGGCCGATGGGTCAATCGGGTGCGCGAGCGCATGCGCGCCGTCTGTTTCCCTCGTACACCCCACGGCAGCGCGTAGCGCTGTGCCGGAACCGTTTCGTGCTGAACCAGCGCCCTTGGCGTTACGGCAAGTCAGACCGTGCGCGAGCCAAGCCCGATTGGGCCTATGAGGGCGACACTTAGGCGAGTGCCACCGAGGACAAGAGAACTACCCAAACTGCGTATGACTGCGGGCCTGAAAAGCTGCTTTCTTTGCTTACTTTCTTTGCAGCAGCAAAGAAAGTAAGTGCCGCCCCGCACAGGGGCAACGCTAATAAACCGACACGAATACGGGATCACCCAAAAAAAACCTCAAACCGCAGCAGAAGCAGTAACAGCAAAATCCGGCATATCGGTAGAAGCATAGTTAAACGTGACATCGCGCCACGTATCGAGCGCGAGCTTCAACGGCGTACACCCCCGCGCAGCGGCATCGAGAATCTCGCCCCCTTCACGAGCAATATCGCGCCCCTCGTTCCGCGCTTTGACCATCGCTTCGAGCGCGACGCGATTCGCCGTCGCCCCGGCCTGAATCCCTTGCGGATGTCCAATCGTCCCGCCACCGAACTGCAAAATGCAATCATCGCCGAACAGATCGAGCAGTTGATGCATCTGCCCGGCATGAATGCCACCGGATGCCACCGGCATCACCTTGCGCAATCCCGCCCAAGGCTGATCGAAGAAGATCCCACGCGACAGATCCGGCTCGTTGCGCGCATCGCGGCACACGTTGTAATACCCCTGCACCGATAACGGATCGCCCTCGAGCTTGCCGACAGCAGTGCCCGCATGAGCATGATCGACACCCGCCATGCGCAGCCACTTCGCGATCACGCGAAACGAAATGCCGTGATTGCGCTGCCGCGTATAAGTCCCATGTCCCGCGCGATGCAGATGCAGGATCATGTCGTTGCGACGCGCCCACTTCGACATCGACTGAATCGCCGTCCAGCCAATCACGAGATCGATCATCACGATGCATGAGCCGAGCTCTTTCGCGAATTCCGCGCGCTCGTACATGTCCTCCATCGTGCCGGCCGTCACGTTCAGATAATGGCCCTTCACTTCGCCGGTCTCGGCCTGCGCGCGATGCACCGCTTCCATCGCGAAGAGATAACGATCGCGCCAGTGCATGAACGCCTGCGAGTTGATGTTCTCGTCGTCCTTCAGAAAATCGAGTCCGCCTTTGAGACCTTCATACACGACGCGTCCATAGTTCTTGCCCGACAAGCCGAGCTTCGGCTTCACCGTTGCGCCGAGCAGCGGACGTCCGTATTTGTCGAGCCTTTCACGTTCGACGACGATGCCCGTCGGCGGTCCCTGAAACGTCTTCAGATACGCAACGGGGATGCGCATGTCTTCGAGACGCAGCGTCTTCAGCGGCTTGAAGCCGAACACATTGCCGATGATCGACGCAGTCAGGTTCGCAACGGATCCTTCCTCGAACAAATCGAGTTCATACGCGATGTACGCGAAGTACTGCGGCTCGTCGGCGCGCGCGTTCGGCACCGGCTCGACGCGATACGCCTTCGCGCGATACATGTCGCATGCGGTGAGACGATCGGTCCATACGACGGTCCATGTCGCCGTCGACGATTCGCCCGCCACTGCCGCGGCCGCTTCCTCCGGCTCGACGCCTGCTTGCGGCGTGATGCGAAAGAGCGCGATCACATCGGTTTCCTTTGGCGTGTAATCGGGCTGCCAGTAGCCCATCTCGCGATACTTCATGACGCCGGCCGCATAGCGCGAGCGCGGATCGGACGGATTGCGCACCGCCTCGACGGCGGCCTTGCTGAAGTCGTTCATTCCGTTTCCTCGACAATGAGATGAGTGTGAGGTGCTGCGCCTGCTGTGATTGCAGAGTAAGCACGGCGCGCGCAGAAAGGAATTCACGAATTTCTTGCCCCGCCTTAAACGATGCCTTAGTCGGGATTAGCCCTGATGCGTTTATGAACGCAGCAATGGGACACTTTGTTCTGGTTTCGTCACAGTGCGCGCGCATGATTAGCAGGCTGCGTCTTCGGCATCCGCTTCATGTCTTTGGCATGACGCTTGCATCGTCGAAACGCCGGCCCCCTCCCGGCCGCCTGGCGGATTCGTCCGCATCGGCACATCATCGAAGTGGTAACAGAGGCATTCACCCGACTCTCACTGGAGGAACGCGCATGCAATGGACTACGCCGAGCTTCACCGATATGCGTTTCGGTTTTGAAATCACGATGTATATCGCTACCCGCTGAACGCGGATCGAACCCGCACGAAGCCGCGTGAAGGCATCGCGGTCTTTCGTGCGGCTACCCATGTATTGCGCCGACCATCATGATCTACGAGACCATCGTCACGACCGCGGATCGCGATGGCCGGCCGCACATTGCGCCGATGGGCGTGCGCTTCGAAGAAGGCTTTGCGATTCTCGCGCCGTTCCGTCCATCGGCGACGCTCGATAACGTCATCGCGACGAAGAGCGCCGTCGTCAATCTGACTACGGACGTACGCATTTTCGCGGGCTGCGTGACGGGCATCGCGCACGACTGGCCGACGCTTGCCGCCGACATCGTGCCGAGCGTGCGCCTCGCAGCGCCGCTCGCGCATATAGAGTTGCGTCTGGCAGAAATCGTCGACGACCAGACGCGTCCGACCTTGCGCATGGCGTGCGTGCATCGCGCGACGCACGCGCCGTTTGCGGGCTTCAATCGCGCGCAGGCAGCGGTTGTCGAGGGCGCCATTCTCGTGAGCCGTCTTTTCATGTTGCCGCCGGAAAAAGTGGACAGTGAAGTCGCATATTTGCAGATCGCGATCGACAAGACCGCGGGCGACGACGAGCGCGAAGCGTGGCTGTGGCTGATGCAGGCGATCGAGGCGCATCGCGCGAAGGCGCTGACGTGACGCGCCTTGCGTAGCAATCCCTCTGGAGTAACGACGATGACCATATTGCTCGCGAGCGTGCGCTCGGCCGACGAAGCATTCGATGCCGCGCAGGCCGGCGCCGAACTGATCGATCTGAAGGAACCGCGCGCGGGCGCGCTGGGCGCCGTTGCCATCGACGATATCGCGCGGATCGTGCGTGAATTGCGCGTGCGGTACGCGGTGCGGCCGATCAGCGCGACCATCGGCGATCTTCCCAACGATGCGCTCGACGAGATGACTGTGCGCGTGCTCGATGTCGCTGCGACCGGCGTCGATTATGTGAAGGTCGGTGTGTCGCCGGGCGTGGGCGCTGTTGCTTGCCTGCGGCATCTGGCGAGCTTGCCGGCGGCTGTCGTGCCGGTGCTCTTATCCGACGATGGCGTGGATCGCGAACTGGCCGCGCTTGCGGCGCAACTCGGCTTTGTCGGCATCGTGTTCGATACGGCGAGCAAGGACGGGCGCACGCTGTTCGATTGCGTCGATGTGGGGATGCTTGCGGACTGTATCAGCGATGCGCGTGTGCGCGGGACGATGATCGCGGTGGCGGGATCGCTCGGGTGGGGCGACCTCGGCAGGATTCGATCGCTCGCGCCGGATATTGCTGGTTTTCGTGGAGCTTTGTGTGATGCGCGTGATGGGCGAGGGGGGAGGCTTGATCCTCTTCGCGTTCGGGAATGGGTTCGGGCGTTGCATCTTGGTTGTTGAGCCTTTTTTTGCCGGATCCCGTTTTCTTTGTGGGCTATTAGCACTGCCCCTGTGCGGGGCGGCACTTACTTTCTTTGCTGCTGCAACCAAAGAAAGCAGCTTTTCAGGCCTGCGGTCACACGCACGTTGGGTAGTTCTCTCGTCCACGGTGGCTCTCGCCTAAAGAGTGTCCTCGATAAACTACGCAGGCTTGTCTTAAGCGCATGAGGTTTTAGTTCCTTCTTTTAGGTTTAGGTGGTCCCGTTTTCGTGTCGGTCTATTAGCGTTGCCCCTGTGCGGGGCGGCACTTACTTTCTTTGCTGCTGCAAAGAAAGTAAGCAAAGAAAGCAGCTTTTCTAAGCCCGCGGTCACACGCAGTTTGGGTAGTACTCTCGTCCTCGGTGGCACTCGCCTAAGTGTCGCCCTCATAAGCCCAACCGGGCTTGGCTCGCGCACGGTCTGCCGCCCAACACCGCTTAACGCGCGGGTTCAGCACGAAATAGTTTCGGCACAGCGCTACGCGCTGCCGTTGGGTATGCGAGGGAAACCATCGAAGAAGAAGCACTTGCAAACCCGCTTGACCGATCGGCCGCGTAGCGGGCCGGAGCTATTTGGTGCTGAACCCGCGCGCGAAACGGACTAGCGAGTCAGACCGTGCGCGATCCAAGCCGGGTGATTATGATGAGGGCACACGTTAGGCGAGTGCCACGGTGAACGAGAGGACTACCCAACGTGCGTGTGACCGCGGGCCTGAAAAAGCTGCTTTCTTTGGTTACTTTCTTTGCAGCAGCAAAGAAAGTGACTGCCGCCCCGCACAGGGGCAACGCTAATAGACCGACACGAATACGGGACCAACCCAAAAACAAAAAACCCTAAACCAAAACATTCAACAACCGATCCCTGACAACATCGAGATCCGACTTGCAAAAAACCTCGACGATGTAATTAGCATCCCGCACATAAGCGGTAAACCGCCGATCCAGAATACCCCTGGCAGCAAGCACATCGAGCGGCACCCCCGCTCCGACATCACATGACTTCACAATCACCAACCGCTCAGCATTGAGCAAACTCGAAAGCCAGGCGGCGAGCGAATCCGACGTCGTATCCCAGTTGGTCATCGAATCCGGCGTCGCGCGCATCAGATCGGTCGGCACCCAAACCGCGACCCGGCCATCGCGCAATGCGCGCCGGATGCGTTCCTCGTTCGACGCCAGCACGAGCTCCGGCACCACGCCCTGCATCAGAATCGCGTATTGCGCCATCGCGAGCAGACACATGTTATGCGCCGCGAGATCGTCGAAATGCCATTCCTGCTGATACTGCCGCACCGCGTCCGCGAAATCCCCGCCACCCGGCACGATCACGACCCGCCCGCCGCCCACTTCCCATAGCCGCGTCAACCATTCGCGCAGCGCCGGGTCGTGACTCAGGCTCCCCCCGATCTTCACCACCCACATATTCCAGTCCTCGTTCGATCATGCCGCCGGGCCACGCGCCCGTGTCCTTCGCTATGTTTCGCACGCTATCACGCGGCGCGCGCCGATGCATCGTCCGACCGATCTCCCGCGTTGCCGCGCACGCTCGTCGCCGCCGTCAACGCCAGCAGCGCCACCGCCACACTCGGCGCGCACGTCGATACCCATTCGGCACGCGTCGCATCGTCGTCGGCGACACCGGCGAGCCGCGCGAAATCCAAGTAACCGCGCGCTTCCTGCCGCGCCAGCGCCGCCGCGAGAAAACGCCCGCAGCCCGCGCCGACCACAGGCGCGGCCGCCAACGCAGCATCCTGCGCGACCACGCGCGCAAAGCTCACCTCCAGCGCGCGCAACTGCTCGTGCCGCCAGCTCTGCGCGAAACGCCGCCACTCGGCATCGCCCGCATCGGCGGCGTCGCGGCCGATCATCCGCGCAATCCGCGTGCGGCTCGCGGCTTCTGTCTTCGGGCCGCTGTCGGCGCTCGGATGCTGATCGTGGCCCGGCCACAACTCGCCCGTCAGACGATACACATCCGCCGTCGTCGCGAACCATTCGTTCATCACGCCCGTCGTCTTGCCGCGAAACTCGATGCGATGCGCGAGCCCGCACAACGGCGTGCGCACGACGCCCTGATAGACGAGTTCGCCGCTCACGAGCCGCTCGGCATCGTTCGAACCGTGCGCGACGACCTGTCCGCCGACGATCGGCACGATGTCCGTCGTCGTGCTGCCTATATCGACGAACACCGCGTCCGGCATGCGCGACGCGACCCATTGCGCGCTCGCGAGCCAGTTCGCCGATGCAACCTTGCGCCAGCCGTCCGCGCACGCCGAACGCGCGAGCCAGCCCGCATCGCCGGCGAAGAACATCGTGCGCGGCCCGAGCCGTTGCGCAAGTGCGCGCGTCAACATGCGCACGCCCTCGGCGCGGTCGGCGAAGAGATCGACCATCTCGCCAGTCATCGTGACGGCGTGGCGCGCGGTTGCATCGGCGGCCCAGGGCCAGCGCTCGAACATCGCGTCGATCGCGCGCTCGAGATGCGCCATGCCCTGCCACAACGGACACGCCCACTGCGCGACGTCGACGAGCGCGCCCGCACGCGTCGCCATCGACACCTTGACGTGCGCGCCGCCCACGTCCCAGCCGAACACGGGCGCATCGTTCGATGTCGATGTCGATGTCGATGTCGATGTCGATGTCGATGTCGATGTCGTCATGACGATGCTCCGGCGCATGCGCGCAGCAATCCGGCATCGCCGTCGAAGCCCGGCACGCGATGCGCCGCGAGCAACTCAGCCGCGAGATTACGGCCGCCGCGCCGGCTCAGTTCCGCATACGCGACCGTGAGGCGCGGATTCACTTCGATCACGACCGGCCCGCGCTCCGGATGCCACACGACGTCGATGCCCACGAAGCCGCGCAGGCCCGGAAACGCATCGGCCACACGCAGCGCGAGCCGCTCCAGCGCGCGTCCTTGCGGACCATGCCGATCGATGCGATCGACGTCGACGCCATCGAACTGAACGATGCGCTCGCGCCGTCCCGATCCCGCCGCGTCCGACATGCCGATGCGCTGCCGGTTGATGCTCACGAGCCTCGAAAGCCGGTCGCGGCAGATCAGCGAAAGACTGAGCGGCTCGCCGTCGATCCATTCCTGCAGCACGGGATAGCGGCCCGCTTCGGCGCGCGCTGCGTACTCGTCGCGCGCGGCGGCGAGGTCGTCGTAGACATAGGTGTCGAGGCCGCCCGCGCCGTCGTCGGGCTTGACGACCCAGCGCCGCCCGATAGCCGCGGTCGCGCTTTCCGGTTCGAGCGCGGGCGTCGCGGCGATGCTGCGCGCGGCAAGACACGCGGCGGTGGCGCTCTTGCTCGATGCCGCGCGGATCGCTTCCTTCGCGCAGCCGAGCCAGCGCGCCTGGCCGACGGCGTCGTAGAGTTTGAGCAGCAGGCCGTCGCACTCGGGCGCGACGATGCAGGCATAGTCATGCTTGCGCGCGACGCGGGCCACGAAGCGTATGAGCGGCTCGCCCGGCTGCGCGCACACGTAGCCGCTCGCGTCGTCGAATTGTTCGAAGCGCGAGCATGCTACGGTCACGTCGACGCCCGGCAGCGCGCGCAAGTCGGCGGCGATGGCATCGCGCATCACGCGGCCCTCGACGATCAGCGCGGAGAGATCGGCGAGGCTGCCTGCGCCTGCCGCGTCCGGATCGATGCCGCCGCCGGTGAGATACTCGAATACGAAGATCTTGGTCAAAGGAAAGCCATCCATGCAGGTGATACCCGTTCTCGATCTGCTCGACGGCCACGCGGTGCACGCGGTGCGCGGCGAGCGTTCGCGCTATCGGCCGATCCAGTCCTCGTTGTGCGCGACGAGCGATCCTGTCGCGATCGCCCGCGCGCTCGTCGCCGCGACCGGCGCGCGCACGTTGTACGTCGCCGATCTGGGCGCGATCCTTTCACGCGGCGCGCACGATCACGCGCTCGCCGCGCTTCGCGATGCTTTCGACGACGGCTTCACGATCTGGCTCGACGCGGGCTTCACGGCCTTTGCGCCGATGCGTGCGCTGCTCGAACGCATCGCTTCCTTGTCGCGCTCGCCCGCGCCTGCCGCGATCGTGCCCGTGTTCGGCACCGAGACCCTGCTTGACATCGATGCGATCGCGCGGGCGTCGGCTAGCGGCTTCGAGCCGATCCTGTCGCTCGACTATCGCGGCGGGCGCGCGCTTGGCGCGACACATGCCGGGAGCGGCTGGTGGCCGTCGCGCGTGATCGTGATGACGTTGGATCACGTGGGCGCGCATGGCGGACCTGACCTCGATACGTTCGCTGCGGTGCGGGCGCTTGCGGGCGCGCGGGAGATCATCGGCGCGGGGGGAATCCGTCATGCCGATGATCTCGCGCTCGCTCGCGAGGGCGGCGCTGCTGCGTGGCTCGTTGCTTCCGCTATTCACGATGGCTCTTTGCGGTTAAGCGATGTGCATCGCGGGGCGTTCGAGCAGTGAACTCAATATTTGTGCCAATCGGCTTGTTGCGGTTTGGGGGTTGGGTTCGCGGGGCGCTGGTTCGCGGGCAGGTGTTGCAGCGCGTGGCGCATGGGTGACAGTGTGTTGCATCGCGGAGCATGTTTTCTTGCTTCCTCGCCGGATGTCGTTTGCGCGGTGGCGATCACTTTCAGGCGCATCGAGGATGCATGTGTTCTTGCTTCTTCGCCGGATGCCGTTCTGCGCGGCGGCAATCACTTTCAGGCGCATAGAGGATGCGTGCCTTCTTGCTTCTTCGCCGGATCCCGTTTTCGCTTCGGTCTATTAGCATTGCCCCTGTGCGGGGCGGCACTCACTTTCTTTGCTGCTGCAAAGAAAGTAAGCAAAGAAAGCAGCTTCTGTTACGCCCGCGGTCACACGCAGTTTGGGTAGTCCTCTCGTTCACCGTGGCACTCGCCTAAAGAGTGCCCTCATCACAATCACCCGGCTTGGCTCGCGCACGGTCCGATTCGCGAGTCCGTTTAGCGCGCGGGTTCAGCACCAAACAGCTCCGGCCCGCTTCGCGGCCGATGGGTCAAGCGGGTTTGCAAGTGCTTCTTCTTCGATGGTTTCGCTCGCATACCCAACGGCAGCGCGCAGCGCCGTGCCGACGCTTTTTCGCGCTGAACCAGCGCGTTATACGGTGTTGGGCGGCAGACCGTGCGCGAGCCAAGCCCGATTGGGCCTATGAGGGCGACACTTAGGCGAGTGCCACCGAGGACGAGAGTACTACCCAAACTGCGTGTGACCGCGGGCCTGAAAAGCTGCTTTCTTTGCTTACTTTCTTTGCAGCAGCAAAGAAAGTAAGTGCCGCCCCGCACAGGGGCAGTGCTAATAGACCGACACGAAAACGGGACCAACCGAAAAAAAAGGCATAAACCTTGCTCCAAAGCTCCACCATGCACGAACCCCCACCATCCCCAACGCCGAACCGGCAGGCCCCGGCCTGGACCTGCCCCTTCTGCCCTCTGCTATGCGACGACATCGCACTCGCGCCCGCCCTAGCGGCGCCTCACCCCGCGTGCCTGCGTCTGGAAGCATCCCTTGCCCGCTTCGGTCCAGACGATGCAAACCAAAGACCAACGATAAACGCGCAAATCACCAACGAAACATCGGCGCTCTCGCAAGCCGCTGCGATCCTGTCGAAAGCACGTCGACCGCTCTTCAGCGGACTCGCGACCGACGTAGCCGGCGCACGCGCGCTCTATGAACTCGCCGCACAGCACGGCGCAATCCTCGATCATCTGCACGGCGACACGCTCGCCGACAGCAATCGCGCCCTGCAAGACCGCGGCGCATTCTTCACGACGCTCTCCGAAGTGCGCTCGCGCGCCGATCTCATCGTCGTGTTTGGATGCGAGCCGTCGAAGCACTATCCGCGCTTCTTCGAACGCATCGCAAGCGAAAGCCTCGATAAGCAAGCCGTATTCGTCGGATGCGGCATCGATAAAGCCGCACCCGCCAACGCCGAATCCATCCTCCCGAACGCCGATCCATTCGATACGCTCGCGCTATGGTCCGCGCTCGTTGAAGGCGGCCGCGCGATTCCCGCGCCCGAACTCGCCGCGCTGACCGAACGCATCAACGCCGCGCAATACACCGCGTTCATCTACGAACCGTCGGCACTGCTGACGCAACATGCGACGCTCGCGATCGAAGCGCTGCAACGCATCGTCAAGGCGCTCAACCGCACTACGCGCGCAGGCACGCTCGCCCTGACCGGCGACGATGGCGCCGCGTCCGTCAATCAAACGATCACGTGGCTCTCGGGCTTTCCGCTGCGCACGCGCGTCGCGTACGGTCTGCCGCTCGATCACGACGCGCATCGCTATCGCACGCAGACGCTGCTGCAGCGCGGCGAAATCGATGCGCTCGTCTGGGTGTCGAGCTTCGCGCCCGAACCGCTGCCTGCATCGCTCGATGACAACGTGCCCGCGATCATCCTCGCGCATCCATCGACGAATGTGCCCGCGCGCCACGCGCCGACCGTGTTCATTCCGGTCGCGACGCCCGGCATCGACAGCGGCGGCCATCTCTTTCGCGTCGATACATCGGTCGTCGCGCCCCTCGCCGCCGCGCGCGACTACGCATTGCCGACGGTCGCATCGATCGCGTCGCAACTCGCGCAGGCAAGGAGACGCGCATGAGCCTCACGTGCCTCAAAGGCGGCACGCTGTACGATCCTGCGAACGGCGTCGATGGCGTGAAGCGCGATATCTATATCCGCGATGGCCGTATCGTCGATGCTGCTTCGAACGAAAGCATCGACCGCGATTACGACGCCAGCGGCATGATCGTAATGGCGGGCGGCATCGACCTGCATTCGCATATCGGCGGCGGCAAGACGAATCTGTCGCGCGTGCTCTTGCCCGAAGATCATCGCGACGATCCGCGCGCCGTGCCGCATCGTCCCGACGAAGGGCGTTACATGCGTCTGCCCTCTTGCGGCGTATGCGCGCCGGGCACACTCGCGGCGGGCTATCGCTACGCGGAAATGGGTTACACGGCAGCGTTCGAGCCGGCGATGATCGCGTCGAACGCGCGTCACGCGCATCTGGAAATGGGCGACACGCCGATCATCGATCACGGCGCCTACGTGATGATGGGCAACGACGAACTCTTTCTTCAAATGCTCGCCGCACACGAAGACTTCGAACGTCTGCGCGATTACGTCGGATGGACCATCGATTCGAGCAAGGCGCTCGGCGTGAAAGTCGTGAATCCGGGCGGGATATCGGCGTTCAAGTTCAATCAGCGATCCTTGGATGTCGATGAAAGACACGTGCGTTACGGCATCACGCCGCGCGATGTGTTGAAGACGCTCACGCGCGCGCTCACCGATCTGCGCGTGCCGCATCCGCTGCATGTCCATGCGAGCAATCTCGGCGTGCCGGGCAACATCGAATCGACCATCAGGACGATGGACACAGCCGAAGGCCTGCCCATTCATCTGACGCATATCCAGTTTCATAGCTACGGCACCGAAGGCCCGCGCAAGTTTTCATCGGGCGCGCGCGCGATTGCCGATGCGGTGAACGCGCGTCCCAACGTGACGATCGATGTCGGCCAGATCATCTTCGGCCAGACAGTCACCGCATCGGGCGACACGATGATGCAGTTCAAGAACGCGCCGATGGCCCGGCCGCGCAAATGGATTCTCGGCGATATCGAATGCGATGCGGGTTGCGGCGTCGTGCCGTTCAAGTATCGCGAACAGAGCTTCGTGAATGCGCTGCAATGGATCATCGGGCTGGAGATCTTTCTGCTCGTCGACGATCCCTGGCGCGTCTCGATGACCACCGATCATCCGAACGGCGCGCCCTTCACGAGCTATCCGCATCTGATTCGTCTGCTGATGGACAAGTCCTTTCGCGACGAACAACTCGACACGCTGCACGCCGACGCGAAGACCGCGAGCGCACTCGCCGAGATCACGCGCGAGTTCTCGCTGTACGACATCGCGATCATCACGCGCGCCGGTCCCGCGAAGCTGCTGGGACTTACGGATCGCGGGCATCTCGGCGCGGGCGCGGCGGCGGATATCGCCGTGTATCGCGACGATGCGGATCGCGAGCGCATGTTCACATCGCCCGCGTATGTGTTCAAGGACGGCGAGCTTATCGCGCGCGACGGCACGCTGCTCGCGACGCCCACGGGCGGCATTCATTATGTGCGCCCCGAGTACGACCGCGCGATCGAAAAGCGCGTGCGCGAATTCACACAGAAGAATCTCGCGACGCGCTTCGAGAACATCGCTATCGGCGACGATGAGATCTGCGCATGCTGCAACGGCGGGCGGCTGTTGCCCGTCGCGTGCTTCGCGGCGAGCGGGAGCTGACGCATGCGCATCAACGACACGCTGATCGACGACACCTTCGCCGAAGCCTTCCCGATGAAAGCGACGCGCCTCGTCATCACCGCGCATTCGTCGACGTGGGCGCGCCATGCGGCCGATTCGCTGACGGGCTTCGCCACGTCCGTCATCGATTGCGGCTGCGAAGCGGGCATCGAACGGGATCTCTCCGGCGACGAAACGCCCGATGGCAGGCCGGGCATCGCGGTGCTGATCTTCGCGATATCGTCGAAGGAACTGGCGAAGCAGATCGCGCGGCGCGTCGGTCAATGTGTGCTGACGTGCCCGACGACCGCGGTCTATGGCGGCATCGATCCCGCGAACACGCGCGCGCCGCTCTCCGACAATGCGCCGCTCGGCGCGGCGCTGCGGTTCTTCGGCGACGGCTATCAGATATCGAAAGTGCTCGACGGCACGCGCTACTGGCGCGTGCCCGTGATGGACGGCGAGTTCGTCTGCGAGGACTTCACCGCGACGGTCAAAGCGGTCGGCGGCGGCAATCTGCTGTTTCTCGCGCGCGATATCGACAGCGCATTGCACGCCGCCGAATCGGCCGTCGCCGCGATGCATCGGCTGCCGAACATCATCACGCCGTTTCCGGGCGGCGTCGTGCGCTCGGGTTCGAAGATCGGCTCGAAGTATGCGGGCGCGACGGCATCCACGAACGATGCGTTCTGCCCGACGCTCGTCGGTCTGTCGAAAAAAAGCGAATTGACGCCGGATATCGCATGCGTACTCGAAATCGTGATCGACGGTCTCACCGATGCCGACGTCGGCGCTGCGATGACCGCGGGCATCGCAGCCGCGACGAACATCGGGCGCGCGGGCGGCGTGCTGCGCATTTCGGCGGGCAACTACGGCGGCAAGCTCGGGCCGTATCATTTCAAACTGCATGAACTGTCTAAGGATATCGACGGGAGCCGCGCATGAACGCGATCACGTTGCGCGTAAAAAATGCGCCTGGCTTTCGCGTCGACGGGTCGAAATTACTGCCCGCGACACTGGCCGACGTGTCATCGGGCGAGTTACCGCGTATGGTGTTGCAGGGCGCAGGCGAAACGTGCGCGCTCGCCGATCTCTTCGATATCGCCATCGAAGAAGCCGATGCGCCCGCGCTCGCGATAGAAGGCGATGCGCCGTGGCTCGATCGCATCGGCGCGAACATGACCGAAGGCACGCTCGTCGTTCGCGGCAATGCGGGCGATTACGCGGGCATAAAGATGTCGGGCGGCCAGTTGCACATACAAGGCGATGCGGGCGCGTTCGCCGCGTGCGAGATGCAGGGCGGGCGCGTATCGATCGACGGCGACGCGGGCGATTTCGCCGCGAGCGCGCTGGCGGGCGACATGGAAGGCATGACGGGCGGCACGCTTTTGATTCGCGGCAACGCGGGCGCGCGGCTCGCGGATCGCATGCGGCGCGGCACGGTGCTCGTCGCCGGCGATGCGGGCGATTTCGCGGCGTCGCGGCTCGTCGCGGGCTCGGTCTGCATCGGAGGGAAAGTGGGCGCACACTTGGCCTATGGCATGCGGCGCGGCACGGTGCTGCTGGCCAACGCGCCAGCGCGCATTGCCCCGACCTTCACCGAAGGCGGTCATGGCTTCGACACGTTCTGGCTGCTCTTCACGCGCATGCTCGCAAAGGAGGCCGCGCCTTTTTCACGGTTCGCGGGCAAGATGGTGCCGCGGCGTTACGCGGGCGATCTCGCCGTGGATGGGCGCGGGGAATTGCTGATCGCCAATTCATAGCCGGGAGATGAACAATGGATCATTGGCACTTCACGGGAGACGTTCGATGAGTACCGCGCAAACCGGCGCAACGTCGCGTCAGGGCGGCATCGATACCGCCAGCGAGCGTTATGCTCGCCCGATGATCGCGCTGCACTGGCTCATCGCGATCGCGATCATCGCGATGCTGTGCATCGGCTTCTATATGGTCGGCCTGCCGCGCGGGCTGCCGTTCAAGTCGGATCTCGTCAACTTTCACAAGTCGCTTGGAATCACGGTTTTCCTGCTGGTGCTGCTCCGCATCGTCGCACGTCTGGTTTATCGCCGGCCGCCTTTGCCGCCGATGCGAACGTGGCAACGCGCCGCCGCGAGCATTACGCAGGCTCTTTTATACGTAGGCATGATCGCGATGCCGCTCACCGGTTATCTCGGCTCGTCCTTCAACAAGTTCGGCACGAAGTTCTGGGGCATCGCGCTGCCGCAATGGGGATGGGACGACAAGCCCATGCGGCAGATCTTCTTCGGCATTCACGAATATCTCGCCTGGATCATGGCTGCGCTCGTCATCGTGCATTTTCTCGGCGCGATGAAACATCAACTGATCGATAAAGACGGTCTCTTGCGGAGGATGTGGCCGTGAAGATACGCGTGCTCGGTTCATCGGCGGGCGGCGGGTTTCCGCAATGGAACTGCAACTGCCGCAATTGCGACGGTGTGCGGCGCGGCACCATCGCGGCACGCGCGCGCACGCAATCGTCCATTGCCGTTACCGATAACGGCGAGGACTGGCTCCTCGTCAACGCATCGCCGGACATTCTCGCGCAGATCGCCGCGAATCCGGATTTGCAGCCCGCGCGTCGCGTGCGCGACACGGGCATCGCCGCCGTCATCACGATGGATGCGCAGATCGATCACGTCACAGGTCTTCTGATGCTCCGCGAGCGCGGCACGCCGCTGCCGCTCTATACCACCGATGCCGTATGGCAAGACCTGTCGACCGGCTTTCCGATCACGTCGATTCTTGCGCATTACTGCGGCGTGGAGCACAGGGGCATCGCGCTCGATGGCGCATCGTTCTCCGTGCCGGAACTGCCGCGCGTGAGCATCGACGCATTGCCTTTGTCCAGCAAGGCGCCGCCATATTCGCCGCGTCGCGATGCGCCTGAAACGGGCGACAACATCGGCCTGATGTTCACGAACACGGCAACGGGCAAACGCGCGTTCTATGCGCCGGGACTGGGCGCGCTGGAGCCGCACGTGCTCGATGCGATGCGCGAGGCAGACTTGTTGCTCGTCGACGGCACTGTCTGGACCGACGATGAAATGATCCGCCTCGGCCTCACGAAGAAGACTGGCCGCGACATGGGCCACCTCGCGCAAACTGGCGCGGGCGGCATGATCGACGTGCTCGATTCCATCGATCGCGATAGCGTGCGGAAGGTGCTGATCCATATCAACAACACGAATCCGATCCTCATCGAGGATGGACCCGAAAGGCGCATGTTGGCCGAGCACGGCATCGAAGTCGCGCATGACGGCATGAGCTTCGAGCTATGACTGGAGATTCACGGATGTTCGATCCGATGCAGAACCCGACCACAGGCCCCATCTTCACCAAAGCGGACGACGACGGCCCCGCGTGGACGCGCGACCAATTCGAAGCGCAGTTGCGCGCGAAGGGCACGGCGTATCACATCCATCACCCGTTCAACGTGAAGATGAATAGCGGCGGCTGCTCGAAAGAACAGATACGCGGCTGGGTCGCGAACCGCTTCTACTATCAGATCAACATTCCGCTGAAGGATGCGGCGGTGATGTCGAATTGTCCCGACCGCGAAACGCGCCGCCGCTGGGTGCTGCGCATTCTCGATCACGACGGTCATGACGATCAGCCTGGTGGGATCGAAGCATGGGCGCGTCTCGGCGATGCGGTCGGCCTCTCGCGCGACGAATTATGGTCGCTCAAACTGGTGACGCCGGGCGTGCGCTTCGCCGTCGATGCGTACGTGAACTTCGCGCGGCGCGCGCCGTGGCAGGAGTCGGTGTGTTCGTCGCTGACCGAAATGTTCGCGCCGCAGATTCACAAGGACCGGCTCGCCACGTGGCCCGAGCATTACACGTGGATCGAGCCTGAAGGGCTTTCGTATTTCCGCTCGCGCGTATCGCTTGCGCAGCGCGATGTCGAACACGGGCTCGAAGTGACGCTCGCGCATTTCACGACGCGCAAGGAACAGCAGCGCGCGCTCGATATCCTGCAGTTCAAGCTCGATATCCTCTGGACCATGCTCGATTCGATCGAAAAGGCCTTTCCGCAATGAGCGATACCCATCCAACGCAACGCAAGCAGGAAGCGGTCGAAGCACCCGACGATTCGTTGCATCCGAGACTCAAGCGCCTTTTTCGCCTGCAATGGGAACCGGCGCAGAACGCGCACGTGCTGCTTTATCCGGAAGGCATGGTGAAGCTCAATCAGAGCGCATCGGAGATTCTTCTGCGCTGCGATGGTTCGCGCGATATCCCCGCGCTCGTCGCGGATCTGGAACAGGCGTTCAACGCAACCAATCTCGGCGACGACGTGCGCGCGTTCATCGCCGGCGCGCGTGCGCGAGGCTGGCTGGAGTAGCAACATGACCGACTTGTCCGAACCGATCGCCAAGCCCGGCCACGAAGACGCGCCGGACGCGCCGGACGCGCCTCTCGCGCCACCGCTCTGGCTGCTTGCCGAACTCACGTATCGCTGTCCGCTGCATTGCGTGTTCTGCTACAACCCGGTGAATTACGCCGATCACACACGAGAACTCGATACCGCGCAATGGATCGACGTGCTGCGTCAAGCACGCGCGCTGGGCGCGGCGCAACTCGGCTTCTCCGGCGGCGAGCCGCTCTTGCGCGACGACCTCGAAACGCTCGTGGCCGAAGCGCGCAAGCTCGGCTTCTATACGAATCTCATCACGTCGGGCATCGGTCTGACGGAGAAGCGCATCGGCGCATTGCAGGACGCCGGTCTGGATCACATCCAGCTTTCGTTTCAGGACTCTTCGCAAGAGCTCAACGACTTTCTGTCGAGCACGAAGACCTTCGACTACAAGAAGCGCGTCGCGAGCCTGATCAAGGCGCATGGCTTTCCGATGGTGCTCAACTGCGTGCTGCATCGCTATAACCTGCCGCATATCGGACGCATCATCGACATGGCGCTCGCGATGGGCGCCGAATATCTCGAACTCGCGAACACGCAGTACTACGGCTGGGCGCACAAGAACCGCGCGCAACTCATGCCGACGAAAGAGCAGCTCGACGAAGCGGAAGCGGTCGTCGAACGCTATCGCAAAGAAATTGGCGACAAGTGCAAGATCTTCTTCGTCGTGCCCGATTATTACGAGCGCAGGCCGAAGCGCTGCATGAACGGCTGGGGCTCGGTGTTTCTCGGCATCGCGCCCGATGGCGCGGCGCTGCCCTGTCACACCGCGCGCTCGCTGCCGGGTCTCACGTTTCCGAACGTCACCGAGACGCCGATCAAGGACATCTGGTACGAGAGCGATGCGTTCAATCGCTTTCGCGGCTTCGGCTGGATGAAAGAGCCGTGCCGCAGTTGCGATGAAAAATCCATCGACATGGGCGGCTGCCGCTGTCAGGCGTATCTGCTCACGCAAGACCCCGCGAACGCCGATCCCGTCTGCGACAAGTCTCCGCATCACGAACGCGTGATCGAAGTGGTGCGCGCGGCATCGGCGCGGCAGGAACCGCAAGAGCAGCCGATCATCTTCCGCAACGATGCGAACTCGAAGCGCATCGCGGCAGAAGCCTCCGGTAATGGTGCACAAGAAGGAGAAGAGAAGCCATGACTGCCGACATCTCCGTACTGCTCGTCGACGATCACGCCGTCGTGCGTGAAGGCTATAAACGCCTGCTCGAACTGAGTCCCGACGTGAACGTCGCAGGCGAAGCGGCGGATGCGGCCGAGGCCTATCAGAAGTTCTGCACGTTGCAGCCGGATGTCGTCGTGATGGATCTCGCGCTGCCCGGCGCAAGCGGTATCGAGGCGATGCGCCGCATGCTCGCGCGCGAACCGCATGCGCATGTGCTCATCTTCAGCGTGCACGAGGAAGCGATCTTCGTGCGGCGCGCGCTCGATGCCGGCGCGCGCGGCTATGTCACGAAAGCGAGCGCGCCAGATGTGCTCGTCGAGGCTGTGCGCGCCGTCGCGCGGCGCGTTTCGTATTTGAGTCCCGATGTATCGCAGGCGCTCGCATTGCGCGCGAGCATTCAGGAAGGACGTCAGTTATCCGCGCGCGAATTCGAAGTGCTGCGCTTGCTTGTGCAGGGTTATACGCTGCCGAGCATTGCGGAGAAACTAGGCTTGAGTCAGAAGACGGTCGCGAATCATCAGTCGGTGATACGGCAGAAATTCGGCGCGGATAACGGCGTGCAACTCGCGCAGATGGCGAATCGGCTGGGACTTCACTTCGCCGACTTCGCTTCGTCCGCGGTTGCGGGCAACGGCAGCCCCGCCTGAGCGGGCACCCGCGCGCACAACAGAAAGCCCGCGCCCGGCTCGCTCGCGATCTGAAACTCGCCGCCGAGTGCTTCCACGCGCTCGCGCATGCCGATGAGACCAAGCCCCTTGCGCGGCTTCGCGAGATCGACGCCCGGTCCGTCGTCGGCCATCGTCACGACGATTTCTTCCGGCGCGCGCGCCAGATAGATCTCCACGCGCGAAGTCCGCGCGAACTTCGACACGTTCGTCAGCCCTTCCTGCACGAGCCGATAGAGCGCGATGTTGAGCGCATCGCTGAGATCATCGAAGTTGCCATCGACGGCAAGCGTGAACGTCGCATCGGGCAAGCGCTCGCGCCAGCCATCGACGCAATGTTCTAGCGCCGTCGGCAAGCCGAATTCATCCAGCCCGATGGGACGCAGCTTGCGGATCATGCCGCCGATCTCGCGGTACACATGCGTCGCGCTTTGCATCAGCGCAAGCGACAGCCGATGAATCTCCGCCTCGCGCGTCGCCGACAGATCGCGGATACGCCCCGCATCGAGCGATATTGCGTTGAGGTATTGCCCGAGTTCGTCATGCAGTTCGCGCGCGAGATGCCGCCGTTCGGTTTCCTGTGCGGCGAGCGCCTGACTCGCGAGCCGGCGATTTTCCGCGAGCAGATGCTCGGCCTGTTCTTCGAGCGCGCGCCGCCGGCGCACTTCCGAGCGCGCCTCGCGATAGCGCCGCCACGCGAACCATGCGAAGCCGATAGCGAGCACGACGAGCGTCGGCGGCAGTTCGTCGACGTCGAAGCGCTCTGCCCGGCGCGTCGAACGATACATGTACTCGCTGAAATCGAAATGCGCGAAGAGTGCGGCGGCGATCAGCGTGACCGCGAGCAGGATGGCCAGATCGCGCCACACCGGCGAGCGTGACGACGCGTTCTTCGCGAGAGAGGGCACGGATTCGGATGGCATCACGGAATGCATTCTACGCACGGCTTGATCGCACAGTGCACGTTGCACAACGCGATTGGGAACGCTTCCCTGCGCAATCGGGAAAAGCTCCCGGTCAACTCGGGCAGTCTTATGCGACGCTTTCATTGAAAGAAACTTTCCCGGCACGTGGATCGGAATATAACAAGGAGACGACGATGAAGAGCATGCAGCGCCCGAGCGCGCCTGCGCATCCGTTCAAACCCCGAGCGGGTTTGCGCCTCGTCTTCGGCGGCGCGTTCGCCAGCATCACCGTGGCCGCGTGGGCGCAGACCGCCCCTGCTCCGCAAGCCGATACACCGCCCAACACCGAACTGCCTTCGATCATCGTGGTCGGCACGACACCGCTCATCGGCATCGGCACGCCGCTCGAGAAAGTCCCTGCGAACGTGCAGACGATCAAGGGCAAAGAGATCGAAGCGCAGCACTCGCCGACCATCACGAACTATCTGGAGAAGAACGTCGCGAGCGTCGATACCAACGATGCGCAAGGCAATCCGTGGCAGACCGACATCAACTATCGAGGCTTCACGGCTTCGCCCTTGCTCGGCACCCCGCAGGGCCTGTCGGTGTTCATGGACGGCGTGCGCATCAACGAGCCGTTCGGCGATGTCGTCAACTGGGATCTGATTCCGCAGGCCGCGATCCAGACGATGCAGATCATCCCAGGCTCGAACCCGACCTTCGGTCTCAACACGCTCGGCGGCGCCGTGGCGGTGACGACCAAGAACGGGCGCAGCAATCCGGGCGGCAACGTCGATGTCGGCTTCGGCTCGTTCGGTCGCAAGTACGCGCAGATCGAGCAAGGCGGTGTGATCGGCGATCATCTCGACTACTACTTCACCGCGAACATCACCAACGACAACGGCTGGGCCGATCACAACGCGAGCAAGCTGCGTCAGGCCTTCGGCAAGATCCGCTACACCGACGCCGACACGACGATCTCCGTTTCGATGGGCGGCGCCGACAACACGCTGAATGGCTCGCAGACGATTCCGCGTTCGTTCATGGACAACTTCCGTCAGGCCTACACGTTCCCCGACACGAACGAAAATCAGATCGGCTATCTGACGATCAATGCCGAGCATTACTTCACGCCGAACGTGCAGTTGAGCGGCAACGTGTACTACCGCCACTATCGCAACAAGAACACCAGCTCGAACGTCAACGACGATTTCGATCCCAATGGCGACGATGCCGACGAACTCGCGCAAGCCTTCAACGATCAGTCGGTGATCGTGACCGACAGCTACGGCGCGAGTCTGCAGCTCACGCTGCTCAACAAGCTGTTCGGCCGTGACAACCAGTTGGTGATCGGCGCGGCGGGCGACTTCGCCAATTCGCATTTCACGCAGGCGGAGCAGGCGGCGACATTCGAGGATAACCGCGCGACCATCGGCACCGGCCCGTTCGCGCCGACGACCGATGCGAAGACACACAACTCGAACCTCGGCATCTACTTCGAGAACACGTTCTCCTTCAACGAACAATGGTCGATGACGCTCGCCGGGCGCTACAACTGGGCGAAGGCGACCATCGGCGACGAAAGCGGCGTGCAGCCGCTGCTCGATGGAAATCACACGTTCTCGCGCTTCAATCCGGCCGTGGGCTTCAACTGGAATCCGACGCCGTACTTCACCGCATACGCGACGTACAACGAAGGCATGCGCTCGCCGACCGCCATCGAGCTGGCATGCGCGGACCCGGCGGCGCCGTGCTCGTTGCCGAACGATTTCATCGCGGACCCGGACCTGAAGCCGGTCATCTCGAAGACGTTCGAAGTGGGCGCGCGCGGACGTATCGGCGGTCATACGACATGGAGCGCGGCCGCCTACAGCACGACGCTCACCGACGACATCCAGTTCGTGAGCGCGCAAGGCGCGGGCAGCACGCTCGGCTATTTTCAGAACGTGGGCAAGACGCGGCGGCAGGGCTTCGAACTCGCGGGCCGCACGCAATGGGGACCGGTCGGCGTCGCGGCGAGCTATAGCTACGTGAACGCGACGTATCGATCGACGTGGACGGAAAGCAGCGCGAGCAATTCGAGCGCGGATGCCGACGGCAATATCACCGTGCACTCGGGCGATCGCATTCCGGGCATTCCGGCGAACACGGTGAAGATGCGCATCGACTACAGCCCGTTTGCGCAGTGGAACATCGGCACGAACCTCACGTATCGCAGCAACATCTTCGCGCGCGGCGACGAGAACAATCAGGACGTCAACGGCAGCGTCGCGGGCTACTTCCTGATCGATCTCGACACGACCTACAACGTGACCAAGCAACTCCAGGTCTACGCGACGGTGAAGAACCTGCTGAACAAGCGCTATGCGAACTTCGCGATCCTCGGCGAGAACTTCTTCGACGGACCGAACCACACGTTCAACAACGGCGCGACGATCAATGAGCAGTTTCTCGGCGTAGGCGCGCCGCGCGGCGTGTGGGTCGGGATGCGGTATGCGTGGAAGTGAGGCGTGAAACGTGAGACAGCGCGCACCGCGCTCGCTCAACGCCCGACAATCGACCCCGCGCTCGGCGGATACGTCACGATGCCCCACGCGAGCGGCAACTCGCCGATCTGCTTGACTTCCTTGTAGTCGGAGCCGTCGAGCACATAGACCGCGTTCGAACGCCCGCAGGCGAGCAGGAGCTTCGAGCCGTCCGGCGTGAAGCTGAAGTGCCAGCAACGCTGACCGACGGGCACGTCCTGCATATGCTCGTAAGTCGAGCCGTCGAAGACCTGCAAGGTCTTGTCGCGCGATGCCGCAACCAGCAGCCGCTTGCCCGACGGATCGAACGAAACGCCATACGGGCCGGTCTTCGTATCGACGGTCTTCACGGCCTTCAGGCTCGTGCCGTCGAGCACGACGAACTTGTTCGCGTTCTCGAGCGTGACGACGTATTGCTTGCCATTGGGCGAAGCCTTGATGCCGCGCGGACGCGAACCCTTGTCGAGCTTCACCGTGCGCACCGGCTTGCCCGTTCCGACGCGATACACCGACACCGTATCGTCGCCTTCGTTGGTCACGAGGATCAGCTTGCCGTCCGGCGAAAATTCGACGCCCTCGGTCTCGTGGCCGCTCTTGACCGAATGCGTGACCTTCATCGTCTTCAGATCGACGATGGCGATCTCGGCGGGCGGCGAGTTGGCGTCGTCGTCGTCCTTCTCGGGCTGGCCCGGCTTCGGCGGACCGCCGCTTTCGCCTGGCTCGTACGTCACATACGCATAGCCGCCGAAGACGCGCACGAACTCGGGATTCTTGCCGATCTTCGCGCGCCGCGTGACCTTGCCCGTCGACGTATCGATCTCCGAGAGATCGCTCGTCGCCTTGTTCGCCACGTAGAGACGCGTGCCGTCCTTGTTGAGCGAGAGACCGCGCGGACCATCCTTGCCGATATCCCAGGTCTTCGCGAGCGCGAGGCTGTCGAGATCGATCACGCCGACGCCGGCGTTTTCCGTCGTCACGTAGGCGGTCGGCGCGGCGGCATGCGCGGCGTTCACGGTGAATGCGAAGGCAAGCGACGCCGCGATCACCGGCGCGCGAGCAGAGCGCGCCGCCTTGATTCTGACTTGCATGGTCATCTCCAGCGGTTCCGATACGTGTCGATTGATTGTTCGTGTGCGTGGGCCCAACTTAGCCCAATCGGCGCGGCCGTGGCAACGGCATCGGCCGGGAGAAATTCCCGAATTGCATCGGCATCGCTTTGAACGCGATATCAGCGCGTAGCGGACGCATCGCTCGCGAGCAGATCGACGAGCGCCTTCGCGCCACGCTTCCACGACAGATCCGTGTTGCCGCGTATGTCGACCGAACGTTGGAAGAGCATCGTGCCGCTGTCCGCGTCTTCGACGCGCAGGTTCATGTTGAGGATGAGGTTGCTGATCTTCTGCACCCAGCACACGCCGACGCGCGACGCGCCCAGCGCCTTCGCCACGCGCCGCTCGCAGCCATTGCAGGCGTTCATGTGCTGCGTGTTCTTCAGCGTCGCGATGAGATCGCCGGCCTGCGCATTGTCGGCAACGCGAAAGAGCGCGCGCTCGCGCAGATCGTCGCGCAACACGCCGCTCAGCATCGCAAGACGCGCGGTCTGAATGCGGTCGGTCTCGGCATCGTTATAGGCAGCGTTATCGTCGATGAGCGTGCAGTCGAGCATCGCGATGGATTGCGGCGCGCTTTGCGCATGCGCGCCCGTCACGACGATGGCAAGCGCGAGCGCGGACATCGCGCGGACAATGTGTGTCATGTCGACGGCCTCGATGAAGGAACTACGCGCAAAAAGCAGATCGCGTGCCTATCGCGTGCCTGTTGTCACGATGCCGCGCGCAAGGCTTCATCGGCGAGCGCGAGCCGCGAGGCCATCATCTTCACGACGAAGCGATGCCATTCCTGCGCGGTCAACGGATCGTCGAGTTCCAGCTTGCGCAGACCGGCGAGCGTGAGACGGCGCAGGCGCGCGGGCTCGTCTGCGACGACATCGGCGCTGCGCGGCGCGTGCGTGTACACGGCCATCTCGCCGATGACCGTCCCTGGTCCGAACGAACGCAGCCGCACCGAGCGGCCATCGGCGAGCGGCAGCGACACCGTCACGCGCCCTTCTTCGACGATGTAAAGCGCATCGCCCGCGTCGCCGCGGCGAAAGAGCGCCTCGCCCGCGCCCACTTCGCATACATCGAGAAAGTCGGCCAGTCCGCGCAGCGCGTGCGCCGAAAAATGCGGCGCGAACATCGCACGAAAGTCGCCGCCCGCGACGCGCGGTTCGAGCGCGACCGTCGACGTCGCAAGCTGCTGCGCTTCGATCCATTCGAGGCCCGCGTCGAGCGTATCGAATTCGTGGATGCCGAGTGCGAGCGCGCCGGTTCGCCCGAGCAGCACGCGCGAGTTGCGCGGCAATGCGGTCAGCACGAGATCGGCGCCGATCGCCGCGCACGCCTGACGCAGCTTCACGAATGCGAGCGACACGGACGCGTCCATGCCGTTGGTCCATGCGAAATCGAGCACGACGTAACGCACCGGACGCGGTCCGTGCGAGCGGATGCGCTCGCGGATACGCTGCAGCATCGAATTCGCCGATCCGAAGAAGAGAAATCCTTGCAGGCACACGCCGCAAATCTGATCGCCACGCTCGATCAGCAAACGCGTTTCCTCGATGCTGCGCTCGACATTCGACGTGCGCGTGCGGCCATCGAACTCCATGCGCACGCAGCCCGCGCGGCCATAAAGCAGCGCGAACGTGACGCACGCCGCGACCACGCCCGCGACGACGCCCGCGATCACGCCATAGAACGCGATCACTGCGAGGATGAGCGGCACGAGCAGATATTCATGCCACGTGAGCTTGCGATATGCGCCGACGAGCCAGTCCACCATCAGACGCAAGCCCATGTAGATCTGCATGCCGACGAGCACGGGCACCGGAAAGAGCGAGACGAGATCGGGCGATGCGATCAGCAGAAAGAGACACGCGAGCGCGGCGAATACACCTGCCGCGCGGCTCGTCGCGCCGGCGCGCGCGTTGAGCATCGAGCGGTTGTACGACTGATAGCCGACCATGCCGCCGAAAAGGCCGCTCGCGATGTTCGCGAGGCCGGCCGCGCGCATCTCGCGATTGAGGTCGATGTCCTGCCCGGTCGCCGCGCCCATCGCGGTCGAATTCATGATGATCGTGATCGCCGACACCGACGTGACGATGAGCGTCTCGGGCAGATGCGCGACGATCGCGTGCCAGTCGATCTCGCCGCGTGCGAGCGACGATGGCAGATGCAGCTCCGGAATATGCAGCGCATGCGTCGGCACATGCTGAAGCAGGAGGCCCATGTCGCGCGCATCGTCGGGCGAGATGCCGGCGATGCGCAGCAGCGCATAGAAGAGCGCAATGCCGATGGCGAGCGTGATCGGCAATGCGGCAGCGTGACGCCAGGTGCGCGCGAGAATCGTCGCGAGCGCGCTGACGAAGAGCGCCGGCGTCCACGCGAGCCAGTGCAGTTGCGCGAGCTTCGGCAGCGTGTGCCAGTCGGGCGCGACACCCGTCAGCACGCGAAACGCGCCCGCGATCAGCAGATAGCCGGTGCCCGCGAGAAAGCCGCCCATCACCGGATACGGAAGAAACTGCAAGCTGCGGCTGCGCTTGGATGAACCAATCGCGAAAAGAATGAGGCCTGTCACGAGCGAGCACAACGCGATGGCGACGAGCACCGTCAACAGGATCACCGTGGGCGTGCCGCCGTTCGCGCGCACGCTGCTCGCGACGCCCGCCGCGACACCGACGAGAAACGCCGTCGCGTTGCTGTCCGGCCCGCCGATGTTCATGCGCATCGAGCTCGTCACCGCGATGACGAACGCCGTGACGATGCAGCTCACGAGGGCGGTCGGCACGCCGAGCTCGGCATAGCGCGCGAGGTCGGCGCTGAAGATGAGCGTGCCGAGACTCATTGCGTAGCACAGCATCATCAACGTGGACACGGTGCCCGCCGTGATGTCGCCGACGAGCGCGGCCGCGCGCGGCATGGCGCGCGCGAGAACCGTGCGATGTGTCGTGGCTGGCTTCACGGCGCCTCCCGTATCGGGACAAGGGCAGACGTATGCGATCGAACGCGAAGTGCGCCGGAAAGTATCCGCCGCGCGCGAAGACGCTGTCAATTTCCCGCAGCCTGCACTCGTTTCTTCTGACGTGAGTGCGCTGGGTGGATTCGCCGCGCCAACAGGAGTAACGTTGTTTTGCGAGCGAACACTACAAAGGAGGCGATCATGCCCGACGATCCCGCTCAATGGCACGTCTTCGAATACGAAGGTTTTGAAATTCACGTGCAGCCGCTGCAAAAGCCGACGCCCGAGCACGCGCCGCCGAGTGCGATCACGCGTTACGTGTATATCGGACATGTGTGCAGGCCGGGCGCGAATGCCGACGTGCCGGGCGAAGCGGTGCACTTTCACGCCGACGGCGACGATGCGTACAAGAGCGCGCAAGATGCAGTCGACGATGCGCGGCATATCGGCAAGAGCATCGTCGATGGCACGCATCCCGATCTTTCCGTGTTGCCGCTCGTATCGCATCAACATCATCCGGGATGACGAACGAACGCATGGAACCATCATCCGGCGACGCGCGCGTCGAAAGCCTGAGTGCGATCACGCTGGCGACGCGCGATATGCCGCGCGCGGTGCGCTTCTATGAAGCGCTCGGCTTTCGTATCGTGCATGGCGGCGCGAGCGAAGCCTTCACGTCGTTCGCGCTCGGCAGTTCGTTTCTCAACCTCACCACCGAGACGCATGCCCCGATTCATTTCTGGGGCCGCGTCATCGTCTATGTGTCCGATGTGGACGCGTTCTATCGGCAAGCACAGGCGCGTGGCATCGAGCCGCAATTCGCACCGCGCGATGCGCCCTGGAACGAGCGCTACTTCCATCTCACCGATCCCGACGGTCACGAACTCAGCTTCGCGCGTCCGCTGTAACGCTCGAGTCGGGCATGGCGTTCGCTTTATCTCAAGTGACGGGTAACGAACGCGTCGAACATTTCATATGAACGATCGCGCACATACCCTCGCAACACGTTGCACGACGATGGCTTCAACGGCGAAGGCGAAAAGAAGCGCGCTGTTGCTATTTCGCAAAAACGGGCACGGCTCAGGATTTGAAGCGTAGAGTTCAAGTGCTTTGTCAAGAACGTGGTGCGTCGCGGCAGGGGTTTTACTGGTAGGGCTTCAAACACCGGCGAGTTCGGCCGTTATCCCTATCATGAATGCCGCGTGCTGGAGACTGAGATGAAATGCGCGAACGAGCAGTCCCTTCGTTATCAGGTAGAAAAATGGCTGGCGCCGGGCAGCATGCCGGTGCATGTGAGGCAGTTCAGCCGCACGCGTTCGGACAGGCGGCGCTATGTCTGCGTCGAGGCGCTGCACGGTGCGGTATCGCGAGCGCTGTTCTTCTTCCGTCACGATGACGGCCACTGGTGCGTTTATCCGCCCGCGCCGAAACAGAGCAACATGCGCAGCGAAAGACTCGCGGCATGACGCGCTTCACAATCACGCTCTAAAAACGCATGTTGTTGAGGAACTGGAACCACATCGTGCCGAACGGGTTTGACGCATCGGCGGGAGCAGCGTCCTTCTCTTCATCTTTCTTTACCGCGCGCTCTTCCTCCCGCTCTTCTTTCTCTTCCCTCGCCTGACGCGACTCGTGCAGCGCGATCGCGCTATCCGCGATCTGCCGCGCGGCAGGCTCGTCGCATTGCGCGCCGAGCAGCACGCCGAAGACGACATCGCGGTTATGCCCTTGCGATGCGAAGCGCATGGCAAGCGACACACGTTGCGCACAGAGCGCTTCGCGTTCGGCTTCTTCCTGACGCACGCGTTCTTCCCAGCGACGCATCTCTTCGGTATAGATGCGGTCGTACACCTCGCGTTGCGCGCGATCGGAAAGAATGGCGTAGGCCTCTTTGATCTCGAGAAACTTTGCGCGTGCGGCGTCTTCATTGCCGACATTGCGATCGGGGTGGCAGCGCATCGCCGCCTTGCGATACGCGCGTTTGATGTCTTCTTCGGTGGCGTGCTCGTCGACGCCTAGCGTTTCGTATAGCGTTGCCATCGTCCGTTGAATGAGTGCGGGTCGCGAAGCATCGTAACACGCTAAAAACGGGGTCTTTTCATGCGATGCGGCATTGCAACACGAACCTCAACGCCCCGTGATCGTGCGGGCGGCCTTGCTTCCGAGCGTATCGAAGATGGCGCGCGCCGGCTTTAGATATCGTCCGATGTGAACGCGGATATTGATCACGCCCGCGATGAAGATCGCGAGCGTCAGCAGCACGTAATCGCGTCTCCCGGGCACGACGCCATAACGCGTGTGCAGCAGCACGAAGACGATCCACGCGAACGCCGGCGCATGCAGCGTCCAGTGGCGTTGCGCGAAATGCCACGCCATGCGGCGCACGTCGCGCCGCGATGCGCGATCGAGACCGGCGAACTCGGGACGTCGGCTGAAATAGAAAGGCATAGTGTCGGATTCAACTGCGCGTCACAAACGGCTGCGACAATCGCGAATTTCCCTCGTTCAGCATAACTGCTCTGTCCTTTCCTTACGATGGCGCTTTCAATCGACGATATCCGGCATCTCTTCGACAAACACGGTTCGATCGCCTATAGCGGCGAACCGGTTAGCCAGTTGCAGCACGCATTGCAAACCGCGACGCTCGCCGAAGCGTCGGGCGCGAGCCGCGAGCTGATCGTCGCGTCCTTGCTGCACGATCTCGGGCACTTGCTGAACCTGCAGGGCGAGACACCGAGCAAACGCGGCATCGACGATTTGCATCAATACTTCGCGCTGCCGTTCCTGCGTCCGCTTTTCTCCGATGCCGTGCTCGAACCGATTCGCCTGCATGTCGACGCGAAGCGCTGCCTGTGCGCGATCGATGCGTCGTATCACGCGCGGCTGTCGGCGGATTCGGTGCGCAGTCTGCAATTGCAAGGCGGCATATTCGACGATGAAACCGCGCAGGCGTTCCTCGCGAAGCCCTACGCGCGCGATGCCATCGCGTTGCGACGCTGGGACGATGAAGCGAAGGACGCACAGCGCGTCACGCCCGAGCTGGAGCACTTCATGGGAATCGCGCGGAGCGTGATGCTGGCTTAGTCAGGCGGCGCTGGTCGAAGAACGTCCGTGCGCGTAACGCGCTAGACTGTGCGCCATGCACTCATCCCCTTTTCATCGCGCCGTTCGCGCGCACGCGGGCGCGGCATCTTGAGGGGCGGCAACTTTCGCATCACCGCCGCCGTCGTCGCTTCGGCCCTTTTCATGCAGAACATGGACGGCACGATCGTCGCGACCGCCATCCCGGCGATGGCCCGCGATCTCAACGTCGACGCCGTTCATCTCTCGAGCGCGATCACTGCATATCTGGTCGCGCTAACCGTCTTCATTCCGGCAAGCGGCTGGGTCGCCGACCGCTTCGGCGCGCGCCGCGTGTTCATGTGGGCGATCGCAACCTTCACGCTCGCGTCGATCGCGTGCGCCGCCGCGATGAATCTGCCGCAATTGCTCGCCGCGCGCGTCGTGCAAGGTCTCGGCGGCGCGATGATGGTGCCCGTCGGCCGTCTGATCCTGTTTCGCGGCGTCAAGCGAGAAGAATTGCTCCAAGCGACGACGTGGCTCACCATGCCCGCGCTCGTCGGCCCGCTGCTCGGCCCGCCGCTCGGCGGTTTCCTCACCGACGCGCTCTCGTGGCGGAGCATCTTCTGGGTCAACGTGCCGGTGGGCATCGCCGGGATGGTGCTCACGTGGAAGCTGCTGCCGCCGTCGCCGCCCGAGGACCGCACGCCGCCCGATCTGCGCGGCATGGTGATGTCGGGCGCATCGCTCACGCTCTTCATGGTCGGCATTGAAAGCGCGGGCCGCGGCGTGTTGCCGGCGGGCGCGCCGTGGGTTTGCGTCGCCGCCGGACTGCTGCTTTTTCGCGCGACGGTGCTGCACTGCCGACGCGTGCCGAATCCGGCCATCGACTTCTCGCTGCTGTCGATTCCCACCTTCCACGCCGCGACGGTCGCGGGGAGTCTGTTTCGCGCCGGCGCAGGCGCGCTGCCCTTTCTCGTACCGCTGACGCTGCAGACGGGCTTCGGCTATAGCGCGACGGCGAGCGGTCTCGTCACGTTCGCGAGCGCGCTCGGCTCGTTCTGCATGCGCCCGATGACGTCGCTCGCGCTGCGGCATTTTTCGGTCCGCACGGTGTTGTGCTCGGGCAGCGTCGTGTTCGCGGCCGTGCTGCTCGCCTGCTCGACGATGTCGCAAGCCTGGCCCGCCGCCGGGATCTTCCTGCTCTTATTGCTGGGCGGACTCGGCCGCTCGCTCAGTTTCGCGACGATGGGCGCGCTCGCTTTCGCCGACGTACCCAAGCCGCGCCTCGCCGCGGCAACCTCATTTCAGGGCACCGCGCAGCAGTTGATGAAGGCGGTCGGCGTGACCGTCGCGTCCGGCACGATCCAGGCGACGATGCTCGTTTCGGGCAGCGCGCACACCGGGCGCTGGCAACTGGCGTGTGGATTCATCGTGACCGCGCTCGTCGTTCTGGCTTCCCTGCCGATGTTCACGCGTCTATCGGCGGACGCCGGCGAAGGCATTTCGATGCCCGCCGCCAAGCGCGTTGAACGCACCTAAGTCGACGCGTAATTCATTCCGATTCCCGGGACGAAACATCATATTTAAGACAAGTACATGATCCGCAAGGCTTTTTTATGAGGCTATAATGCGACTCCGCTTTGATCTGTCCATCCGATGCGCCGTGTCCTTGTCATCTTTGCCGCCTTTGCCTTCTCGCTGAGCACCGCGCCGGTCGCGCACGCTCAGGAAAACCCGCTCGCCGCCAGCGACGCGCTGGCGCAATCGGCCGGCGCGCAAGACCCCAAGGCGGATCAGGCAAGTCACAAGATTTCGGAGATGCTCACGCGCAAATTCGGCGTGGCGCGCGAGAAGGCGCAGACCATCGCGTCGGCGGTCATGTCGTCCGCATCGAAATATTCGCTTCCCCCGGCGCTGCTGCTCGCCATCATCTCGATCGAATCGCGCTTCAAGGAAACGGCACGCGGGCCCAACAATGCGACGGGGCTGATGCAAGTGGTGCCGTCGGCGCACAAGAAGCTCGTGCGCAACGTGGATTTGACGGACCCCGAGGACAATATCGAAACGGGATCGGCCATTCTGCACGGCTATGTGAAATCCGCTCAGGGCGACGTCGACGCCGCGCTGAAGAGCTACGGCGGCTCGCGCGCCTACGCCGAAAAGGTCAGCTTGCGCGCAAAAAGCTTTGAACCGGCGGCATCCGTCGAAGCTGCGTCGGCAAGCGGTCGATAAACTTCCGTCTTGCGCCGGTCATGGCGCTTCGACTCCTTCGTTCTTCCTTCTTCAATTCGATACCGCGCCGCCGCCAGGCGGATGCCGCATTGACGTCCCGATGACATCGCGGCGATCGCACCCGCGCGCGCGGACTTCGCATCAGTACGCCTTTTGCGAGCCGCTGCCGTCCGACTTCGTACCGCCCGAATTCATGTTGCCGTTGTTCGGCGCGCTGCGTTGCACGGTGCCCTGATCCTGGCCCATCCCGTTATTCACGCCGTTGCCCATGCCGCTCTTGGCGCCAGTCCCGGTACCAGTCGATCCATCCGACGAGCCGCCCATGCCGGTGCCGCCCATGCCGACGCCGCCGCCCTTGCCGCCCGCCGCCGATCCGCTGCCCGAGGAGCCGTTGCCACCCGCGCCCATCGAACCGCCTGCAGCAGCGCCTCCACCCGCGCCGCCGCCCGCACCGCCGCCGCCCGCGCCGCCGCCCGCCTGCGCATAGACGCCGCCAGACAGGCCCAGCACCAGCGCCGAGATCACCAACTTCTTCGTAGTCGCATTCATCGCAAGTCTCCCAAGTGTGCGTGCCGGTCGTCGCGTATCGGATGCAACAACCGTGAACGCTTTAGCGCAAGGGACGTGCCGCGCCTTTCATCATCCAGTCAGTAGCCGCACGGGACGTAGGCGTTGCGATAGTTGTCGTAACAGTAGCCAGGCGGTTGCGCGGGCTGCGCATAGACCGGCTGCGCATAAGCGGGTTGAACGTAGGCAGGTTGCTGATAGACGGGCTGCGCATTGGCGACCGACGTCACCAGCGCGCCGAGCACCGCGCCGCCGATCAACGCACCGACGATCGCGCCGCCGTCGCCTCCACCGCCACCACCGCGATGACCGCCGCCATATCCATGCGCCGATGCCTGACCCGCTGCCGTCAGACTTCCGATCATCAACAAGACGAGTGCTGCGCGTTTCATAAGTTTCTCCATTTCCCGTCGGCCGGGTTCATGGAAGTCATCTTAAGCAGACAGCGAAGAAATAACTGCACCAGTTGGTAACCGTGCATTTCAACGATTACAAATAGGCGGTTCAAAAACTCGTCTGATCCGGAATTTCAGTTCGGATGCCGAATTACCCTGGGCGGCGTTACACCCGTAACAAGTCGCGCGATCTATCCGGTAAGTAAAGATGTCGACTAAAGAAGAAGCAGCCGCTTTTACCGTGCTCGTTTCATTTGCTCGCCACTGGTTACCGTTTGTCACCAGAACGTCGTCAACGATTTCGGCCGACGCGGCGTTTTCACCGTCAGCGCGGCGCATTGCGCGCCACGCGTCCTCGAATAAAAGATCAAGGGAGTTCCAAACCATGAAGAAGATCGTCGCTGCTCTCGCATCCGTCATGCTCGTCTCCACTGCATTCGCGCAAACCGCCGCAACCGACGCCGGCAAAGCGCAACTGAAGGCAAACAACGAAAAAGCCGAAGCTCAGGCAACCGCCAACAAGAAGAAGGCCGACGCGCAACACGACGCCGCGAAGGCGCAGGCATCGGCGAACGAGGACAAGGCATCGGCGCAAGCCGACGCCAACAAGGAAGCCGCGAAGGTAGCGCAGGCGACCACGCCGGAACAAGCTTCCGACGCCCGCGGTGATGCCGCCAAGGCACAGGCGAAAGCCAACAAGAAAAAGCACGCTGCACAGTCGAAGGCCGACAAGAAAAAGCAGGACGCAGCGAAGGATGCCAACGTGGCGCAAGCGAAGGCCGACAAGGAAAAAGTCGAAGCGCAAAACGACGCGAACAAGTCGGCCGCCGATGCGAAGGTCGATGCGGCAAAGAAGTAAGGGAGGTCCGCGCCCTCGCATCGCGCACTGGGCATTGCATAACGAATAAACCAGTGCGTTTCGATTCAGGCGAGCTTTCGGGCTCGCCTTTTTCTTTTCTTCGGATTCGATGTTCGCAGTTCGTCTAAAGGTAAAGCTCTACCTGCCGATCTCCTCGCGCGGCTTATCATGCGTTGAAAAGAGAATACGAAGGAGACGCGCATCATGCGAACGCTCACCGATCAGCTATCCCGCTATGCTGAATATCATCGCGACAGGCGTAACGTCGCCACGCACTTCGTCGGCATTCCGCTGATCGTGCTAGCGACCGCCGCGCTGTTGAGCCGGCCCGCGTGGCCCGTGTTGTCGGGCGCGTTTCTGCTCACGCCCGCATGGGTGCTGTTTGCGCTCGCGACGCTCTATTACCTGTGGCTCGATGTGCCGCTCGGCATCGGCATGGGAATCGTGTCCGCGTCGAGCGCGGGCTTCGGGCAATGGGCCGCATCGCACGGCACATCGATGTGGCTCGCCATCGGCATCGGCATGTTCGTGATCGGCTGGATATTCCAGTTCGTCGGGCACGTGCGCTATGAGCATCGCAAGCCCGCGTTCGTCGATGATATCGTCGGCTTGCTGATCGGCCCACTCTTCGTTCTGGTCGAGCTTCTGTTCGGCCTCGGTCTCATGCGCGATCTGCACGATGCGATTCGAAGTCGCTCCGCGCGCTGATCAATCCACGCGCTCGATTTCCTCCGCGACCGTCTCGTGCTCCGCGCTCGCGTGGTGCTCGCTCATCGGCATGGTCTGTTTGCGCGAGCGCTCGCGCATCACGAGACGCGCGCTATGCACGCCCGTCAGCGCGACGGCGATCCAGATCGGCACATAAGTCCCGAGTTGTCGCGTGGAAAACGGCTCGCCGAGCAGCAGCACCGCAACGCCGACGAGCAACACCGGCTCCACGTAACCCAGAATGCCGAAGAGCGCGAGCGGCAAATGGCGGCTCGCGCGCAGATACGACGCGAGCGCGATCGTGCTCAACGCGCCGAGTCCGGCAAGCAGCAGCCACAGATGGGGCTGGCTCGCGACCTCCGCGACCGCGCCGCGCATGAACAGCATGACCACGGCGACGGGCGACATCAGCATGATCTCCACCGCGAACGACACGAGCGGGTCCGCATTGAGCCTGCGCCGCAACATGAAGTACGGCGGATAGCCAAGCATCACGACGAGCGTCGGCCACGCGAACGCGTGCGTGACGATCAGTTCATGCGCGACGCCGATGGCCGCCGCCGCCACGCCCGCCCACTGGAAACCGTCGAGCCGCTCGCCGTAGTGGAAGCGCCCTAGCAGCACCATCGCGAGCGGCAAAAGAAAATAGCCGAGCGATACCTCGAGCGCGCGCCCGTGCAACGGCGCCCAAAGGAAGATCCACAACTGCACGCCGAGCAATGCGGCTTCAATGGCCGAAAGCAGCAGCAATCGCGGCGTCTTGGCGAGCCTCGCCACGAGCGCGCATAATTGCGGCCAGCGCTTTCGCGCCACGACGAGCGCGAGCGCGCCCGGCAAGGTCCACACGATACGCCACGCGAAGATGTCGAGGCCGTCGAGCGGCGCGAGCCATTTCGTATAGCCCGACATCAGCGCGAAAAGCGTGGATGCCGCGACGGACAGCGCGATGCCGCGCGCGAGTTCATGCTGGTTCATCGAGTAATACGCTGCGCGTCGAAGGTGAATGCAAGCCGAATGAAACTTGAACTGCGCATTCTAAACGTCATGCGCGCTTCTTCTTAAGAACACGCTTCAAAAAAGCACGCACGCGTGCCCGCTTTTTGCTTCCTCATGCTTCGCATTTCGGCATGAACTCTGCCGCATGATCGCTGTCACTTGCGGTTGTCTTTTGCCGGTCACGATGATCGGCGACTCTTGTCGGTCCGGCATTCGCAACCGGTCCGGTCCCGAAGTCCGGGCGGCACTCTTCACCGTCATCCGCTGCCCACGTCATTGAATCCGCAGCAACACGCGCCGTGTCTTCGTTTCGCAGAAGGCACGCGAAGAAAACGCCGCATCGATGGAGACGTCATGACTCAACCCGCCTTGTCCCCCCGCTTCGCCAACGCCTTCGCGGAGGCCGTCTACGAAGGACTCAGCAAGCGTCCGCAAAAAGAATTGCCCTCGATGTATCTGTATGACGAAGTCGGCTCCGCGCTCTTCGAAGTCATCACCGCGCTGCCGGAATACGGCGTGACGCGCGCCGAAGAACGCGTGCTGAAGGACCACGCGACGGATATCGTCGCTGCAATGCCCGGCGAAATTCAGGTCGCGGAACTCGGCAGCGGCAGCGGCCGCAAGACGCGCCGCATTCTGGAAGCGTTGTGTAAAAAGCAGCCGACCGCTTACCATCCGATTGAAATTTCTCGCACCGCGCTCCAGTTGTGCCGGCGCGAACTGAGCGATATCGAACGCGTGTCGATCGTCGGGCACGAGCGCGATTATCTCGCCGGGCTTTCTGAAGTCAGCGCCAAGCGCAAGGACGGGGAGCGGCTTCTCGTGCTCTTTCTCGGCAGCACCATCGGCAATTTCGCGCGCCTGGCCGCAACGAAGTTCCTGCGCTCGATTCGCGGCATGCTGCAACCCGGCGACGCCCTCCTGCTCGGCACCGATCTCATCAAGCCGCTACCGGTTTTGATCGCGGCATACGACGATCCGGTCGGCGTCACGGCCGCATTCAATCTGAACATTCTTGCGCGCATCAACCGCGAACTGGGCGGCGACTTTCCGCTCGATGCATTCGAGCACGTCGCGCGCTTCAATCCGGATGCGCGCAGCATCGAAATGCATTTGCGTGCGAAGCGTGCGCTTTCCGTACGCGTGAGCGGCGCGGGCCTGCACGTGGACTTCCGCGAAGGCGAGACGATCTGGACGGAAAGCAGCCACAAATATGCAGCCGATGAAGTCGCGCCCATCGCCGCCGATGCGGGCTTCGAATGCACGCATCAGTGGCTCGACGACGAATGGCAGTTCGCGGAGAGTCTGCTCGTCGCGCGTTAGTGCTGCTCGAAGCGCTCGTACCGTTTTTCGACGTAGCGCTCCTCGCTGTGGAAGTCGGTGACGCGGGCATGGGGCGGCCCGCGTCGCAGCCATTCGAGCATCAGATCGACCTGATTGGCCGCGCCCTGCACGATCGCTTCGACGGAGCCGTCGTCGAGATTGGCGACCCAGCCGCGCACGCCGAGCGCGTGCGCCTTTCTCACCGTGTGATGCCTGAAGCCGACGCCCTGCACGACGCCGCGCACCCGCACGTAGTAGGTTTCGATTCTCGTATCCAGATCCGGGCCTGGCATCGCGCGTTCTCCTTTCCGATGTTCATAGCCCGCATTGTAGACACGCGCGTCAACTCAGGCGAAACGGCTGCGCCGTGTCGGCCCGCTCACCCGAGCGCGGATGCGGCTCGCGCGGCAGCGTCACTTCGAACACGGTGCCGGCTTCCGCGGTCGAACGCGCCTTGACGTCGCCGCCGTGCATCTGCGCGATCTCGCGCGTGATGTAAAGGCCGAGCCCGAGGCCGCTGGACTCGTTCTGACGCCGCCCCGAGCGATACGGCGCGAAGATTGTCGGCAGCACGTCGGCGGGAATCTCGCCCGCGTTCTGCACGGTGATGCTCACGTGCTCCGCGTTGCCGTCGAGACGCACTTGTATCGCCGATCCTTCGAGTCCATGTTGCAGCGCGTTGCCAATGAGATTCGAGAACACCTGCGAAAGGAGATCGCCGTCGCCTTGCAGGACCGTGTCGCCCTGACGCAGCACGAAGATGCGCCCTTTGCCGACGCGCGCCTCGTATTCATCGACAATATTCTTCGCGAGCGTCATCAGTTCCACCGGGCGCGGCTGCAGCGTTACGCGCCCGCCGCGCAGACGCGCGAGGTTGAGCAACTGATCGACCATGCGCACCATGCGCATCCCGCTCGACTTGATGCGCGTGCCGATGTTCGCGACGTTCTCGTCCTGCACGAAGCGCGCGAGATATTCCGCCGACGCGATCACGGCGCTCAAGGGCGTGCGCAGATCGTGGCCGAGCACGGCCATCAGCATTTCGTTCGCGTCGAGCAACTGCTGCACGGTCGCGAGTTGCGTCGCGAGCTGCTGCTTCTGACGTTCCATTTGAATGAAAACGTCGACCTTCGAATTGAGGATGCGCGAATCGAACGGCTTGTAGAGAAAATCCACGGCGCCCGCTTCGTAGCCGCGAAACGTGCGGCTCCCGTCCTGCGCGGTCGCCGTCAGAAAGATGATCGGCACATGCGCGGTGCGCGGGCTGCCGCGCATCAGCTCCGCGAGTTCGAAGCCGTCCATGCCGGGCATGTTGACATCGAGAATCGCGAGCGCGACGTCGTGCTTGAGCAGCAGTTCGAGCGCGGCCGGCCCCGATTCGGCCTTCAGCACCGACAGGTCCGGCCGCGCGAGCGATGCCTCGAGCGCGGTGATGTTGTTGCGAATGTCATCGACGATCAGCACGTGGATGGGTTGCGTCATCTGGTGACTCCTTGCCTTCTTTTCATGGCTTGCGGTCGGTGCATTGCGACAGGCGAACCGCCATTTCGTCCAGCGTCAGTACTTCGTGCACGGCGTCCGCCGCGATGGCCGCGAGCGGCATCGCCGGGGCCGAGGCCGTCTCCGGGTTTTGCGCCCAGCACGCGCCGCCCGCGTCGCGGATCGCGCGCGCACCGCGGGCGCCGTCGTCGTTCGCGCCCGACAGCACGATGCCGAGCAGCCGCTCGCCGTACGCATGCGCCGCCGATTCGAACAGCACGTCGACCGAGGGCCGCGAGAAGCGCACGGGCGGATCGACCGACAGCGCGATCGAAGGCGCCGCGCCGTCTTCTGCTTCGACGAGCATGTGATAGCCCGGCGGCGCGAAATACACGGTGCCCGGCACGATCACGTCCTTGTCGAACGGCTCTTCGATGGCGAGCTGGCAGCGCGACGCGAACAGGCCCGGCAAGAGGCTAGGCTGCCCTTGCCGCACATGCACGACGACGAGCACCGGCAGGCCGAATGCTCGCGGCAGCACCGGCAACAGGTGATTGAGCGCCTCGACGCCGCCCGCCGATGCGCCGATCACGACTGCCCCGATGCGGTGAGCGTCGAACATCGTCACACCTTCTGATAAAGCCGCTCGCGCGGATTGAAGTCCGCGAAACGGTCTGCGTAGGTGGAAAAGCGCAGGCTCTCCTTGCTGCCGAGACCGAGAAACCCGCGCCGCACGAGCGAATCGCTGAAGAGCCCGAGCGCGCGATCCTGCAGCGCACGATCGAAATAGATCAGCACATTGCGGCACGACACGAGATGCGCTTCGAGAAACACGCTATCGGTGGCGAGACTGTGGTCCGCGAACACCACGCGCGACTTGAGCGCCTGCGAGAATTTCGCCGCGCCATACGCCGCATGATAGTAGTCCGACAGCGACCGCTTGCCGCCCGCCGCCAGATAGTTCTGGCTGAAGCCCGCCATGCGCTCCAGCGGGTAAATTCCGCTTTCGGCCTGGCGCAGCGCTTCGGCGTTGATATCGGTCGCGTAGAACACGGTGCGCTCCGCGATCTTTTCTTCGGCGAACAACACCGCGAGCGACCACAGTTCCTCGCCGCTGCTGCATCCCGCGACCCACACCTTGATCGACGGATACGTCTGCAGAATCGGCACGACCTGCTCGCGGATCGCGCGGAAATACGGCGGATCGCGGAACATCTCGCTCACCTGCACCGTGAGGTATTGAAAGAGCCGCGCGAACAGCGCCGGGTCGCGCAGGATGCGCTCCTGCAAATGCGAAAGCGTTGGCAGGCCGAAATCGTGCACCGCCTGCGCGAGACGCCGCCTCAGCGAACTCACGGAGTAATGCCGGAAGTCGTGCTGATAGCGCAGGTAGATCGCTTCCAGAATCAGCTTCAGTTCGATGTCGAACGTCGCTTCTTCGTCGTGTCTGCCGTCGTTCGCCATGTTCATCGCTGCCGCAACCATACCCGACACAAAGAAACGAGCTTATCCACGTCGATGGGTTTCGATATGTAATCGTCCGCACCCGCCTCGAGACATTTCTCGCGATCGCTCGGCATCGCCTTTGCGGTCAGCGCGATGATCGGCAGCCGCGCGTGTTCCGGATGCCGGCGAATTTCGGTCATCGTGGTCAAGCCGTCCATCTCGGGCATCATGATGTCCATCAGCACGAGGTCGATATCGCTGCGGCGCGCGAGCGCCTCGAGCGCCTCGCGTCCGTTGCGGGCGATTTCGAGCGTCGCGCCGAGCGGCTCGATCACGCGCGACAGCGCGAAGATGTTGCGCACGTCGTCTTCCGCGAGCAGGATCGTGCGGCCCTCGAAGACGTCGTCGCGCTGTCGCGCCGCGCGCAACATGCGCTGCTGCTCGGGCGGCAGCGCGCTTTCGACGCTATGCAGGAACAGGGTCACTTCGTCGAGCAGGCGCTCCGGCGACTTCGCTCCCTTGATGATGATCGATTTCGAATAGCGGCGCAGACGCTGCTCTTCTTCCTGCGACAGCAATCGCCCGGTATAGACGATGACGGGCGGCGACGCGTGCCCGCCCCCCGTCGACACGCGTTCGAGCAGGTCGTAGCCGGAGCCGTCGGGCAGCGCCAGATCCATCACGACGCAATCGAACGGCGCGCGCTGCATTTCCTCGATGGCCTGCGCGATCGTTCCCGCCTCGACGATGCCGACCGTCTCGCTCGCGAGCAGTGCGTGAATGCTTTGGCGCAACGCCGGATCGTCCTCGACGACGAGCACGCGGCGCATGCCCTGCGCCGAGCGCGCTTCGAGCTTGCGGATCGCGTGGGCGAGCTCCTCGCGCGCGCTCGGTTTCAGCGTATAGCCGATCGCGCCGAGATGCAGCGCGACATCGGCGTGATCGGTGGCGGAGACGATGTGGATCGGAATGTGGCGCGTGAGCGGATCGTGCTTGAGCCATTCGAGCACGGTGAGACCCGACTGGTCCGGCAGGCCGATGTCGAGCAGAATGCCGTTCGGCTGCAGCGAGCGCGCCAGTTCGACGCCTTGCGTCGCGGTCGCCGCATGCACGCAGTCGAAGTCGAGTTCGTGCGCGAGATCGTAGAGGATGTGCGCGAACGGCTGATCGTCCTCGATGACGAGAATCGCGCGATCGGGGCGCTTGCGGTTGGCGCGGTCGTCGGCGATGCCGAGCGGCTCGGGAATCGCGGCGGGCGTCTGAATCTTTGGCGCCGGCGCGGGCGCCGAAACAGGCGCGGGCGTTGAAACAGGCGCGACCGGCTCCGGCTCGCGCATATGACCGATGGTGTCGAGCTTCGCGGTCACGGTGCCTTCGCGCGCTGCGATCGGCAGCGTCACCGAAAACACGCTGCCCTGCCCCAGTTCGCTCGACACCGACACCGACCCGCCGAGCAGCCGCGAGAACTCGCGCGATATCGACAGTCCGAGACCGCTGCCGCCATATTTGCGGCTCGTGGTGCCATCGGCTTGCTGGAACGCCTGGAAAATCATGTCCTGCTTTTCGCGTGCGATGCCGATGCCCGTGTCGCGCACGTCGAAGCGCAGCGCGTTGTCGCCCGCGCGCTCGACTGCGACCGTCACGCTGCCGCGCTCGGTGAACTTGAACGCGTTCGACAGCAGGTTGCGCAGCACTTGCAGAAGCCGCTGGCTGTCGGTGACGAAATACTGCGGCACGTTCTCGCCGTGCGCGGTGATGAATTCGACGCCCTTGTTCGCCGCGACGGGCGCGAACGACTGCCGCAGCGTTTCCAGCAACGCGTCGACGGAAGTGGGCGCGAACTGCACGTCCATCTGCCCCGCCTCGACCTTCGACAAATCGAGAATGTCGTTGATGAGCGAAAGCAGATCGCTGTTCGACGAGTGGATCGTCGCGGCGTAGCGCACCTGTTCGTCGCTCAGATTGCCTTGCTTGTTGTCCTGCAGCAGCTTGGCGAGAATCAGCGAGCTGTTGAGCGGCGTGCGCAGTTCGTGCGACATGTTCGCGAGGAACTCGGACTTGTACTGGCTCGCGCGCTCCATTTCGAGCGCGTTCGCGGTCAGTTCCTGCTGCGCCTGCATGAGCTCGGCCTTTTGCCGCTCCAGATGCTGTGTGTGCTCTTCGAGCTGCACGTTGGTCTGTTCGAGCTCGGCCTGCTGCTGTTCGAGGCGCGCCTGCGAATCCTGAAGCGCGCGGCCGCGTTCTTCGAGTTCCTCGTTCGACACGCGCAGTTCTTCCTGCTGCACCTGCAATTCCTCGCTCTGGCGCTGCGTCTCTTCGAGCAGTTCGACGAGGCGCGCGCGATAACGCGACGAGCGCATCGCCATGCCGATCGCTTCCGACGCCATTTCGAGCAGCGCGCGGGCATCGTCGAAGCGGCCTTCGGCGCCGACGAAACCAAGTTCGATCGCGCCAGCGACTTCCCCATCGGCGAAAAGCGGCGCGATGACGACGCGCGAGGCCGCCGCCGAGCCGAGCGCCGAACCCGCCTTCAGATAGTGCGACGCGGCGTCGCGCAGTTCGAGCACGCGCGCTTCCTCGACCGCCTGCCCGACGAGCCCTTCGCCACGCGCAATCCGCGCCGGCGCGCTGCCGTCGTCAGGCAGCGCCCACGCCGCGACGCGCACGAGCGCATCGCCGTCGAGCGCATAGACCACGCCGACTTTCGCATTGACGTACGGAATGATCGAACGAAGGATGCTCACGCCGATCGAAGCGGGAGACTGCTCGCCGCGCAGCTTCAGCCCAAGCTGTACGATGCCCTGCTGCAGCCAGGTCGTGCGTTGTACGGCAAGCCGCGATTTGATATACAGATGCGCCACCGCCGCGAGCACGAGCAGCACGACGATGCCCATCGCGCGGTTGATCTGCAGCACGTCGCGGCTCACGTTCGGATCGGCGGCGGCGAATACGTAGCCTGCGATCATCAGCGCCGCCGATGCGACCGCGGTGACGATCGGCACGGCGGGACGATCGACCCAGACGCAGAGCACGACGGGCAGCACGTAGAAGACCCAGATCGCGATTCGCATCGGCGTGAGCACGTCGATGCTGAACACGACGGCAAGCGTGATCGCGATGGCGAGATAAATAAAGGCGCCTGCGTTTCGAGTGTCCTGGGGCATCGTTCACCGGTTGTGTTCATGTTTTGCGCGGCCTCGCGGCAGCGGCAGGCGAGGACCATAGCATGAGCCGCGAGCCCTTGTCACATCGGCTTCAGCGGCTGTTTCTTGACGCGGCAATCGTTACTAAGCGCGTCGCGGCAGTATTTCCAACGAGGTAAGAATGACTGATTTTTCCGGCTCTCGCGTGCTCGTCACGGGCGCCTCGGGGTTCGTCGGGTCCGCGGTCGCGCGGCTCGCCATCGAGCGCGGTTTCGACGTGCGGGTGCTCGTGCGCAAGACGAGCCCGCGCAAGAACGTCGAATCGCTGAACGCGGAGATCGTCGTCGGCGACATGCGCGACGAAGCGTCGATGCGCGCCGCGCTCAAGGGCGTGCGCTTCCTGTTCCACGTCGCCGCCGATTACCGCATCTGGGCGCCCGATCCGGGCGAGATCGAGCGCGCGAATCTCCAGGGCACCGAAGCGACGATGCGCGCGGCGCTGGCCGAAGGCGTCGAGCGCATCGTCTATACGAGCAGCGTCGCGACGCTCAAGGTGACGAGTTCGGGCGCGATCGTCGACGAGACGAAGCCGTCGGATGCGCAAAGCACGATCGGCGCGTACAAGCGCAGTAAGGTGCTCGCGGAGCGCGCGGTCGAGCGGATGGTCGCGCAGAACGCGTTGCCCGCGGTGATCGTGAATCCGTCGACGCCGATCGGACCGCGCGACGTGCGCCCGACGCCGACCGGGCGCATCATCGTCGAAGCGGCGACGGGCAAGATTCCCGCATTCGTCGATACGGGCCTCAATCTCGTACACGTCGACGATGTCGCGAACGGGCACTTTCTCGCGCTGGAGCGCGGGAAGATCGGCGAGCGCTATATCCTGGGCGGCGAGAATCTGCCTTTGCAGCAGATGCTCGCGGACATCGCCGGATTCGTCGGGCGCAAGCCGCCGACCATCAAGCTGCCGCGCGGGCCGCTCTATCCGCTCGCGGTCGGCGCGGAGCTGTTCGCGAAGGTGAGCGGGAAAGAGCCGTTCGTAACCGTCGACGCGCTGCGGATGTCGAAGAACAAGATGTACTTCACGTCGGCGAAGGCCGAGCGTGAATTGGGGTACGCGGCGCGGCCGTATCGGGAGGGTCTGCGGGACGCGCTCGACTGGTTTCGCGCGAATGGGTATCTCGGTGGATGAAGCGCGAAATCATTTCGTGAAACGTGCCGGCCGCCGCGACGCGGCCGAAAACATCAACTCTTGTATAAGAGTCGAAAAATGTTAAGTGCTTGATATATCAATAAAAACGAGCTTTTTGACCGGATTCATGAGCCGAAATTCACACGCGCCCCTCGCAAAATCAGGCAGAATAGCGGTTTGTTGCCGGACGGGTGACGAGGCCGGCGGTTTTTTCCAACCTGTTTTCGGATGTCGAGACAAGCGATGAGTAATCAGCAACCCACCATCATCTACACCCTGACCGACGAAGCTCCGCTGCTCGCGACCAGCGCCTTTCTGCCGATCATCCGTACATTCACCGCGCCGGCGGGCGTCAACGTCGAGACGAGCGACATCTCCGTCGCGGCCCGCATTCTCGGCGAATTCCCCGAATTCCTGACCGACGAACAGAAGGTTCCCGACAATCTCGCGAAACTCGGCGAACTGACGCAGGACCCCGACACCAACATCATCAAGCTGCCGAACATCAGCGCGTCGCTGCATCAGTTGACGAGCGCGATCAAGGAACTGCAAAGCAAGGGCTACAAGCTGCCCGACTATCCCGAAGAGCCGAAGAACGACGAAGAGAAGGCCATCCGCGCGCGCTACGGCAAGTGCCTCGGCTCGGCGGTGAATCCGGTGCTGCGCGAAGGCAACTCGGACCGCCGCGCGCCGCTCGCCGTCAAGAACTACGCGAAGAAGCATCCGCACAGCATGGGCGAGTGGAGCATGGCCTCGCGCACGCACGTCGCGCACATGAAGCACGGCGACTTCTATCACGGCGAAAAGTCCATCACGAACGACCGCGCGCGCGAAGTCCGCATGGAACTCGTGACGAAGCGCGGCGAAACCATCGTGCTGAAGCCGAAGGTCAAGCTGCAGGACGGCGAGATCGTCGACAGCATGTTCATGAGCAAGAAGGCGCTCGTCGAGTTCTACGAAGACCAGATGCAGGACGCGTTCGATACGGGCGTCATGCTGTCGCTGCACGTCAAGGCGACCATGATGAAGGTCTCGCACCCGATCGTGTTCGGCCACGCCGTCAAGGTGTTCTATAAAGACGCGTTCGCCAAGCACGCGAAGCTTTTCGAAGAACTCGGCATCAACGTGAACAACGGCCTCGTCGATCTCTACACGAAGATCGAGACGCTGCCGGAATCGCAGCGCGACGAAGTCATCCGCGACATGCACGCGTGCCACGAAAAGCGCCCGGCGCTCGCGATGGTCGATTCGGCCAAGGGCATCTCGAACCTGCACGCGCCGAACGACGTGATCGTCGACGCTTCCATGCCCGCGATGATCCGCGCAGGCGGCAAGATGTGGGGCGCCGACGGCCGTCCGCAGGACACGAAGTGCCTGATCCCGGAAAGCACGTTCGCGCGCATCTATCAGGAAATCATCAATTTCTGCAAGACCAACGGCGCGTTCGACCCGAAGACGATGGGCACGGTGCCGAACGTCGGCCTGATGGCGCAGAAGGCCGAAGAGTACGGCTCGCACGACAAGACCTTCGAGATCGCGGAAGACGGCACGGCGCGCATCGTCGATAACGCGACGGGCGAAGTCATCGAAGGGCTGACGCAGGAAGTCGAGAAGGGCGACATCTGGCGCATGTGCCTCGTGAAGGACGCGCCGATCCGCGACTGGGTCAAGCTCGCCGTCACGCGCGTGAAGAACTCGGGCACGCCGGCCGTGTTCTGGCTCGACCCGTATCGTCCGCACGAAGCCGAACTCATCAAGAAGGTCGAGACGTACCTGAAGGATCACGACACGACCGGCCTCGACATCCAGATCATGTCGCAAGTGCGCGCGATGCGTTACACGCTCGAGCGTGTGATTCGCGGCATGGACACGATCTCGGTTACCGGCAACATCCTGCGCGATTACCTCACCGACCTGTTCCCCATCATGGAACTCGGCACGAGCGCGAAGATGCTGTCCATCGTTCCGCTGATGGCGGGCGGCGGCCTGTACGAAACCGGCGCGGGCGGCTCGGCGCCGAAGCACGTCCAGCAGCTCGTGCAGGAAAACCATCTGCGCTGGGATTCCCTCGGCGAATTCCTCGCGCTGGCGGTGTCGCTGGAAGAACTCGGCATCAAGAACGGCAACGCGCGCGCGAAGCTCGTCGCGAAGGCGCTCGATTCGGCCACCGGCGAGCTGCTCGACAACAACAAGAGCCCGTCGCCGAAGACCGGTCAGCTCGACAATCGCGGCAGCCAGTTCTATCTCGCGATGTACTGGGCACAGGAACTCGCGTCGCAGTCGGAAGACCGCGCGCTCGCCGAGCAGTTCGCACCGCTCGCGAAGACGCTTGCCGAGAACGAGCAGAAGATCGTCGACGAACTCGCTGCCGTGCAGGGCAATGCGGCGGATATCGGCGGCTACTACAAGCCGGACGAGCAGAAGCTCGAAGCGGTGATGCGTCCGAGCAAGACGCTCAACGCGGCGCTCGAGCAGGTTCGCGCGAAGTAAGACCGCCCGGGCGCGTCATGCGCGCCCTGTCGAACCGGCATCTCTTCGGAGATGCCGGTTTCGTTTTTGGACTGAAGAAAAAACGCAGTGAAATCCGCAGGTTCGGTGCAATTGGTTACAACCTGTGCCGACCTCGCCAAAATCCGAGCGGGTAAAATCGTTGCCTCGCCGCCCGCTTGCCAGACACGAAGAACACTCGCATGAATCTACAAGACCAGCTCGGCGCGCTGGAGTCGAGCCTCGACACGCTCCTTCAGACCGCCGCCGCATCTGCCCGCTCATCCGCCGGACCCGTCGAAGCCGCCTCGCCGGACGAACCGCCCGCTTTGGGCGGCACGCCGCATGCCGGCGATTCCGCCGCGCCCGTCGAACCGCCCGACCTGAACGAACCGCCGCGCCTCGTCGTGTCACGGCCAGAGCGCGACGCGATCGAGATGACTATCGCGGGCAAGAGCGTGAAGCTGAGCCCGGAAGGCGTATCCGAACTGATCGAGCAATTGTCGAACGTGCGCGCGTCGATGTCGGCGGATCAGCCGGCGGGCATCGCACCGGGATGGCAGTTCGCCTCCACCAAGAACCCCATCATGGCGACGCAGAAATACGCGAATGGCGACCGCCTGCTCGTCATGCGCCACGCTGGGCACGGCTGGGTGCCGTTCACGTTTTCGCCGAACATGGTCATCGAGCTGTATGCCATGTTGACGAAGAAGTAAGCGCGAGCGCGCTTACGAGCCTTCCTGAGTCGGCGCCTGCACGCGCGCCTTCCATTGCCCGCCCTTGCCGCGCCAGTAGCGCACGGCCGAACCGAGCGTCGCGCTCACGTAAAACAACGCGACGAGCGGCAGCAGCGGCGCCCACAAAAGCGATCGACGGTAGTAACGCAGCATCGGACCATAGGCGATGCACATGAGCGCCCACGCCGCGCACGCGGGCCACGCGCGCGCGCCGTATGCCAGCGCGAGCACGGGCGGCGCGAGATAGATCACCGCCATGCCGAGCAACGTGCCGGCGAGCAGCAGCGGCGAGTAGCGCAGTTGCGTGAACGCCGTGCGCGCGATCATGTTCCAGATTTCGCGCCAGCTATCGTAAGGACGCAGCGATTCGCTGCGTTCGGCGAGATCGAGGCGGATCGCACGCGCATCGTTGCGCCCATCCCGATGCTTGATGCGCGCCGCGAGACTGCAATCGTCGATGAGTTCCTGTCGGATCGACTCGATCCCGCCCGCCGCGACGAGCGCCGACCGGCGCACGAGCATGCAGCCGCCCGCCGCGCCGGCGGTCGGCTTCTTCACGTCGTTGACCCACGCGAACGGATAGAGCTTCGCGAAGAAGAACACGAACGCGGGAATCAGCGCTTTTTCCCACGACGAATCGCAGCGCAGACGGACCATCAGCGAGACCAGATCGCGATCTTCGAGGATCGTGCGCGCGACGAGTTGCGTCGCGGCATCGGCCGGATGGTGGATGTCGGCGTCGGTCAGCAACAGGAATTCGGCGGGCAGGCCGAGCTTGTCGATGGCGGCGATCCCTTGCGACTGCGCCCATACTTTGCCGGACCAGCCCGGCGGCAACGGCTGCGCGGTCAGCACGGTCAGGCGGTCTTCCAGCCCCAGATCGCGGGCGGCGGCGAGCGCGACGCGGGCGGTGCCGTCGGTGCTGTGATCGTCGACGACGACGACGTGGAACGCGCCCGCATAGTCCTGCCGGAGCAGCGAGCCGACCGCGCGACCGATGACATCGGCCTCGTTGCGCGCGGGCACGACCGCCACGAGCGCGGGCCAGGCGCCGCGCCGCGCGATCTCCGCGTTCCCGACGGCGTGGATCGTGGCGCCCGAGAGTGGCGCGGCGGGCTGCGCGCGCCAGAAGCCGCCGCGCGCGAACAGCAAGACGATCCAGATCAGAAGAGACAGCCAGGCGATCAATAGCATGGGTAGACGATGAGGTCGAAAACGGCGACGCGGCGTTGCGCGAAAAACACACAGGGGAACGGCGCGGGAGACCGGCGGGAAGGCCCTTCGCCCAAGCGCGCGGGCGCCGGGTCTCGCCGACACGCGGTCCGAAGCGTCCGACAGTTTACTGGGTTCTCAAAATCGCCGTATTTGCGCGATCGCGCCGCGCCGCGGAGTCACGCGGGCATCGAGCACCCAAAAAGGGAACGCGTTAGAATACGCGGTCAACTTCGGCGCGCGAACCGGTACTCACCAGTCTTTTTTTCCGGTCTGCTTTCCCGGCACTCACAGACGTTGTCCGAGGCGTCACGAGGCCGCTTCACCGGAAAGCGCGAGCATCGCGCCGGCTAACCCGAAACCCGCGTCAGTCGGAGTTCGTTCGAATATGCGTATCATCCTTGCTCAACCCCGCGGCTTTTGTGCGGGCGTGGTCCGTGCGATCGAAATCGTCGATCGGGCCCTCGAACGTCATGGCGCGCCGGTCTATGTGCGTCACGAGATCGTTCATAACCGTCATGTCGTCGACAATCTGCGCAGCAAGGGCGCACGGTTCGTCGAAGAACTCGACGAAGTGCCGCACGGCGCGGTCGCTATTTTCAGTGCGCATGGCGTCGCGCGCAGCGTCGAAAAAGATGCGCAGACGCGCGGGCTCGATGTTCTCGACGCCACTTGCCCGCTCGTCACCAAAGTTCACGTGCAGGGGCGCCAGTATGTGTCGCAGGGGCGCACGCTCATTCTGATCGGCCACGCAGGCCATCCGGAAGTGGAAGGCACGATCGGGCAGATTCCCGGCGACGTTGTGCTCGTACAGAGCGAAGCCGAAGTCGGGACGATGACGCTCGCGCCCGACACGCCCGTCGCCTATGTCACGCAGACCACGCTTTCGGTCGACGACACGCGCGGCATCATCGACGCGTTGCAGCGCCGCTTCACGGATATCGTCGGCCCGGACACGCGCGACATCTGCTACGCGACGCAAAACCGCCAGGCCGCCGTGCGCGAGCTGTCGAGCCAGGTGGACGTGCTGCTCGTGGTCGGCGCGACCAACAGTTCCAATTCGAACCGCCTGCGGGAGATCGGCGCCGAGACCGGCGTTCCGAGCTACCTCGTCGCGGACGGTTCGGAGATCAAGCCGGAATGGTTTGCCGATGTGCAAACGGTCGGCATCACCGCGGGTGCTTCGGCGCCCGAAGAAATGGTCAAACATGTGATCGATGCCCTGCGCGCGTTCGGAAACGTCGAAGTCACGACGATGAACGGCCGCGAGGAAAAGGTCGAATTCAAACTCCCCGCGAAGCTCATTCAGCCGGTGGCCGCCGTTGCGGCAACCGCGATTCGCGAAGAATAAGGAGAGGACACAATTGTCTATCCCGATGCTCCAGAAGGCGCGCGTTGGCGCCTACATCTTCAAGCAGCACTTCACGGGCACCAAGCGTTACCCGCTCGCGCTGATGCTCGAACCGCTGTTCCGCTGCAATCTCGCGTGTAACGGCTGCGGCAAGATCGATTACCCGGATCCGATCCTGAACCAGCGCCTGTCGCTGCAGGAATGTCTCGAAGCTGTCGACGAGTGCGGTGCGCCGGTCGTGTCGATCGCGGGCGGCGAGCCGTTGCTGCACAAGGAAATGCCGCAGATCGTGAAGGGCATCATGGCGCGCAAGAAGTTCGTGTATCTCTGCACGAACGCGTTGCTGATGGAAAAGAAGATGGACGATTACGAGCCGAGCCCGTACTTCGTCTGGTCCGTGCATCTCGACGGCGACCGTGAAGCGCACGATCACTCGGTCTCGCAGCCGGGCACGTACGACAAGGCGGTCGCGGCCATCAAGGAAGCGAAGCGCCGCGGCTTTCGCGTGAACATCAACTGCACGCTGTTCAACGACGCGGAGCCGGAGCGCGTCGCGAAGTTCTTCGATACGCTCGGCCCGATCGGCGTCGATGGCATTACGGTATCGCCGGGTTATGCGTATGAGCGCGCGCCGGATCAGCAGCACTTCCTGAACCGCGAAAAGACGAAGAACCTGTTCCGCGAAATCTTCAAGCGCGGCAACAACGGCAAGAAGTGGTCGTTCAGCCAGTCGACGCTGTTCCTCGACTTCCTCGCGGGCAACCAGACGTATCAATGCACGCCGTGGGGCAACCCGGCGCGTACGGTGTTCGGCTGGCAAAAGCCGTGTTATCTGGTCGGCGAAGGTTACGTGAAGACCTTCAAGGAACTGATGGAAACCACCGACTGGGACAAGTACGGCACGGGCAAGTACGAGAAGTGCGCGGACTGCATGGTCCACTGCGGCTTCGAGGCGACCGCCGTGATGGACACGGTGGCGCATCCGCTGAAGGCCGCGAAGATCGCCTTGTCGGGTCCGCGCACGACGGGCGCATTTGCGAAGGATCTGCCGATCGACAAGCAGCGCCCGGCGGAGTACGTGTTCTCGAAGCACGTCGAGATCAAGCTGGAAGAAATCGGGCGCGCGCAGAAGAACAAGGGCGCGAAGACGGCGGCGGCGGTGAATTGAGCTTCGCTTGAGCGAAGTGAAGAAAGGGCGGATGGCTCGGGTCATCCGCCCTTTTTGGTTTATCGGCTACCAGATCGTCCTGACGTGTTCGTAGCTTCGAATCTGCCGGTCTTTAGTCACGAGCGGCGCGGATAACGAGCGCGCCGTGGCGACGATCATGCGGTCCGCGGGGTCACTATGGAACTCGCCGGGAAGATCGGCCGACGCAAGCGCGATATGGCGGTCGATGGGTGCGAAGCGCACGCCTGCAATTCGGCCAATCCTGTCGAACCAGCCGGCGACATCCATGGCCAGCCGGAGCCGGCCCTTCTTGATGAGAAGCATGACTTCCCACGCAGTCATCGTCGAAACGACGATTTCGCCTTCTTCCTGCACTTCACGATCAATCGCGGCGCGCGCTGGCTTGCTCAATCCCCTTCCCTCGACCCACCAAAGAAGCGCGTGAGTATCTAGCACTATCATGGAAGCATCTCCCAATCCTCCAGCCCTACAGGTTCGAGAGGATCTTCATAGAACAGCACGCTTCCACGCAATTCTTCCAGCGGCGTAGGCGATGAACTCTCATACCGCCGCACTTCCAGCACCGGTTTTCCATGGTCTGTCACAATCATATGTTCTCCTGTCGATTCCACGAGACGAAAGTATTCGAGCGCCTTCGCCTTGAACTCCGATTTCGACACTCGCTTGACAGCCATGATATCGCCCATAGTTACATTCATGTGGTCATTTTAGCCTCGTCCGAATGGAATAGGCAAAACGGACATGTGGCGCCGGGCAAAAAAAAACGCGACGGCTCTCGCCATCGCGTTTTCATCAACTATCCTCGCAAAGCGTCAGGTCAACAGCACTTCCCCGCCCCGCTCCCATACCGCGCCTCCTGCCGCTCGCGGAAGAACTCCGCGTACGACATGACCGGCTTGTCCGGATGCGTCGTCTGCATGTGCGTGACGTACGCGTCGTAATCGGGCATCCCGACCATCAGACGCATCGTCTGGCCGAGATACCGTCCCGCTTGCCGAAGATCGGAAAACATCGCTCGACTCCTCAATGGCCCGCGCGCGCCGCGCCGGACGCGCCGGAAGGCATCGCCTCGAACGGCGTCTCGCGCACGGTCGGCTTCGCCACGCGACGCGCGCGCAGCACCGCCAGCACGCCATACACCGCAATGCTCAAGACGACGAAGATGAACAGCCCGGCAAGCGCCGCATCGACGTAATCGTTGAAGATGATGCGCTGCATTTCCGCGAGCGACTTCGCCGGCGCCATCACCTTGCCCGCGTCGTACGCGTCCTTCAGCTTGCCCGCGTGCGCAAGGAAACCGACCTTCGGATTCGCGTCGAAAATCTTCTGCCAGCCGGCGGTCAACGTGCAGATCAGCAGCCAAATAGTCGGCACGAGCGTAACCCATGCATAACGCTCGCGCTTCATCTTGAACAGCACGACGGTGCCGAGCATCAGCGCGATGCCAGCAAGCATCTGGTTCGAGATGCCGAAGAGCGGCCACAGTGTGTTGATGCCGCCGAACGGATCGACCACGCCCTGATACAGGAAATAGCCCCAAGCCGCGACGCACAGACCCGTCGCGATGAGATTGGCGGGCAGCGATTCCGTGCGGCGCAGCGCCGGATGAAACGTGCCGAGCAAGTCCTGCAGCATGAAGCGGCCGGCGCGCGTGCCCGCATCGACGGCAGTGAGGATGAAAAGCGCCTCGAACAGAATGGCGAAGTGATACCAGAACGCCATCATCGCCGGACCGCCGATCACCTGATGAAGAATGTGCGCCATGCCGACCGCGAGCGTCGGCGCGCCGCCGGCACGCGCGATGATCGTCGTCTCGCCGACCGCCTTGGCCGTCGACGTCAGCATGTCGGGCGTCAGCACGAAGCCCCAGCCGGTGACGGTCTGCGCGACCGCTTCGGGCGTCGAGCCGAGCAGCGCGGCGGGGCTGTTCATCGCGAAGTACACGCCAGGCTCGATCACGCAGGCGGCGACGAGCGCCATCATCGCGACGAACGATTCCATCAGCATCGCGCCATAGCCGATGAAGCGCATGTTGACTTCGTTGTCGATCATCTTGGGCGTCGTGCCCGAAGAAATCAGCGCGTGGAAGCCCGACACCGCGCCGCACGCGATCGTGATGAAGAGGAACGGGAACAGGTTGCCCGCCCACACCGGACCGGAGCCGTCGACGAACTTCGTGAACGCCGGCATCTTCAGTTCGGGTGCGACGATCAGAATGCCGATCGCGAGCCCAAGGATCGTGCCGATCTTGAGGAACGTCGACAGATAATCGCGCGGCGCGAGCAGCAGCCACACCGGCAGCACCGACGCGACGAAGCCATAGCCGATCAGAATCCACACGAGCTGCACGCCCGTGAACGTGAAGTACGGCGCGAGCGTCGCCGATTCGGCCACGTGCCCGCCATAGACGATCGCGAGCATCAGCCCGACGAAACCGATGATCGACACCTCGCCGATACGCCCCGGACGAATGTAGCGCGTATAGACGCCCATGATGAGCGCGATCGGAATGGTCGCGGCGACCGTAAACGTGCCCCACGGCGAATTCGTCAGCGCCTTCACGACGATCAGCGCGAGCACGGCGAGAATGATCACCATGATGAGGAACGCGCCGAACAGCGCAATCACGCCAGGCACGGTGCCGAGTTCCATCTTGATGAGATCGCCGAGCGAGCGGCCGTCGCGGCGCGTCGAGATGAACAGGACGACGAAGTCCTGCACCGCGCCCGCGAACACGACGCCCGCGAGAATCCACAGCATGCCGGGCGTGTAGCCCATCTGCGCCGCGAGCACCGGGCCGACGAGCGGACCCGCGCCCGCGATCGCCGCGAAGTGATGGCCGAACAGCACGTACTTGTTGGTCGGCACGTAGTCGAGGCCATCGTTGTGACGGATGGCCGGCGTCATGCGCAGGCCGTCGAGTTGCAGCACTTTCGCCGCGATGAAGCGCGAGTAGAAGCGGTAAGCGATGAGATACACGCAGACCGCCGCGATGACGATCCATAGTGCGCTGATCCGCTCGCCGTGCGCGAGCGCGATGGTGCCGAATGCGAACGCGCCCAGTAGCGCGAGCGCGATCCAGACCAGGAATCCGGAAGCCCGATTCATGGCGTCTCCTTAGTTATTGACCGCTGCGGGTCGATGGATGCGCCGTGATAGCGCATTGGGCGGTAGTATTCGCTTTCGCCCGGGCGCTTACAAGCGCATAACTACGTATGCGCGCTACGTGGCTTCACGTAGCGGAAAACCCTGTATCGATGAGTCTCAAGGCCAAGATCTTCCTGCTGGCGATCGTGCCGTTCGCGCTGGCGATCGGCGGGATCGGCTACGGCGTGCGTCAGCAGGCGCAATCGCTCGCGCAGGCGCAGCACGAAACCACGCAGGCGGCGTACATGTCGAGCAAGGAAATCGAGCTGCGGCATTACGTGGAAATTGCGAAGAGCGCGATCGCGTCTTACTACGACGCGCCCGCATCCGATCCTCGCAGCGACGACGAACGCCGCCGCCTCGCGCTCGACGCGCTGCAGCGCCTCGATTTCGGCCAGGATGGCTACTTTTTCGTCTATACGATGCGCGGCACGTCGCTGATGCATCCGCGCCAGCCCGATCTCGTCGGACGCGATCTCTGGCTCATGCGCGATCCGAACGGCGCACTGACGATTCAGGAACTGATCCAGCAGGCGTCCAGAGGCGGCGGCTACGTGCGCTATGTGTGGCGGCGGCCATCGACGGGACTGCTCGCGCCGAAGCTCGGCTATGTCGTGCCGCTCGAACGCTGGGGCTGGATGATGGGCACGGGCATCTATCTCGAAGACGTCGAAACGACGCTTGCGCGCATCGATTCCCGCGCCGCCGCGAACATCGGGCGCACGCTGACGTGGATCGGCGCGATCGCGCTCGCGGCGCTCGCGATCATCGCGGTATGCGGCGCGGTGCTCAATATCAGCGAACATCGCAGCGCGGACGCGAAGTTGAAACGCCTCGCGCGGCAAGTGGTGGATTCGCAGGAACAGGAGCGCGCGCGGCTGTCGCGCGAACTGCACGACGGCATCAGTCAGATGCTGGTCTCGGTGAAGCTGCTCCTCGAATCGGCGCTCGCGCGGTTCGAGCGCGGCGCGGCGCGCGAGCCGACCGCGGAAGCCGCGCTTTCGACGAGCCTCGGACGCCTTTCCGGCACGCTGCGCGAAGTGCGCCGCATCTCGCACGCGCTGCGCCCCGCGATGCTCGACGATCTCGGGCTCGCCGCCGCGCTCGAACAACTCGCGCGCGAATTCGACGGACAGGACGGCATCGAAGTGCGTTTCGAAGCGACGGACAACGGCCAACCCTCTTCGGCGCAACGCACGACGCTGCCCGATCCCGTCAACACCGTGCTCTTTCGCATCGCGCAGGAGGCGCTGACCAACATCGCGCGGCATGCGCAGGCGTCGCGTGCGGCGATCACGCTCGATATCGCGGCGCACGCCGTCACGCTCGACATCACGGACAACGGCCGCGGCTTCGACGCGCACGACGCGTTCTCCGACCCGGCGAGCGGCGTGGGCCTGCGCAATATGCGCGAGCGGCTCGACACGCTCGGCGGCACGCTCGCGATCAGCTCGCAGCTCGGCCGCACGTCGATCACCGCGCGCGTGCCGCTGCCGCTCGCCGCACCGAATCTTCAAGGACATACCGATGAGCGCTGACATCGCACGCATCATCCTCGTGGACGATCATCCGCTCGTGCGCGACGGCTTGCGCGCGCGCCTCGACTCCGTGCCGCATCTTCGCGTGATCGGCGAGGCGGGCAACGCGAAGGAGGCGCTCGCGCTCGCCGCCGACGAATCCAGTCCGCCCGACCTTGCGTTGATGGACGTCGGCATGGCGGGCATGAGCGGCATCGAACTGGCGGCACTCTTTCACGAGCGGCATCCGGGCATACGCGTGCTGATGCTGTCGATGCACGACAACGTGGAATACGTGAAGCAGGCGGTGCGCGCGGGCGCGAGCGGCTATGTGCTGAAGGATTCGCCCGCCGCCGAGATCATCCAGGCGATCGGCGCGGTGCTCGCGGACAAGACGTTTTTCAGCGCGGGGCTCGCCGCGCGCATGATTCAGGCACAGTCGATGCAGACGCCGCTCGAACGTCTGACGCCGCGCGAACTCGATATTCTCGACGCGCTCGCCGAAGGCTTATCGAGCAAGCAGATCGCGCAGCAGCACGGGTTGTCCGTGCGCACGGTGGAAACGCACCGCTTGAATTTGAAGCGCAAACTGGATATCGACGGCCAGGCCGAGCTGATCAAGTTCGCGGTGGAGCACCGCCGCACCTGAAGCCCGGCCTTGCCGGAAAGAAGGACGGCGTCAGCCGGCGGAACGGGCGTTGTGCTCGGACAGGAACTTGATGAGGCCGTCCACGCCGCCTTTTTGCAGTTGCCCCGCGAACTGTTGCTGATAGACCTGGATGAGCCAGGCGCCCATCATGTCGATGTCGTAGATCTTCCAGCCTTGCGGCGTCTTCTCCAGGCGGTAGCGCACGGGGTTGTCGCCGCCGGTGGAGATGACGTGCGATTCGACGACGGTATCCTTCGCGTTGGCGTCGATGTTGGGGGCATCGAACGTGAACTTCACGTCCTGATCGCGCAACTGCGCAAGCGACGCCGCGTAGGTGCGCACCAGCAGGATCTGGAACTGGTCGTAGAGCTGCTTTTGCTGCTCGGGCGTGGCGCTCGCCCAGGCCTTGCCGACCGCGATGCGCGTCGTGCGCTGGAAGTCGGTGGCGGGCAGAAAGCGCGTTTCGACGAGCTGCGTGATCTTCGCCATGTCGCCGCCGCGCGCTTGCGGATCGGCCTTCATCGCGTTGACCGTGCCTTCGACGGCATTCTTCACGACGGCGTCGGGACTCGTTTGTGCGAGGGCCTCGCCTGCGAAGGACATCGAAGCGAGGAAAAAAGCAAAGCAAATGGACAGATAGCGTTTCATGGCACCCGTTCTCTGATCAGGTTTGGCTGCGCGGGTCGTGCGGCCTTCGGACGTTGCATAAGCGGCCAGTTGGCTGCGGGGTCAGTATACCGACACTGCGCCGTTGCAACAGTTCAGCGCCAGGTAGCGCGCCCGCGGCCGGTATACTTCGCGGCATCATGCAATTCGCGCGTTCGCACGCGCAAAAAATAACAGGGCACCCAGGTAGCGTCTTCATGCTGACGTCCAACATTACTCGCTTCGTCACTCTCGCCATTCGCCGGCCGGCGTGGATCATCGCCATTTCGTTGCTGCTCGGCGTGCTCTCCGCGATTTATGTCGTTCATCACTTCAAGATCAGCACCGACGTCAGTCAGCTGATCGAGACGGAACCGGAGTGGGCGGCGCGCAGCAAGGCCATCGAGGAGGCGTTTCCGCAGCGCGGCGCGACCTTGCTGATCGTCGTTCAGGCACCCGCTCAGGAATTCGCCGATGCCGCCGCGAACGACCTCGCCGCCGCGCTTGCGAAGGAGCCGGAGCGCTTCAAGTCCGTGTCGCAGCCCGCGGGCGGCGCGTTTTTCGAGCACAACGGCCTGCTCTATCTGCCGGCGGCCAAGGTCGAGCAGGTCACGAAGCAGCTCGTGCAGGCACGCCCGCTCATCAATACGCTCGCGCACGACCCAACGCTCACCGGCCTTGCGCAGACGCTCAGCACCACGCTGAACCTGCCGCTGACGCTCGGACAGGTCAATCTCGGCCAGATGGCCGGTTTGCTCGGCAAGAGCGCGGCCGTGCTCGACGACGTGCTGGCGAATCGGCCGGCGGCGTTCTCGTGGCGCGGCCTCGCGGATTCATCGCCGGGTGATGCGCCCGGACGTGCGTTCGTCACCGTGCTGCCGGAGCTGAACTTCAACGCGCTGAAGGCGGCGGCGGGCGCTTCGGAAGAGATTCGCGCGAAGGCCGCGGAACTGGGCATCGACAAAAAGTATGGCGCGACGCTGCATCTGACCGGCGCGCAACCGCTCGCCGACGAGGAATTTGCCTCCGTGCAGGACGGCGCCGTGCTCAACGGCGTGCTGACCTTCCTCGTCGTGCTAATGATCCTTTGGGTCGCGCTGCGCTCCAAGCGCATGATCCTCGCGGTGTTCATCACGCTTTTCGTCGGGCTCGCGATCACGGCGGCGCTCGGGCTCATGATGGTCCACGCGCTCAACATGATCTCGGTTGCGTTCATGGTGCTGTTCGTCGGGCTCGGCGTGGACTTCGGCATTCAGTTCGGCGTGAAGTATCGGGAAGAGCGTTACAAGCACAAGCGGCTCGACGTATCGCTCGCGGAAACCGCGCGGCACGTCGCGGTGCCGCTCACGCTCGCCGCCACCGCGACCGCCGCGAGCTTCTTCTCCTTTCTGCCGACGGCGTATCGCGGCGTGTCGGAACTGGGACTGATCGCGGGCGTCGGCATGTTCGTAGCGTATGCGACCAACATGACGCTCCTGCCCGCGCTCATCAAGGTGTTCGCGCCGCCGGGCGAAGCGCATTCGCCGGGCTTTCCAGTGCTTGCGCCCGTCGACGAATTTCTCGACCGTCATCGCAAGCCGGTGCTGATCGGCACGCTGGTCGTCGTGATCGGCGCGCTGCCGCTGCTCTTCAATCTGCGTTTCGACTTCAATCCGCTGCATCTGAAGGATCCGCACACCGAGTCGATGGCCACGCTCCTTGCGCTCAGGGATTCGCCCGAAGGCGCGGTCAATGATGTCGCCGTGCTCGCGCCGTCGCTCGCCGATGCCGATCGCATCGCCGCGAAGCTAAGCAAGCTGCCCGAAGTCGGCAGCGCGACGACGCTCTCCTCGCTCATCCCCGGCGATCAGCCGAAAAAGCTCGATCTCATCAAGGCCGCCGCCGATCAACTTCTGCCTGCGCTCGATCAGCAGACGGCCGCGCCCGTGACGGACGCGGTGCGCGTCGCGGCGCTCACGCGCGTATCGAACCAGCTTTCGCTCGCCGCCGACGAGCATCCCGGCCCCGGCGAAAAGGAAGCGAAACATCTGTCCGACACGCTCGCGAAACTCGCGCAAGCCGACGCCGCCACGCGCGATCGCGCCGAGCACGCGATGGCCGAGCCGCTGCGCCTCGCGCTCGCGCAACTGCGCGCGCTGCTCACGCCGGCGGAAATCACGCGCGAAACGCTGCCGCCGCCGATGGTTGCATCGTTCGTGACGCCACAGGGCCAGGCGCTCGTCGATGTCGCGCCGAAGATCGCGCCCGGCGCCGATCCGAACGACGACACGCTGCTCGCCCGCTTCGCCGATGCCGTCCAGAAGGCCGAACCCAACGCGATCGGCGGGCCGATCTCGGTGCGCCATTCGGCGGAGACGATCATCAAGGCGTTCGAACAGGCAGCGCTCTATTCGCTGATCGCGATCGCCGTGCTGCTCTGGATCGCGCTGCGCCGTTTTGGCGACGTTCTGAGAACTTTGGTACCGTTGCTCGTTTCCGCGATCGTCACGCTGGAGTTGTGCGTGGTCTTCAGGATGCCGCTCAACTTCGCGAACATCATCGCGCTGCCGCTGATGCTGGGCGTCGGCGTCGCGTTCAAGATCTATTTCGTGATGGCGTGGCGTTCCGGCCAGACACGGCTGCTACAGTCCAGCCTCACGCATGCCGTTATGTTCAGTGCGGCGACGACCGCGACGGCATTCGGCAGCCTGTGGTTCTCGCATCATCCGGGCACATCGAGCATGGGGCGGCTGCTGGCGCTGTCGCTTTTCTGCACGCTGGTCGGCGCAGTGGTGTTTCAACCGGTGCTGATGGGCAAACCGCGCAAGGTGCGAGCGGCCGCGCGCGCGAAGCTCAGGGCGGCGCAACGACATGACAACCTAAGAGGAATTGAAGAATGAAGTCGGGATCGACGGCCTTGACCGCTCGTGCAGTGCGTAAATTGGGGTTGAGTCTGGCGATGGCGGGCGCGCTCGCGACGGCGGGATGCGCGACCGGCCCGGATCGCAATCCGAAAGACCCGCTCGAGCCGATGAACCGCAAGATCTTCACGTTCAACGACACGCTCGATACCTACGTCGCGAAGCCCGTCGCGCAGTTCTACGTCGATTACACGCCGAGCCCGTTCCGCACGGCCGTCAGCAACTTCTTCTCGAACCTCGGCGACTTCTCCAACTTCGCGAACAACCTTCTGCAGTTGAAGATCACCGACGCGACGCAGGACTTGATGCGTATCGCGATGAATTCGGTGTTCGGCATCGGCGGGTTGATCGACATTGCATCGCCGGCCGGGTTGCCGAAGCATCATCAGGACTTCGGCCTGACGCTCGGTCACTACGGCATGCCGTCGGGGCCGTATCTCGTGCTGCCGCTGCTCGGCCCGAGCTCGTTCCGCGATTCGACGACATGGCTCGTCGACTGGCGCGTGAATCCGCTGAGCTACTCGGACCCGGAGATTCGCTGGCCGCTGTTCGGCGTGAACTTCGTGAGCGCGCGCGCGGACCTGATCGGCGCGACCGATCTGCTTTCTGCTGCCGCGCTCGACAAATATGCGTTCGTGCGGGATGCGTACACGCAGCGGCGTCAATATCTGTTGACGGGCGGCGGCACGAGTACGCTGCCCGATTACGGCGACGAAGGCGCATCGGCGCCGGAAGGCGCGAGCGCGCCGGGCGAGACGGGCGGCGGCAGTACGGAGCAAGGTTTGCCGACCTATGTCGATCCGGGCGCGGCGGCATCGCCGGCGGGCGGTGTCGGCGGGAAATCGCCCGCGCCGGAAGAGAACGCGCCGAAAGCGCAGCCGTCGACGGGATCGAGCAAGGAGCAAGGATTGCCGCAGTATGACGATCCGGCGGCGCAACCTGCGAAGTGATGGGTTCGGGGTAAGAAAAACGGGCGCTACGGCGCCCGTTTCTGTTTTTAGTGTGTGCGCAAGAGACCCGCATCAAAGACTTTGCGCCTGCTCCCACGCAGCGGCGGCAGCTTCATAGATGCCCCCATCCCGACGTCCGACCGCCAGGACGATGATATCGCGATCCACCTCGTCGTCGCGGACCAGATAAACGAGCCGATAGCCCAGACCGCGCAGCTTGATCTTGTAACAGTCGACAAGCGGCGAGTGCAGTTCGGACCCGGGAGTACGCGGCGTCTCCAGACGCCTTCTCAGCGCTTGTTTGAAGAGCGCTTTGACGGAGCCATCCAGCTTCGCCCAATCGTCGAGTGCTTCCGGCACGAACCGTAGTTCGTGCGTCATCACAGATCGTCGAGGCTGACTTTTACGGCGCGCTTCACCGACTTGAGGCGGGACTCAACCACCGTCGCAAGCTGGCGCTCGTCGAACAACTCGGCCATCTCGGCCATCAATTCCGGAGACACCGTGTAGAAAGCGGGTCGATTGTGGTTAAGCACGGCAACCGGTTCGCCGCCCGCTTCTTCAACGACCTTTCCCGGGTTCTGCTTGAACTCCGAGATGCTGACCGACAACACACTGTGGATCCTCTGCATGATGACACCCCGAAACAGGTTTAAATTTCGACCTATTTTACTCGCCTTCGAGCCACGGATGCGCAGTCAGTGTGCAGCTTCTTCCGCCACGTCCTCGAGCAAGTCATCGCCTGAAACCTTCGGCGCTTCGACGACGCCCTGATCGCGCCGATACGCCTCGAACAGTTCATCGGCGTAACGGATCTGCGTGCGGCCGTGCGGCGCGGGCTCGCCCTGCTCGTTCAGATTGACGAACACCATCTTCTCGACGGTCAGAATGCTCTTGCGCGTGATCTTGTTGCGCACTTCGGCGCGCAGCGTGATCGACGTGCGGCCAAAATGCGTCGCGGTGATGCCTAGCTCGATGATGTCACCCTGACGCGCCGAACTCACGAAGTTGATCTCGGACATGAACTTGGTGACGACGCGCTGGTTGCCCAGTTGCGAGATGGCGTAAATCGCGGCCTCTTCGTCGATCCAGCGCAGCAAGCTGCCGCCAAAGAGCGTGCCGTTCGGGTTCAGATCCTCGGGCTTGACCCACTTACGGGTGTGAAAATTCATTTGCGGTACCTCACTTTCGTTACGGCGCGCGTCGCAAACGGCGACGCGTTCGATCAGGGTTTTCCCTGATTATAACGAGATGAGGGTTAACCCGCAGAAAGCAAGGCTTCAAGCAGACGCGGTTCAATCGAGCACGAGCGCCCGCGCCGCTTCGAGCGCGCGCCGCGCCTGCACGAGCGTCGCGCGGGCGTCGCTGGCATCGGATGCGAGCCGCAACAGCGCGCCCAGTTGCGACGGATCGCGCAGCAGTTCGCGCACGATCGGACCGATAGCCGTCGTGCCGTCGTCGCGCAAACCCGCCGTGGCGGCGGGCGGCAAGGTGCGCCATGCCGGATCGACGACCGCGCGGCACACCGCGAAGGGCAAGCCGCGCGCCGTCGCGATCGCCCCGGCGATATGCGATTCCATATCGACGGCGAGCGCGCCCGTCGACGAATGCAGCGAGCGCTTGTCCGCCTCGCTCGTCACGGGCGCGGCGACGCCCGCCATCTTGCCGCGCCGCGCGACGCGCTCGACCGGTGTGCCCGCGAAAGCATCGACGATGCGCGCGGACCACGCCGCATCGGTCTGCAACTCGCCGAACGGGCCGCACACGCTCTCGGCGACGATCAGCGCGCCCGGCTCGAGTTCCGGCGCGAGCCCGCCCGCCGTGCCGAAGCTGACGATGCCCGAGCAGCCGCGCGCGATCGCATCGGACAGCGCGCGTTCGAGCCAGTCGGCGCGCGCCGCAAACACGACATCCACGCCGCGTCCCCGCACGATCTTCGCCTCGAACGCCATGCCCGTCACGGCGACGACGGGCGCGTTCACATCGCCGCCGTCACGCGCGTGAGTCCGTCGCGCGTCAGATTGCGATAGCGCGCGAGCGCCCACAGCGGGAAGAATTTGCGATAGCCGTGGTATCGCAGATAGAACACGCGCGGGAAGCCGGTCGCGGTGAAGCGCGTTTCGTCCCACAGGCCGTGCGCGCGTTGCGTCTTCAGCAGATAACCGATGCCGCGCGCGACCGCCGGATGCTCGACGAGCCCCGCCGCCATCAGCCCGAGCAGCGCCCACGCCGTCTGCGACGCCGTGCTCGGCGCCTGTTCGTATCCGCGATAGTCGAGCTTATAGCTCTCGCCGTCCTCGCCCCAGCCGCCGTCGTCGTTCTGGATGCCGACGAGCCAGTCCGCCGCGCGCTTCATGCGCGTGTCCGTCGGCGCGACGCCCGCCGCGTTCAGCGCGGACATCGCCGACCAGGTGCCGTAGATGAAATTCATGCCCCAGCGCCCGTACCAGCTTCCATCGCGTTCCTGATCCCGCACGATGTATTCGAAGGCGCGCCGCGCGGGCTCGCTGTTGAGCGACGTTTCGCCGAGCTGCGCGAGCATCGACAGACAGCGCGCGGACACATCGACGGTCGGCGGATCGAGCAGCGCGCCGTGATCGGAAAACGGGATGTTGTTCAGATAGAACTGCGTGTTCTCCGGCTCGAACGCGCCCCAGCCGCCGTCGCTGCTCTGCATGCCGACGACCCATTCGCGCGCCCGCGCGATCGATTCGCCGTACAGCGCGGTGCCGTTCTCGCGATCCGCGCGCTCCATCGCCATCGCGACGACGGCGGTGTCGTCGACATCCGGATAGTGCGGATTCGCGAACTGGAACGCCCAGCCGCCCGGCCGCACGTCGGGACGGCGCGATACCCAGTCGCCGCGCACGTCGAGAATCTGCAGCGGCACCAGCCAGTCGAGGCCGCGCTTGACCGCCGCGCGCGCCTTCGGCATGCCGGTTTCGAGAAGCGCGTGCGCCGCGAGCGACGTATCCCACACCGGCGACAGACACGGCTGGCAATACGCTTCGCCGTCTTCGGCTTCATCGACAATCAGCAGCTTGTCGAGCGACTTGCGGGCGATCGCGCGATTCGGATGCTCCGGCGGATAGCCGAGCACGTCGTACATCATCACCGAATTGGCCATCGCAGGGAAAATCGCGCCGAGGCCGTCCTCGCCGTTCAGCCGCTCGTCGACGAAGCGCACGGCTTCATCGATCGCGCGCTCGCGGCCGGCTTTCGGCAGGAGCGGGTCGGCGGCCCGCAAGATCGAATCGACGACGCGGAAAAACGCAAACCAGCCGCGGCTCTGATGCCCGGCGCGCGACGGCATGCCCGTATTGACCGGCGGATTCGTGAACACTTCGTCGATGCGCACGCCGCGCGGATTGCGCGCGCGCGGGCGTTTGGCGTTGAGCACGAGCATCGGCACGATCACCGTGCGCGCCCAGTACGACACCTTCGACAGATGGAACGGGAACCACATCGGCAAACGCATGATTTCGACGGGCATCATCGGCACCGCGCGCCACGACACGACGCCGAAGAGCGCGAGCAGGATGCGCGTGAACACGTTCACCTTTTCCGCGCCGCCCGCCGCGAGAATCGCGGCGCGGGCGCGCTCCATGTGCGGCGCATCGGGCGAATCGCCGATCATCTTCAGCGCGAAATACGCCTTCACGGTCGCGGAAACGTCCATCGCGCCGTCGGTGAAAAGCGGCCAGCCGCCGTCCTCGCGTTGAATGCGGCGGAGATAGCGGCCGATTTTCGCTTCGAGCTTTTCGTCGGCGGTTTCGCCGAGATAGTGGACGAGCAGCACGTATTCAGCAGGAATGGTTGCGTCTGCTTCGAGTTCGTAGAGCCAGTAGCCGTCTGGATGCTGCGCCGCGAGCAGCGCGTCGGTGGCCTTGTTGACGGCGGAATCGAGCGGGGCGCCCGAAACCTGCGCGCCCACGGCCGACAGGGATAAATCGTTCATCAGCGTTCCATCGATGGGTTCAACAGCGCTTCCGCCGCCTTCTGGCCGGAGCGGATCGCGCCTTCGATCGTCGCGGGCAGGCCGGTCGCCGTCCAGTCGCCCGCGAGCATGAAATTGCGCCAGCGCGTGCGCGTGGCGGCTCGCAAGCCTTCCTGCGCGGGCACGGCGGCAAACGTCGCGTGCGCGTCGGCGACGACTTGCCAGGGCGGCATCGGCGCGGCGGGCAGGCGCATCGCCGGCGCCGTTTCCTGCCACACCGCCTGCGCGAGCGTTTCGTGCGGCGTCGCGAGCCGCGCGCCGGCGCTCGCCAGCGTCACCGATATCCGCCCCGGCACCGCGCAGATCCAGTCCGCGACGCCATTGACGAGACACGTCAGCGGCGCGCAGCCAGCGGGGGCGTCGACAGCGAAATGCACGGTGACGATCGCCCGCGACGCGTCCGGCGCGATGAGCTCCGGCACCAGGCTGCGCGCCGCGCCGGGCGGCACGGCGAGCACGACGCCATCGCCCGGTGCGAGCTCGAGCGGCTCCGCGCCTTCAAAAGCCAGCGAGCTTACACGTTCGGCCGAATCCGTGCCCGATACACCAATGCGCGTCACGCGCGAGCCGAGCCGTATCTCCGCGCCACCGTACTGCAAGTGCCGCAGCGCGGGTTCGACGAACGCATGCGACAACCCGCTTCGCGCGACGAGCGGACGGCACGCCTGCCCGCCCTGCGCGACCGTCTCGCGCAGCAGGCCGGCGGCAAGTTCCGCGCTCGCCTCGGACGGATCGGCGTTCAGCATCGTGCGCAGGAGCGGGCGCACGAGCAGATGCCACACGCGGTCCTTGCGCCGCACGGATTCGTCGACGGTTCGGCCCTGCTTCGCCCAGAAGAGCGGCAGGAACGACAGGTAATCGGCGGGTTGCGTGCCGGGCACGCGCGCATCGGCGTCGAAAATCCAGCGAGGCAAACGTCCGGACGACATCCGGATAATCCACGCGCCGCTGCTCGCGACATCGAAGAAAGGATAGTCGGCTTGCGTCGGGCCGATCAACGTATCAGTCGCGCCGATGGCACGCAAATAGGCCATCGTCGATTGATTGCCGGATAGCAGCAGATGAGCGCCGTTATCGAGCGTGACGCCGAGTTTGTCGTCGAAAAACGAGCGGCAACGTCCGCCGGCGTGCTGCTCCGCCTCGTGCAGCGCGACGCGCGCGCCGCGCCGTTGTGCCTCGACTGCGGCGGCAAGGCCGGCGACACCCGCTCCGACGACGACCACCCGCCGCGACATCAGAACAGGTTGCGCGCCACGATCCACAGCAGGCGCGAGCGCGGCGTGCGCACGCGCGTGCGCGGCAGGTCGAAACCGCGTTTGAGATTGGCGTCGAGCACCGTGCGATACGCCGCCGACATGATGCGCGGCGCGCGCACCTGAGCGCGCGGCGAGGCCGCCATGATCGCGTCCGATTGCGCGTAGTGGCCCTTCGCGCGCTCGGCCAGCACGGCGCACACACGCGGCAGGCGCGCATCGCCGACGATGCTCGCCGGATCGCTCGTCGAAATGCCTTCGCGCGCGAGCAGTTCGCGCGGCAGATACACGCGGCCGATTTCGGCGTCTTCGTCGATGTCGCGCAGGATGTTGGTCAGTTGCAAAGCGCGGCCGAGGTGATGCGCGAGCCGTCGGCCGGCGTCTTCGTGCATCCCGAAGATTCTCACCGATAGCCGCCCGACCGCGCTCGCCACGCGGTCGCAATAGAGGTCGAGCGTGGCTTCGTCGGGCGCGACGATGTCGCCGGCGGCGTCCATCGCCATGCCGTCGATGACGGCCATGAAGTCGTCGCGGGAAAGCCGGAAATCCTGAATGTGATGCATGAGCGCTTCGAGCGCTTTTTTCGGGCGGCCGGCGTAGCACGCGTCGATGTCCTCGCGCCACTGGTCGAGCGCGACCGCGCGTTCGCGGCGCGGCAGCGTGCCTTCGTCGGCGATGTCGTCGACGGCGCGGCAGAACGCGTAGATCTGATACATCGCGTCTCGCTGCGCGGCCGGAAGGATGCGCATCGCGAGATAGAACGAACTTCCCGACGACGCTTTCGCGGCGTCTGGTGCGGGATCGTCAGCGATGATGTTGGAAACGGCCAAGACGAGCTCCGTTGTGGCGCCCTCAGGGGCAAATTAAGAGATCGGGCGCCGGTTTCGATGCAATGCCGATGCGCGCGGAACCACCTGGCGCAGAGCGGGACGAACGAAGAGGAAAGCCGGCGCGAGCCGGCTGCGACTGCGCCGGAAGCGGCAAAGAGTATAGCAATTCTTTGCCCGATTGCGCCGCGACCGCGCCGGGCAAGGCACCGCATCGACGGCGCCTCAGGCGAACCCCACCGCCCGGTTCCGCCCTTCGCGCTTGGCCGTATAGAGCGCCGCATCGGCCTCATTGATGAGCGCCTCATACGACGACGTCACGCCAGGGCGCGCACGCGCCGCCCCGACGCTCGCCGTCACCGGCACGCGCGCGCCCTGCACGTCGATAGGCGTCTCGCCGATCGCGCAGCGCACTTTTTCCGCAACGATCATCGCATCGTCGAAGTTCGTGCACGGCAGCAGCAGCGCGAATTCCTCGCCGCCGAAGCGCCCGAACACGTCCTGCACGCGCACCGCCTTCGCGACACGTTCGGCCATCACGCGCAGAACCGTGTCGCCGACGAGATGCCCGAGGTCGTCGTTGATGCGCTTGAAATGATCGAGATCGAACAACAGCATCGACAACTCGCCGCCATAGCGCTGCCAGCGTGAAAATTCGTCGCGCAGGCGCAATTCGAAGTAGCGACGGTTCGCAATGCCGGTCAGGCCGTCGCGGTCGGCGAATTCCTGAAGTTTCGCCACGGCTTCGTCGCGGGCGCGCTGCATCATGCTCGCGTGCGTCACGTCGGAAATCGTCACGCAGACGGCGCGCACGTCGCCTTCGAGCGCGAGCGGCATGAAGGTGCAGTCCTGCTGCATATAGTCGACGCCGCCGGTGATCGGCCGGTCGTGGTCGAACTTGAAAAGATACGGGCGCTGCTCCCACGAACTGAACGCGAAGCTGCCGAGCTGAAACACGCTTTCGACCTTGCGCGTGAACCACACGCGCGGCAGTTCCGGAAAGCTCGAAAAAATCGACTTGCCGATAACCGTTTCGGCCGTCTTGCCGCTGTGATCCTGCATGAAGCGGTTCCACATCAGCACGTTCAGATCGCGATCGAGCACGAAGATGCCGAAGCCCACGCGCTCGATCACGAGTTCGCTCAGCAGATGGCGCAGGTCTTCCATGCGTCAGAGACTCGACAAGAGCGCGTCGAGCGCCTCGTTCAGATGCGCGATCGCGTCCTCCGCCATCAGCATCACGAGATGCGCGCGGAAGCTGTGATCTTCGAGCGCGAAGTTCACTTCGAGCAGGAGCGCCGTCTTCCACGCGAGCATCGCGGGCTGGAACACCTCGTCGAGCCCGATTTCCGTGCCGAGCATGCCGGGCGGCGAAAAGATCGGCGAACGCCCGAGGCGGTCGAGGATGCACGACACGCACGCGCCCATCAGCACCGTGGCGACGTCGAACACGAGCTCGGTGCGCGTGGTCGCCTCGTATGTGGACTTGGTGTACGGATCGTCGACGAGCGCGCAAAGCTGATCGACGCTGCCGCTCTTGCACAGCACGATCGCCTCGCCCTTGATGTCGGAGCGAAAGCCCTGGCGCACCGCGGTGACGGCATCGGTGATGCCGGTCATCTCCGAGAGCGCCGCCGACGCCTCCGCGACACTCACGACGCGCACGCGCGGCACCGAAAGCTCGATGAACGTGCCGAGCAGCTTCGAGAGGCGCGTCGCGGCCTGGCCCATCGCCATATTGGCGACTTCCTGCAGCGCGTCGCGCTGATCTTCGTTCAGGGCGGCATCAACCATGAAGACCGTACTCCTTCAGAACGGGACGCAGCGCTTCGGGCGTCACCGGCTTAGGCAGAAACGCGATCGCGCCGAGCGCGCGCACGCGCTCCTGCGCCATCGGCTGCACTTCGGCGGACACGACGATTACGAACGTGTTCAGGTCCTCGTGCTGCAAGGCGTCGAGCACCTGATAGCCCGTCATGTCGGGCATCGTCAGATCGAGAAACATCACCGACGCGCGGCCCGCGCGGTAGTGATCGAGCGCTTCGCGCCCGTTGGTCGCGTAGGAGATCTCGACGTCCCACTCCGGCGGCAGCGCGCGCGTCAGCACCTTGCGCGCGAGCAGGGAATCATCGGCAATGACAATCGGCAACGGCATGGTCGGCTGGATCTATTAGGCTGTTGGTCGGGCTCGAGGCGCGCGCGTGGCTATACACGGCATGCTCTCGTATGGGATTACGGCATCCGCGCGGCGATCTTTAGGCGATCTTCACGGCAGAGCCGGCGAGAGCCCTCTGGCCCGGCGGGCACGCGGGCGCTGTCGGCAATGCAATTCGGCGGCGACGAGCCAGGCGCGCCGAGCGTGGACATATGCGCGCCATCCGGCGGGCGTGCGTTGCGCAATCGGCGTGCCGGCGGCACGCGCTGAATGTTGGCTCTCGATCGGCGTCATGGTGCCTGCCCGTGCAAGATCCGGCAGTCCCGGACCGTGGCCTTCAAATCCTCGCTCGTTCACGCTGCCCGCACGGTTTTATCCCGTGCGGGCCGTACTTCTCCCCGAAGCGCGCCGCGAGGTTGCTTGTATTTCTCCGGCAAACGCTCTGGATGGCATATTGGCCGGAGATTGCATTGTCTGACTATCAGAATGTCAAAGCAACTCGCCAACCGCTCCAGCGCGAATTAATATGATGAAATAAGTTTTCTGACCGGAATAATTCTCTCGATTCCGCCTCTGCTCGAAGGTTCCATGCTTTTGTGTACGTTTGCGCTTCCGATAATCTCGCTAACTCGGGAACGCAATCGAACCTTTCTTCCACACGATTCACACGACAAAACGCGAAATCGGCATACTTCGTGCGTACTTCTTGCGGTTGCACTGATCACGCTCGGCCAATCCCGCCCGCGCCCGCGTCGCGCCGTACGGAACGCGCGGGCTTCGAGTAAGTTTTTCCAATTCGCTGCCAAAAAATGACGCTGCAACGTGACGAGCCCGACGTCGATCCTGCCGCGCAATCCTGGCAGGACGAACCGCCGTTTCCGGTGGTTCCCGAGCGCAACTTCGCCGCGCAGCGCCTCACGCTCTACGCACTGCTCGTGGCTGCGATCGTGCTGCCATGCGTGTACGTCGCGCTCACCGCGCTGAACGACTATCACGCGCGCGTCGCCGAAGCGTCCGAACTGGTCGCGCGCAATGCCCGCGTCGCCGAGGAACACGCCCTCAAGGTCTTCGATCTCAACGTGACGCTCAACGAGCGCATCGTCGATCTGCTCGACGACCTCGACGCCGACGCGATCCGCCGCGAAGGCCCGGCCATCCATCAGCGGCTGAAAATGATCAGCAACACGTACCAGCAGGTCGCCGCGGCGTCCGTGTTCGCCGCCGACGGCACGCTGCTCGCGACGAGCCGCGCCTGGCCGACGCCCGACATCTCCGTCGCCGACCGCGACGACTTCGACGGCCTGCGCGCCGGCCAGAAGATCCAGCAGATTTCCCGCGTGATGGTCGGACGCGTCGCCGGCGAGCAAGTTTTCAACACGGCGATCGCGCGGCACACGGCGGCGGGCAAGTTCGACGGCATCGTGTCGATCGCGCTCCGGCCAGCGTATTTCGGCGCGTTTTATCGCGAATTGATCGGCGATAACCCGAGCGTCTCGCTCGGCCTGTCGCGCTCGGACGGCGAAGTGCTCGCGTGGTATCCGGCGCGCCCGCCCGAACGCATGTCGCTCGCGCCGCACTCGCCGCTGCGCGAAGCCTACGCGGCCGGGCGCAGGAGCGGCGTCGTGAAGATGGTTTCCGGGCTGGACGATCAGTTGAAGATCGTCGCGTTCCGGCGCGTCGGCGGCTATCCGATCTACGTGTCGAGCGGCTATCCGATAGCGACGATCTGGTCGGCGTGGTGGCGGCATCTGAGCGTGCTCGCGCTCTCGATCTTCGCGCCGTGCGTCGTGCTGTGGGGCGTGATCGCGCAATCGCTGCGGCGGCTCGCGACCGAAGAGGAAGCGTGGGAGCGCTGGCAGGCGGAAGCGTCGATGCGCCGCTCGATCGAATCGGCGTATCGGCAGGCGCGCAAGATGGAGGCGCTTGGCAATCTCGTCGGCAGCGTTGCGCACGATTTCAACAATCTATTGATGATCGTCTCGACCAACGTGCAGATCGTGCGGCGGCGCGGCGCGCCCGGCATCGACCGCGAACTGTCGGCGATGGAGCGCGCGCTGAAAAGCGGCCAGTCGCTCACGCGCCAGTTGCTCGGCGTCGCGCGCAAGCAGCCATTGCGCAGCGAAGTCATCGCCATTGGCAAATGGGTGCCGGCGGGGCGCGAACTGCTGCGCGCGTCGCTCGGTGCGAAGGTCGCGCTCAACGTCGAGGTCGCGCCGGACGTGTGGACGATCCGCGTCGATCCGGCCGAACTGGAACTGGCGCTCATCAACGTCGCGGTGAATGCGCGCGACGCGATGCCGAGCGGCGGCACGTTCACCGTGCGCGCCGACAACGTGCGCTTTCGCCACGAAGACGGCTTTCCGATCACCGGCGAATTCGTGCAGATCACGCTCGAGGACAACGGCTTCGGCATGAGCGCGGACGTGCTGGCGCGCGCGTTCGAGCCGCTTTTCACGACCAAGCCCAAAGGCATGGGCACCGGCCTCGGCCTGCCGCAAGTGTTCGCGTTCTGCGAGCGCGCGGGCGGCCTTGCGACCATCGACAGCGCAACCGGCGCGGGCACCGCCGTGCGCCTGTATCTGCCGCGCGCGACGGGCAATGCGCCGGGCGCGGCCACGACGGCCGAGCCGGCGGCGGCGCTGGAAGCGGACGGACTGCGCGTGCTGCTCGTCGAAGACAACGAGGAAGTCGCGGCCGGCACCGAGGCGCTGCTCACGATGATGGGTCACCACGTCACCTACGTCTTCAATGCCGATACCGCCGCCACGATGCTCGAAGCGGCGCGCGCCAACGCAGGCGCTGGCTTTCCCTTTGACGTCGTGCTGTCCGACATCCACATGCCGGGGCAGATGAACGGCATCGATCTCGCCGAAATGTTGCAGCGCACGGCGCCGGACGTCCCAGTGATTCTCGTCACGGGCTACGCGGAAGAACTCGATCGCGCGCGTCAGGTCGGCGCGCGCGTGCTGTCGAAACCGTTCGACATCGCGTTGCTCGATTCGCTGCTGCGCGCCATCCGCGAACATGCCGACGAGCCGCGCGCAGCGCGCCCGGTCGATCGTTGACGCGGCCGCATCGCTGCCGGCTTTTGCACGCGCGTTTGTAAAAGCGCCGCCCTCGCAAAGCACGCACGCCCGCGCGAAACCGCCCGCGCGCATCCGGCACGCGAGTTGCGTGAATGCCGATATGCGCGGCGACATGGTGTCGCCGATTTCTGGAATCCGCCCATTCGCAGGAGGCGTACATGCGACACACCGTTATCGGAGTTTTCGACACTTATGCGCAAGCCGAGGACGCGCGCTCGGCCCTGATCGCGGCGGGCTTTCCGCGCGCGGACATCGAACTGCAGGCGAACCCGAAGCGCGACGACGCCGCCGCGCCGTCCGACATGCCCGATGCCGTCACGCATCAGGAGCCGGGCATGCTCGCGAACATCGAGCGCTTTTTCAGCATGCTTTTCGGCGGACGCGATCAGCCGCCTGAAGTCGCGCATTATTCCGAAGCCGTGCGTCGCGGCGCGATTCTCGTGGCCGTCGATACCCCGAGCGTCGAGCAGGCCGATGTCGCGCGCGCGACGCTGACCGATCAAGGCGCGGTCGATATCGACGAACGCGCGGCAAGCTGGTCGACGCTCGAACACGGCACGACCGACACGGCCGCCGCAGCCGCGAGCGAGCGCGATCACTCGGTGCTCGACGAGCTCGGCCTCGGACGCGGCAGCGCCGTGCCGGGACGCGAACCTGTCAATGATCCCGCTGTGACGTCGCCCGTGGCCTCGGGCATGACGACGCCTGTGACGCCTTCGCGTGCTCGTGCGTATCCGCATGCCGATGTCGGCGATCCGGCTTCGGTGGCTCCGCGCGATTACGTCAGCGATCCCGCCGACGATCCGCTGATGCCGCGCGCCGGCATGCAGTCGCAATCGCAGACGCAATCTCAATCGATGATGAGCGACGCCGGGCGCGCGACGCCCGATCCGTTCGCGACGGGCGGCATCGATCCGCTGGCCGATCCGCTCGCCGGCACGCCTGCCGATCCGCTCGCGGCGCGCACCGAACTGGCGGGCGAATCGCTGACCGAACGCGATGCGCTCGCGGGCCGCGATCCGCTGCGCACGACCGGTTCGACGATGGACGGTCCCGCGCGCGTTCGCGATCCGCTGCCCGGCGTGCGGACCGACACGGCATCGGAATGGCGCTCGGTCGAGCCGCTGAGCCCGCTCGACGAACCGGCGCCGCCGCAGTCGTCCACTGGCATGACGGCATCGCAGACGGTGCCTAACGAGTACATGGAGTACGAAGAAGACTTCCGCGCCGATTACGAATCGAAGTATTTGGCAACCGGCGAGCCTTATGAGGACTACCAGGGCGCGTATCGCTACGGCGCGACGCTCGGCAACGATGACCGCTTCCGCAGCCGCGCGTGGGATGACCAGATGGAATACGAGATGCGCCGCGACTGGGAAACGAAGCATCCCGAGGGCGACACGTGGGAGCGTTTCAAGGCGGCGATCCGCCACGGCTGGGATCGCGTGACAGGACATCATCACGTGTGACCGGAAACGCGGTAACAGAAGAAATACGGCCCGCCCGCGCGGGCCGTTTTTACGTTCGGAGAATGCGCTCAGGCCGCCCGGTCGCGCACCCATGCGGCGTACTTGTCCATGAACGTCTGCAGATACTTGCGCGTGTCCTCGCTCACGATGTTGCCGTTATGGTCGATGCGCGACGCGTCATGCTTGATGTACATCTCCGGCTGATTCATCAGCACGATATCCAGATACGCACACACGCCGCGTAGATGCGACTGCGCGATCGCCGTGCCGATCGCCCCGACCGACGTACCGATGATCGCGCCCGGCTTGCCGCCCCAGACACTATGTCCCCACGGACGCGAGGCCCAGTCGAGCGCGTTTTTCAGCACGCCGGGAATCGAGCGGTTGTATTCCGGCGTGACGATGAGCAGACCGTCGGCATCGGCGATCTTCTGCTTGAACGCGCGGGCGACTTCGGGGAAGTCGCTGTCGTAATCCTGGCTATAGAGCGGCAGGCTGCCGATGTCGAGAAATTCGAACGAGAAATCGCCCGGCGCGAGCGATACGAGCGCATGCGCGAGCTGCTTGTTGAACGAATCCCGCCGCAGGCTGCCGACGACCACCGCGATCTTCAAGGCCATGACATCTTCCCCCGTGTAAGGATGAAAAGGTGGATGAACCGGTGCGACGCGTGCCGTCCTCGAAACGACGCGCGTGCCCATGATAGGCGCATCGCAGGCGAATCGTCTCGAAGTCCGTCGACGTTTCACGGCCCATTTTTGCGACGATTGAGTCAATCAACCTTACGCCGCGCCGCCACGCGGTTCGCGATGAGCTATCCCCATGGTTATCCACAGTTTCTGTGGATAACTGGCTAGTAACTTTTCGGACCTTTAATTTTTGATTCACCGACGAATCAACGCGCCCGAAAGCGGGCGCGTGGGCATTCAACCAATCTCGACAACAATGTGTTGGCTCAATCGGTATTTTTGTCCAATAGGAATGCTCCTAGACTGCCTCCTAAGCGTCGGCCCGACGCACACGCCTTCTGGAGGCATCGAATGAAGAACACTTTGATCGGCGGTCTGGTGTTGTCCGCGCTGCTCGCTACCGCGCCCGTTTTCGCTCAATCGGCGTCGGTCGCCAAATCCCGCGCCGAAGTGAAGGCGGAACTCGCGAGCGCGCGCCGCGCGGGCGATCTCGACGCCGTCAACTCGCTGAGCTATCCGCAATTGCGGCCTTATCAGGAACGGCACGCGCAACTTCGCGCCGACGCGCGCAACGGCGCGAGCGCGCATTGAGCGGAAGAAGCATCCAACGCATCAGAGGAAACGCTGAACCAGCCCTCCTCCACCGTCGAACAGAAGGTGGTTACGCCCGACGCCAGCGCGCCGGGCGTTTTTTTGCCACTCAGAGCATCACGGTCAAAAAGAACGTGACCGTGACGAGCGAAATCACCGTCGAAAAAAGGATCGCGCTCGATGTCACGCCACCTTCCCGCCGATAAAACTCCGCGAGCATGAACGGGCCGGTGCCGGTCGGCAGCGCGCTCAGGATCACGGCCGTTTTCGCCCACAGCGGTGGCAGGTGAAACACATGGAACGCCAGACACCACGTCAGAAGCGGCTGAGCGACCAGCTTGAGTGCAACGAGCGCGCTCGTCGTCCGGACATCGCGCGCCTCGCCTTTTGCGCCGAGAAACAGACCCAGCGCGACGAGTGCGCACGGGCTCGCCGCGCCGCCCAGTAGCCTGAGCAAGGCCTGCGCGCCTTCCGGCACGCGCACGCCGGAGCTGCTCAGTAACGCGCCCGCGACTGGCGCGATCAACAGCGGATTCTTCAAGAGCGACTTCGCCACGTGCCCGAGCGTCGCGGCGATGTGCTTTTGGGTTTGCAATCCCAATTCGATCAGCACGATCGCCACCGCGAACAGCACGCACACGGTGAGAATCGTCGCGATCACGGCGGGCGCGAGACTTTCCTTGCCGAACGCCAGCAGACAAAGCGGCAAGCCGACGAAGCCGGTGTTCGGATACGCCGCGTTCAATCCGTCGATGCTCGCGTCGGCGAGATGACGCGACTGCATCAGGCGCACGATAAGCGTCAGCAAGAAGATCGCCGCCGAACCGATGCCGAACGCGGCGATGAACGCGGGCTGATCGAGCATGGCCCACGGCGTCTTCGCCATGACGTCGAAGAGAAGCGCGGGCAACGCGAGATACACGACGAAGCGATTCAACTCCGATGCGGCCGCCGGGCCGAGCGTGTTCAGCTTGCGGCATGCGTAGCCCGCGAAAACGAGACCGAAAACCGGCAGGATGATCGTGAGGAGCGGGCTGACCAGCGAAGGCATGAAGGAGCTGCTTTCAAGGCGTGATGGCGGAGAGCGAGAGAATACTCCGCCTCGAAAGGTGAGACGATCCGGGAGCTTCGCGATGGTGAGCCGGTCGGTATGCGCCTCACTCACTCGTCACCGGTCATAGGGAGGGCGAGTGGTTGTCGCGATCTCAGATACATCGTTAGATCAGTCGTGCAAGTCGTTGTTATTAAACAACTTGGAATTTTTGCGTCTTGTTAGAGTGCTTTCGCCGCGCACCGGCTTCCGAGTAGTGAGCGTCGATGGCAAAGCGTGTCGCCGTGATTGAGGTGAGGTGATTCGGGAGCCGCCGAAACTGCGTCCCGCCGTGGCGTGGCCTCGAGACAAAACCCAATCAGGACAGCCACTTGCGGCTTGCGGCGGAATTCGCCGGCATCGTCCAACGGGTTTTGAGGTGAGGGAATTCGGGAGCCGCGCGCGGACGGAACGGCACTTGCTGCTCGATCAGCCCTCGCACTCAACAACCCACCGGGCAACATGACTATCAGAAGACCTTGGGCCTATGGCGCAGCGGCGCTGGCCCTGATCGGCGGCATCGCGGCGCTGGCCGCGTGCGCATCGAACGGCGCGCGCAAAAGCGGCAACGAGAACGTGCCCGAACCGTCGAAAGCTGTCGACCTCGATCGTTATCTCGGTAACTGGCACGAGTTCGCGCGCTATGAAAACCGCTTCGAGCGCAATTGCGAAGGCGTCACGGCGAACTATGCGCGCCGCGAAGACGGCCTCGTGTCGGTCGTCAACGCGTGCAGGCAGGGCGGGTTGAACGGACCGTACCGGTCGGCGGAAGGGCGCGCGAAGATCGTCCCCGGATCGAACGGGACAAAGCTGAAGGTGTCGTTTTTCGGGCCGTTCTACGTCGGCGATTACTGGATTCTGGATCGCGCCGACGACTACACGTGGTCGATCGTCGGTGAACCGACCGGACGATATCTGTGGATCCTGACGCGCGAAGCGAAGCCGTCAGCGGAACTGCGCCGCACGCTGATCGAGCGTACGCGCGCGCTTGGTTACGATGTCACGATGCTGCGCGAGACGCAGCAGGGTTGAGCGGTCAGCTTGCCTTGCAGGCAACCAGCAACGAGTTCTGATTGTTCTCTGTCGACTGTCCGAGCACGTCGTAACCGCTCGGACAGAGCGCCTTCGCGTTGTCCGTGCAGTTGCGCCAGCCGCCGTAAGCGGGGCATTGGATCTGCTGGGTCGGACGGCCATCGTCGGAAAAAAGCGGGGGCGCGCTGCTGCATCCCGAGAGCGCCCACGCGCTGCCTGCCAGCACGATGCAAACGCCGATTGCCCTGCCCCGCCTGATCCCGCGCTTCATTCGTTACCCCTTGATTCTTGGTCTTTATTTTCGATTTCGCGAGTATGCCACGCGAAGCTTTCGCGTCGATTTTGCTGTTCGCGAAACCCTTCACACGGCGATGCCGAGTGCCGCGATTTTCTTGTACAACGTCGCCCGTCCGATGCCGATTTTCTCCGCCGCATCCGCGACGCGCCCGCCGCTCGCGCGCAGCGCATCGGAGAGAAAGCGCCGTTCGAAATCGGCCATTGCGTCGGCGTAGGAAATATCCGGCGGCTCATCCGTGTCCTTGTCCGCCGGTTCGGCCTGCGCCGCGATCGCGACGCGGCCCGCGTCGATGAACGCCGACAGCGCGCGGGCGTCGATATGCTCGGTCTCCGACAGCATCAGCGCGCGTTCGAGCGTGTTGCGCAGCTCGCGGACGTTGCCCGGCCACGAATACGCTTCGAGCAGTTGCAGGCCGTCCTTGTGCAGCACGAAATGACCGCCGTGCCCGGGGCGCGTATCCGCCGACAGATCTTCGAGAATCGCGTAGGCGAGCGCCTCGATGTCGCCGAGCCGGTCGCGCAACGGCGGCGCGTGAATCGTCAGCACGTTCAGGCGATAGAACAAATCCGCGCGAAAGCGTCCCGCCGCGACGAGCGCCTGCAGATCCGCCGATGTCGCCGCGATGATCCGCACATCCGCGCGCACGATGCGGTTCGAGCCGAGCGGCTCGAATTCCTTGTCCTGCAACACGCGCAGCAGCTTGCCTTGAAGCGGCAGCGGCATGTCGCCGATTTCGTCGAGAAAGAGCGTGCCGCCGTCGGCCAGTTCGAACTTGCCGACGCGCCCTTTCCGCTCCGCGCCCGTGTACGCGCCCGCCGCCGCGCCGAAGAACTCGACTTCGAGCAGCGTGTCGGGGATCGCCGCGACGTTGACGGTCACGAGCGGCTTGCCCGCGCGCGTCGATGCGCCGTGGATCGAATGCGCGAGCAGTTCCTTGCCGGTGCCGGTTTCGCCGAGCAGGAGCACGGGTGAATCGACGAGCGCCGCGCGCCGCGCCTGTCGCTTCACTTCGAGACTGACCGGACTCGTGCCGACGAAGCTCGAAAACGTGTATTTCGCGCGCCGCGCCTGCGCAAGCGACTGACGCGTCGCGATCAGCTCCTGCTGCACGCGCGAGTAATGCGCGAAGAGCGGGGTGAGCGCCTTCATCTCGTCGAAGAGCGCAAAGCCGATCGCGCCGATGGTCTTGCCCGATTCGTCCTTCAGCGGCAAGCGCGTGACGACGAGCGGCTCGCGGTCGGTTTCGAGCACGTCGAGCAGGATCGGCTTGCCGGTTGCGACGACTTCGCGCATGAGACTGTTCGGAATCACCGCTTCGCAATCGAGGCCGACCGCGTCGAGCGGATCGTCGAAGCCGAAGCGCGCCGCATAGCGTTTGTTGATCCACACGACGCGCGCGTCCGCATCGACGATGAAAGTGCCTTCGCTCAGATTCTCGAAGGTCTTGAAAAGCGACTCCATTGCGCGGCGCATCACGTCGCTGTAGTCCACCGGTACGTTGATCCAGTCGTTGCGCATGGCGCCCAAAATCTCCGCTTTCTCTGTTTGGAGACAGACTATCTCAACTAAGAGACGAACCGGCTATCCGCATCTGTACTAGTCTGTGACAGTTCGCGCGGCGGTTTTGGTCGTAAAACGTCTCGATCCTGAGACATGCGGCTGCAAGCTCCTCGTGTCATCTTTTCCCGATGCCCGCCGAGCCTGTATTACACGGCATTGGCACAGAAAGTGCATTCTGGCGGCGCGTGGCGCTACTGACGCGCCGCCAGCGCCTCCAGAAGAGGCGCGCGGACAATGTTTCGAAGAACAATCAATCATGGAGACTCAATGTCGTTCATCATCGTGCTCGCCGCCCTGGCGTTCCTGATGCTCGCCGCGTATCGCGGCTACAGCGTCATTCTTTTCGCGCCGATCGCCGCGCTCGCGGCCGTCCTTCTAACCGATCCTGCCGCCGTCGCGCCCGTATTTTCGGGCATCTTCATGGAGAAGATGGTCGGCTTCGTGAAGCTGTATTTCCCTGTGTTCCTGCTCGGCGCGGTGTTCGGCAAGGTGATCGAACTGTCGGGCTTCTCCGAGTCGATCGTCGCGGCGGCGATTCGCTACATCGGCAAGTCGCGCGTGAATGCGGTGATCGTCGCGGTGTGCGCGTTGCTCACTTATGGCGGCGTGTCGCTGTTCGTCGTCGTGTTCGCGGTGTATCCGTTCGCGGCGGAGATGTATCGGCAGAGCAATATTCCGAAGCGCCTGATGCCGGGCGCGATTGCGCTGGGCGCGTTCTCCTTCACGATGGATTCGCTGCCGGGCACGCCGCAGATTCAGAACATCATCCCGACGACGTTCTTCAAGACGACCGGCTGGGCCGCGCCGTGGCTCGGTGTGATCGGCTCGGTGTTCATCATCGTGGTCGGTCTGGCGTTTCTCGAATGGCGGCGCCGCTCGGCGATGGCCAGGGGCGAGGGCTACGGCACGTCGCTCGTGAACGAGCCGGAGCGTGTCGAATCGACGTCGCTGCCGAATCCGATGCTTGCGATCGCGCCGCTGATTCTCGTCGGCGTGGCGAATTTCGCGCTGACGAAGTGGATTCCGACGTGGTACGGCGCGAGCTATACCGTGCCGCCGGAAGTGCTGCCGGGCGTGCATGCGCCTGTTACGACGGCGGTGAAGACTGTCGTCGCGATCTGGGCGGTCGAGGGCGCGTTGCTGCTCGGCATCGTTCTTGTGTTGCTGACGGCGTTTTCGCGGGTGAAGGAGCGTTTCGCGGTGGGCACGCGGGCGGCGGTTGCGGGCGCGTTGCTCGCGGCGATGAACACCGCTTCGGAGTATGGCTTCGGCGGAGTGATTGCGGCACTGCCGGGCTTTCTGGTGGTCAGCGATGCGCTGAAGAGCATTCCGAATCCGCTCGTCAATGCGGCCATTTCGGTTTCGTCGCTCGCGGGGATTACGGGTTCTGCTTCGGGCGGGATGAGTATCGCGCTTGCTGCGATGTCGGATACTTTTATCGCTGGCGCTCAGGCGGCGCATATTCCTCTGGAAGTGCTGCATCGGGTTGTGGCGATGGCATCGGGCGGGATGGACACGTTGCCGCATAACGGCGCTGTTATTACGCTGCTCGCGGTTACCGGGCTTACGCATCGGGAGTCTTATCGGGATATTTTTGCTGTTACCGTCATTAAGACTCTCGCCGTGTTTTTTGTTATCGCTGTTTATTATTTGACTGGGATTGTTTGAGGGGTTTTTTTCTTCCTTCGCCGGATCCCGTTTTCTTTTTGGTTTATTAGCGTTGCCCCTGTGCGGGGCGGCACTTACTTTCTTTGCTGCTGCAAAGAAAGTAAGCAAAGAAAGCAGCTTTTTCAGGCCCGCGGTCATACGCAGTTTGGGCAGTTCTCTCATCCGAGGTGGCACTCGCCTAAAGAGTGCCCTCAAACATTTAAGCAGGCTTGGATCGCGCACGGTCTGACAAACCATTACTTTTAGCGCGCTGGCTCAGCGCAAAAGAGCTTCGGCACAGCGCTACGCGCTGCCGCCGGGTATTCGAGGGAAACCAGCGGGACGCACGCGCTTGCGCACCCAATCAACCCTTCGGCCGCGCAGCGGGCCGGAGCTATCTGGTGCTGAACCAATGAGCTATGCAACGCGATGTGTCAGACCGTGCGCGAGCCAAGCCGGGTAATTGTGGTGAGGGCACTCTTTAGGCGAGTGCCACCTAGGACGAGAGAACTACCCAAACTGCGTATAACCGCGGGCTTGAAAAGCTGCTTTCTTTGGTTACTTTCTTTGCAGCAGCAAAGAAAGTGACTGCCGCCCCGCACAGGGGCAACGCTAATCGACCACAAAGGAAACGGGATCCGGCGAAAAAAACAAAAAGAAACCCCAATATACGAACCACACCGCAACCCAGCAAACTCCCAAAGAACCCAATCGAAAACCAGGAAAAAAACGATGACCCAACCCGAATCGAAAAAGACACTTTCAGGCAAAACCGCATTGGTCACCGGCTCGACGAGCGGCATCGGCCTGGCAATCGCCATTTCGCTTGCACAAGCCGGCGCAAACCTCGTGCTAAACGGCTTCGGCGATACCGAAAGCGCCTTGAAGCAAATCGAAGCCACCGGCGTGAAAGCGGTCCACCACCCCGCCGACATGACCAAGCCTCAAGAAATCGAATCGATGATCGCCTTCGCCAACGAGCAATTCGGCGCCGTCGATATCCTCGTGAACAACGCCGGCATTCAGCACGTCGCAACCATCGACGAATTCCCGGTCGATCGCTGGGACGCCATCATCGCCATCAATCTGAGCTCCGCGTTCCACACCATGCGCGTCGCCCTGCCGCAAATGCGCGCGCGCAACTGGGGCCGCGTCATCAACATCGCGTCGGTGCACGGGCTCGTCGGCTCGGCAGGCAAATCCGCGTACGTCGCCGCGAAACACGGCATTCTCGGACTCACCAAAGTCGCCGCGCTCGAAAACGCACGCACCGGCGTCACCATCAACGCAATCTGCCCCGGCTTCGTGCTCACGCCGCTCGTGCAAAAGCAGATCGACGACCTCGCCGCGCGCGATTCGCTCTCGCCCGACGCCGCCCGCGCAAAACTGCTCGGCGACAAGCAGCCGTCCGCGCAATTCGTGACGGCGCAGAAAATCGGCGACATGGCCGTGTTCCTTTGCTCCGACGCCGCCAGCGAAATGCGCGGCTCCGCCCTGCAAATCGACGGCGGCTGGAGCGCCCAGTAAGCGAACGCCGCTATCGGCGGCAAATCGCCACACTTGAGCGTTTCAGTCGGATTCCCCTAAAGAACGTGGGGGTAATCGCCGTTATGTCCTTGTAATAAGACGCGCGCCGCCGTCGAAAAGCAGCGCGCGACACGAAGAAAAATCAAGGACATCATGCGCAACAACCAGCCCGTCACCCAGCAAGAGTTCGACTATCCCGCATCGGAGATGCTCGTCTCCGCGACCGATCTCTCCGGCAATATCCAGTACTGCAACCCCGCCTTCGTCACCGTGTCGGGCTTCTCGCGCGGCGAACTGATCGGCCAGCCGCACAACCTCATCCGTCATCCGGACATGCCGCGCGAAGCGTTCGCCGATCTCTGGTCGACCGTGCGCGCCGGCCGCTCGTGGACCGCGCTCGTCAAGAACCGCCGCAAGAACGGCGATCACTACTGGGTGCGCGCGAACGTCACGCCGGTGATGGAGCACGGCAAGGTCGTCGGCTATCTCTCCGTGCGCGTGAAGCCGACGCGCAACGAAGTGCGCGACGCCACCGCGCTCTACGCGCAAATGAAAGCGGGCAGCGCGTCGCACCGGCTCGTGCGCGGGGCGCTCGTCAGGGATAGCATCATCGGCCGGCTCGCCGCGCTCGCGAACATTCCCGTGAGCGCACGTCTTGGCGTGGCGTTCGCGGCCGTGCCCGCGAGCATGCTCGTCGCGGCTCTGGCGGCTTTTCGCGGCACGCCGCCGCTGCCCTTCTGGATCGCGCTCGGCGTGAGTTCGGCGGCGAGCTTCGCGGGCTGGCTCGCGCTGTCGCGTCAGGTCGATACCCCCGTTCGCGCGATGTCCGGCTTCGCCGCGCGCATGGCCGCGGGCGATCTGACCGCCGAGATGCCCGATGCGCGCCACGACGATCTCGGCGACGTGCAACGCGCGCTCGGCCAGTTGAAGGCGAACCTCGCGGCGATCGTGTTCGACGTGCGCGGCCAGATCGGCGGCGTGCTCGATGCGGCGAACGAGATTTCGAGCGGCAACACGGATCTGTCGCGCCGCACGGAGATGCAGGCGGCGTCGCTCGAACAGACCGCCGCGACGATGGATCAACTGACGACGACCGTGCAAGGCAACGCCGACGCCACCGTGCGCGCGCTCGAACTGGTGAAGGAAGCGCAGGCGGCGGCGGACGACGGCGGGCGCATCGCGAGTCAGGTCGAGCAGACGATGGCCGGCATCACGGCGGCGTCGCGCCGCATCGCGGACATCACCGATGTCATCGACGGCATCGCGTTCCAGACCAACATCCTCGCGCTGAACGCCGCCGTCGAAGCGGCGCGCGCGGGCGAAGCGGGCCGCTCGTTCGCGGTGGTCGCGACCGAAGTGCGCAATCTCGCGCAGCGCTGCGCGGCATCGGCGAAGGAAATCGAAGGCGTCGTGGCGACGAGCGTCGCGCAGATCGAGGAAGGCACGAGCCTCGTCACGCGCACGACGACGCAGATGCGCGCGATCGACGAAGCGGTGCATCGCGTATCGGCGATCATCATGGAAGTCGCGAAGGCGAGCGGCGAGCAGGCCGAAGGCATCGCGCAGGTGAATCAGGCGGTCGCGCATCTCGACGATTCGACTCAGCAGAACGCCGCGCTCGTCGAGCAGGCGGCGGCCACGGCGCAGCGTCTCGCGGAACGCGCCGTCGTGCTCGACGAAGCCGTGCGCCTTTTCACCGTCGCGAAGGCTTAGGAAAGCGCGCATCGCTTGGTACTATCCGGACATTGCCAACGAGGAGTGTCTCCGATGACCGCCGAGAACAATCGCACGGAAGAAGCACGAGCGATGGAACGTATCGTCAACGCGACGCGTCAGGTCCAGTCCGCCTTTCTGGCGCTGCAGAAGCAGTTCCCGCCGGAAGGCGACGGCCGGCCGTCGCAAATGGCGCTGCAAACCTTCGACGCCGCGCTGCAGGAGCTCGAAGACGCGCAAGCCGCCTTCGACACCATGCTCAACGATCTGTTCGACGGCAACCGCTAGCTCTGGATCGCCACGTTTTCGCGCGGCCCGCTCAGCGCGTTTTCGTCGGCGATAGCGTTGAGGCCCGCCCACGGCACGCCATCGGTCGACTGACGGCGCGCTGCGGCCACGCAAGCTTCGACCAGTTCCTTGAACGACACCGCCGCCGAACTCGTCCGCACGAGCACTTCGCCCTGCAGCGAGCTTTCGGGAAAGATCAGCCCGACGACCAGTTCCGCCGACGGCGCGCGCTGATGCAGCCGCCGCAGCAAATTGCGCAGATACGGCGGCGACTCGGCCGCATCGAACGAGACGACGCAGATGATCGTCACGCCCGAGAGATCCACTTCGCCGAAACGTCCGCGCGAGAAACGCTCGTAGCCCGCGAGGTCCGCGTACAGGCCGTGCTTGCGAAAAAGCTGCACGGCGATGGTCGCCGCGAGATCGTCCAGCTCGCTTCTCCCCGCGATGCACAACACCGACGCCGTGTGGCCTTCCTGCTGCGCATCGAAGCGCGCGGGCGGCGTCTCGTGCGGTAGCCGCGCCGCGTCGTCGGGCGACTCGAAACTCGCGGGCAGCTCTTCGCGCGGCGTGACGGCCACGACGTTATCGTCGGCGTCTTCCAGACCTTCGATGATGTCGAGCGCCGACTCGTTGATGCGCCGCAACTGGTCCGCCGTCACGACGCCGCGCAGCACGTCGTTGTGCGCGAAGCGCAGGCCTTCGAGCGCGACTTCGTCGTAATACGCGATCAGCGGACGTTCCTTGAGCAGCGATTCGGCCTGCACGAGCGCTTCGTCGGGATCGTTCGCGAGCAGGCGCTGATAGAAGTTCTCGGCGGGCGTGAGCGCGGGCCGGTCGCCGAACAGCACGTCGAGAAATTCGAGGCGGTCGACGTGCCGGCCGAGAATCACGAGGCACAGCGTGAGCGGCGTCGAGAGCACGAGGCCGATCGGCCCCCAGATCCAGCTCCAGAAAATGGCCGCGACGATCACCGCGAACGGCGACAGCCCCGTGCTATGCCCGTACAGGAGCGGTTCGACGACCTGCCCCGCGACGATGTCCGTCACGCCGAAGAGCACGATGGTCCACACGAGCATCGCCCAGCCGGGACCGACGGCCGCCGCGAACACCACCGCGACGATCGCCGCGATCCACGTCCCGACGTACGGCACGAAGCGCAGCAGCGTGGTCATCACGCCGAAGAGCAGCGCGCCCGGCACGCCGATGATCGCGAGCCCGATCGATATCACGATGCCCACGCCCACGTTGATGCCGAGCTGCGCGAGGAAATAGCGCGACAGGCGCCGCGCGGCTTCGTCCATCGCGGTCGTCGCGCGATGCAGGTCGCGCGAGCCGAAAAGCCGTATCAGCCGGTCGCGCAGATCCTCGCGCTGCAGGAGGATGAACACCGCGACGACGAGCACGATGCCCGTGGTTTCGAGCGGACTGATGATCGGCGACAGAAAGCGCTGCGCGAGTTCGAGCGGCGTCGGCGTCGGCTGATGCACTTCGACGGGCATCGGCTGATCGATTGGCGAAGCGGCCGGATTGTCCTCGTTCTTCGGCTCCTGCTCGCGCGCGGGCGACAACCGCTTCAGCGCACGCGATGCGCGGCCGAGAAACGCATCGGCGCGGCCAACGGTCATGTTCTGCACGGTGTCGATCTTGCGCTCGACCGCGGCCTGATACTTCGGCAGATCGCCCGCGAGCTGCGCGACCTGCGCGCCGATCAGCGCGCCGACCGCCGTCAGCACCGACAGCGCGATTACCACCGCGACGATCACCGACGGCACCTGCCCGAAACGCAAGCGCCGCAGGAAATCGACGAACGGCGCGAGCAGGAAACTCAGCAGAATCGCGAGGATGATCGGAATCATCACCGCGCGCCCGAAATACAACGCGCAAATGACGACGACGCCCGTCACCAGCGACGCAAGCGCGCGCACGCCGGGCGCATCGGGCGGCAGGATCTTCGCGGGTGGCCGGCGCGGCCCGGGTGCTTGCGGCATGGGAACGGCTCGCTTTTCTGAAAGAGGTCGGGCGCGCACGACTGTGCGGAGCAAGCGACGATCAAGCAAGGCGCGTGCCGTCATGACAGCGCCCGTCGCCGTAAAGGTGAGTCTATTCGGGAGCCGGATTTTACTGCAATCGATTCAGGGTGAGCTGCTACGGGAGCGCAACGTGCTCTATCGACATCATCGGAACAAACAGTTGGATGCGCGAACCGCGCGCGTGCGACATTGACGGGCCGGCGGCTCACCAAAAAGGAAATCATGGCGGTCGATTCACCTTGCATCAGCATCTGTAAATTCGATGAAAAAACCGGCCTGTGCATCGGCTGCCTTCGCACGAAGGACGAGTGCAAGCAATGGAAGAAGATGAAGGACAAGCATCGCGCGCGCATCATCGACGAGCGGCCCGAGCGCAAGGCAAAACTTAAGAAGCGCAAGAAGTAGGCGCTCGAAAGGACAAACGCTGGACTGGTCGGCAGAAGGGTGATGCGCGGTTTCGTCATGCGCGCGGACTACACTGATTCATGCCTTGCAAGGAGTCAGTCATGAACGTGACCGCGACACGCGCCGCAGTTGTCATTGCATCGGTCTTTGCCGCGACATCGGCTTACGCGCAGCTTCATCCGAGCGTCGAAACCGACATGAACGCGCCGCAAAACAGCACGAAGCTCATGCCGAACGCGCCGCTCGGCAGCCAGTATCCGACGCACGGCAATGCGCAGGCCGGCGAACTCAATCTCAACCCGAGCGATCCGCGGGCGCAACTCGTCAACGGTCTGCCGAACAACGCCAATAGCGGCGGTTACGGCTCGCCGCTCGCGGGTAACAAGGCGAACGTGCCGCGCGGTGAATAATCCACTGGCAGTCCGCGCACTGATCTCGTTTCGAGAATAGTGATTTGAAATTCGGCGGGATTCTCCTTCTGAAGGCAAGAGCCGATACTTGATTCACAGGCCGGGACCTCTCCCGGCTATCTACCGAATCAGGGAACTTGCCATGAAGGTTTATTACCATCCGCTGTCCGGGCATTCGCATCGCGCGCGTCTTTTCCTGAGCCTGCTTGGCATCGAACACGAAGAAACCTTCGTCGATCTCGCCGCCGCCGCGCACAAGACGCCCGATTATCTGAGGCTGAACCGCTTTGGCCAGATTCCCGTGCTCGTCGATGGCGACACGGTCATCGCCGATTCGAACGCAATCCTCGTCTATCTCGCGAAGAAAGCCGACGCATCGGACTGGCTGCCCGAAACGCCCGTGCAAGCCGCCGCCGTGCAGCGCTGGCTTTCGGTCGCGGCCGGACAGATCGCGTTCGGTCCGGCCGCCGCGCGCCTCATCACCGTGTTCGGCGCGAAGTTCGACGCGGCGGAGGTCATCGCCCGCGCGCACGCCGTGCTGAAAGTGATCGACGCCGAACTCGCCAATCGCGACTGGATCGCCGATACCGGCACGGCGCATCCGACCATTGCGGATGTCGCGCTCTACAGCTACATCGCGAGCGCGCCGGAAGGCAACGTCGATCTATCCGCCTACACGAACGTCAACGCGTGGCTCGCGCGCGTCGAAGCGCTGAAGGGCTTCGTTGCGTTCCAGAAGACGGCCGCGGGTCTCGCGGCGTAAAGTCAGCGCGGCGGCGCATCGCCGAAATCGCGCCGCGCCGCCGCGCCCGAACCGAAGAGGCATACGATCATGTCCGCTTCCACACTTTCCGATGCCGCACCGGTCGCCACGCCTTCGCCGTGGCATCGCGGCGAAGTCGCCATTCAGAAGGCTTTCGGCGTCGCCGAACGCATGGACGGCGTCGGACGCCGCGTCGTGCGCGATTACATGCCGGAGCAACATCGCCAGTTTTTCGCGCAGTTGCCGTTCATCGTCGCGGGCTCGGTCGATGAAAACGGCGATCCGTGGGCGACGCTTCTCGCCGGGCATCCCGGCTTCATGCACACGCCCGACGCGAAGACGCTGTCGATGAGCCACGCGCGCGATCCGCTCGATCCCGCCGACGCCGGCATGAACGACGGCGCGTCGATCGGCCTGCTCGGCATCGAGATGCACACGCGCCGGCGCAATCGCATGAACGGCACGATTCGTCGCGACGGCGCGAACGCCGTGTTCAATGTCGCGGTCGAGCAGAGTTTCGGCAATTGCCCGCAATACATCCAGTTGCGCGATTTCGAGTTCGTGCGCGATCCGGCCGCGCCCTCGCCCGTCGCGCCGCTCGCGCTCGATACGCTCTCGCCGCGCGCGAAAGAGATGATCGCGGGCGCGGACACGTTCTTCGTCGCGTCGTATTTCGATCGCGAGGACGGGCATCGGCAAGTGGACGTTTCGCATCGCGGCGGCAAGCCGGGTTTCGTGCGTATGTCGGACGACGGCTCGCTGACGATTCCCGATTTCGCGGGCAATCTTTTCTTCAACACGCTCGGCAACATTCTCGTGAACGCTCGCGCGGGACTCGTGTTCGCGGACTTCGAAACCGGCGACGTGCTGCAACTCGCGGGCGACGCCAAAGTCCTGCTCGATTCGCCCGAAACCGCAGCGTTTCAGGGCGCGGAGCGGTTGTGGCGCTTCACGCCGCGCCGCGTGTTTTATCGTGAAGCGGCGCTGCCCTTGCGATGGAAAGCGCGTAGCGGCGGCGCATCGCCCAATTCGCTGATGACGGGCGACTGGGCACAAGTGGCCGAGCGCCTGAAGGCGTCGGCGCTCGCGAACGTGTGGCGCACTTTTCGCGTGAGCAAGGTCGTCGATGAAAGCGATGCAATCCGCTCGTTCCACCTCGAACCGGCGGACGGCGCGGGCATCGTGCCGCACAAGGCGGGTCAGCATCTGCCGATCCGCGTGTCGCTGCCGGGCGATGCGAAGCCGCAGATTCGCACGTACACGCTCTCGGTTGCGCCGTCGGACGGCGTGTATCGCATCAGCGTGAAGCGCGACGGACGCGTGTCGGCGCATCTGCACGACACGCTGAAAGCGGGCGATGTGATCGAAGCGCGCGCGCCCGCCGGCGACTTCACGATAGATGCGCTGGAGCAGCGCCCTGCCGTGCTGATGGCAGCGGGCGTCGGCATCACGCCGATGCTCGCGATGCTGCGGCATGTCGTCTACGAAGGATTGAGGAAGCGCCGCGTGCGTCCGGTGTGGATGATCGTGTCGGCGCATTCGCTCGCGAGCCGCGCGTTCTCGCGTGAGATCGACGCGCTCGCGCAAAGCGCAGGCGGAGCGGTGACCGTGATCCGCGTGCTGAGCGACACGAACGGCGCGCAGCTCGATCGCGATTACGACGTGTCGGGGCGCATCGACATCGATCTGCTGACGAGCCGTCTGCCCTTCAACGACTACGACTTTTATCTGTGCGGGCCGGGCGCGTTCATGCAATCGATCTACGATGGCCTGCGCGCGCTCAACGTCGCCGATGCGCGCGTGCATGCCGAAGCGTTCGGTCCATCGGCGCTCAAGCGAACGGCGGATCGCGGCGCGGACGTGAAGCCGCTGCGCCCTGCCGCAACGGGGCCGGTGAAGATCGAATTCGTCAAGTCGGGCGCGAGCGCGCAATGGAAGCCGGGCAGCGGCACGTTGCTGGAACTCGCGGAGGCGAGCGGTTTGTCGCCCGAATTCAACTGCCGCGGCGGCACGTGCGGGACATGCCGAACGCGCGTCGTGAAGGGCGCGGTGTCGTACGAAAGCGAACCGGCGTTCCATGTCGGCGATGAAGAAGCGCTGATCTGCTGCGCGATGCCGGCCGCCGAAGGAGACGCGCTCGAACTGGATCTGTGACGATTGTGCCTCGCGCGCATATCCCCGAGAATGCACGGCATCTTTCAAGGCCGCACGCCGTGCATTCTCATGGACCGTTTACAGGCAATGACGACCTTCGTCACGGTGGTCGAAACCGGCGGCTTCGCATCGGCGGCGCGCAAGCTCGACGTGTCGCCATCCGTCGTGAGCCGCGTCGTGACGGAACTCGAGGAACATCTGGGCGTGCGCCTGCTCACGCGCACGACGCGCGTCGTGCGTCTCACCGACGCGGGCAGCGGCTACTTCGAGGACTGCCGCCGCATTCTCGGCGAAATCGATAACGCCGAACTTTCCGCGACCGGCACGCATTCGTCGCCGCGCGGCCTGCTTTCGATCACCGCGCCGGTGATGTTCGGCCGGCTGCACGTCACGCCGATCGTTCTCGACTATCTGCGCCGTTACCCCGAAGCCGATGCGAACTGCTGGTTCGTCGATCGCGTCGTGAATCTCGTCGACGAGGGCATCGACGTGGCGGTGCGTATCGCACAACTGCCGGACTCGTCGTTGCAGGCGATCAACGTCGGGCGCGTGCGGCGCGTGCTTTGCGCATCGCCCGCGTATCTGGCGGCGCACGGTACGCCGCGTCATCCAGACGAGCTCGCGGATCATGTCGTCATCGCGTCGACGGGCGCGTCGACATCGCCGGAATGGCGTCTCTACGATGGCGAGCGGCAAATCCTCGTGCGCTCGCACGCGCGCTTCACGACGACGACCAACGATTCGGCCATCGCCGCCGCGCTCGCGGATTTCGGCATCGCGCGGCTGATGTCGTATCAGGTCGCGCAGCACGTGAGCGATGGGCGGCTCGCCATCGTGCTGCCAGAGTTCGAGCCGCCGCCCTTGCCGATTCATCTCGTGCATCGCGAGGGCCGCCACGTCACGCAGAAGGTGCGCGCGTTCCTCGATCTCGCCGTGGCCACGCTGCGCGCGGACGATTCGTTGCAATGAACGCGCTAAACAGCCGCGCCATCGGTGACAAATCGTTCATCGCCCGGCAAATCGAACGGCCGTTAGCACGACTGCCGTGCAAAATGCCGGCAAAACATGCAACATAGCTGTCTCGAACGATCGCACCGATCGCCCGCGCTTTCGGCTTTTCCTGAACCTTTATCGGCTCACGCACCATGACGAATCCAACTTCTCCCTCGAATGAACGCCCGCTCGACATGATCATCTTCGGCGGCGGCGGAGACCTGGCGGCGCGCAAGCTGCTGCCGGCGCTCTACATGGCGCACACGCACTGCAACCTGCCCGCCGAGACGCGCATTCTCGCGATCGGCCGCAAGGACTGGACGCGCGAGGATTACCTCAAGAACTTCATGGAAGAGCAGGCGCGTCCGTTCATCGACGCCAAGGTGTTCGATGCGCAGTCGTGGGATAAATTTCTCGCGCTCTTCGACTACGTGCGTGTCGACGTCGAAAATCCGGGCGATTTCCAGCGTCTCGCGCAGGCCGTGCGCCCCGGCTCGCAACGCGTGCTGTATCTGTCGACGTCGCCGGAACTGTTCGTGACCATCTGCGAAAACCTCGATACCGCCGGCATCCTTGACGATCACGCGCGCGTCGTGCTCGAGAAGCCGCTGGGCCACGATCTCGCGTCGGCGCGCGCCATCAACGATGCGGTCGGCAAGCACTTCAAGGAAGAGCAGATCTATCGCATCGACCATTATCTCGGCAAGGAAACCGTGCAGAACCTGATGGTGCTGCGCTTCGGCAATGCGATCTTCGGCCCGCTGTGGCAGGCGCCGTACATCAAGAGCGTGCAGATCACGGTGTCGGAGACGGTGGGCGTCGGCAGCCGCGCGGGCTTCTACGATCACACGGGCGCCCTGCGCGACATGGTGCAGAACCACTTGCTGCAACTGTTGTGCATCGTGGCGATGGAGCCGCCGGTATCGCTCGATCCGGACGCCGTGCGCGACGAGAAGCTGAAGGTGCTCAAGTCGCTGCGGCCGATGAGCGTCGCCGATATCGCCCGCGACACCGTGCGCGGCCAGTACACGGCGGGCGCGGTCGGCGGCGAGGCGGTGAAGGGTTATCTCGAAGAGCAGAACGTCCCCGCCGACAGCCGCGCGGAAACGTTCGTCGCGTTGCGCGCGCATATCAACAACTGGCGCTGGGCCAACGTGCCGTTCTTCCTGCGCACCGGCAAGCGCATGCAGAATCGCCGCTCGGAGATCGTCATCGACTTTGCGGACCTGCCGTTCTCGATCATTCCCGATGGCCCGCGTCACTACGGCAACCGCCTGACGATCACGCTGCAGCCCGAAGAGTCGATCCAGCTTCAGATGATGGCGAAGGAGCCGGGCAGCGGCATGCACATGCAGCCGGTCACGCTCAATCTCGACTTGCAGCAGGCCATGACGCAGCGGCGCGCGGAGGCGTACGAGCGCCTGCTCATCGACGTGATTCGCGGCCGTCTCACGCACTTCATGCGCCGCGACGAGCTGGAAGCGGCATGGACGTGGGTCGAGCCGATTCTGAACGGCTGGAAGGAACTGGGCGACCGTCCGCGCGGTTATACGGCGGGGACATTCGGACCGGCGGCGTCGAGCGCGTTGATGGCGCGGGAGAATCTCGCCTGGGCGGAAGAAGCTTGATGCGCTGAAGCGGCTTCAACGCATCGCGGCGCGCGGCGCTCGTTTCGAGGCCCACGCCGCGCCCGCCGCCATCACCGCCGACAACACAACGATTCCCGCCAGAATGCCTTCGAGCCGCATCAGCGCGGGCATCGGATCGGACGACCAATGGTGATCCTGCACGAACACCATGATGAACGCGATGCAGAACTGCCGTCCGACATAGCTTGCGCCTTGCGTTCCCGTCTGCACGTGACAGCCGATCCACACGCCTGCGCATAGCGCAATCATGCAGGCGAGCGGGTTGTCGCCGAGTAACGGCAGCAGCGCGAGACTCACCGCACCCGCGAGCAGACAGCCGATGAAACGCTGAATCATGCGTTCCGCAACGGGCTTGTTCGTCGGCTTGCCGAGCGCCGATGCGGGCAGGATCAGCACGGCGACCGCGGTCACCATCGACTGCGCGAAGCCGGGCAGATTCCATGCATAGGCGAGCGACGCGAGGATCATCACCGACCACGCGCCTTGCCACGCGAGACGCTTGCGCATCGCGAGGGCGATTTGCGCGGCGCCCGCGACATGCGCCGCATCGAGCGCCTGCACGGCCTGGGCGGCATCGGAAGGCATCACGGTCACGCTTTGCGCGTTGACGCCATCGACTCTGTCTACCGTCGATGCCGCCTGCGCGCGCGGCACCGGCCGCGCCCCGCGCGTCTTCCGATAGTGCTGCACGCCCGCATGAAAGAGCGCCGACACGCCCACGCACGCCACCGTCCCGACGATCACTTCCGCGACGCGCAAGAGCGCGAACGACGCCGTCGCGCCCGCCGACACGAGCCGATGCGCCTCGAAGGTCACCATCAGCGCGGTCACGCCGCCGAGCACCCACGCGTAGCCCGCGTCCGAGACGAGCGCGCGAAACACCGACATGCCGACGATCGCCCCGAGCAGCGGCACGAAGATCCACGGCACATCGCCGATGATGGAGCCGGCCACCGCGCCGATCAGCGCGCCCGCGATCGTGCCGACCACGCGATGCACGCCGCGCTGCGCGCACGCCGAGAACTTCGACTGCATCACCGCGAAGCCGCTGATCGCGGCCCACCAGATGTTGCTCAGATGGAAAGCGTAGGCGAGCGCGACGGCAAGCCCGACGGACAGCATCGCCTGCGTGGCGAAGAGCGCGCGCGCGGGCGTCGGTCTGATCGCGATGAGTTCGCGCCCGAGCGCGGCGAATGCGTCGCGGACCATGTGCATGAATTCGCCCACGGCGGCGGCGGCGGCGCTTTCGTGCGATAGCGGACGGGCGCTTCGGGGAGGATCGTCGGTCGGCATCGTTCCAGGGTCGGTTCGGACGTCTGGATCGAGCGTAGCCGCCGATCGCCCGGATGCAAAGCCGAACCGAAAAAGTGCGGCAAATCCGCTACACGCGCGACGTCAGCAGACGCAGGCCCGCCAGTCCGAACGCGAGCGCGAGACACGCGTCGAGGCCGCGCTGGATGCGCGTGTAGATACGCCGCGCGGCGGCCATCGAGAAGAGCGCGGCATAGCTGCCGAACACGCACACGCCGATGCACAGACATCCCGCGACGACGACGAGCATATGTCCCGCCCCTTCGCCCGCCGACGATCCGAGCGCCGCCACCGACATCCACACGAGAATCGCTTTCGGATTGGTGAGATGCAGCAATGCGCCACGCGTATACAGCTTGCGAACGCTCTGGACCCGCGCGCCGGCCGACGACGCGCGCAGCGGCGGCTTGAACGCCGCGCGTCCCGATTTGAACGCGAGCCATAGAAGATACAGCCCGCCGCAGATCTTCACGCCGGCGAGAAAGCCCGAATACGCCGTCAGCGCGGCGGAAAGGCCGAGCGCGGCGAGCATCGCCCAGAAAAAGGAGCCGGACATCACGCCCGCCGCGAACGCGAAGGCCGCGCGCCGCCCCGACGTGCTCGCGATCGACATGATCGCGAGATTGCTCGGTCCGGGACTCGCCGTGCCGACGAAATACGCCGAATAAGCGATGAGCAGATTCGCGCTGAGCAAGGCGTGGCCGTTCATGACGTTGCGTCTCCGGTGTCGGGTTCGACAGTGTCGTCAGCCAATGCGCACGCGTCCATGAACGCTTCGCATTTTCCCGGGCAGGCCAGTTACTTGCGTATGCACTCGCCGATGCTATCTTTGAATGCGCACCCGCCCCTCTCACAAGGACACATCATGGCGAAAGTTCTGGTTCTCTATTATTCGATGTACGGCCACGTCGAAACGATGGCTCAGGCGATAGCCGAAGGCGCGCGCGGCGTCGCGGGCACGGAAGTTACGCTCAAGCGGGTGCCCGAAACCATTCCCGCCGATCAGGCCGCGAAGATCGGCGTCAAGCTCGATCAACAGGCGCCGGTCGCGACCGTCGACGAACTCGCCGATTACGACGCGATCATCTTCGGCACGCCCACTCGCTTCGGCAACATGGCCGGCCAGATGCGCACCTTTCTCGACCAGACGGGCGGACTGTGGGTGAAAGGCGCGCTCGTCGGCAAGATCGGCAGCGTATTTTCGTCGACGGCTTCGCAACACGGCGGCCAGGAGACCACGATCACATCGTTCCATACGACGCTTTTGCATCACGGCATGGTGATCGTCGGCGTGCCGTATGCGTGCGCGGGCCTCACCAACATGAGCGAAGTGTCCGGCGGCACGCCCTACGGCGCGACCACGCTCGCGTCGTCGGACGGCAGCCGCCAGCCGTCGCAGAACGAACTGGATATCGCGCGCTATCAGGGCAAGCACGTCGCCGAACTGGCGGCGAAGCTCGCCGCCTAGACCGCACTCACGCTTCGACGTCGAGCTTTACTTCGTAGAGCGGCTTGCCGTCGAGATCGTGCAGTGAAACGGTCAGCGCGCGGCTCGCCGGATCGATCTTCGCGCGGCCGTAAAACTGCTGCATGGCCGCGGGCGAACGGTTCTGCGGATTGTCCTTCGGCACGCTCACATAGCGCAGTTCCGGGCCGAAGGTCATGTCGAGATCGTTCGGTCCGAACGTGCCCGCGTTGATCGGACCGCCGACGAATTCCCAGAACGGCTTGAACTCCGTGAACTTCGCGCGCGACGGATCGTAATGCGCCGCTTGGGCGTAGTGCACGTCCGCCGTGATCCACACGACGTTCTTGATGTCTTCCTGCTTGATGAAGCGCAGGATGTCGGCAAGCTCCAGTTCGCGGCCGGACGGCGCGCCATTGTCCGCGTTGGCCCATGCCTCGTAGTTGCCTTTGGGCACGTCGGGGTTCGCATCGGGCACGACGAGCGAGATCGGCATATCGCTCGCGATGACCTTCCACGTCGCACGCGACGCCTTCAGCGATGCCTTCAGCCACGCCGTTTGTTGCGAGCCGAGAAACGCCGAACCGGCATCGAGACGCGTCTGCCTGTTCGGCGAATTCGCACCGCGATACGAACGCTCGTCGAGCATGAACACGTCGAGCAGCGGGCCGAACTGAAAGCCGCGATACACCTGTTCCGGATCGAGTTGATTGATGCGATACGGGTTGTATTCGAACATCGCCTGCTTCGCGCGCGCCTCGAGCAGGTTGATCGAACGCGTCTGGTAACGCTTTTCCGCTTCGCCGATCACCTGACCCGGATACCAGTTGTTGCGCACTTCGTGATCGTCCCATTGCACGAGGAACGGCACTTCGGCGGCGAAGCGGCGCTTGTTCTTGTCGAGCTGGTTGTAGGCGAAGGCCGCGCGGTAATCGTCGAGCGTCTGTGCGACATGCGACTTGCCTTCGGTGACGATGTTCGTCCACATCGTGCCGTCGGGCAGCTTCACTTCCGGTTCGATCACGCTGTCCGCATAGATCTGATCGCCCTGGTGAATAAAGAAATCCGGCGCTTCACGGCGCATCGCTTCATAGATGCGATAACCGCCGAAGCGTTCGTTGATGCCCCAGCCCTGCCCCGCTTCATCGCCGGAAAAGACGAAGCAGATGGGCTTGCTGGCATCGATCGATGCCGTGCGCAGACGTCCCGTCACCGGTTCGCTATACGCCTTGCCATCGACGAGATCGGCAAAGCGCACGCGATAGAACACATCGGCGCCGGGTGGCAGTCCGGTCAGGTCCATGCGCGCCGTGAAGTCGCTGCCTTCGAGCGCGGCCGGTCCGATGCGCCGCTGAAACGTCGTGAAGCGCTCGCTCGTCGAATACTCGACGATCATGCGCGAAGGCCGATCCGCGCGGCTCCACACGATGCCGCTCGTCGCGGTGACGTCGCCGCTCATCACGCCGCCGGGCAGTTGCGGGCGCAGCTTGTCGGCGGTGACGACGGCGGGCGCGACGCCTTGCGCGAGCGCATCGGCGAGACCCGCGCCCGTGAGCGCGAGCCCCGTGCCGGATACGAGACCCTTCAGCAAGGTGCGTCGGGACGGTTTGACGATGCGATCCGGCATGGCGAGCTTCCTCTCGAACTGTACGGTGAAGTGGTTGTGCGCTGAGTCGAATCGACGATGGTAAAACGTAACGGTGTCGCTTTTGTTTCAACGCCCGCTTCAAAGCGCGCTTCAAAGCCCGCTGCATGGTCCATAGAGTCCGCACGATTCGATGCGATCAGCACGCGGCGATTGCTATAGTGGCTCACGGCATCGGCGACGCGCTCTTCCCAGAAGCGCCAGTGCGTCGAACGCGCGCGGCCGATCACGATGAGATTTGCATCGAACTCGCGCGCTGCCTGTGCGATCACGCGCGCGAGCGTCGTGCCGCACGGCAGGTCCATCGTCACGCAGACGCCGTTGATGCTCGACGCGCGTATCGCCTGCAATGTGCGCTTCTCGACTTCGCGCGCGAGTTCGTCGACATGCGCGAGCGCCGCGCCGAAGTCGTATTGCGCGGACGATACCGCCCAGAACGGCGCACGATCCACTACGTGAAGCGCCGTGAGGCGCGCGTTGCATTCGCGGGCCCGCGCAATGCCGAGCGCGAGCGCGGCATGGCTGCCATCCGGTCCCACTGCGACAAGAATGTGCTGTTGCATGATGTCATCTCCAGTCGATGTCGCGCGTTTCAGTGCATGCGCCATGCGCGCTTCACCGTATCGATCACGGCGGCTTCGGTGCAGGTCATGACGCCGTCCGCGACCACCGCCGATTCGCACAGCATGAGCACGTTGCGCCGCATGTGTTCATCGGATACTTCATGCGCGAGTTGCTGCAAGACATGCGGATCGACGCGGCACACGTCGTCCCATGTGAGATACGAACATCGCGTGAGGTCTTCGCAGACTTCGCGCACGACTTCGTGCAACTCGCCCGCATAAAGCCCGAGCCGCGCATAAAAGCCGCGCCGTTCGAGCTCTTCGATTTCCGCACTGCCGATATGCCCGTCCGCGATCAGCGACATCACGACGATGCGCGCCGCCGCGCGGGGACTGTCCGATGGATAGTGGCGCATGGCATTACTCCTCGATGAAAGGTCGTCAACGAAGGGCAGTGCGATGGTGTCGATGAAAGAACGCGCCGCCCGGTTGAGTTGCATCGTAGGCGCGGACAATGAGCATCGAATGAGCCAGGCATGTTGGTTCGAGACGAACACGCGCACGCAAAAAACGTTGGCGCGGGCGCGACGGTCCGCTTATTTGCGCGCATGTTCATGGCGCCGTGCGCGCCTTGCCGCACAAGGCTCGAACGCCTTCGATACACACGCTGGCATAGCCGATGCATAAGGCTGTGCCGTCGCGTCATGACTGCCTGCCACTGCTTGACGCGACCGGGCCGGCGCCTCGAGTGCCGGCCCGTTTCTTCCGGCGCCGCAGTGTGATTCTCGCGAGCTTCCGGCGGCACGCGCAGGCGCCAAGGAGATCACCATGAACAACTTCGATGACGCCTTCCAGGCGCTGATAGGCAGCGAAGGCGGCTACTCGTTCCATCCGGCGGACCCGGGTGGCGAAACGATGTGGGGCGTGACGGCGCGCGTCGCGCGCGGTTATGGCTATGCGGGCGCGATGAAGGACTTGCCGCTCGACCTCGCGAAGCGCATCGCGAAGCAGAAGTACTGGGACCCGCTGCATCTCGACGAATTCGATCCGCGCGTGGCGTTCCAGGTTTTCGATGCGAACTACAACGGCGGCCTCGTCGTGCTGTGGATGCAGAAGGCATCGGGCGCGAAGGAAGACGGCAAGTTCGGTCCCGATACCGTCGATGCCGTGAAGGCCGCGGATCCGATGCGCTTCGTGCTGCGCTTCGTCGCGTATCGGCTGCGATATCTGAAGGGCCTGCATGCATGGCCGACGTTCAGCCGCGGCTGGACCGAGCGCATGGCGACGAATCTTCTTCTGGGAGCAGCATGATGGACTGGTCAAAAGTGGCGGCAACGATCGGCGCGAAGGCGCCTCTTCTGGCGGGTCTTATCGGTGGGCCGGTCGGTCTCGGCGTGAGCACGGCGGCGGCGATCATATCGCATGCGCTTGGTACGCCTAACGATCCCGATATCGTCGAGACCGCGCTCAACGATCCCGCGGCACTCGACAAGATAAGTCAGGCGGAAAGCGCGAACTCGTTGCAGCTGCAACAACTCGTGGTGGCGGCGGCGCAGGCGCGTCTGTCGTTCGAAGCGGACATGGCGCGCATCGCGGCGGGCGATCGCGCCGATGCGCGCGCGATGGGTATCGCGAACAAGGACTGGGTGCCCAAGTTTCTCGCGATGGCGGTGACGGGCGGCTTCTTCGGCATCCTGCTGCTGATGGCGCTGCGCGCGCTGCCCGAAGCCAATCGCGATCTCGTGAACGTCGTCGTCGGCGCGCTCGGGACCGCGTGGATCAGCATCATCGGCTATTACTTCGGGACGTCGGCGGGCTCGATGCGCAAGACCGAACTGCTCGCCCAACCAAGCGTGCCGATCACGCCGGAGACCGCTGTGACGCTGCGCGATCCGGCGCCGGCGTCGGCCGCGCGCGATGCGGGCGCGCACGCCGACCATGCGACGCCCGCGTTCGTGCCGGGCGGACAAGGCCCGATCTTCACGGGCGCATCCTGAGCGTCATCGCGTCAGAGTCCGGTGCGCGGATCGTACGGACGCGCCGGATGATGCGCGATGTTCTCGAACTGCGGCCGCATCGCATCGCTGAAGGTCTTCTTCTGCTGATCGGTGAGGCCGCTGTAGAACTCGAGCCATGCTTTCGCCGATTGATCCGCGAGCGGCGCGTCCTGTTGCTCGGCCCTCGCGTGCAGCGCGTGCAATGCGGAGAGATCGAGGATCGGCCGCTGCAACATCGATTGCATGCGCGCCTGCATCTGATCCGCGTTCATGCGCTCGGTGGAATGGCTTTGCTGCATCGTCTGCAATGCCGTTTGCCATTGCACTTCCTGATCGGGCGTGAGGCTCAACTGGCCGTGCAATGCGCGCATGTCGACCGGTTGCACGTGAACGGCGATATCGTTATCCGCTGGCATTGCTTGTGCGTAGACCGGCGCGGAACCGACGCCGAGCGACAGCGCCGTGACGACGGTCGCCGCCGAGAGTTTGAGAAGCAAGCCGGTGCGTTGTGCGGTGAGTTGAGTCATGTCGATTCCCCTTTTCCTCGTCGATGTGTGACTGCGGTCGCGCGCGTTTGACGCTTCAACCGTGACAAGCAATGTAGAGGCGGGCAATTAGGTGGAAGTGAGGACCGTTCAGCTCGCTCCCGAAAACCTTCACCTTTGCATCATTCGCGACGCTGAAAACCCTTGCAAACAAAGGCTCCCGCCGCCCTTCCGACTCACACTCCCGAAAACCCTCACCTCAACGCGCTCAGATCACATTCAGCATCGACAAGGCCGTCTCCTGCAACGGCTGCAACACGCGGACAAGCGCGGCTTCGGGCGATTCTTTCCCGATCGGCATGTTCGCCGACAACGCCGCCACCACTTCGCCATGACGATTCTTGATAGGCACCGCGACGCCGCGCACGCCCATCTGCAACTGCTGTTCGATCGCCACGAAGCCATCGACGCGTGCCTGCCGGATCTTCTCGTAGAGCTTTTCCTTGTTGGTGATCGTGAGCGGCGTGAAGGGTTTGAACTCGGTCGCGTCGAGCCAGCCGCGCACCGATGCCTCGTCCATATACGCAAGCATCGCGATGCCGCCCGACATCAGCGCGGCGGGCACGCGCGCGCCGAGCACGAAGCCCGTCGTCATCACGCGCGTCGAGCCGTTGCGCGCGATGATGACGAGGTCCCAGTCATCCATCACGCTCACATACACCGATTCGTGAATCACCGCGCTCAACTGCTGCAGATAGGGCTGCACGATGCGCGGCAGCCGCGCCGACTCGAAATACGACCAGCCCATGCGCAGCACGCGCGGCGTGAGGTTGAAGAGCTTGCCGTCGGTCTGCACGTAGCCGAGATGCGCGAGCGTCAGCAGATAACGCCGCGCGGCCGTTCGGGTCAGCCCCGTGCGCGCGGCGGCCTGCGTCGGTGTCATGCGCGCGTGCTGATCGTCGAAGGCTTCGAGAATCGCAAGACCCTTTTCGAGACCGGCGATCCAGTCGCGCTTGTCGAGTTCCGGTTTAGTCATGCTGACATTCTTGTTTAGTTATGGATCAGCCGGTGTTTCGGCGATCCATCAAAGCCAATGGCTAGTGCTAACCCCAAAAGCGATCGATTATCGGACATCTGCGTGCGATAATCGCGCAAAATTTATCATAAAACGTTGATCGAAAAGGGTTGCGCTCTTATTCTCCAATCACTTTCAGAGCGCGCGTTTGGCGGCAACCAAAAAACGCTCCGCCGCTCGGCCAGTTTCCAGGCTCAATTCGATAAACCCATTTCGGAGACATCTCTATGGCTAGCCCTAAGGAAGACGCGCACGGCGGCCGCCAGGCGAAAAAAGCGACCGCGAGCGGCTGGATCGGCTCGGCGCTGGAGTATTACGACTTCTTCATTTACGCCCAGGCCGCCGCACTCATTTTCCCGCAGTTGTTCTTCCCGTCGGGCAATCCGAAGGTGGCGATCATCGCGTCGCTCGCGACGTATGGCGTAGGTTACGTGGCACGTCCGATCGGCGCATTCGTGCTCGGCCATCTGGGCGACACGCACGGCCGCAAGAACGTGCTGCTCGTCTGCATGTTCCTGATGGGTTTCTCGACGATGGCCGTCGGTCTTCTGCCGACGTATCACCAGATCGGCATGGCGGCGCCCGCGCTGCTCGTCGTGTTGCGACTCGTGCAGGGCTTCGCGGTTGCCGGTGAAATCTCCGGCGCGAGCTCGATGATTCTGGAGCACGCGCCCTTCGGACGTCGCGGCTACTACGCGAGCTTCACGCTGCAAGGCGTGCAGGCCGGCCAGATTCTCGCCGCCGCCGTGTTCCTGCCACTCGCGACGTTCATGCCGGAAGACATGTTCAACTCGTGGGGCTGGCGTGTGCCGTTCCTGCTGTCGGCCTTCGTACTTGTCGCGGGCTACATCATCCGTAAGGAAGTGCATGAAACGCCGGCGTTCACGTCCGAGGAATCGCATGGCGGCGTGCCGAAGTCGCCGATCAAGGACGCGTTCGCCAACAGCACGCCCGACATGATCCGCGTCGTCTGCATGGCGCTGATGAACGTGATTCCCGTCGTCGCGACGATCTTCGGCGCGGCCTACGCGGTGCAGTCGTCGTATGGCATCGGCTTTCACAAGAGCGTGTATCTGTGGATTCCGGTGGTCGGCAATATCGTCGCGGTGCTGGTGATTCCGTTCGTCGGCAATCTGTCGGACAAGATCGGCCGCCGTCCGATGATGATCGGCGGATCGCTGATCTCGGGTGTGCTCGCATTCGCCTATCTCTACGCGATCAGCATTCACAGCGTACCGCTCGCGTTCCTGATGTCGCTGTTGATGTGGGGCGTCGTGTATCAAGGCTATAACGCGATCTTCCCGAGCTTCTATCCGGAACTCTTCCCGACGCGCTCACGTGTTTCGGCGATGGCGATCGCGCAGAACATCGGCACGACGATCACCGCACTCTTGCCCGCGCTCTTCGCAGCGGTCGCGCCGCCGGGATCGAACAACATCCCGCTGACAGTCGGCGCGATTGCGTTCGGCGTGACGGTCATCGCGGCAATCGCGGCGTACTCTGCGCGTGAAACGTATCGCGTCCGCCTGAACGATCTCGGCAAGAAGGACGCCGTGCCGATGAGCCAGCAAGAGTACGATCGCCTGCGCGCCGATTCGATGTCCGTCGAAAAAGTGGCCAAAGCGCATCACGCATGATTCGACCGTGTTGGAGTGATTTGCCGGGCCCTTCGGGGCCCGTTTTTTTTGCGAGCCGCGATATCATGAATGCCGGTCCATCCATGACACGGAGGCATGAATGTCCGGCTTCAACGAGCGCACCCTCAACGGCATCAGCGTATTCGCGGCCATCGTCGATGCGGGCACGTTTGCCGCAGCGGGTGATCGCCTCGGCATGTCGCAACCGGGCGTGAGCCGTGCGATCGCGCGCCTCGAAGCGCGTCTGCACATCCGGCTCTTCGAGCGCACGACACGCAGCGTCGCGCTCACCGACGATGGCCGCCGTTTCTTCGAGAACGTGATGCCGCATCTCGCAGGTCTCGCGGAAGCGGCGGCCACGGCATCGGAAGGCGCAACGGCGGTGCGCGGACGACTGCGCGTGAACGTCGATCCGATCTTCTCGCGGCTATTGCTCGGCCCGAAGCTCGATGCGTTCCTGAAGGCGCATCCCGATCTGCAACTCGACCTCATCACGAGCGATCGTCTCGGCGACATGATCGCCGACGGCTTCGATCTCGCCGTGCGTTTCGGCGAACCGCGCGATTCGAGCCTCATCGCGCGCAAGCTGCTCGATACGCCCGTGCGTACGGTCGCCGCGCCGTCGTACATCAGGCGGCGCGGCAAGCCCGCAACACCGCAGGCGCTCGTCGAAGACAAGCACACGTGCATCGAGTTTCGCGATCCCGAAACGGGGCGGCCGTTCGTGTGGGAGTTTCACCGGAGGAAGAAGCGTATCGACGTGGATACGCGCGGACGTCTCACGCTCAACGATCCCGGCACGATGCTGAGCACGCTGCTGTCGGGCTACGGCATCGCGCAGATTCTGCTGCTCGGTCACGAACATCTGCTGGCCGACGGCAAGCTCGTCGATCTCTTTCCCGACTGGCCCGATGAGCGCTTTCCGCTGTATGCGTTCTATCCGTCGCGGCATCATCCGCCGGCGAAGACGCGCGCGTTTCTCGATCTCGTCATCGCGTTGACGGGAGCGCACTAGCGCAACGCTTTCTCGAACCCGTGATCGCCCGGCACCGGTTAGCCCGAATCGAAATCCGGCTCAATGTTCCTGCGTCGCACCTTCCACGCGCTTCTTTTCGCGCCGCCAGGTTGCGGGCGGCTTGCCGACCAGACGCTTGAACGCGCGAATGAATGCGGCCTCCGATGCATAACCGACATCCTGCGCGACGACCGCGATCGTCGAGTTCGTATTGCGCAGCAAGCCGGCCGCGACCTGCATGCGCCAGTTGACGAGATATTGCATCGGCGGCAAGCCGATCATGTCGACGAAGCGTTCGTGCAGCGCCGATCTCGACAGACCGACGCGCTCGCCCAGTTCCTCGACGGTCCACTCGTGCGCGGGCGCATCGTGCATGACCGCGAGCGCGCGTCCGACGAAACGGTCGCGCAGGCCCGCGAGCCAGCCGCGGCTTTCATCGGGCAGCACGTCGACGTAACGGCGCACGGCATCGACGAACATCATTTCGCTCATGCGTTCGAGCATCGCTTCGCCGCCCGGCCGCTTGTAGCGCGATTCGGCGACGGCCTGCTGCATGAAGTGACTGATCCAGCCCTGACCGCCGCTCTCCTTCAGGTGCAAAAGGCGCGGCAATGTCGCGATCAGCGGATTGAACGGACGCAGATCGCAGCCGAGAAAGCCGCATACCAGCATCGTTTCATAGGGATCGTCGGGAGAGGGATTGTTGCGCGCTTCGACCGCGTCGTAGGTCAGCGTGAAGGGCAACTGATCGATCTTCGCCGACAGCGCCGCAACGTCGATCTCGGCGCGAACGCCCGGCGCACTCGAGATCACGTGCGCGTCGCCGTGCGGAAATACGATGATGTCGCCGCTCGCGAGCCTGACCGGCGCCTCGCCGTCGATCGCGCCCCAGCAGCTTCCATGCGTGACGACGTGATACTCCATCACGTGCTCGCACTCCGGCATGACGATGCTCGCGATATCGCGCGCGGGCGGTGCGGCCGCCGCCCAGCTTCGATTGCCGCTCACGTGAAAGAACAGCGCGCCGCGCAGGCGCACCGTGCGCAGTACATCGGAGAGGATGTCGTGGCTCATGTCGGCTCCCGCGAAACGCATGCATCGACAGGACGCGGCGCGAAGACGAAGCGGACGAACGGTCAATTCGCGGCGACTCGCGGACAGGCGTCGATGCGATGGTAACGGGATACTGCACGTGCCCGCCATCAGGGCGATGCTCGACCTCTCATCTTCGATCTGGAGAAGGAACCATGCATGCGTTGAATACATCCGCAGTCTGCGACGAAGCCACGACCTCCGCGCAACCCGATTTCGCCGCGATCAAGGCACGCCAGCAGGCCACGTGGGCCAGCGGCGACTTCGCGGTGATCGGCACGACGTTGCAGATCGTCGGCGAAATGCTGGCCGAAGCGATCGACCTGCGCGCCGGCGAGCGCGTGCTCGACATCGCCGCCGGCAACGGCAACGCGACGCTCGCCGCAGCGCGCCGCTTCGCGCACGTGACATCGACGGATTATGTTCCCACGCTGCTCGATAAAGGCCGCATGCGCGCACAGGCCGAAGGGCTTTCAGTCGCCTTCGAAGTCGCCGATGCGGAAGCACTGCCCTTCGACGACAACAGCTTCGATGTCGTGCTCTCCACGTTCGGCGCGATGTTCACGCCCGATCACACGCGTCCCGCAAGCGAGATGATGCGCGTAGCGAAGCGCGGCGGCCGCATCGGCATGGCGAACTGGACGCCCGAGGGTTTCATCGGCCAGTTGTTCAAGATCATCGGTGGTTACGTGCCGCCGCCCGCGGGACTGCAATCGCCCGCCTTATGGGGCACCGAGCCGCATCTCGTCGCGCTTTTCGGCGCCGAGGCGGCCGATATCCGTTGCGTGCGCAGGCACTTCAACATGCGCTACGAATCGAGCGCGCACTGGCTGCAAGTGTTCCGCGACTTCTACGGGCCGGTGCATCGCGCGTTCGCGGCGCTCGATACCATGAAAGCGGCCGAACTCGAACGCGAGATCATCGGCCTGCTCGAACGATGCAACGTGGCGGGACCGTCGTCGCTCGTCGTGCCGAGCGAGTATATGGAAGTCGTGATCGTCAAGCGCGCTTGAGTCGCACGCGCGCGCGTCAGAGCGTAACGGGACGTTCGCTGCGCGCGCTTTCGATGACCGCCGCGAGCGTCGCGGCGTTGTCGAGACTGACTTGCGCGTAGTACTCGATCGCGGCGGCATCGCGCGTGGCGACCATGTGCGCGAAGCGCTCCGCCGCGAACAGAAAGCCGCTGCCCGTATCGGACTCGATCAACTCGAACGGCACCGAGTTGGGAATGCCGCGACGCACGCGCAACTGGCTCGGCAGATAGCCGTATTCATCGCCCGCGTGCTGCGCGCTCGTGTGATTGAGATACTCGGTGTCGATGGTGCCCTGCGTGCCGATGATCGTCGCGTACCGATGATTCGCCGCGTCCATCGAACACGAGACTTGCGCGCGGCGGCCATCGGCATAAATGAGCGTCGTCATGAGGCTGATGTCGACCGCGCTGTCCGCCCATGTCGCGATAGCTTCCACACGTTGCGGCGCGCAGCCCATCACGAGACGCACGAGGCTCAGCGGATAGCTGCCCGCATCGAGCAGCGCGCCGCCGCCGAGTTCCGGCTTCATGCGGATGTTCGCGCCCGGATTGCCGACCGTGAAGCCGAAGCTCGCCTGAATCGCGCGCACGTCGCCGATCGCGCCTTCACCGATCAACGTCATCATCGCCGTGGTCTGCGGCTGGAAGTAGTACGGGAATGCTTCCAGCAGCATCACACCGTTGCGGTCGGCCGCGTCGAACATGCGCGCGGCTTCGTCGCGATCGAGCGCGAGCGGTTTCTCGCACAGGATGTGCTTGCCGTGGTCCGCCGCCTTGATCGCCCATTCGGCATGCAGGCTGTTAGGCAACGGAATGTAGACCGCGTCGATATCCGGGCTCGCGAGCAGCGCATCGTAACTGCCGAACCACGTTGCAATGCCGTTCGCTTCGGCGAACGCCTTGGCGTTGTCGTCGCTGCGGCTCGCGACCGCGACGACGCGCACGCGCTCGCTCGGCCGCACGTCACGCGTGAATTGCCGGGCGATGTTCGCGCCGCCGAGAATGCCGAGGCGCAGGACGGACGATGCTTGAGTCGAAGACAAGGCTGGTTCCTGAATTTGTACCGGATGGTTCATCCGACCGAAGGTATCACAATCGCGCACGTTTCAGGGCACGCATGTGTCGGGACGAACTTTCGTGCCGCGCTGCGCGGCTGGAACGTGGCAATTGTCGACGCGCTGTTCGTCGCTGGCTTTGTCGCCGAGACGCTCTTTCAGCGTCTTGGGTTCCGATGCCGCATCGGATGCCGCGACGGGCGCATCCGTTGCGAGCGCCGCGCTCGTGCACACGACACACACCACACACGCGACGCACGCGCTTGGCAGAGCGAGCTTCTTCATGATGAGCCGTATGAAAGGATGAAACCTGCAAGCTTCGTCGCGCCGCGACCGCGCAGCGCTCCGTTTCTTGCGCTTTCATTCACGCATGCATTCCGCTGACGATACCGCTCGCGCGCACCGCCGATGGCACTGCCCGCAAACCGCGCACGGTCACGACGAGCCCGCTCGCATCGTCGCGATTGGCGACTTCCAACGTCGCATGATGCCGTTGCGCGACACGCAGCGCGATGGCGAGACCGAGCCCGCCGCCGTGTCCCGTGGTGCCGACGCAGCGATAGAAACGGTCGCACACGCGATCGATCTCGCTTTGCGCGATGCCCGGCCCCGAGTCGCGCACACTCAGCGCGATGCCGTCTTTCTCGCGACGCAGCATCACGTCGACGCGGCCGCCATGCGGCGTGTGGCGAATCGCGTTGTCGAGCAGATTGTTGACGAGCACCGTGAACGCGTGCGTGTCGCCCATGATGGTGAAGGCATCGTGATCGTTCTGCGCGTGTTCGAGTTCGAGGCCGAGGTCGATCGATCGTGTTTCGGCAAGCAACGAGAAATCGCCGACGCGCAATTCGCACAACGTGCGCAAGCTCATTGGCACGATGGCCGCTTCGCGCGCGGCATCTTCGCGCGCCATGCTGAGCAGTTGCTGCGCGAGATGGATGAGGCGATTCAGGCGGCCGTCGATTTTCGCGAGCGTCGCGGCATCGACCTGAAGCGAGCCGTCGCCAATCGCGCCTTGCATCTGCAGCTTGAGCGCGGTGAGCGGCGTGCGCAGTTCGTGCGCCGCATCCGCGACGAACGTGCGCTGCGCCTGCGACGCTTCGCCGAGCCGCACGAGCAGGCCGTTCAACGCATCGACGAGCGGACGCAGCTCGTCGGGCATCGGTTTGTCGAAGACGACGGGATCGAGCGATTCGGGCGAGCGCGCGACGAGCGAGTCCGACAGCCAGCGCACCGGCGAGAGTCCGCGCGCAACGACGACGAGCACGATGACGACGATTACCGGAATCAGTAGCGCGAGCGGCCATATGGTGCGTAGCGCGAGCGATATGGCGAGGTCGTCGCGAATGAAATACGGCTGCGCGACCTGCACGAAGCGATTCGCCTGCGCGACGCCGAACGCGCGCCACAGAATGCCTTCGCGCTCGACCGACTGAAAGCCGACGCCGAAGCGCGGCAGCGCGGGTTCGTGCGGCGAATGATAGACGAGGCGTCCGCTCGGGTCCCAGATGTCGATTACGAGCCGGTCGTCGGCGATGCCGTGCAGTTCGGGATTGCGGCCGAGCGCGACATCCTCGGCGGTGATGTTGCCCGGCAGCGAGAGCGCGACCGTGCGCAGTTCATAGTCGAAGAGCTCGCCCGCTTCGAGGCGCGCGGTGCTGAATATGCCGATGCCCGCGATCAGGCACGCGATGCCGAGGCCGAAGATGAGCCAGCCGAGCAGCCATCGGCGAATGGACGTCATCCGATCCTCTTCAGTCGATAACCCACGCCGCGCACCGTCACGATTTCCTCCGCGCCGATCTTGCGCCGCAGACTGTGTACATGGACTTCGATTGCGTTGCTGCCCACTTCCTCGCCCCAGCCGTATAACTTCTCTTCGAGCTCGTGACGGCGAAACACGCGCGACGGCTCCTCGATCAGCGCCTGCAGCAGCGCGAACTCGCGCGGCACGAGATTGAGCGCGGCGCCGCTCTTCGTCGCTTCGTGCGCGGCGGGATCGAGCGTCAGATTACCGTGCGAATACACCGGATGCTTCTGCCCCGTGCGGCGTCTCAGCAGCGCGCGCACGCGGGCCGCGAGTTCGTCGAGGTCGAAGGGCTTCATCAGATAATCGTCGGCGCCGGCATCGAGGCCGCGAACGCGATCGTCGACGGCATCGCGGGCGGTCAGGATGATCACCGGCGCGTTTCCGCCATTCTTGCGATAGGTCGCGAGCACGTCGAGGCCATCGCGCTTGGGCAGGTTCAGGTCCAGCAGCACGAGATCGTACACGCCGTTGCCGAGCGACAGTTCCGCAGCGCGGCCGTCCTGCGCGCAATCCACCGTGTAACCTGCGCGACGCAATGCGGCGAGCACGGTTTCCGCGATCATCTCGTCGTCCTCCACCAATAACAGGCGCATGCGCTTTCTCCTGGCTTGCCGTGTGAAGCCGCCGATTCTCTGGCCCGCATGCTTAAGCGCCACTTAAGCAATGCGGGCAGGCGCACATTATGTCCGCGTTATCGGCGTTGCGCAGTGCCTGCTTAAGCATCGCATAAGGTACGTCCACGCACTATACGTCGAACGGCCCGATGCGCGGCCGTCCGTCCCGGAGATGCCGATGCGAGCGTCCACTCTCGTTTCCCTGCGTGCGAACGCGGTGTTGATCGCGTTGTGCGTCGCCGCATCGGATGCCGCGTGGTTCACCGTCTGCGGATGCTCGGGACACGTCCACGCGCTCGAAAGCACGGCGGTGCGTTTCGCGACGCTCGCAAGCGCAGCGGGCATCGTGATCGTCGTGCGGCGCATCGCGAAGCTCGCGTTCGATGCGGCCACGTCCGCAAGGCGCATCGCCTGGACGGCCGACAAGCTGGTCATTGTCGGAAGCGGTCCCGGCGACTGGCTCGTGCAGCTCCATGCCGAACTTCATCCCGCCGGTTCGAGGCCCGGCGTAGCCCGGATTTGTGGACGCGCATCCGCGTCCTGCAGGGTGCCACGCGGTCGGGCGTGACCTCGGAAACGCGCCTGACCTCCTTCGACCCGGCTTTCGAGCCGGGTTTTTTTTGGCCGCGGCCTTTTTCTCGCGCGACGATACATATCCCTTTCACGCGCATTTCAACATGCATTCGTTCGCTTACCTAAGCATCTCTTAAGGTTTGCGAAGGCAGGCTTCGGGTTCCATCCGGCGTTCAATGCTGTACGCACGCGAAGCGATCATGACCACACACTCGGTTTCGCTGCTTTCATGGCTCGTCATTGCACTGTGCTGCGCCGCGACTTGTCACGCGACGCTCGCGGCGCTCGTCTTTCCCGGCCTGCGCGGCGCGACGTCCGCACGGGACATTGGCGCCGGTGTCGATACCGGCCCGATCAGCGTGCTGAAACCGCTCTGCGGAAGCGAGCCGCGCCTGTACTCGAATCTCGAGACCTTCTGCAAGCAGACGCATCCGTCATACCAGTTGCTGTTCGGCGTGACGCTCGCATCGGATCCCGCCGCGCGCGTCGTCGAGCGGCTCGCGCGCGCCTTTCCACTGCGCGATATCGAACTCGTCATCGACGGCACTTTGCACGGCGACAATCGCAAGGTCGGCAATCTGATCAATCTCGCGGCGCGCGCGAAGCATGATCTCATCGTGATCGCGGATAGCGACATCGCTGTCGAGCCGGACTATCTCGCGCGCGTGACCGGGCCGCTCGCCGATGCGGACGTGGGGCTCGTCACGTGCCTGTATCGCGCGCGGTGCGTGGGCGGCTTCTGGTCGCGCATCGGCGCGCTCTTCATCAACGAATGGTTTGCGCCTTCGGTGCATGTCGCCAACGTGCTCGGCCAGCGTCGCTACGGCTTCGGCGCGACGCTCGCGCTGCGGCGCGAAACGCTCGTGAAGTGCGGTGGCTTCGAAGCCTTGCGCGATTGCCTCGCCGACGATTACTGGCTCGCCGCGCACGTGCGCGCGCTCGGTTTGCGCACGGTGATGTCGGAAGTGGTCGTCGCAACCGATGTGATCGAACGCGATCTCGCGTCGCTCTGGCGCCGCGAGACGCGCTGGCTGCGCACGATCCGCTCGGTCAATCCACTCGGCTTCGCGTGTCTGTGCCTCACGTTCACCGCGCCGTGGCTGCTGGCGAGCGCGCTGCTCGGACTCGGCTTCGAGCAGGGCACCGATCCCGCGCAAACCATCGCGGACACGATCGTCGATCTGAGCACGTCGCTCGGTCTCTCCGCGCGGCTTTTGCTGCACAGACGCGGGGCGCGCTCGTGGCGCGCGTTCTGGCGCGATCTGCCGCTCATCCCGTTGCGCGACGTGCTGATGTGCCTGCAATGGCTCGCCGCGTCGTTCGGATCGAGCGTCGTGTGGCGCGGCGTGCGCATTCCGCTCGACGACGCACGCGAACGCTACGACGCCAACACCTCCGACAGTCAATGACGCATTCACCGGACCTCGTCATGAAGCACACGCTCTTTCTGCAAGCGCCCTCCTTCGACGGCTTCGACGGCGGCGCCGGCTCGCGCTATCAGGCGAAGCGCGAAATCCGCTCGTTCTGGTATCCGACGTGGCTCGCGCAGCCCGCCGCGCTCGTGCCCGGCTCACGCGTGCTCGATGCGCCCGCCGACGGCCTGTCCTTCGACGCGACGCTCGATATCGCCGCGCAATACGAACTCGTCGTCCTTCATACGAGCACGCCTTCGTTTCCCGCCGATGCATTGTTCGCCGAGAAGCTGAAGCTGCGCGCGCCAGACGTCATTGTCGGCATGGTGGGCGCGAAGGTGGCCATCGATCCGCACAATTCGCTTGCCGCCAGCGACGCGCTCGACTTCGTGTGCCGCGAGGAATTCGACTTTACGTGCAAGGAAATTGCCGAAGGCCATGCGTTCGCCGATATCAAGGGGCTCAGCTATCGCCTGCGCGATGGCTCGATCGAGCACAACGAAGCACGCCCCATCCTCGAAAACATGGACGAGCTGCCCTTCGTCGCGCCGGTCTACAAGCGCGATCTCAACATCGAGAATTATTTCATCGGCTATCTGAAGCATCCTTACGTGTCGATTTATACGGGGCGCGGCTGCCGTTCGCGCTGCACGTTCTGCCTGTGGCCGCAGACGGTGGGCGGACATCGCTATCGCGTGCGCTCGGTGGACAACGTGCTCGAAGAAGTGAAGTGGATTCGCGACAACATGCCCGAAGTGAAAGAGATCATGTTCGACGACGACACCTTCACCGACTTCCGGCCGCGCGTCGAAGAGATCGCGCGCGGGCTGGGCAGGCTCGGCGTCACGTGGTCGTGCAATGCGAAGGCGAACGTGCCTTACGCGACGCTCAAGATCATGAAGGACAACGGCCTGCGCCTTCTGCTCGTAGGTTACGAAACCGGCGACGATCAAATCCTCCTGAACATCAAGAAGGGGCTGCGCACGGATATCGCGCGACGTTTTGCCGACGATTGCCGCAAGCTCGGCATCACGGTGCACGGCACATTCATTCTCGGCTTGCCGGGCGAGACGAAAGAGACCATCGAAAAGACCATTCGATACGCCAAGGAAATCAATCCGCACACGATCCAGGTCTCGCTCGCCGCGCCTTATCCCGGAACCGCGCTCTATGCGCAGGCCGTGCAGAACGGCTGGCTCGCGGAGAACAAGGTCGTCAATCTCGTCAGCACGGAAGGCGTGCAACTGGCCGCGATCGGCTATCCGCATCTGTCGCGCGAAGAGATCTATCACGAGCTCGAACGCTTCTATAAGCGCTTTTACTTTCGACCGTCGAAGATATGGGAGATCGTGCGCGAGATGCTGACGAGCTGGGACATGATGACGCGGCGGCTTCGCGAAGGCGTCGAGTTCTTCCGCTTCCTGCGCGCGCACGAGGCGTGACATCGTGCGCGCGATCATCGTCACCGCCGACGACTTCGGGCTGCACGAACGCGTGAACGAGGCAGTCGCGCGCGCGCACTGCGATGGCGCGCTGACATGCGCGAGCCTGATGGTCGGCGCGCACGCGGCCCATGACGCCGTGCGGATCGCGCGGGAACTGCCGGCATTGCGCGTCGGGCTGCATCTCGTGCTGAACGATGGCGCCGCCACGCTGCCGCGCTGGTCGATTCCCGATCTCGTCGATGCCCGCGGCTGCTTCGAAGGCTCGATGTTCGAAAACGGCGTGCGCTTCTTCTTCCGGCGCGACGTGCGCCGGCAACTCGGCATCGAGATTCATGCGCAATTCAAGGCGTTCGCCGCGACCGGCCTCGCGCTCGATCACGTCAACGTGCACAAGCACTTCCAGCTGCATCCGACGGTGCTCGGCCTGATCCTCGAGATCGGTCCGCGATACGGCATGCGCGCAATGCGTCTGCCGCGCGAGCCGAACGGTTCGCTCTTGCTTGCGCCTTGGATCGCGCTCGTGAAGAAGCGCCTCGACGATGCAGGCATCGCTCATAACGATTGGGTCGCGGGGATCGCCGCAACCGGCCGCATGGACGAGGCCGCATGGCTCGCGTGGCTCGCGAACGCGCCCGAAGGCGTGCTCGAAATCTACAGCCATCCCGCGATGGAAGGCACGCCTTTGACGCCATCGATGCGCGACTATCGCCACGCCGACGAGTTCGCAGCCCTGTGTTCGCCGCGCGTGCGACGCGCCATCGAAGCGACGGGCGCGATGCGCGGCGGTTTCGCCGATGTGTTCGGCCACGCGCGCACACGGGAGCCGGTCACGTGAGATGGCTCAAGCGCATCGCGTGGCTGCGCTGGCCCGCCGCCATCGCCCTGCTCGTCATGCTATCGCTCCATGAAGGCGTCGCGGATGCGTTCACGCTCGTCGCGCGCACGGGACCGGTGCTGCTGTGCCTCGTGCCGCTGCACGCATTGCCGCTGCTTCTCGATGCGCGCGCGTGGCAGCTTCTGCTCGACAAGCGTATCGGCCTCGGCCCGCTCTGGCGGATCGCGGTCGTGCGCGAAGCGGTCGGGCGGCTTTTGCCCGTGCTCGGTATCGGCGGCGAACTCGTGGGCGTGCGGCTCGCCACGCGCTATATGCCGGACGTGAGCCGCGTGAGCGCATCGGTGATCGTCGAAATGCTCGTGACGATCGCGGTTCAATACGCGCTCGCCGTGCTCGGGCTCGTGCTGCTGCGTTGGCACGCGAGCGACGCGCGCGATATCGGCAACGTGATCGGCGCGGCTGTGATGGCTTCGCTGCCGATCGGCGTCGCCGCGTTCTTCGTCGCGCTCAAGGGTGCGCCGTTCCATCGGCTCGAAGCAATTGCGCGGCGCTGGCTCGATTCGTCGCACGCATTGTCGGCGAGGCTCGATGGCAAGCGTCTCGATCACGACATTCGCGCGCTGTTGCAGCGCATGCCGCTCGTCGCGCGCGCGTTCGCGTGGCAGTTCTCGGGATACGTGCTTGGCGCGCTCGAAGTCTATGCGGCCTTCGCCATGCTCGGCCATCCGGTGCCGATCGCGGGCGCGATCGCGATCGAATCGCTCACGCAGGCGGTGCGCAGCGCAGTGTTCATCGCGCCCGCTGGCCTCGGCGTTCAGGAAGCGACGATCGTCGCGATCGCGTCGGCGTTCGGCGTCGAGCGAGAAGCGGCGTTGTCGTTCGCATTGCTGCGACGAATGCGCGAACTCGCATGGGGCGGGATTGCGATTGCAATGCTGCGCTTCACGCAGACACACTCGCAGGCGGCGTTGCGCGCTGGCGCGGCCGAAAGGTGAGAGTTTGCGGGAGCGCCGTCTTTCTTGCGAAAGTTGCGATCCGCAACTAGACTGCGCGGATATGGTTGCGATTCGCAACCGATGGAGACGTCATGGATATCATCGATACTCCCGCACAGCCGCGCGACCGAACCATCCTCGAACTGCGCGAATTCTCGCGCAAACTGGTGCGCGAACTGGGTTTCATGCGCAACACGCTCGCGGACAGCGGACTGGCGCCGTCGGCGGTTCACGCGATCATCGAGATCGGCGCGACGCCCGGCATTCAGGCACGCCATATCGCGCAGATTCTTCGGCTCGACAAGTCGAACGCGAGCCGGCAGATCGCGCGGCTCGAAGCAGCGGGGTTCATCAAGCGGCAGACGTCGAGCGATGACGCGCGTTCATCCGCGCTGTATCTCACGGCGGCGGGGCAGAAGCTGCGCAGAAAGATCGACAAGTTCGCGACCGATCAGGTCTCCGATGCGCTGCGCCGCATGGTGCCAGAGGAACAGCAAACGCTCGTGCGCTCGCTCGCGCTTTATGCCGATGCCCTCTCGCATGGTCATGTCCGCGCGACGCCGCACGCCGCGCATACGGCAAGCGCGCGCATCGTCGAGGGATACCGGCCGGGCTGCATCGGCGATGTGGCGAGTCTGCACGCGCGCTTCTATGCGCATCACGCGGGCTTCGGCGTGTTCTTCGAGCGCAAGGTCGCGACGGAGATGGCGGCGTTCGCGCAAAGCCTGCCCGCGCGGGGCAAGGCGCTGTGGCTCGTGATGGAAGGCGAACGCACGCTCGGCTCGCTCGCGATCGACGGCGATCTCACGACGCGCGTCGCGCATCTGCGCTGGTTCATCATCGACGATGCATTGCGCGGCAGCGGCATGGGCCGGCAACTGATGACGCGCGCGATGAGTTTCGTCGACACGCACTACGACGAAACGTATCTCTGGACCTTCAAGAGTCTCGACGCCGCGCGCCATTTGTACGAGTCGTTCGGCTTCGTGTTGAGCGACGAAGCCGAAGGCACGCAATGGGGCGCATCGGTGACCGAGCAGCGCTTTACGCGCCGCGCGGTGCGATGAATCATCGGCGCAGAACGCGCGATGTCGGACCGAGACGTTGCGCGAAACGGCGCGCGCATTCGATGCCGAATCGCGTCGGGCGCGCGCCGCGATCGTGCTGCACGTCGAAGCCCATGCGCCATGCCGCGATGCGCTTGCCGTAACAGGTGAGCGTTTCCAGGGACTGCATCACGAAGACGATTTCCGGCAACGTGTCCGCATACAGCGCTTCGGCGTCGTGCTCGCGCCCTTCGGCAAACGCGTCATGAATGGCGACCTGACGATCGAACGCATCGGGCGCGACGATGAGGCCATCGCAACCCGCGCGCAGGTTATCGACGAGTTCCTGACCGCCGCGCCCGTTGAACACCGCGAGCGTCTGATCGAGCGCGCGCAGCTTTTCGATGGTCGCGCGGATCGTCACGGCCGGGCCTTCGCCTTTCAGCAAGCGGAAGTTCGGGCGCTCGGCCGCGAGCGCGGCGATCGACTCCGCCGACAATCCCACGCTGAGATATTCCGGCGCGTTCTGAATGCCCGCGTTCGCGCCGGTCCGTTCGAGCACCGACGCGAAGAAGTCGTAGTAGAACGCTTCCGGCTCGCCGCGCTTCGACGGCGGTTGAAGAATGAGCCACGACGCGCCGCGTTCGAGCGCGTAGCTGGCAAGCGCGACCTGTTGTTCGACGCTATCTCCGGTGATCGTGACCGCGAGCGGCACGCGCTTTTCGATGTGCGCGGCGCAATCGTCGATCATCGTGCGCTTCTCTTCGTCCGACAAGCGGTTCACTTCCGTCGCGAGTCCGAGTGTGACGATGGCCGGCGCGCCGGCTGCGATGGTCGCGTCGATCTGCTTGCGCGTGGCGTCGCCGTCGAGGCGGTTCATCGCGTCGAAGTATGCGTATAGCACCGGCCACATGCCGGAAGGCGGCGTATCGAAGTCTGACATCGATGCCTCCGCTCAGTGCGAATCGCGCGGCACGGGCGCGCCGCTCGAGCCGACGAGAAAGTCCAGGTCCGCGCCCTGATCCGCCTGCAATACATGCTCCACGTACAAGCGGTAATAGCCGCGCTTCGGCAATTCGGGCGCCTGCCACGCAGCGCGGCGCTTCTCCAGTTCATCGTCCGATACTTCCAGATGCAGACGCCGCGCCTCGACATCCAGTTCGATGATGTCGCCCGTCTGCACGAGCGCGAGCGGTCCGCCCGCCGCCGCTTCGGGCGATACATGCAGCACGACCGCGCCGTATGCCGTGCCGCTCATCCTGCCGTCGGAGATGCGAACCATGTCGGTGATGCCTTTTTGCAGCACCTTCTTCGGCAGCGGCATGTTGCCGACTTCCGCGAAACCCGGATAACCTTTCGGACCCGCGCCCTTCAGCACCATGATGCAATGCTCGTCGATGTCGAGCGAATCGTCGTCTACTTTCGCGTGAAGCTCTTCGACGTTCTCGAACACGACCGCGCGCCCGCGATGCTTCAGCAACGATTGCGTCGCCGCCGACGGCTTGATGACCGCGCCGTTCGGCGCGAGATTGCCCTTCAGCACGGCGATGCCCGCGTGCGGCTTGAACGGCTTTTCGAAGCGCGTAATGACTTTCTCGTCGTAGTTCGCCGCGTCGCTCACGTTGTCCCAGATCGTGCGGCCATTGACCGTGAGCGAATCGCGGTGCAGCAGACCTTGCTCGCCAAGCTGGCGCAACACGGCAGGCAAGCCGCCCGCGTAGTAGAAGTCCTCCATCAGATATTCGCCGGATGGCTGAAGGTTCACGAGACACGGCACCTCGCTGCCGAGCTCCCAGTCTTCGAGCGACAGTTCCACGCCGATGCGCTTCGCCAATGCGATCACATGCACGACCGCGTTCGTCGAGCCGCCGATGGCCGCATTCGTGCGGATCGCGTTTTCGAAAGCCTGGCGCGTGAGGATCTTGTCCATCGTCACATCGTCCTTGACCATATCGACGATGCGCCGTCCGGCCATGTGCGCGAGCACCTGACGGCGCGCATCGACGGCGGGAATCGCGGCGTTATGCGGCAGGCCCATGCCGAGCGATTCGACCATCGAGGCCATCGTGGATGCGGTGCCCATCGTCATGCAGTGGCCGCGCGAGCGGTTCATGCACGATTCGGCTTCGACGAATTCTTCCTGCGTCATCGTGCCCGCGCGCACTTCTTCGGACATCTGCCACACGCCTGTGCCCGAACCGATGGTGCCGCCGCGAAAGCGGCCGTTCAGCATCGGCCCGCCCGATACCGCGAGCGCGGGCAGGTTGCACGACGCCGCGCCCATCAACAGCGCCGGCGTAGTCTTGTCGCAGCCGACGAGCAGAACGACGCCATCAATAGGATTGCCGCGTATGGACTCTTCGACATCCATCGACGCGAGATTGCGGAACAGCATCGCCGTGGGCCGCAGGTTCGATTCGCCGAGCGACATCACCGGAAACTCCAGCGGAAAGCCGCCCGCCTCGCGCACGCCGCGCTTCACGTATTCCGCGAGCTCGCGAAAATGCGCGTTGCACGGCGTGAGTTCCGACCATGTATTGCATATGCCGATGACCGGCCGGCCATCGAACTGGTCGTGAGGAATGCCTTGATTCTTCATCCACGAACGATGGATGAAGGCGTCTTTGTCGTTACCGCCGAACCAGCTTTGCGAGCGTAGCTTGCGCATGGATGTCCCTTTTCTGCCCTTTGCCGCGCGTTCTTCATATGTGGGATCCAGTAAAAAAAGGCCGCGCGGGCGGCCTTCTTCCGAAACCCGGACACGTCGAGTTATACACCTCGCTTCGCATCCGGCGCGCGTCTTTGCGCAAAGATTTGACGATCAGTCGAGCGTCTCGCGAGAACGTTCGCGCATGCACATCACCGCGATCACCGACAGCACGCCGCAGCCGATCACATACCATGCCGGCGCCATCACGCTCTTCGTGATGACGATGAGCGACGTGACGAAGAACTGCGCGAAGCCGCCGAAGATCGCGACGCCGAGGCTGTAGACGATAGCCGCGCCCGTCGCGCGCACTTCACGCGGGAACAGTTCGCCGAGCATCGCGCCGGTCGGACCGACGTTGAGCGAATGCACGATGGAGAGCGCCGTCACGACCGCGAGCAGCGTGCCCGTCGTCGGCGACTGATTCAGCAACGCGAACGCCGGCCAGATCGCGAGCATCAGCAGGATGCGCGTCGTCTGCGCGAGCTTGTTGCGGCCGATCCGATCGGACAGATAGCCGCCGATCGGCGCGACGACGAACAGGATTGCGCCCGATACGCAGCCCGAGAGCATCGCCGTCCAGTTCGGCAAGCCGAGCGTCTTTACGCCGTAGATCGACAGATAGAACACGATGATGAAGTGCGCCGATGTCCCGCCGATCGTCAGGCCGAGTCCGTTCAACACCGCGCGGCGATGATCGCGCAGCACCGCGACGAGCGGCAACTTCGGCGCTTTCGGCCGCGCCTCGACACTTTCGCGCGGCGCCTCTTCCATCGTGCGGCGCAGCCACCAGCCGACCGGCACGATCGCAGTGCCGATGATGAACGGCACGCGCCAGCCCCAGCTTTCGAGTTGCGCAGCCGTGAGCGTCGCCGTCAGCGCGACGCCGGTCAACGCGCCCGCGAGCGCGGACAATCCCTGACTCGCGAACTGCCACGATGCATAGAAGCCGCGACGGTTCGACGGCGCCTGTTCGAGCAGCAGCGTCGTCGATGCGCCCACTTCGCCGCCCGCCGAAAAGCCCTGAATCAGCCGCGCGATCACGAGAATGACGGGCGCGGCAAGCCCGGCCTGCGCGAAGGTCGGCGCAACCGCGATCATCGCCGTGCCGAGCGCCATCAGGCCGAGCGTGAGCAGCATCGCCTTCTTGCGGCCGGCGCGGTCGGCGTACATGCCGATCAGCAGGCCGCCGACAGGCCGTGTGAAGAAGCCGACGCCGAAGCTCGCCACCGCGAGCAGCAACTGGCCGACGGGATCGTGCACCGGAAAGAACAGCTTGCCGATGACGAGCGCGAAGAACGCATAGACCGTGAAGTCGTAGAACTCGAGCGCATTGCCGACCGCGGCGGCCATCACGAGCCGCGTGCGCGCTGCGCGGCTGGTTTGCATCGATGGATTCGCCGGCGCGCGGGCAAGGGTGGGTGCGTTCATCATGGTTTCCAGTGGAATCAGTCGGCGAGCCAGGCTTCGGCCAGGCGCACCCAGTAGCTCGCGCCGATCGCGAGAATGTCGTCGTTGAAGTCGTAGCCGGGGTTGTGCACCATGCAGCCGCCCTTCGAGCCGATGCCGTTGCCGATCCACGCATACGTGCCCGGACACGCTTCGAGCATGAACGCGAAGTCCTCGCTGCCCATCAGCGGCCGCGCGGCCGCTTCGACGCGCTGCGCGCCGAGCATCTTCGTCGCGACATCGGTGGCGAAGGCGGTCGGTTCGGCGTGATTCACGAGCACGGGATAACCCAGTTCGTAATCGATGTCGGCCGTGCATCCGAACGCCAGCGCCTGCGCATGCACGAGCGCGGTGATGCGTTCCTGAAGCTGCTTGCGCACGCCCGCGTCGAGCGCACGCACGGAGAGCTTCAGCAGCGCGGTTTCGGGAATGACGTTGCATGCCTCGCCCGCCTGCACGCTGCCGACGGTGACGACCGCGGGCTTCTGTGCATCGACTTCGCGCGCGACGATGCTGTTCAGCGCAAGCATGATCGATGCGACCGCGGGCATCGGATCGCATGCGGTGTGCGGCATCGCGCCGTGGCCGCCGACGCCGCGCACGGTGATGTTCACGCGATCCGACGATGCCATGCCCGGTCCCGGCGTGAAGAACATGTCGCCCGCCGGAAAGCCCGGCATGTTGTGCAGGCCGAACACGGCATCGCACGGAAACTTCTCGAAGAGACCGTCTTCGATCATCGCGCGCGCGCCTGCTTCGCCTTCTTCGGCAGGCTGAAAGATCACGATCAGCGTGCCGGAGAACTGACGGCTCTCGGCGAGATGACGCGCGGCGCAGAGCAGCATCGCGGTGTGGCCGTCGTGGCCGCATGCGTGCATCGTGCGCGCGTGCTTGCTCGCATACGGCAGGCCGGTCGCTTCCTCGATCGGCAATGCGTCCATGTCGGCGCGCAGCGCGATGCGCTTGCCGCCCTTGCCTTCCGTCAGCACGCCGACGACGCCCGTCTTGCCCAGCCCGCGATGCACTCCGTAGCCCCATTGCGCGAGCAAGCCGGCGACGAGATCGCTGGTCTGGGTCTCTTCATACGCAAGTTCGGGATGCGCGTGAATGCGTCGGCGAACATCGACGAATTCGGCTGCGATGGCGGCAATGCCGGGGATGACGGGCTCGACTGACAGCATGTGACACTCCTTGCTCGATGTTTCGACGTGTCCCAAGCATATAAAGACGAAAAGCAAACCAAAAGACGGTAAATTTATTGCGTGATTACCGATAGTTGTCGGTGCTAACCCTAGGGTGTCGCTCATGAGCATGAAGTACCACCAGTTGCGCGCGTTCCTGACGACCGCCGAGCAGGGCAGCATTCGTGCGGCCGCGCGCAGCCTTCACTTGTCGCAGGCTGCGCTGACGAAGGCGATCAAGGAACTGGAGCAGGATCTCGGCGTGCCGCTCGTGCTGCGCACCGCGCGCGGCGTGCAGTTGACCGCGTTCGGGCAGCAGTTGCGCGTGCGCGCGCATCTGATCGTGAGCGAGATGCGCCGCGCCGAAGACGACATCGCGCAGATGAAAGGCGCCGGGTCGGGAAGCGTGAGCGCGGCCGTCACGCCGACCGCCGCGCTATCGATACTTCCGCATGCGTATCGCGCGTTTCGCAAGCAGATGCCCAACGCGCGCGTGAGTTTCATCGAAGGCTTTCCGGGCGTCGCGATGCCGCGCCTGCGGGATGGCTCGCTCGACTTCGTCGTGGCGGTCGTCGTGCCCGAGCATCTCGCGCCGGAGTTCGATCACATCGAGCTGTACGAGAGCCGCTCGGCCATCGTCGGACGCGCGGATCATCCGTTGCGGCATTGCACGTCGCTCGCGGAGTTGTCGGAGGCGGAGTGGCTGCTCAATCCATCGCCGGAAAGTTCGACGCAGGCGCTGCTCGATTCATATGCCGAACGCGGCTTGATGGTGCCCAAACGCGTGATCGAGTGCCCGAGCTTCATCATCGCGCATGGCTTGTTGCGCGGCTCGGATGCGCTGGCTTCGATGCCCGCCGCGCTGCTCGAACATCAATGGGTCGGCGAAGGGCTCGCGATCTTCCCTATCGACGATCCGTTGCCGGCGGTGTCGGTCAGAGTCGTGACGCGGCGGGATAGTCCGTTGACGCCCGCCGCGACGTTGTTGCTCGAATGCCTGCAGCATGCGGCGCGATCGCTTCAGCAATAATCAGGATGACTCAGAATTTCACTCTGAGCATGAAGCCGAGGGTGAAGGGAAGATCGCTCGAGGGTATCGGCGGAATCAGGATGATGTTCGCGCCGACGCGCTTGTACTCCAGCATGATGAGCGGCGCGGCGACCGGACCCACCGTATGGTTATGGCCGATGCCGTAACTGCCGTAGTCGTAGCCCGAGATGAGGCCGGCCATCACGGCAAGTCTGACGTAGTTCCAGTGAAGGAAGTCCGGTCCCCACACGCCGCCGCCATAGAACGATGGTTTCGACAGCGAATTGCGGAAGTAGCCGCCCGTCACCGCCCATTGCGGCGCGACCCAGCATTCCACGCCGATGCCGGGATTGAATTGCTCGAAGTCCTTGTCCGGATGGACGTGATGCGAAGCGACCATCGCGTCGACCCAGAGGCCGTCGCCGCACAAGCTTGCGTGCGCGGCAGGCGTCCACGCCGACGCGGCCAGCGCAACGGCCATGAACGATTGCACGCGGAAAGATCGAAAGCGGGACAGCCATGTGCGCATGTGTTCTCCGCCATCGCATGTTCGCGACGGCGCCTTTTTTCAAGATGGAGGTCGAGGCGAACTCTACCTGATCGCGTCATTCTCGTCTGTGCGGGCGAAAAGACCGTGACGGCCGTGCATGCTTCATCGATCTCGGCGAAACTTGTCGAGTTCTTCAATTTCGTATTCGAGGTCAAGCGCGATGAAGGCTTACAAGCGTTTCGTTCCTTTTCTAGCGGCGAGCGCATTGATCGCGTGCACGCCGCTGCAGGTCGTTACGCATCGCGTGTCGTCGAGTGAATCCAGCGTGCCGCCGGGACGTTATCAGCTCGATCCGCATCACTGGAACGTGAGCTTCGACGTCGATCATTTCCACTATTCGCGCTTCGTCATTCGATTCGACAAGACGGCGGCGCAACTCGACTGGAATGCGGACGGCATGTCCGCGAGCTCGGTGCGCGCGAGCATCGATGCGTCGAGCGTCAATACGAACGTACCGCTGCTCGATCGCATGCTGAAAGGGCCCGACATGTTCGATGTCGCGCGTTATCCGGACATCGTCTTCGTCAGCACGTCGTTTCAGCGAACGGGCGACGACAAGGGTGTCATGACAGGCGATCTGACGATTCGTGGCGCAACCAGGCCGGTCACGTTGAACGTGACGTTCAACGGACACGCGGTCAATCCGCTCACGAAGCAGGAAACGCTGGGCTTTTCAGCCGACGGACACTTTAGCCGCGCACAGTTCGGCTTGACGACGTGGTATCCGGCTGTCGGCGACGATGTGCACGTCGCCATTCAAGCCGAATTCTCGAAGGCGCCGGCAGACGGCGCTCAATGATGCACGCTCAGGCCGGCACCGAAGTCCAATCGAGCACGACCTTGCCGCTATTGCCGGAAAGCATCGTGTCGAACGCGCGCTGATAATCGTCGACAGGAAAGGTGTGCGTGAGGATCGGCGAAAGATCGAGGCCGCTTTGAAGCATCGCGACCATCTTGTACCAGGTCTCGAACATTTCGCGTCCGTAGATGCCTTTGATTTCGAGTCCCTTGAAGATCACCTGATTCCAGTCGATTGCAGTTTGCGCCGGAGGAATACCGAGCAGCGCCACTTTGCCGCCGTGGTTCATGGATTCGAGCATCGCCGTAAATGCGCTCGGTACACCGGACATTTCCAGACCCACGTCGAAGCCTTCGGTCATGCCGAGTTCGCTCATGACGTCGCGCAGGTTTTCGTTTGCAACGTTGACCGCCCGCGTCGCGCCCATCTTGCGCGCGAGTTCGAGGCGATAGTCGTTCACGTCGGTGATGACGACGTTGCGCGCGCCGACGTGCCGCGCGATCGCAGCGGCCATCACGCCGATCGGACCCGCGCCGGTGATCAGCACGTCTTCGCCGACGAGATTGAACGAGAGCGCCGTGTGTGTCGCGTTGCCGAACGGATCGAAGATCGCGGCGAGGTCGTCGGAAATATCGGCGGGAATCTTGAAGGCGTTGAACGCCGGGATCACGAGGAACTCTGCGAAAGCGCCTTCGCGGTTCACGCCGACACCGACCGTGTTGCGGCACAGGTGACGACGACCCGCGCGGCAATTGCGACAGAAGCCGCAGGTGATATGGCCTTCGCCCGACACGCGATCGCCGATGGCAAAGCCGCGCACTTCCTGTCCCATCTCCACGATCTCGCCGACATACTCGTGCCCGACATGCATCGGCACGGGAATCGTCTTCTGCGCCCATTCGTCCCATTTCCAGATGTGAATGTCGGTACCGCAGATCGCTGTTTTGCGGATACGGATGAGAACATCGTTGTGGCCGACTTCCGGGCGCTTCACGCGCGTCAACGTAAGGCCGGGAGCGCGTTCGAGTTTGGCGAGGGCTTTCATTGCATTTGATCCTGACGTTTGGTCTCGAGGATGCTTCTTCAATGGTCGCGGGCTCGTGGCCCGGTCCCCTGACTTTATGCGCATAAACCTTCAGCGGATCACGCCGAGTTTTCGGCCGACGCGCGCGAACGCATCGACTGCGCGATCGATCTGTTCCGGCGTATGCGCCGCGCTCATTTGCGTTCGGATGCGCGCGCGTCCCTTCGGAACGACGGGGTAGGAAAAGCCGACGACATAGACGCCTTCGTCGAGCAGCGCATCGGCCATCTTCGATGCGAGCTGCGCATCACCGAGCATGACGGGAATGATCGGATGCTGGCCGGGAACGAGATCGAAGCCGAGCGAGGACATTGCCCGGCGAAAGTGCGCGCCATTTTCACTGACGCGCTGGCGCAACGTCGCGCCTTCATCGCTTGCAAGCAATTCGAGCACTTTCAGCGATGCCGCCGCGATGCTCGGCGCCAACGTATTCGAAAACAAATAAGGCCGGCTGCGCTGGCGCAGTAATTCGATGATTTCCTTGTGCGCGGCGATGTATCCGCCCGAAGCGCCGCCGAGCGCCTTGCCGAGCGTTCCGGTGATGATGTCGACGCGATCCAGCACGCCGCAGTGCTCAGGCGTGCCGCGTCCGCCTTCGCCGATAAAACCGACGGCGTGCGAATCGTCGACCATTACCAGCGCGCCGTAGCGGTCGGCGAGATCGCAAATACCGGCGAGGTCCGCGATGATGCCGTCCATCGAAAATACGCCGTCGGTCGCAATGAGCTTGAAGCGTGCGCCGGCGGCGTCGGCTTCCTGAAGGCGTGCTTCCAGATCCGCAAGGTCGTTGTTCTTGTAGCGAAGACGTCGGGCTTTCGATAGCCGCACGCCATCGATGATGCTCGCGTGATTCAGCTCGTCGCTGATGATCGCGTCTTCTTCGGTCAGCAGGGTTTCGAAAAGGCCGCCGTTTGCATCGAAGCAGCTCGAATAGAGAATCGAATCGTCGGTGCCGAGAAATTGCGCGATCGCGCTTTCGAGTGCCTTGTGGACGGCTTGCGTACCGCAGATGAATCGAACGGACGCCATGCCGAAGCCATCGGCGTCGAGACCCGCTTTCGCGGCTTCGATGAGCCGACGATCGTCGGCGAGGCCGAGATAATTATTCGCGCAGAAATTGAGCACGCCGCTTCCGTTGGCGAGCCGTATGTCCGATGACTGCGGGCTCGCGATGACGCGCTCAGTTTTGTAAAACCCTGCGGCACGAATGTCGTCGAGCGTCGAGCGCAGATGGGAGAGGTATTGGTCTTTCATCTCATTCCTTGATCCTGGCCTGCCGATGCAATCCTCGCGCTAGTTGCCGCGCGCGTGGTCCATAGCCCTGTTATAGTGCATTGATCGCATCGGACACGTTCGATATTTCGAACGAATTTCCGATATGCCGAACACTCTACGGGATCAGCCGAACCATGGCAAGCACAGGTATAGACGGAAAAACAGGCGATCTCGCGGGCGCAGGTCCGACGCCGCCGCGCGTCGGAGAAATCATTCAGCGCTTGCGCAACGAAAGAAAGCTGACGCTGGATGATTTATCTCGGGCAGCGGGGGTGTCGAAGTCAATGTTGTCGGAAATCGAACGCGACAAGGCCAATCCGACGATCGCGGTCGCCTGGCGATTGACCAATGCGCTCGGCATCAGCCTAGATCAGCTGTTCACTCAGCAGCGGCCCGCCGAGGCGATCCGCGTGTCCGGCTTGCACGAGATACCAACATTGAGCGGCGACAACGGCGGTTATCAACTGCGCGTGTGGGGACCGATAGAGCTTGCAGGAAAGTTCGAATGGTACGAACTCACGTTGCGATCGGGGGCGGCGCTGACGTCGAACGCGCACGAGCCGGGGACGCACGAACACCTCACGGTTTTGAATGGGACGATCGAAGTGGATGCGTCTGGCGCAACCCGCAGGCTTAAGGCAGGCGAAACCGCGCGCTATGCCGCTGATGAAGGCCACGCGATTCGAAATGTGGGGCGGTCGGATGCCAAGGCATTGCTGGTGGTCATCCACGGCTGAGAGGCGTGCCGCTGGGCTGCTTTATGCGCATAAACCCGCGCACAGCGCCGACTAGCATCGGCAATAAAAACGGGACGTGCCTCAAGCACGTCCCGCTTAAATGACGGCGTCTTGGGGCGCCGGATTACTTGCCTTACGGGTTCTTTTTAACGCTGTCCTTCAGATCTTCCCGTGCATCGCCTACGCCTTTCTGCACCTTGCCGGCGGCTTGTTGCATATCGCCCTTGGCTTCCTGAGCCGTGTCGCCGGTCACCTTTCCGACGCCCTCGTTGATCTTGCCCTTGACTTGCTTGCCAACGCCTTCGACTTGATCCTTATTCATCTCAGTTCTCCCGTGGTTTGCAGCGCTGTTGGCCGCGCAATGCCGTCGAACTACGCAAAAAAAACCGCCTGCGCGTTCTGCTCAGAAGACATGTCCTAAGCATGGCTCTACGATGCGCTTCGTTCGTCGGCACGCATAGCGGCGCCTGTCTGAAACGCACGTAGGCGGAATCGCACATACACGCTCTTCGAGTAGCGCGACGCTACTTTCATGGCATCAAGTACTGTATATTTGTACAGTACAATAACACCGGTGGAAGGGGTGAACATGGAGTCGAACGGCGAAAACCTGAGCAGAAGACAATTTGCCCGTGCTGTGCATGATCTCGAGCGCATCACGCGTCAGATTGCAGGGCGATACATCGATAAAGGCGTGCCCCTGACCTGGCGACTATTGCACGCCATCGAGGCGGAAGCGGTTGCGGACCTCGGGTTCGCCGGCCGGCACGAAGCCGCGCTGCGCGAACTGTTCGCGCGTCCCGACGACTTTCATTTCCCCGAGACCGACGACGTAGTCGATGTCGCATCGTCCGACGCTCTTCCCGCCGTCTTCGCGTTCGCGGTGGACGCCTACGAACGCGCCGCGCGGCAAGGGCGACCGCAGGCCGTGGCCGCAGCCCACTGATTCCTGCACGTCCGGCAGGCAGCGAAAATGGAACTGATTCAGGGTGCGAAGTCCGCAGCCATGTCGACGTCCGACCGCGCTGCGAGCTCGCCTTTGCGGCAAGCGGCGCGAAACACATCGTAGTCCTTCTCTACCTGTTTCGCGTAAGCCCGTCCGTATCGCACCAGCACTTCCGCCAGGCGATCGCTGTTGCCGATGTAGCCCGAAATCTCCGGCGCGCGACCGCCCGACTTCGCGTGCGCACGGGCCAGCGCCCAGCCGCAAAGCGCGGCATATTCGCGGAAGGCGTCGTCGCTGAATGTTTCGAACGCGGCGGAAATCTTCATGTCGCGCAACTGACGGATGTACAGCGCGCGTCCGAGCGGTCCGGTCGCCCAGCCGAGAAACGGATCGGTGGCTGCCTGCATCAGACGTTGTCCGTGAACGACGCGCTGGCCGTCGTGTTTGCAATCGCCGGCTTCCCCAACGCGCTTCGCATATCTGGCGACAACCGACGTCGATGCTTCTTTCATCTGCAAGAAAAGTGGCTTGTCGTGATAATCCGTGAGCAGCAAGACGAGGCAGCGCGTGCCGACACTTCCGACGCCCACCACCTTGAACGCAACATCCTGCAACGAGAATTGCGAGAGCAGCCTCGCGCGCTCCGGCATCAGCGTCGCGACATAATTGCGCACGAGCGGCCCGACTATTTCATGGAAGCTGCCTCTCAGCGCCATCCACGGGTCGTTTTCATCGATCAGCGTGCTTTGGCTGCGAATGTGGAACACGGCGGGCGGCGCGTCGCGGATACGCCACGTGTCGCCGGTTCGTTCCGCGAGTTTGGGCAGCATCGTTTCGTGCGTGCGACGCGAAGCGCGTTCGATGCCGCGCTTTATGCGCCGTCGCGCATCTATAGTTTGAACGGTCTCGTACATGCGGTCGAACGTAATGCGCTCGTACCAGAGATCGAGCACGCTCATTTCCGCGTACTCGCGCAGATGCATCTGATAGCTGCGCGCGGCGCGAAACGCGAATTCGTCGGCGGCGAGATCGCCGTGGCCGAGATGCCGACCGGCGATCGTGAAGCTCGCAACAAGGCGCTTCAGATCCCATTCCCAGGGTCCGGGCGCGGTTTCATCGAAGTCGTTGAGATCGAAAATCAGCGCGCGCTCCGGCGTCGCGAAGCCGCCAAAGTTCGCCAGATGGCAGTCGCCGCAAACCTGAATGGCGATTCCGCTGTCCGGCGTGGCCGCCAGATCGTGCGCCTGCAGAATCGCACTGCCGCGATAAAACGCGAATGGCGATACCAGCATGCGGCCGTATCGTAAAGGAACGAGCGCCTCGACACGGCCTTTGCTGCTCATCCGCAACAGTTCGATGGGATCCCGGTCGACATCGCCGGTCGCGTCGTGCGCGCCTCGTGGCGTGCGTTCGCGCGCGGCGCGTCCCATCGCGCGGCGTTCCTGCATGGATTGCTGGGCCATCGCTCGATCCTTTTTGCGCTCGTGTTTTTGAGTGGATGGAAGCTGTGTAGACGACAGTAGTCGACGGCACGCACACCCAGCAAGTCGGTTATCGACACTTCAACGAACACTCGCCCTTGACGTCGCGCGCGCCAAGCCCGACCCTGTGCGCAGTGCAACACAGCGCGCGATGCGCCTTCGAACACCATGCCGAACACTTCCGATCTCTTCGACCAACAGCGCGCCGACTGGCAAGCGGATCCCCATGCTGCATTCGACGCATGGCTTGCCCAGCAGTCGTTCCGGGCGTCATCGGCGGATGTGTATCGCGCGCAGTGGGGAAACTTTCTCGAGTGGCTGGCCGCAAAACGCGCGACGCTGCATACGGTGCAACGTCCTGTCATCGAGCAATTCGTCGCGCAACTGGACATTCGCCGTCCGCAGCGGATGCGTTATCTGCGGTTGATTGAGCGCGTACTGGATCATGTTCGGGAAATCGAATCGGCGGCGACGAATCCGGCACGGTTCATCGCCCAGGATGGTGATGCCGCCTGGCGCAAGGCTCGCGACAACGAGCCGACCGGGTTTCTCACGCACGACGAGCGTGCGCTGCTCGTCGCGCATCTGTTTTCGCCGATCGGAACGTTGCCAGGCGCGCAGCGCTGGCGCGAGCGCCGCGATCGAGCGCTGGTCGCGGCGTTTCTCGGAGCAGGCGTGAAGACGGGCGAGGCCGCGCAACTCACCGTCGATTGCTATGCAGCGGGCGCGCCCTACATCACCGTCGACGCGTCCAATCCGCTATTGACCCGGCAAGCGCGGCTTGCGCCGTTTGCAGTCGAAGTGCTCGACGACTGGATCCGCGAACGTAAAGCTGCGGGCCTTGCGGGCGAGTTGCTATTTCCGGCGGCACCGTCCGGACGATCCATGCACAAGGCGACGATGCTGCGAGCGATCGATGCCGTCGTGGCGGAGTCGGGCATCGCGGCATCGCGCGTGGCGCGGGCAAGTCCGCAGACCTTGCGCAACACCTACGCCGCGGAGCTTTTCGAAAACGGGACGGATCCCGACCGCGTCGGACAATGGCTAGGATTTCAGCAGACGATCTCGGGACACCGGCTGCATCGCGCATGGCAGGAATGGATGGGTGAGCAAATACGGGAGCGCGATATTGCTCAGGCGCGCGCCGATCAAACTTCTGACACGATGTCGCGCGGTCCCGAAAACTCTCACCTTTGACGATCTCGCGCTCAGGACATGCTGACGCGTGCTGATCGGACGAATCCATCGACTGCGGCGAGCTTTGATAACGCCGCGCCCGAAGTCCGCTCGCAGTTTGGACAGGAAAGCTCGTATTCGTCTTCGTGGCGCTGCAATTCCGGCTCGCCGGCCTCGCAGGCCGGACAGGCCGCCGGGGCAATGATGTAGCCGTCTACCTGAGTTCCCAGCTTCGCGATCTCGTCGGTAGTCAAACGCCCCTGTGCCGCAAGACGCCCGATCAGTTCGCCGATTTCGGCGCTCGCGCCTGACTGGACGCGCTGTGCGTCGCGTTCGAGAACGAGCGCATCGATTTCGTCGGACTGCACGCGGACTTGGGATTCCAGGCGGTCGGCGCGGCTTCTCGCAGCGCTAAGTTGTTGAATGAAATCGAATTCCTTTTGGCTCGCTTCGCGTGCACTTGCCTGATAGTTGGCAGCCATGCCGCGAAGGGAGTCGAGTTCGACGAGCATCGGATGAACGCGTCGTTCGGCTTCTTTGACTGCATCCTTGATCTGCTGTGCGTAGTGTTCCGTGTTGTGGCGCAGTTCGCCCTGCAGTTCGTCGACGCGATCGCGCAGGCGAGCCGCCGCGTCCTGCTCCTGCTGCAGACATTTAGACAGGGCCTCGTTTTCCTTCTCCCAGCGAGCAATGACTTCGCGCAATCCGGTCTGAGCGTCCGAACCCCGGTCTCTAAGCGCCTGCAACTCGGCTTCCAGGGCGGCGATTCGGACGACGCCGGCTTCAGCGCGGGCTTCAGCGCGCTGGTGAGCTTGCTCGCTCGTTTCGCGGCGGATATCGGCATCGCGGACCTTGACTTGCGCGTCCTGGATGGCGGCGTCGAGACGCGCCTTGTCTTCTTCTAGCGAGGCACGCGCGACTTTTTGCGCTTCGTCGTAAAGCGCGGCCAGCAAGTCGCCAGCACGTTCCTGCAACGATTCCGGAATCGCTCCTGCGTCGATGCGTACGTGCATCGCGGTGCGCAAGCCGTTCCAAAAGGCTTCGATGTCCTTGGGGATATCGCTGGCGCTGCCGGTCTGCGTCAAATCGCGAACGGTCGTAACCGACGGTCGGACGCCGAGGTCGAAGAAGAGTCGTTTGCAAGCGTGCTGGGAAAGATCTTGACGGCGCGCGCCTCTCGCTCGAAGCGCTTCGATTTCCTGGCGCAGAGTTTCGCGGGTGGAGTGGTCCATGACGGCGAGATGTCCATTTTGACATTGCGATCATAACGTTTTACGTGTCGTACGTTATGAATTTCTTGGCCGTGTCGGCTGGGCGCCGATTTAATGCGAGTTATTCGGTCTTTTGATGATTTTGTCTCAACAAGCCAAGCGCCTTCTGTGGAACATCCTAAGAAAACGCGTGCAAGCATATGATCTGCATGTAATTTTAGCGAAGATTCACAGCCGATTCGTGTTTCACGATGAAGTTCTATATTGACAATTGTTCAAGGACACATCAGCGCTTGAGTGTAATAGAAGTAAACACCTTTGAACCCTTGTTAACAGCGTTAACGCCAAGGCGAAGCCTTATCCAGTAAGGCTTTGCGAGCTGCAAGGTGAGACGCTACAGGATACATGGTGAAGCTCTACGGGATATATCGGTGGTCGGGTTCGGGAGTGATGGTGAGCAACCGCGGGAGAGATCGTGAGCGGATTCAGGGGGGCGTGAGATCTGCAAGGTGAGCTCACGCGGGAGCGCAACACGCTGGGGCCGTGGACTGGCGTATTCAGCTTCGTGAGGTAATGAATCCATAAGGTGAGGCTTTTCGGGGGGATTGCGGTCCCACCCTTCCAAACGGGATTTCGGTCATTTTTACGGATTGGTGAGGGTTTACGGGGTGGTTTTAGAATTTCCGGTGAGCTTTTTCGGGAAAACTTGACTCTGTATGGTCGAAACAGTGAATCGAGCACGTAAAGGTGAGCTTTTTCGGGAGCGATGTACCCACTCTGATTGTGTTTCCGTGGACCATGCGGCGATTTGGGATGGTCACGTTTCCGATAATCCTTCTGAAGGTGAGCTTTTGCGGGACCTTCTTGCCGGAGTTCGTGTGGGTCATCGCCCGGTACCCTGGACCTAAGGTGAGCTTGTCCGGGATTCGGATCCATCCAGAGACAACAGTCTCGAGACGCCACGCTTGCGAGCCAAATGAGAAAAAAGATTTGAAAACAATGGGATACCATCGCGCAGGGCGATCGGCCCGTCTGTGACGGTGAGAAGATTCGGGAGGCATCAGCGCCTGCGCAGCGAGTTTAGTGCGGTTACGGTGAGCGTTTTCGGGAGAGCGTTCGGCAAAGCGCCATATATCCAAGCGAGATGAATGCCCGACTACACAAGGTTCTTCCTTTCCAGAAGTCGGTTTCGGCGCTTCAATGGGACTCGCAGAGCGGTGATCAAAGGAATTTGAGGTGAGATTTTACAGGACCGGTTCGCTGAGACACGCTTGAGAACGGGCTCGGGCGGGCAGTGAACAAGCGAGTCACTGCGCGATTGGTGAGACTTTCCGGGACTCACGGCGCTGGCATCGCGCTGGGTGAGTGCGACTGCCCGAGCGATGTGCACCATTCGAGTAGCGAACGTGCAATGCCTGTCCGGCAGGATGCTGTGTCAGAGGCGCTACATTCCGATAGGAACGTCAAAAAAATTTTGAGGTGAGCGTTTTCGGGAGCTCTGCAAACTGCTGGCGACCGGGCCGGACTTCGCTTGAAGTCGTTTACCCGCGCGGATACTGCCCAAATGCGATGGTCATCATCGGTGAGCGGTGAGCGTTTACAGGAGCGCACCGCAGTGAGTTGCGTCACACGTTGCTGCATCACCCTGTACGGTGATTTTGTCCCTATAGACGCGTTTCACCCCAATCGGTATCCTTGCCCGCATCATCGATCTTGACCATGTCATGGCCACCAAGCGCGCGAAGAAAACCGACGTCGTCAGCCCCAGTTCCGCCGAACTGCGCAAGGCGGTCGAGGCCATTGCGATCCAGCCGAAAAGCGGCAAGATCACGCTACTCACCCGCAAGCTGTTCAACGTGCTTCTTGCAGTCGCTCAGCAAGCTGATGAGTCGGGCGACACGTACCGCGCGCTGCTATCCGATATCGTCGCAAATTCGGCGTTCGACTCGAACGATACCGCGCTAGTCAAGGAACATCTGCGCCGAATGGTGTCGGTGCAGGTAGAGTGGAGCACCGGCACGTCGAGTCAGAAACCCGGCCGAAAGTGGGGTATCTCGACGCTAATCGCCGATGCCGAAATTCTTGAAGATCCGACGACGCGCCGCGTGTGGGTCGAATTTTCGTTCGCTCCAAAAATCAAAAAGAAGTTGCTCGATCCGGTGCAATACGCGCGGCTGAGTCTGCAATTTCAGAGCCAATTACGCAGCAGCGCCGGCCTTGCGCTGTATGAGATCTGCGTTCGCTACCTGACGAATCCCAGCCATCTGACGATGCGCGAAACGTGGGAATGGTGGCGTCCCATACTCTCGGGCACGCCGGATACCGAAGCCGGCGATGAAGCCAAGCGCGAATACAAGTACTTCAAACGCGATTATCTTCGTCCGGCGATTGCCGAAGTGAACGCCGTGACCAACATCTTCGTCGAGCTGGTGGAACATCGCGAAGGGCGACGCGTCGCCGAGATTCAATTCCGCGTGACCGAACAGAAGCAGCCGATGCTCGCGCTCGACGAGCATCCGAACGTGTTCGACAGCACGCTGGTGGATCGGATGGTGAAGATCGGCATTCCGCTCAAAGACGCACAGACGCTGTATGCCGACAGTGAGGAAAACCGCATCCGCGCCGCGTTGCAGATGACTGAGCAGCGGATGCGCAGTACAACGCTGCCGCCGGTTCGCAGCGCGGCAGCCCTCTTCAAGGACGCGCTGAAGAAAGGCTACGCTCCGCCGGTGGAGGCTTTGCCTCCCGCGAACAGTGGCGCGGTTTCGCGTACGCCAGCGGCCGCATCCGCCGCTGACGACCTCAAGGCCCGCTTGCTGAGCGAGTTCTCGGCCTACCGCCGCAAGGAAGCGCGCGTGCTGTACGACGAGCAAGGTGAGGAAGAACGGGAGTTGGCGCGCCAGTCATTCGAGGACGACGTGCTGCCGGGCCTTGGCACGCACATGCGTGACGACTGGCGCAAGCGCGGGCTGGATTCGAAGCTCGCCGAGACATCCTTTTTCGACTGGCTGGCTCGAAAGACGTGGGGCGATCCCACGGATGGAGACTTGCTGGCATTTACGCTGAGCCAGTCGCGCTAAACCGCAGCCGCAAAGCCCGGCGATTTTCAAAAAAACGCATAGTTCAAGGACCGCCGAAGCGTTCCGGCGGCCCTTGATACATCACTGCTTGTTTTCTGCGGCCTGCAGCATCTTTTCGATTTGATGCAGGAGTTCATCGCGCTTCTCGCGCGACAGCCCGCGCAAACTCAATTCGATGCGATCTTCCCCATACGACTTCAGATCGCCGACTGAAACGCCGTCCAGCTTGATTTCCAGACGTTGTGCATAGCGCTGCCGGCTCGGCGTCTTCGCTGGTTCGTTGGCGTTGGCGCGGCCCTTGACGATGTCGGCGACCTGGCGCGTGCTCAGATCGTCGGCAGTGATCTTGTTGATGAGCCGCAACGTGGCGTCGCTGCCGCGCGCAGTGTGATAGCGCGCGATCTGATACGCCATGTTCGAGCCGAATCGATCGGGGCGCGCGACCATCTCGTGCATGACGTTCTCGGGCAGCTTCGCGATCGACAACGCCACCGCGATCGTCGATTCGTCGAGGCCGAGATGATCCGCCAGTTCGCGCTGGCTCTGGAAATGCTGCTCGTCGAGGAAGCGTCGCCAGACGACGGCGTTGTCGAACACGGTCTGCGAGTCGCGCTGGACGTTCAGGTCATAACCGAGTTTGTAGCTCTCGATGCCGATCGGCAGATCGACGACCACTGCCTTGACCGTCTCCTTGTTCGCTTCCTTTAAAGCCCGTACACGCCGCCCGCCATCGCTGACGAAGAATGTTCCCGGATTCTCATAATCGGGAATGACATGAATCGCTTGCTGTTGGCCCTGCTTCGCAAGGTTGACGGCCAGTTCGGCAATCGACGTCTTCAGATAGAAATGGCGCGGGTTGAAGGGGCTCGGTTTGATCGCCTTCAACGACAGTTCGATCACTTGTCCCGTCGTATAACGATTCGCACGTCTCCAGGCCCGATATTCGTCGGACTCGGGTGCGCCATTGATGTCGCCCGGCTCTTCAGCAACAAAAGCGCTCGACCGGCCGTTCGCCGCAGTCTGTCCCGCGTGCTGAATATCTACGATGCCGTCGATGGCGTTAAGACGATCGAGCGCTGTGCGCTTCTCGCTGCTGGTCGAATCGGGGCGAGCCTTGAAGCCCTTGGCAAGTTGGGACGGTTTCATTCAGGGTCCTTTATGCGCATAAAGTCAGGGGAGCATGGCCATGATCTCGTCTGCTACCGCGCGAATCTCCGCCGCGGCGAGACGCGATCCGCGATCGCTCATTTGGAGCACAGTCAGCCCGAGCGCCATCGCCTGTTTGTAGCACTCGCGCGTGGGAATTTGCGTTTTCAGTAAGGGGAAGCCAAGTTCTTCGAGTGCGACTTTCAGTTCGCGCGTGAGCATGCGCTTCTCCTCGGTCTTATTGAGAAGAAACACGGCTCGCAGGTCTTCGTTCATCACTTGAGCTTGCTGGACGAGCTTGACTAAGCCGACACTCGACCAATAGTCCGCCGGCGATGACGACGTAGGAATCACCGCGACGCTCGCTGCCAAAAGCACGACGCCGGAGACCTTCTCAGTGATCGACGGCGGGCAATCCACGACGATGACGTCGTAGTCGTTGACGAACTTCTTGATCTCCCGATGGATCTGTCCGCCCGCTTCGGAGAGATTGACGACGGGAAACGGTATCCCGCTCGCTTCATCCGATGCGGCGCTGGACCAATGAATCAGGGTGTTCTGTCCATCGGCATCGACCACGAGCACGCGCTTTTTCTTCTCGTGAAAGGCCGCGCCCAGATGCATCGCGATCGTACTTTTACCGACGCCGCCCTTCTGCTGCGTGATCGCTATGATTTCCGCCGCCACGTTTTGCTCCGAATTTAGAAGTCTGTCGAATTTTACATTGGCGAACTTATTTATCCAGTGTTCATGCACAATAAATGATGTGCGTTAGCCGATCGGTCTAGGTTTACGCATAAAGTGGTTGGCGGTTGCCGCAACATGAGGAGTGCCGCTTTATGCGCATAAAGTTCCGCGCGCCCATCCAAGCGTCGACGCGTCATCACTCCAAAAACAAAATCGCCTATGCTAGGCGCTGTCTAAACCGACGCGCGTGCCGGAGCCGCCATGACCGTTCGCAATCTCGATGTCCTGTTTGCGCCGAAGTCAATCGCAGTCGTCGGCGCGTCGTCGCGTGCAGGCAGCATCGGTGAAATGGTTTGGTCGCGAATCCAGTGCGCCGGTTTCGCTGGATCGCTATGGCCGGTCAATCCGAAGCACGAATCACTAGGTGGCGAACCGGTGTACCGCGACGTCGATGCCCTACCCGAAGCGCCAAACGTCGCCGTGTTGTGTACTCGACCGCAAACGTGGCCGGGTCTGGTCGACCGCCTCGGTCGACGCGGCACGAAAGCCGTCGTCATCGTCGGCGAAGCGAATCAGCGTGGAGACGCCTCCATTTCCGAGCCGGACGATTGGACCACTCGTACTCTCGCCGCCGCTCGTCCTTACCTCGTTCGCATCATCGGACCGGCCAGTCTCGGCGTTGTCACACCTGCGATCGGCGCCTGTCTTGGTGCACCCGCTTGCAGCGTCAAAACGGGCGGCGTCGCGTGGGTATCCGGATCGAACGCGTTGACCAATGGCGTGTTGGGGTGGGCTCGGGCGCGCGGTCTCGGTTTCTCGCGCATCGTCGCGCTCGGCGATGAAGCCGATGTCGATTCCGGTGACATCCTCGACTTCCTTGCGAGCGATCCGTCGACGCGCGCGATTCTGCTGGCCATCGAAACCGTCCGATCGGCGCGCAAGTTCATGTCCGCCGCACGCGCCGCCGCGCGAAACAAGCCCGTACTCGTGCTCCGCACCGGTCGCGACGATCCCTTCGATCGTCTCTATGGCGCAGCCTTTCGCCGCGCCGGCCTGGTTCGCGTCGATTCACTCGACGACCTGCTCGACGAGATCGAAACGCTCGGCATCGGCCGCGTCGCGGCGAGCGATGTTGCGACCGTCATCACCAGCGATCGCGGTGTCGCCGCACTCGCGCAAGATGCGTTCGGCGCGGCCGGCGATGACCTCGCGCAATGGCCGACCGCCGCGCGCGACGCAGTCGCCGCCGCGCTGCCTCGCGCCCGCGCGGGCAATCCGCTTCTTCTCGGCGACGACGCCACGCCCGTCGACTTCGGCGCCGCGCTCGAAGCACTTGCCTCGCATCGCGAGACCGGCACCGTGTTCGTCGTTCACGCGCCGACGCATAGCGCGCCCGTCGCCGAAGTTGCGCGCACGCTGATCGCGGAACGGCGCCATGCGTATCGCGGCTTGCTTGCTTGCTTTTTCGGTTGCGTCGATTCCGCGACGCGCGACGAACTGCATGCCAACGGCATTCCGGTGCACACGACGCCTCATCGGCTCGCGCGCGGCTTCGCACGCCTCGTCGATTTCCGGCAAGGCCGCGAATTGCTGATGCAGACGCCCGACGGACTTCCCGCCGATATTCCGGAGGACATCGACGCCGCGCAATCCGAGATTCGCGGCGCGCTCGCGAACGGCATCGCCGAATTGAACGGCGAACGTGCCGCGCGCATATTCGCTCGCTTCGGCATTTCGGTGAAACCCGGACTGCCCGACTCGCTCACGAGCGATGCCGTCGAGATCCAAACGCGGCTGCTCAACCATCGCGTGTTCGGGCCGGTTTTCGAGTTCAAAGCGGAAGGCGCGCTCGGCCTGGCAGACGCACTTCACGAGTTCGCATTGCCGCCGCTCAATCCGGTGCTATCGCGCGATCTCGTCATGCGCTCGCCGCGTTCGCGCGAGTTGCCCGCCGAGACGCTGCTGAACGCGCTCACCGCGTTATCGCAACTGGTTTGCTATATCGAGGAAATTGTCGCGTTGCGGCTGACGTTGCGCGTGACGCGCGATACGGTCGCCGTTCATGAACCGCAGCTCACGCTGGGCGCGCATCGCAAGCCGCTTGCGATCGTGCCGTATCCGCGTTGCCTTGAAGAGACGCTCGACTGGCGCGGGATGCGCGTCACCGTGCGGCCGATTCGTCCCGAGGACGAAGAAGCGCACGCTGCCTTCGTCGCCGCGAACACCGCCGAAGATTTGCGTCTGCGATTCTTCGGCGCGGTGCGTAGCTTCGACCATTCGCAACTGGCCCGCATGACGCAGATCGACTACGACCGCGAGATGGCGCTGATCGTCACGCGGGCAAACGGCGAGGGCACGGGCGAGACGCTCGGTGTCGCGCGCGCGATCGCCGACCCGGATAACGAAACAGCCGAGTTCGCCGTCGCCGCACGCTCGGACATGAAGGGCAGGGGATTGGGCTCGCTGCTGCTGTCGCGCATCATCGATTATGCGAGGCAGCGCGGCACGCGCTGGATGGTCGGCGAGGCGTTGCGCGAGAACGCCGGCATGATCGCGCTCGCGCGTAACACCGGCTTCGAGTTGACGAAGACCGACGACCCTGGCGTCGTCGGTTTCAGAATGCGGCTGTGCGATGCGCCGTCACAGCCGCACGCGGATTAAGCCGCGAGTCGGGCAAGCGCGTCGTCGATCTGGGCGCGCGACAGCGAAAGCTCTTCGAGCATTGCTTCGGCGTACGTACTTCCCGTTTCCTTTTCGAGGCGCGCGATCGTCAGCGCGCAGCGCGAGCTGTCCTTCAGCGTCGCGATGAACGGCTTCACCGAGTGCCCCGACGTGAACGCATCGAACAGCGGCACGCGGATGTCGTCGGGCAGCGCGCGCGAGGTCCACTGATACGGCTTGCCGTTGTATGTCAGTTGCGGCGGCAATGTGCGTTCCTTTTTCGCGGCGGGAATCAGGCCGAAGGTGCGCGCCGCGTCGCCGATCTGTTCGGCTGAAAAAAGCTCGTCGGGCGTAATGTCGAATTGCGCGATATACGTTTCGATCGCCTGCATCGCGGCCGCGCGATCGTCACGCTTCTTCTGCGCACGCGCGACGATCTCGCGCAACTCATCGGCTTCGCCGGACGTGATCGTGAAGTTCGCCTGCTTTTGCTGCAGTTCGGTGAAGCGGAGGAATTCGGTATCGGAAAGGAGTTTCGCCATCGGAATGCGTCGGATTGGAGACGGCGGCGCGTCTTCGCGACGCGCCGTCATTTTGAGAGGGCCGCCATTCTAACGCGCGCAGCGTGCGCCGTTCAGTCGTGCATCATCGAAAGCGATGCGGCGGCGTCTTTGAGCAGCGACATGACGTCGTCGATCGACGGCGCGACGTATTCGTCGATCCGCCGCATGTACGGACAGGTGAGCGCCGCGATCGCCTGGCCCGACGGCCCGAGCAGCGGATAAGTGACGTCCGTCACGCCGAAGGTCTGCTGGCTGTCCTTCTTCGAATAGCCGAGTTCGCGAACCTGCCGATAATCCGCGTCGAGCACCGCGCGATCGAGCGCGACTTCGCCCTTGACCTTCGTGTGTTCGGTGAGCATGTGTTCGCGCTGCTCGTCGGTCTGAAAGGCGAGCATCACGCGCCCCGAACCCGTATCGATCAAGCCGACGCGCGAGCCCAGCCGCACCGAAATTCCCCATGTGCCCGGGCCATCCACTTGCGCGATGACGAGCAGATTGCCGCGATCGTAGACGACCAGATGCACCGATTGTTCGGCCGCATCGGCGAAACGCTGCATCGTCGGAAGCGCCTCCGCGATGAGCCGGTTCATCGGCGGATGACGATGCGCGAGCGCATACAGCTTGAGGCTCAGCGAATACCGATCGCCTTCCGGCGAGCGCACCACGTACTGCCGCGCGACGAGCCGCTCCAGCATCCGATACATCTCGCTCGCATTTCTGCCGAGCATTTTCGTGATCTCCGCCCGCGTGAGTCCCGATTTCTGTTCGGACAGCAATTCGAGAATGTCCAGCCCTTTGTCGAGCGCAGGTGCGCGATAGCGGTCGGCGTCGTTGTCATCCACATCCATGTGCAGTCTGGGTCGGTTCATGAGTTGGCGCCGAGTTTAAGCCTTCTGACAGTCGGCGAATACGGCTAGGGAAATCACCAACGGCTACACCGCGCAACGTTCTTGACTTCGATTGGTGCGTATATGAATAATACATTCACTGATGAATCAATATATCGGCAGTCTTCCGAAGCCCAGCGTCGCAGTCACAAAGAACAGAACACATCAGGAGACAAACGCATGACGTTCATGAAGACACTCGTCCTCGCCATCGCTGCAACAGGCACCATTGGCCTCGCCCACGCCGCGGAGAGCGGCAAAGTCGGACTCGGCTTGCCGTTGCTCACTTCGCCGTTCTGGCAGTCGTACAACAACTACCTGCCGAAGTACGCGAGAGAGATGGGCCTCGACATCCTCGCGCCGGTCAATTCGAACGGCGATCCCGCGCAGCAGATCACCGACATGAACAATCTGCTGAACCTGGGCGCGAAGGGCATCGTCGTCGGGCCGCTCGATTCCGCCGCGATCAGCCGCGCGCTCGATGCGTCGTCGGCGAAGAGCGTACCGGTCGTCGCCGTCGATGTCGCGCCGACGCAGGGCAAGGTCGCGATGGTCGTGCGCGCCGACAACCGCGCGTACGGCACGAAGTCGTGCGAGTACATCGGAGAGCACGTCAAGTCAGGCAAGGTCGTGCAGATCATGGGCGATCTCGCCTCGGTGAACGGCCGCGACCGCTCCGAAGCGTTTCGCGCGTGCCTCAAGAAATATCCATCGCTGAGCCTTCTCGAAATTCCGGCCGCATGGAAAGGCGACGCCGCGGCGACCGCGCTCGACAGCCTGGTGACCGCAAATCCCGACGTGAAGGCGATCTACATGCAGGCGGGCGGCGTCTATCTGTCGCCGACGCTGCAAACGCTGCGCCGCAAGCAACTGCTCGTGAAGGCGGGCGATCCGAAGCACATCGTGATCGTGAGCAACGACGGCATTCCGCAGGAATACGATGCGATCCGCCGCGGCGATATCGACGCGACCATTTCCCAGCCCGCCGATCTGTACGCGAAATACGGCCTCTTCTATATCAAGGCCGCGCTTGCCGGACAGACGTTCAAGCCCGGCCCGACCGATCACGGCAGCACGATCGTCCAGCGCGCGCCCGGCATCCTCGAAGATCAGTTGCCCGCGCCGCTCGTGACGAAAGCCAACGTCGACGACAAGTCTCTCTGGGGCAATTCCCTCAAATGAGCGCGCCCGTGGTGGAAGCGCTCGGGCTGACCAAGCGTTACGGTTCGACGGCGGCCTTGTCGGACGTCACGATGCGCGTGCTGCCCGGCGAGTCGCATGCGCTCGTCGGGCGCAACGGCGCCGGCAAGTCGACACTCGTCTCGATGATCACCGGCCTGCGCCGCCCCGACGCCGGCGAGATCCGCTTCGGCGGCGAGAGCGCGCCGCCGCTCGCTGACCGCGATGCATGGCGCGAGCGCGTCGCGTGCGTCTATCAGCACTCGACGATCATCCGCGAGTTGTCAGTCGCCGAGAACCTGTTCATCAACCGGCAGCATCGGCGCGGCGGCGTGATCGACTGGCGCACGATGCGTCGCGACGCCCGCGCGCTGCTCGATCACTGGAAGATCGACGTGCGCGAGGACGCGCGCGCCGGCGATCTGACCGTCGAGGCGCGGCAACTTGTCGAGATCGCGCGGGCGCTGTCGTACGGTGCGCGTTTCATCATCCTCGACGAGCCGACTGCACAGTTGGACGGCGAGGAGATCAAGCGTCTCTTCAGGCGTATCGAAGAGTTACAGACAGAAGGTGTCACTTTCCTGTTCATTTCCCATCACTTGCAGGAGGTGTACGAAATCTGTCAGGCAGTGACCGTATTGCGCGATGCGCGGCATATCGTCAGCGCGCCGGTGTCGGCGTTGCCGCGCGACAAGCTGATCGAAGCGATGACGGGCGAACAGGGCGGTCTCGCCGTCACCGATGCGGCGACGCGCCCGCCTTTGCCCGCCGATGCATCGATCGCGCTGTCCGTGTCGAACCTCAGCGGCGACGACTACGCCGGCGTCAGCTTCAAACTGCGGCGCGGCGAAGTCATCGGCCTGACGGGCGCAACGACGAGCGGCCGCACGAGCGTCGCGGAAGCGATTGCCGGATTGAAAGCGCAATCGAGCGGCACGATCGAGATCGATGGCCGCGCGCTGCCGCCCGGCGACGTGCCCGCCGCGCTCGCGAACGGCGTCGGCTGCGTGCCGAAGGACCGGCATCGCGAGGGATTGGTGCTGTCGCAATCCGTTGCGGAAAACGCGTCGATGACCATCGCGCGAACACTTGGCCGCTTCGGAATCGCAACGCCCGCGGAGAAAAACGCGTTCGGGCGACGCATGATCGCGGCGCTCGGCATCAAGACACTTGGACCCGAACACGAAGTGTCGGGTCTGTCGGGCGGCAATCAGCAAAAGGTCGTGATGGCGCGCGCGCTCGCGACCGATCCAGACGTGCTCGTGCTCATCGATCCGACGGCGGGCGTCGACGTGAAATCGAAGGAAGCGCTGCTCGGCGTCGTCGAACGCGTGCGGGAGGAAGGCAAGGCGGTGCTCGTCGTGTCCGGCGAGCTCGACGATCTGCGCACCTGCGACCGCGTCCTCGTCATGCTCCGTGGCGCAATTGCCGCCGAATTTCCTGCCGGATGGCAGGACCATGAACTCATCGCATCCGTCGAAGGAGTCAGTCTCCATGAAGCATGACGTTTCCAGTCCCGCGATGGCCGGCGTGCCGATGCAACCCCAGCGCCCGCGCATCGAATTCGCGCGTTTTCGGGATCTCGCGTTGTTGCCCGCGCTCGCGCTGCTGCTCGCAATCGGCGCGTTCGTCAGTCCGAGCTTTCTGACGCAGGCGAATCTGATCAGCATTCTCGGCGCATCGGCGGCGCTCGCGCTCGTCGTGCTCGCCGAATCGCTGATCGTGCTGACGGGCAAGTTCGATTTGTCGCTCGAATCGACGGTCGGCATCGCGCCCGCGGTCGGCGCGATGCTCGTGATGCCCGCGGCGTCGGCGGGTTTCGGGCTCGAATGGCCGGCTGCGGCGGGGCTTGCCGCGATCGTCGTCGTGGGCGCGGCGATCGGTTTCATCAATGGTTTTCTGGTCGTGCGGCTGCGGCTGAACGCGTTCATCGTCACGCTGGCGATGCTGATCGTGCTGCGCGGGATGCTCGTCGGCGCGACCAAGGGCGGCACGCTCTTCGACATGCCGCCGTCGTTCTTCACGCTTGCGACGACGCTCGTGCTCGGCCTGCCCGTTTCCGTCTGGCTCGCGGCGGCGGCGTTCGCGGTCGCGGCGTTCATGTTGCGCTATCACCGTCTCGGCCGCGCGCTCTATGCGATCGGCGGCAATCCGGAAGCGGCGCGCGCGGCGGGCATTCGCGTCGAGCGCATCACGTGGGGCGTGTTCGTGCTCGGCAGCGTGCTCGCGTCGATCGGCGGCTTGATCGTCACCGGCTATGTCGGCGCGATCAACGCGAATCAGGGCAACGGCATGATTTTCACGGTGTTCGCCGCGGCGGTAATCGGCGGCATCTCGCTCGATGGCGGCAAGGGCACGATGCTCGGCGCACTGTCAGGCGTTTTGCTGTTGGGCGTCGTGCAAAACCTGCTGACACTTGCGCAAGTTCCGTCGTTCTGGATTCAGGCGATCTACGGCGCAATCATCCTCGGCTCGCTGATGGTGGCGCGGCTCGCGGGTGGCGAAGCACAAAACTAGGACGATAGAGATGCAACACGAAACCGACCCGCGCCTCATTCTGCTGAGCCCGGAAGACAACTGCCTGATCGCCGCCGCGCGTTTGCCGGCGGGCGACACGCTGATGATCGAAGGCGCGTCCGTCACGCTCGCGACGACCATCGAACTGGCGCACAAGATCGCGCGGCGTGCGTTGTCGAAGGATGAAAAAGTGCTGCGATACGGCGCGATCATCGGCCACGTGATTGCCGATGTCGCGCGCGGCGAACATCTGCATACGCACAATCTGGAAAGCGACTACATACCCACTTACACGCACGACGCCGGACACGCCTACGTGCAGCACTGAACACTTCCATGAACACTTCTGCACTGCAGGGCTATCCTCGCGCGGACGGCCGCAAGGGCATCCGCAATATCGTCGCGGTGGCGTATCTCGTCGAATGCGCGCATCACGTCGCGCGCGAGATCGTGACACGCTTCCGGCCATCGTTCGATGATTTCGATGCCTTCGATCCGCAACTCGAACCGCCCGTGCATCTGATCGGTTTTCCGGGCTGCTATCCGAACAGCTACGCCGAAAAGATGCTGGAGCGCATCTGCACGCATCCGAACGTCGGCGCGGTGCTGTTCGTGTCGCTCGGCTGCGAGAGCATGAACAAGCACTATCTCGCCGATGTCGTGCGCGCGAGCGGCCGTCCCGCCGCCGTGCTGACGATTCAGGAAAAAGGCGGCACGCGCAGCACGATCCAGAACGGTCTCGACTGGGTGCGCGAGGCGCGCGCGACGCTCGCCGCGCAACAAAAGGTGCCGATGGCGCTCGACGAACTCGTCGTCGGCACGATTTGCGGCGGCTCGGACGGCACGAGCGGCATCACGGCGAATCCGGCGGTGGGCCGCGCGTTCGATGCGTTCATCGATGAAGGGGCGGCCTGCATCTTCGAGGAAACGGGCGAGCTCGTTGGCTGCGAATTCCATATGCAACGGCGCGCGGCGCGGCCGGAACTCGGCGACGCGATCGTCGAATGCGTACAGAAGGCCGCGCGTTATTACACGACGATGGGCCACGGCTCGTTCTCCGTCGGCAACGCGGACGGCGGGCTGACGACGCAGGAAGAAAAGTCGCTCGGCGCGTATTCGAAGAGCGGTGCGTCGCCGATCGTCGGCATCATCAAACCGGGCGACGTGCCGCCGACCGGCGGTCTCTATCTGCTTGATGTCGTGCCGGACGGCGAGCCGCGCTTCGGCTTTCCCAATATCAGCGACAACGCGGAAATCGGCGAACTGATCGCGTGCGGCTGTCACGTGATTCTCTTCACGACCGGGCGCGGCTCGGTGGTCGGATCGGCGATATCGCCCGTCATCAAGGTCTGCGCGAATCCTTCGACGTATCGCAATCTCGCCGGCGACATGGACGTCGACGCGGGCCGTATCCTCGAAGGCCGCGCGACGCTCGACGAAGTGGGCCGCGAGATCGTCGATGTGACCGTGGCGGTGGCGGCGGGCGCGGCGTCGAAATCGGAGGCGCTCGGGCATCAGGAATTCATTTTGACTTACAAGACATTCGAGCCGACCGGCCCCGCGTGTTTGCCGGCCGCCGCGCGACGCGTTACTGTGGCGGCTTGAGTTTCTCCATCTCTGAATCAATCGAGGTTTGCAGATGAACGCAGAAGCGCAAGCAGCCGTTTCACGCCGACGCAAAATCGGCCGCACGTCGCTGGAAGTGACCGCGCTGTCGCTCGGCACGGCGCCGCTCGGCGGCCTGTACCACGAACTGACGGAAGACGAGGCGCGCGCGACCGTCGATGCCGCGTGGCAATCCGGCATCCGTTTCTTCGATACCGCGCCGCACTATGGCCACACGAAAGCGGAGCATCGGCTGGGCGAAGCGTTGCGGCGCTATCCGCGCGGCGAGTTCGTGCTGTCGACGAAAGTCGGCCGGCGCTTCGTGCCGCGCACGACGCCCGACGACGGCAGCGAAGGCTGGGCCGCGCCGCTGCCGTTCCAGGCAATCTACGACTACACCTACGACGGCATCCTGCGTTCGTTCGAAGACAGCCAGATGCGGCTCGGCATGATCGATATCGATATCGTGCTGATTCACGACATCGGCCGCGTCACGCACGGCGAAAAGAACGCGCATTACTGGAAGCAACTGACCGGCGAAGGCGGCTTCCGCGCGCTCGAAGAACTGAAGCGGTCGCGCGGCGTGAAGGCGGTCGGCCTCGGCGTGAACGAAGGTGCCGCGGTAATGGAAGCGATGGCCGAATTCGACATCGATTGCGCGCTGCTCGCCGGCCGCTACACGTTGCTCGAACAAAACACGCTCGACGATTTGCTGCCCGAATGCGAGAAGCGCGGCGTGAGCATACTGCTCGGCGGCGCGTTCAACTCGGGCATTCTCGCGCGCGGCCTCGATGCCAACGCGCACGGCGATCTCAAGTTCAATTACGGCGATGCGCCGAAGGAGATTGTCGAGCGCGTCGGCAAATTGGAGCGCGTGTGTCGCGCGCATGGCGTGGCGCTGTCGACGGCGGCCATCCAGTTTCCTTATGCGCATAAAGTCGTGGCCACGGTGCTGATGGGCGCGCGCACGCCGGACGAAGTGCGCGAGAACGCGGCTTCGTTCGCCACTCCCGTTCCGTCCGTGCTATGGGACGCGTTGCGCGCGGAAGGTTTGCTGCACGCGAACGCGCCGGTGCCGCGATGACATCGAACGTGAACATCGACGCGCATCAGCATTATTGGGACCCCGCGCGCGGCGACTACGGATGGCTCACGCCGGACATGCCGCCGCTGTATCGGGCGTTCGGTCCCGGCGATCTCGCGCCGCTCCGCACAGCAGCCGGCGTGCAGAGAACGGTCGTCGTGCAGGCCGCGCCGACGGTCGAGGAAACGCGCTATCTGCTCGATCTCGCGCGCGGCGACGATTCGATCGCGGGCGTCGTCGGCTGGGTGCCGCTCGATTCGCTGGATGCCGCATCGATCCTCGACGAACTCGCGCGCGAGCCTAAGTTCAAGGCTGTGCGCCCGATGCTGCAGGACCTGCCCGACGATACATGGATCGCCCACGCGCCGCGCGAGGACGCGATCGAACGCCTGATCGACCTCGATCTCGCCTTCGACGCGTTGATCTTCGCGCGGCATGTGCCGTCGCTGATCGAATTCGTCGAGCGTTATCCGAATTTGCGCGTCGTCGTCGATCATGGCGCGAAACCGCCGATCCGCGATGGCATCGATGCGGGCTGGCAGCCGTGGGCCGATGGCATCGCGCAACTGGCGAAGCTGCCGCAAAAGCTGCATTGCAAACTGTCGGGACTGGCCACGGAAGCCCGGAAAAACTGGACCGAAGAAACCTTGAAACCCTACGTCGCGCATCTTCTCGAACATTTCGGCGCGGCGCGCCTCATGTGGGGGAGCGACTGGCCCGTGCTCAACATGAACGGCGATTACGCGGCGTGGCACGGCGCGGCCCGCAACCTCACGTCACATCTCGAAAACGCGGAGCAGGACGCGATTTTCGGCGCAAACGCCCGCGCGTTCTATCGCCTCTGAAACGGCTGATATACCGGGCATGTCTCAAAAACACTTCCGACTGGAGCAGTAGATGGTACAAAGACTGGCAGGCAAGACCGCGCTGATCACGGCGGCGGGACAAGGCATCGGGCTCGCGACGGCCGAACTCTTCGCGGCAGAGGGCGCGCGCGTGATCGCCACGGACATCCGCACCGAATCGCTCGAAGGCAAGCCGTTCGAAGTGCGCAAGCTCGACGTGCGCGACGCGCAGGCGATCAATGCGCTGGCCGGCGAGATCGGCGCGATCGACGTGCTCTTCAACTGCGCGGGCTATGTGCACGCCGGCTCGATTCTGGAGGCGAGCGAGGACGACTGGGACTTCGCCTTCGATCTGAACGCGAAGGCGATGTATCGTACGATTCGCGCTTTCCTCCCGAAGATGCTGGAAAAGGGCGGCGGCTCGATCATCAACATGTCGTCGGCGGCGTCGAGCGTGAAGGGCGTGCCGAACCGCTTCGTGTACGGCGCGTCGAAGGCGGCCGTCATCGGGCTGACGAAGTCCGTCGCCGCCGATTTCGTCACGCGCGGCGTGCGCTGCAATGCGATCTGTCCGGGCACGGTGGAATCGCCGTCGCTGAAAGACCGCATCGCGGAGCAGGCGAAGGCGCAGGGCGCGAGCGTCGATCAGGTGCAGGCCGCGTTCGTCGCGCGTCAACCGATGGGGCGCGTCGGCCGCGCCGAAGAGATCGCCGCGCTCGCGCTCTATCTCGGCTCGGACGAATCGTCGTTCACGACGGGACAGATTCATATCATCGACGGCGGCTGGTCGAACTGACCGACCGCTCACGTTTTTTCGGAACCAGGAGGATCACATCAGATGAAGCTGCTTCGTTACGGCCCCAAGGGTCAGGAAAAACCGGGTCTGCTGGACGCCGAGGGCCGGATTCGCGACCTGTCGAAAGTCGTCGATGACATCGCGGGCGCGACGCTGACCGAAGCGGGCCTGGCCAAGCTGCGCGCGGCCGATCCGTCGTCGCTGCCGGTCGTCGACGGCAATCCGCGCATCGGGCCGTGCGTGGGGCGCATCGGCAAGTTCGTGTGCATCGGCCTCAACTACGCGGATCACGCCGCGGAATCGAATCTCCCCGTGCCGGCCGAGCCGGTCATCTTCAACAAGTGGACGAGCGCGATCTGCGGCCCGAACGACGACGTCGAAATTCCGCGCAACTCGGTGAAAACCGACTGGGAAGTGGAACTGGGCGTGGTCATCGGCAAGGAAGCGAAGTACGTCGATGAAGCCAACGCGCTCGACTATGTCGCGGGCTATTGCGTCATCAACGACGTTTCCGAGCGCGAATGGCAGCTCGAACACGGCACGCAATGGGACAAGGGCAAGGGCTTCGACACGTTCGGCCCGATCGGTCCGTGGCTCGTCACGAAGGACGAAGTCGCCGATCCGCAGAAGCTCGACCTGTGGCTCGAAGTCGACGGCAAGCGCTATCAGAACGGCAACACGAAGACGATGGTCTTCACGGTCGCGCAACTCGTCGCGTATCTGTCGAAGGTGATGAGCCTGCAGCCGGGCGATGTCATCTCGACGGGCACGCCGCCGGGCGTCGGCATGGGCGTGAAGCCGAACCCGGTGTTTCTGAAGGCCGGCCAGACGATGAAGCTCGGCATTCAGGGTCTTGGCGAGCAGACGCAGAAGACCGTCTCGGCGCAGTGAAGCAAAAAAAAACCTCGCCGCACGGCGAGGTTTTTTCAAAGGACGGTTGAGAAAGATTTATGCGTGGTAGACCGGCTCGGCAGCGACGCCTTCGCCGATACGCGTGATCGTGCCCTGCGCGACCGCGACGAGCCGCTCGGCGCCGCCATCGGTGACGAAGACGTCGCACTGGCAGGTTGCCTGCGTCATGCCCGCATGTACGACGCGCGCACGCGCCATCAGCGTGCCCGACACGGCCGGGCGCAGATAATTGATCTTGTACTCCCCGGTGACGACCTTCGGCCCGAGCCTGAGCGCGCCCGCGAAAGTCAGCGCGTTATCGACGAGATAACTCACCACCCCGCCGTGCACGAAGCCGTGTTGTTGCCTCAGTTCATCCCTGATCGGCAGGCAGAGCGTGAGACTTGCTGCATCGACCTGCATCAGTTTCGTTCCGAGCAAGGCGCTGAACGGTTGCGCATTCAGCGCACCGCGCGCGATATCGACTATTTCGGCCATTCGGACACTCCTTGGGTGGGTTCGGTGCCGTCCTGCAAAGACAATAGGAAGCGATCGCGCGCACTGCAAGGACGGGACGCAAAAATTGTGCAACGTTGCATTTCGGGCGGCATGCGCGCGCTTCGACGACGTTTTCGTCAGGCCACGTGCTCCTTGCATTCGCATAGACACACCGTTGCAGCAAACGATTCAAGCTTTGTGATCCGAATGCCGTAAACCCGCACTGTCCCCGCAAACGCGGGCCTCAATTCGGATAGCGTGGGTGCAAGTGATGTTCGGAAAGATCAAGGTTTCATCGGGTTTGCTCGCAGTTCTCGTGGTGTTCTGTCTTTTTCAGCTGGTGACCGAAGGACTCGGTTTCTGGTCCCTCTCGCGCACGCATGACGATGTCGGCAGTCTGTCCGATATCGCGTTGAAGCAGGTCAACGCAGTCAACAAGACCACTCAGCATCTGATGGATGCGCGTATCAACCTGTCGCGCGCGGGCACGCGCATGGTGCGCGGCGGCACGGAGCCGACGGAAATCGTCCAGCACGCGCGCGAGCAGATCGCGGCCGCCGACAAGTCGTTCACGGCGTTCCTCAACGCGCCCAAGACCGGCGAGGAAAACACGGCGCGCATGACGGCATTGCAGACGAAGTACGCCGAATATGCGAAGGCGCTGAGCGAGCTCGTGCAGTATCTCGACGCGGGCAATCTCCAGGCGTTCCTCGACCAGCCGACGCAAGGCTTCCAGGACCGCTATCTCGCGGAACAGCAGAAGTTCGTCGATTTCGGCGATGAAGCGGGCCGCGGCTATCTCTCGTCGATCGACACGCGATACGCGTGGTTCCGCGCGGTGGGCATCGTGATTCTGGTGACGCTCGTCGCGGGCATCGCGCTCGTGCACGTCGCGCTGCGCCGCGCCGTGATCCAGCCGCTGGAGGAAGCGGGGCGCCATTTCGAGCGCATCGCGAACGGGCATCTCGACGCTCGCATCGAAGATCGCGGCACGAATGAAATCGGCCGCCTGTTCGCGGGTCTCGCGACGATGCAGGCGAGCGTCGCGAGCACGGTGAAAACGGTGCGCGCAACGTCGGATTCGATCAACCTCGGCGCCGATGAAATCGCGAGCGGCAACGCCGATCTGTCCGCGCGCACGGAGAATCAGGCGGCATCGCTCGAAGAGACGGCATCGAGCATGGAAGAACTGACCGCGACCGTGCGCCAGAACGCCGAGCACGCACGCGAGGCGAACACGCTGGCGGGCGTCGCGCTCGACGCGACGTCGCGCGGATCGGGCGTCGTTGACGATGTCGTCGAGAAGATGCGCGGCATTGCGTCGAGTTCGGACAAGATCGCGGAGATCATCTCGGTCATCGACGGCATTGCGTTCCAGACCAACATTCTCGCGCTTAACGCGGCCGTCGAGGCGGCGCGCGCGGGCGAGCAGGGCCGCGGATTCGCGGTCGTCGCGGGCGAAGTGCGCGGGCTTGCGCAGCGCTCGGCGCAATCGGCGAAGGAAATCAAGGAGCTGATCGGCGAATCGGTCGCGCAGGTGAGCGACGGCTCGGTGCTCGTCGAGCGCGCGGGCGCCGCGATGCGCGAAGTGTCGGCCTCCATTTCACGCGTGACGCAGATGATGGCAGAGATCAGCGCGTCGTCGCTCGAGCAGAGCGTGGGTATCGAGCAGGTGAATCAGGCCGTCACGCAAATGGACGAGATGACGCAGCAGAACGCGGCGCTCGTCGAGCAGGCAGCGGCGGCCGCGTCCTCGCTGCACGAACAGACGCGGCAACTGAAGGCGGCTGTTTCCGTATTTCAGCTCGCCTGAGTTCGCTTAGAGAGGCAGCGCCGCGTACGACGTCGCGAGGTGATACGGCGTCGTCGACGGCATCTCGGCGCGGGTGATGTCGCCCGCCGCCGAGCGGCATTCCACCCAGCCGGTTTCATGCAGGAAACGCGTGCGAAAACGCTCGATCTGCGCCCCGACGGCATCGCCGCGTGTCGCCAGCGCGCGCAGATATTCGGTCTGCGCCCAGATGCGCTGAGTGCCGTCGATCACATTCCCCGCTTCGTCGATGGCGGCAGCCACGCCGCCCGTTTCCGCGTCCACGCCGTGTTGCTGCGCGAAGTCGAACGCGCGCGCGAGGCCGTCGTTGAGTCCAGCCGCCTCGAACGCGGCATGACCGCTTCCCAGCGCCAGAAAATACCACTCGAACTGATGGCCCGGCTCCAGCCGGTTGCCCGCCGTGCCCATCGGCAATTCGGCGATCGATCCGCTCGGCGCATGCACGAACGCATCCGCGACGGACTTCGCCAGTTGCGCGAGACGCTTGTCGTAGGCGGCGTCACCGGTGGCCTCGCGCGCGGCGAGCCACGCTTCGGCGAGATGCATCAGCGGATTTTGCAGCGGCGTTTCGATCGTCGCGCCGAAATCCTCGGCGAGCGCGGCGTTCAGCAGATCGCCGCCGCTCGAGAAGCGCGCTTCGACGAGCCGCGACGTTTCATCGAGCAGCGCGAAGGCATCGGCCGAGCCGCTTTTCTTCGCGTAATGCGCGCACGCGAAAACGATGAACGCATGCGTGTAGAGATCCTTCTGGCGTTCGAGCGGCGCGCCGCTTGCATCGACGCTATAGAACCAACCGCCGTTTCGCTTGTCCTGAAAATAGTGCCGTAGCGAATCGAAGAGCACCGCGGCGTGCGCGAGATCGCCCGCTTCCGAGAACACGAAAAGCTGGCGCGCGCAGGCCATCGCGCGATAACGCTTCGGCGGCAGCGGCGCGTGATCGCCCGGCGCGACGGCCTCGTGCGCCAGCCCGAGCGCCGCATTGAACCCCGGCCCGCGCCAGATGGGCAGCACGATGTTCGCGTAATGCGCGCGCAGTTGCGCGGCGGATTCCGGGTTCGCCGCTTGCATCGCCGGCGACGCGTGTGATTGTTCCTTATCCTGCATACGGAGACTCATTTTTTTACGAAGGGACGCGCCCGCCGTGAGCGGCATACGCAGCGGGAAAGGATAGCAAAAGCGGCCCGTCGCGCGGCGCTCGCGCGGGCATCTCACCGGGAGGAAGGCAACGACATGCTGGCAAACATCGAAATCGTGTCGCGGCTCGTCATGGCCGCGGCGCTCGGCAGCGTGATCGGCTTCGAGCGCGAGCGGCTGTCGTGGGCGGCGGGGCTGCGCACGCACATGCTGGTGTGCGTCGGCTCGGCGCTCATCATGATCGTGTCGGCGTACGGTTTCGCCGATGCGCTGAAAAACGAACACGTCGTGCTCGATCCGTCGCGGGTCGCGGCGCAGGTCGTGTCGGGCATCGGCTTTCTCGGCGCGGGCTCGATCCTGCTGCGCGGCGAGATCGTGCGCGGACTGACGACGGCCGCGAGCCTGTGGTCGGTCGCGGCGATCGGGCTGGCGGTCGGCGGCGGGCTCTATACGGCATCGATCGCGGCGACGGCGATCATCCTCGTCATTCTGGCGGGCATCAAGCCGCTCGAACGCCGCTTTATCGCCGTGAAGCAGCGGCGTCAGCTGACGATGCTCGTCGAGCGCGGCGGCCTCAGTTTTCATGCGCTGCACGAGGCGCTCGGACCCGGCAGCGTGCGCGTAAAGCAATTCGTCGTGCAGCAAAGCGACGATTCGCCCGATCTGGACGAGGTTCGGGTGGAACTGTCGCGCGCGTCGGTGATGGAATATCGCGCGATCTGCGAACGCTTGCGGCAGCTCGACGTCGTGCGCGAGTTCCGCGAGGACGATGCCGCCTGAAATCGCCGTCGTTATGCTGGTTTGCGCGCGCCGCCATGCGACAATGCGGCCTCTCGAAAATAATCGCCGAAGCGCCGGTGTGCCTCGTGCGCCGGCCCTGTAAGCCGCCGCATTTCGAACCTATGCCAGATTCCGCAGTAAAGAGAGAACCCGCCGCAACTTCCCGCCGACGGCGCACCACGCAAGCGCATGATCCGCAGCCGGCGCCAGCCAGTGCCGACACCGAAAAGAAGCTCGCCCGCGCCGCACGCTCGGCGCAGCGTCTCGCGCAGTTGAGCGAGGGCGCGCGCAGCGGCGAAACGCTCGACCTGTTCGCGGAAGACGCCGAACGCGCGCAGTTGCAGGCGATGAACACCGACATCCGCCAAGGCACTTTCGAAGGTTTCGAGTTGCCGGACGTGTTTCTCGCGGCGGTGCAATCGAATGGCGAATCCGCCGTCGCGAAGCGCGCGACGCGTGAGAGCGCGGCATCGGCGGCGCCGGAGCAGGGCGTATTTCAGGATGAACTGCCGCACGTCGACGTGCCCCAGCCCGGCGAAAACGATCCGGCGGCCAAAACCTGCGCGCTCGCCGCAGTGGTGACGCGATCGGCGGGCATTAGTGCTTGCGCCACGCCCGGGAGCGCGGTGCAGCCGACATCGGCATCCGCGTCTGCATCGACCTTCGCGATGAACCGCAGCGAAGCCGCGCCCGAACTCGATCGCGTCCGCGCGACCGCCTTCGCCGACACCGTCGACGCGCTCTACGCGGTCATCTCGGAGCAGCGCACGTCGGCGGCGGCCCACGCGCGCCGCATGAAGACGATGCTGACGATCATCGTCTGCGTGATGCTGCTCACGGTGGCGACCGGCATCGCGCAAACGGCCGTGCTGCTGCGCATGAGCCGCGACAGCAAGCTGCAGCAGGATCGCACCGAGCAACTGATGCTCAATCAGCAGGCTACGCTTGCGTCGCTGTTCGACCCCGATTCCGCACCCGACGACAGCGTGGTCATGCAACCCGTCGTCTCCGCGTCGAAAAACGACGCGCATCATCGCGTCAGCGCTTCCGCGCGCTAAATCCGCTGTCACATTCCTGCGACACCCCGCGCTGCGGCGGCGTGTCGCATTTCCGCTCGTCTACAAGCGATAAGGCCGTCGCATCGGCGTTTGCGGCCCGTCCCCGTTTTAGATCGCGACGAACATCGGTAAGAATGTAGAAAAACTACCAAAATTCTTGGCAAGAAATGTTGCATTGCACTGGAAATAGATAAGGGGTAACCCTATAATTCTTGCTAAGGGAAAACCCTCTATCACTCACAGGAGTCAGTCATGAGCTACCTCTTCGCCCTGCTGCAAAAATTCGCTTCGATGTTCGAACCGGCTCACCTGCCGATGGACAAAGACTACTCGTATCAAGCACGTTTCCGTGAATCCGAGCGCCAGCGCAAGGCACGCGGCACGGCTTTCGGCATCCGTCTGTAATGCGTAGCTGACGGCGGCGCGGGAAACACAAGACCAGCAACACGCGACGGTACACACCGCACGACCCGCCCCGCCAGTTTCACCCGATTCTGTAGTTTTTCTAGCAATTTCTCACTGCTTCGGCTGCGTGCCGAACGCTTCTTTCTCCCGCGGATCTCGCGCGCAATTTCCTTTCGGTTCGCTGACGCGTTCATCGCAAGCATCCTGCATCGCAAAACGGCCTCGCGACTTGTATCTGCGCGACATGCGGAAAATCGCAAGATCGTTCACTTCCCTGCCCGCAAAGCCTTACTCAGCAAGGCTCCGGCGCGGGCTCGGCAATTTCATGCTTATTCCAGTGTCGTATTTCCACATGTGTTTGTCGCAAATAGTCGGCTGATGTGACTTTTTTCTGGCAACTATGTATGCACAGCGCGGACGCACGTCCGCCCACGCCAGGAGATATTCGATGAATTCCCCCAAGGTGGTAGTCGAAGGACTGTGCAAGGTTTTCGGCACCAGTCCCAAGCAAGCGCTCGACATGCTGGCCGGTGGCGCGACGAAGGAAGAAGTCTTCAAGCGTACCGGACAGATCGTCGGCGTCCACAACGTCTCCTTCGACGTCAAGGAAGGCGAGATTTTCGTGCTCATGGGCCTGTCAGGCTCGGGGAAATCCACGCTGATCCGGCTCATCAACCGTCTGGTCGAGCCGACCGCGGGCAAGGTGCTGATCGACGGCCGCGACGTGGCCGCTGTGCCGCGCTCCGAACTCACGTCATTGCGGCGCAAGGACATGAGCATGGTGTTCCAGTCGTTCGCGCTCATGCCGCAGCGCACTGTTCTTTCCAACGCCGCATTCGGCCTCGAGGTCGCGGGCGTCGGCAAGAAGGAGCGCGAAAAGCGTGCGATGACCGTGCTCGAGCAAGTCGGCCTCGCGCCGTTCGCACAGAAGCTGCCCGCGCAGCTATCGGGCGGCATGCAGCAGCGCGTGGGCCTTGCGCGCGCGCTCGCCGTGAATCCTTCGCTGATGATCATGGACGAGGCGTTCTCTGCGCTCGATCCGTTGAAGCGCAAGGAAATGCAGAACGTGCTGCTCGATCTGCAACGCGAGCAGCGCCGCACGATCCTGTTCGTGTCGCACGATCTCGAAGAAGCGATGCGTATCGGCACGCGCATCGCGATCATGGAAGGCGGCCGCGTAGTGCAGATCGGCACGCCGCAGGAAATCATCACCAATCCGGCCGACGACTACGTGGAAGCCTTCTTCGAAGGCATCGACACGAGCCGCTATCTGACGGCCGGCGACCTGATGCAGACCGATGCCGTGCCGGTCATCAAGCATTCGATGCAGATCGATGCATCGAGCGTCGCGCAGACGCTGAATGGCAGCGCCGACTATGCGTTCGTGCTCGACGGCGAGCGCCGCATCCGCGGCTTTGTCGGGCGCGAGAACGCCAATGTTCAGCATATCGAATGTATCGAACGCCACGTGGCGCTGGACGAGGTCGTGAACCGCGTCGTCGCCAGTCCCGCGCCGCTGCCCGTCGTCGATGCGGACGGCTCGTATTGCGGTTCGATCAACAAGACCAATGTCCTGAAGGTCCTTACGCACCATCGAGGTTCCCATGTCTGAAATCATTCCGCTTGGCAGTTGGGTGGACCACGGCGTCCACTATCTCCTCGATCACGACGCGAAGACCTTCGACAACATCGGCAAGGTGATCGAAACGTTCGCGGCGGCCGTCGAGCACGGCCTGCAGGCCATTCCGATGTGGCTGCTGATGGCGATCTTCGTCGGCGTCGGCTTGTGGCGGGTGGGCTGGCGCTTCGCGGTGTTCGTGCTCGCGTCGCTGCTGCTCATCTACGCGACGAACTTCTGGGATCAGATGGTCATCACGCTCGGCCTCACGCTGTCGTCGACGGTCATCAGTCTGCTGCTCGGCATTCCGCTCGGCATCTGGACGTCGAAGAGCAAGTACGTCGAAATGGCCGTGCGCCCGGTGCTCGACCTGATGCAGACGATGCCCGCCTTTGTCTACCTGATTCCGGCCGCAATGCTGTTCGGCCTCGGCCGCGTGCCCGGCATTCTGGCAACCGTCATCTTCGCGATGCCGCCGGCCGTGCGTCTCACCGCGCTCGGCATCAAGCAGGTGAATCGCGAGATCGTCGAAGCGGGCCAGGCGTTCGGCTGCACGCCGTTCCAGTTGCTCTACAAGGTGCAGATTCCGAACGCGCTGCCCTCGATCATGACCGGCGTGAACCAGACGATCATGATGGCGCTGTCGATGGTCATCATCGCGTCGATGGTCGGCGCGGGCGGTCTCGGCAACGATGTGCTCGCATCGATCCAGCGTCTGGATATAGGTCTCGGCTTCGAGAGCGGCTTGTCGGTGGTGTTGCTCGCGATCATTCTCGACCGCATCACGGAAAGCTTCGGACGTTCGCCGGGCATGGCGCGCGCGCCGCTCTTCGCGGGCCTGAAAAACGTGATGAAGGTGCGCCGCGAGCCTGCGACGCAGCAAAGCTGACGAAGCGAACGAAGCCAACGAAACGAACGAAAACGAACGAAAACGAACGACACTGACAGGGCACACGAGCGATGAAGCGCGACGCGATCGTCCCGGCGGTTACAGGTTCACCGTTGTCCAGTCTCGCGCACTTCGGCTTTCTCACGCTGCCGAACTTTTCGATGATCGCGTTCACGAGCGCGGTCGAGGTGCTGCGCATGGCCAATTATGTCGGCCGCGCGCAGCACTATCGATGGTCGATCATCACGCCGGACGGCGAGCCTGCGCGCGCGAGCAACGGCATTACCTTGAAGCCGACAGTCACGCTCGACGAAGCCGGCATGCCGGATGTGCTGATCGTGTGCGCGGGCTGGCACGTCGCCGAGTATGTCGACGACACGGTGATCGAACTGCTGCAGCGCGCGCATGAAGCGGGCATTCCGCTCGGCGGCATCTGCACCGGGCCGTATGCGCTGCTTGCCGCGAAGCTGCTCGATGGTTATCGATGCACGCTGCACTGGGAAGACATGTCGCCCGTCAACAAGCGCTTTCCGCACGTGCGCTTCGCCGACGAGCTCTTCGTGATCGATCGCGACCGCATGACGTGCACGGGCGGCACCGCGCCGCTCGACCTGATGCTCAACCTCGTCGGCATGCGGCTCGGGCAGGCGCACGCGGCGCAGGTGTCGGAGCAGTTCATCGTCGAGCGCATACGCGGATCGACGGACTATCAGCACATTCCGGTCGATGCGCGCGTCGGTTTCTCGCGCGCCGAACTCGTCGAAGTGGTGCGTCTGATGGAAGCGAACATCGAAGAGCCTTTGTCGCTCGAAGAACTCGCGCGTCTCGTGCATCTGTCGCAGCGGCATTTGCAGCGCATGTTCAAGATGTTCCTCAATGTCTCGCCGACGCATTATTACCTCACACTGCGATTGCGCCGCGCGCGCGAACTGCTGCGCAACACCGATGCGTCCATCGCGCGCGTGACGAGCGTATGCGGCTTTCATTCGCCGTGTCACTTCAGCAAGGCGTATCGCGCGCAGTTCGGACATGCGCCCAGCGTGGAACGCCGCTTGTCGGCCTGACGCATTTCGCCATGAATTCATCCGGTCCGTGCGGGCTTTCGCGAGCCTCGCGCGCGGATCGCTTCATACCTTCGAAAAAGACCTGGGAGAATCAAATGAAACGAGTGTGGATCGCGACGGCTTTACTATCTGGTTTGTCGGGCGCCTATGCAGTGAACGCCGCCGAACCTGCCGCGTGCAGGAACGTGCGTTTCGCGGATGTCGGCTGGACGGACATCGCCGCGACCACCGGACTGGCATCGACCGTTCTGCAGGGACTCGGCTATAACCCGACGAAGACGATCGCGTCCGTGCCGATCACATTCGCCGGCGTAAAGAGCAAGCAGATCGACGTGTTTCTCGGCTACTGGTCGCCGACGATGGACCCGATGATCGATTCGTTCAGGAAAGCGAATCAAGTGAAGGTGCTGGCCACGCCGAACCTGACGGGCGCGAAGTACACGCTCGCCGTTCCGGACTATGCGTATCAGGCAGGCATCAAGACTTTCGACGACATCGCGAAGAACTACGACAAGCTCGACGGCAAGATATACGGTATCGAGCCGGGCAACGACGGCAACGCGCTCATCAAGAAGATGATCGACAACAACGTGCACGGCCTCGGCAAGTTCAAGCTGGTGGAATCGAGCGAGGCGGGCATGCTCGTCGAAGTGAATCGCGCGATCCGCGAGAAGAAGCCCATCGTGTTTCTGGGCTGGGAGCCGCATCCGATGAACGTGCAGATGAAGATCGATTATCTCGCCGGCGGCGACGATGTATTCGGGCCGAACTATGGCGAAGCGAAAGTGCTGACCGTCACGCCGACCGATTACGACACGCGCTGTCCGAATGTCGCGAAACTCGTATCGAATCTGCAGTTCACGACGGACATCGAGAACCACGTCATGCTGCCGATCATGAACAAGACCGACGCGAACAAGGCCGCGCGCGAATGGCTGAAGGCGAATCCCGCCGTGCTCGACAAATGGCTCGCGGGCGTTAAGACGTTCGATGGAAAAGACGGGCTGCCGGCGGTGAAGGCTTACGTCGCCGGCAACTGAACACGAAGCGTGAATAAGGCGCGTCAGGTCCGATAATCGATCTTCGCGCCTTCGATCATCCGCAGCGCCGCTTGCCATTGCAGCGCCATGATTCCATCGGCCTCGTCGCGCCGATACTGTTCCGCCGTCAACTCGCACACCTTCTGCGACGGCAGATTCAGCTCCGCATTTCCCGCGAGCGCGCGAATCTGGATCTCGCACGCGCGCTCCAGAAAATACATCTCCTGAAACGCCTCGGGAATCGACTTTCCGCACGTCAGCAAGCCGTGATTCTTCAGGATCAGCGCGTTATGCGACCCGAGATCGTTGACGAGCCGATCGCGTTCGGCGAGGTCGAGTGCGATGCCTTCGTAATCGTGATACGCGAGATGCCCGTAATACTTCAGCGCGTGCTGGCTGATCGGCAACAAGCCCTGCTTTTGCGCCGATACCGCCGCGCCCGCCGCCGTATGCGTATGCACGACGCAGAACACATCGGGCCGCGCCATATGAACCGCGGAATGAATCGTGAAGCCCGCCGGATTCACGCGATACCGCTCGGGGTTGTCGCGCGCGTTCGAATCGACCGGCCGTCCTTCGTGATCGATCTTCACGAGATCGGACGCACGCATTTCGTCGAAGAGCACGCCGTACCGATTGATGAGAAAGTGATGCTCCGGTCCCGGCACGCGCGCGCTGATGTGCGTGAAGATCATGTCGGTCCAGCGGAAGTGCCCGATCACGCGATAAAGCGCCGCCAGATCGCAGCGCACTTTCCATTCTTCCTGCGAGTATCCGTGAGTCTCCATGCCGTTCCTCCTTGGTTTGATGAGCCGCGGAAAACGAGTACAGATGCTGCTAGATTGCCTGCGCGCGGCCCGGGAAAGTCTCGTCGTAGTCCATTGCCTGATGCGCGTCCTGCGCGTCCGGTGCGCCGCCCTGCTCGCGATACATCATCGGCGGCAGGCCGAACTGCTTGCGGAATTCGCGGCCCAGATGCGATGCGTCCGAGAAGCCGCAACTCGATGCGATATCCGCGACGGTCTTGTCCGAACTCGTCAGCAGCCACGCGGCCGTGCGCAGCCGCACTTGCTTCGCGTACGCCTGCGGCGCCTTGCCGGTTTCCGCCTTGAAGAGGCGCTCCAGTTGCCGCGTCGACAGATCGAGCTTGTGCGCGAGTTCATCGAGCGTGAGCGAACGGCCGACGTGCTGCTCCATCAACAGGATCGCACGTTTGACCTTCGGATGCGTCGCGGGCGCGAGTCCCGGCGGATGCGGCTGCGGCGCGTTGCCCTTTTGCATGTCGTCGACGAGCAGGATGCGTAGCGCCTTCTGCACCGTCGCCGTTTCGAAGTGACGCAAAAGAATGGCGGCGGCGACATCGATCGATGCGCGCCCGCCCGAGCACGTGATGCGTCTTCTGTCGATGACAAACAGCCGGTCCGCGACGAGCGATTGTTCGTCGGCGTGCGGAAATCGCTCGACGAAATCCCAGTAGTGGAACCAGCTCACGCAGACGCGATGCCCTTCGAGCACGCCCGCGCGCATCAGCGAGAACACGCCGGTGCACATGCCGACGAGCGTCGCGTTCGATGCGGCCGCGCGGCGGATGAACTGCAGCGTCGCATCGCTCGTGGCGGGACCGGAATGCAGCAGGCCGCCGACCACGACGACGTAATCGAACGGCTCGGCCTGATCGTAGGTTTCCCACGGCGTGATCTGGATGCCGCAACTCGCGCGCACCGGCGCGAGCGTCTCGCCGATCACGCTCCACGAGCAGCGCACCGGGCGGCTGAAATCGCCTTCGTCGGCGGAAAGGCGCAATAAATCGACGAAACCGGAGAACGCGGTCAGCGTGAAATTCGGCAGCAGGATGATGCCGAAGCGGATGCGCGATTTCGATTGACCGTCGACGGACGACGGCGGAAGAGGCTCTGCGGCATTCATGCGGGAAACATGCGGCTGGACGTTATCCAGCGAGCATATCACTCGGCCGCGCGCATCGGGCGTGCGTCAGAAATGGAAAGCGGCCGGCGTCGTGAGACACCGGCCGCTCGAATGGCGATTGAGCAAGACTGCGCGCGTCAGCCGCCGAGCACCGCGAAACCCCAGGCGAAGGCGCCGCCGATGAGCGCGCCGGTCGCGCGGCCGAGCACGCTTGCAATTGTGTAGTCGCCCCAGCGCTGCTCGATTTCGGCCTTCAACACCCCGAGGTAGCGCAGCACGGGATCGATCGAACAGAGCAGCATGAGCGCGCCCCAGACGGGCGCCTGGCGCGTGAGCACGCGATCGATGGCGAGAAGATCCACTGCCTGAAGCGTGCCGACGACGGCCACGCCGATGAGGAAAGCGAGAATCCAGGATTTGAAGAACTGGTCGGGGAGAGCGTGAGTTTCCATCGATGCAGACCGAAAGTAGCGGGATAAAAATCGGTGTTCCGAACGTGCGGCATGGACCACCCGAGAGCCTAGGGAATATACCGATGCCCGTCCGTCCGACGCCTCGGACCAGTCTCAAAAATCCGTGAATGTGCAACGAAGATGCGCAAAAACGCGCCGGCGGCGAAATGCTCTGTTACGCGCGTCGCCGCGTCGGAAATGCGCGCGTTTCGCGTGTCGTCGGCTGGCTCAGAACGGCGCTGACGCCGCGGTCCCATTTCGATGGCGTTTTTGTTCTATCGCGACTTTTCAGGCTTTGGTGCAATGAACGCCATACCGAGATACCTCGCCAACCCAAGGGACACGCCAATGAACGTCAGCGTCTTCGATCTGTTCAAGATCGGCATAGGACCGTCGAGCTCGCATACCGTGGGGCCGATGATCGCCGCATGCCGGTTCGCGTCGCACATCGAGGATGCCAATCTGCTCGCCTTCGTCACCCGCGTGCGCGCGGAGCTGTTCGGCTCGCTCGGTGCGACCGGCAAGGGCCACGGCACCGACAAGGCCGTGCTGCTCGGTCTCGAAGGCAAACTGCCCGATCTGATCGATCCGGACGTCATCGCGCCGCGCCTCGCGGAGATTCGCGCGACGAAGCGCCTGAAGCTGCTCGGCAAGCACGATGTCGTGTTCGAGGAGCGCGAGCATATCGGCTTCTACCGCAAGCTGATGCCGGGCGCGCCGGGATCGAGCATCGTGCATCCGAACGGCATGCGCTTTCAGGCGTTCGACGAGAACGGCCAGTTGCTCGTCGAGAAGGAGTATTACTCGGTTGGCGGCGGCTTCGTCGTGAATCGCGAAGGCGATCGCGTCAACGGACTGCGCGCGGGCAACACGGTGCCGCATCCGTTTCGCACCGGCGACGATCTCATGCGCATCTGTCAGGAGACAGGTCTGTCTATCGCCGACGTGACGATGCGGAACGAATGCGCGAATCGCAGCGAGGCGGAAGTGCGCGAAGGCCTGCTCGCGGTGTGGCGCGTGATGGCCGCGTGCGTCGAGCGCGGCTGCAAGGAGCGCGGCGAATTGCCCGGCCCGATGCATGTGAAGCGGCGCGCCGCCGATCTGTCGACATCGCTGCGTTCGCGTTCCGAAGAGTCGTTGCGCGATCCCTTGTCGATGCTCGACTGGGTCAATCTCTACGCGATGGCCGTCAACGAGGAAAACGCGGCGGGCGGCCGCGTCGTCACCGCGCCGACCAACGGCGCGGCCGGCGTGATTCCCGCCGTGCTGCACTACTACGTGAAGTTCATGCACGGCTCGAACGACGACGGCATCGTCCGCTTTCTTCTGACGGCCGCGGCCATCGGCATCATCTACAAGGAAACGGCGTCGATCTCGGGCGCGGAAGTGGGCTGCCAGGGCGAGGTGGGCGTTGCATGTTCGATGGCCGCCGCCGCGCTTGCAGCGGTGATGGGCGGCACGCCGGCGCAAGTCGAGAACGCGGCGGAAATCGGCATGGAACACAACCTCGGCATGACGTGCGACCCCGTCGGCGGCCTCGTGCAGATTCCGTGCATCGAGCGCAACGCGATGGGCGCGATCAAGGCCATCAACGCCGCGCGCATGGCGATGAAGGGCGACGGCAAGCATTACGTGTCGCTCGATTCGGTCATCAAGACGATGCGCGAAACCGGCGCCGACATGAAGACGAAATACAAGGAGACGTCGCGCGGTGGCCTCGCCGTGAACGTCATCGAATGCTGAATCACTGCTACGTCAGAAGGGAAACTCCATGAGCCGCTATTCCATCTTCAGCCTGCTGCGCAACGGCATGTCTTATCACGAGAACTGGGAGCGCCAGTGGCGAAGTCCCGAGCCGAAGCGCGAGTACGACGTGGTGATCGTCGGCGGCGGCGGACATGGTCTCGCGACCGCGTATTACCTTGCGAAGGAGCACGGCATCACGAACGTCGCGATTCTGGAGAAAGGATGGATCGGCGGCGGCAATACCGCGCGCAACACGACCATCGTGCGTTCGAACTATCTATGGGATGAATCGGCCGCGCTCTACGAGAAAGCGATGAAGCTGTGGGAAGGGCTTTCGCAAGACCTCAACTACAACGTGATGTTCTCGCAGCGTGGCGTGATGAACCTCGCGCATACGCTGCAGGACGTACGCGACACCGAGCGTCGCGTGAATGCGAACCGTCTCAATGGCGTCGACGCCGAGTTCCTCACGCCGCAGCAGATCAAGGAGATCGAGCCGACGATCAACCTCAATAGCCGCTATCCGGTGCTGGGCGCGTCGATTCAGCGTCGCGGGGGCGTCGCGCGCCACGATGCAGTGGCGTGGGGCTTCGCGCGCGGCGCGGATCGCGCGGGCGTCGACATCATCCAGAACTGCCAGGTCGTGGGCATTCGCCGCGAGGGCAGCCAGGTGACGGGCGTCGATACGACGAAGGGTTTCATCAAGGCGAAGAAGGTCGCGGTCGTGGCGGCAGGCAACACGACGACGCTCGCCGATATGGCCGGCGTGCGCCTGCCGCTCGAAAGCCATCCGTTGCAGGCGCTCGTATCGGAGCCGATCAAGCCGGTCGTGAACACGGTCGTGATGTCGAACGCGGTGCACGCGTACATCAGCCAGTCCGACAAGGGCGATCTCGTGATCGGCGCGGGCGTCGATCAATACACGGGCTTCGGCCAGCGCGGCAGCTTCCACATCATCGAAGGCACGCTGGAGGCGATCGTCGAGATGTTCCCGGTGTTCTCGCGCGTGCGGATGAATCGCCAGTGGGGCGGCATCGTCGATGTCTCGCCGGATGCGTGCCCGATCATCTCCAAGACCGACGTGAAGGGCCTCTACTTCAACTGCGGCTGGGGCACGGGCGGCTTCAAGGCCACGCCGGGTTCGGGCTGGGCATACGCGCATACCATCGCGAAGGACGAGCCGCATCCGCTGAATGCGCCTTTCTCGCTGGATCGTTTCTATACCGGTCATCTGATCGACGAACACGGCGCTGCCGCCGTGGCCCACTAACCGCATCGAGGAAAAAGAAACATGTTGCTGATCGAATGCCCCTGGTGCGGGCCGCGCGCCGAAACCGAATTCTCCTGCGGCGGCGAAGCGGATATCGCACGTCCGCTCGACACCGACAAGCTCACCGACCGCGAATGGGGCGACTACCTTTTCATGCGCAGAAATCCGCGCGGCGTGCATCGCGAGCAATGGATTCATGCGCAAGGCTGCCGCCGCTGGTTCAAGGTGCAGCGCGACACGGTCTCTTATGAAATTCAAGGCTACGAGACGTTCGACCGTCCGCTGGCTGTGATGAACGCGGATGCTGCAAACAACGGAGGCACGTCGAAATGAGCCAGAAAGACCGCATGAACGCGGGCGGACGCATCAACCGCGCAATCCCCGTGACCTTCACGTTCAACGGCAAGACGTATCAGGGCTTCGAAGGCGATACGCTCGCGTCCGCGCTGCTCGCGAACGGCGAACGCTTCGTCGCGCGTAGCTGGAAGTATCACCGTCCGCGCGGCATCATCACGGCGGGCGTCGAAGAGCCGAATGCAGTCGTGCAGCTCGAAACCGGCGCGTACACCGTGCCGAATGCGCGCGCGACGGAAGTGGAGCTGTATCAGGGACTCGTCGCGCAGAGCGTGAACGCGAAGCCGAACATCGAGAACGATCGCATGGCGGTCAATCAGAAGATCGCGCGCTTCATTCCCGCGGGCTTCTACTACAAGACATTCATGTGGCCGCGCAAGTTCTGGCCGAAGTACGAAGAAGTGATTCGCGATGCAGCGGGTCTCGGCGAAGCACCGAAGCAACTCGATGCCGATCGCTATGACAAGTGCTTCGCGCATTGCGACGTGCTCGTGGTCGGCGGCGGACCGTCGGGTCTCGCGGCGGCGCATGCGGCGGCTTTGTCGGGCGCGCGCGTGATTCTCGTCGACGATCAGCGCGAACTCGGCGGATCGCTGCTGTCGTGCCGCGCGGAAATCGACGGCAAGCCCGCGCTGCAATGGGTGCAGAAGATCGAAGGCGAACTGCGCAAGATGCCCGACGTGAAGATCCTTTCGCGCAGCACGGCGTTCGGTTATCAGGATCACAACCTCGTCACGATCACGCAGCGGCTGACCGAACATCTGCCGGTGTCGCGCCGCAGCGGCACGCGCGAACTCATGTGGAAAGTGCGCGCGAAACGCGTCGTGCTCGCGACCGGCGCGCACGAACGTCCGATCGTCTTCGGCAACAACGATCTGCCGGGCATCATGCTGGCGTCGGCGGTGTCGACATACATGCATCGCTATGCGGTGCTGCCGGGCCGCAACGCGGTCGTCTTCACGAACAACGACGACGCGTATCAATGCGCGCTCGATCTGAAGGCGGCCGGCGCCGACGTGACGGTCGTCGATCCGCGTCCGGCCGAATCGAAGGGCACGTTGCCCGCGGCCGCGCGACGCTACGGCGTGCGCGTCATCAACAACGCGGTCATCACGGCTGCGCGCGGCAAGCTGCGGGTCGCATCGGTGGAAGTCGCTTCGTACGCGCAGGGCAAGGTCGGGCAGAAGCAGGCGGACCTGCCGTGCGATCTCGTCGCGATGTCGGGCGGCTGGAGCCCGGTGCTGCACCTCTTCGCGCAATCGGGCGGCAAGGCGCACTGGCACGAAGAGAAAGCGTGCTTCGTGCCGGGCAAGGCGATGCAGGCGGAGAGCAGCGTCGGCGCATGCGCGGGCGAGTTCACGCTGGCGCGCGGGATTCGTTCCGGCGTCGAAGCGGGCGCGGACGCGGCGCGTGCGGCGGGTCATATCGTCGCGAAGCCGCAGGCGGTGAAGATCGCCGAGATCGTCGAAGCGCCGATGCTGCCGCTGTGGATCGTCGGCGACAAGGAGATGTCGACGCGCGGTCCCAAGCAGTTCGTCGACTTCCAGAACGATGTATCGGCGGCGGACATCTATCTCGCGGCGCGCGAAGGTTTCGAATCCGTCGAGCATGTGAAGCGTTATACGGCGATGGGCTTCGGCACCGATCAGGGCAAGCTCGGCAATATCAACGGCATGGCGATTCTCGCGCAGGCGCTCGGCAAGACGATTCCCGAGACCGGCACGACGACGTTCCGCCCGAACTACACGCCGGTCACGTTCGGCACCTTCGCGGGCCGTGAGCTAGGCGAGTTTCTCGATCCGGTGCGCAAGACCGCGATCCACGAATGGCACGTCGAAAACGGCGCGATGTTCGAGGACGTCGGCAACTGGAAGCGTCCGTGGTACTACCCGAAGGCGGGCGAGGACATGCACGCGGCGGTCGCGCGCGAGTCGCTCGCGGTGCGTCAGAGCGTCGGCATTCTCGATGCATCGACGCTCGGCAAGATCGACATTCAAGGCCCGGATTCCGCGAAGCTCCTGAACTGGATGTACACGAATCCGTGGAGCAAGCTCGAAGTCGGCAAGTGCCGGTATGGCCTGATGCTCGACGAGAACGGCATGATCTTCGACGACGGCGTGACCGTGCGCCTCGGCGAACAGCACTACATGATGACGACGACGACCGGCGGCGCGGCGCGCGTACTCACGTGGCTCGAACGCTGGCTGCAAACAGAATGGCCCGACATGCGCGTGCGTCTCGCGTCCGTCACGGATCACTGGGCGACGTTCGCGGTCGTCGGCCCGAACAGCCGCAAGGTGCTGCAGAAGGTGTGTCAGGACATCGACTTCGCGAACGCGGCGTTTCCGTTCATGAGCTATCGCGACGGCACGGTGGCGGGCGCATCGGCGCGCGTGATGCGCATCAGCTTTTCGGGCGAGCTCGCGTATGAAGTGAACGTGCCGGCGAATGTCGGACGCGCGGTGTGGGAAGCGTTGATGGTGGCGGGCGCGGAGTTCGACATCACACCGTACGGCACGGAAACGATGCACGTGCTGCGCGCGGAGAAGGGCTACATCATCGTCGGCCAGGATACGGACGGTTCGATGACGCCGTACGACCTCGGCATGGGCGGGCTCGTCGCGAAGTCGAAGGACTTCATCGGCAAACGCTCGCTTACGCGTTCGGATACTGCAAAACAAGGGCGAAAGCAGTTCGTCGGCCTTCTTACCGACGATCCTTCGTTCGTGCTGCCCGAAGGCGCGCAGATCGTTGCCGGTCCGTTTCAGGGCGATACGGCGCCGATGCTCGGACACGTCACATCAAGCTATTACAGCCCTATTCTGAAGCGCTCGATTGCGCTGGCCGTCGTGAAGGGCGGTCTCGAGAAGATCGGCGAATCGGTCATGATTCCGCTCGCCAATGGCAAGCGCGTCAACGCGAAAATCACCAGTTCGGTGTTCTACGACAGCGAAGGAGCACGTCAGCATGTTGAATGAGATCAAAGGTTCCTCGACGGTCGTCGATCGCGCAATCAGCGGACAGGGTGTGTGGCAGGAGTCTCCGCTCGTCGGCGCCGATGCGTTGATGAAGGCGCATCAAAGTGGTTCGCCCAAGGCGTTTCGTCTGAGCGAGCGGCCGTTCCTCGAACTCGTGAACGTGCGCGGCGATACACGCGATCCGGCCTTTGCGCGCGCGGTGCAGAGCGTGATCGGCTGCGCGCCGCCGGAGAAGGCGAACACCATCGCGCGCGGCAACGGATACACGATGCTGTGGCTCGGCCCTGACGAATGGCTCGTGCATTCGGATACGGCACACGATGCATCGCGTCCCGCGCCGCTCGAAGCGAAACTGCGCGATGCGTTCGTCGGCCAGTTCTCGGCGGCGGTGGATATTGGCAGCGGTTATACGGTGCTCGAAATCGATGGCCCGAAGACGCGCGAGGTGCTTTCGCGCGGCTGTCCGCTCGATCTGCATCCGAAGGTCTTCGGCGTCGGCCAGTGCGCGCAGAGCCACTATTTCAAGGCAACGATTACGCTCGTGCCGCTGGGCGGCGATCGTTTCGAGATCATCGTGCGCCGCAGCTTCGCGGACTACTTCGTGAAGATCATGCTCGACGCCGCCGCGCCGCTTCTCTCATGAAGCCGTTCGAACCGCTCGCGGCGAGTGGCGAGGGCTGGCGCGTGATCGTCGACGAGTTGATCGTGAAGACGCGTGTCGGCCTGTATGAGCATGAGCACGAGGCGCCGCAGCCGGTGTGCATCGACGCGAGCCTGCGTTATCGCAGCACGCCGCATGAATCGCTCGATGGCTTGATCGATTACGAGGCGTGGTGCAATCGCGTGAGCGTGTTTCTCGAAACGAAGGGACATACGCGTTTGCTGGAGACGCTGGCGGTGGAGATCGCGGCGTTATCGTTCGATGAATGGCCGGCGTTGGACGCGCTTACGTTGACATTGCACAAGCCCAAAATTCGTGAAGGTACGAAGCGGCTCGGGCTTGAACTCGACTGGCGTCGCGCGGATTTCGATGCATGGCGTTTGCGGGTCGATGCGCGAGACGCGGTTGTGGTCGCGAGATGAACGCATCGCGCGATGCGGCAGCGCAGCTTTCCGAGCGTGCATGCAAGAAGCACGATGCCGACGCGGCGCTTAAGTTGCTGGATCGGAGTATCGCGTTGAAGCACCGGCGTATTGCGCTGATTCGGTATCTGCATGCGCAGCATCTGGATGCGCCGCTGGAGGCGCGGCATCATGAGTATGTGAAGGCGGTGGCGGCGCGGTTGAGTGTGGAGGCGGTGACGCGGGTGGTGGAGGCGGCGAGGGAGAGGTTTGGGGGGTGAGAGTTGCGCTGGGGCCGTATCGCCGCGATGGTGGAGGCTTTGGTACCTAGTACCCGATGCGTCGAGCGGTCCTCGGCTGACTCCGCGCAGGCGGAGGAACCACCACGCCGCAACACTCGCGCGGGGCTTCGGCGTGTTTATCTCCGCGCACGCGGAGGAATCACGCGCCAGCACCGGCCGTTCTACGGCAGTCCAGGCCTATCTCCGCGTACGCGGGGGAACCTGATTCGACAGATAAGCGACGATCCGAGTCGCGGGCCTATCTCCGCGCACGCGGAGGAACCATGCGCTTCGTCGACTTCGAACCCTTCACGCAAGGCCTATCTCCGCGCACGCGGAGGAACCTGATACCAAGTATTGTCAGGCTGTGCGCCATAGGGCCTATCTCCGCGCACGCGGAGGAACCCGAGCGGCTCGAGCGGCTGATTTATCCGAAGCGGGCCTATCTCCGCGCACGCGGAGGAACCACCGAGAGTCATCGATGGAAGAAGTACCTGTACGGCCTATCTCCGCGCACGCGGAGGATCCCAGACACGACTCAGGTCGTTCGAGGGTGACTGGGGCCTATCTCCGCGCACGCGGAGGAACCCGTGTGAGGATTGACTTTGATTCATTGAACCACGGCCTATCTCCGCGCACGCGGAGGAACCGCTGGCGCGAGGATCATGTGCGCGAGAACGCGGGGCCTATCTCCGCGCACGCGGAGGAACCAACACGTCGAGTTCCCAATCGCCGATGGGGGGCCTATCTCCGCGCACGCGGAGGAACCGCGGGCGTGATCGGTCCGCCCGGATCGCGCGGGGGCCTATCTCCGCGCACGCGGAGGAACCGTCGGCATCGACGGTGGAGGCCTTGACGACTTGGGCCTATCTCCGCGCACGCGGAGGAACCGTTTGTCTCCGCGATCGCCGCCATCATCGTCGGGGCCTATCTCCGCGCACGCGGAGGAACCGCCGTAGAACAGGCTTCGGCGCTGCTGAAGCAAGGCCTATCTCCGCGCACGCGGAGGAACCTGAAAAGCTCCAAGCCCGAGACTCGGCCGGGCGGGCCTATCTCCGCGCACGCGGAGGAACCTATATCAGACGCTTGACCAGAAGGAGTGCCGCGGGCCTATCTCCGCGCACGCGGAGGAACCCGCGTAAATCACACGTTGCTGCGAACGGAAAGGGGCCTATCTCCGCGCAAGCGGAGGAACCGCATCGGTCTGCCGCACTTCGACGAAGACACGAGGCCTATCTCCGCGCACGCGGAGGAACCTAACGGGGCGTCGTCAATCGGTTTAAGGAACAGGGCCTATCTCCGCGCACGCGGAGGAACCTCAAGCCGCGGTTGGTGATGACCGTCGCCTGCGGGCCTATCTCCGCGCACGCGGAGGAACCATCGCGAGCAGGCGCTCGAAGTCCGCGCGGTCGGGCCTATCTCCGCGCACGCGGAGGAACCGGAAAGGTCATGAAGGTCATGGCCGCCGTGCAGGGCCTATCTCCGCGCACGCGGAGGAACCTCTACCCGTTATACCAATGATTTTAAAGAACAAACGACCGATTAGATATCCAGAATAAGCCGCTTCGCGGAGAGTATCCCTAGCGGCTCGCTGGCTGTCAAACATGGCACTCTGTTGACCGTCATTCGACAAGCGATCCATGCCGTCCCCGCACGCAAGAACTCAGCAAAATCGTATAGAGCAGCGTCATCTCATAGCGTAAAAAGTAGGAATCCAAATAAAGTGTCAGGCGTGCAAAACCCCTGCTTGAAGTCAATCACCCGCGACTCATCGCCGTATGAGCAACGAAGCAAACAGAACCGATACATTCATCGCATGGGGCAAGCGGCTGCGTGATGGCGACGAGCACTCGCCCTTCCACCCGCTGTGTGACCACATGCTGGACGTAGCCGCCTGTTTCATGGCGATCGCGCAGTGCGGACGCATCGGCGACGCCCTGGCTTCCACTGCTGGCCGCGCATTGAGCAAGCAGGATGTCGAGCGGCTTGCCGCGCTTGCCTTTCTGCATGACTTCGGCAAAGCCAACAGCGGGTTTCAGGCGAAGCGCTGGAAAGTCTCCGCGCCGCCCGGATGGCCGCAAAAAGCTGGACACGGTGCCGAAGCGCTTTACGCATTTAGCTGCGGAGAATCGCTGCTTTCGGGACTGCCCGTCGGGGCGATGTCGAACTGGGGTGGTGGCGTCAACGAATTGCTGCTTGCGAGCTTGGGCCACCACGGCCGACCGGTGCCGGAGCCAAGAAGCGTCGACCCGATAATCTGGCGTCCCGTCCGTGACGCCGCGAATCGCGAAGTCTATAACCCTGCAGTCACGCTGAAGCAAATCGGCGATGCCTTGCGCCAGCATTTCCCACTCGCGTTCGTTTCGGGCGGGGAACCACTGCCGTCCGCGCCGGCGTTCGTTCACCTGTTTGCAGGCCTCGTGCAACTTGCCGACTGGCTCGGCTCGGACGTGTGCTTCTTCGAGTACAGCAAGCCGGGTTCCGCGCGAACGCTGGAAGACGCGCTCGTCCGGGCGTCGAAAGCTGTGAGTGCCATCGGACTGGATACGTCGGGACTGCGCACGCAATTGATTCGCGATGGATTCTCTTTCAAGTCGGCATTTGGAATAGACATGCCGCATCCGGCTCAAAGCGCACTTGGCGAGGACGGACTCGGCCCGCTTCTCATCCTCGAATCGGAAACGGGCAGCGGCAAGACGGAAGCGGCGTTGTGGCGCTTCGCAAAACTCTTCGAGGCGGGCAAGGTGGATTCGCTGTACTTCGCGCTGCCTACGCGCGTGGCGGCGACGCAGGTTTATGAGCGTGTCCGCGAGTTCGTCGCGCGTCTCTGGCCAACGAAAGCGCCGGTCGTCGTGCGCGCCTTGCCCGGCTATGAAAGCGCGGACGGTAACGAGAAAACCGCATTGCCCAACTTTCGGGTCCTGTGGTCCGATCACCCTGATGATGCGAAAGCCCACCAGAGATGGGCCGCCGAGTCGTCGAAGCGGTTCCTCGCGGCAACGATCGCCGTCGGCACCATCGATCAGGCCTTGCTCGCCGCCTTGAAAGTGCGACATGCACATTTGCGTCATGCAGCGCTTTGCCGGTCGCTGCTGATCGTCGACGAGGTCCACGCGTCCGACACCTATATGTCGCAAGTGCTTGAGCAGCTCTTGACGGCGCATCTCGCTACGGGCGGCCATGCACTGCTCCTTTCGGCGACGCTTGGGTCGAGCCAGCGCGCGCGGTTTCAGAACATTGCAAGCGGCGGCGAAGTCATCGCGGCTCCAGGCATCGAAGCGGCAGTGCAATCGCCTTACCCTGCGCTCACGGGCGCAAGCGTTCGAAAATTGCCCGACTCGGGCCGATCCAAGACGGTTCACTGGCAAACCCTCAACGCCATCGATGATCCCGTAGCCATCGCCCGCCTCGCTTTCGACGCGGCGAAACAGGGCGCGCGCGTGCTGATTGTCCGCAATACCGTCCCGGCTGCGATCGCCACCCAGAAGGAGGTCGAAGCATTGGTGAACGGTTCCGGCGATCGCGCATGGCTATTCGATCTCGACGGCGTCCCAACGTTGCATCACAGCCGCTTCAGCCGTCAGGACCGCCCGCGTCTTGATGCGCGCGTCGAGACGCGGATCGGCAAGAATCGCAAAGGTACGCACGCTTGCATCGTCGTCGGCACACTGACGCTCGAGCAAAGTCTCGACATCGACGCGGACTTGCTCATCACGGATATCTGTCCGATGGATGTGCTGCTGCAGCGCATCGGGCGTCTGCATCGGCACAAGCGCGAAGGGCAAGATCGCAGGCCGGACGGTTTCGAGGAGGCACGCGCATGGGTGCTGATACCCGCGGACGGTTCCTTCGAACGCTGTCTCGACGCGCCGCGCAACGGTCTTGGGCGATTCAGCAAGGGCGGTGGTGTCTATCCCGACTTGCGCATGATCGAAGCGACGCGACGTCTGATCGGTGAACAGCCGAGCCGCGAGATTCCGCTCGAAAATCGAAGGCTGGTTGAACGCGCGACACATCCCGATTGCCTGCGCGCAATACAACGTGAACTCGGCGCACGGTGGGAAAAGCTGGCGCAACAACTCGAGGGCGGCAACAGCGCAGAGCGGACCATCGCGCGGATGCAATCGCTCCCGTATGACACGCAATTCAGCGAGCTCGATTTCCCTGACAACGAAGAGCGCATTGCCACGCGACTCGGCGCGGCGGATCGTCTCGTCGAATTCGACCCGCCCGAACCCGGGCCTTTCGGCAGCGATGTGCATCAGATCGCGATCCGATTCCACATGCTGCCGGGCGGGCTCGACGCGGACGCGAAGCCGTCTTCCATCGTGCGTTGTGATGGCGGGTTCGAATTCGCGTTGGGCGCGGCGAGGTATTCATATAGCCGATTCGGGATCGAAAGAATCGGCACACGCGCGAGCTAGGGCGCTTTCATGAACGTTCAATTCAGCTTGCTTGAAGATGCGCTGATCCGCTTCCGGAACAGCCAGCGACAAGAGCGGCGCGTGACGCTGCCGGAACTGCTCGTCGCGTTTAATCATGACGGGGTTTGCGATTTCCCGGCGCTTCGTCCGCATCAGCGGCATCCATGGCACGCGTTTCTCGTGCAGCTCGCTGCCATCGCGCTTCATGCCGCCGGGCGCAAGTCGCCGTTCGAGACTGCCGATGATTGGCGCGCGGCACTTCTGGCGTTATCGCCCGATGATCGCGAAGGCGCCGCGTTCTCGCTCGTCGCACCGGACGATCGGCCCGCGTTCTTGCAAGCACCGTGCGAACGTGAGGCGTCGCGTGCCTGGAAGAAGATCATCGCGACGCCCGATGCGCTCGACATGCTGGTGACGTCGCGCAATCACGATCTCAAGGCTGAGCGCATGGTCCATGCGCAGGCTGAGGACTGGATTTACGCACTCGTCAGCTTGCAGACGCAAGAAGGTTTTCTTGGCGCGGGCAACTATGGCATTTCGCGCATGAACGGCGGTTTCGCCAGCCGTCCGGGATTTGGTGTCGTGCCGGCCGGCCGCTGGGGCAAGCGCTGGGCGCGCGACGTGCAGCTTCTGCTCCGAGACCGAAAGGGGATATCCAAAAGAAACGGACTGAAGGAAACGGGCGGCGTTGCACTCGTTTGGCTTCAGCCGTGGGATGGCAACAGCAGCCTCTCGTTCAATGAACTCGATCCTTTCTATATCGAAGTATGCCGGCGCGTGCGATTGCAAGTTAGGGGAGAGACGCTCAGCGCAATCGCTACCGGAAGCAAGGTCGTACGTATCGCCGCGAAGGAACGTTGCGGCATGACGGGTGACGCGTGGACCCCGATCAACCTTGCGGAGGGCAAGGCGCTATCCATCACGTCGCGAGGCTTCGATTACAAGCTCACCAATGAACTCGCGTTTCGATCGGGCGCGTATGAGGCGTCGATCGCGCGCGAGATATTGGAGGAAGACGGAAAAGAAGGCCTGTTCATTCTCGCTCAAGGCATCGCGCGCGGGAAAGGAAAGACCGAGGGGTATCACGAAAGGCGCATTCCCATTCGGAAGACGATGCGCGGTTTGATGCTGCGGCAACAGACCGACAAGATCGCGGAAGCAGCGGACAGACGCATCGAGGCAATCGGCTATGTGCGCAAGACGCTTTGGAGCGCGGTATGCGCGCTCCTGGGCAACGGCGATCAGAACGTAAGCGACGACACCAAGAGCAAGGCCAGCGGATTCGCGCGGGTTTTCGAGCAGGGCGAAGACCGGCGCTTCTTCGACGACCTCGCCGACGAGATCGAAGCCGACGACGGCGACGCCGAGCACGACCAATGGCTGCGTGCGCTTGTCGACCGGGCGGCGGCGGTACTGGAGCAAGCGTTCGTCATGGGACCGCGCAGTGCCGAGCGTGTGTATCGCGCGCGCGGTGCGGCGCTTTCGCGTTTCCACGGCGGCGTGCGCGCCGAGAAGGCGCATCACCGGATTGCACGCGTGCTGAAAGAGCGCGATGAAGCGCGCAAGGCCGCGAGACACGAATCGTTCGAAGAGGCTGTGGATGGCTCAAGTTGAAAGCATCGCGCGTGACACATCGCGCGTCTCCGATTTCCAGGCACAAACGCTCGCGCGTTTCATCGATGCCGCAAAGCTAGGCGAGGGCGCGCTGAAGGCCGATTATGTGGCGCTCAAACGCCTCGATCCCGACGCCGAGGCGCTGACCGTGCAACAGATCGCGGCCCTCACGCGGGCGTTGCATCGCGCGAAGGTGGATTGCGAGCAATTGAGCGTCGAGCGCTGGAAACGATGGGCCGTGATCGTGAACGGCATCGCGCTGACGGGGCATTCCGCGCCGAAGAAGAACGCGGAGAAGGAGAACGCGCCGAAGGAGCAAGCGCGATTCGGGCACCAGCTACGGCGCGCGGACGTGTCCGATGCGCGCGTGACGCGGCTCTTCAACGCGCGCGGCGACGCGTTCTTCCCGCTCCTGCAGCGCGTTCTGCGCCTTATGGAAAGTAGAAAGGTCGCGCCGAACTGGGCGGAGCTAGGCACGTTCGTCCTCAACGAGGGCGCGGAACATCCGATGGGCAAGCGGCGGGCAGAACGGCTGCGTATCCGGTTCGTTCAGGACCATGCGAGCGCCGCACCCGAGGGCTCGAAAAAGCCGTGACGGCCAACGCAGATCGCGCCCACTCAATCAGCAACAGAAGGACCGAACATGACGCAACCGCGCTTCATCCAGATTCACACGCTGCAAAGCTATTCCGCCGCGCTCCTCAACCGCGACGATGCGGGCCTCGCCAAACGTCTGCCGATGGGCGACGCCATTCGTACGCGGATCTCATCGCAGTGTCTCAAGAGACATTGGCGCACGGCGGACGATCATCATTCGCTGGCGAAACTCGGCGTGCCGATGGCCGTTCGCTCACGCCACACGCTCACGCTGATTCGCGACGAATTGATCAAACGGAAGATCCCCGACAATCTCGCGCAGGCCGCAGCCGAAGCTCTGCGCGATGGGGGGCTGCTCGACAAGGGTGGAAAGAAACTCAAAGGCAAGGAAGCGCTGGAGACTGGTCAGGCCGTTTTGCTCGGCAAGGCGGAAATCGACTATCTCGTGCAACGTTGCGAGACGCTGGCGCGTGAAGAGCAGGACGAGAAGGCGCTGACCGCCGCTATCACCCGCCTTCTCAAGGACGAGAAGTCGAACATCGAAGCGCTCAGGCACGGCAGCGGCCTCGAAGCGGCGCTTTTCGGCCGCATGGTCACCTCGGACGTACTCGCCTCGCGCGATGCCGCCGTGTACGTCGCGCATGCATTCACTGTCCATGAGGCGCAGGTCGAGAACGATTACTTCACCGTCGTCGACGATCTTTTGCGCGAAACCGGCGAGCGCGGCTCCGCGGGCATCTTCGACACGGAACTCGCGTCGGGTCTCTACTATGGTTACGTCGTCGTGGACGTGCCGCAACTGGTGGCGAATCTCGAAGGCATCGGCATGGCGGAGTGTTTCGACGCGCATCCCGAGCGGCGCGAACTGGCGGGACAGGTCGTGAACAGCCTGCTGCATCTGATCGCGACCGTCAGTCCCGGCGCCAAACGCGGTTCGACGGCGCCGTTCGGGCACGCGAGCCTGATGCTCGTCGAAACGGGCGACTGGCAGCCGCGCAGTCTCGCGGGTGCGTTCGAAACGGCGCTGAAATTGAAGGGCGTGAATATGCGCGCGCAAGCCATCGGGCAACTCGCGCGGGAAATCGAAAAGCACGACGCCGCGTATGGCGCGCCGCTCGACCGGCGCTACCTCGCGCTCGACGACGAAACGCCGATGCCGAAGGCACAACGCCTTTCGCTCGATCAACTTGGCAAGTGGGTCCAGAATCGCATCGTCGAAGGAGCGTGAGATGCCGCGACATTTGCTGATGCGCTTGCGCGCACCACTCGTGGCATTCGGCGGCGAAACGATCGACAACTATGGCGTGATCCGTGATTTTCCGGCGCTGTCGATGGTGACGGGTCTGATCGCTAATGCACTCGGCTACGATCGCGGGGACTTCGTATCGCACGACCGTTTGCAGGCGCGTCTCGTACTAGGCACTCGGCTCGATGCCAGCGGCGCGCGGCTCGTCGATTTTCAGACGGCGCAACTAGGAGACCGTGACGAGGCATGGACGACGCGCGGCGCGCCCGAGACGCGTCGGGGCGGCGAGGACTCGTACAAGAGCCCGCACTTGCGGCATCGCGAATATCACGCGGGTCTGGACGCGCTCGTCGCCATTCGCCTCGAAGGTGCCGATGAGAAGCCGACGCTCGAAGATATCGCAAGCGCGCTCGATCGGCCGAAGCGTCCGCTTTTCATCGGGCGCAAGCCTTGTCTGCCAACCACGCGCCTGTTCGTCGACATGATCGATGCCGACGACGTGCTCGACGCGTTGCAACGCGCACCCGCACGCGATGCGACCGACGCGGCCAATTTCCGCTTCCAGTTGCCCGAAGGCGAAGGCGCGCTGCGTCACGCGCAATGGCAAGACATATGCGACGAGCGCAACTGGAAGTCGGGCGTGCACGGCGGATGGCGGCGCGTGCTCGAAGGCGGCGGGTCGCGCTCACCGGGACGCTCGCTATGACCACGTTCAACCTGATGCACTGCCAGCCCGATCCGCGCAAGTTCGTGCTGTGGGCATCGCGTCAAGGCGGGTTGCCGGCAGGCGGCGATCTCGGCTACGCGTTGCATGCGGCGCTTCATCGCGTGTTCGGTGCGCGCGTGCCGAAGCCTTTCTATTACCGCGATGGACGCGCCGGTCTTTTAGCCTACACGCAGAGTTCGGCCGAGGAGCTGCGCGAAGCGGCTTCGCTATGCGCGGCGCCCAATCTGGCCGATGCGTTAGGTCTAAACGCCGGGCCGCGAAGTCCCGGTCTCGGCGTGCGCGCGTTTCCACTGCGATGGGACGCGGGCCGCGTGCTCGGCTTCGAAGTCCGCGTGCGGCCTATGCGTCGCTTCAAGGCGAACGATCGCAAGCACGGCAGCGAGCGGGATGCGTATCGTGAAGCCGACGCGCGCCGTGAACACGAAAAGGATCTCGCGCGCGAGGAGGTCTATACGCGATGGCTCGCGGAGCAGTTCGAGGCTAACGGCGCGTCGAGACTCGTCGAGGCGCGCATGACACGCTTCCAGCTCACGCCCGTGATGCGGTTGACACAGCCGGCAAGCGCGGACGACGCACGCCGCCAGCCGCGCACGATCATCGGACCGGATGCGACGTTCAACGGGCATTTGTGCGTCGAGGACACGGAGGCGTTCGCGCGCTTGCTCATGCGTGGCGTCGGGCGGCATCGCGCGTTCGGGTTTGGGATGTTGCTGCTCAGGCCGGCGTCGGTAACGGTGTGATCGAGGTGAGCAGGTCGTGCTGAAGGGCCGGCTCGGACTCGATACGGCGCGCGTTCCGCATGCGGATCGTCATGGCCTTTTGTGGCTGGAGCGCGGAGAACTGAACGTGATCGATGGATGCCTGCACTTCGCGAGCGGGAGGCACATCGACCAGATTCCGCATCAGTCGGTATCAATGATCTTGCTTGGCCCGGGCAGCAGCGTGACACACGACGCATTGCGTCTGCTCGCGCGTCACGGAACGTTGCTCGCGGCGGTGGGCGCCGATGGCGTGCGCACATACACCGCGCCGCCGCTGATGCCCGATCGTTCGAGCGTCGCGCGGCGGCAAGCGGAATTGTGGGGCAATCCACGAAGGCGTCTGGCCGTCGCGCGGCATATGTATGCGTTGCGTCTGGGCGAAGTGCTGCCGCATCGCGATCTCGATACGCTGCGTGGCATCGAGGGCGCGCGCGTCAAGACGATTTATCGGCTGCGCGCGCAGCAGTTCGATATCGATTGGGACGGACGCCGATATGACCGCGCGAATCCCGAGGCCGCCGATCTTCCCAACCAGGCGATCAATCACGCGGCGACGGCCGTGCAAGCGGCGGCTGCAATCGCCGTGCAGGCCCTCGCCGCGATACCGCAACTCGGCTTTATCCACGAAGATTCGGGGCAGGCGTTCGTGCTCGATATCGCCGATCTTTTTCGCGATGACATCACGCTTTCGATCGCTTTCGCCGCTGCGAAGGAGGCGGAGCGGAGCGATCAGACCGTTGACCGGCTCATGCGACGTGAGGCGGCGCGCGTGTTTCGCAAGAAGGCCGTCATTCCCGCGATGATCGATCGCGTGAAGCAAGTGTTGCGTCTCGATGAAAAGCTGGAGGACAACGATGGCGCTGGTCGTGGTGGTGACGTCTGACGTCGCGGACCGGTTTCGCGGATTCCTGGCGTCGGTGATGCTCGAAGTGTCGGCGGGTGTGTATGTCGCGCCGCGCATGAACAAGGGCGTGCGTGAAAGGACGTGGTCGGTGCTTGGCCGTTGGCATGGACATGAGCCGCGGGGCAGCGTCGTGATGGTGTGGCGGGATCTGGATGCGGTGGGCGGCATCGGCATCGCGCATCTCGGTGCACCGCCGCGCGAACTTGTCGATGTCGATGGGATGTATGTGGCGCGGCGGATGTTGGCGGGTTAGGGAGGTGTTCTGTTCTTTGAAAATTTGATTTTTGGGATTGGGTCGGGGAAGTGCTTTGGTCTTTGTGGTCAATGGGTTATGGGGTAGGTTCCTCCGCGTGCGCGGAGATAGACCCAGTTTGCCTTGCAGCTCAAGCGCAACGTTCTGGGTTCCTCCGCGTGCGCGGAGATAGACCCCTTAGTGCTGATGCCTTTGTAGTAGGCCTCGAGGTTCCTCCGCGTGCGCGGAGATAGACCGTGGTGAGTGCGGGCATCTACGCCGAGGACCAGGGTTCCTCCGCGTGCGCGGAGATAGACCCCCTTGAGAGAAGCTCCAGCTCTTCGGCGTATGCCGGTTCCTCCGCGTGCGCGGAGATAGACCGCGATGACAGTACCTACGGTTTTATCCTCTCTAGGTTCCTCCGCGTGCGCGGAGATAGACCCGTTCTGCCGATAGGCTTGCCCGGGCGTTATCGGGTTCCTCCGCGTGCGCGGAGATAGACCCGGTGACATCGGCCCCGCCGAAGCCCTCGATCAGGTTCCTCCGCGTGCGCGGAGATAGACCCTATTTCACGGAGTCAAAAATGGCGTTCAAGAAGGTTCCTCCGCGTGCGCGGAGATAGACCCTGCGGCGCGCCCATCTGTCTCGTTGCCTACGGGGTTCCTCCGCGTGCGCGGAGATAGACCTTGACGCCATCGCAAAGGAGTCCGGCAAATGACGGTTCCTCCGCGTGCGCGGAGATAGACCCGCCTGACGGACCTTGAGCAGAACCATGCGGGCGGTTCCTCCGCGTGCGCGGAGATAGACCCGATTAGCGTCACGCGCTGCCCTAAAATCCCCGGGTTCCTCCGCGTGCGCGGAGATAGACCTTCTAGGCTACCTTTTGCGGGTTTACACCAACAGCTTTTCCATCATCACACCTCCAAAGGTTCCTCCACGTGCGCGGAGATAGACCCGCATGCCCATGCCGCAGAAAGCTGCAGCGCCGGGTTCCTCCGCGTGCGCGGAGATAGACCCAGGATTGGGCGCTCTTTCATGCCGCCACCTCCGGTTCCTCCGCGTGCGCGGAGATAGACCGTTTTCCGTATCGCAGCTCGGGAACGGCTTTCCGGTTCCTCCGCGTGCGCGGAGATAGACCCCGCATCGTGTTGCGCAGATTGCGACCGGCGGCGGTTCCTCCGCGTGCGCGGAGATAGACCCTGCCGATCCTCCCGGCTTTCACGCTCGCGCCGGGTTCCTCCGCGTGCGCGGAGATAGACCATCACTGGGTGGCGGGCGACGGCGCTGATTCCAGGTTCCTCCGCGTGCGCGGAGATAGACCCTTAACCAACCCTCTCCCTGCACCATGACTAGGGGTTCCTCCGCGTGCGCGGAGATAGACCCTTTGTTTTTCCGGAACGGGAAGACTCGGGCCAGGTTCCTCCGCGTGCGCGGAGATAGACCGCACGAAAAGCGCATCGCCGTCGACCACCTGCGGGTTCCTCCGCGTGCGCGGAGATAGACCCATGCTCATTCCGAACATCCTCAATGCGGGCGTGGTTCCTCCGCGTGCGCGGAGATAGACCAAGTCCGCGTCGCACACATCGAACCGACGAAAGGGTTCCTCCGCGTGCGCGGAGATAGACCCTGCGGCGCGAACGTGCCCGCGGCATTTATCCAGGTTCCTCCGCGTGCTCGGAGATAGACCCGCAATACCAAGTGTAATCAGCGCCGGCGGCTCGGTTCCTCCGCGTGCGCGGAGATAGACCCCAATTAAGTTGGGGGCGGCGAATCTGCCAACCGGTTCCTCCGCGTGCGCGGAGATAGACCCAGTGCGGGGCCGGCGAACGAGTAGAGGGCGCCGGTTCCTCCGCGTGCGCGGAGATAGACCCACGTCGCGAGAGGGAGCGGCGATTCGATATCAGGTTCCTCGGCGTGCGCAGAGATAGACCCCGCTGCTGGCGGCCGAAGATCTGGCGCTCACGGGTTCCTCCGCGTGCGCGGAGATAGACCGTCGGGCCACGAATCCACATCATCAAGCAAGCCAGTTCCTCCGCCCACGCGGAGCTTCGCCCCTACACACTCGCCACCCGCTCAACCACCCGCGCCCTTTTCCCTCCGGCCACAAAATAAGCGGTCTCCACCCGCCTTAATGCATCCCTACCCCGAATCCGATCCGCAATCTTCTCCGCCAACATGATCGTCGGCGCATTGAGATTACCCGTCGTGATCTGCGGCATGATCGACGCATCCACGACGCGCAGCCCCTCCATCCCATGCACGCGTCCTTCGGCATCGACGACAGCCATATCGTCGTAACCCATCTTGCACGAACACGAAGGGTGATAAGCCGTCTCCGCTTTCGCCCGCACGAACGCATCGAGTTCGGCATCGCTTTGCAGATCATCCGACGGATGCAGCTCGCGCCCGCGATACCGCGCAAGCGCAGGCTGCCGCATGATCTCCCGCGTAATCCGGATGGCATCGCGAAACTCACGCCAGTCGAGCGGATCGGCCATGTAGTTGAAAAGAATGCCGGGATGCGCGTTCGGATCGCGCGACTTGAGCTTCACGCGCCCGCGGCTCGGCGAACGCATCGATCCGACATGCGCCTGAAAGCCATGCATCTTGATCGGATTCGATCCGTTGTAGTTGATCGCGACCGGCAGAAAGTGATACTGGATGTTCGGCCACAAATCATCGTCGCGCGTGCGGATGAAACCGCCCGCTTCGAACTGATTGCTCGCGCCGATGCCCGTACCGTTCAGCATCCATTCAAGCCCGATCGCAGGCTGATTCCACCACTGCAACGCCGGATACAAGGACACCGGTTCCTTGCATTCGTACTGCATGTACATCTCGAGATGGTCCTGCAAGTTTTCGCCGACGCCCGGCAGATCGTGAACGACGGGAATCTCCAGTTCCTTCAGCCAGCTCGACCGCCCCACGCCCGAACGCTGCAACAATTGCGGCGATGCAATCGCCCCGCTGCACACGATGACCTCGCGCCGCACATGCGCGCTCACGCGCTGTCCGCCATGCAGATAAGCAACGCCGATCGCACGCTTGCCGGAAAACAGCACGCGATCCGTCACCGCATGCGTCACGATGGTCAAGCCCGCACGGTGCTTCGCGCGATCCAGATATCCGCGCGCCGTGCTCGCACGACGTCCCTTCGCGGTCACGGTCCGATCCATCGGCCCGAAGCCTTCCTGCTGATAACCGTTGAGGTCTTCGGTGCGCGGATAACCCGCCTGCACGCCGGCCTCGACCATAGCGGCGAAGAGCGGATTGTTGCCGGGCTTGCTCGTCGTCACGTGCACGGGACCATCGCCGCCGTGATACGCGTTAGGTCCGATATCGCGTGTCTCCGCCTTACGAAAATACGGCAGGCAATCGAGATAACTCCAGTTCTCGAGACCGGGCATCGACGCCCAGTTGTCGTAATCGAGCGCATTGCCGCGGATATAGCACATGCCGTTGATGAGCGACGATCCCCCCAGCCCCTTGCCGCGCCCGCACTCCATGCGCCGATTATTCATGTGCGGCTCGGGCTCGGTTTCATACGCCCAGTTGTATCGACGGCCTTGCAGCGGATACGCCAGCGCCGCAGGCATCTGCGTGCGAAAGTCGAAGCGATAATCCGGTCCGCCCGCTTCGAGCAGCAGCACGGTCACGTCCTCGTCTTCCGTGAGACGCGACGCGAGCACGTTGCCCGCCGACCCCGCGCCGACGATGATGTAGTCGTATTCATTCGCGCTCATCGCAATGCTCCTCAAAACACGGGCTGATAGGGGCCGAGCTCGACCTGCACGGACTTTATGCGCGTAAAGGCGTTCAGCGTGACGATGCCGTTCTCGCGCCCGACGCCCGACTGCTTGTATCCGCCGACCGGCATTTCCGCCGGCGACTCGCCCCACGTATTGATCCAGCAGATTCCCGCTTCGAGCCGATGTATCACGCGATGCGCGCGCGACAGGTTCTCGGTTACGACGCCCGCCGCGAGGCCGTAGTCCGTATCGTTGGCTCGGGCGATGACTTCGTCTTCGTCATCGAACGCGAGAATGCTCATCACCGGGCCGAAGATTTCTTCGCGCACGATGCGCATGTCGTCGCGGCAATCGGCGAACACGGTCGGCGCGACATACTGGCCGCGCGCGAACGCGCCCTCGGTCATGCGCGCGCCGCCCGCGACGAGCCGCGCACCTTCGCGCTTGCCGTCCTCGATAAAGCCAAGCACCTTGTGCAGTTGCGCCGTGCTCGCGAGCGGCCCGAAGTTCGTGCGCGGATCGTCGGGCGAGCCGATGCGTATGCGCTTCACACGCTCCAGAACGAGCGCCTCGAACTCGCCGATGACACCGCGCTCCACGAACACGCGCGTGCCGTTCGTGCACACCTGGCCGGAGCTGAAGAAGTTCGCGCTCATGGCGATATCGGCGGCGCGCTCGAGGTTGGCATCGTCGAAAACGATGAGCGGCGACTTGCCACCGAGTTCCATCGTCACTTCCTTGAGCGTCGATCCGCCCGCGCGCGCCATCACTTTCTTTCCGGTTTCGACGCCGCCCGTGAACGATATCTTGTCGATGTCCGCGTGCTCCGCGAGCATCGCGCCGACGCGTCCGTCGCCTTGCACGACGTTGAAGACGCCCGCCGGCACGCCCGCTTCCGTATAAATCTCCGCGAGCTTCGATGCCGTCAGCGGCGTGATCTCGCTCGGCTTGAAGATCAGCGCGTTGCCCGCCGCAAGCGCGGGCGCCGACTTCCAGCACGCGATCTGAATCGGATAATTCCACGCGCCGATGCCCGCGCACACGCCGAGCGGTTCGCGTCGCGTATAAACGAACGACGATTCGCGCAGCGGAATCTGCTCGCCTTCGATGGCCGTCGCGAGCCCCGCGTAATACTCGATGACATCCGCGCCCGTGACGATATCGACGGCGCGCGTCTCCGCGATCGGCTTGCCGGTATCGCGCGTTTCGATCGCGGCGAGTTCGTCGTTGCGCGCGCGCAGCAGATCGACTGCGCGGCGCAGGATGCGCGAGCGCTGCATCGCGGTCATCGCGGCCCACTCGCGCTGGCCTTCGCGCGCGGATCGCACGGCGCGGTCGATATCCGCCTGCGACGCCTGCTGCACGCGCGAGAGCGTTTCGCCGGTCGCGGGATCGAGCGTCTCGAAGGTTTCGCCGCTGGTTGCATCGACGTATTCGCCGCCGATGTAAAGCCGTTGCTCTGCGAATGCGGGCATGTCGCGCTCCTTGTCTTGAATGTGAGAGATCAGCCGCGCGCGTCCAGCACGAGGTCGATGTATTCGTAGGCGAGCCGCAGCGCGCCCTTCGTGTCGAACGGTTCGCCGGCGAGCGCGCCGCGCAGCCACAGGCCGTCGATCAGCGCGGCGAGGCCGCTCGCGGCTCGGCGTGCGGCGGGCTTCGTCAAGGTCCGCGCGAAATCGGCGCACAGGTTCGAATGGAGGCGTCGCGTGTTGACGCGCTGCAGCCGCCGCAATTCCGGCTTGTGCATGCTCTCGGACCAGAACGCGAGCCAGGTTTTCATGACGGGACCGTTCACCTGTTCGACATCGAAATTCGCCGCGACGACCGCGCGCAGTTTCGAACGCGGATCGGGCTTCGCGGCTTTGCGGCGGCGCGACGTGCCTTGCCACAGCGAGCGCAGCACATGACGCATCGTGGCTTCGAGCAGGCCGTCCTTGTCGCCGAAGTAATGACTGACGATGCCCGTCGACGTGCTCGCGCGCTGCGCGACCGAGGCGAGCGTCGCGCCCGACAGCCCCGATTGATCGATCGTATGCAACGTGGCGTCGATGAGTTGCGCGCGGCGGATATCGCGCATTCCGAGCTTGGGCATGGCGGTTCGATGACTGAAGATTGATGCCGATGGTATTTTTTTTATATTGAACGGTCAATCAATAAAAACGGCGATGTCGGTTTCAGTCAAACGCGCGTCGCATTGCGTCACGGTCGCCGCATAGGGACGGCGCTACCCTCGTTGCACGGGCGCGGTCATCGGCCGGATGTATCGCGCGAGCCGTCCACGAAACAAGGAGACGATCAATGAGCAGCAATCGCGGCGTCGTTTATCTGGGGCAGGGCAAGGTCGAGGTGCAGTCCATCGACTATCCGAAGATGGTGGATCCGCGCGGGCGCGACATCGGCCACGGCGTCATTCTGAGGGTCGTCAGCACGAACATTTGTGGCTCGGACCAGCACATGGTGCGCGGCCGCACGACTGCCGAAGTCGGCCTCGTGCTTGGTCATGAAATCACGGGCGAAGTGATCGAGGTGGGGCGCGATGTGGAGACGCTTGCCATCGGCGATCTCGTGTCGGTGCCGTTCAACGTCGCGTGCGGGCGCTGTCCGACGTGCAAGGCGCAGCATACGGGCGTATGCCTGAACGTGAATCCGTCACGCGCGGGCGGCGCGTATGGCTATGTCGATATGGGCGGCTGGATCGGCGGGCAGGCGGAATATGTGATGGTGCCGTATGCGGACTTCAATCTGCTGAAGTTCCCGGACAAGGCGCAGGCGATGTCGAAGATCCGCGATCTCACGTGTCTCTCCGACATTCTGCCGACGGGGTATCACGGCGCGGTGATGGCGGGCGTCGGGCCGGGCTCGACGGTGTATATCGCGGGTGCGGGGCCGGTCGGGATGGCGGCGGCTGCGTCGGCGCGCTTGCTGGGCGCGGCGTGCACGATCGTCGGCGACATGAACGAGGAGCGGTTGGCGCATGCGCGTGCGATGGGCTTCGAGACGATCAATCTGTCGAAGGATGCGACGCTCGGCGAGCAGATCGAGCAGATTCTAGGCAAGCCGGAAGTGGATTGCGCGGTCGATTGCGTGGGTTTCGAGGCGCATGGACATGGCAGCGATGCGGGTCACGAAGCGCCCGCTACGGTGCTCAATTCGCTGATGGAGATTACGAAGGCGGCGGGCGCGATTGGCATTCCGGGTCTTTACGTGACCGACGATCCGGGTGCCGTCGATGCCGCCGCGCGGAAGGGAAGTTTGAGTATCCGCTTCGGTCTGGGATGGGCGAAGTCGCATTCGTTCCATACGGGGCAGACGCCCGTCATGAAGTACAACCGCAATCTCATGCAGGCGATTTTGTGGGACCGGTTGCCGATTGCCGATATCGTCAATGTGACGGTTGTTTCGCTCGATGAAGCGCCGGATGGGTATCGGAAGTTTGATGGCGGGGCGCCGAGGAAGTTTGTTATCGATCCGCATGGGTTGTTGAAGGCGGCTTGAGGTTTTGGGGATTCGAATTTTCGCCGGATCCCGTTTTCTTGGTGGTTTATTAGCACTGCCCCTGTGCGGGGCGGCACCTACTTTCTTTGCTGCTGCAAAGAAAGTAGGCAAAGAAAGCAGCTTTTCAAGCCCGCGGTCACACGCAGTTTGGGTAGTTCTCTCCTCCGAGGTGGCACTCGCCTAACGAGTGCCCTCACAATCCGAATCGTGCTTGGATCGCGCACGGTCTGACTTGCCATAACGTTGAAGGCGCTGGTTCAGCACCAAATAGTTCCGGCACCGCGCTGCGCGCTGCCGTCGGATCTGCGAGGGAAACCGAGGGTACGCCAGCGCGCTCGCACACCCGCTTGACCCATCGGCCGCGAAGCGGGCCGGAACTATTTGGTGCTGAACCCGCGCGCGTAACGAACTAGCTAGTCAGACCGTGCGCGAGCCAAGCCCCGCCAGACCTTCGAGGGCACTCGTGAGGCGAGTGCCACGGTGGACGAGAGGACTACCCAAACTGCGTGTGACCGTGGGCCTGAAAAGCTGCTTTCTTTGCCTACTTTCTTTGCAGCAGCAAAGAAAGTAGGTGCCGCCCCGCACAGGGGCAGTGCTAATAAACCGACACGAACACGGGATCCGGCGAAACCCGAGGCGAACCACAAATAAACCGCCACGAACACGGGATCCGACGAAACCCGAGGCGAACCACAAAAAAACCGACCTCCGGCAAAACCCGAACCAAGCGAAAACCACAAGTCAAAAACCAGCAAAACCGCGTCATACTTGGACGCATGAAGGCCGATTACCTCCGAACCGCGCTTTCCTTCCGCCTCGCGGCCCCATCCGATGCTGCGGAAATCGCGCGCATCCACGTGAAGGCCTGGCAGGCCGCCTATCGTTCCATCTTCCCCGCCGAATACCTCAATTCGCTTTCCATTCCAAAACGCCGTGCCCTATGGTCCGAGCTGATCGCGCGCGGCATGCCCCGCATAATGCTCGCCGAACGCGACGACATCATGCTCGGCTGGATCGCATGGGGCGCTTCGCGCGATAACGACAAAGGCAACGCCGACGCCGAAATCGAAGCCATCTATATCGACCCGGCACACTGGCGCCAGGGCGCGGGAAGAATGCTGATCGAAGAAGCGATCAACGCCGCCGCAAGCGAAGGGTATCGGGAAGTGACGCTCTGGGCGCTCGAAGAAAACATGCACGGACTGCGCTTCTACAAAGCCCTCGGCTTCGCACTGGACGGCGTGTTTCGCACGGAAAGAGTCGGCGGCTGCGAAGTCTGCGAGACGCGCCTCCACATGTCGATCTGAACGCGCTTCGAACGTTCAGGCCACCATCGCGGGAACGGACGACAACGGCGGTACCTGCTTGCGGCGTTCACGCGTCGGCGCCGTGCCGAAGGCATCGCGGTAACTCTTCGAGAAATGGCATGCCGACTGAAAACCGCACGCCATCGTGATGTGCATGATCGACATGTCGGTCTGCAACAGCAACTCGCGCGCGCGCCGCAGGCGCAACGTCAGGTAGTAATGCGTCGGCGTCATGCCGAGATGCTCGCGAAATAGCCGCTGCAACTGCCGTTGCGACATCCCCGCGAGGCGCGCCAGTTCCTCGCGCGACAAAGGCTCCTCGATGTTGTTCTCCATCAGCGAGATCACCTCGAAAAGCGACTTGTTCGCCGAGCCCAGACGCGCCACGAGCGGCATGCGCTGCTGCGCGCTCGTATCGCGCACATGTTCGACGATGAACTGCTCCGCGATCTGCGTCACGCGCGCCGTGCCGACACGCGCGGCGATCAGATTCAGCATCATGTCGAGCGGCGCGACGCCGCCCGTGCACGTGACGCGATCGCGATCGATCACGAAAAGCTCTTTTAGAAAACGCGTGTCGGGGAACTCTTCTTTAAGCGCCGACATGTTTTCCCAATGAATCGCGCACGCATAGCCAGCCAGCAAACCGGCGCGCGCGAGCGCATAGGTGCCGGTGCAAAGCGACCCGAGCACGCTGCCCGTGCGCGCGAAACGGCGCAAGGCCGAAAGATGCTCCGGCGTGGTCGCGCGCTGCACGTCGATGCCGCCGACCACGAACACGATGTCGGGCTGCCCCACGCAGTCCACCGGACCAGTATCGACGGAAAGCCCGTTGCTCGCCGTCACCGGACCGCCCTCCGGACTCACGATCGACCAGCGATACAGCGGCTGCCCCGTCAGATAGTTCGCCATGCGCAGAACTTCGATCGCGTTGGTGAACGCAATCATCGTGAAGTTAGGAAGCGGCATGAATGCGAAGTGCGACAGCGACGCCGTGCGATCGGAGGACATGGGAAGACTGATTCCTTGGAATCTATTGATTGACGCCGTCATGCGCAGCGCTTTGCTACCGCGTTTTTTGCTTTCTTCTAATTTTGATTTCGAGTGCAACTACCATGCCATCAGGCGAAACCCTGAGCAGCGCAGGGCGTCGCGCGTGCTTTGCTGCGCGCACGCACTGACGCGGGGCTACGCGGGCCGCGCCGCGCACTGGCGAGGCGCACGGTCGTTCCGATGCAGTGCAGCAGCGCACACAAAAAAACGCGCTACACCGAAACCAGATTCGCCACTTGTCGAAAACAGACGCGCATGTCGGAAAAGGTAAAGAACACGTCTAAATTCATAAATTGGCGCGCAGGGCAAGAGACAAGAATAGACGCAACGACGAGAGCGCCGCCAGGCTGCGTCGAACGACCCAACTACCCCCCCGCGACACGGAGCACATTCAAGATGAGCACCCTCCACACTGACAGCATCATCATCGACGGACTGAACATCTCGAAGTTCGAGCGCTCCGTGTTCGAGGACATGCGAAAAGGCGGCGTGACCGCCGTGAACTGCACCGTGTCGGTCTGGGAAGACTTTCAGAAGACCATCGACAACATCGCGGAAATGAAGCAGCAGATCCGCGAATACAGCGAAATCCTCACGCTCGTGCGCACGACCGACGACATCCTGCGCGCGAAGAAGGAAAACAAGACCGGCATCATCTTCGGCTTCCAGAACTCGTATGCGTTCGAGGACAACCTCGGCTATATCGAAGTGTTCAAGGAGCTCGGCGTGAACGTGGTCCAGCTTTGCTACAACACGCAAAACCTCGTCGGCACGGGCTGCTACGAGCCGGACGGCGGTCTCTCGGGCTATGGCAAGGAAGTGATTCACGAGATGAACCGCGTCGGCATCATGGTCGATCTCTCGCACGTCGGCGCGAAGACTTCTTCCGACGCCATCGCGTGCTCGAAGAAGCCCGTCACGTATTCGCACTGCTGCCCGTCGGGTTTGAAGGACCATCCGCGCAACAAGACCGACGATCAGTTGCGCGAAATCGCCGATGCGGGCGGCTTCGTCGGCGTGACGATGTTCTCGCCGTTCCTGAAGAAAGGCCCGGACGCGACCGTCGATGACTATCTCGAAGCGATCGAATACACGATCGATGTGATCGGCGAAGACAAGGTCGGTATCGGCACGGACTTCACGCAAGGCTACAGCACCGAATTCTTCGATTGGATCACGCATGACAAGGGCCGTTATCGCCGTCTCACGAACTTCGGCAAGGTGGTGAATCCGGAAGGCATCCGCACGATCGGCGAATTCCCGAATCTCACTGCCGCGATGGAAAAGGCAGGCTGGAGCGAGTCGCGCATCAAGAAGGTGATGGGCGAAAACTGGATGCGCTTCTTCGGCGAAGTCTGGAACGTCTGACCATCAACGACACATACACAGGAACCCCGCGATGCAACCGCAACTGCCTATCGATGTCGATCCGCAAACCGGCGTCTGGACCACCGACGCGCTGCCGATGCTCTACGTGCCGCGCCACTTCTTCACGAACAATCACGTCGCCGTCGAAGAAGCGCTCGGCATCGAAACGTACGCCGAGATTCTCTACAAGGCCGGCTACAAGTCCGCGTATCACTGGTGCGACAAGGAAGCCGAGAAGCACGGCATCAACGGCATGGCGGTCTTCGAGCATTACCTGAAGCGGTTGTCGCAACGCGGCTGGGGCCTGTTCGATATCGTCGAAGCCGATCCGGCAAGTTCGCATGCGCGCATCCATCTGCGCAACTCGTCGTTCGTGCTTCAGCAGCCGGGCAAGCAAGGCAAGCTCTGCTACATGTTCGCAGGCTGGTTCGCGGGCGCGATGGACTGGGTCAATGACACAGCGCCCGATAGTGCGAAGAAAGGTCCGCGCTCGAAGTCGATCGAGACGCAATGCGCCGCCGAGGGCCACGACCACTGCGTATTCGAAGTATCGCCGCTGTAAGCCAAGACACCATTCCGAGGTCGATCGCAATGCGTTACCCGAACCTGTTCAAGCCTCTTCAGCTCAACAAGCTCACGTTGCGCAACCGCATCGTGAGCACCGCGCACGCGGAGGTCTATGCCGAACCGGGCGGTCTGCCCGGCGACCGCTACATCCGCTATTACGAGGAGAAGGCGAAGGGCGGCGTCGGCCTCGCCGTGTGCGGCGGATCGAGCCCGGTGTCGATCGACAGTCCGCAAGGCTGGTGGAAGTCGGTGAATCTCGCGACCGACAAGGTCATCGATCCGCTGTCGCGTCTCGCCGAAGCGATGCATCGTCATGGCGCGTTCATCATGATCCAGGCGACGCATATGGGCCGCCGTTCCGCATGGCATGGCGAGCATTGGCCGCATCTGATGTCGCCGTCGGGCGTGCGCGAGCCCGTGCATCGCGGCAACGCGAAGATCATCGAGGTGGAAGAGATCAAGCGCATCATCCAGGACTTCGCCGCGGCCGCGAAGCGCGTGAAGGATGCGGGCATGGACGGCATCGAGATCTCGGCGGCGCATCAACATTTGATCGACCAGTTCTGGAGCCCGCGCACCAACTTTCGCACCGATGAATGGGGCGGCTCGCTCGAGAACCGTCTGCGCTTCGGTATGGAAGTGCTCAAGGCCGTGCGCGAGAAAGTGGGCGCGGATTTCTGCGTCGGCCTGCGCATGTGCGGCGACGAGTTCCATGAAGACGGTCTCTCGCACGAGAACCTCAAGGAGATCGCGCAGGCGATGTCCGAAAGCGGCCTCATCGATTATGTCGGCGTGATCGGTTCGGGCGCGGATACGCACAATACGCTCGCCAACTGCATGCCCCCGATGGCGCTGCCGCCCGAGCCGTTCGTGCATCTCGCCGCGGGCATCAAGTCCGTCGTGAAGCTTCCGATCATGCACGCGCAAAGCATCCGCGATGCGGGTCAGGCCGAGCGTCTGCTCGCGAACGGCATGGTCGATCTGGTCGGCATGACGCGCGCGCAGATCGCCGATCCGCACATGGTCATCAAGATTCGCGATGGCCGCGAAGACGAGATCAAGCAGTGCGTGGGCGCGAACTACTGCATCGATCGACAGTACAACGGGCTGGATGTGCTCTGCGTGCAGAACGCGGCGACGTCGCGCGAACAGACGATGCCGCATGTCATCGAAAAGACGCGCGGGCCGAAGCGCAAGGTCGTCGTGGTCGGCGCGGGGCCTGCGGGTCTCGAAGCGGCGCGCGTCGCGCGTTCGCGCGGGCATGACGTCGTGCTGTTCGAGAAGAACGAATACGTCGGCGGTCAGATCATGCTCGCCGCGAAAGCGCCGCAGCGCGAGCAGATGGCCGGCATCGTGCGCTGGTTCGACATGGAAACGAAGCGCCTCGGCGTCGATCGCCGTCTTGGCGTCGCCGCCGACGACAAGACGATCATGGCCGAAAAGCCGGACATCGTCGTGCTCGCGACGGGCGGTTCGTCGTTCACGAATCAGGTGCCAGCGTGGGGCGTCGACGAAGGTCTCGCGGTGAGTTCGTGGGACATTCTGTCGGGCAAGGTCGAGCCGGGCAAGAACGTGCTGGTTTATGACGGCGTATCGACGCATGCGGGCGCGGGCGTCGCGGACTTCATCGCGTCGCGCGGCAGCAACGTGGAAATCGTCACGCCGGACGTGAAGGTCGCCGACGACACCGGCGGCACCACGTTCCCGATCTTCTATCGACGGCTCTATGCGCAAGGCGTCATTCATACGCCGAACTACTGGCTCGACAAGGTGTACGAGGAAGACGGCAAGAAGATCGCCGTGATCCACAACGAGTACACGGAAGAGCAGGAAGAGCGCGCGGTGGATCAGGTCATCATCGAGAACGGCATCACGCCGAACGACGCGCTCTACTGGAAGCTCAAGCCCGAGTCGCTCAATCGCGGACAGATCGACGTGCATACGCTCTTCGCATCGCAACCGCAGCCATCGTTGAGCGAAGAGCTCGGCAACGGACGCTTCCTGCTGTTCCGCGTCGGCGACTGCATCTCGATGCACAACATCCACAGCGCGATCTACGATTCGCTGCGCCTCTGCAAAGACTTCTGACGAGGTATTCGACGATGAACCCCGTGTTTGTCATCACCGCGCTGTTGTGGCTTTCGATGGCGGGCCTCGCGTTCGCCTTGCTCAAACGCGCAGCGTACTGGCGCGAAGGCCGCGCGACGACGGCCGGCGCATACGGATGGGCGAACCTGCTGACCATCCCGAAGCGCTATTTCGTCGATCTGCATCATGTCGTGGCGCGCGATCCGTATATCGCGAAGACGCACGTCGCGACCGCGGGCGGCGCGATCCTCGCGATGGCGCTCGTCTTCATCAACTACGGTCTCGCGATCTATTCGGTGTGGCTCGACCGCGCGATCTTTCTCGCGGCGATCATCATGTTCGTCGGCGCGGTGTTCGTGTACAAGCGCCGTCGCGCGAAGGACGTGCCCGCGCGTCTGTCGCACGGACCGTGGGACAGCCTGCCGTTGCTGCTCGGCTCGTTCGCGCTCGGCCTCGCGCTCTTCATGCTGCTGCCCGCATCGTGGATGTCCGGCGCGCTCGCGATCATCGTCGCGTTGCTGATCGCGGCGGGCGCCTACACGATGACCTTCGGCGCGGCGCAAGGCGGCCCGATGAAGCACGCGATGGCCGGTCTTCTGCATCTCGCGTTTCATCCGCGACAGGAACGTTTCCATGCGAAGAGCGCGAACGAACGCGAAGTCGTGCCGCCGACCGCGCTCAAGAAGCCCGTGCTCGATGCGAAGGAATACGGCGTCGGCAAGCCGGTCGAGTTTCGCTGGAATCAGTTGTTGAGCTTCGATGCGTGCGTGCAGTGCGGCAAGTGCGAAGCCGCATGCCCCGCGTTCGCATCGGGTCAGCCGTTGAATCCGAAGAAGCTGATCCAGGATCTCGTCGTCGGCATGGTCGGCGGTTCGGACTCGCAATACGCGGGCAGCCCGACGCCCGGCATTCCGGTCGGCCGACACTCCGGCGGTCCCGCCAAGCCGCTCATCTCGCAGATGATCGAAGCGGACACGATCTGGTCATGCACCACGTGCCGCGCCTGCGTGCAGGAGTGCCCGATGCTGATCGAGCACGTCGATGCGATCGTCGACATGCGCCGCAACCAGACGCTCGTCCAAGGCGATGTGCCCGGTAAAGGCCCGATTACCCTCGCTAACCTGCGCGAGACCGGCAGCCAGAACGGATTCGATATCGGCGCGCGTTACGACTGGTCGGTGGACCTGCAAGTGCAGGTCGCGCAGCCGGGACGTCCTGTCGATGTGCTGCTGATCGCCGGCGAAGGCGCGTTCGATATGCGCTATCAACGCACGCTGCGTGCGCTCGCCAAGGTGATGAACAAGGCCGGCGTCGACTATGCGGTGCTCGGCGGCGTCGAAACCGATACGGGCGATACGGCGCGGCGTCTCGGCGATGAAGCCACCTTCCAGCAATGTGCATCGAAGCTGATGAACACGCTGTCGCAGTACCAGTTCCGTCGCATCGTCACGGCGGACCCGCATGTGCTGCATAGCCTGCGCAACGAATATCGCGCGCTTGGCGGCTATTACGAAGTGCAGCATCACACGGCGTTCATGGCGGAACTCGTCGCGAGCGGCAAGCTCACGCCGAAGGCCGCTGCCGTGCTTGCAGACAAGAAGATCACGTATCACGATCCGTGTTATCTCGGCCGTTACAACGGCGAAACGGAAGCGCCGCGCAAGCTGTTGAAGACTATCGGCATCAAGGTCGTCGAGATGGAACGTCATGGTATGCGCGCGCGTTGCTGCGGCGGCGGCGGCGGCGCGCCGCTGACCGATATCCCCGGCAAGCAGCGCATTCCCGATATCCGCATCGCGGATGCGAAGACGATCGGCGCGGAAGTCGTCGCGGTCGGTTGCCCACAATGCACCGCGATGCTCGAAGGCGTGGTCGGTCCTCGTCCCGAAGTGCTCGACGTGGCGGAACTCGTCGCTGCGGCATTGGAGTGAAGCGATGAACAACGACATCAAACGAATCGACCCGCGCCGTCCCTTCATCATCACGTCGGATGGGCTCAAGCGCATCACGCTCGGTGAAGTGGGCAACGGCGTCGTGCTGAACTTCACGCACGGCGGCCACAAGGAAGCGACAAAGCCGCGCCGTACGACGAAGCCCGCGACGCGCGCGCTGCTCGTCGCGGCGCACACGGATCGCGGCGCGCTCGACGATCACGCACGTCAGGCGCTCGCCGCCGCCGCATTGCTCGCCGACGATGAAACCGAAGTCGTGCTGATCGCGTTCGGCGAGTTCAAGGACGATGCCGCTGCGCTGGGCGCGGATCGCTACATCGAATTGCCCGCATTCGACCGGCGCAACTATGCGCCCGACGAGGAAGTGCGCGCGCTGACCGCATGCGTCGCGGCCTTCGCGCCTGCGCATATTTTCATGCCCGACAACGCAACCGGCGACGGCGATGTCGGCCGCCGCTACGCCGCGCGCGCCGATGCATCGATTGCGACACAGGTCGTCGAGATCGATGCGGCGCATGTCGCCTCGTATGCGCAGGCGGGCCGCGCGCTCGCATCGCGTGCATTGCCCGATGTCGTGCTGCTCGCGGCCAATGCCGTGGACGCGAAGCTGCCGTTCGTCGGCGCGGGCGAGGCCGTGAATGCTCAAGGCATCGTGCCGGCCGCGAAATCGAGCGCCTATGTCGATCTCGGCATCGAAGAGATGGACGCGGCGCAGGTCGCGCTGGAAGAGGCGGACTTCATCGTGTCGGCGGGCAACGGCGTGTCGGATATTGGCGCATTCGAAGCGCTCGCGAGCACGCTGGGCGCTGCGATCGGCGCGAGCCGTGTCGCCGTCGACGATGGCAAGTTCACGCGCGACAAGCAGATCGGCGCAACCGGCAAGACCGTCGAGGCGAGCGTGTATATCGCGTTTGGCATTTCGGGCGCGGTGCAGCATTTGCAGGGCATCAAGGATTGCCGCCATGTGATCGCCGTGAATCTCGACGCCAGCGCGCCGATCGCGAAGCGCGCGAATCTGACGATCGTCGCGGACACGCAAGAGACGATCAAGGCGCTGACCGATGCCGCCGCCGCCGCGCGCGCCGCGCGTGCCAGCGGCGGATCGATCGCGCAGACCGCGCACATCGCCGAAGGAGTCGCTGCATGAAGATCGCCGTTCTCGTCTCCACCGGACGTCATCCCGTCAGCGGCGCCGCGCGCTACAGCCGCAACGACGCCGCCGCGCTGACCATCGCCATCGGCATTGCCAGGACGCACGGCGCGCAGCTCGACGTGCTGCATGCGGGCGATCCGGCGAATCCCGCGTTGCAGCAATATCTCGCGCTCGGCGCGCCGAAAGTCGAAGTGCTCAACACGCAAGGCGATGCGTGCGCGGCGCTCACGCAACGGCTCGCGGGCTACGACCTCGTCTTCACCGGCACGCGCGCGGAAGGCGCTTACGACAGCGGCACGCTGCCCTACAAGCTCGCGGATGCGCTGAACGTTCCGCTCGTCGGCGCGGCCGTCGATGTCAGCGTGACCACGGATGGCGTTGAAGTGCGGCAGTTCATGCCGAAGGGCTTGCGACGCCGCGTGCGCGCCCCGCTGCCCGCGCTCGTCGCGGTGCATCCGCTCGCCAACGCCGCGCCGCGTTACGCGTATGCGCGCATGAAAGAAGGACACGTCGCGCCGGTCGCGGCGAGTGCGCCGCTCGACAAGGAAAGCACGGCATGGAGCATCGGTCCGGTCATGGCGAAGCCGAAGAAACTCGCCGCGCCGGAAAAGCGCTCGGGCCACGCGCGCATGCTCGGCGCGACGACGACCGAAAGCCGCGGCGGAAGCGTCGTAATTGAAGGGAGTTCCGTCGAAAAAGCACAAGTGATATTGGCGTATTTGCGCGAGCATCAACTCGTCGATTACTGATTTCTCGACCCACATCGACCCACACACAGGTGCACACGATGAAAGTTTCGGCAGACGTTCGCGCAATGATCGAACGCCGCAAAAAGGGCCATACGCTCGAGGCGCCGTTCTATACGAGCGAGGAAATTCACGCGCTCGACCTCGATGCCATCTTCCGCAAGACCTGGATTCAGGTCGCCGTCGAACCGGACATTCCCGAGCCGGGCGATTACACGACCGTCGAGATCGGCAACGACTCGATCCTGATCGTGCGCGACGACGACATGGAAATCCGCGCCTTCTACAACGTGTGCCGTCATCGTGGCGCACGCCTGTGCAATCAGGAGAAGGGCTCGCTCGGCAATATCGTGTGCCCGTATCACAGCTGGACCTATAACCTTTCCGGCGACCTGATGTTCGCCGAGCACATGGGCGATCAGTTCGACCGCTGCAAGCACAGCCTGAAGAAGGTGCACGTGCAGAATCTCGCGGGCCTCATCTTCATCTGTCTCGCCGACGAGCCGCCCGCCGATTTCGCCGTGATGCGCGAAGCGATGGAGCCGTATCTCGCGCCGCACGGCCTGAAGGATTGCAAGATCGCGGCGAGCATCGATATCGTCGAGAAGGGCAACTGGAAGCTCACGATGGAGAACAATCGCGAGTGCTATCACTGCGTCGCGAATCATCCCGAGCTGACGATTTCGCTCTACGAATACGGCTTCGGCTATCAGCGCTCGCCCGCGAACGAAGAGGGCATGGCGGCGTTCGAGAAGACCGTCGAGGAGCGCACGAAGCAATGGGAAGCGATGTGCCTGCCGTCCGCCGAAATCGAGCGTCTCGCCGATCTCGTCACGGGCTTTCGCACGCAACGCCTGCCGCTCGATCGCGATGGCGAATCGCAGACGCTCGATGCCAAAGTCGCATCGAAGAAGCTGCTCGGCGGCTTCAAGCGCGCGGACCTTGGCGGTCTCTCGTTCTGGACGCAGCCGAACTCGTGGCATCACTTCATGAGCGATCACATCGTGACGTTCTGCGTGATTCCGCTCGCATCGGGCGAAACGCTCGTGCGCACGAAATGGCTCGTGCACAAGGACGCGCGCGAGGGCATCGATTACGACGCCGACAATCTCACCGCCGTATGGCGCGCGACGAACGATCAGGACCGCACGCTCGTCGAGTATTCGCAACTGGGTGTGGCGAGCAACGCATATGAGCCGGGTCCGTACTCGCCTTTCACAGAAGGACTCGTCGAGAAGTTCTGCGAGTGGTACATCGGACGTCTTGCCGATTACGCCGATACGCCCGAGCACGGCGTCGATGCGTCGCACGGCGACAAAGTCGTTTCCTTCATGCGCTAAAGCGGCCGACGCAGGAGTAGAACATGATGCGCGATCAGGCTACGTTCGAGCCGACCGACAGCCGTGTCGCCCAGCCGAAGTTCTGGGGCACGCTGCCCGTGCGCTGGGATTGCGACACCGACGAGACGCTCGTCTGCTGTCACGTCCGGCAGGAAACGCACGACGTAAAGAGCTTTTTCTTCAAGGCGCCAGGCGAACGCACGTTCGTGTTCGAGCCGGGACAGTTCATCACGCTGGAACTCGATATCGACGGTGAGCAGATCAATCGCTGCTATACGATCTCGTCCGCGCCGACGCGCCCGCACACCATCTCCATCACGGTGAAGCGCGTGCCGGGCGGCAAGGTGTCGAACTGGCTGCACGATAACGTCGTCGCGGGATCGACGGTGCGCGTGCTCGGGCCATCGGGCGAATTCACGTGCGCGCGTCATCCGGCGCGCAAGTATCTGTTTCTGTCGGCGGGTTCCGGCATTACGCCGCTGATGTCGATGAGCCGCGCGCATCACGAACTCGGCGACGATGCCGACATCGTGTTCGTGCATAGCGCGCGCACGCCGGATGACATTATCTTTGCCCGCGAGCTCGATCTGATCGCGTCGAATCACAAGAACTTCCGTACGGCGTTCGTCTGCGAGCGCGTCGGCGCGCGCACGAACTGGCCGGGCGTGACCGGCTTTCTGAGCTTGCCGCTCTTGAAGCTGATCGCGCCGGACTTTCTCGAACGCGAAGTCTTCACGTGCGGCCCCGCGCCGTACATGAAGGCCGTGCGGGATCTGCTCGATGCGGGCGGTTTCGACCGCAAGCATTATCACGAGGAGAGCTTTTCGTTCGGCGTCGTCGAAGAAGTGGCCGCTGAACTGACGACGGCGCATGTCGCCGAGGCCCTCGCGACGCAGACGGATTTCGTCGAAGCGCGCGAGGAAGCGATCGGCTTCGCGCCCGCGCCGACTGAGCCGATTGAAGTCGTCGAGGTAGAAGCCGCGCCCGTCGTCGATACGAAGTTCAAGGTGAACTTTTCGAAGAGCCGGCGCGATATCGAATGCGGCAGCAACGAACATGTGCTCGATGCGGCGAAGAAAGCGGGTGTACGTTTGCCTTCGTCGTGTACGCAGGGCATGTGCGGGACGTGCAAGGTGAAGCTCGTGTCGGGCGAGGTGAGCATGAAGCATGCGGGCGGCATTCGTCAGCGCGAGATCGATCAGGGCATGGTGCTGCTGTGCTGCAGCAAGCCGTTGAGCGATCTTGTCGTCGACAAATAGAATCGCGGTGTGCGTCGCTTCTGGACAATTGGGTGTCGGAAAAGTGCGTTACGGGCCAATTCTGGCTGGTGATTCTGATCGCTACACGGCGTGGGGCCGCTAAGGGGAAACCAAATGAAACCGATGAGAAGAATGCTCGTTCTTGGGGCGATGAGCGCCGCCCTTGCCGCGAGTTTTGTAGCGAACGCCGCGGATAAGCCGACGATCAAAATCGGTTACGTCGAGGGTTGGGACGATAGCGTGGCGACGTCGAACGTGGCTGCGCGCGTCATCGAGAAGAAGCTGGGCTATCCGGTGCAGCTCGTGCCGGTGGCGGCGGGCGTGATGTGGCAGGGTGTGGCGCGCGGCGATCTGGATGCGACGCTGTCGGCGTGGCTGCCGGTGACGCACGGCGCGTACTGGAACAATTTCAAGTCGAAGGTCGTGAATCTGGGTCCGAATTTTCAGGACGCTAAGATCGGTTTGATCGTGCCGGAGAATGTCGACGTCAACAGTTTGAGCGATCTTGAAGCGAAGAAGGCGGAATTCGATTCGCGCATCGTCGGCATCGATGCGGGCGCGGGCGTGATGCAGAAAACGAGCGAAGCGATCAAGGCTTATAACCTCGACTACAAGCTGCTGCCGAGCTCGGGTTCGGCGATGACGGCGGAATTGGCGCGGTCGGAAGCGGCCAACAAGCCGATCATCGTGACGGGCTGGAAGCCGCACTGGATGTTCGCGAAGTACAAGCTGAAGTTCCTCGAGGACCCGAAGAAGGTTTTTGGGGAATCGGAGCATGTCGATAACGTGATCAACCCGGAGCTCGAAAAGAAGGCGCCGCAGGTGGTGGCGTTTCTCAAGAAGTTTCAGTGGAAGCCGGGTGAGATCGATAGCGTGATGCTTGCGACGCAGAATGGGGAGAAACCGCAGGCGGCGGCGGATGCTTGGATCAGCGCGCATGGGGATCGGGTGGATTCTTGGACTAAGTAACGGTTCTTTTCTGTTGGGTCTTTGGGCGTTTGGGCAAACGCTAAGCGTCGTGGGGCTTTTGTCTCTGCGGCGCTTTTTTTGTTCTTCGCCGGATCCCGGTTTCTTTGTGGTCTATTAGTGTTGCCCCTGTGCGGGGCGGCACTTACTTTCTTTGCTGCTGCAAAGAAAGTAAGCAAAGAAAGCAGCTTCTGTTACGCCCGCGGTCACACGCAATTTGGGTAGTCCTCTCGTTCACCGTGGCACTCGCCTAAAGAGTGCCCTCATCACAATCACCCGGCTTGGCTCGCGCACGGTCTGACACATCGCGCCGCGTAGCTCGCTGGTTCAGCACGATATAGCTCCAGCCCGCTGCGCGGCCGATGGGTCAAGCGGGTTTGCAAGTGCTTCTTCGATGGTTTCCCTCGCATACCCGACGGCAGCGCGCAGCGCTGTGCCGACGCTCTTTCGCGCTGAACCAGCGCCTTCTAACAACTAGCTAGTCAGACCGTGCGGGAGCCAAGCCCGGTAGGGCCTATGAGGGCGACACTTAGGCGAGTGCCACCGAGGACGAGAGAACTACCCAACGTGCGTGTGACCGCGGGCTTGAAAAGCTGCTTTCTTTGCTTACTTTCTTTGCAGCAGCAAAGAAAGTAAGTGCCGCCCCGCACAGGGGCAGTGCTGATAGACCACAAAGAAAACGGGATCCGGCGAAAAAAAGCCACAATAAAGCGAACCCCGGAGCGCCCAATCTCACCGCAAAACCACAGTCCTTTCCCCATTAATAAAAACCCGCCGCTCGATAAAAGCCTTAACAGCCCGCGCGAGCGTAATACACTCGACATCCCGCCCGGTGGTCAACAACCGCTCCGGCCCATAAGAATGATCGACGCGCTCGACTTCCTGTTCGATGATCGGACCTTCATCGAGGTCGTCGGTCACGAAATGCGCCGTCGCGCCAATCAGCTTGACCCCACGCGTATGCGCCTGATGATAAGGCTTCGCGCCCTTGAACCCAGGCAAGAACGAATGATGGATATTGATCGCGCGTCCCGCGAGCTTGCGGCTCGTCTCGCCCGAAAGAATCTGCATATAACGCGCAAGCACCATCAACTCCGCGCCCGACGTATCGAACAGATCGAGCAAGCGCGCCTCCTGCTGCGCCTTGGTATCGGCGGTGATCGGCAGATGATGGAACGGCAAACCATGCTGCTCAGCAAGATGCGCAAGGTCCGTATGATTCGACCCAATCCCGACGATATCCATCTTCAACTCGCCCATGCGCCAGCGGAACAGCAGATCGGCGAGACAGTGCTCGAGCTTCGACACCATCAGCAGCACCTTCGGCCTGATGGCGAGATCGTGCATCGCCCACGACATCGAAAAGCGCGCCGCGATAGGCTCGAATTCGCGCTTCAGCATCGCCAGATCGAGCGCTTCGTCAGGCCGCGCGCCATGAAAGACGCAGCGCACGAAAAAGCGCTCCGAGAGATCGTCGTCGAAAACGGTGAGCTCGTCGATATAACCGTGATGCCGCTCCAGAAAGCCGACGATGGCGGCGACTTGCCCCGCCGCGCTCGGGCACGAAACGGTTAGCACCAGTTGATCAAAGCGGGATTCGGCTGCCATGCATGCTCCACGTTCGTATGGTTGCAGCGCCGCAAAGGCGGCGAGCGTACGCGTTAGTAGAGCAAATCCGCGCGGCGGCAGGATAGAAGCGATGCGCCGCGCAGATAGTACGAAAGCGTCAGCCGACGACGTCGCATTCGTCCAGCAGCCACTCGCTGAACGCGCGCACCGCCGCCGATGGCTCGCGCGGCGTCACGAGCACATAGCCGCGATCGGTGACGAGCGGCGCATCGCAAAGCGCGACGAGCTGACCCGTCGAAATCAGTTCGTCGATGAGCGGCGCCCAGCCGAGCGCCACGCCCTGGCCCATCACCGCCGCATGCGCGACGAGCGCGTAACTGTTGAACGTGAAGCCGCCCGGCGTCGGCGGCGCGGCGAGCCCGTGTGCGTCGAACCATGCGCTCCACGAAAGCCAGCGCTCCGGCGACGTCGGTTCGAGATGCAAGAGCGGCAACGCAAGCAGATCACCCGCCGATACGGGCGCGCTTCTGCCCGCGATCAACGCCGGACTGCACACCGGCATCACGCGCTCGGCAAAGAGCTTCACGGCGCTCTTGCCGCTCCATTCTGTTTGTGTATCGCCGAAGACGATGACCACATCGGCATGATCGCCCGATGCGCTCGGCAAGCTCTGCGACGTGATGATCTTCACGTCGACATCGGGCATCAGCGCCTTGAATTGCGGCAGGCGCGGCATCAACCAGTATGTGGCAAAGCCGAAGTCAGTGGACAGCGTGAGCGTGCGCTGCGCACGACGCGAGCGGATCTCCGAGGTCGCCGCGCGAATGACGGCAAGCCCTTGACGCACCGCATCGAAGAGACGCGCACCGTCTTCCGTCAGCGTAACGCCGCGATGCCCGCGCTCGAACAGCGCCGCGCCGAGCGATTCTTCGAGTTGCACGACGCGCTGACTGACCGCGGGCTGCGTCGAGCCGAGTTCGCGCGCGGCAGCCGTGAAGCTCGCGTGGCGCGCGGCGGATTCGAACATCAATAAAGCCTGCATCGGCGGCAAGCGATCCGGCCGCGGCATAACTCCCCCTTATGAACGCATAACGTTTTGCTGTCTTCACAGCCGCGATTTGAACGGCAATAGTGGCGTGAACGCTCAGTGAACGATTCTATTCGAGGCACGCATTCATGCTTGAGACAAAACAAAATATCCTCGTGCTGATGGCCGATCAGCTCACGCCCTTCGCACTTGCCGCATACGGCAACCGCGTGACGAAGACGCCGCGCATCGATGCGCTCGCGCGTGAAGGCGTGGTGTTCGAGTCGGCGTATTGCGCCAGTCCGCTCTGCGCGCCGTCGCGCTTTTCGCTTCTTGCGGGGAAGCTCCCTTCGAACATCGGTGCATACGACAACGCCGCCGAATATCCCTCGGAAACGCTGACCTTCGCGCATTATCTGCGCGCCGAAGGCTATCGCACGATACTCTCCGGCAAGATGCATTTCTGCGGCGCGGATCAATTGCACGGCTTCGAGGAACGCCTCACGACCGATATCTATCCCGCCGATTTCGGCTGGACACCCGATTGGCGCAACGTCGACGCGCGCCCGAGCTGGTATCACAACATGAGTTCCGTGATCGACGCGGGTCCGTGCGTGCGCACCAATCAACTCGACTTCGACGACGAAGTGACGTTCACGACGCGTCAAAAGCTCTTCGACATCGCGCGCGAGCGCAACGCGGGCCGCGACGCGCGCCCGTTCATGATGGTCGCGTCGCTCACGCATCCGCACGATCCATATGCGATTCCGGGAAAGTACTGGGACCTGTATCGCGATGAAGACGTCGACATGCCTTCGTATCGCGATGCGCTCGATGCCTGCGATCCGCATTCGAAGCGCCTGCGCCATGTGTACGAAGCGGACCGCACGCCGCCGACGGACCGGCAGATCCGCAACGCGCGGCGCGCGTATTATGGCGCGGTGTCCTATGTCGATGACCAGTTCGCATCGATTCTCGAAGCGCTCGAACAAGCCGGACTCGCCGACGATACGATCATCGTCGTCACGTCGGACCACGGCGAGATGCTCGGCGAGCGCGGCCTCTGGTACAAGATGACGTTCTTCGAAGGCGGCTGCCGCGTGCCGCTGATCGTGCATGCGCCCAGGCAGTTCCGCGCGCATCGCGTGAAGGAATCCGTCTCGCATCTCGACGTATTGCCCACGCTCGTCGAATTCGCGCGCGGAGAAGCGCCGCGATCATGGCCCGACAGCATCGACGGGCAAAGCCTCGTGCCGCATCTGCGCGAGCGTGGCGGGCATGACGAAGCGATCGGCGAATATCTCGCGGAAGGCGCGATCGCGCCCATCGTGATGATCCGGCGCGGGCGCTTCAAGTTCGTCTACACGAGCGTCGATCCCGATCAGCTCTACGATGTAGAAGCCGATCCGTTCGAGCGCGAGAACCTCGCAAGCGATGAGCGCCACGCCGCGCGCGTGGCCGACTTTCGCGCGGAAATCGCGCGCCGATGGGATCTCGATGCGCTGCATCAGGACGTCCTGAAAAGTCAGCAGCGCCGCCATTTCCATTTCGCCGCGACGACGCAAGGCACGATTCAGTCATGGGACTGGCAGCCGCATGTCGATGCAAGCCAGCGCTACATGCGCAATCACATCGATCTCGACGATCTCGAAGCGATGGCGCGCTTTCCCGCCGTCGCGCGTTGAAGCATCGATCGCATCTCCACACCACACGACAGGAACGCACCATGAAAAAGGGCTTCATCCACGCGCTCTTCGCCGCCGCGCTGGCTTGCTTGGCTTCGCATGCGTTTGCCGCCGAGCCTCAGGCCTGCACGCAGGTACGCATGGCGGGGCCAGGCTGGACCGACATCGACGCGACCAACGCAATGAGCGGCATCGTGTTGAAGGCACTCGGCTACAAGCAGAACGTCGCGAACCTGTCGGTGCCGATTACGTATCAGGGTATGAAGAAAGGACAGATCGACGTATTTCTCGGCAACTGGATGCCCGCGCAGGCGCCGCTCGTGAAGCCTTTCTTCGAAGAGAAGTCGATTGACGTGGTGCGGCCGAATCTCTCGAACGCGAAGTTCACGCTCGCGGTGCCGGACTACGTGGCGGCGGCGGGCGTGCATTCGTTCGCCGATCTCGCGAAGAACGCCGGCAAGTTCGATAACCGCATCTACGGCATCGAGCCGGGCGCGCCCGCGAATCAAAACATCAAGCGCATGGTCGACGACAAGGCCTTCGGTCTCGGCGACTGGAAGCTCGTCGAATCGAGCGAGACCGCGATGCTCACGCAAGTGGAGCGCGCGGTGCGCGACAAGAAATGGATCGTGTTCCTCGCGTGGGAGCCGCATCTGATGAACACGAAGTTCAAGCTCGCCTATCTCGATGGCGGCGACAAGTACTTCGGCCCGGACTACGGCGGCGCGACGGTGAATACGGTGGCGCGCAGCGGCTACGAGCAGCAATGCCCGAACGTGAGCAAGCTGTTCAAGCAGATGGCGTTCAACGTCGATCTGGAAAACGGCGTCATCACCGATGTGCTGGAGAAGAAAACCAATGTCGACGCCGCCGCCACGGATGCATTGAAGCGCCATCCGGAACTGTTGAAGTCATGGCTCGACGGCGTGACCACGGCGAGCGGCGGCAACGGACTGGAAGCCGTTCAGACCGCGCTCGGCGTGAAGTGAGCGATCAGCCGATCTGCATGCTCGCGCGTTCCTGTGCCGCCATCACGACGGCGCGCATCGGCGTCTGGATCGCCATGAAGTGAAGCATCAGGCTGTCCGCCTGCTGCAAGTACCACGGCGTATTGATGCTCATGCAGTCGATACCGTGTTCGAGCTTCCAGCCGAGACGGTCGGTGAGCAGATTCGCGATGATGGTCTGATCGCCGCCGTTCGCATAGGTGCTCGATTTGTCGGGCGCCGCGCTGACATGCTCATGGATCTCGTCGACGAACGCGAGGACCGCGGGCTTGCGGCGAAAGCCCAGCACGCCGGCATTGATGACCCATGGGCCGATATCGTGCGCCGCGAGAATGTCGCGTCCTTCGAGCAGCGGATCGATCGGCTTGCGCTGATCGAAGAAGAGGATGTCGGCGTCGATCCAGATCGCCCAGTCGTGATGAGGCAGATGCTTGCGCAGGAACCATGGCTTGAGCCAGGTGCCGCTCGCTCCGGGCACGGCATCGGCCGGCGTCTGCCGATAGACGTAGAGCGTATAGCCGTGGCGCTCGCAATAACGTCGCATGTTCCGCTCGGCGATTGCACCGTACGCGCGCACGTTGGGCGTGTAGTAGGTGATGAAAGCGACAGATTTGCCCGGGTTAAAGACGCTGAATTCTTCATCCGGCGTTCCGTTTTGGGCTGAAAGCTGGAAGAGTGGCACGCCTTTCTGCTGCCAGTCGTTGATGTGTTCGGCTAGCGCGTTGCGGAAGCTCGCCGGGATGAAACCGTAGACAGCCTGCTCGCCGAGCACGATGGTCCAGAGGTTCGGGTACTGCGTCCAGACCGGTTCGAAGCGAGGACCGCAATGCATCGCAGCGATGATGCCGCCGCGTTCGCCGTGCGCCTCGATGTAGTCGAGCCCTGCAAGCATTGCGATCTCGTTCTGCGGTGCTTTGCCGAGCTTGCATTCGTCGATGCACCACACGATGAGATTGCGCACGTCCACCGTATTACGCCAGATCTGCACGGCCGTCTGACGTCCGTCTTCGTTGCCGGAGACGGCGATGAGCGCGTGCTGCCTGCCGTCGGCGATGGGTTCGACCGGGAGCATGTTGAGCACGATGCAGTCTTCGCTCATGCAGACGAGCAGCGCCATTTCGGGCATCCGGCGCAGATGGTGCAGGATCGCTTCGTACTTGAGCAGCAGACGCTGGGACGGGCAGGGCATGCCAGCCATCGAGACGCTCGCGTGCTCATAGCCCATGCGTGCGGCGTAATGCTTGTGATTGGTGAGGACTTCGGGTGCGTCGGTCTGGTGGATGCTCAGGCAGCGGGTGGTCATGTCGTTCGAATCCGAAACAAAGGCTTGGTAATGCGGGTTTTTTACAGATTCCGAAGTATGAGGAGCCGAGGCCTGCCGCGCATATCGGGCATGTCCGAAAACGAACTCGTTCTATTGACGCGAAACACGCTATTGCAGTAGTCGCAACTGGACAGATTTGCGTCGCACCGGGTCGAGCCGCGACATATATGAACCCTTATTTTTACGACGTCGGCGCGATGCTTCATCGCTCATTCAATTCAATCCAACGTAGTACACAACGAGACGAGCAAAGGATCAGCACATGAGACAAGGACATGCCGCAAGGATCGCAGGACTCGCGTTCGCAGCGGGCGCGGCGAGCGTGCCGATGGCGGCGCATGCGCAAAGCAGCGTGACGCTCTACGGCATTCTCGATGCAGGCGTCACGTGGGTCAGCAACACGGGCGGCTCGCACGTCGTCAAGTTCGACGACGGCATCTCCTACGGCAACCGCATCGGCTTTCGTGGCACCGAGGATCTCGGCGGCGGATTGCAGGCGGTCTTCGTGCTCGAATCGGGCTTCCATCTCGGCAACGGACAACTCGGCTTCGGCGGCTCGGAATTCGGACGGCAGGCGTACGTGGGTCTCAAGAACCATTGGGGCACGGTGTCGCTCGGCAATCAGCTCGACATGACCGAGGAGTTCGTCTATCTGTACAACATCTCGGCGTGGGCGAGCGGCTATGCGATCCACCAGGGCGACTTCGACCGCATGAACGGCGACCGTCTGCCGAACTCGATCAAGTTCCTGTCGAACGATTTCGGCGGCTTCACGTTCGGCGGCATGTATTCATTCGGCAATCAGGCGGGCGACTTCCATCGCAACAGCGCGTGGAGCGTGGGCGCGCACTACGCCGCGAACACCTTCAACGTCGGTGCGGCCTACACGCAGCTCAACAACCCGAACGGCATCTATGCGTTCGATCCCTACGCGATGATCGGCGCGCGCACGTTCCTCGGGCAGCCGACCGTATCCGTCGATCCGGCGACGGGCGCCGTGACCGATCTCTATAGCTCGACCTCTTTTCCCGTCGACAAGCAAGGCGCGTTTGCCGTGGGCGCGGCGTGGACCATCGGCAATTTGATGTTGTCGGGTAACTTCACGTACACGACGATCAAGGGCCTCGGCCAGACATCGCACATGCAGGTGTACGAAGGCGGCGCGTCGTACAGCTTCATGCCCGACCTCAATCTGTACGGCGGCTATCAGCACACGCGCTTCGAAGGCAATCACTGGAATCAGGGCTCGCTCGGGCTGCACTATCTGCTCTCGAAGCGCACGGACCTCTATGTCTCCGGCGACTATCTGCGCGCGTCCGGTCCGATCGATGCGGTCATCGGCTATAGCTTCACGCCTTCGTCGTCGAATACGCAGGCCGACGTGCGTATCGGCATGCGGCATTCGTTCTAAGCTGCCGCGAGCCGCGCGGACGGGATGGCGCGCAATGCGCTGCGGTCCTGCCGCGGGCTCGTGTGAAAGCGCGCGCGATACGTGCGCGAGAAGTGCGACGGCGACTCGAAACCGCACGCGACGCAGACGGCGAGAATCGACATGTCCGTCTGCTGAAGCAGCTCGCGCGCGCGCACGAGGCGCAGGCCGAGATAGAAATGCGTCGGCGTGTCCCTCAGCGACGCGCAGAAGAGCCGCTCCAATTGACGCCGCGTCACGCCGATGGCATCCGCGAGCGCATCCGGCGGCAGCGGTTCCTCCATGTGCTGCTCCATCAGCTCGATCACCTGAATCAGCTTGCGATTATGGATGCCGTAGCGCGCCGCGATCTGCAGCCGCTGATGATCCGAGCGCTGCCTGATGCGCCCGAGCACGAATTGCTCCGACACCTGCGCGGCGAGGCCCGCGCCGTGCTCGCGCGCGATGACGTCGAGCATCAGGTCGATCGACGCCGTGCCGCCCGCGCACGTGATGCGCCGCGTGTCGATCTCGAAGAGCTCCTGACTCGTCGCGATGGCCGGATAACGTTCGGCGAACGCGGCGGCCGCTTCCCAATGCAGCGTCGCGCGCTTGCCCGCGAGCAGCCCGGCTTCCGCGAGGATGAAGCTGCCGGTGTCGATGCCGCCGAGCGTCGCGCCCGCGCGATCGAGCCGCCGCAGCCAGTCGCCGATCGCGCGCGTGTAGCGCGATAGCGGCTCGAAGCCAGACACGACGAACACGGTGCGCGCGTCGCTCACCTGATCGAACGCGAATTCGGCGTTGAGCGTGATGCCGTTGCTCGCGGCGACGGGGCCGCCGTCGACGCTCACGATATGCCAGCGATACAGATCGCCCGCAAAGCGATTGGCGACGCGCAACGGCTCGATCGCGGACATGAACCCGATCGACGAGAACTCGGGCAGCAGAAGGAAATGAAAGTCGTGGGGAACGGACATCGGATCGATCGATAAAGTCGGGTCGATGAGCAAGCCGTCCACGCTAGCAAGCGCAAAAAACGCGCGCAATCCGGCACGCCCCGTAGGGCGGCCGGTTCGGTGCCGGATCGAAAGGCGCGGCCAGGCGCTACTAGGCGCGTGCGAGCGCGTTGGTCAGCGTCTGCGCGACGGTGGCGAGATGCGGCTCGACGACGAGATCGGTGTGCCTGCCGGCGACCGGCATCACCTGCACGCCGTGCTTCGCGACGCGCTGCCAGACCGGCAGCGGATCGCTGCGCGATTCGTCGAGCTGCGTCGCGCGCACATAGACGATCGGGCCGCCGTCGTAGCGGCGCGGCTTGTAGGTCGCCATCGCGGCCTGCATCGACTCGCGCACGCGCTGAAGCACGGGCGGCAGATCGGCGACATCGTCGGCTTGCCTGTGCGTCTGCTTGCCCATGCGCCCGCGCACACGATTGGTCATCGCCGCCGCCTTGCCGCGCACGAAGCCGAAGCGCGCGCCGGCTTCGAGCGAGCGCAACTCGCGCAGACGTTCGACGAGCACGCCCGCCTGATAACGCGTCCACAGCGAGATGGGCAGGCAGTGCGTATGAATGTACGTATCGAGCAGGCAGAGCATTTCGATCTTCTCGCCCGCCGCGACGAGCTGTTGCGCGATCTCGAATGCGACCAGCCCGCCGAACGAATAGCCGACGAGCGCATACGGCCCGCTCGGCTGCACTTCGCGCATGCGCTGCACATAGCCGCGCGCCATCTCTTCGACGCTCTTTTGCGGGGCCGCGTCGCCGTCGAGGCCGAGCGCCTGCAGGCCGTAGACGGGCCGCTCGCTTTGCAGCATGCCCGCGAGCGTGAGGCACTCCATCACCGAGCCGGTGATGCTGTGCACCATGAAGAGCGGCCGGCCGCTGCCCGCGCGCATCTGCACGAGCGTCGAGTCTCCGGCGCGCGCGTTGGGATCGGCGGCGAGGACGGTCGCGAGCCGCGCGATGGTCGGCGCGAGGATCATCGTCGCGAGCGGCAGCGTGCGGCCGGTGGCGCGCTGCACGTCGGCGAGCATGCGCGCGGCGAGCAGCGAATGGCCGCCGAGTTCGAAGAAGTTGTCGTCGCGGCCGATCGGCGAAAAGCTGAAATGCTGCTCCCAGAGCGCGCAAAGATACGCCTCGATCTCCTGCGCCGACTGGCCGGGCGCGGGCAGATCGCGCTTCACGCGCGTGAGCGACGGATGTTCGCGAATCTGATCGAGGCACTCGGGATTGGCGAGCGACGACACGTTGCGGGCGGGCAGGCCGTTGACGGCATCGCGCGCGGCGGCTTCCGACGGCTTGTTGTTGTGCGTGACGGGCAGGCCGTCGACCTGCACGATCACATCGGGCACGAGCGCGGCGGAGCCTTGTCGCGTGAGGTCGCGGCGCACGCGCGCGGCGAGCGCCGCGTTGAATTGCGCGCCCGGCCGCAGCACGAGCAGCAGCACGATGCGCTGGCCCGCATCGCCGGCATTGGCGCCGGTTTGCGCGACGACCATCGCGTGACGGATCTCGTGAATCTCGCTGAGGATGCGGTAGATCTCGCCCGGACTCACGTTGATGCCGCGCACGTTGAGCACGCCATCGCTGCGGCCGTGCAGACGCGCGGAGCCTTGCGGCGAAAACTCGATCACGTCGCCGTGCGTCCACACGCCTTCGTTCGCGGCGAAATATGCCTTGTGAAAGCGCGAGCCGTCGTCGTCGCCGAAGAAACCGAGCGGCCGCGACGGAAACGGATTCGTGCAGACGAGTTCGCCCGGCATGATCGTGCTCGCGCCCTGATCGAAGGCCTGCACGTCGAGGCCGAGCGTGCGGCATTGCGCTTCGCCCGCGTAAACGGGCAGATTGGGATTGCCGAGCACGAAGCAGCCGATGATGTCCGTGCCGCCCGAAATCGATTGCAGCTGCAAGGGCTTCACGTGCTTGTAGACCCATTCGAACTGCGAGTCGTAGAGCACGGCGCCGGTCGACATCATCGCGCGCAAGGCGGAGAGATCGAACTGCTTGCCCGGTTCGATGCCCGCGTCCTCGCTCATCTTCAGGTAGGCGGGACTCGTGCCGAAGACGGTCGCGCGCTCGTCGGCGATGAGGCGCCAGAGCGTGTCGACGGCGGCGACAGGTCCATCGTACGTGACGATCTCGACGCCGGAAGCGAGCACCGACAACTGCCAGTTCCACATCATCCACGAGCAGCTCGTGTGGAAGAAGAGCTTGTCGCCGGGACCGAAGTCGCTGTGCAGCCGATGCTCCTTCACGTGTTCGAGCAGCGTGCCGCCCGCGCCGTGCACGATGCATTTCGGCTTGCCGGTCGTGCCCGACGAAAACATGATGAAGAGCGGGTGATTGAACGGGAACCGCTTCCATGCGAAGCGCATTGCGTCGCCGCGCGCGATCAGCGAGCGGATTTCGTGCTGGCGCTGCGTCACCGAACTCGGCAGTTCGGTGTCGTCGAGACAGACGATGTCGGTCAGCGACGGCAGTTGCGTGGCCACCGCGGCGACGTGGCCCGAGAGCGACCCGCCCGTGTCGAACGGACGCTGCATCGTGTGCGCGAACATGAACTTCGGATCGAGCGGGGCGAAGCGGTCGAGAATCGCCTGCACGCCGTTTTCGGGCGCGGCGGTCGAGAGCGTCGCGCCGAGCGCGGTCACGGCGAGGGCGGCGGTGATCGCGTCGCAGTCGTTGCGCATGATCGCGACGACGCGATCGCCTTCCTTCAGGCCGAGCGCGGAAAGCGCCTGCGCGAGCCGCACCACGCGTTCGCGCAACTCGCCGCGCGTGTAGGTGACGCGGCGGCCATCGGCGAAGCATGAGGTGATCGCGGGGGCGTCGTCGGGCGCGATGCGTTTGCCGAGCAGATTCTCGGCGTAGTTCAGTTCGACGTGGGGAAAGAACCGCGCGGTTTCGCATCGGTTGCCGATGCAGACGGGTTCATCGGATCCCGACCATTCCAGTCCGCGCGCGGATTCCAGAAAGCATTTCCAGAACTGGCGATATTCACGGACCGAATAAGCGTGTAATGCCGGATAGTCGGCAAAATGCTCGTGCGTGACCTTTTCGAAAGCCTGCGTGAAGGCGGTCATGCGCGATGCGGCGATCGTTTCGGGTGACGGCGTGTAAAGCGGTTCGCGCGTGTAGACTCGCGCGCTCTCTCGGATGGCGTCTTGACGGTCCATTATCCAGGCACCTTAGTTTTGGACGACGTGTATCAAACAGCTATCTGGTCGGCGGGCATCGCTGGCAACCCCATGACAGAAAAGCGTTCTGCTTTTCTTTCTGTTTCTTTCAGCCGCGACGCTGCCGAGACAAGCTATCTCTTTCCCGCACATTACCCGGCCGGAAGTCGGTGCAATGTGCGACCAACCACAGAGACCGTGGCGTTTCGGCAAAGATTGATGTTGCGCAAGCGCGGCGGTCATGCTTCGGATACCGAATGGCGGCAATGACCGCGCTTTTGCGCCCAACTGTTCATCTCAATGGGTGTTAACACCGAGATGAAACTTTTCGAATATGCGTCAGGCGGCGTGTGAGCGGGTGTGCGCCGGCGAACGGCGCGACAGGTCGCAGGCAGTCAACTCACGGTCGCACGCGGGCGTTCGGGCGCCTTTATGCGGCGGTACTTTAATTGCACGCCGGCATTCGAACCGGCGCATCGATACAACTCTCAACGGAAGACTCGCCATGAGACAACGCCTGATTTCCTCTTTGCTTCTTGCCGGCGCGTGCGCGGCGTTGGCTGTCGCACAGGCGGCGCACGCGGAAGACGCGAGTTGCCGCACGGTGCGTTTCGTCGATATCGGCTGGACCGACATCACGTCGACGACGGCGCTCGCGTCGGTTGTCTTCGAGGGGCTCGGCTATGCGCCGCGGACGACGGTGGCATCGGTGCCGATTTCGCTCGCGGGATTGAAGAGCAAGCAGATCGACGTATCGCTGGGCTACTGGTGGCCGGTGCAGCAGAAGGCGGTCGAGCCGTTTCTGGAGGCGAAGAGCATTGAGAAGCTGGACCCGCCGAACTTGTCGGGCGCGAAGGCGACGCTCGCCGTGCCGAGCTATGCGTATGACGCGGGCATCAAGACGTTTGCGGACATCGCGAAACATCGCGATGAGCTGGGCGGAACGATTTACGGCATCGAGCCTGGCAGCAGCGCGAACGCGAAGATTCAGAAGATGATCGACACGAATCAGTTCGGGCTTGGCGGATTCAAGCTCGTGCAGTCGAGCGAGGCGGGGATGCTGGTGACGGTGGAGCGCGCGATTCGCGAGAAGAAGCCGGTGGTGTTTCTCGGCTGGGAGCCGCATCCGATGAACATCCAAATGAAGATCAATTACCTTTCCGGCGGCGATGATGTATTCGGGCCGAATTACGGTGAAGCGCGGGTTTATACGCTGACGAATACGGATTTCCTGACGCGATGCCCGAATGCGGGGAAGTTCGTTTCCAATCTCCGCTTCACGACGGATCTGGAAAATCGGCTGATGCAGCCGGTGATGAACAAGGAGCGGCCTCAGGAGGCGGCGAAAGCCTATCTCAAGCAGAACCCACAGGTGTTGGATGCCTGGCTCGCAGGCGTGAAGACTCTTGATGGGAAGGATGGGGTTTTGGCCGTTCGGCAGTATTTGGGGCTTTGAGGGTTTTCTGTTTTTCGTTTTCGCTGGATCCCGTTTTCTTTGTGGTCTATTAGCGTTGCCCCTGTGCGGGGCGGCAGTCACTTTCTTTGCTGCTGCAAAGAAAGTAACCAAAGAAAGCAGCTTTTCTAAGCCCGCGGTCACACGCAGTTTGGGTAGTCCTCTCGTCTTAGGTGGCACTCGCCTAAAGAGTGCCCTCATAGGACCAACCTGGCTTGGATCGCGCACGGTCTGACGAGCTAGTTATTAGAAGGCGCTGGTTCAGCACGAAAGAGCTTCGGCACAGCGCTACGCGCTGCCGCCGGGTCTGCAAGGGAAACCAACGGGCGGCAAGTGCGGTGAGATAAAGACGATAGCAGCGAGGCACGCACTAGCGAGGCACGCACTAGCGAAGTACGCAGTAGCGAAGTACGCAGTAGTGAGGCACGCAGTAGCGAAGCCCGCGCAGACTTGCTTTACCGGTCGGCCGCGCAGCGGGGCCGGAGCTATTTGGTGCTGAACCGATGAGCTAGGGGCGCGAGGTGACGGACCGTGCGCGATCCAAGCCCGGTTATTGTGATGAGGGCACACGTTAGGCGAGTGCCACGGAGGACGAGAGGACTACCCAACGTGCGTGTGACCGCGGGCGTGAAAAGCTGCTTTCTTTGGTTACTTTCTTTGCAGCAGCAAAGAAAGTGACTGCCGCCCCGCACAGGGGCAGTGCAAATAGACCGACGCGAAATCAGGATTCACCGAAAGCGAGAACGAAACTGCGAACGAAACCGCAAGCAAGAAACAAACACAGGAACCCTAAAGAAAAGCGAGAGAGAAAAAATGAACTACGAAGTGATAGTAACGTGCGCAGTAACCGGCGCTGGCGACACGACCAGCAAACACCCCGCCATCCCCACGACGCCGAAGCAAATCGCCGAAGCAGCGATCGAGGCGGCCCGCGCGGGCGCGACCGTCGCCCACTGCCACGTACGCGATCCGAAGACCGGCAGAGGCAGCCGCGACCCGGCGCTCTACAGGGAAGTCGTCGACCGCATCCGCTCATCGGACACGGACGTCATCATCAATCTGACAGCCGGCATGGGCGGCGACCTCGAAATCGGCCCGGGCGAAGACCCGATGCGCTTCGGCAAAGGCACCGACCTCGTCGGCGGATTGACGCGGCTCGCGCACGTCGAAGAATTGCTGCCCGAAATCTGCACACTCGACTGCGGCACGCTCAATTTCGGCGATGGCGACTACATCTACGTATCGACGCCCGCGCAACTTAGAGCCGGCGCAAAGCGCATCCAGGAACTCGGCGTGAAGCCCGAACTGGAAATTTTCGACACCGGTCATCTCTGGTTCGCCAATCAACTGCTGAAAGAAGGCCTGCTCGACAACCCGCCGCTCTTTCAACTGTGCATGGGCATTCCGTGGGGCGCGCCGCCCGACACCGGCACCATGAAAGCGATGGTCGATAACCTGCCGCCCGGCGCGCACTGGGCCGGCTTCGGCATCGGCCGCATGCAGATGCCGATGGTCGCGCAGGCGATGCTCCTCGGCGGTCACGTGCGCGTCGGCCTCGAAGACAACCTGTGGCTCGATCGTGGCGTCCATGCGAGCAACGGCGCGCTCGTGCAACGCGCGGTGGAAATCATCGAACGCCTCGGCGCACGCGCGCTCACGCCCGCCGAAGGCCGCAAGAAGCTCGGTCTCCCGGCGCGCGGCGAACGCCCGCTGGAAAAACGCATCGCGGAACAATTCGCCTGAACACGAAACACGAAAGGACACGACGACATGCAAGTCAAGCAATTCGCCGCGCTCGGCGCGGGTGTGATCGGCAGCGGCTGGGTAGCGCGCGCGCTCGGCGCAGGACTCGACGTCACCGCATGGGACCCCGCGCCCGGCGCAGAAGCGCAACTGCGCGCGAACGTCGCGAACGCATGGCCCGCGCTCGAACGCGCCGGACTGGCGCAAGGCGCGTCGCAGCAACGATTGCGCTTCGTCGAGACGGTAGAGGAATGTGTCGCCGATGCCGACTTCATCCAGGAAAGCGCGCCCGAACGCGAGGAACTCAAGCTCGCGCTGCACGAACGCGTGAGCCGCGCGGCGAAGCCCGATGCGATCATCGCGTCGTCGACGTCGGGCCTTCTGCCGACCGACTTCTACGCGCGCGCCGTGAACCCGCGGCGCTGCGTCGTCGGCCATCCGTTCAATCCGGTGTATCTGCTGCCGCTCGTCGAAGTGCTCGGCGGCGAAGCGACATCGGGCGAAGCGATCGACGCCGCCATGAGCTTCTACGCGTCCATCGGCATGCGGCCGTTGCGCGTGAGGAAGGAAGTGCCGGGCTTCATCGCGGACCGGCTGCTCGAAGCGCTGTGGCGCGAGGCGCTGCATCTCGTGAACGACGGCGTCGCGACGACCGGCGAAATCGACGACGCCATCCGCTACGGCGCGGGCATCCGCTGGTCGTTCATGGGCACGTTCCTCACCTACACGCTAGCGGGCGGCGAAGCCGGCATGCGACACTTCATGCAGCAATTCGGCCCCGCGCTCGAACTGCCGTGGACGAAGCTCGTCGCGCCGACACTCACCGACGAACTCATCGACCGCGTCGTCGACGGCACATCGAAACAGACGCACGGGCGCGGCATCAAGGAACTCGAACGTTATCGCGACGACTGCATCGCGAGCGTGATCGAGGCGATCGCGCAGGCGAAAGCGCGCCACGGCATCGAAGACTGAAGGAACGAAGATGATCTATCGCGACACGGTCAAATCCGAATGGGTCGACTACAACGGCCATCTGCGCGATGCGTTCTACATGCTGATCTACAGCCTCGCGACCGATGCGTTCATGGACAGCATCGGTCTCGACGACGCGGGCCGCCGCGCGCGCCAGCGCACGCTCTACACGCTCGAAGCGCACGTCAGCTATCTGCGCGAGATCAAGGAGGGCGCGGCGGTGCGCGTGGAGGCGCGGGTCGTCGCGCATGACAGAAAGCGTGTGCACCTCTATATGGAGATGTTCGAAGGCGATGCCGCCGAGCCCGTGTCCGCGTGCGAGCAGATGATGATGCACATCGATTCGAGCGGCGCGCCGAAGTCCGCATCGTTCGATGAAGACATCGCCGCGCGCATCGCCGCCGAAGCGTCCGTCGCGCTGAAGGACGCGCGTTACGCGGGCCGCGTGATCGGCTTGCCGGCGCGCGCTTCGTCGTCGGCGGCGCCGGCCTGAGCGCGCCACGTGCGCAGCAGCAGCGCGTTCGTGACGACGCTCACGCTCGAAAACGCCATCGCCGCGCCCGCGAACATCGGATCGAGCAGCCCGAATGCCGCAAGCGGAATGCCGATCAGGTTGTAGACGAACGCCCAGAAGAGATTCTGCTGAATCTTGCGATACGTGCGCCGCGATATGTCGATCGCGTCCGCGACGAGCGCCGGATCGCCGCGCATCAGCGTGATGCCGGCCGCTTCGATTGCAACGTCGGTGCCGCTCGCCATCGCGATGCCGATATCGGCGGCGGCGAGCGCGGGCGCGTCGTTGATGCCGTCGCCGGCCATCGCCACGATGCCTTCGCTCGACGCCTTCAGTTGCGCGACGACGCGCGCCTTGTCGTCCGGCAAGGTTTGCGCGAACACGCGATCCAATGGAATGCCCAACACGCGCGCGACGCTTTGCGCGCTGCCTTCGTTGTCGCCGGTGACGAGCGCGCTCTGCACGCCCATGCGCGCGAGCCGTTCGATGGCGGCGCGCGCCGTCGGCTTGATCGTGTCGCCGAACGCGAGGAGCGCAAGGATGGTTTCGTTGTCTTCGATCAGCCACGAGATCGTGTTGCCTTGCGCTTCCAATTCTTTCGCGCGTGCGGCAAGCGACGACGGCACGTCCGCACCGAGTTCCGCGACCCAGCGCGCGCTGCCGATCGCGATGCGCCGCGCGCCGACTTTCGCCTCCACGCCGCGCCCGGCGACGGCGCGTGCACCGCTCGCTTCGAAACGCGGGGCATCGTTCGCGGCGGGCACGACCGCTTTCGCCAGCGGATGCCCGCTCATGCGCTGCACGGCGGCGGCAAGCCCGAGCGCTTCGTTCCGATCCTGCCGCGGCGCCGCTTCGAACGCGACGAGGCTCGGACGTCCGACGGTCAGCGTGCCGGTCTTGTCGAACGCGACGATCTTGATCGCGTGCGCCTGTTCGAGCGCCTGCGCGTCCTTGATGAGAATGCCCTGACGCGCCGCGACGCCGGTGCCGGCCATGATCGCGGTCGGCGTCGCGAGGCCGAGTGCGCACGGGCACGCGATCACGAGCACCGCGACCGCGTTCAGCAGCGCCGTTTCCGCGCCCGCGCCATGCCACAGCCAGCCGGCGAGCGTGACGAGCGCGATCGCCAGAATCGCCGGGACGAAGACAGCCGACACGCGATCGACGAGCCGCTGGATCGGCGCTTTCTCCGCCTGCGCCGATTCGACGAGCCGGATGATGCGCGCGAGCGTCGTTTCCGCGCCGATCGCCGTCGTCTCGATGGCGATCGCGCCTTCGCCGTTGATCGAGCCGCCGGTCGCGCGCGCGCCGGGTTCCTTCGCCACCGGCAGGCTTTCGCCGGTAATCAGCGATTCGTCGATGTGCGTGCGGCCCTCGCGCACGATGCCGTCGACGGGCACGCGCTCGCCCGGCCGCACGATGGCGATATCGCCGATGCGCACGTCCGCGAGCGGGATCTCGCGTTCGCGTGCGGGATCGTCGCGGTCGCGCACGCGGGCCGTGGTCGGCCGCAGCGCGTTGAGCGCGCGGATCGCGTCGGTCGTCTGGCGTTTCGCGCGCGCTTCCAGCCACTTGCCGAAGCGCACCAGCGTAATGACCACCGCCGACGCCTCGAAGAACAGATGCGCCGTCATGCCGCCGTGCGCGAACATCTGATAGACCGACAGACCCCACGCCGCCGACGTCCCGAGCGCGACGAGCAGATCCATATTGCCCGCGAACGCCCGCACCGCGCGATAACCGCCCGCGTAAAAACGCGCGCCGAAGCCGAACTGCACGACGCTCGCGAGCGCGAGCTGCAGCCACGGCTCGAGTGTGAGACCGAACATCGGCGCGAGCAGCGGCACGGTGAGCACGGCGGACGCGAACACGGACGCGAGTTCGCGATCGAACGCGGGCGGCGCGGCGGCGGGCGCGGCATCGGGCTGAATAGGCGCGGCTTCGTAGCCGGCTTTGGCGACGGCGGCGACGAGCTGATCGTCGGTGACGCCGCGGTTCGCGTGCACCGTCGCCTTCTCGGTCGCGAGATTGACCGCGACGCTCTCGACGCCGGGCACGCGCTTGAGCACTTTCTCGACGCGCGCGACACACGACGCGCACGTCATGCCGCTCACGGCCAGTTCCGCCGTTCGCGGTCGCTCGGTTGATGCTGTGGACATGGTGCAACGCTCCAATCGGGCCGGAATCGCGACGATTCCTGATGAAACGATTATCGACCTTCCAGCGATTGGAAGGTCAAGCGCGGAGTGCCGTCGCGGGAAACGCGTGAGGCGGGATCGTAGAATGCTGGCGCAATCGACTATTGAAGGACGAAAGGCGCGTCATTCAGTGCTTTTGAGCGGCAACTGGTGCATTCTTCCGGCTGCCGTCGCGCTTTTGCGCGCTTCAACTTGCCTATCGTCAGCGGATAAGTTAAAACCCGAATTTCGAGATATTGCTCGTAGCACGCCGCGCGGGGGATTCGAGGCGGCGTCGGCTGGCGCGCGAGCGAACCCAAATCGAAAGAAGAACTGGATTTCCATTCGAATGAAGAACAACCGACGCTGGACGCTCCCGCTCAATACCGCGATCTGGATGAGCGTGAGTCTTGCCGGCATGGCGGTCCTGGCGGGCTGCGCGACCAAGCCGCCCGAACTGAAACCGACCACCACGGGCTGGGTGAAGAACCAGGTCGCCGATGCCTATACGTTCGGCTTTCCGCTCGTTGCGTCCGATATCGCGCGCGAGCGTGCGAGCGGCCGCGCTGGACAGCCCGGGCAGGCCGGACAGACGCCGCTCAACACGTTCCGTCACGCGAGCGCGCTGCCGCCGGCGGGCGCCACGGGCTGGCCGAGCGTCGATACGCTCGAATCGACGGCCTGGCTCGATGTCTCCGCCGATCCCGTCATCGTCACGCTGCCCGCCGCGCCGGGCGGCCGTTATCTCGACGCACGCGCATTCGATGCGTGGACCAACGCGCTCTATTCCAGCGCCGACACGACGCCGTATCCGAAGATGCAGCTGATCGCGTTCGTGCCCGCCGGCTGGACCGGCACGCTGCCCGCCAACGCGACGCGCGTGGAGACGCGCACGCGTTACGTGTGGCTTTCGGTGCGCGTGCGCGTGAATGGCCCGCGCGATGTACGCGACGCGCGCAAGCTGCAGACCGCGATGCGTATCGACACGCTGACGCCCGCGAAGGGATCGGCCGCCGATACGACGCCGGCAGTCGCCGGCGCGTGGCCCGCGAATGGCGCGCAGCAGCCGGCGGTGCCGCCGCTGCCGTCCGCGCTCGCGACCGTCGCGCCGGGCGCGCAGGCCGAGGCGCTCGACGCCAATGCGTTCTTCGCGCGCCTCGCCCGCTCGCTCGACGACAATCCCGCCGCCGCCGACGACAGCCACGCGATGAGCCAGCTCGCGGACCTCGGCGTAAAGCCGGGCGAGCCGGTGCAGTTCAAGAAGACGGACGCACCGCTGCTCGATTCCGGTCTTGCCGATGCGCGCGAGCGGCTCGCGACGGTGCCGCCGAACGCGATCACGAAGAACGGCTGGACCTGGTTCGGCGATGGCGTCGGCGTGTACGGCATGGATTACACGCTGCGGGCGTATCTTGCACGCCGGCAGACCGCAACGAGCACAAAGGAAGGCGAAGTGAAGCCGGTGGCGCACGTGGACAGCGAAGGCCACGCGCTCAACGGGACGAACGCGTACACGCTGCACTTTGCGCCGGAGCAGTTGCCGCCGGTGCGCGGCTTCTGGACGCTCACCGCGTACACGAAGGACGGCGCGCTCGCGGATGCGAAGCTGCCGCGCCTGTCGCTTTCCGATCGCGACCGGCTGAAGAAGAACCGCGATGGCTCCGTCGATGTGATCGTGTCGGCGAAATCGCCGGGCCGCGCGAAAAGCGCGAACTGGCTGCCTGCGCCCGAAGGCGAGTTCCAGCTCGCGATGCGTCTTTATGCGCCCAAGCCCCAGGCAAGCGACGGCTCGTGGGCGCCGCCGCCCGTCCAGCGGCAGTGAGCGGCGCGCGAACGCGCCAGAACCAGAAAGCGAAGGCCGCGATTTTTTCGCGGCCTTCGCGCTTTTGAAGCGCGCTTTGGCGAACGTTTGCGGGCTGCATCGTCGTATACTCGGGCATCAACTTTCCGGGGACGGCGGCTCGTCGCCGCGCATCGAATGTCAAGCATCACCAGGTCATCTCTCGCCTCCGCCGGCCAGACGCTGCGCGGCGTCGTGCATGCGCGCCGCACGCGGCGCATCTTCATCGGATTGCTGATCGCGATAATTGTGATCGGCCTGCTCGGATTTTTCGCCGCGCCGCCGCTCATCCGGCATATCGCCGAGCAGCAGCTTTCGGCGCAGCTCGACCGGCCCGTCAGCATCGGGCGCATTTCGCTCAATCCCTATACGCTCGATGTGGAAGCCGACAACGTGCATATCGGCGAATCGCCCGCGAATCTGGCGAAGGCGCCGGGCGCGGCGGCGGGTTTCGTCGACGTGTCGCGGCTCATCGTGCGTACGTCGTGGGCGTCGGTGTTCAGGCTCGCGCCGGTCGTCAACGAACTGAAGATCGATTCGCCGCGCATCAGCGTCGTGCGCTTCGACGGCGAGCAGTTCAATTTCTCCGATCTGATCGCGAAATTCTCAAAGCCGTCGTCGCCGCCCTCGAATAAGCCCGCGCGCTTTTCGGTGTCGAATATCCGCCTGGAGAACGGCCAGATCACCTTCGACGACAGGCTTCTGAAGGCGAAGCACGTCATCGACCGGTTCGCGCTCGGCATTCCGTTCATCGCGACGCTGCCGTCCGCCACCGATATCTTCGTGACGCCGCTGTTACAGGCGCGCATCGACGGTTCGCCGCTCGTTATCAAAGGCCGCACGAAGCCGTTTGCGCAGTCGCGCGAATCGGAGATCGCGCTCACGCTCGACGGCCTCGACGTGCCGCAGATGGCGTCGTATGCGCCGGCGTCGGTGCCCGTGGCGGTGAAGAGCGGCAAGCTCTCGACCGATCTCAACGTGAACTTCGCGATCTCGGGCGATACGCCGACGATCCGCATCGACGGCACCGCCGATCTCGCCGATCTGGCGGTGACCGACAAGGCGAACGCGCCGCTCGTCGCGGCTCGCGCGCTGCATGTGAAGATCGCGAACGCGGAGCCGTTGCGCGACCTGTATCACTTCGACGAAGTGACGCTCTCGAATCCCGATGTGCATCTCGCGCGCGATCCGGCGGGGCAACTGAACGTGCAGAAGCTGGCCGGTCCGGCGCCGAAACCATCGGCCGAAAAGAAGGAAGCCGGGAAGGAAGCGCAGAAGGAAGCGCAGAAGGAAGCGCCGCCGCTCGACCTGTCGATCCGCCATCTCGCCATCGACGGCGGCAGGATCGCGCTCGACGACCAGTTGCTCAAGCAGCGCGTGCAGGGCGCGCTGACCGGCGTCGCCGTGACGCTCGACGGTTTCTCGACGCTCGGCAAAACGCCCGCGAAGTACGCGCTCAAGACCGCGTTCGATAAGGGCGGCGCGCTCGATGCGTCGGGCAACGTGTCGCTCGCCGCGAAAACCGCCGACGCGAAGCTCACGTTGAACGCGCTCGCGCTGCCGCCGCTGCAGCCTTATCTCGCGAACATGGTCGCCGCGCGGGTGACGAGCGGGACGCTCGGCGCGAATCTGCCGGTGTCGGTCGACTGGAGCAAGCCGGACGGCGGCGTACAGGTCGGCGCGGGCGACGTGAAGCTCGATGCGCTCACGCTCGTTCCGAACTCGGGCGGCGGCGCGCCGGTCAAGCTCGCGTCGGCGGTGGCGAAGATCGCCAAGGTCGATGTCTCGGCGCGCAACGCGGCGATCGACGGCGTGCAGTTGAACGGCCTCGCGCTCGATGCGACGCGCCGCAAGGACGGCAGTATCGATCTCGCTGCGCTCGGCGCCACGCACGAAGCCGCGCCCGAGCAGACCGCGACGCGCAAGATCCAGAAGGCGCAGGCGGCGGGTCCGGCGTGGCGTTATCGGATCGATGACATCTCGCTTGCGGATGCATCGGCCAATATCACCGACGAAACCACGTCGAAGCCGGTCAAGCTGCGCATCGCGCCGCTCGCGCTCAACGTGAAGCAGTTCGGCGACGATCTGGCGAAGCCGCTCGCCGTCGACGGCAAGCTCACGCTGAACGGCCGCGGCGCGCTTGCGATCGGCGGCAACGTCACGGTCGCGCCGCTCAAGCTCGCATTGCACGTGAAGGGCGATCAGGTCGATGCCTCCGCATTCGAGCCGTATTTCGGCGACAAGCTCAACATCGAAGTGACGAGCGCGTATCTGAACGCGAACGGCGACGTCGCGATGTCGGGCAGCGGCAAGACGCTTGCGGCGTCCTATAAGGGCGATGTGTCGCTGTCGGACGTGCGCATGCTCGACAAGGCGACCTCCGACCGCTTCGCGGGCTGGAAGCTGCTCGGACTTACCAACGTCAAGGTAAATTACGGCGAGCGCGGCACCGATATCGACGCGGCGCGCGTGACCTTCGCGAAGTTCTACGGCCGCGTGCTGCTCGATGCGCAGGGCAGGCTGAACCTGAAGAGCGTGGTCGCGAACGAGAGCGGGCCGCAATCGGTGACGCGCGACAAGGCGAAGGAAGAGGGCGCGTCCGCGCCGGTCGCGGCGAATGCGAGCGTGCCGGTAAAGGGCGCGGCGAAGTCGTCGGGGCCACCCGTCAACATGCGGTTCGGCCAACTCGTGTTGCAGGACGGCCGCGTGACTTACACCGACAACTTCATCAAGCCAAACTACACGGCGAATCTCGTCGCGATCAACGGCACGATCGGCGCATTCGGCACGCAATCGACGACGCCCGCGCCCGTCGATGTATCGGCGAAACTCGCGGCGAACGGGCCGGTGTCGATCAAAGGGCAGGTCAATCCGCTGATCGACAAGCCCGCGCTCGATCTGACCGCGAGCGCGCACGGCGTCGAACTGACGAACCTCACGCCGTATTCGTCGAAATATGCGGGCTATCCGATCACGAAGGGTAAGCTCAACGTCGATCTGCATTACATGCTCGCCGACAACAAGCTCACGGCGAACAACCATTTGTTCATCGATCAACTGACGTTCGGCGATCACGTCGACAATTCGACGGCGACGAAGCTGCCGGTGCGGCTCGCGGTGTCGCTGCTGAAGAACTCGCGCGGCGAGATCGATGTCAACATTCCGATTTCCGGCTCGCTGGATAATCCCGAGTTTTCGATCGGCGGCCTCGTGTGGCAGGCGATCGTGAATCTGGTGCAGAAGGCGGTGACCGCGCCGTTCACGCTTCTCGCGCACGCGTTCGGCGGTGGCAGCGGCGAAGATCTGAACTACATCGAATTCGATGCAGGCTCGGCGACCTTGAACGATGCCGCGCAGAAGAAGCTCGATACGATCGCGAAGGCGCTGGTCGACAAGCCTTCGGTGCGGCTCGACGTGACGGGGCGCGTCGATCCGAAGACGGACGAGCCGGCGCTGCGTGCCGCGTGGCTCGACAGCCAGGTCAAGCGCGCGAAGGTGCGCGACATGTCGAGCAATGGCGAAAACGTGGACTGGAACGCGATCAAGATATCGGATGCGGACTACGAGAAGTATCTGACGAAGGCGTACAAGTCGGCGGACTTCAAGAAGCCGACGAACTTCATCGGCATGACGAAGTCGATACCCGACGCCGACATGAAAGCCGCGCTGACGAAGAACGCGCCGGTCGACGAGGGATCGTTGCGCGATCTGGCGCAGCGGCGCGCGCAGGCGGTGCAGGAGTACTTCGACGGCAAGATCGACAGCAAGCGGATTTTCGTCGTCGCGCCGAAGATGAGCGCGGACGACATCAAGGACAAGGGAGCGGGTTCGCGCGTGGAACTGGGCTTGAAGTGACGCGCGTTGGCCAAACGGACGATCTGCATGAATAAAAGAATGCCAACTAATATCGGCGACACCGGGAACGATGAAGAGAACGGGAGTCAGCCGATGGGAACACCTTATGAGAAGGACGTGGTGGCGTGGGCCTGGGAACAGGCCGCGCTGCTGCGGGCGGGGAAATTCGCGTCCATCGATATCGAGCATATTGCCGAGGAAATCGAGGACGTGGGCAAGAGCGAGCAGAGGGAATTTGCGGGCAGGATGGCGGTGTTGCTCGCGCATTTGTTGAAGTGGAAGTTTCAGCCGGAGCGGCGCACCCATAGCTGGACGAACACCATCCTGACGCAGCGCGCTGCCATTCAGCGGCGGCTGAGGAAAACGCCGAGTCTGAGGCCGATGCTTGCCGAGGAGGACTGGATCGCCGATATGTGGGGCGATGCGCGCGAACAGGCGGCGAACGAAACGCGTATCGGCTTCGCCGATTTTCCGGCGTCTTGCCCCTGGCCGATGTCATCGGTTCTGGAAGAAGGCTTCCTGCCCGGGTAAAAACCGCGCGCACCCTCAATGCGCCCCCGACGCCGCCCCGCCACCGCCGCCCTTCGCCACCTTCGTAATCCAGATCAGCGGAATGATAAAAATAAAGATCACCGCCGAGATCAGAAAGATATCGTTGAGCCCCATCATCGCGGCTTGCGAGTTGACGGTGAAATTGAACATCCCGCGCGCCTGCGCTTCGCTCACATCGAGCGTCGATTGCGTCAGCCCTAGCGACTGTAAGAACGCCGGATTGTAGATATTCGCCTGCTCGGTCAGCCGCTCGTGATGCAGCGCGATGCGGTTATCCCACGCATTGCCCGCGAGCGACGTCCCCACCGCCCCGCAAAACACCCGCGCGAAATTCGACAAACCCGCCGCTGCCGGAATCTTCGACGGCGGCAAGCCCGACAGCACGATAGCCGTGAGCGGCACGAAGAACATCGCCATCGGAATGCCTTGCAGCAGCGTCGGCAAGACGAGATGCCACGTGTCGATCTCGATCACGTATTTCGAGCGCAGCCAGAAGACGAAGGCGAAGCCGACGAACGCCGCCGTCGCGATGATCCGCGCGTCGCTGCGCGGCAGCACCTTGCCCATGATCGGCGCGAGAATCACGGCGAAGATGCCGAGCGGCGCGGTGACGAGCCCGGCATCGATGGAACGGTAATTCAGATACTGTTGCATCCATTGCGGCAGCAACACGAGGTTGCCGAAGAACACGCCATACGCGACCGAAATCGCCACCGTGCCGCCGAAGAAATTGCGCCCCGCGAAAAGCCGCAGATCGACGACCGGATTCGGGTCCGTCAATTCCCACACGACGAAGAACGCGAATGAGATGACCGCGACGATCGCCAGCACGACGATCAGCGGCGACGAGAACCAGTCGAGGTCGCGGCCCTTGTCCAGCATGATCTGCAGCGACGCGACCCAGGAGACGAGCAGCAGAAGGCCGATCACGTCGATCGGCGCCTTGCGCGTCGGCGATTCCCGCCCGCGATAGATGATCCATGTCACGCCCGCCGCGAAGATGCCGACCGGAATGTTGATGTAGAAGATCCACGACCACGAGTAGCTATCGGTGATCCAGCCGCCGAGCGCAGGTCCGGCGATCGGGCCGACGGTCGCGGTCATCGCCCAGAGCGAGAGCGCCATCGACGCTTTCTCCTTCGGATACGAGCCGAGCAGAATGGCCTGCGACAGCGGAATCAGCGGCCCCGCGACGGCGCCCTGCAACACGCGCGCGAGCAGCAGGACCGGCAGATTAGGCGCGAGACCGCACAGCCACGACGACAGCACGAACATCAGGATGGCGCCGACGAACAGACGCACCTGCCCGAGCCGTTGCGTGAGCCAGCCGGTCAGCGGAATGGAAACGGCGTTCGACGCCGCGAACACCGTGATGACCCACGTGCCTTCGTTGACGGACACGCCGAGGTTGCCGGAGATCGTCGGAATCGCGACGTTGGCGATCGACGAATCCAGCACGTTCATGAACGTCGCGAGCGCGACCGCGAACGTGGCGAGGACGAGCTGGCCGCCCGCGAGCGGAGCGGGCGCAGGCGGCGACGCGGCAGCGGGCTTGGACATCGACGGCGTGCTCATGCGGCTCCCGGCCGAGAAAGATCGATCCGCCAGTGTGCCTGCGCTCAAAAAAAGCTGCTTGGCCGAACGGCATGGCGGTCCGTTCCGAAGAGATACGACGGATCTATCGACGCGTATTCACGCCATTCGAGCTTTTCATGCCGCTGGCGCGCGGCTGCATCGCCGCGCGCCTGTCTTCGTTACTTCGTCGAAATATCGATGTCGCCCAGATACTTCTTCGCGTACTTGTCGATGGTGCCGTCCGCCTTCACCTTGTCGATCGCCGCGTTGAGCTTGGCCTTGAGCGCGTCGTCGCCCTTGCGCACGCCATACGCGATGCCGCTGCCGAGAATCTTGTCGTCGCGCACGGGCGCGCCCGCGAACGCGAAGCCTTCGCCATCCGGCTTCGACAGGAAACCGCTCTGTCCAGCGGGCGCGAGCACGAGCGTCGCGTCCAGCCGGCCCGACTTCAGATCGGCGTAGACCTGATTCTGATCCTGATACGGCACGACCTTGACGCCATCGTTTTCCCAATGCGCTTTCGCGAAGGTTTCCTGGATCGAGCCTTGCAGCACGCCGACGCTCTTGCCTTTCAGCGACGCCGTCGTCGGCTCGAGACCGCTGCCTTTTTTCGCGATGAGCTGCGTCGGCACGCGATACACGACCGTCGTGAAATCGATCGCCTGGCGGCGCTGGTCGGTCGCGTTCATCGCCGAATTGATCGCGTCGAACTTGCGGCCCTGCAGCGCGGGAATCAGGCCGTCGAACGAGGTTTCGACCCACTTGCACTGCATCTTCGCGGCGACGCAAACGGCATTGCCGACGTCGATATCGAGTCCTTGCAGCTCACCGGTCGACGATTTCGATTCGAACGGCGGATATTGCGCCTCGAGGCCGAAGCGCAGCGTGTCGGCGGCAAGCGCCGCGCCGCTCGCGAACGTGCATGCGACCAGAAGCGCGGCGCTCAGATGGTTCAGTTTCATTTTCGTGGTCTCCAGAGATCCAAAAAAGGCTAAATCGAGCAAAGGCGGCGCGCGCCTTCGATGAGTGTGTCGTCGTCCTTCGCGAAGGACAGGCGGATCAGGTGATTGTCGGTGCCGTCGGTGTAGAACGCCGACAGCGGTATCGTCGCGACGCGCGCCTCGCGAATGAGCCGCAGCACGAAATCGCTGTCGGACTGATCGGAGATCGCGTCGTAGCGCGCCAGCATGAAGAAGCTGCCCGCGCTCGGCAACAACTCGAAGCGCGAACCCTCGAGCGATTGTGCGAGCAGATCGCGCTTGTGCTGATAGAACGGCCCGAGATTCAGATAACTCGATTCGTCCGCGAGCGCCTCGGCGAAGGCCATCTGCATCGGCGTATCGGCGGAAAAAGTCATGAACTGATGGATCTTGCGGATCTCCGCCGTCAGCGCGGCGGGCGCGAGGCAGTAGCCCACGCGCCAGCCCGTCACGTGATACGACTTGCCGAAAGAAGACACGATCACGCTGCGTTCGGCCAGTTCCGGATAGCGCGCCATGCCGTGATGCGGCGCGCCGTCGAACACGACGTGCTCGTACACTTCGTCCGACAGCACGATGATCCTCGTGTCCCGCGTGAGCGCCGTGAGCCGCTCGATGTCGGCGGCGGTGAACGCGCTGCCCGTCGGATTGTGCGGCGTGTTGACGAGGATCATGCGCGTCTTCGGCGTGATCGCGGCGGCGACTTCGTCCCAGTCGATGTGGAAATTCTCCGGCGACAGCTTGATCGCGACGGGCTTCGCGCCTTGCAGTTGGACGATCGGCGCGTAACTGTCGAACGACGGCTCGAAATAGATGACTTCGTCGCCGGGATGCACGAGCGCGCTGATCGTCGCGTACAGGCCTTCGCTCGCGCTCGCGACCACGGTGACTTCCGTGCCCGGATCGTAGGTCGCGCCGTAGAGCTTCTGCGTCTTCACGGCGATGGCTTCGCGCAACGCGAGCACGCCGGACATCGGCGAGTACTGGTTATGTCCCGCCCGCATGGCTCGCTCGACGCCTTCGATCAGCTTCGGATCGCACGCGAAGTTCGGCGCGCCCTGCGACAGGTTGAGCGCATGATGCTCGTCGGCCAACTGGCCGATAACGGTGAAAATGGTCGTGCCGACGTTCGGCAGCTTCGACTCGGGAATGCAGGCGCTTTGCACGGCGGATGTCTCCGGATTGCGGTTCGACGAAAAGCTGCCGTCGATTCAACCGCGGCAATAAAGCGCGGACAATCGAAACTTTGTCATACTAGCCATGCTTTCAGATCATGGCTACATGTCAAAAACCCATGAAACCGCTGCCTTCGCTCGACGTCCTCAAAACCTTCCTCGTGGTGGCCGCGAAACTGAATTTCACGCGCGCCGCCGACGTGCTCAACGTGACGCAAGGCGCGGTCAGCCGCCAGATCGCCGGACTGGAGGCGCATCTCGGCTACGCGCTTTTCACGCGGCAGGCGCGCGGGCTCGCGCTCACGCATCACGGCGCGTTGCTCGTCGCGCCTTTGCAGCAGGCTTTCGGGCAGATAGAAGATGCGCTCGCGAAAGGCGGCGCGCAATCGGGCGTATTGCGCGTGAAGTGTCCGACCTGCGCGATGCGCTGGGTGCTGCCGCGCGTCATCCGGCTGCAGAACGAGCGGCCGGAGCTGGTGGTGGAAGTGACGGCATCGGTGTCGCACGGTGTCGAGTTCAACGCGGAACAGTTCGACGCGGCGATCGTCTTCGGCGCGGCGCCATCGGGAAAAGGCGTGAGCGCGCATCATCTTTTCGATGAAGTGCTGACGCCGGTCTGCGCGCCCGAATTGTGGAAGCCGAAGAAAAACGCCACGCCGACGCCTGACGATCTCGCCGGCAAGACGCTTCTGCATCCCACGCGCGACCGGCGCGACTGGTTGCGATGGCTCGGCGCATATGGCTATCCGGGCCTGCCGTCGGCGAAAGCGCAGCATTTCGACACGCTCGATCTGGCGATTACATCCGCGATGCAAGGTCTGGGCGTGACCATCGGCGATGTCTCGCTGATCGAGGAAGACTTGCGCGCGAAGCGCGTGATTGCGCCGTTCCCGCTATGCGTGCCGAGCGGCGCGGCGTACTACCTCGTGTATCCGGAGCGGCCCGCGCCATCGACGGCATTGCAGCAATTCGCGCAATGGCTGGACGGAGAAGCGGCGCGCACGCGCGAAACGCTGCAACGCCGCTCTTGATGCGCTCGGGACGATGTATTAAGCGCATTGTCCGTATGCGGCTCATGGAAATCCCGGATTCAGAATAGGAATTCGCGAAAGGACTGCGAAGGATTCGCCCCAATACAATCCGCGCCAAGGAAGAAGAGGCCGCGCGACGCGCGGCGATCCGACGGAGATCCTTGGTGTTACTGAGATCCTTCGCTTCAAATGGCGTGATCGCGAGTGCTTATGCGTGAGCATGAGACTGGCGGGCACGACAATCCATACAGCACGCGGCGCGCATGGCATCGCCGTCGCAATCCGGACGCGGCCTGCCGGATGCGTACGAGCCTGCGCGCGCGTCTGCTTCTCTGGCTGCTCGTGCCGCTCACGCTCTTCGTACTGCTGACTTCGATCGCTTCCTTTCACGCCGCTTGCCGTACCGCGGACAGGATGGAAGACGCCGCGTTGCTGGCTTCCGCGCGGACCATCGGCGAGTTGCTTTCATGGTCCGATGGCAGCCTTGCCGTGACCATCCTGCCCGGCGCGCTCGACAACTTCGAGTCGTCGCATCGGGATCGGATCTACTACAAGGTCGTCACGGGCGAAGGTCGGCTGCTCGGCGGCACGCCCGAACTCGCGATGCCCGCGCAGGACATCTCGCAACCCGTTCACTACGACACCACAGTCGACGGCACCGCGCTTCGCGCCGTGGGCTACGCGCGTTTGCTGTACGAAGGCAGCAAGGTCGTGCCGGTGACGGTCGTCGTCGCAAGAACGCGGCAGTCGCGAGAGGCGATGCGCGATCAACTGTGGCGCCCGCAACTGATCCGCGCGTGCGTGATGCTCGCGCTGCTCGCCGTACTCGTGCCGCTCGGCCTCGCGATGGAGCTGCGTCCGCTGATGCGGCTCAGGAACGACGTCGCGGGGCGCACGCCCTCGCAGATCGGTCCGATGCCCGCCGAAGGATTGCCGCGCGAGCTTCGTCCGATCGTCGATGCCATCAATCAATGCATCGCGCAGATCAGGCTTCACGCGCAGACGCAGCGCCATTTCGTCGCCGACGCGGCCCATCAGCTCTGCACGCCGCTGACGCTGCTCGACACCCAGATCCAATACGCCTGCCTGCATTGCCGTGGTGAATGCGCATGCGAGACCGCACTTCAGGGTGCACGCAGGAGCATGAAAAAAATGACAGACCTGACTCATCAACTTCTGATGCTGGCGCAGGCGGAGTCCGGGCCCATGCCGGTTCGCACGATGACGGATATGGCCGATGTCGTGGCCTCGGTGCTCGAAGAGCAGATCGTGGCGGCGCAGCGGCGCGACATCGACCTCGGCGCGGAAGCCGGCACGGGCGCGCTGGTCGCGGGCAACGCGCCGCTGCTCGGCGCACTCGTGTGGAATCTCGTCGATAACGCGATCCGCTATACGCAGCGTGGCGGGCGCGTCACCGTGATCGTGAGGCGCGCGCATGATGAAGTCCTGCTGCAGGTGATCGACAACGGGCCGGGGCTGTCGGCGGAAGCGCGCGCGCATGTGTTCGAGCGATTCTATCGCGCGACGGCATTGGGCGATGGCACCGGGCTCGGCATGCCGATCGTGCGCGAGGTGGCGCTGCGGCACGGCGGCAGCGTCACGCTCGGCGCGGGCTACGGGCGCACGGGCCTGTGCGTGTCGGTGAGGCTGCCGGCGTGGAACGGCGAGGATGCGCAATGAAACTGCTGCTCGTCGAGGACAACGCCGAACTGGCGCACTGGATCGTGAATTTGCTCAAGGCGGAATCGTTCGTCGTCGATCATGTTTCCAACGCGGAATGTGCCGTGTCGATGCTCAATCATCAGGGCTACGACGTATTGCTGCTGGACATGCGCCTGCCCGCGATGAGCGGCAAGGAACTGCTCGGGCGGCTGCGGCGGCGCGGCGACACCGTGCCGGTACTGATGCTGACGGCGCACGGTTCGATCGAGGACAAAGTGGAATGCTTCGCCGCGGGCGCGGACGATTTCGTCGTCAAGCCCTTTGACGCGCGCGAACTGGTGGCGCGCATCAAGGCGCTGGTGCGCCGCCAGAGCGCGCAGAAAGCCATCGCGCTGGTCTGCGGCCAACTGCACTACGAATTCGATTCGCGCGAGTTCAGCTACGGCGGCGTGCCGCTGACGCTGCGGCGCCGCGAGCACGCGATTCTCGAAGCGCTGATCTTGCGGCAGGGCAAGACCGTATCGAAGTCGATGTTGATGGAAAGCATCTTCAGCCTCGACGACGTTGCAAGCGCCGATGCAATCGACATCTATATTCACCGTCTGCGCAAACGGCTGGCAGGCGGCAACGCGCAGATCATGACGCTGCGCGGTCTTGGCTATATCCTGCGCGCCCGGGACGACTGAGCGTTATGTTGAACATTCGGTAGTAATACTGAGTGTTGCCGCACACTCGTGATAGCGGCGTGAAGGATTCAAGTCGCTAGCATGGTCAACATGTTCCGATACGAGCGCGAGCGACGGTTCGATCGGGACAGGCACCGTCATGCGCATGCCGCGTCTGACGATCTCGACCACTATCGGGGAGGCGCTTGAAATGTCCATCAATCTTCTGGTTGTCTTCTTCCTGTTTGCCGCAGCGATCATGTTGTGCTTTGCACTGGCGGAATACGTCGTGGTGTGGCGTATCGTACGCGAAGACCGGCTCGAACCGCACGGTGTCACGAGGACCTTGCCGAGATCGGACTGGTTTTTCTTTTTCAGTTCGTTTCTGTGTTTCGCTTCGCTCCTCTGCCTGATGTTTCTCGAATGAACATCGAAAGGTGACTGCGATGCAGAACGCGAAAATACGCAGGCTCCCGAGGACGTCGCGGGACCGCAACGCCAGGCTCTACTGGCTGCCGATGCCGCGCGGCGAAGCGGACAAGGTCATCCTCCAGTGCCGCATTGCGCTCGAATCGATCCGGCTGCAACGGGCGGGGCTGATCGAAGCGCAGTGCATCGCGCAGGCGGTGCTGCTGACGGGGCTGCTCACCGAGGCGGGCTTCGGCAGCCTGGATGCGGAAATTCTCGATGACGTGGAGGGCAACGTGCTCGGGCTGCTCAACCGGGGCCTGACGAGCGGCGACTGGTGCCTGCCCGAGGCCGTGCTGCCCCGGCTCATCGTCGTCATCAACGAGCACGACAGACAGTTGCGGGAAGTGCGCCTGTCGGCGGTCATCGAATGCAACGAGCATCTCGAGCGATTCATCGCGACGCTCGCGCGCAGCGACAAACCGCCCGCTCGCTGAATGGGCTGAGACGCTTCGCGCGATGAGCCGCGCGAAGTGTTTCAATCACATGCCGTGCTTGGTGACGACCGACTCCCACTGGCCGTTCTTCACCTGATACAGCGTCGACGATGCGTTCTTCAGCGCGCCGTTGCTGTCGAACGCGATCGGCCCGGTGATGCCCTGGAACGAGTTCGTCTTCAGCACCGGCCGATACACCTTCGGATCGATGGAATTGGCTTTCTGCATCGCGTTGATCGCGGCCCATGCGGCGTCGTAGCCGAACGGCGCATACGAGAGAATCGCGACGCCGAAGCGTTTCTGGAACTTGTCGGCGAACGCCTTGCCTTCGGGCAGCTTGTCGAGCGGGCTGCCGTATTCCCACGCCTGCGCGCCTTCGGCGGCGTCGCCGGCGAGCTTGAGGAAATCGGCGTCCATCACGCCGCCGCCGCCCACGAACTGCGCGTTCATGCCGAGCTGCTTCATCCGCTTGACGACGGCCGCTGCCTGCCGGTCGAGGCCGCCGAAGAAGATCAGGTCCGCGTTCGCCGCCTTGATGCGCGTGAGCTGCGCGCTGAAGTCCACCGTCTGATTGTCGCTGTACTCGCGCGTGACGATCGTGCCGCCTTTTGCCTTCACCGCCTTCTCGAACTCGTCGGCCTCGCCCTGACCGAAGGCCGTGCGGTCGTCGATGATCGCGATGCGCTTCGCCTTCGTCGTCGTCACGGCATAGACGCCGGCGTTGCCCGCGTTCTGCGCGTCGCTCGAAATCACCGTGAACATGTTTTCGAGGCCGCGCGTCGTGATGGTCGGGTTGGTCGCGGCGGGATCGATCGTCGGGATGCCGGCGGCGTTGTAGATCGGCGATGCGGGCAGCGTCGTGCCCGAGTTGAAGTGCCCGACGACGACCGCCACGCCGTCATCGACGAGCTTCTGCGCCGCCTGCACGCCGACGCGCGGATCGGCCTGATCGTCTTCCGCGTGAATCTCGAACTTGGCCGTCTTGCCGCCGATGGTGATCTTCTTCGCGTTGGCCTCGTCGAGCGCGAGCTGCACGCCGTTCTGGAGGTCTTTCCCGTAGCCTGCGTTCGCGCCGGTCAGCGGCGCGGCAAAACCCACTTTGACCGGAAGTTCGTCGGCGCTTGCGGCAAAAGGCACGACGCCGAGCGTGGTCGCGGCGCATGCCACGAGCCATGCCAAAGGTCTGGTACGAAAGCGCATGGTTTTCCCTCTCCTTTTTGATCTGGCGAATCGAAATCGAATGAAACATCCCTACGCGTCGGACATGCGAAATGTAGAGAGCCAATTTCGGCGCGTCTTGGTGTTTAGTCGCGCCTGCGATGCGGATTTCGGCATAGGCCCGATACGCCTCGATCGCACGGCCGTGGCGGCTTTGCGCGTTTCGCCTCCGCATCGCGCGCGACGATTCCCGAACACTCCGGCGACGCGTCTATCGTATCGATTGGAATTGGCCCGCTTGACAAAGTGCATATGCACTTCTATGCTGCGCGACATGACTTCCAACTCTTCTCCACTCGACTGCAACTGTTTCGCGATCCGTCAGGCGGCGCGTTATGTGTCGCAGATGTACGAGCGCCATCTGAACGCGGCGGGCATCACGGCGGCGCAGTTCACGATCCTCGCGGCGATCGGGCGCAAGCCCGGCGCGCAGATGATCGAACTCGCCGACGCGATGGTGATGGACCGCACGACGCTCGTGCGCGCGCTGAAGCCTTTGCAGCGCGACGGCCTCGTCGAAGCGGCGCAGGAATCGGCCGGTTCGCGCGCGGTCGGATTGCGTCTCACGGCATCGGGCAAGGACACGCTCGTGCAGGCGGCGGCGCACTGGCGCGCGGCGCAGGCGGAATTCGAAGCGAAGTTCGGCGAAAAGCGTGCGAAGGCCTTGCGCGAGTCGCTATTCGAACTGACGACGATGGAGTGAGTGGCATCCAGCAGGCTCGCCATGCGCGAGCCTTTCTTTTCTCGATTTAAGTGCATATGCACAGTTGAATGGAGCAGTTCATGCAGATCAAAGGAAAAGTAGTTCTGGTCACTGGCGCTAATCGCGGTCTTGGCAAGCAGTTCGCCAAGTCGCTGCTGGACGCGGGCGCATCGAAGGTCTACGCCGCCGCGCGCGATCCGAAGAGCGTCGACATTCCGGGCGTGCAGGCGATCCGCCTCGACGTGACGAACGCCGCCGATATCGCGGAAGCGGCGGCTTCGTACACCGACGTGCAAGTGATCGTGAACAACGCCGGCGTGGCGACGCAAGGCTTGCTCGTCGACGCGGCATCGACGCAAAGCATCCGCGATTTGCTGGAAATCAACACGTTCGGGCCGATCGCGATCACGCAGGCATTCGCGCCCGTGCTGAAGAAGAACGGCGGCGGCGCGGTCATCAACATTCTGTCGGTGCTGAGCTGGGTCTCGCTGCCGGCGGGCGGCGCGTATCACATCTCGAAGGCGGCGGCGTGGGCGGCGACCAACGCGTTGCGCGAGGAGTTGCGCGAGCAGGGCACGCTCGTCGTGGCGGCGCATCCCGGTTACATCGATACCGACATGACCGCGCAAGTCACCGCGCCCAAATCGACCCCCGAGCACGTCGTGAACGAAGTGCTCGCCGCGGTCGAGAAGAATCAGGAAGAAGTGCTCGTCGATGAAACCGGCCGCGCGGTCAAAGAATCGCTGTCGACCGATACGCCGATCTATCTCAGCGGCATTCCGCGCTGACCGGAGGCTCGCCATGTTTGCGCAAGACATCGTGTTGTGTCATCCGGTGCGTACGGCGATCGGCGCGTTCGGCGGCGCGGTGAAGGACACGCCGGCCGTCGATCTGGGCGCTGCCGTCATCGCGGAAGCGTTGCGCCGCGCGGGTTCGGCGCTCGATCCGTCATCGGTCGATTCGGTCGTGTTCGGCAACGTGATTCAGGCGGGCAATCGCATGAATCCGGCGCGGCAGGCATCGGTCGGCGGCGGGCTGCCGGTTTCCGTGCCCGCGCTGACGGTCAATCGCGTGTGCGGCTCCGGCGCGCAGGCCGTGGCGACGGCGGCGACCGAAATCGCGGCGGGCGTTGCGCGTCTTGCCATCGCGGGCGGCATGGAGAACATGGACCGCGCGCCGTATCTGCTCGATGGCGGCCGTCGCGGTTACCGCATGGGCAACGCGCAGATCTACGACAGCATGCTGCGCGACGGTCTCGTCGATGCATTCTCGGGCGAGCGTTCGGGCTGGCATACGGAAGATCTCGTATCGAAGCTCGATATCACGCGCGAGGCGCAGGACCGCTGGGCGGAGCGCTCGCAGCAGTCGTTCGCGGCGGCGCAGAAGGATGGCGCGTTCGATGCGGAAATCGTCGGCATCGATGTGAAGGCGGGCAAGGAAACCGTTACGTTTGCGCGCGATGAGCAGCCGCGTCCCGACACGAATTTCGCGGCGCTCGCGAAATTGCGTCCGGCGTTCCGTCCCAACGGCACGATCACGGCCGGCAATGCGCCGGGCTTGAACAGCGGCGCATCGGCGATGATCGTGACGAGCCGCAACGAAGCGGACGCGCGCGGCATCGAACCGTTCGTGCGGCTCGCGGCGTTCGGCGTCGCGGCGGTCGAGCCGGGCATGTTCGGGCTCGGTCCGGTGCCTGCGGTGCAGCAGGCGTTGCAGCGCGCGGGCTGGACGCTCGGCGATGTCGAACGCTTCGAGATCAACGAAGCGTTCGCCGCGGTGCCGATCGCGGTGGCGCGGACCCTCGGCATTCCGGATGACATCGTCAACGTCGAAGGCGGCGCGATCGCGCACGGTCATCCGATCGGCGCGACCGGTGCGGTGCTGACGACGCGCCTCGCCCACGCGATGCGCCGCGACGGCGTGAAGCGCGCAATCGTGACGCTGTGCATCGGCGGCGGACAGGGCATCGCGCTCGCGCTCGAAGCGATCGCGTAGGCGTTGTCTTTAGCGCTTCGCCGTCTTCTGCATGTCATCGAAACCCGCCGCGGCTTGCTGCACGTCCGGCGGGAAATCGTCCATCTCCATGACCTGCCGCACTTCGATCATCTCCGTATCGGACGCAGGGCAACGCTTCGCCCATTCGATCGCCTCCTCGCGCGACTTTACCTGCAACATCCAGTAACCGCCGAGCACTTCCTTCGCTTCGGCGAAGGGGCCGTCGGTCACGCGCGGCTTGCCGCCTTCGAACGTGACGCGCGCGCCCATCGACGGAGGATGCAGTCCGTCGAGCGCGAGCAGCACGCCGGCCTTCTGCAATTCCTCGTTGTATTTCATCATCGCGGCGACGGCGTCCGCGCTTGGCATCGTGCCGGGTTGCGCGCTTTCGTAGCCGCGCGGGATCATCAGCATCATGAATCGCATGTGGATCGCTCCTTGAAGATGGTGTATCTATCGAGCGTCGTAGCGCCGCTCACACCTTACGACGAGCACCATGACACGAGATCGACATGCCGGCCCTTAAGCGTTTTTCCCTAGTCGATTGCAGTTGCCTTCGCGCGCGCTACGGTCAAATAATGTAATCCATTACATCTCGATCGCGACAAGCGGCCTGGGCGATGTCAGATACCGTTCGACCACGCGAAGAAGTATCGATTGCCGACGTCGCTGAACGCGCGGGCGTCTCCGTCGCGACCGTATCGCGCGTGCTCAACGGACACACGAACGTTCGCGAGACGACGCGCGAGAAAGTGCTTGAAGCGGTCGCGACGAGCGGCTATCGCATCAACGAACTCGCGCGCAATCTGCGCACGGCGGAGAGCCGCCTGCTGCTCACGATGGTCCCCGACTTCGGCAATCCGTTCTATGCGGCGATCGTGCGCGGCATCGACAGCGTCGCGCGTCAGAACGGCTACTTCATGCTGTTGTGCGATACCGGCGCGGACCCGCTGCGCGAACGAAGCTATTTCGATCTCCTTCGCGGCCGCCGCGCCGATGGCGCCATCTGCCTCGATCCCGCCGCCGTGCAAAAGGCGCTGGCCGAAGAAGCGTCGGCGCTGCCGTGGGTCGCGTGCTGCGAGTTCGATCCGGCGGCGGGCGTGCCGTATGTCGGCATCGACAATCATCTCGCCGCGGGCGATGTCGTGCGCTATCTGACGGCGAAGGGGCATCGGCGTATCGCGCTCATCAACTCCGGGCAAGGTTATCTGTATGGACGGCAGCGGCTCGCGGGCTATCGCGATGCGCTGATGGACGCGGGCATCGAACCGCGCGCGCAATGGCAGATCGAACTCGACAGCCTCGATTACGACGCGGGCGAACGCGCGGCCGCGCAACTTGCATCATTGGGCGATGCGCGTCCGACCGCCGCTTTCGCCGTGTCGGACACGCTTGCCATCGGCGTGATGAACGGCTTTCGCAGCGCGGGTTTTTCGGTGCCCGGCGATGTCGCCGTTGTCGGCTTCGACGATATCGCCGTGGCCGCGCATGTCGATCCGCCGCTCACGACTGTCTCGCAGCCGATGCAACTGCTCGGCGAAACCGCAGCCGATCTGCTGCTCAAGCGCCTGCGCGATCCGCGCGCGGAGGTGCCGGGCGTGCTGCTACCGCATCGGCTGATTCAAAGAAGGAGCGCGTGACGATGAGCCTCGCCGTGCGCTTTCAGGGCATCGAAAAGCAGTTCGGGCCGGTGCGCGTGCTGCACGGCGTCACGTTCGATCTCGCGCCGGGCCGCATCTACGGATTGCTCGGCGAGAACGGCGCGGGCAAATCCACGTTGATGAAGATTCTCGCGGGCTACGAGCGCGCGAACGCGGGCGAGCTTTTCATCGACGAACGCGAACGCGATTTTTCAAGCTCGCGCGATGCGGAACACGCGGGCATCGTGCTGATTCACCAGGAACTGAATCTCGCGGATCACTTGAGCATCACGCAGAACATGTTCCTCGGGCACGAGTTGAAGAAGGGCTTCTTTCTCGATGAAGCAGCGATGCGCGACGACGCCCGCGCCGCGCTGAACGATGTCGGCCTGCACAAGAATCCGGATACGAAAGTGCGCGATCTGATCGTCGCGGAGAAGCAGCTCGTCGAGATCGCGAAGGCGATGTTGCGCAGCGCGCGCCTGCTCATCATGGACGAGCCGACCGCGACGCTCACGCCGTCGGAAACGCAGCGCCTCTTCGCGCTGATGGCGCGTCTGAAGGATGCGGGCACGACCATCGTCTATATCTCGCACAAGCTCGACGAAGTGGAGCGCGTGACCGACGAAGTCATCGTGATGCGCGATGGCCGGTTCGTCGCGCGCGCGCCGACCGACGAACTCACGCGTCAGCAGATGGCGAACCTGATGGTCGGGCGCGAGGTCTCCGACATGTTCCCCGACAAGCCGCCGTTGCCCGACGACGCGCCGGTCGCGTTCGAAGTCGAAGGCGCATCGGTGCCGGGCTGGGCGGACGGCATCGGCTTCTCGGTGCGCCAGGGCGAAGTGTTCGGTTTCGCGGGACTCGTCGGCGCGGGGCGCACGGAACTGTTCGAGGCGCTCGTGGGCTTGCGGCCGTTGAGCGCGGGGCGCGTCGCGATCGAAGGTAAGGCCGCGCGTCTGACGAACCCGCGCGAAGCGATGAAACACGGCCTCACGTATCTGAGCGAAGACAGAAAAGGGCGCGGCCTGCACGTCGACATGGCGCTGAAAGACAACCTCACGATGATGACGCTCGAACGCTACGCGCATCCGCTCATCGATACGCGCGCCGAACGCGATGCGCTCAAGGGCGCGGTGAAGGACTTCGGCATTCGCACCGGCAACACGTCGATACGCGCGCGCATGTTATCGGGCGGCAATCAGCAGAAGCTCGCGCTCGCGAAGTTCCTCAATCCCGATCCGCGCGTGATCGTGCTCGACGAACCCACGCGCGGCGTCGATGTCGGCGCGAAGCGCGATATCTATTTCCTGATTCACCGACTGGCTGCGGAAGGCCGCGCGGTGATCGTGATCTCGTCCGAACTGATCGAACTGATCGGCTTGTGTCATCGCGTCGCGGTGATGCGCGCGGGCGAACTCGTCGCGACGCTCGGCATGGATCTTTTGACCGAAGAGAGGTTGATCGCGCATGCGACCGGCACACACTGAAGACACGATAAGCGAAAGCCGGCTTTCCACCGTCGCACGCTTTCTGTTCGGCGTCGGGCCGCTGATCGGGCTGATCGCGCTGTGCATCGGCGGCACCTTGCTCAACGGCGATTTCGCCACCGTCGACAACGCGATGAACGTGCTCACGCGCACGTCGTTCATCGGCATCATCGCGGTGGGGATGACTTTCGTCATCATCTCGGGCGGCATCGATCTGTCGGTCGGCTCGATGGCCGCGCTCATCGCGGGAAGCATGATCTACATGATGAACGCGCTGATGCAGGGCTTTCATGGCCACGCGGTGCCGCCGCTCTTGATCATCGCGCTCGGCATCGTGCTTGCGCTCGTGCTCGGCGCGATGTTCGGTTTTGCGCATGGCGTGCTCGTCACGAAGGGGCGCATCGAGCCGTTCATCGTCACGCTCGGCACGCTCGGCATCTTTCGCGCGCTGCTGACGTGGCTCGCCGATGGCGGCGCGCTCACGCTCGACAATTCGCTCGTGGATCTGTACGGGCCGGTGTACTACGCGAGCCTGCTGCACGTGCCGGTGCCGATCTGGATTATCCTCATCGTGGCCGCGGGCGGCGCGCTCGTTCTGAATCGCACCGTGTACGGGCGTCATGTGCAGGCGATCGGATCGAACGAACAGGTCGCGCGCTATGCCGCGATTCGCGTGGATCGCGTGAAGATCGTGACGTACGTGCTGCTCGGTCTGTGCGTGGCCGTCGCGACGATTCTGTATGTGCCGCGTCTAGGCTCCGCCACGCCGACGACGGGCCTCTTGTGGGAGCTCGAAGCGATCGCGTCGGTGGTCGTCGGCGGCACGGCGCTGAAGGGCGGCGAAGGGCGCGTGATCGGCACGGTCATCGGCGCGATTCTGCTCTCGGTCATCAACAACATACTGAATCTCACGAGCATCATCAGCGTGTATCTGAATGCGGCGGTGCAAGGCGCCGTGATCATCCTCGTAGCATTCTTGCAGCGCGGTCGTCGTTGATAGTCATAAAACAGGAGACATCGTCATGAAGAAAATGCTTCGCGCGCTCGGCGCGCTCACGTTGGCGGCGAGCGCGTTCGCCGCTGCGTCGTCGTCCGCATTCGCCGCCGACAAGGTCGTGCTCGGCGTCGCCATTCCGACGGCGGATCACGGCTTCACGGGCGGCATCGTGTGGTGGGCGAACGAAGCGAAGAAGGAACTGGAGAAGGCGCATCCGGACCTGAAAGTGATCGTGAAGACGGCGGGCACCGCGCCCGAGCAGGCGAACCAGTTGCAGGATCTCGTGACGGTCAACAAGATCAATGCGCTCGTGATCTTCCCGCAGGAATCGGCATCGCTCACGCAGCCGGTCGCGCAAGTCAAGAAGAAGGGCGTGTACGTGACGGTCGTCGATCGCGGCCTCACCGACACCAGCGCGCAGGATGCGTATGTCGCCGGCGACAATACCGCGTTCGGCAAGATACCGGCCGAATATCTCGCGAAGGCGCTGAACGGCAAGGGCGATATCGTCGCGCTGCGCGGCATTCCGACGACGCTCGACAACGAGCGCTGGAACGCGTTCGAGGGCGTGATGAAGCAGTATCCCGACATCAAGATTCTCGATGCCAAATACGCGAACTGGAATCGCGACGATGCCTTCAAGGTGATGCAGGACTATCTCACGCGCTTCAAGCATATCGATGCCGTGTGGGCGTCGGATGACGACATGATGGTCGGCGTGCTGAAGGCGATCGATCAGGCAAAGCGCACCGACGTCAAGATCGTGTTCGGCGGCGCGGGATCGAAGGAAGCGGTGAAGCGCATCATGGACGGCGATGCGCGCGTGCCCGCCGATGTCTCGTACTCGCCGAAGTTCATCTACGACGCGATCAAGCTCACGGCCGAAGCGCGCCTGAAGGGCGACAAGCTGCCGCCGACGACGATCATCCCGTCGGTGCTCATCACGAAGGACAACGCCAAGCAGTTCTATTTCCCGAACTCGCCGTTCTGATGTGCGAAGGCCGCGCATGCGGCCTTCCTTTTTCTAGAGGCGCAAGATGAAAACGATCAAAGGCCCGGCGATTTTCCTCGCGCAGTTCATGGGCGAGCAGGCGCCGTTCGATACGCTCGCAAACCTCGCGTCGTGGGCGTCATCGCTCGGATACAAGGGCATTCAGGTGCCCGCCGATCCGCGTCTGATCGATCTCGAGAAAGCGGCATCGAGCAATGCGTATTGCGACGAGATTCGCCGCACCGTCGATGATGCGGGCGTCGCAATCACCGAATTGTCGACGCATCTGCAAGGCCAGTTGGTCGCCGTCCATCCCGCATATGACACGCTCTTCGACGGCTTCGCCGCGCCGCACGTGCGCGGCAACCCGGCGGCGCGCACCGAATGGGCGATCGCACAGATGAAGCTCGCGGCGGCGGCGTCGCAGCGTCTCGGCCTGAACGCGCACGTGACGTTCTCGGGCGCGCTCGCGTGGCCGTATGTGTATCCGTGGCCGCAGCGTCCGGCGGGTCTCGTCGAAGCCGCGTTCGAAGAACTTGCGAACCGATGGCGCCCGATCCTCGATGAGTTCGATCGCGCGGGCATCGACGTGTGTTACGAGCTTCATCCTGGCGAAGACCTGCACGATGGCGTCACCTTCGAGCGCTTTCTCGCGGCGGTGGACGATCATCCGCGCGCGAACATCCTGTTCGATCCGAGCCACTTCATGTTGCAGCAGCTCGATTACCTCGCGTTTATCGATATTTATCACGCGCGCATCAAGGCGTTTCACGTGAAGGACGCGGAGTTCCGGCCGAACGGAAAGCAGGGCGTGTACGGCGGCTATTCCGGATGGGTCGATCGCGCGGGACGTTTCCGTTCGCTGGGCGATGGCCAGATCGACTTCAAGGCGATCTTCTCGAAGATGGCGCAATACGATTTTGCAGGCTGGGCCGTGCTCGAATGGGAGTGCGCGCTGAAGCATCCGGAAGACGGCGCGCGCGAGGGCGCGGTGTTCATACGCGATCACATCATTCGCGTGGCCGAGCGCGCCTTCGATGACTTCGCGGGCAGCGGCGCGAGCCGCGAGCAGATGCGCGGCGTGCTCGGCATCGACAGCGGAGACAAGCGATGAATCGCGTGCGGCTGGGCATGGTCGGCGGCGGCGAGGGTGCGTTCATCGGCGCGGTGCATCGGATCGCGGCGCGGCTCGATGATCGGTATGAGCTCGTCGCGGGCGCGTTGTCGTCGGATGCGCGGCGTGCTGCGTCGAGCGCGGCGGCGATCGGACTCCCGCGCAGCTACGATGATTATCGCGAGATGGCGCGCATCGAGGCGGGACGCTCGGACGGTATCGAGGCGGTCGCGATCGTCACGCCGAATCATCTGCATGCGCCGATTGCGACCGCGTTTCTCGAAGCGGGCATACATGTGATCTGCGACAAACCGCTCGCCGTGTCGCTCGATGAAGGCGAGGCGCTTGTGAAACTCGCGCGCGAGAAGGATCGCGTATTCGCGGTGACTTATACCTACACGGGCTATCCGCTCGTGCGCCATGCGCGCGGGATGGTGCGGCGCGGCCTGCTCGGCGATATCCGCGTCGTGCAGGTCGAGTATGCGCAGGACTGGCTGTCGCTTCCTGTCGAGACGCAGGCGAACCGGCAGGCCGCATGGCGCACCGATCCGGCGTTGGCCGGCCCGGCGGGCTGTCTCGGCGATATCGGCACGCATGCGTATCAGCTTGCGGAGTACGTGACGGGTATGCGGCCTTCCGAGCTTTGTGCCGACGTGACGACGTTCGTGCCGAATCGCCGTGTCGACGATCATGTGCAGGCGATGCTGCGTTACGAGAACGGCGCGCGCGGCATGTTGTGGGCGAGTCAGGTCGCCGCGGGCGAAGAGAATGCGTTGCGGCTGCGCGTATATGGGTCGAAGGCGGGCATTGCGTTCGATCAGCAGACGCCGAACGAATTGTGGTTCACGCCGATAGGCGGCGCGTCGGAACGCATCACACGTGGGCGTGTGCAGAGTCCTGAAGCGCTGCATGCGACGCGCGTGCCGGCGGGGCATCCGGAAGGCTATCTGGAAGCGTTCGCACAGGTTTATACGGATGCGGCGGCGTGTATCGCGAGCGGGACCACTCAAGGCGACGACTGGCTGACGACCGTCGAGGATGGGGTCGCGGGGTTGAGGTTTGTGGAGGCGGTGTTGCGCAGTGGTAGCGCCGATGGGAAGTGGATAGCCGTCGGATGACGCCGCACCGTTGCCAGGCCGGTGCGGCGGCTTTGCCTGCTATCCGCGCGTTACTTCATGCGCAGGCGGTCATGGCTGAAGCAATCAGGCGCTAGCAGTATCCGAGGTCTCCTGTCCGGCATCCGCTGCGGGCGCAACGTCGTCGACGGGTGCTGCGGACTGTGTGTCGCTGTCGGCGTACGCTGCGGACGATTGAGTTGCGGTCTTCTGAGCCGAAGCGTCCTCGGAGGCCGCTGTTGCCTGCTTCGTGATATCGCCGCCTGTCGCGATGTCCTGTTGCTGCTGGGCGGCGGGCGCAGGTTGCAGCGTATCGCCCGATGCTGCCGCGGCGACGTTTTGCGTTTGCGACTGCGCACTCGCTTGCGGCTGTGTTCCGTCCCCCGCTGGCGTCTGCGCCTCGTATTTTTTCCAATCCGCGAAGGTTGCCGCATTGGCAGGACTCAGTGGACCGGTCTGCCGGTCATGCTCCTGGCCATCGCTGCCAACCGTATACGAAGTGTGCTGCGTGCCCGTGGCCTGATCGACGTCACGGCTGCCATCGGGTTTATAGGTGACGTGCGTGAGTGTCCCGGAACCAGCATTCGGATCGTAGCTGGTGGAGGACGTGGGCCTGCCGTTCGCGTCGTAGCTGTTGATCGCACCGACATTACCCTGCGCATTGCGCGACTCGATGGTATGGCCGCCGTCCGGATTCGTCGTGTTCTCGCCGGTTACCTGGCCAGTTTCCGGATCGTAATGTGTCGTCTGCATGCCCATCGGCGATATGTTCTGCGTCTGCGTCAACTGGTTCTTCGCATTGTAGGACTGCGTCATCATTGAGAAGTCCGCGTTGTTGGGCGTGGTGACCACACGGCTGCCATCGGGTTGATAGTCGATATTTTTGTTCAGCGTTTCCGTCACGGGGTCGAAATACTTCGCGCTCACGCGATTGCCCTCCGGGTCGAACTGCACTCGCGAGCCCAGTGTGTTCTGATCGTTGTACGAGTTGAGGGTCCTGCTGCCGTCCGGCCCGGTCACGACCTGATTCGTCACCCTGTTGGTCGCCGGGTCGAAGTAGTTCTGCTGGCCACCCAGGGCATTGTTCGCGCCCACCGGCTGAGGCGGCGCAATGCCCGCTACCTTGTCGGCTTGCGCGTTGAATGTCTGCATTTCCGCCGGCGTGTAGTTCACGGCTTGTTCGGGCGACCGATTGCCGTTCGCGTCCGTGGTGACGCGCGTTCCCGCCCCGTCCGCGCCGATGGTCTCGGTGACGCGGCTGCCATCCGCGTTGTATCGGACGTTGAGATTCATCCGGCCAGTATCGGGGTCGTAGGCGCTCATGCCGGTGCGGTTGCCCTGCGCGTCGTAGTCGTTTTGCAGGCCCACCTTGTTCATGTCGTTGAAGGAGTAAAGGCTGCGGCTCCCGTCCGGATGCGTCACGACCTGATTGGTGTTGCGGGCTTCATTCGGGTCGAAGTAGTCCTTCTGCGTTTCGCGGCCGTTGGCGTCGTACTGCGTCATCCGGGTCGTGCGATTGTCCGGATTGAACTGCGTCTCGAGTTTCGAGCCGTCTGGATTGAAGCCACGTTCGACGCCGGATCCGTCGGGATTGAAGTCGCTCTGCTGGAGCGTTTTTCCTTCGCCATCCTTGACGGTCATGCCGTAGCCGCCGTCCGGCCGGTACGTGTACGACGAACTCTGGAGGAGCTTGCCCGACGCGTCGGCCGTCTCGTTGGACTGTAGCCTGCCGTCCTGGTACTTCTGCGTGGAGACGTCGCCGGATTGCCAGTTCTGCGTCGCGGAAGTGATATCGCCGGTGTTGGGGTCGCCCTGATAGCTGGCCGAAACCGGCGGGCCGGGTTCGATCGGCGGCAGGCCGGAAAAGTGGCGGGCGTCATAGTCATAGGTGCCGTCGGTGAAGTGGCGGTCGTGGGCCGCCGTCGCTCCCATGCCCTGCTGAATGATCCGATTGTCGTTCTGCGCCTCCGTCAGTCCCGCAGGGCGATTCTTGGCTGCCGCATCGAAAGCCGCATACGCTTCCGGCTCCGAAGTGTTGGCTTCGATGGCAGGCAGACCGTCCGCCGCGAGGCTGTTGTTGATCTGATTGCCGATCTTCCAGTTGTTGTAGGCGCCTCCGGTCTCGTTGAGCACCGAAAGCATGCCGTAGCCAGGGTAGGCGCCAGGATCGCGCGGGTTCATCGCGCCGGGGTATTTGTCCTTGAATGACATGTCGCTGGGGTCATAGTTGACGTGCCCGAGTTCGTGGGCGAGCAAATTGACGAATTCGCCGTCGGTTTTTTCGCCCACGTCGGGGGCGAATTCCAGTCGCTTGTTGTCATAGTTGTAAAGCCCATCCGCTGGCAGGTTCGCGTTCACAAACATCGGCTGCAATGTGCCTGCGGAGACCCTTTCGTTCGCCGCATTGAGTTGTGCGACGAAGGTCGGGCTTCTGTTGATCAGATCGAGCTGCGACTGCGTGGGCTTCACGTCGCCCCAGATCGGCTCGCTTCCGGTGATGGGTTTGAGTTTGACGCTCATGTGTCACCTCTTTCAGATTGATAAAGGGAACATGCCGTCTCTTCCCGGAAAGCTTCGCCGGCATTCGTTCGACGGCATGGCCGCGACTTGCGCGGTGTCCTAACGATCTCAAATAGACGATTCAGGCGGTGATACTCTTTCATTTCCATTCGGGTCGACCCGGCGCAATTCGAGCGCAAACCTTCGCGCGATCAAGCCCTCAACACGATTCCAATGCCGACGCGGACGATCGTGCTGTTGCCGCCCGCCGTCGATATGCCGAGGTTCATATTGACGTTGCCCTTCTTGTTCCAGCGCGAGACGCCAATGCCGAGCGCCGCCTGGCCGCGGTAGTTTGCAATGCCCGCGTTGAACGTCGTACGGCCTGGCAAATACGGCGTGACGATATTGAGCGCCGAGGCCGACGCGATCCCGCGTCGCGCGGACTGGTCGACGCTGTCGATGCGGTCGTTCAGACCGCGCGTCGCCTGATTGAGCTGTCCGAGGTTCACGGCGTCGCTGGGGGCGGTGCCCGGCGCGACGTTGGTGATTTGCCGCTCGTGCCCCGCGCTGCCGACGGAGACCGTCTCGTCGCGGTCGGCGACCGAGTCGGCACCGATTGCGACGGAGCCGACGCCGCGCGCGACGGCTGCCTCGCCGAACGCGCTCGATCGCTCGCCGCTCGCCGCGGCCCCGTCGCCCACTGCGACGCTCTCCGGGCCCGCGACACTGAACGATTTCGCCGCCGCGTGCAACGCCGGATGCGGCAGGCGCGAAGCATCGGCATTCTGCGTGGGTCCGGCATCACTCGCCGTCTGCTGGGTGATCGCAGGGCGCTGGGTTTCTTCGATTGCGGCAATGCGGTTCGCATCGACCGCACGTGCAGGCATCCGGAATGCGACGGCCCGACTCGACGCGTCCCGTCTTGCGCGCATGGCAGGAGAAGGCGCATCTGAGCCGAGCCGGTTGCGAATCATCAAGCGACGAGGAACGGCGTGCTCGTGCTGGACTGGCGCGGCACGTGGCTTCCGCCGCCGCTTATCGCCATGAGCGTGGCCCGCTTTGACTTCCACGGCGCCCGAAGCGACGCTGCGCTCCGTACTGCGGAATGTGATGCGCATCGCCCCGGAGCGGGCATAGGCAACAACGCCGGACGCTGGCGGGTAGGCCGGTTGCAACGGATCGAGCCTGGCAGGTGAGGCCGGCGGGCTCGCCGGTACGCGCGAGGACGAATCGGTTGCCATTGTCATGTCGGCATGTCGCTCGCCGTATATCCACGCGCTCATGTCCGAATTCTGATAGCTCTGCAATCCAGCGATGGACTCGCTTTCGGCGAACGAGAGCGACGCCGTGCCGCCGAGTCCGAGCAGCGCCAATGTCTTCACGGCCCGCGACAGAACGGCACACGCCACGCGTAGTGTGACGCTTCGGTTGACGTTCGGCGCGAGTCTCGCCACCTGTGGGAACGGGCCTGCGTTGGAATCGGTTCGACGAAGCATTAGTAATCCGTAATAATGTTGGAATTGTTAGATTCGGGATGGCGAGAAGGAATCAATTCGCCTTCGGAAGGCGCGCTCTGCACGCATTGCGGATTGCACCTGAAGATTAGCTACCGGATTCGCAGGCCTGGTGATACTCCGTCACCGCGGAAAATATCGGAAAGCCGAGTTTCGCGATGTGCTGAATAGGTAGTACACCGAACGATGAATGGCGAATAGTATGTGCTCTGCAGGGGATGCATCCGGGATGCGGTATGCTCGGGTGCCCTGCAAAAAGGTGGTATCGATGAACTGCTAATCTTCTTCAGGGAAACCAAAATGCAAGCAGCGCTTGATAGTTCTTCCTCGTTCTCGATGAACCCGTTCGCTGGCCGATCGACGTCGTTCTCGTCGTCGTCTTCCGCGAGTAGCCGGAGCGATATGTCCTTCGGCTGGCGGACTTTCATGCCGTCCTTCCAGTCGTCCTGTCAACCGTCCTTTCAACCGTTCTCGCAGCCTTTCTCGCCGCCTTTTTCGTTGCCGATGCCGTCGGCGCCGTCGCGAGGATTCGGCGGCGGCAGCATGTCCAGCTCGAGCTTCAGCTACACGGCCCAGCAGATGTCGCGCACGCCGGATAGGTTTAGCGACTATTTCGCTTCGGGTGGTGCGACGTCGTTCGAACGTCAAGGCCCGTTCGGCAATACTTCGTACAGCCATATGGAGTCCACCAGCTATATGGATCAAGGGTACACGTCCCCTTACGGCGGGTACGAGACCGGGTCTGGCTCGGGCCAGTGCAATCGATGGTCCGATTCGGGCGTCCAGGACGGCAAATCGTCGATCGATCTTGGCGACTACAAGCTCGCTTTCGACAAGTCGGACTCTTCGATGCTCCTGACCAACAAGCAGTCTGGCGATGCAACGAAGATCTGGGGCGATCCGCATATCGACCTCCACTCCGGTGCGGGCAATCAGCAAAGCGGCATGTTCAATGGTCCGCTCACGTTCAGCCTGCCGGATAGCACCACGGTTGCGGTCGGTACGGAGCCGGCGAACGGCAATCCCGGCGTGTCGTATGCGGACAGCGTGAAGATCACGCAGGGCAATCGCGCGTATGTCGTCGGTGGTCTGAGCCAGCAGGACAGCGCACCGCTTACCGTGCAGCGCGGCGATGCGAGCGCGGCCGGGCCGGCGCCGACGGGCGGTTACCAGCTGATCGCGAATCCTAACGGCTCGGGCTGGATCAACGCGCAAACCCATCAGGAAGCCCAGGCCTCCGACTTTCATGCCTGATAGGACATAGGCGGGCAACGCTGGCGTAGGATCGGCGGCGGCGGCGGCGGCGGCGCGAGTTGCCGCCGCCGCTTGCATTGCCATGTTGGCGAAGCTGCGCGCTTCAAGAGAGCAGGGCCGTCGGTGCTCCGGCGGATTGCCGAAGCACATGTGCGTGCGACGCAATTCGGCGCTTACTCGGATAGGCTCTCCACGATCGTCACAATCGGCACGATCGCCTTCCGTAAATGGAAATGGCCGGTCCGCATGAGTGGAACCGGCCATTCCCCGCGAGGCGACCAACAAATCTGACGTGCGCAGCAAGTTCGCCTCCGCGCGCGCGTCATCAAGGTCAAGCTCAGGAGTGTTGAATCAGGCGTCACCGCCGCCCGCGTCAGCTGCTGCGCTCGCGTCGCTCGCGCCGGCGTCGGCGGCAGGCGCTGCGTCGACTCCGGTGTCTCCGGCGGGGACCGCGCCTTCAGCTGCGGCGGCCGCTTCGGTATCGGCGGGATCGGGCGGCGTGTTGCCACCTTGGCCGCCCGAAGGGCCCGAGCTCGAGGGCCCCGAACCCAAAGGACCCGAACCTGAGGGGCCCGAAGCCGAGGGGCCCGAGCCACCGCCACCGCCGCCACCGCCACCGCCACCGCCACCGCCACCGATTCCGTGCATCATCGAACCGAAAAGGCTAGCGAGAGGCTTTACGAGGCTCTGCATAGCCGTGGCCAGTCCGCCGAGTTCGCCGAGCGGATTTGCGGGCTTGCTCGGGGCTGCCGGCGCACTTGCAGGTCCGGGCGGCGCCGCCGCGCGGGCGGGCGGCGCGGGCGGGGCAGCGGCATGTGTGGCGCTCGTTGCAATCGGCGCGGCGACGTTGGGCGTTCCCACGAAGCCTCCGCCCGTCTGAGGCGTTGGGGTCGCGAGATTCGCTCCGTCGCTTGGCATCATCGGCGCAGTCGGGGCGCCGGCAAGGGCAAGAGACGACGGAATCGACGAAGAGCCCGCGGACGAGTCGAGGGCAGACGCGGGCAGCTGCATGCCTGCTGCGCCAGCCTGCGCCGCCATGGCCTCGGCGCCGGCGTCATCCTCCTGCGTCACGGGCGAAAGATGTAAGAGCGCATAATTATCTCCCAGTGCTTGAGCGGGGTCCGTTTGGGTCGGTGCAGCGCCGCTAGCCAATATTCTCGGCAGTGCTGATGTTCTGTTGACTACTAGCATATTCGATCCTTTTCAAGTCGATTCTGCGCGTCCGCGCAGATGGTCGTTTTGTTCGCCAGATTCATCCATTCGCGTGATGTGAATTTGGTCCGCGCACCTCCTGTTTGTGATTGAGACTCTTCGCTATCGAGTCGCGAGCTGCGTCAGTCCTTTCGACAGCCGCCCCCAATCCTCCCCTGCGATCATGGTTTCGACGCGCCTGGCGAGTTGAACGACGCAGACCACGCGCACATAAGCAGTAAAGTTTTTTACGTCGTCTCCGGTCAGATCCATCTCCATTGACCAGTTCGACAGCAGCTTCCCGACGCTGACGGTCTCGTGACAAGCCAATGCTTCGATGATTTCCCAGTAGATTTCTTCCAGGCGGATGCACGTCGCGAGTCCGTTGATGCGTATGGATCTTTGCCGCGGTTCAACCAGTTTCACGCTGAAGTTGCAATAACGTTTTTTGACCATATGAGTGACTTGCTTGGCCTGCGGTCAGCATCGATCGCGGCGATCTGCGTCAGGCGTTAGCGGCATCCAATTGCGATTTTCTTGTTTGGTACGTTTACCTAATTTCATTCGGCATCCTGCTTACATCTAAAAGAACCTTGCATTTTGTGGGTGTGCTGCTGCTGATTGCCTCATGCTTCATCAGCGGTTGAAATACTGAGCCTGAAAAAAATAGTCGTGTGGTAAATCTCTATGTCATCCTGATTGATAGGCAGGGGTACATTCTGGTCATCGCATGCCGGCCTGACCGGAGCAGGAATATGAGATGTCCATGAACTGGCGTAGAAAACGTAATCGTCCCTCGATGCGCGGCCACGCGATTCGCATCGCTGCCACTCGCATCATTCCGATTTGCATGGCATTGCAATCCGGAATCTCTCATCCGGCAGAACCGCTATGGCAGGGCACTGCCATGCGGTATGTCGCGCACGATTCGCGACTTGCCGACGTGCTGATTGACGTGGCGAGCGCCGGCGGTCTGCGCCTCGACGTCGCGCGCAATGTGCGCGGCAATGTGAGCGGCGTGTTCGAAAACAAGCCGTCCGAGGTGTTCCGCACGCTCGCTGAGGCCTGGGGTCTCGTTTGGTACTTCGACGGACAGACGATCCATGTGTCGACGGCCGACGATGTGCGCAGTCGCACGATTTCATTTGCGCCGCTCACGAGAGATACGGTTGCCGCACTGCTGCGCAGCCTCGATCTCGACGACCCGCACCTTCCCTTGAGCTACTCGAAGGACAGCGTGAAAATAGTCGGACCATCACGCTATGTCGACGCCATCTCGGAAGCGATTACCAAGGCGCAAGAGCGGCCGCCGGTGCAGGAGCCCAGCTTCGAGCAGACGCAAATCCGCGTATTCAGGCTTCGCTACGCCCAGGCCCAGGACATCACCTACAACTCGGGCGGTCGTCAGCAAACCATCGCAGGGGTCGCGTCGTTGCTGCGCCGGCTCATGGAGAACACCAGCGCGCCCCGGGCATCGGCCACGCGCGGCACGCGCACGGATTCAGCGCACAGCGCACGCGGCGGCGTGCCTCCGCTGCCGGGCGTGCCCGGGCTTCGCGAGACGGCATTGGCCGCATCGAGTCTCGACAGCGAGGCCGAACTGCCGCAGTCGTCAGTTACGCCAGCCCGGCGCAGCATCATCGCCGACGCGCGCACCAACTCCGTCGTGGTCTATGACGTACCCGAAATGATGCCCGCCTACGAGCGAGCCATTTCGATGCTCGACCAGCGTCAGGACCTGGTGGAAATCTCGGCGCTGGTCATGGATGTGTCCAGTGACGCCGCCCGTGAACTAGGTATTCGCTGGGGCGGTGCCGCGAGCTCTCGGAATGCGGGCGTGCCCTATGGCGTCGGGTTATCCGTTCAACCGGACGGGACGAGCGCCGCGGGCATGTCCGACGCCGGGCTCACTTTCACCACGCTGATCGGCAACTCGGTGCGCTTCCTGTACGGCCAGATTCACGCGCTGGAACAGGACGGACGCGCACGTGTGCTTTCCCGGCCGCGGGTGCTGACGTTGAACAACGCGGAGGCGGTGTTGTCGTCGCGCAATTCGGTGTATGTGCGCGTCGCAGGCAATCAGGACGCCAATCTCTTCAACGTCGATACGGGACTGACGCTCAAGGTCACGCCGACAGTCGAGCAGAGCGGCGCCGCGCGCGGCAGCATCCTGCTCAGCGTACAGATCGAAGATGGATCGTTCGACAACGACGCGTCCGTCGACGGCATCCCGCGCGTGAATACGAACTCGATCATCACGCAGGCCGTGGTCGGTGACGGAGAGAGCCTGCTCATTGGCGGTTACGAGTACGAGCACAGCCTGAACAGCGGATCGAAGGTGCCCATTCTCGGCGATCTTCCGGTGATCGGCGCGCTCTTCAATGACGATCGCACGGTCGTGGGTCGCACCGAGCGGCTCATACTCATCACGCCTCAGATCAAGCGTTTCTCGCCTGCGACTGGCGCAAGCGCGCCCGTAACCGATCCGTCCGCGATCACGCTTCCGGTCGTGCCGGATGCCGCGTCGTCATCGCCCATCGCGGCCACGCAGCGCCCGCACGAAACGTTCGTGGCGCCGCCGCTGCCGCCGGGCGTGCAGGCCGCGTCGGCTTCCGGTCAGCTGGGTTTGCCCGGGAGGACGCAATGAACCGCGTTGCGCGTCTCTATGTCACGCAGGGCCTGCATGCAGGTGCGAGCATCGCGCTTCTGAGCGACCGCGAAGTCGTCATAGGTGGCGATGGAGAAGCAGGACTCGTCCTCGTGGACGCGGGCGTCAAGCGGCGTCATGCGACGGTGCGTCTGCAAGGCGACGAACTCGTGCTGCGCACCATGAGCGATAGCGTGGTGGTGTTCGGGCACACGCTCGGCGCCGGCAGGAAGACGCTGCTACAGCACGGGGCGAGCTTCCGGATCGGTGAAGCGGCCTTGTTGTTCGGCAATGGCGCATTGGTCACCGACCGGGACGCACAGCGGGCCGAACTCGCGTGGCTTTTCAGGCATGCGCCGCTCGCATGGTTGCGCAGGCGCTGCGCGGGCGTGCCTCGCTACGTACGCCTGATGCTGATATTCGTGCCGCTCGCGCTCGCGTCGCTATTCGTCATGAGCCTTCTGACTCCGCCGGCGCCGGTCGCGCAATCGTCGTTGCTCGAGAAGCCGGCGTTCCGCAACGTTCGGGTGAGAGACGACAAGACCACGGGAATGCGTCTGTACGAAGGCTATGTGCAGACGCCCGCCGAACTCGGCGCGTTGACGCTCGAAGCACGTGCGCAAGGCGGCGCGGCAAGCGTGCGCGTAGCGGTCATCGACAACATGCAGGAGCAGTTGAGCGATTTCCTCGACCTGTACTATCGCGGCGCGCAACTGAACGCGGCGGACGCGGGAACGTTCAATGTGACACCGCCCGAGCGCACGGCCTATCTGCAGGCCGAGTCGTGGGACTACGCACGGATCGCGCGTCTTGCGCAGAGTCAGGTGGAAGGCCTGAAGGCGCTGCGCTTCGCCGGTCACGAGAACGAAACCGGGCCGGTGCGCGTTCCGATGGAGGCGCTCGGCCTGAATCTGGTGAGTTCACCACACGCCGCCTGGCTGGCCGACCGACAGGGCGTGCGGTATTTCGCAGGCGCTCGCGTGGCAATCGGTCGAATCCAGCGCATCGGAACATGCAACGCGACCGTCATACGTGACGACGGCAGTGTGTACGACCTCGTCACACGCATCGACGAAGGGAAGTCCTGCTGAGCACCCGGGCATCACTCCTTTGAACGCCGGCGCACCGTTCCAAGGCTAATGGAGTCCGTCGACTCGAGAAGTGCGTCTTTTAATCAGGAAAACGAAACATGCAAGCTGAGAACGTTGGATTCACACCCGCGATGTACGGCTACGGCGGGCAGATGTATAACCCCGGCGGCGTGAGCATGATTGCCGCTGACGGCACGCTTTCCCTCGCCAGCGTCTCGGAGGCGGTCAAGCGCGTGCTGCAGGGGCAGGCTCAACAGATCAACCAGCTGCAGCAGGCGGGCGCGCAGGAGGGGCAAGGCGGTCAGGGCGGTCAGGGCGGCGGCGGAGTCGGGAGCGCCACGATGCTGAGCATGCAGGCGAAGGTGGGCGAATACACGGCATCGCTTCAGCAGGGCACCTCGATGATGAGCAGCCTTGCTGAAACGCACAAGTCGGTTGCCCAGAACACGAAGTAGTACGTCGCTTCGCGCGCGAGGCCCCCGTGAGGGGGCCATCCGCAGGCGCTTTCTCACGTCATTTTCCACCAGGCACAAGGAACCCTTCGATGTCACCGCAAGCCATCGGGATGCTTCCCGTTTCCCTCGACAGCATGCTCACCGTTTCCGCTGTCGCGCCGACGCAGCCAAGTTCCGGCGAAGCAGGCGAACCCATGTTGTCCCGCCTTGCAGAACGCGCGCAAGACTCGCTGCAAAGCGCCGCCGCACCGCTCGACATCCTGCGCGATCCTGCCCGGCGCAATCCGCTCACGACCGGCGAGCTGCTGACCCTGCAGGCAGCGGTGTCCGACTACTCGGTCACGCTGCTCACGCTCTCTCATCTCGCGCAGAGCGCCGGCAGCGCCATCCAGTCCCTTACTCAGAGAACATGATGCGACGCGCACTGTTTCTGATGCCGCTGCTGTTGCTCGCCGCGTGCAAGACGTCACTGTTCGAGAGCATCGACGAAGACCAGGCGAATCGCATCGTCGCGGTTCTGAGCCGTCACGGCATCGAGGGCTTCAAGGACCGCAATGCCGACAAGACCTGGAACGTTTCCGTGGACGAAAGCCACGCCGTGGCCGCTACCGAACTTGCCGGAGCCTACGCCCTGCCGCGCGGCCCGCATGCCAACCTCGGCGAGCTGTTCAGCCGGCAGGGGCTTATCGCGAGTCCCGAGGAGAACCACGTTCGATACGTCTACGGACTCACGCAGGAAATGGCGGAAACGCTCGAGAAGATCGACGGGGTGCTCGATGCACGCGTGCATATCGTCGATCCGCCGCACGATCCGCTCATGGGTCCCGCGCCGGAACCCAGCGCGTCCGTGATGCTGCGCTATCGCAGCGATGCCGGTCTCGAACAGATGCGCAGCAAGATCCGGTCGCTCGTAGCCGGCGCGGTCGAGGGGCTTACGCCCGACCGTGTCTATGTCACGTTCGTTCCGGTCATGCCCGTCGTGACGGCGGACGAGGCGTGCAGGCAAACGGGCATCTGCCCGCACCCGGCGCCCGCTGCGCGTGCGACCGTCACGCTCGCGCTCATAGCGGCGAGCGTCATGGCGCTGCTTCTCATCGTGGCGGTCTGGATCTGGGATTCGGGCATCCGCTCCTTCCCGCGGATCGCGATTCCCGGAATCACGTTCTACCGCAGGCGGGCCCGTAGCGACGGTGAATCGAGTCAGACGCCTGGTTCGTCCGCCGGTACGACCGCTTCCTCGACGACAGAAGGTGGGCAATGAAACCTCACTCCATCCTCGGAATCGCCGATTGGGCGCATCACAGCTGGCTCGCACGCGCCACGCCGGCGCGCAACGAGCGCGCGCGCACTCAGGCGGCGGCGTATCTGTTCACGCGCTTTCCGGCGCTGGCCGATCCCGGCGTAGCGCAATTGCCGGGGTCCGCGGAGCGGCTCGCGCGGCCGGCATACGCACGTCTCATGCGGATCTGCGCGTCGCTCGCATGCGCGCACGCACTGCGTCTCGTCGTCAGCGCGGAAGCGCGCATCCGGTTTTCCGCGACGACGGGCCTGCCGCCGCTAGCGGCGCTTCAATCGCATCCGCGCGGCGATCATGACGATTTGCCGCTCGATGAACCTCTCGACTTCTTCAGCCGGCGCGGCTTGATCGTCGCAGGCCTCGCGCTCGCATTGCGCGCGGCCGGGTGCGATGCGCAACGTCAACGGATGCAGTTGCGCCTGCCGCGCGACTGCGCCGAGGCCGCCGCGCAATGGCGTCTTCCCTGCGTTTCCTCGCGGATGGCGCTCGAACTGTTCGGCGATGCGCTGCGCCTGCTCCATGCGAGGAGCGCGACATGCTGATCTGGCGCGTTTCCGACTGGCGTGTGGAGTCCGATGGGTATGTCTGCCGCGACGATCTCGCGCGGCTGCAGGACCTGCGCGCGTTGCAGAGCATGAATGCACAACTCGCCATGCACGAGAAGGCCCGGCTCGTCGAGCGTGCAAGGCGTGTCCGGCGTCGCGCGTTTGCGCACGGTTATCGCGCCGGCCGCGCGGCCGCGTTGCACGATCTCGTCATGCCAGCGTCCGCGGCGGCCTTCGCGCTGTCCGCGCTCGAGGACCGCCTGTTACGCGTCGCTCTGGACGCCGTGGCTGAAATCCTCGGCGAACTGCCACCCGGCGTGATCTTGCCGACGCAGATGCGCCGCAGTTTGCAAGCGGCGTCCGGAGAGCGTTTGCTGTCGGTGCGCGTCGCTGCATGCGACCACGAAGAGGCGCGGCGCGCGATCGACGCGATGCAAAAGAACCTGGGCTTCTCGCTCGTCACGGTTCTTCCCGATGCCGATCTGCCGCCGCGCTCGTGCGTGGTCGAGACCGATCAGGGGTTGATCGATGGCGGCCTGCGCCAGCAGGTCATGGCGCTCGAGCGCGGCATGCGCGATGCGGTCGCCGCCGTACTGGACACCTACACGCGACTCGACGAGCGTGTCGTCGCGCAGTTCGAGGCGATCGAAAGAGGGCTTCGCGACACCATCGATGTGTTGTCGTACGCGTCCCCGCGCGGCGTTGCGTTTCCGCGCGCGTCGGCCAACGGAGGACATGCGGGATGAGTCCTTTCTCCGGCCTGAAACGGCTTACGCGTGCGCAGGCCGAGCGTCAGAACATCGCGGCCCTGCAGTTCGGATTTCCTGCACTCGTGAGCGTAGGTCATCGCCGCTATGCGCTCGCTTTCGAGCCGTGCCGTTCGCACTATCCGTTGCGGCTGCACGGCACGGCGTGCGGCGCGCCGCTGCAACTCGACCTGGACGCGCAGGCGCTCCTGCCGGAACTGTCGCGCGACGTCCTCGAAAAGGCGGGGCCGCACGCCGCCCGGCTGGTCGCGGACGCCTGCGAGGACTGGCTTTGCGCGCTGGAGGGCGCCTTCGGGTTCGCGCTGGAACTCACCGCGGTGTCGTTCGACGCGACGCCCGACGCCGGCGCCTACGGCCTTGCGCTCACGCACCTGCAGAGCGGCCGCAGCGCCGGTTTCTCGTTTCATAGCGAGGCGGTCGACTTGTGGCTGCGGCGCCGAGAGGATCCGCTGCGCGACCTGCGCGCGCTGGCGCGCCGCATCGTCGTGCCCGTGCCGGTGTGCATAGCCGGTCCGACCCTTTCGTTGCTGCGCCTGCGGCGCATCCGGCCCGGCGATGCGCTGGTGCTCGAGCGCCATGTCCGATATCTGTGTTTGCCGCTTCGTGACGGTATGCGGCGCTTTCTACTGAAAACCCAAGGAGATCAAACGATGATCGACCGTTCCATCGTCGACGAACAGCACCCGGCACCGGAACTGACGAGCGAATTCATTCCCATCGATGCGCTCACGTTCAGCTTCGATGCGATGATCGGCTCGCTGCGGCTGACGCTCGATGAGCTCAGCCGCCTGCGCAGCGGCTCACTGGTATCGCTGCAGATCGCGGTGCGCGAGCGCGCCGTGACGCTGTTGTGCCAGGGCATGCCGTTCGCGCGCGGCGAACTCGTCGACATCGATGACGTCCTCGCGGTACGCATCACGAGCCTGGTTCGATCGCCGGACACGGACGGCACATCATGATCGGCGCGCAAACCGGCCCGTTGCAACTGATCGGGGTCTTCTTCCTGCTGGGTCTCGCGCCGCTCGCGGTGGTCATGACGACGTCGTTCACCAAGTTCAGCATCGTGTTGACGCTCCTGCGATCGGCGCTCGGCGTGCAGCAGGCGCCGGGCAACATGGCGATCTCCGGGCTCGCGCTCGCCGCCACGCTCATCGTGATGGGACCGACGATGCACCGCATAGGCGATGCGCTCGCCATCGACGAACGCATCGAAAGCGGCCAGCTGCCGCCGCTCGCGCAGATGATCGACGCCGTGCGCGAACCGCTCGGCGAGTTCATGCTCGCGCACTCGCGTCCCGCCGAACGCACGCTGCTCGTCGACGCAGCGAAGCGCATCGACGCGTCGAACGCCGTGCGGGAAGACGACTTCACCTTGCTCGTGCCCGCGTTCCTCATCAGCGAGATTTCCGCCGGCTTCGAAGCGGGCTTCCTGCTCTATATCGCCTTCCTGGTGATCGATCTCGTCGTTGCCAACGTGCTCACGGCAATGGGGATGATGATGCTGTCCCCGAGCAGCGTCTCCATCCCTATCAAGCTGTTCGTGCTCGTCGCCGCATCCGGCATTCCACGGCTCATGCACGCGCTCATTCTCGGATACGCCAGATGAACACACTGCCTTCCCTTTCCTCGCTCGCCGCCGACGCGCTTCTGCTCGTTTTCTGGCTATCCCTGCCGATGCTCGCCGTCGCGACGACCGTGGGTCTGCTGCTCGGGCTCGTTCAGTCGGTCACGCAGATTCAGGACCAGAGCCTTCCTTACGGCGCGAAGATCATCTGTGTCGGCCTCGTGCTGATCGTTGCGGCGCCGTGGGCCAATCGTGAATTCGCGCGCCTGCTGGGCCAGGTTTTCACGCTGATCGCCGCCGGACACGCCCGATCATGAATCTCGCCGATCAACTCGCCGGGTTCGCCTTCTGCACGATTCGTCCGGGTGTCGCGATGAGCCTGATTCCATTCGGCATCGACGGTGCGCTTGGCCTGACGCTGCGCGTGCCGCTCGTTTTGATGTTCGCGCTCCTCTCCGCACACGATGGCTGTCCGTCCGATGTCATCGCTGCGGGCCTCGCCGAGGCGGTCATCGGCCTCGTGATGGGGCTGGGCCTGAGTGTCGTGTTCCATGTGGCTTCAGCGGCGGGAGCGGTCATCGATCAGCAGGCGGGCTATAGCGTGGCTGCGGTCTACGACCCCAACTTCCAGCAGGAGTCGGCGCTTTTCGAAACGCTCTTCACGCAGTTCGCTGCGCTGACGTTCTTCACCGGCCACGGGCTCATCAGGTTGTGCAGTGCTTTCATCGACGGATGGGCGCTCTGGGCGCCGGGCAGCCTGCATCCGGATCTCGGGCGGCTGACGGAGATGCTCGCCCGGACGCGGCTCGCTCCGGTTCTCACGCAGGGGCTGCAGCTCGCCGCGCCATTGCTGGTTCTGATGCTGCTCGTCGACGTATCGGTCGGGCTCGCAGCGCGTCACGCGAAGCGGCTCAATCCATTCGCCACGGCGCGTACGGTCAAGGTCATGACGCTATCCGTCGCGGCCATGTTGTGCATGCCCGATATCCTCAAACGCCTTGCGCGCATCGCCGCCGCTTCGCTCAACCTGGGATGACCCGCGATGAGCGACAAAACGGAAAAGCCATCGCAACGACGGCTGCAACGCGCGCGCAAGGAGGGCGACATTCCAAAGAGCGCTCACCTCAGCACCGCTGTCAGTGGCGGCCTCTGGTGGTTGCTGATGACGTTCCAGGCGCCGAACCTGTTCGCTTCCTTCGTGAGGATGGTTCAGACGTGCGTGAGCATCGACGCAGACCGATCGCTGGACTGGCGGCTCAAGGCAGTGTTGTCGGCCGCGGCGGACCCCGGCAGGGCGGCGCTCACGATGTCCGTTTGCGGGCTCATTGCGGCGGTCGTCCCCGAACTGGTTCAGGCGCGTGGCCTCATCGCGTTCAAGCGGGTTGCACCGGACCTCCGGCGTCTGAATCCGATCGAAGGCTTCAAGAATCTCTTCGGTCTCAAGGCCTTGCTGGACACGGGACTGATGCTGATTCAGATGACAGTCCTCTCATACGTCGCCTGGAACGCGATTTCAGCGTGGCTGGCTCATGTCGGCCCTCTCTACTCGCTCGAGCCGTTATCCCAACTCGCGCTCGCCACGCAAGCCCATTCGCGCCTCCTCGCCATGGTCGCGCTGTCGCAGCTCGCGCCCGCAGCCGCCGACTACGGAATTCAGCGCATGTTGCACAAGCGCCGCCTGCGCATGAACAAGGACGAACTGAAACGTGAAAACCGCGAGGAGGAGGGCGATCCGTTAGTCAAGGGCCGCCGCCGTGCGTTACATAGATCAATCAACGACAAATCATGACGCAAACTGAATCTTTCTCGTCTCTCCTGGCCGGCCTGCCCGACAGACTTGCGCGCTACGCTCATTTCGCGGCGGCCGCTGGCTTCATCGGCGTGCTTTCGCTGCTGATCCTGCCGCTTCCGCCGTTCCTGCTCGATCTGTTTATCGGCATGAGCTTCGGGGTGAGCTTTCTCATGCTCTTCACAACGATCTACGTGTCGCGCGCCGCCGATCTCCCGGGCTTTCCGGCGCTCCTGCTCATGACCACCCTGCTGCGCCTCGCGCTGGCCATCGCCTCCACGAAGATGATTCTCATGCATGCGCATGCGGGCCGTGTCATCCAGGCTTTCGGGGAACTGGTGGCGGGCGGCAATGTGGCGGTGGGCATCGTCGTGTTTCTGGTGTTGTGCGCAATTCAGTTCATCGTAGTCGCGAAGGGCGCGGACCGCATCGCGGAAGTCTCGGCGCGCTTCACGCTGGACGCTATCCCGGGGCGTCAGATGAGCATCGATGCCGATCTGCGCAGCGGCCTCATCAGCGCCGAGCAGGCAGTCGCGATGCGCGCGGGGCTCGAGCGGGAGACGTATGTGTACGGCTCGCTCGACGGCGCCATGAAGTTCGTCAAGGGCGACACGATCGCCAGTTTCGTGATCGCGCTCATCAATATCGTGGGGGGCCTGACGATCGGCCTCGTGCAGCGCGGCATGTCCTTTAGCGATGCGCTTCAGGTCTACACGATTCTCACCATCGGCGACGGACTGGTGTCGCAGATACCTTCGCTCGTCGTGTCCATCGCCGCCGGCCTTCTCGTCACGCGCGTCTCGCAGGCGGGCTCCGGTTCGAACCTCGGCGCCGATCTCTATGGCCAGTTGACGCTTCGGCCGCATGCGCTCCTGATGGCAGGCGTGTGCTGCGCCGCGCTCGGACTGATCCCGGGCTTTCCACACGTACAGTTTGCGCTGCTGGCCGGCGCGCTCGCGGGCCTCGCGGTACTTCTGATGCGCGCACAACGGCGCGCGCAAGCTGCATTGCAGGCGCCGATGCCCGCGCTGGCGCGAGACGGTAGCCGCCACATGCCCCAGTTCCTCGACGATGTCGATTTCGGCACGAGCAACGTGCTCCGCCTGCGCGTCGGCAGGGACGTCATTCGGGCCATGCGGCCTGACGCGCTCAACGGCCTGCTCGGTCGGTTGCGCCACACGCTCAACGAACGGCTCGGCCTGCCGTTTCCGGGGCTTGCCATACTGGTGGATGCGCGGCTCGCTTCCGATCGCTATATCGTCGATATCGACGATGTGCCGTTCGCGAGCGGCGTACTCCTTGCGCAACATGTGCTGGTCAGCGGCCGCGCGGCGGATGTGACGATGCAAGGCGTACCGGGCTACCGGCCTGGCGTCGAGAAGTCCGTCTGGATGGCGGCTGGCGAGGCTGCAACGCTCGACGCTTCGGTCTACGCCATCGATTCGCCGGACGACGTCCTGTGCAAGCATCTGCTGGAAGTCATCGAGCGCTGTGCGCCCCGCCTGATCGGTACGCAGGAGGCGCGCTTCCTGTTGAGCCGCATCGGACAGGAGTACCGCGAACTCGCGATGCAGGTCGAGCACCGCGTCACCACCGTCCGCCTTGCCGCGGTGCTCAGGCAACTCCTTCAGCAACGCGTGTCGATCCGCAATCTGCGCGGCATTCTGGAAGCGATTCTTCGTGTACCGGCCAACGAGTCCACGCTGGAGCGCATGGTGCGCGAATGCCGCATCGAACTCGGTCCGCAGATTGCGCGCGCCCTCGCCAATCTGGACGCCTGGGAAATCCAGGCGGGCGTGCTCGAACCGGCGTGGGAGGCGGAGCTCGAAGCAAGCATCCGCATTGGACCTGACGGCGAGCCGTATTGCCCGCTCGATTTCGATCAGCTGGATGCGTTGCGTCGCGTTCTGGGCACCGCACTGGAGTCCGTGCGCCTGTTGATCACTTCGGCCACCTTGCGCTCGCACCTGGTACGCATGCTTGATACCTTCGGCCTGCGCATGGATGTGCTGGCGATCGAGGAAATTCCGCGCGACGTGTACCGCGTTCGCGCCGTTGCAACCCTGACGAGGCCGCGATGAACAAGAGCGGGAGCGGTGCGCCGAAGCCGGCGCAGCCATGGCTCGATGCGCCGGTGATGCACGGACGTGTGGTGGAGGCTCGCGGGGTCATCGCGAGGGTGGTGGGCGCGTCGCTGCGCATCGGCGAGAAAGTGCGCCTCGTGCGGGCGGACACACGGGAAGAGCAAATCGGGGAAGTCATCGGCTTCGGACCGGATGGCGCGCTCGTCATGCCGTTCGCGGGGCTTTCCGGGCTCTCCGACATTACGCGCGTCGAAGGCTGCGGACTCGCGTGGCCGCGTCTCGATGCAAGCAGGCTGGGCGGCCGTGTTCTGGACGGTCTCGGCAATCCGCTGGACGGCGGGCCGCCGGCGCCCCGGCTGGACTCACCCGCATACCGAGAAGATCTGCCGCTCAATCCGCTCGAGCGTCCGGTGATAACGCATCCCTTCGTGACGGGCGTGAGGGCCATCGACGGATTGATCACCTGCGGGATCGGGCAGCGCGTCGGCATTTCCGCGACCGCGGGCGGAGGCAAGAGCACCTTGATGGGCATGATCGCCAATCATGCGCAGGCAGATTTCGTGGTGGCGGCGCTCATCGGCGAACGCGGCCGCGAAGTCTCGGAATTCGTCCAGGATCATCTGCGCGAGCAACGCTCGCGAGTGATCGTCATTGCGTCGACCTCGGACCGGCCCGCCGCGGAGCGCATCCGCGCGTCGCAGCTTGCCAGTGGGATCGCGTCGACGTTGCGGGCGCAGGGAAAGCAGGTGTTGCTGCTGTTCGATTCCCTGACGCGTTTTGCACGCGCGCTGCGCGAAGTGGGCCTCGCCGTTGGCGAACCGCCTGCGCGTCGCGGCTACCCGCCGCGCGTATTCGCAGAGTTGCCCCGGCTGATCGAGATGGGTGGGCTCACCCGCGAGGGCAGCGTGACGGCTTTTTTCACGGTGCTCGCCGAGGACGAGGACCTGGCCGATCCGATCGTCGAAGAAGCGCGCTCGCTGCTGGACGGTCACATTCAGCTTGCCGCCCGGCTCGGTGCGGCCGGGCAGTATCCGGCAATCGACGTGCTGCACAGCAAGAGCCGCCTCATGACGCGCATCGCGCGGGACCGGCACCGCGACGATGCACGCCGCGTACGCGAGTGGCTCGCGCGCTATCAGGATGTCGAATTGCTGTTGCAGATCGGCGAATATCGAAGCGGCGCGGATGCGGCCAGCGACCGTGCGATCGAGCGGCATCCCCGCATCCTGGATTTCCTGCGCCAGGATCAGGACGAGTACTCGTCTTATGAAGAAACGCTCGCGGCTCTGCATGCCTTGTCCGCTAGCGCGGGAGTATCGCCATGAGTTCCGCGGGCGAAACAGGGCGCTTATGGACCCTCCTCGTGCGCGTGCGCGCCCTGCGCGTGCACCGCTGCCGACGCTTGCTCGCACGCATGCAACAGGCGGCTCATGAGGCGCGTGTCGAGTTGATGCGGCAGGTCACGGAGCGGGATCGCCACGCCGCGCGCTTGCCCGACATTCTTGGCCTGTGCGGACACGGCAAGCAGGACGCCACGCTATGGCGCTCCGCGCTGAAGATACATCGGAGCCGGGAGGCGGAAGTGATCGCGGCAGTCCGGACGAAGCAACGTGCGCTTTCGGATGCGCTCACCGAAGTGCAGGTCGCGAGGATCGCTTTGCAACGCGCATTGCGCGCGCACGAAGACGCACAGCATCGAAAGCGCGAGGCGACGGCCCGACTGTGCGACGATGAATGAACGATTTCGCAAAGCCGTTCACGGGTTGCGTTCCGGCGACGAGGTGAATCGACAATGGGCGCAGTTCAGCCAGACCGGGATTCCAGACATCGAAAAAAAACGCGGCTCCGCAAAGCCGCGTTTCTGACCTCAAAACAAAAAAGGCGCGATCCTCACGCCCACTGCGCGTGAAAACTCCCTTCCTTGTCCGTGCGCTCGAACGTATGCGCCCCGAAGAAATCCCGCTGCGCCTGCACCAGATTGGCGGGCAACCTCTCCGAGCGGTAAGCATCGAAATAAGCAATCGCCGACGAGAACGCCGGCACCGGAATCCCCGCCTTCACCGCCGCGACGACGACATCGCGCAGTGCATCCTGGTACTTCGCCGCGATATCGCTGAAATACGGATCGAGCAGCAGATTCGCCAGGTCCGGATTCGTCTTGTACGCGTCGGTGATCTTTTGCAGGAAGCGCGCGCGGATGATGCAACCCGCCCGGAAAATCTTCGCGATCTCGCCGTAATGCAGATCCCACTTGTATTCTTCCGACGCCGCGCGCAACTGCGCGAAGCCCTGCGCATACGACACGATCTTCGACAGATACAACGCACGCCGCACCGATTCCACGAACGCCGCGCGATCGCCATCGAACTTCGGCTTCGGACCGGAAAGCACCTTCGAAGCCGCCACACGCTGATCCTTCAGCGACGACAGCACGCGCGCGAACACCGCTTCCGTAATCAAAGGCAGCGGCGCGCCGAGGTCCAGCGCGTTCTGGCTCGTCCACTTGCCTGTGCCCTTCTGCGCGGCGCGATCCAGGATCACATCGACGAGATCCTTGCCGGTTTCTTCATCCTTCTTCGAGAAGATCTTCGAGGTAATCTCGATCAGGTAACTATCCAGTTCACCCTGATTCCACTCCACATACACCTTGCCCAGCTCTTCGTTCGACAAGCCCGCGACGCGCTTCAGCACGTCATAGCTCTCGGCAATGAGCTGCATGTCGCCGTATTCGATGCCGTTGTGAACCATCTTCACGAAATGGCCCGCGCCGTCCGGTCCCATATACGCGACGCACGGCTCGCCGTCCGGCGCCTTCGCGGCGATCTCGGTCAGGATCGGCGCGACGAGTTCGTACGCTTCTTTCTGTCCGCCCGGCATGATCGACGGGCCTTTGAGCGCGCCTTCCTCGCCGCCCGACACGCCCGTGCCGATGAAATGCAGCCCCGACTTCGCAAGGTCCTGATTGCGGCGAATGGTGTCGGTGAAATGCGTATTGCCGCCGTCGATGAGAATGTCGCCCTTTTCCAGCAGCGGACGCAGCGACGCGATGGTGTCGTCCGTGCCGGCGCCGGCCTTCACCATCATCAGGATGCGGCGCGGCTTTTCGAGCGATTCGACGAACTCTTCGAGCGTGTAGGTCGGTACGAGCTTCTTGTCGGGATGTTCGGCAATCAGTTCGTCGGTTTTGGCGCGGCTGCGGTTGTAGACCGAAACGGCGTGACCGCGGCTCTCGATGTTCAAGGCCAGATTGCGGCCCATGACGGCGAGGCCTACCACGCCGATTGCTTGTTTGCTCATTGCTTGATCTCCGGAGGACCGAAACGCCGCGCGGCTCGTGGCGCGCGGCGTCAGGATGAAAACGTGTCGATGGGGCGGCGCCCGCGCGTGAGAGATCGTCTCCGGGTTCGATCGGCGGCGCGATGGGCCGTGCCGGTGTCCGATCGATTTGCGCGAGCGCAGACCGCCCGAATTTACCACTTTGAGGCGCATCCGGCAGTTCCCGCGCCGCGCGATCGAGCGTCAAAGGCGTCGCCGTCATAGAATGGACGCCCGCAACGAGCACGCCGCGAAGGCCATCCGAAACATGCCGCCCGTCCGGCGCGCGCGCAGCCATCATCATTCCGTCTACGTCGTCGAACTGTCCGGCACGGTCTGGAACGAAGCGCGTTTTCGTCGCGCGAATCCGGATTACGTCATCGGCAAGCCGTTCGTCTACGTGGGCATGACGGGCATCGATCCCGACGTGCGCTTCGACAAGCACAAGGCCGGCATCCAGTCGAATCGCTACGTCCGCGAATACGGCCTGCGGCTCCTGCCGCAGTTGTACGAGATGTACAACCCGATGCCCTACGACGGCGCGCGCGACATGGAAGTGGAACTGGCCATCGGCCTGCGGGAAGCGGGCTACGGCGTCTGGCAGGCGTGAAGCAGGTTTTGAAGCAGCTCGAAGCGAAATAATTCGTCAAAAGGAGCGAGACATGCGGATTCTGGTAGTGGGCGCGGGGGCGATCGGCGGATATTTCGGCGCGCGGCTGCTCGAAGCCGGCCGTGACGTGACCTTTCTCGTGCGCGAGCGCCGCGCCGAGCGGCTGCGTCAGTGCGGCCTCAAAGTGAAGAGTCCCGAAGGCGATCTCGCGTTCGCCTGTCCGCCGATGGTCCTCGCGAAAGACCTCGACCGTCCTTATGATCTCGTGCTCCTGAGCTGCAAGGCCTACGACCTGCAAGGCGCGATCGATTCGTTCGCGCCTGCCGTCGGTCCCGATACCGCGATCCTGCCGCTCTTGAACGGCATGGGCCATCTCGACGCGCTCGACGCGCGCTTCGATCCCGCGAACGTGCTCGGCGGCCAGTGCGTGATCGCCGCGACGCTCGACGCCGAAGGCGAGATCGTGCATCTGAACAACATGCATTCGATGACCATCGGCGAGCGCGCGGGCGGCCGCTCGCCGCGCATCGACGCGATCGCCGCGCAACTCGACGGCGCGGGCTTCGATCTGAACGTGAGCGACGACATCCTGCAATCGATGTGGGACAAGTGGGTGTTCCTCGCCACGCTCGCGACGGGCACGTGCCTCATGCGCGCGCCCGTCGGCGATATTCTCGCGGCGCCGGGCGGCGAGGCGCTGCTCTTCCAGCTCTTCGACGAATGCCGCGGCATCGCCGGCGACAACGGGCACGCGCCGGGCGAGGCGGTCGTCGCGCGGGCGCGGGCGTTCTTCTCGGAGCGCGGTTCGACGATGACCGCGTCGATGCTGCGCGATCTCGAGAATCGCGCGCCGATCGAGGCGGATCACATCGTCGGGGATCTGCTCGCGCGGCGGCGTACGGAAGTCGCGGGGCTGTCGGCGCTGGCGGTCGCGTACACGCATCTGAAAGCCTACGAAGCGCGCCGCGCGCGCGGTTGAGCGCCATGTCCGATGCCGACATCGCGCCCCGGCCGACCGTCACCGAAATCTTCATCGGCTTTCTGACGCTCGGGCTGACGGCGTTCGGCGGCGCGCTGCCGCTCGCGCGACGCGAGATCGTCGAGCGCCGCAAATGGCTCGACGCCGACGCGTTCACCGATCTCCTCGGCCTCTGCCAGTTTCTGCCGGGCGGCAACGTGATCAATCTGTCGGTGGCCATCGGCATGCGTTTTCGCGGCGTGCCGGGCGCGCTCGCGGGCCTGCTCGGGCTGCTTGTCGGGCCGTCGCTGATCGTGATCGGGCTGGGCGTGATCTATCAGCGCACGCATCAGGACCCGCGCATCGCGCATCTGTTTGCAGGGCTTGCGGCGGCCGCGGCGGGCCTGCTCGTCGCGATGGCCGTGAAGATCATGTGGCCGCTGCGGCGCAAACCCGAGGCGGCGATCGTCGCGCTGCTGATGTTCGCGTCGATCGCGATCCTGCGCACGCCGCTTCTGCCGACGATGCTCGTCTTCACGCCGATTTCGGTGCTGATCGCGCGGAAGGTGCGCCGATGAATCACGATCTGCTTTCGCTCGCCGCGATCTTCAGCCAGTTGTCGCTGCTCGCGTTCGGCGGCGGCAATTCGATCCTGCCGGAAATGCAGCGCCAGGTCGTGCAGGTTCACGAATGGATGTCGAAGGCCGATTTCTCCGCGCTCTTCGCGCTCGCGCAGGCCGCGCCCGGACCCAACATGATGGTCGTCACGCTGATCGGCTGGCACGTGGCGGGTTGGCCGGGCGTGCTGGTCACGTCGCTTGCGAAGTTCGGGCCGTCGTCGTTCGTGACGATCGCCGCGATGCACGCGTGGGAGCGCTTCAAGGACCGGCCGTGGCGGCGCTTCGTCCAGCTCGGTCTCGTGCCGATCACGGCGGGCCTCGTCGCGGCGAGCGCGCTGCTGATCGCCGAGGCGTCGGATGGATCGTGGGTGCTCATCGGCATCACGGCGGCGGTCGCGGTGCTGTCGTACCGGACGAAGCTGCATCCGCTGTGGCTGCTCGCGGGCGGCGCGCTTTTGGGATTGACGGGGTTCGGACAGTAATATCGGGCAACGTTATTGCTGGCTTCATCGACAACAATAGACAGGGGGACCACGCCATGAGCATGAATATCGAATACGCGAAGACCGCGCCCGCGCGCGCGGAGATCGACGCGCTCTCCGGCCCGATGGTCGTCGAGTTCGGCACCGACTGGTGCGGCTTCTGCCGCGCGGCGCAGCCGCTGATCGCGCAAGCGTTCCAGGATCATCGCGCGGTGGAGCACATGAAGATCGAAGACGGCAGCGGCCGCCCGCTCGGCCGTTCTTTCGGCGTGAAGCTCTGGCCGACGCTCGTTTTCATGCTCGGCGGCAAGGAAGTCGCGCGCCTCGTGCGGCCCCGCGACGTTTCCGAAATTCGCGACGCGCTCGCGCTCATCGACGAGCCGCTCGCGCAGTAGCGCCCGACCGAGGGTAATTCCTCGGTCTGCTTCATCGTGAAAATTTGTATGATGACCCGATGACCTTACGAGGCGCATCGAGTCGATGTTCGAAAAGATTCCGCCGCGCGCGATGAGCGATACCGTCGCGCAGCAATTGCAAAAGCTGATCGAGAAGGGCAGCTTCGTCGCCACCGGCAAGCTGCCTACAGAAGCCGTGCTCGCGCAGGAATTCGGCGTGAGCCGCACGGTGATCCGCGAAGCCGTTTCACGGCTCAAGAACGAAGGCATGGTCGAGCCGCGTCAGGGCAGCGGCGTGTTCATCGTCGAGCGCGCGGGGATACGGCCGTTGCGCATCGATTACGCGCAGGCTGTCGAGCCGGGCGCGGTCGTGCAGATTCTCGCGCTGCGCCGGGCGATCGAAGCCGAAGTCGCGTCCGAAGCCGCGCTGCGCCGCACCGACGCGCAACTCGCCGCCATCGACGACGCGCTCGCCACCATTGACGAAGCCGTGCGCGAAGGCCGCGATGGCGTCGCGGAAGACGTCGCGTTCCATCGCGAGATCGCGAACGCGACCGGCAACCCGTACTTCCTGAAAACTCTCACCTTTCTGAATCAGTATCTCGAAGCCGGCACGCTCGTCACGCGCGGCAACGAAGCGCTGCGCGAAGATTTCATGCGGCAGGTGCGCGAGGAGCACGCGGCGATCGTCGATGCGATCCGCACGCGCGAGCCTGACGCCGCGCGCCACGCCGCGCAGACCCATCTCATCAACGCCGCGCGCCGACTGGCGGAAGCGGGCATCTGTTAAGGATCGGATATGACACGAAACGTCGGAGTCATCGGCCTCGGCGCAATGGGCATGGGCGTCGCTCGCTCGCTGCTGCGCGCGGGCTTCGCCGTGCATGCGTGCGACGTGCGTCAGCCCGTGCTCGATGCATTCGCGGCCGAAGGCGGCATCGCGTGCGCGACGCCGTCGGAGCTTGGCGCGAAGTGCGATGTCGTGCTGACGGTCGTCGTCAACGCGGCGCAAACGGAAGCCGTGCTATTCGGCGAGAACGGTGCGGCCGACGCGATGAAACCGGGCGGCGTCGTGCTCGCGTGCGCGACCGTATCGCCGCAATTCGCCGCCGATCTCGGCAAGCGCATCGGCGAAAAGGGCTTGCACATGCTGGATGCGCCCTTGTCCGGCGGCGCGGCGAAAGCCAGTTCCGGCGACATGACGATGATGACCTCCGGCCCCGCCGATGCCTACGCCGCCTGCGAAGACGTGCTCGACGCGATCGCGGGCAAGGTCTACCGGCTCGGCGACGCGCACGGCGCGGGCTCGAAGGTGAAGATCATCAATCAGTTGCTTGCGGGCGTGCATATCGCGGCGGCGGCCGAAGCGATGGCGCTCGGCCTGCGCGAAGGCGTCGATCCGGATGCGCTGTACGACGTCATCACGCACAGCGCGGGCAATTCGTGGATGTTCGAGAATCGCGTGCCGCACATATTGTCGGGCGATTACACGCCGCTTTCCGCCGTCGATATTTTCGTGAAAGACCTGGGCCTCGTGCTCGATACGGCGCGCACGTCGAAGTTTCCGCTGCCGCTCTCGGCGGCGGCGCATCAGATGTTCATGATGGCGTCGACGGCCGGACACGGCGGCGAGGACGATTCGGCGGTCATCAAGATTTTTCCGGGCATCGAAGTCCCGAACGGAGCGAAACAATGACGCAAGCGGCGCAGGCACTGCTCGGCTGTATCGCCGACGATTTCACCGGCGCGACCGATCTCGCCAACATGCTCGTGCGCGGCGGCATGCGCACGGTGCAGACCATCGGCGTGCCGGAAGCGGGGACGAAGCTCGACGCGGACGCGATCGTCGTCGCGCTGAAGTCGCGCACGATTCCCGCCGACGACGCCGTGCGCCAGTCGCTCGATGCGTTCGAATGGCTGCGCGCGCAGGGCTGCCGCCAGTTCTTCTTCAAGTATTGCTCGACGTTCGATTCGACCGACAAAGGCAACATCGGCCCGGTCGCGGACGCGTTGCTCGAAGCGGTGAATGACGACTTCACCATCGCGTGCCCCGCGTTTCCCGAGAACGGCCGCACGATCTTTCGCGGCAACCTTTTCGTCGGCGATGTGTTGCTGAACGAATCGGGCATGGAGCATCATCCGCTCACGCCGATGACCGATCCGAATCTCGTGCGTGTCTTGCAGCGTCAGACGGATTCGAAGGTCGGACTGATTCGTTACGACACGATCGCGGAGGGTGCGGATGCGGTTCGCGCGCGCATCGTCGAATTGAAGAAGGACGGCGTGCGCCTCGCGATCGCGGATGCCGTTTCCGACGCGGACTTGTACGTGCTCGGCGATGCGTGCCGCGACCTGAGGCTGATTACGGGCGGCTCGGGCATCGCGCTCGGCTTGCCGAACAACTTCCGCGCGGCGAATCTGCTCGCGCACGCGGAACATGCGGCCGATCTGCCGAAGCTCGCGGGCAAGTCGGTGGTGCTGGCGGGAAGCGCATCGAAGGCGACGAACGCGCAGGTTGCGCTGTGGCGCGAATCGAAGCCGGCGTTTCGCATCGATCCGATGGCGTTATCGCGCGATGAGCCGGTCGTGCAGGACGCCGTCGAATTCGCGCGCAGACATGACGAGCCGGTATTGATTTACGCGACGTCATCGCCGGAAGAAGTGAAGGTGGTGCAGAAGGAACTGGGCGTCGAGCGGGCGGGGCATCTGGTGGAGGATGCGCTTGCGTCGATTGCAAAGACGTTGCGTAACGAGGGCTACGCCAGGTTCGTGGTTGCGGGCGGCGAGACATCGGGCGCGGTGGTGCAGGCGCTGGACGTGCGCAGCTTGCGCATCGGGCCGCAGATCGATCCGGGCGTGCCGGCGACGCAATCGATCGGCGCGAATGAAAGCGAAGCGCTGGGACTGGCGCTCAAGTCCGGCAATTTCGGCACGACGGATTTCTTCGACAAGGCGCTGAAGGCACTGTGATGGCATCGAACGAGAACGCTGTCCGCGAAGAGATCTGCGTGACGGGCAGGAGCCTGTACGAGCGCCGTTACACGGTGGGCAGCGCGGGCAACATCAGTGCGCGTCTGGATGACGGCTGGCTCATTACGCCGACGGACGCATGCCTGGGCCGTCTCGACCCGAACGATATCGCGAAGGTGGACAGAGACGGCAATCATGTATCGGGCGGGCGTCCGTCGAAGACGCTGGCGCTGCATCGTCGAATATACGAGAACGAGCCGGAAGCGCGCGGCGTGGTGCATACGCATTCGACGCATCTGGTGGCGCTGACGTTGGCGGGCGTGTGGAAGAAGGATGATGTATTGCCGCCGATCACGCCGTACTACGTGATGAAGGTGGGCCATGTGCCGTTGATTGCGTATCGCCGTCCGGGCGATGCGTTGGTGGCGGAGGAGGTGGCGGCGATGGCGTCGAGGGTGAGGGCGGTGTTGCTGGAGCGTTTGGGGCCGGTGGTGTGGGAGAAGTCGGTATCGCAGGCGAGCTATGCGCTGGAGGAGCTGGAAGAGACGGCGCGGCTATATCTATCGACGACACCGCGCCCGGAACCGCTGACGGAAGAAGCGATAGAAGACTTAAAGAAGACGTTCGGCGCGCGTTGGTAGGGAGGAGCGAAAGAACCGGACGGCAGCGCGGAGCGCGGTGCCGGATGAATGACTGCTGAACCAGTGCACGAGGTGGACTAGCGAGTCAGACCGTGCGCGATCCACGCCCGATTGGTCCTACGAGGGCACATGTTAGGCGAGAGCCACGGACGACGAGAGGACTACTCAAACTGCGTGTGACCGCGGGCGTAAAGAAGCTGCTTTCTTTGGTTACTTTCTTTGCAGCAGCAAAGAAAGTGACTGCCGCCCCGCACAGGGGCAGCGCCAATAGACCGCCGCGAACACAGGATTCCATAGACGACCAAGCAAGAGGGAGCAAACCGCAAATGCCCAAATTCGCAGCAAACCTGACGATGATGTACCCGGAGCACGCATTCCTCGACCGATTCGCCGCGGCGGCGAGGGATGGCTTCGAGGCGGTGGAATTCCTGTTCCCTTACGACTTCGAAGCGAGCGAGATCAAAACGCGCTTGACGGACAATGGCCTGACGCAGGCGTTGTTCAACGCCCCGCCGGGCGATTGGTCGAAGGGCGAGCGCGGCATCGCATCGTTGCCAGGCCGTGAGGAAGAATTCAGACAGAGCGTCGAGAAAGGACTCGAATATGCCGCCACGCTAGGCAACAAGAAGCTGCACGTCATGGCCGGCCTCATCGCACGAAATCAAAACAGAGACGAGCATCGAGCGATATACCTGAAGAACCTCGAATACGCCGCAAAAGAAGCCCAAAAAGCGGGCATAACGATCGTGATAGAACCGATCAACACCCGCGATATTCCTGGCTTCTTCCTGAACCGCCAGGACGAAGCCCAGCAGATCTGCGACGAGATAAACGCCAAAAACCTGCAAGTGCAATTCGACATCTACCACTGCCAGATCGTCGAAGGCGATATCGCGATGAAGCTCAAACGCGACATGAAGCGCCCGAACGCGGGCATCGGTCATATCCAGATTGCGGGCGTGCCGGAGCGCCACGAACCGGACATTGGCGAGCTGAACTATCCGTATCTCTTCGAGTTGATCGATTCGCTCGGCTACGAGGGCTTCATCGGCTGCGAATACAAGCCGAAGGCGGGCACGTCGGAGGGTCTCGGCTGGCTCAAACCTTATCTGTGAAAAGGAAAGCGACTCCATGAAGATTCTGATCACCGGCGGCGCGGGTTTTATCGGTCAGCGGCTTGCGAAACGGCTGCTCGAACGTAACGAACTCAACGGCAAGCCGATCACCGAACTCGTGCTGCTCGACGTCGCGCGCCCGCAAGACGATAGCCTGCTGAACGACGAACGCGTGCGCGCTGAAACCGGCGACATCTCCGATCCGGCCGTGCTGCAACGCCATATCGATACGCAGACGGAGGCCATCTTCCATCTCGCCGCGATCGTGAGCGGCCAGGCCGAGGCCGACTTCGATCTCGGCATGAAGATCAATCTCGACGCCTCGCGCGCGCTGCTCGAAGTGTGCCGCGCGGCGGGCCACAAGCCGCGCGTCGTGTTCACGAGTTCGGTCGCGGTGTATGGCGGCGATTTGCCCGACGTCGTGCAGGACGACACCGCACTCAATCCGCAATCGTCGTACGGAACCCAAAAGGCGATCGCCGAATTGCTGCTCTCCGACTACGCGCGGCGCGGTTTCGTCGATGGCCGCGTGTTGCGCCTGCCGACTATCAGCGTGCGGCCGGGCAAGCCGAACGCGGCGGCGTCGTCGTTTGCGAGCGGCATCATCCGCGAGCCACTGAACGGCGAGCGTTCGATATGTCCCGTCGACGGCGAAACGCGCGTATGGCTGCTGTCGCCGAAAAGCGCGGTCGACGCGCTGATCGCGGGCTGCGAGATCGCGCGCGAAAAACTCGGGCTTCGGCCGGTGATCAATCTGCCGGGGTTGTCGGTGAGCGTGAACGAGATGGTGGCGGCGCTGCGCGAAGTGGCCGGCGACGAAGTCGCGCAGCGCATCGACTGGCAGCGCGACGAGCGCATCGAGAAGATCGTGTATAGCTGGCCGGGCGCGTGGAACACGGCGCGCGCGGAGCAACTGGGCCTCACCGGCGACAGAAATTTCGCCGATGTCATCCGCGCCTTCATCGACGAAAAGTAATCCGCTTCCTCCCACGAAATGGGCGTCGCGCGCGCGATGCCCGTCTCGCGCGCGCATGTCATGCTTACGTTCGCATTTCCGGGCTACACTTATCTCTTAAATGTGACGAACGTCGGCCCGGCGCCGCGTGCACCGCGTTGAACCACGAGCGGCCGCAAGCTCGTATCTCTCTCGCATTCGTGCTTGTGCGCCCGCGCAGCGCCGGTTCCACGGCGCGCGTTCCGTCGCGTGACTCTTCCTTCCCGCGCGGGAGTTTCCCATGTTGTTGCATCAGCTAGTCGATCGATTCGGCCCGGCGATCGTTTTCGTCAACGTAATGGGCTCGGCGCTCGGGCTGCCCGTGCCCGCAATGCCGACGATGATCGTCGTCGGCGCGTCCATCGCGCTCATGGCGGTCAACGGCGCCGCGTTCTGGCCGCCGCTCGTCGGCGTGCTGTGCGTCGCGGTGGCGGGCGGCGTGCTCGGCGATCTCGTCTGGTTTCAAGGCGGGCGCAAGTACGGCGACAAGACGCTCAAGACCATCTGCAAGCTCTCGCTTTCACGCGATACCTGCGTGAAGAAGACCGAGCGCTTTTTCGGACGCTGGGGCGTGCGCATCCTGCTCGTCGCGAAATTCATTCCGGGGCTCTCGCTCGTCTCGGTGCCGCTCGCGGGCGCGATGGGCGTGAAGCTGCGCAGCTTCGTGGCGCACGATGGCGCGGGCATCGCATTGTGGGGCGCGGTCGGGCTGACGGTCGGCGTCATCTTCGCGGCGCAGCTCGAAATGGTCTTCGCGATGATCTCGCAGCTCGGGCGGCAGGCGGTCGTGGTCATCGCGGTGCTGCTCGCGATCTACGTCTCGTACCGCTGGTGGCGCCGCCGCGCGCTCATGGCGACGCTGGAGAAGGCGCGCATCAGCGTGGACGAGTTGTACGCGCTCATGAACGACGAGCCGCTTCCCGTAATCTTCGACATCCGCTCGCCCGAAAAGCGCATGCTCGATCCGGCCGCGATTCCCGGCTCGCTATTCGCCGACGAACGCGATCTCGCGAGGATCATCGAGAGCTACGACAAGTCGCGCAAGGTCGTCATCTATTGCTCGTGCCCGAACGAGGTGTCGGCGGCGTGGATGGCGAAAACCATGCGCAACGCGGGCTTTCGCGACGTCGTGCCGCTCACCGGCGGGCTCGACGCCTGGCGGCTCGCCGGTTTTCAGGTCGCGACGCTGACGGAGTTCGGCGAACTCGCCGCGACCACGCCCGAGGAAGTCGCGGAAATGGCGGCGATGTGCCCGTGGCCCGTCAAGGCGGCATCGGCGTCGGCGTCGGCGTCGCCTGCGCCGGCATCGTCCGCCGGTCCTGCATCCCTGCATGAAGCTGGCTTTCCACACGGAGATCGCGCATGAGTTCAACGCCGTTCAACGAGTCCGCTCAGGACATGCCGAATGTCGTCGCATGGAGCGCGCGCGCGCCGCTCGAGAATCCCGATCCGAACGTGGTGCCGACATCCGCCGCCGCACCCGCGACGAGCGACGACAACGCGCCGTTCTCGCCGCTCGAAACGCGCGCGCATCAGATGTTTCCGCGTCTGACCGGCAACGAGGTCGAGCGCATGAGCCGCTTCGGCACCGCCGCGCACTGGCGCCAGGGCGAATGGCTGTTCCGCATGGGCGAAACCGGGCGCGGCATGGTGATCGTGCTGAAAGGGCTCGTGCGCGTGACGCGGCGCAACGCGCTCGGGCAGGAGCATCTCGTCGTCGAGCACGGGCCGGGACATTTCCTGGCCGAAGTCGCGCAGCTTTCAGGCAAGCCGTGTCTCGTCGATGGCGTCGCCGCCGAAGATGTCGACGGCATCGTGATTCCGCCGGAGCGTCTGCGCGCGCTGCTCGTCGCGGAAGCGGAACTGGGCGAGCGCATCATGCGCGCGCTGATCCTGCGGCGCGTCGGGTTGATCGAAAAAGGCAGCGGGCCGGTGCTGCTCGGCCAGTCGGACGATGGCCGTCTCGTCTCGCTGCAAGGCTTTTTGCGCCGCAACGGATATCCGCACACGGTCATCGACGCCTGCACCGATCCCGATGCCATCGCGCTGCTCGAACGCATATCGGCGTCGACATCCGATTTTCCGCTCGTCATCTGCCCCGACGGCACCGTGCTGCGCGCGCCCGACGAAAATCAGGTCGCGACGCAGCTCGGCTGGCTGCCCGAGTTCGATCCGGCGCATGTCTACGATGTCGCAATCGTCGGCGCGGGCCCCGCCGGGCTCGCGACGGCGGTGTACGCGGCGTCCGAAGGCTTGTCCGTGGCGGTGTTCGATTGCCGCGCGCCGGGCGGTCAGGCGGGCGCGAGTTCGCGTATCGAAAACTATCTCGGCTTTCCAACCGGCATCTCCGGCCAGGCGCTCGCCGGGCGCGCGTTCGTGCAGGCGCAGAAATTCGGCGCGCATATTGCGATTCCGACCAAGATCAAGGCGTTGCATTGCGATTGCAATCCGATCCAGATCGAGTTGCAGAACGGCGCGCGCGTGACGACGCAGACGGTCGTGATCGCATCGGGCGCGGCGTATCGGCGGCCGGACATCGCGGGACTGGAGCGCTACGAAGGGCACGGCACGTATTACTGGGCGTCGCCGGTCGAGGCGAAGCTGTGCAAGAACTCGGAAGTCGTGCTGGTCGGCGGCGGCAATTCGGCGGGACAGGCCGTCGTCTATCTCGCGACGCACGCGAAGCATGTCCATTTGCTGATTCGCGGCGCGGGACTGTCGGCGAGCATGTCGCATTATCTCGTCGAGCGCATCGGCTCGTTGCCGAACGTCACGGTTCGCACCCACACGCAGATCGCATCGCTGGAAGGCGATGGCCGCGCGCTCACGGCGGTCAACTGCAAGACGCCCGATGGTCCGCTCACGATCGAATCGCGGCATCTTTTTCTCTTCACCGGCGCTGATCCGAACACCGACTGGCTGCGCAACTGCAATGTGAACGTCGATGGCAAGGGCTTCGTGCTGACCGGCCCCGAGGCGCACGAAGGCCGCACGGAAGGCGTCATGGCGCTGGAGACGAGCGTGCCGGGCGTGTTCGCCATCGGAGATGTGCGGTCGACTTCCACGAAGCGTGTCGCGGCGGCGGTCGGCGAAGGCGCGGCGGTCGTCTCGCAGATTCACGGCCTGCTCGCCAAACGCGAGGCGTTGGCCGTTCCGGTGCGCTAGCGCGCTAGTACAGCCGGTGCGGCGAACGATGAAACGGCCACTCCGAAGTGGCCGTTTTTTCGATAGTCCTTTAACTCGCGCGACATTCCGCCCCATTGTAAAATAATGCGCAAAGGCGCGCCACTGTTGGCGATCTGAGCGTTCATTCTTGAGTTCAATTCATCGTATTTCCAGTCGGCGAGCCGCTCGCAACGACGTGTCGCTCGTCCATCCGGCAATCGAACCGCGCACGCGCGTGCGGGCTTGCTCGTCGTTCATACGGGCGAAGGGCATCGCGTGTCGACCATCTGCTTCGGCCGGAACTCAGGGCGTGGCTGTGCAGTTCGCCGCATGCGGAAAGTGCAGCGTGAACTCGATCCATCCGTCGTGCGTGCATGCGGCCGATGCGCTGCCGCCGTGCAAGCGCATGATCGCGCGAACGATCGACAAGCCGAGCCCGCTCGACTCGGTGAACTCGCTGCGCGCCGCATCGCCGCGATAGAAGCGGTCGAACAGCTTCGCGAGCTCCTCTTCTTCGATGCGCACGCCGCGATTGCCCACGACGATGCTCGCACCGTGCTCGTCGGCATCGCCGCGCAGACGCACCACCGTGCCGGCCGTCGCGTAACGCACCGCGTTCACGACGACATTGCCGATCGCCCTTCGGCACATGATTGCGTTCGCGAGCATGTCGCCCTGCGCGTCGATATCGAACGTGATGCGGCGTTCTTCGGCGATGCCTTCGAAATACGCGCCGATGGTTTCGAGCTCGTCGCGGATATCGAGCCGTTCCCGCTCGATGCGTTGCCGTTCGTGATCCGCCTGCGCGAGAAACAAAATGTTCTGCGCGATGCGCGCGAGCCGCTCCAGTTCTTCCAGATTCGATTCGAGCACGCTGCGATATTCCGCGACGCTGCGCTCGTGCGCGAGCGTGACCTGCGTTTCGCCGATCAGCACGCCGATGGGCGTGCGCAGTTCGTGCGCGAGATCGGCGGAGAATTGCAGCAGGCGTTCGTAGCCGTGTTCGAGGCGGTCGAGCATTGCATTGAACGATGCCGCGAGGCTTTGCAGTTCGGCGGGCGCATGCGCGACATCGAGCCGCGCGGACAGGCGATTCGGCGTGATTTCGGCGGCCTTGTCGGCCATGAGTCTGAGCGGCATGAGGCCGCGGCTCGTGACCCAGTATGCGAGCAGCAGCGTGACGAGCACCGCGCCGATCACGTTGATCCACACGCGCTTCAGATACGCCGACAACACAATCGATTCCTGCGTCATCACGTGCGCCGCGATGATCTCCACGACTTCGCCGTTCTCGCCGATGCGCGCCTGCGCGCCGACCCAGCGCATGCGCACGCCGTCCGAGCGCGAACCTTCATAGAGATCGTCGAGTCCGATGGGCTGCGTCACCGGCACGATATCGAGCGGCGGCAGCGGCATCTTTTCCGGGTTGACGTAGATGAAGGGCGCTGAGCCCGCGCGCCGGAAGAGGATCACGTCCTGGCGGTCGCCGAGCATCGTTTCGAAAAGTTTCGGACGTGCTTCGATTTCCTTGATCGTATAGAGATCGTGCAGCAGCGAGCGGAAATGCTCGACACGTCCGATCAACTGATAATCCGCGCGCGTGGACAGCGCGCGATTGGTCGCATGATAGAGCGACGCGCCGATCATGCCGACGACGATGCACACGACCACCGCAAACGAGAGCGCGATACGTACCGCCAACGAACGTGAAGCGCGCTTCAAGGATTCTCCCCGAACGAATAGCCGATGCTGCGCACCGTATGAATGAGCTTCAGCTCGAACGGGTTATCGACCTTCGCGCGCAGACGCTTCACCGCGACATCGACGACATTGGTGTCGCTGTCGAAGTTCATGTCCCACACTTCCGATGCGATCAGCGTGCGCGACAACGCTTCGCCCTGATGCTTGCAGAAGAGATGCAGCAGCGCGAACTCCTTGTTGGTGAGCACGATGTCGATGCCCTTGCGCGTCACCTTGCGGCGCAGGACATCCACGTGAAGATCGGCAATCTGGAAGGTATCCGATTCGCGCATCACCCCGCGCCTGAGCAGCGTGCGGATGCGCAGCACCAGTTCCGTGAAGGAGAACGGCTTGACGAGGTAATCGTCCGCGCCGAGTTCGAGTCCGTGGATGCGATCGGTCACGTGATCGCGCGCGGTGAGAAAAATGACAGGCAGGTCACGTTTCGCGCGCAGCGCCGACATCACCTGCCAGCCGTCGATGCCGGGCAGCATGACGTCGAGCACGATCAGCTCGTACGGATTCGCGAGCGCCTGATGCAGGCCGTCCGTGCCGTTGCGCACGAGTTCGACCTGATAACCGGACTCGATGAGCCCTTTTTTCAGGTAGTCCCCGGTCTTGCGGTCGTCTTCGATCACGAGAATAGTCATGCGCGGCGCTGCATTGAATGGATTGACGACATTCTAGCCAGAGCGCGCGCGCGTCTTGTCGAAGATGACAAAAAAGTCATCGAGAGGTCATTGATCGATCAGTGGCGCGTCGCTACCATGCGCAGCGAAACGTCCACTAAACGCGAGGCTCGACGTGCAAGTACAACCGTTATGGCTGCGCATCACGCACTGGCTCAACGCGCTCGCCGTGTTGATCATGGTGACGAGCGGCTGGCAGATCTACAACGCATCGCCGATCTTCAAACCACTGACGTTCCCGTCCGCGATCACGCTCGGCGGCTGGCTCGGCGGCGCGTTGCAGTGGCATTTCGCGGCGATGTGGCTGCTCGTCGTGAACTTCATCGCCTATGTCGCAATGAATATCGTGACGGGCCGCCTGCGCCGCCGCATGTTTCCGCTCTCCATCAAGAGCATCTTCACCGACGCGTTCGCCGCATTGCGCGGCAAGCTGGGCCACGACGATCTTACGCACTACAACGCCGTGCAGAAGTTCGCGTATCTCGCGGTGATCGTGGACATCGTGATCGTCATCGTGTCGGGACTCGCCGTGTGGAAGTCCGTGCAGTTTCCGATGTTCCGCGCGCTGATGGGCGGTTATGACAACGCGCGCGTCGTGCACTTCTTCGGCATGAGCTTTCTGGTCGCGTTCTTCGTGGTGCATGTCGCGATGGTCGCGCTCGTGCCGCGCTCGCTAGTGCTGATGATTCGAGGCCGTTAAACCATGTCGCTCAAGCTATTCAAACCAAGACCGGATGCCGAACTCATCATCAAGGACGCGGCGAAGGAACTGAAGGCGCCCGCGCGCCGCTTGTTCGGCAAGCGCATCCTGTCGCTCGGCGGACTCGCGATGCTCTCGGGCTGCAACATCACCGACGACAGATCCGTCAACGCGATGCTGCGCCGCATCTCGTCCTTCAACGACGACGTGCAGGCCATGCTCTTCGATCCGGACAAGCTCGCGCCGACCTATCCCGAGTCGATGATCACGCGGCCGTTTCCGTTCAATGCGTTCTACGACATCGACGAAGTGCCCGAAGTCGATGCGTCGACCTACAAGCTGGAGATCGGCGGCCTCGTCAAAGGCAAGCGCGTGTGGACGCTCGACGAACTGCACGCGATGCCGCAGGAAAGTCAGGTGACGCGGCATATCTGCATCGAAGGCTGGAGCGCGATCGGCAAATGGGGCGGCGTGCGCTTCGCGCAAGTGCTTGCGCGCGCCGGCGCCGATACGAGCGCGAAATACGTCGCCTTCCATTGCGCGGACAACTACTCGACGAGCATCGACATGCCGACCGCGCTGCACGCGCAGACGCTGCTCACGCTCACTTACGACGGCCAGATTCTGCCTGCCAAATACGGCTTTCCGATGAAGCTGCGCATGCCGACCAAACTCGGCTACAAGAATCCGAAGCACATCGTCGCGATCACCGTGACGAACGATTATCCCGGCGGCTATTGGGAGAACCAGGGCTACAACTGGTTCGGCGGTTCCTGAAGCCTTGGTTTCATCAACAGAAGGAGATTGCATGTCGATTCGAATCAAACTCGGCGTCAGCATCGTGACGCTCGCACTCGCATCCACGGCTTTTGCCCAGACGCCTGCCGCTAAGCCCGCTCGCATTCGCGGCGATATCGTGTCGCTGTCGGGCGATACGCTCACCGTTCACCGGCGCAGCGGCGATACCGTGAAGGTCGCGGTCAAGGCGGACACGCCCGTCACCGCGCTGAAGAACATCAAGCTGCAGGACATCAAGCCGGGCTCGTTCGTCGGCACGGCGGCAACCACCGGCACGGACGGCAAGCTCACCGCGACCGAAGTGCTCGTGTTCCCGGAAGCCGCGCGCGGCACTGGCGAAGGCCACTATGACTGGGACCTCGGCCCGAAGAGTTCGATGACCAATGCGAACGTCGATCAGGTCGTGCAAGGCACGAGCGGACGCGATCTGAAGCTCTCCTACAAGGGCGGCTCGAATGCGGTCACGGTGCCGGAAAACGTGCCTGTCGTGACCTTCGCGCCCGCGACGCATGATGATCTGAAGCCCGGCAAGAAGGTGTTCATCGTCGCGAGCCCGGCGGGTTCGGACTTCGCGGCGCAGCGCATCGTCGTGGAAAAGGACGGTGTCGCGCCGCCGATGTAAGCGTTACGACTGAACGGTTGTCGACACGCCCGCCGATCCCGGATCGCGGGCGTTTTTCATTGCGCGTCGCGCAGATTTGCCGGACGGTCGAAGCAATAATGACGCACTCGGGATAACATTGCCGTTTGCGCCGCAAAACGTTACGCCACGCCCCTCGCAAGGAGAATTGCATGAGCAACACTCGTTCCGACCTTCCCGCCTATCCGAATACCCAGATTTATATCGACGGCGCCTGGCGCGACGGCTCGCGCGACACCGCCGTCATCAATCCGGCGAACGAAGCCGAGATCGGCCGTCTCGCGCTCGCGGGCGAAGCCGAGCTTGCGCTCGCCGCCGACGCCGCCGCGCGCGGTTTCAAGGAGTGGCGCAAGGTCTCGCCCTACGAGCGCAGCAAGCTGATGCGCCGCGCCGCGCAGAATCTGCGCGACCGCGTCGAGCAGATCGCCGCCATCATGACGATGGAGCAGGGCAAGCCGTTCGGCGAGGCGCGCATCGAGACGCTGTCGGCGGCGGACATCATCGAATGGTTCGCGGAAGAGGGGCGCCGCGCGTATGGCCGCGTGATCCCGTCGCGCGCGGATGCGGTGCGCCAGATCGTCACGCGTGAACCGGTCGGTCCCGTCGCCGCGTTCACGCCGTGGAATTTCCCGATCAATCAGGCGGTGCGGAAGGTGTCGGCGGCGCTCGCGTCGGGCTGCTCGGTCGTGCTCAAAGGCCCCGAGGAAACGCCCGCGAGCTGCGCGGCGCTCGTGCAGGCTTATGCCGATGCAGGGCTGCCCGCCGGCGTGCTCAACCTCGTCTTCGGCGTGCCGGCCGATGTCTCGAAGTACCTGATCGCGCATCCCGCGATCCGCAAGATTTCGTTCACCGGTTCGACGCCGGTCGGCAAGCTGCTCGCGTCGCTCGCGGGCGAGCACATGAAGCGCGTGACGATGGAGCTCGGCGGCCACGCGCCGGCCATCGTGTTCAAGGACGCCGATGTGCCGCGCGCCGCGAAGATGCTCGCAACGGCGAAGTTCCGCAACGCGGGTCAGGTGTGCATTTCGCCGACGCGCTTTCTCGTCGAAGAAGCCGCGTACGACGAGTTCGTGCAGCACTTCGTCGCGACCGCGAGCGCGGTGAAGGTCGGCAACGGTCTCGACGACGGCGTGCAGATGGGGCCGCTGGCAAACGGCCGCCGCCTCGAAGCGATGGAACGCCTCGTCGCCGATGCGCGCGAACATGGCGCGAAGGTGCTGACGGGCGGCGAGCGCATCGGGCGTGAAGGCTACTTCTTCGCGCCGACCGTGCTCACCGATGTGCCGCTTTCGGCGCGCATCATGACCGAAGAGCCGTTCGGCCCGATCGCGCCGATCGCGTCGTTCAAGTCGTATGACGAAGTGATCGCCGAAGCGAACCGTCTGCCTTACGGACTCGCGGCTTATGCTTACACGAGCTCGGCGGCGACGTCGGCGGCGGTGTCGGACGATATCGAAACAGGCATGCTATCCATCAATCATCAAGGTCTGGCGTTGCCGGAAACGCCGTTCGGCGGCGTGAAGGATTCCGGCTACGGCTCGGAAGGCGGCAGCGAAGCGATGGAAGCGTACCTCGTCACGAAGTTCGTCACCGAGCATCGTTGATTCGTGAACCGGTAGCGTAGTCGGAAACGCGGCCCTTCGATGGGCCGCGCGCCTTCATCATCAAATAGTTCGGATGACGAATTACACGAGTCGGCAGATGAATCAATCGAAACAACCGAAGGTCGCGATGCTCGGCGCGGGCAGCATGGGTTCGGCCATCGGTCGCGCATTGACGCAAGGCGGCGCGCGCGTGCTGACGTCGCTGGAAGGCCGCAGTTCGAACAGCGCGACGCGTGCGCTCGAAGCGGGCATGGAAGACGCAAGCCTCGACGATCTCGTGACATGCGAGTTCATCCTGTCGATCGTGCCGCCCTCGGTCGCGGTCGATACTGCACGGCGGCTCGCGCCCGCGCTCGAACGCGCGAGCACGCGGCCGATCTATGTCGACTGCAATGCGATCAATCCCGATACCGTCGCGCAGATCGAGCGCACGCTCGAAGCGACAGGCACACCGCTCATCGATGCGTCGATCATCGGGCAGCCTTCGTCGGCGAAGTTCTATCTGTCTGGGCCGCATGCGCAGCGCGCGATGTCGCTCGCCGATCACGGTCTCGTCGTGCGTCTGCTCGATGGGCCGCTCGGCGCTGCGTCCGCGCTCAAGATGTCGTACGCGGGCATCACGAAAGGGCTGACGGCGCTCGGCTCGGCGATTGCGCTCGCCGCGATGCGCAACGGCGCGGGCGACGCGCTTCTCAGCGAACTCGCGGAAAGCCAGCCCGCGCTTGCCGCGTGGCTCGCGGGCAACGTGCCGCGCATGCCGCCGAAGGCGTATCGCTGGGTCGGGGAGATGGAGGAGATCGCGCAGTTCATCGGCGATGACTTCGCGGAGCATCGCATCTACGAAGGCGCGGCCGGACTGTACGCGCGCCTTGCTGGCGACAAGGACGCCACGGGCGCGCTCGAACGCTTCTTCGGCGAACAGGGTTAAGCGCGCGTGGCGGCAGTCTCCGCCATGTGCTCGAAGAATCGCGCCGCGCGCCGGTCGCCCGCATAGGCCGAGTTGATGCGCACCCACGCGCACGCCTCGCCGTTCGGGCGATAGTAGTTTCCAGGCGCGAGCGTCACGCCGAACTTGACGGCTTCGTCGACGAGCACGGACGAATCGTCGATGCCCGGTACTTTCGCCCACACGAAGTTGCCGCCGCTCGGCTCGTCGAACACGTCCCAGCCGTAGCTTTCGAGCGTTTGCACCGCGCTCGACAACGAATCGCGCACGCGCTTGCGCAGGCGCTCCAGATACTTGCGATACGTGCCGCGTTCGAGCAGGCTCGCCGCGACGCGCTCCGCGAAGCGCGTGCCGCCGAGGCTCGTCAGCACCTTCACGTCGACGAGATTCTTCACGAGCTCGCGATTCGCCGCGAGATAGCCGATGCGCAGCGACGACGACAAGGTCTTCGACAGGCCGCCCACGTAGATCACGCGATCGAGCTGATCGAGCGACGCGAGCCGTTGCGTCGGCACGGCCTGGAAGTCGGCATAGATATCGTCCTCGACGATCGAGAAGCCGTGTTGCGTCGCGAGCTGCAGCAGCTTGAACGCGACCTGCGGCGCGACATTCGTCGCGGTCGGATTCTGGAACACGGTATTGATGAAGAAGAGTTTCGGCTGATGCTGCTTGAGCAGGGCTTCGGCGACATCGACATCGGGCCCGTTCGCGAGGCGCGGCACGCCGACGAGCCGCACGCCTTGCAGCTTCAGCAGCCCGAAGAGATTGTAGTAGCCAGGATCCTCGACGAACACCGTGTCGCCCGGCTTCAGCATGTAGCGCACGACGAGATCGAGCGCCTGGCTCGCGCCGTTCGTGAGCATGACGTTAGGCAGATCGGCGTCGATGCCGAGCGCGTTGATGCGCATCGCGACTTGCTGGCGCAGCTCGGTGTCGCCGTGCGGGATCGCGTAATCGATCACGCTCGGCACGTCGATGCGCGACGCCTGACGGATCGCCTGTGTGAGACCGTCCACGTCGCGCCACGCTTCGGGCACGAAGCCGCTCGACAGCTTCAGCGTCTCGCCGGGATAGTTGAACTGCTGAAGAATCTGATTGGACTCTTCTTCCGCGAGGCGCGGATCGCAGTTGCCTGCGTCGCTGTCGCGCTCATCGACGTGATTGGCCACGTAGAACCCGGAACCGTGCTTCGGCTGAATCAGCCCGCGCGAGGCCAGCCGGTCGTAAGCCTCTATCACCGGAAAACGGCTGATGCGCTGCTCGGCGGCAAGCTGCCGGATCGACGGCAACTTCGCGCCAGCCAGCACGCGGCGCGAGCGGATCATAGCCTCGATCTGGCTGACGATCTGCTCAGTCAGCGGTACGCCCGTACCGCCGTCGATGTGGAGGGGAAGTGCATTCATATCGGCTGAAAATGTTCAGTGGTTTGCAGTGAACAGTTCCGTTTTGCTGTTCACGTGTGTCCTCGTGTCATTCGAACGCATCCGAAAAGCCGCGTCAAGGTTGGCCAAACGGCTAGGACAAGTGTTTTGTAAGTGTTCGATCGCCGGAAACTGTTCGGTCTTTTTAGCTTAACAGTTTCGGTGGAAGTGTTCACAAGTGTTCATTCAAGCTGTTCGGAATCGGTCGAATAATAGGATCAACGGCTGCTGTTGCATTCTCTTTGAGCGGCCTTCCAGTTATGCGATCTGAAGGAGCGGCATCATGCGTGAAATCCGTACATTCGAACTCGACGGGCACGGCGCACCGACGCGCTGGGTGATCGATCGGCCTCAAACGCTGCGCGTGACGGGCGGTCGCATCTGGCTGACCGTCGAAGGCAGCGCCGACGACTACTGGCTGGACGCGGGCGCGTCCGTCGAACTGAAGCCCTTTACGACGATCTGGGTCAGCGCGACGGCGGACGCCAGCTGGTTCTCGATGTCGTCCGATTCGACACGCAGCGGCGCGCGTCGCCTGAGCGAGATCGTGCGCGCGTGTTTCACTCGCCGCACGACGTGGCCGCGCATCGCGATTTCCAAGGCGTAAGAAAAACGGGCGAAAAAAAACCCGGCCGTGGCCGGGTTCAATGTTCCCGCGCTCTTGCGAGCGCGGTCACCTGCAAAAATATCGAAGCGTCTTACGCCGCGAGCAGCGAGCGCAGGACGAACGGCAGAATGCCGCCGTGTTTGTAGTAGTCGACTTCGATCGGCGTGTCGATACGCAGCAGCACCTGCACGCGATCGTCCTTGCCGTCCTTGCGATGAATCACGAGCGTGACTTCCTGCTGCGGCTTGAAGTCGTCGCCGAGACCTTCGATATCGTACGTCTCTTCGCCCGTGATGTTCAGCGACTGCACGCTGTCCGCGCCCTTGAACTGCAGCGGCAACACGCCCATGCCGACGAGATTCGAGCGATGGATCCGCTCGAAGCTGCGCGCGACCACGGCCTTCACGCCGAGCAACTGCGTGCCCTTCGCCGCCCAGTCGCGCGACGAACCCGTGCCGTACTCTTCGCCCGCGAAGACGATCGTCGGCGTGTCGGCCGCGATGTACTTCATCGCGGCGTCGTAGATCGACAACTGTTCGCCGCTCGGCTGATGAATCGTCAGCCCGCCTTCGACGCGCGTGCCGTCTTCCTTCGCCGGAATCATCAGGTTCTTGATGCGCACGTTCGCGAAGGTGCCGCGCATCATCACGTCGTGATTGCCGCGACGCGAGCCGTAGCTGTTGAAGTCGGCCTTCTGCACGCCGTTCGCCTTGAGCCACACGCCCGCCGGCGACGTTTCCTTGATCGAGCCCGCCGGGCTGATGTGGTCGGTCGTCACGGAGTCGCCGAAGATGCCGAGCGCGCGCGCGCCCTTGACGGCGGGAATCGAATCGGCAGGTTTCATCGAGAAGTCGCTGCCGAAGAAGGGCGGCTCCGCGATGTACGTCGACTTCGGCCAGTCATAGACCTGACCGCTTTCGCCCGCGATCTTGCTCCACAGGTCGCCGTCCTTCGTGAGCTGCGAGTAGTTCTCGCGGAACGCCTCGGCGTCGAGCGCGAACTTGAGCAGCGCGTGGACTTCGTCGCTCGTCGGCCAGATGTCGCCGAGCCAGATGTCGCGGCCGTCCGTGCCCTTGCCGACCGGCTCGGTCATCAGGTCGCGCGTGATGTTGCCCGCGATCGCGTAAGCCACGACCAGCGGCGGCGACGCGAGGAAGTTCGCGCGGATGTTCGGGTGGATGCGCGCCTCGAAGTTGCGGTTGCCCGACAGCACCGCTGCCGCGACGACATCGTTCTTCGTGATGGCGTCGTTCAGTTCCGGCGTCAGATCGCCCGCGTTGCCGATACACGTCGTGCAGCCATAAGCGGCGAGCGTGAAGCCGAGCTTGTCGAGGTAGGGCAAGAGTCCCGTCTTCGTCAGATATTCGGTGACGATGCGCGATCCCGGCGCGAGCGACGTCTTGATGTGCGGCGCGACCGCCAGACCCGCTTCGACGGCCTTCTTCGCGAGCAGGCCCGCGGCGAGCAGCACGCTCGGGTTCGACGTGTTCGTGCACGACGTGATCGCGGCGATCAGCACGTCGCCGTTTTTGAGGTTCACGCCGTCGGCGGTCGTGTAGTTCGTGTCGAGCTCGGCGGCCTTCTTGTTGAAGCCGTTTTCGCCGACCGGCTTCGAGAACAGATCGATGAACGTGCTCTTCACGTTGCCGATTTCGATGCGGTCCTGCGGACGCTTCGGACCCGCGAGCGACGGCGCGACCGTGCCCAGATCGAGCGTGAGCGTCTTGGTGTAGTCGATTTCGCCGGCCTTCGGCACGCCCCAGAGCTTCTGCGCCTTGAAGTACTGCTCGAACGCCGCGATCTCGGCGTCGGTGCGGCCCGTGCCCTTGAAGTATTCGATGGTCTTTTCATCGACGGGAAAAAAGCCCATCGTCGCGCCGTACTCGGGCGCCATGTTGCCGATGGTCGCGCGGTCGGGCACGCCGATCGACGCCGTGCCCTCGCCGAAGAACTCGACGAACTTGCCGACGACCTTTTCCTTGCGCAGCATTTCGGTGATCGTCAGCACGAGGTCGGTTGCGGTGCAGCCTTCGCGCAGCTTGCCCTTCAACTCGACGCCGACGACGTCCGGCGTGAGGAAATACACGGGCTGGCCGAGCATGCCCGCTTCCGCTTCGATGCCGCCCACGCCCCAGCCCACGACGCCGATCCCGTTGATCATCGTCGTGTGCGAGTCGGTGCCGACGAGCGTGTCCGGATAGTAGACGCCGTCCTTCTGATGCACGCCGCGCGCGAGGTATTCGAGGTTCACCTGGTGCACGATGCCGATGCCCGGCGGCACGACCTTGAACGTATCGAACGCCTGCATGCCCCACTTCATGAACTGGTAGCGCTCGTTGTTGCGCTGGAATTCCAGCTTCATGTTCAGATCGAGCGCGTTCGGCTCGCGGAAGTGGTCGATCTGCACCGAGTGATCGACGACGAGGTCGACCGGCACGAGCGGCTCGATCGCCTTCGGATCCTTGCCCGCGCGCTTCGCGACGCCACGCATCGCGGCGATGTCGGCGAGCAGCGGCACGCCGGTGAAATCCTGAAGCACGACGCGCGCGACGACGAACGGAATTTCATCGACACGAGCGGCATTCGGCTTCCAGTTCGCGAGTTGCTCGATGTGCTCCTCGGAGATTTTTTTGCCGTCGTAGTTGCGCAGCACCGATTCGAGCACCAGACGAATCGAGACCGGCAGGCGCGAGATCTTGATCTTCAACGCGTCGCCGAGCTGCGGCAGCGAGTAGAACCTGGCTTTGCCGGAACCACTGTCGAATTCTTTGAGCGTGTTGTGGAGATTGTGAGCCATGGTTATTTTCCTTGGACTAAGACGAGGAAATTGCTGCTTGACTAAATCACGTACAGATCGACATATTCATTGACCGGCATCGCTTCGAGCGTTGCCTGATCGAGCGATACCGCAAGGATCGCCTGTTGCTGCTTCTGCGGGAAACGGCGCGCCAGATTCGTCCTGAACTTCTCGACGAGCAGCGGGATGCCGTCCGCGCGACGACGCTTGTGGCCGATCGGATACTCGACCGCGATTTCATCGAACATCGTGCCGTCGTCGAGTTCGACGCTCAACGCATTCGCGATCGAGCGCTTGTCCGGATCGAGATAATCCTTCGTGTATTGCGGGTCTTCCACGCATTCCATCTTCGCACGCAACGCGTCGATGCGCGGGTCCTGCGCGATGGCATCTTCGTAATCGGCGGCGGTGAGACGGCCATGCAGCAGCGGCACGGCGATCATGTACTGAATGCAGTGATCGCGGTCGGCGGGATTGTTCAGCGGCCCCTTCTTGTCGATGATCCGGATCGCCGCTTCGTGCGTGCGGATCGTGATCTTGCGGATGTCACCGACGGACTTGCCGGCTTGCCTGAGCTTTTCGTGCAGCGTCATGGCCGCTTCGACCGCGGTCTGCGCATGGAATTCCGCGGGAAAAGAGATCTTGAAGAGCACGTTTTCCATCACGTAGGAGCCATACGGACGCTGGAACGTGAACGCGTGGCCCTTGAAGAGCACGTCGTAGAAGCCCCATGTTTTGGCCGTCAGAACGGACGGATATCCCATCTCGCCCGTCTTCGCGATCAGCGCGAGACGCACGGCGCGCGAGGTCGCGTCGCCCGCTGCCCACGACTTGCGCGAGCCGGTGTTCGGCGCATGGCGATACGTGCGCAGCGCGTGACCGTCGACGAACGCGTGGGACACCGCGTTGATGAGCTCGTCGCGTGTGAGGCCGATCATTTGACCGACGACCGCGGTGGAGGCGAGCTTGACGAGCAGCACGTGATCGAGACCGACCTTGTTGAACGAGTTCTCGATTGCGATACAGCCTTGAATTTCGTGCGCCTTGATCATCGCGATCAGGACGTCTTTCATCGTGAGCGGCTTCTTGCCGGATGCGATCGCGTTGCGCGAAAGCCAGTCGGCCGTTGCCAGAATGCCGCCGAGATTGTCCGACGGATGGCCCCATTCGGCGGCGAGCCATGTGTCGTTGAAGTCGAGCCAGCGGATCATCGCGCCGATGTTGAACGCGGCCTGAACCGGATCGAGCTGAAACTGGGTGCCCGGCACCTTCGCGCCGTTGGGGACGACCGTGCCCGGCACGATCGGTCCCAGCAGCTTGGTGCAGGCGGGGTACGAGAGGGCTTCGAGTCCGCAGCCGAGCGTGTCGATCAGGCAGTTGCGCGCCGTTTCGAGCGCAAGCGTGCTGTCGACGCTGTAGCCGAGCACGTAGTCGACTATATCGACGAGTACCTTGTCCGGCTCGGGCCTGACATTGGAGATCGGTGCGGACATCGAGCGATTCCTGATTTGAGTGCTGAGCTACTTACTCCGCGTTCTTGATCAGCGCGTTCGACTGCGTCGGCGCTGCGCCGCCCGCGGCCATTTCCGGCGTCATGCATTCGTCGGCGAGGCGCGACTCGTCCTTGTCCGAGAACAACATGGCTTTCGACGGGATCACGACGAGATCCATGCCCGATGCCGAATCGTGGAAACGATCAGCGCCGGTCGTCGTGTCCTGGCGCGGCAGGCGGTAGTCCTTCTTGGCCCAGTTCACGGTGACGATGGCGTCACGCTTCATGTCGCCTTTCAGATAGAAAGCGTTACCGTCCTTGCACGACCACTTCACTGCACCTTCGGGGATCGGATCAATCTTCGCCGCCGCGGCCGCTTCGGCCTTGGGGCTGCGCTTGATCAGGCGGCGAGCCGGAGCCGGGCGCTTGGCCGTTGCCCTGGCCTTGCTCGCATCGGTCGTCGCAGCGAAGGCGTCGGCGCTGACGAAGACGCTCGTCGTAGCCAGCGTGCCGGCGATTGCAGCGATCAGAAGTTTATTCATCGAAAAAAACCTTTCAAAAACATTGGGTTGATAAACAGTCCGTTGCGCGGCGTGGATTTCCTTCGAAGCGAAATCCGATCACGCAGCCCGTTATTTTCGCTTATTTATCGGGAGGAACTTCAAATTCTCCGGTCCCGTGTAATTCGCGCTCGGCCGGATGATCTTGTTGTCGATGCGTTGCTCGATGATGTGCGCGGCCCAGCC
>NZ_FCNX02000005.1 GCF_001544835.2 Caballeronia fortuita | reverse complement strand
GCGCGCGCGTACCCGATTAACCCATCGGCCGCGTAGCGGGCCGGAGCTTGATCGTGCTGAACCAGCGCGCTAGTGCGGCGCGATGTGTCAGACCGTGCGCGAACCAAGTCGGGTAATTGTGATGAGGGCACTCTTTAGGCGGATGCCACCTTGGACGAGAGAACTACCCAACGTGCGTGTGACCGCGGGCTTGAAAAGCTGCTTTCTTTGGTTACTTTCTTTGCAGCAGCAAAGAAAGTGACTGCCGCCCCGCACAGGGGCAGTGCTAATAGACCACTAAGAAGCCGGGATCCGGCGAACAAAAAAGGCGAAATCCGCCCGCTGCGCAACGGAAATCAACGAGAAAAGAGCACACGCTTTCGCACACCTGATTAACTGATCGGCTGCGGAGCGGGACAAAGAACTAGCGCACCGAACGGCCTGGCGAGTCAGACCGCGGCTGATTGCGAGAAGGGCAGTCATTGGCCGAGTGCCACGGAGGACGGGAGAACTACCGAAACTGCGTGTGACCGCGGGCGTCACAGAAGCTGCTTTCTTTGCAGCAGCAAATAGAACCGGACGAACCAGAAACCTCACTCCGCCGCACCGGCAGGCCGCGCCCGATCCCGCGCTCTACGTGCCCGCCGCTCTTCTCCGCGAATCCGAAACCGATCCATATAAAGATAAACAACCGGCGTCGTATAAAGCGTCAGCATCTGACTCACGATCAACCCGCCGACAATCGCAATTCCAAGCGGCGCACGCATCTCCGAACCTTCGCCCGTGCCGAACGCAAGCGGCAATGCACCGAGCAGCGCCGCAGCGGTCGTCATCATGATCGGACGGAAGCGCAGCAGACACGCCTCGCGAATCGCATCCTGCGGCGTCTGCGCGCCATGACGCGTCGCCTCGATCGCGAAGTCGACCATCATGATCGCGTTCTTCTTCACGATGCCGATAAGCAGAATCACCGCGATCAGCGCAATGATGCTGAACTCCGTCTTGAACAGCAACAATGCGAGCAACGCGCCGATACCCGCCGACGGCAACGTCGAAAGAATCGTGATCGGATGGATATAGCTCTCGTACAAAATCCCGAGCACGATATAAACCGCCGCGAGCGCCGCCAGAATCAGAAGCGGCTGATCGTTGAGCGACTGCTGAAACGCCTGCGCCGTGCCCTGAAAGCTGCCATGAATGGTCTGCGGCACGCCGATCGTCGCCATCGTTTCGTAGATCGCGGCGGTCGCGTCGGACAGCGACTTGCCCGGCGGCAGGTTGAACGAAATGGTCGATGCGACGAACTGGCTCTGGTGATTCACCGACAACGGCGTGTTGCCCGGCCCGAACCTGGCGATAGTTGAGAGCGGCACCATCGTTTCCTTCGACGTCGATACGGCCGCGCCCGACGACGACCCGTTCTTGCCCGTCGCCGCAATCGCATTGGTCGCCGAGTTCTTCACGGCGGCAAGCGCGAGCGCGGCAGTGGTATCGGACGTGCTCGTCGACGCGCCGCCCGCGCCCGTCGATCCTGTGGCCGACGTCGATGCGGTCGACGTCGTGCTTGAAGTCGTCGTCGATTGCGTCGATGCCGAGCCGCTCGCCGTGCCGCCCGACGTGCTGATGTAGATCTGCTTGAGCATCTCCGGGTCTTGCCAGTATTTCGGCGCGAGCTCCATCACCACGTGATACTGCGACAGCGGGTTGTAGATGGTCGACACCTGCCGCTGGCCGAACGCATCGTAGAGCGTGTTGTCGATCTGTGCGGGCTTGATACCCAGGCGCGCGGCGGTCGCGCGGTCGAACGTGACCATTGCTTCCAGGCCGCCTTGCTGCTGGTCGGAATTTACGTCGGCGAGTTCGGGGCGCTTTTGCAACGCCTCGGTGAGTAGCGGTCCCCACTTGTACAGATCGGCGGTCGAATCCGACAGCAAGGTGAACTGATATTGCGCGTTCGATTGCCGCCCGCCTACGCGAATATCCTGCACCGCCTGAAGGAACGTGCGCGCGCCGGCGACATCCGCGAGCGGCTTGCGCAAGCCGTTGATGACCTGATCGGCCGAGACCTTGCGCACGCTCTTGGGCTTGAGCGAAATGAACATGAAGCCCGAGTTGGTCGAGCGCCCGCCGGTGAAACCCGCGACGCTGTCGACGGCAGGGTCCGCTTCGACGATCTTCATCATCTCCGCGAATTTGAGCTTCATCGCCTGGAAAGACGTACTCTGGTCCGCCTGAATGCCGCCGATGATGCGCCCCGTGTCCTGCTGCGGGAAAAAGCCCTTCGGCACGATGTAGTACAGGTAAACGTTCAGCCCGATGGTCGCGAACAGGAGCATCAGAAGCGTGCGCGGATGCGCGAGCGCCCAGCCGAGCGTGCGCGCATAGCCGCGCTGCATGCGGTCGAATTGGCGCTCCAGCCAGCGCGCGACGCGGCCTTCCTGCTTGCGCTCGTGCGGCTCGTCGAGCAGGCGCGAGCACATCATCGGCGTGACGGTCAGTGAAACGACGAGCGATACGCCGATAGCAAGCGACAACGTCAGCGCAAACTCGCGAAAAAGCCGCCCGACGATGCCGCCCATCAGCAGAATAGGCAGGAACACGGCGACGAGCGACACGCTGATCGACAGCACCGTGAAGCCGACTTCGCGCGCGCCGATGATCGCCGCCTGCATGCGCGGCACGCCTTTCTCCACATGCCGCGTGATGTTTTCCAGCACGACGATCGCATCGTCGACGACGAAGCCCGTCGCGATGGTCAGCGCCATCAGCGAAAGATTGTCGAGCGAGAAGCCGAGCAGATACATCGCCGCGAAAGTGCCGATGATCGATATCGGCACGGCGACGCTCGGTATCAGCGTCGCGCGCCAGTTGCGCAGGAACAGGAACACGACCATGACGACGAGCGCCACCGCAATGACCAGCGTGAGCTCGGTGTCGTGCAGCGAAGCGCGGATCGTCGTGGAGCGGTCGGCGGTCGGCGTGATCTGGACATCGGCGGGAAGGGCGGCCTGCAATTGCGGCAACATAGACTTCACGCGGTCGATCGTCTCGATGATGTTCGCGCCTGGCTGCCGATACAGAATCACGAGCACCGCGCGCTTGTTGTTGATGAGGCCGAGATTGCGCAGGTCTTCGACGGAATCGACCACTTCGCCGACATCCGAAAGCTTCACCGCCGAGCCGTTGCGGTACGCGACCACGAGGTCCTTGTACTGCGCGGCCTTGCTCGCCTGATCGTTGGTGTACAGCTGGACGCGCGTGCCCTTGAACTCGATCGCGCCCTTCGGACTGTTTGCGTTCGCTGAAGCGAGCGCGGCGCGCACGTCCTCCAGCCCGATGCCGTAGTGAAAGAGCGCGCCCGGCTCCAGCTCCACGCGCACCGCCGGGTTCGCGGAGCCGCTGACGTCGACTTCGCCGACGCCCGGCACGGTCGAGAGCGTCTGCTGCAGCACGGTCGCGGCGGAATCGTAGAGCGAGCCCGCCGTGCGCGTGGGCGAGGAGAGCGCGAGCACGAGAATCGGCGCGTCGGCGGGGTTGACCTTGTGATACGTCGGATTCTGGCGCAGCGCGGTCGGCAGGTCGGCGCGCGCGGCGTTGATCGCGGCTTGCACGTCGCGCGCGGCGCCGTCGATGTCGCGGTTCAGGCCGAATTGCAGCGTGATGCGCGTTGTGCCGACGGAACTCATCGACGTCATTTCGCTCACGTCCGCGATGGTGCCCAGATGCCTTTCGAGCGGGCTCGCGACGCTCGTCGCCACCGTTTCCGGGCTCGCGCCGGGCAAGGATGCCTGCACGGAGATCGTCGGGAAATCGACTTGCGGCAAGGGCGCGACCGGCAGGCGCACGAACGCGAACATGCCCGCGAGCGCGATGCCGATCGCGAGCAGCGTCGTGGCGACCGGCCGGGCGATGAAGATGCGCGACATGTTCATGAATCAGCGTCCTTCGCTGGCCGGCGCCGTCGGCCTGCCGCGATTGAAGCGAGCGCGCAGCTTGCGGGCGAGGGAGTCGAAGCCGAGATAGATGACGGGCGTCGTGAAGAGCGTGAGCAATTGCGACACGATCAGACCGCCGACGATCGCCACGCCGAGCGGACGCCGCAGCTCCGAGCCCGCGCCCCAGCCGAGCATCAGCGGCAGCGCGCCGAGCAACGCGGCCATCGTCGTCATGAGAATCGGGCGAAAGCGCAGCAGGCACGCCTGGAAAATCGCTTCGCGCGGCGGCTTGCCCTGGTCGCGCTCCGCTTCGAGCGCGAAGTCGATCATCATGATCGCGTTCTTCTTCACGATGCCGATCAGCAGCACGATGCCGATGATCCCGATGATGTCGAGATCGTGCCCGGTGATCATCAGCGAAAGCAGCGCGCCGACGCCCGCGGACGGCAGCGTCGAGAGAATCGTGATCGGATGGATGAAGCTCTCGTACAGCACGCCGAGCACGATATACATCGTCACGATGGCCGCGAGTATCAGGAACAGTTCGTTCGACAGCGACGCCTGGAACGCGAGCGCCGCGCCCTGATAGCGAATCTGGAACGATGCCGGCAAGCCGATGTCCTCCTTCGCCTGCTCGATCGCCTTCACCGCCGCGCCGAGCGATTCGCCCTTCGCGAGATTGAACGACACGGTCGTGGCCGGGAACTGCCCGAGGTGCGTGACGAGCAAGGGCGCGGCGCGCTCATGGAACTTCGCGATGGCCGAAAGCGGCACCTGCCCGTTGCTCGCGGTGGAAGAGGGCAGATAGATGCCGTTCAACGTTTCGCTGTAGTGCGCGTCGGACGGTTCGGCTTCGAGAATCACGCGGTACTGGTTCGACTGCGTGAAGATCGTCGAGATGATGCGCTGGCCGAATGCGTCGTAGAGCGCGTTGTCGACGGTCGCGGGCGTGATGCCGAAGCGCGCGGCCGTTTCCCGGTCGATCTCGATATACACCGACTGGCCATTCTGCTGCAAATCGGTCGCGACATCCGTCAGCACCGACGTATGTTGCAGCCGTTCGACGAGCTTCGGCACCCATTCCGCGAATTCGGCCGAGTTCGGGTCGGTCAGCATGAACTGATACTGCGTCGGGCTGACGGTCGAATCGATCGTCAAATCCTGCACCGGCTGCATGTACAGCTTGATGCCGGGAATATCGGCGACTTCGCTCTGAATCTCGCGGATGACATCGCTCGACGTATTGCTGCGGTCGTCGCGCGGCTTCAGGTTGATGAGCATGCGCCCGCTGTTCAGCGTGATGTTCGAGCCGTCCACGCCGACGAACGAGGTCAGGCTTTCGACGTCCGGGTTCTGCAGAATCTTCTTCGCGAGCGCCTGCTGCTGGTCCGCGACGGCCTGATACGACGCGGCCTGCGGCGCCTGCGTAATCGCCTGGATCACACCGGTGTCCTGCGTCGGAAAAAAGCCCTTCGGAATGTACACGTACAGCACGGCGGTAAGAATGAGCGTGAGCACGAAGACGAACAGCGTCGCGCGCTGCCGCGCCAGCACCCAGTTCAGCGCGACCGCATAACGCCCGATCACGTAATCGATGAACTGATGCGCGCGCGCCTCGAAGCGCTTGCTTTCCTTCGTCGGCGTATGACGCAGGAGCTTCGCGCACATCATCGGCACGAGCGTGAGCGAGACGATTGCCGAAATGACGATGGTCACCGCGAGCGTGATCGCGAACTCGTGAAAGAGGCGGCCGACCACATCGCCCATGAAGAGCAGTGGAATCAGCACGGCGATCAACGAAACCGTCAGCGAGATGATGGTGAAGCCGATCTGCTTCGAACCCTTCAACGCGGCTTCGAGCGGAGATTCGCCTTCCTCGACGTAACGCGCGATGTTTTCGATCATCACGATGGCGTCGTCGACGACGAAGCCCGTCGCGATGGTCAATGCCATCAGCGAGAGATTGTCGAGCGAGAAGCCGCACAGGTACATGATCGCGAGCGTGCCGACCAGCGACAGCGGCACCGACAAGCTCGGAATGATGGTTGCGTAGACATTCGCGAGGAACAGATAAATGACGAGCACGACCAGCACGACGGACAGCGCGAGCTCGAACTGCACGTCGCGCACCGATGCGCGGATGGTCGTGGTGCGGTCCGTGACGACGCGAACATCGAGCGCCGCCGGTAGCGATTGCTGCAATTGCGGCAGGATTTTCTTGATGCCGTCGACCACCGCAATCACGTTCGCGCCCGGCTGACGCTGCACGTTCAGGATGATCGCGGGCGTCGAATCGACCCATGCGCCGAGCTTCGTGTTCTCCGGCCCTTCGACGATAGTCGCGACATCCGTCAGCATCACCGGACGCCCGTTTCGATACGCGACGACCGCGCTCTTGTACGCGTTGGCATCGGTGAGCTGATCGTTCGCGTTGATCGTATAGGCGCGCGTCGGGCCGTCGAAGTTGCCCTTCGGCGTGTTGACGTTGAGGTTCGAGATCGTCGTGCGCAGATCGTCGATGTTCAGCCCGTACGAGGCGAGCGCGCGCGTGTTCGCGCGAATGCGCACGGCGGGGCGATTGCCGCCGCTCACCGACACGAGGCCCACGCCTGCCACTTGCGAGATTTTCTGGGCGAGACGCGTGTCGGCCAGATCCTGCACTTGCGTCAGCGGCAAGGTCCTGGAGCTGACAGCGAGCGTCATGATCGGCGCGTCGGCGGGGTTCACCTTTGCGTAGATCGGCGGCGCGGGCAGGTCGGACGGCAACAGATTGCCCGCCGCGTTGATCGCCGCCTGCACTTCCTGCTCGGCAATGTCGAGCGGCAAATCGAGGCTGAACTGCAGCGTGATGACCGATGCACCCGCCGAACTCTGCGAGGACATCTGATTCAGGCTCGCCATCTGCCCGAACTGCTTTTCGAGCGGCGCGGTGACGCTCGATGTCATCACGTCGGGCGATGCGCCCGGATAGAAGGTCTGGACCTGGATCGTCGGATAGTCGACGGCGGGCAGCGCGGAGAGCGGCAAAAAGCGCAGCGCGACGAGGCCGACCAGCATGATCGCCGCCATCAGGAGCGCCGTGCCGACCGGGCGCAGGATAAAAATGCGGGATGGATTCATGCTTTCGAATTGCGCTTACTGCTGCGATTGCTGACGCCGATGACCGCCGTGACGCGCACCCGATGCCGCCGAAGCGGGCGCGGCGGCCGATGCGCCCGAGGCACCCGATGCCGCTTTCGCCTTGTCGGCCGGAATCGTGATCTTCGCGCCTTCCTTCAGTCGGTCCGAACCGTCGATGACCACGCGCTCGCCCACTTGCAGACCGGACTTGATGCTCGTGCGCTCGCCATCGACCGGACCTGTTTTCACGTTGCGCACCGTGACGGTGTTGTCCGGCTTCACGACATACACGAACGCGCCCGACGAGCCGTTGAGCACCGCGGGCGTCGGCACGATGGTCGCGTTCTTGATGACGTCGACGAGCAGCTTCGTGTTCACGAACTGATTCGGGAAGAGCATGCCTTCCTTGTTGTCGAAGGTTGCGCGCAGCTTCACGGTGCCGGTAGTCGTGTCGATCTGGTTGTCGACGGTCTCGAGATGGCCCGCTTCGAGCGACGTGGTGTTCGCGCGGTCGTACGCCGTGACCGACATCTTCGTGCCCGCGCGCAGCGGCTTGAGAATCGCGGCGAGATTGTCTTCGGACGTGGTGAAGATCACGCTGATCGGCTGCAACTGCGTGATGACGACGACGCCGTTCGTGTCGCCCGTCGTCACGTAGTTGCCCGGATCGACCTGACGCAGGCCGACGCGTCCCGACACCGGCGCCGTGATGCGCGCGTAGGTCAGATCGAGCTTGTACGTATCGACGTTGGCCTGGTCCGATTTCACCGCGCCTTCGTACTGCTTCACGAGCGACGCCTGCGTATCGACCTGCTGTTTGGCGATGGAATCCTGCGACAGCAAGGTCTGATAGCGCTGCAGATCGAGGCGCGCGGTCTGCAGGAGCGCCTCGTCTTTCGCGAGCGCGCCTTGCGCGTTGCGCAGCGAGATTTCGTAGGGGCGTGGATCGATCTGCGCGAGCACGTCGCCCTTCTTGACCATCTGGCCTTCCTTGAACGCGACATCGACGAGCGTGCCGTTCAACTGCGTCTTGACGGTGACGTTCGCGAGCGGCGTGACGGTGCCGAGCGAATTGATGACGACGGGCATCTCGCCCTGCGTGACCGTCGCGACGTGTACCGGCTGCGGCTGATTCATCGCGTTCGGCGCGCCGCGCCGTCCGCCTTGACGCGCTTCCGGCGTTCCGCTCGCACCGTCGCCGCTGCCGCGATTCCACGGATGCCACCACACGAGCGCACCGGCGATGATCACGAGCGCGACGACGAGCGGCACGATCCGGCGGCGCCGTGGCGCGGGTTCGATGGCTGCAGGCGTTGGAGGCGTCGGGCGCGGCTGCGCGGGGGGATTCTTTTGGTCGTCCATCGGTTCGAAGGCTGGGTCTTTCAAATCTGTACGGAGCGCGGACGGGCGGCGGTCATGGTTCAGTCACGCAAAGGCGATGCGCCGCGCGCATGAACCGGACCGAAGCGGAAGCCGTGAAAAAGCGGGGCCGTTGAAAGCAGCTGGAAAGCTCGCCCGACACATCAGGCAAGAATCCGGCGCGGCCCCGGTGCGCGCGAAGCATGATGCTACGTCTCGCACCGGGGGCCGTCCACCGATCATTCTTTCTGTTGATTACGACTGTTACACGCGCATCGACGCATGCTTTCGATATGTTGAGAAGCGCGTTGGGCGCACGCGATGACTAGCCGGCGGCGCGCAGTGCGTTCGTCGCGTGCGTTCCGCCGATCTCGCGCGCGATCTGCCCGACGCATTCGAGCAGCGCGGGCGCGATATCGTCGATCAATATTTCTCGCGGGCACTGATGCGCCGCGCCGCCGCAGTTGACCGAGTAGCGTTCCTCGGACGGTCCGACGAAGCCCGCCGCGACAGCGTTCAGTCCGTGATGCCATTCGCCGACGGAAATCGCGAAGCCAAGCTGCAAGGCGTCGTCGATGCCGCGCTGCAAGCCGCCCGCAATGGCCGGCCAGTCGTCGCCCGATGCGGTCTGCAGACTGCCGATGAGCGCACGCCGATCCGCCTCCGACAGCACCGCGAGGTAAGCGCGGCCCACCGCCGTGCGGCTCAGGTCCATCCTGCCGCCGACTTCGAGCCGCGAGACCAGCACGGCGGACCGCGGCCGAATGGCATCGATTACAACCATCTCCAGACGATCGCGCACGGCGAGGTGAACGGACAGTCCGGTGCGTTCCGCAAGCCGGATCAGAAACGGGCGCGCGCGTGCACGAATGTCGAAATTGCGTAAGAATCCGTTGCTCAGTTCGAGCACTGACGCGGTGAGCACGAAGCGCTCGCTGTCGGGCAGACGATGCAGCAGCCCTGCGCCGACGAGCGTCGCGGTGATGCGGGACACCGTGGGTTTCGGAATCCCGGTCCAGTCGGTCAGTTCGCGATTGCTGACGGGCGCGTCTGCGGCGGCGATGCGGCGCAGCACATCGAGTCCGCGTGCGAGTGCGGTGACTTCCTCGCCGTCTTTCTCCCGGGCGCGTTCGCGGCCCGCCGACCGTTCAGTTTGCATAGGCATTTGTTTTGTGAAACATCGTTTTGTTTGATGACGTCGCGCAATTCTACAAGGCCGCGTCGAGAAACTTGCAAACGATGCAAGCCTTCGCAATAAGCTGCATCGGCGATGAACTTTTTTAACGAAAGAAGCGTGCTGAACGAAACTTGGGCAGTTGCCCGGACCGCGAGATTTTGCTTGACTTGAGCAGCGATCCCGGAAAAAATGGAATCGAATTTCGAAACCGGAAGTGATGTGCGCGTCAGCGCTTTCCGCTCCGCACTCGAAAGACTGGCTCTCAGGTTCTAGCACGGCCCTCGGAATGGCTAGAACTTTTAAGGCGCTACGGAAACGTAGCGCCTTTTTTTTCGTTCGCGCGTTCGCTAGACGCCGTGGGGCGAATATACCTGAAAGTGCCTGAGTCGCAGCCGATGGCGCGCGGCGGGGAGGTCGGAGGAAGAGCGATGGCGACGGGCACCGAAGTTATCGGCCAGTCGCGAGAAGCGGCGATAGAGCGCGCCGCATCGAAGGAATCAGTAAGCGTTCGTGAACACGCGCGGCTGACGGAGCAGGCGTTGGCCGCGGACGATCCAGTAGATGGTTGCGCCGATAAGCAAAAGGGCCACGCCGTACACGAACAGCGGAGAGACACGCTCGGGAGCGGGCGGACTCGTCGCGATGAGCAATGCTGCAAAGAACGCCGCGCCTGCCTGATAGAACGAACGGTTGGCGAGATTGCGGCGCATGCGACGGGTGGTGAAGCGGGAAACGGGGGCGCGGGCGAACGGCTCGAACAACATCAACGCTGCGACCAGAGCGACAGCGACATTCATGAAAAGCATGGTGCGAACTTTCGTGAGAGGCAGGGACGCGGCGAATATATGTCACCGCACATGCCGCTAAAACCAGAAGGCTCCGAAATGTAGAAGGAAACTTCTATTCGATCAATTTCGCGCGAAGGCGCGCGCGAGGTTCCCCTGCGATGCAAGGTTCGAATGTCCGATTCGCTCGTTCGGCGAGCGGGGAAAATAGGCGCTGCGTCGATACCGTATGATGTGCGCACGAATCAGGCACGAGGTAAGACCATGCAGATGACTCCCATGACCCGCATCGCCGTCGTAGTCGCGGCGCTCGGCGTGCTCGCCGCGTGCGAGAAGCACGACGCGACCGCAGGACAGGCCGCGAACGCATTCAACAACCTCGCGAGCCAGACAAATCAGAAGCTGGATCAGGCGGCGAGCTATGTCGGCCAGAAGGTCGATGCGGCGAAGCAGTCGGCGCAGCAGAACATCGGCAACGCCGGTTCGATGCCCGACGTATCCGCGAGCAGCGTCGCCGCCTCCGCGCGCGCGAACTTCGACGGCGCGGCGAGCGCGACGAATGCGGCGATCAACAACGCCGCGAGCGCGACCGGCGCCAGCCTGCAATCGGCGGGGCGCAAGCTGCAGGAATGGTCGGCGAAGGACGGCGGCGCGTCGAATCCGCAGGCGAGCGCGCAAGGTTCGGTCGCGGGGCCCGGCTCCGATGCGAGCGGCACGCGCACGGAGATGGACAAATAGCGCGGTAATCGCGGTAATCGCGGTAATTGCGGTGATTCGGCTCAGAAAACGATGCGAAACGACTTAACATTCGGTTACGTCCGGGTTGGACGGCGTTCGGCTCCCAGCCGCTAAACTGGCGGTCTTTCAGAATCGAGACCGTTATGAAGTCACGCAAGCTCGCGCCGGAACGCGCGGCGGCGTCTGTCGCGATGTCCTGGATGGCGGCGTTCATGCACATTCGCGCCGGCCTCGCGTATCTGCGTGCGCGGCACGCTTCACGTCACGCTTCACGCCACGCTTCGCGCGCTCGTTCGCCCGCAATGTCGTCGATGCTCGTCGCGCTGGCCGCGTCGATCGCATTCCTGGCGCCCGCCGCCGACGCCGCGCCCGCGCTCACGCTGCCGACCTTCCAGGAACTGATCGCGCCCGCCGCGCCCGCCTCCGCGCCGGATGCCGCGTCGGCACCCGCCATGTCCGACGCCGAGATGTTGCGCTCGCTCGACAACATCATTTCCACGCTCGATAGCGACAAGCAGCGCGCCGCGCTCGTCGCGCAACTCAAGCACCTGCGCGATGCGAAGCGCGCCGCCGACACAGCAGGCCCGGCGCCCGCATCCGGCGCGGCAGCCGCCGCATCGGCGACGGACGCCGCGGCGAGCGGCACGGCGGCGGGCGCGCCGCCGGCTTCGGGCGCAGGGACGTCATCGGTGGTGGCGACGATCGCGCAGAACGCGGGGCTGCTCGGCGCGATCGCGTCGGCGCTCACGAACGTCGAGGCCGACGTGAAGCGCGGCAAGACGCCGATCGCGTATTGGATCGGACGTTTCAACGCCGCCGGCAACGAACTCTTCACGATCGTCACGAGCCAGAGCCGCGAGCCGTTCGGCCGAACGCTGTTCAATTATTTCGCGACGCTCGCCGGCTGGGGCGCGTGCGCGATGGTGCTCGTCTATCTGCAGCGCCGCGTGCAGGCGCGTTATGGCATCGACACCGGCCTGCATTCGAATCCGACGACGCGCGAATTGCTGCTCTTTACACTGCGACGTGTCGCGCCGTATTTGTTCGCGTTCCTCGCGGCGCTGACGTTCACGCACTACATGCCGCTGTCGCTCGGGCGCACGCTCGCGATGGTCACCGCCTATGCGATCGTCGCGGGCGCGGTGTTTTCGGCGATCTGTCTCATCATGTTCTCGCTGTTCGGCTCGGCGCACCGGCGCGTCGCGGTGAACCTGCTCATCATCCGCGCGCGGCGGCTTCTGTTTCTGATCGGCACGCTCGGCGCGCTCGGCGATGCCGCCGCCAATTACGATGTCGCGCAGCAGCTCGGCACCAATCTCTCGGCGCTGATCTCGACGTGCGCGAACATGGGCGCGGCGGCGCTGACCGCGTATTTCGCGCTCACGTTCCAGCGGCCCGTTGCGCATCTGATCCGCAGCCGCACGTACGAACAGCGCAACACGCGCAAGGCTGCGACCGAGACGTTCGAAGTGGTCGCGTCGCTGTGGCAGTTGCCGCTTTTGCTGCTCGCGTCGGCGTCCGTGGTGGCGACGCTGATGGGCATCGGCACCTCGGAGAACGTGTTGCAGATGGCGATCGCGACCGCGGGCCTACTCGTCGTCGCGTTCTTTCTGTCGGCGGTCGTCATCCGCATCACGCGGCCGAAATCGCGCAAGCCGCGCCGGCAATCGGCGTATGTGCGCAGGCTCATCAAATTCGTCGGCACGATGATCGTGGTCGGCGTATGGCTTGCCTTTCTCGAACTGTCGTCGCGCTTCTGGGGCTTTTCGCTCGCGCACATGGCCGAAGAGAGCGTGGCCGCGCGCGGCATCACGCACGCGGTCGCGATGATCGTGCTGACGTTCTTCATCGTCTGGCTGATCTGGATTCTGATCGACACGGGCATTCAGGAAGCGCTCAAGCCCGATGCGTCGCGGCGCGGCGGACGCGGCCCGAGCATGCGCGCGCGCACCATGCTGCCGCTCGTGCGCAACGTCGTGCTCGTGTTTCTGCTGACCGTCGCGGCGATCGTCACGGCGGCGAATCTCGGCCTGAATGTGACGCCGCTGCTCGCGGGCGCGGGCGTGATCGGTCTTGCGGTTGGTTTCGGCGCGCAATCGCTCGTCGCGGATCTGATCACGGGACTCTTCATCATCATCGAAGACACGATTTCGGTCGGCGATTCGATCGAGGTGGAAGGCGGCCACGCAGGCATCGTCGAAAGTCTGACGATCCGCACCGTGCGCCTGCGCGACGGGCAGGGCGCGATCCACGCGATTCCGTTCTCGCAGATCAAGACGGTGAAGAATCTGTCGCGCGACTTCGCGTATGCGGTGTTCGAAGTGCGCGTGCCCTTCACGGCGGACGTCGACGAGGTCACGCAGATGATTCGCGAAGTCGGCGCAGACCTGATGGCCGACCTGCGTTATCGGCTGGAAATGCTCGGTCCGGTCGAAGTGTGGGGACTGGACCGCTTCGATCCGAACTGGATGGTCGTCAAAGGGCAGATCAAGACGCGGCCGTTGCAGCAATGGAGCGTCGCGCGGGCCTTCAATCTGCGCATCAAGCGCAAGATGGACGAAGCCGGCATGGAGATCCCCGTCCCGCAGATGCAGGTGCAGATGACGCGCGATGCGATGCCGGGCGCGGACGCCGAGGGACGCGAGCGCGCCCGGCGCATCTGGACGGGCGAGCCGCCCGCGCCGGTGGAAGAGGACGAGGAACTGGCGGTCGGTCCGGGATTGTCGCGCGAGGCGAAAATGGCCGCCGCCGCGGCGCGCGATGTATCGCACGAACCGCAGCCCGCGCCGCCGCCGACCGATCAATCCGTGCCGATTCCGCCGCAGATTCCGACCGCGCCCGAGCCCGGCAAGGGCTGAGCAATCCTTCAGGCGGCGAGCAGATCGTTGACGTGCGTGGCGATCTGCTCGCCCGCGACGCCGTAAATATGCAGCGACACGGCGCGCGCGGCGGCATCGGCCGGATTGCCGAGTTGATGAATCGCGCCGCGTCCCGCATCCACAAAGGACACCGCGCCCGACTCGCGCGGATGACGCCGCGTCTCGACCGCGCGATGCTCGGCCGCGTCCCAGCGGTAGAGCGTCTCTTCCAGCGTTCCTTCGATTACCGCATAGCCGCACCAGGTCCGATGACCATGCACCGGACTCGCCTGCCCCGGCTCCCAGACGAGCGCGGCGATTGCATAGCGGTCGAACGGATCGGCGGCGAGCAGATGGCGGCAATAGCGCTGCGGATTGCTCACGCGCTGATCGGGGCGCAGCATGCCCGGATCGCCGATCGCGCGTTGCAGCGCGAGGCGCACGCGTTGTCCGAACGAGGCGCGCGGAGCGCCGTGCGCGGCGGCGAGCGCGTCGTCGATCTCGCGGCATAAGCGGTCGATCGCCGGCGATGCCGATGAAAAGGGCCGTGTCGCGCGGCTGACGTGTTCGAGTCGCATAGTGGGATGAGCCGTCTTGTCGTGGTTAATCTATCGGCTCATTTATACCGGCTTGCCTCCAGAATTAGTTTCCATATAATTCCGCTCGGACATCAAGAAATAGAATAATTTCCTCTAAGGGGTGCAGCATGGGAATGGACCTCATCGACCGCAAGCTGCTCGAATTGCTGCAGAACGACGTGACGATGCCCATCGCGGAACTGGCGCAGCGCGTGAACCTTTCGCAGACGCCGTGCTGGAAGCGCGTGCAGCGCCTGAAAGAAACGGGCGTGATCCGCGCGCAGGTGGCCTTGTGCGATCCGAAGAAGCTCGGCGTCGGCACGACGGTTTTCGTCGCGGTGCGCACGAATCAGCACACGCAGATCTGGGCGGAAGACTTCACGCGCGCGGTCCGTGACATTCCGGAAGTGGTCGAGGTGTACCGGATGAGCGGCGAGACGGACTATCTGTTGCGCGTCGTGGTGTCGGACATCGACGATTACGACCGCGTGTACAAGCAACTCATCCGTGCGGTGCCGCTGTACGACGTGAGCTCGAGCTTCGCGATGGAGCAGATCAAATATTCGACGGCGCTTCCGGTGAGACCGACACTCGAGCCCTGAAAGGCGCGCACGAGAAAAAGAAAAGCCGCCCGGGCGGGCGGCTCAACGCGTCCGGTCACGAGGTATCCCGGCATGTGCCCCTTGCAGCCCTCGCCGGGATCGGACGCGCATGGAATCGCGATTAGTATCGTCATTCGGACGGGCGTCGTTCAAGCGCGGCCGTGAACCACACAATTTCGCGACGCTCGTGCGCGTTCCGAAACGATGCGTACGACCGCGCGCGATTTGCAATCGGCGTTTCGCAACCCATCTGAAAACCAGTCCGGTTACCATGTGGGACTTTCCGAAACGTCGCCACGAACCTTTTCATGACTCACGACCCCCGCGATCCCCGCCGCCCGGACGGTGCGCCCAGAAAGAATCCGACCCGCGCCGTCAGCGTGTTCATCGTCGTCGTGGTGCTGCTCGTGATCGGCACGATTCTCTTCAACGCGATCCGCGAAAAGCGCGAGTTCGACCGCGACAACGCTCAGCCTTCCGCCGCGAGCGATGTGCGGCCGGCGGTCCCGGCTGTCGGCGCATCGCAGTAACCAAGCCTCGATAGCACCTCAGACCGGCAGGCGAATCTGCGCGGCGTCCTTGCCGATGAGCGATGACGCGGTCAGCATCTGCTTGCATTGATGCGCGAGCAGCTTGAGATCGTGAAGCGCATCGGCGGGCAGCATCTGCGCGCGCTCGGCATCGACGACCATGCGGTCCAGATCGCGCCGCAGTTCCTTGAGCGCGTCGGCTTGCGCGGGTGGCGCGTCCGGTTTCGCCGGAGCAGGCAGTTCGCCCTCCGCGCCGGCGAGGTTGTCGCGCACGATGCCGAAGGTGCGCTGCACCGGCTCGAACGGCTGACCGCCCGCTTCATTGAGCGATTGCAGAAGCGGCGCGGCGGCGGTGATCTGCGACGCGAGCACATGGCTTTGCACGAGCAGATCGTTGAGTTCGGCGACATAGCGCTGCTGCGCCTTCGGTTCCAGCATCATGCGCTGGAACGCCTGCGCGAGATTGGCGAACGCGATGTGCACGTTCTTGCGCGCGAGGCGGTAGCGGAAGTCGCGGTCGAGCGCGGTGGCGGCGACGGTCGCCGCCGCGGACGCGCCCTTGCTCGCGGTGGCCGCCGTGCTCTCGCCGATACTCACCGACGACAATCGCTGCGCCGTGGCGCTCGCGGCTTTCATCGCGGAATCGGCGACGATCGCGGGTTCGGGCGGTGGCGTTTCGATGGTTGCATCATCGGCTGATTGCGCCGTGATCGCCACGCTCTGCGCCGAAGCCGCCACCGCGCCCGCATTCGCATCGGCGAAAACCGCGTGATCCACGGGCGTTTCCACGCTCGCGGACGATGCCGCCGCTGCGCGCGTCTTCTCGGTCTGACTCGCGCGCCACCACCAGCTCGCTTCGAGATAGTTGCGCGTCGCCGCGAGCAGGTCTTTCACGAGCTTGCCCATCAGCCGATATTCCCAATACGGAAACAGATGGCTCGCCGCGATGGCGATAGCGCAACCGACGACCGTATCGATCGCGCGCTCGCCGATGATCCGCATGTTGCCCGGCGCGAGCAAATGGAACATCAGCAGCACATACGACGACGTGAACACGACGCTCGCCGCGTAATTGAAGAGCAGCAGGCTGTAGCTCATCACCATCGACGCGAACATCACGACGAGCAGGATATGCGGGTCCTTGAAGAACAGGATCAGCGCGATGGTCACCGCGCAGCCGATCGCCGTGCCGATGATCCGCTGCGTGTTGCGCTGCTTGGTGAGCGAGTAGCCGGGCTTCAGGATGATGACCGTGGTCATCACGATCCAGTACGCGTTCGTGAGCGGCAAAAGACGCCCGAGCCAGAATCCGATGCCCACCGCGATGGTCACGCGCAGCGCGTGCCGGAAGCTTGGCGAGGACATCGTGAGATTCGAAAAAATCTGCATGAACGGCACGCGCCGGCTCGATATGAAACGCGACAACGCATGATCGATCTGCACTTCGGTTTCGGTCGCGCTCGCATCGTCACGGGTGCGGCGGCGCATCTTGTCGATAAGACGCGTCGCGCTCCATAAACGCCGGAACACGGCCGCCGCCGCCGCGTAGGCCTCGGGGCTCTTCTCGGGCAGGCCGTGCTTGCGCATCAGCTCCAGTTCGTATTCGATCGCGCGCAACTCGGCCTTCATGCTGATCTGCCGGTCGGCGGCGTTGTTCTGCAACACGGCAAGGCCGATTTCCTCGAGATCGGCGCTCGCCTTTCTCATCAGGTCGCGATAGAAGATCAGCACGTCCGAGCCCGCGAAGGTCTTGCGCACGAGCGGATAATCCGTATGCGCGCCGACGAAGAATTCGTGCAGATCGACCACGTTGATGAAGAGATTGAAAAGCCGCGCGCGCCGTGCATCGAGCTTGCCGGATTTCACCTTCGGCAGATTGCGCAGCACGATGTCGCGCGCCGCTTCCTGCCGCTCGACGGCCGCGATCTGCTTTTCGATCAGCACGCGATAACACTCGTCGAGATCGGCGTCGCCGTCGTAGAACTCGGCGCGCGCGAGCAGGTACTCCGCGCAACTGAAGATGCTTTCGGCCAGCGCCTGCTGCTCGATGCGATAGACGAGCAGCCGGCTGACGAGCGTTGCCCAGTACGTGTACCAGAGACCGCCCAGAAGAATCCACGATGCGTTGATGAGCGCCTGCATCGGCGTGAAATGCTCTTCGAGCGTGACGACCATCATGAAGAGCGTCGCGAAGCTGATCTGCGGCCAGCGATTGCCATACACGACGATCAGCGACAGCACGAAGGTCAACGGCACGATGGTGAGCCAGAGCGTGAGCGGATGCGCCGTCGCGATGCCCGTTGCGAGCGCCGCGAAGAAGCCGATCAGCGTGCATGCGAGCATTTCGTTGTGCTTGTGCCTGAGCGGTCCGGGCATGTCGACGACACACGCGCCGAGCGCGCCGGTCGCGATCGTGAAACCAAGCTCGCGATTGTCAAACACGATGAGCATCAGGACGGCGGGCAGCGACACGCCCAGCGCGATGCGCAGTCCGCCGAAGAAATACTGGCTGTAAATGAACTTCCTGATTTCGAACGAATAACGCATCGACTTCCTGTTTTGACGCTCTTTGATTTTGCGGGGACGAAGCGAGAATCGAGTCTAACTCAACTCCCCAAGGCTTCGGACCTCGGCCATTCGGCCAGGTTCTCGGCTGCGGGCGCGCTTTGCTATGCTGGCGCATGAACTGACAAAGCTTTTCAAATTCCGCTTCGTCGAAGCCTTCACACGCCGTCTGCAAGCTGCTTTCCATGCTCGAACTCTTTTATTCGAATCGTCACGAGACGCTCGCCGCGGCGCTCTTCGAGGACCTCGACGCATTCGCCATGCGCGAGAGCGATCCCTTCGCGCGCGAGTCCGTCATCGTGCCGAGCGCGGCGTTGCGCCGCCGGCTCGAACTCGACATGGCGGGGCGCTTCGGCATCTGCGCGAACGTCGACTTTTGCTATCTCGCGCAATGGCTTTGGGCGCAGATCGGCCGCGTGCTGCCGGTGCCCGCGCATTCGCCGTTCGCGCCCGACCGGCTCGCGTGGCGCTGCTACCGGCTTTTCGAGGATTCGTCGATCGGCGATTCGGCGCGGCTGTCGACGTATCTGAATGCCGCCGACGACTCCATGCGCTACGAACTCGCGCGCCGCATCGCGACGGTCTTCGATCACTATCTGACGTATCGCCCGGAGTGGCTCACGCACTGGCAGGCGGGCGGCTCGATCCTCGCCGGAAGCAGCGCCGAAATCGACGCGCGCGGCCCGCGTCTTTCGGGCGCGAACGACATCCAGCGCGAGGACGAGCGCTGGCAACGAGCGCTGTGGCGCGCGCTGCTCGCGGACCTTGCCCACGACGCGAACGGCGACGCGAAAGACCCGACGCCGCCCGCATACCGCTTTCTGGCCGATTCCCCAGGTTTCGATCTCGATGTCGTCATGCGCGCGCAATGGCCGCGCCGCATCAGCGTGTTCGCCTTGCCGACGATGCCGCCGCTGCACATCGCGCTCTTGCGCGAGCTGTCGCGCTGGATCGACGTGCGCGTCTATGCGCAGAATCCTTGCCGCGAGTTCTGGTTCGATATCGTGAGCGAAGCGCGCGTCGAGCAACTCGAATTGAAGGGCGAAGCGGACTATCAGGAAGTCGGTCATCCGCTGCTCGCGGAGTGGGGACGGCAGACGCAGGCGCAACTCCACATGCTGCACGAGCTCACCGAAAGCGCGGCGTCGAGCGAGCGTCAGCTTTACGAGGACAATCCCGCGCCCACCTGGCTCGCGCGCCTGCAGAACGGCATCCTCGCGCTCGATGAAGAGCGCGCCGCGCCGCAGCCGGAAGACATCGTCGATAACGGCATCGAAGTGCATGTGTGTCACAGCCTGTCGCGCCAGCTCGAAGTGCTGCACGACCGCCTGCTCGACTGGTTCGACGCTATCGAAGGGCTGGAGCCGTCGGACGTGCTCGTCGCATTTCCGGACCTCGCCGTGGCCGGGCCGCTCATCGACGGCATTTTCGGCACTGCGCCCGCTGGCGCGAGCAACGAGCGTCGGCGCATTCCATATCGGATCACGGGTTTGCCGCCGTCGCAGGCGAACCCCGTCGCGCGCGCGCTTCTCGACTGGCTCGCGCTCACCGAGCGCAGCGTCGGCGCGCCCGAGCTCGTCGAATGGCTGCGCGTCGATGCGATCGCGGCGCGTTACGGCATCGACGCCGTCGCGCTCGAAACGGCGCAGGCGTGGCTCGCGGCGGCGGGTGCGCGGCGCGGCCTGCGTCCCGATGAAGTCACGGCGGACGACGTGCCCGCCGCGCGCCACACTTTCGCCGATGCGCTCACGCGGCTCTATCTCGGCTACGCGCTGCCGGGCGGCGGCGCGCCGGTCGCGGAATGGCTGCCGATCGAAGGCGCGAACGGCTCGGACGCCGAGCTGCTCGGCCGCCTGACGCGCTTCGTCGACGATATCGACGCGTTCGCCGAACGCATCGCGAGTCCACGCACCGCGCGCGCCTGGGGCGATCTGCTGCTCGACGCGCTCGAACGTTTCTTCGATGCGGGCGTCGCGTTCACCGATGCCATCGGCGACGTGCGCCGCGCGATCGATGCGCTGATCGTCGCGATGGACGAGGGCGCGGGCGCGACTGACGTATCGGCAGCCGTGATCCGCACCGCGCTCACCGACACGCTCGACGATCCCGCGCGCGGCGGCGTGCCGTGGGGCGGCGTCACGTTCTCGTCGCTGACGAGCCTGCGCGGGCTGCCGTATCGGGTCGTGTGTCTGCTCGGCATGGACGACGGCATGCTGCCGAGCCTCACGCGTGCCGACGAGTTCGACCTGATGGCGCGTTTCGGCAAGCTCGGCGACCGGCAGCGCCGCGACGACGAGCGCAATCTCTTCCTCGACCTCGTCCTCGCGGCGCGCGACCGGCTGATGATCGCGTACACGGGCCGCAGCATCCGCGATAACGCCGTGCTGCCGCCTGCCGCGCTCATCGACGAACTGCTCGACTATCTCGCGCATTCCGTCGCGGGCAAGCATGCGGCCCCGGACGACCTCGCGCAGGCGCGCGCGCGCTTCGTGTTCGAACATCCGCTGCAGCCGTATGCGCCCGAGTATTTTCGCGACGATGGCAGGCTCTTCACTTACGAGCCCGAGCGTGCCGAACTCGCGCGCGCACTGGAGTCGGGCAAGTCGCAGTCCGTCGCGCGTTTCTTCTCTTCGCCGTTGCCGCCGGAAGACGACGTGGAAACCGTCGCATTCGATGACTTCGTGCGTTTCTGGCGGCATCCGGCGCGCGCGCTGTTGCGCGATCGTCTGGGCATCGCGCTCGTCGATGCCGAATCCGAACTCGACGACGCCGAGCCGTTCGAACTGGGCTTCGCGGGCCGCGATGCGCTCGCCGCGCGCGTGCTGCCCGCGCTGCTCGACGCCGCCGAAGACGGCGATCGCGCCGCGCGCGAACGTGCGAGACGCGTCGCGCGCGCGAGCCCCGAAATGCCGGGGGGCGCGACGGGCGGCGTGTGGCAGGCGCGCGAGCTTCATGCGTTGGGACAACTGGCCGAACGCGTGCGCGCATCGACCTCGGCGGGTGTCGAACGTCTTCCGTTCGCGCTCGATCTCGCGCCGCGCTGGCCGGGCACGGCAGACGTCGCGCTATTCGGCGCGCATGACGACGCGCTCGCCGACACGCGCCCGATGACGCTCGTCGGCACCCTGAACGCGCTGACGCCGCAAGGCCAGGTGATCTATCGCTACGACGCGCCGCGTGCGCGCGACTATCTGTCCGCGTGGCTCGCGCATCTCGCGTACTGCGCGGCGCTGCCCGACGGTCCGCGCCGCACGATCTGGCACGGGCGCGGCGCGCAATCGGCGGATTTCGAACTCACGCCCGTCGCCGATCCTCACGCGCATCTCGCCGCGCTCGCGTCGCTCTATCGCGCGGGAAGGCGCATGCCGCTGCGCTTCTTTCCGAAGAGCGCCTGGCTCAAGGTGAACGAGGGCGATTCGAAAGCGCAGGCCGCGTGGGAGTCCGATCGCACGCGCGCCGAATCCGATGATCCGGTGTTTCGCATCGCGTTTCGCGGCGCGGACCTCGCCCTCGACGATGTCTTCGCCACGGTCGCGCGCATCGTCTTCGAACCGCTCGTGCAGCACCTGCGGAGCGGCGCATGACGACTCTGAACTCAACCATGGAAAACATCGACGTGCGGGAACTCGACGTCTTCTCCTGCGCGCTCGACGGCGTAAACCAGATCGAGGCGTCGGCGGGCACGGGCAAGACCTGGAACATCTGCGCGCTCTACGTGCGTCTCCTGCTCGAAAAGCGTCTGTCGGTCGAGCAGATTCTCGTCGTGACGTTCACGAAGGCGGCGACCGCAGAATTGCACGAGCGCATCCGCTCGCGGCTCGCGGGCGTCGCGCATGCGATCGAAAACGGCGATGCGGCCGGCGATCCGTTCGTCGAGCAACTCTTCGACACGACGCTCGCCGATATCGATGCCGAAGAAGCGGCGAAGCGTCTGCGCATCGCGGTGTCGACATTCGATCAGGCCGCGATCCACACGATCCACGCGTTCTGCCAGCGCGCGCTGCAGGAAGCGCCGTTCGCCGCCGCGATGCCGTTCGCGTTCGAGATGGAAGCCGACGACAGCGCGTTGCGCTTCGAACTCGCCGCCGACTTCTGGCGCGAGCGTGTGGAGCCGGTCGCGGCGCGCACGCCGTCGTTCGCGTCGTGGCTCGTCGGGAAGGGCGCGGGGCCGGCGTCGCTCGATGCGCAGCTTGCGCGGCGTCTGAAGAAGCCGCTTGCCGCGCTGCGTTTCGGCGACACGAACGCAGCCGCCGCCGCCGACGTCCAGGCGATCTTCGACGAAGCCTGCGCGCTGTGGCATGCCGAGCGCGACGCCATTGTCAAGCTGCTGTCCGATGCGCAAGGCGCGTTGAAGGCGAACAGCTACAGCGCGAAGATCGTCGGCGAGGCCATCGAGGCGTGGAGCGCCTACTTCGCGGAAGGCGATTGCCACGCAGCGCCGCCCGAGCGGGCGCTGAAGCTCACGGCAACCGCGCTCGCAAAGGGAACCAAGGTCAAGAACACACCGCCCGCGCACGCCTTCTTCGATCAGGCCGATGCGCTCGCCGCAACCGCCGCCGCAGCGGAAGCGGCGCAGCGCGCGATGTGGCTCGGCGTCGTGCGCGAGTGGCTCGATTACGCGCCCGCCGAACTCGCCGCGCGAAAGCGCGCGCGCCGCGTGGTGTCGTTCGACGATCTGCTGTCGAACCTGCATCACGCGCTCGTGAAGCACGCGTGGCTCGCCGAGGCGTTGCGGGCGCGTTATCCGGCCGCGCTCATCGACGAATTCCAGGACACCGATCCGCTGCAGTTCGCCATCTTCGACCGCGTGTTCGCGCCGCACGGGCCGCTCTTTCTGGTTGGCGATCCGAAGCAGGCGATCTACAGTTTCCGTGCCGCCGACCTGCACACGTATCTCGCAGCGCGCGAAGGCGCGAGCGCGCGCTATACGCTCGCGGTCAATCAGCGTTCGACGCCGTCGATCATCGAAGCGTGCAATCGCGTGTTCGAGGCGAATCCGGCGGCGTTCATCCTCGACGGGCTCGACTATCAGCCGGTGCGCGCGGGTTCGCGCAAGCGCGGTCCGTTCGTCGACGCGACGCCGGCCGCCGCGTATTCCGATATCGCCGATTTCTGCGTGTGGATGCTGCCGCACGGCGAATCGGCGCTGTCCAAGGCGAATGCGCGGCGCGACGCCGCGCAAGCCTGCGCCGCCGAAATCGCGCGGTTGTTGCGCGGTGCGCAGCGAGGCGAGGTGACTATCGGGGAAACGCCGCTTTCGGCGGGCGATATCGCCGTGCTCGTGCAGACGCATCGGCAGGGCAGTCTGGTCAAGCGCGTGCTCGCGGCGTGGGGTATCGGCAGCGTGGAACTGGCGCAGGCGTCGGTGTTCGGCTCGCTCGACGCCGAGCAGATCGAGCGCGTGCTCGCCGCCATCGACACGCCGGGCGATCTGCGCCGCCTGCGTGCCGCGCTCGCGACCGACTGGTTCGGGCTCGACGCCGCGGCGCTCTGGCGGCTCGAACACGCGGACGCGGCCGATCCGCACGGCGAGCCGATCGATTCGACGAGCTGGGTCGAGCGCTTCTCGCGTTATCGGACGATCTGGCACGAGCGCGGCTTCGCGGTGATGTGGCGCACGCTCGCGCGCGAGTTGTCCATCGCGACGCGTCTCGTCGCCCGGCCCGACGGCGAGCGCCGGCTGACCAACGTGCATCATCTCGCGGAGCTGTTGCAGGCGCGCTCGGCGGAGCAGCCGGGCATCGCGCCGACGCTGCGCTGGCTCGCGGCGATGCGCGAGCAACAGGGCGGCGGCGAAGAGGCGCAGTTGCGTCTCGAATCGGATCGCAATCTCGTGCAGATCGTGACCGTCCACAAGTCGAAGGGGCTGGAATATGCGGTCGTGTTCTGTCCGTTCCTGAACGACGGCACCGCGCTCGCCGCGTCGAAATCCGGCCTGCCCGATGCACGCGAGTATCACGACGACGCCGGCGTGGCGGTACTGCATTACGGCATCGAAGGCGACGAGGACGCGCTCGTCAGCGCGGCCATCGCACGCGAACAGGCGGCCGAGCGCGCGCGCCTCGTGTATGTCGCGTTGACGCGCGCGGTGTTCCGCTGCTATGTCGTCGCGGGCGCGTATGTGTCGAACGTGTCGAACCGCTCGACGAAGGAATCGCGCCGCAGCGTGCTCAACTGGCTCGTCGCGGGCAGCGGAAAAACCTTCGACGCCTTCTGCGCCGAGCCGCCCGAGGAAGCGGACATCATCGCGGCGTGGCACGCGGTCGCGGCGCGTTCGGATGGCGCGATGGGCGTCGCGCCGCTGCCGGTCATCGACATGCGCGAGCCGCTCGCCGCCGATGCATCCCACGAACACGAGATCGCCGCGCGCACGAATCAGCGCATCCTGCGCGACCGCTGGCGCATGGCAAGCTTCAGTTCGCTGATCGCGGCCGGCGCGCGCGACGAAGCGAATCAGGCGCAGCCGCCCGAAGCGCGTCCCGATCACGACGAACTCGCCGCACTCGACGACCCCGTGCGCGCCGATGCCGCCACGCGCGACGAAGCGCAGTTCGATCCCGACGACATCCTCGCGTTTCCGCGCGGCGCGGCGGCGGGCGAATGCCTGCATCGCATGTACGAGCTGGCGGATTTCACCGAGCCGTCGGGCTGGCCCGCAGCCATCGAACGCGCGCTGCACGAGCATCCGACGCCCGCGCCCGAAGCGCTCGCGCCGCGCCTTCGTCCGATGATGCTGCGTCTTCTCGCCGATACCGTCGCGTCCGAAATCGCGCCCGGCATGCGGCTCCGAACCATCGCGCCGGCGCGCCGCATGAACGAGCTGGAGTTTCTCTTTCCCGCCGAGTCGCTCGATTTCACCGCGCTGCGGCGCGTGCTTTCGACGCACGGCTTTCCCGACGTCGCGCTGGAGTCGGGCGCGTTGCGCGGATTCATCAAGGGTTTCATCGACATGATCGTCGAGCACGACGGCCGCTTCTGGATTATCGACTGGAAGTCGAATCATCTGGGCGATGCCGCATCCGATTACGCCGCCGCGCCGCTCGCCGTCGCGATGGCGGAGCACGCGTATCACCTTCAGGCGCTGATCTACGTCGTGGCATTGCATCGCTATCTGCGCGCGCGGCTCGCCGGTTACGCGTACGAAACGCATATCGGCGGCTATCTGTATCTTTTCGTGCGCGGCGTGCGTCCCGGCTGGCGCGACGGCGAGGCCGCGAGCGGCGTGCATCGCGGCAGGCCGTCGCTGGAACTGGTCGAAGCGCTCGATCGATTGATGGCGGGAGGCGGAGGCGCGGCATGAGCATGCCCGACGCCTTCGAAACATTCGACGCGCTCGACCCCGCGCGCCCCGTGCCCGCGCCCGCCGATGAAAACGCGGCGCTCGCCGAAGGTTTCGCGCGCCGCATGAGCGCGCTCGCGTCCCGGCTCGGCGCGGACGAAGCCGGCGCGCTGTGGGCCGAACGCGCCGCGCTCGCGATGAGCCGCGCGACCGCGCAGGGCCACGTGTGTCTGCCGCTCGCCGCGCTCGCGCGCCGTCACGAAGCGCGTTTCAACGAGGCGCGCGATGCGCTGCTTGCGAGCGGCGTTGCTTGCCTCGTGCGCAGCGACGCGCGCGCGGACGCGGCGGATCTGCTGCCGCTCGTCATCGATGAGGACGGGCGGCTTTATCTCGCGCGCTATTACGACTACGAACGGCGGCTCGCGCGCGCGCTCGTCGAACGCTCGCGCGAGGCGGGCGTGCCCGTTCCGCGAGAGGACATCGCGCGGCAGGCGGAGCGCATCGCGCGTTATTTCGGGCCGCGCGCCGACGATGACATCGACTGGCAGCGCGTCGCCGCGTTCGTCGCGCTGGCGGGACGGCTGACGATCGTGAGCGGGGGGCCGGGCACCGGCAAGACGACGACCGTCGTCGGCGTGCTCGCGTGCCTTCTCGATGCCGATCCAGGCTTGCGCATCGCGCTCGCCGCGCCGACCGGCAAGGCCGCGCAGCGCATGCAGGAGGCGCTCATCGAACGCGCGGATACGCTGCCCGCCGAACTCGCCGCGCGTCTGCCGCGCACGTCGTTCACGTTGCAGCGGCTCTTGGGCGCGCAGTCGGACGGGCGGTTCCGGCATCATCGGGACAATCCTTTGCCTTACGATGTGATCGTCGTCGACGAAGCGTCGATGATCGACGTCGCGCTCGCCGCGCATCTGCTCGAAGCCGTCGCGCCGGCGAGCCGCCTCGTGATGCTCGGCGACAAGGATCAGTTGTCGGCGGTGGAAGCGGGCGCGGTGTTCGCGGAATTGAGTGCGCAGCCGTCGTTCAGCCGCGCGGGCGTGGCGCGGATCGCGGCGGCGCTTTCGGTCGATGCGAAGCGGCTCGAAGCGGCGCTGCCGAACGCCGCGTCCGCCGGCGATGCGCAAGGCTTCGGCGATCTCTTCGACACGAAGGCCGAACCCGCGCTGACCGATTGCGTCGTGTGGCTGCAGAAGAACTATCGTTTCGGGCTCGAATCGGATATCGGCCGTCTGTCGGTCGCGATCCGCGACGGCGACGAAAAAGCCGCGCTCGATGCACTCGATCCCTCCGGCGAGCGCGCGGCCGCGCTCGTCGACGATGGCGACGCGGCGCTGTCCGAGCGCACGCTCGCCCGCCTCGCCAAAGGTTTCGCGCCGTACGCCGAAGCACTGGCCGGCGCGCTCGATGGCGCGCAGACCGATCACGCGTTGCTTTTCGACGCGCTCAATCGTTTCCGCGTGCTGTGCGCGACGCGCAAAGGGCCGCGCGGCGTCGACGAAGTGAATGCGCGCGTCGCCGGAAAAGTGCGCGAGCAGGCGGGCATCGCGCTTGCGCTCGGTGCGCAATGGTTTGCCGGGCGGCCGGTGATCGTCACGCGCAACGACTACGCGCTCGGGCTTTTCAACGGCGATATCGGCATTGCGCTGCCGGGCGTGGACGGCCTGTTGCGGGTCGCGTTCCGCATGGCTGATGGCGCGCTGCGCTACGTGTCGCCCGCCGCGCTGCCGCCGCACGACACCGCGTTCGCGCTCACCGTGCACAAGTCGCAGGGCTCGGAGTTCGAGCATGCGGCGCTCGTGCTGCCGGGCGCATTCGTGCGCGTGCTGTCGCGCGAACTGGTTTATACGGCGATCACGCGGGCGAAGCGCAGAATCGAAGTAATCGGCTCGGCAGCGATCTTCGCGCAGGCGGTCAGGGAGCCGACGCGGCGCGATTCCGGACTGGCCGCGAGAATGCAGCGCTTATCGAAGGATTTCCAACGATGACCATCACCGACAGCCTCAGCGTGCCGCCGAACGAGATCGAGCTGACAGCCGTGCGCGCGCAGGGCGCGGGCGGTCAGAACGTCAACAAGGTGTCGAGCGCGATCCATCTGCGCTTCGACATCCGCGCGTCGTCGTTGCCGGAGCACATCAAGGCGCGACTGCTCGCGCTCGCCGACAGCCGCGTCACGCGCGAGGGCGTGGTCGTCATCAAGGCACAGGAGCATCGGACGCAGGACATGAACCGCGCCGCCGCGCTCGCACGTCTCGACGAGCTGATCCGCAGCGTTTCGGTGACGCGGCGCGCGCGCATCGCGACGAGGCCGACGCGCGCATCGCAGTTGCGGCGCGTCGAAGGCAAGGTGAAGCGCGGCGCGATCAAGGCCGGGCGAGGGCCGGTGCGCGGCGACTAGTTCAGTTCTTTTGCCATTGCGCGGGCAAATCGACGCGCGGTCCGAAGAAGTACGACTTCAGCGCATCGCGCCCGATCACGCGGCCCAGTTCCGAGAAGGCGCAGTAGTTGCCGATCATCAGGAACAGCAGGATCTGGATGGCCCAGAACTGCGGCCAGTTGATATGCGCGAGGAGCATGTGATTGGCCGCGGCAAGACCATGCGTCTCCTTCCAGAAATCGAAGAGGCGCTCGAGATAGTGCAGGATGCCCGCGATGACTGTGTAAATGAGCGTTTTCCATGCGGCGTTCCAGATCAGCGGATGATCCGGATAGCGGTTGATGAAGGGCAGCATATCCGCGAGCAACACGGCCTTGCCGAGAATCAGCGACGCCACGATCACCGAGATGGAAGTGGGAAGCGAGATACCGGTGCTTTTCACCATCAGCGCGCGGATGATGACGACGGCATGCAGGACCACGAAGAAAAAGAGCGTCGGTGCGACCATCTTCATCATTTCGTGCTTGATTTTGGCAAATGGATGACCCATGACGCCTCCCGGCAAAAACGCGAAGGATGACGCGGTGCGATGCAGCTCGCAACGGTCATCCAGGAAATTTCACCATCCTGAAGAAAAGGGCTACGCATAGGCGGCGAGGCGTTGCGGAAGCGTCTGCGTCACGGCGCGAGCTTGCGCCGTCCAGAAAACGGCAGGCGCTTCACGACGCCCGTCGCGAGCGCGGTGCCCGCGAGCACGATCGAGCAGCCGGCGATCATCATCAGCGAAACGTGTTCGCCGAGAAAGAGCGCGCCCCACAAGATGCCGAAGAGCGGAATCACGAAGGTGACGGTCATCGCGCGCGCGGGGCCCGCGACCGCCACCAGATGGAAATAGATGAAATAGGCGATGCCCGTGCAGCCGATGCCGAGCGCCAGCACCGCGCCCCAGGCGTGCGCGGAAACCGGCGCGGCGGGCCAGGTGAGGAACGCGATCGGTGCGAGCGTGAGGGTTGCGCCCATCATGCTGCCGGCCGCGTTGGTCATCGCGTCGACGTCCATCAGGTACTTCTTCGCGAAGTTGCCCGCGACGCCGTACAGTGCCGATGCCGCGAGCGCCGCCGCCGCGGCGAGCATGCCCTGCACCGGCAGCGCGGCGTCGTGCTGGGCGTGCTCCGGCGCGATCTGGTTCCACACGAGCACGAGCACGCCCGCGAAGCCGATCGCCATGCCGATCGTGCGCGCGGTCGTCAGGCGGTCCTTGAGCCACAGGAAGGCGACAAGCGCGCCGAAGAGCGGCGTCGTCGCGTTGATGACGGAGGTTGCGCCGGCCGACAGCGTCAGTTCGGCATAGGCAAAAAGACAGAAGGGCGCGGCCGAATTCAGAATGCCGACCACGAGCAACTGGAGCCAGCGCGCCCGGAGCGTCGCGACGGTGGCGGCAAGCGGGCGGCGCGAAAGCAGCATCGCGATCAGGAACACGGCGCCGATGCCCACGCGCAAGGCCATCAGCGGTGCGACGCCGAACTCGGCAACGCCGACGCGAATAAAGAGAAACGACGCGCCCCACAGGGCGGCGAGCACGATCAGTTGCAGCAGATTGGCGGATGACATGGCGAGGCGGACTTCGGAAGGCTTGTCGAAAGTCCGCGCATGTTAGCACCGCGCCCGTATCGAAATTCATCCGCCGAACGAAAGCGCAAGAAGCGGGAAACGGCGACGGTCAATGCGGCGGGATCATCCACGTCAGCACGTTCTGCTGCAGCCACACGAGCACGCCGAGCACGATCGTCAGCAGGATCGAATGCTTGAACGTGCGCGCGAAAACGAGGCCTTCCTTGCCTTTGAGCTCAGTCGTCGCCACGCCGGTCGAGATGTTTTGCGGCGAGATCATCTTGCCCATCACGCCGCCCGATGAATTCGTCGCCGCCATCAGCACCGGATTGAGATTGAGCTGGTTCGCCGCGACCACCTGCAGATTGCCGAAGAGCGCGTTGCCCGACGTATCGCTGCCGGAAAGGAACACCGCCACCCAGCCGAGGAACGCGGACACGAGCGGGAAGAACGGCCCGACCGACGCCACGCCGAGACCCAGCGTGTAGTTCATGCCCGAGTAGTTCATCAGGTACGCGAGTCCGACGATGGTCGCCACCGTCAGGATCGCGATGCGCGTCTGCACCCAGGTATCGACGATGGATGCGGCGTATTCGCGCGCGGGAAGCTTCACGAGCAGCGCGGTGATGATCGACGCCACCAGTATCGCGGTGCCGGTCGCGAGCGGCTGGAAGTCCCAGATCGCGCCGTAGGGCTGGTTGTAGAGCGTGATGTAGACGGCCTTGTCGAGGCCCGGCCAGGCGATTTTGACGTCGCCGATCATGAAGATCTTGAGCACCGTCCACACGATCACGACCACCGACACGACGATCCACGGCACCCAGCCCTGTCCGCCCGGAATCGACGAGCGCGTGTCGCCGAGGCGCGCGGCGTTGACCGCGAAGCGCTCGTCGGCAACGGGCTTCCACACGCGCAGGAACGCGATCGTCAGGATCAGCGAGACGAGCGACGAGAGCACGTCGGTCAGCGCGTAGCTGACGTAGTTCGACGTGACGAACTGCGTGAGCGCGAAGGCGCCGCCCGAGACGAGCAGCACGGGCCAGATGCGCATCATGTTGCGAAAGCCCGCGTAGATGCCGATCACGTAAAAGGGCAGAAGGAACGCGAAGAGCGGCAACTGACGCCCGACCATTTTTGCGAGCGCATCGGTGGGCAGGTGCGTGACGGCGCCGAGCACGGTGATCGGCACGCCGAGCGCGCCGAACGCGACCGGGGCCGTATTGAAGATCAGCGTGAAGGTGAGCGCTTCGAGCGTCGGGAAGCCGAGCAGGATCAGGAGCGAACTCGTGATCGCGATCGGCGTGCCGAAGCCGGAGATCCCTTCGAGCAAGGCGCCGAACGAAAAGCCGATCACGACGAGCACGATGCGCCGGTCGTTCGGCAGGTTATCGATCATCCAGACGCGAAACGCCTCGAACCGGCCCGAGCGCTGCGCAACGTTGTAAAGGAGGATCGCGGCGAACACGATCCACATGACGGGCCACAGCGCGAAGACGGCGCCGGCCGCGACCGAATCGAGCGCGAGCCCGACCGGAAAATGCCAGCCCGCCACGGCGATGACGAGCGCGAGAATCAGCCCGGCGAGCGACGCCTGCCACGCCGGACGGCGCGCCCAGCCGAGCAGTACGAGCACGAGGATGATCGGCAGCGCGGCGACGATGAACGATGCGAACAGGGAGTTGGCGATCGGGGTGAGTAGCTGATGAAACATCGGGTCTCCTTCGTTTTGTCATGAGCGGGAGCGGCGCATGGCGTTGCCGCGATGCGCGTGGAGTTCGATGTTCAGCAGCAGGTCGCCGCAGGCTTAAGCAACCGCATAACGCGCACACTAAGAATAGGGCGCGAACGGCCTGCGTCAAGGCGTGAATGCACGCGCCCGAGCCGTCGATGCTTTTAGCTTTCGGCGATCGCGCCCGGCGCGGGTTCGTCGCGACCGGCAGACGGCGTCTGACGGAACACCCACACGGTCAAAAGGCCGAGCGAGGCGAGCATCCACAGCAGAAAAAACACAAAGGCCATCATGTCCGATCCCCCGATACGGAAAGTGCGCGAAGACTCCGCGACGCTGGTCGCCGTCGCGGCGCGATGAATAGGGGAGCTATGTAGCCAAAATCGTGCCAAACGTCTGGCGAATAGCGCCGAAGCCTTGTCGGATAAGGAAAGTGCGCGGGCGCACAGTTACGGATTCCTGTTCGAACGCGCGGGTCGATCAGAAAATGTTGCAGTGCTGTTACGCCGCCGCGCGCAACGGGGCATCGTGTCTCAGTTTTCGTTTCGTTGCGCGCGCTCAGTGTCCGTGGCCGCCGCCGCCGCCGTGCCAGCCGCTGCCGCCGCCATGCCATCCGCCGCCGCCTCCGTGCCAGCCGCCGCCTCCGCCGTGCCATCCGCCGCCGTGCCAGCCGTGGCCCCAGCAGCAGCCGCTTCCGCCCCAGTAGCCGAAGCTGAACGAGACGGCGGGATAGCCGTAGCCGTATCCGTAGCCGTAGTAGGGGTAGCCGTAGTAGGCAGGCGGGTAGTACGGATAGGGATACGGATAGGTCTGGTAGTAGTCGGAATAGGGCGAGCCCACGGCGTATTCGTACTGCGGCGGCAAGGTTGCCGATGACGCTGTCGCGGCTGCCGTGCCGGAAGCCGGCAATGCGAATTCCCGCTGCGTATAGGCCGCGCCGACCACCGGAGCCGGCGGATACGCGGGATACGCGGGATAACCGTAAGGGTAGTAGCACCCGCTGAGTAGAAGCCCGGCGGCGAGCGCGGCGGCGGCCGTTGCGGGTCCGAAAAGACTGCGGGCGGGAATCATGATGCTGCTCCTTGCTACGGCTGCCGGACGCTTGGAAAGGTTTCGACGCACGGGGTCCGTCAAGAATCAGCTTAGCCGAACGGCGAGAAGCGGGCGCCCCGCGTCATGTGACAAAGCATTACGGGGGCTCCTTTATGTAACAGAAATGAAACGACGATGTGCCGGCGCGTCGCTTACTTGCCGACCTGATTGCCGATTACCCCGCCGACCGCCGCGCCGCCCAGGGTCGAAAGCGCGCTGCCGCCGATCACCGCACCGCCGGCGGCGCCCACGCCTGCTCCGATCGCGGTATCCCGTTGACGCGTGGTCATGTCGCCGCAAGCGGTCAGTCCTCCCAGGAACGCAACGACCATTGCAGCGGCGCCGATCTGTTTGATGTTTTTCATGTCGACTCTCCAATTCGATGATGAGATGAATCGGCTGCGGTTCGAGTCCGCCCCGTTGGAGGCGCGGACGACCGTTTCGGCGTCGGACAACCGAGCGCCACGTTTTTCGCCGGTTCGTCCTCCAACGAGCAGAAAAGATGCCCGATCTATCCGATGATCGGCCGAGCCAATCGCAGCGCGCCGTCGCGCCCGACGCGCACAAAAAAGCGGCCTGCCGCGCAGTGCGCGCGGCAGGCCGTCGTCAGCACGATACCGGCATCAGGTCGGCTGATAAATCTCCGAGCCCTTCTTCACGAATTCGATCGCCTTCGTCTGCATGCCTTTCTCGAGCGCCTCGGTTTCGCTCACGCCTTGCTTGGCCGCGAAATCGCGCACGTCCTGTGTGATCTTCATCGAGCAGAAGTGCGGGCCGCACATCGAGCAGAAATGCGCCACCTTGGCGGAATCCTTCGGCAGCGTTTCGTCGTGGAATTCGCGCGCCTTGTCCGGATCGAGACCGAGATTGAACTGGTCTTCCCAGCGGAATTCGAAGCGCGCCTTCGACAGCGCGTTGTCGCGCACCTGCGCGCCCGGATGACCCTTCGCCAGATCGGCGGCGTGCGCCGCGAGCTTGTAGGTAATGATGCCTTCCTTCACGTCGTCCTTGTTCGGCAAGCCGAGGTGCTCCTTCGGCGTGACGTAGCACAACATGGCCGTGCCGAACCAGCCGATCATCGCAGCGCCGATGCCCGACGTGATGTGGTCGTAACCCGGCGCGATGTCCGTCGTCAACGGCCCGAGCGTATAGAACGGCGCTTCGTCGCACCATTCCAGTTGCAGGTCCATGTTCTCCTTGATGAGCTGCATCGGCACGTGGCCGGGGCCTTCGATCATCACCTGCACGTCATGCTTCCACGCGATCTGCGTGAGTTCGCCGAGCGTCTTGAGTTCGCCGAGCTGCGCTTCGTCGTTGGCGTCGTAGATGGAGCCGGGGCGCAGGCCGTCGCCGAGCGAGAACGAGACATCGTATTGCTTCATGATCTCGCAGATGTCTTCGAAGTGCTCGTAGATGAAGCTTTCCTTGTGATGCGCGAGGCACCACTTCGCCATGATCGAGCCGCCGCGCGACACGATGCCCGTCATCCGGTTCGCCGTCAGCGGTACGTATTGCAGACGCACGCCCGCGTGAATCGTGAAGTAATCGACCCCTTGTTCGGCTTGCTCGATCAGAGTGTCACGGAAGATTTCCCACGTCAGGTCTTCGGCTTTGCCGTTGACCTTCTCGAGCGCCTGATAGATCGGCACCGTGCCGATCGGCACCGGCGAATTGCGGATGATCCACTCGCGCGTTTCATGGATGTGCTTGCCGGTGGAAAGATCCATCACCGTGTCGCCGCCCCAGCGGATCGCCCACGTCATCTTGTCGACTTCCTCGCCGATCGAGGAGGTCACCGCCGAATTGCCGATGTTCGCGTTGATCTTCACGAGGAAGTTGCGGCCGATGATCATCGGTTCGCTTTCCGGGTGATTGATGTTCGCGGGGATGATCGCGCGGCCGCGCGCCACTTCCTCGCGCACGAACTCGGGCGTGATCTCCTTCAGCGCGTCCTTGCCGAACGCCGCCGCGCCGAATGCTTGCCCGGCGTGCTGGCGGCCCATCATCTTCGCGAGCTTTTCGCCGTTCGGGCCGCTCGTGCGCAGGCTTTCGAGATATTCCGCGCGACGCTGATTTTCGCGGATCGCGATGTACTCCATCTCCGGCGTGATGATGCCTTGCCGCGCGTAGTGCATCTGCGAGACGTTCTTGCCGTCGAGCGCGCGGCGCGGATGACGATGCAGTCCCGGGAACCGCAACTCGGCGGTTTTCGGATCGGCGGCCCGCTCGCGGCCGAATTCGCTCGACAGACCGCTCAGTTCTTCCGTGTCGCCGCGCTTTTCGATCCATGCGCCGCGCAGCGCGGGCAGGCCGCTGCGGATGTCGATTTTCGCGTCGGGATCGGTGTACGGGCCGGACGTGTCGTACACGTAGACCGGCGGATTCTTCTCGCCGCCGAAGCCGTCGGGGGTGTCGGATTGCGAGATTTCGCGCATCGGCACGCGGATGTCGGGCGTCGAGCCTTCGACATAGACCTTGCGCGAATTCGGCAGCGGCGCGATGGCGGCGGCATCGACGACGGCGTTCTCCGACAGGAACTTGGGGTTGGCATTCATTGCTGTCTCTCCTGGGGACGATGGAAGTTTCAGCACGCGCTTCTTGGAGCTCGGCTGATTCAGGAGCTAAACAGGGAGGAACGAGATGGAAAGGTACGGGTTCGGTAGAAGCGGTGCGGATGCTGCGGACCTTGGAACCCGAACGCTTCCCTGCGCTGGCATTATCCAGATCAGGTTCAAAGGGTATTTCTCACCCACGCCGCACGAAGCGTGTCTCGCCGATAAAGCCGCCGAAACCGCGATGTGCAACGCAGGACCCCCGCGTTAGCAGCCGACACGTTACACCGGGGCGTGGCGTCTTGGCAACCATCCCGAAAATGCCCCGATGGATTCCGGCGCTTACTGCATAATGGCGGGCGCCGCGCATTTCCGGGTTTTCCCGGGCATCGCGCGGTCCGTTCCAGCGCCATTCCCCTTCGTGTTACGCCATGCCGTCCTGTCTGGTTTTGCCTGTTTTCCTCCGGCGCGCAGCTGTCGCGGAGTGATGCATGTCCGCTCTGCCTCCGCCGCGTCTGCCGTTCAGCTTCCCTGATCGTTTTCCGTTTCGCCCGCCGCGCTCGTTCAAAGGACGGGTCGCGCTCGCGCTGACGGTCGTCTATCTCGTGTGGGGATCGACGTATCTCGGCATCCATCTCGCGCTCGATTCCTTTCCGCCGCTCATGCTCGGCGGGCTGCGCAACCTGATCGCCGGCATCGGGCTATTCGCGATCGCCGTGCATCGCAAGTCGGCGTGGCCGAGTGCGCGCGAGGTGCGCAATGCGGCGATCGTCGGCACGCTGCTCGAAGGTTTGTCGAGCGGGATGATGGCCTACGGCATGCGTACGGTCGGCACCGGCACGGCGGCGGTGATGGTCGCGACCGTCCCGCTCTTCGCGACGATCTTCACCGCGCTCAGCGGACGCGGCGTCGCGAAAGGCGAGTGGTTCGCAGTGGCGCTCGGGCTGATCGGCATCGTGCTGCTCAATCACGGCGATCCTTCGCCGAGCTCGACGGTCGGCACGCTGGCGATTCTGTGCGCCGCGATCTTCTGGGCGGGCGGCGCGCATCTGGCGACGCGTCTGCCGCAGCCATCCGATCTTCTTATGTCGACGGCGCTGCAGATCGGCCTGGGCGGATTCATTGCGACTGCAATCGCGTTCGCGTCGGGCGAGCGGCTGACGCATGTGGGCATCGGCGCGGGCGTGTCGTTCGTGTATCTCGTGGTGATCGGTTCGATGGCGGCGTATGTCGCGTACAACTTCCTGATCCGCAATACGAGCACGATCGTCGCGACGAGTTGTCTTTATGTGAATCCGGTGGTGGCAGTCGGGTTAGGCGCGCTGCTGCTCGGCGAAATCATCACGCAGTGGACCGTCATCGCGACGGTCGTGATTCTGCTTTCGGTCGGGCTGTCGTTCTGGTTTGATTATCGAAGGCGCGGGTTGGCTTGAAAATTGGGAACCATCAGTGCGGAAATCAGAGCCCGCCCAATCCGAGATGAAACAAAATGTCCTTGCACTTGCTGGCGTGCCGAGTGCAGGAGAAACTGCGCGGTGAGAACGCCTGATCGCAGACGCGATATGCGGTAACACGGAGCATCGCCTTGACCACCCACGTCATCAGTTTCTTCGCGGACGATAGCGCTCGCGCTTCGTTGCAGAACCATCGCGCTTACTGCGAACGGCAGGGATATACGCACGAATACGTCGATGCGAGCGCGATAGGCTGGCCGCAACTGCGCATGATCATGAAGTATCAGGTGCTCTTGCGAACGTTGCGCGCCTGCGCGGAAGGCGATCTCGTTCTGCTGCTGACACAAGATTGCTTGCTGAAGAGCGATATTCGCTGCGAAACGTTGATGGAAGATCGCGAAACGGACTGGATTGCCGCGCAAGACTCCGATTACGTCATGGCGTCATTTCAGTTGTGGCGCAACACAATGATGTCACGTGCGCTTGTTACGCACCTTTTCGGTGGTACGAAACTCTGCTATGAAACGCCCTTGAGCGAATCGGACCTGTTGACGCTGTTGAAGCCGGAACCGTTCGACCGCGGATATAACGAGCAACTCGCCGTCTCGCCGGTTGCTTTGGATACGTCGATGTTCTGGGTCGACTTGCCGGTCTTGGCGCTTGTGCTAGTGGACTTGCCAGTGGCGCCTAGAAACTATCCAATCTGCACGAAGCTGCGCGATCTGCTCGCGGGGCATATCAACGAGTGTCAGGCAGAAGGGCGGCCTCTCTTCACATGGCCGCGGCAAAACACATCTGATCCCGTTGCGCGCTATGAAGCGATGAATTCCGATGCGCCCATTGCGCTGACCATGCTTTACACCCCAAACGTCAGCGAGTACGGCGAGATCGCGGAAGCCAATCTGCGGCGTTATTGCGCGCGTCACGGCTACGCCTTGCATGTTTATCGCGACATTCCAGATCAGGCCGGCTGGGACGCAGCCGGCAACTGGTTCAAGCCATGGGTGCTGCGCCATCATCTCCAGCAGCATCAATGGTTATTTTGGATCGATGCGGACGTGCTCGTTGTCGATCAGAAGAAGCCTTTGGAACCCCTGTTGCGAAACGTCGACCGGATATTGGCGGCAGATATCAGCTGGCATTTCAACTCGGGTGTCATGGGATTTCGTAACACGCAGGAAAACGCCCGGTTACTGGAAGAAGTCGCGCAGACGGTCAGCGAAATGTCGGACAAGTCGACTGTCTACGCGAACGGCGGCGACCAGGACGTCTTCATCAAAGTCATGAAGCGTCACGGAAAAGCCACTGATGACGAGCTGATCGACTGCACAACGCTCAACACGCCTTTCCAGCTTCAAACGCGCAATAGTTTCATGGTGCATTACATGGGTATGCAGCCGGCCTTTCGCACGCTTGCGATGCGTCATGGCGAGCGGCTCAGTCGGGAACTGGACGAGAGCGACTTCTGAACTACAGGCGCGGCGAATTCCGCGGTGACGCATGCGTGGCCTCTGACTCGGTCATGCCGAGTAATGGATAAATGTCATGGCCACCCACGTCATCAGTTTCTTCGCGGACGATAGCGCTCGCGCTTCATTGCAAAATCATCACCTCTACTGCGAACGGCAGGGATACACGCACGAATACGTCGATGCGAGCGCGATAGCTTGGCCGCAACTGCGCATGATCATGAAGTATCAGGTGCTCTTGCGCGCAGTGCGCGCATGCGCTGAGGGCGATCTCATTCTGTTGCTGACGCAAGACTGCTTGCTTCAGAGCGACATCCGCTGCCAAACCTTGATGGATGCTCGCAACGCCGACTGGATCGTCTCGCTTGACTCGGATTACGTCATGGCGTCATTCCAGCTTTGGCGTAATACTGCGGCCGCGCGCGAATGCGTGAAACGCCTCTGCGATAACTCTAAGCTCGGTCGCGGGCCGGTGAGCGAATCCGATCTGCTGCTACTTCTGAAACCGGAGCCGTTCTATCTGCAATACGAGGAGATCATTGCTGTTGCACCGGCGGGGCTGCATGCGTCGCTGGCGTGGCTCGAATGTCGAGTTTTGGCGCTTGCACTTGTCGACTTGCCCGAAGCGCCGAGAAACTATCCTGTCTGCGCGAAGCTGCGCGATCTGCTTGCGGAGCATATCAACGAGTGTCAGGTAGAAGGCCGGTCGTATCTCGCGCCGCAGGCACGCAATCCCGCCCGGTCTGCAGCGACGTACGAAGTGATGAATTCGCAAGCGCCCATTGCACTGGCAGTGCTATACACACCGAATATTCGCGAGTATGGCGAAATTTCGGAAGACAACTTGCGGCGCTATTGCGTCCGACATGGCTATGCCTTGCATGTCTATCGCGATGCGCCTGCGCAAGCGCAGCCGGGCGTCAGCGGCAACTGGCTAAACCCTTGGGTGCTGCTCCGTCATTTGCCGCAACACCAATGGTTGTTCTGGATCGATGCCGACGTGCTTGTCATTGACCAGAAAGAGCCGTTGGATCCACTATTGCAGCGAGGCGATCGCGTGCTGACGATGGACATCAGCTGGCAGCCGAACTCGGGCGTCATGGGCTTTCGCAACACTCAGGAGAATTTACGGCTGTTGACGGAGGTCGAACAAAGGGTGAAAGCAATCTCGACAAATCGTCCGTCCACTCGAGCGGTGGCGATCAGGGCGTTTTCATCGAGGTGATGCAGCGTCATGGCATGGCCTTGGACGAAGAGTTACGCGATTGCACAACGCTCAACACGCCTTATCAGCTTCAGGAAGTCGACAGCTTCATAGTACATTACATGGGTATGCCGCCGGCTCTTCGGGCGCTGTTGATGCATAACGAAGACCGGATTAGTCAGGAACGAGATGGGCGTGGTTTCTAAAGCAAACGTCTCACCTGTCCATGGTGGCGATTTTTGCTCCGGCCCAATCGCGACGCCAGTGGGTTGCGGAAAAACTGGTGTGCTCGAATCAGCGGCAGTTCTGCCAAAATTACGCAAATGTAATTTTAGAAGTATTCGTCTAACTATAATTCCGTTTGTTGTCATTTACTTGAGGTTTCTTTCCCGTATATATCAGAAGACTGATTATCGAGATAATTTTCGCCCATTGCAGTCGAAACAATTCGATATGTAGATCAATTCTGAGTGCCGCGAAGAGAACCCAGAAAATCACGGTTTTCGCTGGGACCAGTTGAGTCGGGGCGGCGATTAATCGGACATTGCTGACCATCCCACGTTAAAAAAAGTCGCAATGGCGAAAAACTGCGTTCGGCGAACCTTGGCCGGAAGCCGAACGCAGCGCAGGACGTACATCAAATCGTTTTATTTATAGAGGAATTATACATGACGCGTCATCAAATTCGGCTCAGACCGGTGGTATTGGCAGTTCTAGCGAGCGCGGCCGCGCTGGCTGCAGGTCCCTCTTCCGCTGGTACCGCAACGGGCTGGAACATCATGATGGGCGGTGTGTCGCGCGATGGTACGAACATTTATGGCGATAATGTCTTCGCTTACGAGCAGGGGGTGTTGATAGGCGATGGAACGCAGAACTCGATCGCTGATTCAGTAGTCGTTGGAAATGGCTCTTCTGCCGTTCACGCGCCCGATTGGGAGAGTGTTGATCCATCAGGAGAGGTGCCTGTCGGGCCTGCGGTTGTTGTTGGTTCTGGCTCAGTGGCGCAAGAGTTCGCCGTGGCGATCGGTAGCGAAGCCTTTGCTGCGCGTTCCAGCGTCGCCGTTGGCGCACGATCGTCGGCTGGTCTCTATGGGGTCAGCATTGGGGAAAGTGCGAGAGCAGATGAAGACGCGGCAGCGGTCGGGCATAACGCGAATGCTGATAAGTCGGCAGTCGCTATCGGCAACAGTGCTACAGCTTCCAAGAGCGCAGTGGTTCTCGGCTCGGATGCGACCGGTAGTGATGGATCAATCGTCATGGGCGAGCGAGCGTATGCTGACGGCTTAGGCGTGGCATTGGGCAACGGAAGTTCTGCCGGCTCTGAGAGCATTGCGAGCGGTGCCTTGGCGAGGGCGGATTACCAAGCCGTCGCGCTCGGTGCTTACGCACGAGCAGATTTATGGGCCACGGCGGTGGGCTTTTCGGCGTCTGCGACGTCGATTGATGCTGCAGCGTTTGGAGCTAGAGCGAGTGCCTCCACGCGAGGCACCGCTGTCGGTGCAACCAGTACCACGGGGTCGGGATACGGCAATACCGCTGTCGGCTATGACGCTGCTGCCACCGCCGATTGGTTCTCGAGCGCCTTTGGTAATGGGGCACGCGCTTCGGGCGATTCCTCCATCGCACTTGGCTTTGTGTCGCAAGCTTCAAACGGAGGAGCGATAGCCATAGGACCATATGCCGTTGCCGGAGGCAAAGATTCGATCGTGCTCGGTGCTAACAGTAACGACGACAATCAAGCGCGCGTTCTCAGCATTGGCGATGGCAGCGGTGGACAACGTCGAATCATTCACGTTGCGGACGGGATCAATGACTCTGACGCGGTGACGATGCGCCAGTTGAAGGCACTTCAGAATGGCAACTCGCCCGTTCAGAGCACCATGCTGCAATCATTCTCTGCCGCTGCGCCCATGCTCACCGCCACGCTGCTCGAAGCCAACGCGTTCTTCGCGTCGAACGGCGACGCCGGTGAAACGGCAACCGCAACCGGCGTCCACGCGACGGCCATGGGCGCGAATTCCATCGCCAGCGCCGACAACTCGGTCGCCCTTGGCGCGAACTCCGTCGCGGATCGCGCGAACACGCTGTCTGTCGGCGCGGCAGGCAGCGAGCGCCAGATCACGAACGTCGCGGCCGGCACGCAAGGCACGGATGCGGTCAACGTCAATCAGTTGAACGACAAAGTCGCACAGGCGAACTCGTACACGGATCGCGCGGTCGCAGGCGCAAACGCCTACACGGACCAAGCCGTCGCAGGCGCAAATGCCTACACCGATCAGGCCATCGCCAGCACGCGACACGACATGGAACGCTACGCTGATCGCGCAGCGGCATCGACCCTCGCAATCCCGAGCATTCCGGTGCTCAACTCGGGCGAGAAGTGGGCCGGTGTGGCGGTGGGCAACTACGGCAGCGCGACCGCAGTCGGCGTCGCCGCGGCCTATCAGGTGTCCATGAACTTGAATCTGGGCGTCGGCGTTTCGTCGGCGAATGGTGGTTCGACTGCCGTCAAGGCTCAGGCAGGCTATCGCTGGTAAGTACATGTTGATGGAACTGGCGGCGCTCCGCTAGTTCAGTCCGTCGACACTCGAACCCGGGCACATCGATAACGGTGCGGCCCGGGTTCGTCGTTTGCAAGAATCGTCTGTCGATGACGGTTTCTCCTGTCTCCGTCTCCTCTCCCGAAGCAATCCTCTAACGAAAGCAAAGCGCTATTCCATAAGGCTTTGCGGGATACTCGCGCGACAAAGCACCGATCAAGGGCACATCGCTTGCTCGATGCCGACAGCCGTCCCGGCGCCGTCATCGAATGAGACGTCGCCCCAGACGGCCAAGGAAGGTCAATACGGGAAAGCCACGGCGCCGACACGCACACTCGCCGCGGACTCAAAAAAACGATCAAGAACAAAGGAAGGTGAAACCATGAAGCTCATCCGCACCGCTGCCGCGCTTGCCGCCGTCGCCACGATGCTCTCCGCCTGCGGCGGAAGCTCCGATGACGTCGGCAAGGAAATCGGGGTTACGCAGCCGCAGGTTCATTTCGTTCACGCGATTCCGAGCGGCCCGAACGTCGACTTCTACGACAACGGCAAGATCCTCCAGCCGAATCTCGCCTACAAGACCGTGACGAACTTCGCGAACATCGACACGGGCCAGCACAACTTCTCTTACGCCGCCGTCAACACGACGACGCAGCTCGCCACCGACACGAGCATCTCCAACGCGGCGAAAGGGCACGAGTACACGGTGATCGCGTTGCCGGACGCGGGCCTGGTTCCGTCGATCGCGGTCATCGACGATCCGTTCGACAAGGGGCTGCTCTCGGGCAGCGCGCGCGTGCGGGCGTTCAACGCATCGACGAATGCGCCGAACCTCGATATCTATCTCGTCGCGCCGAATACGAACATCTCGGGCGTCAGTCCGACGATGGCGGGCGTCGCCTACAAGAACGCCGTCCCCGCGACGACGCAGGACTCCATCTATGTCTCGGGCGGCACGTATCAGCTGATCGCGACGTTGCCGGGCTCGAAGACGCCGGTCTACAAGTCGGCGTCGTTCGATCTCGTCAACAACGCTGACTGGCTCGTGACGACGCTGCCCTCGGGCAATGCGGTATCGCAACTGGTGCCGGAGAAGATTCGGGTGCTCGTCGCGCAAGGCGGCAACACGCAACAGCCGGCGCTGGAATTGCCCGATACGCAATAACCCAATGCAGCTCGAATGAGAAGCCCGGCCGGTCTGCATCGGCCGGGCTTTTTATTCGACGCGTCAAAACCAATGGCGCAAAAAAATCCCGCCACGCGAAGGTGGCGGGAAGACAGGGAACTACATCAACGCTAAGGAACGCCTGAACGAAACGCGCCGCAAGGAAACGACGCGTCTCGCGTATTACTTGTGCTCCTCGGCGGAATTCGAGATGGCCTGGCCGCCCTTCGAGATGTCCTGGCCGGCGCCGGAAACCGTATTGCAACCAGCGAGAGCCGCCGTGCCCGCGATGAGCAGTAGAGCGATGAGTCGAGTCATGTTTATCCCCTTGGAGTTGAAATGCGTGACAGGAATCGGAATCGCGCATCATGTGTGGTTAGCGGGCGCCGACTCTACGATTCGACGTCCTGCCTTACCGGTGCGATCAATCATAAAAAACACGCGCGCCGGAAACTGTAGGCACGCCTGCGATTTTCGTGTCGGTGGCCTCTGCAAGTCGTGTCGGCGCCGTCCTACGCGATGCGCTCACCGATACGCGTATCGCCGCTGCGCTCGCGCGGCATCGATACGCTGATCGCCGTGCCGCGCGGCGATGCGCGCTCGATCTCGAAGCGTCCGCCGCGCGCCGACACGCGCTGCCGCATGCCGACGAGCCCGTGCGTCTGCGTGCGTTTCAGATCCTGCGGCCGGATGCCGATGCCGTCGTCGGTGATCGAGAGCGACACGTTCTCTTCATCGACCGTGAGCGCCACGCGGATGCGCCTCGCGTGCGCATACTTCGCCGCATTCGTGAGCGTCTCCTGCGCGACGCGGAACAGTGCGATTTCGATCGCCTCGCCGAGCTTCATGTCCTCGCCCGGCAGATCGAACTCGACGCTCCAGCCGTTGCGCTGCGCAGCTTCCTCGGCAAGCGAGCGCAGCGCCGTGACGAGACCGAAATTGGCGAGCACCGTCGGGCGCATGTCTTCGATGATGCGGCGCTTGAGCGCGATGCCCTGATCGAGATTGCCGAGCGCGCGCGCGAGTTTCTCGGCCATCGCGGGTTCGGTGTCCTTCAGTTTGCCGCGCACCCACGCGACATCCATCTTGCTCGCCGTAAGGATCGATCCGAGCTCGTCGTGAAGTTCGCGCGCAAGCTCTGTCTTCTCGTTCTCGCTGACCGATTGCAAGTGCCACGCGAGCGCTTCGAGCTGACGCGTGCGCGCGAACACCAGTTGATCCAGTTCTTCCTGCTGCGTGATGAGGGCTTTCTGCACGCGCGCCTGCTTGTCGAGTTGAATGCCGAGATTGCGAAAGAGCAGGATGAACAACACGATGTTGAGCGCGCACAAGGCGCCGACGCACAGCGTCGAAATACGCTGATCGGCGCGGCTCGCATCGAGCGCGTGCTGCGCGCGCTGTTCTTCGTTCAGGCGCAGGAGCGACAGCGCCGCGTCGAGCGTCGCGCCCGCATCGGGCGGCGGCAGCGCGAGAGCGCTCGCGCGCGCGGCGGCGTCGGCGGGCGGATCGGTGAGACGCACGGCGCCTTGCGCGATCTCATCGTCGGCGGCGGCGCGGATCTGCGCGAAGCTCGCGAGCGCGGTGTCGTCGCCGATGCGCCGGTAATATCCATCCAGCGATGCCAGCGTGCGCCGCACCCGCTCGGCCGTCTCCCTGAAATGCGCGCGATATGCGCCGTCCGCCTTCAGCGCGAAGCCGCGTTCGTCGGCGGTGAGCGTGGCGATGTCGGCGGCGAGCAGCGAAAGTTGCGCGGTCGCGCCTTTCGCATCGAGCGCGACCTCGTACTCCGATGCGATCCGCATCCGCCCCGATTCCAGGATGATGAGCCCGCCCACGGTAATGACGATGGCGACCGTCATCGCGACCGCCCAGCTATAGCGGCGCATCCATTCGTTCAGGCGCGTCGCGCGGCGCGCGATGCCTTCGGGCGCGCGCGGCGGCGGCGATTCGTCCGCGAAGGGCGGCACGTCCTCGGGCAGGATCGTCGGTATCGCGGCGGGCGGTACGTGGCTCATGGTGTCGGTCGTGCGGCGTTTCACTTCGAGCAGCCGTTCTGAAAGCGAGTGTCGGTGGATTCCCACAGCAAAAAAGGAGCCAGCCCGAATGCGCGCCGGCGAGTGCATCGCTACGATGGTTCCGTCATCCACTCATACGGGGAACGATCATGCTGAAGTGGGCACTGTTTTTCGCGATCGTGGCCGTGATCGCAGGCGTGCTGGGCTTTACCGGCGTCGCCGCCGGCGCGGCCGCCATCGCCAAATTCCTGTTCGTGCTGTTCCTGATCCTGTGCGTCGTGTTTCTCGTGCTCGGCTTCGTCGTCACGAAGAAAGCGATCGATTAGCGACGCCCGCGCGCATCGACGAAACATCTTCAACTACATAGGAAGGAGGTCACATGCTTCATTACGCTGCTGTCTTCTTCGTCATCGCCATCATCGCGGCCGTGTTCGGCTTCACGGGTATCGCGGCTGGCGCGGCGGAAATCGCGAAGATTCTTTTCTTTATTTTCCTCGTCGCGTTCGTGGTCACCTTGCTGCTCGGTGTGTTCCGAACTTAACGGCCGGCCGCCGCAGACCACGAGCCAGCAAGCCGCGCGCGGGTTTTACGACCGGCGCGCGATTTTTTTGGCGGGTCAGGCATGCTACATGCATCGAGCTTTCTGAATGGATAGCAGCGCTCTATGCCGCCGCGAGCCGCGAGCGCCAGCACCAGCGAAACGTCATCCCACTCATCACAGAGGAGCGAACCAAATGTCCAATTCGTCTGCTGTAAAGTCTGCGCCGGGTCAATCCACGGATGCTTTCGTTCTCGATGTCGAGAAGATTCGCGCCGACGCGCGTCAGCATATGGACGACGGCGCGGTGACGACCGGCTACGGCGCCGATCGCGAGACCGTGCTGAAGCTGCTCAACGACTCGCTCGCCACGGAGATCGTCTGCACGCTGCGCTACAAGCGCCACTATTTCATGGCGAAGGGCATCCACTCGGAAGCCGTCGCGCAAGAGTTTCTCGAGCACGCGACCGAGGAACAGCAGCACGCCGATACGCTCGCCGAGCGCATCGTGCAACTCGGCGGCGCGCCGAACTTCGCGCCGGACGGCCTCGCGTCGCGCTCGCATTCGCAGTACAGCGAAGGCAAGGATCTGATCGACATGATCCGCGAGAACCTGATCGCCGAGCGTATCGCCATCGATACGTATCGTGAGATCATCCGCTATCTCGGCGACAAGGACGTCACGACGCGCCGCATCTTCGAGGAAATTCTGGCCGTCGAGGAAGAGCACGCCGACGACATGGCGGACCTGCTGGAAGGCCGCAACGGCTAAGGACGGCGCGCCGGGCACGCGCCGCGCGCCCGGCGTATCACATAGAATGGCCGACCAACTACTACAAGAGCCGCCGGCCGTGCGGACGACGCGAATGATCCGAGTCCTGATAGCCGACGACCACGCCATCGTACGCAGCGGGTTCCGGCAGTTCGTCGCCGACGAGCCCGACATGGAAGTCGCCGCCGAAGCCGCGACCGGCGACGAAGCCATCGCGCTCGTGCGCGCGCAGGCGTTCGATGTCGTGCTGCTCGACATCGCGATGCCCGACAAGAACGGCATCGACACCTTGCGCGTGGTCAAGCAGATCCGGCCGGAGCAGGGCGTGCTGATGCTGTCGGGTTTTCCGGAGAGCCAGTACGCGATCAACCTGCTCAAAGCGGGCGCGAACGGCTATCTGAACAAGGACGCCGCACCCGATGAAATCGTGCGCGCGATACGCACGGTGGCACGCGGGCATCGCTATCTGTCGGAGTTCATTGCCGATGCGCTCGCCGACAAGCTCGAGAAGCCCGCCGCCGAACGGCCGCACGAGCTGTTGTCGGAGCGCGAATTCCAGATCTTCTGCAAGCTCGCGGGCGGCCAGATTCCGACGGAGATCGCGCAGGAGCTGCATTTGTCTGTGAAGACGGTGAGCACGTATCGCGCGCGCGTGCTCGAGAAGATGCGGCTCGCCAATAACGCCGATCTCACGTATTACGCGATCAAGAACGGCCTGATCGAATAGCGGCGCGCAGCACTTCCGGAGGTTGCCCGACGTGGGCCATCACAACGTCACCGATGATCGAAAAAGCGCACCGCGCGCATCGCTCGCGGTGCTGCTGATCGAGGATTCGCCGCTGATTCGCCGCAGCCTGACCGAGGCGATCGAGGCGCTCGGACCGTGGCGCGTGAGCGCGTTCGCCGATGCGCCGGAGGAGGCCATCGCGCTGTTATCGTCGCAGTCTTTCGATGCGGTGATCGTCGATCTGCAACTGAAGCGCGGCTCGGGCATCGATGTGCTTGCGTGGCTCAAGGAGTGCGGCGCCGCGCGCTCACCGGGCGCGTTCGTCGCGGTGCTCACCAATCACGCGCTGCCGACCTATCGCGAGCGTTGCCTGCAATACGGCGTGCGCCATTTCTTCGATAAATCGCTCGAATTCGATCGCGTGCTCGACGCGCTCCACGACTACGCACGCGAGCGCAACGAAAGCCGATCCTAAAAAGGCTGCGGTCCGCCGCCCTGTTCGACGCTCATGCAATGCGTCACCAGCCCGAGACCGGCGCGCCACAGATGCAGCCCGAACGCGGGCGGTTCCATGACGAACGCTTCCGGCCCGCCCGGATTCAGTTGCAGCGCGACCTGATGCGCCGTCGACGGCGCGCACCATACGATCGTGCCGCCGAAGCGCGCGCTGATCGCACGATGCACGTGACCACATACGATACGTTCGACATTCGGATGCGCCCGCACGAGCGCGTCGAGCGCGCGGCTGTCGCCGGGCGCGAGGCGGATGTCGTCCATGAAGCCGATCCCGCACGCGATCGGCGGATGATGCATCGCTATCATCACGGGCCGGTCACGGCTCGCGGCGAGTTGCGCTTCGAGCCAGTCGAGCCGGGTCGCGCAGAGACGGCCCGCGCCGAAGCCGGGATCGAGCGTATCGAGCGCGATCACGCGGACATCGCCTGTATCGAACGCGTATTGCAGAAAGCCGTCGTGGCCCGCGAGTTCGGGACGATCGCCGAACACGGTGCGCAGATTCGCGCGGTCGTCGTGATTGCCGGCGATCACGCGCCACGGCATCGCGAGCGTATCGAGCAGCGTGCGCAGATGCCGGTATTCGTCGATGCCGCCCGCATCGACAAGATCGCCGGTTACGAGCACGGCGTCGGGGCGGGGAACGAGCGCGTTAAGCACGCCGATCGCACGGGCGAGGTACGCGGCCGTATCGACGCGGCCGTAAGCGAGCGTGCCCGGCGCGGTGACGTGCAGATCGCTGATCTGGGCGAGCAACATGCGCGTGAATCTCCTCGTCGCGGATGGTTTGCGCCTAGTCGTCGGAGGCGGCGGCCCGCGGCTTCGGCGCGAGCTGCGCGGGGACGAGCCACTGGAAGCCGGTCATCGACGTTTCGCTGAAGGTGCATTCGGCGGCGGCGGGCGTCGTTGCCGTCGCAGGCTTCGCGCCGTTTGCCGTCGGCGGATTCTGGATCGTGCCGTGCACGACCACTCGCGAGCCATGATAACTCGCGCCGGAACCCGTGATTTTGAGGGGCGCGCGGGCGGCGTCGGGATACTCGGCGCGCGCCTTGTCCTTGCACGCATCGACGTTCTTGTAGTACGACGTGCAGCCGGCGAGCGCGGCGGTGAGCACGGCGAGCAACAGAGGGAGGCGAGGGTTCATCGATGAATCCTGTAGAGGAGCGTGATGATGATCAGGGCGAGCTTTATAACACGCGTGCCGCAACGCATCACACTGTAGTGCATCGTGGCGCGCGGGCGGCTTGTTTTGTCCGGCGATGCGGTAGCACAATCGGCACTGTCATTCGATTCGCGCGTGCCTCATCGACGGAGACGACCGCCATGGAGAAGGACATCGAAGTAGGCGATTACCTGCTTGCGCTGAAGGTCGTGCCAAAGCCGCTCGAAGCCGATGTCGGCGTCGATGCCGACGCCGCGCCGTCCGATGGATACGCGGTCCGCGTGCGTGTGACGCGGCTCGACCGTAAGCCGGTGCACGGATCGGCGCTCGCCGACGACTCCAGCGAGATGACGGGCGACCACGGCCCGTTTGAAACCGTCGCCGAGGCGATCGCGCACGGCGAGGCGTGGGGACGGCATTACGTGGCGCGCGTGCTCGGGCACGCCGTCTGACGGGCGGGGCCGCAAGAGGGGATGCGTTCCCCGCGTAGGGCGGGTGTCGTGTACGGTCAGGCCTGGCTAGACTGGGTGCATCGACCGGACAATGCCGAGACCGCCATGACGCCCGTTGCCCTTTACATCACGCCGAACTACATCGCTTCGGTGAAGACCGGCAAGGCGCGCGACTGCTTCGGCGGAACGGTGCGCTTCGTCGGCGTGGATGCGCTGCCGTTCGAAATCGAGCATGTATGCCTGCTGGAACGCGATACGGCGATCGAGGCGCTGTTCGATGCGGTGAGGGACGCGGAGCGGTTGTTGAATGCGGTTTGAGGTGTGACGGGCTCAAGGTTCCGGGACGATCGACACATTCGGTGTCCTGCTCGCACCCTCGATCCGCAGCGCGATGATGTGTGCACTCATCTCGGACCTGGTGCCGGGGACCGGACTCGAACCGGCAAGCCGTGAGGCGGCGGATTTTAAGTCCGCTATGTTTACCAATTTCATCACCCCGGCAGGGCGGACGCGATTCTACCATTGCGCGCCATCGTGCCAAATCCGCGTGTACCGCGAGGACATCATGAGCAAGACCCGGCTCGGCTTCACCCGCTGCAGCATCGACCGAAGCGATCACCTGTGTTACGACGCGACGCCTGTCGCCGCAAGGAAAGCGTGATGCGCATCGGCATCATCTCCGATACCCACAACCTCGTGCGCCCCGAAGCGCTCGATGCACTGCGCGGCTGCGCGCACATCGTCCACGCGGGCGATATCTGCCGGAACGACGTCCTCACAACACTCGCGTCCGTTGCGCCGCTCACCGCCGTGCGCGGCAACAACGATATCGCCGATGAGGTCGCGCGCTTGCCCGAACACGCACGCGTCGAACTGAACGGCGCGACGATTCACGTCGTCCACGATATCGCCGATGTGCCGGAGCAGCTCGACGGCATCGACGTCGTCGTGACCGGTCATTCGCACAAGCCGCTCATCGAGTATCGAAAGAATGTGCTCTTCGTGAATCCCGGCAGCGCGGGGCCGCGCCGCTTCAGATTGCCGATCTCGCTCGCGCTGCTCGATATCGTCGACCGCAGGCCGCAAGCGCGCATCGTGCAGCTCATCACGTAAAAAAGGCCGGCGCTTTCGCACCGGCCTCGGCATCAAAAGGCCGAACGCTTACGCGCGCACCGTGCCTTCCGGGAAGGTATCGTCCATCTCGGCGGCTTCGCGATGGCCCCGCAGGATCGCATGCGCTTCCGCATTCGACGCCACAGCCGGCGGCGAGCCCTTCAGCGGCTTCTTCGCCGTCTCGTGCAGCGCCAGCACCGATACGATGCCGATCAGCGACGCGCCCATCAGATAGTAGGCGGGCATCATCAGATTGCCGGTCTTGTCGACGAGCCATGCCGTGACGAGCGGCGTCGTGCCGCCGAAGAGCGACACCGACACGTTGAAGCCGATCGCCAGCGCGCCGTAACGGATCTTCGTCGGGAAGAGGGCCGGCAGCGAAGACGGCATCACGCCCGTGAACGTCGAAAGCAGCGCGCCGAGGATCATCATGCCCGCGAAAATCGACGGCACCGTGCCCATGCGGATCAGCGAAAGCGCGGGAATCGACAGCACCAGCAGACCGACGCAACCCGCGAGCATCACCGGCTTGCGGCCGATCGTGTCCGACAGACGGCCGGCGAAGAGCGTGAGCGGCATCATCAGCACCATCACGACGAGCACGATGAAGAGGCCATGCGTCTCGTTGAACTTGAGCGTCGCCGACAGATAGCTCGGCAGATACGACAGGGCCATGTAGTCGGTCACGTTGAAAATCAGCACGAGGCCCACGCATTGCAAGAGCGGCTTCCATTGCTGCAGCAGCGTCTCGCGGAACTGCGCCTTGGTCGTTTCGTGCGAGACGGCTTCGGCCTTCTCGGCTTCACGCTGAAACGCAGGCGTTTCCTCGAGCTTCATCCGGATGTACAGACCGATCAGACCGAGCGGGCCCGCGATCATGAACGGAATACGCCAGCCCCAGGAAAGCAGGTCTTTCTCCGACATCGCCGCCGTCAGCACCGCGACCACGCCCGCGCCGAGCACATAGCCGACGAGCGTGCCGAATTCGAGAAAGCTCGACATGAAGCCGCGCTTCTTGTCCGGCGAGAATTCCGCGATGAAGGTCGCCGCGCCGCCATACTCGCCGCCCGTGGAAAAGCCCTGCACGAGACGCGCGACGAGCAGCAGCACCGGCGCCATCACGCCGATCGACTCGTAGCTCGGAATGATGCCGATACAGAACGTGCCGACGGCCATCATGATCATCGTCATCGCGAGCACGCGCTTGCGGCCGATGCGGTCGCCGAGCGGGCCGAACACCATGCCGCCGATCGGACGCACGAGAAACGCGGCCGCGAACGTGCCGAAGGTCGCGAGCAACTGCGCGGCAGGGCTGGACGACGGGAAGAACACCTTACCGAGCGTCACGGCGATGTAGCTGTACACGCCGAAGTCGAACCATTCCATCGCATTACCGATGGCCATCGCGCCGACTGCGCGCTTGAGCAGAGATTGATCGACGACCGTGATGTCGTCGAGCGTGAGATCGGACTTCTGACTGGATGAATCGCGTGTGCGCCAAAGGCCCTCGTGAAGAGAAGACATAGTTCTAAAAGCTCCGTATTCGATCCCGGACGCTCGAAAGGAACGCCGGGTGCGTCGCCGCGGAGGACGGACGCGAATTGCCTGAACAGTGCAGTTTCGTGACGGCTCCGCGAACGCTTGAAGACGAAAGCAAAGGCTTCCCTCAGCCTCGTGCCGATTGGCCGACGCTGAAAAGCGAAAAGAAACGCGGTGCCGGTGCCTCGCGCGGGTGGGTCGCGAAATTGCACTCGGGATGAAACAAACGAGTTTGACGTGCGGACGGCGAACGCAGCGCTGAATGGCTGAGTTGCCGCGGGTGGGCCGCGACGTCGGCGAAAAAACAACTTGAGACGAAAAAGGCCGGCGTGAGTCTGGTAGAACCAGCTAGAAAACCGACGCGCCTCTTTGTATGAAAACTGTCACTACCGCGCAGCCCCCGAATGTTGCATTCGGAAAGAACTTCGCGTAAATGATGGTGAATTGCTGTTGTAACGAGCAAGATAATAACACGATGACAGACGATGTGCAAACTGCTTACTTAACCGCAGCTTGTCCGGATCGCCCGATCCCTTACCGGACATGGGATTACGCCTGTTTGCGCCGTGTACCAGCCGGACCATTTCCGGCCGGCGCGTGCATTAAAAAACCGGCCGCGGGCCGGTTCTTCGCAGTGCAATCCGCGTGTGACTTCAGCTTTGCGGTGGCACGTAGCCCGAAGCCGTATCGGCGCCTTCGCCGAAGAAATACTTCTCGGTCTGCTTGATGAGGTACTGGCGCGCGCGCGGATCGGCCATGTTCAGGCGATTCTCGTTGATGAGCATCGTCTGCTGCTTGAGCCAGCCTTGCCAGGCTTCCTTCGACACCGTTTCATAGATGCGCTTGCCGAGTTCGCCCGGCAGCGGCGGGAAATCCAGTCCCTCGGCTTCCTTGCCGAGCTTCGCGCATTGAACCATTCGGGCCATTGTGAGTTTCTCCTCTGTATCGGGGGCGAAGCGCAATTCGCGCTCCTCAAATCGTGTTCAAAGCTGTTTCATCAAAACGAGCGACTTTCGCTGCCAGTTGTAGAGACGCCGGCGATCTTCCGGCAGATCGTCCACCGTGACCTTCACGAAGCCGCGCTTCAGGAACCAGTGCTCGGTGCGCGTCGTCAGCACGAAGATGCGCGTGAGGCCGCGCGCGCGGGCGCGCTGCTCGATGCGTTTCAGCAGGCGCTCGCCGTCGCCCGAACCTTGCGCTTCCGGCGCGACGGTCAGGCACGCCATCTCGCCGATGCGCTCCTGCGTGTACGGATAGAGCGCCGCGCAGCCGAAGAGCACGCCATCGTGCTCGATGACCGAGAAATGGTCGATGTCGCGCTCGATCTGATGACGTCCGCGCCGAACGAGCGTGCCGTCGGTTTCGAGCGGCTCGATCAGCGTGAGAATGCCGCCGACATCGTCCGGCGTCGCCTCGCGCAGGCTTTCGAGGTTCTCATACGAGATCATCGTGCCGACGCCGTCGTGCAGGAACAGTTCGAGCAGCACGCTGCCATCGAGCGAATACGGAATGATGTGGCCGCGAGCGACGCCGCCGCGGCACGCGCGCACCGTGTGTTTCAGGTAGAACGCCGTGTCGCCCTGCAATTCGCCGCTTTCCTGCAGGCGGTAGGCGTCGTCGAGCGACAGTTCGCGGATCAGTTCGCTTTCTGTGTCGACGAGGCCCGGAATTTCGGTCACGAAGATGATCTTGTCGGCGCGCAGCGCGATGGCGGCGGCGGACGCGACGTCTTCCATCGACAGATTGAACGCTTCCCCCGTCGGCGAAAAGCCGAGCGAGGACAGCAGCACGAGCTTGTTCGACGCGAGCGACTGGCGGATGGAGTCGCCGTCGATCTTGCGCACGACGCCCGTGTGCTGAAAATCGACGCCGTCCAGAATGCCGACCGGCCGCGCCGTCACGAAGTTGCCCGACACGACGCTGATGTGCGCGTGCGCCATCGGCGTATTGGGCAAGCCCTGGCTGATCGCGGCCTCGATATCGAGGCGCACTTCGCCGGCGGCCTCTTTCGCGGATTCGAGCGCGCGGGCATCCGTGATGCGCAGACCATGCGAAAACGACGATTCGACGCCGTGCAGGCTCAGTTGCTCGTCGAGCTGCGGACGCGAGCCGTGCACGAGCACGACGTGGATGCCCATTGCGTGCAGCAGACCGACATCCTGCACGAGCGCGTTCAGGCGTCCTTCCTGCACGAGTTCCCCGCCGAACGCGACGACGAACGTCTTGTTTCGAAACGCGTGAATATACGGCGCAACGGAGCGCATCCAGTCGACGAACTGGGCGTGAGGATTCGGCGCTTCGGGCTCGGCTGCCAGCGGCGTCGCGGTCATCGTGAGGTCGGTTTGGGAATTCATCCCGGGATTATAATGCGACGCTATGCCGAATGTTTCCCGTCCCTCACGTCCCGATCAGGCGGGCAAGTCCCAGTCCGCCGATACAACCCCCGATACTCAGGAGCAGTTGCGACAACTGCGCGAAAATCTGCTGCGCGAGGCGCGGGCGGGTGCGGGTGCGTCCGGGTCGGACGAAGCGGCGGGGTTAAGCAAGAAGGAACTCGCCGCGCGGCGATTCGCGGGCGGAACAGCGGCGGTCGCAGCCGCGACGCAACCGGAAAAGTCCGAAGGGGCGCCGAAGGCCGTGCAGACGAACGAGCGGCCCGCGAAAGCCCAGGCTGTCGCGCAGCCGCCGCGTGAAGCAGCGCAAGCGGCTCAAAATCCGCGCCCTCCGGCGCAGCGCGCGCCGCAGGCACGACCGAAACGCGATGACGCATTGGGTGATGAGGGGCCGGGTCGCGCGCCGGGCGTTAAAGCGCGCGAGCCGCGTGAATCACGGGAAGCGCCGCATTCCCCGCGACACGGCGAGCGCTCAGTCGATGCAGGCGGAACGCGTGCACCGCGCCCGCCACGCGAGCCGCGCGAATCCCGCGACGCGCCGCACTCCGCGCGACATGGCGAGCGCCCGGCCAACGCGAACGTCACGCTCCAACCTCGCCCGCCACGCGAGCCGCGCGAATCGAGGGAAGAGCCGCAATCCGCGCGACCCGGCGCGCGCCCGGCTGACGTAAGCGGAACGCGCGAAGCGCGCAAGCCGCAGGAGCCGCGTGAGGGCCGCGAAGCGTCACGCTCCCCGCGACGCGGCGAGCAACCGGCCGACGCGGGCGTCACGCACGAAGCACGTACGCCACGCGAATCACGCGAATCACGCGAATCACGCGAATCACGCGAATCACGCGAATCACGCGAATCACGCGAATCACGCGGATCACGCGGATCACGCGGATCACGCGGATCACGCGAAGCGCCGCAAGCCGCTCGACGCGCAGAACGCCCATCCGAAACGAGCGGAACACGCGAACCGCGCCCGCCACGCCCCCCGCGCGCCATCACGCCGAACCCCGTACCCCCGATCACCTTCCCCGAAGCGTTGCCCGTCTCCGGCCGGCGCGAGGAGATTGCGCGCGCCATCGCATCGAATCAGGTCGTGATCGTGAGCGGCGAAACCGGCTCGGGCAAGACGACGCAGTTGCCGAAAATCTGCCTCGCGCTCGGACGCGGGCTCGGCGCGGGCGGAAGCGGCCTGATCGGGCATACGCAGCCGCGGCGCATCGCGGCGTCGGCGACCGGCAGACGCATCGCGGAGGAACTCGGCACGCCGTTCGGCGAAGTCGTCGGCTACAAGGTGCGCTTCACGGACAATCTCGCGCCGGGCGCGTCCGTCAAGCTCATGACCGACGGCATTCTGCTCGCGGAAACGCAGACCGATCCGCTGCTGAAGGCGTACGACACGATCATCATCGACGAGGCGCACGAACGCAGCCTCAACATCGACTTTCTGCTCGGCTATCTGAAGGAGATCCTGCCGAAGCGCCCCGATCTGAAGCTGATCGTCACGTCCGCGACCATCGACGCCGACCGTTTCGCGCGCCATTTCGGCAGCGACGACAAACCCGCGCCGGTGATCGAAGTGAGCGGACGGCTGTATCCAGTCGAGATCCGTTATCGCCCGATCGAGGAAGAGAGCGAGGCGATCAAAAACGCGCAAGGCACCGCGCCGAAGCGCAACGACCGCAAGACGGACCGCGATCTGATGGAAGGCATCGTCGATGCCGTCGACGAACTGTGCCGCGTCGGTCCCGGCGATGTCCTCGTGTTCCTGCCCGGCGAGCGCGAAATCCGCGACGCGGCCGAAGCGCTCAGAAAGCATCATCCGCCGCACACGGAAATCTTGCCGCTCTTCGCGCGTCTTTCGGCGCAGGAGCAGGAGCGCGTGTTCAAGCCGTCGAACGCGCGGCGCATCGTGCTCGCGACCAACGTCGCGGAAACGTCGCTGACGGTGCCGGGCATCCGCTATGTCGTCGATACGGGCAGCGCGCGCGTGAAGCGCTATTCGTATCGCAACAAGGTCGAGCAGTTGCAGATCGAGCCGGTGTCCCAGGCGGCGGCGAATCAGCGCGCGGGGCGCTGCGGGCGCGTCGCGGACGGCGTGTGCATCCGTCTCTACGACGAAGCCGATTTCCAGTCCCGGCCGCGTTTCACCGATCCGGAGATTCTGCTCTCCTCGCTCGCGGCGGTGATTCTGCGCATGAAGTCGCTGCATCTGACGGCGATCGAAACGTTTCCGTTTATCGAGCCGCCGCCGGGCCGCGCGATCGCGGACGGCTATCAGTTGCTGAACGAACTCGGCGCCGTCGACGACGACAACGCGCTCACGCCGCTCGGCCGCGAACTCGCGCGCCTGCCGCTCGATCCGCGCGTCGGCCGCATGATCCTCGCCGCGCGCGATCATCACGCGCTGACCGAAGTGCTGATCATCGCGTCGGCGGTGTCGGTGCAGGACCCGCGCGACCGGCCGATCGAGGCGCAGCAGCAGGCGGATCAGGCGCATCGGCAATTCGTCGACGAGCGCTCGGAATTCCTGCAATGGACGCGCATCTGGAAGTGGTTCGAGGACGCCGTCGCGCACAAGAAATCGAACAAGCAGCTCGCCGACGCGTGCCGCGCGAACTTCCTGTCGCACCTGCGTTTGCGCGAATGGCGCGACGTGCACTCGCAATTGCTGACGGTCGTGCGCGAGCACGGCTGGCGGCTTAACGAGACAGAGGCGACGTTCGAGCAGGTGCATCTGTCGCTGTTGACGGGTTTGCTCGGCAACGTCGGAATGAAGGCCGACGACGAGCCGCATTATCTCGGCGCGCGCGGCATCAAGTTCCATCTGTGGCCGGGTTCGGCGCTGCTGAAGAAGGCGGGGCGCTGGGTGATGGCGGGCGAACTCGTCGAGACGAGCCGTCTTTATGCGCGCACGATCGCGAAAATCGAGCCGGAATGGCTGGAGACGGTCGGCGCGCATCTGCTGAAGACTTCGCTCTCGGATGCGCATTGGGAGAAGAAGGCCGCGCAGGTCGTCGCCTTCGAGCGCGCGACGCTGTACGGTCTGACCGTCTACGCGCGCCGCCGCGTGAGCTACGGCAAGCAGGATCCGAAATACGCGCGCGAGCTGTTCATACGCGGCGCGCTCGTCGAAGGCGAATTCGACACGCGCCTGCCGTTTTTTGCGCACAACCGCAAGCTCGTCGCGGATATCGAGCAACTGGAGCATAAGTCCCGCCGCCAGGACGTGCTCGTCGACGACGAACTGATCTACGGCTTCTACGATGCGCTGATTCCCGAGAACATGTGGACGGGCGCGGCGTTCGAACGCTGGTATCGCGAAGAGCAGAAGAAAGCGGGCAACGACAAGCTGCTGTTCCTCTCGCGCGACGACCTGATGCGCCATGAAGCCGCCGGCGTCACGACCGACCTCTTCCCGAAGCGCATGACGATGTCCGGCATCGAGATGTCGCTCACGTATCACTTCGAGCCGGGTTCGCCGCGCGACGGCGTGACGCTGCAAGTGCCGCTCTATGGCCTGAATCAGGTCGATGCGCGCCGTGTCGAATGGCTCGTGCCGGGGATGATGAAGGAGAAGGCGCAACTGCTGCTCAAATCGCTGCCGCAGAAGCTGCGCCGTCATGTCGTGCCGCTGCCGGAATACGCGGCGGGTTTTGCCGGGCGTCACACCGGGCCGAAGTTCGGTGCGGGCGCGCTCGTCGATTCGCTCATCGCCGATATCCGCGAAGAGACGCAAGTCGCCGTGAAAGGCGCGGATTTCAAGCTCGAAACGCTGCCCGCGCACCTCTTCATGAACTTCAAGGTGATCGACGAGCACGGCCGCCAGCTCGCGATGGGCCGCAATCTCGCGCAGTTGCGCGCGGAGCTCGGCGGGCAGGCGCAGCAGCAGTTTCAGAAACTGACATCGGCGGCGGCCTTCGATGCGCTTTCCGGCGAATCCGAATCGTCGCCGCCCGCGCAGCAGGCGACGGGCGTTGGCACCGCGCTCTACGAAAACCTGACGACCTGGAACTTCGGCAAGCTGCCCGAGCTGCTCGAAATCCGCCGGCGCGGACAGACGCTGTTCGGTTATCCGGCGCTCGTCGATCGGGGCACGCATTGCGACGTCGAAGTGTTCGATTCGCCCGAGGAAGCCGCGCGCATCCATCGCGCGGGGCTGCGGCGGCTGTTCGCGCTGCAGCTGCGCGAGCCGATCCGCTATCTGGAGAAGAACCTGCCGGGCTTGCGCGAGATGTCGATGCAGTTCATGGCGCTCGGCACGGCCGACGAGCTGCGCGATCAGATCGTCGAAACGGCGCTGGATCGCGCGTGCCTGCAAGACCCGCTTCCCGACGACGACGCGAGCTTCCACGCCCGCCGCGACGCCGCAAAAGGGCGCCTCACGCTGCTTGCGAATGAAATCGCGCGGCTCGTCGGCACGATCCTCGCGGAATATGCGGCGCTCGTCAAAAAGCTGGCGCAGGCGAAACCGTTCGGGGCGGCGTATGCGGACATGCAGGCGCAACTGAGCGGGCTGATCGGCAAGCGCTTCGTCATCGACACGCCGTATGCGCAGCTCGCGCATTTCCCGCGCTATCTGAAGGGAATCGGCCTGCGAATCGACAAGCTCAAGGCCGATCCGGCCCGCGACGCGCGTCTCTTTACCGACCTGCAGCCGCTCGCGATGCAATATCAGCGCGCGCTGTCGCAGCGCGGCGGCGTTGCGGATGCGCGTTTGACCGAGTATCGCTGGCTGCTCGAGGAGTTGCGCGTGTCGCTTTTCGCGCAGGAACTGCGCACGCCGATGCCGGTCTCGGTCAAACGTCTCCACAAGGTCTGGGAATCGATGCAGCGGTAAGTTTTCGCTGAAAGCGTGCGCTGAATCAGCGTATTGCGCAAAAAGCCGCAGCCCGTCAACCCGCCGGGCGAAGCAAACGTTCTACAATGACGCCTGCCCTCCGAAGCCTAATCTTCATGCGCAATATTTTCCGTTCCGGCCGTTTGCGTGCGATCGCCACGCGCGCGGCCATCGCAACCGGCGCTGCTCTGGTTGCCACCGCGGCATTCGCCAACAATGTCATCGTGCTCAACTCGGCGGAAGCCACGCTGAGCCTCATCGACGAAAACACGCGCCAGGTCGTCGGCACCGTGCCGACCGGCAAGGAACCGCACCATCTGATGCCAACGCCGGACGCATCGTCGCTGATCGTCGCGAATTCGGTGTCGAACAATCTGATGTTCGTCGATCCGAAAACCGGCGCGTTCCAGCGCTGGGTGCAGGACATCGAGGATCCGTATCAGATCGGCTTTTCGCCGGACAAGAAGTGGTTCGTGTCCACCGGCCTGCGGCTCGACCGCCTCGACATCTATCATTTCGACGGCAAGAATCTTTCCGTCGCGAAGCGCCTGCCGCTCGCGACGATGCCGAGCCACATCGCGTTCACCAACGACAGCTCGACCGCGTTCATTTCGCTGCAGGTGTCGGGCGAAATCGCCGCCATCGACCTGCCGACGCAGACCGTGAAATGGAAGATGAAGGTCGGCAAGGTGCCGGCGGGCGTGTGGCTCACGCCGGGCGACAAATATCTGCTCGTCGGCATGACGGGCGCGGATTACGTGGCGGTCGTCGACTGGCGCAACCAGAAGATCGTGAAGACCATCACGACGGGCAAGGGCGCGCACAACTTCCGCTCGATGGTCGACGGCAAGCACGTGCTCGTGTCGAACCGCGTGGCGAACACGATCAGCATCATCGACGAGGATTCGCTGACGAACGTCGGCGACATCACCGGCCTTTTGCCCGGCCCCGACGACATGGAACTTTCCGCCGACAAGAAGTATCTGTGGGTTACGTTCCGCTTCGCGAAGCACGTCGGCGTGATCGACCTGGCGAACCGTAAGCTGATCGAAACCATCAAGGTCGGCCGCTCGCCGCACGGCATCTACTTCTTCAATCGCGCGCCGGTGACGGCGCCGAACGGGGCGTAAGCAGACGGGGCGCGTATTCGCGCCCTGTACTACGATTGAGGTACGGCCGGACCCGAACGGCCCCAAGCACCACGGAGCACCATGTTTCATTCGATTCTTTCGTCGCTCGACGGTCTCGTGTCCTGGCTGCAGACGCTGCTCTATGTCGACGTCGTGCAGCCGGTGCTGTTCAAGATCGGCATGATGGACTACGACGAGGACACGTACGACGCGCTCTACTGGGTCATCGTCGGCGTGCTGGAAGTGCTTGCGATGTACGCGATCCTGCGTCCGCTCGAAGCGTTCCGGCCGGCGGAGACGTGGAAGGACCGCAAGGGCGTGCGCGTGGACGTTCTTTACACGTGGATCGTCAAGCTCGGCATCCTCAATCTGTTTTTCTTCTTCACGTTCCAGCCGCTTTTCGACTCGATGCAAAGCTGGCTGCGCCTGCATAACGTGCCGAATCTCGAGATCGACAACCTGTGGCCCGGCGTGACGACGCAGCCGCTCGTCACGTTCGTCATCTACCTGCTGATTCTCGACCTGGCGGGCTACTGGTATCACCGGCTGGAGCATCGCTTCGGCATCTGGTGGGAACTGCATGCCGTGCATCACAGCCAGCAGAAAATGTCGCTCTGGACGGACGACCGTAACCATCTGCTCGACGACGTTCTCCAGGCGAGCTTTTTCGCGTGCGTCGCGCTCGTGATCGGCGTGGAGCCGTCGCAATTCGTCGTGCTCGTCGCCATCACCAATTTCATGCAGAGCGTGCAGCATGCGAACATCCGCATGCACTTCGGCTGGCTCGGCGAGCGCATCGTCGTGAGTCCGGCGTTTCATCGGCGTCATCACGCGATCGGCTTCGGCCACGAAGGCACGACGTATGGCTGCAACTTCGGCGTGCTGTTCTCGTTCTGGGACATTCTCTTTCGCTCGGCCTCGTTCGACCGCACCGTCGAGCCGACCGGAATCCGCGACCAGCTCGGCGCGCCGGGTGTGACGCCCGTCCATTACGGCGACGGCTTCCTCGAACAGCACTGGCTCGCGTTCAAGCGTATCGCCGCGCGTCTTTCCGCCCGTCGCGCGGGCGCGTCCGCATCGGACAACTCGGCGGCCGTCTGAGCTTTCCTCACGAGACCGGCGCCCGCGTGCGGCGCTGGTTTATCCTGTCGGTTCCTCTTTCTTCCTCGAATTACGCATGAGTGACTTGCTGCGTTCGTTCGTGCGCGCGACGGCGAACGTCTTTCATCCGCGCATGCTCTGGCTGACGCTGATGCCGTTCGGCGTCGCGACCGTCCTTTGGGGCGCGGTGCTGTGGTTCTTCTGGCAGACGCTCACCGGCGCGGCCAATAGCTGGCTCAGCGCGTGGACGCTGACGTCGTGGATGTATCGTCTCTTCGACGCCGTCGGCTTTTCGTCGCTGCACGCGGTAATTGCGCCGTTTCTCGTCGTGATCATGACGGTGCCGCTGATCGTCGTGACGGTGCTGCTGCTGATCGCGACGCTGTCGATGCCCGGCGTCATCAAGCTGCTCACGCGCCGGCCGAAAGGTCACTACGCGTCGCTGGAAGCTCGGCGCGGCGGCTCGTGGTACGGCAGCCTCGGACATTCGGTCGTGACGACGCTCGTCTGTCTCGTGTTGCTGGTCGTCACGCTGCCTTTGTGGCTGATTCCGCCGTTCTTCGCGCTGATTCCGCCGCTGCTGTGGGGCTGGCTCACGTATCGCGTGATGACTTACGACGCGCTGGCGGTCCACGCCAGCGTCGAGGAGCGCCGCGCGATCGTGCGCGACGCGCGCTGGCCGCTCTTTGCGATCGGCATCGTGAGCGGCCTGCTCAGTTCCGTCCCGACCATGCTCTGGGCATGGTCCGTCTGGCTCCTGCCGCTCTTTCCGGTGGTCGCCGCCGTGACGATCTGGGCGTATGCGTTCATCCTCGTGTTTTCGGCGCTCTGGTTCGCGCATTACTGCTTGCACGCGCTCGAACGTCTGCGCGCGAGCGAGCCGCAATATCCGGCGATCACCGTCGAGACCCGCGACGTTTCACTCTAAGGACGAAGGGGCATTCATGGGCATTGGCGTCATCATCATCGGCGACGAGATCTTGTCCGGCCGCCGCACCGACAAGCATCTGCCGAAAATCATCGAACTGCTCGGCGCGCGCGGCCTGTCGCTCGACTGGGCCGAATACGTCGGCGACGATCCGGCGCGCATCACCGCGACGCTCGCGCGTACGTTCGCCTCTGGCGATATCGTCTTCTCGACAGGCGGCATCGGCGCAACGCCCGACGATCACACGCGGCAATGCGCGGCGAAGGCGCTCGGCGTGCCGCTCGAGCTGCATCCGGAAGCGGCCGAACTGATCCGCGCGCGCATCCGCGACACGGCGGCTCAGGCGGGCAAGCCCGTGGAGCTCGAATCGCCCGAAAACCTGCATCGGCTGAACATGGGCACGTTCCCGCGCGGCGCCGAGATCATTCCGAACAGCTACAACAAGATTCCGGGCTTTTCCGTCGGCGATCATCACTTCGTGCCGGGCTTTCCGGTGATGGCGTGGCCGATGATCGAATGGGTGCTCGACACGAAGTACGCGGATCTGCATCACGCGACGCCGTACGTCGAGCGGTCGCTGCTCGTGTTCGGCCTGCCGGAATCGCGCATCACGCCGTTGATGGTAGCGATCGAGCGCGATTTCGACGGCGTGCGCGCGTTCAGCCTGCCGAGCGTCGGCGACGCGGCGCGCGGGGCGCTTTACGCGCGCGCGCACATCGACCTTGGCGTGAAGGGCGATCCCGAAAAGGCGAACGCGGCGTTCGACGTGTTGCGTGAAGGCGTGATCGCGCTGGGCGGCGAAGTCGTGGAAGTGCCGCCGGAGGACGTGCAGTGACGCTGCTGGAAGTCATCGCGACGACCGTCGCCGATGCCCGCGCGGCGCAACGCGGCGGCGCGAACCGGCTCGAACTCGTCACCGCGATGGGCGAGGGCGGGCTGACGCCGAGCATCGGACTGATCGAGGCGGTGACCGAGGCGGTCGACATTCCGGTGAACGTGATCGTGCGGCCGCATAGCCGCTCGTTCGTCTACGATGCCGACGACTACGCGGTCATGCTGCGCGACGTGCGCGCGATCGCGAAGACGCGGGCGAACGCGATCGTCGTGGGCATGTTGACCGCGAACGGCGACATCGACACGGACGGGCTCGCGCGCGTGATCGATGCGGCGGATGGTTTGCCGCTCACGTTCCACCGCGCCTTCGACGACACACGCGACCTGCACGCCGCGTTCGATACGCTGCTGCAATTCGACGCCGTGACGAACGTGCTGACCTCAGGCGGCAAGCCGTCGGTGCTGGAGGCCGAGAAGACGATCGCGAAGCTCGTGGAGCGGGCGAAGGACTCGCACTGCACGGTGCTGGCGGGCGCCGGTCTGACTGTCGATGCCGTTGCGCCATTCGTCGCGTCGACGCGCGCGCGGGCGGTGCATTTCGGCTCGGGTGTGCGCGTCGACGGAAATGGGCTCGCGCCGGGAATGAAGCGCGAGTCAGGCGCGTGCGGGCGTCGCTCGACGCGCTGGGCTGAAGCGGGCGCCTACGCGCCGATCCACGGGAGCTTGCGGAAGCACCATCCCGCGACCGTTTTCCGATGCCCCTCGCCATCCTTGTCGCCTTCGAATCCTTCGAGCAGGTCGTACGCCTGCCCATAGCCGGCCTTCTGCGCCGCGACGGCCGCGAGCTTCGATCGCGCGGCGCTGCGGCACAGGAACACGACAGGCGTATCCGGAGTGGCGACCTGTCGCAATTGTTCGATAAACTCGGCGTTCGGCACCGAGCCGGGATAGCGAATCCATTCGATGTGCGCATACTGCGCGCCGTCGACGGCGGGGCGGCCGACCCAGTCGAGCTCCGCGCGCGTGCGTACGTCGACCAGGCGGGCGCGCGGATCGAGCTGAAGAAGCTCGAACGCTTCGGCCGGCGAGAACGCGCCTGCATAGGTGAGATTGTTCTGGGCCGCGCGGCTGGCGGCTTGACTATAAAGCTGTTCGAGCGTGCTCATGGCGCATCGGTCTCCGTTTGAAGCGCAAAGAATCATTCTAGCGCGGCGGGCGAAGCCGGCTGCCTCGGCCAAACGGACGAGTATTCAACGCCTCGATTTGGTGCAGAATCCATGTCACGCACTCAAAAGGTGCTTTAGTCAGATTGGAAATAGACACGCGCACCGATCTGGTGCTCGAACGACGAACACAGGACGGTCAGACGCCTTTCATCGCGGTGTCCGTTCACTAGAAACGCGCGCTGCTTCAAACGCTTAGCGCAAAGATGGTGCGCTTGGCACGGAAGCTGCTTTTCCATCCTCGATTGAATCGATTTCACAGGATTGGTCGGGGCGGCGAAGCGATTCGCCGACTTTTGTTAATCAGGAGATAGGTAATGAGTAAATCCGTGGCCGACGTCATGCAACTCGTCAAGGACGAGGACGTCAAGTTCGTCGACTTCCGTTTCACCGACACGCGCGGCAAAGAACAACACGTTTCCGTGCCGGTCTCGGCATTCGACGAAGACAAATTTGAAAGCGGCCACGCTTTCGACGGTTCGTCCATCGCCGGCTGGAAGGGCATCGAGGCGTCGGACATGCTGCTCGTGCCGGACGCGAACACCGCCTTCATCGACCCGTTCTTCGAAGAGTCGACGCTCGTTCTTTCCTGCGACGTGGTCGAGCCGGCAGACGGCAAGGGCTACGAGCGCGATCCGCGTTCGCTTGCGAAGCGCGCGGAAGCCTATCTCAAGAGCTCGGGCCTGGGCGACACCGCCTACTTCGGTCCGGAGCCGGAATTCTTCATTTTCGACTCGGTACAGTGGAACACGGACCAGTCGGGCACGTTCGTGAAGATCGGCTCGGAAGAAGCACCGTGGTCGTCGGCGAAGGAATTCGAAGGCGGCAACACCGGCCATCGTCCGGGCACGAAGGGCGGCTACTTCCCGGTCGCACCGGTCGACACGTTCCAGGACATCCGCTCGGAAATGTGTCTGCTGCTCGAACAGATCGGCATTCCGGTCGAAGTGCACCACCACGAAGTGGCGGGCCAGGGCCAGAACGAAATCGGCACCAAGTTCTCGACGCTGGTTCAGCGCGCGGACTGGCTGCAGCAGATGAAGTACATCATCCATAACGTGGCGCACACGTACGGCAAGACGGCGACGTTCATGCCGAAGCCGGTCGTCGGCGACAACGGTTCGGGCATGCACGTTCACCAGTCGATCTGGAAGGACGGTCAGAACCTGTTCGCGGGCAACGGCTACGCGGGTCTGTCGGAATTCGCGCTGTTCTACATCGGCGGCATCATCAAGCATGCACGCGCGCTGAACGCGATCACGAATCCGGGTACGAACTCGTACAAGCGCCTCGTGCCGCACTTCGAAGCGCCGGTGAAGCTGGCTTACTCGGCTCGCAACCGTTCGGCATCGATCCGCATTCCGCACGTCTCGAATCCGAAGGGCCGCCGTATCGAAACGCGCTTCCCGGATCCGCTCGCGAACCCGTACCTGTGCTTCTCCGCGCTGATGATGGCGGGTCTCGACGGCGTGCAGAACAAGATTCATCCGGGCGAAGCCGCGGACAAGAATCTGTACGACCTGCCGCCGGAAGAAGACGCGAAGATCCCGACCGTATGCGCGGGCCTCGACCAGGCACTCGACGCGCTCGACGCGGATCGCGAGTTCCTGACGCGCGGCGGCGTGTTCACGGATTCGATGCTCGACGCGTACATCGAACTGAAGACGAACGAGTTGCAGCGTTATCGTCAGGCGGTGCATCCGATCGAGTTCGAGATGTACTACTCGCTGTAAGCCGCATGTCGCACACGCGTTTTATCCGATGCAGTTCGATGAGACGCGCGACGCATGTCATGCAGTGAACAAAAGGGACGGCGCGCCGTCCCTTTTTTAATCGCTGCTGAGTGTCATGAAACCAGAAGAAGATCGGTGTCACGAACGACCTCAATGACTGCACGATGGTGCTAAAGAATCTGATCAAGGCACGCAAAGGCCACGCCGATGCGCTCTCCGACGACTCCCAACTGGCGGCAAGCGGTCTGCTGCCGGGCTTCGAAGCGCTGCCCACGAACGTGCTCGTCCTGGATATGCGCAACCTTCGCATCGCGTATGCGAACCCTTCGGCCGAAGCCATGCTCGAGATGTCGCGCAAGCAGTTGACGCAGACGAACTGGCCGGAGCTTTTCGCGAACGCGGACGAACTCGCGGCCACGATCGCATCGATCGCGGAAAACCGCTTCAACGCGACGCGGCTCGACGCGGTGCTCGACCGGCAGAATCGCGAGCCGGTGCACGTGCATGCGATCGTCGGCTATCTCGAAGCCGCGCCCGATTACGTGCTGCTCGAACTCTTCGAGAACGAACGTCACTTGCGCACGGATCGCGAGGAGCGCATCCACGATCTCACCGCGGTGAACAAGCAGCTGATCCGCAATCTCGCGCACGAGATCAAGAATCCGCTCGGCGGCATCCGCGGCGCGGCGCAGTTGCTTGAATTCGAACTCGGCGCGCGCGAACGCGACGAGCTGCGCGAATACACGCAGGTCATCATCAAGGAATCGGACCGGTTGCAGACGCTCGTCGATCGCTTGCTGGAGCCGCACCGGCATCCGCATATCGTCGGCGATGTGAACATCCACGAAGTCTGCGAGCGCGTGCGCGCGGTGATTCTCGCGGAGTTTCCGCGCGGCCTCACGATCGAGCGCGACTACGACGTGAGCGTGCCCGACTTGCGCGGCGACAAGGAGCAACTGATTCAGGCGTTGCTCAACGTCGTGCGCAACGCGGCGGAGGCGCTGAGGGAACGCATTTCACAAGGCGATGCGAAGATCGAGCTGCGCACGCGCATCGCGCGCAAGGTGACGATCGGCAAGAAGCTGCACAAACTGGCACTGGACTTGCATATCACTGACAACGGTCCCGGCATCCCCAGCGAAATCCGCGACCGGATCTTCTTTCCGCTCGTATCGGGCAGGGAAGACGGCAGCGGTCTCGGTCTCACGCTCGCGCAATCGTTCGTGCATCAGCACGATGGCTTGATCGAAGTGGAGAGCCGGCCCGGCTGCACCGAATTTGCCATCCTGTTGCCGTTCGAGAGTTGACCAGCGACTTCACGCCAAGGAACTTAGTGCATCCTGCTTTGACGCCTGACCGTTTCGACGGGCTCACACCGAACCATACGAAGACTTCTCGCCGAACGATATGAAGCCGATCTGGATAGTAGACGACGACCAATCCATCCGCTGGGTGCTGGAAAAGGCGCTCGCACGAGAAAACTTCACGACGCGCAGTTTCTCCGGCGTGCGCGATGCGCTCGCCGCGCTCGAAGGAGAGAGCCCGCAAGTGCTCGTCTCCGACATCCGCATGCCGGGCGGCTCCGGGCTCGAATTGCTGCAGACGGTGCGCGACCGCTTGCCGGGCTTGCCGGTCATCATCATGACGGCGTTCTCGGATCTGGACAGCGCCGTGGCCGCGTTTCAGGGCGGCGCGTTCGAATACCTCGCGAAGCCGTTCGATGTCGACAAGGCGGTCGAGCTGATCCGCCGCGCCGTCGACGAGAGCATGCGCGGCGAAGCGGCCTACGACGAACGCGTGACCGAGACGCCCGAGATGCTCGGCCAGGCGCCCGCGATGCAGGACATGTTTCGCGCGATCGGCCGCTTGTCGCATTCGGCGGCGACCGTGCTCATCACGGGCGAATCAGGCACCGGAAAGGAGCTTGTCGCGCGCGCCTTGCACCGACATAGCCCACGCGCGAACGGACCGTTCATCGCGCTCAATACTGCGGCAATTCCGAAGGATCTGCTGGAGTCCGAACTGTTCGGACACGAGCGTGGCGCGTTCACGGGCGCGCAGGCGATGCGTCAGGGCCGCTTCGAGCAGGCGGAGAACGGCACGCTCTTTCTCGATGAAATCGGCGACATGCCGTTCGATCTCCAGACACGCCTGCTGCGTGTGCTGTCGGACGGGCAGTTCTATCGCGTGGGCGGGCACAATCCGTTGAAGGCCAATGTCCGCGTGATCGCGGCAACGCATCAGAATCTCGAATCGCGCGTGCGGCAAGGCTTGTTCCGCGAGGACTTGTATCACCGGCTGAATGTGATTCGCCTGCGTCTGCCGGCGTTGCGCGAACGCAGCGAGGACATTCCGCTGCTCACGCGGCACTTCCTGCAAAAGAGCGCGCGCGATCTGGGCGTCGAGCCCAAGCGCGTGTCCGACGATGCGCTCGCGTACCTTGCGTCGCTGCCGTTTCCCGGCAACGTGCGTCAGTTGGAGAACTTGTGCAACTGGCTCACGGTGATGGCGCCCGCGCAAGTCATCGAGCAGAAGGATCTGCCGCCCGATCTCACGGCGCGTCAGGAGGTGAGCGCGGAGAGTCTCGCCGTATCGACGGATGGCGCGGTCGCGCCGGTTCCGAGCGCGGTGAACGGCGCAGCGTCCGCGCCGATTGCGGCAGCGCCGGCGGGCGTGTGGGAGAACGGCTTGCGCACGGAAGTGGCGCGTCTGCTACGCGAGAATTCGGCCGATGTGATGGACGAACTCGCGCGCCGTTTCGAAGCCGCGGTGATTCGCGAGGCGCTCGATTTCACGCGCGGCCGGAAGGTGGAAGCGGCGGAGCGCCTGGGTATCGGCCGCAATACGATCACGCGAAAAATTCAGGAACTGCATCTCGACGCGTGATCGCGTTTCAACGGAATCAGCCGATCGTCGCGATCACGGGCGCGTGATCCGACGGCTGGTCCCACTTGCGCGGCACCTTGTCGACTTCGCATGAGGTGCAGCGCGCCGCCAGCTCCTTCGATAACAAAATGTGGTCGATGCGCAGCCCCGCGTTGCGGCGAAACGCCATCATCCGGTAATCCCACCACGTGAAGAGCTTCTCGGGCTGCTCGAACTTGCGGAAGGCATCGGTCAATCCGAGTTCGACGAGTTGGGCGAAGTGCGCGCGTTCTTCGGGCGATACGAGGTTCTGTCCTTCCCAGGCTTTCGGATCGTGCACGTCGCGATCTTCCGGCGCGATGTTGTAGTCGCCCAGCAGCGCGAGCTGCGGATGACGCGCCATGTCCTCGCGCAGCCACACACGGAGCGCGTCGAGCCAGCGCATCTTGTAGGCGAACTTCTCGGAGCCGGGCGCCTGTCCGTTCGGGAAGTAGGCGGAGATGATGCGCACGCCGTCGATCGTCGCGGCGATCACGCGTTGCTGCAAGTCCTCGAAACCGGGGATGTTGCGCACGACGCTGATTTCATCGACTTCGAAGCCCGCATCGGCACGCACCAGAATGCCGACGCCGTTATACGTCTTCTGCCCGGCGAACCAGCTCTTGTAGCCCGCGGCTTCGAGTTCGGCGCGCGGGAATTTCTCGTCGGGAAGCTTGAGTTCCTGAAGGCACAGCACGTCGATGCCCGAGAGAGCGAGCCAGTCGATGACGTGCTGCTGGCGGACTTTGAGGGAATTGACGTTCCAGGTGGCGATTTTCATCAAATTTCGAAGACCTTGATTGATCGGAGCATGAGGTGAGGCGATTTGCGTTCGCCTATCGGCGACGCCAGGCGTGCGGAGACGTTTTCTGTCGGAATTTCGCTGGAGCGGCTCTTCGCTTCACGATGGCCAGTCTATCAGCGCATCATGCGGACGTGGCCCTCGCGGAACTGCAACATCTTTGCAGTTCGGTTCTGCCGATTCGCGCGACGCAATCAGCGCCGGCCGCTAGTGCCGCACCGATCTGGGGATCTGTGCGGCAAGGCCGGCGCGCCGCGCATGGGCGGCGCGGATACCCGCTAGCAAATTTGGATCAAGCGGATGCATCGTCAACCCGTGGGTTGCTCGGCGCTCTGGCTTTGAGCCGGCGTCTCAGACGTGGTCGTGCCGGCGTTGTTGCTCGCGCTTGGCTGGTTCTCAGATTGCGCCGAGTCGGATTGGAATTGACTCGCAGCATCGCCGTTTGCGTTGGACGCGGAGGACATTTGCAATTGACCTGCTACGGATGAGTTTGCGTCCGACTGTCCAGAGTTTGAGGCATCGGCTTGCGGAGCGCTGCTTGCCGACGCGGGTTGCTGTGTGTCGGGTGCCGAATCAGGCAACTGCGCGTTGCCTGCCGAAGCCGAAGCGGGCTGCTGGCCATCGCTTGCAGCATTCGCCTGCCCGGATGAACCGGCCGCCGCGGAATTGCCGGAACCCTGTGTTTTCCAGGCGTCCAGCTGCCTTGACGCAGGTTGACCGATCGGCGTGGTCTGCTTGTCGTGCAGACTGCCGTTGCTGTCGGCTGTGTAACTGGTGACATTGCCTCCCTCATACTTGTCGACCTGCCGACTGCCGTCCGAATTGTAGTTCACATTGGTGAGCGTTCCCGATCCTTCCTTGGAATCGTAAACGGTAGATCTCGTGCGATCGCCGTTCGCGTCAAACTCGGTACGCGAGCCAACGTTGCCCTGGTCATTCATCGAGTAGAGCTGACGACTGCCATCGGCGTTCAGTACATTCTTGTTGGTCACTCGCCCGGTCGACGGGTCATAAACCTCCGTCACCGACCCGTCGCCACCGGTATCCTTGCGCTGCGTCAACTGGTTCTGCGCGTTGTAGGTCAACTCCTGACTCTTATCCGAGTCCGTCGTGCGTACGACTCGGCCACCGTCCTTGCCATAGTCGATTTCGGTGGATGGAGCGCCGCGTTGATCGAAGTACGTCGTTTTGATTGGACGTCCGTCAGGCCCGTAATGAGACTGCAGCGCGGGCATGTTGTCCATGTTGTACGAAAAGAGCGTGCGACTGCCATCCGGATTCGTGACGACCTGATTGGTGCGCCGGTTATTGGCCGGATCGAAATAGTTCTTTTGTCCTCCGAGCGTGATGTCTGAACCGACCGGCTGGGGCGGTCCGATCTTCGATGCGTCGTCGGCCAATTGCTTGAACGACGTCATTTCGTCAGGCGTGAAGGAAATGTTCTGCGGCGCGCCTCGCTCGCCGTCCTTGCCGACGTCGACGCGCGTACCCTGGTTATTCGCCCCCACCGTTGTGAATGTGCGGCTACCGTCCGCGTTATAGCGGGTGTCGAAATTCAGGCGTCCCGTGTCGGAGTCGTAGGCGTGCATCGCCGTCTTCTGCCCATTGGCGTCGTACTCGTCCTGAATGCCGACTTTGCCGTTATCGTTGAAGGAGTAGAGCGTTCGGCTTCCGTCCGGATGATTCACGATCTGATTCGTGTTGCGGGAGACCGCGGGAAGGTCGTCCATCATCTCGGGGGTGACGTTTGGGGGAAGGTTGTCATACACCAATTTTGGATCCACGCGCGAGAAATAGTCCTTCTGGGTTTCGCGTCCCTGCGGGTCGAAGGACGTCATGTTCGTGGTCTGGTTTTTCTTGTCGAACTGCGTTTCCAGGCGTGAACCGTCCGCGTTGAAACCGCGCTCGATACCGGAGCCGTCGGGATTGAATTCGCTCTGTTGGATCTTTCGCCCGCTGCCGTCCGTCACGTTCATGTTGTAGCTGCCGTCCGCATTGTGCTGGTAGTTGGCGGTGCGCAGCGGATTGCCTTGAGGATCAACGGTCTGCGATGATTGCAGCTTGCCGTCCTTGTAGGTCTGCGTGGAGGTGTCGCCGGAATTCCATTGCTGGCGCGCGGATGCGACGTTCCCATCCTTGTCGATCCCGAATGTGACTGAGGCCGGATTGCCGGGCTCTGTTGGGGCCGCGCCTTGGGAATTATTGTGACCGGCATGCTCGTACTGACTGAAGTTGTATCCGTTACCTCCGGTGAAAAAAGACGACGAGCCTTCTCCGATGATGCGATCATCCATCTGCTGGGGTGTCAAATTCGCATTCGCGTATTTTTTTGCCACGTTGTCGAATCCAGCAAAGGTTGGGTCCCGGTGATCGACGATCGAGGTGCCGGGATGGCCCGGTGCTGTCGTGTTCTGCTGTATCTCGTTGCTGACCTTCCACTTGTTCAATTCCGCTTCGGTTTGACCAATGCCCTTGGGCGTGGCGGCTGAGTTGAACGCTTCTGGATCACGCGGGTGAGTCGCGAATTGTTGTTCAAACTTCGCGTCTTTCTGCACATTCAATGTATGGCCTAGTTCGTGCGCGAGAACACCTACGAAGTTCGCGTCGCTACCGGTGGTATAGCTCGGATTGAGCGCGATCTGGGTCCCGTCGTGAGACGTGAAGGCAGTGCCTACCTCGTCTGACACGTTGAGTGGCTGGATTTCCCCCGACTTGACCTGATCGCTCGCGTTCTGAATCTGCCCGACGAGCAGCGGACTCTTGTTCATCAGACTCAGTTGGGAGTCCGTAGGCTTGTAGTTGCCCCAAAAGGCTTCCTGACCGGTGAGGCGTTGCGGTTTGACGTCCATGTTCTCATCCTATTCAATAGGTTGACGCGGGCCTTCGGCGTGAGTCCTCGTCTGCGAACGAGGCATCCCTTGCATCGCCAGGCGAAACCCGGCATGAATAGTGTGCTGAATCGGCAAATGGGCGATGTGGTACTCCGTCATTGGTTCCCGTCGGCGACGCGTTGCGGACGTGATGCACTTGCGTTCAGGTGACGCATACGAGCACTCAATCGCTCTATGGGAATTTGGACGAGATATCGAGTCACCTGTGACGGGTAGGCCGGGGGCCATTGTGGCAACGGCTCGAACACGATCCCGCGGAGCCCGTGCATATCGTGGCGGAGACGGGCGTTGGATATCGGCTCGCGGGCCCCGTAGGCGTCGGATACCGCGTCGAATTAAGATGTCGTCTCACGACAAACCCTGCCGACAACCAATGAGCCAGCCAACTTTGAAAGGCGAGCACGTAACGCTTCGCCCGCTGCAACGCGATTACCGCGCTGCCTTGCTCGACGCCGCCGCCGATGGCGAGCTCTGGAACCTCAGCGTGACGGTCGTCCCGAACGAAGACACGATCGACCGTTATATCGACACCGCGCTCGCCGGCCGCGATGCAGGCACGGTGATGCCGTTCGTGATCGTCCGAACCGGCGATGATCGTGTCGTCGGAAGCACGCGCTACTGGAAGATCGATCGCGCAAACCGCAAGCTCGAAATCGGCCATACGTGGCTAGCCGCATCGACGCAGCGCACGGGCATCAACACGGAAGCGAAGGTTCTGCTGCTGACACACGCGTTCGAAGCGATGCACTGCGTGCGCGTGCAATTCACCACCGACGAACTCAACGAGAAATCGCGCGCGGCGATCCTCGGCATCGGCGCGAAACAGGAGGGCATCGTGCGGCACGAGCGCATCATGCCCGATGGCCGCAAACGCAACTCGGTGCGCTTTTCGATCATCGACGACGAATGGCCCGCCGTCAAAGCGATGCTGCTCGCGAAGCTCAACCGTCGAGCGTAGTGCGCGCCTTCAGTTCCTTCACGCGCGCTTTCATGAACGCGACGAAGCGGTGCGTCACGGTATCGTCGCGTTCGGCTTGCCACGCAAGCCCGACTCGCCATCGCGCGGCCTGATCGCGCAGGGTCAGCACGCGCGCATCGCGCAGCAGATATTGCGCGCGCGAAGGCAGAAACGCCGCGCCCACGCCGCCCGCCACCGATGCGAGCACGGACTGGATATCGTCCGCTTCCTGAATCACGCGCGGCACGAAGCCGTGCCCGGCGCACCAGCGATCGATCTGCGCGGCCAGACCCGGCCCGCGCGCGCGCGCCAGCGCGATGAATCCCGGTTCGTTCAGTTCGCTCAAGTCCGCGGGCAGACGCTTGTAGCGCGTGTGTTCGGGTACGGCGAGCGCGAGCGTTTCATCGAGCACGGTGAAACCCGCAAGCCCGGCGCCGGCGGGCATGCGCATGAATCCCACGTCGAGCTTGTTTGCGAGGATGCGGCGCGTCTGCTCATGCGACGAAAGATCGTGCAGCGTGATGCTCACGCCCGGATTGAGCGCGCGGAACTCGGCGATCAACTTGGGCACATGCGTGAGCGTCGACAGACACAGGCCGATGCGCAGAAACCCGCGCGTGCCGTTCGCGGCCTCGCGCGCGCGGGCAAGCACGGCGTCGGCGTCGCGCACGAGCGTCTGCGCGTCGGCGAGAAAGCTCGCGCCGAACGTCGTCAGGTCCGCGCCGTGACGGCCGCGTTCAAAAAGGCGCGCGCCGAGGCTTTCCTCGAGCGAGGCGATCTGCTTGCTGAGCGCGGGCTGACTCAGATGCAGCGCTTCGGAAGCGCGGCCGAAATGGCGCAGATCGGCGATCGTCAGGAAGGCGCGCAGAAGTCGAAGTTCCATCGGATATTCGATTCCATTTAGCGATCGAATCGATCGAAACATTCATTTTACTTATCAATGCGCGGGCGTTTCAATGAGGCTATCCCTCAGTTCTTGCCGGAGCCTCGCATGGATGCCACTTCGTTTCGTATCGCCGTGATTGCGCCTGCATCGCAGTCTGGCGACGTCGCGTGCAATCGCACACGCATTATCGGCAAGCTCGCCGAAGCGGCGCGAGAAGGCGTGCAACTGGCGTTGTTTCCGCAATCGGGCGTCGGTGCGCCGGAGGACGACGCCATCGCCGCCGCCGTCGAACAGACCGGCGTTGCGGCAGGCGTCGGCTGGATCGGGCGCACGGACGACGGCCGCCGCTACGAGAGCTACGCGATCTGCTCGCCCGGTGGCGCGCGCGTGCACATTCTGATCGGCGAGGACAACGACGTGGTCGAGAGCGTACGGATGATGGCGCTCACGGGTGCGACGCTGCTCGTGGCGCCGAAGCGCGGTGACCGTTCTCATCGCGCGCCGCTTGCGCCAACAACCGAACGCGCGATGCCGCGCGGTTCGCTGCCGCTCAGTTTCGCGATCATCGGTCGCAATCGCGTGACGGGGTGAATCGAACGCCGCACGGCTTTTATGTCCCGATACAATCGAAAAAACGAACGGACAGCCGGGCACGGAGGATTCGCACATGGATTTGATCATTCGCCGAGCGGCGCTCGCGGATTCGCGCGAACGCGTCGATATCGGCATGGAAGCCGGGCGCATCGCCGCGATCGAGCCGCATCTTTCAGCGACGGCGCGCGAGGAACTCGATGCCGACGGCGCGCTCGTCACCGCGCCTTTCGTCGACGCGCATTTCCACATGGACGCGACGCTCTCCTACGGCCTGCCGCGCGTGAACGCTTCGGGCACGCTGCTCGAAGGCATCGCGCTGTGGGGCGAGTTGAAGCCCGAACTCACGCAGGAAGCGCTCGTCGAGCGCGCGCTGCAGTATTGCGACTGGGCCGTCGCGCGCGGCCTGCTCGCGATCCGTTCTCACGTCGATGTCTGCGATCCGCGCCTTCTCGCCGTCGAAGCGCTCGTCGAAGTGAAGCGGCGCGTGAAGCCGTATCTCGATCTGCAACTCGTCGCGTTTCCGCAGGACGGCGTGTTGCGCAGCGCGGGCGCGTTCGAGAACCTGAAGCGCGCGATCGGCATGGGTGTCGATGTCGTCGGCGGCATCCCGCATTTCGAGCGGACGATGGCCGACGGCGCCGCATCGGTGAAGCTCTTGTGCGAATACGCGGCGGAGCAGGGCTTGCGCGTGGACATGCATTGCGACGAATCCGACGATCCGATGTCGCGTCACATCGAAACGCTCGCCGCCGAAACGCATCGGCTCGGCCTGCACGGACGCGTGACCGGCTCGCATCTCACGTCGATGCATTCGATGGACAACTACTACGTCAGCAAGCTCATTCCGCTGATGCGCGAGGCGGGCGTGAATGCGATCGCGAATCCGCTCATCAACATCACGCTGCAAGGGCGCTCGGATACGTATCCGAAGCGGCGCGGCATGACGCGCGTGCCGGAACTGATGGCGGCGGGTATCACGGTCGCGTTCGGCCACGATTGCGTGATGGACCCGTGGTACAGCCTGGGCTCCGGCGACATGCTGGAAGTCGCGCACATGGGTCTGCACGTCGCGCAGATGACGGGCGTCGACGCGATGCGCGCGTGCTTTGACGCCGTCACGAAAAATCCGGCCCGCATTCTCGGGCTGGAGGGGTATGGCATCGAAGTGGGTTGCAACGCCGATTGCGTCGTGCTCGATGCGCGCGATCCGGTCGAGGCGATTCGTCTGCGCGCGGCGCGCACCGCGGTCGTCCGGCGCGGCAAGGTGGTCAGCCGAAGCCCCGCCGTGCGCGCGACATTGGCGCTGGAAGGGCGGCCAGCGGAAGTGGACTTCCGGATCAGCCGATAAAAAACGCCGGCGCAAGGCCGGCGTTCCATATCGCTCATCGTTCAGTCGAAGCGTCAGTGCAACGTCTGCCCTGACATGCCGTTATGACGCAGCAACGCGTCGATGTCCGGCTCGCGTCCGCGGAATGCCTTGAACGAGTCCATCGCCGGGCGGCTTCCACCTACTTCGAGAATCTCGCGGCGATAACGCGTGCCCGTGGCCGCGTCGAGCACCGAGCCGTTGCCGGCCTTCGCGGCTTCTTCGAACGCGGCGTACGCATCGGCGGACAGGACTTCGGCCCATTTGTAGCTGTAGTAGCCCGCCGCATAACCGCCCGCGAAGATATGGCTGAACGTGTTCGGCCAGCGCGAGAACGGCGCCTGCGGAATCACATGGAACTTCTCGTTGATCGATCGTGCGAGATCGTTGACGTTCTGCGACGCGTTGGCAGGATCGTAGGACGTGTGCAGCACCATGTCGAACATCGAAAAAACGATCTGGCGCAGCGTGCCCAGACCGCTCTGGAAGTTCTTCGCGGCGAGCATCTTGTCGAAGAGTTCGCGCGGCAGCGGCGCGCCGGTTTCGACGTGCGCGGACATGTCGGTCAGCACGTCCCACTCCCAGCAGAAGTTCTCCATGAATTGCGACGGCAACTCGACCGCATCCCATTCGACGCCGTTGATGCCCGACACGCCCAGTTCGTCGATGCGCGTCAGCATGTGATGCAGACCGTGCCCGAACTCGTGGAACAGCGTGATGACTTCATCGTGCGTGAAGCAGGCGGGCTTGCCGCCGACGGGCGCCGAAAAGTTGCAGGTGAGATACGCGACCGGCGTCTGCACGCCACCTTCGCCGCGTTTGTGGCGCGAACGGGCGTCGTCCATCCACGCGCCGCCGCGCTTGCCTTCGCGCGCGTAAAGGTCCAGGTAGAACTGCGCGACGAGCGTACCGTCCTTGTGCTCGACGCGGAAAAAGCGGACGTCGGGATTCCACACGGCGGCTTCGTCGCGGCGGATCGACACGTTGAAGAGCGTCTCGGTGACCTTGAAGAGGCCCTTCAGCACGGCTTCCTGCGGAAAATACTGCTTCACTTCGTTTTCCGAAAACGAATAGCGCTTCTGACGCAGCTTCTCCGCCGCATACGCGATATCCCACGGCTGCAACTCCGGCATGCCGAGTTCCGTCGCGGCGAAGGCGCGCAGTTCCATCCAGTCGTTTTCGGCGTAGGGCCGGGCGCGCTTCGCGAGGTCTTCGAGAAACGCGATGACCTGCGCGGGCGATTCGGCCATCTTCGGCGCAAGCGATACTTCCGCGAAGTTCTGATAGCCCAGCGTCTTCGCTTCTTCCTCGCGCAGCTTCAGATGCTCGACGACGTTCGCCGTGTTGTCCCATTCGGCCTTGCCGTCGCCATAAGTCGCGCCGAGTTCGGACGCGCGCGTGACGTACGCGCGATACATCGCCTCGCGCATCGGACGATGTTCCGAATACTGCAGCACCGGGAAATACGACGGGAAATGCAGCGTGAACTTCCAGCCGTCCTTGCCGTCGCGTTGCGCGGCTTCGCGGGCCGCTTCGATCACGTCATCGGGCAGGCCGGCGAGCTCGCGCTCCTGCGTGACGAGGTACGCGTAGGCGTTGGTCGAATCGAGCACGTGATCGGAGAATGCCTTCGAAAGCGCCGCCTGTTCTTCCTGCAATTGTGCGAAGCGCGGCTTGCGGTCTTCCGGCAATTCCGCGCCCGAGAGACGGAAATCGCGCAATGAGTTTTCGAGGATTTTCTTGCGCTCGGCCGACAAACCGGCGAATTCGGTGCCGGCGGCGATCGCCTTGTATTTTTCGTAGAGCGCGAGATTCTGGCCGACGCTCGCGGAGAATTCGGTGACGCGCGGCAGGTTTTCCGCATGGGCGGCGCGCAGTTCGGGCGTATCGGCGACGGCGTTCAGATGGCCGACGATGCCCCACGCGCGCGACAGTTTCTCCGATTCCTGCTCGACCGCCTCCACGACGTCTTTCCATGTCGCGGGCGTTTCCGGCGCGCTCGCGCGGTCGACGGCGGCTTTTGCGTTCGCGAGCAGCACATCGAGCGCCGGCGTAACGTGCGCGGGTTGAATCTCGCCGAAACGCGGCAGATCGGAGAAATCGAGCAGCGGATTGGCCGCTTTCGTGTTGGACGTGGTATCGCTCATGGCTCTCCCGTTCTGGTGTTGGATAACGCCGCACGGGTGTCGCGCCCCGCGCCGGCTCGTTCTGGAGATTATTGGGGCGGGCGCGGCAAATTCCAATCGATTGTTTTTAAGGGGCCGATTAGTACCGGACCGGCGCCCTTGCGGATCAAGCCTGCGCCGCGCGCTCGGCTGCCTCGATCGTGTTGACGAGCAGCATCGTGATGGTCATCGGACCGACGCCGCCCGGCACCGGCGTAATGTAGCCGGCCACCTCTTTCACGCCCGCGAAATCGACGTCGCCGCACAGCTTGCCTTCGTCGTTGCGATTCATGCCGACGTCGATGACCGTCGCGCCCGGCTTCACCATGCCGGCAGTGAGAATGTCGCGGCGGCCGACCGCGGCAACGATCACGTCGGCGTCGCGCGTGTGCTTCGCGAGATCGCGCGTCTTGCTGTGGCAGATGGTGACGGTCGCGCCCGCTTCGAGCAGCAGCAGCGCCATCGGCTTGCCGACGATGTTCGAGCGGCCGATCACCACGGCGTTCGCGCCCTTCAGGTCGATATCGTGCGCTTCGAACATCTTCATCACGCCATAGGGCGTGCACGGACGAAAGAGCGGCTTGCCGGTCAGCAGCGCGCCCGCGTTGGCGACGTGAAAGCCATCGACGTCCTTTTCCGGCGCAATCGCCTCGATGACCTTATGGCTGTCGATATGCGCCGGCAGCGGCAGTTGCACGAGGATGCCGTGAATCGACGGATCGGCGTTGAGTTTCGCGATGTGCGCGAGCAGTTCGCTCTCGGAGAGCGTCGCGGGGAAGCGGTCCATCACCGAATGCAGGCCGTTGTCCTGGCACGCCTTCACCTTGTTGCGCACGTAGACCTCGCTCGCGGGATTGTCGCCGACGAGCACGACGGCGAGTCCCGGCTTGTGGCCACGGGCGGTGAGGGCGGCGGCGCGTTGGGCGACATCGGCGCGAAGGGTCTTGGAAAGGGCGTTGCCGTCGATGATTTGGGCGGTCATGGCGAATCGATTCGAGGATGGGCGAGGGCGCGCGAGGGCATGAAGCCGACGCCGTGCCCGCCGCTTTCGTACGGCGGCGGTGCGCGGCGCTCGCGCATGGTGCGGGGCGCTTCGTTCGGCGAATGCGCCCTGGGGAAGGGCGAAATTATACCGCCGGGTAGTATTGCAGGCTTCGTCCGGCTCTTCCTTGCGCGCTCAGGGCGTCACTACCTTCCACGATGAATCCGGGTTGAACGACCTGATCGCCGCCGCCGCGCTCGTCGACGCCGGTCCGAGATCCTTCTCGTAGACCTGTCCGTCCTGATTGACCATGAACGTCATCACGCCGGTCTGACCGTAGCGCGCGGGCGTCGCGATCAGGCCGAATCCCTGCGTCAAGCGCCCGTCCTGCAAATAGTTTTTCGCGCCGCCCGGTGCGTTCGAGCCTTGCGACGTCAGGATGCGGTAGTGATAGCCGTAGTAGCCGTCCTTGTCGGTCGGCTTGTTCGGCATCGTCGCGGCGAGCGGCCCGAGCGGGCTTTCCGGCTCACCCGGCGCCGTATCCCAGTAGAGGCCATCGTGCTTGCCGGGCGTGCTCACGAAGCGGTCGGCGTAACGGTCGGCCGTCCTGTGATAGTCGTTCTGCGCGGCAACGTACGCGAGCGCGACCTGCATCGCCGATCGCTCGTTGCGCCCGATGCGCCGCGTCAGCACTTCGTCGCGCGCGGCGCGCATGTCGAAGCGCCAGCCCTTGCCGACCTTCACGAGCGGAATCGGCAGCGTCCAGCCGTCCGGTCCGGCTTCGATGTGCGCGGCCGGATGGCCATCGACCGGCTGCTCATCTTCGACGATGCGATGCTGCTGCGCCCACGCGCCCAGATATGCGTAAATATCCTCCTGACCGACGCTGCCTTCCGGCACGTATCGGCGATGATCCTTACCGAGTACCCGGGCGAGCGCGGTTTCGTCGTTGGTCGCGATGGCGTCGGTGAATGCCTGCGCCGCCGCTTCGGCGGTCGGATACACGGCCTGCGCGTGCGCGAGCGACGCGCCGAATACGAGCGACGCAGCCGCGAAAGCGCACAGGACAGGCTTCTTCGATGAGGCGAGTGTTTTCATGTCGGGCTCCTGGATCTGGCGTTCGCCGCGTCCGCGGCGTTTGACGTTGGACTCGATCATCAACGGCGAAAGCCTCCACCGCCGCCTCGATGAAACCCGCCGCCGCCACCACCGCCGTGGAATCCGCCGCCTCCCTGGAATCCGCCGCCACCGCCGCCGCGTTGCACGCCGCCGCCGCCCGCGCCCAAGCCGCCGCCGCCGCCACCGCCACCCGCCTGACGCTGCACGCCGCCGCCACCCGCGCCGACGCGTTCGTTCGACTGATTCGCGAACGACTGCCGGCTCGCCTGGCCGCGCTGCATGTCCTGCCGCGCGCCGTTGCCGTCGCCGGCGCCGCGCAGGGCGTTATCGCGATTCACGCTCTCGGAACGCTGGCGCAGGTCGTTCGTGGTCCGCGCGTTCGGGCCGCCGCCCTCGCGGATGCTCTGCGCGCGCTGACTCGCCGATCCGTTGAGATTCTGGCCGGTGCGCTGCTGCAAGGTCTGCGCGGCTTGCGCGCGCGCATCCTCGCGGCCGCGAAACTGGTTGCCGTTCGCGCCGAGATTCGTGTTGTTCAGGTTCTGCCGGTTCGCCGCGACATTGGTCCGGTTGAACTGGGGATCGTTGCGATTCCAGCGCACGTTGTTGCTGTTCGCGTTGATGCGGTTGCTCGTGTTGATGTTGTTATAGCGGTTCACGTTCACGTTGACGTCGCCGTGACCCCAGTTGCAATTGCCCCACAGCGAATTCACGACGGCGACGCCCGTGGCGAACGCCATGCCGCCCACGAACGCCGACGCCATCGCATAGCCGGGCGGCGGCGGCACGTAGACCGGCGGATACGCGGGATAAGGCCACGTCCCGTACACGACCGTCGGGTTGTAAGTTGGCACGTAGACCACTTGCGGATTGGCCGGCTCGATCTGGATCACCGTGGTGCTGGTCGTCGTGCTGCCCGCCGGCGCCGGCGCGCTCGTCACCTTCTGCTGCTCGTTCGACTTCAGATTGCCCGCGGTTTGCGCCGCGCGCCGCAGACGCTGCACGGAGTCCATCACGTCGCTCGGCTGCGCGATGAACGCGTTGCCGAGCTGCGTCACCCAGTCGATTTTCGAGGCCATCGTCGCGAGCGCCTGCGGGAACGCGACGAGCGACTGCACGCTCGGATCCCACGGCTCGGTTTGCACGGCCTTCACGGCGTCGTCGCCCTTGACGTTCGGATTCGCCTTCGACCACGCGGCGGCGTCGGTGATCTGCGACGGATACGTCGACGCCATCAGCACCTGCGCGAGCAGCGCATCGGGATAAAGCGCGACCGGCGCGGTCAGGGCGTCGAGCTGCTGATTCGTGAGTTTCTGGCCGGCGGGCGCGGCGTTCTGCGCTGCTGCATCGGCTGGATACGCGGCGAAGATCGGCATCGCGGCGAGCGTGACGGCGAACGCGATCGCTCTTACCGTGCCGATATGCGAACCAATGACACGAATTCGTTTCGACATCGAATCCCCCGTGCGAGACGTTACGAGATCGTTGCGAGATCGTTCTGCTCAGCCGCGATCGAAGCGACGAAGTCGGCTGGTGATCCGGCGTGATTCAGCCAATATCACTTTTCAGTTCGGCGTTCAACGAACTTCGGAGGGAAGGAAAGCCGGGCGCAATCGCTCGCGAGCGCGCCGATAAAGGCGCGGCCGGCATGACGATGCCGGCCGCGAAGGGGAGAGCCGAAGCCTTACTGCTGCGGCTTATTCGACAATGCGAGGCGCAGGAGATCGGCGACGGTGTTCACGGAGAGCTTCTCCATGATGTTCGCGCGATGCGCTTCCACCGTCTTGATGCTGATGCCGAGGTCGTCGGCGATCTGCTTGTTCAGGCGCCCCGCGATGATGCGCTCGAGCACCTGATGCTCGCGCGCCGTGAGCTTGCCGAGGCGTTCGGCGGCCGCGCGCTGCTGCTGCACGCTGGTGCTTTCGCTGCGCGCCTTCTCGAGCATGCGCTCGACGAGCTTGCGCAGTTCGGCTTCGTCAAACGGCTTTTCGATGAAGTCCATCGCGCCCTTCTTCATGGTCGAAACGGCCATCGGCACGTCGCCGTGACCCGTCACGAAGATGATCGGCAGAAGCGAGTTCTCCGCGATGAGCTTCTCCTGCAATTCGAGGCCCGTCATGCCGGCCATGCGCACGTCGAGAATCAGGCAGGAGATCGCGCCGGAATGGGCGATCGGCAGATAGACATCGAGGAACGATTCCGCGCTGGAAAAACACTGCACGCGATAGCCGTTTGCTTCGAGCAGCCAGCGCAAGGAATCACGCACGGCCTCGTCATCGTCGACGACGAAGACGGTTTCCTGAGTGGTGACTGTGCTCATAGTTCTCCCGTAACTGTTTGTTGTCTCGTATGTTCGTCCTGCGCATCCGTGCCGCCCGGGCCGCCGCTGCCGTCCACTGCGCCGATCGGCAGGCTGCAGTGGAAGGTCGCGCCGGTCACGTGGCCGTCCGCTTCGACGTTGTTGACCACCCAAAGGCGTCCGCGATGCGACTCGATGATCGATCGGCAGATATTCAGCCCCATGCCCATGCCGTCGGACTTGGTGCTGTAAAACGGTTCGAAGAGGCGCTCGGCGGTTGCCTCGTCGACGCCCGGACCCTGGTCGACCACGCTGATGCACACGAAGCCGCCGTCCATGCGCTGCACGACCACGCGTATCACCGGATCGACGGCGTTCGGTTTCGCATCATGCATCGCCTCGGCCGCGTTTTTCAACAGGTTGACCAACACTTGTTCGATCAAAACCGGGTCGACGTAGATCACCGGCATCCGCGAGCGAATTTCAGTGATGATGCGGATCTTGCGTTTGCGCGCCTCGATCTCCGCGAGACCGACCGCGTCAGCGACGATATCCGCGACGCGCGTGGCCTGCCGCTTGGGTTCGCTGCGCTTCACGAACTCGCGGATGCGCTTGATGATCATGCCCGCGCGCACCGCCTGCTGCGCGGTCTTTTCGAGCACCGGAAGCAGCGTTTCCTGCGTCATGCGCCCGGACTTCACGAGGGCGACGCAGCCCGAGCAATAGTTGTTGATCGCGGCGAGCGGCTGATTCAGCTCGTGCGCGAGCGACGACGCCATTTCGCCCATCGTCATCAGGCGGCTCGTGAACTGCAGCTTTTCTTCCTGCTGATGCGCGAGCTCCTGCGCCTGCTTTCTCTGCGTGATGTCGGTCGCGATCTGCATCTGCGCAAGATGGCCGTCGACCCACTGGATGTACTGGCGGCGCACCTCGAACCACTTCTGGATGCCTTCGACATAGACCTCCTGCGCATCCGCCGAGCTTTCGGTGAGCGCGGTGGCGGGGAGGCCCGCGTAGGTATCGACCATGTCGATGGTGTCGGACGACGAACTCTGCGAGCCGTCGAAGCCCGCGCCCGCGAGCTCCAGATGCCCGTCCGGACGGATGCCGAACAGATGCCGGTAATAGCGGTTTGCGAACAGCAGCTCGGCTTCGTCGGCGGCGAGCACGGAGACGGCGGCGTCGAGGCTTTCGAGGACTGTCGTGAAGCGTTCGTGCGCGGCGGCGAGTTCTTCGCGCGCGCGCTTCGGTTCCGTGATGTCCGTCATCGACGACATCCAGCCCGTCTGACGGCCGGAACTGTCGATCAGCGGCGACACGTACAGTCGCGCGTGGAAGAACGAACCGTCCTTGCGGCGCACGCGCAATTCGAAACCGGAAGAGGGCGCCTTGCCGCGCAAGGTCATGTCGAGCTGGCGCTGCATTTCCGGGTACGCGTCGCGCGGCCAGTACGGAAACGGCGCGTTCTTCCCGACGAGATCGCTCTCGTCCCAGCCCGTCATGCGGCAGAACGCCGGATTCACGTGCGTGATGCGGCCGTGCATGTCGAGCACGCGCATCCCGATCAGCACGGAGTTTTCCATCGCGCGGCGGAAGAAGGCTTCGGCGTAGAGCGCCTGCTGCGCCTCGAAGCGCTGGCGCGTGTGCTTCCACAGGCTCCACAGGCTCCACAGCACAAAGCACGACAAACCGGCGACGAGCCAGACGAGCGTGTTGTTGGTGAAGTTCGTGAGCTGCGGATACGAATACACGCGCACCGACAGGCCTTGCCCGGGCGGATCGAGCGGCAGGTCGTAGAACATGTCGCGCGGCAGGCGCGGACGGCTCGACGTGGTCGCGAGTTCGCGATTGTTTAGATCGGTGATCGAAATCTTGTACTTCGCCGACAGTTCGCTCGGAATGTCGTGCTTGAGAATGCCTTCGATCGAAAACACGGCCGCGATCGAGCCGAGAAACTCGCGGTCGCGGAAAACCGGCGTTTGCAGCGTGATATAGCCGTTGCCCAGGTCGTCGTAGAGCAACGGCGAGTAGACTTGGCGGCGGGTGGTGCGCGCTTCGTCGAAGGCGGCCTGCACGGCCTCGTCCATCTGCGTGTCGTTCGGCTTGGCGAGACGCGATCCGAGCACGGGCAGCGGCGTGTTCGGCCAGCGCGGCTTATGCTCGCTCGTGTACCAGTTCATGTAGAGGATCTCTGGATGCCCCTGCATGATGTCGGTGGACGAAGTCTGGAAGGTCTGCGGATCGCCGTGGCCGGTCGCGATGTCGCGCGCAAGCGCCTGAATCTGCTCCTGCGCGCCGGTCATCGACAGGCGAATTTGCTGCTGAGCCCACGCGACGTTGCGATAAAGCGTGTCTTCCTGCTGCTGTTGCTCGCGTCGGTTGAGGCTCCACAGGATGAGACTCATCACGACCAGAAATACGAGGATCGAAATGAGCGGCGTGAGTAAATAGGAGTTCGACCACCACGGTCCGTGGTGCCAGCGGGAGGGCGAGGCGTCGGCCGGCTTGCGCGCGGACCTCGCCGAGCGTTTGATCAGCCGTTCGGTCAACATGGAAGCGATTGTAACGCAGCACCTGATTGTTAATTGGCGTAAAAAGACGGTAAAGATGGCTTGTTTGCGGGAAAAGGAGGAGAAACATCTGAACAGAAAAGCCTTACCGGACGGTGCGTTGCAGCAATTTTTCGCATGGTGAGATTAGCTCTCATGATTTGAAAAATTCCTTGCGTCATGGTCTGGACCCTCTTTAGAATTGCCGGCACGCGGCCAGTGCCCGCCTTTCCGTGTCTGTTCGCGGGCGTGCGCCGACGGTTCTCATCGAGTGTTCCTCACATCAGGAGACGAGCATGTCCGCTGTACCCGACGAAGTTCTCAAATATGTCGCCAACGCCAAGGACGACGATCCTCAGGAAACCGCCGAGTGGCTCGATGCGCTCGACGGCGTGATTTCCGCGGTCGGTCCTGATCGCGCGCATTACCTGATCGAGAAACAGATCGAATTCGCTCGCGTACATGGCGAGCACCTGCCGTTCTCGGCGAACACGCCGTACATCAACACGATCCCCGTCGCGTCGCAGGCCAAAATCCCGGGCGACCAGGACATCGAACACCGCATCCGCTCGTACACGCGCTGGAACGCCATCGCGATGGTGCTGCGCGCGGGCAAGGACACCAACGTCGGCGGCCACATCGCATCGTTCGCATCGGCGGCGACGCTCTATGACGTCGGCTTCAATCACTTCTGGCATGCGCCGTCGAAAGATCACGGCGGCGATCTCGTGTTCGTGCAGGGACACTCGTCGCCGGGCGTCTATTCGCGCGCGTTCCTGCTCGGCCGTCTGACCGAAAAGCAACTAAACAACTTCCGCCAGGAAGTGGGCGGCGAGGGCATCTCTTCGTATCCGCATCCGTGGCTGATGCCGGATTTCTGGCAGTTCCCGACCGTGTCGATGGGCCTCGGCCCGATCATGGCGATCTACCAGGCGCGCTTCATGAAGTACATGGCCGCGCGCGGCATGGCGAAGACCGAAGGCCGCAAGGTCTGGGCATTCCTCGGCGACGGCGAGACGGACGAGCCGGAATCGCTCGGCGCGATCGGCATGGCCGGCCGCGAGCGTCTTGACAACCTCGTGTTCGTCATCAACTGCAATCTGCAGCGCCTGGACGGCCCGGTGCGCGGCAACGGCAAGATCATCCAGGAACTCGAAAGCGAATTCCGTGGCGCGGGCTGGAACGTCATCAAGGTCATCTGGGGCAGCCGCTGGGACGCGCTTTTCGCGCGCGACAAGACCGGCGCGCTGATGCGCCGCATGATGGAAGTCGTCGACGGCGAATACCAGACGTACAAGTCGGAGTCGGGCGCGTTCGTGCGCGAGCACTTCTTCAACACGCCGGAACTGAAGGCGCTCGTCGCCGACTGGTCCGATGACGACATCTGGAACCTGAACCGCGGCGGGCACGATCCGCACAAGATCTACGCAGCCTTCGACGCCGCGACCAAGACGAAGGGCGCGCCTACCGTCATCCTCGCCAAGACCATCAAGGGCTATGGCATGGGCGAGCATGGTCAGGCGATGAACATCACGCACCAGCAGAAGAAGCTGCCGATCGACACGCTGAAGAAATTCCGCGACCAGTTCCGTCTGCCGCTTACCGACGAGCAGATCGCCGACGTGCCGTATCTCACGTTCGAGGAAGGCTCGAAGGAACTCGAGTACATGCGCCAGAAGCGCATGGATCTCGGCGGCTATCTGCCGACGCGCCGCGAGAAGGCGGAATCGCTGCCGGTGCCGGCGCTCGCCGCGTTCGAGCCGCTCCTGAAGGGCACGGGCGAAGGGCGCGAAATCTCCACGACGATGGCCTTCGTGCGGATCCTCAACATCCTCCTGAAGGACAAGGCGCTCGGCAAGCGCATCGTGCCGATCGTCCCGGACGAGTCGCGCACGTTCGGCATGGAAGGTCTGTTCCGCCAGATCGGCATCTGGAATCAGGAAGGCCAGAAGTACGTGCCGGAAGACTCCGACCAGCTCATGTTCTACAAGGAATCGGAGACGGGTCAGATCCTGCAGGAAGGCATCAACGAAGCCGGTGGCATGTGTGACTGGATCGCGGCCGCAACGTCGTATTCGACGCACGGCGAGATCATGATCCCGTTCTACATCTTCTATTCGATGTTCGGCTTCCAGCGCATCGGCGATCTGGCGTGGGCCGCGGGCGACATGCGCTCGCGCGGCTTCCTGCTGGGCGGCACCGCGGGCCGCACGACGCTCAACGGCGAAGGCCTGCAGCACGAAGACGGCCACTCGCTGCTGTGGGCGGCGTCGATCCCCAACTGCGTGAGCTACGACCCGACGTTCGGCTACGAACTCGCCGTCATCATGCAGGACGGCCTGCGCCGCATGGTCGCGGATCAGGAGGACGTGTACTACTACATCACCGTGATGAACGAGAACTACGAGCATCCGGCGATCCCGCAAGGCGATGCCGTTGCCGCGGACATCATCAAGGGCATGTACTCGTTCCGCAAGTCCGACGCGCCCGCCAAGGCGCACGTTCAACTGATGGGCGCGGGCACGATCTTCAACGAAGTGATCGCCGCCGCTCAACTGCTAAAGGACGACTGGGGCGTTTCATCGGACCTCTGGAGCGTGCCGAGCTTCACCGAACTGGCGCGCGAAGGTCAGGCGGTCGAGCGTTACAACCTGCTGCATCCGACGGAAGAAAAGCGCGTGGCGCACGTCACGAAGCTGCTCACGGGCGCGAAGGGTCCGGTGATCGCATCGACGGACTACATCCGCGCGCTGACCGATCAGATCCGCGCGTTCGTGCCGCAGAAGTTCGTGGTGCTCGGCACTGACGGCTATGGCCGCTCGGATACGCGTGAAGCGCTGCGCCACTTCTTCGAAGTCGACCGCTACTGGGTGACGCTGGCCGCGCTGAACGCGCTGGCCGACGAAGGCACGATCGAGCGCAAGGTCGTCGCCGAGGCGATCAAGAAGTACAACCTCGACCCGTCCAAACCCAACCCGATGACCGTCTAAAGGCATCGCCCCCGTGCGTTGTGACGCGGCCTCTTTCCGAAGCGGAAGGAGGCCCGCGTGCGACCCAGGAGACACTAATAATGAGTCAAGCGATCGAAGTCAAAGTGCCGGACATCGGCGATTTCAAGGACATCCCCGTGATCGAGGTGCTGGTCAAGGTGGGTGATACGGTCGAACCCGAGCAGTCGCTCGTCACGCTCGAATCCGACAAGGCGACGATGGACGTGCCGAGCTCGTCGGCAGGCGTCGTGAAGGAAGTGAAGGTCAAGGTCGGCGATAACGTGTCGGAAGGCACGCTGATCGTCGTGCTGGAAGGCGGCGGCGCGGCGGCTGCGCCGGCTCCGGCGGCTGCGCCCGCTCAGGCCGCTGCGCCCGCGCCGGCATCCGCTGCTGCGCCCGCGCCCGCAGCTTCGGGTGGCGGCTCGACCGAAGTGAAGGTGCCGGACATCGGTGACTTCAAGGATATTCCGGTCATCGAGATCGCGGTGAAGGTCGGCGACAAGGTCGAGAAGGAGCAGTCGCTCGTCACGCTCGAATCCGACAAGGCCACGATGGACGTGCCGTCACCCGCGTCGGGCACGGTCAAGGAACTGAAGGTCAAGATCGGCGATACCGTTTCGGAAGGCACGCTGATCCTCGTGCTCGAAGGCGGTGCCGCCGCGCCGGCGCCCTCGGCCGCGCCCGCGCCCGCGCCCGCGCCCGCCAAGGCCGAAGTGCCGTCGGATGCGCCCGCGAAACCCGCGCCCGCGCCGAAGGAAGCGCCGTCCGCGCTCGCGCAGGCGCCCGTCATGCCCGCCGGCGACGGCACGCGCACGTCGAGCCACGCATCGCCGTCGGTGCGCAAGTTCGCGCGCGAGCTCGGCGTCGACGTGTCGCGCGTGAAGGGCACGGGTCCGAAGAACCGCGTCACGCAGCAGGACATCACCGCATTCGTGAAGGGCGTGATGTCGGGTCAGGGCGCAGCGCCCGCGGCGGCGGCACCGGCTGGCGGTGGCGGCGGCGAACTGGGCTTGCTGCCGTGGCCGAAGATCGATTTCACGAAGTTCGGCCCGGTCGATCCGAAGCCGCTCTCGCGCATCAAGAAGATCTCGGGCGCGAACCTGCATCGCAACTGGGTGATGATCCCGCACGTCACGAACAACGACGAAGCGGACATCACCGAGCTCGAAGAACTGCGCGTGAAGCTCAACAAGGAGCACGAGAAAGCGGGCGTGAAGTTCACGATGCTCGCGTTCGTCATCAAGGCGGTGGTCTCGGCGCTCAAGAAGTTTCCGGACTTCAACGCGAGCCTCGACGGCGACACGCTCGTCTTCAAGCAGTACTACAACATCGGTTTTGCGGCCGATACGCCGAACGGCCTCGTCGTTCCGGTGATCCGCGACGCGGACAAAAAGGGTCTCGTCGATATCGCCAAGGAGATGGCGGAGCTGTCGAAGCTCGCGCGCGACGGCAAGTTGAAGCCCGATCAGATGCAGGGCGGCTGCTTCTCGATCTCGTCGCTGGGCGGCATCGGCGGAACGCACTTCACGCCGATCATCAACGCGCCCGAAGTCGCGATCCTCGGCTTGTCGCGCGGCTATCAGAAGCCGGTGTGGGACGGCAAGCAGTTCGTGCCGCGCCTTACGCTGCCGATGTCGCTGTCGTATGACCATCGCGTCATCGACGGTGCGGCTGCCGCGCGCTTCAACGCTTATCTGTCGGCGATTCTGGGCGATTTCCGTCGCGTCATTCTCTGATCTTCGGATCCGGCCGACGGCGGGACCTCGGGCTTTCGTGCAAGTGAGCCCGAGGTTCCATCCGCACATCTCTTAGGGGACAACATGAGTCTCGTCGAACTAAAAGTACCCGACATCGGCGACTTCACCGATGTCGATGTCATCGAAGTCAATATCAAAGCCGGCGACGTCATCGAAAAGGAACAGGGCGTCATCACGCTCGAAACCGACAAGGCCACGATGGAAGTGCCCGCCGATGTCGCGGGCACGATCAAGGAACTGAAGGTCAAGCAGGGCGACAAGGTCAGCCAGGGCTCGGTCATCGCGATGATCGAAACCGAAGGCGCTGCTTCCGCGCCTTCGCCGGCTCCCGCTCCGGCCGCGGCGCCCGCACCGGCGTCTGCCGCTCCCGCTTCGGGCGGCGGCGTGCAGGAAGTGAAGGTGCCGGACATCGGCGACTTCAAGGACATTCCGGTCATCGAAGTGCACGTGAAGCCAGGCGACACGGTCGAGAAGGAGCAGTCGCTCATCACGCTCGAATCCGACAAGGCCACGATGGACGTGCCGTCGCCCGCATCGGGCACGGTGAAGGAAGTGAAGGTGAAGGTCGGCGACAACGTGTCGGAAGGCACGCTGGTTCTGACGCTCGAAGGCGGCGCATCCGCGCCTGCCGCCGCGCCTCAGAAAGCCGCTCCGGCGCCCGCAGCCGCAACCCCGACGCCCGCGCCGCAAGCAGGCAGCTATTCGGGCGCAGCCGATGTCGAATGCGACATGCTCGTGCTCGGCGCCGGACCCGGCGGTTATTCGGCGGCGTTCCGCGCAGCGGATCTCGGCATGAAGACCGTACTTGTCGAGCGTTATTCGACGCTGGGCGGCGTGTGTCTGAACGTCGGCTGCATTCCGTCGAAGGCGCTGCTCCACACGGCGCTCGTCATCGACGAAGCGGCCGAACTTGCGGCGCACGGCATCAGTTTCGGCGAGCCGAAGGTTGATCTCGATAAGCTGCGCGGCTTCAAGGAAGGCGTCGTCAAGAAGCTGACCGGCGGTCTCGCGGGCATGGCGAAAGCGCGCAAGGTGACAGTGGTGACGGGCGTCGGCGGATTCGTCGATCCGAATCACATGGAAGTGAACGGTCCCGACGGCAAGAAGGTCGTCAAGTTCAAGCAGGCGATCATCGCAGCTGGCTCGCAGGCGGTGAAACTGCCGTTCTTCCCGGACGATCCGCGCGTCGTCAATTCGACCGGTGCGCTGGAATTGCGTCAGATTCCGAAGCGCATGCTGGTCGTGGGCGGCGGCATCATCGGGCTGGAAATGGCGACTGTCTATTCGACGCTCGGCGCGGATATCGACGTCGTAGAAATGCTCGACGGCTTGATGCAGGGCGCGGATCGCGATCTCGTGAAGGTCTGGGAGAAGTTCAACGCCAAGCGCTTCACGAACGTGATGCTCAAGACCAAGACGACCAAGGCGGAAGCCAGGGAAGACGGCATCTACGTCACGTTCGAAGGCGAGAAGGCGCCGAGCGAGCCGCAACGCTACGACCTCGTGCTGCTCGCGGTGGGCCGCAGCCCGAACGGCGGCAAGATCGGCGCGGACAAGGCGGGCGTCGCGGTGACGGATCGCGGTTTCATCAATGTCGACAAGCAGATGCGCACCAATGTGCCGCACATCTTTGCGATCGGCGATCTCGTCGGCCAGCCGATGCTCGCGCACAAGGCCGTGCACGAAGGCCACGTCGCGGCGGAAGCGGCGCACGGCGAGAAGGCGTATTTCGACGCGATGCAGATTCCGTCTGTCGCTTACACGGATCCGGAAGTGGCGTGGGCCGGCAAGACGGAAGAGCAGTGCAAGGCCGAAGGCATCAAGTTCGGCAAGGCGGTGTTCCCGTGGGCCGCGTCGGGCCGCGCGATCGCCAACGGTCGCGACGAAGGTTTCACCAAGCTCATCTTCGATGAGGAGACGCATCGCGTGATCGGCGGCGGCATCGTCGGCCTGAATGCGGGCGATCTGATCAGCGAAGTGTGTCTCGCAATCGAGATGGGCGCGGATGCGACCGACATCGGCAAGACGATCCATCCGCACCCGACGCTCGGCGAATCGGTCGGCATGGCCGCCGAGTTGTACGAAGGCGTCTGCACGGACTTGCCGCCGCAGCGCAAGAAGTAAGCGTTCGCGCTTGAAAAGCGAAAAGGCGCGCTCCTTCACGGGAGCGCGCCTTTTTTATCGGCTGCGCACAGACGACAAAAAACCCGGCACGATGGCCGGGTTTCTCGTGATGCGTGCTGCGTCAGCCGGGCAGAAGCCCGAAAGCAGAAGACTTAGGCAACCGACTTCTTGGCGACGCGCGAAGCTTGTTCCGTCGCTTGCGTAGCGGCCTTCGTCGCAGCCGTGGCGGCGGCGTTGAAGTTGCTTTCAGCGATTTCGACGGCTTGCTTCGTTGCCTTGTGAACCGTTTCGTACGTCGTGTTGGCGGCGGTGATGGCCGACTTCATCACGGCGACAGCGGTTTCCGAACCGGCCGGCGCGTTCTTCGCGACGTTGTCGACGAGCGTTTGCACCTTGCGGTTCTGCTCTTCGTACTGCGCTTCCGCGACGCGGGCGAATTCGGCTTGCGTGGCCGATGCGATTTCATACAGGTGACGGCCGTACGACAGCACCTTTTCGGCGACCGGCTGCGTCAGGCTGGCTTGCAGCGCGAGGAGTTCTTGTGCGTCCTTGACCGACAGCGCGCGCTGTGCGTTTTCCTGGCTTTCGGCCAGCGTGGACTTCACGACTTGCAGATTCAGTTCGACAAGCTTCTCGACGCCTTCGAACGCCTTGTTCGTGAGGCCGAACAGCGTGTCGAAGTTGGCTTTCTGTGCAGCGGCGATTTGCTCGGGGGTCAACAGCGTCATCTCAGGCTCCTGATGGCCGACCCATCAAACGCGGGTCGTGGTTTGGGTAGATCCGGCGCGATAAACCTGGCCGGCTAGGTTTAACTGCGATTGGTGCGTCGCAACATGAGACCCATTTTAGAGATATTCCGATGGATGTCAAGCACTTTTTGTGCGCCGCACAATCAGTCAATTCGTAGATTAAACAAGGATTTACTTGTGTTCTGCGGCGACAAACTACCGGTTGGTAAATACCCTATGCACCCAATACGGGCACGGTTGAAGGCTGGTTCCGGTGCATGTCTGAACAGAATCAAACCATGGAAGGGTGAAGTTTTGATGTTGCCGCGAGCCGCGCCTCAGGTCTGCTGCAATGACGCAGCGATTCGGATTCTTCCAAGGTTCGTCTTATTTTTAGGATGTCGCCGTACACCAAATTGTTGAAGAAACGTTAACATTTCGGCTGTCCGGTCAACCGTATGTCTTCCGCGGCCGGCCGGCCTCGGCGGGCCTTCGAGTCGAACCTGTTTTGTCTTCTGATTTTCCTGTCTGGCTAAAGTCGTGGAAAGTTTTGCCGATAGTGCGTTGGTCGTCGCGTAGAAAAGCGCGCTTTAGGCAGCACTGTTTCACCGGCATGATCGTTTTTTCCGATCGAAGCGCGCCGTTGTTCGGCAATATGCAATCGCGGCTTACAACTCGGTTTAACGAGTGCCGATAAGTGCTTAATATTGCTTAAATTTCGTAGCTTCACTACACTTGGCGGTACCCTCCAGCCGCCCAACAGAACACTAATGAAAACCGAAATGTTTTCGTCGTTGAAGGTGGTGCATGGCGTGGCAGTGCGCTCGGCATTGTCCATTGCTATCTCCATCGCAGTAGCGACGTCCTTCGCAGCGGCTCCGGCTGAAGCCCTCGCAAAGACCGCCACCCCGTCCAAGACCGTCAAGAAGTCCACCGCCAAGGCCGAGAAGCCCGCGCGCGTGGCGAAATCCACGCTCAAGGCGCCGAAGTCCGCGAAAGCAGCCAAGGTTGCCGCCACCGATGACGACGACGACGCGCCGCGCGCATCGCGCAAGCGTCGCGTGTCGTATCGCATGGAACCGCACGCGCGCCGCGCCTCAGTGCACGCGGTGGCGTTCCAGCCGCGCGCGACGTCGGTGGGGCAGGCGTTCGGGCTGCATGACACGCCCGACAGCCTCGCGCTGCGTTCGAGCGTCGCTTATGTGGTCGATCAGAATACGTCCGAGACGCTCTTCGACAAGAACTCGCGCGCCGTCGTGCCGATCGCGTCGATCACCAAGCTCATGACGGCGATGGTCGTGCTCGACTCGCACATGCCGCTCACGGACGAAATCAGCGTCACCGACGAAGACCGCGATTACGAGAAGTTCACCGGCTCGCGCCTCGCGGTCGGCTCGGTGCTGAATCGCGAAGACATGCTGCACATCGCGCTGATGGCGTCGGAAAATCGCGCGGCGGCGGCGTTGTCGCGGTTCTATCCGGGCGGGCGTCCGGCGTTCATCGCCGCGATGAACGCAAAGGCGAAGTCGCTCGGCATGGTCGACACGCATTTCGAAAACTCGACGGGCCTGACGAGTCAGAACGTATCGAGCGCGCGCGACCTCGTGAAGATGGTCAACGCGGCGTATCAATATCCGTTGATTCGCAAGTTCTCGACCGACCGCAGCTACGACGTCTTCACGGGCAAGCGCAATCTCGCCTACAACAGCACGAACGCACTGATCCGCAATGCGTCGTGGGACATCGGCTTGCAGAAGACAGGCTTCATCAACGAAGCGGGTGAGTGCCTCGTGATGCAGGCGAACGTGAATGGCCGTCCGGTCGTGATCGTGCTGCTCGATTCCTACGGCAAATATTCGCGGTTCGCCGATGCCGGCCGTCTGCGCTCGTTTCTCGACACGCTTGGCGAGCCGCACATCATGAGTGCGGACATGGGCAGCGGTGCAAACCCCTGAACGCCGGTTTTTCCGCCCATACAAAAGCAAACGGGATTCGTCGAAAGACGAATCCCGTTTTTTCATGGGTGGCGCATCAGCGTTGCGCGTGCCGGGTGTGCTGCGCGTCGGCGACCTGTTCCGGGTGATAGCCGAGCGATTGCGAAATTTCGAGCGCGGTATGGCTCAACTGCTTGAGCCACGCGTCCTGCAGACGATCCGCCGGCGCCGATAGCGACAGACCGGCGACGAGCCGCCCGGTGTCGTCGTAGATGCCGGCCGCGATACAGCGCACGCCCAGTTCGAGTTCCTCGTTGTCGCGCGCGCAAGCCTGCTGACGCACCAGCGACAACTCGCGTTCGAGCTTCGAAAGATCAGTGATGCTGTTTTGCGTATGGCCGGAGAGGCCGGTTCGCATTGCATAGGCGCGCACGCGGGTGGCTTCGTCGGCGGCGAGAAAGAGCTTGCCGACCGATGTCAGATGCAGCGGCGCGCGGCCGCCGATCGCACGCACCACCTGCATGCCCGAGCGCTCCGAATACGCGCGCTCGATATAGACGATCTCGTCGCCCTGGCGCACGGAGAGATTGACGGTCTGTCCGGTTTGCCGATGCAGCTCGCGCATCGGCGGCATCGCGGCCTCGCGCACCGAAAGACGCGCCTTCACGAGATTGCCGAGTTCGAGCAGCCGCATGCCGAGCCGATACGTGCCGGGATCGGAACGATCGACGAGCCGGCACAGCACCATGTCGTTCAGAATGCGGTGCGCGGTGGACGGATGCAGACTAGTGCTTTGCGCCAGTTCTTTGAGACTGACGGGATCCGTATGGTCGGCCAGGGCGTCGAGAAGACGCATCATGCGCTCGATCACCTGAATGGAGGTCTTGGATTCCGGGTTCGTATCGCTCATCGTGAAAAATCGGTTGATGCGTCAAACAGCGGAACTGCGATTGTATCTCATAATGTGAAAACACGAACGCTGCTCGGAAACAATCGGTCCGCGCAAGAATGGAAGTGTGGCGCAAGCCGCGTGGAACGGCGCTTTTCGCGGATAATCGGCGCTGCGTTCACAACATTTCTACAAGACAGGAAACGCCCCCATGCGAGTCGGATTGTTCGTCACGTGTCTTATCGACATGATGCGCCCCGAGATCGGCTTCTCGGTCATCAAGCTGATCGAGCGCGCGGGCTTCGAAGTCGTCGTGCCGCCGTCGCAGACGTGCTGCGGCCAGCCTGCCTACAACTCGGGCGATCGGCCGCTCGCGCGCGATCTCGCCGAAAAGACGCTGCTGGAATTCGAGCAGTTCGATTACGTCGTCGTGCCTTCCGGTTCCTGCGGCGGCATGATCCGCGCGCACTACGGCGATCTATTCCGTGACGATCCGCAACTGATGAACCGCTTCGCGCGCATGCAGCCGCGCGTCTTCGAACTCACCGATTTTCTCGTCAATGTGGCGAAAGCGCGCATGGAGCCGGGCGCGTTCGACGGCCCGGTGACGTATCACGATTCATGCTCCGGCCTGCGCGAACTCGGCGTGAAGTCGCAGCCGCGCGAATTGCTCGCCCAGGCGGGCGTGCCGGTGACCGAGATGGCCGGCTGTGAGCATTGCTGCGGCTTCGGCGGCACGTTCGCGGTGAAGTACGGCGATATCTCGACGGCGATCGTCGACGAGAAATGCGCGAACATCAAGGCGAGCGGCGCGGATACCGTCGTGCTCGGCGACCTCGGCTGCATGTTGAACATCGAAGGGCGCCTGCGCCGCACCGGCGATACGTCGACGCGCGTGCTGCATATCGCGCAGGTGCTGGCCGGCGACGCCGCCACGCGCGCCTGAAGGAGAACCCCGGATGCAAGTCCAGACGATGCACTTCAAGGCGCGCGCGGGAAGCAAGCTGGCGGACGAACGCCTGCAGCAGAATCTCACGAAGCTCTCCACCAAGTTCGTCAGCGCGCGTGCGAGCGCGGTGCGCGACATCGACTTCGAGGCGACGCGCGCCGCATTGAAGGAGCGCCGCAATCGCGCGCTCGAAAATCTCGACGTGTGGCTCGAAACCTTCGAGCGCGAAGCGACGCGGCGCGGCGCGACCGTGCTCTACGCCGAATCGACGCAGGACGCGGCGAAGCTCGTCGCGGACATCGCACGCAAGCACGACGTCAAGAAGGTCATCAAGACCAAGTCGATGGTCTCCGAGGAGATGCAGCTGAATCGTGTGCTCGGCGAGATGGGCGTGCAGTCGATCGAGACCGATCTCGGCGAGTACATCCTGCAGATCAACGACAACGAGCCGCCGAGCCACATCATCGCGCCGGTCGTTCACAAGGATAAGGAGCAGATCGCCGATCTCTTCGCGAAGACGCACAACAAGCCGCGCCTCACCGACATTCCCGAGATGACGCGGGAGGCGCGCGAGGTCTTGCGCCCGCACTTCATGTCGGCGGACATGGGCGTCACGGGCGGCAACTTCTTGATCGCGGAAACGGGATCGGTCGCGGTCGTCACGAACGAGGGCAACGAAGGCATGTGCACGGTGATGCCGCGCGTGCATGTGGCGGTGACCGGCATCGAAAAGGTGCTGCCGACACTCGAAGATCTCGCGACCGCCATGCGTCTCCTGCCGCGCTCGGCAACCGGGCAGACGATCTCCAATTACTTCTCGCTGCTCACCGGTCCGCGCGCGGCCGGCGAGACGGACGGACCGGAGCACATGTATTTCGTGCTCGTCGATGGCGGGCGCACGGGGCTCATCGGCGGTGAGTTTCAGGAGATGCTGCGCTGTATCCGCTGTGGCGCGTGCATGAACCATTGCCCGGTCTATCAGAAGATCGGCGGGCATGCGTATGGCTGGGTGTATCCGGGACCGATGGGATCCGTGTTGACGCCGGCGTATGTCGGCATCGACAAGGCGCTCGATCTGCCGCAGGCCGCGACGCTTTGCGGCGAGTGCAACAGCGTCTGTCCGGTCGGCATTCCGCTATCGGATCTGCTGCGCAAGCTGCGCGAAAAGCAGATGGAGCGCCGGTTGCGCCCGTTGAACGAGCGCGTGGCGCTTGCTGTGTGGGGCTATCTCGCGAAGCGGCCCGTCACGTATGCGCTTTTCACGAAACTGGCAGTGCGTGTGCTCGAGCGCATGGGCGGCAATAACAAGGCGATCTCGCGATTGCCGCTCGGCGCAGGATGGACCGCGACGCGCGATATGCCCGCGCCAGTCGGCCGCACGTTTCGTGAGCTGTACAAGGCGCAGCATTCGCACATCGGATAAAAAACGCGCCGGATCGCTCGATCCGGCGCGGCTTTGTTAGATAAAGCGACGCGCTGATTTATCCGCCGTAGCGGCCGAGAAACCCGCGTGAATTACCGCCATTTGCCGATGGCTGCGGCGCGCGATTCGGCCCAGGTGGCTGACCGCCGACGGCCTTTGGCATCGGTGCGCCACCGCCGCCCGCCTGCGGAGGCGGCGCGGCAGGCGGACGACCGCCACCACCGCCACCCGCTTGCGGCGGAGGACCATTCTGATGTCCGCCGCCGCCTGCTTGGGGAGGCGGCCCGCCGTTACCGCGATCGCGCTGTGGCGGCCTTCCGTGCCAGCCGCCCGGTGGCGGACGCCGCCAGCCAGGGCCGTCGTCCCAATAGCCTCGCGGCCCCGGACCGTAATACGCCGGGCCCGGCCCGGAGTAATACCCGCCGCCGATGACCACGCCCGGCTGCGCGACCGGCGGACCGCCGTAGTAACCGTAACCGGGATCGTCGTAGACGGCTGGATAGCCGCCGCCGTAAGCCGACGCATCCGGATACGCCGCGCAACCGCCCAGTAGCGCGGCGGACGATACGAGCAAGAGACTTGCAACTGCGGATTTCATGATCTTGATAGAACCTGTGGAGCCATTACTCCATGAGACAACATCGACGGCCTGTTGTCCCAACAACTTTGTAAGCCTTTATGACGGCCTGCTGTCAAGTAGGCGCGATCGGGAAGTATCGTCCGACACGAGGTCTCGTTGTCGCGAGCGCAACAATCCTTTGCTTTTCAACGGCTTTTTCAGTTCGGGACGATTGCGTAACATTCGAATTGTCCGTCAGTGGGTCATCGAAATTTGTTACCCGCTGCGGCATATCGACCAAAGGCAGTCCCATGAAAAAGACAATATCGACGTACTGGCCGGTCGCGATCCTCCTTCCGATCGCGCTGGCGTTTTGCATGCATGCCGGTGACGGCAGCGACGCGGCGACGCGTCACGAAGAAACCAGCGTGGCCGGCGTAAGCGCCGAACTGGCTCGCGCGATCTCGCTCGGCTTCGTCGAGGACGACGAGGCGGCGCCCGCCGTCGTCTCCGTGCAAAAGACGCTCTGAGCAGCCGCGCTCCGCGCATAAAAAATGGCGCCCCGCGAAGGGCGCCATTTTCATTTTGAGCCTGGAAGCGGCTTTACTTCAGCACGGCGGCGACGGCGTTCGCGACGGCGTCGAGGTTGCGCGTATTCAGCGCGGCCACGCAGATGCGGCCGGTGCTCACGGCGTAAATGCCGAACTCTTCACGCAGGCGATCGACCTGCGCCGCCGTCAGACCCGAGTACGAGAACATGCCGCGCTGCTTGCTGACGAACGAAAAGTCGCGATCGACGCCGCTCGCTTTCAGGCGCTCGACGAGACCGTTGCGCATCGCGCGGATGCGGTCGCGCATTTCGCCCAGTTCCTGCTCCCACGTCGCGCGCAGTTCCGGCGACGCCAGCACGGCCGCGACGATCGAGCCGCCGTGCGTCGGCGGGTTCGAATAGTTGGTGCGGATCACGCGCTTCAGTTGCGACAGCACGCGTGCGGATTCTTCCTTGCTCGTCGTGATGATCGACAATGCGCCGACGCGCTCGCCATACAGCGAGAACGACTTCGAGAACGACGACGAGACAAACACGTTCAGCTCGGCTGCCGCGAAAAGACGCACGGCGGCGGAGTCCGCGTCGATGTTTTCCGCGAAGCCCTGATACGCCATGTCGAGGAACGGTACGAGGTTCTTCGCCTTCACGACTTCCACGATCTGCTTCCACTGATCGTCCGACAGGTCGACGCCCGTCGGGTTGTGGCAGCACGCGTGCAGCACGACGACGGTGCCCGCCGCGTACCCGTTCAGCGCCGCGAGCATGCCGTCGAAGTTCACGCCGTGCGTGGCGGCTTCGTAATACGGATAGTTGACGACCTCGAAACCGGCGCCTTCGAAGAGCGCGCGATGGTTTTCCCAGCTCGGATCGCTGATCGCGACGATCGCGTTCGGATTCAGGCGCTTCAGGAAGTCCGCGCCGATCTTGAGCGCGCCCGTGCCGCCGAGTGCCTGCGCCGTCACGACGCGGCCTGCGGCGATCAGCGGCGAATCGTTGCCGAGCAGCAGCTTCTGCACGGCCGAGTCGTACGCCGCGATGCCGTCGATCGGCAGATAGCCGCGCGGCAGCGCGGCATCGACGCGTGCCTTTTCGGCTTCGCGCACGGCGCGCAGGAGCGGAATCTTGCCTTCTTCGTTCGTGTACACGCCGACGCCCAGGTTGACTTTGGTCGTGCGCGTATCGGCGTTGAAGGCTTCGTTGAGGCCCAGAATCGGGTCGCGGGGAGCGAGTTCGACGGCAGAGAAAAGAGACATGATCTATCGGCAGTGAAGGAAAGACGTGCGGCGGGAAGGCGTGGCGCGGACGGCGCGAAGCGGTCGAGCCTAGTCGCACATTGTAGCGAATCCGGCGCGGCTTTTCGGGCGAATATGGTGCGAATGCGCGTGCTTTTTGGCCCCTTTTCGCGCGAATACATTAAGCGCGGGTAATAAAAAAGGGCGCGACTGCGTGCGCTTGAGATCGCCAGATGACGCCCAATCTGCCTGTGACCCATCCCGATTTCCCGTCACGTCACGGCGAGCGCGCGCATCGCGTACGACGCTAGAATGATCGATTGCCACGGCGCTGACTCTCTCGATTTCTCATGTCCGACACTCTCATCGAATCTGCCGAAGAACTGGACGAATCGAAGTTCGTCACGTTCGAAGGCTCGCCGTTTCAGCTTTATCAGCCGTATCCGCCCGCGGGCGATCAGCCCGACGCCATTGCCAAGCTCGTCGAAGGTGTCGAGGACGGTCTGTCGTTCCAGACGCTGCTCGGCGTGACCGGCTCGGGCAAGACGTTCACGATGGCGAACGTCATCGCGCGCATGGGCCGTCCGGCGATCGTTTTCGCGCCGAACAAGACGCTCGCCGCGCAACTCTATGCCGAATTTCGCGAGTTTTTTCCGCGCAATGCGGTCGAGTACTTCGTCTCGTACTACGACTACTACCAGCCGGAAGCGTACGTGCCGCAGCGCGATCTCTTCATCGAAAAGGATTCGTCGATCAACGAGCACATTGAGCAGATGCGGCTCTCGGCAACGAAGAGCCTGCTCGAGCGGCGCGATGTGGTGATCGTCGCGACCGTCTCCGCGATCTACGGCATCGGCAATCCTTCCGAGTATCACAAGATGATTCTCACGCTGCGCACGGGCGACAAGCTCGGCCAGCGCGACGTCATCGCGCGCCTGATCGCGATGCAGTACACGCGCAACGAAGCCGATTTCCAGCGCGGCTCGTTCCGCGTGCGCGGCGACACGATCGACATCTTTCCGGCGGAGCACGCGGAAATGGCGGTGCGCGTCGAGCTGTTCGACGACGAGATCGAAACCATGCAGCTCTTCGATCCGCTCACCGGCCGCGTGCGCAACAAGATTCCGCGTTTTACCGTGTATCCGTCGTCGCATTACGTAACGCCGCGCGACACCGTCATGCGCGCGATCGAAACCATCAAGCTCGAATTGCGCGAGCGGCTCGAATTCTTCCACGCCGACGGCAAACTCGTCGAAGCGCAGCGGCTCGAACAGCGCACGCGCTTCGATCTCGAAATGCTGCAGGAGCTTGGGTTCTGCAAGGGCATCGAGAACTACTCGCGGCACTTTTCGGGCGCGGCGCCGGGCGAACCGCCGCCGACGCTCGTCGACTATCTGCCGCCCGACGCGCTGATGCTGCTCGATGAATCGCACGTGCTGATCGGCCAGTTGAACGGCATGTACAACGGCGACCGCGCGCGCAAGGAAAATCTCGTCGACTACGGTTTCCGGATGCCGTCCGCGCTCGACAACCGCCCGCTCAAGTTCAACGAGTTCGAGCGCAAGATGCGCCAGGCGATCTTCGTTTCCGCGACGCCTGCGGACTACGAGCAGCAGAAGGCGGGGCAGGTGGCCGAGCAGCTCGTGCGGCCGACCGGTCTCGTCGATCCGGAGATCGAGGTGCGTCCGGCGCGCTCGCAGGTGGACGACGTGCTCTCCGAGATCAACGCGCGCGTTGCGGTTCACGAGCGCGTGCTCGTGACCACGCTCACCAAGCGCATGGCCGAGCAGTTGACCGAGTTCCTCGCCGATCACGGTGTGAAGGTGCGCTATCTGCATAGCGATATCGACACGGTCGAGCGCGTGGAAATCATCCGCGACCTGCGGCTCGGCACGTTCGACGTGCTCGTCGGCATCAACCTGTTGCGCGAGGGTCTCGACATCCCGGAAGTGTCGCTCGTCGCGATTCTCGACGCCGACAAGGAAGGTTTCCTGCGCGCGGAGCGCTCGCTGATCCAGACCATCGGGCGCGCGGCGCGTAACGTGAACGGCAAGGCGATTCTCTACGCCGACAACATGACCGACTCGATGAAGCGCGCCATCGGCGAAACCGAGCGGCGGCGCGCGAAGCAGATCGCGCACAACGAGAAAATGGGCATCACGCCGCGCGGGGTGGAAAAGCGCATCAAGGACATCATCGATGGCGTCTACAGCGCCGACGACGCCCGCGCCGAGCTCAAGGAAGCGCAGGCGCGCGCGAAGTTCGAAGACATGTCCGAAAAGCAGATCGCGAAGGAAATCAAGCGCCTCGAAAAGCAGATGATGGATCACGCCAAGAATCTGGAATTCGAAAAGGCCGCGCAGACCCGCGACCAATTGGCGCTGCTGCGACAGCGCGTGTTCGGCGCGAACGTGGGCGATCACGTGAGCGGCATCAGCGGAAAGTAAGCGTTTTGTAATTGATTTCCAAGGCTTAACTTCGAAAGCGCGGCGGATCGGACGGTTCGCCGCGCTTTTTTATCGGTCCCAAAGAACGGGCGTTGGCGCGAAAAGCCTTACTCCGTCTAGGTTTGTAAGCTTGCCCAAATTGTTGCGCGAATCGAACGATGCTAAACTGACGAACATTGAGAATGGTTCGTATTAACGTTCACAGAGTTGTACGAGCGCCGCGGCTTTGAACGGCGTCGGGTTTTCAGTAGCAAGGTTCGCGTGGCACGCGTGCCAGTCGATAACAACAAGGAGCATTTGATGGGTTCAACGTTGATGCGCGGCCTCGTCGCCGCCGCAGGTCTCACGGCGATGATGGCAGCGTCGGCCGCCGAATATCCGATCGGCAAGCAGCACATCGAGGGCGGCATGGAAACGGGCGCCGTGTACCTTCAGCCGATCACGATGTCGCCGGAAGGCATGATGCGCAAGGCGTCGGACTCGGATATCCACCTCGAGGCGGATATCCACGCAGTCAAGAACAACCCGACCGGTTTCGCCGAAGGCGACTGGATGCCGTACCTGAACGTGACGTACGAACTTTCGAAAGTCGGCACGACGCAAACCATCAAGGGCGACCTGATGCCGATGGTCGCGAGCGACGGTCCGCACTACGGCGACAACGTCAAGCTCTTCGGCCCGGGCAAGTATCACCTGAAGCTGCACGTTTCGCCGCCGACGCAGGAAGGTCATATGGCGTTCGGCCGTCACACGGACAAGGAGACGGGCGTCGGCCCGTGGTTCAAGCCGTTCACGATCGAATACGACTTCCCGTTTGCGGGCATCGGCAAGAAGGGCGGTTACTAAGCACCAAGCGGCCGCGTGAGCGTCCGTAGCGCCCGGCATCCCGGACCGGGCGCGTTCATTCTCAGGAAGTACGCATGAAACTGAAGAGTCAGATGGCCGCGCTCGCGATGTCCGCGTTCGCCGTTGCCGGGATCGACATGGCGCACGCCGCCGACCTGCCGACGTTCAAGCTCGAAATGAACGACGGCAAGCTCAACCCGGCGCGCATCGAAGTGCCGGCGGGGCAGCGCATCAAGATCGAAGTGCACAACATCGGCAAGGGCGCGGCCGAGTTCGAAAGCGTGCAGTTGCGCAAGGAAAAAGTGCTTGCGCCGGGCGCGGATTCGTTCGTCGTGATCGCGCCGCTCGATCCGGGCGAATACAAGTTCTTCGATGACTTCCATCAGAGCGCGCAAGGCGTGATCGTCGCGAAGTAACGGAACGCGCCGCGCATCTTCATCGCAGCGCGGCCGGTTGAAGTGGAATTGCTGGAGGTTCGGAATGGGGCAGGTACTTTTCATCGTGTGGCGGGAGAGCGTCGAGGCGTTGCTCGTCGTCGGCATTCTCTACGCGTGGCTCAAGAACGGCGACCATCAGGCGCGCCGGGGCCTGCCTTATCTGTGGGCCGGCGTCGTGATCGGTCTGCTCGCGGCCGTGGCGCTGGGCGCGGCGCTGATCGGTTTCACCGAAGTGCTGTCGGGCAATGCGCAGGATTACTTCCAGACCGCGATGGTGCTGGTCGCGTGCGTGCTGATCGTGCAGATGGTCCTGTGGATGAAGCGGCACGGCCGCACTTTGAAGCGCGACATGGAGTCGTCGCTGCAAAAGAGCACGCAGGACGGACACTGGTGGGGCATTGCGCTGCTGGTCGCGCTGGCGATCGCGCGCGAGGGCAGCGAGACCGCAGTGTTCCTTTATGGCGTCGGCTTCGGCCAGTCCGGACACGTCGGTGCATCGCAGTACATCGCCATCATTCTCGGCTTCGGTCTCGCGCTGCTGACGTTCTACATCCTGCAACTGGGCGGCAAGATCTTCTCGTGGCGCTCGTTCTTCCGCGTCACCGAGATCATGCTGCTGTTCCTCGCGGCCGGTCTCTTCGAAACGGGCGTCGACAAACTGATCGACATGGAAGTGCTGCCGGTCATCGTCAATCAGGTGTGGAACACGTCGTGGCTGCTCGATGATTCGAGTACCTTCGGTTCGCTCGTTGCGACACTCACCGGCTATCGTGCGCATCCGGCGGGCATGAACCTCGTCGCGTATGCGGTGTACTGGATCGTCATCTATCTTCTGATGCGCCATTCGAAACATCAGATGGGGCAAAAACAAAAGGCGGCGAGCCGTCCAGCATGAGTTCCGTAATGCGTAGACCGGGCCGGCTGCAACAAGCCGGCCAATGGATGCAACGTCACGGCAGCGCGATCCGCATGATTCAGTGGGTCGTCGTTGCCGTGTATGCATTTCTGATCATCGTTCCCGCCGTGATGCCGCTGCCGGATGGTTCCGCGCATCTGTGGAACAACCTGACGCTCGCGGCGCAGTTCGTGTTCTGGGGCATCTGGTGGCCGTTCGTGCTGCTGTCGATGGTCATGCTCGGCCGCGTCTGGTGCGGCGTGCTGTGTCCCGAAGGCGCGCTGTCCGAGTTCGCAAGCAAGTTCGGACGGGGCTGGGCGATTCCGCGCTGGATGCGCTGGGGCGGCTGGCCGTTCGTCGCGTTCGGGCTCACGACGATCTACGGTCAGATGGTCAGCGTCTATCAGTATCCGAAGGCGGTGCTGCTCGTGCTCGGCGGCTCCACCGTCGGCGCGATGATCATCGGCGTGTTGTACGGCCGCGAAAAGCGCGTGTGGTGCAAGTATCTGTGTCCGGTCAACGGCGTGTTCTCGCTGCTCGCGCGCCTCGCGCCGTTTCACTACAAGGTCGACGAAGACGCCTGGCGCCGCTCGTACACGAAGGGCGAGCACGGGCATCGCGTCATTCCGATCAACTGCGCGCCGCTCGTGCCCTTGCGCAACATGAAGGGCGCGCAGGATTGCCACATGTGCGGCCGATGCAGCGGCCATCGCGACGCCATCGCGCTCACGTGGCGCTCGCCGTCCGACGAAGTCGTGAAGCTCGGCGACAAGGCCGCTAATCCGTGGGACACGGCGCTCATTCTGTACGGCCTGCTCGGCATCGCGATCGGCGCGTTCCACTGGACCGTGAGCACGTGGTTCGTCGACCTTAAGCAATATCTCGCCGCGTGGCTGATCGATCACAACATCCTCTGGCCGCTCGACACGACCGCGCCGTGGTTCCTCTTCACGCACTATCCCGAGCAGAACGACGTCTTCTCGTGGCTCGACGGCACGATGGTCATCGGCTATATCGTCGCGACGGGGCTCGTCTACGGCACCGCGCTGCTCGCGCTGCTCGCGATCGGCACGCGCATGCTCGGCAAGATGAGCGCGACGCGCCTGCATCACCTGACGCTCGCGCTGATTCCGCTCGCGGGCGTTGGCGTGTTCCTGGGGCTGTCGGCGACGACGGTCTCGCTGCTGCGCGCCGAGCATCTGCCGTTGTGGTGGGTGCCGGGGCTGCGGCTCGGCTTGCTCGCCGCCGCGAATCTCTGGAGCGCGTGGCTCGCGTGGCGCGTGACGGCGCGCCATGCATCGGCACTTGTTCCTCGCGCTCTCACGATGGTATGGTTTGTCGCTGCGCTGGCCGTTGCAGACAGCGCGTGGTACCTGATGTTCTGGGGCTTCACCCGATAAACCGTCCACGCCGCGGCGCGCGGCAACGAGAGCGAGAAGTGAGAACCAAACCCGTACTGACCGACGAAGACGTCAAGGCGATGGCCACGGCCGCCGAGGCGCACGCGAAAGAACACAACTGGAACGTGACGATTGCGATCGTCGACGATGGCGGGCATCTGCTGCATCTGCATCGTCTGGAAGGGGCGGGCGCAAGTACCGCCGAAATGGCGACGGGCAAGGCGCGCACCGCCGTGCTCGGCCGGCGCGAGACCAAGGTCTACGAAGACACGATCAAACAGGGCCGCACGGCGTTTCTCTCCGCTCCGATGACCGCGATGCTCGAGGGCGGCGTGCCGATCTTCGTGGGCACGGATATCGTCGGCGCGGTAGGTGTGTCGGGCGTGAAGTCGGATCAGGATGCGCAGATCGCGAAGGCGGGCATTGCGGCGCTGGGTATCGAGAACGTCTGACGCATTCCAGCAATAAAAATGGCACGTCTTCATAACGAAGGCGTGCCATTTTCTTTTCGAATGCGGCGTTCGTCGCGCGCATCGCATATCCCTAGCAGGAACCAAAAAAAGCGGCTTCGCTTGCTATCGACGACTGGCTGGTGTTTGCACGAAGGGGTCTGAATTCTCGCGTGCAAGTCGTCCTCGCTGGCTAAGGCCAAACACCTCTTGGCGAGGTGGTCCCCACAATACCCTGTACCTACTGCTGTTCTTGCCTATCGCGTGATTTACTTCGTCAGGATCAGCTTGCCCAGACGCGTCGCGCGCAACTGATAAACCTCCCCGTTATGCACGATGCTCACGTGGCTGCGTCCCTGCAGCAGCGCGTCGCTTTTCAACGAGCGCTCGCCGGTGCTTTCCGCCGCGTGCGCGACATCAACCGTCGTGACGGTGGTCGCCTTCGGGCGGGTGATCGCGGCGTCGCGGACAGCCGGGCGGCGCAGCCTGAGCGTGGAGGATCGCGGCGTATCGGTCATGTCGGAAAGTGTGCGTTCGTTGATTCGATGAATCTATAGTAAATGATAACTATTCCTATTTGCAACTAGAGTTTCCGATTGAAGCGCAAGTTCCGATAGTCAAGTTCGATGCGGCCGCGAAACTGCCGCCGCATCGTGAAAGCGCCTCAGTGCAGGGGCGTCTCGCCCTTGCGACCGTGCGCGTATTGCCGAATGAGCCGCACCGTGTCGATATCCGATTCGCGATAGGCCGACTTCACGATTTCCTGCGTCTGCCGTTCGTCGGGCGTCGCGTTCTCGTTTTCCGGCAGCGTCGTGCTGTACGTGAAGCGCAGGAAAAGCTGCAGCGCGTCCAGCTGTTCGATCGCCATGGTGAGCGAGCCGCCGACGTATTCGGCGGTCGGCAGGATGTCATAACGCACGCTGGAATCCGGCATCAGCGTCACGCGATCGCGCACGGTGGCCTGGCCGTAATGGAGCTCGCGTTCCATTGTGTCGCCATCGCGCGAAAGGATGTCGCAGCTATCGAGGCCCAGCACGAACAATTGCGGCTGCTCGGCGCGCAGCACGAGACCTTCCCAGAGCTGCTCGCGCGTGAGCGACTCCAGAAGCGGGTTGAGCGGATCGTTGATCTGGATCAGGTGTTCGAAATTCAAGACGACGTTTCCTTGGACGTTCGTGGTGTCCGCGATGTATTACTGCGGCGCGAGGCCGGACTCGATGTGAATCGCGCCGGACAGGACCTTGTGCATCGGACACGCATTGGCAATTTGCAAGAGCCGTTCCCGCTGTTCATCGCTCAGCGCGCCGGTCAGCGTGATGCGCCGGTCGATGTTCGTCCCTTCCGCCGTGCTCTTCATCGACAAATCGACATGCACGCCTTCGAGCGGCCATTCCTTGCGCTTCGCATACATCTTGAGCGTGATGGACGTACACGCGCCGAGGCTCGCCAGCAGCAGCGACGCGGGTTCCGGACCGGTATCGCCGCCGCCGAGGCTGGCCGGCTCGTCCGCGATCCACGAATGCGTGCCGTCTTCGAGACGCACTTGATAGTCGATGCCGCCGATGCTGGCGCTCACGGAAGGTCCGGCCATGCGTTGCTCCTGGTTCGGTGATTCGATGATTCGGGTTGTGACCGCAAGAATGACGAAAACGGCGCGGCAAGAACGGTCATTGTGACGCAATGTGTCCGTTCCTGCCGCACCGTTTCGCGGTTTCCGCGTTTGGCTCGCTCAGTGCGTGATCGCGCCCATGCGCCCCGCCTGATAATCGATGACGGCTTGCCGGATCTCATCCTCCGTGTTCATCACGAAAGGACCGTAGCGTACGACCGGCTCCTTCAGCGGCACGCCGCCAATCAGCAGAAGCTCAACGGGCTCGTCGCCGGCGGCAAGCGCGATCGTGTCGCTGTCGTCGCGGAAAATCACCATCTGCTGCGCGCGCACCGGCTGGCTTTGCGGGCCGTACAGCGCGGTGCCAGAAAGCGGATACGCGAACACGCGGTAATCGCGCGGCACGGCCAGTTCGACCTTCGCGCCCGGCTTCAGCGAAAAGTGCTGATACAGGATCGGCGTGCGCGTCTCGATCGCGGCCTTCACGCCGAGCGCCTCGCCCGCGATGACCTTTACGCTGACCGTGCCGTCTTCGCTCGTCGCGACGGGAATGCGCGCCGACGGAATCTCCTGATAGTGCGGCGCGATCATCTTGTCGCGTTGCGGCAGGTTGACCCAAAGCTGCAGGCCGTGCACGCGGCCGCCACGGCGCGTGAACTCCTCGGCCGGCATTTCGCTGTGCACGACGCCCGCGCCGGCGGTCATCCATTGCACGTCGCCGGGACGCAGCGTCCCCGAATGGCCCGCCGAATCCTTATGGCCGAATTCGCCTTCGAGCATGTACGTCACCGTCTCGAATCCGCGATGCGGATGGTCGGGTGCGCCTTTCGCCTCGCCGGGCGCGTAGTCGGCGGGACCCATTTCGTCGAGGAGCAGGAACGGATCGAAATCCATCAGAAGACGGGTCGGAAACGGGCGATGCACGACGAACCCGCCGCCTTCGACAGTGCGGGTCGCCGGAATGATGCGTTCAATGCTGCGGCTGGTGGACATGGTGGTCTCGCGTCGGAAATACGGAAAAGAGGGGAATAGCGATAAATTTGAAACACAGGGCTATTATATGGGCCGCATTTCGCGGTAAAAGGCGTCGCGGCGCAATGGATTGTCCCGCTGGCGATAACGACCGCGTTCACTTCATCCCCGATCCGACGAGCGACCATGAAAGCCGACTCGCATGACCTGAACGATCTGATGTATTTCTCGCACGTCGTCGAGCACGGCGGGTTTTCGGCGGCGGAGCGCGTGCTGGGCATTTCGAAGTCGCGTTTGTCGCGGCGCGTGTCGGAACTTGAGGCATCGCTCGGCGTGCGTCTTTTGCAGCGATCGACGCGCAAGCTCGCACTGACCGAGGCCGGCCAGCTCTTCTATCAGCATTGTCAGGCGATGCTCGCCGAAGCGCAGGCGGCGGTCAACGTCGTGCAAAGCCTGCGCGATTCGCCGCGCGGCACGGTGCGCGTGAGCGTTCCGGTGACCATCGCGCAGACGTTTCTGTCGGCGGTCATGCCCGATTTCATGCATCGCTTTCCGGAAGTGCGGATCGTGTTGCGCGTGACGAACCGCGTCGTCGATCTGTTCGAGGATGCCGTCGATGTCGCTTTGCGCGTGCGCTCCGAGCCGCCCGCGAACTCGAACGTCGTCGCGCGCCCGCTGTGGCGCACGGAGCAGATGCTCGTCGCCGCGCCGTCGCTGCTGCGATCGAACGCGCCGCCGATGACGCCTGCCGAACTTGCCCAGTACGACACGATCGACACGCCATCGGCGGATGGCCGTCACGTCTACCGGCTGATCGCGCCCGACGGCTCGCGGCACGAATTCGAGCACGAGCCGCGCCTCGTCACGGCGGATTTGTCGATGATCCGCGAAGCCGTGATGCGCGGCGTCGGCATCGCGGCGCTTCCGGAGATGATGTACGGCGCGCCGCTGCGCACGGGGCAGCTATCGCCGGTGATGCCCGGCTGGACGTTTCCGTCGCCGCAACTCTACGCGGTGTTCTTGTCGCGGCAGGGCATGGTGCCCGCCGTGCGCGCGTTCGTCGATTTTCTCGTGGAGTCGATCGGCAGCGGTCAGCGCTTTCCCGGAGAATGTCCTGTTCACGAAGCGCCGGAACGGGAAACAGTTTGACCGCATCGGCGATTGTCATTGATTTATGACATTGAAGCGCGCGCTTGCGATGGACAGATTCAATTGATCGTCAAAAATTGTGGCGGTATATTGAAGTTCCCTTCGCTAAGGAGCTCCTTATGCGAAAACTGACGGCTGCTCTGATAGTTAGCCTGATAGGGTTGATTGCACTGTCCGTGTCGACCACGGCTGCTGCATGTGACGGGACTTCTGGTTCTGGCTACTCGAACCCGAAGTGACCGCCTCACCCGAATGCGCCGCGCGCGCACGAAAAAAGGCCTTCATCCGACGATGAAGGCCTTTTACTTTGTGCGCGCGGAAATAGGGCGCGTCCGTGCGTCGTCCGTGCGTTACTTGCCGCTCTTCGGCTCGGTGACGAAACCGATCTTCGTCAATCCGCCCGCCTGCGCCGCAGACATCAGATCGGCGACTTTCTCGTACGCGACCTGACGGTCCGCGCGCAGGTGAATCTCCGGCTGCGGATTCTGCTGCGCGGCCTGCGCGATACGCGCGTCGAGCGTGGCTTCGTCGATCGGCTGATCGTCCCACAGCGTCGTGCCGTCGGCCTTGATCGCGATGTTCACGTGCGCGGGCTTCTCGTCCTGCGGCTGGCTGCTCGCGTGCGGCAGATCGATCTTGACCGCGTGATGCATGGCCGGAATCGTGACGAGGAAAATGATCAGCAGAACCAGCATGACGTCGACGAGCGGCGTCATGTTGATCTCGCTCATCATGCCGTCGTCTTCGTCTCCGGCGAAAGGGCTCATGGCCATGATGCGACTCTCCCCGGCTTACGACGCGCGCGTCGCGAGACGCAGGCTGTCGCTCGACGCGTTCGTCGCGCGCTTGGTCGACGAAAGTTTCGTGCCCGTGACGAAGAACGCGTGCAGGCCGTGGGCGAAGCGGTTCAGCTTCGTGACGATGCCTTTGTTCGCCCGCGTCAGCGCGTTGTAGCCGAGCACCGCCGGAATGGCGACGAAGAGGCCGAACGCGGTCATGATGAGCGATTCGCCGACCGGGCCGGCGACCTGATCGATCGATGTCTGGCCCGTCGCGCCGATGGTCAGGAGCGCGTGATAGATCCCCCACACCGTGCCGAACAGCCCGACGAACGGCGACGTCGAACCGATCGACGCAAGCACCGCGAGACCCGCTTGCATGCGGCCGACGCCTTCGTCCATCACGTCCTTCAGGCAGCGCGTGATCCAGTCCGACACGTCCATGCGGTCGTGCAGATGCGGCTGCGTCTGGTGATGATGTTCGGCGGCTTCCTGACCGGCGAGCGCGAGCGCGAGAAACGGATTGTCCGCCGGGCTCGACGACTGGCTGCCGAGCTTCTTGATGCCGTCGTTGAAATCGTCGGAATGCCAGAACGCCTGTTCGGCGTTCTTGGTCAGGCGCTTCAGACGCACGACGTTCCATGCCTTCACGACGATCACCGTCCATGAAAGCACCGACATGATGACGAGCGCGAGCGCAATGCCCCGCGTCACGAAGTCGCCTTGCGCCCATACGTGCGCAATCCCGTAGTTTTCCATTTCTCGTTCCTTGTATCTAAAAAAACAGGCTAGTCGTTCAGGCTGAAGACGAACGGGACCGTGGCGGTCGCGCGAATCGCTTCGCCGTTTTCCTTGTAGGGGCTGCATGCGCTGCCGCGCACCGCGTCGAGCGCCGCGTCATCGAGGCGCGACGAGCCGCTGCTCTTTTGCAGCGTGACGTTTTCGATCTTGCCAGAGAGACCCACCGTCAGCCGGATCACCGCCGTGCCGGTTTCGCCGCGGCGCTTGGACATCGCCGGATAGTCCGGCTGGGCGATGTTGCAGCTCAAATGCGCGACGTTCTTCGGCGCGGCCAGATCCATGCTCGGTTTGCCGATGGCCGGCGCGGCCGGCGCTGGCTGAGGCGGCGCGGGCGGGGCCGGCGGCGTGGGTTCCGGCGCGGGCGCGGCGATTTGCGACGGCGCTTCGGTGACCGGCATCGGCGTGGGCTTCGGCTCGACTTTCGGCTTGACCTTCGGCTTGGGCTGCGGCTTCGGAACGGGCTGCGGCACCGGCTTGGGCGGCGGCGGCGTTTCGACCGCGACTGGCTGCGGCGCGGGCTGCGGCGTTTCGCTGATCAGTTGCGCGGTGATCGATTTGGCCTCGATCGGACGCGGCAGCGGCGCATTGCGCGTCGTCAGCGCGACGCCGAGCAGCGCGGCATGAATGACGACGACGGCGACGCACGCCGCGATGACGCGCGGATTCGTGTTCGATGCCGGCGCCGTCTGGAAAGCGGCGGGAGAAGTGGTCGGGGACTGCATTCTTATTGGCTGCTTGCGATGCTGCGTGAATGCCGGCCGGCGACGTTGCCATCCAGCTCGAGGTCCAACGACTGCACAGGCGCGGTGCGGAAGAAACCGGACGACATCATTTTCGAAAGATGAGCAGGAAGATAAACAGGGTGGCCACGAAGCAGATCAGCAATTCCATCTTTCCCTCCAGGGGTAAAGGGTTGCGCGGCTGGCTCGGAGTGACCGGAAGTTCGAAGGTAACCTGGCTTGCTGAAGGCGGTGAAACGGCCGGCTGCGCTCGGAAGCGCGAGGCCGGCATGGCCATGCGACTAGCGTCAGGCAGCCTGGCGCTCGTAGAACGTAAGCGGTGCGACCTGTTCGCGCTGCTCGACGCCGCAGCGAGAGGCGCACACGCCGCTTTTCGCGAGGACATCGCGAACGCTTTCTTCGCACTTGCCGCAACACAGCGCGACGCCGAGTTCGAATTGCAGTTCGTCGAAGGAATCGACGCCTTCGGCGATGGCAGTTCGGATCTTGCGGTCGGACACTGATTTGCAGACACAGACAATCATGATCTTCGCTTCGCAATAGTTAGCGTTAATGCGAATTATTATCATTCGGTATTGGCGCGTTTGCAAGCGGGGCTCAGTGTTTTTTGTAACAGACCACGAAAGTGAGCGAGTTTATTGCTTAGAGCCTTGCCTGGCGCGGGAAAGCGCGCAGTAGGACGCTGCGCGCGGCGAGAGAAACCCTCAGGCGATGTCGGGTTCAGCGAGACGTGTGCGACGCGAAGGGATGTCTACATGTTCGACTTTGGCGTCGAGCTGGAGCAGTGCCGCGGCGAGCTGGCGTTGCGATTCGCCGTCGGCGGTAGAGCAGAAGCGCGGCATCGACTCGGCTGCGCCGGCGGGATTTTTGAGCGCGTGCGCGTCGAGCAGACGATCGAGCTGCCGCGCAATGGCGACGCTCGTATCGACGATCTGCAGCCGCTCACCGGCGATGTCGCGGATCGCGCGGTCGAGAAACGGGTAGTGCGTGCAGCCGAGCACGAGGGTATCGGCGCCGGCATCGAGCATCGGCGCGATATAGCTTTCGAGCAGCGCCATCAGCGCCGGCGACGACGTGTCGCAGCGTTCGACCGCCTGAACCAGCCCGTGTCCCGGCTGGCAGATGAAGCGGCAGTCGCCCGCGTAACGGTCGAGCAGCGACTGGAAACGCGCGGAGCGCAGCGTGACGGCGGTCGCGAGCACGCCGACCACGCGCGACTTCGACGCCGCCGCCGCGGGCTTCACGCCCGGCTCCACGCCGACGAGCGGAATGGGCAGACGTTCGCGCACGAGGGCGATCGACTGCGCGGTGGCCGTGTTGCACGCGACGACGAGCGCCTTCGCGCCCTGTCCGACGAGCCATTCGCCAATCGCCATCGCGCGGTCGACGATGAAGTCGTCGTCGCGCTCGCCGTACGGCGCGTGCAGCGAATCGGCGACGTAGATCAGATGCTCGTGCGGCAGGCCCGCGCGCACGGCGCGCAGCACGGACAAGCCGCCGAGTCCGGAATCGAAAATGCCGACCGGCGCGCTCGCGGTCGACGCGGCAAGCTCGTTCGGCATCGGGAAGGGCGCTGCGGCAGACATGCGCTTATTCGTGGTCGCCCATCATGGTCTGCTGGTAGTTCTGGATGCCGACCTTGTCGATCAGATCCAGTTGCGTTTCCAGCCAGTCGATGTGCTCTTCGGTGTCATGCAGGATCTTTTCGAAGATTTCGCGCGAGACGAAATCACGTACCGATTCGCAATATGCGATGGCTTCCTTGCAGGTCGATTGGGAAATCTGCTCGAGCTTCAGATCGCATTCGAGAATTTCCTTGGTCTCTTCACCGATCAGCAACTTGTGCAGGTCTTGCAGGTTCGGCAGTCCGTCGAGCATGAATACGCGCTGAATGAGCCAGTCGGCATGCTTCATTTCACCGATGGATTCGTCGTACTCATGCTTGTTGAGTTTCTCGAGGCCCCAGTGCTGATACATCCGAGCGTGCAGGAAGTATTGATTGATCGCGGTCAGTTCGTTCTTGAGTTGCGCGTTCAGATATTCGATGACTTTGGCGTCGCCTTGCATAATTTCGTTTCCTGTTCGTAACGTGGGGCTTCTGGAAAGATAAACCTTGAGCGTGACAATGCCAAGGTTGAGTAGAAATTTTTTGTTTCAGACAAAACTGAGAATGAAAACTTTTCTCGACTGGCGGCTTATCAAAGAAAAAGCCGGGCGGCTTGCCCGGCTCTTGTCAGTCGATCACATCGATAAATCGACAATCATCCTTCGATAAGCAGCGATCAGGCCGTCGCGACCGGAATCTTGCCGATCTTCGCCTGCCATTCGGCGGGGCCCGTCTTGTGGACCGACGTGCCGCTCGAGTCCACAGCCACCGTGACCGGCATGTCCTGCACGTCGAATTCGTAAATCGCTTCCATGCCGAGGTCTTCGAACGCGAGGACCTTCGCTTCGCGGATCGCCTTCGACACGAGATACGCCGCGCCGCCGACCGCCATCAGATACGCGGCCTTGTGATTCTTGATCGCCTCGATCGCGACCGGGCCGCGCTCGGCCTTGCCGATCATTGAAATGAGGCCGGTCTGCGCGAGCATCATCTCGGTGAACTTGTCCATGCGCGTGGCCGTGGTCGGGCCTGCGGGACCGACCGCTTCGTCGCGCACCGGATCGACCGGGCCGACGTAATAGATCACGCGGTTCGTGAAGTCGACCGGCAGCTTTTCGCCCTTCGCGAGCATGTCGGCGATGCGCTTGTGCGCGGCATCGCGGCCCGTCAGCATCTTGCCCGACAAGAGCAGCGTCTGGCCCGGCTTCCACGATGCGACTTCTTCCGGCGTCAGCGTGTTCAGATCGACGCGCTTGCTCGTCTCCGTATTCGGCTGCCACGTGACCTTCGGCCAGGCGTCGAGCGGCGGCGCTTCGAGCTTCGCCGCGCCCGAACCGTCGAGCGTGAAGTGCGCGTGGCGCGTCGCCGCGCAGTTCGGAATGATCGCGACCGGCTTCGACGCCGCGTGCGTCGGCGCGGCCATGATCTTCACGTCGAGCACGGTGGAAAGACCGCCGAGACCTTGCGCGCCGATGCCGAGCGCGTTCACCTTCTCGTGCAGTTCCACGCGCAGTTCTTCGATCCAGTCCTGCGGTCCGCGCGCGATGACGTCCTGAATGTCGATGGGGTCCATCAGCGATTCCTTCGCCATGACCATCGCCTTTTCAGCCGTGCCGCCGATGCCGATGCCGAGCATGCCCGGCGGGCACCAGCCCGCGCCCATCGTCGGCACGGTCTTGATGATCCAGTCGACGATCGAATCCGACGGATTCAGCATCGCGAACTTCGACTTGTTTTCCGAGCCGCCGCCCTTGGCCGCGACCTGCACGTCGACCTTGTCGCCCGGCACGATCTCGTAATGGATCACGGCCGGCGTGTTGTCCTTCGTGTTCTTGCGGCCGCCTTCGGGCGGCGACACGATCGACGCGCGCAGCACGTTGTCCGGATTCAGATAACCGCGGCGCACGCCTTCGTTGATCATGTCGGTGACGCTCATCGTCGCACCGTCCCAGCGCACGTCCATGCCGACCTTCACGAACACCGTGACGATGCCCGTGTCCTGACAGATCGGGCGCTTGCCTTCCGCGCACATGCGGCTGTTGGTCAGGATCTGCGCGATCGCGTCCTTCGCGGCGGGGCTTTCTTCCAGCTCGTAGGCGCGGCCGAGCGCCTGGATGTAGTCGAGCGGATGGTAGTAGCTGATGTACTGCAGCGAATCAGCGATGCTCTGAATCAGGTCTTCCTGCTTGATGACGGTCATGGCTTCAGCTCTGGGGGACGAAATTATGTGCTGGCGTTCTGGGCGACGCTTCACTCGATTGCGTTACGGGGCGGCGAAAAGGATTCGTCGTGAAAATGGCGCGGATGCGTATGCGTGGTCAGCCGGTCGACATACGCCATGATGAGGGCGGAAACGAGGAACGCGACGTGAATGATCACCTGCCACAGCACGGTATGGAACGTGTGCTGGTCGGGATTGATGAAGGTTTTCAGCAGATGGATCGACGAGATGCTGATGAGCGCCATCGACAGCTTCACTTTCAGCACGCCCGCGTTGACATGATCGAGCCATTCCGGTTCGTCCGGATGACCCTCCACGCCGAGGCGCGACACGAAGGTCTCGTAGCCGCCCACGATCACCATGATGAGCAGGTTCGAGATCATCACCACGTCGATCAGGCCGAGCACGACGAGCATGATGTTGGTTTCGTCGAGCGTCATCGCGTGCGTGACGAGGTGCCACACTTCCTTCAGGAACAGCACGACGTAAACGGCTTGCGCGACGATCAGGCCCAGATACAGAGGCACCTGGAGCCATCGGCTCATGAAGATGACTTTCGGCAGCACTCTCATGGAGCGGGGCTGCGGGGGCGAAGCATGCTTGGGAGCGGACATGGGCGGCTTTTCAGTCGGAGCGGGTCGAACCGGAATGATGGCTGGCGATTATGACGAACCAAAACGTGCAAATCGCTTGCAAAAGCGCGTGCGGAGCGTTTGCGGAGTGTTGCAATACGCCGGCGAGCGCGCGCATCGGCGCATTCGCGGTGTCGGGAAGCCCGCTATTGTAGCGTGTCGTCGCGGCGACTTCCCAAAAGCTTTCGGAATCCGCTGAGCGTTTCCTAGGCGCCGGTTTCGCCCGGCACGGCGCGTGCGGCGCGCGCTTTCAGGCTCGCGAGCGCGATGCCCGTCACGACGCACGCAAGCGCGATGCCGTGCGCAAGCGTCGGCCGCTCGTCGAGGAACGCGATGCCGTAGAGCGCCGCCGCGACCGGCAGCACGGCGCAGAACACGCCCGCGAGACTGCCGTCGACATGGCGGATGCCTTTCATCCACAGCCAGAACGAGAAGATGCTCGCCGAGAGTCCATACCATAGGACGAGCGCCCACGTACTCCACGCGACGCCCGTCCACTCGAAGCCCGCGAGCGAACCCGCGCCGAGCGGCAGCATGAGCAGAAGGCCGATAGCGTGCGTGTACGCGCAGATGTCGATGGCGGGCAGCGTCTGCGTGAGACGGCGCGACAGGATCACGTAGAGCGATTCGCAGCACACCGCGCCGAGCACCATCAGATTGCCGGGCAGCGAGCTCGCGCCCGTATCGCCCGCGCTGCCCGTCTGCGCGACGTTGATGACGAGCACGCCTGCGATCGCAAGTCCGATCGATGCCAGCGCGCGAGCGCCCGGTTTCTCTTTCAGGAAGAGCCACGCGAAGATCGCGACGACCGCCGGAATCGTGCTCGTGATGACGCCCGCCGCGACCGCGCTCGTGCGCGCGACGCCGTTCAACATCAGCAAGGTGAAGCCGAACGTGCCGAAGAACGCCTGCAGGAAGAGATTGATCCATTCGCCGCGCGCGACGCGCTTCATCTTCGACCAGCGCAGAAGCGGCCAGAGCACCGCGAGCGCGATCACGAAGCGCAGCAGCGCGAGGAGCGGAACGGGCACATGCGCGACGATCGACTTGCCGATGCCGACATTGCTCCCGACGAGCAGCATGGCTGCGATCAAAAGAAAGGCGTAGCGATTCAAGCTGGATACCGCGCGGTTAGTTCAGTTACGATTGTGGGGACGCATTGTAGAAGCCGCGCGGACTCCGTGTATACCCCGTGCCTGTTGGCCCTGTTACGTAAGAAGCGGGTAAGTTGAGCGGCTTATCTTGAATTCAATGCGATGACATTCGTCCGCGCCCGCGCCGCGCGGTAGAAGGAGACAAGGTTCGATTCGGCCACGCCCGGACGTGTCCCGTTCTCGAGCCTCACCAACATGCGGTGCGCGCAGCCCAGTGCACGATGCGCGCGCCGCCGGATTTCAGAAACACCATCAGGAGAGGTTGTCGATGTCTGCGATCGAATCGGTTCTTCAGGAAAAACGTGTGTTCCCGCCGTCGGCCAAGGCGACCGCGGGTGCGGCAATCTCCGGCATGGACGCCTACAAGGCGCTTGTAGCGGAAGCGGAGCAGGACTACGAAGGCTTCTGGGCGCGCATCGCGCGCGAGACGCTCGGCTGGCACAAGCCGTTCACGAAGGTGCTGGACGAATCGAAGGCGCCTTTCTATACGTGGTTCGAGGACGGCGAACTGAACGCGTCGTACAACTGTCTGGACCGTCACGTCGAAGCGGGCCGGGGCAACGAGAACGCGATCATCTTCGAAGCCGACGACGGCACCGTCACCAACGTCACCTATCAGGATCTGCTCGAGCGCGTGTGCCGCCTCGCCAATGCGCTCAAGAAGCGCGGCGTGAAGAAGGGCGACCGCGTCGTGATCTATCTGCCGATGTCGGTGGAAGGCGTCGTTTCGATGCAGGCGTGCGTGCGCATCGGCGCGACGCATTCGGTCGTGTTCGGCGGCTTCTCGTCGAAGTCGCTGAATGAACGTCTCGTCGATGTCGGCGCGGTCGCGCTCATCACCGCCGACGAACAGATGCGCGGCGGTAAAGCGCTGCCGTTGAAGAGCATCGCCGACGAAGCCCTCGCGGCGGGCGGCTGCGAGAAGGTGAAGGACGTCATCGTGTATCGGCGCACGGGCGGCAAGGTCACATGGACCGAAGGCCGCGACGTGTGGCTGCACGAGATCGTCGGGAACGAAGCGGCGCAATGCGAGCCGGAATGGGTCGGCGCGGAGCATCCGCTTTTCATCCTGTACACGTCCGGCTCCACGGGCAAGCCCAAGGGCGTGCAGCACAGCACGGCGGGCATTCTGCTGTGGGCCGCGCAGACGATGAAGTGGACCTTCGACATGAAGCCGGGCGACATCTTCTGGTGCACGGCGGATATCGGCTGGATCACCGGGCACAGCTATATCGCGTACGGTCCGCTCGCGATCGGCGCGACGCAGGTCATGTTCGAAGGCGTGCCCACTTATCCGCACGCGGGCCGCTTCTGGGAGATGATCGCGCGCCACAAGGTCACGATCTTCTACACGGCGCCCACCGCGATCCGCTCGCTCATCAAGGCATCGGAGGCGGACGCGAAGGTGCATCCGAAGAGCTTCGATCTGTCGACGCTGCGCATTCTCGGCACGGTCGGCGAGCCGATCAATCCGGAAGCGTGGATGTGGTATCACGAGAACGTCGGCCGTGGCCAATGCCCGATCGTCGATACGTGGTGGCAGACGGAAACCGGCGGCCACATGATCACGCCGCTGCCGGGCGCGACGCCGCTCGTGCCGGGTTCCTGCACGCTGCCGCTGCCGGGCATCATGGCCGCGATCGTCGATGAAACCGGTCAGGACGTGCCGAACGGACAGGGCGGCATTCTGGTGGTGAAGCGTCCGTGGCCGTCGATGCTGCGCAACGTCTGGGGCGATCCGAAGCGGTATCAGACGAGCTACTTCCCCGAAGAACTCGGCGGCAAGCTGTATCTCGCGGGCGATGGCGCGGTGCGCGACAAGGAGACCGGCTACTTCACGATCATGGGCCGCATCGACGACGTGCTGAACGTCTCCGGTCACCGTCTCGGCACGATGGAAATCGAGTCGGCGCTGGTTGCCAATCCGATGGTCGCGGAAGCCGCGGTCGTCGGCCGCCCGGACGATACGACGGGGGAAGCCGTGGTCGCCTTCGTCGTGTTGAAGCGCGCGCGTCCGGAAGGCGATGAAGCGAAGCAGATCGCAACGGAACTGCGCAATTGGGTCGGCAAGGAAATCGGCCCGATCGCGAAGCCGAAGGACATCCGCTTCGGCGAGAACCTGCCGAAGACGCGGTCGGGCAAGATCATGCGGCGACTGTTGCGCTCGCTCGCGAAGGGCGAGGAAATCACGCAGGACGTCTCCACGCTGGAAAACCCCGCGATTCTCGACCAGCTCGGCGAAGCGCGGTAAGCCGCAAAGACCGCGGCCCGCAATGGGCGGCGGTCTTTCCTGATTGCCGGCGTCACGCGGTTTTGTTAAAAGACCGCATGTCCGATGCCTCCAGTTCCACGCCCGCCTCACCGCCGCCCGTATCGGCGGCGATGGCGCGCGCGCATCGCCGGTACTGGCGCTTCAATCTGGCGCTGATCGCGGTGCTGATGACGATCGGCTTCATCGTCTCGTTCGGCGTGCCGCTTTTCGCGCAACGCTTCGATCACGTGCGCGTCGCCGGGTTTCCGCTGCCGTTCTACTTCGGCGCGCAAGGCGCGATTCTCGTCTACGTCGCGCTGATCTTCGTCTACATCGTGCTGATGCAGTTCGCCGATGCGCGTCTCGCGCGGGCCGTGCGCGCCGAACAGGGCGACGCCGCATGAAGCTCACGAACCGGCTGATCCTTTCCTACACGCTCTACACGCTCGGCTTCCTGCTGTTCATCTTTCTCATGGAGCGCATCGAGCGCACGACCGGACCGGGCACGTGGATCGGCTATGTTTTCCTGTTCGTGCCGATCGCGGTGTACGCGGTCATCGGTTTGCTGTCGCGCACGTCGGATCTCGTCGAATACTACGTGGCGGGGCGGCGCGTGCCGTCGGCGTTCAACGGCATGGCCACGGCGGCGGACTGGCTCTCGGCGGCATCGTTCATCGGTCTCGCGGGCTCGATCTACGCGAGCGGCTACGACGGCCTCGCCTATGTGATGGGCTGGACCGGCGGCTATTGCCTCGTCGCGTTCCTGCTCGCGCCGTACGTGCGCAAGCTCGCGCGCTACACGATTCCCGATTTTCTCGGCACGCGATTTTCGAGCAACACCGTGCGCGCGCTCGCGGCGATCGCGGCGATCCTGTGTTCGTTCGTTTATCTCGTCGCGCAGATTCAGGGCATCGGACTGATCGCGTCGAGGTTCATCGGCATCGAGTTTTCCATCGGCATCTTTTGCGGACTCGCGGGCATTCTCGTGTGCTCGTTTCTCGGCGGCATGCGCGCGGTGACGTGGACGCAGGTCGCGCAATACATCATCCTCATCAGCGCGATGCTGATTCCCGTATCGATGATCGCGCATCGCGAGGGGCTCGGCTGGTTTCCGCAATTCAACTACGGCCGTGTGATGGAACGCGTCGAGACGCTCGAGCGCGCGGTCGCTGTTTCGCCCGATGAAGCCCGCGTGCGCGCCGACTATCAGCGGCAGGCGGCGCGGATGCAGCAACGCATCGATGCGCTGCCGCGGTCGTTCCATGACGAGCGCGCGCGCCTTGTCGGAGAAATCGCGGAGTTGCGGCGGCATAACGGCCCGCTGCGCGAGATCAACGAGCGCGAGCGCGACCTTGCGTCCTTTCCGCGCGATCCCGCCGATGCGCAGGCGAAATGGTCGCGTGAGCGCGATGCACTGATCGATCGCATCGCCGCGCCCGTGCCGATGACCGAGCCGTTCGCGCCCGGCTCGTCCACCGACGAGAGCGCGCGCGTGCATCGGATCAACTTTCTGTCGCTGCTGCTGTGTCTGTCGATCGGCACGGCGAGCCTGCCGCACATCCTCACGCGCTACAACACGACGACGTCGGTGTCGTCGGCGCGGCGCTCGGTCGGCTGGACGCTCTTTTTCGTCGCGCTGTTCTATCTGACGGTGCCGGTGCTCGCGGTGCTCATCAAGCACGAGATTCTCACGGGGCTGGTCGGTCACCGGTTTGCCGATCTGCCGCAATGGGTGACGCAGTGGCGGCGCGTGGAGCCGTATCTGATCCGCATCAGCGACGTGAACGGCGATGGCATCGTGCGCTGGGCGGGCATCCAGATGCAGCCGGACATGGTCGTGCTGGCGGCGCCGGAGATCGCGGGATTGCCGTACGTGATTTCCGGGCTGATCGCCGCGGGCGCGCTGGCGGCGGCTTTGTCGACGGCCGACGGGCTGTTGCTGACGATCGCCAATGCGCTGTCGCACGACGTGTACTACTGCATGGTCGACAAGCGCGCGACCAGTCAGCGGCGCGTGACGATCTCGAAGATTCTGCTGCTTGGGGTGGCGTTGCTCGCGTCGTATGTGGCGTCGCTCAATGCGGGCAATATTTTGTTTCTCGTGGGGGCGGCGTTTTCGCTGGCGGCGTCGAGTCTCTTTCCGGCGCTCGTGCTCGGCGTGTTCTGGAAGCGCACGACGCAGCGGGGCGTGGTCGCGGGCATGATCGCGGGGCTCGTCGTGTGCGTGTATTACATTGTGTCGACGTATCCGTTTTTCGTGCAGCTAACGGGCTTTGCGGGCGCGCGCTGGTTCGGCATCGAGCCGATCAGTTCAGGCGTATTCGGCGTGCCGGCAGGTTTCGCGGTGGCGATCGCAGTGAGTCTTCTGGATCGCAAGCCGGATGAATACACCCGTGCGCTCGTCGATTACATTCGTCATCCATAGGGGCTGGCGCAGGCGCGGGAACTTGGTATAATCGCGGTCTTCCGGAGAGATGGATGAGTGGTTTAAGTCGCACGCCTGGAAAGCGTGTATAGGGTAAAACCTATCGGGGGTTCGAATCCCCCTCTCTCCGCCAGACTTCCAAGCCCTTGATCATCAAGGGCTTTTCTATTTCTGCGCTGCGTTTCTCAAGCGTGCAGTTCAGAAGCCAGCTTCGTCAAATCAAACGATAAACGCAACAGGACGCCGTTTCGCGATTCCCACGTTCCGAGTCGAATCGGCGAATAGTTTCGTCATTCTCCTGGCGACAACGCGATCGTCGGAAAAATTCGGATGACTGAATGGAGGTTGACCGCGCCCGATCGATGAAACGAACCAAGCGGGAGGAGATGTCGTAAGAGTAATGAGTGCCGGCATGACTGCGCCTCTAATAATGCTCGATCAACTCTCGCACATGGCAGGGCGCAGCGGCCAAACAACCCACCTCTTACGACATCCAGAAGGATAGTCGATGCGCGCGGGAAAGAAATCGGAATAGTCGCGTAATCACCGGCGTACTGGCTTTCGGGCGAATGCTGCAATCGGATCGTCGTCCGCTGGGGTCACGGCGGGCGCGACTGGCGCCTTCCTGTTTTCCCGCGATACGGCCGACTTCGACTTCGCCCGCGCGGTCTCTGCGCTCGGCATCCACTGTTCGGTGTAATGCGCACTGACGAGCGTGGCGCTGGAGAAGAGCGCGATGCCGACTGTCACCATAAGGACGTTCAATTCTCGCATATAGGAGTTTGATCTTGAACTGTTCGACTTGACGTAACGATCGCTCTGCGCGCCGGCCTTAAGCGACCGGAACCGTACAGCCTCGCAGAGACGAAAGCCACGCATTTAAGCCGCTCCGACGATAAAAAACGCTCGGACAAGTCCTATTACCTCGCCGCACGACGATCCTTTACTTTCGAAAGGCGCCGGCGATCAGTCGCGCGATTCCGCGCCAGAATGGGCACCGGCAGTTCGGCGCGACGATCCGCGATGCATCGATGTCGCGCTGCCAGGTTGCGCTTTCCTGGTCGTCGCGCGCGCGTGTTACGAGTGTCCCGAAGTACATGGCAGAACCCCTTTCCCGGTATCGATGACGGACGGCGTCGTCTTGTGCGACAGCCATGCGTTCAGGATGCCGACGTTTCATCGGCGGTAAAGCCCGGCTGAAGCGGGAAGCGCAGCCACGCGGGGAGATGGGCGAAAGGAGGGTGCTTGACCGCGCCTCAGGCGCAATGCGGCAGCGAGCGCAGGCGCTTGACCGCCGCGCGCGACTCGTCGCGGGCGGCTTTGCTGAGCCAGCGCGCCGCTTCGTGGAGAGCCGTCTTGTCGCCGAGGCCCGGCGCGACGCGCCGCAGCAGGGCTTCGCTCGCCAGGACGTCGTGCAGCGGCACGAGCGCGGCCTGGGCGGCGAGCAGATGCGCCATCGAACGGCGCTGTCCGCGCTCGAGCACCGGCGCGAACAATTCCAGCAGACATTGCAGCCGCGTTGCCGCTTCCTCGATGCCATGCAGGGCTTTCGCATCGACACGCTTCATCCTGGCCGCGCGATATTCACGCTTGCCGAGCAGATCGTCGGCGAGCGAGACGCGCTGGCGTGCGAACGCTTCGAGCGTGCGGTCTTCGGCGCGCGCTTCCAGACGTCGACGCGCATCGGCGAGCGCGCGACGCAGCAACACATCGACGTGAGCCTTGCGCAGCGTCACGCAACTCGTGGCCGACGCCTCGCGCCGTTCCTGCCGCAACGTACGGACGACGGGCTCGATGCGCTGGCGGCGATCGCCGGCGTGCGCAAGGAGATCGCACGCGGCGTCGAGTTCATGCGGCTCGCCGGCGACGTCAGCGAGACGTTTGAAGCGCTTGCGCACGACGCGCGCTTCCTTTTCGTCGAGCAGCGGCTCGAAGGCCCACCACAGCGCGCGCAGCCGACGAAGCGTCGAGCGCAGTCCCTCGAGCAATTCAGCGTCGGCGCGTTCGGCCATTAGTTCGGTGTGCCGAAAGGCCTCGCGCGCGAGCGGCGCGCTCAGCATGACGAATGCATCGGCGACGGGCTGATCGCGAAGCGCGAACGGATCGGCAGGGCGCGCTCGCGCGGTAGCGGCATGCGGGCCGGGCGCACCGCTCTGGTTCTTGCGGACCGGTGCTGGATCGAAGTTCAGTGTCATCGTCTCGGAATGTGCACTTGTATCGCACGACGTTTCTTTATTGTTCGCGTGTGCGCCGGTCATCCCCGCCGGTGGGTCATTGCGTGATGCTGGCCGAAAACTTAGAGATGCGGAATGTCACCGGTGTGACAGCGCCGGGAATTCCGGATGAAATCGATCTCGTGCCCGTCGCGCACGTGGATGCTGCGCATGGCGAAAGTTTTACGTGAACTGTTGACACAAAAGATTCACAGTCGGAAGCGTCGACGAATCGTATGCTTTGCTCCGCCACGGCAAACGCGCGAGGCGATCATGCCCGACATCGCATTTCCCCAGCAAGGCGGCGTCAGCGAACGCACGCGCCGCACCAGTCTCCTCGTTTTCCTGCTCATACTCATCGGCGGCGTCGGCTACGTCGGGCTGCATCTGGCGAACGATCTCGAATCCGTCCGGATGAGTTCAGTTCTCCCTTACTTCCTGCTCGGCGTCGCGCTTCTGATCGCGCTCGGTTTCGAGTTCGTCAATGGCTTTCACGATACCGCCAACGCGGTCGCGACCGTCATCTATACGCACTCCTTGACGCCGAATGTCGCGGTCGTCTGGTCGGGCACGTGGAATTTCATCGGTGTGCTGGTGTCTAGCGGCGCGGTCGCGTTCGGCATCCTGCAGTTGCTGCCTGTCGAACTGATTCTCCAGGTCGGCAGCAGCGCGGGCTTCGCAATGGTCTTCGCGCTGCTCATCGCGGCGATCATCTGGAATCTCGCGACGTGGTACTTCGGCTTGCCCTCGTCGAGTTCGCATACGCTGATCGGCTCGATCCTCGGCGTGGGGCTCATGAATCAGCTCTTGCGCGGACCGAACGGCACGAGCGGCGTCGACTGGTCGCAGGCCGCGGGCGTCGGCAAGTCGCTGCTGTTTTCGCCGATCGTCGGCTTCATCTGCGCGGGGCTGCTGCTGCTTCTGCTCAAGGCGCTCGTGCGCGTGCCGGCGCTCTACAAGGAGCCGAAGAAGAATCATCCGCCGCCGTTCTGGATTCGCGCGCTGCTGATTTTGACGTGCACGGGCGTGTCGTTCGCGCACGGTTCGAACGACGGCCAGAAGGGCATGGGCCTCATCATGCTGATCCTGATCGGCACGGTGCCCACGGCTTACGCGCTCAACAAGGCGGTGAATCCCGCCGAAACGCAGAACTTCGTCGCCGTGGCGCACGAGGCATCGGCGACATTCGCGAAGTATCTGAACGGCGCGCCGCCTTCATCCGATGCGCGCGAGGACGTGCAATCGTATGTCCGCACGCGCCAGCTTTCGCCCGCGACGCTGCCCGCGCTCAGGCAACTAACCGATATCATCGCGAATCAGGTCGGCGCGTCGGGATCGCTTGCAGCGGTGCCGCAGAATATCGTCGATAACGTGCGCAACAACATGTATCTCGCGTCCGAAGCGATCCGCCTGATGGAGAAGGCGAACACGCCCGCGTTCGTGCCTGCGGACCGCGCCGTGATCGACAACTACAAGAAGCAGCTCGACCACGCGACGAAATTCATTCCGACGTGGGTGAAAGTCGCGGTGGCGATCGCGCTCGGACTCGGCACGATGGTCGGCTGGAAGCGCATCGTCGTCACGGTGGGCGAGAAGATCGGCAAGCAGCATCTGACGTACGGGCAGGGCGCGTCGGCCGAACTGGTCGCAATGCTGACGATCGGCGCGGCGGATGCCTACGGCCTGCCGGTCTCGACGACGCACGTGCTGTCTTCAGGCGTCGCCGGGACCATGGCGGCCAACGGCTCGGGGCTGCAGTGGAGCACGGTGCGCAGCCTCGTGCTCGCGTGGGTGCTGACGCTGCCGGCGTCGATCGCGCTCGCGGCCGGCCTTTACTGGGTGTTCAGGAATCTCTTCTGAGTCCGCTGATTTCGCCGCGTTCAGGTGTTCGCCGGGCGGCCGGTCTTGACCGTCTCGAGCGCCTTGATCGCTTCGACGAGGCGTTTCTCCGGCGCGGCGTCGAGCATCGCGAGTGCGGCGCGCAGCAGTTCGCTCTTCTTCACGCGCACGCCGTTTTTTTGGCACTTGTCCTTCAGCGCGGCGATTTTTGCATAGTCCGACTTGGGCATCGTGAAGCTGTCGCGCACGACCTTTTCTTTCTTCACGCGCTTGGCCTTCGCGTCGGTTTTCGGCTGGCTCTCGACTGCCGTCTTCGCGACCTTCTTCACCGCGGGCGTCTTTGCGGCGGGCTTCTTCGTCGAAGGGTTCGACGTTGTTTCCGGGGCGGCTGCCTTCGCACGAGTTTCCGGCGTCGCGGCTGCCTTCGCCTGCGTCTTCGTTCTGGTTTTGCCTTTGGGCTTCTCGGCGTCGGGCGCCTTGTCGTCGGCGCTCTTGGGGAAGTGGAATGCCTTCTTGGTCGGCGCCTTGACTTGCGGTGTGCTCATCCGTTTTCTCCTCGCATAGGTGGAGAAAACAGTATATACGGTTTATCGCGGGCGCCTTTCGTCGACGTTCGTGGAAACGCATGACACTTCAACGCGATAGGCGCGCGAGCCCCGGGACTTATCTACACCCTTGTCCACCGAAACAGTGCATAAGCGAGCAACGGGCGCCGGCCAGATGGCCGGCGTCGTGGACGAAACACGCGTAGCACGCTATTGCTTGATCGTTCCGGTCGATTGCGAGCCCTGCGCCTGACCCGGCGACATGCCTTGCTCGCGCTGTTGCATCAGCGTGCCGCTGCCGGACGTGCCGGACTGCACGCCACCTTGCGATGCATCGCCCGTGCGCGGGGCGGGCATCGTCTCATTCTTGCCAGGCTGCATTTGCTGCTGGCGCTGCATCATCTGCTCGCGCGAGATTTCCTGCGAGAGCGCGGCGGTGCTGGCAAGCGCGACAAGCGCGCCAGCGATCACGGTGGTGAACTTCATGTTCGTCTCCTTTTCGGCCGGCGCGGCGCGCCGCTTACAGATTTGTCAGCATCGAACGTGCCGCGGAGATACGCGACTAGGACTGTCCTTATTTATGTCTCAAGCGACGATAAATGACAGATAAACGGATAGGATTTTCAGCAGGCGATCAGGCTTCGGTCTATTACAATTCGCGATCCAGACAATCTCGAAGCGCCTGAATTCGACTCAAAAGTCTGCACGCACGGAGTATGTCATGTCGATCAAACTGAACGAATTACTGGATTGGCGCGATCAGTTGCGCGATCAATCAGGCGAAGAAGCGCGCATGCTGAACGCATTGATTACGCGCCGTGAAACGGAGATGCGCACGCGCATCGCGGATTTGATCGCGTCGGTCAGTCAGCGTGAGAACTGGAAACTGCAACGGTGCGCGGCCATTGCGCGACGTGTCGAACAAGCGTCGGTTTACTATCTCGAGGCGGTTCAGGATTTCCCCCAGGGTCGCGACGATGGGCAGCAACCGGCCGACACGCCCGCCGTGCTGGCCGAGTTCTTCGTGGATAACCGGCATGCGCCTGAAGGGCGGCGCGCGCCGCAACTGCCGGCGGTCGTGGCCTTCGCCGCGCCCGACCTGCCGGTGCACATCGCCCAACTGCATGGCGCAATGCGCACGCTCGAATCGCGTGTCGCCAGCACGCCCGGCATCACATGTGGATTGCAAGGCATTCGCATCATGCGCATGGTCGCGCTAATGTCGAAAGCGCGTTCGGCACAGATCGCGAAAATGCGAAAAAGTGGTACGCAGGCATTTTATCGCCATTCATAATCATTCGATAATTTCACTCAGCGACGTCTGATTTTTATTGCATTCCATTTTTGTACCAAAGTTCTCGTAGAATCCGCGCCGCGCATCTGCGCCTTTCGCGCATCGTTTGAATCGTCGGATGTCTCGCCTATACTTGGGTTCGACGGCTTATTCCAGCGATAACCAAGGAACGTCCTTAGTCATGCGGGGAAACTTCGGCATTCGGGACATTCGAATAACACGCGTGGCGGCCCGTTCTTCGCCCGCGTCAACGTAACACCGCTGATCCGAATTGAAGGATCGGCCAGGGAGCCATCGTGAAAAGCCTGCTGAGCAGAAGAGGGAGCTTGCTCGACAATGCACCATCGTTTCTCGTGCGTCAGAGAGCGAATCATCCAGTCCAGTTTCCCGCGCCCGAACTTCGCGCCGAAGACGTGCCCGGAGACAACGACCTCCCAGTGACTCAACCTTCGACGCGCGTGACACCGCTGCGGCCCGCCGTCGTGGCCACGCAGCCTCCCGGCAAGAGTTTGCAGGCAGCGCAACTGGCGGAAGTCGAATGGCTTTCGCAGCAAGGCTCGCTCACGCGCTTTCGCACGTTCGAGAGCTTCGGGTATTCCGCAGGACTTTTGTTCTATCCGCGCGATCTCATCTACTACGCCGTGCTTTATCACGAGGACGCGATCTGGCGCGTGCTCAAGGCCGGCGATATCGATTCAGCCGAGCCGGCGTTCCGTCATTTCGTCGAACAGGCAATGCGTCTTGCCGACGCGGAAATGCGCCGCGCGCACCTCGAAGCGCAGAACGAGCAGTTCACGCGTCTCATTGCGGAATCGGAAGCGCAGATCGAACGGGTGCGTGTCGATTTGCAGCGCGGCAGTGCACACGATCAGGAAGTCGCGCTCAAGCAGCAACAGGTCCGCAAGGAACTCGCGCAACTGGAAGGCCGCCGCGTCGCCGCGCAGGCGCAATTAACCAAAATGCAGCGCCAGCTCCATCAACTCAATTCGACGGTCAACGAAAGCGTGCCGCACTTGCCGGGCGCGCGCTGAGCAGACGCTCATTCGTCCGAAGAAAACTTCCCGATCTCGCGTAGAATCGCCCCTTCGGCAGCTAGTCGATTTTTTCGGCATACTCCGCACCGAACTTCGCAATATAAGTGCTTAGCCCGCGTCCGGCGCGGGCAAGCTGCTTCATTTCCTCGACGCGCGTGCGACCGGGCACGCGATAGTCATACAAGTATGTTCCGCCGCTGACGAAGCGCACTTTGATGCCGTCGCGCAGGATGTCGAATGCTTCGACGCCCGAATTGCCGGCGAGATTTCGATAGGGTTGCATGGTGGCTTCAGACTCGACTTCGCGCAAACGATTGCGCGCTCGCAAGAGGCCTAAAGTTTCGTCGGCCGGGACCGTTAAGGGTGTCATGGATAAAGATCAATTTCCGTCTCTCGACTCGGACGACCCGCACTTTCAGCACGCTCGCGCGCTGAGCCTCTCGGTCGGTGCGATCCGCCGTGCGCAAGGCAAGTGCAGCCCGAACGACTTCCCGGTCGGCTCGCTCGAATGGCACTTCGCCATCGAGGACTTCGCGGGCGACGTCCTGCGCGCGCTGATGGACGAAACCGAGGGCGCCGACATTCAGGTCGGAGAGCGTCCGCGCGACTGAGCGAGCGCACGGCGCCGCGCGTCATTCTGGCCGCCACTCGGCGGCGCTTCCCCTTTTCGTTAGAGCTTCACGCCGCCCGCTTCGGGCGCGTCCACGCCGCCGGGCGGGATGGCGCCGCTCGGGCCGACATCGCTCGTGCGGTCGCTCGACCAGTACGGCTCGCGGCCGTAATGCTGATGCACGGTGCTCGCCCAGACGTGATCGGCCATCGACGGCCACGAATCCTTGTCGAAGCCCGGCGAGTTGCGCACCTGCTCGGCGGTCGCATCGATCCGGAAACAGTGGTTGTCGGTATCGAGCGTGAGCGCGTTCCAGGGCACGGCGAGCAGCTTGTCGCCGATGCCGAGGAAGCCTCCGCTCGACAGCACCGCATACGCGATGCGTCCGCTCGTGACATCGAGCATGATTTCCTTCAGCGAGCCTACATCGTGGCCGTCGCTGCTTCTCACTGAATTGCCGTCGAGCGTGCTCGCCGCCATGACGTCGGGTCCCGGGCCCGCTGCGGTCGCCGCGCCCTTGCCGACGATTTTCGCGCCTGCCGAAGACGCTCCCATCGAATCGCTCATGATCCGCTCCTTGCTGACCGGTTGTGTGACACGCTCTCGCCAGCAACGGCCGTACCCATGACGCGTCACGCCGTTCCACGACGCTCTGCTAAGCTCGCGATTCGTCAATCCGTCGCCCTCTCATGATCGCTTTCGAGGAATTGCTCGCCGTCGCGTACAGAAACGAGCGCATGCAAAGCCGCCGGCTCGCCAAAGGTGCTGCGATGTCCGAGCACGCGGCGCTCGTCAGCGTGCTCCAGAAGGCGGCGGGCGAGCAATCTCTGCGCGATTTCGTCGCTGACCGGCGCGCCGCGCAAATCCGTCACGCCGACGCGCTGCGTGCGCGCGAAGTCCGGCGCGCACAGCGGGGCAAACCGCGCGAGATTGCAGCTGAAACGCCCGGATGGCGCGGCTGGTTCGACGGCTCCGCGCTGCCGAATCCGGGGCGGCTCGGCATCGGCGGCGTACTCGTCGGGCCGGACGGCGAAACAGTCGAGATCGGCATCGCGGCCGGCATGGGCGACAGCAGCGCGGCGGAGTATCTCGCGCTCGTCGCCGTGCTCGAAGCAGCGGCGCGTGCAGGCGCAACGGATGTCGTGATCCACGGCGACAGCCGCGTCGTGATCGATGACGTGAGCGCGCCGCAAGGCGAGGGCATTCGCTCGCTCGCGCATCACGCCGCGCGCGTGCGTGCGCTCATCGCGCAGATCGGCGATGTGCGGCTGCAATGGATTCCGCGTGCGCGCAACGTTCGCGCGGACGCGTTGTCGCGCGCGGCGTTCAGTCCGGCGCGCGCATCGGTCGAAGCGGCTTGACTTAGCTGATCGTCACGCCAGATCGCGGACATCGGCGGTCGGCGTGTCGCCGAATGCATCGCTCAAAAAATAGTCGACGACCTTGCGCGCCGATTCCTCGGGCGTGGCGAGCTGGCCGTCGCGCTTGAGCGCATCGAAGCGTTCGCGCATCGGGAAGCGTTCGAGATCGGTGCCGCGAATTTCCGCCTGCATGTCGGTGTCGACGACACCCGGCGCGACGCTGCAGATGCGCAACGCGCGACTGCCGTCGAGCGTGACCGCGCGCGCGTGGTGATCGAGCGCCGCCTTGGTCGCGCAGTAGATGCTCCATCCGGGGTAGGCATTGCGCGCCGCGCCGCTCGAAATATGAACGATGCGCGTATCGGCCGATTGCTCGCTCGCCCGCACGACGGCCGCCGCGAGCATCAGCGGGGCGGCGACGTTCACGCTCACCGCGCGCGCGACGGCGGCCGGTTCCTGATCCGCGAGCGCGCCGACGGGCGCGAGCATCCCCGCGTTGTTCACGAGCAGCACGCGCCCGGCGCCCGACACGAAGCGCGACAAGGTTTCGCCCGATAGCCAATCGGCGAGCGCGGCCGTATCGGCGAGATCCAGTTCCATTTCGTGCAGCTTGCCGGCGTGACGCGCGGCGAGCGCGCCGTTGCGCTTTCGCGAAATCGCGAGCACCTCGACGCCTTGCGAGAGCAGTTGCTCGACGAGCGCGGCGCCGAGCCCGCGGGTGTGGCCAGTGACGATGGCGCGAATCGAAGGGGACATGAGCGTGATTGGGTTGGCTGAAGTCGTCCCGATTCTAGCGGCAAGCGCGGGCACGCGCCGGCTACGCCGAAGAGCGGCGATCGGGCAAGATGCGCGCGCGCGAAAAACGGTCGTTCGTTGGTTCCAGGACACAGATGCGCGCGGGCGCGTGGTTTCGACTGACAAGCTGCTTCGCACAAAAGACAATCTCGGGAACAAGAACTAGCGGAGCCTTCCAATGCCAATCCGCCGCAAAACATCCCGAATTGCGTCGTCGTTTTCTTCGAGCCGTGCAACCGCGCCCGGCACGCGCTCGCTGCCGTTATCGATGGCCGTGTGCGCGGCGTTCATCGGCACGCCCGCGGCAGCGTGGGCGCAAAGTTCCGTGCAGTTGTACGGCGAACTCGACGCCGGTCTCGCGTACGTCAACAACGTCGGCGGCCATTCGCAATATCGTTTGACGACCGGCACCATCGACGGCAGTTACTGGGGCTTGCAAGGCACCGAGGATCTCGGCGGCGGCGCGCGCGCGATCTTCCGGCTCGAACGCGGTCTTTCGGTCGCGACAGGGGAAGGATTGAACGATCATCCGATGTACGTCGGCGTCGGCACCGACACGCTCGGCACGCTGACCTTCGGCCGCCAGTACGATTCGATCCACGATTACTTTCAGAGCTTCACGCTGACCGGCAACACGGGCGGCACGGCGTTCGCGCACGTGCTAGACAACGACAACGCGAACAACTCGTTTCTCGCCTCGAATTCCGTCAAATACACGAGCGCGAACTATGGCGGCTTCAGCTTCGGCGGCCTCTATGCATTCTCGAATCAGGCGGGCGCGTTCGCGGACAACCGTGCGTACAGCGTCGGGGCGAGCTATTCGGCGGGCTCATTCAACGCGGGCGCGGCATACCTGCATAACAACGGCCGCGGCAGCGCGACGGGCGGCGCTTATGATTCGCTCGCGCTGCCGGGCGCGGACAACACGGTCTACAACGCGAACGTGCAGCGGCAGAACACGTTCGGCGTCGGCATGAGTTATGAGATCGGCGAGTTCACGCTGAGCGGCGCGTTCTCGCGCGCGATCAACGCCGGCGTCACCGATGCCGACACCGGTGAGCCGACGTCGTCGCTCGCGCTCAACAACTATGAAATCAACGGCATCTACAAGCTGACGCCGGCCATTCAGATTTCGGGGATGTACGTGTACACCAACGGCGGCGGCGCGCACTGGCATGAGGGCGCGCTGCAGGTCGACTATCTGCTTTCCAAGCGCACCGACGTATATCTGGAGTCGATCTATCAGCGCGCGTCAGCGGGCGCGCCGGCGGTGATCAACAGCAACGATCCGTCGAGCGGGCGCAATCAGTTGATGCTGAGCACGGGCATCCGTCATCGTTTCTGAGGGTTCTGAGCGTGTCGCGCCCATGCTAATTTAGCGGTCTCGCTTCCGCTGGTCAGCAGGTGTCCCATGTCGCTCCAGACCTTCTCGATTTTTTTGCCCGCGTGCTTCGCCATCAACATGGCGTTCGGGCCGAACAACGTGCTGTCGCTGTCGAACGGTGCGCGCGACGGCGTGCGCGCATCGGTGCTGGCGTCGTTCGGAAGGATCGTCGCTTTCGCGATCATGATCGCCATCGCAGGACTCGGACTCGGCGCGTTGCTGCTCGCGTCGCAAACGCTCTTTACCGCGATCAAGTTCGCCGGCGCGGCGTACCTCGTCTGGATCGGCGTGAAGCTGATCCGTTCGGGACCGGCGCTCGTCGTGAAAGAAGAGAGCGCGGCGCGCGGTCCGGCGAGTATCGCGCGGCTCGTCAAACAGGAATTCTGGGTCGCGGCGGGCAATCCGAAAGCGATACTCGTCTTTACCGCGTTCTTTCCGCAATTCGTCGATCGCAATGCATACGCGACGAGTTTCGCGATTCTCGGCGCCACCTTTCTGCTGCTCGAATTCGTGGCGATTTTCATCTACGCCGCGCTCGGCGCGCATCTGAGTTCGCTCTCACGCAGCGCGCGCGGTCTCATCTGGTTCAATCGCGTGAGCGGCGCGCTGATGATCGGTTTCGGCGTCATGCTCGCATTCGTGCGGCGGCCGGCCGCGTGAGACCGGGCGACATTTCGCAGCGCGTCACGCGTTGATTCACTGCTCGATATCAAGCGAATCTGCCGGATTTGCGATAATCGCGTGCTTGCCACGGATAATCGCCCGCGTATATCCCGAATCGTTTCGCGGAACAACGCGCATATCTCGTTCATTTTGTCATTTAGTGCGATCGCCCCCGTGAAGCTGGCCGAATCGCCTAACGCTGTTTGAAGGATTTTTCTCCGATGCTTACTCACTCGTCCGGCAATTCGCAGACGCGTTCGTTCACGACCGTCTTTCTGATCGAAATATGGGAGCGCTTCGGTTATTACGGCATGGCCGCGGTGCTCGTGCTGTTCATGATCGACAAGATCGGTTTCGCCGACGAGCACGCCAATCTGACCTGGGGCGCATTTACGGCGCTCGTGTTTTCGGCGCCGGCGATCGGCGGCTGGATCGGCGACAAGGTGCTCGGCGCGCGCCGCAGCATGGCCGCGGGCGCGGTCGTGCTCGCGCTCGGCTATCTGATGCTCGCGCTGCCCATCGACACGCTCGGCTTCATCTATGCGTCGCTCGGCGTGATCGTCGTCGGCAACGGGCTGTTCAAGTCGAACGCGGCGAATCTCGTGCGCCGCATCTACGAGGGCGACGATGCGCGTATCGACAGCGCGTTCACGATTTATTACATGGCGGTGAACATCGGCTCGACTTTCTCGATGCTCGCGACGCCGTGGATCAAGGACCATTGGGGCTGGCACGCCGCGTTCGCCGTGTGCTGCGGCGGCATGCTGCTCGGGTTGCTCAATTTCGCGATGATGCGGCGCACGCTCGCGCAGATCGGCTCCGCTCCGGACGATCAGCCGATCCGCTGGAAGCACGCGTTCGCCGTGGCGGCGGGCGGGATTGCGCTGGCGGCGTCGACGGTGTTCATCCTTCAGCACAAGACGGTGGCGGTTGCGTGCGTCTACGCGGCGGGCGTCGCGATTCTCGCGATCTTCGGCTACATGCTCACGAAGTGCGATCGCGGCGAGCGTGCGGGCCTCGCCGCCGCGCTGATCCTCACGCTCCAGGTCATTCTCTTTTTCGTGTTCTATCAGCAGATGTCGACGTCGCTCACGTTGTTCGCGCTGCGCAATGTCGATCCATCGTTCACGATCGGCGGCGTCGAGCTGTTCACATGGAGCGCGGCGCAGTTCCAGGCGCTCAATCCGATCTGGATCATGTTGCTGAGCCCGATTCTCGCGTTCGTCTACACGCGCCAGGCGCGACGCGGCCGCGACATTCCGGTGGCCGCGAAGTACGCGCTGGGTTTCGTCGTCGTGGCGGTCGGCTTCTTCGTGTTCGGCCTGAGCGGACGCTACGCGGTGGACGGGCGTGTGTCGTCGTGGTTCATGGTGGCGGGCTACGGGCTATATTCGCTCGGCGAACTGCTCGTTTCGGGCCTTGGCCTCGCGATGATCGCGCGCTACGTGCCGGCCCGCATGAGCGGTTTCATGATGGGCGCGTACTTCGTCGCGGTGGGCGTGTCGCAATATCTCGGCAGCGTCGTTGCGAACTTTGCGCGCATGCCGTCCGGCAATCTCGAGCCTATTCAATCGCTGCCGCTCTATACGCATCTTTTCCTGGGACTCGGATGGGTCGCGGCGGCGGGCGCGGCGGTCGCGATGGCGCTCCTGCCGGTGCTCGGCAGTTTGTCGCGGGCGCATCAGCGAGCGGTGGAGCAGGCCGTCGACGTGAGAATTCAGCCGACGACGAAATTAAGCACGAACAACGTTTGACTTTGCAGAATGCTTCAGTCTATAATTTAATTCTTCAGACGCGGGGTGGAGCAGTCTGGCAGCTCGTCGGGCTCATAACCCGAAGGTCGTAGGTTCAAATCCTACCCCCGCAACCAGTTTCAAAAAGCAAAGAGCCCGGTTCGGCCGGGCTCTTTGCTTTTCTGCGTTCTCTTTTCTTTCCCTCACGTCGCACTCGTACTCCAGTCACCCCAAAACCACCACCCCAAACACGAAAAGCCTGCGTGAGCGTTCACTCATGCAGGCCTTGTGCGATCTTGCCAACTTCGACCGATGGGGCGCAACCGATAGTGCGCAACTACGCGAGCTTTCACGCGACCTGCGCGCGAAACCGCGACCCGATCGATCTCAAATTGCGATGCCGATCTTGCTGAAACGGACGCGAGCGTAAGGCCCGGCGTCGATCAATAGAACTTCTTCGGCAGTTGCGCGCGACGGATCTGCTTGCGCAGACGAGCAACAGCAGCAGCTTTCTTGCGCTTGCGCTCGGTGGTCGGCTTTTCATAAGCCATGCGCGACTTGAGTTCTTGAATCAGGCCCGTGCGTTCGACGGTACGGCGAAAACGACGCATGGCGACGTCGAAAGGCTCGTTCTCTTTCAACAGTACTTTAGTCATTGAAATCTCGGTTGATCTGGCCCTGCCAGAATTTAGGGCAAAACGCAATTGTACACTTTTTGAGAGTGACCCTGCACGCACTTTGTACGAAAGCATGCATATGCGGACTTGGGAATCACATCGTAGGTCGTTGAATCGAGACGACAATCCCGAAATACCCGCGCTCAGAAGCCGCGCGAGCGGGCAGGGCGCGGATCGGTCACGGCTTCGCGCGCGTCCGGCTGCGCGATCGTCACATCGGACTGTGCGAGCGCGACGCACGGCAGTATCCAGCCTTCCGCTTTCTCCTCGGGGGTAAGCCCCGGCCATTCGATCCGATACGCGATCTCGCCATCGACGAGCCGGCACATGCACGCGCGGCACGTCCCGTTGCGGCACGATCGCGGCAGCGAAAGCCTCGCCCGCAGCGCGGCTTCGAGCAGCGTCTCGCCGCTTTTCACGGCCACGAAGTGCCCGGCGGGCTCGACGATCATCGCGAACGCGCGCGGCTCGTCGTCGCTCATGAGCGGACCTCGACACCCGCGCGGCCATGGGTCAGATCGCGCAACTCGGCGGCGGCGGGCTCGCGCGCGGCGGCGGCCATTCGCACGACGAGGCGCACGGTCATGCCGTATTCGCTTTGCACGAGCTCGGCGTCATGCTGTTCGATCCAGCGGCGCACGCGCGCTTCGTCGGCATAGTCGATTTCGATGCAGATCAGCCCGCGCTCGATGCGCTCCACGCGCTCGGCGAGTTGCATCGCGGTCGCGATCGCATCGGTGTAGGCGCGCACGAGGCCGCCCGCGCCCAGCTTGATGCCGCCGTAATAGCGCACGACGGCGGCCAGCACGCCATCGACTTCGTGATGACGCAGCACTTCGAGGATCGGCCGGCCGGCGGTGCCGGAGGGCTCGCCGTCGTCGGACATGCCCGACTGGCCGCCCGCGAGCAGCGCCCAGCAGACGTGTGTCGCGGCCGGATGCTCGGCGCGCAGACGCTCGAGCTCGCGCATCGCTTCGTCGCGGCCGGCGACGGGAATCGCGAGCGCGATGAAGCGGCTCTTGCGGATGTCGATTTCCGCGCGGACGGACGCGGCGAGTGTGTACGTTGGCAAAGCGGCAAAGGCACGTGAGGCGGATGTCGAATCATAGCCGCTCGGCGCGGCCGTTCATGCCGTGGCGTCGGGCGTTGGTTGCAGCGCGCGCTGCATGAGCACGGTATCGACCCAGCGTCCGTGTTTGAAGCCGACATCGCGCAGTACACCGACATGCTCGAAGCCGAGCCGCGCATGCAGCGCGATCGATCCGGCGTTGCCGCTGTTGCCGATCACCGCGATCATCTGCCGCCACGGTCCGCGCTCGCATCGTTCGATGAGCGCCGTGAGCAGCGCGCGGCCGATGCCGCGGCCGCCGTTGCCATCGGCGACATACACCGAATCCTCGATCGTATGTCGATAAGCCGAGCGCGGCCGATACGCCGACGCATACGCATAGCCCGCGATCCGGCCATCGAACTCTGCAACGAGATACGGCAGGCCCGCCGCCTTGATCGTTGCGTGACGCGCAAGCAGGTCGTCGGCTGAAGGAGCGGTCTCTTCGAAGGTCGCTAGCGCGTTTTCAACGTAATGCGAATAGATGCGCGCGATGGCGTCGAAATCGCCGGGCGCGGCGTCGCGCACGTGTGCCGAAGCGGAATCGTGTGAGGCCATATCTGTCGTTCGATGCAAGGATCGTGCGGTTTCTGGTATGGCCATTTTCGCACGGTGCATCGACGGCAAAAAAAGCGTGCGCGGGCCGTGCGGAAGACCACCAACAGGGGCAGCTTTCGGGCAAAGAAAACGTTGAACCGGGCGATGCGCGGCCCCTACACTAAGTCGTTTGTCCGAGACTCTCACGGGAACGGCGCAGCGCGGGCCGATGGCGTCGAGCAGGGAACAGAAAACGCGCGCGCGAAGCCTCGCGCCGCGGTCCATAACACGCAATGAACAAAATCCAACGTGGGGCGCTGGCGGCGCTTCTGATCGTCATCGTGGGAATCGCGGCACTGGCGCCGGCGGGGATCGGCTTTTTGTTCGCACAGCGCAGCCAGCGGCATGACGAAGCGGAACGGCTGAACACGGTCGCCGCCGCCGCGCTCTCTCGTGCCGAAGACGTGACGCGCCGTCTTTCTGGCGCGCTCGGGGAGATCGGCAAGGTCGCCGCCGCGCCTTGCACGCCGCCGTATCTGAACGAACTGCGGCGCATCACGCTCACGCATCAGCAGGTGCGCGATGCCGGCGCCTACGATCGCAACGGCCGCTGGCAATGTTCGTCGCTGCTCGGCGCGGTGTCGGCGGGCGTGCTCGATGGCCTCACGCTGCCGCCGCCCGACTGGCGCTCGCGCGATGGCGTCGTCGCGTGGTACGGCCTGTCGCGTCTGCCCGGTGGCAAGTCATCCCTCGTCATGGGCCGCAACGGTTTCTATATCGCCGCCGATCCCGCGCTTTACATCGATACGCTCGCCGCCAGCGACGAGGTCGCGAGCGGCGTCGCCGTCATCAACACGGAAGTGAGCCGCGTGATCGCGACGACGCCCGCCACCGACGCCAACGCGATCCTCTCCGTGTATCGCACCGCACCGCCTGTGCGCGACGATTCGCCTTACGTCGTGCGCCGGTCCGCCTCGATGCCGCTCGCGGTCGTCGTGAGCGCGCCGCATCAGTCGATGCGCCAGCGCCTGCGCACGCTGCCGTGGGGCTGGCTGCTCGGCGGCATCGTGGCGGGACTCGCGCTGGCGAGCTGGGCGGCGTTCTTCTTCGTGCGCCGCTTGTCGCCGCGCGGCCAGTTGAGCGACGCGGTGCGGCGGCATCAGTTCATCGTCGCGTATCAGCCGATCGTCGATCTGTCGACGCGGCGCTGCGTCGGGGCGGAGGCGCTCGTGCGCTGGAAGTATCAAAACCGCATCGTGCGGCCCGATCATTTCATCCCGCTCGCGGAGCATCGCGGGTTGATCCAGGCGATTACCGATCAGGTGCTCGACACGATCCTGCTCGAACTCGGCGATTTCCTGAAGCGCTACCCGGACTATTACGTGTCGGTGAACCTGTCCGCGTCCGACCTCACGACGCACCGTTTCCTCGACGTGCTCGGTCCCGCGCTCGCGCGGGAAGGCGTGCGGCCGGAGCAGATCCGCATCGAGGCGACCGAGCGCAGCTTTCTCGATGCCGATGCCGCGAAGGAAGTCATCAGCGCCTTTCGCGGCGCGGGCCACGCCGTCTATCTCGACGATTTCGGCACCGGCTATTCGAGCCTTTCGCACTTGCAGAACTTTCGCATCGACGGATTGAAAATCGACAAGTCTTTCGTCGATACGGTCGGGCAGGACGCGGCGTCGAGCAGCGTCGCGTCGCACATCATCGACATGGCCGCGACGCTCGACGTGCAGGTGGTCGCCGAAGGCATCGAGCGCGAAGAGCAGGCCGCGTATCTCATCGCGCGCGGCGCGCAGTTCGGGCAGGGCTGGCTCTTTTCCGCGCCGCTCACCGCCGCCGAATTCATCCGCTACGCGGGCAGGACGCGCGGCGCTTGATCGGCGTCTAATCGTCCTCATCTGGGATGTTTCCTAAAGAGAGGCGATCATGACGAACCCGCTGAACGACCAGACAGCCACCGCTTTCCTGCGCGACGTGCGCCATCCGCTGCTCACGCTTCATCGCAGCGTGCTCGCACATCTGCGCGCGCGTCATGAGGCCGAGTTCGGGCCGGTGTCGCCGGGCGAGTTCCTGCAGATCGTGATCAACGGCTCGGCGTACCGCTGGCTTACGCCGCTCTCGACGTTGATCGCGGCCATCGACGACGTCCTCGACGACGAGGAAGCCACCGCTGACGCGCGCATTGCGCACGCAAAGGCCGTCGTCGACATGTTCAGCGCCGCCACGCGCGATCCCGCGTTCGCGGAACGCTTTCTGCCCTTGCTGCAGGACAGCCCGGACATCGCCGTGGCGAACGGGCAGGTCGCGCAGCGCGTGCGGGAAGTCGCCAGCGTCTGAACCACCGGCGCGCGGTCTATCGAAAATGCGACCTAAAAAGCGCAATTTCCGGATGCCGCGCGCATGCGGGTTTTCCTCCGTATCGCGCGCGGCCCGCGTTGCACGGCGGGCGCCCCGTCCCGCAATCGCGCGCATGTCAGTCATGCTGCATCGCAACAAGTACACAACGTCACAATTGAGCGATTGATTTTCGCTTGCGAGTATCGCCGCCAATCGCCGGGGCGCGTCTTTCGTGCGCCCCGTTGCTTTCAACGAAAGACGATGGAGGCGACTCTTGATCCTGTACGGCTTCGGCCCGCTCCTTTGGGCGGGCGCCAAAGAGACGCTCGCGCTCGCGGTGCTGTCCCTTGCGGTATCGGTGCTGCTCGGCCTCGCCGGGGCATCCGCGAGACTCTCGCGTCACGCGCCTTTGCGCGCGGTCGCGACCGCGTACACCACGCTCATCCGCTCGGTGCCCGATCTCGTTTTGATGCTGCTGCTTTTCTACAGCATCCAGATCGCCGTCAACAATGTCACCGATGCCTTCGGCTGGGCGCAGTTCGACATCGATCCGTTCACGGCCGGCGTGCTCACGCTCGGCTTCATCTACGGCGCGTATTTCACCGAGACGTTTCGCGGCGCATTTCTCGCGGTACCGCGCGGCCAGCTCGAAGCGGGCAGCGCCTACGGCATGAGCGGCATGCGCGTGTTCGGCCGCATTCTGTTCCCGCAGATGATGCGGTTCGCGCTGCCGGGCATCGGCAATAACTGGCAGGTGCTCGTGAAGGCGACCGCGCTCGTGTCGATCATCGGTCTCGCGGATGTCGTTAAGGCCGCGCAGGACGCGGGCAAGAGCACGTTCAACATGTTCTTCTTCATCCTGATCGCGGCGCTGATCTATCTCGCGATAACCAGCGCATCGAATCTCGTGCTGATGGCGCTCGAGCGCCGTTATTCGATCGGCGTGCGGCACGCCGAACTCTGACCTCTGCCAGCGAGCGACAAGCCATGATCCAGATCTTCGCCGAATGGTGGCGTCCATTTCTTTATTCCGACGGCATGCGCGCCTCGGGTCTCGTCGTCACGTTGTGGCTGCTCGCGGCGTCGATCGCGCTCGGCTTTTGCGCGGCGGTGCCGCTCGCCTGCGCGCGCGTCTCGCGCAACCGCTGGCTGTCGACGCCCGTGCGCATCTACACGTACGTCTTTCGCGGCACGCCGCTCTACGTGCAACTGCTATTGCTTTACACCGGCATGTACAGCCTGGAATTCGTCCGCTCGCAATCCTTTCTCGAAGCGTTCTTCAAGAGCGGCTTCAATTGCGCGATCCTCGCGTTCGCGCTCAACACGTGCGCCTATACGACGGAAATCTTCGCCGGCGCGATCCGCGGCATTTCGCACGGCGAAGTGGAAGCCGCGCGCGCCTACGGCATGAGCACGTTCACGATGTATCGACGCATCATCCTGCCGTCCGCGCTGCGGCGCGCCTTGCCTTTGTACAGCAACGAAGTGATCCTGATGCTGCACGCGACGACCGTCGCGTTCACGGCCACGGTTCCGGACATCCTGAAGGTCGCGCGCGATGCGAACTCGGCGACCTATCAGTCGTTCGAATCGTTCGGCATCGCGGCGCTGCTATACGTGGCGATCTCGTTCGCGCTCGTCGCGGCGTTCCGGCGCGCCGAGCGGCGCTGGCTCGCGTATCTGCGGCCGGCGGGCGCGGCGCGCGCTGTCCGGCATTGACGAGCGGCAAAATTCGAAGCCATGCATCACACCCTGTCATCACCCGAGGAGAAAGCGTTGCAGCCAACCGCCAAAGACGTCGCGACCAAGCTCGTCGCCGAAGACATTCACAAGCGCTACGGTGACAACGAAGTGCTCAAGGGCGTCTCGCTCGCGGCCAAAGCGGGCGACGTGATCAGCATCATCGGCGCGAGCGGCTCGGGCAAGAGCACGTTTCTGCGCTGCATCAACTTTCTGGAGCGGCCGAACGCGGGGCAAATCATCGTCGATGGCGAAGCCGTGCGCACGAAAACCGACAAGGCCGGCAATCTCGAAGTCGCGGATCACAAGCAGTTGCAGCGCGTGCGCACGAAGCTCGCGATGGTGTTTCAGCACTTCAACTTGTGGTCGCACATGACGGCCATCGAGAACGTGATGGAAGCGCCCATTCACGTGCTCGGCGTGTCGAAGAAGGAAGCGGAGGAACGCGCGCGCGAGTATCTGGAGAAAGTGGGCCTGCCGCCGCGTGTGGAAAAGCAGTATCCGTCGCACTTGTCGGGCGGACAGCAGCAGCGTGTCGCAATTGCGCGCGCGCTCGCGATGCATCCCGACGTCATGCTCTTCGACGAGCCCACGTCCGCGCTCGATCCCGAACTTGTCGGCGAAGTGCTGAAAGTGATGCAGCGTCTCGCCGAGGAAGGCCGCACGATGATCGTCGTCACGCACGAAATGGGCTTCGCGCGCAACGTGTCGAATCACGTGATGTTCCTGCATCAGGGACGCACGGAGGAAGAGGGCGCGCCGTCCGAAGTGCTGAGCGCGCCGAAGAGCGAGCGTCTGCGCCAGTTCCTGTCGGGCAGCCTCAAATAACGTGATCGCATAACGTGACCCAGCAAGTTGCGATCGTCGCGTTGCCGCCGGTGTCGATGAGCGGCATCGGGCCGATCGTCGACAGTCTTGCGCTCGCCAACGAGATCGATGGGCATCGTCTCTACGAGTGGCGCATCTGTTCGTGGGACGGCCGTCCCGTGCCGCTCTCGGGCGGCGCGCAGCTTCCCGCCGATTGCGCGTTCAACGACGCCGTGCGTTGCGACTGGCTGATCGTCGTGTCGGAGCGCTACCAGCAGTTCGCCGATTACCGGCTCTTTCTCGCGAGCCTCGCGCGCGTCGCGCCGCGCACGCCGCTCGTCTCCGGCATTCATCACGGCGTCTGGTGGCTCGCGATGGCCGGGCAGCTCGCGCAATATCGCGTCGCGGTGAACTGGGAAACCTATCAGCAATTCACCGAGCAGTTCGAGCGCGCGATCGTCAGCCAGCAAATCTTCGAAATCGATCGCGACCGCGCCACATGCTCCGGCGGACAGGCAAGCATCGATTTCATGCTTGCGATGATCGCGCGCGAGCACGGCCCCGATCTCGCGGAGCGCATTGCGGATTCGCTCGGCATCGGCACCTTGCGCGCGGGCACGGAGCGTCAGCGCATTCCGTTCGTCACGGCGCCGGGCGAGCGACATCCGCGCCTGAACGACGCGCTGCAACTGATGGAAGCGAACATCGAAGATCCGCTCGCGACCGATGAAATCGCGAGTCTCGTCGGCATTTCGCGCCGGCAGCTCGAGCGGCTCTTTCGACAATATCTCGGCGCGATGCCGTCGAAGTATTACCTCAATCTGCGTCTCACGAAGGCGCGCACGCAATTGCAGCGCACGAGCAAATCGGTGGTGCAGATCAGTCTCGCGTGCGGATTTTCATCGGCGGCGCATTTCTCGAATGCGTATCGCGACCGCTTCGGCGTGACGCCGCGCGAGGAGCGCCGCAACTGGATCGAAAAGCAGCGCGGCGGCGCAATCGACGAACCGCGCGGCGGTGCGCTGATCGAGCCGCCCGGTGCGGCATAGATGCTGCGCGAAATCCGCAGGAAAGCTCATCGAAGGATGTCGCGAACGCGCAAGACGGATCGCGGGCGATTGCCTAATATCGACGTAATGCTCAAACCGAGGAGTGGCTCATGACGGACATCAATGTGAATCGCGGTACGTTCGACGAGGTAATGGTTCCGGTGTTCGCGCCGGCCAGTTTCGTGCCCGACCGGGGCCGCGGCTCCCGCGTATGGGACACCGAAGGCCGCGATTATGTCGATTTCGCCGGCGGCATCGCGGTGACGGCGCTGGGCCACGGTCATCCGGAATTGCTGAAAGTGCTGCACGAGCAGGGTGAAAAGCTCTGGCATATCGGCAATGGCTACACCAACGCGCCGGTGTTGCGCCTCGCGAAACGCCTGACCGATCTCACCTTCGCCGACCGCGCGTTCTTCGCGAACTCGGGCGCGGAAGCGAACGAAGCGGCGCTGAAGCTCGCGCGCCGCTATGCGATCGACAATCACGGCGACGACAAGATCGAAATCATCTCGTTCACGCAGTCGTTCCACGGCCGCACGTTCTTTACCGTGAGCGTCGGCGGGCAGCCGAAGTATGCGGAAGGCTTCGGTCCGCAACCCGCGGGCATCCGTCATCTGCCGTACAACGATTTGCCGAAGGCGCTCGAAGCCATCGGCCCGAAGACGTGCGCGGTGATCGTCGAACCGGTGCAAGGCGAAGGCGGCGTGCTGCCCGCCGATCCCGCGTTTCTGGAGGGCTTGCGCGAAGCCTGCGACAAGCACGGCGCGCTCCTCATTTTCGATGAAGTGCAAACGGGCGTCGGCCGCACGGGCACTTTCTATGCGTACATGCAGTACGGCGTGACGCCCGACATCCTCACGAGCGCGAAGGCGCTGGGCAACGGCTTTCCGATCGGGGTGATGCTGACGACGAACGAGATCGCCGCGCACTTCAAGGTGGGCGTGCATGGCACGACATACGGCGGCAATCCCCTGGGCGCGTCGATCGCAGAGAAGGTTGTCGAACTGATCAGCGATCCGAAGCTGCTCGAAGGCGTGAACGAGCGCAGCCGCGCGATCAAGGCGCATCTCGAACGCATCAACGAGCGCTTCGGCATGTTCAGGGAGATTCGCGGACGCGGCCTTCTGATCGGCGCGGAACTGAACGACGCCTACAAGGATCGCGCGAAAGACGTGCTCAACGCGGCAGCGGCCAACGGCGTCATCATGCTGATCGCGGGGCCGAACGTGCTGCGCTTCGCGCCCTCGCTCATCATGCCGATGGCCGATCTCGACGAAGGCTTCGCGCGCATCGAGAAGGCGATCGCGCAGGTCGCAGGCACGGCTTCGGTCAAATAACCGGCGTATTCCGATGATGCTATTCGTCCGCCCCGCAAGACTGTCCGATCTCGACGAGCTCGAACGCATGGCGCGCGCCGCGCTGCCCGTGCTGCATTCGCTGCCGCGCGACCGCCGCGCGCTCGAAACGCGCGTCGCGCTGTCCGAAGATTCGTTTCGCGCGGAAGTGGAATTTCCCGGCGAGGAGTTCTATCTCTTCGTGCTCGAAGATGCGCAGACGGGCAAGCTCCTCGGCACGTCGAGCATCGTCGCGTCGGCGGGTTATTCCGAGCCGTTCTATGCGTTTCGCAACGACGCGCTGATTCACGCGTCGCGCGAGCTCAAGGTGAATCGCAAGATTCACGCGCTCACGATGTCGCACGAGCTGACGGGCAAGAGCCGTCTGACGGGCTTCTACATCGATCCGTCGTTGCGCGACGAAGCGAATCAGGCGGCCGCGCATCTGCTGTCGCGCGCGCGCATGATCTACATCGCGGCGAACCGCAAGCGCTTTTCCAGCGAAGTCTTCTCGCTGATGCTCGGCGTCACCGACGACGCGGGCGCGTCGCCGTTCTGGGATGCGGTCGGACGCAAGTTCTTCGGCCGCGACTTCGAGCAGGTCGAAGCGGAATCGGGCGGACGCAGCCGCACGTTCATCGCGGAAGTGATGCCGAGCTATCCGCTCTATGTGCCGCTCTTGCCGGGCGATGCGCAGTGCGTGCTCGGCGAGCCGAACGAAAGCACGCTGCTCGCGTACGACATCCATCTCGAAGAAGGCTTCGAGCCGGATCGTTACGTCGATATTTTCGATGCCGGCCCGGTGCTGACGATTGCCGTCGACAAGAGCGCATCGGCGAGTTCGGGCGAGTTGCGCACGGTGCGCGAAGCTGCCGCCGAGAGCGGCGCGCCGTATCTCGTCGCGGCGGGCGGCGCGCATGCGTTTCGCTGCATCGTCGCGCAACTTGCGGGCACGCGTGCAGACGGCGCCGCATTGACGGCAGCCGCGCGCGAGGCGCTCGGCGTGGAAGACAAGGGCGCGGTGCGTTGCGTGCCGCTGCATCAGGCATCGGGAGAATTGCAATGATCGTCGTGCGATGCACGCAGCCGGGCGATGTCGATGCGCTCGTCGCGCTCGCCCAGGAAACAGGGCCGGGCCTCACCACGTTCAAACCCGATCGCGGCGCGCTCGCGGCGCGTGTCGAACGCGCGCGCCGCACGCTCGACGGCGGCGCGCAAGCCTTCGAAGCGGGCTATTTCTTCGTGATGGAAGACACCGCAACCGGCGACGTGGCGGGCGTGTGCGGCATCGAAACGGAAGTCGGGCTGGAGCAGCCGTTCTACAACTATCGCGTCTCGACGGTCGTGCACGCGAGCCAGGACATGGGCGTATGGACGCGCATGTCGCTGCTCAACATCTCGCACGATCTGACCGGCTACGCGGAAGTGTGCTCGCTGTTTCTGAGCCCGCGTTACCGGACGGCGGGCGTGGGCGGCTTGCTGTCGCGATCGCGCTTCATGTTCATCGCGCAATTCGCCGACCGCTTTCCGCAGCGCCTGTGCGCGGAGTTGCGCGGCCATTTCGACGAAAACGGCGAGTCGCCGTTCTGGAACGCGGTCGGCTCGCATTTTTATCAGATCGATTTCAACGAAGCGGATTACCTGAGCTCGCACGGCAAGAAGTCCTTCGTCGCGGAACTGATGCCGCGCTATCCGGTGTATCTGGACTTGCTGCCCGAAGCCGCGCAACACGCGGTCGGCGTCACGCACAGGGACACCGCGCCCGCGCGCAAGATGCTCGAGGCGGAAGGGCTGCGCTACGAAAATCACGTCGATATCTTCGATGCCGGCCCCGTGCTCGAATGTCACATCGCGGACTTGCGCACGGTGCGCGAGAGCGTGATCGCGAGCGCGCGTATTGGCGCTCGCAACGAAGCGGACAGCGATGCGAAGAGTCTCGTATCGAATACCTCGCTGGGCGATTTTCGCTGCGGCGCGACGACGGGCGCGGTCGTCGGTGGATATTTCACGTTGACATCGGAAGAAGCGGCGGCATTGCGCGTGAACGATGGCGACCCGGTGCGCGTGCTGACATCGTATCCGCGCGCGAAGTGAACGAGAGAGAACATGAATATTTCGAACCAGTTGTATATCGGCGGTGACTGGCAGGCAGGCGCGGGCGCGGCGTTCGCGTCCCGCAATCCGGGCACCGATGAAACCGTGTGGCACGGTGCGAGCGCATCGGCGGATGACGTCGATCGCGCGGTGGCGTCGGCGCGGCGCGCGTTCGCGTCCTGGTCGGCGCTGCCGCTCGATGAACGCGTTGCGGTCGCCAAACGCTTCGCCGCCTTGCTCAACGAGAACAAGGAAGCGCTCGCGCACGCGATTGGCCGCGAAACCGGCAAGCCGCTATGGGAAGCGCGCACGGAAGTGGCGTCCATGGCCGCGAAGGTCGATATCTCCGCGCAGGCCTACCACGAGCGCACAGGCGAGAAACGCGCGCCGATGGCCGATGGCGTCGCGGTGCTGCGGCATCGTCCGCATGGCGTCGTCGCCGTGTTCGGGCCTTACAACTTCCCGGGGCATCTGCCGAACGGCCATATCGTGCCGGCGCTGATCGCGGGCAATACGGTCGTGTTCAAGCCGTCGGAGCTCGCGCCCGGCGTCGCGGCCGCGACCGTCGCGCTGTGGATTCAGGCGGGATTGCCAGCGGGCGTGCTCAATCTCGTTCAGGGTGAAAAGGATACGGGCGTCGCGCTCGCGAATCATCGGCAGATCGACGGACTGTTCTTCACTGGCAGTTCGGATACCGGAACACTTCTGCACAAACAGTTCGGCGGGCGTCCCGAAATTGTGCTCGCGCTGGAGATGGGCGGCAACAATCCGCTCGTCGTCGCGAACGTCGAGGATGTCGATGCCGCCGTGCATCACGCGATTCAATCGGCGTTTCTGTCGGCGGGGCAGCGCTGCACATGCGCGCGCCGTCTTTTCGTTCCCGACGATGCGGCCGGCGAGCGCTTCATCGCGCGCTTCGTGGATGTGAGCGCGAAAATCCGCATCGGCAAATACGACGACGAGCCGCAGCCGTACATGGGCGCGGTGATTTCGGCGCGCGCGGCGGCGCGTCTCGTTGCCGCGCAGACGCGTCTCATCGAATCCGGCGCGAAGCCGCTGCTCGAAATGACGCAGCGCGCGGCGAACCTCGGTTTCGTCTCGCCCGCGATCCTCGATGTGACGAACGCGCGCGACATCCCCGACGAGGAGCATTTCGGCCCGATGGTGCAACTCACGCGCTACAAGACGTTCGATGAAGCCATCGAGCGCGCGAACGACACCGCGTACGGGCTGTCGGCGGGCCTGCTCGCCGACGACGAGTCGCTCTGGAAGCACTTCCAGCGCACGATCCGCGCGGGCATCGTCAACTGGAACCGGCCGACCAATGGTGCATCGTCGGCGGCGCCGTTTGGCGGCATCGGGCGTTCGGGCAATCAGCGGCCGAGCGCGTACTACGCGGCGGACTATTGCTCGTATCCGATGGCGTCGGTGGAAAGCGCGCAACTGCAGATGCCGGCGAGCGTGTCGCCGGGACTCACGTTTTAAGCGGCGGAAATCAACATGCTTGCAACCGAAGCGAACTTCGACGGGCTGGTCGGCCCGACGCACAACTACGCCGGTCTCTCGTTCGGCAACGTCGCGTCGCGCAGCAACGAGAAATCGGTCGCCAATCCGAAGGCTGCGGCGAAGCAGGGCTTGCGCAAGATGAAGCGGCTCGCCGATCTCGGGTTTCATCAGGGCGTGCTGCCGCCGCTCGAACGTCCGTCGATCAGGCTGTTGCGCGCGGTCGGCTTCTCCGGCGACGACGCCAGCGTGATCGCCCGCGCCGCGCGCGAAGCGCCCGAACTGCTCGCGGCGGCGAGTTCGGCTTCCGCGATGTGGACCGCGAATGCGGCGACCGTCAGCCCATCGGCGGACACGAACGACGGCCGCGTGCATTTCACGCCCGCCAATCTTGCGGCGAAGCTGCATCGCGCGATCGAGCACGGCGAAACGCGCCGCTCGCTCGCCGCGATCTTCGCCGATGAAGCGCGCTTTCGCATTCATCACGCGCTGCCCGGCACGCCCGCGCTCGGCGACGAAGGCGCTGCGAATCACACGCGTTTTGCGCGCGAGTACGGCGAGAAGGGCGTCGAGTTCTTCGTGTATGGACGCAGCGAGTACGCTCAGGGTCCGCAGCCGCAGCGTTATCCGGCGCGTCAGACACTCGAAGCGAGCCGCGCGGTTGCACGCCTGCACGGCTTGTCGGACGACGCGACCGTATTCGCGCAGCAATCGCCCGACGTGATCGATGCAGGCGTCTTTCACAACGACGTGATCGCGGTCGGCAATCGCACGACGCTTTTTTGTCACGAGCGCGCGTTCGTCGATCAGCACGAGGTCTACGACGCGCTCCGTGCAAAGCTCGACGCGCAAGGCACGCCGTTTCATGCGCTCGAGGTGCCGGAGAACGAGGTGAGCGTGCAGGACGCGGTGTCGTCGTATCTCTTCAACAGCCAGTTGTTGTCGAGCGCGGATGGCAGGCAACTGCTTGTCGTGCCGCAGGAATGCCGCGAGAACGCGCGCGTCGCGGCTTATCTCGATTCACTCGCGGGCCGAAAGACGCCGATCGACGAAGTGCTCGTCTTCGATCTGCGCGAGAGCATGAAGAACGGCGGCGGGCCGGCTTGCCTGCGTCTGCGCGTCGTGCTGAACGACGCCGAACGCGCGGCGGTCAACCCGCGCGTATGGATCGACGACGCCCTCTTCACGCAGCTCGATGCGTGGATCGACCGGCATTATCGCGACCGTCTTGCGCCCGCCGATCTCGCCGATCCGAAGCTGCTCGCCGAATCGCGCGCCGCGCTCGACGAACTGACGACCATCCTCGGACTCGGTGCCGTCTATGACTTCCAGCGCTGATCTCCTCGGCGATTTTCTGACGTTCACGCTCGGCGGCGCTCGTCCTGGCGTGGCGCACGGCCTCGCGCCTTCGGGCGTGCGGTGGACATGGCAAGGCGAGGGCGTCCTGCTGCTCGAACCCGCGCAGACGCCGAGGCACAGCGTGCTCGCATCGGCGGGCATTCACGGCGATGAAACCGCGCCGATCGAAATGCTGTCGTCGCTCGTTGCGGATATCGCGAACGGCCGCGCGCCGCTTGCCGCGCGCATGCTCGTGATCCTCGGCAATATCGGCGCGATGCGCGCGGGCGAGCGTTATATCGACGACGACCTGAACCGGCTTTTCAGCGGCCGCCACGCGAGTTCGCCCGATAGCCGCGAAGCGCCGCGCGCTGCGGAACTGGAAGATGCCGCGCTGAAATTCTTCGATGGCGTCGTGCACGCGAAGTGGCACATCGACATGCACACGGCGATTCGCGCGTCGGTCTTCGAGCAATTCGCGCTGCTGCCGCACACCGGCGCGCCGCTCGCCCGCGCGATGTTCGACTGGCTGCGCGATGCGCGTTTGCAGGCGGTGCTGCTGCATCGCGAGAAGGGCAATACGTTCACGCATTTCACGGCGCAGCACGCGAATGCGCTCGCCTGCACGCTCGAACTCGGCAAGGTGAGGCCGTTCGGCCAGAACGATCTCGCGCGTTTTGCGGCATCGGATGCGGCGTTGCGCCGTCTGATCGCCGGCGAGGCGGCAAAGGAAAACGCGCCGCTGCGGGTGTTCACCGTCGTCGCGCAGATCGACAAGCAGAGCGAGCACTTCGTGCTGAACGTCGCGAGCGATGTGCCGAACTTCACCGCGTTCGCCGCCGGCACCGAGCTCGCGCGGGATGGCGATTATCGCTATCGCGTTTCGCACGATGAGGAGCGCATCGTGTTTCCGAATCCGAAAGTGAAGCCCGGCCTGCGCGCGGGCCTGATGGTCGTCGACACGACCGAATCCACGCTCGGCTCTCTCGATTGAACGCGCGCCGGGGCCGCCTTCGGGCGGTCTCGCGCGCGCTACAATCGCGCCCCGGTGCCACATCACAAGCACTCGTATAAAACCGCAATGGAAGGAGAGGGAAGTTGAAGAAATCGCATCTGATCGGCCGCGGGCTCGCCGCGTTCGCGGTGCTGGGCGCCGCTTTGGCCACGTCGAACGCGCAAGCCGCCGATGACATGAAGCAACTGCGCTTCGGCGTCGAGGCGTCGTACGCGCCGTTCGAGTCGAAGTCGCCGAGCGGCGAGTTGCAGGGCTTCGATATCGACATTGGCAACGCGGTATGCGCGAAGCTGAAGATGAAGTGCGTGTGGGTCGAGAATTCGTTCGACGGCCTCATTCCCGCGTTGCAGGCGCGCAAGTTCGACGGCATCAACTCGGACATGACGATCACCGACAAGCGAAAGCTCGCGATCGACTTCACCGATCCGATCTACACGATTCCGAATCAGCTGATCGCGAAGAAGGGCAGCGCGATCCAGCCGACCGTCGACGGTCTGAAGGGCAAGCATGTCGGCGTGCTGCAAGGATCGATTCAGGAAACCTACGCGAAGGCGAAGTGGGCGCCGGCGGGCATCGACGTCGAGTCGTATCAGGCGCAGGATCAGATCTATGCCGATCTGGCGTCGGGCCGTCTGGATGCGGCGTTCCAGGATGCCGAAGCGGCATCGAAGGGCTTTCTGAAGCAGCCGCAGGGCGCGGGTTTCGCGTTCGCCGGGCCGGCAGTGTTGGATGACAAGCTGCTGGGCTCGGGCGTCGGCTTCGGCGTGCGCAAGAACGACAAGGCGCTCAAGGACGCGCTCAATCGCGCGCTGAAGGAACTGAAGGACGATGGGACGATCGACCGCTTTGCCGCGAAGTACTTCGATGTGAAGGTGGTGTTGAAGTAAGGCTTTTGGCCTTGCTTGAGAGAAGCCCGCTCGGGGAGGTCCGATGCGGGCTTTTTTTGTCATGTGCTCATGAACACGTGCAGATCGCAGACAGATAATCAGCCAATTCTTCGCGTTCGATCTTGCCTTCCGCGACTTCGACCATCACTTCGACGAGATCGTCTTCAATTTCCATCGTCGAGGACAAATCGTAGCCTTGCACACTCAGATAGGTGAGAGCGCAGACGAGAGCCGTGCGTTTATTCCCGTCATTGAAGACATGTCCACGCGCGATGGCGACTGCGTACATCGCAGCGATGCCGAACACGTCGTCCAGTCCCTCGTAGTGAGCGTGATTTTCGACGCGCGCCAGAACGGCGTCGACGCCGCCCGGCCCCGCCTGCGCGAATCCGGGCAATCCGCCTTCGAGGTCAAGAATGTCGTCATGTACCGCGATGACGTACCGAGCAGAGAGCAGCATTAGCGCTTGGCGAGCGCCTTAATGGCGATGTTGTGTGTCTCGAGGATTTTCCGTACCGCGGTCGAGACGCGTTCGCGCGATTCCGGCGTCGACATGTCGATTTCACGCTCGGGCTTCGGCGCAATTTTCACACGCGGCGGAATGTTCGATATCGCCAAACGGCCAATCTTTCTGGATTCCATTCGTGCTTCCTTCGGATGCGAAATGTGAAGACATTTTAGCGGCATCCGGATTGGCTGGAAAATTCGCTCAACTCGACGGCGCAACCACCACCGTACAGGTCGTCCCCGCACTCAGCAACACCCCGTCCGGCACCGCATCGATATGCACGCGCACCGGCACGCGCTGCGCGAGCCGCACCCAGTTGAACGTCGGGTTCACGTCGGCGAGCAGTTCGCGGCTTTGCGGATTGTCGCGATCGTAGATGCCGCGCGAAATGCTCTCGACATGGCCCTGCAGTTCGCCGCCGCTCATCAAACGAATCGATGCCTTGTCGCCGATGCGCACGTGCGGCAGCTTCGTTTCCTCGAAATAGCCGTACACCCAGAACGAATGGCTATCGACGATTGCGAGCTTGGCCGCGCCCGCCGTCGCGTAATCGCCGCGAAACACGTTGAGGTTGGTCACGTAGCCGTCGACGGGCGAAAAGACCTTCGTGCGCTCGAGATTGAGCTTCGCGGCATCGAGCGCGGCCTGCGCCTGCTGCAACTGCGCTTCGGCGCCCGCTGCGGTCTGCATCGCGTTTTCGCGCGCTTCCTTCGAGACGACCTCGCTGTCCATGTCGGCGCGGCGCGCGGCGTCCGCGCGGCGCATGCGCAACTCCGCGGCGCGCGCGGTGACGTTCGCCTGCGCCTGCTCGACCGCAATCCGGTAATGCGACGGATCGATCTCCATCAACAGGTCGCCCTTTTTCACGAGCTGGTTATCGTGGACCGGCAATTGCACGACCGCGCCCGACACGTCCGGCGCCACGTTGACGACATCCGCGCGCACGCGGCCATCGCGCGTCCACGGCTCGTCCATGTAATGCACCCACAGCACGCGTCCGATGACGAGCGCGACCGCGAAGATGGCGATCGTCAAGACCAGGCCGATGATTTTCCTGAGAATCATGATGCAACTCTTTTTCAGCTTGTATGAAGGTGATGAAGTTCATCGATACGCGACGAGTCCGAGCGTCCCGCAGATGCAGACGAGCAGACTGGCGCGAAAGAGCGCCGGATGCCACACCACGCGATAAAGACCCGTCAGCGCGAGCACGCGGTCGACGATCCACGTGATCATCGCGCCCGCGATGAAGAGCAGCAGGATCGTCGGCACATAGGCTTCGAGGATCGCGACGTTACGCGGAAACATGAGACGCTCCTTCGTGCGATGGATACTTTGCGGGCGCATGTTGCGCGAACGGTGATGCGGGGTCGAGCAGCGCGGTACGGACAAAATGCAGATGACTCATGATGCGCTGCAGCCGATGCCTTTCCTCGCGCGGCGGATCCGCGAGCGCGAGCAGATCGCGCGTATCGGCGATCGCCTGTTCGGCCGCGGCGAGCGCGGCATCGAAACGCTGCGCCTTCGGACGGTCGAAGAGACGCGCGACGGCATCGAGCGTCGCATCGACCGAGCGGCGCCACGACATCGACGCCGCGTAGTGCGGCGCGTTCGCGAGTCCCGCGATCTCGCGCCGCAAGTCGATCACCGCATTGCCGAACTCCAGCACCGCGAAAAGCCACTGCAACGCGTCGCGCTGCAAGTCGGCGCGCTGCGCGGCGAGCGCATTGATCTGCGCCAGCAGGTCGCGCGTGCGGCTTTCGAAGTGCGTTGCGAGACTCGAAAGACGTCCGTGACGCGCGCTCACGACCTCGCGCCGCAGATCGGCGAGCAGGAGACGCCGCAGCCACGGCGCATCGGTCGGCAGCAGGACGGCAAAGGCGATCGCCGCGACGATCATCGAGAGCACGAGCGCCAGGGCATCGTTCATGAAGCCGGTCGGATCGTAGTGGACGAGATTGTCCGGCCCCGCGAGAAAGCAGAAAAAGATGCAATAGCCGATGCCGACGCCTGCCAGCGCGCGCCGCGTGCTCAGATACGCGCCGAAGAGGAGCGCGGGCGCGAGCGCGGCGCACATCATCGCGAAGCCGTCGATATGCGGAAACACGCCGAACACGACGATCATGCCGGTGACGCTCGCGAGCATCGTGCCGAGCGCCATCTGCGCCGACATGAGCGTCGGACGCGCCGACGATGACGCGAGCGCGCACACGGCCGCCGCGTTGAGCACCATCGTCCCGCCGCTCGGCCACGCGGTCGCGATCCAGAACGCCGATAGCACGAACATCACGACCGCGCCGCGCAAGCCCGAGATCGCCGCCGCGATCATGTTGGTCTTCGGCACGTAGCGCGCGATCCAGCGCTCGCGCTCGTGCGACGGCGCGCTCAGCGACGCATAGGTTTCCGCGTACGCGAGCATGTCGTCGACGAAGCGGTAGAGCAGCTCCGTCGCGGTATCGAACTCCAGTTCCACGAAGGCCGGATTCGCTTCGAGCTGCGCACGCGCCGCACGCACGCGCTTGGGCAACGCCGCCTTGTAGTCGCGCAGTTGCGCGGCGGCGTGCGCGGCGTCGGCGGCGTTTCTCACCGGCTCGCCCGAGACCGCGAGAAGCGGCGGCACTTCGCGAAAGAACGGTTCGAGCGCATCGATGGTCGCAGCCGATGCGTTCCCGCGCAGCCGGTTCATCAACTGATGCAGCGCGTGAAAGCGCGTCGATGCGCTCATGAATTCGCTGTTCAGCCGCGCGAGCCGTCCGCCGCGTCTGCGCGATTCGGGATTCTCGAATACGGCGACGCTGCGCGCGGCCTCGAAGCCGACGATATCCGACACGAACGCGAGATTGGTCCGCTCGATCTGCGCGCGTTCCATGTTGCCCGACAGCGCGCGGCACACGTAATCGACGAACTGCGTGAAGCGGCGGCGCACCGTCGTGCGGACCTGTTCGCCCGCGTGCTGCGGAAAGACGAGCGCGCTCACCGCGCCCGAGCACACGATGCCGAGCGTCACTTCGCCGACGCGCGTGAGCGCCGACAGATACGCCGCCTCCGGATGCTGCGCCGCCGGAATGCCGATCAGCGCCGCCGTGTAGCCCGCGAGCACGAAGCCGTACGAACGGAAGTTGCGGTTGCGCGCCGCGCCCGCCGTGCAGAGGCCGACCCACAGCGCGGTCGCGGACAGAAAGAGCACGGGCTGCTGCGCGAACAGGCCGATGAAGATCATCATCACGACGAGGCCGACCATCGTTCCGCAAAAACGATAGAAGCTTTTGGCGAGCACCATGCCGCTTTGCGGCTGCATCACGACGAACACGGTGGTCATCGCGGTGCGCGGCTGCGCCATGTCGAGACGCATCGCGATCCACAGCGACAGCAGCGCCGCGAGCACGGCCTTGAAGATGTAGACCCACGCGAGACCGTCGGTGCGCGCCCAGTCGAGCAGGGCATCCTTGAGGGGCTGTCGTCCGATGAGGGAAGCAGGTGTCGACATGCTCAGTCCCGTGCCTTGCTGAACGGCCCGATGTGCTTCGACGGCGCGAGCGCGGTTTCTTCCGGCCCGTTCGACGGATCGTCGATGCCGCCGCCGAGCGCCGAGGTCAACGTCGCGTATGACGCGAGCCGTTGCGCGCGCACGCGTGCTTCGCCGTCCTGCGCCTTGAGCAATTGGGTCTGCGCGATCAGCACGTTCAGATAATCGGTGAGGCCGCGCTTGTAGCCCTGATTGGCGAGATCGTAGTTCTTGCGCGCGGCGGCGACGGAGCGGCCCGAGGCGTCGAGCTGCGTATCGAGCGAGTGCACGCGCACGACCTGATCGGCGATGTCCTTGAGCGCGGCGACGAGCGTCGCGTTGTAGTGATCGACGGCCTGATCGTATTGCGCCGATGCCGCGCCGAGCTGCGCGCGCAGGCGTCCGCCTTCGAAGATCGGCAGCGAGACCGCCGGGCCGAAGCTGTAGCCGGACGCATCACGTGTGAGAAAGCTGAGCAGCGCGCCACCCGCGAACGCCTGGGTCAGCGACGCGGCGAGATTGATGTTCGGATAGAAGCCCGCCTTCGCGACATCGATGCCGCGTGCCTGCGCGGCCACCATCCAGCGCGCCGCGACGATGTCCGGCCGATGTCCGACGAGTTCCGCCGGCAGCGCCGACGGCAAGGGCAGCGGCGTCGCCAGCGACAGCGCGGGTCGCGTGAGCGCTTCGCCCGCGCCGGGGCCGTCGCCGGCGAGCGCGGCGAGCTGGTTGCGTGCGAGCGCGATCGCTTCCTTGTAGATGTCGACCTGACGTTCGTACTCGGGCAAGGGCGCTTCGGCCTGGCTCACTTCGAGCTGCGTGCCGAGGCCGCCTTTCAGACGCCGCCGCGCGAGACCGGCAATGCGCTCCTGCTGCGCGAGCGTCTCTTCGGCGATATCGAGCAGCGCGAACGACTGCGAAAAACCGATATACGCGCGCACGACGTTCGTCTCGAGTTCTAGCTGCGCGGCGCGCGCATCGGCCGCGCGCACATGCGCGACGTCGAGCGCGCGTTCGGCGTTATTGTCGTCGCGATGCCAGAGGTCGAGGTTGTACGACAGCGAGAGTCCGGCGGTGTTGTCCCACGTCGTCGTGTCGGCGTAGGGGCCCGGGCCGTAGAAATCGTTATTGGGCCAGTTCTTGCGCGCCATGCTCAACGAGCCGTCGACGTGCGGCAGCAGTTCCGAGCGCGCGACGCCCGCCTGTTGCTGCGCTTCGCGCACGCGCGCCGCGGCCATCGCGAGCGTCGGGCTGCCGTTGGTCGCGCGTGCGATCCACGCGTCGAGTTGCGGATCGCGATAGGCGCGCCACCATTGCGCTTCGGGCCATTGCGCGTCCGCGTTGGCGGCGCGGATGGCGCTGCCGGCGTCGAGCGTCGATGCATCCTTGAGCGAGTCCTGCGGCGCGATCTTGCCCGTGCTCGCGCACCCGGCCATTGTCAATATCGCTGTAAGAACGGCGGCGCACGCTGCGCTTCCGGACAGTCGCCCTCGCACGATTCACTCCTAAAATTGAACTAGATTCCAGGAAGTGATTATATTTTTGCGGAGATTGTCGAATAACCGGTAAGGATGCAAAGCATTCTTACGGACAATGTGATAATTGTTGTTGCCCATCGTGTAACAATTTGGCTCACGAATAGTTCTCAAAGACGGAAACAGCGCCATGGACACGCTGCAAAACATGCGCGTATTTGTGCGGGTCGTCGAAGCGGGCAGTTTTACGGCCGCCGCCCAACATCTCAATACGACGACGGCCTACGCATCGCGAGCCGTATCGGATCTCGAAGCGCATTTGCGCGCGCGCTTGCTGAACCGCACGACGCGGCGCATCGCGCTGACCGAAGCGGGCGAGCGTTATCTGCAACGCTGCGAGCAGATCCTGGCTTATGTGGATCAGGCGGAAGCGGAGGCGGGCGATGCGCACGCGCGTCCGTCCGGCAAGCTCAAGGTTCATTCGATGACGAGCTTCGGCCAGCATTACATCGTGCCGTTGATCTCGCGCTATCAGCAGCGCCATCCGGCGGTGCAGGTCGATCTGACGCTCGCGCAGCGCGTGCCCGATCTGCTCGACGAAGGCTACGACGTGTCGGTCGTGCTCGCTTCAGAACTGCCGGATTCCGGTCTCGTGTCGGCGCGGCTCGGTTCGGTGTACAGCATCGCGTGCGCGTCGCCGGCTTACATCGAAAAAAACGGCGCGCCGCATGTGCTTTCCGATCTCGTGCGCCACACCTGTCTGCAACTGATGACGCCGGTCTTTCCGCCCGACCGCTGGGTCTTCGACGGCCCGAACGGTCAGGAAACGGTGAGTCTCGGTCCGTCGACGTTCACGGTGAATGTCGCCGAGGCGATGGTCGCCGCGATCCGCGAGAGCATGGGCATCGGCGTGCTGCCGACGTCGTCCGCGCTGCCCGGTTTGCGCGCGGGCACGCTCGTGCGCGTGCTGCCGCAATACACGATGCAGGAGCTGAACGTGTACGCGCTCTATCCGTCGCGCCAGTATCTCGATGCCAAGATTCGAACTTGGGTCGAGTTCCTGCGCGAGGCGCTGCCCGATACGCTCGCCGCCGACGCCGAATCGCTGAAGGAATTCGTCGTCACCTGAAACGGCACGCGGCGGCGCGTCCGGTTACCAAAAAAGCCGCGGCGCAACACTTGCTTACTTCGCATTTGTCCGCAGCTTGGTAGTGTCTGCACTGGTTCCAACGCTTCTTTTACCGGGATAAGCCACATGGGTACGCCACTCTTGCTCGCGCTCGCCGCGCTTCTGGTGCTGATCGCCGTTCCGGCGTCGCGCGATCTCTTCAACGCGATGCGCGCGCAGTCCGAGCGCAACGCGAAACGAAGTCTCGTTCCCGTGCGTATCGACGACGATCGTCCACGACGCTGAACCCGCCTCACACGGCATTCACAGCAGGCTTTCCAGCGGTTCGATGAGGCGCGGCTCGTCGTTGGCCGCGCGATTCACATCCGTCGATACGCGATGCCAGACGAAGTGCGACGCGGGTACGCCGTCCGATCTGACGAGCGCCGCGAGATCGTCGGGCGATGCGTCCGGGTCGAGCCAGCGGCGCGCGTTCGCGGGCGCGAAGACGAGCGGGCGCCGATCGTGCACGTCGACGAGTCCTTCGTCCGCCGCCGCCGTCACGATGACGAAGCCCGCGCCTGGTGCGGCGGCGTCATCGTCGCGCAGGATGCTCGTGAGCGCGGCGAGATACATTGGTTCGCCGTCCGCGCGCCGGATGAAGTAGGGCTGCTTGAAGGGCTTCGCGGCCGGATCGCCGGGACGCGGCTCGATGCGCCATTCGAACCAGCCGTCGGCGGGCACGAGAATGCGCGCTTTCTTCCACAAATGCTTGAAGTACGCGCTCGTCGCCGCCGTCTCGACACGCGCGTTGATGGTTTGCGGCAGCTTCTTCTGAATGGCCCACGGCGGGCAATATCCCCAATGCACTGCGCGGATGGTTTCGTCCGGATAGACGGCGAGCGGATGCGTGCCGGGCGAGAGGTTATAGCCGGGACGCCTGTCGGCTGCATCCACGAGCACGAACGGATTTTTCAGATGCAGGCGTTGCGCGTAATGCATCGGCAGTCGGTACTGGCTGATTCGGCCGCACATGGCGTTCCTCCGCGAAGTCCGCGACGTTTCAAATTTCGACGACCTTGTCCCACGCGAAATCCGGATTCTCCCAGCGCTGCTCGCGCCGGCTGAAATAGCCGCGCGGATTGCACACGACGCGTGTGCCGTTCACTTCATAATCGAACGATGTGTGCGTATGCCCGTGAATCCATAGCAACGCGGGCGCGCGCGCGAGCGACGGCAAATGATTCACGAATCCCGCCGACACGAGATCTTCCGCGTAGCGCGCCGCGAGACTCTGACGCATCGGCGCGTGATGTGTGACGACGATCGTCTGCCCCGCGAACGGCTTCGCGAGTTCGGCTTCGAGCCACGCGCGCGACTGCTCGTGCAGCGCGAGGGAATCGTCGGGTGCGAATTCGCGCGGCTCGCCGTCCGGCTCCGGCCACGCGAGCTGAATCAGGCCCTTGTAGTCGAGCATCACTTTCGTGCAGGCGGCCTTCGCGTTTTCGATGTCCGTGTCGTCCGAACCGAAGAGCGCGAAGTCGGTCCAGAGCGTCGTGCCGAGCACGCGCCACGCGCCGCGCCGATCCACCAGCGACGCGTTGTTCAGATAGTGCACGTTGTCGACGCTGCGCGCGGCGTCCTGCATCGCCGCTTCCATCGCGCCGAACTCGGCGTCATAGTACTCGTGATTGCCGGGCACGTAGACCACGGGGACATCGGAATCGAAATTTTCCGCCGCCCAGCGCAAGCCTTCGGCGTGATTGTGGATGTCGCCCGCCAGCACGACGAGATCGGCCTCGGCGTACGGAATTGCCAGCGGCTCGTCGCATTCGAGATGCAGGTCGGACAGCACGCGAATCTTCATGCGATGTTCTCCTTCGCGGCCGGCGCGTCCGCGCGCACGACCTTGCCGGGATTCATCAAGTTGTGCGGATCGAGCGCGGCCTTGATCGCACGCATCAGACGCACTTCCACCGGCGATTTATAGTGCATCGCCTCGTCCACTTTCAACTGGCCGAGACCGTGCTCCGCGCTAATGCTGCCGCGATGCGCGTGCACCTGGTCATACACGAGCGCGTTGATCGGCGTCTGGAATTCGTCGAGAAAGCGCTTTGCATCGACGCCCTCGGGCGCTTGCACGTTGTAGTGCAGATTGCCGTCGCCGAGATGGCCGAAGGTGACCATGCGCGCGCCGGGCACCGCTTTCGCGATGATCGCATCGGTTTCGTCGATGAAGCGCCCGATGCTCGAAATGGGCACTGCGATGTCATGTTTGATGTTCAGGCCTTCCTCGGCCTGCGCGAGCGGGATATGCTCCCGCAAGTCCCAGAAAGCCCGCGACTGCGCGAGATTTTCCGCAACGACCGCGTTCTCCACGATGCCTTCGTCGAGGGCCGCTTCCATCAGGCGTTCGAAGAGGGCGCGCGCGTGGGCGTCGCTTTCGCTATCGGAAAGTTCGAGCAGCACGGTCTGCCCGTGCGGTTCGGCGAACGGATAGCGCAATTGCGGGAAATGCTTGCCGACGATTCTCATCGAGAAATCGGACATCAGTTCGAAGCCGGTCAGGAGCGCGCCCGCGTGATGCTGCGCCATCGACAGGAAATCGAGCGCGGCATGCGGCGACGCAAGGCCCGCAAGCGCCGTGACTTTCGCGACCGGCGCCGGATGCAGCTTCATCACGGCGGCGGTGATGATGCCGAGCGTGCCTTCCGCGCCGATGAAAAGATCGCGCAGGTCGTAGCCGGTGTTGTCCTTGCGCAGTCCGCGCAAGCCGTCCCAGATTTCGCCCTGCGGCGTCACGACTTCGAGGCCGAGGCATAGCTCCCGAGTATTGCCGTAGCGCAGCACCCCGGTGCCGCCCGCGTTGGTGGACAGATTGCCGCCAATCGTGCAGCTGCCTTCGGCGGCGAGACTCAGCGGGAACAGCCGATGCGCGCTCTCGGCGCGCGCCTGAATCTCGGAGAGCACGACGCCTGCTTCGACAGTGATCGTGTTGTTGTGCGGATCGACGCCGCGAATTCGATTGAGCCGCTTCAGGCCGATCACGGCTTGCGCGCCGCTCGAATCGGGCGTCGCTCCGCCGGCGAGCCCCGTGTTGCCGCCCTGCGGCACGATCGCGATGCGATGCTCGTGCGCAAGCCGCATGACGGCCGCAACCTGCGCGGTATCGGCGGGCAGCAGCACGGCGCACGCGCGGCCGCGATAGCGCTTGCGCCAGTCGACGAGGTAAGGCTCGGTGTCGTGGGCGTCGGTCAGGACGTGCGCTGCGCCGAGAACGTCGGCGCAGGCGGCGATGAAGGCTTGAGTTGCGGTCATGGGCGGATGAAAGGATGTCGGTGAAGCATGTGCACAGTATCGCGCAGGGCTGTGGAGCGCGATCCTCGTCCGAATGGCATAGGCACGCGCGTCGGCGAGCGTTTCGTGCTACAAAGCATCACGCCCGGGCGAAACGGGCGTGAAAAAGGCGAATCAATCAGTTCTTTTTCGCACGTGCGTTCAACCGAGCCGCGCGTTTGAACGGCGCGACGTAGCTGAGCGCGCAGACGAAGAAAGCGAGCGCGGTTACGGCCTCGAGCCATGCGAGCGATGCCGAAAGTCCCGCATCCGTCATGCCGCGCACGACGCCTTCGGCAAGATAGAGCAGCACGAGCATCGACGCCCATTGCAGCGTATAGAGACTCCTGCGTGCCACGCCCGGCAGCGCGCACGCGAGCGGCAGTGCCTTCAGGGCGAGCGCCCACGCGCCGGGGCGCAGCGGCGCGAGCCAGAGCTCCCAGAAGAGCGCGAGGACGATCAGCGCGACGAGGCAAGCGAGCGCGCCGAATGCAAACGCATTGTTGGGACGTGTGGCCGGGGTTGATGTGCTCATGCGGTCCGCGCGCCGCGCACGAGATCGAGCGCCGTGCGCGCAAGCCGTGCGCCGAGCGCGACGGCGAGCGCCTTTTCATCGGCGGTGATGCCGTGGCGCTGGTTTTCGTCGCCGCCGGCGCGCGCATGATGCGACGCCCCGTAGGGCGTGCCGCCGCTTTGCGTCGTGGTGAGCCGCGATTCGGTATACGGGATGCCGACGATCATCATGCCGTGGTGCAGGAGCGGCAGCATCATCGAGAGCAGGGTGCTTTCCTGGCCGCCGTGCAGGCTGCCAGTGGAAGTGAAGACGCTGGCGGGTTTGCCCGCAAGGGCGCCGGAAAGCCATTGCGGCGTGGTGCCATCGAGAAAATATTTGAGCGGCGCGGCCATATTGCCGAAGCGCGTCGGCGAGCCGAGTGCGAGGCCGGCGCATTCTTCGAGATCGCGCAATTCGGCGTAGGGCGGGCCGTCGGCTGGAATGTCGGGCCGCGTCGCTTCGCACACGGTGGAAACCGGCGGCACGGTGCGCACGCGCGCCTGCATGCCGGGCACGCTGTCGACGCCCTGCGCGATCGCGAGCCCGAGCTCGCGGGTTGCGCCGTGGCGGCTGTAATAGAGCACGAGGATGTCGTTCATAAGGCTTTTTTAGTGAACGGCTATTATAGGTATTGGGTGATTTTCGTGGCGTGACGCGGCCTGGCGCGTGCGGACCGTCACGACAGGAGAAGGCGTTTGCAGCAACTTTCCATCGATCTCGCGGCGGTCAAGCGTCTCGCCAGTTTCGTCGCGCGGCGCATCGGCGAAGACCGCGTCGCGCAAGTGGCGGGCAGTCTCACGTTCACGAGCGTGCTGTCGATCGTGCCGCTCGCGACCGTCGCCTTCGCGCTCTTCACCGCGTTCCCGATCTTCGGCTCGTTCCAGGCGTCGCTGCAGGATTTCCTCGCGGTGCATCTGATGCCGCCGCAGATCAACGACCAGATCTTCAAGTATCTGAATCAGTTCGCGTCGAAGGCGAAGGGCCTGACGACCGTCGGCATGATCATCCTCTTCGTGACCTCCGTCATGACGATGATGACGGTCGAGTCCGCGTTCAACGTGATCTGGCGTGTGAAGAAGGCGCGTCCGATCGCGCAGCGCGTGCTCGTCTACTGGTCCATCATCACGCTCGGGCCGATTCTCTTCGGCTGCAGCCTGTCGATCTCGTCGTACGTATTCGCGCATTCCGTCGCGTTCGCGGGCTCGCACAACCTGATGCCGCCGATCGTCGAATGGGCGCTCACGGGCGTGTCGCTGCCGCTCACGGCGGTCGGTTTCACGATCATTTACGTGTACATGCCCAACTGCAAGGTCGAATGGCGCGATGCGATCGTCGGCGGGTTGATCGCTGCGGTCGCTTTCGAACTCGGCAAGCGCGGCTTCGGCTATTACGTGCGGCGCATTCCCACCTATACCGCCGTCTATGGCGCGTTCGCCGCGTTGCCGGTGTTCCTGCTGTGGGTTTATCTGTGCTGGATGTTCGCGCTCGTCGGCGCGATGGTCACGTCGGCGCTGCCGGCCATTCGCACGGGACAGTATCATCGGCGCGATTTTCCGGGCAGCGATCTGCTCGATGCGCTCGAGATTCTCGCGCGGCTCGTCGAGGCCCGCGAAGAGGGCAAGCCCGGCTACACCGCGTTGCAGCTTTCGAGCATGGCGCGCTGCGACCTCGATACGTCGACGAGACTGATCGCGCGGCTCGATGCGCTCGGCTGGATCGGACGTCTGGAAGATTCGCGCACGCCGCGCTATGTGCTCATCGCCAATCCGAATCAGATCACGGTGACGATGCTTTTCGAGCAGTTCGTCATCGATCGCGCCGAACTCGAATATCAGTTGAAGCTCGACGCGGCGCAGGTCGATTGCGCCGCCCTCATGAACGCGCTCGCGAACGAGAAGCTCGAAATCACGCTGGGTTCGTTGATCGCCGAGCGGATATCGTCGCTGACCAACGCGCGGCTGAGCGAGGTGCCGCGCTCGTCGATGCCGGAGCAGCCCGCCTGAGCGTTCTTTCGGCGCAGATCAGAGCGAGATCTTGCCGATGCAGATGTCTTTGAACATCACCCAGTCGCCCATCAGGCTGTAGACCGGATGGCGAAACGTCGCGGGGCGGTTCTTCTCGAAAAAGAAATGGCCGATCCACGCGAAGCCGTAGCCGCAGACGACGGCGGCGGGCAGCCAGAGCCAGTCGCCGGTGGCGACCGCCATCGCGAGGCAGCCGATTACGCCGAGCGAGCCGATGAAATGCAGCCTGCGCGAAACCGCGTCGCGGTGCTCGTCGAGGTAATAGGGATAGAACTCGGCGAAGTTCGCGAAATGTTCTCCGTCTGCGGTGTGCGCCATGGCGGCCTCCATGATGATGCCTGCCGGTGTCGTCGAGGCAGTGCGCGTCTCCGCGACGCGCGTTCTGGCAACGAACCAGCAAGAATCATTCTGCGACTGTCCATCACGCCACGCAAGCGGATGCGCCGGGTTGCGCGGCCCGGCGCACGCGCGGCTCAGCCGGATTTCGCCGCCGCGCGGGCACAGTCGAGCGCGAAGGCGAAGAGCGTATCCAGCGTCGCATCGGGCGCTTCGGACATGAGCGCGTGACCGGCGTCGAGTTCCGCCGTTTGCACCGATGCGCCTCCCTTTTTCAGGGCGTCGGTGAGCGCACGCGCGGCGCGCGGCGGCGTCATCACATCGCGCTTGCCGCTCACGATGCACACGGGGCAACGCACGGCGGCCGCGCGTTCGAGCGCATCGGCGTAGGTGTCGCACGCGCTGAAATCGGTGTGGAAGAGCAGCGCTTCGCCGCGCAGGCTCACGCGTTCCATGAGCCGCTGATTCACGCCATGCAGCCAGAATCCCGGCGCAGGGCTCGATGGTTTCGCGGCGATCGTCGAATGCGACCACTGATTGACCATCGCGATGGCTTCGGGCTCGTGCTCGCGAGCGGCGTCGAGCAGCGTGTCGGAGACGGCCATCGGCGCGGCGGTTGCGAGCAGGGCGAGGCCCGTCGCGCGATCTGGATAGCGGCCCGCGGCATCGAGCGCGATCAGCGAGCCCATGCTGTGGCCGACGAAGATCGCCCGGCGCACGCCGGCTGCGTCGAGCACGGCGAGCACCCAGTCGGCGAGTTCGGCGATGGTCGCGAGCGCGGGCCCGGCGCTTCGTCCATGACTCGGCAGGTCGAGCGCAAGCACGCCGAAGCCGTGATGCGCGAAATAGCGGCTCTGCAAAGCCCAGACGCTGTGATCGTGCTCCGCGCCGTGAAAGAACACGACTGCGGGACGCGCCGCGTCGAAAGGCTTGCCGCCGGTATAGGCATAGGCCGCGCGGCCGTTAATGTCGAGGATCATGCGCGGCTCCCGAGCGGCGCGGCGGCGCTCGCGTCCGGCGCGCTTTCGGCCGCTTTCTGCGCGGCCTTCAACCCGCGCTTCAGATCGTCGATGAGATCGTCCGGGTCTTCCAGCCCGATCGACAGACGGATGCGTCCCGGCCCGATGCCCGCCGCTTCGAGCGCGGCGGCGTCCATGCGGAAGTGCGTCGTCGAGGCGGGATGGATCACGAGCGAGCGCGCATCGCCAACGTTCGCCAGATGCGAGAACAGCGTCAGCGTTTCGATGAATTTGCGCGCCGCCGGCACGCCGCCCTTCAAGTCGAAGCTGAACACCGCGCCCGCGCCGTGCGGCAACAGACGCTGCGCGAGCGCGTGGTCGCGATGCGTCGGCAATTCGGGATAAGCGACCCCGTCGACCGCGGCCGAGCTCAACAGGAATTCAATCACCTTGCGGGTGTTCGCGACATGCCGGTCCATGCGCAACGGCAAGGTTTCGATGCCTTGAAGCAGTTGCCAGGCCGCCTGCGGATGCAGGCACGCGCCGAAATCGCGCAAGCCTTCGCGCCGGGCGCGCAGCAGAAACGGCGCGACGGTGCTCTCTTCGGCGAACACCATGCCGTGAAAGCCGTCGTAGGGCTCGGTGAATTCGGGAAAACGTCCGCTCGCGGTGAAATCGAAGGTGCCGCCATCGACGAGCACGCCGCCGATCGTCGTCCCATGTCCGCCGAGAAACTTGGTCGCGGAGTGATAGACGAGGTCCGCGCCGTGCTCGAACGGGCGCAGCAGATAAGGCGTCGTGAAGGTCGAATCGACGAGCAGCGGCGCCGCGTGCTCGTGCGCGATTTCCGCGACACCGGCGATATCGAGCACGTCCAGCCCCGGATTGCCGAGCGTCTCGCCGAAGAAAAGCCGCGTGTTGGGCCGGGCCGCCGCGCGCCAGGCGTCGAGATCGTGCGGCGGCACGAACGTCGTTTCGATGCCGAAGCGTCGCAAGGTGTAATGCAGCAGATTGTGCGAGCCGCCGTAGAGCGCGCTCGATGCGACGATGTGCGAGCCCGCGCCCATCAGCGTCGCGATCGCCAGATGCAGCGCCGCCTGGCCGCTCGCCGTCCCGATCGCGCCGACGCCGCCTTCGAGCGCCGCGACGCGTTCCTCGAACACCGCGACGGTCGGATTCGAGATGCGCGAGTAGACGTGGCCGGAGCGCTCCATGTTGAAGAGCGCGGCGGCGTGGTCGCTGTCGCGGAAGGTGAACGACGTGGTCTGATAAATCGGCGTCGCGCGCGCGCCGGTGGCGGGATCGGGTGCGGCGCCCGCGTGCAGCGCGAGCGTGTCGAAACGGTTGGCTGGCATAGGGGCGGCCGGCGCGCGGGACGCACCGGCAAGCGTCGGAAATGAGGGTCAATCATCCTAACATCGGACGCACGCGCTCAAACTTAGGGCGAACGCGCGGCCGTCCATTGCGCGAAGCCTTGTCCGTTCGGCCGATGCGGGCTAGTCGCCGCGCCGTTCGCTTTCCTTTTACGGGCCTTTCCGATAGCATCGACCTATTGTTTCATCATCGTTTGGGCATCTGGACAGGCATTTCGCGAGGAGACAGTCATGCGAGTCAGCGACATTCTGAAGGTGAAGGGCAACACCCTGTTCACCGTGACACCCGATACGCCGCTCTCCGACGCGATCGACACCATGGCCGCGCACGATATCGGCTCGCTCGTCGTCATGGAATACGGCGACCTGGTCGGCATGCTGACGTTCCGCGAGATTATCCTGACCTTGCACAACAATAGCGGCTCGGTCGGCGCCACGACCATCCGCAAGATCATGGACGATCATCCGCTCACCTGCACGCCGGAAACGGACGTAAACGAAGTGCGCCGCATGATGCTCGAACATCACGTGCGCTATCTGCCGGTCATGGAAAAACGTCAGTTGATGGGCGTGATCTCGTTTTACGACGTCGCGAAAGCGGTCGTGGAAGAGCAGGGCTTCGAGAATCGCATGTTGAAAGCCTATATCCGCGACTGGCCCGAACAGCAGGAAGAAGCACGTTAAGGGCGACGTCGTCTCGCGAGGCGTCGCGCTTCGCGGACGAGTCGGTCGAGCCGATGCTTCACGCAGAAGTCATCATCCGCAGCGCGCCTTCGTGGCGCGCTTTTTTTCGTTCGGATTCGATCGCGACAGGCGCGACCAACCCCGAATACTCATCCCCCCGCAAGACATGAACGACAAGCCGCTGCGCGCGTCTACGCGCACTTCGCCCACTTCCGGCGTCTCGCATACAGAAAGCCAGTTCGGCCTTTTGCGCGAACGCCGTTTCGCGCCTTTTTTCTGGACGCAATTCCTCAGCGCGATGAACGACAACGTGTTCAAGGTAGGCTTCACGTCGCTGGTGACGTTCCAGGCCGCGCGCTTTGCCGGCGTCGATCCGAAAACCGCCGCGTTTCTCATCTCCGCGATCTTCATCGTGCCCTTCGTGCTGTTTTCGGCGACGTCCGGCCAGATCGCCGACAAGTACGACAAGGCCGTGCTTGCGCGGCTCGTGAAGAGCTTCGAGATCGTCGTGATGCTGGTCGGCGGCGCGGGCTTCATGCTGCACAGCGCGCCGCTGCTCTACGCCTGCACGTTCCTGATGGGCGTGCATTCGACTGTCTTCGGCCCCGTGAAATACGCGTACTTGCCGCAGCATCTGGATTCGCATGAACTCGTCGGCGGCAACGGGCTCGTCGAGATGGGCACGTTCGTCGCGATCCTGATCGGCACGATCATCGGCGGGGCGGCGGCGGGCGCCTCGGAACACGGCGCGATGCTGCTCGCGCTCGCGTGCATCGGCTTTGCGATCGCCGGGCGCGTGGCCTCGGCGTTCGTGCCGAAGTCGGAGGCGTCGCAGCCGGATTTGCGCATCAACTGGAATCCGGTGTCGGAAACGTGGCGCAATCTGAAGCTCGCGAAACAGGATCGCACCGTGTTCCTGAGCCTGCTTGGCATTTCGTGGCTGTGGTTCGTCGGCGCGACCTTTCTCACGTCGTTTTTCAATTTCGCGAAGGACGTGCTGTCCGCGAATCCCGATGTCGTCACCGTGCTGCTCGCGACGTTCTCCATCGGCATCGGCACGGGGTCGCTTCTGTGCGAGCGGCTGTCGAAGCGGCGCGTCGAGATCGGGCTCGTGCCGCTCGGGTCCATCGGCATCAGCGTGTTCGCGATCGATCTGTTCTTCGCGAGCCATCGGATCGCGCCTGCGGGTCATTTGCTCGATGTCGGCGAATTTCTCGTCGCGCTGCCGCACTGGCGCATCCTCGCCGACCTCTTTCTGCTCGCGATGTTCGGCGGCTTCTACAGCGTGCCGCTCTACGCGCTGATCCAGGCGCGCAGTCAACCGACGCATCGCGCGCGCATCATCGCGGCGAACAACATCCTCAATTCGTTTTTCATGATCGTCTCGGCGTTGATGGCGCTCGCGCTCACGTCGTACGGTGTCGGCATTCCGGGGCTTTTTCTGACGACGGCGCTGCTCAATGTCGTCGTCGCGGTGTACATCTACTCGCTCGTGCCGGAGTTCCTGCTGCGCTTCATCGCGTGGATTCTGGTGCACACGTTCTATCGCATTCGTCTCGTCGATGCCGGGCGCATTCCGTCGCATGGCGCGGCCGTGCTCGTGTGCAATCACGTGAGTTTCGTCGATGCGGTCGTCATCATGGCCGAAAGCCCGCGCCCGATCCGCTTCGTGATGGATCACCGCATCTTCCGCACGCCGTTCGTCGGCTGGATGTTCCGGCACGCGAAGGCGATTCCGATCGCGCCCGCGCACGAAGACGCCGACATGCTCGAACGCGCCTACGCAGCCTGCGCGCGCTCGCTGGACGAGGGCGATCTCGTCTGCATCTTTCCCGAAGGCAAGCTCACGCGCACGGGCGACATCAATCCGTTCCGTCACGGCATTTCCGAAATCCTGCGACGCCATCCGGCGCCCGTCGTGCCGATGGCGCTGCGCGGGCTCTGGGGCAGCGTGTTCTCGCGTCACGAAGACGCGCAGTGGCCGCGTCCGATCAAGCGCGGCGCGATGACGCGCCTCACGCTCGCGGTCGGCGAGCCGATCGCGCCGGAAGACGCGACGCCCGCGCATCTGCAGGACGCGGTGTCGGCCTTGCGCGGCGCGCGGCGTTAGACGGCGCTGGCATAATACTGGTTTCCCCGACACATTTTTTCAGGTCGACGCCCATGTCCGGCAATACCCTTGGCACGCTCTTCACCGTCACGAATTTCGGCGAGTCGCATGGTCCCGCGATCGGCTGTGTGATCGACGGCTGCCCGCCGGGCATGGCGCTCACGGAAGCCGATATCCAGATCGAACTCGACCGGCGCCGCCCCGGCACGTCGCGTCACGTCACGCAGCGCCAGGAACCGGATCAGGTCGAGATTCTTTCCGGCGTGTTCGAAGGCGTGACGACGGGCACGCCCATCGCGCTCCTGATCCGCAATACCGATCAGCGCAGCAAGGACTACGGCAACATCGCGCAGACGTTCCGCCCGGGTCACGCGGACTACACCTATTGGCAGAAGTACGGCGTGCGCGATTATCGCGGCGGCGGCCGCTCGTCGGCGCGGCTGACGGCGCCGACGGTCGCGGCGGGCGCGGTTGCGAAGAAGTGGCTGCGCGAGAAATTCGGCCTGGAGACGCACGGCTGCATGAGCGCACTCGGCGGCATCGAGATTCCGTTCGTCGACTGGCGGCATGTGCCCGAGAATCCGTTCTTCTCGCCGAACGCGGACATCGTGCCGCAGCTCGAGGAATACATGGACGGCTTGCGGCGCGATGGCGACTCGGTCGGCGCGCGCATCGAGGTCGTCGCGACGGGCGTGCCGGTCGGGCTTGGCGAGCCGCTCTACGATCGGCTGGATGCCGACATCGCCCACGCGATGATGGGTCTGAACGCCGTGAAGGGCGTCGAAATCGGCGCGGGCTTCGCGAGCGTCGCGCAGCGCGGCTCGGAACACGGCGACGAGATGTCGCCCGAAGGTTTCGCGACCAACAACGCGGGCGGCATTCTCGGCGGCATTTCGAGCGGACAGGACATCAGGGTATCGATCGCGATCAAGCCGACGTCGAGCATCCGCACGCCGCGCCAGTCGATCGACAAGGAAGGCGCGGGCGCGACCGTCGAAACGTTCGGGCGTCACGATCCGTGTGTCGGCATTCGTGCGACGCCGATCGCCGAAGCGCTGCTCGCGCTCGTGCTGATGGATCACGCGCTGCGGCATCGCGCGCAGTGCGGCGACGTGGTCGTCGAGACGCCGAAGATAGCGGCGCAGGCGCCGTCGAAATAAAAGAAAAGGGCGCCGAAACCGGCGCCCTTCGTACTTTCAGGCCTTACATGTTCGGATAGTTCGGCCCGCCGCCGCCTTCCGGCGTGACCCACACAATGTTCTGCGTCGGGTCCTTGATGTCGCAGGTCTTGCAGTGAACGCAGTTCTGCGCGTTGATCTGCAAACGCTCGTTGCCGTCGTCCGATTTGACGAACTCGTACACGGCCGCCGGGCAGTATCGGGCTTCGGGACCGGCATACGTGCGCAGGTTGACGTTGACCGGCACGCTCGGGTCTTTCAGCGTCAGATGCGCGGGCTGATTCTCTTCGTGGTTCGTGTTCGAGATGAACACTGACGAAAGACGGTCGAACGTGAGCTTGCCATCGGGCTTCGGATAGACGATCGGCTTGCACTGCGACGCGGGCTTCAGCATCTCGTGATCCCAGTGCTGATGATGCAGCGTCCACGGCACGTTGCCGCCCATCACCTTCTGCTCCAGACCGACCATGAAGGTGCCGAGGTAGAGACCCTTGCTCATCCACTGCTTGAAGTTGCGCGCGCGGTAGAGCTCCGTCTTCAGCCACGAGCTGTCGAACGCTTCGGGATAAGCCGTGAGTTCGTCGTTCTGGCGGCCGGCCTGGACCGCTTCGAACGCGGCTTCGGCGGCCATCTTGCCGGATTTGATCGCGGCGTGACTGCCCTTGATGCGCGACGCGTTGAGAAAGCCCGCGTCATCGCCCGCGAGCGCGCCGCCCGGGAACGCGAGTTTCGGCAGCGACATCAGGCCGCCGGCGGTGATCGCGCGCGCGCCGTACGAAATGCGCTTGCCGCCTTCGAGGAACGCACGGATCGACGGATGCGTCTTGTAGCGCTGGAATTCCTCGAACGGCGACAGATACGGATTCGAATACCCGAGCCCGACGACGAAGCCGACGACCACCTGGTTGTTGTCCATGTGATAGAGGAACGAGCCGCCGTAAGTGTCCGGGTCGAGCGGCCAGCCCGCGGTGTGGATCACGAGTCCGGGCTTGTGCTTGACCGGATCGATTTCCCACAATTCCTTGATGCCGATGCCGTACACCTGCGGATCGGCATTCCGGTTGAGCTTGAATTTATCGATGAGCTGACGGCCGAGATGCCCGCGCGCGCCTTCGCAAAAAAGCGTGTATTTCGCGTGCAGTTCCATGCCGAGCTGAAAATTTTCGGTCGGCTGGCCGTCCTTGCCGACGCCCATGTTGCCGGTGACGACGCCGCGCACCGAGCCGTCATCGGCATACAGGACTTCTGCTGCGGGAAAGCCCGGAAAAATCTCGACGCCCAGCGCTTCGGCCTGCTGCCCGAGCCAGCGCGTGACGTTCGCAAGCGAAATGACGTAGTTGCCGTGGTTCTTGAAGTTGTCGGGGAGCAGCCAGTTCGGCACCTGTTTCGCGTCGTTCTGCGACAGGAACAGGAAGCGGTCCTCGGTCACCTCGACATCGAGCGGGGCGCCTTTTTCCTTCCAGTCGGGAATGAGCTCGGACAGGCCGCGCGGGTCCATCACCGCGCCAGACAGGATATGCGCGCCGATCTCGGAGCCTTTCTCCAGAACGCAGACGCCGATCTCGACGCCTTTTTCCTCCGCCAGTTGCTTCAACCGGATGGCCGCCGACAAACCGGCTGGTCCGCCGCCGACGATGACGACGTCGTATTCCATCGATTCGCGGGGACCGTATTGCTCGATGAGGCTCGCCGGGGTCATCAATGCTCCTATGTGCCGTTAGAATGCCCTTTCGGGATCGCGTATTTTCAGGGAAGGTGACGCGGGCCGCAACCGAAGCCCGCGTATTTCGCACGATCGTACTATTATTCACGACACCCGCGCCATCGGTGTTGACGCTGACAGCCTGCATCGGCGCCTCGCGCGCCTGCCACGGCTGAGCCAACCAAAACAAGGAAGCACAATGGGCCGTTCGATCAACCTGGAAGGCAAGGTCGCGCTGATTACAGGCGCGTCCAGTGGTTTGGGCAAGCGATTCGCGCAGGTGTTGTCGCAGGCGGGCGCCAAAGTGGTGCTCGCTAGCCGGCGCACGGAGCGCCTGAAGGAATTGCGCGCCGAGATCGAGTCGTCGGGCGGCGCCGCGCACGTGGTGACGCTCGACGTGACCGACTACCAGAGCATCAAGGCCGCGATCGCGCATGCAGAGACGGAAGCGGGTACCATCGACATCCTCGTCAATAACTCGGGCGTTTCGACGACGCAGAAGCTGACCGACGTCACGCCCTCGGACTACGAGTTCGTGTTCGGCACGAACGTGCGCGGCGCGTTTTTCGTCGCGCAGGAAGTCGCCAAACGCATGATCATGCGCGGCAACGGCCCGGCCAAACCGGCATACCGGATCATCAACGTGGCGTCGGTGGCGGGCTTGCGCGTGTTTCCGCAGATCGGCCTCTATTCGATGAGCAAGGCCGCCGTCGTGCAGATGACGAAGGCGATGGCGCTCGAATGGGGCCGTCACGGCATCAACGTCAACGCAATCTGCCCCGGTTATATCGATACCGAGATCAACCACCACCACTGGAAGACCGAGCAGGGGCAAAAGCTCATTTCGATGCTGCCGCGCCGCCGCGTGGGTTCGCCCAACGACCTCGACGGCCTGCTGCTGCTGCTTGCCGCCGACGAATCGCAGTTCATGAACGGCTCGGTCATTTCGGCGGACGATGGTTTCTCGCTCTGAACATCGCCCTCATCGACCTTTCCCTGACTGCAAGCAATGACCACGCATAACGACTTCCACCCCGTCTTCGAACTGTCCATGCCGATCCGCTGGGGCGACATGGACGCCTTCGGCCACGTCAACAACACCGTCTATTTCCGCTACATGGAGCAGGTGCGCATCTCGTGGTTCGAAGAGAGGGGAATCGTCGGCGGCGGCACCGAAGGGCAGGGCCCGGTGATCGTGAATGCGTCGATGGAGTTCCTGAAGCAGCTTCATTATCCCGGCGACGTGATCGGCCGCATGCTGGTCGGCAAGCCCGGACGCAGCAGTTTCGATACGCGCTTCGAGCTGTATCGCGCCGATGCGCCCGGCATGCTCTACGCACGTGGCGCGGCGAAAATCGTGTGGATCGATTATGCGGCGGGCAAGTCGGTGCCGATTCCCGACGTGCTGCGGCAGATCATCGAGACGAATCTGCCCGTGATTTCAGGTGCCGAGCAGGCGCTGTAACAGTTCGGTGGCGTTGCCGGTGTCGTACTTTCGCATGAGCCGCGCGCGATAGATGTCCACCGTGCGCGGGCTGATCTCGAGAACGCGGCCGATCTGCTTGCTCGTCTTGCCCGTGACGAGCTGCGCGGCGATCTCCCGTTCGCGCGGCGTCAGTTCGATCGCCACGCGCCGCGTCGCGCTCAAGTCCTCGAAAGTCCAGACGCCCGCTGCATGCGGCGCGGCGCGATCGAGCGCGCGGCCGGTCACGTGACACCAGAACAGTTCGCCGTTCCTGCGCTTCATGATGCGGTCGTCGCTGTACGTGCCTTCGCGGCTGATATGCGCGGCGATGCGCTCGCCGATGCGCGCGAACTCGTCCGGCGACGGATACAGCACCTCGAACGACTTGCCGATGAGCGCCTCGCGCGCGGAACCGAAGATCGCGCAAAGCTGCTCGTTGCAGTCCTCGATGGTGCGCTCGCGCGAAAGCACGAGCCCGACGGGCGCGAGATGAAACGCGGTTTGATAGTCCAGTGCACGCATGTGGAATCGGGCGCGCGGCGTAGGCGTTTCGCGGCGAAAAGCGCCGGGGAACCAAACGCGCGCGGGCAATGACTTATGTATTTTTGCGTATTGTGCCGGATCGCCGGGCCAAAGTACGCTTGAGCCACGTCAAAAAGGCCGCGTGACGCGCTCGGGAGAGCGCATCGGCGGCACCAAAAAGCCGATTTTCAGTTGGTTTCAAACATGGAAGGGACACACAGATGAACAAGGTCTATCCCAGCGCGAAAGCTGCGCTCGAAGACATCGTCAAGGACGGGCAGACATTCGCCGTCGGCGGTTTCGGGCTGTGCGGCATTCCCGAAGCGCTCATCGCCGCGTTGCGCGACACGGGCGTGAAGGGCATCACCTGCATCAGCAACAATGCGGGTGTCGACGGCTTCGGCCTCGGCCTGCTGCTCGAGACGCGCCAGATCAAGAAGATGATTTCGTCGTACGTCGGCGAAAACAAGGAGTTCGAGCGGCAATATCTCGCCGGCGAACTCGAACTCGAATTCACGCCGCAAGGCACACTCGCCGAGAAGCTGCGCGCGGGCGGCGCGGGCATCCCGGCGTTCTTCACGAACACCGGCTTCGGCACCGTGATCGCCGAAGGCAAGGAAACGCGCCAGTTCGGCGAGAACCACTACGTGCTCGAACATTCGCTGACCGCCGACGTCGCGCTCGTCAAAGCCTGGAAGGCCGACAAGTCCGGCAACCTGATCTATCGCCGCACGGCGCGCAACTTCAACCCGAACTGCGCGATGGCGGGCAAGATCACCGTCGCCGAAGTGGAAGAGATCGTCGAAGTGGGCGAACTCGATCCGGACGCGATCCACACGCCCGGCATCTTCGTGCAGCGCCTCGTCCTGAATGCGCATCCGGAAAAGCGCATCGAACAACGTATCGTCCGCGCGAAAGGAGCGTAAATCATGGCTTGGACTCGTGACCAGATGGCCGCGCGCGCGGCGCAGGAACTGCAGGACGGCTTCTACGTGAACCTGGGCATCGGCTTGCCGACGCTCGTCGCCAATCACGTGCCGGACGGCATGGAAGTGTGGCTGCAATCGGAAAACGGCCTGCTCGGCATCGGGCCGTCGCCGTATGAGGACGAAGTCGACGCCGATCTCATCAACGCCGGCAAGCAGACCGTCACCACGCTGCCGGGCTCGTCGATCTTTTCGTCGGCTGATTCGTTCGCGATGATCCGCGGCGGCCACATCAACCTGGCGATCCTCGGCGCGATGCAGATCAGCAAGAAGGGCGATCTCGCCAACTGGATGATCCCCGGCAAGATGATCAAGGGCATGGGCGGCGCGATGGACCTCGTCGCCGGCGTGAAGAAGGTCGTCGTGCTGATGGAACATGTCGCAAAGGGCGACCAGCACAAGATTCTCGAAGAGTGCACGCTGCCGCTGACGGGCGTGGGCGTCGTGAATCGCATCATCACGGACCTCGGCGTGATCGATGTCGTCGACGGCGGGCTGAAGCTCGTCGAACTGGCCGACGGCGTCACTGTCGAGGAAATCCAGAAAAAGACGGGCGCGCCGCTCGACGTCGCCAACGTCAAGTGACGCCGGCGTGAGTCGCACGCCGCATCTCGCGGCGTGAGCGCGTGAGCGCGTGAGAAGGGGGGCGGGCGGAGCTTTCGGGGCTTCGCCCGCTTTGCTTTTGAACGCCGGTTCGGCCGCGTCCGGGTCGTCCGTCCGGCATAGGCGCGCTCGATCTTGCGAGATGCGCTTTACAATCGTTTCGACACTTGCCACGAGGGACTCTCCAATGACCGCATCCATCGTCGTCGAAGCCGTGCATTCCGATCTGAGTCAGCCGCGTCAGCGCTTCGTGCAATGCGCGAGCCCGGCGGGTCTGCATCGCATCGCCTATACGGAGTGGGGCGATCCGGCCAATCCGCGCGTGCTTCTGTGCGTGCACGGCCTCACGCGCTCGGGCCGAGATTTCGACAAGCTCGCGCAGGCGTTCGCGCGGGACTATCGCGTGGTGTGCCCGGATGTGGTCGGGCGCGGCCTGTCCGACTGGCTCGCCGATCCGCGCCACTACGGCGTGCCGCAATACGTCGCCGACATGGTCACGCTGATCGCGCGGCTCAACGTGGAGACAGTGGACTGGTTCGGCACGTCGATGGGCGGGCTCATCGGCATGGCGCTCGGCGGACTGCCGAATACGCCGATCAGAAAGATGCTGCTCAACGATGTCGGGCCGCATATCGAGCCGATCGCGCTCAAGCGCATCGGCGAGTATCTCGGCAAGCCGGCGCGCTTCGCGTCGCTCGACGAAGGTGTACGGCACGCGGCGGCGCTCGCGTCCTCGTTCGGGCCGCTGACCGACGAAGAGTGGACGAGCATCAACACGCCGCTCCTGCACGAACGCGATGGCGCGTGGGGCTTTCGATACGACCCGGGCATCGCGACGCCGTTCACATCGGCGACCGACGAGCAGAACGCGGCCGGCGAGGCGTTTTTGTGGCGCTCGCTCGCGTCGATCAAAACGCCGGTGCTCGTCGTGCGCGGCGAGACATCGGATTTGCTGTCGCGCGAGACGGTCGCGCAGATGGTCGAAAAAGGGCAGGCCGTGACGAGCGCGGAAGTGCCGGGCGCGGGGCATGCGCCGGCGTTTCTCGACGAGGATCAGATCGCCATCGCCCAGGGCTTCTTTCTCGGCGATGGCGGCAGAGAGGCATAATAATGCGCTGAGCGTGCGTCGCTTGTGCCGTTTTTTTCATCATTCATCGATCAGGAACACACAATGGCAGTCATTCGTCATCACGTCGGTCCGCGCCTTTCCGAAACCGCGATCCACAACGGCACGGTGTATCTCGCAGGCCAGATCGCCGAGGACACGGAGCAGGACATCACCGGCCAGACGCGCGAAGTGCTCGGCCATATCGACCGCTTGCTCGAAGAAGCGAACAGCGACAAAGCGCATCTGCTGTCGGTGCAGATCTACATCTCGGACATGATTCACTTCCCCGGCATGAACGCCGTGTGGGACGCGTGGGTCGCCGAAGGCAACACGCCGCCGCGCGCAACCGTCGAAGCGAAGCTCGCCAATCCGGCCTGCCTCGTCGAAATCGTCGTGATCGCCGCGCAGCGCGGCTGAATCGCATCGATTGAAGTCGTGGCGTCGCCCGCATGACCGAGACCGCCGTTCCCGCCCAGACGCTGCCCGAGCCGTCCATCGACGACGCGCTCGCGTTCGTGCGCGAGCACGCGAAGGACGCGCGCGTCTCCACGGGCGAACTGCTCGCGGACCACGCCGCGGGCACCGCGCGCATCATGCAGACACTCAACGTCGACTCGCACGCGATCGCGGCGGCCGCGCTCTTCGTGCTGGCGCCCCATCTCGACGATCCCGAGAAGGTCATCGCGGAGCGTTTCGGGACGGAAGTGCAGCGGCTCGTCGGCGACGTGCGCAAGCTCCTGCGTCTCGGTTCGGTCAGCTCGCGCGCGACGCTCGCGGAACTGCCCGAAAACACGCGCGATGCGCAAGCCGCCCGGCGCGCGCAGGTCGAAGCGCTGCGCAAGATGCTGCTCGCGTTCGCGCAGGACATCCGCGTCGTGCTGATCCGGCTCGCATCGCGCGTGCAGACCTTGCGCTACTACGCCGCGCACAAGATGGAACCGTCGCCCGACGTGCCGCGCGAGACGCTCGAGATCTACGCGCCGCTCGCGAACCGGCTCGGCATCTGGCAACTGAAGTGGGAGCTCGAAGACCTGTCGTTCCGCTTCGAGGATCCGGTCACGTACAAGCGCATCGCGAAGCTGCTGGACGAGAAGCGCGTGGAGCGCGAGTCGTATGTGACCGAGGCGATCGCGCGTCTGCAGAAGGAACTCGACACCGCGCACATCAAGGCGGAAGTGAGCGGGCGGCCGAAGCACATCTACAGCATCTGGAAGAAGATGCGCGGCAAGCATCTCGACTTCTCCGAACTGAACGACGTGCGCGCGTTTCGCGTGATCGTCGGCGATATCAAGGATTGCTACACCGTGCTCGGCATCGTGCACAACCTGTGGCAGCCGGTACCGCGCGAGTTCGACGACTACATCTCGCGTCCCAAGCCCAACGGCTACAAATCGCTGCATACGGTCGTGATCGGCGACGACGGGCGCGCGTTCGAAGTGCAGATCCGCACGTACGAGATGCATCAGTTCGCCGAGTACGGCGTGGCCGCGCACTGGCGTTACAAGGAGGCGGGCGCACGCGGCTATGCGGGGCAGGTCACGGCGAGCGAGAAATACGACGAGAAGATCGCGTGGCTGCGCCAGCTTCTCGCGTGGAAGGACGACGTCGAAGGGGAGGGTCGCGGAGAACAGCGCGGCTGGCAGCATCTTCGCGATGCCACGCTCGACGACGACCATATCTATGTGCTGACGCCGCAGGCGCGCGTGATCGCGCTGCCACAGGGCGCGACGGCCGTCGATTTCGCGTATCACCTGCACAGCGAACTCGGGCATCGCTGCCGCGGCGCGCGCGTCGATGGCGCGATGGTGCCGCTCAACACGCCGCTGCAGAACGGACAGACGGTCGAGATCGTCGCGGTGAAGGAAGGCGGGCCGTCGCGCGACTGGCTCAATCCGCAACTCGGCTATCTGCATAGCGCCCGCGCGCGGCAGAAGGTGCGCTCGTGGTTCCTCGCGGCAGACGCGGCGGAGAACATCGCGGCGGGACGGACGATCGTCGAAAAGACCTTGCAGCGCGAAGGCAAGACGTCGGTCAGTCTGGATCAGCTCGCGAGCAAGCTCGGCTTCAAGACGCCTGAAGAGCTCTACGCGGTCGTCGCGAAGGAAGAGTTCAGTCTGCGCAATATCGAGCAGGCGCTGTCCGACGCGCCGCCGCCCGAGCCCGAACCCGAAGCGCCCGAGCAGTTCGAAAAGCGCAGCAGCGGGCAGAGCGTGGCGCACGGCGCGTCGACGGGCGTGCTCGTCGTCGGAGTGGATGCGCTGCTCACGCAGCTCGCGCGCTGCTGCCGCCCGGCGCCGCCTGACCCGATCGCGGGTTTCGTCACGCGCGGCAAGGGCATGTCCATACACCGCACGGATTGCGCGACGTTCCAGCGCATGGCGCAGCGCTCGCCCGAGCGCGTGCTGCACACGACCTGGTCCGCCGACGTGATGGACGGGCGCGGTTCTTCGGTATATCCGGTGGATCTCTCGGTCGAAGCGGCTGACCGTCAGGGTCTGCTGCGCGATATCTCCGAAGTGTTCGCGCGCGAGAAAATCAACGTGATCGGCGTGAAGAGTCAGAGCCGCAGGAATATCGCGTATATGCAGTTCACCGTGGAAGTGTCGAGTGCGGCGCAGATTCAACGCGCGTGTACCTTGCTCGGCGAAGTGGCGGGCGTGATTCGCGCATCGCGTCGCGCATGATCGGCGAATGTTTTTCATTTTTTCTGCAGATAAACACTTGCCAAGATCAGAAACGCTCCATATAATCTCACTTCTTTCAGGCTCGTAGCTCAGCTGGTTAGAGCACCACCTTGACATGGTGGGGGTCGTTGGTTCGAGTCCAATCGAGCCTACCAACGAAAACGAAATTCAGCGTACTTCGGTTCGTGGAGTTTCAAACCGCAAGAAGCGCGCTGCGCAAAAGGCGAAAATAAAATGGCACGTCGAACGTTGACCGAAACAACTTCGGAGCGACGCTAGTCGAGGACCATATTCGCCTTCTGCCAAAATGTTTCGCGGTATGTGTGAAAAGTGAATGCGGCCCCTCGATAGCGGGGCCGCATTTTTTTTGTCTTGCGATTTTCGAAACGAATCGCGCGGCAATGCTTAAACGAATTGCCCGGCAAGCGCCGGCGTCTTGGAGAACGATATGGTTTCGGTACGTTTGCCTGATGGGTCGGTCCGACAATACGATCACCCGGTGACGGTCGCGGAAGTCGCGGCATCGATCGGCGCGGGCCTCGCCAAGGCGGCGCTCGCCGGCAAGCTGAACGGCGAACTCGTCGATACCTCGTTTGTCATCGACAAGGATTCGTCGCTCGCCATCGTCACGGACAAGGATCCGGAAGGCGTCGATGTCGTGCGCCACTCGACCGCGCACTTGCTTGCGTACGCCGTGAAGGATCTGTTTCCGGAAGCGCAAGTGACCATCGGGCCGGTCATCGACAACGGCTTTTACTACGACTTCTCGTACAGCCGTCCTTTCACGCCCGAAGATCTCGAGAAGATCGAAAAGCGCATGCAGGAGCTCGCGAAGAAGGACGAGCCGGTGTCGCGCCGCGTCGTGTCGCGCGACGAGGCGGTCGAGTACTTCAAGAGCATCGGAGAAAAGTACAAGGCGGAGATCATCGAGTCGATTCCTGACAGCGACGAGATCCGGCTGTATGGTCACGGCAATTTCATCGACCTGTGCCGCGGCCCGCACGTGCCGTCCACCGGCAAGCTGAAGGTCTTCAAGCTGATGAAGGTCGCGGGCGCGTACTGGCGCGGCGATTCGAAAAACGAGCAGCTGCAGCGCATTTACGGCACCGCGTGGACGAAGAAGGAAGACCAGGATCAGTACCTGCACATGCTCGAAGAGGCCGAGAAGCGCGACCATCGCAAGCTCGGCAAACAGCTCGACCTGTTCCATCTGCAAGACGAAGCGCCGGGCATGGTGTTCTGGCATCCGAAGGGCTGGTCGCTGTGGCAGCAAGTGGAGCAGTACATGCGCCGCCGCGTCAACGACGCCGGCTATCTCGAGATCAAGACCCCGATGGTCATGGACCGCTCGCTGTGGGAAGCGTCGGGTCACTGGCAGAATTATCGTGAAAACATGTTCACGACCGAATCGGAAAAGCGCGACTACGCAATCAAGCCGATGAATTGCCCGGGCCACGTCCAGGTGTTCAATCACGGCCTGCGTTCGTATCGCGATCTGCCGCTGCGTTACGCGGAGTTCGGTTCGTGCCATCGCAACGAGCCGTCGGGCGCGCTGCACGGTCTGATGCGCGTGCGCGGCTTCGTTCAGGACGATGCGCACATTTTCTGTACCGAAGACCAGTTCATCGCGGAGTCGATCGCGTTCAATACGCTCGCGATGAGCGTCTACAAGGATTTCGGGTTCGATCACATCGACATCAAGCTGTCGCTGCGTCCGGAGCAGCGCGCGGGCACCGACGAAACCTGGGATCGCGCGGAACAGGGTCTGCGCGAAGCATTGACCGCGTGCGGTTTGCAGTGGGAAGAGCTCGCGGGCGAAGGCGCGTTTTACGGCCCGAAGATCGAGTATCACATCAAGGACGCGCTCGGCCGTTCGTGGCAGTGCGGCACCTTGCAGCTCGACATGGTGCTGCCGGAGCGTCTCGGCGCGGAGTATGTGGCGGAAGACAACAGCCGCCGCCGCCCGGTGATGCTCCATCGCGCAATCGTCGGATCAATGGAGCGTTTTCTCGGCATTCTGATCGAACACCATGCCGGCGCCATGCCGCCGTGGCTCGCGCCGACTCAGGCTGTTGTGCTGAATATTGCTGAAAGTCAGGCCGAATATGCCGGAAATCTGGCTCAATCGTTGCAAAAACAAGGGCTTAGAGTGGAGTCCGATTTGCGCAATGAGAAGATTAGCTATAAAATACGCGAGCACACGCTGCAAAAGGTCCCGTACCTGCTGGTCGTCGGCGACAAGGAGCGTGATGCGCAAACCGTAGCCGTGCGTGCTCGTGGCGGTGTCGACCTGGGCGTGATGCCGGTCGACGCATTTCTGGAGCGCCTGCAGCAGGAAGTGCGGGCGTTCAAGTAAGTCACTCGCAGCGCGGCTTGTTTTTTCATTTTTAGAGGAAACGTAACATCGCTACTGATAAGTCGTCACATCGCATCAACGGTGAAATTACCGCACCGGAAGTGCGCTTGGTCGGAGTGGACAACGAGCCGCTCGGAATCGTGAAACTGGCCGAGGCTTTCCGACAGTCGGAACAGCTCGATGTGGATCTCGTCGAAATCGCGCCGCAGGCATCGCCGCCTGTCTGCCGTTTGATGGACTACGGCAAGTTCAAGTATTCGGAAGCGAAGAAGCAGCACGAAGCGAAGTTGAAGCAGAAGATCGTGCAGGTGAAGGAAGTCAAATTCCGCCCCGGCACGGATGACGGTGATTACAACGTCAAGCTGCGCAACCTCACGCGCTTCCTCGAAGACGGCGACAAGACGAAAATCACGTTGCGTTTCCGCGGCCGTGAAATGGCGCACCAGGAAATCGGCATGCGCATGCTCGAACGTCTGAAGACGGATCTGGACGAATATGGCCAGGTCGAGCAGATGCCGAAGATGGAAGGGCGTCAGATGATCATGGTGCTTGCCCCGAAGAAGAAGGGTAAGTAACAGAACAGCAGTAAGGCGATGGATCGCGCGCCGTCGAAAGGCGGTCGGCGCGGCATCGCCGGCGGTTTCGGGCCGGTGTCACGCTGTTGACACGGGTCATGAAAGCGGCGGCTCCTCACCGGGCCGCTCGCACACAAGTGGAGCGTGGGTTTCGAAGGGCGGGAAGGGGTTCGTTGGCGGTATTTACGAATCAGCCGCACACCCATGACCATCTAATAAACTGGAGTTGTTTCATGCCGAAGATGAAGACCAAGAAGAGTGCTGCAAAGCGCTTCGTGGTGCGTCCGGGCGGTACCGTCAAGCGCGGTCAGGCCTTCAAGCGCCACATTCTTACCAAGAAAACCACCAAGAACAAACGCCATCTGCGTGGCATCACCGGAGTTCATGAGTCTGATCTGAACTCCGTCCGCGCAATGCTGCCGTTCGCGTAACCTCAACTTACACTCATAGGAGCGCTACATGCCTCGAGTAAAACGTGGGGTTACCGCACGGGCCCGTCACAAGAAGATCATCCGTCTGGCCAAGGGTTACCGCGGCCGTCGCAATAATGTCTATCGCATCGCCAAGCAGGCGGTCATGCGCGCAGGCCAGTACGCCTACCGCGATCGCCGCAACAAGAAGCGTGTGTTCCGTGCACTGTGGATCACGCGTATCAACGCGGCGGTGCGTCAGCACGACATGACCTATAGCGTGTTCATCAACGGCCTGAAGAAGGCTTCGATCGAACTCGACCGCAAGGTTCTGGCTGACATGGCTGTGTTCGACAAGGCTGCTTTTGCTGCGATCGTCAAGCAGGTGAAAGCCGCCGTTGCAGCCTAATTGCGAAATTAGTACTGCGTGGTTTGCCTGAGCGTTGTCCCTTGAGGGCAGCCCGAAGGCAGAAAACGGGGCTCTCACCGAGCCCCGTTTTTGTTGGTCGGACGGTTTTGCACATGGCTTGCGATCGCTCAGGCCACGTCCAAAACCGAACTTAGTCAGAACTTCGAAAAGATGGGATCAATGGATCTGGACCAGATTGTCGCCGACGCGAAAAGCGCCTTTGAACACGCCACCGATACCACCACGCTCGAAAACGAGAAGGCGCGGTTTCTCGGCAAGTCCGGCGCGCTGACTGATTTGCTGAAGGGATTGGGCAAGCTCGATCCGGAAGCGAAGAAGACCGAAGGCGCGCGCATCAATCAGGCGAAGCAGCAGGTCGAAGCCGCGCTGAACGCGCGGCGTCAGGCGCTCGCCGATGCGCTCCTGAACCAGCGTCTCGCGGCAGAAGCCATCGACGTCACGCTGCCCGGACGCGGCGCGGGCGCGGGCACGCTGCATCCGGTGATGCGCACATGGGAGCGCGTCGAGCAGGTCTTTCGCACGATCGGCTTCGATGTCGCCGATGGTCCCGAGATCGAAACCGACTGGTACAACTTCACCGCGCTGAACAGCCCGGAGAACCATCCGGCGCGCTCGATGCAGGACACGTTCTACATCGACGGCAAGGACGCCGATGGCCGGCCGCTGCTCCTTCGCACGCACACGAGCCCGATGCAGGTGCGCTACGCGCGCATGAACAAGCCGCCGATCAAGGTGATCGTGCCGGGCCGCACGTATCGCGTGGACAGCGACGCCACCCATTCGCCGATGTTCAACCAGGTCGAAGGCCTCTGGATTGAGGAAAACATCAGCTTCGCGGACCTGAAGGGCGTCTACACCGATTTTCTGAAAAAGTTTTTCGAGCGCGACGACATTCTCGTACGCTTCCGTCCGTCGTATTTCCCGTTCACGGAGCCGTCCGCCGAGATCGACATGATGTTCGAGCATGGCAAGAACGCGGGCAAATGGCTGGAAATCTCCGGCTCGGGCCAGGTGCATCCGACCGTCATCCGTAACATGGGGCTGGACCCGGAGCGCTATATCGGTTTCGCGTTCGGCAGCGGCCTCGAGCGCCTCACGATGCTGCGCTACGGCGTGCAGGATCTGCGTCTGTTCTTCGAGAACGACCTGCGCTTCCTGCGCCAGTTCGCGTAAAGCGCTTAGCGCCCGCGGCGATCGGCGTCCGAAAGAAGCCGATCGAGAGACTCCAAACATTTCGAACGTAGACACACATGCAATTCCCAGAATCCTGGCTCCGCAGTTTCGTCGATCCCAAGCTCTCCACCGACGAACTCGCGCACGCGCTGACGATGGCCGGTCTCGAAGTGGAAGACCTGCGTCCGGTCGCGCCGCCGACCACGAAGATCGTCGTCGGGCAAGTGCTCGAAGTCGCCAAGCATCCGAACGCCGACAAGCTCAACGTCTGTCAGGTCGATGCCGGCACGGGCGAGACGCTCAACATCGTGTGCGGCGCGCCGAACGTGGCGCCGGGCATCAAGGTGCCGGTCGCGCTGATCGGCGCCGTGTTGCCGCCGGCCGAAGCGGGCGGCGAGCCGTTCGCGATCAAGCCGACGAAGCTGCGCGGCGTCGATAGCCAAGGCATGCTGTGCTCGGCGCGCGAGCTCAAGCTGTCGGAAGATCACAGCGGCCTCTTGATCCTGTCCGCCGATGCGAAGGTCGGCCAGGACATCCGCGAGGCGCTCAATCTCGACGACACGGTCTTCGAGATCAAGCTCACGCCGAACAAGGCGGATTGTCTGTCGGTGTTCGGCGTCGCGCGCGAAACCGCCGCGATCACCGGCGCGCCGCTCAAACAAATCGACATGCCCGCCGTCGAAACGAAGCTCGACGAAAAGCTACAGGTAAAGGTGCTCGCGCCCGATCTGTGCGGCCGTTTTTCGGGCCGCGTGATTCGTGGCGTGAACGCGCACGCGAAGACGCCGCAATGGATGGTCGAGCGACTCGAACGCGCGGGCCAGCGCAGCATCTCCGCGCTCGTCGACATCTCGAATTACGTAATGCTCGAACTCGGCCGTCCGACGCACGTGTTCGATCTGGACAAGATCCACGGCGCGATCGAAGTGCGCTGGGGCAAGAAGGGCGAGTCGCTGAAGCTTTTGAACGGCAACACCGTCGAGCTCGATGAAACCGTCGGCGTCATTGCGGACGATCGTCACGTCGAAAGCCTCGCGGGCATCATGGGCGGCGACAGCACGGCCGTGTCGCTCGACACCACGAACATCTATCTCGAAGCCGCTTTCTGGTGGCCGGACGCAATCCGCGGCCGCGCGCGCAAGTACAACTTCTCGACCGATGCGGCGCATCGCTTCGAGCGCGGCGTCGATTACTCGACGACCGTGGAGCATATCGAGCGCATCTCGCGCCTGATCCTCGACATCTGCGGCGGCGAGGCCGGTCCCGTCGACGACCAGATCGTCAACGTGCCGGAGCGCAATCCGGTGTCGATGCGCGTGTCGCGTGCGCATCGCATCATCGGCGTAGAAATCGGCGCGGAAGAGATCGCGCAGATTTTCACGCGCCTGAACCTCGCGTTCGAGCGCGACGGCGACACCTTCAAGGTCACGCCGCCGCCGTATCGCTTCGATATCGAGATCGAAGAAGATCTGATCGAGGAAGTCGCGCGTATCTACGGCTTCGAGAAGATTCCGGCGCGCCCGCCGGTTGCGCGTAGCGAAATGCGCATCACGAACGAAACGAAGCGCTCGATCCACACGCTGCGCCATGAAGTCGCCGCGCGCGATTATTCGGAGACGGTGAACTTCAGCTTCGTCGATGCCGAATGGGAAAAGGACTTCGCCGGCAACGACAATCCGATCAAGCTGTTGAACCCGATTGCGAGCCAGCTATCGGTCATGCGTACGACGATGTTCGGCAGCCTGATCGAAGTGTTGCGTCACAACCTGAACCGCCGCGCGGATCGCGTGCGCGTGTTCGAGGCGGGCCGCGTGTTTCATCGCGATGCAACGGTGAAAGCGGGCGAGCTCACGGTCGAGGGCTTCGCGCAGCCGAAGATGATCGGTGGCCTCGCGTATGGCCCGGTGATCGAGGAGCAATGGGGCGTGGCGTCGCGCAACGTCGACTTCTTCGACGTGAAGGGCGATGTCGAAGCGCTCTTCGCGCCGGTCGTGCCGCGCTTCGTGAAGGCGGAGCATCCGGCGCTGCATCCGGGACGCAGCGCGCGCATCGAAGTGGCGGGTCGCGCCGTCGGCTGGATCGGCGAGCTGCATCCGCGCTGGCTGCAAAAGTACGATCTGCCGAACGCGCCAATCCTCTTCGAAATCGATGCCGACGCGCTCATGGATCGCGCGTTGCCGACGCCGTCGGAAGTCTCGAAATTTCCGCCCGTTCGTCGCGATATTGCTGTTGTCGTGGATCAGGACGTGCCTGTGCAAGCGTTGCTCGACGAGCTCGAAAACGCGCGTTCGGAGGACGTTTGCAGACACGTCACAAGGGTTGCGCTTTTCGATGAATTTCGTCCAAAATCAAATACTTCCGGTGGCTTGGGAGCGCATGAGAAAAGTCTTGCCTTCCGTGTAACGTTGCAAGATACTGGCGGCACGCTTCAGGACGAAACGGTCGATACGGCCATCAAAACGCTGGTGGATCGCCTGGCTCGAGTACACGGCGCGCGGTTGCGCGGATAGCCTGCAGTTGGCCCGTCCGTCGATCGCCAAGTCTTCAATGTGGCAAGCGCCGTTTTACCGATATGAACCAAATGAACTCGAGTGATTTCGAAGCCCTTCTTTCGGCGCAGCGTAGCGCCATGACCCGAGATACCCAGACCTCGAGCGCACCCGGCGACACGCCGACGCTCACCAAAGCCGAACTGGCGGAAATGCTGTTCGACCACGTCGGTCTGAACAAGCGCGAAGCCAAGGACATGGTCGAAGCGTTCTTCGAAGTCATCCGCGATGCGCTGGAGAGCGGCGAGAGCGTCAAGCTCTCCGGCTTCGGCAATTTCCAGCTGCGCGACAAGCCTCAGCGTCCAGGCCGCAACCCCAAGACGGGCGAGGCGATTCCTATCGCCGCGCGGCGGGTCGTCACGTTTCATGCAAGTCAGAAGCTGAAGGCGCTGGTCGAAACGGGAGCGGAGACCGATCTCACTCGCTGATGTCCCGGCGGCGTGCGATGATCCGCGCGCCGCGCTGCCTGACCACCGCGCTTCAATCGACATCACTTATAACGATGGTTGATCGACGATGGAAAAAGTCGTCTTGCCTCCGATCCCCGCCAAGCGTTACTTCACGATTGGCGAAGTCAGCGAGCTGTGCGGCGTCAAGCCTCACGTGCTGCGCTATTGGGAGCAGGAGTTCACGCAACTGAGGCCGGTCAAGCGGCGCGGCAATCGCCGCTACTATCAGCATCACGAAGTCCTGCTGATCCGGCGGATTCGCGAGTTGCTATATGAACAGGGCTTCACGATCAACGGCGCGCGCAATCGGCTCGATTCACAAGGCCGCGCAACCAGCGACGAAGCCGACATGATCGAAGCGCAAACTTCGACGCAAGCTCAGGCGAGCGTCGATGTCGATCAACTGCGCAAGGATATTCTTCAGGTGATCGATCTGCTGGGTGGGTGATCGCCGTTACGATTCAACTCGCAAAGCCGCGCATCGACGCGGCTTTTTTCCGTCCGTGCATCGGGCGCTGCTTGCGGCTCAAGACGTCATGCTCAAGGCTTGACGCCTACGCGAAAGCGCTTCTTGGGACCGGGCGCTTGCGAAGCCGGCAGCTTCATCTTGACCGACCAATAGACAATGCTCGGCCCGACGCCCCAGGGCGGATAGATGCGCCAGTCGCCGGCGCCGTGATGAAAGAAGTAGAGTGCGAAGCATCGTCCTGGTCTCGTGGCGCTGACGCACACATAGCGGCTGCCGCCGGGATAGATGCGCCCGAAGCGCGTGACGCGCGCGCGGCTCCCCGCATCGAACCATCGCGCGACTTCGGCGCGCAGAGCAGAGTGGGTTCGACGGGAGCGATTGCGCCGCTGTTGCGCGGGCGCTGGGACAGACAAAGGCATGGGACGCCGTTCCTTATGTGTCACGTTAAGACTAGGGCTTAAAGCACTGACACACAAGTATTTTTTGCGATTCTTATGTCTGAATATACAGTGAAGCGCGCTCGTTTCGCGGCCGGGACGGGCGACAACACATGATGTCAGACGCGCATGCCCATCATCGAGTTCGTGCTGGTCAGCGCTTCATCATCTGCGCGGACCTTGAGCATGGCATCGGCCAAGCGGTAGTAGAGTTGCGCGCGTGCTTCGAGAAGTGCGGACGACGCGTCGTTGGGGATGGCCGCATCGGCGAAATCGGCGGCCATCGCCTGGCCAGCAAAGTAGTCACGCAGGGACATGCCGTAGTTGCTAGTGCCGGGAAACGCGCGCGGGTTGTTGAGCTTGTTGTATGCCATTCTTTTCTGCTCGAATTGATCGATGGATCGATGCGGCGACTCGCGATGAGCCAAAGAAAAAAGGCTCTCCGGCCAGAAGCCGGAGAGCCTTTGATTTCCTGGTCGGGGCGAGAGGATTTGAACCTCCGACCACCTGCACCCCATGCAGGTACGCTACCAGGCTGCGCTACGCCCCGAAAGAGCGAAAGTATATCAGAGCGAAACGAATAGTAGAACTGCTTCGAACAAATTCGCTGTCGCACTTACCAAATTCACTCGACGCTCGTCATATCCTCAGCTTCGCACGTGTGCGACGGAAGGTTTGAATCTCCGCCGGGTTTTCACGCGCGGCATCGTTTCCGAGGCGGCCGGGCTCGCGCGCAGAATGTTGACGTCGACGAAACCTCAGCGCCAAAAGCATCGAAATCACGCATGGAATCAGGTACGTGAGGATGCGCTCGCTCCATGCGATCCGCGATCCGTAGCTGTCGTACCGCGTGCGCTCTGCGAAGCCTGCCGACGCGAAGATCATCGTCAGCGTGAAGTCGAGCAGCATGGCCGCGCAGCACAGAACGAGAAAGATCAGCGCGCCGTTCCACCGCAGAGCGCCTTCGCTCGCATTCAGCGTGCTGCAGATGAAGAGCGTGACTCCGAGCAACGTCAGAATGAATGACAGGGGAAGCCAGGGAAATTCCATATCGCGCGTGCCTCGCGTGCGGGTAACGGGAACGATCCCGGCGGCGCGAACGATGAAATTTTTTGTCACCTCGCAATCGCCCGATCCGGAAGCGGGCGCGATGATTACACGCGAGGTGCGACGCTAAAATAAGAGTAATCCTAATTACATTGGCTGTTCGGCTAGTGCTTCCGACAGAAAATCGATGAAAGTCCGTACCTTCGTCGTCATGTATTTGCGGCTCGTATACACCGCGTACACGGACGGCGCGAACGCCGCATAGCTGGGCAGCACGCGCACGAGCGCGCCCGACGCCAGTTCCGGCTCGACGATCCACGCCGGAAAGTACGCGAGCCCGAGCCCGGCGCGCACGAGTTGCAGCGCCATCGACGTATCGTTGGTCTTGAGCACGGCCTGATTCTTCACGGTGAACGCGCCGTCGGGACCGGTCAGCGTGACGGCGTCGATGTTGGTGTACGTCGGCAACACGAATCGGTGACGCGCGACGTCGTCCGGATGGCGCAGCTTGCCGTGCTGTTCGAGATACGCGCGCGAGGCTGCGAGCATGAAGGGCATCTTGCACAAGGGCCGCACGATCAGCGACGGCGACGGCTCGGAGGTCGCGCGAATCGCCATGTCGTAGCCTTCCTCGACGAGATCGACGAAGCGGTTCTCCAGCCGCAGATCGACGAGCACGCCCGGATAGCGCGTCTGATACGCGACGAGCAGGTCCGCGAACTTGCGATTGGCGAACCAGCCCGGCGCGGTCACTTTGAGCACGCCTTGCGGCTGCGCGGTCTGGGCGCCGACGGCGGCTTCGGCGGCCTGGAGGATATCGAGCGCCTCGCTGCACTGCTCGTAATACACGTTGCCGGCTTCGGTGAGACTCAGATGGCGCGTCGTGCGGTTCAGAAGACGCACGCCGAGTTGCCGTTCCAGATTGGCGACGTGCTTGCTCGTCATCGCCGTCGATATGTCGAGCCGTTCCGCAGCCTTCACGAAGCTGCCTGCTTCGACGACCTGGCGAAACACGCGCAAGCTGGTCAGAGCGTCCATCGATCATTTCCTGCGGGGAAACAAAACGCTCATGTTAGCCGGATTGATCGAGGCTGCGTGAACGCCTACTTGGGCCACTCGTCGAGTTCGTCGTTGAAGAGTGATGCGACGATGCCGCGCAGCCACATCGTGCGCGCATCGTTGTGAAACTTGCGATGCCAGTGCTGCTTCAGATCGAAGCGCGGCAACGCGAGCGGCGGCTCGGCGAGTGTGATCGACGCGTGTTCGGCGACATACGCGAAGCCGATCGCATGCGGCACCGTCGCGATCAGATCCGTGCGCGACAAGATGAACGGCAGACTCATGAAGTGCGGCGTTTCGAGCACGGCGCGGCGCCGCACGCGTTCCTTGTCGAGATGATTCTCGAGCACTTCCTGGCTGCGGCCTTCGGCGCGCACGACAGCGTGGCCGCATTCCATGAAGCGCTCCAGCGTGAGCGGCTCGTTCGCATAGGGATGATCGCGGCGCATCAGGCAAATGAACCGATGCGAGAAGAGGCGTTGTTGAAAAAAATTGTTACCGCGCAGATCTGGAAAATAGCCGACGGCGAGATCGATATCGCCCGCTTCGAGTCCGCGCTCGACTTCCCCGTGCGATGCCGACACCGACCTCAAATTCGCATCCGGCGCTTCTGTCGCAAAAGCCTGCAAAAGTCGCGGCAGGAACACGATCTCGCCGACATCGGAAAGCGCGATCGAAAACGTCTCCGTGCTCGTCGACGGATCGAAATGCTGCCGATCCAGCAAGCCGCGTTCGATTCGCGCAAGCGCCTCGCGCGCCGCGGGCACGAGCGCGATGGTGCGCGGCGTCGGCTCCATGCCGCGCGAGGTCCGCACGAAGAGCGGGTCGTTGAAGTATTCGCGCAGCCGCGCGAGCGCCGTCGACACGCGCGGCTGACTGACGCCGAGGCGCTCGGCGGCGCGGCTCACGTTGCGCGTCTCCTCGATAGCGACGAGGTACGGAATCAGGTTGAGGTCGAGATCATGCATGGCAGCGTCATCCGCGACGCGCGACCATGTCCGACACGCGCTGCGCCGCTTCCTGCAGCGGCTCGAGAAACGCCTTCACCATCTGCTTTGCGTTCTTGCGCTGCGCATTGCCGCTGATGTTCAGCGCCGCGATTACGCGCCCTTGCCGGTCGTGGATCGGCGCGGACATCGAAATCAGTCCTTCTTCCAGTTCCTGATCGACGATCGCCCAGCCCTGGCGCCGCACGACGGCGATCGCTTCCTTGAGCGCGTCGCGGTCGATGATCGTGCGCGGCGTGCGCGCGACGAGCGAACTCGCATCGAGCGCTTCGTCTAGGCGCGCCGGATCGAGCGCGGCGAGCAGGACGCGGCCCATCGACGTGCAGAACGCGGGCAAGCGGCTGCCGATCGACAGATTCTGCGTGATGATCTTGTGCGTCGGCACGCGCAGCACGTAGACGATTTCCGCGCCGTTGAGCACGGCCGCCGAACAGCTTTCGTGCACTTGCTCGACGAGATCTTCCATCACCGGCTCGGCGAGATTCCAGAAGGGCATCGACGTCAGATACGCGAAGCCGAGATCGAGGATTTTCGGCGTCAGTTGGAAAAGCCGTCCATCCGCTTCGACATAACCGAGTGCCTGCAGCGTCAAAAGGATGCGCCGCGCGCCCGCGCGCGTGAGGCCCGTCGCGGCGGCGACATCGGTGAGCGTCTGGGCGGGGCGGCTCGCGTCGAACGAACGGATCACGGCGAGGCCGCGCGCGAACGACTGCACGTAGGCATCGCCGGGACGCGACTGCGCGTCTTGCGGCTCGGCGTCGGAATTAGGAGCGACTGAATTCTTCATAAGACTCTTCATGTAAGCGCGAACCGGCCGCGCGAGCGCCGCGCGCCTTCGTGAAAACCCGCAGTTCGCACTTGCTTCGTTGACACGACAACGAATGCGGGACTACCATGCCGATGTTCGCTAAACGAATCCATGTTCGCATGACGAACATTTCGGCGCAAGCGCGCTGACGAGCAGGTAAACCCCAGTTCGAGACAGACAGGAACGGCAATGATCAACAAGATTTTCGATTCGCTCGCCTCGGCCGTGGCCGATGTTCACGACGGCGCGACCATCATGATCGGCGGTTTCGGCACGGCGGGCATGCCGTCCGAGCTGATCGACGCGCTCATCGAGCAGGGCGCGCGCGAACTCACGATCGTCAACAACAACGCCGGCAACGGCGACACGGGACTCGCCGCGCTTCTAAAGGCAAAGCGCGTGCGCAAGATCATCTGCTCGTTCCCGCGCCAGACGGATTCGCATGTGTTCGACGCGCTCTATCGCGCGGGCGAGATCGAGCTGGAACTCGTGCCGCAAGGCAATCTGGCGGAACGCATCCGCGCGGCGGGCGCGGGCATCGGCGGATTCTTCACGCCGACGGGCTACGGCACGAAGCTCGCCGAAGGCAAGGAAACGCGTGTCATCGACGGACGGCACTACGTGCTCGAAGCGCCGCTGCACGCCGATTTCGCGCTCGTGAAGGCGTACAAGGGCGACCGTTGGGGGAATCTGGTCTATCGTAAAACTGCGCGCAACTTCGGGCCGATCATGGCGAGCGCGGCGAAGACGGCTATCGTGCAGGTGTCGAAGGTCGTGGCGCTCGGCGAACTGGACCCCGAGAATATCGTGACGCCGGGCATCTTCGTGCAGCGCGTCGTGGAAGTGCCGCAAGCCGTGCATCAAGCCGAACTCGCCGCTTAAAGGATCGAAGCCATGAAAAAACTCACTCGTGACGAAATGGCCAAGCGCGTGGCCGCGGACATTCCCGAAGGCGCGTACGTGAACCTCGGCATCGGCGTGCCCACGCTCGTCGCCAACCATCTCGCGGCGGATCGCGAAATCTTCCTGCATAGCGAAAACGGCCTGCTCGGCATGGGCCCGGCGCCCGCCAAGGGCGAGGAAGACGACGAACTCATCAACGCAGGCAAGCAGCACGTCACGCTGCTCACCGGCGGCGCATATTTCCATCACGCGGATTCGTTCGCGATGATGCGCGGCGGCCATCTCGACTTCTGCGTGCTCGGCGCGTTCCAGGTGTCCGCTAAGGGCGATCTCGCCAACTGGCACACCGGCGCGCCCGACGCGATTCCGGCTGTCGGCGGCGCGATGGACCTCGCGATCGGCGCGAAGCAGGTCTACGTGATGATGGAATTGCTCACGAAGCAGGGCGAGAGCAAGCTCGTCGACGTGTGCACGTATCCGGTGACGGGCGTGGACTGCGTGAATCGCGTGTACACGGATCTCGCCGTATTCGACGTCACGCCGGAAGGCTTCGTCGTGCGCGAAATCGTGGACGGCCTGTCGTTCGAGGAATTGCAGAAGCTCGCCAAGGTGCCGCTCCAATACGCGCCGCTGACCGAAGCAGCCTGAGAGAACTCTGGAGACGTTGAAGATGAAAGACGCTTTTATTTGTGATGCCATCCGCACGCCGATCGGACGTTACGGCGGTTCGCTGTCTTCGGTGCGCGCCGACGATCTGGGCGCCGTGCCGCTGCGCGCGCTCGTCGAACGCAACAAGGAAGTCGACTGGGAAGCCATCGACGAAGTGATCTACGGCTGCGCGAATCAGGCGGGCGAAGACAACCGCAACGTCGCGCGCATGTCGGCGCTGCTCGCGGGCTTGCCGGTCGGCACGCCGGGCTCGACGGTCAACCGCCTGTGCGGTTCGGGCATGGACGCGATCGGCGTCGCGGCCCGCGCGATCAAGGCGGGCGAGACGAGCCTGATGATCGCGGGCGGCGTCGAAAGCATGAGCCGCGCGCCGTTCGTGATGGGCAAGGCGACGAGCGCGTTCTCGCGTTCGGCCGAAATCCACGATACGACCATCGGCTGGCGCTTCATCAATCCGCTGATGAAGAAGCAGTACGGCGTCGATTCGATGCCCGAAACCGCCGAAAACGTCGCGGACGACTACAAGATCAGCCGCGCCGATCAGGACGCGTTCGCATTGCGCTCGCAGCAGAAGGCGGCGCGCGCGCAGAAGGACGGCACGCTTGGCGCAGAAATCGTCGCGGTGACGATTCCGCAGAAGAAGGGCGATGCGCTCGTCGTCGATCGCGACGAGCATCCGCGTGAAACGAGCCTCGAAGCGCTCGCGAAGCTGAAGGGCGTCGTGCGCCCGGACGGTTCGGTGACGGCGGGCAACGCGTCGGGCGTGAACGACGGCGCGGTCGCCATGCTGATCGCCGACGAGGAAACCGCGAAGCGCAACGGCCTCACGCCGCGCGCGCGCATCCTCGGTCTCGCAACCGCGGGCGTGCCGCCGCGCGTGATGGGCATCGGGCCGGGTCCGGCGTCGCAGAAGCTGCTCGCGCGTCTGGGCATGACCATCGACCAGATGGATGTCATCGAGCTGAACGAAGCATTCGCGTCGCAAGGACTCGCGACGCTGCGCATGCTCGGCGTCGCCGACGACGATCCCCGCGTCAACCCGAACGGCGGCGCGATCGCACTCGGCCATCCGCTCGGTGCATCGGGCGCGCGGCTCGTGACGACCGCGAGCTATCAGTTGCAGCGCACGGGCGGACGCTACGCGCTCTGCACGATGTGCATCGGCGTGGGCCAGGGCATCGCGATGATCATCGAGCGGGTCTGAGCGCATGTTCTCATCGACCGGACGTCTTACCGATCTGATCTGCGGCAACGCGGACGCCAACGCGATCTGGTCGCCGCGCGCGACCGTGCAGGCGATGCTCGACGTCGAAGCGGCGCTCGCGCGGGCAACGGCTGCGCACGGCGTGATTCCGCCCGAAGCGGTCGAGGCGATCGCCGCCGCCTGCAACGCCGATGACATCGACGCCGACGCGCTGATGCTCGGCGCGCAGGCGGGCGGCAATCTGGCGATTCCGCTCGTCAAGCAACTGACGGCCGTCGTGAAATCGCGCGATGCCGAAGCGGCGAAATACGTGCATTGGGGCGCAACGAGCCAGGACATCATCGATACGGGCGTCGTGCTTCAATTGCGCGCGTGCCTCGATCTGATCGATGCCGATCTGCGCGCGCTCTCCGACGCGCTCGCCGCGCAGGCGCACGCGCACGCGAAGACGCCGATGATCGGCCGCACGTGGCTGCAACAGGCGCTGCCGATCACGCTCGGCCTGAAGTTCGCGCAATGGCTCGACGCGGTGACGCGTCATCGCGAGCGGCTCGGCGAGTTGAAGGCGCGCGCGCTCGTGCTGCAATTCGGCGGCGCGGCGGGCACGCTCGCGAGCCTGCGCGACAAAGCATTGCCGGTCGCGGCGACGCTCGCGCAAGACCTGAAGCTGACGTTGCCGGCATTGCCGTGGCACACGCAGCGCGACCGCATCGCGGAGAGCGCGGCGTTTCTCGGCATGGTGACGGGCACGCTCGGCAAGATCGCGCGCGACATTTCGCTGATGATGCAGACCGAACTCGGCGAAGTCGCGGAACCGGCGGCGGCGGGCAAGGGCGGATCGTCGACGATGCCGCACAAGCGCAATCCGGTCGGCTGCGCGGCCGTGCTCACGGCAGCTACGCGCGCGCCGAATCTCGTGGCGACGATCTTCGCGGGCATGGTCCAGGAACACGAACGCGCGCTCGGCGGCTGGCAGGCCGAATGGGAAGCGCTGCCCGATCTCGCGCGTCTGACGGCGGGCGCGTTGTCGAACATCCTCGCCATCGTGCCGTCGATGGAAGTCAACGCCGAACGCCTTGCGCGCAACCTCGGCGCGACCAACGGACTGATTCTCGGCGAAGCGGTAATGCTCGCGCTCGGCGATGCCATCGGCAGGCTGGAGGCGCACAAGCTCGTCGAAGGCGCGTCGAAGGCGTCGGTGGCGAACGGCACGTCGCTCTTCGACGAACTCGCCGCGAACGAAACCATCGCGCGTCATCTGCCGCAAGATCGGCTGAAGCAGTTGCTCGATCCGGCGAACTACGTCGGCGAGGCGCAGGCGTTCGTCGCCGCCGCCATCGCACGCGCTAACTCGAACAAACAGGAGCAGTAAAAACATGCCTCTTGCCGAAGTGAACGGAACGCGGATTCACTATCGCATCGATGTCACGGCGGGCGATGACGCCCCCTGGCTCGTGCTGTCGAATTCGCTCGGCGCGGATGTCTCGATGTGGACGCCCAACATCGAAGCCTTCGCGAAGCATTACCGCGTGCTGCGCTACGACACGCGCGGCCACGGCCACTCGGACGCGCCGCCGGGACCGTACACGATCGATCAACTGATCGGCGACGTGATCGGCCTCATGGATCGTCTTTCGATCGATCGCGCGAACTATTGCGGGCTGTCGATGGGCGGTCTCACCGGCATCGGGCTTGCCGCGCGCCATCCGGAACGCTTCGCGCGCGTGGTGTTGTCGAACACCGCCGCGCTGATCGGCTCGGACGCCGTGTGGACGCCGCGCGCCGCGAAAGCGCGCGAGCCGGGCGGCATGCCCGCGCTTACCGATGCCGTCATCGCGCGCTGGTTCACCGCGCCGTTCATCGAGCGCGAGCAGCTTGCGCTGTCGAACATCCGCGACGTGTTCCGCCACACGAACGGCGACGGTTACGCGTCGAACTGCGAAGCGATCCGCGACGCGGATTTGCGCGACGAAGCGAAGACCATTGCGCTGCCGGTGCTGGTGATCGCCGGCACGCACGATCTCTCGACGACAGCCGCGCAGGGCCGCGAGCTCGCGGGTTACATCGGCGGATCGCGTTATCTCGAACTCGATGCGGCGCATCTGTCGAACATCGAAAAGCGCGACGAATACACGCGCGCCGTGCTCGACTTTCTCGGAGAATGAAGATGACCGACGACGAACGTTACGAAGCCGGGATGAAGGTGCGCCGCGCGGTGCTGTCGGACGCGCACGTGGACCGCTCGCTCGCCAATCGCACCGAACTGACAACCGAATTCCAGAACTTCATCACGCGCTATGCATGGGGCGAAATCTGGACGCGCGACGGCCTGCCGCGCCACACGCGCAGCCTCATCACGATCGCGATGATGGTCGCGCTCAATCGCAGCGAGGAACTCGCGCTGCATTTGCGCGCCGCGAAGAACAACGGCGTGACGCAAGACGAGATCAAGGAAGTGCTGTTGCAGACGGCGGTGTATTGCGGCGTGCCGGCGGCCAATTCGGCGTTCCATCTCGCGCAGAAGATTTTCGACGAAGAGAGCAAGGCATAGTCGCGCAGGTGCTCATCAAAGCCGTCTCCGGAGAAACCGGAGACGGCTTTTTTAGTTTGCGCGCTCAGAACGCGTAATAAGGTCCCGGTCCCGCTGGCGTCGCGCGCCCGGCGAGCGCCGTGAAGATGCGCCGTCCGTAGAAGAACGGCAGGCCCCAGTCGAAGTAGCCGCTCGCGGAACCGGCGAGATTGTCGAAGGCGAAGTGGCCGCTGCCGAACAGCGCCGTCGATTGCGCGACTGTGAAGCTCACCGCGCTCTGCGTCTGCGCGCCGCTCGACGAACGGATCGTCGCGGAGATCGTCTGCGGCGTCGACGGGCAATACCATACGCCGCACTTATCTAGCGTCGTCGACGGGAAGAAGACGCCGTTCGATCCGCTGTCGATGAAGCTCGATCCGTACTGGTTGCCGCCGAAATCCGTCGTGACGTAACCGGACAGCGAGCTCGACTTGAGCACCGTCGCCGAGCCGAGCACGTTGTTCGACTGCGAGCCGATGCCGAAGGTCATCGTCCCCGTGACCGCCGATGCGCCGCTATCCGGCACATCGGGCAGTTCGATCAGCACGCCGTTGTTGTCGGTGGCGAAGTTGGCGACGGGATTGGTCACCTGCTGCGCGACCGCGACCGTGCTCGCGACGCAGTTGCCCGAGGTGCAGTCGTAGTACCAGCGCGGCATCGCGGAGGCCGCGCAGCCCGCGCCGCAATCTGCGGTGAACGGTCCGACGCCGAGAATGCCGTTGCCGCGCAGGCTGGATGCAGTGAGCATCGGCAGGCCGGACTGGCTGCAGTCCTGGGCGGCGTTGCCCGCGGCGTTATCGGCGATCAGTTGCACGGATGTCGCGGGCGCGACCTGGCTCGCGAGCCGGACATCGGCCGTGCGCACCGCGCCCCATGTGTAGCCCGAGCCGAACACCGCGCATTCCGCGACGACCGCGCTCGGGTTGTTCGCCGCGAGCAGCGGCAGTGCGATCGACGGATCGAGCGCCGACGCCAGCACGCGCAGGCCGTGTGACCCGGTATCGACCTGAATGTCGTCGATGGTCTGACAGGTGTTCGTGCCGGGCACGCAAATCGTCACGCTGGTTTGCAGCATGTTGCGCGTGTTGGTCGGCGTGCTCGCGACGTGGATGACCTGCACGTTGGGCGTCGTCGATTGCGCGACAGTCGTGTCGACGGGCGCGGCCGATGGCGCGCTCGCCGGCGTGGCGGCGCTGGCTGTCTGGGGCGCGCTGGCCTGCGGGGCCGGCGCGGCGGGAGCGGCGTTCGACGTGCTGCCGCCACCGCCACCGCCGCAGGCGTGCAGCAGAACGCAGGCGGCGAGCGCGGAAATCGGGAGAAGGGCGCGTGAGATCATCGCGGGCCCCTCACTGAATATCGTCCGGCGTGACGCCTGGCGGCAAGTCGCTCGCGAGCCAGGCGCGTCCGGTGAATTCGCGCAGCCGCACGCGATTTTCGACGACGAGATCGTCCTGCGCGACGTGCGCGGCGTGCAGGCCCGCATCGCCGGCAGACGCACTCGCGCCCTGGCGGAACGCTTCGAAATGCTCGCCGAGCAGCGACCGGACATCCGGCATCGCCGGGCCACGCCAGGACACCGCGTAGACATCGCCGCCCGTGCCGACGTATTCGCGCACGACGATGCCGTGGGCGTCGGTCGTTTCGTGGTATCGCACGACGCCGTTCTGCGCCTGATGCACGACATCGCCTTGGGATGCGGTCCCGGCGCGTCCCGTCGCGCCGAGTTGAGCGTTCGCATCCACCGATGCGCCGATCGCAAGGGCGATCAGACAAGCCGTCCCGTAATGAGGAATTCTGATTTTTGTCACTTTTTTCTCTCCGTTATTTAGGACTCTTCTTATTTTCGAGATGCGATTTTAAGAGGAAGGAGGAGCATTGCAATAAGCACAGACGCGCGCCACGATGTCGGACAAAAGCCGGAGAGGAGAGGCAAATCGTCTAAAAATCAAGACGTTGCAGGCATCGAAAGACCGAATTGCGATTTTTACTGATTGTCATAAATTGTCAATTCGATCCGAAGCGGCTTAAATACGAGATGCGGCCTGGGCGGCTTCGCTGCCTATTGGCTTCTTTCTCCATTGAAAGGCAACTTTCAAAGACGCGCGCCGCGATGGGCTTTGGCGAGGCCGCGCAAACCTCTTTTTTTCACGGCATACCGCCGGACCGGTAAAATAACGGGTTGATCCACGGAAGAACGCCCGTGGCGTAGCGGAAGGACTTCTCCAAATGACAGATTTTCGTGTAACGAAGCGAATGGCTGCGCTTGTCGCGGTGGCCGGAATCGTGGCGGGATGTGGCTCGACCAATCCCAATGCGTTCAACTACAAGAGCGATCAGCGTTCTAAACAGGTGTCCCTCGCCGTTCCGCCGAACCTGCTCGACGAAGCGTCCGACCAGCGTTCGCTGCCGCCACAGGGCGGGCAGGCATCGCTGTCGGATCTGCAGCAGATCCAGAAAGTCGCGCCCAACGCACCCACGGTGGTCCCGCCGGTGACGGGCATGCGAATTCAGCGCGACGGCACCGAGCGCTGGCTCGTCGTCGACGGCAAGACGCCCGACCAGGTATGGCCGCAAATCCGGCGCTTCTGGCAGGAGCAGGGCTTTCTGCTCGTCGTCGATCAGCGCGACAAGGGCGTGATGGAGACGGACTGGAACGAAACCCATCCGCAGATTTCCGACGGCCTCATCCGCGACACGCTCGCCAAGGCGACCGGCAACTCGTATGTCACCGCCGAGCGCAACAAGTACCGCACGCGTCTCGAAACGGCCCCGAGCGGCGGCACATATGTGTTCATCAGCCAGAAGGGCATGCGTGAGGCGCTGACCGGCGTGAATAACGACACGAGCCAGTGGCAGGCGCGCCCGAACGATCCGGCGCTCGAAAACGAATATCTGAAGCGCCTGATGTCCTCGCTCTCGGCGGCCGATCAGCGCACGGCTTCCGGCGGCGCGACGCCGCTCGACGCGCCGGCGGCGGGCGCCAAGCCCGGCGATTCGAAGGCGGCATCGGTGGCGGCGCAGAACGTCGCGAACGCGAGCAACACGCCGATTCGCAACGAAGTGGTGCCCGAGGCGGCATCGTCGCAACTGACCTTGCCGGAAGCGTACGACCGCGCATGGCTGCGCGTGGGCACCGCGCTGGACCGCGCGAACTTCACGGTGGACGACCGCGACCGCAGCAAGGGCGTCTACTACGTGCGCTACGTCGATCCGACCGACAAATCATCGGCGGAACAGGGTTTCTGGAGCCAGGTGTTCCACGGCCGCAAGGAAATGAAGGCGAAGCAGTATCAGGTCAACGTGCGCGCGGTGACGGATCAACAGACCCGCGTGGCGATCGTCGACGACAAGGGCAATGTCGATTCGTCGCCGCAGGCGCGTCAGATCATGGCCTTGCTCGCCGACCAGATCGGCTGATATTTTCTTCGGTTCAAATCCGACGAAACCGCCTCCTTCGCGAGGCGGTTTTTTTATGCGTTTCACTCGCTGGATGCTCGCAAACGATTTCCTCAGCATGCACGGAAATGCGAATGACGAGTAAGAATTGCGCAGACAATTCTTTCTATCGGGAAATGTGCGCAAAAGCTTATAGAAATGAACGGGCGGACAGTACATTACATCAATGGCGAAATTCGCCCGCCAGAAGTTCTTCGAAGCGCGCTCATTCAGCACGTTGCACCGGACAAACAGACGATTGGTTCGCCATGCGCGAACCCCGATGGCCCCGTCGCCTATCCTCGTAGGGCGACGGTTTTTGCCCGCGTTTCTCTTGGAACGCGGGCTTTTTCTTTGGCTCGATGAGCGGCCGTTTTCGGCGATGTCCCGCGCGCGCGGTTATGCTCCTGCTTTCATCGTTTCATCGAAACAGGAGAACGCTCATGTCGGAAGTAGCCGTCGTCGCGATTTTTGTCGCCAAGCCGGGCAAGGAAGAGGAACTGAGGCAAGTGCTGGAAGCGAACGTCGAGCCGACGCGCAAGGAAGCAGGCGCGCTGCAATACGACCTGCATCGCGACATCAAGGAGCCGCGGCGCTTTATCTTCGTCGAGCGCTGGGAAAGCGAAGCCGCGCTCGCGAAGCACGGCGAAACGGCGCATATTCAGACGTTCCGCGCCAAGTCGCCTGATTTGTGCGAGCACGGCGAGGTGCGTGTCGCCAGCAAGATTCTCTGACGCACGCGGGCGCGCATCGTCGCGCTTTCAGTGGGTTTCGTGCGGGACGTCGAGGATCAGGATGATGGTCCAGTCGGCGTCGCCGTCATGGTGATACTGGCGCTCCGCGACGATGAAAGGCTGCTGCTTGCCGGACGGCCCGAGGAAGAGCACGTCGCCTTCCATCGGCAGACATTCGACGGGCGGCAGCGCCAGATACGAATCCTTGTTCACGTTGCGCGGCATCAGCTTTTCGATCTTGCGCGATGCCGCTTCGGTCCATTCGATGTCGAGCTGGATATTGCTCATGCTGTCGTTCGCACGCCTGGGTGCGCTCCACGTTTGAATCGTTGAAAAGACGATGCGCAATGTAGCACACGGCGCGCGCGTTCCATGAGGCGCGCCAGACGAAAAAAACGGCCCGAGGGCCGTTTCTTCTTCGTGCGCGGCAACGCCGCGAACGCTCAGATTTCCTCGTAGAGCGGCAGCGTCAGAAACTCGGTGAACTGCGCCGACGTCGACATCTCCTCGAAAATCTTCGCCGCGCGTTCGTACGGCTTCGTGTCCGCGCCCGATGCGCCCACGGCCTGCTTCACCTTTTCCAGTTCGTCGATGGTGATCTCGCGCACCATCGCGGCCGTGACTTTGCGGCCGTCGTCGAGCTTGCCCTTCGGCGAGCGGATCCATTGCCACACCTGCGAGCGCGAGATTTCGGCGGTCGCCGCGTCTTCCATCAGATTGTGGATCGGTACGCAGCCATTACCCGCAAGCCACGAACCGAGATAGTGCACGCCGACATTCACGTTGTTGCGCAAGCCCGCTTCGGTGATCGGCTCTTCCGGACGGAAATCGAGCAGGTCGTGCGCGGTCACCTGAACGTCGGTGCGCTGCTTGCCGATCTGATTCGGCTTGTCGCCGAGCACCTTCACGAACTCTTCCATCGCCACCGGCACGAGACCCGGATGCGCGACCCAGCCGCCATCGTAGCCATCGGTGGCGTCGCGCGCCTTGTCGGAGCGCACGCCGCCCATCGCCTTGTCGTTCGCGGCCGGATCGTTCTTGATCGGAATCAGCGCGGACATGCCGCCGATCGCCGGTGCGTTACGCTTGTGACACGTCTTCAGCAATTCGAGCGCGTAGGCGCGCATGAAGGGCGAGGTCATCGTGATCTTCGCGCGGTCGGCAAGGCAGAAGTCCGTGTCGTTCTTGAACTTCTTGATCGCCGAGAAGATGTAGTCCCAGCGGCCCGCATTGAGGCCCGCGCTATGTTCGCGCAGCTCGTACAGGATTTCGTCCATCTCGAAGGCGGCGAGAATGGTTTCGACGAGCACGGTCGCGCGAATCGTGCCGCGCGCGATGCCCACGCCCTCCTGCGCGGCGACGAAGATGTCGTTCCACAGCCGCGCTTCGAGATGGCTTTCCATCTTCGGCAGATAGAAGTAGGGGCCGCTGCCGCGCGCGATCAGTTCCTTCGCGTTATGGAACAGGTAGAGCGCGAAGTCGAAGATGCCGCCCGACACGCGCTCGCCATCGACGGTGACGTGCTTTTCGTCGAGATGCCAGCCGCGCGGACGCACGATCAGCGTCGCGATCTTGTCGTTGAGCGTGTACGACTTGCCGTTCTGCTCGAGCGAAATCGTGCGGCGCACCGCTTCCTTCAGATTGATCTGGCCGACGATCTGGTTGTCCCAGCTCGGCGCGTTCGAATCCTCGAAGTCGGTCATGTACGAATCCGCGCCGGAGTTGAGCGCATTGATGATCATCTTGCGCTCGACCGGGCCGGTGATTTCCACGCGACGGCATTGCAGATCGTTCGGCAGCGGCGCGACTTTCCAGTCGCCTTCGCGGATCGATTTCGTCTCTTCGAGAAAGTTCGGACGCTCGCCGGCATCGAGACGCTTCGTGCGCTCGACGCGCGCGCCGAGCAACTGCCGGCGGCGCGGCTCGAACTGCCGATGCAGCGACGCGACGAACGCGAGCGCCTCGGGCGTCAGGATGGTCTCGTAGCCGGGCTTGATATCGGCCGAGATTGCCATGCCTTTCGGAAGCGAAAGCGGATTCGATGGATGCGTCATGGTTTTCTCCTTGGTCGGTCAGACGGTTTTGCTGATGGTTTTGCGAGTTTGTTGAAGGCGCGCAAGTTGTTTGCGACCGCGCGATGCGTTGCCCGGGCGCGCGAAGCCGCCTTCGATGAATGCGATGAGTTCCGCCATGCCGCGGCCGCTGCCGTGCGGCGCGACGCCCAGTTCTTCGGGCGGCAGCCCGGCGCGGTTGATCCAGAAAGTGGTGTAGCCGAACCATGTCGCGCCGGCGACGTTCCAGCCGTTGCTCGACGCGAACACGATGTCGCGCGCACTGGCGTCGAACGCCTGCGTGCCGAGCGCATAGGCGGCGGGCGCGGGCTTGTAGACGCGTGCGGCGTCGGCCGACAGTACGTGATCGAAAAGTCCGCTCATGCCCGCGCTTTTTACGGCGATGTCGAGCATCGGCGGATTGCCGTTCGACAGGATCGCGAGCGGCATGTCGAGGTCATCGTGCAACGATCTGAGCGCGGGCAGGGTGTCGGGGAATGCGGACAGGCATGCGTATTCGTCGAGAAGGCGCTTTTCAGCGGCGCTCGAGAGCGCATCGGCGAGTTTCAGGCGCGCGGCGGCGTGGCGCAGCGCATCGATCGTGATCTTCCAGAACGGCTCGTAGCGCGCGCCCGACGGGTCCGCGAGCGTGCGCAGTTGCGTGTATTCGATCTGCTTGCGGCGCCAGAGCTTCGAGAGCGCATCGCCGTGGCCGGGGAAAAGCTGTTCGGCAGCCGCGACGACCGAGTGGACGTCGAAAAGCGTGCCGTAAGCATCGAAGATGACTGCGCGAGGAGATTTGGACAAATCGATGGACGATGCGTGTGTCGTTATGGCCGACATAGCCTTGCGCTCCGTTTAGAGGTCGGGATCGATTGTATTCGTGATCTCAGTGAAGGAAAAAGCACCGCAGCATCACTTGATCTTTTACTTTTACTTACCTAATCTGTGCTCCAACGACGTAATTGACGACGAACACGCATGGATCGGTTCAAGCAGATAGAAACGTTCGCCTCGGTGGCCGCGAAAGGCAGTCTGTCGGCGGCGGCGCAGGCGGAAGGCATCGCGCCGGCGGTCATCGGACGCAGGCTCGACGCGCTCGAAGAGCGGCTCGGCGTGAAGCTGCTCGTGCGCACGACGCGCCGGATCACGCTGACGTTCGAAGGCTCGGCATTCCTCGAGGACTGCCAGCGCATCATCAACGACATGCAGAACGCGGAGGCGAGCGTGTCGGCGGGCGGCGTGAAGGCGAGCGGGCATCTGCGCGTGTCGGCGCCGGCGGGCTTCGGGCGGCGTCACGTCGCGCCGCTGGTGCCGAAATTCACCACGCTGCATCCGGATGTCTCCGTGAGTCTCGATTTGACCGATCGCATGATCGATCTCGTCAACGAAGGTTTCGATTGCGCCGTGCGTCTCGGCGAGCTGCCGGACTCGTCGCTCGTATCGCTCAAGCTCGGGGAAAACCGGCGCGTGTGCGTCGCATCGCCGGAGTATCTGGAAAAGCGCGGCGAGCCCGCCGATCTCGCCGCGCTCGCGCATCACAATTGCCTCGCGCTCGGGGCTTCGGCGAATCAGCAGCGCGGCTGGGTCTTCGAGCAGGACGGCAAGGTCGTGACGATCAAGGTCTCCGGCACCATGGAATGCTCGGACGGCGCCGTGCTGCACGAATGGTGTCTCGAAGGCCGCGGTCTCGCGTGGCGATCCTGGTGGGAAGTCGGCGACGACATCGGCGCGGGGCGCCTGGTGAGCGTGCTCGATGCGTTCGCCGCGCCGCCGATCGGCATTCACGCGGTGTTTCCGCAGCGACGGCACTTGCCGTTGCGTGTGCGGCTTTTCCTCGATCTGCTCAAGCATACGTATAACGCGACGGGCTATTGGGCATGAAAGCAAAACGTTTCGGATTCCTATGCTGGCGCCTTGAACGGCGGAGCCGGCGCGGCGCATCGAAACTTTCTTCGCCTGCGTGGCCGTTACTACAATAGAAGCACGCACCGCACACTTGCGGGGAGGACACCATGTTCAAACACATCCTCGTGCCGACCGACGGCTCGGAGCTATCGCAAAAGGCCATCGACGGCGCGATCGATCTCGCACAATCCGTTGGCGCGCGCATCACGGCTTACGCGTGCCTGCCGCAATATCCGTATTCCCCTTTCGCCGATGTCGCCGTCGAGCCGCCCGACGATTTCCACGCGCGCGCCGAAAACGAAGCGCGCGAACATCTGCGCGCGGTCGAGCGCGCCGCCGAAAGTGCTGGCGTGCCCTGCGCGAGCGTGACGAGCATCGACGCCGCGCCGTACATCGGCATCATCGAGGCTGCCGAGCAGAACGGCTGCGACGTGATCCTAATGGCGTCGCACGGTCGGCGCGGCATCGGCAGCCTCTTGATCGGCAGCGAAACGCAGCGCGTGCTCACGCACACGAAAATTCCGGTGATCGTCTACCGCTGACTTGATCGCTCGTCATCGCTCAAACGAAAGCGCACGCGATGCGCTTTCGTTTGAGCCGCGGCCACGGCGCATCATTGCATGCGCCGTGGCCGCCGCTTCTTTTCACCGCTCTCCCTGATGCGCCTGCTGGAGCCGTATTACGCGACCTTCTTCTCGAAGAACTGCTCGTCTTCAGTCGAGCCGTGCAGGGCGGTCGTCGATGCATCCTTTTCGACCGTCTGCGTCACCGCGTCGAAGTAGCCCGTGCCCACCTCGCGTTGATGCTTGACCGCCGTGAAGCCCTTGTCGGCGGCGGCGAACTCGGCCTGCTGCAACTCGACGAACGCGCTCATCTGCGAGCGGGCGTAGCCGTGCGCGAGGTTGAACATCGAGTAGTTCAGCGCGTGGAAGCCAGCGAGCGTGATGAACTGGAACTTGTAGCCCATCGCGCCCAACTCGCGCTGGAACTTGGCGATGGTCGCGTCGTCCAGATTCTTCTTCCAGTTGAACGACGGCGAGCAGTTGTACGACAGCATCTTGCCCGGGAATTCCTTGTGGATCGCCTCGGCAAACTTCTTCGCGTATTCGAGATCCGGCTTGCCGGTTTCGCACCACACGAGATCGGCATACGGCGCGTAAGCGAGACCGCGCGACACTGCCTGTTCGAGGCCCGGCTTCGTGCGGAAGAAGCCTTCCACGGTGCGCTCGCCGGTGAGGAACGGCTTGTCGTTGTCGTCGATGTCGGAGGTGACGAGATCGGCGGCTTCGGCATCGGTACGGGCGATGAGCAGCGTCGGCACGCCGCACACGTCCGCCGCGAGCCGCGCGGCCGAAAGTTTCGCGACGTTCTCGCGCGTCGGCACGAGTACCTTGCCGCCCATGTGACCGCATTTCTTGACCGACGCCAGCTGGTCTTCGAAGTGAACGCCCGCCGCACCGGCTTCGATCATCGCCTTCATCAGTTCGAACGCGTTGAGCACGCCGCCGAACCCGGCTTCGGCATCGGCGACGATCGGCGCGAAATAGTCGATATAGCCTTCATCGCCCGAATTCTTCCCTTCGGACCATTGAATCTGATCGGCGCGCGTGAGCGTGTTGTTGATGCGCTTCACGACGAGCGGCACCGAATTCGCCGGATACAGCGACTGGTCCGGATACATCTCGCCCGCGACGTTGGCATCGCCCGCCACTTGCCAGCCCGACAGATAGATCGCCTTGAGGCCGGCTTTCACCTGCTGCATCGCCTGATTGCCGGTCAGCGCGCCGAGCGCGTTGACGAACGGCTCTTCGTTGATCGACGTCCACAGGCGTTCGGCGCCGCGCCGTGCGAGCGTGTGCTCCTGCTGCACCGAGCCGCGCAGACGCACGACGTCATCCGCCGAGTAGCCACGCTTGATGCCTTTCCAGCGCGGATCGCTTTCCCATTGCTGCTGGAGTTGCTGAGCTTGTTGTTGACGTGAGGTCATAGCGTTTCTCCTTGAGATTGGACTGAATGACGATTCCTGAACGATGTTCTGGACGACTTGAGCTCCGGTGCGCCGCGTTTGGCTATCTGCGTTTGCTCAACTCTTATATAAGAGTCTAGGCAAAACGCGGCTCGCGAAACACCCCTCTCTGGGAGAAATGCGGATTATTTTATTGCTTTATTTTCAATGATATATGCGCAGTTTATCGTAATGCGGAACGGCTTTTTCTATCTTGCAATGAACACGTTTGTGCCGCGCAGCACATCTTTTGCGACGCAAAAGGCCATTGCGCATGGTGAAATATGGAGGCGGGGCGAAAAAAAACCGATGCGCAAGGCATCGGTTTCTTCCTGCAACGAAGGCGGCGCCCGGAAGCGCGCCTTGCGATAGCCGCTTAGTTGCCGCGGCGCGGTGCGCGCGGGCCATCGTTGCGGCGTGCGCTGTAGCCGTCGCGCGAGCCGAAGCCGCCTTCGCCGCGGTTGCCGCCACGATAACCGCCGTCGCTGTTGCCACCACGATAACCGCCGTCGCTATTGCCACCACGATAACCGCCGTCGCTGTTGCCACCGCGATAGCCGCCTTCGCGCGAACCGGCGTTCGACTTGTTGCCGTAGCCGCCGGCGTTGCCCGGACCATAGCCGCGGCCGCTGCCGCCGCCGTTACCGCTGCCGAAGCGACGGCCGCCGCCATTGCCGCTCGGGCGGCCTCGACCCCCGCCGAAGCCACCCTTGGGCGGCGACTTGCGCGGTTCGAAGCCCACGACGACGTTCACCGGCAGCGGCGAGCGCACGAAGCGTTCGATGCGCTTGAGCGCGCCCATCTCGGCGTAATGCACGAGGCTGACCGCAGTGCCGCTGCGGCCCGCACGGCCGGTGCGGCCGATACGGTGCACATAATCTTCCGCGAACTTCGGCAGGTCGTAGTTGAAGACGTGCGTGATGCCCGGAATGTCGATGCCGCGCGCGGCGACGTCGGTTGCGACCAGCACGCGCACGCGCTTTTCGCGCAGCGCGCGAATGGTGCGGTTACGCGCGCCTTGCGGCAGATCGCCGTGGAGCGCCGCGGATTCGAAGCCCGCGTCGGCGAGACGATTGGCGATGAGATCGGCGTCGCTCTTGGTCGCCGTGAACACGATCGCCTGATCGAGTCCGGCGTCGCGCAGCAGATGATCGAGCAGACGATCCTTGTGATCGCGGTCATCGACGTAATGCACGGTCTGCGCGATGTTGCTCTTCGCTTCGAGCTTCTGGACGATCTCGATGCGCTCCGGATCCTTCAGCAGGCGTCCGGTCAGCGACGTGATCTTGCCGTCGATGGTCGCCGAGAACAGCAGCGTCTGGCGCGACGCGGGCGTGGCGTCGACGATCGTCTCGATGTCTTCGATGAAGCCCATGTCGAGCATGCGGTCGGCTTCGTCGAGCACGAGCATGTTCAGTTCCGACAGATCGATGCGGCCGCGTTCGAGGTGGTCGATCAGACGGCCCGGCGTCGCGACGAGAATCTCGGGATTCTTGGCGAGAAGCATCAACTGCTGGCCGTAAGCAACGCCGCCGAGAATGCTGACCGTGCGCAGACGGCGCAGATGCTTGCCGTACGTGGTCGCGGCGGTGGAAACCTGCATCGCGAGTTCGCGCGTCGGCGTGAGCACGAGCAGCTTCGGGCGCGCGATCGGCTGCGGACGGCGGCCGCGCGGTGCGTTCGGGTCACGCGGCGCGCGCGGCTGCGAGGCTTCGAGCTTTTGCAGTTGCGCGAATTTTTCGATGGCCGGCAACATGAATGCCGCCGTCTTGCCCGAACCGGTCGGGCTGGAGACAAGCAGATCGCGGCCGGCGAGCGCGGCGGGAATCGCGCGCTGCTGCACGGGCGTAGGCGACTGATAGCCCGCGGCGGTCAGCGCGGACACGATATCGGCGGAAAGGCCGAGCGATTCGAAAGTGGGGCCGGCGGGCTTGTCGGCGGGTGCGGGTGCGTCGGTGGCCGGGGTGTCGGCCGTCGGGGTGATACCAATGTTTGCTGCGAGATTGTCCAACGGACTAGCGGTGAAGCTCGAAGTCATGTCGATCCTTGAAACGAGGAATAAGGCGTCGGCGCCAATCGGCATACCCAAGTCGTTGGATTCAGCGAGCGAAGAAACAGCGAGCAAATCGAAAAACGGGGGCGACTCGCGCGAACATACGGCGAGCATCTTTGTTAGAAGCTGTATCGGATACGGCAGGCTCGACCGTTCGATGAGAACGACGGGCGCTGACGTCAGCCTGATGCATGACGGGCCGGGGAACATACTGCGCGCAAGACAACCGCGCAACGGCCTAGCAGGGAGGGGACAGTTTCTAAACTGGATTGGGGCGAAACGCTACGAAGCACCTTGCTGCGTGGAACGTGCTGGTTTTGTCAACCCGCTTGCAACCCGCAGTCGAGCGCTAGCCGCTAGTATATCTGAATTTGCTGCACCGCGCCACATTTTGACGCACGATCGCGCCATCTTCGGGCATCGATCGCGCGATCAGGCTTTCGGCGCTATCAGGCTGCTTCGCCGCGCTTGAGCGATTCGACCAGTTCGACGTAGCGCGCCTTGGCATCGTCGGCGCTCGTGCCTTGCAGCGCGGCCCACGCTTCGTACTTGTATTTGCCGGCGATGTCGGTGAAGCCCGGCTTCTCGCCTTGCACGTCGCCGACGCTCGCCTGCTTGAAAAGCGCGTACAGGCGCAGCAGCGTCAGGTTGCCCGGGCGCTCGGGCAGTTGCGTCACGTCGGACTGGGCCTGGGCGAATTGCTGATCGATGTCGGTCATGCGCGTTCCGTTCGGTTCGAGTTGAGATCGGACGATCTTAGCAAGCGAGCGCACGCGGCCCGTCGAGGCTTTCCTCGAACCGAGGACGTCTTCGGAATGGCTTCGGCGTGCTGCCTGAAGGCCGCCCGGGTCTCGGCGCTTCGCGCCGATCGCGCGAATCCGGCGCATGTCCCGCATTACAATACCGCCTATGACACGCACCGTTTTGCTCGCCCTCGATACGTCGACAGAGTTCTGCTCCGTCGCGCTCCTGCTCGCCGACAGCACTTCTTCCGCCAACGCGTCCGCCGTTCAGTCCGCCAACAATTCCGCTGCCGCGCCGCAATACGCGAGCGGCGACACGCGCGTCTGGTTTCGCCACGAGGCGACCGGCGCGGTGTCGAGCACGCGGCTTTTGCCCGCCGTGCGCGAACTGTTCGACGACGCCGGTCTCGCGCTCGCCGATTGCGCGGGCATCGCGTTCGGTGCCGGCCCCGGCTCGTTCACCGGCTTGCGCACCGCGACGGGCGTCGCGCAAGGGCTGGCGTTCGGGCTGAACGTGCCGGTCGTGCCGGTCAGCACGCTGCTCGCATGCGCGGAAGGCGCACGCATCCACGATCCGTCGATGCCGCCGCGCGTGCTCGCCGCGCTCGATGCACGCATGGACGAGGTCTACTGGGCCGACTTCGAATTCGACGCCGCCGCCGGCGACTGGCGCACGCTGCATCCCGCCGCGCTCGATGCGCCCGGCGCGCTGCCACTGCCGGACGTGCCGTTCGCGCTCGCCGGCAACGCGGCCGCCGCGTTCGGCGAACGCCTGCCGGCGCTGGCCGCCGCCGCGCATGTCGATCGCGAAGCGTTGCCGCACGCGCTGCCGGTCGCGCTCATCGGCTTGCGCGCGTGGCGGGCGGGCCGCACCGTCGCGCCCGAGCACGCGGCGCCGGAATACGTGCGCGACAAGGTGGCTCAGACCACGGCGGAGCGCACGAAGGCGCGCGAGGAGGCGCTTCGGTGAGCGGCGTGTTGCTGGCCGATCGGTATCTGACGCCGATGACCGAAGCCGACCTCGACGAAGTCGCCGCGGTCGAAAAGCTCGCCTACGAATTTCCCTGGAGCCGCGGCAACTTCCAGGACTCACTGCGCAACGGCTACTACGGCGTCTGCTTGCGCCATGTGACCGGCACGCTGATCGGCTATTGCGTGCTGATGCCTGTCGTCGATGAAATGCATCTGCTCAATCTGTGCGTCGCGCCGGCGGCGCAGCGTGCAGGCGCGGGCCTCACGCTGCTGCGCGAAGCCGTGCGCCTCACGCGCGCCGAAAAGCTCGATGGCGTGCTGCTGGAAGTGCGGCCGTCCAATCCGCGCGCGATCCAGCTTTACGAGCGCTTCGGCTTCACGGCAATCGGGCGTCGCAAGAACTATTACCCCGCGCGGCATCGCTCGCGCGAGGACGCAATCGTCATGCGTCTGACGTTCACGAAGGAGAATGCGCATGGCGCTCGATGAATCGCTGATCGAAGAACTGGGCCTCGGGCCGATCTGGGTCCGGCGCGCAGTCGTGCCCGTGGTGCCCGTGGTGCCCGCCGAGGAAACGCGTCAGCCCACCGCGCAAGTCGAGCGAGTCCAGCAAGTCGTCGAAGCAGTAGAAGCTCCGGCGCCCGTCGTGATACGCGAAGCCCCGCAGCCCGAACCCGACGTGCCGCCCCTCGACGCGTACGACGATCTGCCCTGGACCGACGACGCGCCCGTCCACATCGAACCGGCCGAAGCCCCGAGCGACATTCACACGCTCGACTGGGACGCGCTCGCCGCGCGCGTCGCGAATTGCGAACGCTGCCGGCTGTGCGAACGCCGTACGAACACGGTCTTCGGCGTCGGCGATCGCGAAGCCGACTGGATGCTGATCGGTGAAGCGCCGGGCGAGAACGAGGACAAGCAGGGCGAACCCTTCGTCGGCCAGGCGGGCAAGCTGCTCGACAACATGCTCCGCGCGCTCGCGTTGTCGCGCGAGTCGAATGTCTATATCGCGAATGTCATCAAGTGCCGTCCGCCCGGTAACCGCAATCCCGAACTCGATGAAGTCGCGCGCTGCGAGCCGTATCTGCAACGGCAGGTCGAGCTCGTGAAGCCGAAGGTCATCGTCGCGATGGGCCGCTTCGCCGCGCAGAGCCTTCTGAAGAACGAAGCCAGCATCGCGTCGATGCGCGGCCGCGTGCACGAATATCGCGGCGTGCCGGTCATCGTCACGTATCACCCGGCTTATCTCCTGCGCAGCCTGCAGGACAAGGCCAAGGCGTGGGCCGATCTCTGTCTTGCGCGCAGTACCTATCGCGATGCGCTCGCCGCGCTCGGCGTCGAGCAAGGAGCGGAGAAGGGCGGCATCTGATGGCCGCCGGGGCGAGCGAACTCGCGCACCTCGTCGATCGTTTCGGCGATGTCACGGTGCGCGATCTCGCCTGGCTGCTGTTCGCCCCCGATCTGCTGCGCAAGGGCGACGCCGAGCTCGCGCATCCGTTCGCATCGGCGCCGGAGCGCGAAACGACGCTCGCCTGGCTCGACGCGCTCGACGCCGCGCCGCAAGCGCTCCACGATCACGCGCGCAATCCAAAATCCACGCGGCTCGGCATCTATGCCGAAAGCCTACTGCGCTTCTTCCTGGCGAACGGGCCCGCGGCGCGCCTCATTGCGGCGAACGTGCCGTTGCGGTACCAGCGGCGCACCATCGGCGAATGCGATTTCCTGCTCGAAGCGGCGAACGGCGCGCAACTGCACTGGGAACTCGCGGTCAAGTTCTATCTGCATATCGACGGCGAGGATGCGTCCCGCGCGGTGCGGCTGTCGGACTATGTCGGGCCGAATCTGCAGGATCGCTTCGATCTGAAGCACGCCCGTCTCGTCACGCATCAACTCGCGCTGAGTTCGCGCGCCGAGTTCGCCGCGCTCGGCTTCGGCGGGCCGTGGCGCGCGCAGTTGTTCATCAAGGGGCGGCTTTTCTATCACGGTCTGAACGGCGCGCGGATCGAGCCCGCGCCCGAGATCGGCGCGGACCACTTGCGCGGATGGTGGCTGACGGCGTCGGAATGGCGCGAGGCGCGGGCTAATCTACCCGGCGACGATCGCGCGTGGGTCGTGCAGCCGCGCATGGCGTGGCTCGCGTCGCGGCGGCTCGAAGCACATGCTGCGCAGACGCTGGTCGCGGAGTCGGATGCGATGCGCGCGCGTCTGGAAAACACGCTCGCCCCGACGATGATCGCCGCCTACGCGCGCGACGAAGCGGGAAGCTGGATCGAGCAGTCGCGCGGCTTCATCGTTCCGGACGACTGGCCGGCCCGGGCGCGCGCGTTCGCCGCATCGGCGCCCTGACCGGATCGCGAATCACCACCAGCGAAAGAAATGATGCACCGGCCCGACGCCGTGACCGACGTCGAGCCGCGCGCTCGCTTCGATCGCGCCGGTCAGATAGCGCTTCGCGTCGGCGGTCGCGCTCGCAAGGTCGCCGGTTTGCGCAATCAGCGCGGCGATCGCCGACGACAGCGTGCAGCCCGTGCCGTGCGTGTTCTTGAGCGGCACGCGCGCCCCGCCGAGACGCAGCGCGCCGTTCGCTTCGATGAGCCAGTCGGGGCTCTCTTCCGACGCGAGATGGCCGCCTTTCATCAGCACCGCTTGCGCACCGAGCGCGCGCAATGCTTCGCCCTGTCGGACCATCGCGTCTTCGTCGGCGGCGCTCCCGGTGCCGAGCAGCGCCGCCGCTTCGGGCAGATTCGGCGTGACGAGCGTCGCGAGCGGCAGCAGTTCGTCGCGCAGCGCGGCGACGGCTTCCGGCGCGAGCAGCGCGTGATGGCTCTTCGAGATCATCACGGTGTCGAGCACGATGTGCCTGGGCCGATGGCGCTGCAACGCGTCGGCGACCGCGCGCACGATGCCCGCGTTCGCCAGCATGCCGATCTTCACGGCGTCGATGCGAATGTCGTCGAACACGGCGTCGAGTTGCGCGGTAATGAATTCGGGCTCCGGCGCGTGGACGGCGGTGACGCCGCGCGTGTTCTGCGCCGTGAGCGCCGTGATGACGCTCGCGCCGTACGCGCCGAGCGCGGAGAACGCTTTCAGATCGGCCTGGATGCCCGCGCCGCCGCCCGAGTCGGAACCGGCGATCGTGAGTACGTTGTGAATGGGTTTCGTGATTGCCATGAGCTTAGTTGCGAGACTGGGCGATGATCGCCGCAAGCGATGCCGCCGCCGCGCGCGGATCGGCGGCCTTGCAGATCGCGGAGACGACGGCGAGACCGGCCGGTTTCGCGCGCATCACGTCCGCGGCGTTGTGCGCCTGGATGCCGCCGATCGCGACCGTCGGCAGGCGCGCGGCGGCGCAAAGTCCGGCGAGGCCGTCGATGCCGCAGGGCGCCGAGGCGTCGGTCTTGGTCGGCGTCGCGTACACCGGCCCTGCGCCGAGATAATCGATCACGCCCGCGAGTCGTCCGGCGGCGGCGGTTTCATCGGATGTCGATACCGACAGCCCGATCAGCGCATCCGGCCCGAGCAGGCGCCGCGCGACATCGGCGGGCAGATCGCGCTGGCCGATATGCACGCCGTCGGCGCCCACGGCGAGCGCGACATCGACATGATCGTTGATGACGAACGGCACGCCGTGCGCGCGCGTGACCGGCAGCAGTTCGCGCGCGAGGTCGAACCATGCGCGCTTGTGCCACTCAGGCGCGCGCAGTTGCACGATGGTCGCGCCGCCTTCGAGCGCGGCGCGCGCGACGCGGATCGCCGCGTCATGGCCGCCGCACTGCACGGGATCGAGCACGAGATAAAGCGATAGATCGAACGATGCGCGCATGGTCAGTCCGCGACGATATCGCGTTGCACGAGCGTTTTCGCGAACGCTTCGGCGTCGAGCGATGCGAGACGGTCCAGATACGCGACCGCGAAGCTGCCGGGCAGGGCGGCGTCGCGCGCGGCGAGCTCGCCCGCGATCGTCGAACAGGCGATGGCGGCGACCGTCGCGGTCCAGAACTGGTCGCGATCCGACGCCGCCCCTATGAACGCCGCGACCGTCGCCGACAGCGCACAGCCGACGCCCGTCACGCGCGTCATCAAGGGCGAGCCGTTCGAAAGCGCGATCACGCGGCGGCCATCGGTCACGTAATCGGTTTCGCCCGTCACCGCGACGACGGCCTGCGTCTTCAGCGCGAGGACCTGCGCGGCGTCGAGCGCGGCATCGGTGGCGGCGGTGCTGTCGACGCCGCGTGCGCTCGCTGCGCCTCCCGACAAACTGATGATCTCCGACGCGTTGCCGCGGATCGCCGCGGGCTTCGCATCGAGCAGATCGAGCGCGAACTCCGTGCGAAACGCGAGCGGGCCGACCGCGACCGGATCGAGCACCCACGGCTTGCCGGCGGCGTTCGCGGCATCGACGGCGGCGCGGATCGCGCGGCTTTGCGGCACGTCGAGCGTGCCGAGATTGACCGACAGCGCATGGGCCACGCCCGCGAACTCGCCGACTTCCTCGCGCGCGACGACCATCGCGGGCGCGGCGCCGATCGCGAGCAGCACGTTCGCGGTGAAATTGGTGACGACGAGATTCGTGAGGCAATGCACGAGCGGCGCGCGTTCGCGCACGCGGGTCACGAAGGAAAAAAGTTCGGAGGCGGGCATGATGCGAAGGAAGTCAGTGCCGCGCTTCGCCGATCAGCGCAACCGAATCGAACGCGCGCTGATTGGCCTGATGCCGCCGCATCACGAAATACATCATGAGGCACACGAACGAGCCGAACAGCACGATGACGAACTGGATCGGCATGTCGAGCCACACGAGCACGGCGTAGAGGCACAGCATGACGAGCACGGAGAGGTTCTCGTTGAAGTTCTGCACGGCGATCGAATGTCCGGCGGAGAGCAGCACGTGCCCGCGATGCTGCAGCAGCGCGTTCATCGGCACGACGAAAAAGCCCGACAGGCCGCCGACGATCATCAGAAACAGATACGCGACCAGCAGATAGCCGGGGAAATGCATCTTGCCGAAGTAAATGCCCCAATGCGCGGGAAAGAGATGGCGCGTATAGAACGCCATCAGCATGACGGCGAGCCCCATGATGATGCCGACCGGCAGCACGGAGAGCGAGCGCTTGAGCGGCACGCGCGCGGCCGCGAGCACCGCGCCCACCGCGACGCCGACGGCGATCACCGCCTGCAGGATCGCGGCCTGCGACAGCGTCATGCCGAGCGACACTTCGGCCCATTTCAGCACGATGAACTGCAGCGTCGCGCCCGCGCCCCAGAAAAGCGTCGTGACGGCGAGCGAAATCTGGCCGAGCTTGTCGCGCCAAAGCACGAGAAAACAGTCGGCGAAATCGGTGATGAGCTTGAGCGGCCGCGTTTCCTGTTTCGGATAGCGCGCGCCGGTGTCGGGAATGCGCAGGTTGAACATCGCGGCGACCACGTACATCAGCATGATGACGAGCATCGCGGCTTCGGCGGGCGTGTTGATGCGCGGAATATGCAGCGACAGCAGATGACTCGCGATATGCGGACTGATGAGCGCGCCGCCCATCACCGTGCCGAGAATGATCGAGCCGACGGTCGTGCCCTCAATCCAGCCGTTCGCGGCGACGAGCCGGTCGGCGGGCAGAAGTTCGGTGAGAATGCCGTATTTTGCCGGCGAGTAAGCGGCCGCGCCGAAGCCGACGATGCCGTACGCCAGCAACGGATGCGCGCCGAAGAGCATCGTCACGCAGCCGACGACCTTGATCGAATTGGTCACGAACATCACGTGGCCCTTGGGCCGCGAGTCCGCGAAGGCGCCGACGAAAGCCGCGAGAATCACATACGACAGGACGAAGAACAGCTTGAGCAGCGGCGTCATCCAGTTCGGAGCGTGAAGGTCTTTCAGCAGTGCGATGGCAGCGATCAGTAGAGCGTTATCGGCCAGCGACGAGAAAAACTGCGCGGCCATGATGGTGTAAAAACCTTTTTTCATCTGATCCGAAGCTTTCCTCACTGCGGGTGATCCGCCCCGAGCGCCTTTCATGCACTCGGGCTTATGCCTTTCGAAATGGGTTGTGCGCACGGCTTTATAACACGAAAATAGGCGCATTCTGACTAGCAGTGATCTGGATCGCGCGAGAAATGACACGTCCGTGCATGGGTTTCCTCATAAGATACTGATTCGCAAGACGTCCCGGTTGACGCAGCACGACCGCTTCCGCTCGCGTATGCTCGTCATTCAGACCGCACTCACTGCAATTCCACCAAACGCTCATGCCGCGCCCCCTTTCAGCAACGATTCACACCGCCGCGCTCGCCAACAACCTCGCCATTGCACGCAAGTACGCGCCTAAATCCAAGATTTGGGCCGTCGTCAAGGCCAATGCATATGGCCACGGTCTCGCGCGGGCGTTCCCCGGACTGCGCGCGACGGACGGCTTTGGCCTTCTCGACCTCGAAGAAGCCGCGAAGTTGCGTGAATTGGGCTGGGCCGGGCCCATTCTTTTGCTCGAAGGCTTTTTCCGCCCGACCGATATCGACGTGATCGACCGCTATAGCCTCACCACGGCGGTCCACTGCGACGAGCAGTTGCGCATGCTGGAAATGGCGCGGCTGTCGAAACCGGTCAATATCCAGCTCAAGATGAACAGCGGCATGAACCGTCTCGGCTACACGCCCGAGAAGTTCCGCACCGCGTGGGAGCGCGCGCGCGCGGTGCAGGGCGTGGGTCAGATCACGCTCATGACCCATTTTTCCGATGCCGACGGCCCGCGCGGCATCGCGCATCAATTGGAAGCGTTCGAGCGCGGCGCGGAGGGCATCGCGGGCGCGCGCAGCCTCGCGAATTCGGCGGCGGTGCTGTGGCATCCGGGCGCGCACGTCGACTGGGTGCGGCCGGGCATCATGCTGTACGGCGCGTCGCCGTCGGGCGTGACGGCCGATATCGCCGATACCGGCCTCAAACCCGCGATGACGCTCCAGTCCGAACTCATTGCCGTGCAGACGGTCGCGGCCGGCAGCAGCATCGGTTATGGCTCGACCTATACGGCGGGCACGTCGATGCGCATCGGTGTGGTCGCGTGCGGCTATGCGGACGGCTATCCGCGGGTCGCGCCGGAAGGCACGCCCGTCATCGTCGATGGCGTGCGCACGCGGCTCGTCGGCCGCGTGTCGATGGACATGCTGACCGTCGATCTGACACCGTGTCCGCAAGCGGGCATCGGCTCGCGCGTGGAGTTGTGGGGCGCGAATATGCCGATCGACGACGTCGCGAGCTCCGCCGGCACCATCGGCTACGAACTCATGTGCGCGATCGCCCAGCGCGTTCCGGTGCGCGCGGAATGACAAAAAAATACCGAAAAGAAAACAGGCAAGGCTTCGAGTGGCAAAAGTAGCGAAGGCAAAAACGCTGTACGTATGCAGCGAATGCGGCGGGGAATCGCCGAAGTGGACCGGCCAGTGCGCCGCATGCAACGCGTGGAACACGCTGACGGAATCGGTGGCGCAGACGGCGTCGAACCATCGCTTCCAGGCGCTCGCGAAAAGCTCGCCGGTGCGCAAGCTCGCGGAGATCGAGGCGTCGGACGTGCCGCGCTTCACGACGGGCGTCGGCGAATTCGATCGCGTGCTGGGCGGCGGCCTCGTGCCGGGCGGCGTCGTGCTGATCGGCGGCGATCCGGGCATCGGCAAATCGACGCTGCTGTTGCAGTCGCTCGCCGAAATCGCGCGCGACCGGCCCGCACTCTATGTGAGCGGCGAGGAATCCGGCGCGCAGATCGCGCTGCGGGCGCAGCGGCTCGGGCTGATTGGCGGTGCAAGCGCGGCGGGCGATCTCGCGCTGCTCGCGGAAATCCAGCTCGAAAAGATTCAGGCGACGATCGACGAGCAACGGCCCGAAGTCGCCGTCATCGACTCCATTCAGACGATCTACTCCGAAGCGCTGACCTCCGCGCCCGGCTCGGTCGCGCAGGTGCGCGAGTGCGCGGCGCAACTGACGCGCATCGCGAAGCAGACGGGCACGTCCATCATCATGGTCGGCCACGTGACGAAGGAGGGCAGCCTCGCGGGGCCGCGCGTGCTGGAGCATATCGTCGATACCGTGCTGTATTTCGAGGGCGATACGCACTCGTCTTTTCGCCTCGTGCGCGCGTTCAAGAATCGCTTCGGCGCGGTGAACGAACTCGGCGTCTTCGCGATGACGGAAAAGGGCTTGCGCGGTGTCGCCAATCCGTCGGCGCTGTTTCTGTCGCAGCACGAGCAGAGCGTCGCGGGTTCATGCGTGCTCGTGACCCAGGAAGGCTCGCGGCCGCTGCTCGTCGAAGTGCAGGCGCTCGTCGATACCGCGCATGTGCCCAATCCGCGCAGGCTCGCGGTCGGGCTCGAGCAGAACCGGCTTGCGCTGCTTCTGGCGGTGCTGCATCGGCACGCGGGCATCGCGTGTTTCGATCAGGACGTGTTCCTGAACGCGGTCGGCGGCGTAAAGATCACCGAGCCTGCCGCCGACCTCGCCGTGCTGCTCGCGATCCACTCGTCGATGCGCAACAAGCCGCTGCCCAAGGGCCTCATCACGTTCGGCGAAGTGGGCCTTGCGGGCGAAATCCGGCCGTCGCCGCGCGGGCAGGATCGTCTGAAGGAAGCGGCGAAGCTCGGCTTCTCGGTCGCGCTGATTCCGAAGGCGAACGCGCCGAAACAGTCGATCGACGGTCTGAAGGTGATCGCAGTCGACCGCATCGAGGAAGCGATCGACCGGGTTCGCGATCTCGAGTGATTTTGCGGTCGGACCCTTCGTAACGTGGCGTAAAAATCCCGTTGCGCAATGTAACCCAAGCGACGCGCGGTTTTTCTATCCTTACAGGGCTACGGACCCGGCCAACTTTGCAAGGCGCAGTTCAAGAAGCGAAGTGACTGGAAGGATCGAGAGGACCACGCATTGAAACACTCAAATTCAACCCGGCCGAAGCCCGCGTTTCATTTGCGCGGATGCCGTGTTTCCGCGCCGCTGCAGCAGCCTTGGGGCAGCGGCTGCCGGATCGTCGAATGGATCGACGAGCAGGGTCAGATTTCGCGCCGCGTCGTCGCGGCCGATGTCACCGAGGATCAGGTCGTCGCGACCATTCGCGAGCACGTGACGGGACGCAAGCACGTGCTCGTCGATGACGAACGTCAGCCGCGTCAGGTCTTGCCGCGGCGTTAGTCCTGTTTGAAGAGCGGGTGCACCGCGGCTTCGGCGGGCGTGAGCACGGGCGCCACGCAGCAATCGAGCGGCTCCAGCAATGCCATCCATTCGTCGCGCGTGCGCTCGCGGAAAAGCGCGGCAACTTGTGCGGACAACTCCGCCGCGTCCGCTCCGCCGATCGCCTGTCCAAGGCTCCAGTGGCGGGTCGCCCAGTCGGGGCGGCCGAGCGCCTCGCACAAGGTCTGCCAGAACTTCAGTTCCAGCGCGCCGACGGCGATGAAACGGTCGTCGCGCGTGCGATAGACGTCGTAACAGGGCGCGCCGCCGTTGAGCAGTCCCGCGCCGGCGCGCGTCGCGGTCTCGTCGGCATTCGCCAGCGCGACTTGGGCCATCACGTTGTGCGCGTGGATCGCGTGCGTCATCGAGACGTTCAAACAGCGGCCTTCGCCGCCGCGCGCGACATGCCACGCGGCGGCAAGTATTTCCATCACGGCCGAAAGCGCGCCGCCCAGCAGGTCCGCCAGTTGGAAGTTCGGCGCGACCGGCGTGCCGTCGCGCGCGGCGAGTTGATCGAGCACGCCCGCATATGCGACGTAGTTCAGGTCGTGACCGGCCTTGTTCGCGAACGGGCCGTCGCTGCCGAAGCCGGTGATCGCGCAATAGACGAGCTTCGGATTCGCCTCGCGCAACACATCGTAGCCGACACCGAGCCGCGCCATTACCGAAGGCCGAAAGCTCTCGACCAGCACGTCGGCGTCGCGCGCGAGTTCGATCAGCGTCGCGCGACCTTCGTCGGTTTTCAGATCGAGCGTCAGTTGCCGCTTCCCGCGATTGACGATGCGATAGAACGCGCTCGGCGCGTCGCTTTGGCGGTCGGCATCGCTGCGCAGCATCGTGCGCGCATAGTCGCCTTCGCCGGGCGGTTCGACCTTGAGCACGTCGGCGCCAAGTTCCGCGAGCCGCAGCGTGGCGATGGGGCCGGGCAGGAGCCGCGTCAGATCCAGCACGCGCAAGCCGGTGAGGGAAGGCGTCGTCAAGTCGTCGATCTCCGATTCATGAGCCGATTTGTTCCAGTTCCTCGTGCGCTTCGAGCCACTCCATTTCGAGCGTTTCGAGGCGTGCGTTCACCTCGCCCTGACGGCGGATCGTCTCGGTGAGCTTCGCCTTCATCGTGGCCTCGTAACTTGCCGGATCCGCGACGAACGCATCCAGTTCCGCCTTCTCTGCGTTGAGCTGCTCCATCTCTTTCTCGATCTTCGCGATGCGCGACTTGAGCGGCTTCGTCAGATGCGCGAGCTTCTGCCGTTCCTGCGCTTCCTGCCGGCGCTGCTCCTTGCGGTTCGGGCCGCCGTCCTGTGCATCGCCCGACGTTGCGCCGCTCGCTTCCTTCGCCGCCGCGCGGGTTTCGGCGGCGTGTTGCAGGAGCCAGTCGCGATAATCGTCGAGATCGCCGTCGAACGGACTCAGGCGATGCTTCGCGACGAGCATGAACGTGTCGGTCGTCGCGCGCAGCAGATGCCGGTCGTGCGATACGAGGATCAGCGTGCCTTCGAACTGCGCGAGCGCCATGGTCAGCGCGTGGCGCGTTTCGAGGTCGAGGTGGTTGGTCGGCTCGTCGAGCAGCAGCAGATTCGGCTTCTGCCAGATGATGAGCGCGAGCGCGAGCCGCGCCTTCTCGCCACCGGAGAAAGGGGCGATTTTCGCGGTCGCCATGTCGCCGGAAAAATTGAAGCTGCCGAGGAAGTCGCGCAATTCCTGCTCGCGGGTATCGGGCGCGAGGCGCGCGAGATGTTGCAACGGGGAATCGTCCGGGCGCAGCGTCTCGAGCTGATGCTGCGCGAAATAGCCGATCTGCAAACCCTTGCCTTGCCGCACGCCGCCGGACAGCGGTTCGAGCGTCTGAGCGAGCGTCTTGATGAGCGTCGACTTGCCCTGACCGTTAGCGCCCAAAAGACCGATGCGCTGGCCGTTCTGGATCGACAGCGTCACGCCCTCGACGATCGGAATCTCCCCGCCCGCGTCGTCGTGATAGCCGCAGCGCACGCCTTCCATGACCATCATCGGATTGGGCGCGGCGTCGGGCTCGCGGAATTCGAACGTGAAGGGCGAGCTCGCATGCGCTGGCGCGATCAGTTCCATCTTTTCCAGCGCCTTCACGCGGCTTTGCGCCTGCTTCGCCTTGGTTGCCTTGGCCTTGAACCGGTCGATGAAACTCTGCAGATGCGCGACCGTTCTCTGCTGCTTCTCGTACGCGCTCTGTTGCAACGCGATCTGTTGCGCGCGCAGCACTTCGAACTGGCTGTAGTTGCCGCCGTAGCGCTTCACCTGGCGGTTCTCCAGATGCAGCGTGACGTTGCAGACCGAATCGAGGAACTCGCGATCGTGCGAAATGACGACGAGCGTACCCGGATAGCGCCCGAGCCAGTCTTCCAGCCAGACGATGGCGTCGAGGTCCAGGTGGTTGGTCGGTTCGTCGAGCAAGAGCAGGTCGGACGGACACATCAGCGCCTGCGCGAGGTTCAGGCGCATGCGCCAGCCGCCCGAGAAGCTCGAGACCGGCTCGCAGGTCTGCGCGAGCGTGAAGCCCAAGCCGAGCAGCAGCGTCTCGGCGCGCGCGGGCGCCGTGTAGCCGTCGGCGTCGGCGAAGGCGGCGTGGGCTTCGGCTTCGGCTGCGCCGTCATGCGCGGCGGATGCCTTCGCGATGCGCGCTTCGATCGCGCGCAAGTGCGTGTCGCCGTCGAGCGTGTAATCGAGCGCGCTGCGATCCACCGCCGGCGTTTCCTGCGCGACGTGCGCGATGCGCCACGACGGCGGCATCGAGAAATCGCCGCCGTCCGCGTGCAGCTCGCCGCGCAACACGGAGAAAAGCGTCGATTTGCCCGCGCCGTTCGCGCCGACGAGACCGGCCTTCTCGCCCGGATTGAGCGTGAAGCTCGTGTCTTCGAAAAGCGGCTTCGTGCCGCGGGACAGGCTGAACTGGTTGAAGCGGATCACGTCGGAATGGCGGCGAAAGGGCGCGGCTTGGAAGGAAAGCGCTATTTTAGACCGGACCGGTTGCGAGACAGGGATCGTCCGTTCGGCTAATGGCGGCCGCGCGCGCGGCGGGTTAGCATCGCGACACTTCCATCGAATTTATCCGGAGCACGCCATGAGCGCAGCCAGCGAAGACATCTACGGCTTCTCGGCCGAAACACTCGACGGCGCGACCGTCAGCCTCGACACGTACCGCGACAAGGTGCTGCTCATCGTGAATACGGCGAGCGAATGCGGTTTCACGCCGCAATACAAGGGTTTGCAGGACGTCTATCAGCAGTACGCACCGCGCGGCTTCGAAGTGCTCGGCTTTCCGTGCAACCAGTTCGGCAAGCAGGAACCCGGCGACGCACAGCAGATCGGCGCGTTCTGCGAGAAGAACTTCGGCGTCACGTTTCCGATGTTCGCGAAGATCGAGGTGAACGGCGCGAACGCGCATCCGCTCTACAAGTATCTGAAGGACAAGGAGCCGGGACTGCTCGGCATCGAAGCAATCAAGTGGAATTTCACGAAGTTTCTCGTCGATCGCAGCGGCAGGGTCATCAAACGCTATGCGCCGCAGACGAAGCCGGAATCGATCACCGGCGACATCGAAAAGCTGCTCTGAGCCCGCTCACAGAATGGGCGAGAACAGCCGCGCAACGTGCATCGCCATGCGCCGCCAGAACGCCTTGCCGCGATAATCGTCAGCGTCGATCTCGAAGGCATGCGCGAAGTCGGCGAGCAACATCGCTTCAACTTCGCCCGCGAACGCGCGATCGACGGTCAGCACCGTGATCTCGAAGTTCAGGCGAAAGGAGCGGTTATCCAGATTCGCGCTGCCGATCGACGCGGCGATATCGTCGACGAGCACGACCTTCTGATGCAGAAATCCAGGCCGGTAGCGGAAGATGCGCACGCCCGCCTGCACCAGATCGTATGCATACAGGCGCGAGGCCGCGAACACCACGCGATGATCGCGCCGGCTCGGAATCAGGATGCGCACGTCCACGCCGCGCATCACGGCGAGCCTGAGCGCGGAGAACACGGCTTCGTCGGGAATCAGATACGGCGACGTGATCCAGATGCGCTCGCGCGCCGCGTTGATCGCCTCGACGAAAAAGAGCGAGCAGGTTTCCTGCTTGTCCGCCGGGCCGCTCGACAGCACCATGCAGTGCATGTTCTCGCCGGAGGCGGGCGCAGGACCGAGCTCGGGCAGGCGTTGCGTCGCCCAGTACCAGTCTTCGGTGAAGACGAACTGGATGCTCGCAACAGCCGGGCCGCGCACTTCGATATGCGTGTCGCGCCACGGTGAAAGCCGCGGATTGCCGCCGAGATATTCGACGCCCACGTTATGCCCGCCGACGAACGCGCGCTTGCCGTCCACCACGACGATCTTCCGATGATTGCGGAAGTTGATCTGGAACCGGTGCACGAACTTGCGCGTGGCCGCGAACGGATGCGCCTCGACGCCGCCCGCGCGCAACGCATTCACGTAGCGATGCGGCAGGTCGAAGCTGCCGATGCTGTCGTAGAGAAAGTACACGCGCACGCCCGCCTGGGCTTTTCTGATGAGCGCGTCCTTGAGCATGTCGCCGAGCGCATCGGCGCGCACGATGAAGAACTGCACGACCACATAGCGTTCGGCGGCGGCGATCGCTTCGAGAATCGCGGCGAACGTGGCGTCGCCGTTGATGAGCACGCGCGCCGAGTTGCCGCGCAGAAACGGCATGCCGGAAAGACGCTGCAGCGTGCGGATCGTCGGATTGCCGAGATAGGCGGCCGGTCCCGGTGCGATTTCGCCGCGCGCGCCGGTGGAGTCGATGAGCGGCGCGCCTTCGGGCGCATCGCTGCGGGCGCCCGAATCCCATTCGGCGGGCTTCGAACGGCTGCGCAGGATGTCGAGCTCCAGCCGCCGCTCGTCGATATAACCGGCGAACTTGCTGCGGCCGAGGAAGAGATAGGGGATTAGCGTGAAATAGGGCATCGCGACGAGCGACACCGCCCACGCCACCGCGCCTTGCGACGTGCGTGTGTTGATGACGGCATGGATCGCGGCGATCACGCCGAGCACGTGCGCGGCCATCACGAGCGTGCCGAGGTGTAGCCAGTCGGAGGCTTGCATAGACGCGGGACGGAGCGAGGCTGGGCTATTGGCGATTCGCCATATTACCCAACCCGTCCGCGCGATGTGTTAGCGATCGTTGCAGCCTTCGCGCCGCGGCAACGATCGCTCGTCCAAACGCAGTGGATCAGGCGGGCAGATCGGCGGCCTGGATCAGGAAGACGTTGTCGTCGCCGGCGCTTGTCGAGAGCCACACGAGATCGAGCCCGCCGAGCGCGGCTTCCACGTTCGGCCGCTCGTTGCCGATTTCGACCACGAGCACGCCGTCCTCCGTCAGCCACTTGCCCGCATCGCGCACGATACGCCGCACCACGTCCATGCCGTCCGCGCCGCCGGCGAGCGCGAGTTCGGGCTCGTGCCTGTACTCTTCGGGCAGCGCCTGCATGGCGTGCGCGTTGACGTAAGGCGGGTTCGTGATGATGACTTCGTAGCGCGCCTGCGGCAGCGGCGCATAGAGGTCGCCTTCGTACAGGTTCACGCGCTCTTCGAGAGCGTAATCGTCGACATTCCGGCGCGCGACCGCGAGCGCATCGGCGGAAATATCGACGGCATCGACATCGGCGTTTTCGAAGGCCTGCGCCGCGAGGATCGCGAGGCAGCCCGAGCCGGTGCATAGTTCGAGTACGCGCGTAACCTGATCCGGATCGGCGACGTAGGGCTGCAAGCCATCCTGCAGCAATTCGCCGATGAACGAGCGCGGCACGATCACGCGCTCGTCCACGTAGAAACGGCGGCCGTGCATCCACGCTTCCTGCGTGATGTACGCGGCGGGAACTCGCTCCGTCGCGCGGCGCTCGATCACTTTCATGACGGCGTCGATTTCATGGTCGAGCAGGCGCGCATCGAGAAACGGATCGAGCGTGTCGAGCGGCAGATGCAGCGTGTGCAGGATCAGATACGCGGCTTCGTCGTAGGCATTGGACGAGCCGTGGCCGAACGACAAGCCCGCTTCGGTGAAGCGCGAAACGCCGAAACGCAGCAGGTCGCGCACGGTGGTGAAGGGCAGCGCCATCGAAGGCTCCTTTTTATTGTGAAATTTGAATCAGGCGATCAGTGCTTCGAGCACGCGCCTGTAGACGTTCTTCAGCGGCTCGATGAAACGCACTTCGACATGCTCGTCGATCTTGTGAATGGTGCCGTTCGGCGGGCCGAACTCGACGACCTGATCGCAGATGTGCGCGATGAAACGTCCATCGGATGTGCCGCCCGTGGTAGACAGCTCGGTGCGCACGCCGGTTTCATCGAGAATGGCGTGTGCCAGCGCATCCGAGAGCGCGCCGCGCGGCGTGAGAAACGGCAGCCCGCTCACGATCCACTGCAGATCGTAGTCGAGGCTGTGTCTGTCGAGAATCGCATGAACGCGGCTTTGCAGGCTTTCGACCGTGCTCGCCGTCGAGAAGCGGAAGTTGAACATCAGGTCGGCGTGGCCGGGAATGATGTTGGTCGCGCCCGTGCCCGAATGCAGGTTGGACACCTGCCAGGTCGTCGGCGGGAAATATTCGTTGCCGTCGTCCCATTTTTCGGCGACGAGATCGGCAAGCGCGGGCGCGAGCAGATGCACCGGATTCTTCGCGAGATGCGGATACGCGATATGCCCCTGCACGCCCTTGACGACGAGCTTGCCCGTCATCGAACCGCGACGGCCATTCTTGACCATGTCGCCGAGCGTCGCGTTCGAAGTGGGTTCGCCGACGATGCAGTAGTCGAGCCGCGTGCCGCGCGCCTGCAATGCCTCGACGACCTTGATCGTGCCGTCGGTCGCGGGGCCTTCTTCGTCGCTCGTGATGAGCAGCGCGAGCGTGCCGCGATGCTCCGGGCACTTCGCGACGAATTCCTCGCTCGACACGACGAACGCCGCGAGCGACGCCTTCATGTCCGCCGCGCCGCGCCCGTAGAGCTTGCCGTCGCGATGCGTCGGCGTGAACGGCGGCGAGATCCATTGTTCGAGCGGGCCGGTCGGCACGACGTCGGTATGGCCGGCGAACGCGAGCAGTTTGCCGTTCGCATCCGTGCCGCGCTTGACGGCCCACAGATTCGTGACGCCGCCCGATTGGAAAGTTTCGCATTCGAAGCCGACGGCCGCGAGCCGCTCGATCATGAGCGATTGGCAAGCCTTGTCGTCGGGCGTGACGGATGCGCGTTCGATCAGCGCTTCGGTGAGAGAGAGGGTGCCGGACATGGTCGTGTCGAATCGATGCGATAAAAAAATGCCGGCGCGCGGGCCGGCACTCGTAGCAGGCTCGCGATGACCGTCGAGTTCACAGTCATCGCTGTCGCTCAGGCAAAGAGCGTTTCGTACTGCTCGGCGGAAAACCCGAGCGTCTTCACGCGCCCGTTCACCACCAGGACCGGCCGCTTGATGATCGACGGCTTGTGGATCATCAGCGCGATGGCGCCGTTGGTCGTGTCCGCTTCGGCCTTGTGCACGTCGGACAGGCCGCGCCACGTCGTGCCGCGCTTGTTGATGAGCTGATCGAGCGAGACATCCTTCAGCCAGTCCTGCACGAGCTTCTCGTTCACGCCGGCCTTCTTGAAGTCGTGGAACTCGAACGGCACGCCGTGCTCTTCCAGCCACACGCGCGCTTTCTTCACGGTGTCGCAGTTCGGAATGCCGTAGACGACGGTGGTAGCGGTGCCTCGTGCCAAGATCAGTCGCCTCGCAGCAGTTCGTTCAGGCCAACCTTCGCGCGCGTCTTGGCATCGACCTTCTTGACGATGACCGCGCAGTACAGGCTATGCGAGCCGTCCTTCGACGGCAGGTTGCCCGCGACGACGACCGAGCCCGCCGGAATGCGGCCATAGCTCACCTCGCCGGTTTCGCGGTCGTAGATCTTGGTCGACTGGCCGAGATAGACGCCCATCGAAATGACGGAATTCTCTTCGACGATCACGCCTTCCACCACTTCCGAGCGCGCGCCGATGAAGCAGTTGTCCTCGATGATGACCGGGTTCGCCTGCAACGGCTCCAGCACGCCGCCGATGCCCACGCCGCCCGACAGATGCACGTTCTTGCCGATCTGCGCGCACGAGCCGACGGTGGCCCACGTATCGACCATCGTGCCTTCGTCGACATAGGCGCCGATGTTCGTGTACGACGGCATCAGCACGACGTTCTTTGCGATGAACGAGCCGCGGCGCGCGATGGCCGGCGGCACTACGCGAAAACCGCCCGCGGCGAAATCTTCGGCGGTGTAGTTCGCGAACTTCGAGGGCACCTTGTCGTAGAACTGGGAGTAGCCGCCGGCGGGCATCGGCGCATTGTCTTCCAGACGGAACGACAGCAGCACGGCCTTCTTGAGCCACTGATTCACGACCCATTCGCCATCGCGCTTCTCAGCGACGCGCATCTGGCCGTGATCGAGTTGCTCGATTGCATGCGCGACGGCTTCGCGGACTTCGGCGGACGCGGCCTTCGGCGAGAGCTCGGCGCGGTTTTCCCAGGCGGTATCGATGATGCTCTGAAGTTGTTGCGACATAGTTGATATCAAGGATGGGTAGTTTTGGACCGGCAACGCTGTCAGGACGCGAGCGTGCGGCAGAATTCGACGATGCGGCGGGCGCCTTCGACACATTCCCCGGTTTCGGCGACGAGCGCGATACGCACGAAGCCTTCGCCCGGATTCGTGCCGTGCGCGGTGCGCGCGAGAAAAGAGCCCGGCAGAACCGTCACATTATAGTCGGCGTACAGGCGCGCCGCGAACTCGGTATCCGTAAGCCCGGTGCCCGAAACGTTCGCCCAGAGGTAGAACGCGGCGTCGGGCAGACGCACGTCGAGCACGTTGGCGAGCATCGGCGTGACCGTCTGGAATTTCTTCAGATACTGCGCGCGATTGTCGCGCACGTGCGTTTCATCCTGCCACGCGGCGACGCTCGCGCGCTGAAACACCGTCGACAGCGCCGCGCCGTGATACGTGCGGTAGAGCAGGAAATCCTTGAGGATCGACGCATCGCCCGCGACGAATCCCGAGCGCATGCCCGGCACGTTCGAGCGCTTCGACAGGCTCGACAACATCACCAGACGATCGAAACTTCGATCGAGCAGGCGCGCGGCTTCGAGGCCGCCGAGCGGCGGATTGGCCTCGTCGAAATAAATCTCCGAATAGCACTCGTCGGACGCGATCACGAAGCCGTGCCTGTCCGACAGCGCGAACAGTTCGCGCCAGTTCTCGAGCGTGAGCACGGCGCCCGTCGGGTTGCCCGGCGAGCATACATAGAGCAGTTGCGTGCGCGCCCAGATGTCCTCGGGCACGGTCGAGTAATCGCACGCGAAGTTGCGCGCCGGATCGCTGTTGACGAAGTAAGGCTCCGCGCCCGCGAGCAGCGCCGCGCCTTCGTAGATTTGATAGAACGGGTTCGGACAGAGTACGATGGGCGGTTCCGCGGCGCCGGCCGCGCGGCTGTCGATCACGGTTTGCGCGAGCGCGAAGAGGGCCTCGCGCGAGCCGGACACGGGCAGCACTTCGGTTGCCGGATCGATCGATTCGAGTCCGTAGCGCCGCATCGCCCATGCCGCGATGGCGCGGCGCAACGGCTCGCTGCCGAGCGTCGCGGGATACAAGGCGAGGCCGTCGAGCGAATCGATCACGGCCTCGCGGATCAGCGCGGGCGTAGGATGCTTCGGCTCGCCGATGCCGAAGCTGATCGGCGTGAATCCGGCGCGCGGCTCGATGCCTTTGAAGAGCACACGGAGCTTTTCGAACGGATAAGACTGAAGTTTCTCGAGAAGTGGATTCACGGCGTGACCGGTGAGCAGTGGACAATGCGCGCGAGGCATGATCGAAGCACGAAGCAAGAAGCGCCTGCGAGCGCGGCATCGAAGGAATCGAACGGACGTGAAACGAACTCACGATTATAACGCGTGGTGCCGCACCGGAAAGCGCAGGCGGCGCGCTGCACGAAGGGCAAAAGAACGAACGATGCGGGACGCAACACAAGGGCAATCGCAATGACCGGCGGCGTGCGCAATGCCTGGCCGACGCTCGCCATCATGCTCGGCGCATCGGTGTGGGGCCTCGTCTGGTATCCGATGCGCATGTTGGCCGCAATGGGCCTCTCCGGCACCGCCGCGAGCGCGACGACGAGCGCCGCCGCGTGCGTCTTCGTGCTGCTCGCGAAACGCCGCTCGATCAGCACGCTGTCGTGGCACTGGCTGCTCGTCGGGCTCGGCGTGGCGGCGGGCGTGACCAACATCGGCTTCGTGTGGGGCGCGATCCACGGCCAGGTGATGCGCGTCTTGCTGCTCTTCTATCTGACGCCCGCGTGGACCGCGGTCTTCGCGCACTTCATCCTGAAGGAACGTCTGAGCCGCGCCGACGCCGCGCTGTCACTGCTCTCGCTCGCGGGCGCGGTGACCATGCTCTGGTCGCCGAAGCTCGGCCTGCCGCTGCCCGCCAATCTCGCAGAATGGGCCGGCCTCATGGGCGGCATGGGTTTCGCGATGAGCAACGTGCTCGTCGTCAAGGTCACGCGCACGCTGCCCGCGATGAAGCCCGAGATGCGCACCGCGGTGATCTTCGGCGGCGCGGCGCTCATCGCGTCGATCGTCACGCTGTTCGAGCCGATGCCCGCGCCGCCCGCCGCCGCGCTTTTGCCAGCCGTGACGGCCATCGTGATCGGGCTCGGCGTCGTGCTCGCCGGCAACAACATGATCGTGCAGCTCGGTCTCGCGCGCGTGCCGGCCAATCGCGCGTCGATCATCATGCTCTTCGAACTCGTCGTCACGGCGCTCTCCGCGTGGCTCTTCGCGGGCGAGGTTCCTGGCCCGCGCGAATGGGCGGGCGGCGCGTGCATCGTGGTGGCCTGTGTGTTGTCGGCGTGGGTGCATCGCCCGCGCGCGGCGCGCCCGGCAGCCGTGGCCGACACGCCCGGCATCGTCGACGGCGTGCCGGAAAGCAAAAAGAAATCGACTCGCGCGATGGTATGATGGTGTCCGCTTTTGCCGGGCCAGTTGATGGACTAGTTGATGAGCCAGATATTGGCGCTTCACTGCCGCGCGGCCGGGAAACGACGGGACGCGCTGCGGCCTGTCCGCTATATATTCTCCGTCACTCTTTCAAAACAGCGATATCGCCGTGCGTCTGACCTCGATAAAACTCGCTGGCTTCAAATCCTTCGTCGATCCCACGCATTTCCAGGTCCCCGGCCAGCTGGTCGGCGTCGTCGGGCCGAATGGCTGTGGCAAGTCCAACATCATCGATGCCGTGCGCTGGGTGCTCGGCGAATCGCGCGCCTCCGAGTTGCGCGGCGAATCGATGCAGGACGTGATCTTCAACGGCTCGACCGCGCGCAAACCCGGCAGCCGGGCGAGCGTCGAACTCATTTTCGATAACGGCGACGGCCGCGCCGCCGGTCAGTGGAGCGCCTACGGCGAGATCGCCGTGAAGCGCGTGCTGACGCGCGACGGCACCTCCAGCTACTACATCAACAATCTGCCCGCGCGCCGTCGCGACATCCAGGACATCTTCCTCGGCACCGGTCTCGGACCGCGCGCGTACGCGATCATCGGGCAGGGCATGATCGCGCGCATCATCGAGGCGAAGCCCGAAGAGCTGCGCGTGTTTCTCGAAGAGGCCGCGGGCGTGTCGAAGTACAAGGAGCGCCGCCGCGAGACCGAGAACCGGCTGCACGACACGCGCGAGAATCTGACGCGCGTCGAAGACATCGTGCGCGAACTGTCGACGAATCTCGAGAAGCTCGAAGCGCAGGCGGTCGTCGCGACGAAGTACAAGGAACTGCAGACCGAAGGCGAAGAGAAGCAGCGCCTTCTGTGGCTTCTGCGCAAGAAGGAAGCGGGCAACGAGGCCGAGCGTCAGCAGCGCGCGATCCGCGAGGCGCAGGTTGAACTGGAAGCGCAGACCGCGCGTCTGCGCGAGGTCGAGGCGCAGCTGGAAACGCTGCGCGTCGCGCACTACAGCGCGAGCGACACAATGCAGGGCGCGCAAGGCTCGCTCTACGAAGCCAATGCCGAAGTGAGCAGGCTGGAGGCGGAGATCCGCTTCATCGTCGAATCGCGCAATCGCGTTCAGGCGCAGATCGCCGCGCTCACCGCGCAGCGGGAGCAGTGGCAGGTGCAGGCGCAGAAGGCGCGCGACGAAATCGACACCGCGACCGAAGCGCTCGCGGAAGGCGAGCAAAAGGCGGCCATCGCGCAGGAAAACGCCGCCGCTCAGCACGACGCGCTGCCTGCGCTCGAAGCCCGCTGGCGCGATGCGCAGGCGCAACTGAACGAAGAACGCGCGGGCATTGCGCGCGCGGAACAGGCGCTCAAGCTCGAAGCGGCGCATCAGCGCAACGCGGATCAGCAGCTTCAGCAATTGCAGCAGCGTCAGGAACGCCTGAAGAGCGAAGCGAGCGGACTGGACGCGCCCGACGAAGCGCATCTCGAAGAGTTGCGCATGCAGCTTGCCGAGAACGAAGAGATTCTCGCCGAAGCGCAGGCGCGTCTCGCCGATGCACAGGAAACCGTGCCGCGCCTCGACGCCGAACGCCGCGCCGCGCAAGAGCGCGTGCAGAAGGAGAGCGCGCAGATCCATCAGCTCGAAGCGCGTCTCGCCGCATTGAAGCAGCTTCAGGAAAGCGTGCAGACCGAAGGCAAGATCCAGCCGTGGCTCGACAAGCACGAGCTCGGCGCGCTGCCGCGTCTGTGGAAGAAGCTGCACGTCGAGACCGGCTGGGAAGCGGCGCTCGAATCCGTGCTGCGCGAGCGTCTTGCTGCGCTCGAAGTATCGAATCTGGATTGGGTCAAGGCCTTCGCCACCGATGCGCCGCCCGCCAAGCTCGCGTTCTTCTCGCCGCCGGTCGCGGGCAAGCCGGTCGAAGCGCCGCAGGGCTTGCGCGCGTTGCTGTCGCTGGTTCGCATCGACGATCCGGGCCTGCGCGCCGTGCTCAACGAATGGCTCGCGACGACCTTCGTCGCCGACGATCTCGCAACGGCGCTCGCTTCGCGCAATCAGTTGCCGGATGGCGCGACGTTCGTCGTGAAGGCAGGGCATATCGTGACGCGCGTGGGCGTGCAGCTCTACGCGCCGGACTCCGAACAGTCGGGCATGCTCGCGCGTGCGCAGGAAATCGAGAACCTCACGAAGCAGGTGCGCGCGCAAGCCTTACTTTCCGATGAAGCCAAGGCCAACGCCGTGCGCGCCGACGCCGCCCATACGCAAGGTTCGCAGACGCTCGCGGAAGCGCGCGCTGCCGCCGAGCGCGCGACGCAGCGCGTCCACGCATTGCAGCTGGATGTGCTCAAGCTCGCGCAGGCGCATGAGCGCTATACGCAGCGCAGCACGCAGATCGGCGAGGAACTCGAAGAGATCGCCGCGCAGGTCGACGAGCAGCGTGCATTGCGGGCCGAATCGGAAGCCGCGTTCGAGCGTCACGACGGTGAGATCGCGCAATTGCAGGCGCGTTTCGAAGACAACCAGCTTGCGTTCGAATCGCTCGACGAGGAACTCACGAACGCGCGCCACGAACTGCGCGAACTGGAACGCGCCGCCAGCGACGCGAGCTTTGCCGTGCGCGGGCTCGCCGCGAAGATCGACGAATACAGACGCAACATCGAGACGGCGCACGATCAGAGCGAGCGCATTGCGGGCACGCTGGAAGACGCGCGCGCCGAACTGGAAACCATCAACGAGCAGACGGCGCAGACCGGCCTGCAGGACGCGCTCGAAGTGCGCGCGGCGCGCGAGGAGTCGCTGCATGCGGCGCGCGTCGAACTGGAGGATCTGACCGCGCGTCTGCGTCAGTCCGACGAGCAGCGCCTCTTGGCCGAGCGCTCGCTGCAGCCGCTGCGCGACAAGATCAACGAATTGCAGTTGAAGGAGCAGGCCGCGCGCATCAGCGGCGAGCAGTTCGTCGAGCAGTTGCAGGCGGCGGGCGTCGACGAAGCCGAACTCGCCGAAAAGCTCACGCCGGACATGAAGCCGTCGTATCTGCAAGGCGAAGTCACGCGTCTGAACAACGCGATTACCGCGCTCGGCCCCGTCAACATGGCCGCGCTCGAAGAGCTCGCGGCTGCAACCGAGCGCAAGCATTTCCTCGATGCGCAATCGGCCGATCTGAACGACGCCATCGGCACGCTCGAAGACGCGATCCAGAAGATCGACCAGGAAACGCGCGCGCTCCTGCAGGGCACGTTCGACGAGGTGAATCGTCACTTCGGCGAGCTGTTCCCGCGGCTTTTCGGCGGCGGCCAGGCGAAGCTCATCATGACCGGCGATGAAATTCTCGACGCCGGCGTGCAGGTCATGGCGCAGCCGCCCGGCAAGAAGAATTCGACGATTCACCTGCTTTCGGGCGGTGAAAAGGCGCTGACCGCGACCGCGCTCGTGTTCGCAATGTTCCAGTTGAACCCCGCGCCGTTCTGTCTGCTCGACGAGGTCGACGCGCCGCTCGACGACGCCAACACGGAACGCTTCGCGAACCTCGTGCGCGCGATGGCTGCCAAAACGCAGTTCCTGTTCATCTCGCACAACAAGATCGCGATGGAAATGGCGCAGCAACTGATCGGCGTGACGATGCAGGAGCAGGGCGTGTCGCGCATCGTGGCGGTCGACATGGAAGCGGCGGCGGGCTTCGCGCAGAACGGCTGAAGCCCGGCGTCTCGCCGGTTTGAAATATGAGTGACGCCGGACGACGTTCCGGCGACGTGCGTCATGGCGCGGAGTGCGCGCATCGGCCGGACGGCGCGATGCGTGCGACAGATCGCGCGGCGCTTCGTAACCTAAAAGGATGATGGAGCCTGCATGGACGAGTTGACACTCGGTTTGGTTGGAGCCGGAGCCGTGGTGGTGGGCGGCGTGGTCGTGTACAACGCGTGGCAGAGCGCGAAGGTGCGCCGCAAGATGCCGCGTCCGATGCCCGACGAAGCGGCCGATGCGCTCGCTCGCCAGGAAACCGACGACGAGCAGCCGTTCATCGAACCGGTGCGCCAGTCGCGGCGCGAGCCGGTCGCGGGCGAGGTCGACGCCGAGCCGCGCGATGTGCGCGTCGAGCCGAGCTTCGGCGCGGCGAACGAGGAGACGGCGGCGGTTCCCGTTGCCCCGGCCGACACGGCCGTCGATCTGCAGGCGGAGGCCACGTCGGCCAACGGCGTTTCCGACGAAGCGCAGAGCATGCCCGAAGACGAACGCACCGAGCCGGTGATGCCCGCCGCGACCACGATTTCGTCGACGCCGCCGGCGGTCGTCGACCGGCGCATCGATTGCGTCGTGCCGATTCGCCTCGCCGCGCCGGTAGCTGGCGATCGCGTGATTCCGCTCGCGCAGCGGCTGCGTCGCGCGGGCACGAAGCCCGTGACGATCGAAGGCAAGGCGGAAGGCGAGAGCACGTGGGAACTGCCGCGCAACGGCGTGCGTTACGACGAACTGCGCGCGGCCGCGCAGCTCGCGAACCGCAGCGGCCCGCTCAACGAGCTTGAATTTTCAGAGTTCGTGACGGGCGTGCAGCGCCTCGCCGATGCCATCGACGGCGCACCCGAATTCCCCGACATGATGGAAACCGTCGGCATGGCGCGCGAGCTCGACGCGTTCGCCGCGCAATGCGACGCGCAGCTCTCGATCAACATCCTCTCCGATGGCGCGCCGTGGTCCGCGAACTACGTGCAGGCGGTCGCATCGCAAGACGGCCTGCTGCTCTCGCGCGACGGCACGCGCTTCGTGAAGCTCGACGCCAAGCAGAATCCCGTCTTCATGCTCCAGTTCGGCGACACAAACTTCCTGCGCGACGACCTCACCTACAAGGGCGGCCAGATGATCACGCTGGTGCTCGACGTGCCCGTCGCCGACGAGGACATCCTGCCGTTTCGCCTGATGTGTGATTACGCGAAGTCGCTGTCGGAGCGCATCGGCGCGCGGGTCGTCGACGATCAGCGCCGGCCCTTGCCGGAATCCGCGCTGCTTGCCATCGAAAAGCAGTTGATGACGCTTTATGCGAAGCTGGAGCAGGCGGGCATTCCGGCTGGCTCGCCCGCGACGCGCCGTCTTTTCAGCCAGTAATTCCCGCTGCGCGCGACGCAACGCGCGTTCCGCCGACCCATGATCGCGCCCCGGCCGGGGCGCTTTTCTTTGCGTGCGCGCTGCCGCACCGGCGCGCGTACTTAGGCCATTCGGCCGACGCCACGATTTACCGATCTTCTGAGACAATCGAACGGTCGGTTGACTGACTTACCTACTTTTCCGAAGCCGCATGTCCGCCAAAACAAAAGCCGAATCCGCCGCCACCGCCAAGTCGGGCGCCGCCGTGCCCAGCGCCGATCGTCCGGCCGAGCGCGCGGCGTGGCTGCGCGCGGAACTCGAGCGCGCGAACTATGCGTACTACGTGCTGGATCAGCCGGATTTGCCCGACGCGGAATACGACACGCTCTTCAAGGAGCTTCAGAGCATCGAGACCGGGCACCCGGATCTCATTACGCCGGATTCGCCGACGCAGCGCGTGGGCGGCGAAGTCGCCGAAGGTTTCACGCCTGTCGTTCATGACGTGCCGATGCTCTCGCTGAACAACGGTTTCGCGGACGAAGACATCGCCGCATTCGACAAGCGCGTGTCCGACGCGCTGGGCCACGCGAGCGTCGAATATGCGTGCGAGCTGAAGTTTGACGGCCTCGCCATCTCGCTGCGCTACGACGACGGCCGCTTCGTGCAGGCCGCGACGCGCGGCGACGGCGCGACGGGCGAAGACGTGACGGCCAATGTCCGCACCATCCGCTCGATTCCGCTCACGCTCAAGGGCAAGAACCTGCCCAGGCGGCTCGACGTGCGCGGCGAAGTGCTGATGTTCAAGCGCGATTTCGAGCGCCTGAATGCGCGTCAGCGCGACGCGGGGCAGCGCGAGTTCGCGAATCCGCGCAATGCGGCGGCGGGCGGTCTGCGCCAGCTCGATCCGAAGATGACCGCGCAGCGTTCACTGTCGTTCTTCGCCTACGGCATCGGCGTGCTGGACGGCGCCGAGATGCCGGCCACGCACGCGGCGCTGCTCGATTGGTACAAGGAAATGGGCTTGCCGGTGAATGCGGAGCGCGCCGTGGTCGAAGGCGCGGACGGCTTGCTCGGCTTTTTCCGCAAGATCGGCGAGAAGCGCGAGAAGCTGCCGTACGACATCGACGGCGTGGTCTACAAGGTCGATCGCCGCGATGAGCAGGACAAGCTCGGCTTCGTGTCACGCGCGCCGCGCTTCGCGCTCGCGCACAAGTTTCCGGCGCAGGAGGCGCTGACGGAACTGCTCGCCATCGACGTACAGGTCGGGCGCACGGGCGCGATCACGCCGGTCGCGCGTCTCGCGCCGGTGTTCGTCGGCGGCGCGACGGTCACGAACGCGACGCTGCACAACGAGGACGAAGTCCGTCGCAAGGACATCCGTATCGGCGATACGGTCACCGTGCGCCGCGCGGGCGACGTGATTCCCGAAGTCGTCGGCGCGATTCTCGAGCGCCGTCCCGCCGATGCGCGCGAGTTCGTCATGCCGACCGAATGCCCGGTTTGCGGCTCGAAGATCGAACGTCTGCCGGACGAGGCGATCGCGCGCTGCACGGGCGGGCTTTTTTGTCCCGCGCAGAGGAAGCAGGCGCTGTGGCATTTCGCGCAGCGCCGCGCGCTCGACATCGACGGGCTGGGCGAGAAGATCATCGACCAGCTGGTGGAACAGAATCTCGTGCGCACGCCCGCCGATCTTTTCCATCTCGGCTTCTCGACGCTCGCGGCGCTCGACCGTTTCGCCGACAAATCGGCGCAGAATCTGATCGATTCCCTGGAGAAGGCGAGCAAGACGACGCTCGCGCGCTTCATCTACGCGCTCGGCATTCGTCACGTGGGCGAATCGACGGCGAAGGATCTGGCCAAGCACTTCGGTTCGCTCGATCCGATCATGGCGGCGTCGGTCGAAGAGTTGCTAGAAGTCAACGATGTCGGTCCGATCGTCGCGGAGGCGATTCACAATTTCTTCAGCGAAGAACACAACCAGCATGTAATCGAGCAGTTGCGCGCGAAGGTGTCGTGGCCGGAAGGACCCCCCGCGCCGAGAGCGCCGCAAGGCGTGCTGGCGGGCAAGACCGTCGTGCTGACGGGCACGCTGCCCACGCTGTCGCGTGAGGAAGCGAAGGAAATGCTGGAAACGGCCGGGGCGAAGGTGGCCGGCTCGGTATCGAAAAAGACCGACTACGTCGTAGCGGGCGCCGAAGCGGGCAGCAAGCTCGCGAAAGCCGAGGAACTCGGCGTTCCGGTTCTCGACGAAGACGGCATGCGTAAGCTTTTGGAAGGAGTTACTCCATGATTCGCGAAATCCTGAAGATGGGCGATCCGCGCCTGTTGCGCATCGCGCAGCCGGTCGAGCATTTCGACACGCCCGAATTGCACGCGCTCGTGCAGGACATGTTCGACACGATGCGCGACGCGAACGGCGCGGGCCTCGCCGCACCGCAGATCGGCGTCGATCTGCAGGTGGTGATCTTCGGCTTCGGGCAGAACGAGCGCTATCCGGATGCGCCGTCGGTGCCCGAGACGGTGCTCATCAACCCGATCATCATGCCGAACGGGCACGACATGGAGGAGGGCTGGGAAGGATGTCTCTCCGTGCCGGGTTTGCGCGGCGCGGTGCAGCGTTTCTCGATGATCCGCTATCAGGGCTTCGATCAGTACGGCAACGCCATCGAGCGGCTCGCGGAGGGCTTTCACGCGCGCGTCGTTCAGCACGAATGCGATCACCTGATCGGCAAGCTCTATCCGATGCGTATCACCGACTTTTCGAAGTTCGGGTTCACGGAAGTGCTATTCCCCGGACTCGATCCGGCGCGGGACGAATGAGTCCGCGCGGTTTGCATCGCGAAGAATAGTCTGAAAACGAAAAGCCGCTCTCGCAAGGAGCGGCTTTTTCGTTACGCCAACGTTTTCGGACTGCCGCTAACGTCGGGTTGACGGAAGAGCGCGACGTGCTCCGGATTCGCGGATGCCTGCAGGCGCCCATCGGGCAGCCGGGCGATCACCATTTCACCGATGCCGGGACTCATCACGACGACTTCGTCGCGCAGAGCGAGCAGCGTTTCGAGCCGTCGTCGGCCGCTCACGATTTCCAGACCGGTTCCCGTATCACGAACGATGATTTCAACTGACATGGCGATTCTCCATCAATGTCGTTCAATGCTGCTGATCCTACTGATCCTGCTGCCCTGCGTTCCTCGGCGAAGTGAGCGCCCCGCGCATCCGCCTGTCAGGTGTATCGGATCGATGAAACATTTTCTTTAGCCAAAAAGCGGTCGAAAACGAAAAGGCACGATCGGGACGGCATCGTGCCTGTTTAGTGCTGAAAACGTGGTGTTTTTGCGACGCAACATCCGGCTGCGCGCACGATCGATCGGACGTGCGCGCAGTCGCAGGTCTGCTTAGAAAGTCTCGTTCGGGCCGAGATAGCGCCACTGACCCGGCGGCAGCGCGCCGAGCGTGACTCGGCCCATGCGGATGCGCTTCAGGCCGACGACGTCCAGCCCGACCAGTTCGCACATCCGGCGAATCTGCCGCTTCTTGCCTTCGCGCAGCACGAAGCGCAGTTGCTCGCCGTTCTGCCAGCTCACTTGCGCCGTCTTGAGCGCGACGCCGTCGAGTTCGAGGCCGTGACGCAGGAGCGCGAGCTTCTCGGCGGGCAGATGCTGATCGACATCGACTTCATGCTCGCCGTAGCGCACGCGCACGAGGTATTCCTTGTCGACTTCCGAGTGGCCGCCGATCAGTTGCTTCGCGATCCGGCCGTCCTGCGTGAGCACGAGCAGGCCAGTGGAATCGATATCGAGCCGGCCGGCCGGCGCGAGCGTGCGCAGATGGTTGGGCGCGAAGCGGATGCCCGAGTGGTCTTCATTCCAGTGATTGGCCGGGTTGATGAGCGTGACCGCGGGTTCGTAGCCGTCTTCCGCTTGACCCGACACGTAACCCACCGGCTTATGCAGCAGGATCGTGACGAGGCGCGCCTGCGCGGAATGCGCGGCGGGCAGGATTTCGATTTCCTGCGTCGGACGGATGCGCGTGCCGAGCGTATCGATGACGACGCCATCGACGAGCACCCAGCCTTTCTCGATCCATTCGTCGGCTTCGCGGCGCGAGCACAGGCCGAGTTCCGACATGACCTTGGACAGGCGCACGAGGCCGTCGTTGTGATCGCGGTGTTTCGGCGCGGACTCGACGACACGCGCGGCGGGCTGCGGCGCGGGCTTGCGTTCTTCGCGCGGCTTGAACGTACGGTCTTCAGCCGATTTGCGCGGGCCACGTTCATTGAACGCAGGACGTGAGTCATCGCCACGCGGCTTGAAGGGGCGACGTTCATCGCCGTGCGGTGCGGGCCGTCCTTCGAACGACTTGCGCGGACCACGTTCGCCGAACGCAGGACGCGAATCATCACCACGCGGTTTGAACGGGCGACGTTCATCGCCGCCCGCCGCCGACCGTCCCTCGAACGACTTGCGCGGACCACGATCGTTAAACGGAGGACGCGAATCGTCGCCACGCGGCTTGAACGGGCGACGTTCATCGCCGCTCGGTGCGGGCCGTCCTTCGAACGACTTGCGCGGGCCACGCTCGTTGAACGGAGGACGCGAATCGTCACCACGCGGTTTGAACGGACGACGCTCATCGCCGCTCGGTGCAGAACGTCCTTCGAACGACTTGCGCGGACCACGCTCGCCAAACGCAGGACGCGAATCATCGCCACGCGGTTTGAAGGGGCGACGTTCATCGCCGCTCGGTGCAGAACGTCCTTCGAACGACTTGCGCGGGCCACGTTCATTAAACGCAGGACGCGAATCATCACCACGCGGTTTGAACGGGCGACGCTCATCGCCGCCCGCCGCCGACCGTCCTTCGAACGACTTGCGCGGACCACGTTCGCCAAACGCAGGACGCGAATCGTCGCCACGCGGTTTGGACGGACGACGTTCATCGCCGCTCGGTGCGGGCTGTCCTTCGAACGACTTGCGCGGGCCACGTTCGCCAAACGCCGGACGCGAATCATCGCCACGCGGTTTGAACGGGCGACGCTCATCGCCGCCCGCCGCCGAGCGTCCCTCGAACGATTTGCGCGGTCCACGCTCGTTAAACGGAGGGCGCGAATCATCACCACGCGGCTTGAACGGGCGACGTTCATCGCCGCCCGCCGCCGATCGTCCTTCGAACGACTTGCGCGGACTACGCTCGCCAAACGCCGGACGCGAATCGTCGCCACGCGGTTTGAACGGACGACGTTCATCGCCGCTTGGCGCCGATCGTCCTTCGAACGACTTGCGCGGACCACTGCCCGAACGCGAATCATCGCCACGCGGCTTGAAAGCGCGTGGTTCACGCGGCGCATCACCGCGCTTCTCGGCAGGCTTGTCCGTCCGCTTGGGACGCGTCTCTTCCGGCGCGCTCGGGCGAACGGGCTTGCGCCCCGTGGTCGTGCCGGTCCGAACCGGCGAGCGCGCCGCCGATGTCGGACGCGGATGTTTGGCTGTCAGTTTGACGCGCATAAAGTCTCAGGCTGCGATCGCGCGCAGCAGTTCGGTTTCCACCTGGATCTGGGTGCGGTTATTCGACAAGCTCTTGCCGTCGAGCAGGAACACGTCCTCGACGCGTTCGCCGAGCGTGTTGATCCGCGCCGCCTGCACGCCGATCCGGTGTTGCGCCAGCACGCGCGCGATCGAATAAAGAAGGCCCTGCCGGTCGTTGGCCGACACGGACAGGATGTAGTACTGGCCGCGGTCGTCGGGACGCAGGTCCACGCGCGGCGTAATCGGAAACGTGCGCACGAGCCGCGATACACGGCCCTTCGACGGTTCCGGGAGAATGCGCTCGTCCGTCAGCAGCGCGGCGAGTTGCTGCTCGACGAGATTGGCGATGTCGCGATAACTTCCGTCGTGATCCGGATGGGCGACGAGGAAGTTGTCGAGCGCATAGCCGTGGCGCGTCGTCGTCACGCGCGCATCGAGCACGGACAGACCGTTCTTGTCGAAGTACGCGCAGATGCCCGCGAAAAGATCGGGCCGATCCTTCACGTAGACGAGCACTTGCAGCGCCGCGCCGATCGGCGAGGGCCGCGCGCGCACGATCGGCGCCTCGCTCGTGACGTGCCGGTAGAGCACGCGCGTCTGCCACGCGATATCGGCGGGATCGTGACGCAGGAAATAGCCGACATCGAGCTGATCCCACAAACGCTCTTGCGCGCCATCCGGCACGGTTTCGAGGCGCAGCAGGGCGAGCGCCGCTTCCTGACGCGATTTGAGTTCCGAATGCGTATCCGGCTGCGCGCCGCCGAGCACTGCCTGCGTCGCGCGGAAGAGGTCCTCGAGCAGCTTGCCTTTCCAGTTGTTCCAGACCTTCGGGCTCGTGCCGCGAATATCAGCGACCGTCAGCAGATACAGCGCCGCGAGCCGCCGCTCCGTTTTCACGACGGACGCGAACTGCTTGATGACCTCGGGATCGCTCGTATCCTGCTTTTGCGCGACCTGGCTCATCGTCAGATGCTGCTGCACGAGCCACACGACGAGCTCACTGTCTTCGCGTCCGATGTCGTGCTCGCGGCAGAAGCGGCGGGCGTCGGCCATGCCGAGCGTCGAGTGATCGCCGCCGCGTCCTTTCGCGATGTCGTGAAAAAGCGCCGCGACGTACAGCACCCACGGGCGTTCGAAGTTGCCCATCAACTGACTGCAGAAGGGATACTCGTGCGCGTGTTCCGCGATCGCGAAACGCCGCAGATTACGCAGCACCATGAGGATGTGCTGATCGACGGTATAGACGTGATACAGATCATGCTGCATCTGTCCGACGATGCGCCGGAAATTCAGCAGATATCGCCCGAGCACGCTCGTCTGGTTCATCAGTCGAAACGCGTGCGTGATGCCTTCGGGCTGCTTGAGAATCTCCATGAAAAGCCGGCGATTCTCAGGATCGCGCCGCCAGTTGCGGTCCATCAGATCGCGTGCGTTGTAGATCGCGCGCAGCGTCCGAGCGGAAAATCCCTTGATGCCGCGCGTCTGCTCGTACAGCAAAAATGCTTCGAGAATGGCGTGCGGCTCGCGCTCGAAAACATCGTCGTCGGAAATTTCGAGCATGCCTTGCTTCTCGACGAAGCGCCCGGAAATCACGCGCGTGACGCCGCTCGTCGACGGGAAAAGCTGCGCCTCGACGTTCTGGATCAGGATGGTCGCGAGCTGCGTGACGGCCTTCGCCGCCCAGTAGTAACGGCGCATCAGCTGCTCGCTCGCGCGCTTGGCATCGGTCGCCTCGAAGCCGAAACTTTCCGCGAGCGCCGTTTGCAGATCGAACACGAGAATGTCCTGCCGACGCTTCGCGATCACATGAAGGCGCGCGCGCAACGCCTTGAGAAAGCCCTCGTTGCGACGCAGCTCGCGCGCTTCGCGTTCGGTGATGAGGCCGCGTGCGTCGAGTTCGCGCCAACTGCTGCCGAAACCCGCCGCGCGCGCGATCCACAAGATCAGTTGAAGATCGCGCAGCCCGCCTGGACTTTCCTTGATGTTCGGTTCGAGGCTGTACGGCGTGTCCTGGAACTTCGCGTGCCGCTGGCGCATTTCCAGCACTTTCGCTTGAAAGAACGCGCGCGGATCGAGCGTCTCGCGGTAGCGCGCCGAAAAGCGCTGAAAAAGCTGCGGATCGCCACAGATGCGCCGCGCTTCGAGCAGCGAGGTCTGCACGGTGATGTCGTTGCCCGCCTCGGCGATGCATTGCTCGACCGAGCGCACGCTGCTGCCGATATCGAGCCCGAGATCCCACGCCATGCCGATGAATCGTTCGACGCGGCCGTTCAGCGATGCATCGTCGGACGCGAAATCCGGCAGCAGCACGAGAATGTCGACGTCGGAGTAGGGCGCAAGCTCGCCGCGCCCATAGCCGCCGACCGCGACGAGCGCCGCGCCTTCGGGCATGTCGCACGCGGACCACGCGCCTTTGAGCGCGTCGTCCGTGGCGCGGCCGAGCGCGTGCATCAGCGGCTCGACGTTCGATGTCGACTGGAAGCGTTCGATGAGCGCCGTCTTCGCCGCCTTGTAGGCAGCGCGCAGCGTTTCACAGGGCGTGGCGACGGCGGCGATGACGCTCATGAATTCGCGGAAGAGATGAGGTGAGGGCGCGCCTGCCGGAAAGCAAAGCGCGCGGGAAGAGGGTCAGGCCGTCGCCGCGATCAGGTGCGAAGGCGCTTGCGTGCCCGCCGAAACGGTCAGCACTTCGTAGCCGGTCGGCGTGACGAGCACCGTGTGCTCCCATTGGGCCGACAGACTGCGGTCGCGCGTCTTGACGGTCCACTGGTCCGGCATCGTGCGGATTTCGCGGCGGCCGGCGTTGATCATCGGCTCGACGGTGAAAATCATGCCCGCCTGCAATTCGATGCCCGTGCCCGCGCGGCCGTAGTGCAGCACTTGCGGCTCCTCGTGAAACACCTGGCCGATGCCGTGGCCGCAATATTCGCGCACGACGCTGTAGCCCTGCGATTCGGCGTGCTTCTGGATCGCCGCGCCGATATCGCCGAGATGCGCGCCGGGGCGCACCTGATCGATGCCGAGCCACATGCAGTCGAACGTCGTCTGCACGAGGCGCTTCGCCAGAATCGACCCTTCGCCGACGATGAACATGCGGCTCGTATCGCCGAAATACCCATTCTTGATGACGGTGATGTCGATATTGAGCGCGTCGCCGTTCTTCAGCACTTTCTCGCCGGGAATGCCGTGGCAGATCACGTCGTTGACGGAAATACACGTGGCCTTCGGATACGGCGGATAGCCGGGCGGCTGGTAGTTCAGCGGTGCGGGAACGGTGCCCTGTTCTTTCACCATGTATTCGTGGCAGAGGCGATCGAGTTCTTCGGTCGTCACGCCGGGAACGATATGCGGCGTGATGAAATCGAGCACTTCGCTGGCGAGCCGGCAGGCGATGCGCATTTGCGCGACATCGTGTTCGTTTTTCAGCGTAATGGACATGACTTGGCCCGGAATTGCGTGCATGCGGCAGTGAGCCGCGAAAGCGGCATTATCGCACCTTAAGAATTGCGCCGCACCCGGATAGTTGGGGACGAGCGGCGCGGCGGCAAGCTTCGGCCAGCGGCGCGCCCCGAGTCGGTTCGGTTATGCGGCTTGAGCCGGTCAATCCTCACATGCTATACTCTAGGGCTAAGTCGTAATCCATATTGCCGTCGCGATGTCATAAGAGAATCTCGTAACAATCTCGGCGGCATTGGCGGATCACGCCTTGGAACTGATAGTCAAGTCGATACGCAAGCCGGCGCACCCAGGGTGTCCGGCGTCCGGAAGCGGAAGAACCGCAAAAAACCGGGCGCGGGATGCGGCAGCCGGCTTAAGACCTAACCCTCGCGGAGAATTTTCATGGCAGTCACGATGCGTCAAATGCTGGAAGCCGGTGTCCACTTCGGTCACCAAACGCGCTTCTGGAATCCGAAGATGGCCCCGTACATCTTCGGTCATCGCAACAAGATTCACATCATCAACCTCGAAAAGACCCTGCCGCTCTACAACGACGCGCTGAAGTACGTGCGCCAGTTGGCAGCGAATCGCGGCACGATCCTTTTCGTCGGCACGAAGCGCCAGTCGCGCGACACGATCGCTCAGGAAGCCGCGCGCGCCGGCATGCCGTTCGTCAACGCCCGCTGGCTCGGCGGCATGATGACCAACTTCAAGACGCTGAAGGTGTCGATCAAGCGCCTGAAGGACATGGAAGCGGCGCTGGAATCGGGTGAAACCGAGCGCATGAGCAAGAAGGAAGCGCTTCTGTTCGAACGCGAAATGGTCAAGCTGCAAAAGTCGATCGGCGGCGTGAAGGACATGGGCGGCATTCCGGACGCGATGTTCGTCATCGACGTCGGCTACCACAAGATCGCCGTCACCGAAGCGAAGAAGCTCGGCATTCCGGTCATCGCCGTGGTCGACACGAACCACTCGCCGGAAGGCATCGACTACGTGATCCCGGGTAACGACGACGCATCGAAGGCCGTCGCGCTGTACGCGCAGGGCGTCGCCGACGCGATCCTCGAAGGCCGCGCGAATGCGGTGAACGACGTGGTCCAAGCCGTCCGTAACGGCGAAGGCGACGAGTTCGTCGAGGTCAACGCAGAGGCGTAATCGAGCCCTGTGGCCGACAAAAAAGGGGGCTTTGCAAAAGGCCCCTTTTTTTTAGTCGGCGCAACGCAAGTTCGAATTTTTCCTGTCGTGGGCGAGTCGTAGAGCCGGCGGCATGTATCAAACAGACTCAAGGAGCGAATGATGGCGGCAATTACCGCAAGCATGGTGGCAGAACTGCGCGCGAAGACCGATGCGCCGATGATGGAATGCAAGAAGGCGCTGACGGAAGCCGACGGCGACATGGCGCGCGCGGAAGAACTGCTGCGCGTGAAGCTCGGCAACAAGGCGAGCAAGGCGGCATCGCGCGTGACGGCTGAAGGCATCGTCACGGCGCACGTCGAAGGCGGCGTGGGCGCGCTCGTCGAACTGAACTGCGAAACCGACTTCGTCGCGAAGAACGACGACTTCCTGGCCTTCGGCAAGACGATCGCCGAACTGGTCGCGAAGAACAATCCGGCCGACGTCGCCGCGCTGTCGGCGCTGCCGCTGGAAAGCTCGACGGTCGACGCCGTGCGCCTCGCGCTCGTCGGCAAGATCGGTGAAAACCTGTCGATCCGCCGCTTCGTGCGTTTCGAAAGCGCGAACAAGGTGGCGTCGTACCTGCACGGCACGCGCATCGGCGTGCTGGTCGAGTTCACGGGCGCGGACGAGCAAGTCGGCAAGGACGTTGCGATGCACGTCGCCGCGATGAAGCCGGTCTCGCTGTCGTCGGACGAAGTGCCGGCCGACCTGATCGCGAAGGAGCGCAGCATCGCCGAGCAGAAGGCCGCCGAGTCGGGCAAGCCGGCGGAAATCGTCGCGAAGATGGTCGACGGTTCGATCCAGAAGTACCTGAAGGAAGTGTCGCTGCTGAACCAGCCGTTCGTGAAGAACGACAAGCAGACGATCGAGCAATACCTGAAGTCGGCGGGCGCGTCGGTGCAGAAGTTCGCGCTGTTCGTCGTCGGTGAAGGCATCGAGAAGCGTCAGGACGACTTCGCGGCCGAAGTGGCGGCGCAAGTCGCGGCGGCAAAGCAGTCTTAAGGCTTGCTTTCGGCACGCTAAGGCTCTTTTAAGGCGCGTGTGCTGTCATCGCGGCCACGCGTCGAGCCCGCGGCATCAGCAGCGGATTCGTCCGCCGCAGTATTCAGCGATCCGGTTCGCACGAGCAGCGGGCGCGGCAGATCAGGGAAAACCCTGACTTGCCGCGCCCGCCGCCCGATCCGGCCCGCTTGCGGTAAGTAATGTTTCACCCCTACAGTTCTACGTTGTTGCAACCCTCCTCGGCGCGATCGGAAACTCATATGCCCACAGCCTACAAACGCGTACTCCTCAAACTCTCCGGCGAAGCCCTGATGGGCGACGATGCTTTCGGCATCAATCGCGCAACGATCGAAAGGATGGTGGCGGACGTCGCGGAGGTGGTGCGCATCGGGACGCAACTGGCCGTCGTGATCGGCGGCGGCAACATCTTCCGCGGTGTCGCGGGCGGCGCGGCCGGCATGGACCGCGCGACCGCCGACTACATGGGCATGCTCGCCACGATGATGAACGCGCTCGCGCTGCAGGACGCGATGCGTCACGCGGGCATCGAAGCGCGCGTGCAATCGGCGCTGCGCATGGATCAGGTCGTCGAGCCGTACATCCGCCCCCGCGCGATCCGCCAACTGGAAGAGGGCAAGGTCGTGATCTTCGCGGCCGGCACCGGCAACCCGTTCTTCACGACCGACACGGCCGCCGCCTTGCGCGGCTCGGAAATCGGCGCCGAAGTCGTGCTGAAGGCGACGAAGGTCGATGGCGTATACTCCGCCGACCCGAAGAAGGATCCGCACGCAACGCGCTACAGCACGATCAGCTTCGACGAGGCGATCGGCAAGAATCTTCAGGTGATGGACGCCACCGCTTTCGCGCTGTGCCGCGACCAGAAGCTGCCGATTCGCGTGTTCTCCATCACGAAGCCGGGCGCGTTGAAGCGCATCGTGCAGGGCGACGACGAAGGTACGCTCGTCCACGTGTAAACTCTTGCGATAACGCGCGCCGCGCGGCGGGCATGAGCCCCGCGCGTCAGTGCGCCGCGTTTCGCCGGTAAAACCCAGGTTTGGAGGTTCAAAATGAGTGTGGCTGACATCAAGAAAGGCGTCGACCAGAAGATGCAGCGGTCGATCGAAGCGTTCAAGGCGGATCTCGCCAAGATTCGCACGGGCCGCGCGCACACGGGGCTGCTCGACCACATCCAGGTCGACTACTACGGCTCGAACGTGCCCATCTCGCAGGTGGCGAACATGACGCTCGTCGATGCCCGCACGATCGGCGTGCAGCCCTGGGAAAAGAAGATGGTCGCCGTGATCGAAAAGGCGATCCGCGAGTCGGATCTCGGTCTGAACCCGGCCACGCAAGGCGATCTGATCCGCGTGCCGATGCCCGCGCTCACCGAAGAGCGCCGCCGCGAACTCACCAAGGTCGTAAAGAGCGAAGGCGAGACCGCGAAGGTCGCCGTGCGCAACCTGCGCCGCGACGCGAACGATCAACTGAAGAAACTCGTGAAGGACAAAGAGATTTCCGAGGACGACGAGCGCCGCGCAAGCGACGAAGTGCAGAAGTTCACCGACAAGTTCGTTGCCGAGATCGACAAGCTCGTTCAGACCAAAGAAGCCGAAATCATGACGGTGTGAGGCCGTAAAGACGGTCCTGTCAGTCCGGAGCGTGCATGCTGCGGGCTGACCTTCACCCCTTCAGATTCCCAGATTCAGCGGCCATGACCTATACCAGCTCTACCGTTACCGTGCCCGATGTCGCGGCTGTCCCGCGTCACGTCGCGATCATCATGGACGGCAATGGCCGATGGGCGACCGAGCGGCGTCTGCCGCGCGTCGCCGGTCATACGCGTGGCGTCGATGCGGTCCGCGCGACCGTCGAAAGCTGCGCGCGGCGCGGCGTCGAATTCGTCACGCTCTTCGCGTTCAGTTCCGAAAACTGGCGGCGCCCGACCGACGAAGTGTCCTTCCTGATGCGCCTGTTCGTGACCGCGCTCGAGCGCGAAATCGGCAAGCTGCACGCGAACGGTATCCGTCTGCGCGTGGTCGGCGACATCGCCATGTTCGACGACCGCATCCGCGCGCTCATCCAGCGTGCCGAAACCAAGACGGCCCGCAACACGCGCCTCACGCTGACCATCGCCGCCAACTACGGCGGGCGCTGGGACATCATGCAGGCGACCAGGAAGCTCATCGCCGAATCCCTCGAAAAGGGCGTGCCCGCGCGCGTGGACGACGAATCGTTCGCCGAGCACCTCGCGATGGCCTACGCGCCGGAGCCGGATCTCTTCATCCGCACGGGCGGCGAGCAGCGCATCAGCAACTTCCTGCTGTGGCAGCTCGCATACACCGAGTTCTATTTCACCGACATCTACTGGCCCGACTTCGACGCCGGCGCCCTCGATCGCGCGATCGCGTCGTACGGCGACCGCGAACGCCGCTTCGGGCGCACGAGCGCGCAGCTCGCCTCCCAATCGCAGAAGGCCGACACCCTTTCATGCTAAGAACCCGTGTCATCACGGCAATCGTCCTGCTCGCGGTACTGGTGCCGATCACGCTGTTTGCGCCGATCGGCGCGTTCGGCGCGCTCATCGGCTTCGTCGTCGTGTTCGCGGCGTGGGAATGGGGGCGGCTCCTCAAGCTGAACGGCGCGGGGCCGGTGGCGTATGCGCTGATCGCAGGGCTCGCGCTCATTTTCAGCACGTTTCTCGGCATCAAATCGACACCGCTGTATCAGATGGCCGGCATTTTCTGGGTGCTGGCCGGTCCCTACGCGTTGCTGCGCAAGCCGACGCTTGCCGCGCACGCGTGGCGCGCGTTCCTGCTTTTCGCCGGGATTGTCGTGTTTCTCGCGTGCTGGCATGCGGTCGTCGATGCGCGCACGCGCGGCGTCGCCTTCGTGCTATCGCTTCTGCTAGTAGTCTGGCTGGCTGATATAGGCGCATACTTCGCCGGAAAAGCGCTTGGCCGCCATAAACTCGCGCCGTCGATCAGCCCCGGCAAGACTTGGGAAGGCGCGGTCGGCGGATGGCTCGCGGTCATCGTCATCGGCGCGCTCGCCGCCGCCACCGGCTTTTATGCGCCCACCGTATTCACGGCCTTCGTCGGGCATCTCGGCTGGGATCGCTCGTTCGTCGCGCTTTCCGTGCTAGTCGCGTTTAGCGTCGTCGGCGACCTGTTCGAGTCGCTGCTCAAGCGCCAGGCGGGCGTCAAGGATTCGAGCGGCCTCCTGCCGGGTCACGGCGGCGTCCTCGACCGCATCGACGCATTGTTGCCTGTATTGCCGATCGCGCTGCTCATGCTTGGCTAATCGGCTAGAGAAGAATTTATGCAAACACGTCTCACATTGCTCGGTTCCACGGGCTCGATCGGCGACAGCACGCTCGACGTCGTCGCGCGGCATCCGGACCGCTTCTCGGTCTACGCGCTCACCGCTCATCGCAACGGCGACAAGCTCGTCGCGCAATGCCTGAAATTCCAGCCCGAAGTGGCGGTCGTCGGCGACGCCGAAACGGCCGCGCGCGTCGCGGCCGCGTTGCGCGCGCAAGGCTGCAAGACCGAAGTGGCGCACGGCCCCGAAGCGCTCGTCGAAGTGGCGCGCGCGGCGCAGTGCGACACGGTCGTCGCGGCCATCGTCGGCGCGGCGGGCTTGGCGCCCACGCTGGCCGCTGCGCGCGCGGGAAAACGCATCCTGCTCGCGAACAAGGAAGCGCTCGTCATGTCGGGCCAGATTTTCATGGACGCGGTACGCGACAACGGCGCGATCCTGCTGCCGGTCGACAGCGAGCACAACGCCGTGTTCCAGTGCCTGCCGCCCTGCGCGGACAAGGAAGCGAAGCTGCACGGCGGCGTCGCGAAGATCATTCTCACGGCATCGGGCGGCCCGTTCCGCACGCGCGAACCCGCGTCGCTCGTGAACGTCACGCCCGAAGAGGCCGTAAAGCATCCGAACTGGGCGATGGGCCGAAAGATCTCCGTCGATTCCGCAACGATGATGAACAAGGGCCTCGAAGTGATCGAGGCGCACTGGCTGTTCGATCTGCCCGGCTCGCGCATCGAAGTGCTGATTCATCCGCAAAGCGTGATTCATTCGATGGTGTCCTACGCCGACGGCTCGGTGCTCGCGCAACTGGGCAATCCCGACATGCGTACGCCGATCGCGCACGCACTGGCGTATCCTGATCGTGTCGATTCGGGTGTCGCGCCGCTCGATCTCGCACAGATCGCGACACTCACGTTCGAAAAGCCCGACTTTGCGCGCTTCCCGTGTCTTGCGCTCGCCATCGAAGCGCTCGAAGCGGGCGGCATCGCGAGTGCGGCGCTGAACGCGGCGAATGAAATCGCCGTGGAAGCGTTCCTCGAGCGGCGCATCGGTTTCATGGCGATCGGCGACGTGGTGGATCGCGTGCTGAACGCGCTGCCGAACACGAGCGCCGCGACGCTCGCCGACGTCCTCGCCGCGGATACCGACGCGCGCCGCCTCGCATCCCGTTTCGTCGCAGAGCTCACCGCGAGCGCGCCAGGCGCCGAACCCATCGCCCATTGAGGCCGTCATGAACTTTCTGACCGAAATCGTCGCCTTCGTCGTCGCGATAGGCGTGCTCGTCGTCGTCCACGAATTCGGTCACTACAGCGTCGCGCGACTGTGCGGCGTGAAAGTGCTGCGCTTTTCGGTCGGCTTCGGCAAGCCGCTCGTGCAGTGGGTGAACAAGAAGACGGGCGTCGAATGGACGATCGCGGCGTTGCCGCTCGGCGGCTACGTGAAGATGCTCGACGAGCGCGAGGTCGATCCCGAAAGCGGCACCAGAATTCCCGACGAGGACCTGCCGCGTGCGTTCAACCGGCAGAGCGTCGCGAAGCGCATCGCGATCGTCGCGGCGGGGCCGATCGCCAATTTCGTGCTGGCCATTGTGCTGTTTTCGGCGGTTTTCGCGGGCGGCGTGACCGAGCCCGCGGCAATCGTCTCGCAGCCCGCACCCGATACGGCAGCCGCACGCGCGGGCTTCGAAGGCGGCGAAACGGTTCTTTCGATGCGCGACGCGCAAGGCGGCGAGACGCATCCGATCCGCTCGTGGTCCGATCTGCGCTGGAAGATGCTCGACGCGTCGTTCGATCATCGCCGCGTCGTGCTGACGGCGAAGACTCGCGAGGGCACGTTCGATTTCCCGGTCGCGGTCGGGGGCATCACCGATGCCGGAGCCGAGCAGGACTTCATGGACAAGCTCGGCTTCGCACCGGGCGGCGGCACGCTGACGGTCGCGGGCGTCGAGGCGGGCAGCGCGGCGCAGAAAAGCGGCTTGAAGCCGGGCGACACGCTGCGCGCGATCGACGGCCGCGGCATCGAAAACGCGACGAATTTCATCGACTACGTGAAGGCGCACGGCGGCAAGCCGGTGACGCTCACGATCGAGCGCAACGGCAAGCGAGATGCGGTGCAGATCGTGCCGGACGTGAAGCGCGATGCATCGACGGGCAAGGACGTCGGCCGCATCGGCGCGGCGCTCGCTAATCAGCTGCCGACGGTGGACGTGCGCTACGGTCCGCTCGAAAGCCTGCGCCTGGGCGTGAATCGCACGTGGGATATCAGCCTGTATTCGCTGCGCATGTTCGGGCGCATGATCACGGGCGAGGCATCGCTCAAGAATCTCTCGGGGCCGGTCACGATTGCCGACTATGCCGGCAAAAGCGCAAGACTCGGCGCGACGGCCTTTATTTCGTTTATCGCACTCGTCAGCATCAGCCTCGGAGTGTTGAACTTGTTACCGATTCCGGTTCTGGACGGTGGGCATCTGTTATATTATTTGGTTGAGGCTGTTACCGGCAAAGCCGTATCCGACCGCTGGCAGCTTGTTCTGCAAAGGGCGGGCCTGGTCTGCATCGTCGCGCTTTCGATGATCGCACTGTTCAATGATCTCGCTCGCCTGATTCGTTTTTGATCCACTTTGACAATTTCTGGCGGCGTCTTTCGAGCGACCGCCGGAACGAATGCAGCTTTAAATACTGGGGAAGCACGTTGTTCAAACCTCATCGCTTTGTTCCTAAGACGGCTGTGGCCGCGGCGCTCGCCGCAACGGGTATGGCGGCACACGCCACCACACCGTTCGTCGTGCAGGATATTCGGATCGACGGTCTCCAACGCATCGAGCCGGGCTCCGTGTTCGCTTATCTGCCGATCAAGCAAGGCGACACTTTCACCGACGACAAGGCCTCCGAAGCGATTCGCGCGCTCTACGCGACGGGCTTCTTCAACGACGTTCAGATCGCCACTGAAGGCAACGTGGTGATCGTGCAGGTGCAGGAGCGCCCGGCCATCTCGGCCATCGACTTCGCCGGCCTGCACGAGTTCGACAAGGACAATCTCACGAAGGCGCTGCGCTCCGTGGGCCTGTCGCAAGGCCGCTCGTACGACAAGGCGCTCGTCGACCGCGCGGAGCAGGAGTTGAAGCGCCAGTATCTGACGCGCGGCTACTACGCGGCGGAAGTGACGACCACCGTGACGCCGGTCGACCGCAATCGCGTGCAGATCCTGTTCTCCGTCGCCGAAGGTCCGAGCGCGAAGATCCGCCAGATCAACTTCGTCGGCAACAAGGCCGTCAGTTCGGGCACGCTGCTCGGCGAAATGCAGCTCTCCACGCCGAACTGGTTCTCGTGGTACACGAAGAGCGATCTCTACGCGAAGGAAAAGCTCACGGGCGACCTCGAGAACGTGCGCTCGTACTACCTGAATCGCGGCTACCTCGAGTTCAGCATCGACTCCACGCAGGTGTCGATCTCGCCGGACAAGAAGGACATGTATCTGACGATCGCCGTGCACGAAGGCGAGCCGTACAAGATCAGCAGCATCAAGCTCGCGGGCAATCTGCTCGACCGCGAAGCCGAACTCAACAAGCTCATCAAGATCAAGCCGGGCGAGCGCTTCTCGGCCGAGAAGCTGCAGGCGACGACCAAGGCGATCGTCGACAAGCTCGGCGAATACGGCTACGCGTTCGCGCAGGTCAACGCGCAGCCGGCCATCGATCAGGCGAATCACACCGTGGCGCTCACGCTGCAGGTCGATCCGAGCCGCCGTGTGTACGTGCGGCGCGTGAACATCGTCGGAAATACACGCACGCGTGACGAAGTGGTGCGCCGCGAAATGCGCCAGCTCGAAAGCTCGTGGTTCGATTCGAGCCGCCTCGCGCTGTCGAAGGATCGCGTCAACCGTCTGGGCTACTTCACCGACGTGGACGTCACCACGACGCCCGTCGAAGGCACGAACGACCAGGTCGACGTCGACGTGAAGGTCGCAGAAAAGCCGACCGGCGCGATCACGCTGGGCGCGGGCTTTTCGTCGACGGACAAGGTGGTGCTGTCGGCGGGCGTGTCGCAGGACAACGTGTTCGGCTCGGGCACGAGCCTCTCCGTCAACGTGAACACCGCGAAGACGTACCGCACACTGACCGTGACGCAGGTCGATCCTTACTTCACGATCGACGGCATCAAGCGCATCACGGACGCTTACTACCGTACGTACGAGCCGCTGTATTACTCGACGGACTCGAGCTTCAAGATCATCACGATGGGTGCGGACACCAAGTTCGGCATTCCGTTCTCCGAGCAGGACACGGTGTTCTTCGGCGTCGGCGCCGAACAGAACACGATGGACGTCGACAGCAACACGCCGGCTTCGTACCAGAAGTACGTGCAGGACTTCGGCCGTGTCGTGAACAACTATCCGCTGACGGTCGGCTGGTCGCGCGACAATCGCGATAGCGCGCTGGTCCCGAGCCGCGGCTATTACGTTCAGTCGAACGCGGAATACGGCACGCCGCTCGGCAACACGACGTACGCCAAGTTCGACGCGCAGTTCCAGTATTACTACTCGTTCGCGCGCGGCTTCGTGCTCGGCTTCAACCTGCAGGGCGGCTACGGCAAGGGCCTGCAAGGCCAGACGTACCCGATCTTCAAGAACTACTACGCGGGCGGTATCGGTTCGGTGCGCGGCTACTCGCCGAGCTCGCTGGGTCCGCGCGACGCGAAGACCAACGACCCGATCGGCGGCTCGCGCATGGCGGTGGGCAATATCGAGCTGACGTTCCCGCTGCCGGGTACGGGCTACGACCGCACGCTGCGCGTCTTCACCTTCCTCGATGCCGGTAACGTCTGGGGCGATCCGAACCAGGGCGGCACGAGCAGCGGCGCGAACGGCCTGCGTTATGGCTACGGTGTGGGTCTCGCGTGGATCTCCCCGATCGGCCCGCTCAAGCTGAGCCTGGGCTTCCCGCTGCAGAAGCACGATGGCGACCAGTATCAGAAGTTCCAGTTCCAGATCGGTACGGCCTTCTAAGCGGCACGCCGATGAACGCGAACTTCATTTATTTCGACGTAACGTGAGGAACACTTTGGGAACCGGTAAGCATTCGAAACATAGGGCGCTGGCGCTTGCGTTGTCGATGGTTCTCGGCCTGGGCACGGCTATGTCAGCCAGTGCTCAGGAAGCGCGCATCGCGGCGGTCAATTCCGACCGCATCCTGCGCGAATCGTCTGCGGCGAAGGCCGCCCAGTCGAAGCTCGAGCAGGAATTTTCCAAGCGCGACAAGGCGCTGCAGGACATGGCGCAGCGTCTGAAGGCGATGTCGGACAACATCGACAAGAACGGTTCCTCGATGTCGCCGACCGACCGCGCGGCGCGCCAGCGTGACCTCGCGCAGCTCGACGCGGACTTCCAGCGCAAGCAGCGCGAGTTCCGCGAAGACCTGAACCAGCGCCGCAACGAGGAACTCTCGGCGGTGCTGGACCGTGCGAACAAGGTCATCAAGCAGATCGCCGAGCAGCAGCATTACGATCTGATCGTGCAGGAAGCGGTGTACGTGAGCCCGCGTATCGACATCACCGACCAGGTGCTGAAGGCGCTGGCGGCCGGCGCGACCGGCACGGGCTCGCTCACGAACCCGAACTGACGAGGACTGAGACGAGATGGCATCAGGCATGGCGATCACGCTCGGCGAACTGGTGAAGCGCTTCGGCGGCGAGGTGGTCGGCGACGGCGCGCTCGCGGTCGGCAGTCTTGCACCGCTCGACAAGGCCGGCCCCGCGCAACTCGCGTTTCTCGCGAATCAGAAGTATCTGCCGCAGGTGGAGACGACGCGCGCAGGCGCGGTGCTGATTTCCCCGGAAGACCTCGAGAAGCTGGCGAATCGCGCAGGCGGTAATTTCATCGTCACGCCGAACCCCTACGCTTATTTCGCGCGCGTGGCGCAGGCGTTCATCGACCTGGCGACGCCCAAAGCGGTGCCGGGCGTGCACCCGAGCGCTTTCGTCGATCCGCAGGCGAAGGTCGCGGCAAGCGCCGTGATCGGGCCGCACGTGACGGTGGAAGCGGGCGCGGTCGTCGGCGAGCGCACGAAGCTGGATGCAGGCGTAGTCGTCGGACGGGGCGTTACGCTCGGCGACGACGTGCATCTGTATCCGAACGTCACCGTGTATCACGGCTGCAAGCTCGGCGCGCGCGTCATCGTGCACGCGGGCGCGGTGATCGGCGCGGACGGTTTCGGCTTCGCGCCGGATTTCGTCGGCGAAGGCGATGCGCGCACCGGAAGCTGGGTGAAGATTCCGCAGGTCGGCGCGGTCGATATCGCCGACGACGTGGAGATCGGCGCGAACACGACGATCGATCGCGGCGCGATGGCGGACACCGTCATCGAGGAATGCGTGAAGATCGACAATCTCGTGCAGATCGGGCACAACTGCCGGATCGGCGCTTACACGGTGATCGCTGGCTGTGCGGGCATCGCGGGCAGCACGAACATCGGCAGGCATTGCATGATCGGCGGCGCAGTGGGCATCGCGGGCCATGTGACGCTCGCGGATTACGTGATCGTCACGGCGCAATCGGGCGTGTCGAAGTCGCTGCTGAAACCCGGCATGTACACGAGCGCGTTCCCGGCCGTGCCGCACGCGGACTGGAACAAGAGCGCGGCGATCATGCGCAATCTGGACAAGATGCGCGAGCGCATCAAGGCGCTGGAAACGGCGCTCGCCGATACCGCCCGGCACGAAGACACGAACGGCGGCGCATAAACGCCGGCGTCGTTCGAACAGGAACGAATCACAAGCAGGAGCGGGCCCGTTCGAGCCGCCGATGCGAGATGGCAATCCCGGGCGGGCGTCCGACACGATACGGCCCGCCATCCAAATTTCCGCGCCCGACGCGCGCGTGAGCAGAACGACCATGAGCACAGAAAAAATCAATCTCGATATCCACAAGATCCTCACGCTGCTGCCGCATCGCTATCCGATCCTGCTCGTGGACCGCGTGCTCGAACTCGAGCCGCACAAGAGCATCAAAGCGTTGAAGAACGTGACGATCAACGAGCCGTACTTTCAGGGCCACTTCCCGACGCGGCCGGTGATGCCCGGCGTGCTGATTCTGGAAGCGCTCGCGCAGACCGCGGCGCTCCTGACGTTCGCCGAAGAGCCGCACGATCCGACCAACACGCTCTATTACTTCGTCGGCATCGACGGCGCGCGCTTCAAGCGCGTGGTGGAGCCGGGCGATCAACTGATCCTGAACGTGACGTTCGAACGGTATATGCGCGGGATCTGGAAGTTCAAGGCGCGCGCGGAAGTCGACGGCGTGACCGCAGCCGAGGCCGAACTCATGTGTACCGTCAAGAACACGGACGCCTAAGCGCACGCGTTCACCCCGCGTTCAACGTAACAAGCAGCACGAACAGCATAGGCGAAAAGCGCATGAGCAAGATTCACCCAACCGCGATCATCGAGCCGGGCGCTCAGCTCGACGAGTCCGTCGAAATCGGGCCGTACGCGATCGTCGGTTCGCACGTCGTGATCGGCGCGGGCACGACCGTCGGCTCGCACAGCGTGATCGAAGGGCATACGACGATCGGCCGCGACAACAGCATCGGCCATTACGCGTCGATCGGCGGCCGTCCGCAGGACATGAAGTACAAGGGCGAGCCGACGCGCCTCGAGATCGGCGACCGCAACACCATCCGCGAATTCACGACGCTGCATACGGGCACGGCGCAGGATCAGGGCCTCACGACCATCGGAAGCGACTGCTGGATCATGGCGTACGTGCACGTCGGCCACGACTGCCGGCTCGGCGACAACGTCATCATGTCGAGCAACGCGCAACTGGCCGGACACGTGATCGTCGGCGATCACGCGATCATCGGCGGGATGTCGGGCGTGCATCAGTTCGTGCGCATCGGCGCGCATTCCATGCTGGGCGGCGCATCGGCGCTCGTGCAGGACGTGCCGCCGTTCGTCATCGCGGCGGGCAACAAGGCGGAGCCGCACGGCATCAACGTCGAAGGACTGCGCCGCCGGGGTTTCACGCCCGACGCCATTTCGGCGCTGCGCTCGGCGTATCGCATCGTCTACAAGAGCGGTCTGTCGCTCGAAGAGGCGAAGGCGCAACTGAAGGAACTGAGCACGGCGGGCGGCGAGGGCGATGCGCCCGTCAAGGCATTTTCCGATTTCATCGCGGCGTCGCAGCGCGGCATCATCCGCTAGACACGCTGTCCGATGACCCTCATCACTAACCCGCCACGCATTGCGATGGTCGCGGGCGAGCCATCGGGCGACCTGCTCGCGGCATCGCTGCTCAAGGGCCTCAGGCAGACGCTGCCGGAAGGCACGCGCTATAGCGGCATCGGCGGTCCTCGCATGACGGCCGAAGGCTTCGAAGCGCACTGGCCGATGGACAAGCTGACCGTGCGCGGCTATGTCGAAGCGCTCAAGCACATTCCCGAGATTCTCGGCATCCGCAACGAAATCAAGCGCCAGTTGCTCGCCGAGCCGCCTTCGGTGTTCATTGGCGTGGACGCGCCCGATTTCAACTTCGGTCTCGAACAGCCGCTGCGCGAAGCCGGCATTCCGACCGTGCATTTCGTGTGTCCGTCGATCTGGGCATGGCGCGGCGGGCGCATCAAGAAGATCGTGAAAGCGGTCGACCACATGCTGTGCGTGTTTCCGTTCGAAACGGCGCTGCTGGAGAAGTCGGGCGTATCGGCGAGCTACGTCGGCCATCCGCTCGCCGACGACATTCCGCTCGAACCCGACGTCATGGGCGCGCGCCGCGAACTCGGCATCGCGGAAGGCGGCCCGGTGATCGCCGTGCTGCCGGGCAGCCGCCGCTCGGAAATTTCGCTGATCGGCCCGACCTTCTTCGACGCGATGGAGCTGATGCAGCTTCGCGAGCCGACCGTGCGCTTTCTGATGCCGGCCGCGAATCCGGCGTTGCGCGCGCTCCTGCAGCCGCTCGTCGACGCGCATCCGCATCTGTCGCTGACCATCACCGACGGCCGCGCGCAAACCGCGATGACCGCCGCCGATGCGATTCTCGTCAAAAGCGGCACCGTGACGCTCGAAGCGGCGCTGCTCAAGAAGCCGATGGTCATCTCGTACAAGGTGCCCTGGCTCACGGGCCAGATCATGAAGCGTCAGGGCTATCTGCCGTATGTCGGCTTGCCGAACATCTTGGCGGGGCGTTTCGTCGTGCCGGAAATTCTGCAGCATTTCGCGACGCCCGAAGCGCTCGCCGACGCCACGCTGAAACAGTTGAACGACGACGCCAACCGCCGTACCCTGACGGAAATCTTCACCGACATGCACATCGCGCTGCGTCAGAATACGTCGCAGAAGGCGGCCGAGGCCGTCGCGCGGGTGCTCGACACGCGGAGGCCGCGGTAATGGCCGCTAGACAATCGGCTCAGGCAGGACTCGATTTCACCTCGCCGCTCGACATCATCTGTGGCGTCGATGAAGCGGGGCGCGGGCCGCTGGCCGGTCCGGTCGTGGCGGCGGCCGTAATCTTCGACCCCGCGAAGCCGCGCATCAACGGACTCGACGATTCCAAGGCGCTCAGCGCGAAACGGCGCGAGGAGCTTTACGAGAAGATCGTCGATCGCGCGCTCGCGTTTTGCATCGCGTCGGCGAGCGTCGAGGAAATCGACACCATCAATATCCTGCACGCGAGCATGCTCGCGATGAAGCGCGCGGTGGAAGGGCTGTCGGTCATGCCGACGCTCGTAAAAGTCGATGGCAACCGCTGCCCGGTTCTGTCGATCCGCAGCGAAGCCGTGATCGGCGGCGACGCGCTCATCAAGCAGATTTCGGCCGCGTCGATACTCGCGAAAGTCACGCGCGATCGCATGCTCGTAGAACTGCACGAAACCTTTCCGATGTACGGCTTCGACGCGCATTCCGGCTACGGCACGCCGCAGCATCTGAAGGCGCTGCGCGAGCATGGTCCGTGCGAGCATCATCGGCGTTCGTTCGCGCCGGTGCGCGAGGCGCATGCGCTCGTGTTCGGCTCGGTGCTGCCTGAGGTCGCGCCGGAAGTGCTTCAGGTCTCATCGACGCTCGAAGGCGATCCCGGCGCGCTGGCGTTCTGAGCGGCATTCAATTCAACGTGAAATCCATCACTTCGCGGGACAACCCGCTCTACAAGCGCATCAAGGCGCTCGCCGGCTCGACCGCGCAACAGCGCCGCAGCGGTCACGCGCTGCTCGAAGGTCTGCATCTGGCATCGGCGTATCTCGATGCCGCTGGCCAGCCGGAAACCTGCGTCGTCACCGAGGGCGCGCTCACGCACGAGGAAGCGCGCGAGATCGTCGCGCGTGTCGAGCAGAAGCATGTCGTCGTGTTGCCGGATGCGCTCTTCGGGCAGCTTTCGAGCGTCGCGCATGGCGTGGGCATGTTGCTGCTCGTCGAGAAGATCGATGCTGAACTTCCAACGCGCGTCGAGCAAACCTGCGTGATCCTCGACGGCATTCAGGACGCCGGTAATGTCGGCTCGATTCTGCGCAGCGCGGCAGCGGCAGGCATTACGCGTGTGTTTTGCGCGCCGGGAACGGCGTACGCGTGGTCGTCGAAAGTGCTGCGCTCGGGCATGGGCGCGCATTTCCTGCTGGATATTTTCGAAGACGTCGAACCGGCCGAACTGATCTCTCGACTCGACGCGCCCGTGACCATCACGGATTCGCACGGCGCGGTCGCGCTCTACGACTGCGATCTGTCAGGCGCGCTCGCTTGGGTCTTCGGCAACGAAGGGGCAGGGGTGTCGCAAATTTGGCGCGATGCCGTGACGCATCGCGTGACCATTCCGCAGCCGGGCGGCATGGAGTCGCTCAACGTGGCGGCTGCGGCGGCGATCTGTCTTTTCGAGCAGTGCCGCCAGCAGCGCTGACCTCGGTCAATAGTAGGAAGGCCGCTCCGGCTTGATTTCCTGCAGGATCGTCGTGGCGATTTCCTCGATCGACTTGTGCGTCGACGAGAGCCACTTGATGCCTTCGCGCTTCATCATCATTTCCGCTTCGTTGATCTCGTAACGGCAATTCTCCAGCGCCGCGTACTTGCTGCCCGGACGGCGCTCGTTACGGATCTCGGCAAGCCGCTGCGGATCGATCGACAAACCGAACATCTTCGTCCGATGCTCGAGCAGTGGCGTGGGCAGCTTGCCGCGCTCGAAGTCTTCGGGAATCAGCGGATAGTTCGCCGCTTTGACGCCATATTGCATCGCGAGATAAAGGCTCGTTGGGGTCTTGCCGCTGCGCGACACGCCGACGAGAATGACATCGGCTTCGGCGAGATTGCGGTTGGACTGGCCGTCGTCGTGCGCAAGCGAGAAGTTGATCGCCTCGATCCGATTCTTGTATTCCTCGGTATCGGCGTTCTGATGGACGCGGCCCATGGCATGCGTCGACTTCAGCGAAAGCTCGTGTTCGAGCGGCTCGATGAAGGTCTGGAACATGTCGAGCACGAGCGCGTTGCAGCCTTTGACGACTTCGTTCGACGCGCTGTCGACGAGTGTCGTGAACACGATGGGCCGGCGGCCGTCGAGCTCAACGACCTCGTTGATCTTCTCGACGGTCGCGAGCGCCTTGTCGATCGAATCGACGAAAGGCACGCGCACGAGCCGAAACTTTTGATCGAACTGGGCGAGGATCGAATGCGCGAAAGTCTCGGCAGTGATCCCGGTCCCGTCGGAAACGATGAATACGGAAGGCGGCATCGCAAAAAGAGGGAACGTGTTGGAGCGCGGTGGCTCAAAAGCTGACCAGCAGCGGGAAGCCTGAAAGCACGGACGCCGGAAAAACCTGTGTTAAGGTAGCTGACCGCTGACAGGCAGCGGCTTCGCCGCCCGGGTGTGGGCAGACCCACGATCAGGCGCGAAAGACCTCGATTTTGCCGTGGAACGACTACCCGGTCGAACCAATTATGAAATGCGGCAAGGTAGAATAGCGGCAACCTGTTCGATAAGCAATTGCGGACAAATTGATTCGGATTTTCGTCAAATCGCGGTCGTTTCGTGGCTTTTCGTTGGGTAAATCCACGTTTTCGAGCAGATTCGGACGTTTCCCCGCTTCTTTTTGAACGCGCCTCGGTTCTCGCAGGCGTTTCTTCCCCGATCGTTTATCAAACAGGTTGTACGAGATGCGGCGGCGCTTCCAATGAGCGCTCCCGCATATGAGCCCACTCGTGCGATCGTGAATTCCATCCACCTTAGGGGCTTGTATGACTAACGCAGTCAATGTTGCGAAAGATGTCGCAAAGGATCAGGCGTATGTAGTTCCATTCGAGCAGTTGCGAATGACCGACGTGGAAATCGTCGGCGGCAAGAATGCCTCGCTCGGCGAAATGATCAGCCAGCTTTCCGAAGCCGGCGTTCGTGTGCCGACGGGCTTCGCCACGACTGCGCTCGCATTTCGCGACTTCCTCCATCACAACAACCTGACGGATCGCATCGCCAAACGTCTCGAGTCGCTCGACGTGGACGACGTGAAGGCGCTCGCCGAGTGCGGCAAGGAAATCCGTCAGTGGATCGTCGACGCGCCGCTGCAGCCGCGTCTCGAAGACGAAATCCGCCGCGGTTTCGACGTTCTCCAGGCCAGCTCGCCGGAAGAGCTTTCCTTCGCCGTGCGCTCGTCCGCGACCGCCGAGGACTTGCCCGACGCATCGTTCGCGGGTCAGCAGGAAAGCTATCTGAACGTGGTCGGCATCGAAGACGTGCTCGATCGCATGAAGCACGTGTTCGCGTCGCTCTACAACGACCGCGCCATTTCCTATCGCGTCCACAAGGGCTTCACGCATGCGGAAGTGGCGCTGTCGGCGGGCGTGCAGCGCATGGTGCGCTCGGACGTCGGCGCGGCGGGCGTCATGTTCACCATCGACACGGAATCGGGCTTCAAGGAAACCGTGTTCATCACGTCGAGCTACGGTCTCGGTGAAACCGTCGTGCAGGGCGCGGTGAATCCGGACGAGTTTCACGTCTTCAAGACCACGCTCGAACAGGGCAAGTATCCGATCATCCGGCGTTCCATCGGCTCGAAGCTCGTCAAGATGGAGTTCACGAAGCCGGGCGAACCGGGCCGCGTGAAGACCGTCGACGTGCCGCACGAGCAGCGCAACCGCTTCTCGATCACCGACGAAGACGTCATCACGCTTGCGAAGTACGCGGTCATCATCGAGAAGCACTATCAGCGTCCGATGGACATCGAGTGGGGCAAGGACGGCCGCGACGGCAAGATCTTCATTCTCCAGGCGCGTCCGGAAACGGTGAAGAGCCAGGCGTCGGGCAAGGCCGAGATGCGCTTCAAGCTGAAGGGGCAGTCGAACGTGCTGGCGACCGGCCGCGCGATCGGCCAGAAGATCGGCGCGGGTCCGGTGCGCGTGATTCACGATCCGTCGGAGATGGAACGCGTGCAGCCGGGCGACGTGCTCGTCGCCGACATGACCGATCCGAACTGGGAGCCGGTGATGAAGCGCGCATCGGCCATCGTGACGAATCGCGGCGGCCGTACCTGTCACGCGGCGATCATCGCGCGTGAGCTGGGCGTGCCGGCGGTCGTCGGCTGCGGCGACGCAACGGACATCCTGAAGGACGGCGCGCTCGTCACGGTGTCGTGCGCGGAAGGCGACGAAGGCAAGATCTACGACGGCCTGCTCGAAACCGAAGTGACCGAAGTCCAGCGCGGCGAGCTGCCGAAGATTCCGGTCAAGATCATGATGAACGTCGGCAATCCGCAACTCGCGTTCGACTTCGCGCAGTTGCCGAATGCGGGCGTGGGTCTCGCGCGCCTCGAATTCATCATCAACAACAACATCGGCGTGCATCCGAAGGCGATTCTGGAGTACCCGAACGTCGACGCCGACTTGAAAAAGGCGGTCGAGTCCGTCGCGCGCGGTCACGCTTCGCCGCGTGCGTTCTATGTCGACAAGCTGACCGAAGGCATCGCCACGATCGCGGCGGCGTTCTATCCGAAGCCCGTCATCGTGCGTCTGTCGGACTTCAAGTCGAACGAGTACAAGAAGCTCATCGGCGGTTCGCGTTACGAGCCGGATGAAGAGAATCCGATGCTCGGTTTCCGCGGCGCGTCGCGTTACATCGCGGAAGACTTTGCCGAAGCGTTCCACATGGAATGCGTTGCGCTGAAGAAGGTGCGCGAGGAAATGGGTCTGGACAACGTGCAGATCATGGTGCCGTTCGTGCGTACCCTCAAGCAGGCGGATCGCGTGGTCGAACTGCTGAAGAAGTTCGGTCTCGAGCGCGGCAAGAACGACCTCAAGCTCGTGATGATGTGCGAAGTGCCGTCCAACGCGATTCTCGCCGAGCAGTTCCTGGAGCGCTTCGACGGCTTCTCGATCGGTTCGAACGATCTGACGCAGTTGACGCTCGGCCTCGACCGCGACTCCGGCATGGAACTGCTCGCCGCCGATTTCGACGAGCGCGACGAAGCCGTGCAGTTCATGCTGAAGCGCGCGATCGAAACGTGTCTGCGCCTCAACAAATACGTCGGCATCTGCGGACAGGGTCCGTCGGATCATCCGGACCTCGCCGTGTGGCTGGCGGAGCTTGGCATCGAATCGATGTCGCTGAATCCGGACACGATCATCGACACGTGGCAGCAGCTCGCGAAGACGTTGTCAAAATAGGTTGACCGCGCACCTTTCCGCTTGCTTTCGGATTGGTGCAGCATGATATAAAAAACACCCCGGACTTTTCCGGGGTGTTTTCGTTTGGAGACGGATGATGGAAACCGGCGGGCTGTTCTGGTGGTTCGCAGCGGGGGCGCTGATCGTGGCGGAGTTGTTTACCGGCACGTTCTACCTGCTCATGATCGCGCTCGGCATGATCGCGGGCGGCATCGCCTACGTGATCGGCGCCTTGCCGCATGTGCAGATGGGCGCGGCGGCGGTGATCGCGCTGATCGCGGTAGCAGTGTTGCGGCGTTCGCGCTTCGGCAACTGGAAGCAACGCAACGACGCATCGCGCGATGCGGCGGTGAATCTCGATATCGGCGCGACGCTGGAAGTCGATCAGTGGCGCGACGGCCGCGCGCGGGCCATGTACCGGGGCGCGCAATGGGACGTGGAACTCGCGCCGGGGGAGACCGAAGGCGCGCGCTTTTACCGCATCACGGCGCTGGACGGCAACCGGCTCATCGTCGCGGCCAAACGCTAGCTTCACAAGGAGAAAAACAATGTACTTCGCGCTAATCGTGCTCGTTATCGCGATCGTGATCGTGGTGAACACGGTCAAGATCGTTCCTCAACAGCATGCCTGGGTGCTGGAGCGGCTCGGCCGCTATCACGCGACGCTCACGCCGGGCCTGAACATCGTGCTGCCGTTCATCGACCGCATCGCCTACAAGCACATACTCAAGGAAATTCCGCTCGAAGTGCCGAGCCAGGTCTGTATCACGCGCGACAACACGCAGCTGCAGGTCGACGGCGTGCTGTACTTCCAGGTCACCGACGCGATGAAGGCCTCGTATGGATCGAGCAACTTCGTGTTCGCGATCACGCAGTTGTCGCAGACGACGCTGCGTTCTGTCATCGGCAAGCTGGAACTCGACAAGACCTTCGAGGAACGCGACTTCATCAACCAGAGCATCGTGAACGCACTCGACGAAGCCGCGTCGAACTGGGGCGTGAAAGTGCTGCGCTACGAGATCAAGGATCTCACCCCGCCGAAGGAAATCCTTCACGCGATGCAGGCGCAGATCACCGCCGAGCGCGAGAAGCGTGCGTTGATCGCGGCGTCGGAAGGGCGCAAGCAGGAGCAGATCAATCTGGCATCGGGCGCGCGCGAGGCCGCGATCCAGAAGTCCGAGGGCGAACGGCAGGCGGCGATCAATCAGGCGCAGGGCGAGGCTTCGGCCATTCTCGCGGTGGCGGAGGCGAATGCGCAGGCCATTCAGAAGATCGGCACGGCGATCCAGACGGCGGGCGGCATGGAAGCGGTCAACCTGAAAGTCGCGGAGCAATATGTCGGCGCGTTCGGCAATATCGCGAAGACAGGCAACACGCTGATCGTGCCAGGCAACATGTCCGATATGAGCACGATGATCGCGTCGGCGCTTTCCATCGTGAAGGGCGAGGGCGGCGGCGTCATCAGGAAGAGTTGACGCGGTAAAAGCAATCGGGGCGCTGAGAAGCGCCCCGATTCGTTTGATCGCTTAGCGCGAAGCCGAGCGCATCAGGCGCCCGCGTTCGCGTTCCCAGTCGCGCTTCTTTTCGGTCTCGCGCTTGTCGTGCAGCTTCTTGCCCTTCGCCAGACCGATTTCACACTTCACGCGGCCGTCCTTGTAGTGGAAGTTGAGCGGCACGAGCGTATGCCCGCGTTGCTCGACCTTGCCGATGAGCTTGTCGATCTGTTCGCGATGCAAAAGCAGCTTGCGCGTGCGCACCGGATCGAGATTGGCGAACTTCGATGCCTCGGGCAGCGGGCTGATGTGCGTGCCGATCAGAAAAAGCTCGCCGTTCTTGATGACGACATAGCCTTCCTTGATCTGTGCGCGGCCCGCGCGCAACGCCTTGACTTCCCAGCCTTCGAGCACGAGACCGGCCTCGTAGCGCTCTTCGACGAAGTAATCGAAGAAGGCTTTTCTGTTGTCGATGATGCTCATGAATGGAAAGCGCCCAACTCGTTTAAAATCCTGATTTTAGCAGCGCGCCGGCATGTGTTCGAACCGATGCCTCGTTCTCTTGCGCGTTGCCGCCCAATTCAGCTACCGCTGCGCCCTATATGGCAGACGTCCAGAAAACCGTATTGATCCGCCATTCAGCGGAAGAAATGTTCGACCTCGTCACCGATGTCGCCGATTACCCCAATTTCCTGCCCTGGTGCGGCGGCGTCGAAATCGGCCGCCAGGACGAGAACGGTATGGAAGCGAAGATCGACATCAGCTTCAAGGGCATCAAGCAGCATTTCGCGACGCGCAACACCCAGAAGCGTCCGACCAATATCGATATGGAGTTCTTGAGCGGCCCTTTCAAGAAGTTCACCGGCTACTGGCACTTTACGCCGCTGCGCGCGGACGCGTGCAAGATCGAATTCGCGTTGCACTACGAGTTCTCGAACGTGATTCTCGAGAAGCTCATCGGGCCGGTGTTCAGCCATATCGCCAACACGTTCGTCGATTCCTTCGTGAAGCGCGCGGATCAGCGCTACGGCAAGCCATGATGCGTATCGATGTTTGCTACGGCCTGCAGGATGGCGCGTTTCTCGAGCGCGTCGATCTGCCCGAAGGCGCGACGGTGCGAGATGCGATCGAAGCGAGCGGCGTGCTGCGTGCGTACGGGGGCATCGATCTGGCGACGCAGAAGGTCGGCGTGTTCGGCAAGCTGAAGCCGCTCGACGCGGCGCTCGCCGATCTCGACCGCGTTGAGATTTATCGGCCGCTAAAGGTGGATCCGAAGGCCGCGCGTCAACGCCGGGTCGACAAGGCGCGCAAGGCGGGTTCCATCGAAGGGCGCAAGTGGCAGTCGAAGGATTCGCGTTGAAGCGCGTTCAATGCGCGGGCGCTTCCTTCGCCACGGCGGAGGCGGGCGCGAGCGTGTGCTGCCTGACCGACCAGATCACGCCGACGAGCAGCAGCACGATCGCGAGCACTTCGGGCGTGCGCGGCCAGCGGCCATCGTAGACGAAGGCGTAGAGCAGCGCGAAGAGCGTCTCGAACACGATCATCTGGCCCGACAGCGTGAGCGGCAGGCGTTTGGCCGCCGCGTTCCACAGCATGTTGCCGAGCCACGAGCCGCCCGTCGCCAGCGCGAAACAGACTATCCAGAACACGTGCCAGCGCGAGGCCGGCACGCTCGCCTGAACGGTGCCCGAGGGCAGCATCCACACGATCGCGCCGAGCGCGACGCCGAGCAGCCCCGTCACGATGCCCCACAGCACTGACCACTCGTTGCCGTCGAAATGGCGATTCGATTGCAGATAACGTGCGTTCACGACCGCGTACCACGTCCACGACGCGAGCGCGCCAAGCGCACACCCAAGCCCGGCCAGGCGCGTGAGGACGCTCGCCGTGTGATGGGCGTCGCTGAACACATCGAGATTGATGCATGCGATGCCGGCGAGCACCAGCACGAGCGGCCCGACGAGCCGTCTGAGATCGACCGCGCCGTGATCGCGCCGGCCGGCGAGCGTGACGGTCACGGGCAGAATGCCGACGATCAGCGACGATGGCGCGACGCCCACGAGCTGCACCGCGCTCGCGAGCAGCATGTAGTAGAGCAGGTTGCCCACTAAAGCGAGCTTCACGAGTGCGATGAGATCGGCGCGCGTGAGCTTGGCCGCGAGACGCCGGGCGATCGGCAGCGCAACCGCCAGCGACACCGCGCCGTACATCAGATAGCGTCCGACCGAGAGCGTCAGCGGCGAAAAATCCGGCAAGAGCCGTGGCGCGAGAAAGATGAAACCCCAGATCGCTCCTGCCGTCATTCCGTACATCACACCGCGCTGCATCGTCCGACCCCGCCGAAATTTCAACTGACGGCGCGAAGCGTAGCATGCGCCCCGGGAGGCCCGTCTTGTCGAAAACTGCAACGGCGGCGGTGCGAAAGGCGCGGGCGCGCGACGGCCCGGATTTTGCGCCGCAATCGCCTAAGCTGCTGTTCGGGCAGTGAAAATGCGGGGAACTATCGGTATAATCTGCTTTTGCGCCCATAGGATTTGCCATGCGTCTGATCCAGAAAGCACTCACGTTCGATGACGTGCTCCTCGTGCCCGCCTTCTCCAGCGTTCTCCCGCGCGACACCAGCCTGAAATCCCAGCTGACTCGCAATATTTCCCTGAACATGCCTCTCGTGTCCGCCGCCATGGACACGGTCACCGAAGGCCGGCTCGCCATCGCCATGGCGCAGATGGGCGGCATCGGCATCGTCCACAAGAATCTCACCGCCAAGGAACAGGCCCGCGAAGTCGCGAAAGTGAAGCGCTTCGAGTCCGGCGTCGTGCGCGATCCGATCACGATTCCGCCGCAGATGCGCGTGCGCGACGTCATCGCGCTCACGCAGCAGCACGGTATCTCGGGCTTTCCGGTGGTCGAAGGCGCGCAACTGATCGGCATCGTCACGAACCGCGACCTGCGCTTCGAAGAACGGCTGGACGAGCCGGTGCGCAACATCATGACGCCGCGCGAGCGTCTCGTGACGGTCAAGGAAGGCACGTCGCTCGCCGAGGCGAAGGCGCTGATGCACAGCCATCGCCTGGAGCGCGTGCTCGTTGTCAACGACGCATTCGAACTGCGCGGCCTGATGACGGTGAAGGACATCACCAAGCAGACCGAAAACCCGGACGCCTGCAAGGACGAAGACGGCAAGCTGCGCGTGGGCGCGGCGGTCGGCGTCGGTCCGGACAACGAGGAGCGCGTCGATCTGCTGGCGCAGGCGGGTGTCGACGTGATCGTCGTCGACACCGCGCACGGTCATAGCCAGGGCGTGCTCGAACGCGTGCGCTGGGTGAAGCAGAACTATCCGCACGTGCAGGTGATCGGCGGCAATATCGCGACGGCGGCGGCGGCCAAGGCGCTCGTCGAGTACGGCGCGGACGCGGTGAAGGTCGGCATCGGGCCGGGCTCGATCTGCACGACGCGGATCGTCGCGGGCGTCGGCGTGCCGCAGATCACGGCCATCGCCAACGTCTCCGAAGCGCTGCGTGGCACGGGCGTGCCGGTCGTCGCGGATGGCGGCGTGCGTTTCTCGGGCGACGTGTCGAAGGCGCTCGCGGCGGGCGCGAACGTCGTGATGATGGGTTCCATGCTCGCCGGCACCGAAGAATCGCCGGGTGACGTGTTCCTTTATCAGGGCCGCCAGTACAAGTCGTACCGCGGCATGGGTTCGGTCGGCGCGATGAAGGACGGCGCGGCGGACCGCTACTTCCAGGACAACTCGGCGAACATCGACAAGCTCGTGCCGGAAGGCATCGAAGGCCGCGTGGCCTACAAGGGCTCGGTCAACGCGATCCTGTTCCAGATCGTCGGCGGCGTGCGCGCGAGCATGGGCTACTGCGGCTGCCGCACCATCGGCGAGCTGCACGAGAAGGCGGAATTCGTCCAAATCACGGCAGCGGGCATGCGCGAGTCGCATGTGCATGACGTGCAGATCACGAAGGAAGCGCCCAACTACCACGTCGACTAATCGAGCGGACTGACCATGAAACCGTTGCTGCGGGTCGTGCTCGTCATCAATGCCCTGATTTTTCTGGCGTTCGGCCTGCTGTTTCTGCTGACGCCGTGGGCCGGCCTGTACGGCGCGCTGCAACTGGATTCGATCCGCGTCCAGCCGGCGTTCGCCGGGCAGTTGCTCGGCATCGCGCTCGTCGGTCTGTCGTGGCTCGCGTTTCACGCGGCCGTCGATGGCGCGCTGACCGCACGCGCCGCGCGTGTTTCGGGCCACGTGCAGTGGCTGTCGGGCGTCGTCGTGCTGGTGTGGCTGCTCGGGCTGCACACACCTGAAGTCGATGGCATCGGCCAGATCAGCGCGGCGGTGGTCGGCGCGGTGCTGCTCGTGCTGGGTCTCGGCAGCGTGCGGTTGTCGTCGGCGGTGCGGCGGCGCGAGCGCGCGGCGCTGGCGGGCGCGGCATCGGCGCAGCGCGCGGAGAAGAAGGCGGCGCAAAAGCGTGAGGAAGTGCCGCCCGCACGCGCGGAACCGATCGATATCGCATCGCGCCCCGCAGCCCGGGCGCCGGACGCAACGGCCATCGATCCGATATCGGGCCGCGCGATCGATTCAGCAGGACGGCCGCTCGATCCCGCGTCGCCCATCGGTGCGGCGTCGGTGCGCGCGCATCCGGACGGCGCGGTCGATCCGGTCACCGGTGGCACGCTCGATCCGCTGACGGGCCGCGCGATCGATCCGGTCACCGGCAAGCGCATCGAGCCCGTCATCACCGGCGAAATCGATCCTGCGACGGGTCGACGCGTCGATCCGCTCGCGCCGGACGCGAGCCGCGCGCCCCGTTGAGGGCCGCAAGCGCATGCCGGGCGCCACGCACGCGCGGCGACGCAAACACGCAGGACAAGCACGGTCGGCCTATGCGCCGGCCGTCGATTTATTTGCACGCCGGCCGCGCGATGTTGCGTTCCGGCAGCCCAGACATCAATCGTTCACTTAGCCTTTGGCCGCAGCCATGCACGACAAAATCCTGATTCTCGATTTCGGCTCCCAAGTCACCCAGTTGATCGCGCGGCGCATCCGCGAGTCCCACGTCTACTCGGAAATTCATCCGTACGACGTCGACGAGACGTTCATCCGCGAATTCGCGCCGAAGGGCATCATCCTGTCGGGCGGCCCGAACTCGGTCACCGAGGCGAAGTCGCCGCGCGCGCCGCAGATCGTCTTCGATCTCGGCGTGCCCGTGCTCGGCATCTGCTACGGCATGCAGACGATGGCCGATCAGCTCGGCGGGAAGGTCGAGCTCGGCCACGTGCGTGAATTCGGCTATGCGGAAGTGCAGGCGCTGAATCACACGGGCTTTCTCGAAGGCATTCAGGACTTCGCGAGCGACAAGGGCGAGTCGATGCTCAAGGTGTGGATGAGCCACGGCGACAAGGTCGTCGACCTGCCGGCGGGTTTCAAGCTGATGGCCTCGACGCCGTCGTGCCCTATCGCCGCGATGGCCGACGACGACCGCCGCTTCTACGGCCTGCAATGGCATCCGGAAGTCACGCACACGGTGCAGGGCCGCGCGATGATCGACCGTTTCGTGCTCGAGTTGTGCGGCGCGCGTGCGGACTGGGAAATGGGCCATTACATCGACGAAGCGGTCGAGAAAATCCGCGCGCAGGTCGGCGATGAGCACGTGATTCTCGGCTTGTCGGGCGGCGTGGATTCGTCGGTGGCGGCGGCGCTCTTGCATCGCGCGATCGGCGATCAACTGACGTGCGTGTTCGTCGATCACGGCCTGCTGCGCCAGAACGAGGCGGAGCAGGTGATGTCGACGTTCGCGGATCACCTCGGCGTGAAGGTAATCCACGTCGATGCGAGCGAAGAATTCCTGCAGAAGCTCGCGGGCGTGACCGATCCGGAAGCGAAGCGCAAGATCATCGGCGCGGAGTTCGTCGAAGTGTTCCACAAGGAATCGGACAAGCTCACCGATGCGAAGTGGCTCGCGCAGGGCACGATCTATCCGGACGTGATCGAATCGGCGGGCAAGGGCAAGAAGGGCGCGCACACGATCAAGAGCCATCACAACGTCGGCGGCTTGCCGGAAACGTTGAATCTCAAGCTGCTCGAGCCGCTGCGCGAGCTTTTCAAGGATGAAGTGCGCGAACTGGGCGTGAAGCTCGGTCTGCCGCCCGCGATGGTGTATCGCCATCCGTTCCCGGGACCGGGCCTCGGCGTGCGGATTCTCGGCGAAGTGAAGCGCGAGTTCGCGGACCTGCTGCGCCGCGCCGATGCGATTTTCATCGAGACGTTGCGCAATACCATCGACAAGGAAACGGGCAAATCGTGGTACGACCTGACGAGCCAGGCGTTCGCGGTGTTTCTGCCGGTGAAGAGCGTCGGCGTGATGGGCGACGGGCGCACTTACGAGTATGTGGTCGCGCTGCGTGCGGTGCAGACGCTCGACTTCATGACGGCGCATTGGGCGCATCTGCCGCACGATCTGCTCGGACATGTGAGCAATCGCATCATCAACGAGGTGCGCGGAATCAATCGGGTGGTGTATGACATTTCGGGTAAACCGCCTGCGACGATCGAGTGGGAGTGAGCGAGTCCGATGGCGAACGGGCGCATGACTGACTCCGCGTCCGATCGCCCCACCGACTCTCTCTTCTTCGCCCTATACCCCGACCCCAGCGCCGCCGCGCGCATCGCGGAACTGGCGGCGCGGCTGCACATCGAGCACGAACTGAAGGCGAGAGCGATCCCCATCGATCGCCTGCACATCACACTGCATTATCTCGGCGCGTTCGCAGGCATTCCCGCCGATGTCCTGAAGCAAGCCCACATCGCCGCTTCGCAGATCGCGTTGCCGCCCGTCGACGTGACGCTCGACCGTATCGAGAGCTTCTCCGGCCGCCGCGCGAAACGCCCGCTGGTGCTCTCCGGCGATGTCACACAAACGCTCGCCGCGCTCGAACACACTCTCGGCACGACGCTCGAAGCCGAAGGCATCGTCGTCAAACGCCATCCGCGTTTCACACCGCACGTCACCTTGCTCTACGACGAGCATCGCATCGCGCGCGAGCCCGTGGAACCCGTCGCATGGACAGCGCGCGAGTTCGCACTCATGCGCAGCCGGCTGGGAAAATCGCAACACGAAGTCATCGCGCGCTGGCCGCTTGCGTCGTGAATAGCCGAAAACATCGAAAATAAAGGGTTTCGCGGTTTTTTCTTACGCGTTAAGGTGCGTGTATCGGAATGAATCGATTCGAAGCGCTTACATGACCCGGTCCCGCCTGCTGCACATCACGCCCGACACCCATCACGTCCAGATCGATCTCGTCTACGCGACCGATCGCAACTTCACCGGCAAACCGATCTACAAGGCGCAGCACTGCCTGCTGCTGGAACCCGCCGAAGCCGCGCTGCGCAAAGCCGTCGATATCGCGAAGAGCATCGGCACGACGCTCAGGATCTTCGACGCCTACCGCCCGCCGCAAGCGCAAAAGGTGCTGTGGGACTTCCTGCCCGATCCGACGTTCATCGCCGAACTCGGGCGCGGTTCAAACCATAGCCGCGGCACGGCCATCGATCTGACGCTCATCGATGCCGACGGCAACGAGCTCGACATGGGCACCGGTTTCGATGCGATGGTCGCCGAATCCGAACACTTTCACCTCGGCCTGCCGGAGCCCGTGCAACGCAATCGCACGCTTTTGCTCGGCGTGATGCACGGCGCCGGCTTCACGCACATCAAGAGCGAGTGGTGGCATTACGAATTGCCAGGCTCGCGCGAACTTGCTTTGATCGACAACGAAGACAGCGGCCCGCTGCGGCTCATGTAATCGAGGACCCGACATGAAACTGACTGCACTGATCGCGGCGCTGATGATCGCGTTGGCGAGCGCGCCGCCCGCGAGCGCCGCGACGCCAAAAGACATGTTCGTCATGGCCACGTTGCTCGATGAATTCACCTCGCTCGATCCCGGCGAAATCTACGAACTGGTGCCCGAAGAATACGTCGCGAACACGTATGACCGGCTCGTGCGCGTCGATCTGAAAGACCCGTCGAAATTCAATGGCGATGTCGCCGAGTCGTGGACCGTGAGCCCGGACGGTCTCACGTTCACCTTCAAGATTCGCCCCGGTCTCAAGTTCCATTCGGGCAACCCGCTCACCGCCGATGACGTCGCCTGGTCGATTGCGCGCACCGCGCTGCTCGACAAGGGCGCGGCCGCCGTGCTCGCGGGCATCGGCTTGACCAAAGCGAACGCCGCGCAGAACGTGAAGAAGATCGACGACACGACCGTCTCCATCACGACCGATCGACGTTATGCGCCGACCTTCGTGCTCAACGTGCTCGGCTCGTGGCCGGCATCGGTGGTGGATCGCAAGCTTGTCGAGTCGCATGCGAAGGGCAACGATTACGGCAACGAGTGGCTCAAGACCAACGAGGCCGGCTCGGGCGCATACAAGCTCGTGAAGTGGACCGCGAACGACAGCATCGTGCTGCAACGTTTCGACGGTTATCGCATGCCGCTCGCGATGAAGCGCATCGTGCTGCGCCACGTCACCGAAGCGGCGAGCCAGCGTCTGATGATCCAGAATGGCGATATCGACGTCGCGCGCGATCTCTCTCCCGACGATCTCGACACGCTCTCGAAGAACGGCGTCATCAAGGCGAGCGCCGTGCCGCAGGCGACGCTCATGTATCTCGGCCTCAACAACAAGAATCCGAATCTCGCGAAGCCGGAAGTCTGGGAAGCGATGAAGTGGCTCATTGACTATCAGGGCATTCAGAAGAACGTGATCCGCACGACCTACAAGGTCCACGAAGCGTTTCTGCCCGAGGGTTTTCTCGGCGCGCTGAACGAAAATCCGTATCACCAGGATGTGGCGAAGGCGAAGGCGCTGCTCGCGAAGGCGGGTCTCGCGAACGGCTTCACGGTAAAGATGGACGTGCGCAACGATTATCCGTACAGCGAAATCGCGCAGGCCGTGCAGGCCAATCTCGCGCTTGCGAACATCAAGGTGCAACTCGTGCCGAGCGACAACAAGCAGACGCTCGGACGATATCGCGCGCGGGCGCACGATATCTATATCGGCGAGTGGTCGGCGGATTACATCGATCCGCACAGCAACGCGCAGGGCTTCGCGTGGAATCCGGACAACTCGGATGCGTCGAGCTACAAGATGCTCGCGTGGCGCAACGCGTGGAACATTCCGCAACTGACGAAGGAAACCGACGCCGCGCTCGCCGAAAGCGACACGAAAAAGCGCGCGCAGCTCTACGAGAAGATGCAGCGTGAAATGCTCGCGCAGTCGCCGTTCGTCATCATGTTCCAGAAGGTGTCGCAGGTGGCGGCGCGTCCCGGCGTGACCGGTCTTGAAGTCGGGCCGATCAACGATCTCGTGTCGTATCGCAACCTCAAGAAGCAGTGAGCACGGTCACGCTCAACCGTTCGCGGCTCGGCGGCGTGCTCATCGCGCTGGCGCTCGCGCGCTGGATCGCAATGCTCGCCGTCACGTTCACGGGGCTGCTCGCGATCACGTTCTTCATCGGCCGCAAGATTCCCATCGATCCCGTGCTCGCGATTCTCGGCGACCGCGCATCCGCCGCGGCCTACGCGGCCGCGCGTCTGCGGCTCGGGCTCGACAAGCCGCTCATCGAGCAATTCGTGATCTACGCGCGCGATGTGCTGCACGGCAATCTCGGCATCTCGCTCTTGACCGCGAATCCGGTCATCGACGACATCAAGCGCGTCTTTCCCGCGACGCTCGAACTCGCGACGCTCTCGACGTTCATCGGCGTTGCGATCGGCGTGCCGCTCGGCGTCGCGGCGGCGGTGAAGCACAATCGCATCGTCGATCACATCGCGCGCGTGATCGGGCTCGCGGGCAGTTCCGTGCCCGTGTTCTGGCTCGCGCTGATGGGCCTGCTGCTCTTTTACGCGCGGCTGCATTGGGTGTCGGGGCCGGGGCGCATCGATCCGCTCTACGACGGCATGGTCGACACGCGCACGGGCAGCCTGCTCGTCGATTCGATCATCGCGGGCGAATGGGATGTCTTCAAAAACGCGTTCTCGCATATCGCGCTGCCGGCGGGCGTGCTCGCGTTCTATTCGATCGCGTATCTGTCGCGCATGACGCGCTCGTTCATGCTCGAGCAATTGAGCCAGGAATACGTGACGACGGCACGCGCGAAAGGGCTGCCCGAGCGGCGCGTGATCTGGCGGCATGCGTTCGGCAATATCGCCGTGCCGCTCCTCACGGTGATCGCGCTCGCGTACAGCTATCTGCTGGAAGGCTCCGTGCTGACGGAGATCGTGTTCGCGTGGCCGGGCATCGGCTCGTATCTGACGGGCGCGTTATTGAACGCCGACATGAACGCCGTGCTCGGCAGTACGCTCGTGATCGGCGCGACGTTCATCGCGCTCAATCTTCTGACCGACGCGCTGTATCGCGTGTTCGATCCGCGTGCGCGCTGACATGAAGGACCTTGCACAGATGAAACCGGCGCGAACGGGCTTGCGCGCGTGGCTTTCGACCGATACGCCCGCGTCGCCGCGACAGGCCGCGCTCGGGCGTGCGTATCGGCGCTGGCGGCGCTTCTCGTCGAATCCGTTGAGCATGTTCGGGCTCGCGATCTTGCTGCTTCTGATCGCGGTCGCCGCGTTCGGTCCGATGCTCGTCACGCGGGACCCGTTGCAGCAAGTGCTCGCCGAACGTCTCACGCCACCGGGCGCGGCGCACTGGTTCGGCACCGATCAACTCGGCCGCGACATTCTCTCGCGGCTGGTGCACGGCTCGCGCCTGACGCTTGCGATTGCGATGCTCGTCGTCGTGCTCGTCGTGCCGGTCGGGCTTCTGATCGGCACGTTGGCGGGCTATTGCGGCGGCATCGTCGATACGTTGTTGATGCGCGTGACCGATGTCGCGCTCGCGTTTCCCAAGATCGTTCTCGCGCTCGCGTTCGCCGCGGCGCTCGGGCCGGGCGTGCTCAACGCGGTGATCGCGCTGTCGATCACCGCGTGGCCGCCCTATGCGCGGCTCGCGCGCGCGGAGTCGCTGCGGCTCGCGCAGGCCGACTACATTCACGCGGCGCGTCTGCAGGGCGCGTCGCATCTGCGCGTGCTGCTGCGTTATATCGTGCCGCTGTGCTCGTCGTCGGTGATCGTGCGCGCGACGCTCGACATGGCGGGCATCATTCTCGCCGTCGCGGGCCTCGGCTTTCTCGGACTGGGCGCGCAGCCGCCGAGCCCGGAATGGGGCTACATGGTCGCGGCGGGCCGCAACGTGCTGCTCGACGCGTGGTGGGTCGCGACGATTCCCGGCCTCGCGATCCTCGCGGTGAGCCTTGCCTTCAACCTGCTCGGCGACGGTCTGCGCGACGTCTTCGACCCGCGGCACGGAGGCTGACATGACCGATGCGCTCGCCGAAATAGACGGCCTCGAAGTGGCCTTCGCGGGCCACGACGGCGCGCTCGTGCCCGCGGTGCGCGGCGTGTCGCTGACGGTGCGGCGCGGCGAGCGGCTCGGCATCGTCGGCGAATCGGGATCGGGCAAATCGCTGACCGGGCGCGCGCTGCTCGGGCTTTTGCCGCCCGAGGCGGAATGGTCCGCCAAGGCGCTGCACTTCGAAGGACAGGACCTGCTCGCGATGCGCCCGAAAGCGCGCCGCCGGCTGTGCGGCACGCGCATGAGCATGGTTTTGCAAGATCCGAAATATTCCCTCAATCCGGTGATGACCGTCGCGCAGCAGATGCGCGAAACCTTCGCGCGCCAAGGCGTGAAGGAAAGCGGCCGGCGCTTGCGCGAACGCATCGTGAAAGCGCTGGAAGCCGTGCACATCCACGATCCGCAGCGCGTCGCGCACGCGTATCCGCACGAACTCTCCGGCGGCATGGGCCAGCGCGTGATGATCGCGATGATGGTGTCGGCGGGCCCGAGCCTTCTCATCGCCGACGAACCCACGAGCGCGCTCGACGTGCTCGTGTCGATGCAGGTGCTCTCGGTCCTCGACGAGATGATCGCCCGCCACGATACGGGTCTCGTCTTCGTCAGCCACGACTTGCCGCTCGTAATGTCGTTCTGCGACCGCGTCGCGGTGATGTACGGCGGGCGCGTCGTCGAAACGTGCGCTGCGCGCGATCTCGTCCACGCGACGCATCCTTACACGCGCGGGCTGCTCGAAGCGAATCCCCCGCTCGACAATCCACCCGGTGAGTTGCCGACGCTGCGCCGCGACCCGGCATGGCTCGACGAAGGCACGCCGCGATGATCGAGATCGACCGCGCGCTCATTCGCTTCCGGACGAAAACCGGTCACGTCGATGCCGTGCGCGACGTGTCGTTGCGCGTGGAAACGGGCGAGGTGTTCGGGCTCGTCGGAGAATCGGGCAGCGGCAAGTCGACGCTCTTGCGCGCGCTCGCGGGACTCACGCCGCTCGCGGGCGGCAGCATGCACACCGGTTCTCGGCCCGATCGCCCCGCGCGGCGCGACGTGCAGATGGTGTTCCAGGATCCGTACGGCGCGCTGCATCCGCGCTTCACCGTCGACAAGACCTTGCGCGAGCCGCTCTCGATCAACGGCATCGGCGACGAAGACGCGCGCATTCTCGCGGCGCTCGCCGAAGTCGGCCTCGGCCCGGCGTTCCGCTTTCGCTATCCGCATCAGTTGTCGGGGGGACAGCGTCAACGCGTGTCTATTGCGCGGGCGTTGATCGTCGAACCACGCGTGTTGCTGCTCGATGAACCGACGTCCGCGCTCGACGTCTCCGTGCAGGCGGAAATTCTGAATCTGCTGCGCCGGCTGCACCGCGAACGTGATCTGACGATGATCCTCGTAAGCCACAACCTCGCGGTGATCGGCTTTCTGTGTCAGCGCGTCGCGGTGATGCGCAATGGCGAGATCGTCGAGCAACTGGGCATCGATGCCGTGCGCGCACGCAACGTCGCGCACGAATACACGCGACGGCTGCTGCGTGCGACCGAAGGCTACGTGCGCGGGCAAGGCGCGTAGTCATCGTACAAGCACAGTTGCAATGAGGCAGTCAACGAATGTTGCGCAAACGACGCATAAGGACGGCGGTAAGCCCGGTATACGGCAACGCGCGGCGAACGCGCGTGCCTTCGGCAAAAACCGCTCGCCGGCCACTGATAGAATGTGTGCTGGATTGTCGAGACGTGCCGAACAACGCGCGAGCGTGGTTTTCCGGCTGCCTTCCGACTTCGAGCTAACCAACGGAAATCGTGACAGACCGCGCCCGTTCGCGGGTGAAAGCCGGTCGTATTCCCCGATGAAATTGCTAGATGCTTTGGTCGAACAGCGGATCAACGAAGCCGCTGCGCGTGGCGAGTTCAACAACCTGCCGGGCGCGGGCGCACCGCTCAATTTCGACGACGACGTCCTCGTGCCCGAGGAAGTGCGTGTCGCCAATCGAATCCTCAAGAACGCGGGTTTCGTCCCGCCGGCCGTCGAACAGCTTCGCGCATTGCGCGGGCTTCAGGAAGAGTTCGACAAGGTGACGGACCCCGCCGCTCGCTGCCAGTTGCAGGCCAAGATGCTCGCGCTCGACATGGCGCTCGAGTCGCTGCGCGGCGGCGGCTGCGTGCCGCATGAATATCGCCGGCGCATCGCGGAGCGGCTCTCCGAGCGCGCGCAGTCGCGCGTGGCGGTGGAAGTCAAATGACCGCAATGTCGGACGCGCCCGAACCCGCGCCCGGCGCTCTCATCGCCGATTCATCCGAAAAATCTTCCGCCGAGCGCGATCGGCGCTTCATGGCGCTCGCGCAATGCGCCGCCGACGAAGCCCGCAGCGCCGGTGAGGTGCCCGTGGGCGCGGTGATCGTGCTCGGCGACGAAGTCATCGCGACCGGATTCAATCATCCGATCCGCGGACACGATCCGTCCGCGCACGCCGAAATGGCCGCGCTGCGCGCCGCCGCCGAGAAGCTTCAAAACTATCGTCTGCCAGGCTGCGAACTCTACGTGACGCTCGAGCCGTGCCTCATGTGCGCGGGCGCGATCATGCACGCGCGCATCGCCCGCGTCGTGTTCGGCGCGACGGACCCGAAGACCGGCGCGTGCGGCAGTGTCGTCGACATGTTCGCGAACGCGCAGCTCAATCATCACACGACGGTGACGGGCGGCGTGCTCGCCGACGAATGCGGGCACGCGCTCAAGAACTTCTTCGCCGAGCGGCGGCGTCTTGCGCGCGAAGAACGTGATGCGCGCCGCGCGCGTGAAGGCGGGCAGCGCGCCGCCGACTCATCTCATCCAATAACGACATCGTGAAATCACGCACCATCGAACTCGTTGCGCCTTCCGGCTATCCGCACGATCCGGCAGCAGTCGAGCGCGGCATCGGACGACTGCGCAGGGAAGGGCATCGCCTCGAAAACGTCGACGCTACGCGGCGGCGCTTCCAGCGCTTCGGCGGCACCGACGCCGAGCGCGCCGCCGATCTGAACCGTCTCGCGGATGCGTCGAGCCCTTTGCCGGACATCGTACTGGCGGTACGCGGCGGCTATGGCGCGTCACGCATTTTGCATGGCCTCGACTATCTCGGTCTGCGCCGGCTGGCCGATCAACCGGTCGCGATTGTCGGCCATAGCGATTTCACGGCAATTCAGTGCGCGCTCTTCGCCCATGCGGGCGTGAAAAGTTTCGGCGGCCCGATGTTCGCGGGCGATTTCGGCGCAGAACAGGTCAGTTCGTTCACGATGCAGCATTTCTGGAACGCGATCTCGCGTTCGAGCTTCACGGTCACGAGCAACGTGCCGCAGCGCCAGCGCGTGGACGCGACCGGCATGTTGTGGGGCGGCAATCTCGCGATTCTGGCGTCGCTCGTCGGCACGCCGTATCTGCCGCCGGTCGAGGGCGGGATTCTGTATATCGAGGATGTGAACGAGCATCCGTTCCGCATCGAACGGATGATCTATCAGCTTTATCAGGCCGGCGTGCTCGGGCGTCAGCAGGCGATCGTGATGGGCGAATTCTCCGGCGGCCGCCTCTCGGACTACGACAACGGCTATTCGCTCGACGCGATGATCGAGCAGGTCAGGTCGGTGACCGGCATTCCGGTCGTGACGGGATTGCAGTTCGGGCACGTGGAAAATCTGCTGACGCTGCCGTTCGGTGCATCCGCGCACCTTGTCGCGACGGAGCGGGGATTCACGTTGAAACTCTCCGATTACCCGCATCTGGCTTGAACAAAACGAAACGAGGCGCTCGACCGAGCGCCTTATTTTGCATGCAACGGTGCAACTAACGGTCCTAGACAGCACTCACCATGTGCATCAGGCGCACCAATTTCGTTCCTGTGATTGTCAACAAAAAAGTGCTGGCAATGCTGACAAAAACGCATGAAATTCCGTGGAAGCCTTGTCCTTCCTAGGCTTCGAAAGCATACGCAGACCAAATTTGCGCGCGCATCGGCGCGTTTTTAAAATGAATTGTTGACAATCTTTATGTCGATTCTAAGATGCTTAACATGCAAGCGAGCACATCATGTCCGACACCAAGCGTAGTGCCGCATCGAATGCTTCGGATGCCGCTTCGAACGGGGCGAATGCCGAGTCGATCGCCGAGAATATCCGCGCCGCGATCCTCGAGCATCGGCTGGCGCCGGGCGCGAAGCTGACCGAAGCGCAATTGTGCGAAGTGTTCGACGTGAAGCGCGGTCCAGTCCGCCAGGCGCTCGCGCAACTGGCGAACGAAAAGCTCGTCGATCTCGAGCCGAATCGCGGCGCGTTCGTCGCGAGTCCTTCGCTGCAGGAAGTGCATGAAGTCTTCGAGATGCGCCGCATCATCGAGCTGGCGGTCGTGGAGCGGATCGCGCAAGGGCACGGCGTACGCCGGCTGAAGTCGATCAGCGCGACGATCGGAAAAGAGCGCCGCGCTTTCGAAAGCCACGATTTCTCGTCATGGATACGGCTTTCCGGCGAGTTCCACACCGAACTCGCGGCGCTCACCGGCAACACGGTGCTGTGCGAATGCCTGTCGGGGCTCGTCGCGCGTTCGACGCTGATCTCGGCGCTGTATGAATCGCTCGGCAAGAGTTCGTGTTCGTTCGAAGATCACGAAGACATTCTCGCCGCGCTCGATGCCGGCGATGCGGCGAAAGCCGGCGTCCTGATGGCGCAACATCTGCGCGACGTCGAATTAAAGATGCTGGAGCGGCCGGCGCGCGGCGCGGTCGATCTGAAGGAAGTGTTCACGAGGCCCGTCTGACGCCGAAAAGGCGCTCGATAGATAGGGCGGAAGGGCGGCGGATCGGAGAACCCGCCATCGGCTGAATCAAGCAGGACTACTTAATCGGACACCGTGCTTTCGCGCGCATGCGCAAAGCGCGCGGAGAGTCGCACGCGCAAGGAAGCGCGGCGTGCGTCGCATCGAACAGGACGCTCGTGTGAGCGTGAAATGAAAGTCGCCGCTGGGCGGGCGTGACGGGTCAATGCCCGCGCGCTCTCGGCCGTAAGCCCAAAGGCGCAAACGCAAATCCAAAGAATGCCGCGCTGGATCGAATCATCGAGACCGCAGCGAAGGCATCCGATCGAAGCTTCACTCGGGTGTTTGCAGTTTTTTCATTACGCAAGCAGCCAATGAAGGAGACGTCATGGCCCAGTTCAGTGCATCCGGCAGTTCAGCTTTGCCGCCGCTTGAAAACGAGTATGAAGAGCAGACATCCGGACACGATCCGAACCTGCCCGCCGGTTACAGCGACCGCCTCTACAACGAGGATCTCGCGCCGCTCAAGAATCAGACCTGGGGCGCATACAACATCTTCGCGTTCTGGATGTCCGACGTGCACAGCGTCGGCGGCTACGTATTCGCGGGCAGCCTCTTCGCGCTCGGCCTGACGAGCTGGCAGGTGCTCGTATCGTTGCTGATCGGCATCGGGCTCGTGAACGTGTTGTGCAACATGATCGCGAAGCCGAGCCAGGTGGCGGGCGTGCCGTATCCCGTCGCGTGCCGTGCGACATTCGGCGTGCTCGGCGCGAACATTCCAGCGGTGATTCGCGGGTTGATCGCGGTGGCTTGGTACGGCATCCAGACGTATCTGGCGTCGAGCGCGCTCGTCATCGTCGTGCTGAAGTTCGTGCCGTCGCTGATGCCCTATGCCGATGTCCACAAGTACGGCTTCGTCGGTCTTTCGGCGCTCGGCTGGGCGGGCTTCATGCTGCTGTGGGTCTTGCAGGCCGTCGTGTTCTGGCGCGGCATGGAGATGATCAAGAAGTTCATCGACTTCGCCGGTCCCGCCGTCTATGTCGTGATGTTCATTCTCGCCGGCTACATGGTGTGGCGCGCGGGCCTCGGCAACATCGGACTGAATCTCGGCGGCGTGAAATACCACGGCATGGAAGTGATTCCCGTGATGATCACCGCGATCTCGCTCGTCGTGTCGTACTTCTCCGGCCCGATGCTCAACTTCGGCGACTTCTCGCGCTACGGCAAGAGCTTTCGCAGCGTGAAGCGCGGCAACTTCTGGGGTCTGCCGGTCAACTTCCTCGCGTTCTCGCTCGTGACCGTCATCACGACCGCGGCCACCTTGCCGGTGTTCGGCCAGCTGATCACCGATCCGGTCGAGACCGTGGGCCGCATCGATCATCCGAGCGCGGTGATCCTCGGCGCGCTGACTTTCACGATCGCAACCATCGGCATCAACATCGTCGCGAACTTCGTGTCGCCGGCTTTCGACTTCTCGAACGTCGCGCCGAAGCTCATCAGCTGGCGCATGGGCGGAATGATGGCCGCGGTGGCGTCGATCTTCATCACGCCGTGGAACCTCTTCAACAATCCGGCCGTGATCCACTACACGCTGGATATTCTCGGCAGCTTCATCGGACCTTTGTATGGCGTGCTGATTCTCGACTTCTATATGGTGAAGCGCGGCAAGCTCGCCGTCGACGATCTCTACACGGTGTCCGAAGAAGGCAAATACTGGTACACGAAGGGCGTGAATCGCCGCGCGGTGATGGCGCTCCTGCCTGCCGCCGTGATCGCGATTCTTTGCGTGATGCTGCCGTCGCTCGAAGGCGCCGCGAACTTCTCGTGGTTCATCGGTGCGGGCCTGGGCGCGGTGTTCTATTACTTCCTCGCCGACCGCAAACGCGAAGTCTGAAAAATAGACACACAGAACCTGAGAGAACCATCCAAAGCAGTGGAGAACAGCAATGCGCATCAAACTGATCAATCCGAACACGACGCAGCGCATGACCGACTCGATGGGCCGCTGCGCCCGCGAGGTCGCGGCGCCCGGCACGGAGATCGTCGCGGTGAGCCCGACGATGGGCCCGCCGTCCATCGAAGGCTACCATGACGAAGCGATCGCGTCGCTCGGACTGCTTGCCGAAGTGGAAGCGGGCGAGAGGCAGGGCTTCGACGGCTACGTGATCGCGTGCTTCGGCGACCCGGCCCTCTACGCCGCCCGCGAACTGGCGCACGGGCCGGTTATCGGCATCGCGGAGGCGGCGATGCACGCGGCGAGCGTCATCGCGCCGGGGTTTTCCGTCGTCACGACGTTGCAGCGCACGGTCGGCATGGCCTGGCACCTCGCGGAGCGCTACGGCATGACGCGCTTTTGCAAGAACGTGCGTGCGACGGATGTGCCCGTGCTCGAACTCGACGTGCCCGGATCGCCCGCGCGCCGGACGATCGTCGACGAATGCCGCCGCGCGCTCGACGAAGACGGCTCGGACGCGATCGTGCTGGGCTGCGCGGGCATGGCGGAGTTCTGCCGCGCAGTGGAGGACGCGATCGGCGCGCCGGTCGTGGAAGGCGTGACGGCGGCGGTGAAATGGGCGGAGGCGTTGATCGCACTGAGGCTGCATACGGCAAAACGCGGCGACTATGCGCGCCCGCTCACGAAACGGTACGACGGCGTGCTGTCCGATTTCAGCCCGCGCTGACGGTTTTCCGCGCCGGCACATACCGACGACGTGACCCGGAATATCTGACCTGATGTATGGGCGCGTCCGGGTCTTTTAGCTACACTGAATCGTCGACAATCCCGTTCTCCAACGCTTGAGCACAACGCCAGCCATGTCACTCGATCCTCATTACCCACGCGACCTGATCGGCTACGGCCGCCACCCGGTGCAGGCGAACTGGCCGGGACGCGCGCGCGTCGCCGTGCAATTCGTGCTCAATTACGAAGAGGGCGGCGAGAACTGCGTGCTGCATGGCGATCCGGGCTCGGAGCAGTTCCTGTCGGAGATCGTGGGCGCGGCGGCGTATCCTTCGCGCCACATGAGCATGGAGTCGATCTACGAATACGGGTCGCGCGCGGGCGTGTGGCGCATTCTGCGTGAGTTCGAGAAGCGCGGCATGCCGTTGACGATTTTCGGCGTCGGCATGGCAATCGAGCGGCATCCGGAACTGGCGAAGGCGTTCGTCGAACTGGGACACGAGATCGCGTGTCACGGCTATCGCTGGATCCACTATCAGGACATGTCGCCGGAGAAGGAAGCGGAGCACATGCGCCTCGGCATGGAAGCGATCGAGCGCGTGACGGGCGTGCGGCCGCTCGGATGGTACACCGGGCGCGACAGTCCCAATACGCATCGGCTGGTCGCGGAATACGGCGGCTTCCTGTACGACTCGGACAATTACGGCGACGACCTGCCGTTCTGGACCGAAGTCGAAGTGACGGGCGGCGAGAAGAAGCCGCATCTGATCGTGCCGTACACGCTCGACACCAACGACATGCGTTTCGCCACGCCGCAAGGCTTCAACACGGGCGAGCACTTCTTCACGTATCTGAAAGACGCGTTCGACGTGCTCTACGAAGAAGGCGACGAAGCGCCGAAGATGCTTTCCATCGGCATGCACTGCCGTTTGCTCGGCCGCCCCGGACGCTTCCGCGGCCTGCAGAAATTTCTCGATCACATCGAGAAGCACGATCGCGTGTGGGTCACGCGTCGTATCGACATCGCGCGTCACTGGCGCGAGCAACATCCTTTCGACAAAGCTAACAACGGGACGGCGGCATGAAGGCGATGCAATACACACTCGACCAACTCAACACCATGCCCGCCGACACGTTCGTGACGGTGCTCGCCGGTATCTTCGAGCATTCGCCGTGGGTGCCGGAAGCGGCGGCGCTCAAGCGTCCGTTCAAGGACATCGATGCGTTGCACGCGGCGATGTCGCATATCGTCGAAACCGCCGGCGCCGACAAGCAGCTCGCGCTCATCAACGCTCACCCGGAACTCGCGGGCAAGGCGGCGGTGCGTGGCGAACTGACCGCCGAATCGACGCGCGAGCAGAGCGGCGCGGGCCTGAGCCTCTGCACGCAGCAAGAGTTCGACCGTCTGCAATCGCTCAACACGCAGTATCGCGAGAAGTTCGGCTTTCCGTTCATTCTCGCGGTGCGCGGCTATGACCGGCACGGCATCATCGCGAACTTCGAGGAGCGCGTGAATCATGACCGCGCCGAAGAACTGCGCACGAGTCTCGACCAGATTTACCGGATCGCCGGTTTCCGATTGAACGACCTCATCGAGGCCGCTTGAGGCCGCTTAAGGCCGCCTGAGACTGCGTGCTCCGCATCACCGTAACGAACGAAAGCAAGGACAGAGACAAATGGCAATCCCCACACTCGATCCCAACGCGCCCGAATTCACGCGCCGCTATGTGAACCTTGCGGACCCGCGTCTGGGCGCGCAGGCGCTCGAGGCGAGCGACGATTTCTTCGCGCCGAAGGAACGCATGCTGAACCCGGAGCCGGCGGTGTTCATTCCCGGCAAGTACGACGATCACGGCAAGTGGATGGACGGCTGGGAAACCCGCCGCAAGCGCACGACGGGTTATGACTGGTGCATCGTCAAGCTGGCGCGTCCGGGCGTGATCAAGGGCATCGATCTCGATACGAGCCATTTCACCGGCAACTTCCCGCCGGCGGCGTCGATCGAAGGTGGCTATGCGGCCGACGGCGAGGCACCGGCACAATGGACCGAAATCGTCCCGTCGACCACGCTCCAGGGCAACAGCCACCATTATCTCGACGTCCGCGCGGAGCAGCCGTTCACGCATCTGCGCGTGAACATCTATCCCGATGGCGGCATCGCGCGTCTGCGTGTCTACGGCCAGCCGCAGCTCGACTGGAGCAACGCGGACCGCAATGAGCTCGTCGATCTCGGCGCGATGGAAAACGGCGCGTACATGGTCGGCACGAACAACCAGCACTTCGGTCTCGCATCGACCTTGCTGATGCCGGGGCGCGGCGTGAACATGGGCGACGGCTGGGAAACGCGCCGTCGTCGCGAGCCGGGCAACGACTGGTGTATCGTCGCGCTGGCGCAGCCGGGCATCATCAAGAAAGTCGAAGTCGATACCGCGCACTTCAAGGGCAACTTCCCGGACCGCTGTTCGTTGCAGGCGGCGTACGTGAAGGGCGGCACGGACAGCTCGCTCGTCACGCAGGCGATGTTCTGGCCCGTGCTGCTCGGCGAGCAGAAGCTGCAGATGGACAAGCAGCATTTCTTCGAGTCGGAAGTGGCCGCGCTCGGGCCCGTGACGCACGTGCGCTTCAACATCTACCCTGACGGCGGCGTGTCGCGTCTTCGTCTCTTCGGAACGCTCGCATCATGAAAAAGCTGGAGATCGTGCCGTTGACGCGCGCCGCGTTCGAGCCTTATGGCGATGTCATCGAGCTCGAAGGCGCGAAGCAGATTCCGATCAACCTCGGCACCACGATCCGCTTCCACGATCTGTGCAAGGTCGACGTGACGGATGGCGGCGGCCATGCCATCGTCAATCTGTTTCGCGGTCAGCCGCGCACGCTGCCGTTCGAATGCAAGATGATGGAGCGGCATCCGCTCGGCAGCCAGGCGTTCATTCCGCTCGATGACCGGCCGTATCTCGTCGTCGTCGCGCCCGCGGGCGATCTCGACGAATCGAAGATCCGCGCGTTCGTCACGAGCGGCTGGCAGGGCGTGAACTATGCGAAAGGCGTGTGGCATCATCCGCTGCTCGCGCTGGGCAAGGTGAGCGATTACATCGTCGTCGATCGCGGCGGCGGCGAAGGGCAGAATCTCAACGAGCAGGATCTGAAGGAATCGTTGTGGCTCACGCAAGAGGCGCTGCGTTAAGGCGCTTCCTTGCGGGCTGCAGGATTGAAAGGGACCGGCGCGGTATGGCCGGTCCTTTCGCTTTTGGGGCGTTAATATAGGCGATCCATTCCTGACGACCCGAACCCACGATGATCGATCTTCGCAGCGACACCGTCACCCGTCCCAGCAAGTCCATGCTCGCAGCCATGTCGGCGGCCGAAACCGGCGACGACGTCTGGGGCGACGATCCCACCGTCATCCGGCTGCAGGCCACGCTCGCGGAGCGCACGGGCAAGGAAGCGGGGCTCTTTTTCCCGAGCGGCACGCAAAGCAATCTCGCGGCGCTGATGGCGCATTGCGCGCGCGGCGACGAGTACATCGTCGGGCAGCAGGCGCACACGTACAAGTACGAAGGCGGCGGCGCGGCGGTGCTCGGCAGCATCCAGCCGCAGCCGATCGAAAACGCGCCGGACGGCTCGCTGCCGCTCGAAAAGATCGTGGCGGCGATCAAGCCCGTCGACAATCACTTCGCGCGCACGCGGCTCTTCGCGCTCGAAAACACCATCGGCGGGAAGGTGTTGCCGGCGTCGTACGTGAGCGAGGCGACGAAGCTCGCGCGCGATCGTGGTCTCGCGACCCATCTCGACGGCGCGCGCGTGTTCAACGCGGCGGTGGCATCGGACAAGGCGGTCGGCGAGTTGTGCGCGCCGTTCGATTCGGTGTCGATCTGCTTTTCGAAAGGGCTGGGCGCGCCGGTCGGTTCGGTGCTGGTCGGATCGAAGGCATTGATCGATGTCGCGGGCCGCTGGCGCAAGGTGCTCGGCGGCGGCATGCGCCAGTCGGGCGTGCTCGCCGCGGCGTGCCTGTACGCGCTGGATCATCACGTCGATGGTCTCGCGCAAGATCACGACAACGCCGCGCATCTCGCCGCCGGCCTCGCGCGCATCGACGCGATCAAGGTGCAGTCGCACGCGACGAATATGGTTTTCGCGCAGATTCCCGGGCCGCATTGCGCGCCGCTCGAGGCGTTTCTGAAGGAGCGCGGCATTCTCATGCAGATGCTGTATGCGTCGCGCTTCGTCACGCATCGCGATGTGTCGCGCGCGGATATCGACACCGTCGTTCGCGCGATGCAGGATTACTTCGCGCGCTGAATGAAAAATGCCCCGCTTCGAACGAAGCGAGGCAATTCGGCGAAACAGAAGCGGGAAGGCTTATTCGACCGCGCCGCCCGCGAACCATGCGGCGACCTTCTGGCGCTCCGCATCGGTCATCTGCGTGACGTTGCCGAGCGGCATCGCCTTCAGCGTCACAGCTTGCTGATGCACGCGCTGCGCGTTCTGCTTGATCTCGGCGGGCGTATCGAGCAACACGCCGGCGGGCGCGCTGCCCATCATCGTCGGATGCGCGGAGTGGCACGTCGCGCAGCGTTGCTGGATGATCGGCTGGATGTCGGAGACCTTGATCGTCGGCGCGCCGGCGGCTTGCGCGACGGGCACGGTCGGCGCGGGCATCGTCCATGCAAACGCGCCGAGGACCAGCACGAGACCCGCGACCGGCATGTACCACAGCACCTGGCCGCGATGGCGCATCACGAAGAACTGACGGATCAGCGCGCCGGCCAGCATGATGAGCACGAGGATCAGCCAGTTGAACTTGTGCGTGTAGGTCATCGCGTAGTGATTCGACAGCATCGCGAACACGACCGGCAGCGTGAAGTACGTGTTGTGCACGGAGCGCTGCTTGCCGCGCTTGCCGTAGATCGCGTTCGGCGTCTCGCCCTTCAGCATCGCGGCGACCATCTTGCGCTGGCCCGGAATGATGACGAAGAACACGTTCGCCGACATGATCGTCGCGATCATCGCGCCGGTGATCAGATACGCCGCGCGGCCCGCGAACACATGACACGCGATGAACGCCGCGATCAACACGTAGATGCCCACGCAGATGCCGAGCAGCTTGTCGTTGGTGCCGAGCACGCGGCACAGCGTGTCGTACACGATCCAGCCGGCCATCAGGAAGCCGAGTGCGGCCGATACGGCGACGACCGGGCCCATGTCGAGCACGCTCTTGTCGATGAGATACGTGCTCGGCGACATCAGATACAGCACGAAGAAGAGGCCGAAGCCCGACATCCACGTGGTGTACGACGGCCAGAACGACCAGTGCAGGTTCTCCGGCATGTCCTGCGGCGCGACGGAATACTTCTGCATGTGATAGAAGCCGCCGCCGTGGACGTGCCAGAAGTCGCCGAAGACGCCGCGACGGCGCGCGTTCGGGTCCGTGGGCGGTTTCAAACTGTTGTCGAGCGCGACGAAATAGAACGATTCGCCGATCCATGCAATCGCGACGATGACGTGCAGACAGCGCAATACGAGATTGAGCCAGTCGGTGACAAAGCCTTCCATGTACTCCTCCAACTACCGATTCGTTATGTGCTTGCGGGGTTCAAGCTGTGTTTTGGCTTCCGTTCGCGCAGCTCAACTGCCGCGATACGTGCTGTACGCCCACGGCGACACGAGCAGCGGCACGTGATAGTGCGACGAAGCATCCGCGATGCCGAAGCGCAGCACGACGCGATCGACGAAGCGCGGCTCGGGCACTTTGACGCCGAGCGTGGCGAAGTAATCGCCTGCATGGAACACGAGTTCGTATTCGCCGGTTTCGAATTCGGCGCCTTCGAGCAGCGGCGCATCCGCGCGGCCGTCGTCGTTCGTGTGGATGGTCTTGATCGCGCGGCGGGCGTCGCCGTTGAGCGCGAACAGCTCGACTTTGAGGTTCGCGCCCGGGCGGCCGTGCGCGGTGTCGAGGACGTGGGTAGTGAGCTTGCCCATTCGCAGTTTCCTTGAGTTGTGCGAGATCCGGCTTTGCGCATCGATCCGAAATTCGGCACCTGATTACTCGAGGTGCGTCAGCGGCGGATCGAGGCTCCACGTCAGTGGCTACATACCCGTCGGCGTTTCAGATGCGCGCCGTGTACAGCATTGTAGGAATTTGAGACGCGCTGTGCGACCGCGATAGGAAAGATAATGCCCAACGCATGACAGCGGGGCGTAAGCCTTGCCGCACGGACCCGGCCGCGTTTTCTTCCGGCGTTTTCGGCGATGCTACCCGCGCCAATATTCGGGAATATATTGCGGCCGTGAAGATGACTATGACGGACGCTTGATTGCGCACGATTTTTTGGCTGCTGACAGTAGCGGTGCGCGCGATATCGATCGATATTTGCGGCGTCCCGAAGACGGCGGCCGACGCTGGGTAACCGGGGCTTTTCACTGGTTCCCGACTCTTCAATGGAGATTTAGCCGATGCCACGCAGTCTTTTGGTCAAGAACGCCCGCATGCTCGTCACGATGGACGAAGACCGCCGCGAAATCGCCGATGGCGGTCTTTATATCGAGGACAACCGCATCGTTCAGGTCGGACCGACGAGCGAACTGCCGTCTTCCGCCGACGAAGTGCTCGACATGAGCGGACATCTCGTGATTCCGGGCCTCGTCAACACGCACCATCACATGTATCAGAGCCTGACGCGCGCGATTCCCGCCGCGCAGAACGCCGAGCTTTTTGGCTGGCTCACGAATCTTTACAAGATCTGGGCGCATCTGACGCCCGAGATGATCCATGTGTCGACGAAGACCGCGATGGCGGAGTTGCTGCTCTCCGGCTGCACGACATCGAGCGATCATCTGTATATCTATCCGAACGGCAGCCGGCTCGACGACAGCATCGAGGCGGCGCGCGAGATCGGCATGCGTTTTCACGCGGCGCGCGGCAGCATGAGCGTCGGACAGAAGGATGGCGGCTTGCCGCCCGATTCGGTCGTCGAAAAGGAAGACGCGATTCTGAAGGACTCGCAGCGCCTGATCGAGACGTATCACGACGAAGGCCGATACGCGATGCTGCGCGTGGTGGTCGCGCCGTGTTCGCCGTTCTCGGTGAGCCGCGAACTGATGCGCGATGCGGCGCTGCTCGCGCGCGAGTACGGCGTGTCGCTGCACACGCATCTGGCCGAGAACCTGAACGATGTCGCGTATAGCCGCGAGAAGTTCGGCATGACGCCGGCCGAGTATGCGGAGGATCTCGGGTGGGTCGGGCATGACGTGTGGCATGCGCATTGTGTGCAGCTGGACAAGCCGGGCATCGATCTTTTTGCGCGCACGGGGACGGGCGTCGCGCATTGTCCGTGCTCGAACATGCGGCTCGCGTCGGGCATCGCGCCGATTCGTGCGATGCGCGATGCGGGCGTGCCGGTGGGCATCGGCGTGGATGGATCGGCATCGAACGATGGCGCGCAGATGGTTGCCGAAGTGCGGCAGGCTTTGTTGCTGCAACGCGTTGGCTTCGGCCCGGACGCGATGACGGCCCGCGAGGCGCTGGAGATTGCCACGCTGGGCGGCGCCAGGGTTTTGAATCGCGATGATATTGGCTCGCTCGCGCCGGGCATGGCGGCGGATTTCGTTTCTTTCGATCTTGCTCAGGTCGCGTTTGCCGGGGGGCTTTCCGATCCTGTTGCGGCGCTGGTGTTTTGTGCGCCTTCGCAGGTGTCGACTAGTGTTATCGATGGGAAGGTTGTGGTGAAGGATGGGCGGTTGACTACGGTGGATCTCGGCGCGGTCGTCGAGCGCCATAATCGTCTGGCGCGGGATTTGGTTTTGGCATCTTCTTCGGGTTCTTGAGCGTTTTTTGTTCGGAGAACTTGCTTTCTTTTTGGTTCATTAGCGCTGCCCCTGTGCGGGGCGGCAGTCACTTTCTTTGCTGCTGCAAAGAAAGTAACCAAAGAAAGCAGCTTTTCAGGCCCGCGGTCACACGCAGTTTGGGTAGTCCTCTCGTCCAAGGTGGCACTCGCCTAAAGAGTGCCCTCGTGAGACCAAGCGGGCTTGGCTCGCGGACGGTCTGACGTGCCGTACCGCCAAGTGTGCTGGTTCAGCACGAAACGGTTCCGGCACAGCGCTACGCGCTGCCGCCGGGTGTGCGCGGGAAACCGATGGTGCGCGTGCGCATCGAGATGGCGGCTCTAGGAAGAGGCACACGCAAACCCGATCAACCCATCGGCCGCGAAGCGGGCCGGAGCTTTTTGGTGCTGAACCCGCGCGCGGAACGAACTAGCTAGTCAGACCGTGCGCGAGCCAAGCTGGGTGAATATGATGAGGGCACACGTTAGGCGAGTGCCAGGGTGGATGAGAGGACTACCCAACGTGCGTATGACCGCGGGCGTAACAGAAGCTGCTTTCTTTGGTTACTTTCTTTGCAGCAGCAAAGAAAGTGACTGCCGCCCCGCACAGGGGCAGAGCCAATAGACCGACGCGAAAACAAGTTCCACCCCGAAACAAAGCAAAGAAACAAAGCAAAGAACCAAGCAAAAAACCAATCAAGGCTGATCGATCAAAGAGCGAGTCGCCTCCGCGACAAGTCCCCGTAACCATCGAACCTCATCCGAATAATGACACCGCTCATGCCACAACTGGTAATACTGCATAGGCGGAAAATCGAGCGGCGCGGGCACGACCGCGAGCGGCAGAAACCGCGCGTAATGATCCGCAAAAAGCCGCGTCGTCGTGAAGACGAGATCGGACTTGATCAGCACGTAAGGCGCGAGATTGAAGTAAGGCAGCGTCACGACGACATGACGCTTCAACCGCTCCCGCGCGAGATGCACATCGATCGCGCCGCGTTGGCCGACGGAATAGGGCGTCGGCGCAAGATGCGGCGCGTTCAGATACTGATCGAGCGTCAGCCCGCCGCGCTTCGCGAAGGGATGCGTATTGCTCACAAGACACACGATCTTGTCGACAAACAGGTTGGAAAGGTGCAACTGCTCGGGCGGCTCCGGCCAGTTGCCGACGACGATGTCGAGCTTGCCATCCTCGAGCGCGAGCTCGTAATCGAACGCGGGACCGAGCGAATGAAACTCCAGCGTGGCATTGGGCGCGGCCTGCCGGAATCGTTCGACGACAGTCGGCACGAACAGCACGTTCAGATAGTCCGGACAACCAATGCGATAACACCGCACCGAAGTGGAAGGATCGAAATTGTGCTGCTGAACCTTGATGCGCTCGATTTCGCGCAGCGCGTTCTGCGTCGGCTCCAGCAGGCGCAGACCGTATTCGGTCGGCACCATGCCCGACTTGCCGCGCACGAGAAGCGGGTCGCCCGTGATGTCGCGCAGCCGGCGCAGCGCGGCACTGATGGCAGGTTGCGACTGATTGAGCTTGACGGCCGCGCGCGTCACGCTGCGCTCCATCAAGAGGGTATGCAAGACGCGCAATAGATACGTATCGATCGCCTCGCGTTGCTGACTCATGTTATCTCCACTATATGTTCTGGCTGATCGATGCGGGGGTGTCGCATATCATTTTTAATATGACGCAAAAATTTCGTCAAGGTGTGGGTTACCCGCAAATATTGGCTTGGCAGCACACAACACATAATTTTGAGTTATCGACTTAGCGTCGCGAATTCTGTAAATTCTGCCCGCGATATGAGTAAGTGCGACATGACGCTGTCTCACGCTCTTGAGCGGTAACTTTTTCCAGCCTGGCCTGCTCGGTGACCGGGCGCATTTCTGGATCTCAATGGGCGACGCCATCTCCACGTCGACGATGCCACCGCGCCTGGCGTTGTCGGGTATCAGCAAGCAGTATCCGTCCGTCAAGGCGAACGACGGCGTGAACCTCGTCGTCATGCCGGGCGAAATCCATGCCGTCCTGGGCGAGAACGGCGCCGGCAAGTCCACGCTGATGAAGATCATCTACGGCGCGGTGCGCCCGGATGAAGGCGAAATCCGCTGGCAAGGCGAGGCGGTCGAGATCGGCAGTCCGGCGGCCGCGCGCAAGCTCGGCATCGGCATGGTGTTCCAGCACTTCTCGCTGTTCGAGACGCTGACGGTCGGCGAGAATATTGCGCTCGCGCTCGACGACAAGTTCGACATGAAGGCGCTCGGCAAACGCATCCGCGACGTGTCGAAGGACTATGGGCTCGATGTCGATCCGCAACGCCATGTGCACAGCTTGACCGTCGGCGAACGGCAGCGCGTCGAGATCGTGCGATGCCTCTTGCAGAATCCGCGCTTGCTCATCATGGACGAGCCGACTTCGGTGCTCACGCCGCAAGCCGTCCAGAAACTCTTCAAAGTGCTGCGCCGCCTCGCTTCCGAAGGCTGCAGCATTCTCTACATCAGCCACAAACTCGACGAAATTCAGTCGCTGTGCGAGAACGCCACCGTGATGCGCGGCGGGCGCGTCACCGGCAATGTCGATCCGCGCCGCGAAACGCATGCGTCGCTCGCGCAGCTGATGGTCGGACATTCGCTGCCTGACTACACGCGCCGCGAACACAATCCGGGCGACGTGCGGCTCGCCGTCAGAAATCTTTCGGTGGTAAGCCCGGACCCGTTCGGCACGTCGCTCGAGAACGTCTCGTTCGCGGTACACGCGGGCGAGATTTTCGGCATCGCGGGCGTCTCGGGAAACGGGCAGGCGGAATTGCTCGCGGCGCTGTCGGGCGAAATTCGCGATAAACACGTATCCGCCGATGCCGTGTCGATCTGCGGCAAGCCCGCCGCGCGTCTCACGGCCGGCGGACGACGTCGCCTGGGCTTCGCGTTCGTGCCGGAAGAGCGCCTCGGGCGCGGCGCGGTCCCGGCGATGTCGCTCGCCGAGAACGGCCTGCTCACCGCACATCGAGAAAACATGGTGCGTGGCGGCTGGGTCAAGGCTGGCGCGGTGAGGGCGTTCGCGGAGCGCTGCATCAAGTCGTTCGACGTGCGCTGCGGCGGCAGCGATGCGCTCGCGCAAAGTCTCTCCGGCGGCAACTTGCAGAAGTTCATCGTCGGGCGCGAGATTCTTCAGGAGCCGAAAGTGCTCGTCGTCGCGCAGCCGACCTGGGGCGTCGATGTCGGCGCGGCGGGCTTCATCCGTCAGCAACTGCTCGATCTATCGGCGCGCGGCGTTGCGATTCTCGTGATCTCGGAAGAACTGGAAGAACTCTTCGACATCTGCGACCGGCTCGCCGTCATCGCGCGCGGCAAGCTCTCGCCGGTGCGCAAGACGAGCGAAACCAACGCCGAGGAAGTCGGCCTATTCATGGCCGGCCTCTTCGAAGGCAAGCCCGCGCCCGCAGCCGCACCCGACTCTCTTCTGAAGCATTGAAAGAACGATGATCTTCCCTTATCGACTCGAAGCGCGGCCGACGCCCTCGCGCGTCATGCAGCTCGCGGTGCCGGTGGTCGCCGCCGTCGCGACGCTCGTCATCGGTTTTCTGATTTTCAGTCTCGTCGGACAGGACCCGCTGCGCGCGATGCACGCGTTCTTCGTCGAGCCGCTTTCCAGCATCAACGGCTGGTCGGAGCTCGTGTTGAAAGCGTCGCCGCTGTGCCTGATCGGACTCGGGCTCGCGGTCGGCTATCGCGCGAATGTGTGGAACATCGGCGCGGAAGGGCAGATGCTGCTCGGCGGCATCGTCGCGGGCGGCATCGCGGTGCACACCGGCGACGCCTCCGGCTGGTGGACGCTGCCGCTGATGATGGCGGGCGGCGTCGTCGGCGGAATGATCTGGGCGGCGATTCCCGCGCTGCTCAAGAGCCGCTTCAACACGAACGAAATCCTGACGAGCCTGATGCTCACCTACGTCGCGACGCAATTGCTCATCTATCTCGTGAGCGGCCCGTGGCGCGATCCGGAAGGCATGAACTTTCCGATTTCGGCGATGTTCGGCGACGACGCGCTGTTCCCGCGTCTCTACGGCGACTGGCACTGGACGTGGCTGAAGGGCACGCGCATCAACGCTTCGGTGTTTCTGACGGCGATCGCGATTCCCTGCGTGTGGCTCTTCATGAGAAAGAGCTTCGCGGGCTTCCGGATGAACGTCGGCGGTCTTGCGCCGCTCGCCGCGCGCTACGCCGGTTTCTCCGACAAGAAGACGATCTGGACATCGCTCCTGCTCTCGGGCGGCCTCGCGGGTCTTGCGGGCATGGGCGAAGTCGCCGGGCCGATCGGCCAGCTTCAGGCCGGCTGGTCGCCGGGCTACGGCTTCACGGCGATCATCGTCGTGTTCGTCGGACGGCTGCATCCCGTCGGCATCGTGCTCGCCAGTCTGCTGATGGCGCTGCTCTATCTCGGCGGCGAAGCGGTGCAGACGTCGCTGCAACTGCCGCAAGCGCTCGCGGGCGTGTTCCAGGGCTTGCTGCTCTTCTGCCTGCTTGGCTGCGATCTCTTCGTGAATTACCGTATCAAGCGCAGAACGCCCGCGCATCACGCCGTCTGACGAGGCTTCGAAGAACATGGACATCAATCAGGCCAGCAATCTCGCCTCGAGCGCCGTGATCGCCGCCATCCCGCTGATGTACGCGGGCGCGGGCGAACTCGTCGCGGAAAAATCCGGCGTGCTCAATCTCGGCGTCGAAGGCATGATGCTGATGGGCGCCGTCACCGGCTACGCCGTCACCGCGATCACGGGCAGCCCGTGGCTTGGCATCGTCGCGTCGGTGTTCGCCGGGCTCGCGATGGCGCTGCTCTTCGGCTTTCTCACCATCACGATGCTCGCCAATCAGGTCGCCACCGGCCTGTCGCTGACGATCTTCGGCATCGGCTTTTCCGCGTATGTCGGCAAGCCGTACACGTCGGCGGCGGTGCGCTCGACGATCGACGTGATGCCGATTCCCGGTCTCGCGTCGATTCCCGTGCTCGGCCCGGCGGTCTTCTCGCTCACGCCGCTCGGCTACCTCGCGTTCATCATGTTCGCGGTCATCGGCTGGTTTCTCTACAAGACGCGCGCGGGGCTCGTGCTGCGCTCGGTCGGCGAATCGCCGGCGGTCGCGCATTCGGTCGGCTTTCCGGTCGTCGGCGTGCGCTACGGCGCGACGCTCTTCGGCGGCGCGATGGCGGGCATCGCGGGCGGTTACTACTCGATCGTTTATCTGCACGTCTGGCAGGAACAGTTGACTTCGGGGCGCGGCTGGATCGCGCTCGCGCTCGTCGTGTTCGCGACGTGGCGGCCGGGGCGGCTCCTGATCGGCGCGCTGCTCTTCGGCGCGGTGATGGCGCTGCAGTTCTACGCGCAGGCGATCGGCGTGCCGGTGCCGACGCAGTTCCTCGCGATGCTGCCGTATATCGCGACGATCGTCGTGCTCGTGCTCATCTCGCGCAATCCGAACACGATCAGGCTGAACGCGCCCGCATCGCTCGGCAAGCCGTTTTTCGCGGCGAGCTGATTGTTGCGCTCGCGCCGCATCGCGGTATCGCTCTCATTTTTGACCGACCACACTGATGCGGGCCTTGCACTTCCGTTTCACACACAACATCGACCAGGAGAAATCACAATGAATAAACCATGGCTGAAGGCGATCACCGCGACCGTCGCGCTGTCCGCCACCGTCGCGGCGTTGAGCGCGCGGGCGGCGGACGCGCCGGGCGTCGCGTTCGTCTATCTCGGCAATCCGGGCGATGCAGGCTGGACCTTCGCGCACGACGCCGGCAGCAAGGAGGCCGAAGCGAAATTCGGCAGCAAGATCAAGATCACGCGCGTGGAGAACGTGCCGGAATCAGCGGATTCGGAACGCGTGTTCCGCGATCTCGCGAACAAGGGCAACAAGGTCATCTTCGCGACGAGCTTCGGCTATCAGGACTTCGCGCTGAAGGTCGCGAAGGACTTCCCCGACACGATCTTCCTCACGGCGACGGGCTTCAAGAAAGCGAAGAACTTCGGCACGTACGACGTGCGCATGTATCAGGGCGCGTATCTCGCGGGCGTCGCCGCGGGCTATGTGACGAAGACGAACACGCTCGGCTTCGTCGCGTCGGTGCCGATTCCGGAAGTGGTGCGCAACATCAATGCGTACACGATGGGCGCGCGCTCAGTGAACCCGAAGGTCCACACGAAGGTCATCTGGATCAATAGCTGGTTCGATCCGGGCAAGGAGAAGCAGGCGGCCGAAACGCTGATCGGACAGGGCGCCGACGTGCTGCTGCAGAACACCGACTCGAACGCGACGCTCAACACCGCCGCCGAGAAGAAAGTGTATGCATTCGGCTGGGATTCGAACATGAAGAAGTTCGGCCCGAGCGCGCATCTGGGCTCGGTGGTCGCGCACTGGGGCGTGTATTACAACGACGTGATCCCGAAGGTGCTCGACGGCAAGTGGAAGAACGATCCGGTGTGGCTCGGCATTCCGCAGAAGGCCGTCGATCTCGAAGACCTGAACACTGGCACGCTGCCCGCGAAGGCGGTGCAGGCGGTCGCCGCCAAGCGCGACGAGCTGCACGCCGGCAAGTGGGACGTGTTCAGCGGCCCGATCAAGGATCAGTCGGGCGCGGAGAAGGTGCCGGCCGGCAAGACGCTGACCGACCCGGAACTGCAGCGGATCAACTGGTACGTCGAGGGCGTCGACGGCTCGCTGCCGAAGTAAGCACGCATCGTTCGTTCGACGCAAAGAAAAACCGCGCTTCGTTGCAAAACGAAGCGCGGTTTTTTCATGCAGAGCGTGAAGGCGTCGATCAATCGCCGCTCAATCGTTGATCAATCGTCGATACGCAGTCCGACCTTGATCGTCACCTGCCAGTGCAGGATCTTCCCGTCCTCGATGTGTCCGCGCGTTTCCACCACTTCGAACCAGTGCATGTTGCGCAATGTTTTCGATGCCTTCGCCAGCGCGACGCGCACGGCATCATCGCTCGATTGCTGCGACGAGCCGGTCAGTTCGATCTGCTTGTAGACGTGTTCCGACATGGTGTTCTCCTTGTGTGTGATGGATCGGCTGGAGCGGCCCGATGTTCGCGGCCGCGAGATGCTTGCAATTCCGATTCAGCAAGGCACGCGCCATGACGCCGGTCGCGCGTGGCTTCCATTAAAGGACAGGAAAGCGTGTGGGAGTAGTCGGGGTTTGCGCGAAGCGCGCTTCGAGCGCGAGCCTTATCGATAAGGCCCGCGCGCGTCGGAAGGAAGGGAAAGTCGATGCGGGATCAGCGCAGCGGGCGCGAGGCGGCGTCGCCGGCGTCCTGACGGCGCGTGCCGCGACGCCTGCGCGCCGATACCGTCGCGCCGAATTCGCTCAGAATCTGCGCGCGGGCGCGGCTCGCGAAGACGAGGAAACCGAATCCGTTCGCCTCGTACCAGTAACCACCGTTCTCGAGCCCGTCGAGCGGCTGTTCGAGCGCGTTGGTGATCGATTCGACACAGCGCCGGTGCAGTTCGTCGATGGCCGCGTACGGCGGCTGGGCGCCGCGCACGCTGCACAGTAGGACGTCGAGCCCCGGCAGCACATGCGCGTAGAGCACCGGCTCGTCCTGGGCGCGCGCCCGGGCGATCTTCGTATCGAGCTGACCAAATGGCTTGAAGTGCCGCAGCACGGCGAGAAAAGACTCGTCGCCATCGGCCTTCACGCGCTTACGCTTTTTCGGGAAGGACATAAAAACTCGCCTGAAAAAGAATTGCAAGAAACGCAGCGTCCTCATGCGGCCACTCCCGTCTTGCGCGCCGCACGTCGATCTTTTATAGCGCATCGATGTGATCAGGTCACGGTGAATCGGGCCAGTCATCGTTGCCGGACAACTGCCGGTACACGTTACTGGCGCACGATTCGTGCCGATGACCATTTGGCGGCCCGCTTGGCATCTCTCTGAGCATCTATCCCAATAATAGTCCTGCTGCTACCCGCCCGAACAGCTTTCGCGAAGAAAAAAGCGGGTGGGCGCACCAAGTGGGCGGGTGGTCAAAGAGGCAGACCGCCGCGAGCCGCGCGGGTTCCACACTTTCGGCGAGAATACGCGGCTAGATGCGCGGCGCCCTCTTGAGTTCGTCGCGAATTTCGCGCAGCAGCAACACGTCTTCCGGCGTGGCGGGCGGCGGCGTGGCTTCGGCAGGCTTGCGCAGATTGTTGATGAACTTGACCATCAGAAAGATGATGAACGCGAGGATGATGAAGTTGATCAGCGTCGTGATGAACGAACCGTAGCCGAACACGGCGACGCCTGCCGTCTGCAAGTCCTTGTAGGAATCGGGATTGCCCTTGAAGGTTGGCGGTATCGGCCCGAGCCGTACGAAGAGATTCGAAAAGTCGAGCCCGCCCGTGGCGAGGCCGACAACCGGCATGATGAGATCCTTGACGACGGAGTTCACGATCGTCGAGAACGCACCGCCGATGATGACGCCGACCGCGAGGTCCATGACGTTGCCCTTCAGGGCGAAGTTCTTGAATTCTTCGATCATGCTCATGCGCGGCTTCCTCCAGTTTGGGTCCGACGGTTGTGCGGGGCAAGGCGGCAGCAAGGGCTATGCCATTGGGAGGCCCACGAAACGCACGATGGCGCGCGTTTCATTGCGGGCACCGACAATGATAGTCAATTCAATCGAGGATCGCGCGCTAAGGCGCGCTCAGGCGGCCGGCACGCGCCCGACGCTGATTGCCGCGCAGAAGGCCGCGTGGTCCGCGACCGTCTGCGCGCCGTAGCGCTCGGCCCACGTTGCGTAGGCTGCATCGAGCCGGTCGGAGCTGCCGCAGTAGCCCGCGATGAGCGCGGCGTCGCCGGTGCGTGCGTGGGCGCGCGCGAGCAGCAGGCCGAGACACCACGCGTAAAAGTCGAAGGTGGCGCCGTGCAGCCAGTCGACGGGAATCGATCCGCGAATCTGCTTCATCTGCCGCACGTAGAAGTCGCGGCCCGAGATGGTCGTCCAGCCGAGCAGCGCATCGGACGAACTCTGCATGAGGCGCTGGCCGTGCACGACGCGCCGTCCCTGATGCCGATACGGCTCCGGCAGCGGCGGCACGAACGGCGCGGCGGCGGGCACGATGCCTTCCTTCACCTGAATGAAGAGCGGGTCGCCGAGCGCGCGGCCCTGCATCAGCACGAGATACGCGCGCGTACCGACACTGCCCACGCCGACGACGCGATGCGCCACATCCACCACCTCGTAACGTTCGAGCATCATGCGCCACTCGCCCGCGAGCGTTTGCAGATACGCCTTCAGGCCATCGGTCACATGATTCTTTTCGGCGGCGTCGAGCTTCGTCAGGATCGGCGGATCGACCTTGAAGCGATAGCTCTTGCCGACCGGTTCGGCGACCTTCGCGAGCATCGTCGCGTGGGAGCGTTTCATCGCGCGCTCCACGGTCTTTTCGATGGTGGCTTTTTCGTCGGCGTCGAGCTTGGTCGGTGCGTCCATATGCAGCGCGCTCGCGTAGGAGCGCATCTGCCAAAGATCGTAGGGGCTCACTTGCCAGAGCCCGCCCATCGTCGTGCGATACGCGGTGCAGGCCGAACGCACCGCGCGCTCGCGCCCGGCCGCGTCGACGCCATTTTCGCGCGCCGCGACATTGATGCTCGCCGTCAGACGCTTCAGGTCCCATTCCCACGGACCGACGAGCGTTTCGTCGAAGTCGTTCAGATCGAACACGACGTCCTGGCGCGGCGTGCGAAAAAGGCCGAAGTTATTGACGTGCGCGTCGCCGTCGATGATGACGTTGTGCCCGATCGACGGCGACTTCGCCAGATCCCACGCCATCACGGTCGCGGAGCCGCGCAGGAACGCGAACGGCGACTCGGCCATGCGCTGCATGCGCAACGGAATGAGCCGTTCCTGCCGTCCGGCATTGCCAGCGAGCACGCGCTCGACGGGATCGGGGCGGTCGGGTTCGGGCGACCATGCGCCGTGCGCGTCGAACGGTACGGCGTCGCGCAGCGCGCGGCCAGCGGCGCGGCTTTCGTTCGCGCTGCCGGTGGTCTGCGCGTCAGTCGTGGCGGAACCGGGGCGTGTAGACAAGACGTGACCTCCTCGGACTCGGAAAAAGGCGTGTCCAGCGTTCGTCGAGCGTTTCAGCATGCGTCGCGCCCGGCAGGAACGTTTTACATGCGCGAAGCATGAAAAGCGGAGGGTTGCGACGGCGCGAAGGGTGCATCCAAAGCGCCGTGCGCCGCGTGACGACATAGGCACGCGAAATGCTCACCCTCATGCGCTTAAAGCCCCGCAATGCCGCTGCACTCCCGACGCAATCCCGACGCCGCGCGCGTCAACCATTCGAACACATCATCTCATGCCGAACGAACTCCGCATTGCCGAAGGCTCTCCCTTTCCGCTCGGCGCGACCTGGGACGGAAAGGGCGTCAATTTCGCGCTGTTTTCCGCGAACGCCACCAAGGTCGAACTGTGCCTTTTCGACGAGAAAGGCGACAAGGAAACGCAGCGCATCGAACTGCCCGAATACACCGATGAAGTCTGGCACGTCTACGTGGAAGGGCTCGCACCGGGCGCGGTCTATGGCTACCGCGTACATGGTCCGTACGAGCCGGAAGCCGGACACCGCTTCAATCCGAATAAGCTGCTGCTCGATCCGTACGCGAAGGCGCACGTCGGCGACCTGAAGTGGGACCCCGCCGTGTTTGGCTATACGCTCAACGCCGAAGGCGACGATCTCACCTTCGACGAACGCGACAGCGCGCCCTTCATGCAGAAGTGCCAGGTCATCGATCAGAGCTTTACGTGGACGCACGCGACGCGCGCGCGCGTGCCATGGGAACACACGATCTTCTACGAGACGCACGTGCGCGGCTTTACCAAGCTGCATCCGGCGATTCCCGAACACATGCGCGGCACGTTCGAAGGGCTCGGGCAGAAGGAAGTGGTCGACTACATCAAGAGTCTTGGCGTAACGTCGGTCGAACTGCTGCCGATTCACGCTTTCGTCAACGATAGTTATCTGCTCGACAAAGGCCTCACGAACTACTGGGGCTACAACACGATCGGCTTCTTTGCCGCCGATCCGCGCTACTTCGCGCGCGGGCCGGGCGTCGTCGCCGAGTTCAAGGAGATGGTCGACCGGCTGCACGAAGCAGGTCTCGAAGTGATCCTCGACGTCGTCTACAACCACACGGCGGAAGGCAACGAGCGCGGGCCGACGCTGTCGTTCCGCGGCATCGACAATGCGTCGTACTACCGGCTGATGCCGGAAGAGTCGCGCTACTACATCAACGATACCGGCACGGGCAACACGCTCAACCTGTCGCATCCGCGCGTGCTGCAGATGGTCACCGACAGCCTGCGTTACTGGGTGACCGAGATGAACGTCGACGGCTTCCGCTTCGACCTTGCGACGATTCTCGGCCGCGAGCCCTACGGCTTCGACGAAGGCGGCGGTTTCCTCGACAGTTGCCGGCAGGACCCGATCCTCTCGAGCGTGAAGCTGATCGCCGAGCCGTGGGATTGCGGTCCCGGCGGCTATCAGGTCGGCGGCTTCCCGCCGGGCTGGGCGGAATGGAACGACCGCTATCGCGACACGGTGCGCGAATTCTGGAAGGGCGACGAGGGCGTTGCGCCGGAACTCGCGAAGCGTCTCACCGCATCGGGCGACAAGTTCAACAAGCGCGGACGCCGGCCGTGGGCGAGCGTGAACTTCATCACCGCGCACGACGGCTTCACGCTCAACGATCTCGTCTCGTACAACGACAAGCATAACGAGGCGAACGGCGAGGACAACAAGGACGGCCATTCGGACAACAAATCGTGGAATTGCGGCGCCGAAGGCCCGACCGACGACCCCGAAATCCGCGCGCTGCGCGAGCGCCAGAAACGCAACATGCTCGCGACGCTGCTGTTCTCGCAAGGCACGCCGATGCTGCTCGCCGGCGACGAGTTCGGCCGCACGCAGAAGGGCAACAACAACGCGTACTGCCAGGACAACGAGATCAGCTGGGTCAACTGGGACATCGACGAAGACGGCCGCGCGCTCACCGAATTCGCGCGCAAGCTGACGACGCTGCGTCACACGCTGCCGGTGCTGCGTCGACAGCGCTTCCTGACCGGCGAGTACAACGACGAGATGCAGGTCGCCGATGTCCGCTGGCTCGGCACGACCGGCGACGAACTTACGCAGGAGCAATGGGACGATCCGAACATGCGCTGCTTCGGCGTCGTGATGGACGGCCGCGCGCAGGCAACGGGCATCCGCAAGCCGGCATCGGATGCGACGCTGCTGCTCATCGTCAATTCGTATCACGATGTGGTCGATTTCACGCTGCCCGATATTCCCGGGCCCGACGAGTGGATTTGCCTGATCGATACGAATGCGCCGATCCGCGAGGAATTGCCCGAGTTCGGCGCCGACGACGTATATCAGGTAACCGGCCGCTCGCTGCTGCTGTTCGCGCTTCAGCCGCGCGGCGCGACGCGTCGCATCTTCAAGCGGCTCGAAGAGGCACTGACGGACGAAGTGCCGCCGGAAAGCGGCACGAACTGAAATCCGCGCGGGCGGGGCGTATCGTTCGACCGGTTATCATCTGGTTTTAGCGATAGCGACAGAAGGCGGCGCGAGCCGCCTTCTTTTTTTACGATGCCTGTTTCTTTCACGCATGAACGCGCGCAAGCCCAAGAGCGCGCGGCGCCGGCCGCATGATGCTGCATGCGATCCTGCGCGTCGCAAGCTGGGATCAGTTCGAACGCATCTGGGAATTCATCGTCGGGTTCTTCAAGTTCTTGTGGGGCCTGTTGCGCTTTCTCGGCGGCGGCTGATGCGCTGATTCCTCACGTCGAAACGAAAAAGGCCCCGCGTGTGCGGAGCCCTTGAGAAAGGATGCGCGAGCGGATCAGGAATCGCGCCAGCTATCGTCGTTGTTGCCGAGATCGAGGCCGCCTCCGCCTCCGCTGTCGCTCCAGTCGTTCGAACCGTTGCCGAAGTCGAGGCCACCGCCGCCGTTGTTGTTGCCGAAGTCGAGACCGCCGTTATCGTTCTGCGGCGGACGGTCGACCGGCACGTCACGCTCGATCACGCGATCGCGTCCGTGAGACAGCGCTTCGCCCAGCAGGACGCCTGTCAGAAGCCCGCCCATTCCGCCGCCGAAACCGCCGCCGCCTTGCTGAATGATGACGGGCGGCTGCTGTCCCTGCTGCGGCGGATAAGGCCCTTGCTGCGGATATTGCGGCTGCCCGCGCCCGAAGCGCTCCGCTTCCTGAGCATACGGCGAGGCGTTCGGCGCGCCCGTTTGCGCGTAGTTGTTCGCGTTCGGATCGGGCCGGCCTTCGGCGCGCGCCTTCAGACTCGCGACCTGATTCTCCAGATCTTCGACTGCATAGGGCGGCACGGGATTTTTCGAATTCGACAGCGACTCGACCATCTCGCGCAACTGCGTTTCCGCGCCTTCGACATCCTTCAGCAACGCTTCATGACCCGGCGCGGTGGAAAGCCGCACATCGAGCTTGAGCGTGCGCACTTCATTGAGCAGTTCCGTCGCGCGCTTGATCTGCGCGCGGCGGTCGTTCTCGGCCTGACCGTCGTCGCGTGAGCGCGCCCGGCGCAAACCCCAGCGCAACACGAGCCCGATCGCCGCGATCAGGATTGCGAAACCGATCCATGCGCCCATGCCGATGCCGTGCTTTTGCGGCGCGGCGGCGGCCTGATCCTGATTGAACGGATTCTGCGCGTTCGCGGTAGCCGCGCCGTTGTTCGACGAGCGCGGCGAGATGCTCGCGCGCGTGGCATCGGCCTGAATGCGGGCTTGCGTCGACGCGAATCGCGACGGATCGGTGAAGCTCAATGAAGGATCGATCGATTTCGCCTGCTGCAGATGCGAAAGGGCGTCGCTGTAACGGCCCTCGCGATCCAGCATCTGCGCATAAAGATAGTGCGCCTGCGCGTTCTTCGGATGCGCGTCGAGCACTTCGCTCAACTGCGAGTCGGCTTTTTGCCAGTTGCCCTGCGTCATCGACTGCTCGACCTGCTGCGCGGTCGGCACGGCGAACGCGAGCGGAGAAGCGAGTGACAGCGACAACGCCAGAGCCGTCAAAGTCTTTTTCATGATGCGGACCGGACGCGCTGAACGTCCGTCTCCTGTCGGTGCAATCGTGTGCTGCGCGAGGTAACGCATATTTCGGCGACGCGTGGCTCGCCCGGCGGCTCACCACGCGCACGCACTTGCCAGCACTTATTGCGCCGGCGTATTCAACTGCTTTTTCAGCGCTTCGAGCCGGTCTTCGACGGACGGCCCGCGATTGAGCGCGGCGAGCTTGTCGTCGAGCGCCTTGCCGGATTTCTGATCCGCCGAATTCAGACGCGCATCCGAGCGGGCATTGGCAAGTTGAACCTTGTCTTCGAGCTTTTGAAAGTCCTCCGAAAGATTCTTCCCGCCGATGCCGCCCAACGCGGTCGCGGCGGTGTCTTTTGCCTGCGCGATCTGCTGCTTCGCCTGAAGGATGTTCGAGCGCGCGTTGAGGTCGTTGCGGCGCTGACGCATGTCGGTGATCTGCTGCTTCAGATGATCGACGGACGGCACCAGCGTCTGCAACTCGGCCGCGAGCGCGTCGCGTTCGGTTTCGGCGTTCGCCTGTGCCGCGAGGGCTTCGCGCGCGAGGCCTTCATCGCCCGATTGCAATGCGCGCTTCGCGCCGTCTTCGTACTTCTTCGCCTTGTCTGCGGCGGCGTCGCGCTTGCTTTGCTGCGTCGCGACCTGCGCTTCGATCTCAATGAGGGAGTTCTCCGCCTTCGCGATGCTGTCGTCGAGCTCGCGCACGATCTGTCGTGCGTCGCGCGAAGGATCCTGCATGGTGTCCGCGGCGTCGTTCAAGAGTCCCTTGACCGTGCGCGTGATGGAATCGAAAAGCGACATGTATTTCTCCTGGATGAAGACGGCGGCGTGCGCGCGCCTTGCGTGCCACGCGGCTCGAATGTGAGGCGAGACGCGCGGGATTGCAAGCGCAACGGAGCGTCACGTTCACGCCGGGTTTACCCGTTCATTAGAGCATGCCGTGGCTTAATCGGGACTTAACGGAAGGTTAAGGAGTGTAACGACGCGCTAGCGCTCCGAATGCGTATCGTCGGTGAGCGAGGCGTCGCCGCCCTGATCGGTGTCGTGCTCGATTTCGTCTTCGGAGGCAGTTGGGCCCGGACAAGCCTGCGGCATGGTGCGCGCCTGCGCGGCCCGCTTGGTCGCATCCGCGGCAGCTTCGCGGGCTTCGCGCGCGGCGGCTTTCGCGGCGACGCTTTTCAGCGCGGCATTGAGCGCATCGGGCGCTTTGGGCGCGCGCAGGCGATCGACGATGCCCGCGACCTTGATCTGCTCGCTCGTTGCGTTGAAGTTGAGCACGGCGCGCCGCATGAGTTCGCTCACGCTGATGCCGAGCGTGTCCGCTGTCTTGCTGATGGCCAGCTTTTGCGCGGGAGTCACGAAAACAACGATGCGTTCGCTGGGTTTGGTCGTCATGAGCGGCTCGCAAACAGTAAGGCGATCGTAACGGGACGATCGGGGCTTCGGTTCATCAAACGGCACGACATCGTGTTCGCGGGTACGCGCGAGTGGCGTTGCGGGAACCTGCGATACATTCAGCCATCATATCGGTTTGCGCGTGGCCGTGGGTGCGGACGGCCGCGCATCGCGCGCAATGAGCGCCGTCCGAAAACGGCACGCGATCAACGACTTGGACATTTTCTCATAGGGTTGTCCACAAGGCTCTCAACACTTTCTGTGGGTAACCCGGCATTTGCGCCCACTTACGCCGGCGCGCGGCATTTACTTACAAAAAAATCCGGCCGGTTTTGCGGTGGCGCGCGCGGATTCTTTAAAATGCGCTGTTACCCTCGGTCGAAACCGGCCCGCACATTCGCTCGTCCCGTCTTCGCAGTCGCGCCAATAACGGCGCATCGCAGCGCGGCAGCGCGCGCGCTTCACGGCGCGCCGAACGAACCCAGTCATGCCTATCATCAAACGACCCGACTCATCGAATTCTTCGCGGCACGATCGCGAGCCCCGCTGGAACGACTCTCGCAACGACTCACGCAATGACTCGGGCGGCCGCGACGGCGGCGGTGGCCGTAACGGACGCGGCGGACGCAATGAACGCAATGACCGCAATGACCGCGGCGGACGCGGCCGTTCGCCGCTCGCGCGCATCGCGCTGTGGTTCGCGGGACTCGCGGCCATCGGCGTGGTCGTCGGCGCGCTCATCGTCGGCTATGCGCTCGTCGTCATGGGACCGAATCTGCCGTCGCTCAACGCGCTCATCGACTATCGGCCGAAGGTGCCGTTGCGCGTCTACACGGCCGACCACGTGCTGATCGGCGAATTCGGCGAGGAGCGCCGCAGCCTCGTGCGCTTCCAGGACATTCCCGATCAGATGAAGAAGGCGGTGCTCGCGATCGAGGATTACCGATTCTACGATCACGGCGGCGTCGACTTTCTCGGCATCCTGCGCGCGGGCGTGACCGATCTGATGCACGGCGGCGCATCGCAGGGCGCGAGCACGATCACGATGCAGGTCGCGCGCAACTTCTTTCTGTCGAGCGAAAAGACCTACACGCGCAAGATCTACGAAATGCTGCTGGCCTACAAGATCGAGCGCGCGCTCACGAAGGATCAGATTCTCGAGCTGTACATGAACCAGATTTATCTGGGCGAGCGCGCGTACGGATTTTCGGCTGCGGCGCGCGTGTACTTCGGCAAGGATCTGAAGGACATCACGCTCGCCGAAGCGGCGATGCTCGCGGGGCTGCCCAAAGCGCCGTCGGCGTATAACCCGGTCGTCAACCCGAAGCGCGCGAAGGTGCGTCAGCAATACATCCTGAAGCGCATGCTCGATCTGAACTTCATTACGCGCGAGCAGTTCGATCAGGCAAGCGCGGAGGAACTCCACACGAAGTCCGCGGGCACCGAATACGGCGTGCATGCCGAATACGTCGCGGAAATGGTGCGGCAGATGATGTACGCGCAGTACAAGGAAGAGACCTACACGCGCGGCCTCACGGTGACGACGACCATCGATTCCGCCGATCAGGACGCCGCCTACAAGGCCGTGCGCAAGGGCGTGATGGACTATGAGCGCCGGCATGGCTATCGCGGGCCGGAGGGCAACATCAATCTGCCGTCGAACGCGGACGACCGCGCCGAGGCGATCGAAGACGCGCTCGTCGATCACCCGGACAACGGCGAACTGGTTGCAGCCGTCGTGACATCCGCGAGCCCGAAGCAGGTGAGCGCGCAGTTCGTCGGCGGCGATACGGCGACGATCGCGGGCGAGGGCTTGCGCTTCGTTTCGGCGGCGCTGCGCAACAATGCGTCGAAGGCGCTCGCGATCAAGCCGGGCGCGATCGTGCGTCTCACTAAGGACGGCAAGGGCAACTGGCAGATCACGCAACTGCCGCAAGTCGAAGGCGCGCTCGTGTCGATGACGCCGCAGGACGGCGCGATCCGCGCGCTCGTCGGCGGTTTCGACTTCAACAAGAACAAGTTCAACCACGTCACGCAGGCGTGGCGTCAGCCGGGTTCGAGCTTCAAGCCGTTCATCTATTCGGCCGCGCTCGACAAGGGTCTGGGACCTGCGACCATCATCAACGACGCGCCGCTGTACTTCCCGGCGGCGGGCGGCGGCGACGCATGGGAGCCGAAGGACGACGACCAGCCCGACGGCCCGATGTCGATGCGCACCGGCCTGCAGAAGTCGAAGAACCTCGTGTCGATCCGCATCCTGTCGTATATCGGCACGGGCTACGCGCAGGACTTCGTCACGCAGAAATTCGGTTTCGACAAGGACAAGACGCCGCCTTATCTGCCGCTCGCGCTCGGTGCCGGGCTCGTCACGCCGCTGCAGCTGAGCGGCGCGTATTCGGTGTTCGCGAACGGCGGCTATCGCATCAATCCGTACCTGATAGCCGATGTCGCCGATGCGCGCGGCACCGTGATCTCGCGCGCCAATCCGCTCACGGCCGGCAGCAATGCGCCTCAGACGCTCGAGCCGCGCAACGCGTACATCATGAACAGCCTGCTGCATACGGTCGCGACGCAGGGCACGGGCTCGGGCACCAACGTGTTGAAGCGCAACGATCTGCAAGGCAAGACCGGCACGACCAACGATGCAAAGGACGGCTGGTTCGCGGGCTATCAGAAGCAGCTCGTCGCGGTCGCGTGGATGGGCTACGACCAGCCGAAGACGCTCGGCAGCCGCGAGTTCGGCGCGCAGCTCGCGTTGCCGATCTGGGTCGAGTACATGGGGCGCGCGCTGCGCGGCATTCCGCAGGAACAGATGGCCAAGCCCGATGGCATTACGACGGTCGACGGCGAACTGTTCTACGCCGACCGCACGCCGGGCGCGGGCTTCGTCGCGAGCATCGGGCTCGACAACACGAATCCGATGGCGGGCGATGCCACCACGATGGGCGGCGTCGGACCCGCGGGCATGCAGGCGCCGCCCGCGCCGCAAGTCACGACCGACGAGCGCAAGCAGATCATGGATCTCTTCAGCAAGCACTAGCGATAAAAAAGCGCGCCGGATTCGAAACCCGGCGCGCTTTTTCTTTGAAGGATGCTGCGGTCTAGTGACCGACCGTCGCCGGCGACTTGACTTCGCAGTTCACGTCGAGCGTGGACTTGTCCGCGAACGAAAGGGTGAGAGGAATCGTCGAGCCGACCTTGAGCGGCTTGCCGGGTTCTTCGAGCATCAGGTGATAGCCCTTTGGCGCGAAGCTCAGCGTGCCGTGCGCGGGGACGTCGACGGAATCGACCGGGGACATCGTCGCCGTGCCGTTCTTGCTGTCCGACTTGTGCATCATCGTCATGCGGAAGGCGGGCGTTTGCGCGGCCGTGAGTGTCGCGGGCTTGTCGCCGTTGTTCGCGACCGTGAAGTAGCCCGATGACGGCAGGTTCGGCGGCATCGCGCGAACCCAGCAATCGCGCGCTTCAAGCGTCGCGGCCTGAGAGATGGACACGCAGGCGAGCGCGCCCGCGAATACGGCGATTCTTTTCATTGTGTTCTCACTTGACGGTGAAATTGTAGTGACCTTGCGTGCGATGGCCGTCTGCGGCGACCGCGCTCCATTGCACCGTGTAGACGCCCGGCGCCATATCGGGAAGCGCGACGCTCATGTGCTTCTTGTTGCCGGCATCGACGGATGATTGGGCGGTGTTGACCTGCGTGCCCTGGGCGTTGGTGACGATGAGCTTGCTGAAGGCCGGTTCGAGCGCCTCGCCGAAGTCGATCGCGACTTGGTGCGGCGCGCTGACGGTCGCGCCGGGACCGGGCTGCTGCAGCTTCGGCAACGCGTGCGCGAACGCGAGTTGCGCCGAGCCGATGAGCGCCAGCGCGAGCGCGCCGCGCATCGGCGATGATGATGAAAACATGACGTGTCCTTGCTTGCTCGAAAGGATGACTTCATCGCGCGATACGGCGAGCGAAGTCTCGATGTGCGAATGCGGATCAGCCGACGGCGGGCGGGGCGCGTGGTTGCGCGGGGCCGAGCGGATCGCGGCGAGGCGCGTCGGCGTGATGATGCGTGAGGAAGAATTCTCGCGGTGGCGGGGCCGCGAAGGTGTGATGAGGCGATGCGGGCGGCGTTGGCGCGTGAGCGATCAGATCGCAATATGCGCAAGCTCGCAGATGATCGACGGCGCCGTGCTTTGGAAGATGCGTATCGCGGGCGGCTTGCGTATCGGATGCGCAGATGGACGCGAGCAGCGCCTCGATGCGCGCATGCTCGAACGCCTGCGATGCGGCGGGCGCGAGCGAAAGCAGGAGGATCGCGCATATCGCAGCGAACCCCCCGATTTTCCCGATGATGCCTCGACGCAAGTGATGCATGCCGCACAAGAAGACGATGATGATGAACGAACGATTATGCCATGCGCCCTATGGCGCTTTCCCTGCATGGGAAGGCGACGCTTCGACGCATTCTTCGTTCTCTTTCTTCTTTTTCTTCTCTTTCTTCGATCGAAGCGAATGAACTATTGCGGCGTAGTCATCGATGACTTATAATCTTTTCTTCGACGGACGCGGGGTGGAGCAGTCTGGCAGCTCGTCGGGCTCATAACCCGAAGGTCGTAGGTTCAAATCCTACCCCCGCAACCATTCTTGTAGACACATTTCCGACGGTGGTTTCAATCAGTCGCTCGGAAAGGTCGTCGAAGCTGGCGTAGTAAGCCCCTCACGTAGTTCAACTGTGATCGGCCCGAAGAGGGTGGCAATGAGTTGCCGGGCTTCACTGGTGCTTCCAGCTAATACTTCCCTCAGTTCAGCGGTTCTCTGGCGCACGCGCAGCGCAATCTCTGCGTACTGGTCGCCGCTCATTTTCTTTTTTGCCAAAATTTGTTGACACGCCTCGCGTTCGGCTTCGGTGCGCTTGAACCGTTCGATAAGCGTGGGCGACACGCTGAGTTCGGCAATGGCCTGACTCAGGTTGTCCATTTCCTTCGTCAGCGCGTCAATTTTTGCTTTGGCGACCTTGGCCGCGTCCCGGTGGGTATCGTCGCGCCCGAGATATCGGCGAACGACCGGCATCTATGTCTGCCTGAGCAGGCTCGGAACACAACTCATCGCGCAGCACGCTGAGTAATCGCTCGTCGGTCTGCTCGCGATACACGGAGATGCCCTCGCATGCGTGCTTGCCGCGTTCCTTACGCGTGACGCAACCGTAGTAGCGTGGATTGATCGCTGTAAGCGCGCCGCCACACAGTGCGCAGCACAGCACGCCCGAGAACAATGTTCTCGGCGGCGCGCTTTTGCCTTTGGCGCCGGAATTCAGCCGATCGGCGCCCATGCGAGCACGCACGGCATGCCACAGGTCATCCTGCACGATGCGATAGTGGTCGCGGTGATCCGTCTTCCATTCAAGCTCTGGACGATCTTCCCGCACACGCTTGCCGCTGTCGGGATCCTTGAGCCATTGCGACCGATTCCAGATATAGACGCCGATGTAGGCCGAGTTATTGAGAATGCCCGAGCCTTTGTTCGGGCTGCCGTAGAGCGCAGAACGCCTCCACGTTCCGCCGCGCGGCGATGGAACGCCGCGACCGTTCAGATCATCGCAAATCTGGAGGGTCGACCAGCCTGCCGCGAACTTTTCGAAGATGAAGCGCACGATCGCGGCTTCTTCCTTGTTGACTTGATAGTCGCTGCCGCGCTCGGTTTTGACGCTCGGCCAGTTGCTTCTTGAGCCGGCCTGCCAGGCCCTATTCGCCCAGAACCGACTCGGCATCCTTGTTCTGGACTTGCGTAAGCAATTGGTCGATTAGCTCGTCGGAAAACAGCTTCGGTGCCTTCGGGTTCTTGCTCTTCTTCATTACGGCTGCTTCGGTCATAGGTCGTTATCCCCGTTTTCGTCTCATGACCTCGGCACACTAAAATTTTGACAGGCTCGTCGCGAGCAGTGTGCCAGAAGGCATGAGTTTTCTGGGAATAGTCTTTCCCCCTCCGACCCCTGTCAGATTTAGTCTGGCCCACGACTCCTTACTCGTCGAAGATCGTCGAGCGTGCAATGATTCGATTCTCTCCGCGCGGACAATCACACATGACGATGTCGCCATCCACCACGCCACGGGTACCGGTAAAGCCCCAGTTCGAGGCAGTTCCCAAGATCGACCCGTTCCTGCAGCAACGAGGACACGATGCGAGTCCCATGTGACGTGCAATCGGTCTTCCGCCATCGAGCATCGAGTCGTCGCCATCCAGCACGCGCCCGCCGGTGGTGGTCAGGTTTCCCTTCAAGGCAATCATCTTCGCCATACTGCTTTCTCTTGATGTGAAGTCAACTCAATACTGATCCGGCGCCTGCTGCATCATCCTCAACCGCGTCTGGCCATCGGGTGTGAAGTCTGTGCCGAAACGCACGAGTCCCTCGCGCCGCAGATGACACGCCATCGTGAAACTCAGCAGCATGCCCGGTTCCGGCTTGTTGATCTCGATGTCGATCGATTTCAAACGCGGCTCATATTCCAGCAATGTCGCCTCGATTTCGGTTTTCAGCTTATGCGCGGAGGCCGGCAGATGTCGGTAGATCTCCGACAGATCATCGAGCCCATAGTCCGGCAGATGCGCGAGCGCCTTGCGGCGGCTGTTGAGGATCCGCTGGATGTTGTCGCGCACCGAATAGAACGTTTGCTCTTCGGGCGAGTGATCGGTGATCGCCGTGCCATCGGCGAAATGTCCGGTGATTCTTTCAAAGAGACCTGGTCCAATGCGTGTCATCGTTTCGCCTTGTCGCTGATCAATGCGTCATTCGAGCAACCGACGCGTCCAGCCATCCGCTGATCCCGAACCAGACCAGCCCGACCGTCATGCAGCCGAGCGCAATGCCCGCAAGCGGCGATATACGCTGCGTCCACGCACGCGTGACTGTCGCTTTGACGACGACGGAGCTGTCATCGTCACCCGACTCTCGCACGATGCCAAGCCGCGCATCGATCGCCTGTCTAAGCCGGACCTTCGCCTCGCCGCCTTCGAGCGCGAGCTGTCCCGTGAAGCCCAGATCCAGCACCGCGCCGAAGATCGAGAGCAACGGACGCACCGGCGTCGGCTCTTGCAGCCGCTCGCGAATGCGCCGCACGAGCGCTTCGCCAGCATCGTTGGTCCCGAATTCATCCAACTGCAACGGTCGGCGTTCCCAGTCGTCGCGCTCTTCGTCGTCGAAACTGTTTAATGCCGCCTCGTCGAGCAGCGCGCATTGCGCGTATCGGGCGTCCTCGATCACGTCGGGCGCATATCCTTTCGCTTTGAGTTCGGCATTCAGCGCCGCAATCTGCGCCTTGCATGTCATCTTCAGATCGTCCGCGGACTTCTCTATGCTTTTGTCAGCCAAGTCGGCAACCGTGAGTGCGGTGTCGCGCAGCGCCACGGGCAGCAGATCGGCGTCACTATTCGATGTCATGCTGTTCACGTCGGCAGCACCGCATAGAGTTCGAGCGAGACATCCGGAATCGAAGCCGGCACGTAGAACTGACACGCGCGCGCATCGATCATGCGCTTGAACGCCGGGTGCGAGGCATCGAGCGCGAAGTACTGGTTCTCGATGCGCACCGGAATCGCCGCCGGCAGACGCGACATCGGCTTGATCGGAATGCCGGAGAGCGCCGAGTTGACGATCTGTTCGACTTCATCGGGCGCGCCCGCCTTGCACAGACGCGGGAACTGCTCGATGAGCGCATGCGCGGGCAGTGCGGCCTGCACTGAGAGGTAATAGTCCGCGTCCTCCACGAGCCGCTCGTCCTTGATCTGGGCCGTCCAGATGGTGCCGCGAACGCGTTCAAGGGCGATCGGCACCACACGCGACGGAATGACCGTATCGAGCAGGTTTCGAATGAGCGATTCCAGCTCCGCGAACACGGGCTCCGGCGCGCGATGGTCGTAGGCCGGAATTGCCTGCAACGTCTCGGTGGTCGAGAAGGTCAGCAGCGACCCCGCCAGACGCGAGAGCAGTGCATAGAGCCGCTCCGGATGCTGACTGGGCGCCTGCACCAGCCGCGCGAGCTCCGGCCACGACGAGTTCACGCTGTGCAGCAGCCAGAAGAGCGAGACATCGGCGACTGCGTAGTCGGCGATCTGGTCCGAGCGTTCGCGCCGACGTACCGCGAGGCTGGCGCTCTTGGCGCTGAGGATTTCCAACAGGCGCTTCATGCGCGTCGTCAGCATCGCACTGGCCGACAGGAACAGGCATGGCGGCACGAACGCCGCATCGACTTCGAAACGTCCTTGCGCGTTGCGAATAAAGCGCGCAACCGGGCAACTCACGTAATCGCCGCCTGCCTCGAAATCGAACAGCAGCGAGACGGCGTGGCGTTCGACGCTGATCTCTTCCTTGCCTTCTCCGTACACATCGGCGACGTGCAGATACTCGCGCACAAAGCGTCGCGGACGGGCAGGCTTCGCACCCGGCTCGATGCAGTTGCCGCCTTGCGCATCGATGAGCGCGACGCCGGCGAGCACCGTCACCGCGTCGTATTGCGAGGCGACGTCATCCAGACTGCGCGCGGCCGGCAGCCAGTCGGACGTGTCGCTGTCGATGAGCGTGCCGTCGGGCAGACGCAGCGAGAGCTTCGTGAACTGCACGCGATCGATGGAGAGTGCCTGTTTGTCGACCGCGACGTCGATCACGCCCCACGGATCGGGGCTCGCCATCTCGGCTAAGCGCGCGTTGGCGAACTGCTCCCACAACGCTTGTTGCTGGAAGTGCTGAGGCGTCATGAAGACGCCTTGCGCCCATAGGGGTCTCGATATTTTCATCTTTGATAACTTTACTGGTGTGCTAACTTTTTGCCTTGGGCATTTGCGAGGTGAGCGAGAGGCTGATGTCCATGCCTTCGATCTGGAAATGCGGCACGATGAAGAGCTTCATGCGAAAGAAGCCTGGATTGTCCTCGATATCCTCGACCGCCACGCGCGCCTCGCGTAGCGGGTGCGAGGCCTGCAAGTCGTCGCCTGGCGCGGTCATTTCGGTGACGAGCGTCTTGACCCAGGTGTTGAGTTCCAGTTCGAGCAGCCGCCGGTCCTTGGTCGTGCCGATGTTCTCGCGCTGGATCATCTTCAGATGATGCGCGATGCGCGAGAGCAAAAAGATGTACGGCAGCCGCGCATTGACGCGGCTATTGGCGCTGGCCTCCTTGGTGTCGAGGTCTTCGGGCTTCTGAACCGAGTGTGCGGAATAAAAACACGCCTCGTCGTGGTTCTGATAGTGCGATAGCGCGATCAGACCGAGATGGGCGAACTCGAACTCGCGCGTCTCGGGTACGAGCGCGTCGGTCCGAATCTTGGCGAGGTTGCCGGCGCCGAGCGCATACAGTTGCGTCGGCAAGCCCTCGACGATGCCGCCCGCGCGCGGTCCGCGAATCTGGATGCACCAGCCGTTACGCACGAAGCTGCGCACGAGGTTGGTGGCGAACGCGAACGAGGCGTTGGCCCAGAGATAGCTGTCGCTGTCTGCGTGCTTTACCGTCTCGGTGTAATTGAAAGGCTGCACCGGCGTTGTGTCGTCATCGTAGGGAAGCCGCGCCAGAAAGCGTGGCAGCGTGAGTCCGAGGTAACGCGCATCGTCGGTCCTGCGCAGACTGTTCCATCGCACATACTCGGCGCGCTCGACATAAGCGCGCACGTCGCGAATGGCGATGACCTCTTCCATCGATGCCTTGCCGAAGAACGCGGGCGATACCGCGCCGATGAACGGCATGTGCGCGGCCGCCGCGACCTTCGAGATATCGCGCAAGAGCGCGATGTCGCGCGGGCTGCGGTCGAACGCATAGTCCGAGATCAATGCCGCGATCGGCTCACCGCCCGGCGTGTCGTATTCCTCGGTGTAGGTGTGTCTGAACAGACCGCTCTGAATGATATCGGGTGCGTCTTCGAAGTCTTGCCGCAGGGTTTCCTTGTCGACATCGAGCACCTCGATGCGTACGTTCTTGCGGAAGTCCGTGCTGTCGACGAGAAACTTCAGCCCACGCCAGGCCGCTTCGAGCCGCTGGAAGTGGGGGTGATGCAGGATCGCATCGAGCTGATGGCCGAGTTGTTCGTCGAGGTTGGCGATCTCGAGGTCCACCCAGATCGGATCGAGTGCGTGGGCGGACCGGTGCGGACTGGAAGTAGGCCGAGGGGACGCGTCTAGGAGTGCCTGCGCGGTGATGTGTCGAGAGTCGGACGAGGGTTGGCCCACGATGCTTGCTTATTTTTTCAGGCGCTTGTCACGCGAGCAACGGCGTGAGCGCGAAGACTGCGTAACCGGGCGTCAGTAGTTCGATGAGGCGCAACGTATATCACGTCCGGGCGCGAGGCGCTATCGATCATTGAGAAAAATCAGGAATGCGGATGAATAAGCCTGCCTTGGGATATTTGCTGTTACAGATCGCTTGCCGATGGGATAGGATCAGGCCCTAATGCGCATCCATGCGAACTGATCACCGCTTGCCTGTCGGCAAGCTTCGATAGCAGTGCAGAAGAAGGAGTGTACGGCCATGTCCAGTGTATTGGACGCAGAAGACGCGGTAAGGCTGATGTCGAGCCTTGTGACGGGACGTCAATCTCAGCATCTCGACGTGCCGGGCGCCGAGAGCGCGGCGCTCTTGTCGGTGTCGGCGCATCATATCTCGGAAAAGATGGGAGAGCCGACCGTTTTAACGGTTCAGGTCTCCCATCCTCGTGCGGTTGCTCGTCGCGATTATCTGAACCAGGAAGCGAGTTTTTCGCTGACCTCAGATGACGGTACCACGCGCAAGTGGTCCGGGTTTATTGCGTCGTTCTCGAAGCTCAAGTCGACGAACGACTTCGTGAGCTATGAGATTGTTGTTAAATCTCACCTCGCCCGTCTTCAGGGCATTCGCGACACCAAGATTTATCAGCACCAGACGATCCCTCAAATCCTTGAGGCGATCCTGGTGCGTCATGGGTTCAAGCCGCATCAGTATATTTTCCGGCTACGGGGCCAGTATCCGCAAACGCTGTTCCGGTTCCAGTACGCTCAGGATGACCTGGCGTATCTCCAGATGCTCATGCAAAAGTGGGGCATCTACCTGTATGTGGAAGAAACCCAGTACGGCGATCGGATCGTCTTTGCGGATGACATAGATCATTACATTTACGACCCCGAGCGCATCCTCCCTTATCGTGAGAACGCAGGGCTGGAGGCGGCGGTTGAGTCGGTGTATGAACTGGCTTGCCGCAGCCATGTCGTGCCGCAAGCGATGGTGGTCGCGGACTACAATCCGGAGAAGGCTTGGGAGCGCTTCAGGGCCGAAGAGAACATCGCGCCACAAGACCCGACCACGTATGGCAAGCCGTATTTTTATGGTACAGCGCATCTCGATCAAGCCGAAGCTCAGCGCAAGGCGCAGCTGTATCACGAGGAAGCGATCTGCTGGCAGGTGCTGTTCGAAGGCCAAAGCAATGTGCAGGAGTTGCGCTGCGGCCGCGTGTTCCGCACGGACGCCGAGTTGCCTGATGCCGAAGACGGGCTGGTGGCGATCGAGGTCACGCACAGCGGCGCGCGGGATAAGGCGTATAGCAACACCTTCAAAGCGATTCCTGCGAGCCGACGCTTTCGATTAAAAATCGACGAATCGAAGTGGCCGAAAATCGCGGGGACGCTCAGTGGTCGAGTCACGAGCCCCGACAAGTATAAATATGCGTATTTGACGGCCGCCGGCTATTACGTCGTTCGTTTCGATGTGGATTTCGAGGAGTGGCCGAAGGGTGGCGAGAGCGTGCCGCTGCGGCTGGCCAAGCCATTCGCGGGCGCGTTGCAGACGGGCTTTCACTTCCCGGCGCTGGACAACGCCGAGGCGGTGATTGGATTCCGGGACGGGGATCCGGATAAGCCTGAAATCTTGGCGTTCCATCACAACAGTCTGGCAATCGATCACGTTACGAATGATCGGCGGTGGCTGTCGCGAAATGTTATCCGCACGCAGAGTAACAATAAGCTGCGGATGGAAGACTGGGCGGGCGAGGAGGGCATCAAGCTCAGCACCGAGCACTCCGGGAAGTCGCAGCTCAACCTCGGGCACCTTGTTGATTCTGATCTTAAAAAGAGGGGTGAAGGTTTTGAGCTGAGGTCGTCGGGTTACGGTGCCGTCCGTAGCGGAAAGGGCCTATACCTCACTGCCTATGATCAGCCTTCCGCGTCGGGCAAGCAGCTCGATATGCTGCAGACGATCGCACAGCTCGAGGGTGCGCTGGAACTCGCCCGGGCGCTGGCGGATTCGTCCCGTGCGGCCAAGGCTGAACCCGCCGACACGGATGCGCAACAAGCCATCAACAAAGAAGTCGATGGGCTGAAGGATGCCGCGCTGCTTGCGAGTGCGCCGGCATCAATCGGTATTGTGGCAGGTCGCGGGGTGCATGTGGCCGCCAAACAGAATATCTCGGCAGTGGCCGGCAAGAACGCTGACTTCAGTGTGATGAAGCGCTTCACGGTCGCGGCGGGTGAGTTGGTGTCGATCTTTGCGCAGAAGATGGGAGTAAAACTCTTCGCCGCCAAAGGTCCGGTGGACCTTCAGGCGCAGACCGATGCGATGTCGTTGGCTGCCGACAAAGACATGACGATCACGAGCGTGAACGGCAAGGTGACGGTTGCGGCGGCGAAGGAGCTGGTTCTCGAATGTGGTGGAGCGTTCGTTCAACTGAAGGACGGCAACGTCACGCTGGGCGGACCTAACGATCTGTTCTTCAAGGTCATCACGATTCAGAAGCAGGGGGCGGCGTCGCTGAATTCCAACTTCACCATGCCCCATGGGGCTGGCTCACTATCCGAAGGCCGTGTCGGCCGCTTCTCTGATTGAACACAGCGATTTTAAGCAATGACAGTCTCAAACAAGGACAAGAAGCATTCTGCATCTAAGCCCCCGGTGCCGGTACCGGCGGAGCCGCCGCGTCCGAAGCCGCTGAATTGGAGTTATCCGTTCGCTCCGAGCAACGGCAATGCGAGTGACCCACAGACATTTCTTTCAGCGCTGGGTCGTTCTCAAAGCGGGTACTACCCGCTCGGTGCGAACGGATTGTGGCACGGCGGGATTCACTTCGACACTGCGACAGGCGGTGCTTTGAAACAAGGCGATGGCGTGCGCGCCATTGCTGACGGTGAGGTTATCGCTTATCGGCTTGATACGACTTATCCCGAATTGAAGTACAGCGATCGGCGCATGGCGTTGTTTTCTACGGGGTTCGTCCTGCTTAGACACAAGCTGGTTCTTCCACCTGATGCAAAGCAGTCTAACGTTCCGGCCAAGCCTCATGGCGCCTCCACGAGCGCATCAGTGGCGAGCCCTGCAAGTGCGCCTGTCGCTTCCACTCCGTCGTATACGCCTCCGGCCGAAGATGTTCTGGAGTTCTATAGCCTGTACATGCATCAGCTCGATTGGGCGAGCTATCAAAGCGCTCAGTCGGATAAGAGCGCGCAAGGCGCAGGGCAAGGCGCCACGTCGTCTCAACCGGCGTCATCGGTTCGCCGGATGTCGTATTGGAAAGGTGACCGACGCTTTGTGGTTGGAGCGAAGGCAAACGCCACGCAGCGCACTCCTGCTCCGTCCGGCATAGCCTATCGCTTCGATCAACTGTCGGGCCAGGAGGACCAACAGATCCAGACAGCCGCCGACACTATGCCATCGGATGGCTTGGGCAACATCGTGGAGATGGAGGCGATACCGGACACGGCATCGGCGCGTTATTCCGCGGCACGTCTGCGGGTGAGCGCACCGCCCGTTGATCCTGCAGAGGTAAATGCCCAGAAGCCTGCACAGGGTGCGCAGGTCAGGGATCGTGCCGACGGCGAGGTGATCGGTTTATTGCCGCGAGGAGGTGAGGTTGCTGTCATCGGTGATGCGACAACCGGTTGGGCGCAACTCGCGAAGATCGTAAGTGGCTCACTGGTGCCAGTCAAGGTTGGCGATCAACTGGATCCCCGCGTGGAAATCGGTTGGGTTTCGCTTGATGAACTCGATGCGCTTATCGACCCGAATCCGCTCGATCGTGTCGTGGTGCTGGACAAGCCGTTCGCTGTCCAGGCGGGCGATGTTATCGGCTATCTGGGTGAATACCAGAACTGCAGTGACGCGCAGATTCTGCCGCCCAAGCCAAATCGACCGATATTGCACGTCGAGGTGTTTGCGGGAGATACCTTCAAAGCGTTTGTCGAACGCAGCCGTGAGCGCGCTAAGGCATTGCCGGGCACACAGCGCTCGTTGATGCTGATCCATCAGGGCGTCAAACTCGTCACGCCTGCCGATGCGGATCTGAACGTGCCTGCGGGCCAACTGCTTAAACTTGCCAAGGGCGATCCCGGCAAAGGTAAGTGGGCCAGGGTTCAGCCGATGCGCATGCCGAGCGTGCCGGACAGGAAAGGGCATCACAAGTCAAGCGGTACGGCCGCGGGGCCCGAGATGTGGGTGGAACGCGAGGCGAGCGGCAAGACGGCCGACGCGCCCATTAAGGGATGGTCGAAGTTTCCACTGCAATTGGCCAACGCGCGCCCGCCGGAGGCGGCGTTCGAGCAAGTCATTGCACGGGCCACGCTGGAGCAACTGGACGGTATGGCGCAAGACGACGCCAACGTGCGTTGGTGGAATGTCTCGGTTGGCGATAGTTCAGGCCGTAGCGCGTGGGGCTGGGTGTGTGAGGCAGGTCACCCGGGCACGGAGTGGCAGAGTCCGTGGTCGTGGCCAGGCTTCGAACTCGTTGACAGTTCGAGCATCCCGCCCGTGAACATGTTCAAGCGCTTCCTTTTCGTGACGGAACAATTGCTTGATGGGGAAGCCGAGGAGTTTAGCGCTGCTGCGGCTTCAGTCAACGCAGGCATGCTAATTGGTCGGCTTGAGAAGGCAGTCGATTGTCAGGGCGATGGTAATGGGAAAGTCACGGGCAACGAACTGCGCAAAGCGCTGGGACAGAGATGGCTTGCGAGTGCGTTATCGCATATTGCTGTGCGATACGAAAGCGAGTGGGGCGGCAGTTTGAGCAAGTGCGATGCGCTGTCTTCGTACATGGGCACTGGGCGCTACATCTGGCAGGGAGAGTTGGAGCGGATTCAGAAGCTGCAATGGTGGGATAAGGTCAAGTCGGTCAAGGGATTTCCGGCTGAACCGATCGTTTGGCATTTGCATCCGATTGGGGTGGTGGCAAATTTTATGCAAGGCGCTGCGTCGCCGGCGGATGTTTTTGAATTCCCAACGTCGGAAGGCATCTTTAGAGTTTCAAAAAAATCTTTCGATTTCATTCTTTCGAAAGAAGGCTACAAAGATCACCCGTATGTACCGGGTGGTGACCAGTCGAGCGGGGTTACGATTGGGTATGGATATGATTTGGGGCAGCAGACAACGGAGCGTATTGAAATTGATTTAGATGGAATTTTTCCGCCGACAGAAATTTCGAGGCTTCAGGCAGTTTCTGGACGTCATGGGGATGGAGCAAGACACTTGGTGACGTCTTTGGTTGATATAAAGATCACTAAAGACATGGCGCTCGCGTTGGCCGTTGTTATGAAAAAACGATATGCTCAATATACCGTCGATGCCTTTCCAGGTGTTACTAGTCTTCATCCTCATTGCCAGGGAGCCTTGTTGAGTTTAGTCATAAATCGTGGCTCCGGCATGGAAGATCGGCCTCATCAGAAAACGCGGAAACATATGCGTGCCATTCGCGATGACGTTGCAGCGAAGAATCTAAGTGACGTACCGGTACAGTTGAGATCAATGAGATCCCTTTGGGAAGGGTCGGGACAAGGTGGGTTATTGGAGCGACGGGCTCAAGAAGCCGCGTTGTTTGAAGAAGGAATTCGCTGAAAATTTCAGGACAATCTAATGTTTAAAATAATTTCCGTGTCTATTTTTATCTCATTCTTCTTGTCAAATTTGGCGTCGGCTGCTTCAATGTGTGACAGCAACATAACAAGAGAACTGGAAGATTGCGCTAAATCTAATTTTGATTTAGCTGATCAGGTATTAAACAAGCGATACCGGGAAGTTACATCCAAGCTGCCTGAATTGGATAGAACGCTTTTCATAAATGCGCAGAAGGAATGGATAAAATATAAAGAGACTACCTGTCGAGGGGCTTATGAGTCTACCTCGCCGGGGCAAGAGGCAGGAATTGATCGGTGGACGTGTCTCGATCAAATGACGAGAACGCGCACCAATGAAATTAACTATATCGACACAGGAATAGGGGCGGATGAATTTTATCGTGCATTAGATGTGGTCGCCAGATATTACGAACAGGGAGACCGTAATCGATTCATTACCAAACTTGTAGCCGACTTGGCCAAAGACGAAAACCGTGATTGGCAAATGTATGTTAGAGACACATGCGCTCTCGCCGTTCGTCGGACTCGAGAGGAAAAAGACACTTGCGTTGCGCGCCAACAATTTTATCGTTATTAATTAGTGTCGTTAAAATCTGGCGGAGCTAATCTGACTCTGATGCGCGATGAGGCGCCCTGCGCCGAAATAAGATCGGGAATGTTCAATTTGTTAGGATGAATGACGCGTGCTGGCGCTTTGTAGCGTAAGCTGTTGATCGAATTTTGTGGTGAGAAACGAGGGCCTCGTGTAGGCAAAATCAAGAAGTGATCCTTTTCGAAGAGGGACCCAAAGGTTGGGAAAGGGGCAACTCGAAACAAGTGGTTCCTTCGGGGCTAGACCTGTTAAGACGAGTTGGCGCGTCGAAGCGATTTAGCCGTCCCGATCGTTGGCCTTTACGATTTGCTGAAGTGAAAAATGAAACAAGAGCTTCTTGTTAATATCATATTGGTGTTCATGGCATTCGCTCATGCTGTGGGTTATGCGAAGGAAGAAGGCAGACCTGCTCTTAGCGATTTTGCGGCGCACCCGTATGGAGGGGAGGTAAAAATTCCCTCCTATTATAAAAAAGGTGATGATGGCTGGCGCGATAATCTGGGGAAGTCTGTCGAAGCGCCGCATGTGAATCTTGCGGCGAGCTATTTTGTGGCTGTGCACAGCTGTGGCGCAAGTTGCGGATATTTTACGCTTTCCGACTTGAGGACTGGGCAGGACGCAGCGGCGCTTGAGAATTGCGTAAGGCGCTGGGACAAAGATGGCTTGCGAGCGCCCTGCCGCATATCGCCGTGCGGTATGAAAGCGAGTGGGGCGGCAGTATGAGCAAGTGGGATACGCTGTCCTCATACATGGGTACGGGTCGCTACATCTGGCAGGGGCAGTTGGAGCGGATTCAGAAGCTGCAATGGTGGGATAAGGTCAAGTCGATCAAGGGATTTCCGGCTGAACCAATCGTTTGGCATTTGCATCCGATTGGCCTGGTTGCAAATTTCTTTTCCGATACTCCTTCGAGTACGGCACTGACACTTGAAGAAGCAAGGGTGCGTGCCTTCTTAAGGATGATCCGAGTGGGTGAGGGCACGGTTTCGCCGGTAGGGTATGAAAGATTGTTTGGCGGGCAATCATTCATCAAAGACTATGGGAAAGATTTTAGCGATCATCCACGGGTGAAGATCACACGAAATATGCGTGGAGGTAAAAGCATTACGTCCTCTGCAGCAGGCGCATATCAAGTGATGGGATACAACTGGGATGATCCAGCTAATGTGGCACGGCGGAAGCAATACAAAATCACGGATTTTTCTCCTGCTTCCCAAGATAGATATTGCGTTGTTTTGATTAAATTCGTGAGAAAGGCATTGAACGCGATTAAGAGCGGAGATCCTAAAGCGGCTGTTTTCGATCATTATTGTAATCTTGAATGGGCTAGTCTTCCGGGGAACAACTATGGGCAAGGGGGTGTTTTGATTGACCGAGTAACTGAAGAATTCAACAAATACCTTAAGGAGGAGTTGTCAGGTCGAAGTGATTTAGCAGTTCCTGTCGGTGGACTAAGAAATTTGATAGATTAAGAAATGAGAATTAAACTGATTATTTTCGCTTTCGCCGCATTATCAATTTTGGTCAACAAGGCTGGTTATGCACAAGCCAAAGACCATCCTGCCTTTAGCGACTACCCTGCACACCTCTATCAAGGAAGGTTGAAAATTCCCTCTTATTATCACAGCGATGGAGACACTTGGCGTGATGACTTAGGGAAAACCGTCGATGCACCTCATGTGAATCTGGGAGGAAGATTTTTCGCTGCGGCGCACAGCTGCGGAATGGATTGCAGGTATTTTACTATCTCCGACTTGCGCTCTGGAGAGGATGGTCTAGCGCTAAGTTTGTTCAATGCTGACGAACAACATCGATCGGTTACAAATGATGGGCGTTCTTACGTTACGGAACTGATCACGCGAGCAGACAGTTTTCTTTTTTTGGCGCGCGATCACATCGAGTCTGATGCAATTAATGGTAAAGAGTGTCGGGAACGTTATTTTGTTTTGGAAAATGATGGCAATAAGGTGTTGCCGATAAGTCGGACATTTCCAAAATGCTCTGCTTGAGCAAATACGTTCAGCCGAATTCTTAAAAAATGGGTAGGTTCAGCCGATGCGCATGCCGAGCGTGCCGGACAAGAAAGGGCATCACAAGTCAATCGGTACGGCCGCGGGGCCCGAGATGTGGGTGGAACGCGAGGCGAGCGGCAAGACGGCCGACGCGCCCGTTAAAGGATGGTCGAAGTTTCCACTGCAATTGGCCAACGCGCGCGCGCCGGAGGCGGCGTTCGAGCAAGTCATTGCACGGGCCACGCTGGAGCAACTGGACGGTATGGCGCAAGACGACGCCAACGTGCGTTGGTGGAATGTCTCGGTTGGCGATAGTTCAGGCCGTAGCGAGTGGGGCTGGGTGTGTGAGGCCGGTCACCCGGGCACGGAGTGGCAGAGTCCGTGGTCGTGGCCAGGCTTCGAACTGGTTGACAGTTCGAGCATCCCGCCCGTGAAAACAGTCGTCTACTATTGCTTCTCGGATCATGATGAAAAGAAATTCAAAACGATGCATATCGGTCACTAACCAGTAGTTGGAGATTGATTCACTATGGGAGCTAAAGTGATCACGAATTCGATCGCTTCAGCTACTCTAGAGATATTGGATTCTGCCGATATTGCTATCTATCGAATGGTTCCGCTTCGCGCGGCAATTTTCCGAAATTAATGAGATGGCAATCTAACCCCCATCAGAGTTTTCTCATGCCGTGGCCCATCCCGACGATGCTCGAGATCGAGCATCCCAAAGCCCTTTCGTGGCGCGTCTGGCTGCCGACGCTGGTCGTTATTGCATCGAGTGCGGTCGGCGCTGTGCTGTTGCTTTGGCCTCACGATAAATTAACAAACACCGCGACCTTTTGGGTTTTGCTCATCGGCGCGCCACTGGTTGCGTATTGTCTTGTGTTTGGCGTGGCGCTCGATCGTTGGGAAAGCGCGAAGGTCCAGGCAGAAGAGAAAGAGAATGAACAGGATCGCTTGGTTGCCTTATGGCGATCGTGGTGTCAACGGCATTTGCGCGTCGCCGCTGCGGTGGCGATAACCCCCGTACCTACGGTTAGCTTTGATGATGTAACCGGCGACCTGCCAGTGAACAAAGACCGCGCGAAAGGGTTGGAGTGGAAAGCTGTTAAGGCGGGAGACAAACGATACGGCAAAGTTCTGTCCGAGCTTGCTGGCAGCCTAAAGCCAGCGATAGAAAATAGACGCGAGATTGCGGTCACGCTGCTTCACGGCGAAATATCAACCGAGATAATCGGGTTCGAGAGTGAATTAAAGGGCGCGCTGGAGAAAGCCGCGCCGGATGTGCGATTTATCATGACCTGCGGGCCGATCACGGAATGCGCGCCGTGGATCGCCAAGAAGGTGGACGAGCGCGACGCTACAGTCAGGCTGATCGTTGCGACCCAGATCTGGCCCGAAGCTGATTCGCCTCACGAATTCTCCGAGGGTGTCGCAGCGATTCTGTTGGAGCCGAGGGAACCGGTTAACGCCGGCACGCATGCCAGCGGATCCTCGGCCCCTTCGGACGGCGCGCACACGAGCCGCATTTTGCGTCCGATGCCGTCGGTAACGGACAATCTCGAAGCGGAAATCGCGCAGATGGTGCAGATGCAAACCGCTCCTCAACAGCCTACGCATCTCTGGCATACGGGCTGCGACGCTGAACTGAGTGCTGCAATTCAGTCCGCGATTGAATCTGATCCCAAGCACCCCCTGGTCGAGCGCTCGTTCGACCACGCCGTTGGCCTTCCAGGTCCGGCGACCGGTTGGATCATGCTGGCGACGGCGTTGGAAGGTGCACCAGCAGGTTCCGGTCCGCAGCTCCTCGCCTGGCGCGACGCTGCCACTCAACAACTGCATCTGTGTATGATTGCGCCGCCGGCGCGAAAGCAAGATTCAGAAGGAGCACGAAGTGAAGGTTAAAAGTCGTTCATGGGGGCGGTGGTTTGGCATCGCGGGGCTTCTGTTGGGCATCGCAGTGATCGTTCTTTCCCTGATCGATGCGCGAACGGTGTGGGGATGGCTGGTCGAGCACTATCTGACGCTGTTTGGCGCATTGCTGTTTATCGTTCCAGGACTGTACAAGCTGCTCGAGCGACGCAAGCCCATGCGTATTGCTTTGCAGGCAGCGTCGAAAAAGCAGGGACTTGAGCCGTCGACGCCAACCGGTGACATCGCTCAGGCGCAAGAGGACCGTGTGCAACGTGGCGTCGAGCGGGCCCAAGCGCTGCGCTTTCATCTTCGACAGATGCGCTGGTTCCGCTGGGCCTACGACCGTCCTTGGCTGTTCGTCACGGGTGAGGCCGCGAGCGTGCTGCGTCTTCTCCCCGAGCTTGCCATGCAGTATTGGCAAATTACTGACCATGCGGTTCTGCTGTGGGGCGATGTCTCGTCCGATGGCCTCGATCGAGGGTGGCTCGAGCAGATCAGAAAGCTGCGCCGCGGTCGTCCGATCGATGCCATCGTGCTCGCGCTTGATGGCGCAGCCGCACTTCCCAGCGCATCACGCGGTGAAAGCGGGTGGGGCACGACGCTCGTCCGACTCGCTCAAACATTGCACTGGTCGGCGCCGATTTATCTGCTCGATCTCGACGGCAGCGACACTGCAAAAGCGCTCACACCCGTGATGGGCAGCGAATTCGCGGATTCCGGCGGCCAGGCCGCGATCGAAGCCGCGCTTTACACGTTGCGCGGTCGACTCGCGGATATCGGAACGAAGCGGCTGGGACAGGATCGCCGCGACCGCTTCGCATCGGAACTTTCCCAGAGCCTCGACACGCGTGCGCCTGCGCTGGCGCAGTGGATCGCCGATCTGTCGATGTGGCAGCGTCGCCCGCTACCAATAGCGGGTGCATTTTTCGCGCCGTGGCCGGTCATTGACACGCAGGCATCCAACCTTGGTCCGGGCACCGAGCTTCCGCTGTGGCGACATCTTGCGGAAGCCTCCAAAGAGCGACGTGGCCGCAGGACAGGCCTGCATCCAGTCACGCTGTTCTCTGTCGTGATGTTTGGTGCGCTCGGCCTCTGGAGCGCCGGCATGTTGTTCTCCGGCATGTCCAACGCCAATCAGATCGTGCGAACGAATGGGGCACTCGCCGCGTTGAAGCAAGCGCCCGACACCGCATCGCGTCTGCGCGCGCTGATGGCGTTGCAGCAGCGCATCGGCTTCTACGAATACCGCACAGAGCACCACGCACCCTTACTCTCTCGCTTCGGCCTGAACCACGACCGCGAAGCGCTCGATGCGCTGTGGACGCCCTATGCTCGCGAAAGCCGCGCGTTGCTGAGCGCACCGATCCAGCAGGACATCGAAGCACGTCTGGTCGATCTCGGCCAGATGCCGACCACGCAGATCGACGACCAGCTCACGCATGTGGCGCAGGACGGGCAGGGCGCGCTGAAGACCTATCTGATGATGGCCGAGCCGCAACGCGCTGACGCCGCTTTTCTGACTCAATCTCTGCCGAAGTACTGGAACACGGATGCCAGTCTTACCGCCGGCGAGAAGATCGATCTGTCGCAACATTCGCTTGCCTTCTGGTCCGAGCACTTACGCAGCCATCCCGACTGGCGCATCCAGCCGCGCGAGGAACTGATCGGCGCCGCGCGCCAGACGCTGCTGGCGGTGATCGGCGTGAAGAACTCGGAGGACACGCTGTACCAAAGCGTGCTGGCCTCGGTTGGCCACAAGTATCCCGACCAGACGCTCGCGTCCATGACAGCGGGCACGGACACGCGCGGCCTGTTCCGCACGGCGGCGGTGATACCGGGCGTCTACTCGCGTCAGGCATGGGAAGGTTCGATCGAGAAAGCCATCGACGAGGCGGCGAAGCACAACGGCGTGGCTGGCGACTGGGTGCTGGGCAACGTCAGCCAGGGCGACAAGGCATCCGCCCAAACTCCAGACGCCTTACGCACCGCCCTGCGCGCGCGTTACTTCGCTGACTACGCCGAACACTGGCAAGCCTTCATGAACAGTCTGCGGTGCGACACAGCAGCGACATTGCCCGCCGCCATCGGCCAACTGAAGCTGATCGCCGATGCGCGGCAGTCGCCGCTCATCGCGCTGATGAAAGCGCTCGAGTATCAAGGCGGAGCAGGTGCGCGACACGATTCGCTTTCGGACACGCTGGTCGGCAAGGCGCAGAACATCTTCGGCAAGAAGGATGATGCGCCGCAGGCGGCCCAGCCCGATCCAGCGGGTCCTCTGGGCGCATCGTTCGGCCCGGTGCTGCGCCTCGTTGCGCAATCGAACGCCAACGTTAGCGCGAACACCCGCAGCGACCTGAGTCTCGAGCGCTTCACCGAACGCCTCACGAGCCTGCGTCTGAAGCTCCAGCAGATCAGCGACAGCCCGGATTCTGACGAGCAAGCCCGGCAAGTGGCGCAATCGCTCTTCCTCGGCAAAGGTTCGGAACTGGCCGACACGCTCGCCTACGCGCAACTGGTGGCCGCCAGTCTCGGCGAGCAATGGGCAGGCATGGGCGCGGAACTGTTCGTGCGTCCTGTTTCTCAAGCGACACAAACCGTGCTCGAACCCGCGCAGGCGAGCCTGAACGATGCGTGGCAAGAGACGATCGTCGCGAGCTGGAACCGTTCGTTCGCGGGACGCTATCCGTTTGCGAACACGGCCAACGACGCCTCGCTGCCCGAACTCGCGCGCTTCCTGCGTCCGCAGGGTGGTTTGATCGACACGTTCCTCGCCACGCAATTGGCGGGCGTGATTCAGTTGCAAGGCGATCAATGGGTGCCCGCACCGGGTGCAACCGGAACCGGCAGCGCCGCACGCGCGATCGATCCGGCGTTTCTGAAGGCGATCAACACGCTGCAGCGCATAGCCGGTCACTTGCTTGCGCAGGGCGAGCCGTCATATCGCTTCGAATTGAAGCCTGTGCCGACACCGGGCATCACCGACACGCTCTTGACGATCGACGCGCAGAAGTTGCACTACTACAACCAGATCGAAACGTGGAGCGGCATGGCATGGCCGACGAGTGATCCGCAAAGCGCGGGCACGCGGCTGGAATGGCAAACGGAGACGGCGGGCACCAACAAGCGCTTCGAATTCGCCGGCCGCTGGGCGTTAGTGCGGATGCTGGAGCGCGCGCATGTGGAGCCGATCGACACGGCGACCTATCAGGTGACGTGGCAGGCCAAGGCGCAGTTCGAAGACACGCGCTCGATGTCGAAGCCGAGCGAGGGCGATCAGGACGCGCTCAACGCGCACGGACCGGCCACGGCTGCCCCGGCGGATATGACGTATCCGCTTGCCTACATGTTGCGCACCGATGTGGGCAAGGGGCCGCTGGAACTCTTGGAGCTACGTGGCTTCACGTTGCCGACGCGCATCTTCGTGAAACGCGAGATGGCCGCCCGCAACGCGAAGACCGACGGCCCGCCGCCGTTGCCGAAGGCCGTGGTCGAAGCGGCGAAGCAAGCGGACACGCCCTTGCCAGCCACGCGAGGCAAGCTATGAATAAGATACGCCCGGTGATATCGCAGTCGAGACATCTGCGGGATCTCGATAAAAGCGCGCAGGACTTTCTGCACGCAGTGGACTTGATGAACGAAACCAGCCGCGAGTTGCCGCCTGTGCGGGCTGCAGGCGCGGGTCTGGTTCCGGCGTGGAGGGCGTGGGTGCAGGCTCTGGAGCACCGCGATGGAGCGCAGCATGACGAACTTCATCTGTCTGGACGCGCTGACTTTCAAACCCAGAGCGCTGGCAACGCGGCTTTTCGTTTGACGATCGAAGCGTTACGCGTTCATCATCCGGCCATGCTGGACGCTTTGTCCGGCAACGACCTTAAAAGACGCGCGACACTGACCCAGTGCGCCGCGCTTTATCAGGTTCGTCCTCATGCGGTGATCGAACCCACCGACGCATTGCAGACGTGGCTCGCGCATACCGATATCGGAAACGATGTGCCTGCCTCGCTGGTGCGCTTACCGTTTCCGGCGGTGTTTATCCGCTTTGGCCCGGAGATGGCGCGTGCGGTAGACGCGTCTTTGTGGGCGGACATCAGTCATCCGATTCAGACTCGGGGTGTGTATGTGTTCGAGACGGTCCGCCACGATCGCCGTGAGCTGTATTTTCTGGTGGTCGGCGTGCCGCCCGGTCATGTGGAGGAACAGCCACGGGGACTGCAGATTGCCTTTACCGATGAAGGCGAATCCGTTAGCGCGCAAGTGCTCGATCTCGAAGACCGATCGGGATTCGTAGACAGTTCGTGTCTGGGGATGGTGCAGATGTGCCTGAAGGTGCTGCTGTACATGCAAACCGTCGGGGCGGTACGCATCGATGATTTGCGCCATCACGAAATCGCAGCGCGTCTTGGGCGCGTGGGCGGCAAGAAGGCGTCGAAGCTCGAGCGACGACTGGCGAGCCGCTACAACCGGATCATCGTGGGCCCGTCACACATCATTCATCACTCGCCCAGCGAGGTGTCGCCGCACTGGCGTCGCGGTCATATGCGCATGCAGGCGCACGGCCCGCAATTCTCGCTGCGCAAGCTCATGTTTATTGCGCCGACGCTGATTCGCGCCGATCGCCTCAATGAGGCGGGCGCAACAGTTCAGCGCGCTCAATAAAAGTCTGTATATGTTTTCGAATCTCCTCAATGCGTTGTTTGGTACACGCCAACCGTCCGGTCTTGCGATCGAAGCGTTGCCGCAGTGGGATGAATGGCTCGTTCCCATCCGCGCCGATTCACCCGTCGGTGACGACCCCGGTTACGACGACGATTTTCTCGCCATCAAGGACGAAGTCGCGAAGCTCTCGAACGTCGACGATGCGCTGATCGTCGAATCGGCCGAGCGTCTGATCAGAGGCCGAGCGAAAGATGTGCGGCTCGCGGTGTACTACGTCTATGGCCGTCTGCGTCGCGATGGCGCAGAAGGTGTGAAGAGCCGTATCAATCGCAAGGATGCGGACAAGCCTGCGCTGTCCGTGCGCATCGATAGCCTCACGGCCGATCTGACCGCGATCGACGCCGCCCGCGCCGTGGCGCTGACGTAAAAGGAAACTACGAAGATGTCGTCTCCGACCAAGGACAACGAAATCCTGCGCTACTACGAAGCGGAAATGCGCTATCTGCGCGAGGCCGGCAAGGAATTCGCCCGCGCGTTTCCGGACCGCGCACGCGAACTCGATATCGACCGCGTCGGCGAGCGCGATCCGCACGTCGAACGCCTGTTCGAAGGCTTCGCGTTCCTGATGGGCCGCTTGCGCCACAAGCTTGACGATGAACTGCCCGAACTCACCGAGGGCCTGGTCAGCATGTTGTGGCCACATTATCTGCGGATGATTCCGTCACTCTCGATTCTAGAACTCACGCCGAACGCGGGCGCGATGCAGAAGCACGAGATCGTCGAAGCGGGGCTGGAGGCGACCTCCGATCCAATCGCCACGGGCCTGAACGGGGCCGACGAAGCGCAGATCGAATGCGTGTATCGCACCACGCAACCGGTCGATCTGTATCCGCTCACGCTCACCGAAGCAGGTGCCTTTGCGCGCGAGGACGGGCGCTCGGTGATCCGGTTCCGTTTCACGCTCCAGCCGCAGACGCAGCGCGACCGCCTGAGCGTGCCACGGTTGCGCTTCTATCTGAATGCCGATCGCCCGGTGGCGCATGCGCTATACGCGGCGCTGACTGCGAAGCCTGTCGCCGTGCAAGTGCGCGTGCCGGGTTTCCCGGAAGATCGTCCCGGCGCGCAGCAATCGATGGAAGGCTTGCGGCTCGCGCCAGCGGGCTTCGCCACCGACGAGCGCCTGTGGCCGAAAGCCGACAATGCCTTCGGCGGCTATCAGTTGCTGCTCGAATACTTCACGTTCCCCGAGAAGTTCATGTTCGTCGATCTGCTGGGGCTCGACATGACGGCGATCCCGAAGTCGGCTGCGTCATTCGATGTCGAAGTGGTGCTGGATAAGCCCTATCCCGATGATATGCGTTTCACCGAAGAAAACGTGCGTCTTTACTGCACGCCGGTGATCAACCTGTTTCCGATCGCAGCCGATCCGGTGACGGTCACGCAATTCGAAACGGAATATCGCGTGCGTGCGCGCGAGCAGTATGGATCGCTCGTCGACATCTATTCGGTCGATACGGTCGAAGGCTTCGAGAAGGGCCGGCGTTTCGAGTACGTGCCGTTTGCTGCGTTCAAGCATCGCGGGGGCATGCTGCGGCACGAGATGCCGGAGCGCTATTTCCACACGCGCATGCGGCGCGGACCCTCGGGACGGTTCGATACGTGGCTCGTGCTGGGCGGTCAGGCGTGGGGCGAAACGGGCAACCGCGCACAAGCCTTGCCGAAGGAGACGCTCTCGGTGACGGTGACGGGCACCAACGGCATGCTGCCGCGCAAGGCGCTGCGCGAGGCGGGCATCACGCGCATGCGCGGCGGTTTCACGAACGTGGGCGCGGTGCGCAATCTGACCGCGCCGACATTGCCCGTGTATCCGCCTACGGGCGACCGGTTCCAGTGGCGCGTGCTCTCGCATCTTGCGCCGAACTATTTGTCCCTGCTCGATGCGGAGATTCTGCGCGGCTCGCTCGGACTGTATGACTGGACCGAGGGCGAACTCAATCGCCGACGTATCGATGCGATCACCGATGTGCGTCATCGCCCGCTGCAAAAACTCGTGAAGGGCGGATTGATGCGTGGTGTCGAAGTGACCGTGACGCTCGACAGCACACGTTTTGCGGGCGATGGCGATCTGTACATGTTCGGCGGCATGCTGAACCGCTTCCTGGGTCTCTATGCGAGTCTGAATCTCTACACGAAGCTGGTCGTCATATCACAGCTTTCGGGCAAGCGTATCGAATGGCCTGAGACGAAGGGCGAAGGAGCGCCGTTTTGAACGCGCCGGAGAAGCTGTTTGGCGCAATGAATCGCCAGCCTGATCGAACGTTGCTGCAGACGGTGCTCGATGATGCGACGCGGATGAACTTCTTTCGCTTCTGCGAACTGATCGAGTTGTCCGCGCCCGATGCCGCGCCGATCGGCACGACCGATTCGCCGCGCACGGAGCCGGTGCGCTTTCGCTCGCGCGGGCGGCTCGGATTTCCCGCCCGCGAGATTGATCGTATCGAATATGACGACGATAACCCGGACGCGCCGCCGACCGTGCGCACGACCTTCCTCGGCCTGTATGGCGTGGATGCGCGCATGCCGTCGTACTTCGTCGACGAAGTGGCGCAGAACCGCGATGGCGCCGAGCCGCTCGCGACCTTTCTGGATCTGTTTCACCATCGCATTCTGACGCAGCACTATCGCGTGTGGCGCAAGTATCGCTATCCGGTGGGCTATCGCGAGGGCGGCAGCGATGCGGTGTCGCGCTGTCTGCTGAGCTTCGCCGGGATGGGATTCAGCGCGAAGCCGAATGCGTTGTCATCGTCGGTCGATCCGCGCAAGCTGATGTCGATGCTGGGCATCACCGCGCAGAAGACGCGCACGGCGGAAGGGTTGGCGGGTGTGCTGCAGCACGCGGTGCCGGATGCGTTGATCACGATCGAAGAGTTTCATCCGGTCTGGCGCGAGGTCAACGACTACGAACCCGCGGCGCTGGGCGAGCAATGTCTGCTTGGACGCGGTTTCTACGACCGCTCGAACGCGGTTCGTGTGATCATCACGCCCGAGACGCGAGACGCGGTGCTTGATCTGACGCCGGGCGGCCACGCGCATCGCGAGGTGATGGCGCTGCTGCGCTTCTATCTCGGCTACGAGGGTGAGGCGCATCTGGAGATGCATGTCAGGCCCGAGTTGATGCCCGATCCGGTGCTGGAACCGAAGCAAACCAGTTTGGGACTGACGACGCAACTGGTGAGGCGCTCGAACTCGACCGGTGAAGCAGCGCGCATCACGCGCGTGCATCTGGGGCGCTGGGATGGCGCCACTGTATAAGCAAAGTAGAGCAGGACAAGCAATGCAGCAATACGAATCGAATGCTTCCCTCCTGGGCCACGTAATGCGAAGCGTAAAGACCGCACTCGCCACAGTGAGCCTTATCGCACTCTCTGGGTGCGGCGCGTGGCCGGCCACGAAAGACAGCACGGTAAGCGCCGCAGAATGGCTCTTCACCACGCAGCTCAAGACGATGAACGTCGAGTTCGACGGTCGCGCGGCGTTGAACGAGAAAACGACCGGCCAGTCGCTTTCGACGGTGGTGCGGTTCTATCAGTTGAAGGACTCGAAGACCTTCACGCAGCTCGAATACGCGCAACTACAGAACAACGATCTGGAACTGCTCGAGACGGACCTCGTCGCCACGAAGGATGTCGTGCTGCGGCCTGGCGCGGCCGCTAGCCTCAGTGAGCCGATGGAGAAGGACGCGGAATAGAGGTGGCCTCGGTAGTTCGGACGGCTTTCTGAGATTTTTAAGTGGAGCGTCCGAGGCAATCATGCTGCCGATTTGATCGCTGGCCGCGTCGCGAAGTATGCCTCATCCGGCGTCTGATCCGCCAGGCTCGAATGGGGCCGTTTCCGGTTGTATAGCTCGATGTAATCGCCGATAGAGCGCCGGGCGTGACTGACCGACTCGTAGGCCCTCAGGTAGACTTCTTCGTACTTGATGCAGCGCCATAAGCGCTCGATGAACACGTTGTCGCGCCAAGCGCCTTTGCCGTCCATCGACAGTTGAATACCTCGGCCCAGTACCACCTCGGTGAATGCGCCTGCCGTGAACTGGCTTCCCTGATCGGTGTTCACGATGTCAGGGTGCCCATAGCGGGCAAACGCTTCTTCCAGCGCCTCGACGGCATGCATCGCCTCCAGCGTAATGGCCACGCGGTGCGCAAGAACCTTGCGACTCGCCCAATCGACTACCGCCGTCAATAGACGAAGCCACGCGCCATGGGAATGTATGTCGTGTCGAGCGCGAACACCTGATTGGCGCGCTCTATCTTCATGCCGCGCAGCAGATACGGCCAAACCTTGTGCTGCGAGTTGCGTCGGCTTGTGTTCGGCTTGCAGTAAAGCGCTTCCACACCCATACGCTTCATGAGCGTGCGCACACGGCGGCGGCCAACCTCAAAGCCATCTTGTCGCAGCAGGCGCGCCAGCATCCGCGCTCAGGCGAACGGAAACTCCAGATGCAGTTCGTCTATGCGGCGCATCAACCGATGGCCAAGTTCGCTCACCGGTTGCGGCTGGTAATACGCGCTCGACCTTGCAATGCCTACCAACCGGACTTGCTGCGAAACCGGCAACGCATGGCCCCGGTGAATCATCGCTTTGCGCTCAGCAATCCCGCCTTCTTGAGCGCGCCGCTTAAAAATCATTTTCCAGAGAAAGCTGGCCGATTTTTGGCGTGCAAAGTCTTCACATCAAACGGCGGCTCGTTCGATACCATGCCCGCCGTCCCAGACACGTCGGCTGCACGCTCCTGCAACTGCCGCTTCCACTCCGTGATCTGATTCGGATGCACATCGAACTGCTGCGCGAGTTCGGCCAGCGTGCGCTCGCCCTTGACTGCAGCCAGCGCCACTTCCGCTTTGAACGCCGCTGAGTGCGTGCCTCGGGTTCTCTTCGTCATGTCCTCGGTTCCTTTGCCTGAATTATCGCCGGCTCAGGCCTCGGCTGGTCCACTTATCCCGCTGTCCAAATTCCCGCAGCCACCTCTTCGCGCATCCGGCCCGGCACGCCACCGGAAACCGGATGCCGAATGTGTAAGGCGCGGTTAGTCGTCGCTTTTCTTGCCGAAGGACTTCGCTCGTTCGGCGTTGCGGGCTATCTCTGCATCGACGCCCGCGCGAATGCCATCCACCGTAAAACTGGCCGGTTTCTGACTAGGAGGATATGCAGCGAATGTCTCGAGGAACCGCGCCGTCTCCGCTATCACGCCGTAGGTGATGTAGACGTTTTTGGTCGTCCAGTCGTAGTACTGATCAGACACGATGTCGGCCCGCTCGAACGGGTCCATACGCAGATTGAATATTTTCGGTACACGCAGACAGGTCAGCGGGTTGTTCCAGACTGCGAAACCGCCGGGTGCGCGCTGTTCGCAAAAAACGAACTTCTAGTCGTGGTAGCGCATGTCGACCAGTACGCCGTCGTCGTCGAAGTAGAAAAATTCTTTACGTTCGCCCTTGGGCTGCCGTCCTTCGAGATAGGGGAGCTGGTTATAGCCGTCCAGATGGTTCTTGAAGGTTCGCCCTCCGACGGTCCAGCCGTTCAGCAAGCGTTCTTTCACGCCGGCGTCGCCAGCGGCGGCAAGTAACGTCGGGAACCAGTCCATGCCGGAAAACAGTTCGTTCGACACCTGTCCGGCCTTGATGTGTCCAGGCCAGCGCACGAGCGCGGGCACACGGAAGGCACCCTCGTAATGGAGTCCTTCTCATTGCGGAAGGGCGTGGTCGCGGCATCCGGCCACGTGAACTGATTTGGTCCGTTATCTGTGGTGTAGACCACGATGGTGTTGTCCGCAATGCCGAGATCGTCCAACGTCTTGAGCATCTTGCCGACGTCCTGATCGTGCTCCCACATGCCGTCGGCATATTCGTTGCCGATCATGCCACTTTTGCCTGCGAACTCCGGACGCACGTGCGTGAACACATGCATGCGCGTCGTATTCATCCAGACGAAGAATGGCTTGTCCGACTGCGCTTGCTGGCGCATGAAGTCGATCGCGCGGCCAGTGGTCTCGTCGTCGATGGTCTCCATGCGCTTCCTGGTCAATGGCCCCGTGTCCTTGCACGATTGACGGCCGACCTTGCCAAAACGCGCCTCAACGGTCGGATCGTCCCGGTCGGTGGCCACGCAGTCCATCACACCGCGTGGCATGAAGAGTTTGGCGTAGGCTTTGCCCTCCGACGTATTGGCTTGGGGCCAGAGGGGCGCTCCGGCTCTTCCTCTGCGTTCAGGTGGTAGAGATTGCCGTAGAAAGCATCGAAGCCGTGCACCGTCGGAAGGTACTCGTTGCGGTCGCCCAGATGATTTTTGCCAAACTGTGCGGTCGCGTAACCGAGCGACTTGAGCGCCTGTGCGATCGTTATGTCCGACGCCTGCAGACCTTGCGGCGCGGCTGGAATGCCGACCTTGCTGAGGCCGGTGCGCAGCGGCGACTGCCCGGTGATGAAGGACGAGCGGCCCGCCGTAGAACTGTTCTCGGCATAGTAGTCCGTGAACATCATGCCTTCCTGGGCAAGGCGGTCGATATTCGGCGTCTGATAGCCGACCACGCCCTTGCCATAGGCACTGATGTTGGTCTGGCCGATATCGTCGCCAAAGATCACGAGGATGTTGGGACGTTTGGCGGCATCGGCAGCCTGTACCGGCGTGCTCAGCGCGAGCCACCCGGTTAAGGCGACGGAGACGGCAGCCGTCAGTTTGCGCTTCAGCAGGCGCTGAATGGTCGGATTCGTTTTTCATGGATATACCTTTGAAAGCAGCGTGGGTCTAACACGCATGACAGACGACAACACAACAACTGACGACGCCACTCCCGATACGAGATCGACCGATCTCTGCCGCATCCGAACTGCGGCCTGTTTCGTAAGATTTCGATCGAGTTGGATCCCGGCGTAGCAGTCAACCTGCGGAGGACGGCGCAATGCTGCGCGCTATCTGTCTGAGTCGGGGGCCCGCGTGCGCGTGGAATGCGCGAATGCCGGGGCACAGATAGTTGAGTCCGGTCTCGCCGTCCGGGGCGCGCACGATGCGATTCTTTGGACACTCTCCCCAGCACAGATTCAGGTGACTGCATTCACGGCAGTACTTGGGCAGAGTGTCTTTCTTGGCAAAGCCGAACACTTTTTGTCGCTCGGAGAACGCAATCTCATTGAGCGGACGATCGAATATGTCGCTCAGTTCGTACTCTGGATAGACGTAGTGGTCGCACGAGTACACGCGGCCATCGTGTTCCATGGCCAGACCCTTGCCACAGAACGGCGCGGTAATGCAAAGCTGCGAAGGCATCCCGAGGGTTTGGGCGACCGCCGTCTCGAAAAGGTTCACGAGTACCCGCCCAAGATCGTGCCGATACCATTCGTCGAAGGTGCGCGTCAGGAAATAGCCCCAGTCGTCAGGGTCAACGGACCAGTCGGTCACGATGGAATCTTCCCCGCCCGGCCTGGCTCTGGCAGAGCCGACCTCGGGGATCGTGGCGTCGTCCCAAAACTGCGGAGCCACATTCCGGAACGTCCTTGGTTCCACGCACGGATTGAACTGTACGTACGTCGCGCCGATCTCACGCGTGAGAAAGCGGTAGACATCGACGGGACGCCGTGCGTTGATGCGGTTCACCACCGTCAGCGCGTTGAAGTTGACGCCGTGACTATGGATACGTTCCACGGCACGCATGACCTGGTAAAACGTCGGCTTACCCGAGCGGGACACACGGTATGCATCGTGAAGGTCGCGTGGCCCATCGATGGACAAACCTACGAGCCAATTGTTCTCATTGAGAAAAATACACCAGTCGTCGGTGAGCGCGACGCCGTTGGTTTGCAGATTGTTTTCGATGCGTTGACCAGACGGCGCATACTTCGCCTGCAATTCCACTACGCGACGGAAGAAGTCGAGACCCATGAGCGTCGGTTCGCCGCCTTGCCAGGAGAAAACAATTGATTCGCCATCCTGTGCTTCGATGTATTGCTGGATGAACGTTTCGAGCGTTCGATCGCTCATGAACTTCCCACGGCGCTGTTCGAGAAGCGCTTCCTTGTGAAGGTAGAAGCAGTACGTGCAATCCAGATTGCACGCCGACCCCGTCGGCTTCGCCATCACGTGGAAGCGCCGCTTGAAACGCGCACCCGAAGGTGGCGCTTGCTCATCTCCGCGGCTCGTAGATAGGGGCGCAAGCGGAACGAAGGTGCTTTGCTTCATCGTGCCATCCGTTAGTTTAACGAAGTATCAGGCAGTGTTGCTTCCTTCCGAACCAATGGCTGGTCGGTGAGAGATGACTCGACTCGAAGCAAGACCATGAAGCCAATTGGCTGAAGTTTATCCTCGACCTGTTATGAGAAGTGTTCGTGATGGACGGTGCGGCATTACGGCGAGGTTATGAGCCAGTGGTTTGCTTGAGCCAAGCAAGGCCGAAACTGCCGATTCGTAATGCGCTAACTAGTTGGTAGAGTTGACTGTTAATACGCAACGGTCATCTAACATGTCTCGGTCCGGCGTCAAACGTTCAGGCGTCTCCCGCGGGACCGCATGAGAAATGACCGCCGCTCGGCGATGCGTTCAGGATCGCTCTGATTTCTCTGCCTTCTGATCTTTCTGGCAACTCCTGCATTCGGCCACACCTCGCAGCGTTTCAGCCATGTTGACGCGCACGCGTGCGATGTGTCAGTCCGACCTGACATATCGGCTCGCGAGACGACGCGTTCACGTTTCTTTCTTGTTTGTCCTGCAGAGTCACGCTCACGCGCGCGGAGGCGGTTTTATGCCGTCGTGGTCAGTACGGACGTCTACATCCGAATCGTTAGCAATTTCGAAAAGAACGAATCGACACTGTTTCAAACCGGCTTCTGCCGCCTCCGAGGCCTGATCGTCTCGGTCGTGGAACGCGCGCGCGTGCGGCAAGGTCGACCGCGGGTGGGCGCCGCCGGTTCGCGCCGTAGCGTCCGCCGCGACGCGCCTGCCGTCGCTCGCCTTGGCGCAGACAGCGGCACGCCGCCGTCACGGCAGAACACGATGTTTCACGCCGGCAGCGTGAGTTGATAGGCCAGCTCGGGGCGGGCGTGAATAGCGGTGGAATTCAGCAACGTCAATACGTACTATCAGCTGACCGCCAGAGTGAATCGAAGATTCGTATCGAGCGGCATTCGCAGAGCGTTGAAGCTGGCACGTGTGCTGCGCCGCAGCCAGAGCGACATCTTCGGCGGCTGCGTGGAGTTGTCGAAACGCTTCGGCGCGAGTGTCATCGACGATACCGAGATCGACCTTCAGCACCCACACAACACATATTTCGAGGCGAATCTCATAGATAGTCACTATGTCGGGGGGCGAAATTTGATGGATCGTTTGCGTATCGGAAGGGCATCGGCGCATTAAGTGCAACGCCTGAACCGTCATTGCCGCTCGATCCGAAGTTTGTGCCGACGCCCGCTACCGAACCGAGGTCGCAACACCCCGTTCGGCCTCGCAACGCGCCATGCAAGTCGCAATATCACCGCTTCACGACCAACGCGCACCTCCCGCCCGCCGTCGCGCATGTCAAAATCCTGAAGCCCAACCCCGCACAAGGAGTCGCATCGCTCATGGACATCCCCCGCGTTCTGCAAGCCATCGCGCATCAGGAACACACGCTCGTGTTCCCGCAGTTCCACGCCGAACACGCGTGGCAGATCGGCTCACAACTGCGCGAGATGGCGCTCGCGCGCGACGCGGCCATCGTCATCGATGTACGCACCTTCGGACGCAGGCTCTTCTACGCCGCGCTCGACAACACCACGCCCGATAACGCGCGCTGGGTCGAACGCAAGTCGCGCACCGTCGAGCATTTCCGCCGCAGCTCGTATGCGATCGGCCTCACGCTGCAACAGGCCGGCACCACGCTCGCCGACAAGTACACGCTCGATCCCAAAGAGTTCGCCACGCACGGCGGCGCATTCCCGTTGCGCGTGCAGGGCGCGGGCGTGATCGGCTCGGTGGCGGTATCGGGTCTGCCGCAGCGCGACGATCATCAACTGGTCGTCGAAGCGCTGTGCGCCGAGCTCGGCGCGAACTTCGGCGACCTGTCGCTCGGACGCGACTGACAAGAGATCCGACGCCGATGCGCTCAACCGCTTATGTGCTACTCGCCATCGCGATCGTCGCCGAAGTCGTCGCGACCTCCGCGTTGCGCGCCTCCGATGGCTTCACGCGCGCGCTGCCCGCGGCCATCGTCGTCGCCGGATACGGTGTGTCGTTCTATCTGCTGTCGCTGACCTTGCGCGCGCTGCCAGTCGGCGTCGTGTATGCGGTGTGGTCGGGCGCGGGCATCGTGCTCATCACGATCGTCGCCGCGCTGCTTTTCAAGCAGACGCCCGATCTGCCCGCGATGCTCGGCATGGGCCTCATCGTCGCGGGCGTCGTGGTGCTCAATGCGTTCTCGAAAATGAGCGCGCACTGAGGTGCGCTTACTTGCAGCGCACGATCATCGAGCGGTTTTTGACGTTCGCCGATACCACGTTGCTGATGCCGCCACCGGTCGGGCCGCCTTCCTCGTTGTCTTTCGACACGATGTCATAACCGGTCGCGCCGCATTTCTTGCCGGCGAGCACGTAGCAGCTCGCCCAGCTCGATCCGGCATCCGCGCCACTGCAATTGACGGCGTAGCCGGTCTGTCCATCCGGCAGATTGATGAGCGACGCCTCGTTCGACGACGCACACGCGCCCAACGTCGCGAGTGCCACGACAGCCGCGCCGAGCGTCGCGGCACGTGCGGAAATACGGCGCATGCGCCGGCCGGGTTCCTTCATCTTTACCTCGTGAGAGCGATTACGAAATTGCGATACGCGCCGCAGGCCGCGGATTCGCGGCGAGGACGCGTTTTTGAGATGTGCATTGTCCCACACGCACCTTACGCGACACGTAAGCGGTTGTTAGCGCCTCCATGCGTTGTCGCCGCGGGCGCGATGCTTGCGAACGCGAGTAACAGACACTCGACACGCGCCGCGCCGGCATTGCCCGATGAACTATTTTCCGAATCGCGCGCCTTATCCAACTCGGAGTTCCGGTTGGAATTGCCTGCAGGGTTTCGGAGCAAAGCACCGCGCGCGCGGCAGACAAACAAGGAGCGGATCATGGTGGAACGAGTCACGGGGCCATATCGAGGGTATTACATCAGCGCGTCGGCGCGGCTCGTGCAGTCGCACGGCAACAGCGACAGCGACGGCGCCGCGCCGATCTATGTCGGATCGGTGAGTCTCGCGCGCGGCGGTCCGGACGACGTGCATCGTTTCGAAGCGCTCGTCGATCTCGGCCCCGAGCGGCGCTTCGCCACGGAAGGCGAGGCGCTCGCGCATGTCGAAGAGGCCGCGCGCGAATACATCGACCGTCTGCTGCAATCGACGTGATGCGTCCCGTCCACCTTCGACACACCGTGCTGTACGACGTCGCCAATTGCCTGATCGACCTTTTTCCGAGCGGCGCGGACGTCGCGGAAGTCGGTCTCGAGGCGTCGCCCGCGCTCTTCGTGAGCTGGCGCACGGGCGGCGTTGCGAATCATCCCGGCAATATCGCGTGGGGCGTGCATTATCGCTTCGACGCGCACGTGCTGCGCGACTATCCGCATCTGTCGGAAGAGGCGCGCCGGCGCGTGTGTGAGCGCGTGCGCGAGATGAGCCGGCTGCTCGACTTCAATTACGCCGATCCCCTCGCGAGCTCGCTGCTCGTCGTCGATGTCGACGATGCCGTGCTCGCTGCATGAACCGGCGTCGCTGGACTGCGCGGCGCTCGCGCGAGTACCATAGTCGCCGAATCGATTCGTGCGATCGCATCGACCGCACCGACAGCATCGACAGAGCGGCTCGAACGTCTTCCGCAACGAGACAACCATGAATATCCGATTCCTTCCGGACGCGCCCGACTACCGCAGTTCGAATCTCACCGTCGAGTTCGCGGCGATCGTCGATGGCCGGCGCGTGCCGTGCGCCATCTCGGTCGAAGCGCTGGAAGATCACTTCGGCGCGCAGACATACGACAGCGCCGGCTGGATCGGCGCGTTCGATGCGGGACGACCGCGCATCGAAGCCGTCGCGCGGGAACATCTGGTCGTGTCGAACGGCATGCCGGTGCTGCTCAAGAGCGGACACTTTCCGCCGGGACGCGCGTGACGGTCTGAGGCATCGGCGTTCTGCTGTTACAAGGCGTGATGTAAGACCTCCATCGCGCTTGCGTCTCATCGAAAGCCGATACGCCGCGCCGCCTTTCGCGCGATCGCGCAACGGAGTACCATCCATCTGTTCGCCGCAGGCGATGCGATTCGCTCGGCACACTACTTGCTCGAAGGCTGCACGCAGAGCCAGAGCAACCAAATATAAAATCGCCCGGGGTCGTCATGTTTCAATCCTTTGTCCACTCACTTGTCGAGTCCAATGCGCTATGGCTCATCTGGGCAGCGGTTGGTGTGCTGATTCTTGCATTGTGCATCGTGTTCGCGTCGGTCGTGCTGAGCGATTCCGACGAGCCGCTTTACCGGGCGGCGTCACGCCGCGACGACGACGGCAAGATGACCGTTTGAGCGCGCGCGGGCGCGCCGCGATTTGACTTCGAAAGAGGCGGTGCCGACAATGCCTCGCATGGCTTCGCAAGAGCGGCGCACCGAGCAACGGCGCGAGCAGCGTGAGGCGCTGCGCGAGCGCATACTCGAAGTCTCGCGCGAGATCGTGCGGCGCGAAGGGTTCGCATCGCTGTCGATGAGAAAGCTGGCCGAGGCGATCGACTATTCACCGGCGGCGCTCTATCTTCATTTCAAGAGCCGTGGCGATATTGCCCGGGCGTTGCGCGTGCAAGGGCATGCGAGTCTGCGTGACGCGTTTCTCGCGCACACGTCGATTGCGGATCCGGCCGCGCGTCTGAACGCGATGGGGCGCGCGTATGTCGAATTCGGGCTGGCCGAGCCCGAGACGTATCGGCTGATGTTCATGGAGCTCGCAGCTTCCGCCGGGCCGTCCAGCGAAGCGCGTGCCGGCTCGCCCGGCGATGCGCCCGGCAACGGCGACGCGCATGCGGCGGAACCCGGCGCGGCGACGCTGTCGATGATCGCGGACGCGTTCGTCGAATTGCGCGCGGCCGACCGCTTGCCGGCTCGCGCCGCGCCGCTCGCGTGCGCGGAAGGGCTGTGGGCGAATCTGCATGGCATCGTCGCGCTGAAGCTCAATGGCGCGGCGTTGCCCGAGACGCCGGCCGCGACGCTCGTCGAATTGTCGCTCGATGCGTGGTTCGCGCCGGCCAACCGAACCGAACCTCGATTCAGCTCAGCGAATCGACCCGACACTTCAACACGATGACCACCGAAGACATCCGTATCGACACCGCCAACGGCATCGGCTTCATTGCGCTCGATCGTCCGAAGGCACTCAATGCGTTGACCCCGCCGATGCTGCGCGCGATCAGCGAGGCGTTGCGCGCGTGGCGCCACGATCAGGCGATCCGCGCCGTCGTCGTCTACAGTCCGCACGTGCGCGCGTTTTGCGCGGGCGGCGATATCCGCTTCCTGTACGAGTCCGCACAGTCGGGCGACCGCGCGGCAATCGACGCGTTCTTCACCGACGAATACAAGCTCAACCACGCGATCTTCACGTTCCCGAAGCCGTACGTCGCGGTCGTCAACGGCGTCGTGATGGGCGGCGGCATGGGCATTTCGCAGGGCGCGCATCACACGGGCGGCCTGCGCATCGTCACGCAATCGACCAAGATGGCGATGCCCGAGACACGCATCGGTCTCTTTCCCGACGTCGGCGTGAGCTGGTTCCTCGCGCGCACGCCGGGCGCGATCGGTCGCTATCTCGCGGCAACGGGCGCGAGCCTGTCCGCCGCCGATGCGCTTTACGCGCGCATGGCCGACGCCTATCTCGACGATGGCGCGCTGCCGGGCCTCATCGAATCGCTGCGTCATCAGCGGTTTCTCGATGGCGTCGAGATCGTGCGCTTCGTGCAAAACGAAACGACGAAGTACAAGGTCGCGCCGATTCCCGAGAAGGGCGAGCTCGCGGCCGCGCGCACGCTGATCGACAAGCACTTCGCGGCGGGCAACGGCGCGTCGATTCTGGCGTCGCTCGAGCGCGAGGCGGACATCGGCAACGACTGGGCGAAGCGCACGGCCGCCGAGCTACGCGAGCGCTCGCCGCTTTCCGTCGATGTAGCCCTGCAGCAAGTCGACCGCGCCAAGTTCTCGACGATGGCCGAAACGCTGCGCCGCGATCTCGATCTGACGCGCACGGTGTTCGAACGGGGCGATGTGCTGGAGGGCATTCGCGCGCGAATCGTCGACAAGGACAACGAGCCGCGCTGGAAGATCACGCGCGCCGAAGACGTGAGCGCCGCCGATGTCGACCGCATGTTCGAAAGCGCGTGGACGTCCGCGGCGCATCCGCTGCGGCTCTTGAAGGACTGAAGTCGCGAGACAGGCGGCGCCTGCGGCCGCCTCGTTTCTCGTGGCGGCTCAGCGCGGCTCGCTGCCGGCCATGAACGCGCGCATGAAGACGAGCGCACCCCAGCCCCAGATCGCATTGGCGACTAAGTTCGGCGCGAGGCGCGGCAGCATGTTGCCGCTCGGCCAGATGCCGCGCGCCGGATCGATGATGAACACGCCCACGGCCGTCAACACGATGCCGCCGAAAACCAGCGCCCCGATCCAAGGCGCGCTGTGATCGGGCGCGACGCGCAGCAGCCACGCCATCAGCACGCCGAAGATCGAACTCCACAATGCGTTGGCGATGAATTCGGGAATGCCGAGCGGAAGAAACGGTGCGGTCGAGAAACCCGCCGGATCGACGATGCCCGCTGCGTGGAGCAGCGCCAGGGTCGATTCGCGAAAGAAGAGTGCGGCGAGAAAACCGGAAACGAACGGCAGAATGACTTTTTGCATTGGCTAGACCGCTTGGAACCCTGAGGCGCGGTTCTCTCAAATTATCGAGACGAGCGCCATTATAGTGGCGTCGCGCGCGCTTCCAAGCCGGATGCGGGGCCGTTGCGGGATATTGTTGCGCGCTATTTTGCGATGGCGTCGCTCGCCGGGCTGTGATGCAGCATGCGATCGCTGTTCGGCGGCGGATTCGGACGCTTCACGGGCATGTTGTCGGGGTTGTCGGGGCGCGTGGCGCTCGCGGAAGGCGCGCCGGGCGCGCCTGGCGGCTTGACCATCGACGCGTTGTCGTCGGGGCGCGGGGTCTGGGCTTGCGCCGCAAGGGACGTGGTCAGGAGGAGGGCGGCTATCGCGAGGTGATGGGCGAACATGGCGAGTCTCCGCGATGAGGAGACTCTCGACGTGCACGGCCCGTGCCCGAGCAAGCCCGAAACGCAAAAAGCCCGGTCATTCGACCGGGCTTTTGCTTGAATTCTCGGTGGGGTGGCTGATGGGACTCGAACCCACGACGACAGGAATCACAATCCTGGACTCTACCAACTGAGCTACAGCCACCACTGTTACCGCGATCCCGACTGCTTCAAAACCGCCGTAGCAATCAAGAAGCGAGATTATACGAACAACGATTGCACTTGCCTAGTCCCTTTGAGCATCTTTTTCCGCATGACGCGCGTCAGGATTCGATCGCTTCCACCGCCTCGCGAAGATGCGCGCGCGCTTCATCGAAAATCGTGAGATCGCCTGTGGCGAGACGACGATTGTCGGACAACACGCGACGCCATCCTCGCGCGCCCGCGACCCCGCGATACAGCCCGAGCGCATGCCGCGTCACCGCGCCGAGATACGTGCCGCGGGCAAGCTCGTGACGCGCGTAGTCGATCAGGCCCGCCTCGATGTCCTCGCGCGAAGGCATCGGCGTATCCGCGCCGTAGAAGCGCGTATCGACCCCGGCGAGCACGTAAGGATTGTGATAAGCCTCGCGGCCGAGCATCACGCCGTCGACATGCTTCAGATGTTCTTCGACTTCGTCCAGCGTCTTGATGCCGCCGTTGATCGAAATTTCCAGATGCGGGAAATCGCGTTTCAGCCGATACGCGTACTCGTACTTGAGCGGCGGAATCTCGCGGTTCTCCTTGGGGCTCAAGCCCTTGAGAATCGCATTGCGCGCATGCACGATGAACACCTCGCAGCCCGCATCGGCGATCGTGCCGACGAAATCGCGCACGAACTCATACTCTTCCACCGTATCGACGCCGATGCGATGCTTGACCGTCACCGGAACGGACACCGCGTCGCGCATCGCCTTGACGCAATCCGCGACGAGTTGAGGCTCCTTCATCAGGCATGCGCCGAATGCGCCGCGCTGCACGCGCTCGGACGGGCATCCGCAATTCAGGTTGATTTCGTCGTAGCCCCATTGCTCGCCGAGCTTCGCGCACTTCGCGAGATCGGCGGGCTCGCTGCCCCCGAGTTGCAGCGCGACCGGCGCTTCGGCGGGCGTGAACGCGAGATGCCGCGCGACATCGCCGTAGAGCAGCGCGCCCGTCGTCACCATTTCCGTGTAGAGCCACGTATGACGCGACACGAGCCGGTGCAAGGAGCGGCAGTGGCGGTCGGTCCAATCCATCATCGGAGCGACGGAGACGCGGCGGGGGCTGATGTTCGAAACGGCTGACATGGGCGATCGCGGCCGCATCTTCATGCGAACCGCTTGAATCTCAAGGGGAATCCGCGATTTTACCGCAGTGCGGCGGTTCGGTCGCGCCGCTCGATCCTTTCTTCCGGCCCAAACTCGCGCCACGTTCGCCTCACCATGCTAGGATTTCCGGACCACCCCGAACGACGACATCGGAGGCACATATGGCTACTTTGGCGATCGACGGTGTGCGCTGGGTCAACGACCGCGTGACCAGCGTGCGCTGGGGCAGTTTCGATCAAACCACGAACGCGTGGGCCGCGCCCACCACCATCGTGGATGTCCAGCAGGTCGTGGAAGCCATCAAGAGCGGCAAGGAAGTCCGCACGCTCTTCACGCTCGGCGGCCGCACTTTTCTCGGACCGAAAGTCAGCGCGCTACCGTATGCGAACGGACACATCGGCATCGAGGCGCGCGTGCAGGACGGTCAGATCGAGAAATCGCTCGAAGACTTGCCGGCCGTCTGAACACGGTGCGTACGATCGCCGGAGACATGCATTGAATCGGCAAGTCGCGCTGCGGTTCGAGAGCGAATTCATGCCGCGCATCGTCGAGCGCGTGGCGCGCGTCGTCGATCATGGCGTGCGCGTCGCCATCCTCCCTTATGAAAGCCCGCGCATGCCGACGCGCCTGAACGTGAGCGCCGAGCGTGCGCCGCACGACGACGACGGCCATCGGCGCGGCTATCCGTATCCGCTGAATGTATTTCTGACGTGGGACGACGAAGAAATCGAGCGGCTCATGGCGCCCGGCGGCGACGCGCGCTTCCTGCGCTATCTCGACGCGCTCGGCGCCAAGCTCGACGCCTGGCAAGGCGCGCGCGATGTCGATCTCGAGACGCGCTCGCAAGCCGAACCATCGGTGCTCTTCGGCGGTCTCGACTTCGAAGCCTGATCACGGCGGCCGGCTGCCGCCCGTTAGCGCCCGTTCAGCCGACACATCGCATCGCCGGTGACATGCATACGTGCTTATGCGTGACGCGCCACCGGCAGGGCGCATCAACATGAACGAGGAGGTCGATATGGCATCGTCGAAAGAAGGCGATCTGCGCGCATTCGTGCAGACGGCGGAACAGGCGGGCGGCTTCGTGTGGGTCATCACGCTCGTCGATTTCGCGGCGCGAGAAGTCAAACGCGCGCTCGTTTCCGAAGAAAACTTCTCCACCGCCGACGCGGCCCGCGATGCCGGCAACGATCGCCTGAAAGGGATGTCGAACGACCGCTGACGAAGCGCCTGCGGCTGTCCAGAAACGCTACGCTCGACGATCGGCGCACATGTTCGACGATATCGAACATGTGCGCCGATCTTGTCGTACGGCAACCGGCACATGCCCGCCCATAATGGCTTCACACTGATCAACGTTCACAAGGAGAACGTCATGAAGCGCTTCGAAGGCAAGACGGTTCTGGTTACCGGCGGCAATAGCGGCATCGGTCTCGCGGCAGCACAGGCATTTGCGGCGGAAGGCGCGCGCGTCGTCATCACGGGCCGCGACGAAAGCGCGCTCGCAACGGCGCGCGAGACGCTCGGCGCGAACGCGATCGCGATCCGCAACGTGGCGGGCACGGTCGGCGCGGCGCGCGAACTCGCGCAGACGCTCGCCGATGCGAACGTCCGGCTCGACGCGATCTTCGTCAACGCGGGCGTCGGCACCTTCGCGCCGTTCACCGACATCGACGAAAAAGCCTGGGACGAAACCTTCGCGATCAACGTGAAAGGGCCGTACTTCCAGATCCAGTCGCTCGTGCCCTTGCTCAACGAAGGCGCATCGATCGTGCTGAACGGATCGATCAACGCGCATATCGGCATGCCGATGTCGTCGGTCTACGCTGCGAGCAAGGCGGCGCTCGTGTCGCTCGCGAAGACCTTGTCGGCGGAATTGCTGCCGCGCGGCGCTCGCGTGAACGTCGTGAGTCCCGGTCCGGTGTCGACGCCGCTGCACGGCAAGCTCGGCCTCGTCGACGATGCCGCCGCGCAACTTCAAAGCCAGATTCCGCTCGGACGCTTCGGCAAGTCGAGCGAAGTCGCGGCGACGGTGCTGCATCTCGCATCGCCGGAATCGGGCTTCATCGTCGGCACGGAGATCATCATCGACGGCGGCATGAGCCAGCTTTGACCGGCAGCCGGGGCGCGCTCACCGCATCACGGGTTGCAGCTCGCCCCAGCCGACGAGAATTTGCTGAATGCTGCGCGCGTAGGCATCGCGATGTTTCGGCGATTCCGAGTGATACGCGCCGATCGCGCGCCACGTGTTGCCGTACTTCACCATCTTCTGCTTCAGGAGCCACGCGGCGACGAACACGTTGACGCACGGATCGGCGAGCGCGCGATGCGGAATGCCCTGACGCGCCAGATCGGAGAAGTGAATCGAGTTGATCTGCAACTGGCCGATATCGATCGAGCCGTTGGCGTTGCGGTTGACCGCGGCGGCGTCGCCTTTGGATTCGCGCCACGCGACCGCGCGCAGCACGAGCGGATTGACGCCCTGATAGGCGGCAGCTTGCTCGAAGCAATCGTCGGCGCGCGCGGCGTGAGGCGCGAGCGATGCGGCAAGCAGCACGCACGCGGCGAGTGCCGCGTGAATCGGACGGGACATGAACTGGCTCCTTCGGTCAGGGCGCGAGCGCGACGTCGATACTGCGCTCGACATCCTTCATATACGCGCGCGATTCGTCGGAGACGACGAGGCGCGGCTCCGGCCCGTTGCATTTGCAATCGACGACGCGGCGCGCTTTCCTGCCTTTTTTCGCGGATGGTTTCACGGGCGCATCGTCTTCGTCGCCGATGGACGGCGGCAGCATCGCGAGCGTCGGCAACGGCGGATAGACCTTCTGACCGGCCGGACCGAGCGCCGCGAGCGTTTGTGCGGACGCGGGCGCGCTCACGTCGAGCGGACCGGCGGCGGCGTTCGTCGACACCACCAGGGCGGCCAGTATAAGGAATGGGCGCATCGGGTCAACCTCCCTGCGTTGGTTTGATGACCACGCTGTACGGCTGTCGCGCGCCGGCGGTCAGGTTCTCGAGGCTGAGCTTGACCGCGTGTTTCGCGGGAACGCCTTTCCAGATCGCCTGGTTGAGATACGGAAAGTCCTGCGCGAGCGCGGTGACGAGGATGGTCGTCGGCTGCTTTTGAGCGGCGGCGAGCGCGCCTGCCTTTACGAGGATCGCGGTGAGTTGCCCGTCGCGCGCGCCGAGCGCGTCAGCGGGAATCTCAAAGCGGATGATGTCGACAGGCGCCGACGGTTTCTCGATCTGCGCCGTATTCGCGGCCGGAATCGGCGCGCAGCCCGTCGCGGCGACTGCGACGGCGATGGCAAAAAGTGACGCTGCCCACTTCACTGGCATCTCCTGATTGGGTCATGGCGATATCCGAGTTGTCGGCGCGCGTGCGTGCGACTTGATAGCCGCGCGCAAACGTTTCAGCAAATAAGAAGACTTGACTCAGAAGTTACCGAATCGAGGAAGCATGTCGCGCGGGTGCAGGTAAAGAGTGCCGGGGTTCGAGCCGCTCACATCGGCCACCACGCGCCGATGCTCGGCGCGGCGTCGAGTGCGCGCAGGAAATCGTCGGCGAAGGCGTCGGCGGCAACTTGCCGCTCGTGCGTACCTTCGGGAAAGTCATGGGGATTTTTCAGGCCGCGTGCGTGGCGGATGACGGCGACCGTTTCGGTCAGGGCGGCGAGGGCGTCGATCGTGTGCGAGTTCATATCGCGGATTACGGCAGGGGCGGCGCAGGCTTGAGCCCCCGCGTCATAAAACCTTCACGCCTTCGGCTTCCGATGCCCCGACACGACCGCCCCGGCGTCCTTCGCGAGCCCGAACAGATCGGCCACGCCGACGAGCCCGATCAACGCCACGATCAGAAACGCGACGCCGAAATCCTCCGGCCCGATCGAATGCGCATCGTGGCCGTGCACCCACTCGCCGATGCGCAGCGCGATCGCGCCGGCCGCCACGCCGATGCCCATCGTCATCTGGAACAGCGTGCTCGATAGCGCCGACGCACCGCTCATCTGTGTCTTCGGCACGTCGGCGAACGATAGCGTGTTGAGCGCCGTGAACTGCAGCGAACGCGACAAGCCGCTCGCGAACAACACGGCGACGATCACGAGCGTCGGCGTCGATGGCGTGAGCAGGCTCATCGCAGCGAGCGAAAGCGCCGCGAGCACGCCGTTGACGATCAGCACGGGACGGAAGCCGAACATGCGCATCACGGGCGTGGTGACCAGTTTCATCGACAGATTGCCCGCAAAGACGGCGAGCGTAAGCAGGCCCGATTCGAACGCGTTCATGCCGAAGCCGACCTGAAACATCAGCGGCAAAAGGAACGGCGCCGCGCTGATCGCGATGCGAAAGAGCGAGCCGCCGCCCATCGCCACGGCAAACGTCTTTACCTTCAGCGCCGACAGATCCACCACCGGCTGCGCCGCGCGCCGCAGATGCCGGTACGACGCGATGCCCGCCACTACGCCCACCGCGACCAGCACGCCGACGAAGCGCCAGTCCACGTCGCTGCGGCCGATCAGCTCCATCGCGTAAAGCAGCGTCGTGCACGCGGTTCCGCACAGCGCGAAACCCGCCAGATCGAAACGGCGCGTCGCGTCCTCGCGCGCGTTGCCGATATAGCGCAGCGTGAGCAGCAAGCCGATCAAACCGAGCGGAACATTGAGATAGAAGATCCAGCGCCACGACGAATACGTCGTGATGAAGCCGCCGAGCGGCGGGCCGATCACCGGCGCGACGAGGCCGGGCCACGTGATGATCGCGATGGCGCGCATCAAGCCTTCCTTGGGCGTCGCGCGTAGAACGGCAAGCCGTCCGACCGGCACCATCATCGCGCCGCCGATGCCTTGCAGCACGCGCGCCGCGGCGAACGCGTGCAGCGTCGAAGTCGTCGCGCACAGCACGGACGCGGCGGTGAACACCGCGATCGCGCTTGCGAACACGGTGCGCAGCCCGAAGCGGTCGGCGGCCCAGCCGGAAATCGGAATGAAGACCGCGAGCGTGAGCAGATACGCCGTGATGCCGAGACTCATGTCGGCGGGATGCACGCCGAACGAGCGCGCCATCTGCGGCAGCGCGGTCGCGATGATCGTGCCGTCGAGGTTCTCCATGAAGAAAGTCGCGGCGACGAGCATGACGATGAGCGGCGAGCCCTTGTTCTCGCGATCGCTTGCGGACGGCATCGGTTACGCGCTCCTGCGTTTCTTGAAGCCTGCCATTCTAGCCGCGGGAGCAGACCTTTCGCGGCTATGGTAGGTTTTGCGCTTGCCGGCAAACCCGCGAGACGCCTTGCCCGACAACGCGCCTACGATGTGCCGACAACGCGCAAACACGAAGCGCAAACAACACGCCACCAAGAGGAATGAGAAATGAAGTTTCGGAAACTGGGTGATTCGGGTGTCGACGTCAGCCTGATCGGGCTTGGCACCATGACCTGGGGCGAGCAGAACACCGAAAGCGAAGCGCACGAGCAGATCGCTTACGCGCTGGCTCAGGGCGTGAATCTGATCGATGCCGCCGAAATGTACCCGGTGCCGCCGCGCCCCGAGACCCAGGGCCTCACGGAGCAATACATCGGCACGTGGCTCGCGAAGAATCGATCGAAGCGCGCCGATATCGTGCTCGCGACGAAGATCGCCGGCCCCGCGCGCCAGCCCCACAATCCGCGGCATATCCGGGGCGCTGGCAATCAGTTCGATCGCAAGAACCTGAACGAAGCCATCGACGGCAGCCTGAAGCGCCTGCAGACCGATTACGTCGATCTGTATCAGCTGCACTGGCCGGACCGCAGCACGATGACTTTCGGCCGCTCGAACTATCCGTATATCGACGACGAATACACGGTTCCGATCGAGGAAACGCTCGCCGCCCTCGCGGAAGTCGTGAAGGCGGGCAAGATCCGTCATGTGGGCGTGTCGAACGAAACGCCGTGGGGCGTCGCCCGATTCCTGCGCGCGGCCGAAAAAGCGGGGCTCCCGAAGATCGTCAGCATTCAGAATCCGTACAGTCTCGTGAATCGCACGTATGAACTCGGGTTGTCGGAGTTCACGCACAAGGAAGGCGTCGGGCTGCTCGCGTATTCGCCGCTCGCGTTCGGCTGGCTCTCGGGCAAGTACGAAGGCGGGGCGCGTCCGGCCGGCGCGCGCATCACCTTGTTCGAGCGCTTTCAGCGCTACAGCAAGCCGCAGTCGGTCGCGGCGATCACGTCGTACGTCGAACTGGCGAAGCGCCACGGACTTACGCCGACGCAACTCGCGCTCGCCTTCGTCAACACGCGGCCATTTACGACGAGCACGCTGATCGGCGCGACCTCGATGGCGCAATTGAAGGAGAACATCGAGAGCGTGAATATCGAACTGTCGGACGAAATTCTGGCCGAGATCGACGCGCTGCACGAGCGCCAGCCGAATCCCGCGCCCTGAGTTTTGCTAGGCAGCTCAACCGTTTGGCGCAGAATTGCATGTCTTCGCCGCGATTGTGTCAGCATTGACGTTCGCGTTTCTGTCGGCTATCGCTTCGTAACGCCGGGCTAAGTTTCGGCCCGTACTCTGCCGTAACGCCGCCCGAGTCTCGCCCCAAGCGGGATTCGCGGCGCGCTCCACGTGTCATTCGCGGTGCGGTGCTTCTCGCAAGGCACTACACTTGCTCGATGGTCCTGGTTGCCCGCTGCGGCGCCTTTCGCCACAGCGCGCTCTTCGCAAAGGAGTCGTCGCTCATGTCTGAAGCAACACCGAAAGCACAAGATCTCGATCGCCTGACGATCGACACCATCCGCACGCTATCGATGGATGCCGTGCAGGCGGCCAATTCCGGCCACCCCGGCACGCCGATGGCGCTCGCGCCCGTCGCCTTCCATCTCTGGCAGAACCATCTCCGTTACGATCCCGACGCACCGCTATGGCCGAATCGCGACCGCTTCGTGCTGTCGGTCGGGCACGCGTCGATGCTGCTGTACTCGCTGCTGCATCTCGCCGGCGTGAAGGAGTTCGACGGCGATGGCAAGCCGACCGGCAAGCCCGCAGTGTCGATCGACGACATCAAGCAGTTCCGCCAGCTCGACAGCAAGACGCCCGGCCATCCGGAATACCGCATGACGACGGGCGTCGAGACGACGACCGGGCCGCTCGGCCAGGGTCTCGGCAACAGCGTCGGCATGGCGATGGCCGCGCGCTGGAAGGAAGCGCACTTCAACAAGGGCAGCGACACGATCTTCGATTACCGCGTCTACGCGCTGTGCGGCGACGGCGACATGATGGAGGGCGTGTCGCACGAAGCGGCATCGCTCGCGGGGCATCTGAAGCTGTCGAACCTCATCTGGATCTACGACAGCAACACGATCACGATCGAAGGCCATACGGATCTCGCCTATAGCGACGACGTCGAAGCGCGCTTTCACGGCTACAACTGGCACACGCTGCACGTCGACGACGCCAACGACGCGGCCGCCCTCGAGGCCGCCATCAATCAGGCCAAGTCGCACACGGACAAGCCGACGCTCATCGTGGTGAAGAGCATCATCGGCTGGGGCGCGCCGAACAAGCAGAACACGGCGAGCGCGCACGGCGAGGCCCTCGGCGAGGAAGAAGTGAAGCTCGCGAAGAAGTTCTACGGCTGGCCCGAGGACAAGCAGTTCTACGTGCCGGACGGCGTCATGCAGCACTTCGCCGACGGCATGGGCGCGCGTGGCAAGAAGGCGCACGCCGAGTGGAAGCAGCGTTTCGACGCCTACGAGAAGGCCAATCCCGAACTCGCGAAAGAAGCGTGGCGGATGCTGGAAGGCAAGCTGCCCGACGACTGGGACGCCGACATCCCGACTTTCGAGCCGGACGCGAAAGGCATCGCCACGCGCGATTCGTCGGGCAAGGTGCTCAACGCGATCGCGCCGCGCCTGCCGTGGCTGCTCGGCGGGGCGGCGGATCTGTCGCCATCGACGAAGACGAATCTCAAGTTCGAAGGCGCCGGCAGCTTCGAGCACGACAGCTACGGCGGACGCAATCTGCACTTCGGCATCCGCGAGCACGGCATGGGCGCGGTCTGCAACGGGCTTGCGCTGTCGGGGCTGCGTCCGTACGGTTCGACATTCCTGATCTTCAGCGACTACATGAAGCCGCCGATCCGCCTCTCCGCGATCATGGAAGTGCCGGTGATCTACGTGTTCACGCACGATTCGATCGGCGTGGGCGAGGACGGCCCGACGCATCAGCCGATCGAGCAGCTTGCGTCGCTGCGCGGCGTGCCGGGCCTTTGCACGCTGCGGCCCGCCGATGCGAACGAAGTCGCGGAGGCCTGGCGCGTCGCGCTGTCGCATCCGAAGGAGCCGTCGTGCATCGTGCTCACGCGCCAGCCGCTGCCGACGTTCGATCGCAAGAAATTCGGTTCGGCCGATGGCGTGAAGCGCGGCGCCTATGTGCTCGCCGATACCGAAGGCGGCAAGAAGCCCGAAGTGCTTCTGCTCGCGACGGGCAGCGAAGTGTCGTTGTGCGTCGAGGCGTACGAGAAGCTGACGAGCGAAGGCATCGCTGCGCGCGTCGTGTCGATGCCGTCATGGGACATCTTCGAGAAGCAGGACCTCGCGTACAAGGAATCGGTGCTGCCGCCGGACGTGCATGCGCGCGTGTGTGTCGAGCAGGCCGCGACGCTCGGCTGGGATCGCTACGTCGGCCGGCTCGGATCGCAGATCGTGATGCACACGTTCGGCGCATCGGCGCCGCTCAAGGCGCTCAAGACGAAGTTCGGCTTCACGCCGGAAGCGGTCTATGAAGCCGCGAAGAAGCAGATCGAACGCGTGAAATCCAACGGGAAGGAGTGAATCATCATGCAGATCGGCATCGTGGGACTGGGGCGCATGGGCGGCAACATCGGGCGGCGTCTGATGCGCGGCGGGCATACGTGCGTCGTGTACGACCACAATCCGCAAGCGACCGAGGCGCTCGCGAGCGAAGGCGCGACGGGCGCGAAGGATCTCGGCGATCTCGTCGCGAAACTCGCCGCGCCGCGCGTCGTCTGGCTGATGCTGCCGGCGGGGAAAATCACCGAGGACACGCTCAACGATCTGCACAAGATCCTCGGCGCGGACGACGTGATCATCGACGGCGGCAACAGCTTCTACAAGGACGATATCCGGCGCGCGGCGCAGTTGCGCGAGCAGGGCATCCATTACGTCGATGTCGGCACGTCGGGCGGCGTGTGGGGGCTCACGCGCGGCTACTGCATGATGATCGGCGGCGATGAGCCGGTCGTGCGCCGCATCGATCCGATTCTCGCGACGCTCGCGCCGGGGCGCGGCGACATTCCCGCAACGCCGGGCCGCGAAGGGCGCGATGCGCGCGTCGAAAACGGCTACATGCACTGCGGTCCGGTCGGTTCGGGGCACTTCGTGAAGATGGTGCACAACGGCATCGAATACGGTTTGATGCAGGCGTATGCCGAGGGCTTTCACGTGCTCGAGCGCAAGGATTCGACGGAGTTGCCGGAGAACGAACGCTATACGCTCGATCTCGCCGATATCGCGGAAGTGTGGCGACGCGGCAGCGTGGTTTCGTCGTGGCTGCTCGATCTGACCGCGGGCGCGCTCGCGGGCGACGGCTCGCTGGACCGTTACTCAGCCGAAGTCGCGGATAGCGGCGAAGGGCGCTGGACGATCGAAGCGGCGATCGAGGAAGCGGTGCCGGCGCAAGTGCTGTCGGCGGCGCTATACACGCGTTTTCGCTCGCGCGACGCCGAAGCGTTCCCGGAACGCTTGCTGTCGGCGATGCGCTTCGGCTTCGGCGGCCACCACGAGTTTCCGGCGAAGTAGTGCTGAACGGCGATGGAGCTTCACGCGCCATCGCCGTTTCTCATTTCATCATGCGTCGCCTGAACAGCCACGCGCACAGAAAGAACGACACGACCGCATAGGCGAGCAGCACGAGCACGTGCGGCACGAAGGCGTCGAACGGACGGCCGAGCATCGCCGGGCGGATCAGTTCGACCGCGTGATAAAGCGGCAAAACCTGCGTGACGTGCTGCGCGATCGAGGGCAATTGCGCGATCGGAAAGAACACGCCGGAGAGCAGGAGCATCGGCGTGAGCGCGAGCGTCTGATAAAACATGAAGAAGTCGTAGCTCGGCGCGAGCGCGGTGACGACCATCGCCGTGCTTGCGAAGGCAAGACCCGTCAGCACGATGACCGGCAAGGCGGTGAGCATCGACGGAAAGCTCGCATAACCGAGCGCGCCCGCGACGATCATGATCGCCACGCCCGACAGCACCGACTTGCTCGCGGCCCAGACGATCTCGCCCAGCACGATGTCGCCGAGCGTGAGCGGCGTATGCATGATCGCTTCCCACGTGCGCTGCACGTGCATGCGCGAGAACCCCGAATACATCGACTCGAAGCTCGCGGACATCATCACGCTCGACGCCGCCGTGCCCGCCGCGAGAAACGCGATATACGACACGCCGTCGACATGCCCGACCATCAGCCCGAGACCCAGGCCGAGCCCGAAGAGATAGATCATCGGATCGGCGAGATTGCCGATCATCGACGCGATGGCGAGCTTCTTCCAGACGAGATAGTTGCGCCGCCACACCGACATCCAGTGCGTGGCGTTCGCGGGCAGCGCGCTCGACAGCGGCGTGACGCTGGCCTCGGGCTTCGTTGCGCGTTGCTTGTCGATGCGGGATCGTTCGAGCGTATCCATTGTTTCAGTCCACCATCTCACGTCCCGTGAGACGCAGGAAAACATCTTCGAGATTCGCCGGACGATGCAGATAGCGCACGTCGGCGCGGCCCTTCACGCGCGCATGCACCGGCTGCGGATCGTCGACGTAGCAAAAGAGCGTCTCGCCGCTCACTTCCATGCGCGCGACGAGCGGCGCGAGTTCGGCGGCGAGCGCTTGCGGATCGGGGCCGTAGATTTCGATCACGTCCGAGCCGATCACTTCCCCGATCAGATCGCGCGGCCGTCCTTCGGCGATCTTGCGGCCTTCCTCGATCACGCACAGGCGATCGCACAGACGCTCGGCTTCTTCCATGAAGTGCGTCGTCAGCAGGATCGTCTTGCCGCGCGCAAGCAGCGAGCGCAGGCGCTCCCAGATCAGGTGTCGCGCCTGCGGGTCGAGTCCGGTAGTCGGTTCGTCCATCACGAGCACATCTGGATCGTTGACGAGCGCGCGCGCAAGCGTAAGCCGCCGCTTCATGCCGCCCGACAATTCGCCGACACGCGCATCGGCCTTGTTTTCCAGACGCGCGAATTCGAGCAGCGACGGCACGAGCGCATCCATGCGCGCGCCCGTCAGACCGAAGTAACGGCCGAACACGGTGAGATTTTCGCGGACGGTGAAATCGGGATCGAGATTGTCGAACTGCGGCACGACGCCCACGCGCTCGCGCGCGAAACGGGCACGCGCGGGTACCGGTTCGCCGACGAGACGGATCGCGCCGCTGTCGGGCGACGTGATGCCGAGCAGCATCTTGAGCGTCGTCGTCTTGCCCGCGCCGTTCGGTCCCAGCAGTCCGAAGCATTCGCCGGGCCGCACATCGAACGATAGTCCGTCGACGACCGTGCGCTCGCCGTAGTGCTTCCTTACTTCGCTGAACTCGATGGCGGGCGCGCCGTTTCGATCGGCGTCGCGTGCAGTGTCTTGTTGCTGTGTTCGATCAGTCATGCATTCGTGCCGCAAGGGAAAACCGCATGGGGAGAAGTCAGCGGGCTAGTGTAATCCATTGCACCAAGGCGGCGCCTGGCGTGCAACCGCACGCGGCGCGAGCGTGTCAAATCTGTGCGGCGGGCATCGAACCGGTTCCGGCCGAAAGTGCCAGAGGCTTGTCCGCCGGTGTTTTTACGGTTCTGGCACGGTGCGAGCTAACGTGTTCGCGCCGCTAGGCGTTTTCCAGCGTTGCCAACCGGAAAGCGACGCACGATGATGAAACCACGCCGCGGGCACGTCGCGCTCATCGGCAAGTCGGCCAGGGAGGTCAAGATGGAAAGCTACCGGAAAATCCTGCTGTGCTACGACGGCTCCAGAGAGGGTCGCAAGGCGCTGCGTCAGGGCGCCAATCTCGCGCTCGACCTGAACGCGGAGACGCACGTGCTCGCGGTCGTCGACATGCGATCGAGCATCGCGCAGAGCGCCGGACTGCTGACCGACATGGCCTGCGGACGCTTCGAAGAGGCCGCGCGCGACATCCTGCAAGAGGGCGTCGAATGGCTGCGCGAGCGCGGACTTCAGGCACAGGGGCATTTCGCGTTCGGCCATCCGATCGACGAGATCGCGGCGCTCGCCGAAAGCCTTCAGGTCGATCTCGTCGTGGTCGGGCATCGCTGCCGCAGCGGACTTGCGCGCTGGTGGATGGGCGCGGGCAACACGCCGCTGCTCGACCGCGTGAAGTGCAGCATTCTGGTTGCCGTGTGTCAGGCGGGCGAATCCGCCGAAGCCGAGGACGAAGCGGCTTACGCGGCCAAGCCGGTCAAGGCAGAAGCGGGCGCTTGAGCGCGGACGCTTTGCGCGTCAGCCGTTGAGATCGACCGCGACGAGCTTCCACGACACGAGCCCGTCGCGGTGAAAGATCGCGGAGTAACGCGCATCGCCGGCGCCGTGCCGATACGTGACGACGAACGTGTTGAGACTGCGATAACCCGCCGTGGTCTGCGGCGGTTCCTTAGGCGGCGGCGGTCCTGCCATGACGCTGGAAGCGGGCGCGGCGTCGCCAGCCTGCGGCGGCGGACGTTCGCCCGGCTCGCCGCGCGGCGGGATGCCGTTCAGAATGGCCGCGACGCCGTCCGGTGTCGCATACGAGTCCACCAGCGGACCGACGAGCGCCGCGCCGATCATCGCGCCGATGATCGCGAGCGGATTGCCGCTTTTCTGAATATCGACGCGGCGCGTGAGCAGTGCCGCGATCTGTTCCTTGAGACTTGCACGCAGCGCGGGAAAATCGACGTACTGGTTGACTGTCTGCGCATCGCGCGCATCGGCGGCACGCTTTACGCGATCGAGCGCGATGTAAGGCGACGCATAAATGAATCCGAGCGCCGCAAGCAGAACCAGGACGACGAGCGCGGCAACGACAGCGCGGGTAATGCGGGTAGTGCGGCTAGTACGGATCATGCGACGGCCAAGCCTTCGTGCAGAACGTGACTAAGGAATTGACCGCGCGCACGCCGCTTATATCCCGCGAATTCACGTTCCGCATGTAGTTCGCTCGTGTCAGGCAAGGATTCCGCCCGCGAGCCCGGCATTCTCCTCGGCGATGCAACGGTCGATCATGCGCGACACTTCATCGATCTTGCCGACCAGAATCACGCGCGATTGTCCGCGATACACGCGCACCGGCGCGCGCTGTTCCGGCTCCGCGTGCACGGCGTTGTTGAGCGAAACGCGCGCAAACGCGGGCTGACGCGACGGCAGCGCGGGCATTTCGTTAAAGAGATCGGGCGTGGTTTCGGCGCGCGGCATGCCGCACGCGATCAGCGTGCGCAGATGGCGCAGGCGGCCGAATTGACGGAAGGGCAGCAGACGGGCAAAACGTTCCATGATGACTCTCCAGACGATAGGACGCACCGCGGCTCACCGCGGACGGCGGCCGACATGCTTGTAATGTTTGAGACGCCGGACTGGCGTCAAAAGCGGTTGGTGAGGCTATCTTGCGTTGTCAATGAGACATTTCCTGTCCCGTTGCCAAAGGAACGGTTCGAAACTCAGAACTCGCCCGAGCGGATCAATCCGACTGCGATGCCTTCCAGCGCGAAATCGCTGCTGCCCGAGCGCACGAAGATGTTCTCGTAATCCGGATTCTCGGCGATGAGTTCCACGCCGTCCGACCGGCGTTTCCAGCGTTTGACCGTGACGTCGTCGCCCAGACGCGCGACCACGATCTGTCCGTCTTTCGCTTCGGTGCGCTTTTGCACGGCGAGCAGATCGCCGTCGAGAATGCCGGCATCGCGCATGGACAGGCCGCGCACCTTCAACAGATAGTCCGGCTTGCTGGAAAAGAGCGCGGGATCGCATGCGTAGTGCTGCGAGATGTGCTCTTGCGCAAGTATGGGACTGCCCGCCGCGACGCGGCCAACGAGCGGCAGCGACAGTTGCATGATGCTTTGATGCGGCAGCGTGAACTGATGCGGCAGTTCCTCCGATCGATCGATGCGCGATGCATCGCCGAGCAGCCGGATGCCGCGCGACGAACCCGCTGCCAGTTCGATCACACCCTTGCGCGCCAGCGCCCGAAGGTGTTCCTCGGCGGAATTGGCCGAACTGAAGCCGAGTTCCGCGGCGATTTCGGCGCGCGTCGGCGGAAAGCCGGTGCGTTCGATCGCGCGCTGGATAAGCTCGAACACCTGCTGCTGCCGCGCGGTAAGTTTCGTTGTCTTGGTCACTGGCTCGGGCCCCCGGTGCACTGTATGAATGGACAGGTAACTGTATTTTTATACAGTATTCCGCGCTTTTCAAGCTTTACTTTAAGTTCGTCCGCGTGGGGCCTTGGCGCAGGCGTTCGATGCCCGTGCGGCCTTTTTCCGCTCAGGAATAACGTTCTTAGCAGTTTTTCGTATAAAAAAGTGAGGAACGATTATTTCTAATCATATAGGCGCCTCGATAGACTGATTCCGTCAATTCGATAAGACGGAGAACGGGGAATGCATAGCATCAACACGGGATTACGACGGCTTTTCGCGGCGGCTGCATTGGGCGCTGCGGGGCTGATCATGACGGCGCCGACGCACGCCGACACGTCGTTCCTGAACGTTTCGTACGATCCGACGCGCGAGCTGTATCAGGACTTCAATCAGGCGTTCGCGAAAAAGTGGAAGGCCGACACCGGCGAATCCGTGACCTTCAAGCAGTCACACGGCGGCTCGGGCGGTCAGGCGCGCGCGGTCATCGATGGACTCCAGGCCGACGTCGTCACGCTCGCGCTTGCTTACGATATCGACGCGCTCGCGGGCAAGGGGCTCGTCGGCGCGGACTGGCAGAAGCGCTTGCCGGACAACGCATCACCGTACACGTCGACGATCGTGTTTCTCGTGCGAAAGGGCAATCCGAAGCACATCAAGGACTGGGACGATCTGGCGAAGCCGGGCGTGTCGATCGTCACGCCGAATCCGAAGACTTCGGGCGGCGCGCGCTGGAACTATCTTGCGGCGTGGGCGTATGCGCAGCACAAGCCGGGCGGCAACGAGCAGACCGCGAAGGATTTCGTGACGAAGCTCTACAAGAATGCCGGCGTGCTCGATTCCGGCGCGCGCGGCGCGACGACGAGCTTCGTGCAGCGCGGCCAGGGCGACGTGCTGATCGCGTGGGAAAACGAGGCGTTCCTGTCGCTGAAGGAGTTCGGTCCGGACAAGTTCGAGATCGTGGTGCCGTCGGTGAGCATTCTGGCCGAGCCGCCGGTCGCGGTGGTCGACAAGGTCGTCGACAAGCACGGCACGCGCAAGCTCGCCGAGGCGTATCTGAAGTACCTGTACAGCGACGAAGGGCAGCAGATCGCCGCGCGCAACTTCTATCGGCCGCGCTCGGACAAGGTGCCCGCCGAGCTCACGAAGCAGTTCCCGAAGCTGAAGCTCTATACCATCGACGATACGTTCGGCGGCTGGACGAAAGCGCAGAAGACGCACTTCGCCGATGGCGGCGTATTCGATTCGATCTATCAGCCGCAATAGGCGTGTCGGCCGGCGACGCGGCGCGTTCAAGACGCCGCGCGCCGAAGCAGCAACGCGCGCCACCCCGCGCGCAAACAGGATGACTCAAGGATGACTCTAGGATGACGACTCTCACATTCAGGAAACCGAGCGCGCTGCCCGGGTTCGGCCTGACGCTCGGCATCACGGTGGCTTATCTGAGCCTCGTGGTGCTGATTCCGCTTGCCGCGACCTTCGCAAAAACGGCGACGCTCGACTGGGCGCAGTTCGTGCGCGCGGTCACGTCGCCGCGCGTGCTCGCGTCGTATCGGCTGACGTTCAGCGCGGCGCTCGGCGGCGCGCTCATCAACGCGGTGTTCGGCTTTCTCGTCGCGTGGGTGCTCGTGCGCTACACGTTCCCGTTCAAGCGCATCGTCGATGCGATCGTCGATCTGCCGTTCGCGCTGCCGACCTCGGTGGCCGGCATCTCGCTTGCCGCCGTCTATGCGGGCAACGGATGGATCGGGCAATATCTCGCTCCGCTCGGCATCAAGGTCGCGTTCACGCCGCTCGGCGTGCTCGTCGCGCTGACGTTCATCGGCTTGCCGTTCGTCGTGCGCACGGTGCAGCCGGTGCTCGAAGACTTCGAGCGCGAGCAGGAAGAAGCGGCCGCGTGCCTGGGCGCTACGCGCTGGCTCACGTTTCGCCGCGTCGTGCTGCCGTCGCTCTTTCCGGCGCTGCTGACGGGCTTCGCGCTCGCGTTCGCGCGTGCGCTCGGCGAATACGGCTCGGTGATTTTCATCGCGGGCAATGTGCCGATGAAATCCGAAATCACGTCGCTGCTCATCATCACGAAGCTCGAACAATACGACTACGCCGGCGCGACCGCGCTCGCCGTCGTGATGCTGTGCGTGTCGTTCCTGATGCTTCTGTTGATCAACACGTTGCAATGGTGGTTGCAGCGCCGCACGAGCAAGACGGGCGCGGTGCCGGTCAACGTCTCGCTGGCGGCGGGAGAAACGGCATGAGCAAGGTGCTTCCATTGCAGACGACGACACCGCGCGACGCGCACGGTCTCAATCCCGTCACCGAGCCGCGCGCCGTGCGCTGGCTGCTGACTGGCATCGCGCTCGCGTTTCTGGCGTTCTTTCTCGTCGTGCCGCTCGTCGCCGTGTTCGTGCAGGCGTTCGCGAAAGGCGTCGACTATTACTTCGAGTCGCTCAAGGACCCGGACGCGTGGTCCGCCATCAAGCTCACGCTCATCACCGCCGCGATTGCCGTGCCGCTGAACGTGGTCTTCGGGCTGGCCGCGTCGTGGGCAATCGCCAAGTTCGAGTTTCGCGGCAAGGCGCTTCTGACGACGCTCATCGACTTGCCGTTCTCGGTCTCGCCGGTCATTTCCGGTCTCGTCTATGTGCTGATGTTCGGCGCGCAAGGCTGGTTCGGACCGTGGCTCGCCGCGCACGACGTGCAGATCATTTTCGCGGTGCCGGGCATCGTGCTCGCGACGATCTTCGTCACGTTTCCGTTCGTCGCGCGCGAACTGATTCCGCTGATGCAGGCGCAAGGCAACGACGAAGAGGAAGCGGCGCACGTGCTTGGCGCATCGGGCTGGCAGATCTTCCGGCGCGTGACGCTGCCCAACGTGAAGTGGGGCCTGCTCTACGGCGTGATCCTTTGCAACGCGCGCGCGATGGGCGAGTTCGGTGCGGTATCGGTGGTATCGGGACATATCCGCGGACAGACCGACACGATGCCGCTGCACGTCGAGATTCTCTACAACGAATACAACTTTTCGGCTGCGTTCGCGGTGGCGTCGCTGCTCGCGCTGCTCGCGCTCGTCACGCTTGCGCTGAAGCTCCTCGCGGAGCGGCGCATGACGCAGGCGCTGACCGTTGCCAAAGCTACCGCACAGAATTAAGAGGCCGACACAAACATGAGCATCATCGTTCGCAATCTGCAAAAGCGCTTCGGCGATTTCACCGCGCTCGACAACGTCTCGCTCGACTTTCCCGCGGGCGAGCTCGTCGCGCTGCTCGGGCCGTCGGGCTGCGGCAAGACCACGCTCCTGCGCGTGATCGCGGGCCTCGAATTCGCCGACGCGGGGCAAGTCGTGCTGCATGGCGAAGACGTCGCGGAAGTCGGCGCGCGCGAGCGGCAAGTCGGCTTCGTGTTCCAGCATTACGCGCTGTTCCGGCACATGACGGTGTTCGAGAACGTGGCGTTCGGCCTGCGCGTGAAGCCGCGCCGCGAACGCCCGAGCGAAGCGAAAATCCGCGAGAAGGTGCATGAGCTGCTGAAGCTCGTCCAACTTGATTGGCTCGCGGAGCGTTTTCCGTCGGAGCTTTCGGGCGGGCAGCGGCAGCGCATTGCGCTTGCGCGCGCGCTTGCTGTCGAACCGAAAGTGCTGCTGCTCGACGAGCCGTTCGGCGCGCTCGATGCCAAGGTGCGCAAGGAACTGCGTAGCTGGCTGCGCCGCCTGCACGACGACCTGCATATCTCGACACTCTTCGTCACGCATGACCAGGAAGAGGCGCTCGAAGTGGCCGATCGCATCGTCGTGATGAATCATGGGCGCGTGGAGCAGGTCGGCAGCCCGCAGGACGTGTACGATCATCCGCAGACGTCGTTCGTCTACGAGTTTCTCGGCGCGGCGAACCGGCTGCAGGGCGAAGTGAACGCGAACGGCTTTATCGCCGATGGCGCCACGAGCCCGATCGCGGCAGAGGCGCATTTCAGCGGTCGCGCGCTTGCGTATGTGCGGCCGCACGATCTAGCGCTCTATCCCGCGAATGCCGCCAATGCCGCCGATGGCACGCATCGCGACGGCATCGTGGTCGATGTGCGGCGCGTCGTGACGCTCGGCGGCTCGGTGCGTGTGGAACTCGAAGGCCGCGCGGGCGGCGTGATCGAGGCGGAACTGGATCGCGAGGCGTGGCGCGCGCTCAGGCTCGATGTCGGCGATGGCGTGACGGCCGTGCCGCGCGCGCTGCGCGTCTTTCCCGCGCAATGACACCATAAGAACAGAGAGGATGAAATGAACTTCCAGCAACTGCGCTTCGTGCGCGAAGCCGTGCGTCAGAACATGAATCTGACTGAGGTCGCCAATGTGCTCTACACGTCGCAGTCGGGCGTGTCGAAGCAGATCAAGGATCTCGAGGACGAGCTCGGCGTCGATATCTTCATACGCCGCGGCAAGCGTCTGACGGGACTCACGGAGCCGGGCAAGGAAGTGCATCAGCTGATCGAGCGGATGTTGCTCGATGCGGAGAATCTGCGACGCGTCGCGCGCCAGTTCGCGGATCAGGACAACGGCCATCTCGTCGTCGCGACGACGCACACGCAGGCCCGTTACGCGCTGCCGAAGGTCATTCGCCGGTTCACCGAGGTGTATCCGAAGGTGCATCTCGCGCTGCGCCAGGGCAGCCCGCAGCAGATCGCGCAGATGATCATCAACGGCGAAGCGGATATCGGCATTTCGACCGAAGCGCTCGACCGTTATCCGGACATCGTCACGTTTCCATGCTATTCGTGGCATCACACGGTCGTCGTGCCGAAGGATCATCCGCTCGTCGGCCGCGAGAACATCACGCTGGAGCAGATCGCCGAATATCCGATCGTCACGTATGACAACGACTTTACAGGCCGCTCGCACGTCGATCAGGCGTTTGCGAGCGCGGGCGCGATTCCCGACATCGTGCTGACTGCAATCGACGCCGACGTCATCAAGACGTATGTGGAACTGGGCATGGGCATCGGCATCGTCGCGGCGATGGCGTACGACGCGAAACGCGATACCGAGCTCGTCGCGCTCGATACGCAGCATCTGTTCGAAGCGAGCACCACGCGCGTCGGCCTGCGAAAGGGCGCGTTCCTGCGGGCGTATGCGTACCGGTTGATCGAGATGTTCGCGCCGCAGCTCGACGAGGCGCAGATCGCCGCGCAGCTTCGCGAAGCGGCTTGAATTCGTGCCGGCTGTTTTACAATCGCCGGCATGAATACATCCTCTCTACCTCGTATCGCGGTGCTGGCAACGGGCGGCACCATCGCCGGATCGGCGGGCGATGCATCGAAGACGGCGGGCTACAGGGCGGGCGTCGTCGGCGTCGACAAGCTGCTCGATGCCGTGCCGGCGCTCGGCTCCGTCGCGCGAATCCACGCGGAACAGATAGCGAGCATCGACAGCAAGGACATGAGCGCCGCGCTGTGGACGACGCTCGGCAGGCGCATCGATGCATTGCTCGTGCGGGACGATATCGATGGCGTCGTCGTCACGCACGGCACCGATACGCTTGAAGAAACCGCGTATCTGCTGCATCTCACGGTGAAGAGCACGAAGCCTGTCGTGCTGACGGCGGCGATGCGCCCGTCGACCGCGCTTTCCGCCGATGGCCCGCTCAATCTGCTCAACGCGGTGACGGTTGCGGCGTCGAAGGATGCGGCGGGCAAGGGCGTGCTCGTCGCGTTCAACAACCAGATTCACTGCGCGCGCGATGTCACCAAGACGAGCACCTATGCCGTCGATGCGTTCCGTTCGCCTGAAACGGGCGTGCTCGGCTTCGTGCAGGATGGACGCGTCGAGTTTCAGCGTATTGCTTTGCGGCCGCATACGGCGTCGAGCGAGTTCGCTTTGTCCGAGCAATGGCCGATGGTCGAGATCGTCACGAGCTATGCGGATGCGTCTCGGGTGACGGTCGATGCGCTCGTCGCGGCGGGGGTGAAAGGGATTGTGGTGGCGGGTACGGGCAATGGGTCGATGCATGCTGGGCTTACGCAGGCGCTCGTCGATGCGGTGAAACGAGGGGTTGCGGTCGTGCGGGCGTCGCGGGTGGGTTCGGGGCATGTGATGCGTAACGGCGCCGCGAATGACGATGCGTTGGGGACGGTCAGTGCGGGAAGTTTGAATCCTTATAAGGCCCGCGTGTTGTTGATGCTCGCGCTCGCTGCTGAAGTGAGCGATCTGCAGCGGGTTTTTGATGTTTATTGATGTGGAATCTTGATTTGTTATTGGTCTATTAGCACTGCCCCTGTGCGGGGCGGCACTCACTTTCTTTGCGGCTGCAAAGAAAGTAAGCAAAGAAAGCAGCTTCTGTTACGCCCGCGGTCATACGCACGTTGGGTAGTTCTCTCGTCCTCCGTGGCCCTCGCCTAAAGAGTGCCCTCGAAGGCCAAACCGGGCTTGGATCGCGCACGGTCTGATTAGCTGGATCGTTGCGCGCGCTGGTTCAGCACGAAATGGCTCCGGCCCGCTCCGCGGCCGATGGGTCAATCGGGTTTTGCGCGTACTTCTTCCTAAGGCCGCCATCTCACTGCACACGCGCTCCCCTGGTTTCCCACGCATACCCGACGGCAGGGCGCAGCGCTGTGCCGGCGCACTTTGGTGCTGAACCAATTCGTTACGTGGTGCGATGGTGCAGACCGTGCGCGAGCCAAGTCCGATCTGGCCTATGAGAGCGACACTTAGGCGAGTGCCACCTGGGACGAGAGAACTACCCAAACTGCGTGTGACTGCGGGCCTGAAAAGCTGCTTTCTTTGGTTACTTTCTTTGCAGCAGCAAAGAAAGTGACTGCCGCCCCGCACAGGGGCAGTGCTAAAAGACCGAAAAGAAATCAGGATTCCACAGAAGCACAAGCGAAAACAAGAAACAAAACCGTGAACCCCATCAAACCTTAACCGAAGGTTCGGCCTCCTCGGCTCGATGCTCCGTCCGCGTCTCCGGCATCGCGAGCCACACCATGAGAACGGCAAGCGCCCCCGCCCCGGCGAGACCAAAGAAACTCATCGCAGTGCCGAATCGATCGGCAGCAAATCCCGCAGCAGCGGTCGAAAGCGTCGCTCCCACACCCGCAGCGAGCCCGAAGAACCCTATCGTCAAGTTGTAATGCCCGCGCCCGCCCGCAACATCGGCGGCAATAAGCGGCAACATCACACCAAAGACCGCCGCACTGATCCCATCGAGCATCTGCACTGGAACGAGCAGATACGGACTGCTCACGCCCGCAAAAAGAATCGCGCGTATCGGCAGCGCGCAGAAGCCGAGGATCAGCACCGGCCGTCTTCCCCACTTCTGCGCCTGTCGCCCGACCCACGGCGATAACGCCGCGACGATGAACTGCGGCACGATGATGCACGCCGCAATCACGAGTTGAACGTTGTCGCCCATGTGCGCAGTGACTTCGCCGGCAGCGAGATTGAGCATTGCCGCGTTCGACAGGTGAAAGAGCACCACGCACGCCGCGAAGATCAAGAGGCGTCGGTCCTTAAGCAACTCGCGCAAGGATTCGCGCTCCTCGCCCTCGGGCGTGAGCTTAGGTCTGCCCGCAGGCGCGCGCGGCACGACGGGCGGCGCATCGTAATGAATCATGCGCAGCGCGACGATCGCCGGCAACGCGAGCGCAGCCGTCAGGAAGAACACCGAACGCAAAGACAGGTATTCGCCGAACGCGCCCATCAACGCTGCCGTCAGCGCGCTGCCGATCGACGCCCAGCGCGCATTGCGGCCAAGCCGGTCGCCGAGATCGGCGCGCGAGACAAGGGCGAGCGAGATCGCCGCCATCGCCGGAACGAGCATGCAGCTCGCGAAGCCGTGCAGAACTTCGGCCGCAAAAACGGGGACGAACGTCGGGCTCGCGGCGAGCAACAGCGCACTCACGATGATCGCGATGATCGCGGAGAGCGCTGCGAACTTCTTGTTGCGCATCGCATCGACGAGCGCGCCAGCCGGCAACTGGCTCGCCATCGCGCTGATCGTGCCGACGGAAAGCATCAGGCCGATCTCGCCCTGCGTCCACTTGTTGGCCGCGAGGTACGAAGCAATGAAGGGGCCGAAGCCGGTCTGCACGTTGGCGACGAAGAAGTTCAGCCAGTCGAGCGCGCGCAGACTGCGTGCAATTACCATGTTGTGATTCTTTTATCGATGTCGTTATCCGCTATCTGGTCAGACGCGCGCCCGAAGCGGGCGCTTGCGCCGGCGTCGCGCCCGAAGCCGTCGCGCTTCCCGCGCCGCTCGATGCCGATGCCGATGCCGCGCTCGCAGCCGTCGCCGGCGCTGGCACCACGGGCGACACGATCTTGATCGGCTGCTCGGGCGAGTAGGTCGGCGCGGCCTTCAGTTGCGCGTCGGTGAAGTCCATCTGTAGCTGGAGTTGCTTGTTGCGCGAGAGCACGTGCAGATCGCCCCAGTTGGCCGCGACATGCCGCTTGTCGGCCGCGAGCGAGCTGGACAGATCGAGCACGAGCGCCTGAGGTTGAGCCTGGGCATCGACGAGCACATCCACCACACGGCCGATGCGCGCGCCGCTCTTTTGCGTCACCGTCGAATCGACGAGCTGCATCAGATTGGCCGGCGCCTCCGCGACGGGCTGCGGCTTCGGTACCGGATCGGCCGGCTTGCCTTTGGCAGGCGGTGGCGGCGGCACGAACGTGATCGGTGCCGTCTTCGAGTTCGGCGTGAAGCGGAAGGCGGTCCACGGAAAATTGACCTTGCGATCGCCGACGCCGAGGAAGCCCGCGAGATTGACCATCATGAGCTTCGGCTTCGCGGACCCGTCGATGTACATGTCCACCGCGCGTCCGACGACCTTGCCGTCGGGACGCTGCACCTCGGCATCGAGCAGGCCGTGCAACTGGTCGTGCTGCATGATGCGCGTCGAGATGATCTGCGGCGGAGGCGGCGGCTCGGGCGGTTCGGGCGGCGGCACGACCACCGGTTCGGGCGGCTTCGGCTTGACGACGCGGCGCTTGGGTTTCGGCGCGGGCGCGGGCTTCACGGCGGACGCGGGCTCGGGCGCCTGAACCGCGGGCAGCGGCTCTTCGGGTTCGGCAGAGCCTGCCTCGTCGGGCGTCGGGATATAAGAGTGCTCGACGATGGGCGCCGGAACCTGCTGCGGCATCAGTCCGCACGCGGAAAGCGCGAAGGCGGCGACGAGCGGCAGGCTCGCGCCAGGGCGCAACGCGCGCAACGTTCGCATCATGGCGACGATGAACGCGGCCACGCACAGCGTCTTGCGTGCGACGGCATGGAAGACGCCGCTCACAAGACGCGCCCGCGCGAGCGCGTGAGAGCCGTTCGGCGACGCATCACCCCGATGCGAGGTACCGCCTGTCATCGCAAAAGCTCCATGGTTCCGGGTCACCTGCTTGTCTGGTTTGTCGTTGGATCGGTGGCTGTCAGATCGATTCGACGTGCGCGAAGCGTCGTTCGTTCAGCGGATTGGATTTGCATGTTGAATGACGCATGCAAAGTGCATAGTGCCAAGCCGAGACTTTCATGCTTCGGATGGCCGCGTGTTTCCATTCGATGCCTGCGCGAGCCGTGCAGCCGTGTCGGGCGCGCCCATCTTCTCGGCAGCATCGCGCGCGCTGAAGCCGCCCGCATCGCGCGCATGCGGATCGGCGCCGCGCGCGATCAGCAGTTCGACGATCTCGACGCGGTTGAACATCGCCGCAATCATGAGCGCGGTGCGTCCGTCGGGCGATGCGCCTTCGACGTCCGCGCCATGCTCGAGCAGCGTTTCGATGACATCGCGAAAGCCCTTGAACGCCGCGCCTGCGATCGGCGTCTGGCCGTTGTCGTTGCGCAGGTTCGCATCGGCGCCATGTTGCAGAATGACGCGCACCGCGTCGGCGTGACCGTGGTAACTCGCGAGCATCACGAGGCTGTCGCCCTTGTCGTTGCGCAGATTGGGCGGCAGGCCCTTGGTCAGAAGCGCATCGAGCATCGCGGCGTCGCCTCGGCGGGCGACATCGAACACTTCGCTCGCGAACGCGATCATGTCGTCGTTGGGGCCGTTGGGCGATGGCGTCGCCGGGCTCTGGTTCGGGTCGTGCTGCATGTTTCACTCCATCTCGATCGCGCCGCGTGCGCGGTCCTGGGTTGTCGGGATGCATCCGGTGTGCGCGGTCTTGCTGTTGCGCCAGGTTTTTTGAATGCGGTTGTATTGCATGTAATCTGGCATTCGGAATGCAATTCGAATGAATGCAGAATGCGAAAGCCGAATGCGACATCTGAATGCGAAAAGCAACGCGGGCGCGAGATCAACCGGGAGCATACACAGATTTGCTTGCAATCCGCGCTTTCCGCGCGGGCTCGGCAGCACGAATCGCGCCATGTCGCGACGCCTGTTGCCAGACAACGGTGCGCTTGACGCTGAAACTCGCGTGCCGTTAGGCTCGACGCGACTGTCACCATCCGCGTGGATATACGCGCCATCGCCAATGAATCGAACAACGTCCAGTCCCGACGATACGCCGCCCGCCGACATCGCCGTGCGCCGCCGCGCGCCCGCCGCCGAACGAAATCGCGATGCGATTCTATCGGTACTTGCGCGCGTTCTGCCGCAGAGTGGCATTGTGCTCGAGATCGCGAGCGGCACCGGACAGCATGCCGTGCATTGTGCCGCGGCGTTGCCGGGCATCGTCTGGCAGCCGAGCGATCCCGACGCCGACGCGCGCGATTCCATCGCCGCATGGCGTGCTCACGCGGGGCTCGCAAATCTGAACGCGCCGCTCGCGCTTGACGTCGAACGCGAAGACTGGAGCATCGCCAACGTCGCGGCCATCGTGTGCATCAACATGATCCACATCGCGCCGTGGACAGCGGCCGAAGCGCTGTTTAACGGCGCGGGCGCGCGGCTGGAAGCGGGGGGCGTGCTGTACCTGTATGGACCGTATCGGCGCAATGGCGCGCACACCGCGCCGAGCAACGAAGCCTTCGATCAGCAATTGCGTGCGCGCGATGCGCGCTGGGGCGTGCGCGACATGGAAGCGGTCGAAGCGCTGGGCGAGAAGGCCGGCCTGACGCTCGTGGAGACGGTCGCGATGCCGGCCAACAACTTCAGCGTGATCTTCGAGAAGTGCGCATAAAGCATGCATCCCGGCATTCTGCATCAAGCATTTTGCATTCACGCTTTTCGCATTCAAGCCTCGCGCGGATTCGCCGCGAACATGCCGCGCCAGGGCACGGTCGCCATCAGCGAGGCCGCAACGATCATCCCGCCGCCGATCCATCCCGTCGTCGATACATGTTCGCCGAGCCAGACGCTTGCGAAGAGGGCGCCGAACGCGGGTTCGCTCCCCATCAGGAGCGAGACGCGCGTCGGGCTGCTACGGCCGATCGCGTAGTTCTGCGCGAAGAACGCAAAGAGCGTGCACGCGAACACGAGGTACAGCACCGAGCCCCAGAACATGCCGTGACCGGCGAGCGCGGGCAACGGCTGCCATTGCGACGGCGCGAACGCAAGCGCGATAAGCGCACTTCCCGACGCGACCACACCCGCCTGCACCGCCGTCACGGTGAGCGCGGGCAGGGCGGATGTGCGCAGCACGCGCTTGGTGACGCAGACGGCCAACGCGCGCAGCACGGCGGCGGCGATAATCAGGCCGTCGCCGAAATTAAATTCGAAAGTGAGCGCGCCGTCGCTCGCAAGCAGCCACGCGCCCGCGAACGATACGCCGACCGCGAACCACTCCGCCGCAGCCGGACGGCGCCTGAGCAGCGCCCATTCGACGAGCGGCGTCAGCACGACGCACAAGCTGATAAGGAACGCGGCGTTCGCGGCGCGCGTGTGGAGCACGCCGAACGTCTCCGCGAGAAAGATGGAAAGCAGCAGCAGACCGAGCACGAAGACGCCGCGCAGCGTCGCCCCGCTCGCGTTCCCCAGATGCCGCAGGCTCGCGGCGAGCAGGCAGAACGTAATGCCGAAGCGCAGCGCGAGAAGTGCGAGCACCGGATAGAACGCAAGCGCGCTCTTGACGATGCCGTAACTGCTGCCCCACACCATCGCGACGGCAAAGAGGAGCAGATCGGACAGGGGAAGCAGGCGTCGGACGGTCATGGCAGCGGCTCCTGGGGAAGAAGCCGTCATTGTCGATCGATGCGTTCGGCGCGATAATCCAGTTCCGGCGCACAGCTTTCCTGTCGCAAATGCACAGATGAATTCAGCCGATCTTTTCGACCTCATGCCCCATATGGCCGTGTTCGCGCGCGTCGTCGATGCAGGCAACTTCTCGGTCGCGGCGCGGCAACTGGGCAGCACGCCATCGACGGTCAGCCGCCAGATCAAGCGTCTCGAAGAGGCGCTCGCCACCCGCCTGCTCGAACGTTCGACGCGCAAGGTCCGCGTCACCGAGCCGGGGATGCAGGTTTACCGGCATTGCCGCGACATGGCCGCGGCAGCGTCCGGCGCGATCGATGCGGCCGGCCAGGGGTCGGGCAAACCTCAGGGCCGCGTCGCGCTGTCGGCACCGACGGCTTATGCGAAATCGGTGATTCATCCGCTCGTCCCGTCGTTTCTTGCGGCGTATCCCGATGTCGTTCTGCAACTCGTATTCAGCGATCACGACATCGATCCGCTCGCGAGCGACGTCGATCTCGTCATTCGCGCGACGAGCCATCCGCCGCAAGGCTTGGCCGCGCGCGCGCTCGGACGCGTGCGCTGGCTGCTGTGCGCATCGGCGGGCTATCTTGGCGAGCGCGGCGCGCCGAAGCATCCGCGCGAGCTCGCGCATCACGACTGCATCCATCTGGGCGAAACCGCCGACGACAACCGCTGGCGCTTCACGAAACACGGCGAAACGGCGACGGTCGCGGTGCGCGGGCGTTACATCGCCAATCACGCGGGCGCGCGGCTCGAAGCGGCTGAAGGCGGGCTCGGCATCGCCGCATTGCCGGAATTCGCCGCACGCGACGCGCTCGCGTCGGGCCGCGTGGAGGCCGTGCTCGCCGACTGGGACATGCAGGCGCGCGCGTATCAGGGACCGGTGTGGCTGCTGTATCCGCCGAACCGTTTTTTGCCGCCGAAAGTGCGCGCGCTGATCGACCATCTTCACGCGCACCTGGGGGAGCCGGCCTGAACGCGGGCGATCCGTCGCGCGCCGAAACGATCGACGCCGTGTAGACTTCGAATGGTCGTTCATTGCGCCGCGTGCGAGCGTGGCACTCAATCCGATCTCCCCACACCGGAGGCGTCGTACATGCACGCAGCGTTGCCGCAAGGCGAGCAGGAAGCCGGTTCCAGCGATACATCCACGAGACCGCCGCGCGATTTGCGCCGCGTCGACATTCATCCCGATCATTGGTATCCGCTTGCGTGGTCGCGCGAGGTGAAGGCGGGACGCGCGCACGGCGTGCACTTCGCGGGCGATCCGATCGTGCTCGTGCGCACCGCGTCGGGCAACGTGTTCGCGCTGGAGGACCGCTGCGCGCATCGGCAGGTGCCGTTGTCGGCGGGCGTCGTCGACGGGGAATCGATTCGCTGCTGCTATCACGGCTGGACCTACGACTGCACAGGCCGCTGCACGGACATTCCCTATCTCGGCCGCGAGCGCCTGCCCAACGGCGTGCGCGCGTATCCGTGCCGGGAGGCGGGCGGGCTCGTGTTCGTCTTCACGGGCGACCCGGCGCTCGCCGACGCCGCCAAGTTTCCCGATCTCGGCTCCGCCACCGATCGCGCCTACAAGACGCGCCACTTCGGCCGCGAGGTGAAATGCCACTATTCGTTCATGCACGAAAACCTGATGGACATGAACCATCAGTTCCTGCATCGGCGGCAGATGGGCAGCATGCGCGCGCGCTCGCTCGGCAGAAGGCGCGGCGAAGACTGGATCGAAGTCGACTACACCTTCGCGCGCGAGGCGGGCAAACAGCCGATCGGCGAGGCGCTCGTCTTCGGCCAGAAGCGCGGCGCGAAGCCCGACGACGATCAGAAAGACGTGATGACGATCCGCACGGACTATCCGTATCAGACGCTCAAGATCCGCACCAAGGACGACACGATGGTGATGGACCTATGGATCGCCTACGTGCCGCTCGACGCCGAGCAGCGCACGAACCGCACCTTCGGTCTCTTGTCGATCCGGCGTCCGAAGATCGCCCCTTTGCTCGATGCCGCGTGGCCGCTGCTCGTGTGGTTTACCGAGCGCATCTTCAAGGAAGACCGGTGGATCGTGGAGCGCGAACAGGAAGCGCACGACCGGCAGGGCGCCGATCACAACCACGAGGTGTTTCCGGTGATCGTCGAACTGCGCGCGCTGCTGATGGAGCACGGCGTGCCGCATGGCACGGCACGCGGTCCGGGCGACGCGCGGCGCGTGCATTTCATCCAGCCGGTGCAGGAGATGCCGGCTTCCTGAACGTGTTCAGGTGCGCGCGGATTGCGCGGGTCGCGCCGCGGCGCTATACAGAAAGGGCAGCGAAGAAACCATACAAGGGAGGTCCATCATCATGAACAGCGACCCGAACAGACCGCGCGACGACGCATCGGGTATCGACGACGCGCATCCCGCCGTCGAACATTTCGATGCGGCGATAACGCACGTCGACGAATCGTACGCCACGGGCAAGATGGCGGCCGGCGCGGCGAGGGGCATCCTGTACAGCATCATCGAGACGCTCGGGACGCTCGTCGGCGATCCAGATTTGCCCGCCCATGCGCGCTCGGGCTACGAAGGTCTGCTCGAAACGGCGCGCGAGCTGCGCGCGAAGATCGAGCACTAGCCGCATCGATCGGGCGTCGCGAGCTTGCACTGCGTTCGCCCGATGTCATGTTCGCGTTTGCGCATCGTCGGATAACTTTCATAATACTTTCGATGCGAGAGTGACGCGTGTCGCCCTGAGAAACTGCTTCGTGAGTGCCGCTGCGCCCGGAGCCCCCAAAAAACGACGACCATCCCGGACACCCTTGTCCAGCAAGCCTCCGACGGATAGGCCGGGCCTCACACGCCGCGCGCCTTGGACGCGCTCGCGCCACGCTCGTGTCGACTCGCTGTCAGTTTCATGACCGGTTGCCCAATATCTGCGCGCCAGAAAATACTCGTTAACCAGACAGTGAAAAAAAACGACACAAAGGTGTGTCTTTCTTTCCCATTCGGTCTGTAAGCCATACACTTGCCAGCGATAAAAGTTACGAGTTGAAACATAACGACGTCGCCACGGCGGCACCGGTTCCACGACTCGCACGCAAGTAAATTGCCCACCGCTTGAGGAGAAAAAATGAAGGGTTTCACGTTGACCAAGGCCGCCGTCGTCGCAGCTACGGCGTTCGCAGCCGCAGCACCGGCGTTCGCGCAGAGCAGCGTCACGCTGTACGGTATCGTCGACGATTCGATCGTCTACCAAAGCAGCCAGACGAACCTGGCGAAGACGAACCCGGGCCGTTCGAACATCAAGACGGCGTCCGGCATCTGGGCGGGCAGCCGTTTCGGCTTGAAGGGCGCCGAGGATCTTGGCGGCGGCAACAAGGCGATCTTCCAGTTGGAGTCGGGCTTCGACATCAACAGCGGACAACAGCAATTCACCAATGCGATGTTCGGCCGCCAGGCATGGGTCGGTCTGACGAACCCGGCATACGGTACGTTGACCGCCGGCCGCCAGTACACCTCGTACTACACGCTGCTGTCGCCGTATAGCCCGACGAACTGGCTGACCGGCTACTTCGGCGCGCACCCGGGCGATCTGGACGGCCTCGACACGATCTATCGCGCGAACAACTCGATCGTCTACACGTCGCCGAAGTTCTACGGCCTGACGGTGAGCGGCTCGTACTCGTTCGCGGGCGTGCCCGACAGCGTGTACCAGGGCTCGACCTGGTCGGCGGCGATCCAGTATCAGCAAGGCCCGATCGGCGGTACGGTCGCGTTCTCGCGCATCAACAACGCGGCTGAAGGCGGCGGCATCTATAGCGGCAACTCGACGACGATCAACAGCACGTCGGCGACCGATGGCACGGGGCAGCCGGGCGTGTCGGCGGTGACGGCGGGCTACCAGCGTGCGCAAGCGCAGCAGCGCTTTGCGGTCGCGGGCGGCTACCAGTTCAACAGCGCCTGGGACATCTCGGTCACGTACACGAACGTTCAGTACATTCCGGGCGTGAACTCGCGCTTCACCGACGAAGCCGTCTTCAACACGGCAGGCACGGTGCTGCACTGGAAGGCGACGTCGGCATGGGACTTCGCGGCGGGCTACAGCTACACGTGGGCCAGCAAGGCGAACGGCATCAACGACGCTGCGTCGTACCACCAGTTCAACCTCTCGCAGTACTACTCGCTGTCGAAGCGCACGGGCCTGTACGCACTGGAAGCATTCCAGCGCGCGAACGGCAACACGCTGGCTGTTCCGACGAACACGTCGACCAATCGCCAGACGTCGGCCAACGCCACGATCGGCGACGGCTTCCAGAGCGCGCCGTCGGCATCGCGCAGCATGTTCGCAGCGGGCGTGGGCATCATCCACCGCTTCTAAGCGATGCTTCGCGGCTTGATGCATCGAATATTGCATTAAGCATTAAGCATTAAGCATTAAGCATTAAGCATTAAGCATTAAGCATTAGGCATTACGCATGCTGCATGCAAAACCGGACGCCTCGGCGTCCGGTTTTTTTTCGTGCGTCGCGGGCCGATGCGTCAGATGAACATGCCTCCCGACACCTCGACGCGCTGCGCCGTCATCCAGCGATTGCCGTCCGAGAGCAGCGCCGCGATCGCACCGCCGATATCGTCCGGCAGGCCCGCGCGCCCGAGTGCGGTGTTGTCGGCGACGAAGCGGTTGGTATCGTGATCGTCGCGCACGGCGCCGCCGCCGAAGTCCGTCTCGATCGCGCCGGGCGCAATGGTATTGACCGTGATGCCGTGCGGTCCAAGCTCCTTCGCCAGATAACGCGTCAACACTTCGATGCCGCCTTTCATCACGGCATACGCTGCGAACCCCGGCAGCGCGAAACGCGTGAGTCCGCTCGATACGTTGAGAATCGCGCCTTCCTCGTGCAGATATGGCAAGAGCGTCTGCGTCAGGAAAAACGGCCCCTTCAACTGGATGTTGACGAGCTCGTCGAATTGCGCAGGCGTCGTTTCGGCGAAAAGCGCATGGATGCCGATGCCCGCATTGTTCACGAGAAAATCGAAGTTCTCGCGCTCGAACAGATCTTCCAGCGTCTTGCAGAGGGCGTCGCCGAAAGCGCCGAAGGTTTCGCAGCGGGCGACATCGAGTTCCAGCATGGCCGCCTTGCCGCCCGCTTGAGCGATTTCATCGACGAGCGTATGCGCAGCTTGCGCATTGCGGTTGTAGGTGCCGATCACGCCCGCGCCCTGTTCGGCGAGTTTCAGCGCGGCGTTGCGCCCGAGGCCGCGGCTCGCGCCGGTGATGACTGCGATCTTTCCGCTCATGGTTCCATTCACGGTGACTGCTCCTTCGATTCGTGACCGATGCTTCAATGTAGGACGACGCGGCGCACGCAGGAAAGCGGTGTCGATGCTGCATCGCACAGACCGCGGGCGCGGCCTTTGCTGCATTGTTTCGATCGATGCACATACCGGAGCGACACACCATGACCGATCAACGAAACAAAGATAGCAATCCGGAACCGCCCGCGAGCCTCGAACGTCCGTTCAGGCTTTTTGCGGTGGAGCAGCGCGTGCTCGCGCAGAATGTCGACGGCAAGGTGATCGACATCGGCGCGATGGATTCGAAGAACGGCGAGTTCCGCGCCTGCATGGATTCGGGCGACATCGCCACGGAGCCGAAACGCAGCCCTGAACTCGCGTTGAAGGCGCTCGTGGAGAAGCTGTCGTTCGATTATCTCGACGGCCTTTTCACGAGCGAGCGCGAAGCCGAAGTGAGCGGCCGCTTGCAAGACTATCCGAACATTGAATTCGAGCTTGATGAAACCTTGCCGCGCGACATGACGGATCGCAGGCCGCCGCATCTTTTCTGATGTGACGCTTCGGGGAACTCTTTCGGGTTCCTTATCTAATTTCCGCGAGGCAGCGCTTTCAATTGTGCGACGAGCGTTGGATACATGTCGAGAAAGCCGGGTACGCCGAGCCGTTCGAGCAGGCTCGGATCGATCGTTTCGTTCAGCGCCGTTCCCGCCGCGCGCGGCTCCTTTCTGCACACGGCCTGCAAGAATGGATGATGAGTCGTGAACTCGGCGTATGAATCGATCGGTTGCGACTGAAACGCTTGCGGGGGAATCGCGATCGGCCCATCGATTGCAAGACCGCGTTCCGCCGCCTTCTTGCGCAGCCATTCGGCAGGAATGAGCGGCAAAAGGTCTTCAGGCGTGCGCGGCGGCGTCACATAGCCGCCGCCGACGTTCGCGTGCGCGCCCGCGAACCAGCGCTGTTCGAGCGGCAGATCTGCGCCGCGCGCATCGGTGCCTCGCGTCCACAAAGTCGGCTTGTAGAGCGAGCGAAATTCGTTCGCGGCGATCGCGTGATAGGCCGCTTTCGTGCTGTTCGAAAGCGTCGTGTCGTGGAACTTGTAATAGCTCGAAAATCCCGGCGCCGGCACGCCATCCACTGGTATGCCGAGTTCGCCGACCGTATCCCATACGCCGATGAACTCCACATTCACCTCGCGCGTGAACTGCTTGCGGAACTCGACGACGGAGTCATCCGCGGGCCCGACGTCCTTGTCGCGATAGATGCCGTAGGCCTGATCGATTGACTGAGGGCTCCAGTCGTTCGCGAGTCCGCACTTGCGGATGAGGCCGGCCAGGCTGCGCGCGGAATAGGCGCCACGGCTGAAGCCGAAGATGTAGATCTTCGCATCGGGCTTGTAGCGCTGACATAACCACGCATAGCCGCTCTTGATGTTCTCGCTGAGACCATCGCCGAATGCGCCGCCGAGGAACTTGTTCGCGAGCGAGAAGAGCCCGTTGCCTTGCGTGCCGACGCCGGGCACGTAAAGCGTTTCTTGCTGGTCCGTCTCGGGCGCGAGCTTGTAGAGCAGATAGGCGTTGGTGCGGTCATTGGGCTCGTTCCACGTGCCGTCGAAGAAGATGGCGAGATTCATGGTGCGCGTCTCCTGAATCGTTCGGTCCATGCGGCGCCGGTATGACAAAAGACGCCTTGAAGTAAGGAATAGGTAATCCGGGCACCGTCCGCAAGCACGCGAACGGTGCAATGAGCGTCTCAGGCAGGAGCGCGCTGGATTTTGGCGGAAAGACGGGGGACGCAAGAGAGATCGAAGCGCGCACACCGCGCGCAGCGTCCGAACCGATGTGCGATGCTTGGCGAGCGGCGAATGCGTAATGCATGCCGCATTCAATCGCGAGGTGAATCATGAAAAGAACGCCTTTCGCCACGATCATCGTCCTTGCGGCGGCAACGCTCGCCGCTCCGGCTTTCGCCCGCGAGGACGGACCGCGCTTCGCGCAAGACCGTCTCGATGCGCTCGTCGCACAACACAAGGAGGCAAGCCGGTATATCGCGCAGGACAGTCGCGCGCAAGCTCAGGCACGGACGCAAGTAAAGACGCGACACGATCACGCTTCATGATGTGAAGACCTACGCAGCGTGACATAGCGAACCGTTCGTCATGCATCGAAGAGCCGGCGTGCAACGCGCCGGATGGGATCGTTCGTGCTCAAAGGTATGAAATTTGCGACCGCCGCCCAGATGCTCCGCGGCTAAGCGCCGACGATCCTCCTCTCACTTCACAAAAAGCCATGACAAGGAAAGCCTTATCGATTGCCATTCTCTCCGTCTCGTTTCTCGCGGCGGGCTGCGCGGGTATCGGCCCGGGACGACTCAAAGCTGATCAGGTCGATTACGCCCGTGCGCTCGGCGATGCGAAGAAGCGCGAAATACTTGCGGCGATCGTCGGTTTGCGTTTTGCCGATGCGCCGTCCTTTCTCACCGTGAGCAGCATTATCGCCGCCTATACGTTCGATTCCTCGGGCGGCGTTATCCTCAATGCCGGCTCGGGCGCGCAGCCGAACTATGCGCAAGCGACAGGCAGCGTGTCGTACTCGAATCATCCGACGTTCACCTTTACGCCGACCACTGGCGATGCCTACGCGAGCGCATACATCCGGCCGCTATCGCCGACGCTCGTGATGCCGCTCGCCGAAAGCGGCATACCGATCGATTTGCTTCTGCGCATCACGGCGCAGTCGGTCAGCGGCTTGCAGAACGGCAACGCGCTGGGTGGGCCGAATGCATCGGGCTCGCCGCAATTCTTCCTGCTTCTGCAGGCATTGCGCCGATTGCAACTCGCGGGAGAATTGAACATCGAAACGCGCAACGCGGAAGACGACAAGACCGCGAAGACCGATAAACGCGCGGGCGGCAACAGCCCCGAGAAGGACAAGGGCGGTGTGTTCATCACGCTCGGCGCAACGCGCAGCGGAACGAACAAGGAAGTCGTCGACGATCTCGCGCTCGTGAGGAAGCTGTTGCATCTCTCGCCGAAGATGAAGACCTACGAGATCGTCTATGGACAATCGTCGGATCAGAATCGCATTCCGATGGTCACGCGTTCGGTGCTTGGCATCCTCACCGATCTCGGCGCGCAGATCGCGGTTCCCGACGAACAGGTGGGAACCGGCGCGACCAAGCCGAGCATCGGTCTGATCGGCGGAGAGACTCGGCCGACCATCATCGTGAAGGTGGGCGAGAAGGTGCCGAAGGATGCTTACGTGAGCGTGCTCTACGACGAATCGAACTATTGGATCGATCGCAGCGACTTCGATTCCAAATACGCCTTCACAGTCGTGCAGAACCTGATGGCGCTCGCGGAAGTGACGGACACGGCCAGATCACCCGTGGTGACGATTCCGGCGAACTGAGTCGGCGGCTAGCCGTATCGGACATGCTGAATGCAAAATGCCACCTTGCATGAAGCATTTCGAATGCAAAAAACAAGGGCGACCTCGTTAGGAGGTCGCCCTTCTGCATTTCAGCCGTATGGTGTCCGGCTGGCGGCGCTATTGCTTACTGGCCGAAGTAGGTGCCGAGCGCGCGCGAATGGGCGCCAATAGTACGTCCCGACTGCGACGAGCCATTGGCCACCGAGCCGTAGTCGCTCGATTGCACCGAGGTTTGCGCGAGTTGCTGGGCGCTTACGCGTGCCTGCGCCGCCTGAATGTTCGACGGATAGGACGGATCGCTGATGTTCGGGTTGTAGCCGGCTTTCTCGAGCTGAACCAGTTCAGCGCGCACTTGCGCGCGGCTGAGCGGCGTGTCCGATTGCTGCGCAAACGAAAGAGCCGGAGCTGCGAGAGCAGCAGCAACGGCAACTGCGGAAATGAACGTCTTCATGATGACTACCTCCGATTCGAATTTCTGATCGCGCTGCCGTTTCGTTTTAAGCAGCTTGTGAACGGAGTGTAAAGACGAGCCTTCGGAAGATCATTCGCGTTTCCGTTGAATGATCTTTGTCGATATTGGAATAATGGGTCTAGCAGATTGTTGTCTTGTCCGGGATAGGGCGTATGTGTGCCGCTACGGAGCGCGCGTGTATATGACACCGGTTTCCGGTCATACCGACATCCGCGATTCATTACCGTTTTCGTAAAGATGCTTCCTTCTAGCGATGAATGATCGTCGGGCTTCGTGCACTTACACTGCGCTCGTTTGCTTGGCGAACGCGCCGTGCTTCATCGAATGAGGAGTGTCGCCATGAAATCGTGGGTCAACGCAGTGATCGCCGCAGCGGTTCTTACCAGTCCGCTGGTCTCGTTCGCACAATCGAGTGCGTCGGTAAGCCGCGCGGATGTGCGTAGCGAACTCGTCCAGGTAGAGAAAGCCGGCTATGAGCCTGTCGCTGAAGATGCGTCCTATCCGGCAAAGCTGCAGGCAGCAGAAGCGCGCCTTGCCGCTGTGCGCGTTGCTCAAGCGCAGGCGGAAGGGTATGGATCGTCGACTGGCGCGTCGTCGCAAGCGGGGCGCGCGAACCAGCGTACCGATCCTCAAGCTGCATTCTTCGGGCAGTAAGTAATTCGGCGCGATTGCGGTCCTCTTAGACCACAGGACGCGCCTGGCCGCTCGAATACAGAACGCAAAATGCGCTTTAACGGATCGGTTTTATAGAGCGCACAGCAACCTCCGCCGCCGGCTCGCCGGTGGTTTTGCCCAGTTCATATAGCGACTGGGCCTTTTTGCGTCCCGATCGTACATTCACGTCGGCTATCGGGTTAACGCCATGCTATTCGACCTGCATCGTATGCAAGTAAAATTAATCAACCGGACGGTCGGTTAATAGCTATACTCGCTCCATCGCATCTCAAAAAGACGGCGGAGCCTGCATGTACACGCAATCCCTCGACCTTCCAAGTCCGACTCAACAAGCGGAAAGCCCATCCGCATCCCCCGCCCAAACCCGCTTCGACGCGGTGATGCAAGCCGACGGCAAGATCGAGCCGCAGGACTGGATGCC
>NZ_FCNX02000004.1 GCF_001544835.2 Caballeronia fortuita | reverse complement strand
ACGTGTGCCCGAAGGGGCTCAACCCGACCAAGGCGATCGGCAAGATCAAGGAATTGATGGTGCGCCGGGCGGTTTGACGACGTGATCGCATGACGAGATGGCGCAGCTTCGGAAGGGGCTGCGCCATTTTTTTAGCGGGCGCGGCGAAGCGGATTGGACGAAGCAGGTATGGGATAATCTCGAAAACTCCCGCCTTTCCGATGCAGAAGACCCAAAAGGTCGCCGGCTCAGGCGCAAGGGCCCTCACCCCTCGTGGCCCGCTTTCATTCCGCGAATTCAATAGCCACCACGATGCCCACATACCGTTCCAAAACTTCCACCGCCGGACGCAACATGGCGGGCGCTCGCTCGCTCTGGCGGGCGACCGGCATGAAAGACGAAGACTTCTCGAAGCCGATCATCGCCGTCGTCAATTCGTTCACCCAGTTCGTGCCGGGCCACGTCCATCTGAAGGACCTGGGCCAGCTCGTCGCGCGCGAGATCGAGGCCGCGGGCGGCGTCGCGAAGGAATTCAACACGATCGCGGTCGATGACGGCATCGCGATGGGCCACGACGGCATGCTCTACTCGTTGCCGAGCCGCGACATCATCGCGGATTCGGTCGAGTACATGGTCAACGCGCACTGCGCCGATGCGATGGTTTGCATCTCGAACTGCGACAAGATCACGCCGGGCATGTTGATGGCCGCGATGCGCCTGAATATCCCGGTGATCTTCGTGTCGGGCGGGCCGATGGAAGCGGGCAAGACGCGCCTTGCGAATCCGAAGACGAAGGCCATCGAACTGAAGAAGCTCGATCTCGTCGACGCAATGGTGATTGCCGCCGACCAGTCGTATTCCGATGCCGAAGTCGCCGAAGTCGAACGCTCCGCGTGCCCGACGTGCGGCTCGTGCTCGGGCATGTTCACGGCCAACTCGATGAACTGCCTCACCGAAGCGCTCGGCCTCTCGCTGCCCGGCAACGGCACCGTCGTCGCGACGCACGCCGACCGCGAGCAGTTGTTCAAGCGCGCGGGACGCGGCATCGTCGAACTGGCGCGCCGTTATTACGAGCAGGAAGAAGCGCGCGTGCTGCCGCGCTCGGTCGGCTTCAAGGCATTCGAAAACGCGATGACGCTCGATATCGCGATGGGCGGTTCGACCAACACGATCCTTCACCTGCTGGCGATCGCGCGCGAAGCGGAGATCGACTTCACGATGAAGGACATCGATCGTCTTTCGCGCACCGTGCCGCAACTGTGCAAGGTCGCGCCGAACACGAACAAGTATCACATCGAGGACGTGCATCGCGCGGGCGGCATCATGGCGATCCTGGGCGAACTGGATCGTGCAGGGAAGCTGCATACCGACGTGCCGACCGTGCATGCGCCGACGCTGAAAGATGCGCTCGCGCAGTGGGACGTCAAGGTCACCGACGATGAAGCCGTGAAGACGTTCTACATGGCCGGTCCCGCTGGCGTGCCGACGCAAGTCGCGTTCAGCCAGAACACGCGCTGGCCGAGTCTCGATACCGATCGCGCCGAAGGCTGCATCCGTTCCTACGAGCACGCGTTCTCGAAGGAAGGCGGCCTTGCTGTGCTGACGGGCAACATCGCGCTCGATGGCTGCGTCGTGAAGACGGCGGGCGTCGATGAAAGCATTCTCGTGTTCGAAGGCACGGCGCACGTGACCGAATCGCAGGACGAAGCCGTCGAGAACATCCTGAACGACAAGGTCAAGGCCGGCGATGTCGTCATTGTTCGATACGAAGGTCCGAAGGGCGGCCCCGGCATGCAGGAAATGCTGTATCCGACGAGCTATATCAAGTCGAAGGGTCTCGGCAAGGCGTGCGCGTTGCTGACGGACGGACGTTTTTCGGGCGGCACGTCGGGGCTTTCGATCGGTCATTGCTCGCCCGAAGCAGCGGCGGGCGGCGCCATCGGCCTCGTGCGCGACGGCGACAAGATTCGCATCGACATTCCGAATCGCACGATCGACGTATTGCTCTCCGACGACGAACTCGCGCGCCGTCGCGAAGAGCAGAACGCGAAGGGGTGGAAGCCGGCGAAGCCGCGTCCGCGCAAGGTGTCGGCGGCTTTGAAGGCGTATGCGAAATTAGTGATGTCAGCGGATAAGGGCGCGGTGCGCGATCTGTCCCTGCTCGACGATTGACGCTTCATAAGCGCCAGCGACAAGCCGCTCGAAAGAGCGGCTTTTTCATTGCGGCTTCAATCTCCTAGCAACTTCGGCAACTCGAGCAACGTGCGATGCGCGCCGCCTTGTTCGACCGCGTCCGCGTAAGTCGCGCGCACGGCGCTGGCGATCGCGTCGACCGCGTCGTTGTCGGCGGCCATCGTCGTGTAGTAGCCGAGATCCTTTAACGCGTTGGACATGTGAAACGGCATGCCGGTCGGATCACCTTCGATGAGCGCGGGCCGCAGCCGTTCCAGCGCTGCGCCGCCGCCACCGCCTTTCGCGAGGACATCGACGAACGTTCGCGCATCGACGCCCGCGCGCTCGGCGCAGGCCGCCGCTTCCGAGATCAGCGCAATCGTGCCGAGCGACACGAAGTTGTGCAGCAGCTTCATGCTGTGTCCCGCGCCGGTGCCGCCGACGAGCGTCACGTTCTCCGCATACGTGCGCAACAACGGTTCGATGCGCGCGAACAGCTCCGCCGATGCGCCCACCAACAGGTTGAGCCGCCCTTCGTGCGCTTCTTTCGCGGTGCGTGTCATCGGTGCATCGACGAAAAGGCCGCCTGCTTTCTCGACGAGCGCGGCCATGCGTTGCGTCGATGCGGGCACGGCGGTCGAGCAATCGATGACGATCGTGCCCGGCCGCAATCCCGCGAGCACGCCATCGGGTGCGGTCAATACCGCTTCGACTTCGGGCGATCCCGTCACGCACAAGATGACGATGTCCGCTTCGCGCGCGAGCGCTTCGCCATTGCTTACGGTCTTCGCGCCGAGTGCGAGGAGTTCGTCGAGCGGCTGGTTGCCGGGGTGCTCGACCACCGTGAGCGGATAACCATGCTTCATCACATTGCGTGCGATGCCGTGCCCCATCAGGCCGACACCGATCATGCCGATTCGCTGCGTCATGCTGTCGTCTCTTCGTGTTGTCGTGTCGTTCGAAATGTTCAGCGGGTGGAGCAGGGCAAATGTAGCAGATGCAGTCAAGCATATCCGCGGCGGACGTCCCGTGCCCTTGCTCAAGCGGTATTTCACGCAGCGTGAATCGATCTAGCCGCTGCGCGTACGCACGTTCATCGACTTCACGATCGGCAAGCTCGCGGACGATCACGAACTTTTTCTCGCGCCCGCCGAGTCGCACGCGTTTTCGCGATGAATGGCCCAATTCCCTGCGCTATCGCGATGCGCCGACTAGAATGCACGGTGCCCTTGTAGTCCTCTATTCACTCAAGCCACTGGAGCCAAGCGATGAAAACGATGAATGCGCTCAAATTTGCCGCTGTCGCATCCGCGATTGCCTTCTCCGTCAACGCGTGGTCGCAGACCAGCGATGCGGGCTCGACGCAGTCCACCGCGCCATCGGCGAGTGCGGGAAGCTCGAAATCGGCCGCGCGCAAAGCCAATCGCGCGCTCAGCAAGAAGGTGTCGCAGGCGCTGAAGCAAGGCGGCATCGACATGAACGGCGTGAACGTGATCGCGAAGAATGGCGCAATCACGTTGGCCGGTCACGCAGCGGACGGCACGCAGATCGACAAGGCCGCGTCCATCGCGAAGGGCGTGGACGGCGTCAAGTCCGTGAAAAATGTTCTGACGATTCAGGAGGGCGGCCAGTAGCGATCAGCGCTTGCCGCGATTGCCACCGAGCGCCTTGACGATGACCTTCGTCGGCGCGCTCGTGGCGAGCCGTTGAATCTCCGATATATGCACCCACCGGCAGCGCGAGATTTCGTTGCTCGCGCGCGCCTTGGCGTTCTTCGGCAGATCGCACGAAAAGACGTGATGATGCTTTTGCCGCCCCCGATGCTGAAACAGGAACTTAGCCGACTTGCCCGCAAGACGCGTTTCTTCCTTCAGTTCGCGCAGCGCGGCATCGGACAGATGCTCGCCGCGTTTGAGCATGCCGCCGGGCAGCGCCCATTTGGTGTGACGCCGCGCAACCAGCAATATGCGGTTGCCTTTTCGACAAATGACCGTGGCTCGCTTCCTCAAACTGGCTCCAGATGATGTTCGTGTCTGGCTGAAACTGCAGGACGCGGCTAGTGTACCCAACCATCTTTTTGTTGTGGAGCGTTCGAAAATAACGGCATTTCTGCTGTTTGGTTTCTAGCAATGCGTGTACCGCGAATACTTGGGCTTTGGTTCGCGCACAACAGTCGCGGGTATGCAATTTGCAGCGGCAATATCGATCTGGCAACGGGAAGCGAACATGAACGACGGCAAGCACGCAACCGCTGAAGCGCGATTCGGCGATCTGGCCTCGCCGCTGATCGAAGAAGCAACGCGGCAAGCATCCGCCCTGGACACGGACACGGACCCGGAAGTGCTGCACAAGCTGCGCGTTGCGGTGCGGCGGCTTCGCACGTTGTTCTGGGCTTATCGTCCTTTGCTCGACGATGATTTCGACACGCGTCAGCGCGCGCTGCTCAAGTATCTGGCGACATCGGCGGGCAGCACGCGCGACTGGGACATTCTGCTCGAACTGGTCAAGGAACTCGATGTCGAGGGACTCGAAGAAGCCATCAAGGCGCATCGCGAGGCCGCGCTCGCGACCAGCGTTCAGACGCTGACCAACGCGGACGTCAAGCACGTTTTGCAGAGCGGACTGAAAGACGCGAATCATCGACTCAATACCGCGTCGCAGCGCGTGCCCGTCGAACGATTCGCGCGAAAGCGGATCGGCGCGGCGCGCGGTCAGTTGAAACGTCGCATCAAGCAGGCGCTGCGCGCGCAACAGTCGAACTATGCCGCGTATCACGAAGTGCGTAAGGCCGGAAAGAAAGTGCGTTATTTGCTGGAGCTTTTCGAGTCCGACATCAAGCCCGAACTGCGCGCGAAAGTGAAGCATCTGAAGCGCCTGCAAAAGCGCTTTGGCGCATTGAACGATGTCGTCGCGAGCCGCGAACTGCTCGTCAATTCGAAGGACACGCTCGGTGGCGACGCACATGCGAAAGATGCGTTGCGCGCGCTGAAGACCGAGCAGAAGCATCGTTTCAAGGCTGCGCGCAAAGCGATCCGCTGATATCGGGGCCGACGCGCAAAGCTCGAATGAATGTCACACTTGCCGCATCAAATGGTCGCTCACTTCACGGAGCAGCATCATGGCGCGCAACGAATACGTTCTCTTCAAAGGCACGGTCAAGCTCGGCGTTCCCTTTCTGCAGGGTTACAAGGGCGATCCGCATTACGTCATCGTTAGTGAAGACGCGAACGGCAAGCCGTTCAACATCGTCACCAACGTGAAATCGGATAGCTCGCTGACGGGACCGGCGGGCTATCTCGTGCTGTATCTGTGGAATCGATCCTTCGATCATCCGATGATCGCCGATCTCGGCACGCTGCCCGCTGGCGTGTCGACCTCGAACTTCCCGAAACTCGACTACGTGCATGACCCGCGTCTTCTCGATCTCGGCGCGATGCGCCCGATTCCGCTCGACACGAAAGACGAACATAACGACATCAACGCGCTGCTCAACGAGATGCTGCAACTCGATATGTCGGCGGATGGCGTCGACTACGTCTACAAGACGCCGGCCTATAGCGACGATCGCCTCGGATGGAAGCCCGCCAAAGACGTCACGGTCTTTGGTTTCGGCTTTCTCTTCGAGCCGGGCAAGGACGGATTGCACGAAACGCATATGAATCAGGGCAACCCGAAGCCCGCACCGGGTAGTCGCGTGAGAGACCACTCGAACGAGAACGGCGTGCTTCAGGACGGCGCCGTGATGGTCGAAGTCGACGGCAAGTTTCAGGCGCTCTTCGTTGCATTCCAGACGCAGCTCGTGCCGACCGACGATCAGGGCCGTCCGATACCGGGCCAGTCGCATCCCATTCTGGACGGCAAAAGCTGACGCCGTTGCATTACGCGCGACGTGGGCTTTCTGTCGATCCGCGCGATGACAGGCACAATACGATGAATCCGCCATCCGGATCGGCCCGAAGAGGCCGCCGGCCCCCGCTCATTCATCGTTGTCATGAACCACGCTCAACTCTCGAAGAATTCCCCGCGTTTTCTCTTGTTTCTGGTGTGTCTGTTCGCGTCGGCGGGCCAGCTTGCCATCGACATCTACGTGCCCGCGCTACCCGCGATGGCGCGTTACTTCGCAACCTCGCCGCAAGCGATCCAGTCGAGCGTCTCGAGCTACATGGCCGCGTATGCGATCGGCCAGCTCGTCTTCGGCCCCGTCGCCGATGCTTATGGCAGAAAAAAAGTACTGGCGTTCGGTCTTGTGATATTCACGCTCGGCTGCCTGCTTTCGCTCGCCGCGACGAGTCTCGAAGCCTTTCTGCTTGCGCGCTGTCTGCAGGGCTTCGGCATTGCGGCGACGAACCTGCTCGCCAAGACCATCATCACCGATTCGTTCAAGGGCCAGGCGCTGATGCACGCGTTCACGTACATGTCGATCGCGTGGGGCCTCGCGCCGATCGTCGCGCCCGTAATCGGCGCGCATCTGCAGGAATGGTTCGGCTGGAAGGCGTGTCTCGTGTTCCTGCTCGTCTATTCGATTGTCATGTGGACGCTCGTATGGCGTTATCGCGAAACCTTGAAGAAACCCGTGCATCTCGCGCCGCGCACGTTGTTCGCGAACGCGGGCAAGGTCTTGTCGAGCCCCGTGTTTCAAAGCTGCTTCCTTGCGCAGGGCCTGTGCTACAGCATCTTGCTCGTGTTCAACATCGTCGGGCCTTTCATGGTGCAGAACACGCTGCACAAGCCGCCGACGTACTTCGGCTATCTCGCGCTTGCTATCGGCATGATGTATTTCCTCGGCGGCTTGTCGAACCGCATGCATGGTCCGCGTCTGCCGAGCGCGGAGCAACGGCTGCGCATCGGCGCGCGCGTGATGGCGGGCGCGGCGGTCGTCATGCTGCTGCTGTCGCTCGCGATCGGCCTTACCGTCTGGACGCTCGCGTTGCCCGTGCTCGTGATGGGCTTTTGCGCAGGCGCGATGTATCCGACGCTGATGGCAAAGGGCAATTCGCTCTTTCCGCATATCGCGGGCCTCACGGCGGCGATCCTCGGCTGTTCGCTGTTGCTCGTGTCGTCGGTGATGATGGGGCTTGCGGGCTTCGTGTCGGTGCATATCCTGACGCCGCTCGCGGTCTTCTTCGTGATTCTCGCGTTCACGGTCGTCGCGATGGTGACGCTGCTGCTGCGTCATCTGGAGCAGTCGGAAGCGCGGCGTGCGATAGGCAGCGGGGCGGACGCGGTTTGATGAGGCTCGGTGCGGCAAGCGAGTCACGAACGAACTCGCATCTAACGCGCCGCCTGCAATGCATTGCAGAAAAGCTTGTTTGTCTACGCCTTTTTGACGGCTTAGATTCGAGCTATTCCCGCAGCGAGGAGGCGAGCCATGCCGCACTTCCTGACTCAAACCTGGCAGGCGCTTTCGGCGCCCGCGCAGCACTTGCGTAAGCGTCTGACGAAGGACGCGGCAGCCGAAGGCGCGCACGTCGCGAATGCAACCACGCGCGCGGAACAGCTCGAACACATTTCCGTCTATGCGCGCGCCGGTTACTTCAACATGGGCTACACCGTCGATGCGTTCCAGTTGCCCGGCGAATCGCCGCTGCACTGAAACGAAGCCGCATCGCCCGACTCAATGCGGCGCGAGTTCGGCGCGCCGCGTCACCGCGTGATACTCGTCCGCGCGGGCCGCGCCGAAAGCGAGCGCGAAGCTCGACGCCTGGCGCCCCACGGTGCGAAGCTGCTCGACGACCTTCGGGTCCGAACACGTATCGGCGGAATCGAAACGCGTCTCCAGTGTATTGACCGCCGCGCCGAACGGCGTCGGCCAGCCGCGCAACGCATGCACGATCGAGCGCAGCGACGTGAGCACCGTGCCCGCCGCCTGCCACCCATAAGCCGTGACGATGCTGCCTACCGCGCGGCCGTCGAGATAAGGACGTTCGTCGAGGCGCAGTTCTTCGAGCGTGTCGAGCGCATTCTTGACGAGACCCGAGATGCCGCCGTGATAGCCGGGCGTCGCGATGACGAGCGCGTCGGCGGCGCGCACCGCTTCGATAAGCTCGTGCTGCTCGTCGGTGAGTTCGCGCGATTCGGGCGCGTAATGCGGCAGGTTATGCAGAAAGGCGCCGCCGAAAAGCTGCACGCTCGCGCCCCCTTCCTGCGCGCCGCGCAATGCGAATGCGAGCGCCCGTTCGGTCGACGATTGTGGCCGCGTCGTGCCGCCGATGCCGACCACGCGTGGCCCGCGCGATGAAATGGTTCGAGACAAGATCGATACTCCCTGGAAGATGGGCTGTCAGAAGAACGCGCCGTTCGGCAGCGCCGTGCCGTGCAACGCATGCGCGCCGAGCACGCGCGCCTTGTAAGCCACCGGATTGTGCGAAGCGATGGTGCGGATGTTGCGCCAGTGACGATCGAGCGCGGCGCTTTGCTTGCCCGCCGATGCGCCGCCTACGTCGAAGAGTTTCGTGGCGGCATCGAGCGCGAGTTCGTCGATGAGCACTTTCGAGCGCGCCGAGAAGAGCGCCGCTTCCAGAAAAAGCGCTTCGTCGGGCGTGCCGGCGAGCGCCGAATCGTAGGCGCGGCCCAACGCATCGGCGGCGCGCAGCACGCTCGATTCCGCTACATACGCGGCGCTGTCGAGGCGGCCCACGATCTCCTGCAACAGCGGATCGTGAGCGGGGCGCGCGTCGATCGCGTGATAGTAGTTGCGCTCGCGGCGCTTCAACAACGCAATCGCATCTTTGACGACGGCCCGCAGAATGCCCGCGATGATCGTCGTGAGCCATAGTTGCGAGAATGTCGCCTGCCACGGCACCTTGAATTCGTCGTCGTAATAGAGCACGTCATCGCGCGATACGGCTACACGTTCGTAGACCGTCGTCCCGCTCGCTGTGCGCCGCTGGCCGATGCCGTCCCAGTCGTCGCGCACGTCGACGCCCTTTTGACCGACCGCGACGCGCGCGGCGACGAAGCGTCCGTCGCCGGTCTTCGCATTGACGACGATGTAATCGGCATAGAGATTGCCCGTGCTGTAGTACTTCACGCCATCGAGCACGTAGCCGTCGCCATGCGGCTGCAGCGATGTTGCGCCATCGCCGTCGCCGATATTCTGATTGCCGGTTTCGCTCGCGCCGATGCCATACAGCGCGCCTTCCTTCACCGATGCCAGCCAGCGCGAATAGGGCGCCCGATCCGGCGTGCGCCGCGCGCGTTCGACGAACGCGAAGTGATTGCGCAGGATGTGCGGAATGTTCGAGTCCGCTTCCGCAAGATCGAGCACGAGTTCGAAGAGTTGCGGAAGGCTTGCACCACCGCCGCCTTCGTCGACGGGCAAGCGATATAAGCCAAGCCGCGCGGCACGCACGCGCGCGATGGCATCGTGCGCGTCGGCTTCGCCATTGGCGCGGGCGTGCGCCTCGCGTGCGATCGCGGCGACGAGTTCACGCAAGGCCGTCGAGCCGGGTGTGACGGCTTGCGCGTCGAGGCCCGTCGGCAGGTTCGATTCAATTTTTCCCATGAGCGCGTGTAATCCGGAAAACGTCATCCGCATACGTTATGGGAGCGCGGCCCATTCTTCAACGAAGCGAATGTGCTAAGCAAAGCACGGCGGATGCCCTTATCGAATCGTGTGGAATCCAAATGACGCGCGCTGCGCATTGCATCTTGCAAAGGGTTCGTTTGATGCACGCACATGCGACCGTACCATCGGATGTTCTACACCTTTTCCGGTTCCGCGAACGCCCATGAACGTCCCTCGCTTTCCATCCGCCACGCTCGGCCTCGATCCGGGCACGGCGTCCCGGCGCAACGATGACGAAGCGGCGCGCGCCGCCGATCCGCGCGCGCTCATCGATCTGCCGACGCGCGAAGCCCGCCGCGGCAGCGCGCGGCAATGGTCCCTGCTGCGCTCGCGCGCGTTGCGTGTCGGTGTGCCACTCGCGCTCATCGTGTTGTGGCAGCTTGCGTCGTCGCTGCACGTGGTCGCGCCCGAAACGTTGCCGCCGCCGACGGTCATCATCGACGCGCTGAAGGAACTGATTGCCGATGGCGAACTGCAAAGCGCGATCGGCGTATCGCTCGTGCGCGCGGCGACGGGACTCGCGATCGGCGGCGGCATCGGCTTGTTCGCGGGACTGTTCGCCGGGCTGTGGCGCGTGGGCGAAGAGATCGTCGATGCACCGCTGCAGATGTTGCGGACGATTCCGTTCATCGCGCTGATTCCGCTTTTCATCACGTGGTTCGGTATCGGAGAAGGCGCGAAGGTCGCGGTGATCCTCGCGGCCACGATCTTCCCGATGTATCTCAACACCTATGCCGGCGTGCGCGGCGTCGATCCGAAGCTGCTCGAAGCGGCGCACGTGTTCGGCTTGTCGAGCCGACAGATCGCGTTGCGCATCATCTTGCCGACGGCGCTGCCTTCGATTCTCGTCGGCGTGCGCTATTCGTCGGCGGTGGCGTTGCTCGCGCTCGTCGTCGCGGAGCAGATCAACGCGCAGAACGGCATCGGCTACATCCTCGTAAACGCGAACCAGAATCAGCGCGCCGACATCATCATCGCGGGCATTCTCGTGTATGCGGCGCTCGGCATCGCCACCGATCTCATCATGCGCGCGCTCGAACATGTCGCGCTTCCGTGGAGGCCGCGCTTTGAACTCGCTTGATAAAGGCTTCGCCAGCGAACGCGAGAACGCGCTCGAACTCGATGGTGTGAGCCGCGTCTTCGCAGGCCGCGCGGTGTTGAAGGACGTATCGCTCGATGTGAAGCGCGGCCAGTTCGTATCGATGCTCGGCGCGTCCGGCGCGGGCAAGACCACGCTGCTGCGCATTCTCGCCGGGCTCGATCAGGCCGACAGCGGCCGCGTGCGCGTGGCGGGCGCGCGTTCCGTCGTGTTCCAGGAGCCGCGCCTCGTGCCCGCGAAGCGCGTGTGGGAAAACGTCGTGATCGGCCATGACCGGCTTGGCGCAGCAAAGTCTTCCGCGCTCGCCGCACTCGATGAAGTGGGCCTCGCGCGTCACGCCGACGGCTGGCCGAAGACGCTTTCGGGCGGCGAAGCGCAGCGTGTTGCGCTGGCACGCGCGCTCGTGCGCGAGCCGAAGCTCTTGCTGCTCGACGAACCGTTCGCCGCGCTCGATGCGCTCACGCGCATCCGCATGTACGAGCTCGTCGCGCGTTTGTGGCGCGCGCATACGCCGGCGGTCGTGCTCGTCACACACGATATCGACGAAGCAATACTGTTGTCCGATCGCATCGTCGTGCTGTCGCAAGGCGAGATCAGCGCAGATGTCATCGTCGATTTTCAACGTCCGCGTTCGCGCAGTGACGAAGCCGCCATCGCGCTCAGAACGCGGCTTCTCGCCGAGCTTGGCGTGACGCAGGATGCGCCGCGCGAAGCGGCATAACTTTTCCTTCACTCACCACACACTCATGCGCATCAGGAAACGCCTCACCGCATTATTCGTCGCGAGCCTTTTCGCGGCGTCGGCATCCGCATTCGCCGATGATCCGCTTACGTTGACCATCGGCACACAGGATGCAGCGTGGCCGCATATCGTCGAGGCATCGCACGTGCTCGACGGCGCGCCGTACAAGGTGAAATGGGCCGTGCTCACGGGGCCTGCCGCGCAATTGTCCGCGCTCTATTCGAAAGTGCTCGATGTCGGGCTGATGGGCGATACGTCGCTCATCATCGAGCAGGGCAACGCGCGCACGCAGTGGACGCCCGAGACCGCGCCGTTGCAGATCATCGCGGGATGGCGCAATCCCGATAGCAGCTATCCGCCGATCGTGACCGTCGTGCGCAAGGACGCCGATGTAAAGAACCTCGCCGATCTGCGCGGAAAGACCTGGGGCTATAACTTCGGCGGCTTCAATTATCTGCAATACGTGCTGTCGTATAACAAAGCGGATTTGCGGCCGAAGGATTTTCAGGGCGTGAAGTTCGGCGATGGCAACGTGTCGGCGTCGGCGTTCAACGCGGGACAGGTCGCCGTGTATTCGGGCGGCTATGGTCCGGTGAAAGAGACCGTCGACAAGGGCGATGCGCGCGTCGTCATCAAGAGCGATGAGCTGGATATTCCGGCGCTGTCGGTATTCACGGCGCGTACCGACGTGCTGCGCGATCCCGCAAAGAGCCGCGCGCTCGGCGACTTTCTCGGGCGGCTGAAGCAATCGTGGACATGGTGGGCGCAAAACGTGCCGGCGGTGGAAAAGATCTATCTGGAGAAGATGAAGCAAAGCCCCGCGCGCGCGAAGTTCTCCGCTGAGAACGGCAGATCGGTTTTCTATCCGCTCGACAAGCAACTCGTTGCGAGAGAACAGAAGATCGCGGATACGCTTTATCGATCGGGAGATATCAAGAACAAGATCAAGGTGGATGTCGAGTTCAATCCGGTGTTCGATGCGCAGGCGGTGGCGGCGAAGTAGGGCGCGCGAGTGGGAAAATGACGAAGGGCGCTTTCGGCGACGAGCGTCCTTCTTGAGAAAACTCTGGATTCTTGGCGTATCGTTTGCAAGGTAGAGCCCTCGCGTGTTTCTCGCGTATCCGAGCGGATATCATGCTGCCTGGATAGCAAGAAAGAGGGAAAAGCCGTGTCGAATAAGCTTGGAATCCTTGTCTACGTTGACAACAGCGATTCAATGGTCGAGGAGTTTTCGTGGCTCTACAAAAGCGCCATTTACTCCGGTGTGTTGCAAAGCAGCACCATCATCGCCGTTTGTCATCCCGAAGTGCGCGATCGATTGCCGTCGGATTCACGCATACTCGCGGTCGAGAAGCTGCCGTTCGCAAGTCTTCACAGCGAGTGGAACGACTACAAATTCATCAATTCGGTTGGCAGTCTGGCGGAGCAGGATGTACTGAACGTCTGTGAGGACTTCGATGTGATCCTGAAGACGGACTGCGATACCTTCGTGACACCGGCGATGAATTCGTTCCGTCCTTCGGCCCTTTGCTTCGGCTTCGGCGCCTACGCCTACGAAGACTCGGTCCGCATCAAACTTTCCGAATGCAGCCGTCGATGGGGCTATCCTCACGGCGGCCTGCATAATGTCGGGGCATCGGTGCTCGGTCCGTCGGAGATGGTGCGCAACTATCTGCAGGCACATATGCAATGTTGCGATCGTTTGCTGGAAGAGGAGTTCAAGGACTTCCAGGGCGAGTGGCCTTTCTGGTCGAAGCAGGTCCTGACGATGTATGCCGGCGAACTCGCGCTCCGTCAAACTTATCCGCAGGCGTGCTCCGTTGGTTTCCTCGATCACTTCACGCGCGCGGATCGCCGCCTGGGAAGCGATGTCCTGCACATCCACGCCTGGCACACCGACTCTTACTGGTCGAAGCACCATTTTCGCGGCGGAAAATATTCAGGAATGAAGCTGGAAGACATCGATCGCGATACGCTCGGCGGTTATTGCCACTGGCTTGCGGCAGCAGACCTGGATCAGGTGAAAAGCGCCGCGGCGGCGTGATGCGTTTGCGCGGCGCCTTCTTGTTTCATTCCTCGATGGCCTTATACGGATGCGCGTACGTGAACGGATCGCATAACAAAGCGTTCAACTCGTATTGGCCCACGGCATGATATTTCCACCGCACGCTGTCATGCAACGTATGCGTTCGCGCGTTGCGCCAGTGCCGGTCGAGGTTATGCGATTGCAGTGTCGACTGCGTTCCCGCCAGTTCGAACAGCTTGTTCGACGCATCGAGCGCAAAGCGTGTCGTGAGTATCTTGGCTTCGGCCGTGGCGACGATGGCCGCCGCTACATCGCGATGCTCAGCGTCGCCGCGTGCCGCATCGATCAGCAAGGCAGCACGCGCCTTCAACGCCTGCGCCGCGTGATAGTCGACCGTCAGCGAGCCGATATCGCGCAGCGTGAACGGATCCTCTAGCGCACGCGTGACCGCGCTGCCGCGCGCTGGATGCGAAAGCTCCCTCAGAAAGCGCTTCGTATCGTCGAGTGCCGCGCGTCCGATGCCGAGATCGATTGCCGCGTGAATCAGTTGCGATACCGCGTTGGCCGCGTCGATACGCTCGCGTCGTCCGCGCTTCACGATCTGCAGTTCGTCGATGACGACATCGTCGAGCCGCACCTGGCCGCTCGCCGTCGTGCGCTGGCCGAAGCCCGACCAGTCGTCGATGACTTCGACACCGCGTGCATGACGCGCGACGAACGCGGTGACGGTCAGGCCATCGTCATCGCGTGCGGCGACCGGTATCCAGTGCGCGAAAAGCGCGCCTGTCGAATAAACCTTGCGGCCTGTCAGCACGAAGCCGCCGGCCGTGCGACGCACGCGCGTCTCGTGTTCCGATGGCAAGCGGTCGCCCGGTTCGGCCGTTGCATTGCCGAAACGCTCTCCGGCAAGCGCGCGCGAAAAGAAGAAGTCTTGCTGGCTCGGCGTGCCGTCGTGACGCAATCGTTCGAGCGTAGCGAAATGATTCTGCGGAATCTGTCCGAGCGACGAATCCGCCGCGGATATCGCTTCGAACACGTCAGCGATGATGCGCACGGATACATCCGCGCCGCCGAACGCGCGCGGCACGCCGATGCCCCACAAGCCCGATGCACTGAACGTTTCCACTTCGTTCAAGGGCAGGCGGCGTTCGCGGTCGCGAGCGGATGCATCGACGGCGAATTCGCGCGCGAGGCGGCGCGCGATCTCGATTGCTTCCTGCTCCGAACGGATGATGTTTGCGCGCGTTGTCGTAGTCATGCTCACCTCACGCCGCCCGCGCCGCGCGCGCGAATTGACTCTCGGGGCGCGGCAAGCCGAGATGCTCGCGCAAGGTCGTGCCTTCGTACTCGCGACGGAAGATGCCCTTGCGTTGCAGGATCGGCACGACATGATCGACGAATGCGGCGAGGCCCGAAGGAAATACGTCGGCGTTGAGGTTGAAGCCATCGGCGCCGCGCTCGTCGAACCAGCGCGCGATATCGTCGGCGATCTGTTCCGGCGTGCCCACGATGATGCGATGCGCGCCCGGATTGCGGTCCAGCAGATCGCGCACCGTGAGGTTCTCGCTCTTCGCGAGCGCCACCGTCGAATCGATGAAACCGCGCGAGAGATCCGTGCGCGTCACTTTCGCGATGAGTTCGTAGGGCAAGGGCGCATCGATGTGCAGATCGTCGGGCGCGAGGCCGAGCGCGCCGGCAAGACGCGCGACTTCACGATCGGTATCGAGCAACGCATCGAGTTCGGCCTTGCGTTCGCGCGCTTCGCGCTCCGTGCCGCCGATCACCGGATAGAGGCCAGGCAGCAACAGAAAGTGATCGGGATTGCGGCCATGCGCGCGCACGCGTTCCTTCATCTCCGCATAGAACGCCTGTGCGGTGGGCAGCGTCGTTTGCGCGGTGAACACGGCATCGGCGAAACGCGCGGCGAGCGCACGGCCGCCTTCGGACGAACCCGCCTGCACGAGCACCGGCCGCCCTTGCGGACTGCGCGGCACGGTGAGCGGTCCGCGCACCGAGAAGTACGCGCCGCGATGTTCGATCGCATGCACGCGCGACGGATCGGCATAACGGCCCGTATCCGTATCCGCGATGAAGGCGTCGTCTTCCCAGCTATCCCACAGCTTCGTCACCACTTCGACGAACTCCTGCGCGCGCGCATAGCGCTCGTCGGTCGTGAGCGGCACGTCGTGGCTGAAGTTCGCGGCAGCGGCGGCATCGTAGGTCGTTACGGCATTGAAAGCGATGCGCCCGCCGCTCAGATGATCGACCGATGCAAAGCGCCGCGCGAGATTGAACGGATCGTTGAACGTCGTCGATGCCGTGCCGATCAGACCGATATGCGTCGTCGCGCCCGCGAGCGCGGTCAGCAGCACGGTCGGCTCCAGCGCCTGCGACGGGCCTTCCGCATGATTGCGCAGCGCGAGCAGATCGGAGAGAAAGACGGCATCGAGCTTGCCGCGCTCCGCGATCGCGGCGATCTCCTTGAAGAAGTTCAGATCGATGATCGAGCGCGGATTGTCGAGCGTGCGCCATCCGGCGGGATGACGTCCGACGCCGGTGACGTTGGTGTTCAGGTGCAATTGTCGCGTATGGCTCATGACGTCGTGTGAAGAAGCGGTTGATGTGTCGAAGCCGGAATGCGCAGGCCTGCATCGGCGAGCAGCGGCAGCACGGCATCGCCGAAGTACGCGAGGTCGGGCTCGAAGTCGAAGAAGGTGAGCTGCACGCCATCGCAACCGGCGCGCTTCAAGGCGAGTAACTGATCGACGATCTGCGCGGGCGAGCCGATCAGATGCAGATTGCCGCCGAGAATGCGCTGCTCGCGCTTGTGCTTCGCCCACGCTTTTGCATCGCTCTTGCCGTGCATGTTGACGAAGCCGTCGAGCGCGCCTTCATCGGCATGCGCGACGATGGCATCGTGATACGCGCGCGCTTCGCGTTCGGTCGGACGGCACACGATGGTCGGATTGATCAGCGTGCGCACGCGCCGCTTCACGCGTTGCGCGGCATCGCGAATCGTCGCGGTGTGCGCGGGCAAGGCGCCGATCGCGTCGTTGAAGTCCGCGCCCGCCGGGCTCGTGATGAAGATGAGGTCCGAATGCCGCACGGCATAGTCGATGCCCGCAGCCGATCCCGTCGCGTTCACGAGCACCGGCCGATGAAAGCGCGGACGCGGGCTCACGAACGCATCGTCGAGTTGCCAGTGCTTCGTCCTGATGTGAAGGTTCGCGTCGCTGCGCCACAGCGTATCGAGCACGGCGACGAATTCCGCTGCGCGCACATAGCGTTCGTCGTGCTCGATCATCGGCTGGCCGAACATCGCCCATTCGCTCGCGACGTGTCCCGTCACGAGATTGATGCCCCAGCGGCCGTTGGAAATGTGATCCAGCGTCGCGCCGAATTTCGCGAGATGCAGCGGGTGCCATGGGCCATAGAGCGCATGCACCGTCGAGATCAGCAAGATGCGCTCGGTGATCGCGGCGAGAGCGCTGGTCGCGATGAATGCATCGAGTGATTGCTCGCGATACTTGAGCGCGCCGCCGTGTCCGTTCTTGCCGAGCCATTGCGCGAGACCGAAGACGAGATCGAAGCCGAGCGCCTCGGCCTGTTTCGTGAGGCGCGCGTTGTAGTCGAAGCGCCAGTCGGTGCCGCGAGCAAGCGTCGAGATGGACCAGCCGCCGTTCTGGATCGGCAGGAAGAGGCCGAGCATCAGCGGCTGCTCAAACGCGGCGTGCAAGGGGCTGCCGGGGATGTCGGCGGGGCTCGCCGTGCCGTCGAACGATGCGCTCATACGGCGCTCTCCCTGAGCGCGTCCAGGCGTTCGCGGCTGCGTTGCGCGGTCGCGGTATCGAAGTCGAGCACGTTGATCGATGCGATCGCGTCGCGCTCCACTTGCGCGACGAGTTGCAGTTCCCACGCGAGATACGCGTTCATCTGTTCCGCAACGTGGCCGGGCGCGGCATGATACGGGCTGTACCACGCGTCGTCGTCGCCGGTGAGGTTGTGCGCGTCGCCCGCTTCGAGCGGCAGGCCGAGCGCGCTCCAGCGGCGCGTTCCGCCGATCAGCGCCGCCACATCCGCGCGATGCTGCGCGAGTTCCGCCGCGACGAGACCGGCGAGCACGCCATCGTCGGAGGTCAGCACGAGTTGCGTGCCGTGCGGAAACTCGTCGAGATGCGCGAGCAGTTCGCTCGCCGCGACGAAGCGCGCGCCCATCACGTGGCCGCGCCTGTAAGCGAGACTGCTGTCGATGTCGATCGCCTGCGCCTTGCCCCCCTCGATCGACGCGCGCAGCGCATCCGCTTCGATCCATTGCACGCGCGCGCCGTGTGGACGAATCGCGAGCGGTTCGGGACCGGCTTCGAACGCATCGGTGACGAGCGCGGCGCTCGCGGCATCGTCGAGCACGCGCACGTCGAGATAGCCGAGCTGCCTGAGCCACGATGCCGTCATGCGCGCGCGCACGCCATCGTCGTCGCGCAACACGACGCGCGCATGCAATGTGCCGATGTACTCGTCGGTCGCCTGCACGAGCTGTCCACCCGGCGCCGAACGCCATCCCGAAGGATGACCCGCTTCGTATTCGAGCGGATCGCGCACGTCGAAGCGATACAACGTGCGCTCGCCGCGTTCACGTTCCAGCGAGGCAAGCGTCTCGCGATCGATGACAGGCACGTCGGCCTTGCGTGCGGCCGCAATCGCGAGTTCGCGCGCGGCGGCGAGCGTGGCGGCATCGGGACGCGGCGCGGTGCGGATCTCGCCGTGTTCGAGTTCGAGACCCGCGAGCAGCCACGACATCGAGCCGCCCGTCAGCGCCGCGACCGGATTCGGCACGCCCGCGTTGATGAGCGATTGCGCGCCGAGAATGCTGCGCGTGCGGCCCGCGCAATTCACGACGATCAACGTATCCGGCGAAGGCGCCGCCGCGAGCGCGCGATAGACGAGCTCCGCGCCCGCGCAATCGATGCCGCCCGGAATGTTCATCGTGTTGAATTCGCCGAAGGGGCGTGAGTCGAGCACGACGAGATCCTCGCCCGCGTCCTGCCGCGCCTTCAGCGTTTCGGCGTCGATGTTCGGCGTGTGCAGTTCGTGTTCGATGACTTCGCCGAATGCCTTGCCCGGCACGTTGGTGCCGCTGAAGACTTCGAAGCCCGCTTTCTCCCAGCCGTCGATGCCGCCATCGAGTATCGACACATCCGTGTAGCCCCAGCGCGCGAGCAGGGCAGCGGCGCGCGGCGTGTGCTCGCCGTGCGTATCGACGAGCACGACGGGCGTGCCGCGCCGCGGCACGAGCCGCCCGATCGAGAGTCCGAGCCGCCCGACCGGCGCAACCGACGAATAGAACAGACGCCTTCTCGACGACACGCCTTCCTCGCGCACGTCGAGCACGGCGAGTTCGGATCGTTGCGCGATGAGCGTGCGCAACTGCGCGGGTGTAACGAAGCGGGACATGAGCGATGAATCCTCGTAGATTGTTGTGGAATCGGCGTATCAGGCGTAAGGCGGGCCGCCGCCGTCGACATAGAGCCGCGTGCCGGTGACGAAGCGCGCATCGTCGGAGAGGAGATAGGCGACCGCTGCCGCGACGTCTTCCGGCGTGCCGGGACCATCGAGCGCGGTGAGGCGCGTAGGCTCGTCTTCGACTTGCGCGGTCGCCATTGCATCGAAGCGCGGCGAGCGGATCGGTCCGGGCGCGACCGCATTCACGCGCACGCCGTGCGGGCCGTACCTGCGCCCGAGCCCTTGCACGAGCAGATCGAGCGCGGCGTTGACGCTCGAACCGGGAAAGTGATTCGGCGGCGGCGCGATGCCGCCGCGCCCGCTGATCGCGACGATCGCGCCGCGCGCCTGTTCGATGAATCGCGGCAGCGCGGCGCGGATCGGCCGCACGGAACCGAGCAGCTTTGCATCGATAACGCGTTGCCAGTCGTCGTCGGTGAGATCGAGAAAATCGCCGAATGCGGCGACGTTCGTGCTCACGACGAGACCGTCGAGCCTGTCGAAGCGCTCTTCGATATGCGCGAACGCGGCGCGCACGCTGTCATCGTCGGCGACATCGACGGCAAGCGGCACGACGCGCGGAAAATCGGCGAAGCGCTTGTCGTCGACGTGACGAGAGGACGCAATCACGTGCGCGCCCGCATCGGCGAGACGCGTGACCGTGGCCGCGCCCAACGCGCCGAATGCGCCCGTCACCCAATAGACGCGGTCTGCGAAACTCCAACCCATGCTGTGCTCCGATGATGAATTCAGCGATTGCCCGCTTCGATCTGCGCGGTGTAGCGATCGTCGACGACGCTCGAGAAATCGACGGCGCGCGGATAGAAGCCGATCTCGCCGAGCTTCTTCGTCGCCGCGACTTCGGCCTTATAGGGCGCGCCGTCGCGATTCACGGGAACGAGCCGGTATGCGCCGCTTTTCGCCGCGAACAGCGCCTGTTCCTGCGTGAGCTGCTGCGTCTTGACGTAGGCGGCGGCGGTTTCGGCGTCGTGCGTCGCGGCCCAGTTGAGATAGCGCGCAAGACGCGTCATGAAGTCGCCGATCGCCTCGTTCAGTTGCGGGTCTTTCAGCGCGGCCGTGCGCGCCGTCACTGATACGAAGCCTGGAAAGCCCACCTCGTTCTCCGTCGCGAGTTCGCGCACCGAGCCGTTCGCAAGCGCATCGGCGACGCGCGAGCGCGTGGCGGGCGCGGCATCGACGGCGCCCGCGACCACGGCCGGCGCGGTCGCGTCGTACGTGAGCAGGCGCAGCTTGATGTCCTTCACGGAGAGGCCCGCCTTGTCGAGCGCGAGCAGGCCCACCGCGTTCGCATTGCCGCCTTCGTTGTATGCATAGCTTTTGCCGCGCAGATCGGCGAGCTTCGTGATGCCCGAGTTCTTGCCCGCGATCACGAGCATCGGCGAATAGCGTTTACTGTCGACGGGCGCGAGCAGGCCGATCAGCTTGATCGGCGCGTTGTCGGCGGTCCAGTTGCGCCGGTCTTCCGACGATGCCTTCGGCGCGGCCGTGTCGCTCAATCCCCAGCTGATGTCGATGGCATTGCCGCCGAGCGCCTGCACGGTCGGCCCCGCACCGTTGAGCCGCGCCCATTCGATGCGATATGGCGTGTCCTTGAGAAAGCCGGTGGCCTCGATGGCTTCGCGCGTCACGTCCTGGAAGATGCCGACACGCAAGACGGTTTGCGCGGCGTGGGCCGTGGACGTCGCGAACATGGCGGCGCTGAAGAGAGCGGTAAAGAGCGAACGCATGGATCGATGGATGGAGTTGGAAAGAGATCAGGCGGCCACGGCGCGCGGCACGCCGAGTTCGGCATAGAGACGCTCGCGCAAGGCGTCGGTATCGGCATCGCGTTCGTTCGCGCATACGTTCACGTCGAGCGTGAGACGGCCGTCGCGCAAGACGACGATGCGATCCGCGAGACGCAGCGCTTCGTCGACGTCATGCGTGACGAGCAGCACGCCTGGCCCATGCCGCGCGACGAGCTGGCGCACGAGGTCCTGCATGCGCAGGCGCGTGAGCGCATCGAGCGCGGCGAAGGGCTCGTCGAGCAGCAGCAGCGCGGGATCGCGGATCAGCGCGCGTGCAAGTGCGACGCGTTGCGCTTCGCCGCCCGAGAGCGTCGCGGGCCATGCATCGACATGACGCGTGAGTCCGACTTCGGCGAGCGTCGCGCGCGCGAGTTCGCGCGTGCGCGGCGTGCGCGCCACGCCCATCAGCACGTTCTGCCAGACGCGCTGCGACGGAATCAGACGCGGTTCCTGGAACACGGCGGCGCGCGGCGTCGCGACATAGCCGACGCCCGAATCGAGCGAGTCGAGATCGAGCAGCGTGCGCAGGAGCGTCGTCTTGCCGGAACCGGATGCGCCGAGCAGCGCGACGAATTCGCGCCGTCGTATTTCCAGATCGAGATGCTCGAAGATGACGCGCTCGCCGAAGCGCTTGCCCGCGTCCTGGATCGATACAGCGAGTTGATCGTTCATGTGCGCCGCTCCGTCGCGAGCGTGCGATGCCACGGCAGGACGATGCGTTCGGCGGCGCGCAGCAGGGCATCGATCGTGAGGCCGAGCAGCGAGTAGACGAGCACGACGCCAAGGATGATGTCGGTGCGCAGCGCGGCGCGCGGATTCAGCGCGAGATAGCCGATGCCCGATGTCGCGTTGACCTGTTCGGCGGCGACGAGCGCGAGCAGCGCGGTGCCCATCGCATAGCGCACGCCGACGAGTATCGACGGCATCGCGAGCGGCAGCACGATGCGCAGCGCGATCGCCGCGCGCGACATGCCGAAGACCTGCGCCGCCTCGACGAGCTTCGCATCGACATGACGCACGCCGGAGAACGTGTTGAGGTAGACGGGAAACACGCACGCGATCGCGATGAGCAGGATCTTCGGCTTCTCGTCGACGCCGAACCAGATCACGAAGAGCGGGATCAGCGCGAGAAAGGGAATCATGCGCAGCATCTGCAACAGCGCGTCGTACGTGCGTTCGCCGATGCGCGACAGCCCCGCGACGAGCCCAAGCGACAAGCCGATGCCGCCACCGATCAGAAAGCCCGCCACCGCGCGTTGCAGCGACGCGGCGAGGCTGTCCCACAACACGCCGCTGCGCGCGAGATCGACGAGCGCGGCGGCGACATCGAGCGGCGCTTCGAGCACGCGTGGATCGATCCACCCCGCGGACGAAGCGAATTGCCAGACGAGCAGCAGCACGACTGGAAAGACGACGCGCGTGAGTTCGACGGGTGCGATGCGGCGCGTGCCGCCGGTGCCGCGCGATGCGAATACGCGCAGGCTCGCATGCGCGGGGCGGCGTGAAGAGGTATCGAGAGCGGGCGTGGTCGACATGAAGCGAAGCGTGACGATGAAAGGAAGCCATCTTCGTCTCGCGTGCCTGCAACAGAAACCGATCATTTCGCGGATGCTATTGATCGATTCGATGCTTTGGTTAGCAGCGTAAATTGGTTCCTCGCCGCGAGCGCGTCTTCTATGCTTGATCGTTGGCATATCCGGCGGCACATCGCGCACATGAGCAGGCACCTTCATTTCAACGCATTCCACATGAACGCTCCCGCGCATTCTTGGGCGGGTTTCTGGCGGCATCCGCGAGACCGCTCGACGGAGCACAACACGCTCGCTTACTGGGTCGATCTCGCGCGGACGGCCGAGCGCGGTCTCTTCGACGGCGTCTTTCTCGCCGATGTCTTCGGCATCTACGATGTCTACGGCGGCAACAGCGACGCCACGCTGCATGCGGCCGCGCAATCGCCGTCCCACGATCCGATGCTGACCGTGCCCGCGATGGCCTATGCAACGCAGCATCTCGGCTTCGGCGTGACGGCCAATCTCACGTATGAACATCCGTATCAGTTCGCGCGGCGCTTCTCGACGCTCGATCATCTGACAGGCGGGCGCGCGGGATGGAACGTCGTCACGGGTTATCTGGAAAGCGCGGCGCGCGGCATGGGCTTCGACCACGCGCGCGAGCACGACGAACGCTATGAAGCGGGCGAAGACTTTCTGGAAGCCGTCTACAAGCTGTGGGAAGGAAGCTGGGCCGATGGCGCGCTCGTGCGCGACAAACGCGCGGGCCGGTACACCGATCCGTCGCGCGTTCGCCGTGTGCGGCACGAAGGACCGTACTATCGCGTCGACGGTTTCAATCTCGCCGATCCATCGCCGCAACGCACGCCGGTTCTGTATCAAGCGGGCGCGTCGGGACGCGGCAAGGCGTTCGCGGGCAAGCATGCCGAATGCGTGTTTCTCGAAGGACAGACGCCCGCGATCGTCGCGCAAGCCGCGCGCGACATTCGCCGCCATGCGGTCGACGCGGGCCGCGCCGCCGACGACATCCTGCTGTATCTCGGTGCAACGGTCATCGTCACGCGCACGGCGAACGAAGCGCGCGAGCTGCACGCCGAGTATGCGGAGTACGTCGATACGCTCGGGCAGCTCACGCTCGTTTCGGGCTGGACGGGCATCGATTTCGCGGCGCTCGATATCGACGAGCCGATTCGTTATGTGAAAAGCAACGCGCTGCAATCGACGGTCGAGAATCTCACGAAGCGCGCGGGCCGGCCGATCACGCCGCGCGACATGGCGCGCTTCGATCAGATCGGCGGGCGCGGGCCGTTCATCGTCGGCGATGCGCACGAGGTCGCGGATCAGCTCATCGCATGGGCCGATGAAACCGGCGTCGACGGCTTCAATCTGCGCAGACTCGTGATGCCGGAAAGCCTGCAATCGTTCGTCGATCTCGTCGTGCCCGAGTTGCAGAGCCGCGGGCGTTATCGCACCGCGTATGCGCAGGGCACGCTGCGCGAGAAGCTCTTCGACGGGCGCGGGCCGCATCTGAACGCCACGCATCCGGGCGCGCGTCATCGCATTTCATGACTTCATATTCCTTCGATTCATCCATGACACATCGACCTGCTCCCACCGATATCGCCATTCATCCGCTGATCGCCGGACGATGGAGTCCGCGCGCGTATGCGGATCGCGATATCTCGCATGCGCAGGTGCTCGCGTTGCTCGAAGCGGCGCGCTGGGCGCCATCGGCGTATAACGTGCAGCCCTGGCGCTTCGTCGTGTTCGAGAAGGCGCGCGATCCCGAAGCCTTCGCGCGTGCGTTCGCGTTGCTCGTGCCTTTCAATCGATCGTGGAACGAGAACGCGCAAGTGCTGATCGCGGTGCTCGCCGACACGCTCGACGCGAAAGGCGCGGCCAACCCGAGCGCGGCCTACGACGCAGGTGCCGCCGCGATGGCGCTGTTGCTTCAAGCGCATGCGCAAGGACTCGCCGCGCACGCGATGGGCGGATTCGATGCACAGGGCCTGAAACAGGCGTTCGCGATTCCCGAGCGGTTCGCGGCGCTGTCCGTGATTTCGGTCGCGCATCATGGCGATGCGCGCGCATTGCCCGCTTCATTGGCCGAGCGCGAGCTTGCGCCCCGCGCGCGTCTTTCGCTCGATGAGATCGCGCAGTTCGGCGGATGGAGCGATGCGGGCTGAACGCTATTTGCCCGGACGCACCGAAAGACTGTTGAGCAGCCTTTGTAGATCGTCGATGTTGAAGGGCTTCGCGAGAATCGCAAAGCCCGTGCGGCGCGCTTCATCGAGCTGATCGGCATAGCCTGTCATCAACGTGACGGGCTGCGTGGGGCGCGTCGACTTGATCCATTCCGCGAGCTTGATGCCGTCGCATTGGCCTGGCATCTGGATGTCGGAGAGCACGAGATCGAAGTCGTTGCCGGCTTCGAGCAACTGCTTTGCGGCATCGCCGGAAGATGCGTGGCGCGCGCGCCAGCCGAGCACGTCGAGCACCGCGCATAAGCCCGCCGCGACTTCGTCGTTGTCTTCGACGAGCAGCACGGTGGACGAGGGTGCATCGCGCACGATGGTCTCGACAGGCGGCGTATCGGCGGGCGCGTCGGCTGCGCCCGTCCAGTGCGGCAGATAGATGTCGATGGTCGTGCCGAAGCCCAACGCGGAATTGGCGCGCGCGGTGCCGCCCGCCTGCTCCGCCATCGCGAGCACTTGCGCAAGCCCGAGGCCGGTGCCCGCGCCCGCGCTCTTCGTCGTGAAGAGCGGTTCGAACGCCTGACGCGCAACGTCGGGCCGCATGCCGATGCCGCTGTCCTTGCATGAGATCAGCACGTATTCGCCTGGCGCGAGACCTTCGCGTGCATCGGCATGGCGCACGTTGCTGCAATCGATGCGAAAGTCGCCGCCGTGCGGCATCGCATCCTTCGCATTCACGGCGATGTTGATGAGCGCGGAGGTGAGTTCCGTCGCATCGACGCGCACGGGCCACGTCGCATCGGATACGCGCGTGCCGAGCGTGACCTTCTCGCCGACCGATGCGCGCACGAGCGGCTCCGATTCCGTCATCCATCGATCGAGACGAATCACCTGCATCTGCAAAGGCTGACGGCGCGCGACGCTCATCAGCCGGCGCGCGAGCGATTGCGCATTGCGCGATGCGCGCTCGACCGCGCTTACTTCCTTTTCGAGGCCGTTGAAGCCCTTGCGACGCGCCATCTCCATGTTCGACGTGACGACCATCAGCAGATTGTTGAAGTCGTGCGCAACGCTCGCGACCAGATTGCCGAGCGCGCCCATTCGTTGCAGTCGCCGCGTGGCCGCGACGGCGGAACGGCGCAGCGCGAGTTCGCCGCGCCAACTATGCCACGCGGCTTCTTCGGCCTTCAGGCGCCGCAGCGTAAAGCCGATCAGCAGCCACAATGCGATGCACGGAATCAGCCCGATCGAGCCGATCGACACGTCGCGCCGCCACCATGCGAGGCGCACGTCGTGAAGCGAAAAGCCGACGGCGGCGTAGACGGGATAGTCGCCGACGCGCCGCCACGCCGCGATCTTTTCGTCGTTGTCGAGCGGGGACACGTAGCGCATGATGCCGGTGCGTTCGCCTTGCGCGAAAGCCGTGGCGAGCACCGAATGCCGATCGGGCGCATTGGGCGCGCTCGGAGGATAGCGCGCGAGCACGGCGCCGTCGTCGCGATGCAGCGCGAGCGTGAGCGTGGGATCGCTTGCAATGAGTTCGCGAAAGAAGTCGATCAGAAAGTCGCGCCGCACCGCGATCGATATCGCGCCGAGAAAGCGCCCGTCCTTTGCATAGCGCGCGCTCAGCGTATTGACGATGTCCGTGTTGTTCACGCGTCCGCGTTCGGGCGTGGAGACGTGAAAGATTGCGTGCGCGTCGCGAGCCGCGATGAAATCGGCGCGATCGGCGACCGACACATTCGGCGCGGGAAAATAGCGGCTGCTGAGCACGAGGCGGCCGCGGCTGTCGAGCACCGAGAGCGCGGCGATCTGCGCATGATCCTGCGCGAGACGTGCAAGTCTTTCGTGCAGATCGGACTCGCTGCGCGCGATGAAATCGGCGTCGCCGCTGCCGAGCATGTCGTCGATACGCGAAATCAACTCGCGATTGATGCCGAAAACTGCGTTCGCTTTCTCATCGACGACGCGCACGAGACGCACCAGCGCATCGCTCGTCTCGGCGAGCGCGCGTCCGTAAGTGTAGTAACCGTACAGGCAAAAAAATGCGAACGGAATGACGATCGACGCAACGAGCGCAGCGAAGAGCCGCCTGCGCGCGGCGCGAAAGTCGAGCGGAGGCAGCGAAGGCAACGACTCTGCGGTGCCTGATGCGGCGTGTTCTTCCGATTCATTCATGGCGCGGTGCCACGCGTACGCGAGCGCCGGCGCGGGCCTCGCCGGAAAGGTGCAAAACGCTCGTTTCGATGGTAGCACGCAGGTCTTCGCAAGCCGCGCACGATCGTGCATGGACGGCTGCGCGAGTCGCCGCGCAATCGGGCTGTGGTATAAGCACCGCATGCACGCGCCGCTTGCGGCGCGCAACGAACGTGACAGGAGCATGCAGTGAGAAGGACCGCCGAAAACAAGCTGAAGGTGGTCGCGGTGCGGGTCGATCCACAATTCGAACAACGGCTGCGACTCCTGGCGGAAGTAACGGGGCGCAAGCAATCGTTCTTCCTCCAGCAGATGATCGAGAACGGCATTGCCGCGATGGAAGAGACGTGGCTGCCGCCGGACGTGCTCGAACAGGTGAAGAGCGGCGCATTGCCGCCTTTGCAGCAGGACCGGACCGCGACCGCGGATCTCTTCGGCGATCAGGACGATGAATAGCCGATGCGCGCGATGATCGGATCCCGGTTCATCGGTTGCGACGCTGAAGCCGGCGCCAACGCGCTCGCGCGTGTCGTCTTCGGCGCGACGAGCGGGCCGGCGCGCATCGAACACGGTGTGCCGACGCTGCATCTCGCGATGTCGGACGATGCGCGCGACGCCTTCGCCGAAATCTGGACGAGCGCCGGACCTGTGAGCAGCGGACGCTTCAAGGATCTCGTCTTCGCGCACGACGACGCGTTTCTCTTTTGCGCGGGCAACATTGCGTCATCCGCGCACTACACCGATGCCACGCGCGAGGCTTACGGCGATGCGTTTGCGCTCGTCGAACAGCTCGGTTTTCCGAAGATATTCCGCATGTGGAATTTCATCGCGCATATCAACGGTGCGAATGGCGAAGGGCTCGAGGTGTATCGCGATTTCTGCCGTGGACGCGCGCTCGCGTTCGAGCAGGCTTACGCGGAAGCCTTCGGCATGCCGGCCGCGACGGGCATCGGCACGCGAGGCGAGGGCGTCGGCTTCTATTTTCTGGCGTGCCGCAACGCGTCGCCGCGTCACATCGAGAACTCGCGTCAGACGCCCGCGTATGCGTATCCGCAGCGCTATGGTCCGAAGCCGCCGAGCTTCGCGCGCGGCACCTTGTTGCGCGACGCGCTGTTCGTGTCGGGCACGGCCAGCATCCTCGGACACGAAACGATGCACGAAGGCGATCTCGATGCGCAATGGCGCGTCGCGACCGGCAACATCGCGCATCTGATCGGCGCGGACAATCTACGGGCGCAGGGCGCGCATGATGGGTTTGCGCTGCACGATCTCGATCAGATCAAGGTCTATTACCGGCATTTCGCGGATTTGCCGCGCGTGAAGGACCTGGCGCGCGCGGCGTTTCATCGCGATGCGAATATCCGCTTCCTGCACGCCGATATCTGCCGTGCCGACCTGCTCGTCGAGATCGAAGGCATCGCGTCACATCGGCATCGATCAGACTGATGCCGATTGCCTGAGCGTCTTCACGAGCAGGCTATGCAGGCTGTCCACCGCTTTCGAGCCGCGCGAGTCGCGGCTGCGATAGACGGCGACTTCCATCGGTTCGAGCGGCCCGAGGCCTTCATCGCTGCCGAGCACGTGCAGATACTCCGGCGCGCTGCATTGCGTCAGCGCGGCGACCGCCAGCCCGCTTTCGACAGCGGCAATCTGCCCCGCCAGACTCGAACTGTTGTAGACCACCTTGTATCTGCGCCCCTGTTGCGCGAGCGAATGAATCGCGCTGCGCCGCGCGAGGCTCGTGCTTTCATAGACGGCGATGGGCAGCGGATCGCGTCGCCATAGCTCGAATTGCGTTGCGCCGACCCAGACCATCGGCTCATGGAACAGAAGCGTGCCGCGCCGGCCGTGATCGCGCGAGACGAGCGCGATATCGAGTTCGTTATTCGCGATGCGCGGAATCAGCGACGTCGATTGCTCGCAGATCAACTCAATCTCGACGCCGCTATGCCGTGGCGCAAAGCGCCTGAGCACGGGCGTCAAATATTTCGCCGCGTAGTCGTCGGGCACGCCGAGGCGTACGCGGCCCGTGAGATGGTCGCCTTGCAGCGCGACCTGCGCTTCTGCGTGCAGATCGAGGATGCGCCGCGCATAGCCGAGCAGCGTCCGGCCGTCGTGCGTGAGTTCGAGCGTGCGCGAGCCGCGTTCGATGAGACGCAGCCCCAGCGCGCTTTCGAGCTTCTTCAACTGCATGCTCACCGCCGATTGCGAGCGATGCACCTCGCCCGCCGCGCTCGACAGCGAACCCGCGTCGACGACGGCGACGAAGCACTTGAGCCAGTCCATTTGCAGATCGTTTTGTTTCATCGTTCGAATACTGCTTTCGAAAATCGAATGGATGAGCTTCGAATTATGCGCTTTTCGTCCGGTCCGTCGCGGCACACGCTGGCCGCATGAACACGAACACTTCCATCAATCAAGTCGCCACGCGCGATGAAACGCGGTACGCGCCGGGCGCGTTGCCCTTTCTGCTCGGCTGCACGCTGCTCGGCACGATCGGCGTCTTTCTGCATGAAGCGAAGGCCGATCCGCTGACCGCGACATGGTTTCGCTGCGCGTTCGGCCTCATTGGCATGAGTGCGTGGCTGATCGCGCGTCGGCAGATAAGCTTCTTGCGCGTGACGCGAGCGCAGGCGCCGCGCGTGCTGGCCGCCGGCGTGCTGATGGTGGCGAGCTGGGCGCTCTTCTTCGGCGCGATCGAACGCATGTCGACGGGTGTCGCGATCGTGTTGTTCCACGTTCAGCCGATGTGGGTGCTCGTGTTCGCGGCGCTGTGGCTCAAGGAAGCGATCGGTGCCCAGCGCATCGTCGCGGTATCGGTGGCGATGGGCGGGCTCGTGCTCGCGACGGGCATCGCCGAGCATACGGCGGGCGGCGCTTCGCAGGCAGGGTACTGGCTCGGCGTGACCGCGTGTCTCGCGGGATCGCTCTGCATGGCGGGCGTGACGCTCATCGCGAAAGGGTTGCATGCGCTGCCCGCCGGCGTGCTCGCGTGGTGGCAATGCGCGATCGGCACGTCGTTGCTGTTTTTCTGGCCGATGCAGCACGGCTGGCCCGCATGGGGCATGTCGTGGGCGTGGCTCGGGGGCCTCGGGCTGATCCACACGGGCCTCGCGTACACGCTGATGTATATCGGCGTGGCGCGGCTCGATACCGCGCGCGTCGCACTGTTCCAGTTCGTCTATCCGGCGGTGGCGATCGTCATCGACTGGCTGGTGTTCGACGAGCGCCTGAGCGGCGTGCAGATGGCGGGCATCGCGTTGATGTCGGCGGCGATCTGGTTTGCGGAGCGCAGACGCAAGGCGTAACGAGGGCGCTCTAACGCCGGCCACGCCCCGCCATGTGCGCGCGGTCGAGCATGAAGTCGATGAACGCGAGCGTCGCGCGCGTGTGATGCCGGTTCGGCATGTACAGCATATACATGTGCGTGCCGAAGATGCTGAGACGCCATTCGTCGAGCGCCGTGACGACCGCGCCGCGCTTCATGTCCTCCGACACGACGTAATCCGGCACGATGCCGACGCCCAGACCCGCGAGAATCGCATCGCGCAGAAAGAGAAAGTTCTCGGAGATGAGGCTCGGTTCGAGAAGCACTTCGTGACGCTCGTCGTCGAGATAGGCGGCGACGCGCGTCTGTTTGCCGACGACCGTCGCGGTAATTACCGGCACGACGCGCAGTTCTTCGAGCTTCGTTGGCATGCCGTGGACATCGGCATAAGCGGACGATGCGCACGCTACGTAACGCACCGGCCCCATGTCGCGCGCGACGAGACTCGGCGGCGGCTCGGGCATCACGCGCACGGCGATATCGATTTCGTCGCGCATCAAATCTTCCACGCGATTTTCGAACATCACGTCGAGCACGATATCCGGGTATTCGCGCTTGAACGCAATCAGCCATTCCGACATCACGAGCTGCCCGTAACCGCTCGGCACCGACAGACGCACGCGCCCTTGCAGCCGTTGCCCGAGCGTCGACACGGATTCCTGCGCGGCGAGCAGCGCGTTGCGGATGGAAAGGCCGTGTTCGTAGAGCTTGAGGCCGAGTTCGGTCGGTTCGACGCGGCGCGTGGTCCGCCGCACGAGCTGCAAGCCGACGGATTTTTCGAGCTGATTCAGGTGATAGCTGACATTGGCGCGGCTCATCTTGAGGCGTCGCGCGGCTTCGCTCAGATTGCCAGCATCGAGAATTTCGACCAGCAGCGTGAGTTCGTTGACGTCCACATCGGCTCGATTGTCAAAGGTGATTTGACAGTCTGTCAATCGGTGCTGTGATTGTCAAGGAAGCCTGTCCCCGCGAAAATGCTTTCACGCCAAACTGAAAATATCGACTCAGGAGACTTCGCCCATGACGCTTTCGAGCGCGCCCGACGCAGCAGCCACCGTCCAACATGCATCGCGCGGCGGCGTCCTCGTCGTGACGATCGACCATGCGCCCGTGAACGCGATCGATGGCGCCGTGCGGCGCGGTCTCATCGACGCGATCGAAGCCGCCGATGCCGATGCGTCCGTGCGCGCGGTGCTGATCGTCGGCGCCGGGCGCAACTTCATCGCGGGCGCGGATATCCGCGAGTTCGGCAAGCCTGCCGTGCCGCCGTCGCTGCCGGAGGTGTGCAATCGCATCGAGGCGTGCGGCAAGCCCGTTGTCGCGGCGATTCACGGCGCGGCGCTCGGCGGCGGGCTGGAAGTCGCGCTCGCGTCGCATTACCGGATCGCGGTCGAGGGCGCGAAGCTCGGCCTGCCCGAAGTGCAACTGGGCCTCTTGCCCGGCGCGGGCGGCACGCAGCGCACGGCGCGGCTGATCGGCGCACGAGCGGCGCTTTCGTTGATGCTGAGCGGACGTCATGCCGGCGCTCAGGAAGCGCTGCGCCTCGGACTCGTCGATCGCGTCGGCCAGAGCGATGACGTGTTCGCCGAAGGACTCGCTTACGCGCACGAACTGATCGCGACGAAGGCCGCGCCGCGCCGCACGAAGCACGCGCGCGGACTCGCGGACAAGGAGGCTGGCGCAGCCGCCATCGCCGCAGCGCGCGCCGAAACGCAGAAGAAGTCGCGCGGATTGCTGTCGCCGTTGAAGATCGTCGATTGCGTGGAAGCGGCGCTCCAGCTTCCGTTCGATGAAGGCTTGCGGTTCGAGCGCGAACGATTCGTCGAATGCCGCGAAAGCCCGCAGCGCGCGGGTCTCGTGCATGCGTTCTTCGCCGAGCGCGAAACGCAGAAGTCGCCCGAAACGCGCGTTGCGCAACCGCGCGCGCTGAACACGATCGGCGTGATCGGCGGCGGCACGATGGGCGCTGGCATCGCCGTCGCGCTGCTCGATTCGGGCCTCGCGGTGAAGATGATCGAGCGCGACGAGGCATCGCTCGAGCGCGGGCGGGCGCACATCGAAAAGGTCTACGACGCGCTGATCGCGAAAGAGCGCATCACGCACGAAACGAAGGAGCGGGCGCTGAGCCGCTTCGAAGGTGCGACGAATTACGATGCGCTCGCCGATGCCGACCTCGTCATCGAAGCCGTGTTCGAGGACATGGAGGTGAAGAAGGCCGTGTTCGCGCAACTCGATCGCGTCTGCAAGCCGGGCGCCGTGCTCGCGACCAACACGTCCTATCTCGACATCGACGAAATCGCGGCCAGCATCTCGCGCCCGCAAGACGTGCTCGGGCTGCACTTCTTTTCGCCCGCGAACATCATGAAACTGCTCGAAGTGGTCGTGCCCCCGCGCGTCTTGCCCGATGTCGTCGCGACCGGTTTCGAGCTCGCGAAGAAGCTGAAGAAGGTCGCAGTGCGCGCTGGAGTGTGCGACGGTTTCATCGGCAATCGCATGCTCGCGGTGTATCGCGCGGCGGCGGATCAACTTATGGAAGATGGCGCATCGCCGTATCAGATCGACCGCGCCGTGCGCGACTTCGGCTTTCCGATGGGACCGTATCAGGTCATCGATCTCGCGGGCGGCGATATCGGCTGGGCAGCAAGAAAGCGCCGCGCCGCGACGCGCGATCCGGATGCGCGCTATGTGCGTATCGGCGATATGTTGTGCGAGCGCGGCTGGTTCGGCCAGAAGACGGGACGCGGCTACTATCGTTACGACGATGGCGCGCGCATCGGCCAGCCCGATGCCGAAGTCGAAGCGATCATCGAAGCCGAGCGCAAGCGCGCGGGCGTCGAACCGCGTACATTCAGCGATGAGCAGATCGTGCGCCGCTATCTCGCCGCGATGATCAACGAAGGCGCGAACATCGTGCACGAAGGCATCGCGCAGCGTCCGCTCGATGTCGATGCCACGTTGATGCACGGCTTCGGTTTTCCGCGTCATCGCGGCGGCCCGATGCATTACGCCGATACGGTGGGCCTCGCCAACGTGCTCGCCGATATCCGCGCATTCGCGAAGGACGATCCGCTCTTCTGGCGCGCATCGCCGTTGCTCGTCGATCTCGTCGAACGCGGCGCGGATTTCGCAAGCCTGAACCGGACGGCTTGAAGCAGGCTTTGATTCTCTTCATGGAACCGCAGTCATGGACCTCAAATTCACCGCAGACGAAGAAGCGTTTCGCGCCGACGTGCTCGCGTTTCTGCGCACGTCGCTTCCTGAACATGTCGCGCAAAAGGCACGCACGGGCGAGCGCCTGACGCGCGACGACATGGCGCAATGGCACGGCATACTCAACGCGAAAGGCTGGCTCGCGAACCACTGGCCGAAGGAATACGGCGGCCCTGGCTGGAGCGCGGTGCAGCGGTTCATCTTCGAGAACGAATGCGCTATTGCGGGCGCGCCGCGCATCGTGCCGTTCGGCGTGAACATGCTTGCGCCGGTGCTCATCAAATACGGCAGCGATGCGCAGAAGCGTCACTGGCTGCCGCGTATTCTCGATGGCGCCGACTGGTGGTGCCAGGGTTATTCGGAACCGGGCGCGGGATCCGATCTCGCTGCGGTGCGGACATCGGCGGTGCGGGGTATCGACGATGAAGGTGAGCACTACATCGTCAACGGACAGAAGACGTGGACCACGCTTGCGCACTATGCGAACATGATCTTCTGCCTCGTGCGCACGTCGCAGGAAGCACGCAAGCAGGAGGGCATCAGTTTTCTGCTCATCGACATGAACACGCCGGGCGTCGAAGTGAGGCCCATCGTCACGCTCGACGGCGAGCACGAAGTCAACGAAGTCTTCTTCACGGATGTGCGCGTGCCCGCGGCGAATCTCGTCGGCGAAGAGAACAAGGGCTGGACCTACGCGAAGTATCTGCTGACCTACGAGCGCACGAATATCGCGGGCGTGGGCTTTTCGGTCGCGGCGCTGCAACGGCTGAAGGCGGCGGCGGCCGAGGCGCGATGCAATGGCCGCGCGCTCATCGACGATCCGCTGTTCGCCGCGCGGCTCGCCCGTGTCGAGATCGATCTGGAGAACATGAAGACGACGAATCTGCGCGTGCTCGCGGCGGTCGCGGGCGGCGGCGCGCCGGGTGCGGAAAGCTCGATGCTGAAGATTCGCGGCACGGAGATTCGTCAGGAAATCTCGTCGCTGATGCGTCGCGCGATGGGGCCACATGCGATGCAGTCGGTGGACAGTCAGGATGGCGAAGTATCGAACGCGGCGGCGCAGTATTTCAACAACCGCAAGCTGTCGATCTTCGGCGGCTCCAACGAAATACAGAAGAACATCATCGCGAAGATGATGCTTGGACTCTAAAGGAAGCGCACGATGGATTTCCAGCATACGGAAGACCGGCGGATGCTCGCGGATTCGCTGAACCGCTTCATCGTCGAGCAATATGGATTCGATGCGCGCAACAAGATCGCGCGATCGCAGGAAGGCTTCAGCCGCGACATGTGGCGGCGCTTTTGCGAGCTTGGCATTATCGGCGCGTTCTTCGATGACTCCGTCGGCGGCTTCGGCGGCGATGGCTTCGATGTCTCCGTCGTGTTCGAAGCGCTCGGGCGCGGGCTCGTCGTCGAACCGTTTCTCGATGCGCTGATCGTTGGGCGCGCGCTCGCGCATGCGGGCGACGAGAAGCAGCGCGCGCTCATTGCGAAGATGATCGAGGGCGATGTCATCGCGGCGTTCGCGCACGACGAACCGGGCTCGCACTACGAGCTTGCACGCGTGAACACGCGCGCCGCGCGGCACGGCGACGGCTGGACGCTCAATGGCGTGAAGAGCGTCGTGCGGCAGGGCGAACATGCGGACGTGCTGCTCGTGTCGGCGCGCACGTCGGGCGGCGAAGATGACGAGGCGGGCATGTCGCTCTTCATCGTTGCACGCGATGCGCAAGGCGTGAACGTGCGCGGTCATCGGAGGATCGATGGCGGACGTGTGGCGGACGTGTCTTTCGATGACGTGACGCTCGATGCCGATGCGCTCGTCGGCAACGAAGGCGATGCATACGCGACGCTCACGCATGCGATCGGCTACGGGCTCGTCGCGCTCGCGTCGGAAGCCGTGGGCGCGATGGATGTTGCGAAAGAGCACACGCTCGAATATCTGCGCACGCGTAAGCAGTTCGGCATGCCGATCGGCGCGTTCCAGGCGCTGCAGCATCGCATGGCCGATGTGCTGCTGGAAATCGAGCAGGCGCGTTCGGCCGCGATCAATGCGGCGGCGGCGGTTGGTGAAGCGGGCATCGAGCGTGAGCGTGCGTTGTCGGCGGCGAAGTATTCGATTGGGCACATCGGCGCGCGCGTCGCGGAAGAGTCGATCCAGATGCATGGCGGCATCGGCATGACGTGGGAATTGCCGCTGGCTCACTATGCGAAGCGGCTCGTGATGATCGATCATCAACTCGGGGATGAGGATCATCATCTTGCGCGGTATGTTGCCCTGGCACGCCCCATCACCCCCAACTCATACAAATAGGAGAGAATATCGCGCTAGCTCGCTGACCGAGGACCGTGCAGAGCAAAGACAACTCGCGAGCCAGATTTCCGGGACTTCCAAATAGTGGCCACCGAAAATATCTACAACCCGAGTGTCAGAATCCCTCCGCCGGCGCGTGCGCAATCGTCGACGCCCAATGTCATCGTGCTGTGCGGCACCCTCATCGCGCTCGTCATGGTGGCGCTGTGCGCGCTGGTGCTCTATCAGGCGAGGCTCGATGCGCTCGACCGCGCACGCGACACGTCGCGCAATCTCGCGCTGCTCGCCGAACGCGACATCGAACGTAATTTCGAGTTGTACGAGCTGTCATTGCAGGCCGTCGTGGAAGGCGTGCAGCGCGACGATGTGATCGGCCTGCCGCCGCAGTTGCGCAACGACGTGCTGTTCGATCGCGCAGCGACCGCCCGCGATCTAGGCTCGATCCTCGTGCTCGATGAGAGCGGCAAGATCGTCATCGATTCGGGCAGCCTCGAACCGCGACCGGGCAACTTCGCGGATCGGAGCTACTTCACCGTTCAGCGCGACAACCCCAATGCGGGGCTTTACATCAGCGGTCCTTACGCGTCGCGGCTGCGCGGGGGCGCGCTCAGCATCGCGCTCTCGCGCAGGCTCTCGCATCCCGACGGCTCGTTCGCGGGCGTCGCGATGCTCGCCATCAACCTCGAATACTTTCGCAATCTTTTCGCGGGGCTTTCGCTCGGGCCGCACGGCGCCGTGTCGCTCATCAGTCACGACGGCCTCATGATCATGCGCCAGCCTTTCGATGCGCACGTCATCGGCCGCGACATCAGCCACGCCGATACCTTCAAACATTTCCGCGCGGCGGAGCAGGGCAGTTTCAGCGAGACATCGTCGATCGACGGCCGGCGCAGGCTCTATTATTTCCGCAACTTTCCGAACCTGCCGCTCATCATCATGGTGGCCGAAGGGGAAGAGGATATCTACGCGGCGTGGCGGCATCGCGCGATCATCATCGGCTCGTCGATGGGCGTGCTCGCGATCGGCTTCATCGCGCTGTCGTTTGTGCTCGCCGCGCAATTCAGGCGGCGCATGCGCGCGGAGTCTGAACTGCAATTGCTCGCGCGCACCGACGGTCTCACGGGCCTGCACAACCGCCGCACGCTCGGCGAAATTCTCGATCAGGAATGGCGCCGCGCGCGCCGCACGCGCAGCCTCTTTTCGCTGCTGTTCGTCGATATCGACCGCTTCAAGGCCTTCAACGACGCCTACGGTCATCAGGCCGGCGACGATGCGCTCGCGGCGGTCGCGCGCTGCATCGGCGACAACATCCGGCGGCCCGCCGACACGGCCGCGCGCTATGGTGGCGAGGAATTCGTCGTCGTGCTGCCCGACACCCCAGCCGACGGCGCCGCGAAAATCGCGGAGAAGATTCGCGCGGCCATCAGCGATCTGTCGATCGAGCACGCGGGCAGCGAATTCGGCCGCGTCACGGCGAGCATCGGCCTTGCAAGCTGGCGGCCCGAACGCGATGACGACGTGAGCGCGCTCATCCGCGCCGCCGACGAAGCGCTCTACGACGCGAAAGCGCGTGGCCGCAACCGCGTCATGCCGGCAAGCTCCGTCTGAAAGCGCGCGCTCACTGCGCCTCGCCGCCCGCCATCGATTCGATGATGCTTTCGAGTTGCGCGCTCATCGGCATGTCGAGGCTCGTGCCCGATGGCAGACGTTGCAGGAACCAGCGCTTGTATTGCCGCTCGATCTCGCCATCGGCGGCGAGTTCCTGGAACGTGTCCTTCACCACTTGCGCGAGCTGCGGATCGTTCTTGCGATACATGATGCCGTAGGGGTCGTACGACAGATAATCGCCGATCACCTGATACGCGCCGCCCTTCGACGCGTTCTCCGCAATGAGGCCGTACAGCAGCACGTCGTCGGTGGCGAAGGCATCGGCCTGTCCGTTCGCCACCCGCGCGAAGCCTTCCGCATGGTCCGGCACCACCTGCAACTGCATGCCGAGGCCGAACTTCTTGTCGAGCTCGCGCAACGCCCTCTCGTTCGTCGTGCCCGCCGTCACCGCGACTTTCTTGCCTGCGAGATCGCGAAACGAGCGGATCGGCGAGCCTTGTTTGACCATCACCTTCGTTCCGGCGACGAAGAATATCGGCGAGAAGGCCACGCGTTTCTGCCGCTCGAGGTTGCTCGTGGTCGATCCGCATTCGAGATCGACGCGGCCATCGACGAGCGCATCGATGCGATTCTCCGGCGTCACGGGCACCCAGCGGATGCTCAGGTTTCTGTGCACCGCGTTGCCGATCGCGGCGGCGAGCGACTTGCACAATTCGATCGAATAGCCGATGGGTTTCTTGCGCGCGTCGAGATACGAAAACGGCACCGAAGCATCGCGATAGCCAAGCGCGATCGTGCCCGTGTCGCGCACCTTCGCGAGCGTGCCGGTAAGCGTCGCGGGCGCGTAGGCGTCGGCGTTCTGCGGCGGCGTGGGTGCATCGTCGGCCGCGCGCGCGGTCGATGCAAAGGCGATGACGCCGGCCACGGCCAGCGCCGCCAGGAAGTGCAGCGTCTTCATGGCTCGCCTCCGTCAGACTTCGGCGGGATGCGCGATCGAGGCTTCCTGTTCGGCCTCGATGCGCGCCGCGTTCGCCGCCGCCTCCGATTCCGGCAGCAGTTCGCCTTCCCACTTCGCGACCACTGCGCTCGCGATCGAGTTGCCGACCGCGTTCGTCGCGGAGCGTCCCATGTCGAGGAACGTATCGACGCCGAGTATCAGCAGCAGGCCGGCTTCGGGAATGTTGAAGTGATTGAGCGTGGCCGCGATCACGACGAGCGATGCGCGCGGCACGCCCGCCATGCCCTTCGACGTCAGCATGAGGATCAGCAGCATCGTGATCTGCGTGCTGATCGGCAGATGGATGTTGTATGCCTGCGCGATGAAGAGCGTCGCGAAGGTGCAGTACATCATCGAGCCGTCGAGGTTGAACGAGTAACCCATCGGCATCACGAAGCTGGAGATCTTGCGCTTCACGCCGAAGCGGTCAAGCGCGTCGAGGATCTTCGGATACGCCGCTTCGGAACTCGCGGTCGCGAACGACAGCATGAACGCTTCCTTGATGAGCGACAGCAGCCTGAACACGCGCCTGCGCAGGAACACGAAGCCCGCGAGCACGAGCAGGCCCCACAGCAGAAAGAGGCTCACGTAGAAATCGGCCATGAAGACGGCGAATTTCAGCAAAATGGTGAGCCCGTTGACCGCGACGGTGGCGGCCATCGCGGCGAGCACCGCAAGGGGCGCGAGTTTCATCACGTAGCCGGTAATCTTGAGCATCACGTGCGAGAGCTGATCGATCGCGGCGAGCAGAATCTTGCCGCGTTCGCCGAGCGCGGCGAGCGCGACGCCGAAGAACATCGAGAACACGACGATCTGCAGGATCTCGTTGTTGGCCATCGCTTCGGCGAACGAGCGCGGCACCATGTGGCTCACGAAATCCTTCAACGTGAACTTCGACGTGGCGAGATTCGCCGACGCGCCGATATCCGGCAGCGGCAGCCCGAGGTTGTCGCCGGGCTTGAGCAGATTCGACATCAGCAGGCCGAGCAGCAGCGAGATGAGCGACGCGGTCAGGAACCAGCCGAGCGCCTTGGCGAACACGCGCCCGACCGAGGCGGCGTCGCCCATGTGCGCGATGCCGACGACGAGCGTGGAGAACACGAGCGGCCCGATCAGCATCTTGATGAGGCGCAGGAAGACGTCGGATACGAGTGAGATGTAGCCGGCGATCTCGGTGGCGGTTTTCTTGTCGGGGAAGCTCGTGAAGATCATGTAGCCGACGCCGATACCGATGATCATCGCGGCGAGAATCCAGATGGCTGCGGAATTCTTCTTCATGTCCAGGCCTCCATTGACTGCGAATCGTACGATTGCAATTTCAAATTCGGATGGAACGGGCGCGCAAAACGAAAGCGGCGCCGTTCAGTATAGAGCGGCGCCGCGGCAGCATGTGTCCGCGAACACCGGAAATGTTAGCGGCGTCCTACGAGTTCTGCCGGAGATCAGCCCGGCGTGCGCTCTGAAGCGGCGTCGCGGCGCGCGTTGTAGGACGGCGCGCTGGCGTCGTCCGGCAGCGTCGAGCTTTGTACCGCGGAGAGCAGGCTTTCGACGGACGGGCCCATCGCGTCCGTGAACGTCTTCGGATGCACGCCGATGCCGAGCACGAGCACGGCCATCGCGCCGAACAGCACGAGTTCGCGCTTGCCGAGATCGCGCAGGCCCGCCACGCGCTCGTTCTTCACCGCGCCGAAGATCACGCGCTTGACCATCCAGAGCGTGTAGGCCGCGCTCAGGATCAGCGACGTCGCAGCCGCCGCGCCGATCCAGAAGTTCAGGCGGATTGCGCCCATCAGCACCAGAAATTCGCCGACGAAACCCGACGTGCCCGGCAGGCCGACGTTGGCCATCGAGAACAGCATCGCGCAGACGGCGAAGCGGGGCATCGTGTTGGCGACGCCGCCGTAGGCATCGATCGAGCCGTTTTTGGTGCGCTCGACGAGCACGCCGGTGCACAGCAGCATCGCGCCGGACACGATGCCGTACGACAGCATCTGCACGACCGCGCCTTCGGTGCCGAGGCGGTCGAAAGTGAAGAGGCCGAGCGTCACGAGACCCATGTGCGCCACCGCCGAATACGCGAGCAGCTTGCGCATGTCGGTTTGCGCGAGCGCGACGAGGCTGCCGTAGATCACGGCGACGAGCGCGAGCGCGATCATCGCCGGGGCGAAGAAGTGCGCGGCATCGGGCACGATCGGCAACACGTAGCGCAGCATGCCGTAGCCGCCGATCTTCAGCATGCCGAGCAGCACTGCCGCGCCCGTCGGGCCTTCCGAGTTCACGTCGGGCAGCCACGTATGCACCGGCCACATCGGCACCTTGACCGAGAAAGCCGCGAGCAGGCAGATGAAGACGACGATCTGCGGCGTGAAGCCAAGCTTGAGCTGACGCCATGCGTCGATGTCGAAGGTATGGGCCTGCGTCCACAGATAGATCAGCGCGGCCAGCATTGCAAGCGAGCCGAGCAGCGAGAAAAAGAAGAAGCGAATGGCCGCGTACACGCGCCGCTCGCCGCCCCACGTGCCGATCAGCAGATACAGCGGAATCAGCGACGCCTCGAAGAACACGAAGAACAGCATGCCGTCGAGCGATGCGAACACGCCCTGCATGCACCCCGAGAGCACGAGAAACGCGCCGTAGTACTGCGCGACCTGCTTCGTGACCGACTTCCACGACGCGACGAAGATAATGAGCGTCGTCACGGCGGTCAGCACGGTGAACCACAGCGAAATGCCGTCGACACCCAGGTGGTAAGAGATGCCGAACTGCGGCAGCCATTCGACGCGCTCGACGAACTGCATCGCGCCCGACGCGGCATCGAAGCGCGACAGCAGCGGCACGACCGGCAGCAGGCCGAGCACCGCGCCGAACAGGGCGACGGCGCGCGAGAGCGTGGCCGACGCGCTGAACGTCAGCACGAAAATGCCCGACACGACGGGAATCCAGATGAGAAAGCTGAGAACTGACGGCAGGTGCATGGGCTTGGTCGAAATCAGACGCAAAGCGCGGCCATCGCGCGAACGGTTATTCGCGAAACGGGCGCGGTGACAGTGGAATGTAAGGCGGGAAGAGTGCGCGGGGCGTGCTCGCGGGTGCGCAGTCTGGGCGTATTCCTAAGGGTTAACGAGCATACCCTAAAAGAAAAGATTTTTGTGCGTTGCGGCGTATCAAATTCATTGCGCCGAACGGGCTTGACAGTGTTGCCGATCCCCGCATGGATCGGCGCTTTGGCGGGCGCGGCGTCGAAAAAACCGTGCGTTCGCTCCGGGGTTGCCCTGATTTGCCCGGAGCCGCGCGGCCCTTAGCCTAGAACGCAAGGAGACAAGCATGAAGAGAACATTCAAGGCCGTCGTAATCGCGCTCGTTGCTTATCTCGTCGCCGATCGCGCCATGCTACACGCGCAGGGACGCGACATCGCCGCGTCGTCGTGTGCGCAGAGCGCGGCGCAGGTCGAGTTCGACGCGCTCGGCAAGGGCTTCAGCCAGGCTGCCGCGAGCAGCCAGCGCGACGCGTTCAGATCGCAATGCCTCGTGTCCGGCCGCACGCAGTCCGGCGAAGCCGTCGCGATGCGCTGAGTTCGCGTCAGTTCAGCTTTACCGTCGGCCGCACGCGTTCGCGCAGCCATTGGCTCGCAGCGTACATTGCCGCGCGCTTCACGCCGGTGAGCCCCATGATGTGCCGGCGATACAGATGCCGGTAGCACGAGGCCGCGAACCATCCGTCGATGAACAGCGGCCGGCGCAGAAGCTCGCTCATCAGCGCGCCCGCCGCGCCCGCGCGCCCGAACGATATCAGCGTGCCTTGATCGCGATAAGCGAAGCGCGGCACGGCGCGATCGTCGAGGCGGCGTGCCAGGGCATCGGCGAGATAGACGGCTTGCTGCCACGCGGCCTGCGCGCGCGGCGGTACGAGCGCATCGCCTTTCGATGCGGGGCACGCGGCGCAATCGCCCATCGCGTAGATGCCTGAGCCGGGTTCGATCTGCAAGGTTGCATCGACGATCACTTGTCCGAGCCGGTTCAGCGGCAAGCCCGCGAGCGTGCGCAGCACGGGCGGACCTTCGACGCCCGCGGCCCAGATCGTGATGTCGCTCGCGAGCGTCTCGCCGTCCGCCGTCGACACGGCATTCGCATCGACCGAACGCACGCGGCAACCGAGCCGCACTTCCACGCCGAGTCCCGCGAGCACGTCCTGAGCGCGCGTCGAAATGCGCTCGGGCAGCGCGGGCAGCACGTGCGGCGCGCCTTCGAGCAGACGGATGCGGATGTCGCGCGCCGGATCGAGCGATGCGAGGTGATAGTCGCGCAGCATTTCCGCCGAGCCGCGCAACGCCGCCGCCAGTTCGACGCCCGTCGCACCGCCGCCGATCACCGTCACCGAAACGGGCGCGCTCGCCGCGCCGGGCGCCGCCTGCCGCGCGCGGCTCGAACGCAGCAGGCTCGACAAGAGACGCCGCCTGAACGTCTCCGCCTGCTCCACGGTTTCCAGCGTCAGCGCATGCTGCTCCGCGCCCGGAATCGAAAAGAAGTTCGTCACGCTGCCGAGCGCGAGCACGAGCGTATCGAATGCGAGCGTGCGCTTCGGCAACAGCGGGCGGCCGTCACTATCGGTCGTCTCGCCGATGACGATTTCCCGTCGGCCGCGATCGATGTTCGCGAGCGCACCTTGTTCGAAGCGGAAGTGATTCCACTTCGCGTGCGCGGCGTAATCGATCTGATGGCTCGACGCATCGATCTGTCCTGAAGCGACTTCGTGCAGAAGCGGCTTCCAGAAGTGCGTCGGAAAGCGGTCGACGAGAATCACGTCCGCGCGCTTGCGCTTGCCGGCGCTGTTGCCGAGACGCGTCGCGAGTTCGAGACCGGCTGCGCCGCCGCCCACGATGACGATGCGATGGGGCGAATCCACCTGGCGCCGTGCATAAGAATTCAACATCATGGCTCTCCCGGAAGTGCTGTCTGAATGCTTGACTACCTCGTCGGAAAAAATATAAGGTCGCGAAAACATTTGCGCTATTTAGTATTTATCGCCGACTCATAAGTTTTCACTAATGTTAAAGACGACGACCTTCCGTCAATTGCGCACGCTGCAGACCGTCGCGCGCGTGGGCAGCATTTCGGGCGCGGCCGATGAACTGCATCTCACGCAGCCGGCCGTGTCGCTGCAGATTTCGCTCTTGGGCGAGGCGGCGGGCACGCCGCTCTTGCGCCGCGTCGGCCGCGAAGTGCAGCTCACGGCCGCGGGCGAAGTGATGGCGCGCTATGCGAACGAAATTCTGAGCCTGTGGAACGAGGCTGGCGAAGAGGTTGCGGCATTGCGCGGCGAACTGGGTGGCACGTTGCGCATCGGTGCGATCACGACGGCGGAATATCTCGTGCCGCCGCTGCTCGTGCGCTTCACGAAGGAACGGCCTGGCGTGAAGCTGCAATTTCGCATCGGCAATCGCGATGACATCGTGCGCATGCTCGCGACGAACGAGATCGATCTCGCGATCATGGGCCGGCAGCCGCGCGAATTGCGTACGAGCGCCGCCGCGTTCGCGAAGCATCCGATGGCGTTCGTCGCCGCGCCGTCGCATCCGTTGATGCGCGCGAAGCGTCTCGATCTGACCGATGTCGAAGCGGCGAATCTGCTCGTGAGAGAGCGCGGCTCGGGCACACGCGTCGCGATCGAAGGGCTTTTCAAGGAAGCGGGATTGAAGCTGCATGCTGCATCGGAGCTATCGAGCAACGAGGCGATCAAGCAGCTCGTCGAAGCGGGGCTCGGCGTCGCGTTTCTATCACTGCATGCGTGCGCGCTCGAGATGCAGGCCGGTCTGCTCGCGACATTGCCCGTGCCGGCGACGCCGATAGAACGCGCGTGGCATGTCGTGCATATGTCGGAGCGCAGGCTGCCTCAGGTCGCGAATGCGTTCAGGGAGTTCTTGATGCAGTCGGGCGCGGCTGTCGCGGGGTTGACCGCGCCGCCGGAGACGCCCAAGGCGCGAGCGGGCCGCAAGGAAGAGAAGAAGACTGGTGCCCAGGTCGGGACTCGAACCCGAACGCCTCGCGGCGCTACCCCCTCAAGATAGTGCGTCTACCAATTCCGCCACCTGGGCAAGGGGACCGAATTGTAGCGGGAAAATCGTGAGAAGCGAAGGGGCGCGCAGGCATCGTTTCACTGTCGATAATGCCAGCGACACTACTACAATATTCCGCACAGCAAGCGTCACGTCCGATTCGCCTGAACAATCACATCGGTTCGCCCACGGGGAGCGTCCATGTTCGGCAACACCTTGCATTTCGAAGTGGGACCGGACTGGCAGGTCCACGTCGCCACCGAGAGCTGGCTCGTCGCGACCCTGATCGTGGCCGCGATGCTGCTGGGCATTCTGCTCGCGAGCGTCATCTGCTACTACGTGACCCGTTCGGTCATGCTTCTTGTCGTCAGCCGGCTCGCACGCAAGAAAGGGCGCATGTGGCTGGTCGCGGCACAGCGTCATCGCGTGTTTCATCGGCTTGCGCCGCTCGTGCCGGCGGGAATCATCTACGCGTCCGCGCCGCTGCTCACCGGTCTCACGTTTCCGATCATCCCCGCGCTCGGCAAGCCCCTTGCGATTCTCGCGGCCTGCTACATGGTGTACACGCTGGTGCGCGCGGCGCTTGCATTGCGTGACAGCATCGACGAGCGATACAGTCACTTCCCGTCCGCGGGCGAGCGGCCCATCAAGAGCTTTCTGCAGATCGCGACGATCGTCGTATATCTGATCGCGCTGATCGCGGTCGTGTCGTTATTGCTGGAACGATCGCCCGTCTATCTGCTGACGGGTCTGTCGGCGATCACGGCGCTGCTCATCATCATCTTTCGCGATTCGCTGCTCGGTTTCGTCGCGAGCATTCAGCTTGCGGCTTACGACATGCTGCGCGTGGGCGACTGGATCGAAGTGCCGGGTTATGTCGCCGATGGCGTCGTGATCGACATCGCGTTGAACACGATCAAGGTGCGCAACTTCGACAACACCATCGTCATGCTGCCGAGCCAGCTTCTGTTGACGAACAGCGTGAAGAACTGGCGCGGGATGATCGCATCGGGCGCGCGTCGTCTGCGGCACGCGATTCACTTCGACGTGGACACCATCCGCTATCCCGACGATGCATTGCTCGCGCGGCTGCGCGAATCGATTCCGCAACCGCTCGCAATGGAGGAAGGCGAGCGCCGCACGAATCTCGGTTTATATCGCATCTATCTCGGTGCGTATTTTCGCGAGCATCCGGCGGTGCGGCGCGACATGCCGCTCGTGATTCGTCATGTGCAATCGACGACCGCGGTCGTCGCGCTGGAGATATGCCTTTTCATCGACGAGATACGCTGGGAGCGTTACGAGAGTCTGCTCTCCGACATGCTCGATCACGCTTACGGCGTCGTGCCGCTGTTCGGGTTGCGTTGCTGGCAGCGCGAGCGTTCGGTGTCGGCATCGTAGTTTCGACTTCGGCGGCGCGCGCGAAGCCCGATCACCACACCGCCTGACTCGTCAGCGCGAACTGCACGAGCGTCGCATCGGATGATGGCTTGCCATTGGCGGCCATCTGATCGATCGTATCGACGAGCGGCAGGCCGAGCCCTTCGAGCCACGACGATAGCCCATATCGCAACGGCGTATCGACGCGCACGAACATGCCCGCGTTCAGCGCGAGCCAGTAGCTGATCAATGCTTTCGCACGGCTCTGACCGGGCGATTCGGGCGCGATGACCGGGCCGATCACATGACCGTCGCCGAAGCGCCGAAAGAGCGCGAAGCCGATCAGCTCGCCGTCGCGATCGAGCGCGATGCCGCTCGCGATATCGAGCAACGGCGGCATCAGCTCGGTGCGGTCCAGCCCGCTCGCACGCGATGCCAGCGCGGCAAGACGCGGCGTATCTTTCGCGCCGATCGGGCGCAGCCGTTCGCCCGGCGGCAGCGAAACGAGCGGCGGCTGAAACGCCGCGCCCTGATGTTGATGAACGGTGTCGATGTAAGCGAAGCCACGTGCCTCGCACAAGGGCCTGCCTTCGTTCGATGCATGGACCAGCAGCATGCGCGAATCGAACTTCGCACGAAGCCTGTCGAGCAGGGCGCGTCCTATGCCGCGCCGCTGATGCTCCGGCGCCACGATGAACATGCCGAGCGTCGCCGCGTCCGTGCCGAACTGAAATGCGAGCGCCGTGCCGACAAGCGCGCCTTCGCTGTCGACCGCCGCGAAGCCGCTGCCGATACGCGCCGCGAACCGCCAGTCGTCCGCGCGATGCCGCCATTTGACGGACGCCGACAACGCATGCGCCGCGGGGATGTCGTCGAGCGTGAAAGCCCGGTATTCGATCGGATCGTGGTTGTTCGGGCGGGGCACGCGGCCTCCTCACTTTGATGACATTTACCGTGACTGTGACATCGCGAAACGCGCATGGCTAGGACGATCTTCCTGTCCGCGCATGGTGCCCGAGCGTTTCGCGTGGTGCAACGCAAAACCGCGAGTTATCGCGGCGAGAACGCGCGCGCTGTGCTGTATCGGCAATTTTGTCGGCGAAAAATGCCGGCGCGCTAGTCCTACGATGGAGTCATGTCAACGCAACATCACGGAAGAGGACTCACGCAATGGACCGGTTCGATCCTGCCAGCGTCGTCATCAGGAGCGGGCATTTCATCGGCGGCGAACTGATCGATGCGGGCGCGTCGCGTATCGAGGTGACGCGTCCGTCCGATGGACTCGCGTATGCATCGGTGCCGCTCGCCGATGACGCGATGATCGACTACGCCGTGCAGAACGCATACGACGCATTCAAGAAGAGCGATTGGGCACGCCGCGCGCCGCGGGAGCGCGCACGCGTGCTGCGCAAGTTTGCCGATCTCGTCGCCGCCGATGCCGCCACGCTCGCGCCGCTCGAAGCCATCGGCTCGACGCGTCCCGTGCGCGATGCCTACAACTGGGACGTGCCGTTCACCGCCGAGAGCATCCGCTTTTATGCGGAACTCGCCGACAAGATCGGCGGCGATGTGGCGGCGACGGATCATCGGCATCTCGGGATGACGATCGCCGAGCCTTATGGCGTGATCGGCGCGATCGCACCGTGGAACTTCCCGCTCGTGATGGGCATATGGAAGACCGCGCCCGCGCTCGCGGCGGGCAACGCGGTCGTGCTCAAGCCCTCGGAGCTGACGCCGTTCAGCGCGTTGCGTCTCGCTGAACTCGCAGTCGAAGCGGGCGTGCCGCCGGGCATCTTCAACGTCGTTCAGGGCGATGGCCGCACGACCGGCGATGCGCTCGTGCGTCATACGCGCATCGGCAAGGTCACGTTCACCGGATCGACGCGCACCGGCGCCGCGATCATGGCCGCGTGCGCGGAAACGGGCACAAAGCCCGTCACGCTGGAACTCGGCGGCAAAAGCCCGCAAATCGTGTTCGCCGATGCACCGCGCATCGATGAAGTCGCGCGGCGCATCGCGGGCGCGATCACCGGCAACGCGGGGCAAGTGTGCGTCGCGGGCTCGCGCCTGCTCGTGCAACGCGACATCGCCGATGAACTGACGGATCGCATCGCACAGGTCTTCGGCGAACTGAAGGCGGGTGCGACGTGGGCCGAGGGCACGACCTTGCCGCCGATCATCTCGGAGCAGCAGGCGCAACGTATCGATGGAATCGTTCAACGCAGCATCGCGAACGGCGCGACCTTGCGATACGGCGGCAAGCGCGCCGATGCCGCGACGCCTGGCGCGTTTTACGCTCCAACCTTGTTGTGCGATGTCACGCAGCAAAGCGATGCCGTGCGCAGCGAGATCTTCGGCCCGGTGCTCACTGTGCAGTCGTTCGATACGGAAGAAGAGGCGCTCGAACTCTCGTCGCATCCCGACTACGGATTGGCCGCTGGCGTGCATACGGCGGATATCGGCCGCGCGTTGCGCATGGTGCGCGGCATCGAGGCGGGCACCGTATGGGTGAATCGCTATGGACGCACGAGCGATTTCGTGATTCCGACGGGCGGCTACAAGCGCTCGGGCATCGGCAAGGATCTCGGGCGGCAGGCTTACGAAGCGAATCTGCGCTTCAAGAGCGTGCTCATCGACACGGAAGTCTGAAGCGCACGTTCGTGCAAAAAAGTACGCCGCATTTTCTGCTGTGGCGACGCCTCAGAACGCATGAGTTATGTCGTCGCGAGGCACGATTCAACGCCATCAGTCATTTTTGCCTTGTTTAAATTTTCTCGACACAACGCTGTTCCTTGCTCAACCAACACACGACAGGACTGACACCATGATCGATTTCGAGCCGAAGTACATCACGTTCGACTGCTACGGCACGCTGACGAAATTCCGCATGGCCGACATGGCCCGCGAGATGTACGCCGACCGCCTGCAAGGCGATGACCTCGAGCAGTTCGTCAAGTTCTTCGCGGGCTATCGCCGCGACGAAGTGCTCGGCGCATGGAAGCCGTATCGCGATGTGATCGTCAATTCGGTGCGCCGTGCATGTGCGCGCATGAATGTCGAATTCAACGAAGCGGAAGCAGAAAAGTTTTACCTCGCCGTGCCGACCTGGGGCCCGCACCCGGACGTGCCGGAAGGTCTCTCGCGTCTTGCCACGAAGTACAAGCTCGTGATTCTGTCGAACGCATCGAACGATCAGATTCAAAGCAACGTCGACAAGCTGGGCGCGCCGTTTCATCGCGTGTTCACGGCGCAGCAGGCCCAGTCGTACAAGCCGCGCATGCAGGGATTCGAATACATGTTCGATCAGTTGAACTGCAATCCGGAAGACGTGCTGCATGTGTCGTCGAGCCTGCGCTATGACCTCATGACCGCGCACGACATGGGCATCAAGCACAAGGCGTTCGTCAAGCGCGGCCACGAGCCGGGTACGCCGTACTACGAGTATTACGAAGTGGACACCATCGGCGATCTGGCCGGTCAGCTCGGTCTGTAATTCAAGCCACTTCACGCGAGCAACGCCGATGAAACTCGACTCCTACTGGCTCGATACCGCGCCTTCGATCATCTCGACGTGCGAAGGCCCGGCCGATGGTCAGGCCGATGTCGCCGTGATCGGCGGCGGGTTCACGGGCCTGTCGGCGGCGCTCGCGCTGGCAAAGCACGGCGCATCGGTTGCCGTGCTCGATGCCGGCCGCATCGGCGGCGGCGCGTCGGGACGCAATGGCGGCCAGTGCAACACGGGCGTCGCGCAGGATTACGCGGCGCTGCGCTCGCAACTTGGCGTGGAGCGCGCGCAAGGCTGTTATCGCGCGTATGCGGCGGCGGTGAGCACGGTCGAGCGTCTGATACGCGAAGAGAACATCGATTGCGACTATCTCGCGTCGGGCAAGCTCAAGCTCGCCGCGAAGCCGCATCATCTCGAACACATCGCGACCACAGCCGAATTGATCCGGCGCGAAGTCGATCCGGACGTCGAACTGCTCGATCGCGATCAGGTCCGCAACGAAGTGCAGTCCGATGCCTTTCACGGCGGCTTGCTGCAACGTCACGGCGGACAGATGCACATGGGCAAGTTTGCAGCCGGACTTGCGAATGCAGCCGCACGACAAGGCGCGCGTCTTTACGAGCATGCCGCAGTTGCGGCGATCACGAAGGAAGGCGGCGCGTATCGTATCGATTCGAAGCGCGGCACCTTGCGCGCGAAGCAGGTGCTGATCGCGACCGGCCCTTCGAAACATGGCCCGTTCGCGTGGTATCGGCGCAGGCTCGCGCCGGTCGGTTCGTTCATCATCGTGACCGAGCCACTGCCGGCGGAACAACTGAAGCAACTGCTGCCGCAACGCCGCTCGTACACGACGAGCCGCCTGATGCATAACTATTTCCGCGTGACGCCCGATGCACGTTTGCTGCTCGGCGGGCGCGCGCGGTTCACTGCATCGGAGCGTCCATCGGATGCAAAGAGCGGACGCATACTGCAAGCGAATCTCGCAGCGATTTTCCCGAGTCTCGCCGAGGCGCGTATCGACTATTGCTGGGGCGGTCTCGTCGATATCACCGCGGATCGCCTGCCGCGCGCGGGCCAGCACGACGGCCTTTATTTTTCGATGGGCTACAGCGGCCACGGCACGCAGATGTCGACGCACATGGGCCAGATCATGGCCGACGTGATGAACGGCAACGCCGATGCGAACCCGTGGCGCGACTTCGACTGGCCCGCGATTCCGGGCCATACGGGCAAGCCCTGGTTCCTGCCGCTCGTCGGCGCGTACTACTCGATCAAAGACGTCTTTTATTGAAGCATCGACAGTAAGGAAAGACGGCCTTCACTCAATAACGAGCCGTCGCATACCCACAGTCCCTATCGCGGAGAAGTTCATGAGCATCGACACCTCGCCTGAAGCACTCGTTCACGCCGATGCCGGCAAACGCCTGGAAGAGCTGACGCGCCGTGGCGCATCGCGGCGCAACGTCCTTCGCGCGATGGCCGCCGGCGGACTCATGTCCGTGACGGGCGCGGGGTTGCTCACCGCGAGCGGCGCGGCCTTCGCGCAGGACAAGCCGAAGCAGGGCGGACGCATCCGCGTGGCGACGCAATCGTCCTCCGCCGCCGATACGCTCGATCCCGCGAAGGGCGCGCTCGGTACCGACTATGCGCGCGCGTTCATGTTCTACAGCGGACTGACCGAGCTCGACCATCATCTCGGCGCGAAGATGGCGCTCGCGGAATCGCTCGATACGAAAGACGCAACGGTGTGGGTCGTGAAGCTGAGGAACGGTGTGCAGTTCCACGACGGCAAATCGCTCGCGCCGCAGGACGTCATCTATTCGCTGATGCGCCATAAGGACCCGGCGGTCGGCTCGAAGGCGAAGACGCTCGCCGATCAGTTCAAGGAGATCAAGGCCACCGGCCCGAACGAGCTCACGATCACGCTGTCGGGTGCGAATGCGGACCTGCTGGTGATTCTCGCGGACTCGCACTTTCTCATCATCAAGGACGGCACGACGGACTTCAAGACGGCCATCGGCACGGGTCCGTTCAAGCTCAAGGAATTCGCGCCGGGCGTGCGCACGGTCGGCGTGCGCAACGAGAAGTACTGGAAGCCGGGCATGCCGCATCTGGACGAAGTGGAACTCATCGGCATCGCGGACGAACCCGCGCGCGTGAATGCGCTGATGTCCGGCGACGTGCAGCTCATCAACGCGGTGAGCGCGCGCTCGACCGAGCGCATCAAGGGCACGCCTGGCTTCAACGTGCTGGAAACGAAGACGGGGCAGTACACCGACCTCATCATGCGCGACGACGGCGGCATCACCGGCAATGCGGATTTCCGGCGCGGCATGATGTACCTGATGGATCGTGAGCAGATGCGCAAGACGATCTTTCGCGGCTATGGCGCGATCGGCAACGATCAGCCTATCGATCCGAGCAACAAGTACTACATGGCGGGCCTGCCGCAACGCGGCTTCGATCCGGACAAGGCCAAGTTCCACTTCCAGAAGGCGAAGCTCGGCAGCGCGCCGATTCAACTGTACGCATCGCCGGCGGCGGAAGGTTCCGTCGAAATGGCCGTGCTGATGCAGCAGGTCGCGCCGCAAGCGGGCATCAATCTGCAAGTGACGCGCGTGCCTTCGGATGGCTACTGGTCGAATCACTGGATGAAGCATCCGCTCGGCTTCGGCAACATCAACGCGCGCCCGAGCGCCGACGTGATCTTCACGCAGTTCTTCAAGTCCGATGCACCGTGGAACGAAGCGAACTGGAAGAACGCACAGTTCGACCAGATGCTCGTCGCCGCGCGCGGCGAGCCGGACGATGCGAAGCGCAAGAAGATCTACGGCGACATGCAGGAGCTCGTGCATAGCGATGGCGGCGTCGGCATTCCGATGTTCCAGAGCTCGCTTGACGCGCATACGTCGAAGCTGAAGGGACTGAGCGGCATTCCGCTCGCGGGGCTGATGGGATGGATGTTCGCGGAGAACGTGTGGCTCGAAGCATGAGTGCGCTTTAGCAGCGCGCGCGCCACGGCTTCGTGGCGCGCAATCAAACCTTCAACGAGAGAGAGGCGTATATCCGATGAAAGCTCATGCGCAACGACTCGTCGCCGCGCGCCTCGGCCTCGCGCTGCTCACGCTCCTGATCGTGTCGATGGTCGTGTTCGGCATCACCGGCCTCTTGCCCGGCGATGCCGCGCAGCAGGCGCTCGGCCAGGCGGCGACGCCCGAGCAGGTTGCCGCGCTGCGTCATCAGTTCGGCCTCGATCAGCCCGCCGTCACCCGCTATTTCCAATGGCTGCTGCATGTCGTGACGGGCAACTTCGGCACGTCGCTGTCGAACAATCTGCCGGTCAGCGAACTCATCGCCACGCGCCTGCCGAATTCGCTCGTGCTCGCGGGATTGACCGCGCTGGTGTCGGTGCCGGTCGCGTTGTTCATCGGCATTCTGTCGGCGATGTATCGCGGCTCGCTCGTCGATCGCGCGCTCAACGTGCTCACGCTGTCGACGGTGGCGGTGCCCGAGTTTCTCGTCGCGACCATCGCCGTCCTGATCTTCGCGGTGAAGCTGCGCTGGCTGCCGGCGCTCTCGTATCTGTCGGATGTCTCTTCGTTCGGCGCGCTCGTGCGCACCTATGCGATGCCCGTGATGACGCTCTGCTGCGTGATCGTCGCGCAGATGGCGCGCATGACGCGCGCGGCGGTGCTCGATCAGCTCAATGCGTCGTATGTAGAAATGGCGTTGTTGAAGGGCGCGTCGCCGGTGCGCGTCGTGTTGCGGCATGTGTTGCCGAACACGATCGGACCGATTGCGAATGCGGTTGCGCTGTCGCTGTCGTATCTCTTCGGCGGCGTGGTGATCGTCGAATCGATCTTCAACTATCCCGGTCTCGCGAGCCTCATGGTCGATGCCGTCACCAATCGCGACATGCCGCTCGTGCAGGGCTGCGTGATGGTGTTCTGTGCGGCCTATCTCGCGCTCGTGCTCATCGCCGATCTGGCTCAGATCGTCTCCAACCCGAGGCTGCGTCAACGATGAATCGGAACGTCTCTTCTCACGCCACGACCGTGCTATACGATCAACCTCCCGGCGATGCGCCTCAGGAGCAGGCGCACGTCGCCGTCAGGCGCGGACGGTTGAGCCGCCTCGTCAGCCGCTTTTCGGTGCTGGGGCTGATCGGCCTTTTCATCGTCGTGTTCTGGCTCGTGGTCGCGTTCGTCGGACCCGTCGTCGCGCCGTATAAAGGCGGCGCGTTCACGTCGACGGAAATTTTCGCCTCGTTCAGCGCGGCGCATCTGCTCGGCACCGATTATCTCGGCCGCGACATGCTGAGCCGCATTCTCTACGGCACGCAATACACGGTCGGTCTCGCGCTCGCCGCGACACTCGCCGCGAGCCTCATCGGCACGTTCTTCGGTCTCGTCGCCGCCGTGTCGGGACAATGGGTCGATGAAGTGCTGAGCCGTCTGTTCGATGCGCTCATCTCGATCCCGAGCAAGATTCTCGCGCTCGTCGTGATCGCGGCATTCGGCTCGTCCATTCCGATGCTGATGATGGTCGCCGCGCTCGCCTACATCCCCGGCGCGTTCCGCATTTCGCGCTCGCTCGCGGTCAACATCATGACGCTCGAATACGTGCAGGTCGCGAAGGCGCGCGGCGAGAAGCTCTTCTATATCGCGCGTGTGGAAGTGCTGCCCAACATGATTCATCCGATGCTCGCGGATTTCGGCCTGCGCTTCGTGTTCATCGTGTTGCTGCTCTCGGGCCTGAGCTTTCTCGGTCTCGGCGTGCAGCCGCCGAACGCGGACTGGGGCTCGCTCGTGCGCGAGAACATCGGCGGGCTTGCAGAAGGCGCGCCCGCCGTGCTGATGCCGGCTGTCGCCATCGCGACGCTGACCGTCGGCGTGAATCTGCTAATCGACAGCTTGCGTCGTCATGGCGCGCGTTCGCATGGAGGTGGCCAATGACGACGAACATGATCGAAGTGAAAGGCTTGCGCGTTGTCGCGGGCGCGGCGCCGGATCCCGTCGTCGAGATCGTGAAGGACGTCGACTTCAACGTGAAGAAGGGCGAAGTGCTCGCGCTGATCGGCGAGTCGGGCTCGGGCAAGACGACCATCGCGCTCGCGCTGCTCGGCTATGCGCGCGGCGGATGTTCGATCGCGGGCGGCTCGGTGAAGATCGGCGCTACGGATGTATTGTCGCTCGACGCGAAGGGCCGCCGCGCGCTGCGTGCGCGCACGATCGCGTATGTCGCGCAGAGCGCATCGGCGGGCTTCAATCCGGCGCGCACGATCATGGATCAGGTCACCGAGCCCGCGCTGCTGCACAAGCTCATGACGCCCGCCGCGGCGCGTCAGAAAGCTATCGGCCTGTTTCGCTCGCTTGCGTTGCCGAATCCCGAGAGCATCGGCGACAGATATCCGCATCAGGTGTCGGGTGGCCAGTTGCAGCGTTTGATGGCGGCGATGGCGCTCATCACCGATCCCGCCGTCGTCGTGTTCGACGAGCCGACCACCGCGCTCGATGTGACCACGCAAATCGAAGTGCTCGCCGCGTTCAAGAGCGTGGTGCGCGAACTCGGCACGACGGCCGTGTACGTATCGCACGATCTCGCGGTGGTCGCGCAGATGGCGGATCGCATCGTCGTGTTGAACGGCGGACGCGTGCGCGAGAACGGCACGACCGCGCAAGTGCTCGATGCGCCCGCCGACGAATACACGCGTCAGTTGCTCGCCGCAACGCGCCGCCCGGAAGTGGAACTCGCAACGCCCGATGCGGCACGCGCCGTCCCGCTGCTCGAGATACGCAATCTGAGCGCGGGCTATGGACGCGTCGACGCGCACGGCGTGCCCGCCGTGCGCGTGCTCGACGACGTGAGTCTAAAGATCGCGCGCGGCAGCACGCTCGGCGTGATCGGCGAATCGGGCTCGGGCAAGACGACGCTCGCGCGTGTGATCGCGGGCCTCGTCGAACGCGCGCGCGGCGACGTGCTGCTCGACGGCAAGCCCTTGCCCGCGAAGTTGTCGGCGCGCACGCTGGAGCAGTACCGGCGTGTGCAGATCGTGTTTCAGAACGCGGATACCGCGCTGAACCCGAGCCGCACCATCGCCGACATTCTCGCACGGCCGATGAATTTCTATCACGGCCTGCGCGGTGCCCAAGCGCAAAAGCGCATGCTCGAACTGCTCGATCTCGTGAAGCTCCCCGCATCGATCGCGAAGCGTCAGCCGGGCGGTCTTTCGGGCGGACAGAAGCAGCGCGTGAATCTCGCGCGTGCGCTCGCGGCGAATCCCGAACTCATTCTTTGCGATGAAGTCACGTCCGCGCTCGATACGGTCGTCGGCGCGGCCATCCTCGATCTGCTCGCGGAATTGCGCCGCGAACTGAACGTGTCGTACATGTTCATCAGCCACGACATCTCGACGGTGCGGGCGATCTGCGATGAAGTCATCGTGCTGTATGCGGGCCAGTGCGTCGAAGCGGGCCAGCGCGATGCGCTTTCGCGTCCGCCGTATCACCCTTATACGGGCTTGCTCGTCGATTCGGTGCCCGCGCTGCGTCCCGGCTGGCTCGATTCGCGCCGCGCAATGGCGCTCGGCGCATTGCCCGCGCTCGGCCCCGAAAGCGATGTGCCCGAGCTGTGTAGCTTCCGTTCGCGTTGTGCTGCGCGCATCGACGGCAAGTGCAACGTGACGCCGCCCGCGAAGAAGACCTTGCCATCGGGCGCGCAGATTCTTTGTCATCACAGCGCCGGCGATCTCGCGCGCATGCAGTCGATCGAAACGGTGACGGCATGAGCGGACGTTTCGTGAGAGTCGCGGAGACGGGGCGCAGGATGTTCGATATCGTCATCGACGGCAAGCGCGCGCTCGCAGCCGAAGGCGATACGTTGATGGTCGCGCTGCTCACATCGCAGGAAGCCTTGCGCGATTCCGAATTCGGCGATGGCCGCCGCGCGGGATTCTGCGTGATGGGCGCGTGCCAGGACTGCTGGGTGTGGACCGAAAGCGGCGATCGCGTGCGCGCATGCACGACGCAGGCGGTCGAAGGCATGTCGATCGTCACGCGTCTTTCGGCGGCGGAGGGCGTATGGCCACGAGCGTGATCGTGATCGGCGCGGGACCGGCGGGCGTGCGCGCGGCGCAGGCGTTCGTCGAAGCGGGCTTGCGTCCCATTGTGATCGATGAAGGCAGGCGCGATGGCGGACAGATTTATCGTCGGCAGCCGGAAGGGTTCACGCGCACGTATGAGACCTTGTACGGCACCGAAGCCGGGCGCGCGCGTGCGCTGCATGCAGCGTTCGATGCGTTGCGACCGAAGATCGATTACGTGCCCGATACGCTCGTATGGAACATCGAGCCGAATGCGGTGCATGTGGTGAGCGGCACGCGTCATCGCAAGATCGCGTTCGATGCGCTCGTCATTTGCAGCGGCGCGACGGATCGGACGATGCCGGTTGCGGGCTGGCATCATGCGGGCGCGTATAGCCTGGGCGGCGCGCAGGTCGCGCTGAAATCGCAGGGCTGCGCAATCGGATCGCGCGTCGTGATGATGGGCACGGGACCGCTGCTCTATCTCGTCGCCGCGCAGTACGTGAAGGCGGGCGCGACGGTCGCCGCCGTGCTCGACACATCCACGATGGCGCATCGTCTGCGCGCGTTGCCGCAATTGCTCGCGATTCCATCGGCGTTGAAGAAGGGCATCGCGTTGATGCGCGTGCTGAAGGATGCGCGCGTGCCGGTTCATCGCGGTATCACGCCGGTCGAGATTCGTGGCACGTCCGAGCATGGCGTGCAGGGCGTGCGTGTCAGACAAGCCGATGGCGCGATGCTCGAAGTGGATTGCGATGCCGTCGCGCTCGGTTATCACCTGCGTTCGGAAACGCAACTCGCCGATCTCGCGGGCTGCGGGTTCCGCTTCGATCAGGCGTTGCAGCAATGGCTTCCCATCGCCGATGAAGACGGCCGCAGCGACGTGAAAGGCGTCTATCTCGCAGGCGATGGCGCGCGCGTGCGCGGTGCCGATGCAGCCGAGCACGCGGGACGTCTTGCCGCGCTCGCGGTGTTGAAGGATATCGGCATCGAGAGCAACGAAGACGCAGCGGGCGCGTTGCGTTTGCAATTGCATCGTTTCACACGTTTCGCATCGGGCTTGCGCACCGCGTTTCCGTGGCCCGCGCGCTTTGCCGCCGCATTGCCCGATGAAGCCATCGTTTGCCGATGCGAAGCGATTACCGCAGGCGATCTGAGGCGCGTCGTGGGCGAGATGGGCGCGAAGGAGGCGAATCGCGCGAAGGCGTTTTCGCGCGTCGGCATGGGACGATGCCAGGGCCGCTTCTGCGCGCATGCGGGCGCGGAAGTCATCGCGGCGGCTGCGTGCGTGCCGCTCGAATCGGTCGGACGTCTGCGCGGACAGGCGCCGGTCAAACCGCTGCCGATGGCGCTCGCGCCGCACGAAGACATGGAGACGAGCGAATGAACGAGCGCGCCGATGTGATCGTGATCGGCGGCGGCATCGTCGGCACGACGACCGCTTTCTTCTTGCGCCGCCGCAAGCGTTCGGTGATCCTGCTCGAACGCGGTCTCACGGGACAGCAGGCGAGCGGCGTGAACTTTGGCGGCGTGCGCCGGCAAGGCCGCGCGCTCGAACAACTCGCGATGTCGAATCGCGCGCTGCAAACGTGGCGGCGTTCGCGCGAACTGCTCGGCGAAGACATCGAGTTCCTGCCATCGGGACATACGCGCGTGTGCTATCACGCGCACGATGCGGAGTACTTTCATCGCTATGCCGCCGATGCGCGCGCACACGATCTCGATCTCGAAGTGCTCGAAGGCGCGGCCATGTTCAAGCGCTTTCCGTTTCTCGGCCGCGATGTGCTCGCCGCATCCATTTCGCCGCTCGACGGTCATGCGAATCCGCGTCTTGCCGCGCCCGCGTTCGGGCGTGCGGCGGCGCGGCTCGGCGCACGCATCGTCGAGAACACGGAGGTCGTGCGCATCGAAAAGGAGCCGGGCGGTTTTCGCGTGGAAAGTGCGAGCGGGGACGTGTATCGCGCGGAGCAAGTGCTGATCTGCGCGGGCGCGTGGGCCAACACGTTATCGACGCAATTCGGCGAGCCGGTGCCGCTCGTCGCGCGCGGCCCGCAAATGGCGGTCACCGAACCCGTGCCTTACGTCTTCAAGTTTTCGATGGGCGTGTACACGTCGATCAAGGAAGAGAGCGTGTATTTCCGGCAAGTGGAGCGCGGCAATATCGTGCTCGGCGGCGGCCCGCCCGGTCCCGCCGATGCGAGCACGCGGCGCGCATCCGTGCTGCCCGCGAACACCATCGCGCAGATGGCGCAGTTTCGCCGCATGGTGCCCGCGATGCGTCCGTTGCATGTAATTCGTGTGTGGAGCGGCGTTGAAAGCTATCTGCCGGACTCGGAGCCGGTGATCGGTCCGAGTTCGAAAGCCGATGGCCTGTTCTATGCGTTCGGCTTCAGCGGATCGGGCTTTCAGATCGGGCCGGGTGTCGGCGAAACGCTGGCCGAACTGCTCGATACGGGCAGTACGCCGATCGATCTCTCGTCGTTCTCCATCAGCCGGTTTCAGCGCGCTTCGTCGACGCACGCGCAATCTCTAACCTCCGAGACTTCGCCATGAGCCAAGCCAATCTGGTCGACGCGCTCGCCTATATCGAAGCCAATTTCGACAAGACCGTGAGCCTCGCGCAACTCGCGGATCTTTCGGCGCTGAGCGTATCGCGCTTCGCCACCGTGTTTCGCGAACGATTCGGGTTGTCGCCGTACAAGTATCTGTGCGAGTTGCGTGTGCGGCGGGCGCAGACGTTGTTGCTCGCGGGCGTGCCGGGATCGGTCGTTGCGACGGAAGTGGGCTTCTTCGATCAAAGCCATCTGGCGCGGCATTTTAAGCGATTGTGCGGCATGACGCCGAGCGCCTTCGTCGAACGTGCGAGACGAAAAGCGCGTTCCGCGGAAATCGATGCGGGCATGAGCAAACGCGCTCTTGCGTTCGGTGCTGCGAGCGTGGCTTGACGCTTCGATTTTCGGCTGAAGCAACGCCGGCGTGATCGGCTTATCCAATCGTGCGCTTAGAAGATCACTTAGAGCTTGCGCATGGTTTCATCGACTTCCCATGTGCCTTCGGTGTTCGCCGCGAAGAAGAGCGTATCGCCACCCTTGGTGGTTTTGGGTTTTCTTGCTTTTGGGCTTTTTGCCGGATCCCGTTTTCTTTGTGGTTTATTAGCACTGCCCCTGTGCGGGGCGGCAGTCACTTTCTTTGCTGCTGCAAAGAAAGTAACCAAAGAAAGCAGCTTCTGATACGCCCGCGGTCACACGCACGTTGGGTAGTCCTCTCGTCCACCGTGGCACTCGCCTAACGAGTGCCCTCATCACAATCACCCGGCTTGGATCGCGCACGGTCTGACGCATCGCGTCGCATGGCTCGTTGGTTCAGCACCAAATAGCTCCGGCCCGCTACGCGGCCGACCGGTTGTCTGGGTCTGCGTGCGCTTCTTTCTCGTCGGTTTCCTTCGCATACCCGGCGGCAGCGCGTAGCGCTGTGCCGATGCTATTTCGTGCTGAACCAGTGCCTTTGGCGTTATGGCTAGCCAGATCGTGCGCGATCCAAGCCCGAGTAGGATTGTGAGGGCACTCTTTAGGCGAGTGCCGCCTCGGACGAGAGAACTACTCAACGTGCGTGTGACCGCGGGCTTGAAAAGCTGCTTTCTTTGGTTACTTTCTTTGCAGCAGCAAAGAAAGTGACTGCCGCCCCGCACAGGGGCAACGCTAATAGACCACAAAGAAATCGGGATCCGGCAAACAAAAACCCCCGCCCAACGCGACCCTAAGCAACCCGAACACGCCGTTCGATCTTCCCCAACCGTACAACGGTCACGCCCGGCCGCAATTGCCGCAACGACGGCATCACGAGCATGCAATCGTCATACGGCGTCTGAACCGCAACGCCATCGGACCAGCCAATCACGCTGCCCGCATCAGGAAACACTTCGAGCCCGGTGTAATCGTCGGCGAAGCGGAAGTCCATGCTCTTCGCGACGACCGGTTCCGTCACGCGCACGACGAGCATCTCTTGCGGCGATGCCTGAATCCATCCAGCAGGCAAGTCTTCCTTATCAATCACGCCAGACAACAGCAGAAAGCGCGCAGTGACGTCTTGCGCGACCGTGACCGCGCTCGCTTCCCAATGCTGTCCGCATTCGATGAGCAACGCGTTCTTGCCGCTCGACGGATCGCCAAAGCCTTCGTAATCGCGCATGCGCCGGCCCTCGGGATGGCCTTCGTCGCAGATGACCGTTGCGGGCGTGCCGAGCCTCGCCGACAGATCGATGCCTTTATCGAGCGGCCCCGCGACGATCAGCGGCTTGCTCTTCTCGTGCATCGAATGAAGATCGAGCAGCAGGTCCACCGTATCGATGACAGGCCGCATCGCGCGGGCGCGGCGCAGTTCGCTCGAATCGCGCGATGTGTCATCGAGCGCCTGCGCCGTCCACACGCGATTGAAGTCCTGATCGACGAAGCGCGATGCATCGGGCTTGCCCGCATCGAAACGCGCGTAGGCATCGACGTTGGCGAAAGCGAGCGTCAGCTTGCCGCGTCGCGGCCTCAATCCGGCGCGCAACAAGGCATCGACGACGATCGCGCCGCACACTTCGTTGCCATGCGTGAGCGCATTGATCATCACGTGCGGACCGTCGATGCCCGAATCGAACGTATGCACATATGGCACGCCCGCGTTGCCCGCTGCATGGGCCGAGATATCGGGGACTGCGATCTCGATCGGATACGCGTTCATTCGAGACCGCCCTGGCAGAGATATTTGATCGACAGGTAATCGTCGAGGCCGTACTTCGAGCCCTCGCGCCCGTAGCCCGATTCCTTCACGCCGCCGAACGGCGCGGCTTCGCTCGATATCGCCCCTTCGTTGATGCCGACGAGTCCCGATTCGAGCAACCGCGACACGCGCTCGATGCGCTTCAGATTCTGGCTGTAGAAGTAGGCGGCGAGGCCGAACGGCGTGTCGTTGGCGGCGCGGATCGCTTCGGCTTCGTCGTCGAAACGAAAGAGCGGCACGACCGGACCGAAGGTTTCTTCACAGCTCAATTGCATCTCGGGCGTGGCGTCGACGAGCACGGTCGGCGCGAAGTAGTTCGGCCCGCGATTTGCAAGACGCTTGCCGCCGGTGAGCGCGCGTGCGCCGCGTTTGAGCGCGTCGTCGACATGACGCTCGATCTTGTCGACCGCCCGCGCGTTGATCATCGGGCCGATCTGCGCATCGGGATCGGTTGCGGGCGCGACCTTCAACGCGGCGACGCGCTTCGCGAGCATGTCGGCGAACTTGTCGTACACGGACGACTGGACATACACGCGATTGGGGCACACGCAAGTCTGTCCGCCGTTGCGGAATTTCGATGCCATCAATCCGGCAACGGCGGCATCGAGATCCGCATCGTCGAACACGATGAAGGGCGCATTGCCGCCGAGCTCGAGCGAGAGCTTCTTCAACGTGCCCGCCGATTCGCGCGCGAGATACTTGCCCACCGGCGTCGAGCCGGTGAATGTGATCTTGCGCACGCGGCCGTCTTCGAGCCAGTCCGCGACCGCGTCCTGCGCGTGCTCGCGCGATGCGCTGATGAGGTTCAACACGCCCGCCGGCACGCCCGCTTCATGCGCGAGCATCACGAGCGCGAGCGCCGTGAGCGGCGTGTCTTCAGCCGGCTTGCCAATGACCGTGCAGCCCGCCGCAAGCGCGGGCGCGATCTTGCGCGCGATCATCGCGAGCGGAAAATTCCACGGCGTGATGGCCGCGACGATGCCGACCGGTTCCTTCACCGCGCTCATGCGCTTGCCGCGTTGCTGCTGCGGAATGATGTCGCCGTAGATGCGCGCGGCTTCATCGGCGAACCATGCAACATAGGACGCGCCGTACATCACTTCGCCACGGCCTTCCGCGAACGGCTTGCCTTGTTCCAGGGAGATGAGACGCCCGAGCGTATCCGCATTCTCGACGATCAGCGCATGCCAGCGATGCAGCACCGCGGCGCGATCCTTTGGCAGCGTATCGCGCCATGCGGGGAACGCGCGTGCAGCGGCATCGGTGGCGGCGCGGGCATCGGCGGGGCCGCTATCGGCCACTTGCGCGATGATTTCGCCCGTTGCGGGATCGGTGACGGCGAAGCGTCTTCCGCTTGCAGCGGCCACCCATTTGCCATCGATGAAATTGTCCGCGCGAATCAGCTCGCTCAATTCGTATCGTTGCGCCATGATGTTCTCCAGATAAGTCAGGCGAGCCTTTGCGCAATGGCAGCGCCGACTTCCGCCGTGTTCGCGCGGCCGCCGAGATCGCCGGTATGCGGGCCTTCCTTCAACACGGCGGTGATCGCTGCGAGCATCGCATCGTGCGCGTCGCGCTCGCCGAGAAAGTCCAGCATCATCGCGGCGGACCAGATCATCGCGACCGGATTGGCGATGCCCTTGCCCGCGATGTCCGGCGCGGAACCGTGCACCGGCTCGAACAGCGAGGGGAAATTGCGCTCCGGATTCATGTTGGCGGACGGCGCGATGCCGATGGTGCCCGTGCAGGCGGGACCGAGGTCCGAAAGAATGTCGCCGAAGAGATTGGTCGCGACGACGACATCGAAACGATCGGGATTCAACACGAAGCGCGCGCACAGAATGTCGATGTGCTGCTTGTCCCATTTCACTTCGGGATACTGCGCGGCGATTTCGGCGGCGCGCGCATCCCACCACGGCATGCTGATCGAAATGCCGTTGCTCTTGGTCGCGACGGTGATCGTCTTCTCGCGCTTCTGCGCGAGATCGAAAGCGAACTTCAATACGCGTTCGGCGCCCTTGCGCGTGAAGATGGATGTCTGCGATACGAACTCGCGCTCGGTGCCTTCGAACATCGTGCCGCCGACCGACGAATACTCGCCTTCGGTGTTCTCGCGCACGATCATGAAGTCGATATCGCCTGCCTTGCGATTGGCGAGCGGCGAGGGCACGCCATCGAAGAGACGCGCGGGACGCAGATTGATGTATTGATCGAACTCGCGGCGGAACTTGAGCAGCGAGCCCCACAGCGAGACGTGGTCGGGCACGGTGTCGGGCCATCCGACCGCGCCGAAAAGAATCGCATCGGCGTCTTGCAGTTGCGCCTTCCAGTCGACCGGCATCATCTGGCCGAACTGCGCGTAGTAATCGCAACTGGCCCATTCGATATGCCGGTATTCGAATTCGATGTCGAAGCGCTTGCTCACCGCGTCGAGCGCGCGCAACGCTTCGGGCATCACTTCCTTGCCGATGCCGTCGCCCGGAATCACGGCAATACGATATGTGCTGGACATGTGCTACTCCGCGTGAAAATGATCGACGATAAAAAGCACGCGCGTGCATAAAGCGCGCGCGTGCATTCGCGCCAAAAGTGGAGGCGCGCGCCTCAGTGATGGTGCTGCGAGAAGAGCGTTTCGAGCGGGTAATGCGTCTTCACGAACGACGTCTTGATGATGACGTAGCTGAAGTATTTCTCGATGCCGATGCCGCGCTCCAGCAGCCCTTCGATGATACTTTGATAGTGACTGACGCTGCGCGTGACGAACTTGAGCAGATAGTCGTAGCCGCCGCTCGCGAGATGACATTCGACGATCTCGTCGACATCCTTCACCGCGTTTACGAAGTTGATGAAATCTTCGCGGCGATGATCGGCGAGCGTGACTTCGGTGAAGACCACTTGTACATCGCCGAGCTTTTCGAGTTGAATCTGCGCGCCATAACCGACGATATAACCCGCTTTCTCCAGCCGTTTCACGCGAATCAGGCAAGGGCTGGGCGACAGACCGACCGCATCGGCGAGTTCCACGTTCGTGATGCGCCCGCGCTTCTGCAATTGCGCGAGGATGCGCAGATCGATTCGGTCCAGCTTGCTGTCGGTGCTCATCGCGGCGGGTCGGGTCTCGCATGTCGGCGGTCGGTCGATGTTATCACGCAGCCGCGCGGGACTTGAAGCCCGATCCGCCTTCCAGCGCGGCGCGCACTTCGCCTTGCGCGAGCACATCGTCGAGGGTTTTCGTGAGGCGCTCGAACAGCATGTCGAAGTCTGCTTCCGTATAGCAGAGCGCGGGCGCGAAGCCGAGGATGTTGTCGCCGAATGCGCGGAACACTAGGCCGTTCCCATACGCGGCGGCAGCGATGCGGTCCGGCAGTTTGAGCGAAGCATCGAAGCCGCGCTTGCTGTCTTTATCGGCGACGAGTTCGAGCGCGCCGAGCATGCCGCGATGACGCGAATCGCCGACGAGCGGATGATCGAGCAACGCATCGAGGCCAAGCGCGAAACGCGGGGCGAGTGACTGTGCATTCGCGAGCAGTCCGCCTTCGTGATAAAGCCGCATCACTTCGAGGCCGATCGCCGCGCTCACCGGATGCGCCGAATACGTGTGACCATGACCGATGGGCGCGGACACATCGCCGCCATCGGCGATGCCCTGATAGACCGCATCGGACATGAGGACCGCGCCCATCGGCGCATAGCCAGCGGTGAGGCCCTTCGCGACCGTCATCAGGTCAGGCTCGACGCCTTCGCCTTCGCACGCGAAGAGCGGACCGGTGCGGCCGAAGCCGGTGATGACTTCATCGGCGACGAAGAGGATGTCGAGCTTGCGGCACGCTTCACGCATCGCTTTCAGCCAGCCCACGGGCGGCACGATCACGCCGCCCGAGCCTTGAATCGGCTCGCAGAAGAAGGCCGCGACGTTGTCCGCGCCGAGTTCCGCGACCGTCGCTTCGAGCGCGCGCACCGAGGCCGCGATGAGCGCGGCCTCATCGGCGTAATCGTTGCGATACGCATACGGCGACGGAATGTGATGCTGCGTCGGCAGCGGCAGATCGAAGTTGCGATGAAACGCGGGCAACGCTGTCATGCCCGCGCCGACCGACGACGATCCGTGATAGCCGCGTTGCAGCGCGATGAAATGCTTCTTCGACGGACGGCCGGTCGCGTTGTAGTAGTGCGTGATGAAGCGCAGCGCGGAATCGACGGCATCGGAGCCGCCGAGCGTGAAGTACACATGTTGCAGCGATGCGGGCGCGAGTTCGACGAGCTTCGCCGCGAGTTCGATCGCGGGCTCGGAGCCAAAGTGGAAATAGCCCGTGGCGTAGGGCAGTTTCGCCATCTGCTTCGCAGCGGCCTCGACGATGCTCGCGTGTCCGTAACCCGTGTTCACGCACCACAGGCCCGAGAATGCATCGAGCAGTTCGCGGCCTTCGATATCGCGCAGGAACACGCCATCGGCGGAATCGAGCACGGTGACGCCGCGCGCTTCGTGCGCGCGATAGCTGACGACAGGATGAATCAGATGCTTACGGTCGGACTCGACAAGCGACTTGATCGACATAATGCGGCTCTCTCTTCGCGAAGGGGCGGAATGGCTCTTGACCGTTTCATGGTATCGGCAGAGCCGCATTGCGCGCATCGCCAAAAAAACCGCTAAAAAGCGAATCCTCCGCGTTTTGCGGGGCACGCGCAGCATTTTCTGCTGCGCGCGCTCTCGACGGTTCAATAGCCGCGCGCGCGGTCGATTTCGCCGATCATGCGTTCCCCTGCGCGATGACGCCGCAGGTTGTCGAGCACCACGTCGACGGCGGATTCGGGGCGCGTCGCGCTCGCGATATGCGGCGTCAGACGCACGCGCGGATGCGTCCAGAAGGGATGCCCCGCCGGCAAGGGTTCGGGCTCGGTGACGTCGAGAATGGCGGCATGCAGATGGCCGCTGTCGAGTGCATCGAGCAAATCGTGCTGATTCACATGCGGGCCGCGCCCGACGTTGATGAACGATGCGCCCTTCGGCAAGGTCTCGAATACATGTTTGCCGATGAGTCCGCGCGTCGCGTCCGTGAGCGGCAGCAGGCACACGAGGATATCGGTGCGCGCGAGAAACGCATCGAGCGATTCCGCGCCCGCGTGACATTCGACACCGTCGATCTCATGCCGCGAACGGCTCCAGCCCGCGCAATCGAAGCCGAAGAGACGCAGCGTCTTCAGCACGGCGGTGCCGAGCATGCCGAGGCCGAGCACGCCGACGCGCCGTGTCGAAGCTGCGCGCACGGGCATCTCGCGCCACACGCGCTCGCGTTGCTGCGCGGCGTAGTCGAAGAGATCGCGATGAATCGTGAGCACGGCTTGCGTGACATATTCGACCATGCCTTCGACGATGCCCGGCTCGGTCATGCGCACCACTGCGACATGCGGTGGCACGCCGGAGAGATCGAACTGATCGATGCCCGCACCGACCGAGAAGATCACTTCGAGATTGGGGAAAGTCCGCATGACATCGGCGGGCGGCTGCCACGCGGCGAGGTAGCGCACGGCGTTCGCATCGCCGATATCGGGCCATACGCGAAACGGCACGCCGGGCGCTTTCTGCGCGAAGTGCGCGGCCCATTGCCTGCCGCGTTCGGGATCGGCTTTATAGAGGATCGTCATGGCTTCAACCGAGCGCCTGATTGACGATAGCGAACTGCACGACCGATGGATCATGCGGCGGCGTGCCGTTGCGCGCCATTTTGACGACCGTATCGACGCGCTTCAACCCGATATCGCCGAGCCACGCCGACAGGCCGCTTTCATCGGGCGTATCGATGCGCGTGAACCGGTCTTCGTTATGCGCGAGCCAATGCGCGATCAACGCCTGCGCGCGCCGCGCGTGCTGACCGTCGTGCGTGACGGAGACGACCGGGCCGATCGCATGACCGCGTCCAAACTCGCGGATGAGCGCGAAGCCGAGCACGTCGCCGTCGCGTTCTAGCACGACGCCCCGGGCGACATCGAGCAGCGCGGGCAGGAGCGCGCTTCTGTCGAAGCCGCTCGCGCGCGAGGCGAGGGCGATCAGCGTGGCCGTGTCGCGAGGCTCGATCTCGCGCAGACGTTCGCCTTGCGCGAGATCGATGCGAGGCACTGTGAAATCGGCGGATTGATGCTGATGTATCGCACCGATGCGCTCGAAGCCGAGCCTGGCGTAAAGCGGCTCGCCCGCGGGCGTAGCGTGCAGCATGGTGATGCGCTCGCCGAGCGCGTCGAGCAGCAGTTCCATCAGCTTGCGGCCAATGCCCTTGCCCTGACAGTCCGGCGCGACGATCACCATGCCGAGCGATCCGCCGCCGTCGCCATACTTCCAGAAGAGCGCCGTGCCGACGACACGCCCGCCGTCCTGCGCGATGAAGCCCGCGCCGGCATCGAGCACGAAACGCCAGTCATCGGCGCGATGCGGCCATTTCGCTTCGACCGAAAGCGCATGCGCCGCGGCGATGTCGTCGGTGGTGAAAGGGCGGTAGACGAGAGTGGATGTTTCGACTGCGGACACGGCATGCTCCACGTAAGAGGATGCCCGTCACTCTGACACGCGCCCTCGCGCGCGGCTAGGACGATCCTGCTACGCGGCGCGCGCGTCGCGGCGCAATCCGAGCCACACCAGACCGGCCGCGCCGAGCCCGAGCGCGGCGGCCGCGATCCATAACGCGATGGAGAACGACCCGGTGTGCGCGGCGATCGGCGCGGCGACGAGCGGTCCCGCGATCTGACCGACGCCGTACGAAGCCGTCGCGTAACCCATCAGGCCCGCAGCAGCCTCGCCGCGCAAACGGCGCGCTTCGCGCATCGCGAACAGCGTGATCGCCGTGAAAGGCAAGCCCAGCAGCAAACTGCCGATACCGAAACCGAGCGCATTTGGAAACACGATGCCGAGCAAAATGCCGAGCGCCTGGATCACATAGCACGCCGCCGAGAGCAGCCGGTTGTCCCACGCGAGCGGCAGCCGCGCGGCGACGAGCGCGCCCGCGATCAGCGCGAGTCCGAACGCCGGCCAGAAGAGATCGGGCCACGGCGAGTCCGGCAAGGCTTGCCGCGCGATGACGGGCAGAAAGGTCGCGGTGATGATGTAACCGAAGCCCGCGAGGCTATAGAGTCCGACGAGACCGATCGAATCGGCGCGCGCCGATGCATGCTGCATGCCTGCTTCGGTGCGGGCCTGGTCACGCATCGCCGATGCCGCCGGCGCGCGATGTGCAAACGTCTTCCACACGAACGCGCCCGCCACCGCCGAGCAGACCGCGAAGCCGATCCATACCGACGGCGCGGACACGCCGAGCGACGCGGCGAGCGCGCCGAGCAGACCAGTCGCGACGATGCCCACGCCCGGCCCCGCGTAGATCACGCCGCCGAGTCCGTGCGCGTCCAGTTCGGCGAGCCGCCGCAAGCCCCATTGCGACGCGAACACGAAAGCCCACGCGCTGACGGCGCCCGCCGCGAAGCGTATCGCGGCCCACACCCAGAAGAGATGGACGACACCCATCGCGAGCGTCAGCACGATCGTCCACGCGAGCGCGAGCCGCACCATGCGCGCGTGATCGATGCGGATCGCCGCGCACGACAGCGCCCCGATCAGATAACCGGCGTAATTGGCCGATGCGAGCCAGCCGCCGTGACGGATATCGAGCGCGCCGCTCTTGAGCATCAGCGGCAAGAGCGGCGTGAACGCAAAGCGACCGACGCCGAGCGCCACCGCCAGCACGACGGCGCACGCGAGCGCGGCGTTTCGCGCGTGATGCGCGGGCAGCGACGAAACCTGAGCGGGCGTAGCCATGAATCGACGAACCAAGTGAGGGATAAACGCATCCTAGCTTGACCGACCTATCTTGAAAAATGAATAATCGAGATACGATCAATCTTCGTAAAAGATCATGGATTTGTCTGCATTGACGATTTTTCGGGCCGTCGTGCGCGAAAACGGGGTGACGCGCGCGGCCGCAAAGCTCAACCGCGTGCAGTCGAACGTGACGACGCGCATCCGTCAGCTCGAAGAAACGCTCGGCACCGATCTTTTCATCCGCGATGGCCGGCGGCTCGTCCTGACGCCGGCCGGCGAGACCTTGCTGCCCTATGCCGAACGTCTGCTCGCGCTTGCGGACGAAGCGCGTCACGCGGTCAGCGAGAATCGTCCGCAAGGCCGTTTGCGCCTCGGAACGATGGAAAGCACGGCCGCGAGCCGTCTGCCGCGCGTGCTGGCGGCGTATCACCGGCGCTGGCCGGAAGTGACGCTCGAACTGACGACGGGCGTAACGCGCGCGCTCATCGAAAGCGTGCGGTCGTTCGAAGTCGACGCGGCGGTCATGGCGCGCCCGTTCGAAGCCGATGCGCTACCTGAAGCGCAATTTGAAAGCGTGCCGGTGTTCGAGGAGGAGCTGACGCTCGTCACGCCGCGCGGCCAGCTTCCCGCGACGATGGCGCGCGAGAAGGCCGGCCTTACGCTCGTCGCGTTCGAGCGCGGCTGCGCGTATCGCTCGTATGCGATGCGCTGGTACGAGCAACAAGGCATCCGTCCGGCGCGGGTGCTGGAGCTCGGTTCCTATCATGCGATCGTCGCGTGCGTGGCGGCGGGCGCGGGCGTCGCGGTGGCGCCGCGCTCGGTGCTCGCGCTGGCGCATCTCGACGACGAAGTCGACGTGCATTCGATGGGCGCGTTCGGGCGTATCGAGACCTTGCTCGTGTGGCGCAAGGGGCACTTCTCGGCGGCGCTCGACGCGATGCGCGAACTGCTCGTGCGCCCTTCGGAAATATGATCCGGAATCCGAACGATTACGAACCGAGCCTGCTCACCTTTGTGCCTTCGAGCGACACGCCCGCCATGAGACCCGCATTCGTCAGCACAAAGACCTCGACCGGATTCAACGCCGTGGTCGTATCGAGCTGGCCGTTGGCGCCGAGCTTCGCCACGGCGACGGTCGCATCGGTTCCGACGGCCCAGCCGTCGCGCTGGCGAAACAGCGCGAGGGCGTCGTCGGTCAGGAACACATAGATGAGCGCCTTCGACTGCGCGCCGATCTGCAAGCCGAAGGAACCGCCCGCCGTGCTGTAGTAACCGTCGGTGCGGCCATCGACACGCAATGCGCCTTCGCCGTATTGCGCGCCGAGCCAGAAGCCCGCCGCGATCACGCGAGGAAAGACGAGCACGCCGCGCGCCTTGTTGACGAGCTCGCGCGAGCCGCTCACGGAGACATAGAGGCGTTGCAGCGTGGCATCGACGGCGGCGTCGATGGCGCGATCGCGATCGGCCGTGCCCGCTGCCGTTTCTCCCGCCGATGGACCCGTGGCGGTGCATCCGCTCACGCACAGCGCCGCCGCTGCAATGCCGCCGGCCAGCAAGAGACGCCTTTTGTTCTTCTGATTCATCCGCTTCCCCTGATCAACAGTTCGTAGGCTTTCGCACTATACAAGCAGTCATGCGGCGTGTGTGCGCGCAGGCATTGAACAGAGGGAAATGGTCCGAACCCTGCTACTGCGATGACATCGAGTTCAGGAGACTCGGAGATGAAGCAGCTTCGGACATTCGTATGCGTGATCCTGTCGTGCTGTCTGAGCACGGCTTATCCATCGCAGAAGAGCGGGTCGGCGCATCATCGGCATGTGAAGACGAAGACGACGCACGAGAGCGGGATCGACCGTTCGGGCAAGCCGCGCAAAGGCGAGGCTTCGTACTATGGCCGCAAGTTCTATAAGAAGAAAATGGCCGACGGCACGCACATGAATCCGCAATCGAACGCGGCCGCGAGCAAGACGCTTCCGCTTGGCACCAAGGCGCGCGTCACGAACCTCGACAACGGTCACAGCGAAGTGGTGGAGATCAGGGATCGCGGTCCCTACGTGAAGGATCGGATCGTCGATGTATCGCCGAAAACGGCGGACAAGCTCGGCATCAGGAAGGACGGCACCGCGCCCGTCGAAGTGAAGCCGATCGGCGTGCCGCCGCCCGACAGCGCGATGAAATCCGACACCGCCGCGCGCTGAACCCGCGTGCGTGATTTGCAGAATCGCTCGATTTTCGATGGCCGAGCTTTTAGACTGCGGATTCCCCTTCACGCAACCGGAGCGGCTTCACGCATGACGAGAACCAACGAGTATCAGCAGCCCATCGGCGAACCGGTGATGGACTGGACGCCGCGCGAGCGTCCGGCGCGTATCGAAATCGACGGGGCGCATTGCCGTATCGAGCCGCTCGACGTGGAGCGCCACGCGGCCGATCTCTTCGAAGCCTACGGTCAAGCGCCCGATGGCAGCGACTGGACCTATCTCTTCGTCGGGCCGTTCACGGACTTCGACGCGTTTCGAGACTATCTGGCGAAGGCCGCGGTGTCGAACGATCCGCTGCACTACACGGTCATCGATTCGGCGAGCGGCAAGGCGGTCGGCACGCTCGCGCTGATGCGCATCGAGCCAGTGCATGGCGTCATCGAAATGGGCAGCGTGACGTTCTCGCCCTTGCTCAAGCGGACGCGCATTTCGACGGAAGCGCAATATCTGCTGATGCGCCATGTGTTCGACGACCTGGGCTACCGGCGCTATGAATGGAAGTGCGACAGCCTGAATGCGCCGTCGCGCAAGACCGCGCTGCGGCTCGGCTTCGAATTCGAAGGCATATTCAGGCAGGCGATCGTCTACAAGGGACGCAATCGCGATACGGCGTGGTATGCGATCATCGATCGCGACTGGCCGCGCGTGCGCCGTGCATTCGAACGCTGGCTCGCCGACGATAACTTCGACGCGAACGGCAAGCAGCGCGCTTCGCTCGCGCAACTGCGCGAAGAGGGCGGCGACTGAACCGGACGCGTCGATGTGCCCGACTGAAGGTAGTTCGATTACTTCTTGACGCCGAGAAGTTCCACTTCGAACGTCAGGTCGCTGTTCGGCGGAATCGCGCCGACGCCGCGGCTGCCGTAAGCGGTTGCGGCGGGGCACGTCAGTTTCGCCTTGCCGCCGACCTTGATCTTCTGCACGCCTTCGGTCCAGCACGGAATCACGCGATTGAGCGGGAAGGTCGCGGGGCCGCCGTGCTTGCTCGAACTATCGAATTCGGTGCCGTCGGCGAGGGTGCCGCGATAGTTGACGCTCACGGTGTCGTCGGCGGACGGCTGCGCGCCGGTGCCTTGTTTGAGCTGTTCGACGACCGCGCCCGAAGGCAGTTTTTCGGTGGGATTGGCGGCAAATGCGGTCGATGCGATAGCGGATGCGGCAAGCAATGCGATGACTGATTTCATGCGATAAACCTCGTTGAGCGGAAAGGGCATTATATCGGCAGGCCTGGCGCCTCAATCCACCTGCGCCTGCGCGCACTCCGCCCGATACCATCGATCGACCTGACGCTGCGCGGCGTGGAGATCGTCCGGATAGTACGGGTCGTAAAACTTCGACGGGTCATAGCCCGCCCGTTCCAGCGCCGCCAGTTCGCTCAGATTGCGCTCGCGCGTCAACGGCGCGTGATTCCTGAGCGCCGTGAGATCGCGGCATTGCGCGGCGCTCAGGTTCGTCGCGCTCTCTTGCGTGCCGCTCGCGGCGCAACCGGCGAGCGCGATGGCCAGCGCCGGGATCATCGATAGCCGCTTCATGTCGCGTCCTCCTTCGATTCGGGGCGTCCATACGAAGTATCCCTAGTTCGATCAAAACGCGCTCGACGGACCTCCTTGCAGGCTTGCTCGCGCTGTCACCGCGCCATTGTTTGCGTTCTGCAAATGACGTATTCGCCGGTTCAGCCGTTCTTTTCCGCGCGCGTCTCGGTCACCCTCTGTTTCGTCGACGGCATCGCCTGTCAAGACGCCGCGACGATACTGACTCAGGAGACAGAGATGACCTCGAACCGGTGGGATACGTCCTACGAATGGAAAGCCGTGACGCTGCTTGCGCTCGGATTCGGCCTCGTCGGCCTCGATCGATGGCTGATCGCGCCGCTCTTTCCGGCCATCATGAAAGACCTGCATCTCACCGCGCAGGACGTCGGCAACTGCATCGGCATTCTGGGGCTTTCGTGGGGCGTCTTCGCCGCGCTGATGGGCGGCATCTCCGACAAGATCGGGCGGCGCAAGGTGCTGATTCCCGCGATCATCGCGTTCTCGCTGCTGTCCGGCTTCTCCGGCGTCGCGGGCGGCCTCGCGAGCCTGCTCGCGGTGCGCGCGCTGATGGGCGTCGCCGAGGGCTCGTTCTGTCCGACGAGTTTCGCCGCAACCGCAGATGCCTCGCATCCGAAACGACGCGGCTTCAACCTCGGCCTTCAGCAAAGCGGATTCGCGCTGTTTGGGCTGGCGCTCTCGCCAATCATCGCCACGCAACTGCTCAACGTCGTGTCGTGGCGCTGGGTCTTCGCGCTCGTCTCCATTCCCGGTCTGATACTCGGACTGCTGATGTATTTCGTGATCCGCGAGCCGCGCGCAATCGAACCGGAGTCCACGGTTCCGCAAGCGCGTGGGCATGCGCATGCATCGCAAGGCAACTGGCGCGACGTGTTCAAGAGCCGCAACATTCCCATCGCGATGATCGCGCTCTTCTGCGCGATGACCGGCGTCTTCGTGCTGGGCGCGATGCTGCCGCTCTATCTCACCGACTATCTCTCGCTCGATACGCAGCGCATGGGCATCGTGGTGTCCGCAATCGGGTTCGGCGGATTCGTCGGTCAGTTCGGCCTGCCGGGCTTGTCCGATCTCATCGGGCGGCGGCTTGCGAGCATCGCCGGTTTCGCGGGAACTGCGGTCATGCTGTACATTTTTCGCGGCGTCGGCGCACAACCGCTCGTTCTGTTCATCGTGCTGTTCGTCGCGTCTTTCTTCACGCTCGGCCTCGTTTCGCTGCTCTCAGGTCCGGTCGCGACCGAGGCGGCCCCTGTCGGCATGGTGTCGACGGCGATCGGTATTGTCGTCGGGGCAGGGGAGATCTTTGGCGGCGGCGTGGCGCCCGCGCTCGCCGGATTCGTCGCCACCAAGTTCGGAATCCAGAATATCGTATGGCTGCCGATTTGCGCGGTGATTCTCGGTATCGGCGTAAGTCTGCTGCTCGAAGAAACCGCGCCGGCGAGAGCGCGCGGGAATGCACGATCGGTCGATCTGACGGTGAGCGAACAGCCCGAGTAAGCGCGGGCTACACTGACATGCTGGACACGGCCAAAGGGACCAGCATGGATCGTTTTCTCAGTATCGAAGCCTTCGTGCGGGTCGCGGAGACGAGCAGCTTCGCGGAGGCGGCGCGGCAACTCGGCGTCGCCAGTTCGGTCGTCACCACGCGCATACAGCAACTGGAAAAGTTTCTCAACGTGCCGCTGTTTCATCGCAGCACGCGGCACGTGCGGCTGTCCGATGTCGGCGAGGCGTTCTATCGCGACTGCGCGGAAGTGGTGGGACGGGTCAACGAACTGACCGATCAGATGCGCGAGTTGCGCGCGACGCCTACTGGGCGGCTTCGCATCCAGATGCTGCCCGGTTTCGCGCTGGGTCACTTCGGCGCATCGCTGGCCGAGTTCAATCGGCGCTATCCCGGCATTCAGCTCGACGTGATCGTCAATGACCGCGTTGTCGATCCGATCGAAGAAGGGTTCGATGTCTCGTTCCAGATCTTTCCGCCCATCTCCGATTCGTTGATCGAGCGGCGTCTCTTCACGGTGCGCAGACTCTTTTGCGCCGCGCCTTCGTATATCGAAGAGCATGGCGCGCCGCGGCATCCGCGCGAATTGCTGGCGCATACGACGGCGCTTTATTCGGGCTATCCGTCGCGCAATCGATGGACGATGACGCGCGGCGAAGAGATCGTCGAAATCGAACTGCCCGGCATCATCCGCTCGAACTCCGTTCATTTGCTGCACGACTACGCGCTGACGGGCGGCGGCGTGGTGTGTCTGCCGACGCTGGTCGCGAGCGCGTCGCTCCTGAACGGCGCGCTCGTGCCGGTGCTGACGGACTACGCGCTCTCGCCGATGAACTTCGCCGCCGTCTATCCCGCGACGCAGCGCCAGGGGCTCAAGGTCAAGGCGCTGGTCGAGTTTCTCGCCGAACGTCTCGGCCCCGAGCCTGCATGGGATGTGCCGCTCATCGAGCGAGGATGGATACGATGACTGCGCAACTAACCGCCTGTTTTCACCGACACCCTTTACACCGCAGCTAACGCCGCTGCGGTCCGAACATTCGCGACAACGCGCGCGCGAGTTCCTTCACGACGGCATCGGCAGTGGGGCGATGCAGCAGCGCGATATCCATCGTCTCGATCGCGGGCATCCCGCTTTTCGTCGTCAGCAAGACGTGCTCCGGCAAAACGGCGCGCGCCGGAATCAGGCTAATGCCCAGACCGTCCGCGACCGCCGCCTGAATGCCGCTCAGACTCGAACTGATGAAGCTGAGCCGCCAGCGTCTTCCGATGCTTTCGATTGCGTTGGTCATGTCGTCGCGATACAGCCCGCGCGGCGGAAAGGCGACGAGCGGAATCGGATCGAGTTGAATCGATGGGTTCTTCGCGCTGTCGATCCATCGCAATTGTTCGGGCCAGGTCGCGACGGCCTCGCGGCTGTTGCGGCGCTGCTTCACGAGGATCAAGTCGAGATCGCCGCGATCGTAGCTGTTGCTCAGATCGCGGCTCAATCCGCTCGTTACTTCCAGCTTCACCTGAGGATGCTTGCGGTTGAATGCCGCGAGCATATGCGTCGTCTGCCCGCCGACGAAGTCTTCCGGCACGCCGAGCCGCACCGTCAAGCCGACGTTCGCGCCCGATAACGCCTCGATCATTTCGTCGTTCAGCGCGAGCATCCTGCGTGCGTAGGCGAGCAGGGTTTCGCCGGCGTCGGTCGGGCGGACGTCGCGGCTGCCGCGTTCGAGCAGCCTGTGTCCCGCCATATCCTCCAGGCGGCGAACCTTCTGGCTGATGGTCGATTGCGTCGAATGCAGCCGTGCCGATGCGGCGGTGAAGGTGCCGCAATCGGCCACCATTATGATGGCCTTGAGCAGGTCGAGGTCGAACAAAGGCGTGCGTGCTTGAGGAAGTTTTTTCATCGACCCGGATGATGTTCAGAAGGGACATCGACTTCTATCATGCGGGGAGGGCGCTGGCAATCGCGGTATCTGGCTTTCAACTGGCGCCCATTTCCACATTTAATTTTCTTATGTGCGGGCGGATGGCTAACATCGGTTCACGCCGATGAAACTCGCTCATCTCGCTCGATGCATCGGCGAGAAACGCGCGTAACATCTATCGCCAGGCGTTCGCGCCATTGCAATCAGCGCCTCGCAACGCATGTTGCGCGCACGTACAGACACTGCCGCCCGAATCGGCATGAACAACATGAATCGTTCTCTCTACCTTTCGAATGTGCGACTGACCGATGGCCAGCGCGTGTCAGTATCCATCGTCGATGGCCGTATCGAAGCGCTGGGCGCGCACGTTGACGCGCCACGCGATGCACCTGTCGAAGACGGCGGCGGCGCACTGCTGTTGCCGGGCTTCGTCGAAGGGCACACGCATGTCGACAAGAGCAACTGGGGCCGCGCGTGGTATCGCAATGAAGTAGGTCCGCTGCTCACCGATCGCATCGGCAACGAACGCGAATGGCGCAAGACCTCCGGGCACGATGCTGCCGCGCAATCGCTCGCGCTGTCGCGCGCATTCGTGCAGGCGGGCACGACGCGGTTGCGCACGCACGTCGATATCGACAGCGATGCCGGACTGCGCCATCTCGAAGGCGTACTCGCCACGCGGCACACGATGCGCGAGATGCTCGACATGCAGATCGTCGCGTTTCCGCAGTCGGGCATGCTGATCCGTCCGGGCACGGTCGAACTGCTCGACGACGCGCTCGCGCAAGGCGCCGACGTGATCGGCGCGCTCGATCCCGCGTTGATCGACGGCGATCCTGTCGCGTCACTGAATGCGACCTTCGCGCTCGCGCAACGTCATGACAAGCCGATCGATATTCATCTGCACGAACCCGGCGAGATCGGCGCGTTCACGCTTAAGCTGCTGCTCGATCGCGTCGAGGCGACGGGCATGCAGGGCAGGGTCGTCGTGAGTCACGGGTTTTGTCTGGGCGCGTTGCCTGAGCGCGAGCGCGATGCGCTGCTCGATCGCATCGCTCGTCTGCGCGTGGCGCTGCTCACGAGCGCGCCGCCTTCGTGCACGGTTCCGCCGCTCAAACTGTGCCGCGAGAGGGGCATTACGCTGTTCGGCGGCAACGACGGCATTCGCGATACCTGGTCGCCGTATGGCAAGCCCGACATGCTCGAACGCGCGATGCTGATCGGCATGCGTTACGACTTGCGGCGCGATGACGATCTGATGATCGCGTTCGATTGCGTGAGCGATGCCGCCGCGCGCGGCTGCGGCTTTGCGGACTATGGCTTGCGGGCGGGCGCGCGTGCAGATCTCGTGCTGGTCGAAGCAGATAACGTCGCGCAAGCGGTGGTCGCGCGGCCAGTGCGCAAGCTCGTCGTGGCTAATGGACGCATTGTCGCGCGTGATGGAGCGCTCGTGGCATGAACGAGTTTGAACACGGCTGCGTCGTCACGACGTCATCTGCTCGATGCGGCGGCGACGTCAGGGACGCGCAGCCGCTCGAATAGCCTATGCTCAGCGCGGTGCGTTGAGCGTCAGCTTCATGTGACGATTGACGTCCTTGTACAGCAGATAGCGGAAGCGGCTCGGTCCGCCGGCGTAACACGCTTGCGGGCAGAACGCGCGCAGCCACATGAAATCGCCTGCTTCGACTTCGACCCAGTCCTGATTCAGCCGATACACCGCCTTGCCTTCCAGCACGTACAGGCCGTGTTCCATCACGTGCGTTTCCGCGAAAGGAATTACGCCGCCGGGCTGAAACGTGACGATGTTGACGTGCATGTCGTGACGCATGTCGCTGGTATCGACGAAGCGCGTCGTTACCCAGCGGCCTTCGGTGCCGGGCATCGGAATCGGCTCGATATCCTGCTCGTTCGTGACGAAAGCTTCCGGAAGCGGCACGCCGTCCACGGCTTCATAGTGTTTGCGGACCCAGTGAAAACGCGCCGTATCCTTATGACGATTGCGCAACTGCCAGTTCGTGCCGGGCGGAATGAAAGCGTAGCCGCCTGTCTTCAGGACGTGCAGCGTGCCTTGCAGCGTAACTTCGATTTCGCCTTCGACGACGAACAGCACGCCTTCTGCGTTCGGATCCTGTTCGGGGTTTTCGCTGCCGCCGCCGGGCGCCACTTCCATGATGTATTGCGAGAACGTTTCGGCGAAGCCGGAGAGCGGACGTGCCAGCACCCACAGACGCGTCTTGTCCCAGAACGGCAGATGACTGGTGACGATATCGCGCATCACGCCCTTGGGGATGACGGCATACGCTTCAGTGAACATCGCGCGATCGGTCAACAGCTCGGTCTGCGGTGGATGACCACCGTGCGGCGCGTAGTACGTGTTGCTTGACATACGAAAGTCTCCGTTAGGGTTCACGGCGTTGTGGTGGTTCAGCGTCGGCATTACGGGAACACACCAGCGAAAGGGTCTGTCGCTGTGTGCGACCCGAGGGGGCGTGGAATTTTTAGTATAGAAACCCGGGCGAGATCGCGCGCGGGCCGACGAATCTGACCAAAATATCGGAGGTGGACGGTATCGACAAATTAAATGTTTGAATGCGGGGTATTTGGTTTGTGGATGGATGGACCGATGATTTATTAAGCACGCACATCACAAAAGTTCGATCATAAAGATTATGTAAATAATTCGTGGCGGCGGCACCGCACCAGCGAACGCTATTCCGTCGAGTTCCTCGATCGAACCGTCGCAAATAAAGCCTAATTGGTGCTCAAGAAAAGATCGGCCACGACCGAGCGCAGCCAGCGATTACCTGCCTCGTGATGGTACTTTGCATGCCAGTGCTGCCGCACGGCGAATCTGTCAACCGGAAACGGGCACGTATGGGCGGTCAAGTCGTTCACCCGCGCTAGCGTTTCACCGATGTTTCGCGGCAAGGTGGCGATAAGGTCGGTGGACTTGACGATCGATCCGAGTCCGAGCATCCCGGGAAGTTCAAGCACAACATCGCGCTCGATGTCCTCGCGCAAAAGGGCCTGCTCCAGCAGTTGAGCGCCTGTGCCCGCGGCAATGATGACGTGCCCCTCGCTGCAATACTGTTTGAGAGTCAACCTCGCACGAATACGGGGATGGCTCGGAGCGACCAGGCAGACCCAATCCTGCATATAAAGCTGTTGTTGGAACATGCCGCTCCCGAGCCATGGGACATACCCGATCGCGAGATCGGCTTCGCCAGATTCCAGCGCGCGTTCCGTGTTGCCGTCTATGCGCGCGGCCTCGAGCCGAATGCCTGGCGCTTGCGCACGTACATGCGCAAGCATTCGCGGAAGCAGCGTGATGTGGCTCGCATCGGTCATGCAAATACGAAACCGCCGCTTCGCTGTCATCGGATCGAACGAGAAATCCCACGAGGAGAACCGACGCAACGACTCCAGGATTTCTCGACATGGGCCGATCAGCGCGTCCGCCTGCGGCGTGGGCGTCATGCCGGCCGGCGTGCGCACAAACAGCGGGTCCTGTAGATAATCGCGCAGACGCGCAAGCCAGATGCTGACGGTAGGCTGGGCCTGTCCTAGCTGTTCCGCTGCGCGGGTGACGCTGCGAACGTCGTACAGCAAGTCGAAGAGCTGAAGAAGCTTCAGATCAGGCAACTCGGACGTAGTCATGTCGATCATTGTTCAACGCAATGCCCCTATTGTAGTCATTGCATTGCCAGTGCGAAAACAACTGCGTATCTTGAATTCGGATTTAGCGGTCGCGCGATGCAACTAGACCATGCCACCAGAGACGCAGCCAACGATGCTGCTCCAGTAAATCGAATCAGGAGACGTTCATGGAACAAGGACTGCCGCGTCAAGGCGGGGTGAACGACGGGCTCATGGATGAGCGAGCCCGAAAACAGGCACGCAAGGCGCGAGCTAGCGGATGGATAGGATCCGCCTTGGAGTACTACGATTTCTTCATCTACGCGCAGGCTGCCGCGCTGATCTTTCCGCAAATCTTTTTCCCCAAAGGCGATCCCAAGATTGCTATCGTTGCCTCGCTCGCGACTTACGGGGTGGGCTACGTGGCACGCCCAATCGGCGCCTTTTTTCTAGGGCATTGGGGCGACACGCACGGTCGCAAGACTGTACTGCTGATTTGCATGTTTCTCATGGGCTTTTCAACGATGGCCGTCGGCCTGTTGCCGACCTATCAATCGGTGGGCGTCCTTGCCCCTGCGCTCCTGGTGATTTTGCGGCTCGTTCAAGGTTTCGCGGTGGCGGGTGAAATTTCCGGCGCGAGCTCGATGATCATGGAGCAGGCACCGTTCGGTCGGCGCGGCTACTTTGCGAGCTTCACGCTGCAAGGCGTGCAAGCCGGCCAAATTCTCGCGGCCGCCGTTTTCCTCCCGCTCGCTTACTATATGCCCGAGGATGCGTTTGTCTCGTGGGGCTGGCGCATTCCCTTTCTGCTGAGTGCGGGCGTGCTGATCGCCGGCTTCATTATCCGTCGCGAAGTCGACGAGACGGCGGCATTCAAGAAGGAAGACGACAGCGGCCAAGTGTCTCGTGCGCCGGTTCTCGAAGCATTCAAGTACAGCTGGCCCGACATGCTTCGTGTCGTGTGCATGGCTTTCATGAACGTGATCCCGGTCGTCGCAACGGTCTTCGGTGCCGCATATGCCGTGCAGCCCTCCTATGGAATCAACTTCCACGCAAGCGTGTATCTGTGGATCCCCGTGGTGGGGAATATCGTGGCGGTCCTCGTCATTCCATTCGTCGGGAATCTCTCCGATCGCATTGGACGCCGTGTTCCGATCATTTTCGGTGCCCTTGCGTCTGGCTTGCTGTCTTATGCGTATCTTTACGCGATTAGCATCCACAATCTTCCGATCGCCTTCGTCATGTCGATCCTGATGTGGGGAGTGGTCTACCAAGGCTATAACGCGATCTTCCCCGGTTATTACCCGGAACTTTTCCCCACCCGATTTCGCGTCTCCGCAATGGCAATCGCGCAGAACATCGGCACCACCATCACAGCCCTGCTTCCCGCGCTTTTCGCGGCTGTCGCTCCACCTGGATCGCATAGTGTTCCGATGCTGATCGGCTCGATCACACTCGGCGTCACGGTCATCTCGGCGCTGGCCGCATGGAGCGCACGGGAGACCTATCGCGTGCGTCTCAGCGATCTTGGCAGAAAGGATGCAGTGCCCATTTCAAAAGAGCAATACGACGCGCTGCGCGAAGAGGCGCTAGACGAGGCGCGACTCGCAAAGGCAGCGATGCAGACCCGCTGACGCGTTGAACGGGCACCTTCAACGCGGTGCCCGTCCCTGGTTTGTTGTACGAGCATCAACGGAGACATGAATGATCACCGGCAACACCGCCATCATCGCGCACATCGGATTTCCGACGCATTCGTTCAAGGCGCCAATGATCTACAACCCGTACTTCGACCATGCGGACATCGATGCAGTCGTCGTCCCGATGGGATGCAAGGCCGGGCCGTTCCCTGAGTTTCTGCGCTCGGTCTTTCAGCTGGAAAATGTTCGTGGTGCGCTGATCACGATGCCGCACAAGGTTACAACCGTCGGCCTGCTTGACGAAGTCTCGCCCGCCGTGAAAATTGCCGGTTCCTGCAACGCCGTGCGCCGCGCTGAAGACGGGCGACTCATTGGCGACATGTTCGATGGTGAAGGCTTCGTGCGCGGCGTACGGCGCAAGGGCTGCCGGCTCGAAGGCGCACGCGCGCTCGTCGTGGGCGCGGGTGGCGTGGGCTCCGCCATCGCGGCATCGCTGGCGGCAGCGGGCATTGCATCGCTCGCGCTGTACGACGCGCGTCCCGAATCCGCTCAAGGGTTAAGAGACCGGCTCGCGGCGCACTATCCGGGACTCGAACTGAGCACAAGCAGCAACGATCCGGCCGGCTACGACCTGGTCGTCAATGCCACACCCATGGGTATGAGCGAAGGCGATCCGCTTCCGGTCGACGTCGAGCGCATATCACCCGAGACCTTCGTAGGGGAGGTGGTAATGAAAGCGGAGATGACTGCGTTTCTCAAGGCCGCACAGAGGCGCGGCTGCCGCTTTCAGGTCGGCTCGGACATGTTGTTCGAGCAGATTCCTGCCTACCTCGAATTCTTCGGCTTCCCGACGACGACGCCCGATGTTCTGCGCTCGCTCGCTACGCTCAGCTATTGATCTCCATCGTCGACATGATCACACCCCTTCTCGGCTGGTGCGGACCTCTTCGCCATGCGCCGCTCATGCAGCAGGCGGGCCTCGACTATATCGAGGCTCAACTCGTTCCGCTGCACATTGAGGACGACGCCGCGTTCGCGCAGGCGAAGTCACTGATCAAGGCGCTGCCGCTGCCGGCTCTCGCATTCAGCTACCTGTTTCCTCATGACTTCCGGCTCGTCGGGCCGGACAAAAACGATGCACGCAACCGCGCTTATTTCGATCGCGTGGTGCATTTGCTTGCGATGGCAAACGCCCGTGTGGTCGTGCTAGGAAGCGGCTGGACGCGCAACATTCCCGACGGCTGGACCAGGCGCGACGCAGAGGACGACTTCCTTCACGCGCTGGATTGGTGCGCTGACGCGCTGTGCGGGTGTGGCACGACGCTTGTCATCGAGCCGCTCAATCGCAAAGAATCGACGCTCGTCAATAGCGTAGCGGATGGCGCGCGACTGGCGCACACGCTGAATCGTCCGGAGGTGCGCGCGCTCGCGGATTTCTATCATATGGACGAAGAGGCCGAGCCGCTGGGCGAAGTGAACGCGCATGCCGGATCCTTAGCGCACGTGCATCTTGCTGATACGGGACGACTCAATCCCGGGACCGGCTCGTACGACTATGCGGCTTTCTTCGGGCACCTCAAGGCAGGTGGCTATACCGGTTTGCTCAGCAGCGAGTGCGGCATCGACGGAGATCCCGTGATCGGAATGCGCGAAAGCGCGGCGTTCCTGCGCCGCGCGTGGGATGCCGCGTAAGGCAACGTGCGCGAGAGAGATCAGGACTTCGGCGGCACGTCGATTCACTGGAGATCTGATTATTGAGCAGGCAAATCAGCGATGACAGTCCGAGCGATCCGGCCGTCAACACCACTTCGTTGTGAGATGCCGTGCTGAGTTGCTGAGTTGCTCGAGCTTCGCCACGACGGCGCAGGCCTGATGAAACTCGGCCTCGGTGAGCCGAACTTCCCGGGCCAGATCGTGCAGATGACGCACCACCGCCGACATGATTTCCCGATAGCGCGCGTCGGGCGCACGCGCTAACTCGTCGAGCACTGCGCGCGTGAGGTCCTGTTCGTTGCCGATGATGATCGCCGTCTCCGTATGGATTCGACCTGCACTCGACGCAGCCTGTCCTGTCAGGCAGCCGCGGACACCACCGCCCGCAGACCGAGGGAATAGCTTTCTATGCCGAATCCGCAAATCTGGCCCTTGACGATTTCGGCGAACACCGAATGATGGCGGAAGGCCTCACGTGCGTGGATGTTCGACATATGAATCTCCACGACGGGCACGGTCAGAATGGCGAGTGCGTCGCGGATGCCGTAACTGTAGTGCGTCCATGCACCCGCATTGATGAGCACGCCATCGACCTTGTCGGTGAACGCCTGATGGATGCGTTCGCACATGTTGCCCTCGCTGTTGGTCTGATAGCTTTCGACCTTCACGCCGAGTTCTCCTGCGAGCGCGTGCAGTTTCGCGTCGATGTCGGCGAGCGTGGCCGTGCCGTATTGAACGGGATCTCGCTTGCCGAACATGTTGTGGTTGATACCGTGCAACATAAGAAACGTTTTCATTCTTCCATCCAATGTGTACTCTAAATCCGTGACGTTAAATTCAACGATGCCGTCTCGACCAATGCGCCTGTTTTCGCGGAATTGACGATCGCTTCGGTGATGGCGCCTGCAACAGCAATGCGCGTCTTTGTCATGTCACGCTCCGTGACTTTCCGGGCCAGCATGGATCGCCCACATCGAGAGCAGATTGAACACAATGCCGAGCGCGACGATTGGCCAGGTGGCGCCTGCCGTGTGCGCCTGGATCAGCGTCGCGGCGAACGGCGCGCTGCTGCCGATCACGACCGCGAGGTTATAGGCAACGGCGGAACCGCGATAACGGAACTCCGTGGGAAACGCCTCGGCGAAATAGGCGGGCTGCACACCCGCATGGAATTGCGCCGCGCACAGCAGAAAGACGATGGCCAGGCCAATCAGCACGACATGCCCGCTCAGAATCAGCGGGAAGAAAACGATGAACGCGACAAGCATGGATCGCGAACCGACCAGCATGGCGCGTCGCCGTCCGATGCGGTCGCAAAGCGCGCCGCCGAAGCCCATCGCGACCATCGAGCAAAGATGCGCGACGATGAGAATCGCAAACGCCGTCTGCTTCGATACGCCGAGCTTGCCCGTCACATAGGAAAGAATGAATACCGTCGCGATGAAATAAGCGATCGACACGGCGGCCCACACCATCATGAGACGCAGTATCGTGCCGCCATGTTCGCCGAAACCGGCCTTCGATTGCGCGCGTCCAGAACGCTTCTGCTTCATTTGCGCTTCGAATGCGGGCGTTTCCGAGATCCGCATGCGGATGAACAGGCCGATCGCCACCAGCAGGAAGCTGAAGAGAAACGGAATACGCCAGCCAAATCTCAGGAACTGTTCGTTCGTGACGATCGCGGCGACGCCGAATAGAACCGCATTCGCCAACACCTGGGCCAGCGGGGAGCCCATCGCGATGAAGGAGCTGTAAAAGCCGCGGCGGTTCTTCGGCGCATGCTCCATCGTGAGCAACTGGCTGCCGGTGACTTCGCCGCCAAGGGCAAAGCCCTGCATGAATCGCAGAATGACGAGCGCCACGGGAGCGAGCACGCCAATCGATGCATAAGTGGGCAGCACGCCGATCAGGAACGAGCAAACGCCCATCAGCAGGAACGTAAAGACGAGCATGTTGCGGCGGCCGACGCGGTCGCCCAGCGCGCCGCAGATCAGACCACCCAGCGGCCGAGCGACAAACCCCACCGAGAAAGTCGCAAACGCGGCGAGCGTGGCCGTGGTCGCGTCACTAGCGGAAAAGAAGAGCTGTGGAAGGACCGTTGCCGCAATGGCTCCGTAAGCGGCGAAATCGAGCCATTCGAGCGCCGAACCCGCAATGCTGCTCAGCGCCGCGCGGTTCGCCATCCGCTTGTCATCGATATCTTCCGTGCAAACGGCGGCGTCACCGTTCAGTGTCTGTTCTTGCGGCGTCACTTGCGTCTCCGGTAGATTTAAGGCCGCTTCTTCGAGCGGTCCGATCGAGGGATGAATGCATTCGCCGGCTATTGGCCGGTCCACCGCGGCAGACGCTTTTCAGCGAACGCCTTGGGACCCTCCCGCGCGTCGTCGCTGGCGAGCATGCGTTGCGCGAGCGGATAATCTTCGTGCATCGTCGATGCAAGGTCAGCCTGTGCGAGGCTTCTCAGCATCACCTGCTTCGAGGCCTGAATGGCGAGCGGCGCACAGGCCAGGATGTCATCGGCTAGCGCACGTGCCCGGCTCATCAGGTCGGCTGCGGGCACGATCTCGTTGATCAGGCCAATGCGACGCGCCTCTTGCGCCGAAATGCGTCTGGCGGTGAGCACCAGCGCCATGGCGTCCTTCATGCCGATCTGTCTGGGCAGGCGCTGCAGGAGGCCGCCGCCCAGCGCCGCAAGACCGACGCGTGGCTCGGGAAGGCCGAATTGCGCATGATCGGCCGCGACGGCGAGATCGCACGCGGCAAGAATTTCCATGCCGCCGCCAAGACACAGGCCATTGACCGCGGCAATCAGCGGCTTCCACAAGTCGAAGCGATGCGTGATGCCCGCGAAGCCCGTCGCTGGCTTCGTATGGTCGCCGGTGGCATCGAGGGCTTTCAGGTCCGTGCCGACACAGAACGCGCGCCCGCCCGCTCCCGTGACGATGGCCACGCGCAACGCGGGATCTGCCGCGTAGCGGTCGAACGCGTCGGCGAGTTCGCGGTGCGCGTCAGGGTGAAGCGAGTTGAGAACTTCGGGCCGGTCGATCGTCAATGTAAGGAGCGGACCGTCGACTTCGTACCTGCAAAAACGATATGGCTCGCCTTGCATGCGAACTATCCTCCTCGGGGTTAATCGAGCGGAACCGTCAGGCGGTCGATGAGGGCGCGCGTTTGCGGACGAACGCCGCGCCACCATGCGAACGCCTCCGCGGCCTGTTCGACCAGCATGCCCACGCCGTCAGCGATGCCTTGCACGCCTACCTCGCGCGCCAGCCGCAGGAAAGGCGTGAGCCCCTTGCCGTAAGCGAGTTCATAGGCGCTTGCGCTGGCGCTGAAGACACTTGCTGGCACCGGCGGCAGTTGCCCGGTCAGGCTCGCGGATGTCGCGTTGACAACGAGGTCGAAGCGCCCCATCGATTCCAGGTCAGCGTAGCCGCACGCAGTGATCGATCCGCCCACCGCGGCCTGTTCAACGAGCGCGCGCGCCTTGTCCACGTGCCGGTTCGCGACGACGAGCTCGGCGGGTCGCGCCGCGGCGAACGGCAGCAACGCCCCGCGTGCAGCGCCGCCCGCGCCGAGGATCAGAACGCGCTTGCCGGCGATCGGCCGTTGCAGGTTGACTTCGATATCGCGCACGAGACCGACGCCATCGAAATTCTCGGCGATGATCCGGCCGTCCTCGAACTTCATCGCGTTGACCGCGCCCGAGAGTTCCGCTCTTTCGCTGCGTTCATCCGACATGGCGAATGCGGCGAGTTTGAACGGTGCGGTGACATTCATGCCGCGGCCGCCCGCTTCAATGAAGCTCTTAACGGTATCGGAAAAGCCGCTGGCAGGTTCCACAGGACCTTCGATGGCCCCATAGCTCATGTCCTGACCGGTCTCCTGCGCAAAGAAGCCGTGGATCAACGGAGACTTCGTGTGCCCGATGGGATTGCCAATGACCGCGTATCGATCGCTCATCATGCCCCCGGTTTAGAGAACAGCACGCCGTCGGTCTGCATCGCATCGATCTCGGCCGCGCTGAAGCCGAGCGAGCGGGCGACTTCCTCGTTGTGCTGCCCGAGATCGGGGCCGACTTCGCGAATCGACGTATCGCAGTCCGAGAAGCGGAATGGCAGGTTTGGCAGACGCAGCGTGCCCAAACGCGGATGCTCCTGTTCGATCACCATGCCGCGCGCGACGATCTGCGGATCGGCCACGACCTCGTCGATGCGTTGTACCTTGGCGCAGGGCACATCGACGCTGTCGAGCAGAGCGAGCACATCGGCGACGTTGCGTGCAGCGACCCACGGCTTCACGACCGCAAGAACGGCCTCGCGGTTCGCATTGCGCCCGTTCAGGCTGTGAAAGCGCGCATCGCTCGCGAAACCTGCGGGGCCGCCGTTTTGCTCGACCGCCGCGGCGAAGCGCTTCCACGATACGTCGACCTGCGCGGCGATGACCAGATCGCCATCGTTTGCTCTGAACACGCCGTATAAGGTCGATGTCGGCATGTCGTGGCCCGTCTGTTCGGGGACCACGCCCTGCATCGTGTAGCACTGGACGGCGTATTCGTGCATCGAGAACAGCGTGTCGTACAGCGCCATGTCGATATGCTGGCCGCGTCCGCTCTTCACGCGGCCGAGCAAGGCAGCGTTGATCGCGGCCACCGCGTGGATGCCGGTGTACATGTCGCCGAGCGAAATTCGCATGAGTGGCGGCGGCTCGCCGGGGTTGCCGATCATCTGCATGATGCCGCTCTTCGCTTCCGCGATCAGCCCGAAGCCCGCACGATGCGCGTCCGGACCCGTGTGCCCGTACGCCGAGATCGAGCAATAGACGAGACCGGGATTGCGCTCGGACAGCGCGGCATAGCCGAGGCCGAGTTTGTCGAGCGCACCGGGGCGATAGTTTTCGATGAACACATCCGCCGAATCGCACAGGCGCTGCATGAACGCCTTGCCCCGCGGATCTTTCATGTCGACGCTCACGCCGCGCTTGCCCATGTTCAGCTGGAGGAAGTAGGCGCTTTGCTGGTCGTCGAGGACGGTCGCGTGCTGGCGGCCTGCATCGCCGCTGCCGGGACGCTCGACTTTGATGACTTCGGCGCCGAGCGCGGCGAGGCAGCGGCCGACATAGGGACCGGCTAGAAAGTGACTGTAGTCGACGACGCGAATGCCTTCGAGGGGACGGGCTTGCATCAGTAGGCTCCCGGACGGCGCGGGATCATCAGACGATGCTCGCCGCGTTGAACGACTTCGCCGTTCTGGTTGATCAGTTCCGAAGGCAACACGACGATGCCCCAGCCCGGACGGCTCTTGCTCGCGCGCATGGATGTCACGCGAAACTTGACATGCAGCACGTCGTTGACCTTGATGGGCAGCACGAAATCCCAAGTCCAGCCGAGCGACATGCCGGGCAGAAAGCGATAGTCGCTCTGCGTCTTGAGTCCGTCGGCGATGGACAGCCCGAACAGGCCATGCGCGACGATCGAACCGAAGTGGCTTGCGTTGGCATAGTCCTCATCGACATGCACCGGCGTGTGGTCGCCCGTCAGATCGGCGTAAGCGAGAATGCGTTCCTTCGTGACGGTGTAGGTCGGGCTGACGCACTCGTCGCCTTCCTGCGCATCGTCCCAATACTTTTCGGTGATATTGATGGTGCTCATGCTCACGCCTCCGCGCGTGGATTGATCGACAGCGCCTGCGCGACGCATGTGGCGGGTCTTGCCTGGATGAGTTCGACGGCGAGTCCGTCGGGCAGGCGCAGCCAGTTACGGCCCTGCGTCATCTCCGTGACGCCGAACGGCTGCGCGGCGGCGAGCGCGGCTTCGAGGTCCTCGCACATCACGCCCAGATGCGCGAGCCGGCCTTCGGGTCCGTCGTAAGCGGGATCGCTAATGAATTGCAGTCCGCCGAGTGTCCAGTACTGACGTGGCGCTTCGCGCGAGCCGTCTACTTCGCGCATGGTCATGCCAAGCACTTCTTCGAAGAAGCGGATGTGCCAGTGGATATCCTTCACCCAGATCGCGACGTGTTCCAGATAGGCTTTGCGTGCGCTCATGCCCCACCCTCCTCTTTCTGGCGGTCGGTCATGCCGCGCTCGATGCCTTTCACGCACGCCACGAGTGTCGAATTGACCGGCGTTGGCACGCCGAGCCGTTCGCCCCAACGCACGACCGCGCCGTTGATGAAGTCGATTTCGGTGACGGACGACTTTTCCAGGCTTTGCAGCATGGAGGTCTTGAACGCGGCTGGAAGCCCTTCGGCGGCCATGTTCCAGGCGTCTTCCGCACGCGTGATGGAGAGTTTGATGCCGGCCGCCTTCGCCGCTGCCATGGCTTCCTCAATGGCAGCGAGCGACGTCGCCTTCAGCACGGGTTCGCTGTAAAGCTGCCCATACGTCAGACGCGTGATGCCTGTGATCGCACCGGTCGCGACGTTGATCAGCAGCTTGTCCCACATCGTGCCGAGGATATTGGCGCTGACCATCGTCGTGAGACCTGCGCGGTTGAATGCTTCCGCGACACTTTGCGCGCGTGGCGTCACGCGGCCGTCGAGTTCGCCGATGATCGTGACCTTCCCGGTGACGCCGGACTGGATGTGGCCGGGCGCGCGCAACACGCCACCGACATAGGTCTTCCCCGCGAGCACTCGCTCGCGTCCGACAATCTCGCTGAGCAGATCTTCATGACCGAGGCCGTTCTGAAGAGAAAGCACGAGCGTATCGGGGCCGACAAGGTCGAGCGCGCCGCGCATCGCCGAATCGGTGTGGAAGGATTTGACCAGGACGATGACGAGGTCCACCGTTCCGACGTCGGCGGGATTCATCGTCGCGCGCACCTTGACGCTGCGCGTGCCGCGTTCGTCGTCGACTTGCAGGCCGTCGCGGGACATGGCCTCGACGTGCGCCGCGAAGCTGTCGACGAGCCACGTCTCGTGGCCGCCTTCGGTCAGCGCGGCGCCGATGGCGCAGCCGAGCGCGCCTGCGCCCAGAAATGCAATCTTCATGAAGGTCTCCTCGAATGGAGACGAAGATACGATTCCGCGCACACTCTGACAATGCAATGAACGCAATATTGACATTGCGAAACGCAATTGGCACTCAAACCAGGCCTTTTCGTAAGGGAAAATACCAGGGATCTTGATGCCGTGAGCGGCTGTTTTGTACTATCTGGTTCATCACGTCGTCAAACGTCTGACTCCACACGCCAGATCAAGATGAACTTCTTCGCTTTCGTTTCGTACGCCGACGATGCAGACATAGGCGTTTTCGCGCTCGACGGACGGACCGGGAACCTGACGGCGCTGGAGCGCCATCCTGCGGCGGAACGTGTCATGCCGTTGGCACTTTCAGCGGACCAGTCATCTTTCGTCGCAGCTACGCGTGGCGCCCGACGCTCCTTACTGACATTCGCCATCGACCGGCACACGGGCAAGCTCACGCAGACGCATCGGAACGAAGTCGAAGCAAGCAACGTGTACTTGGAGAGCGACCGTTGCGGGTCGCTGATCTTCGGATCGTCGTACAGCGAACATCGCCTCACGGTATATGCGGCATACGACGGGAACCGGCCCGTGCAGGTCATCGACGACATATCTCATGCTCACGGGACCGCGGTGTCCGATGACGACCGATTCGTGTACGTCAGCGCACATGGCAGCGACCAGATCATCGGGTTTCAGATTCGCCGCGACAGCGCCGATTCCCCTCTCCGCGAAGTCGACACCGTGGACCTCGAGCGCGGCTTCGGTCCACGTCACTTGCGCCTGTCGCCTTCCGGGCGCCATCTTTACGTGCTGAGCGAATTCCGGGGCGACATTGCAGTCTTCGAACGGGATCTGGTCAGCGGCAGGCTGACCTTCCTCAGCGTTTCCTCGCGCGCGAAGGCATTCGCCGGATTACAGCCGGGATTTAGCCGCCCTGCTGCCGGCGCGCCGAAGCAGCCTGATCCTGAAGTGCTCGCTGTGTCCATTTGGAATGCGGACCTTCAGGTGCATCCAAGCGGCCGCTTTTTGTATGCATCGGATCGCAACACGAGTCGCATCGTTGTCTATCGCGTGTCGGAAGATGGCGCCGCCGTTGCCGACACTGGTTGGACGGAAACCGAGCGCCAGCCGCGCGGCTTCAAGATCGATCCGAGTGGCTCGTTTCTTGTGGCATGTGGAGAGCTATCGTCGAACATCAGTGCGTATCGAATCGATTCCCGAACCGGCGCATTGACCCATGCGTCGCGCGCGGTTGGTGGTCGCGGTGCGAACTGGATCGAGATCGTCGCGGCACTGCGGGGATGAGCCGAGCAGCGGCACAAGGAGTTGCTCGTGCGCGCGGTGACTCGAAAGCTGGTCGGAGTTCTGCGCCAGGAGGGCATTTCCGTGACGTCGCAGATGACTCCGGTAGGTATGACGCAACCGCAGCACGCTTCCCGCTATTTCCTGGCTTCCGAGCCTGAGATCCCATCGCGAAAGCGCGCCAGCCTGCAGGCGCTTACTGTCGAAGCTCGGCGCCTCGTCGAGCACCAGATGGCGCACGAGCAGGCCTGTGTCGTAAAGATCTTGACGGCTTCAGTGCGCCGCCTCCCTGACTTGAGCGGAGACACGTTCGAGGTCCGCCCACGCAGGCTGGTCAGGCGCATATCGTGCCCGAATGTAGGCTGCGAGTTCGGCCATCTGCTTGTCGTCATAGACATCACCGAAGCGGGGCATATACCCCAGTTCGGCCGTGGCCGGACTGTCGATGCCGTTGTGCAGAACATGCAGCAGGTTGTCAGGCCGGCTCTGCGCCACGCTGGTATTGAGGCCCATCAGCGGTCTCACGCCCAGATGCCCGACGCCGCCCGATGCCGCGTGACACACCGCGCATGCGGTCTCGAAGGTCTGGCGCCCGCGCTCGAGGCCCATGACGCTGACCACATCGGCGCCGTTCGACTGCTTCTGCGCCGCGCTGGCGACTGCTGCCTCGTCGACTTTCGGAGACAACGACGTGATGTAGTGCGCAATCGCCTTTACATCGGGCTCCGGAAGTTCGGCCAGCCCGGCGACGACCGGTCCCATCGGACCTGCCGCCACGCCGTGTTCTTTCGAAAACCCGGTGCGAAGGTAATCGAAGAGCGCCTTCTCGGTCCAGGGAACGGGCCCGCGATGCCCGACCAAAGCCGGCGCATCCCAGCCTTCCGCCTCGCCACCGGCCAGATACGCCAGACCGCCCTTCTCCGCGCCCAGCCGGTTGCGTGGCGTGTGGCACGCACCGCAATGCGCCGCGCCATCGACGAGATATTTGCCGCGATTCCACATCGCCGATTTCGATGCATCGGGCTTGAACTCGCTGTCGTCATGAAACAGCCAGTTCCATCCGGCGACCGCCGGGCGCAGGTTCATCGGAAACGGCAGGCTCGTCTTCGGCGGTGTGTGCTTCACCGCCGGTTGCGACATCAGATACGCATAGAGCGCCAGCATGTCCGGCTCGCTCATCCTGGCGAAAGCCGTATAGGGGAACGCGGGATAAAGATGCGTGCCGTCGCGTGCGATGCCCTTGCGCATGGCGCGCTCGAACGCTGCATACGACCATAGGCCGATTCCCGTCTCCGCGTCCGGCGTGATGTTGGTCGAGTAGATGGTGCCGAACGGCGTTTCGAGCGCGAACCCGCCTGCATTCTTCTGTCCCTCCGGCGCCGTATGACAGACCGCGCAGTCGCCGACCAGGGCGATCTGCCGGCCTCGTTCGAGCGTCGCCGCGCTCCACGTCGACGCACCGAGGCTGCCCGGCGCGATCGGCGCGATCTCCCGCGGCCCCGGAATGATGGCGCACGCCAGACCCACCATCCCGCCGATGACTCCGGCGATGCCACCTCCGGCGAGCAGCCTCTTGATGCGGCCGGGTCGCGCCGCTGCCACGCCGTGATGAACCGGCTGCGGTGGCTCCGTGCCAGCCAGCTTCGACCGAAGGTGCTGCGAATCGAACGGCGGTTGCCTGAAACGCACGCCGGTTGCATCGAAGATTGCGTTTGCGATGGCGGCGACCGCCGGCGCCGCGGCGCGCTGCGCGTCCGGCGTCGGCAGCGCATCCGGCGTGCCTTGCGTGCTCAAGGACGTTGTGCCGGCAGCCGACGCGATATCGAACGACATCGGCGCGGACGCGGCAGCTTCGTCATGCGTGGGTCGCGCATTCGACGCGTGGCCGAGCGCCAGCGACACCGCGCGCTCGACGAGCGTATGCGGCACGCCATGCAGAACCGGCAGGCTGCCGGAGCCTTCGCCATACCCGGCGACGACGCGGCGCACCGCGACATCTCCGGTCTGCCGATGCACATCGATATCCACGATCCACGCCGACCAGTTTGGCTCGCCTTCCCGCTCGCCGTCCATCGCGAAACCACGGCCGCCGAGCCACTGCGAACCTGCGTCGGTACGCTCCTTGCGGCCCCACGCCGCGCGTTCCGTGACCATCCGGACGACTTCCCGCGCGCCCGCATCCTCATCGGCGTCGAGATGGCGCAGGCGCAAGTCGACGGGGTCGAGGGCAAGCTCGCTCGCCGTCTCATCCATGAAGGACTCGCGCGCGAACACGTGCGCGTGCTCCGGAACAACGGGCGCCGGGGAATCGAACGTCAGCGAGGCATGCGCATGGCGATACAACATGCTTTGCGGCGACGCGGGTCGCCAGTCCGGCGCGAACAGACCCTTTTCTGATGCGCTCCCGGGCCCGTCCAGGGACACGCGGTATCGATAGCTTCGCATCAGGCCCGATGGCGTCGCGTCCACGCTCACTTCCAGCGACGCGAGACAGGCCTCTTCGCCCGCTGGCCAGCGATAGGTGCGCGCCCGATGCGTCGTCGGCTCCGCACTGGCCGTTCCCGCGTGCGGCGGCGCATCCGCGATATCCACGCTATCGATCGTTCTATTGCTCATCTTGCTGAAGATAGCGAGCGGCCCGGCGCACCGCGTTCATGATCTCGATGTGCGTTCCGCACCGGCACAGGTTGTAGCGCAACGCATCGCGGATTTCGTCGTCGCCGGGAACGGGATTGCGCTCGAGCAGCACCTTGGTGCTCATGATCATGCCGTTTAGACAGTACCCGCACTGCGCCGCCTGTTCCTCGATGAATGCGCGTTGAATGAAGTGCGGATGCTCCGGCGTCCCGAGTCCTTCGAGCGTCACGATATCGCGACCGGTCGCGGCGACGGCGGGCACGACGCAGGCGCGCGTCGCGTGGCCATCGACGATCACGGTGCACGCGCCGCACTGTCCGAGCCCGCAGCCGAACTTCGGTCCGTTCAGTTCGAAATCGTTGCGCAGGACCGTGAGCAATGGAGCATCCGACGCCACGAACGCGACGGTGCGCGTGTGCCCGTTCACGCGAAGCGTGACGGGACCATCGACCGGGCGCGGATGAGACATGACATGAACCCCGAAAAGGAAGCGGCGAGCGCCGACAGCAGCGCACGCCCGAAACGTTCGATGCTAGCCTGCCCCGCCGCCAAAGGCGAGGCAGTCAAAAACCTCAAGCCTCGGCGGGCGCCGTGGCTTTCTGCGGCGAGACGAGCGGAATTTCGTACACGTCGTATCCGAAGCACCAGGCCGGATCCTCGTTCGTGCGCAGCCAGGTGTTGTTGTGCGACACGAGTTGGACCTTCGAAGCGCGCGTGGACCGGTTGGCTTCGTAGAGCGCGAACGCATTCGTGTAGTCGGACACGCCGACTTCGTCGAGACAGCGCGTCAGCATCGCCGCATCTTCGATCGCCATCGCAGCGCCCTGCGCCATGTGCGGCTTCATCGGATGGCAGGCATCGCCCAGCAGGACCATGCGGCCACGGCTCCAGAGCGGCAGCGGATCGCGTTCGAGCAACGGCCACTTGGAGATGGACGGCGAGACATCGATCAGATGCTGAATGTCCGGATGCCAGCCTGCGAATGCTTCCTTCATCTCTTCGCGGCTGCTTTCCATGAATGGCACGCCCGCCGGCCATTCCTTCTGCGGCACGCCCGTGACGTAGTAATACTCGTCGTGTTTCTCGGTGACGTAGTAGACCATCATGTGACGGTCGCCCGACCACCATTTCACGCAGGCGTCATACGGCTTGTTATTGAGCAACGACGCCGGAAACACCGCGCGATGCGCGACCCAGCCGGTGTACTTGGGCGGCTCCGCACCCAGCAGATGATCGCGAATCTTCGAATTCACGCCATCCGCGCCGATCACGATGTCGGCCGTCTCGACGGAGCCATCGGCGAAGGTCATCCGCACTTCGTTGCCGGTATCTTCGACCGAGCTCAGCTTCTTGCCGAAACGCACGACGCCCGGGCTGCTCGCCTGCGTCAGCAGCGCGTGAAAGTCGCCGCGATGCACGGTCAGATAGCTCGCGCCGTAGTTCTTGACGGCAAAGTCGCCGAGCGGAATCTGCGACATGATTTCCGACGTCCTGCCATCCCGGCTGTACCAGTAGTCGGGATGCGATCCCATCTTGTTGAGCGCGTCCTCACAGCCGATCCGGCGCATCACCTTCATCATGTTCGGCCCGACGTGGATGCCCGCGCCCAGTCGCGAGAACGCGTGCGCCTGTTCGTACAGGACGACGTCGTAGCCGCTCCTCTCCAGCAATGCGGCAGCGGTCGCGCCGCCAAGTCCAGCGCCGATGACGGCAATGCGGGCTTTGCTCATGGAATTCTCCTGATCGATGTGTGCCCGTGGTGTCACGCGATGACATCCAGCAAGCGGAGTAACGGTGTGATTTACAGCGTACACACTCAATATCATGAAAACAAGCAAAAATATTCCGAAGCTTGTGAAGTGCCTCGTGACAGCGCATTAGTACATCGTTTTATAGGGAAAATACCGACACAAACAGCACGCGAATGTTTTTGATCAGCTTGTCGTTTTATAACGTACACGCTAGACTTCGACGCAATTTTCCTCACCGGCCAGGAGTATCCATGTTCAAGACCTATCGCATCGGCCAGATCGTGCCGAGTTCCAATACGACGATGGAGACGGAGATCCCCGCGATGCTGCGCCTGCGCGAAACCATCCGGCCCGAGCGCTTCACGTTTCATTCGAGCCGCATGCGCATGAAGAAGGTCGTCAAGGAAGAACTGGCCGCCATGGACGCAGAATCGGACCGCTGCGCGATCGAACTGTCGGATGCGCGTGTCGATGTGCTCGGGTACGCGTGCCTCGTCGCCATCATGGCGATGGGCCGCGGCTATCACCGCGTGTCGCAGGAGCGCCTGACGAAGCACACGACGGAGAACGGCGCTCACGCGCCCGTGCTGACCAGTGCAGGCGCACTCGTCGACGCATTGAAAGTGATCGGCGCGAAGCGGATAGTGGTCGTCGCCCCGTACATGAAGCCGCTGACGGAACTCGTCGTGGATTACATCGGCAGCGAAGGCTACGAGGTCATCGACTGGCGGGCGCTCGAGATTCCCGACAACCTCGAAGTCGGGCGTCATGACCCGTCGCGGCTGCCGGAGATCGTCTCGAAGATGAAGTATCCGGACGCCGATGCCATCGTGCTCTCGGCATGCGTTCAGATGCCGTCGCTGCCCGCCGTCGCCAGGGTCGAAGCGATGACCGGCAAGCCCGTCATCACGGCCGCCATCGCCACCACCTACGCGATGCTGCGCCATCTCGATCTGGAGCCCATCGTTCCCGGCGCAGGCGCGCTGCTGTCCGGCGCGTACTGAGCCGCCCGGCAACTTTTGCGGAGCCACACCATGTCATCCACGTTTCTTCATGGCGGCAATGTGTTCGCCAACGGCATTCGCCAGCATTACCTGCGCTATGGGCCCGGCGCGGGCAGCGCCGGCGAGCGATCGACGCGGCCGGCCATCGTCCTCATTCCGGGCATCACGAGTCCGGCGATCACGTGGGGCTTTGTCGGCGAAGTTCTCGGAAGCCGCTTCGACACCTTTATTCTCGATGTGCGCGGGCGCGGGCTCTCGTCGGCATCGGACACGCTCGACTACAGTCTCGACGCGCAAGCCGACGACATCGCCGCGTTCGTCTCGGCCCTGGACCTCGACGCCTTCAGTCTGCTCGGCCACTCGATGGGCGCACGCATCGCCGCGCGCGCGGCAGGACGCATCGAGCGCGGACTCAGGAGCGTCGTGCTGGTCGATCCACCCGCGTCCGGTCCGGGGCGCCGTCCTTATCCTTCGCAGTTGCCGTGGTATGTCGACTCGATCGCGCTCGCCCGCAAGGGCATGGACGCGCAGGCCATGAGCCAGTTCTGTCCGACGTGGACCTTCGAGCAGCGCCAGTTGCGCGCGGAATGGCTGCATACGTGCGACGAACGGGCCGTGCTGGCATCGTTCAAGGGCTTCCATGAAGACGACTTCTTCGCCGATGCAGCGCGCCTGAACGTGCCGTCGCTTCTCGTCACCGCCGAGCGCGGCGACGTGGTCCGGCCCGAAGACGTCGATGAATTGCAAGGCGCCACGCCTTCGATGCTGCACACGCGCGTGCCGGATGCAGGCCACATGATCCCGTGGGACAACGAAGCTGGCTTCTATGCGGCGCTGGGCGACTTCCTCGGCGCGCCCGTGTCCCTGCGCAAGCCTGCGTGAGCGCACCGCACATTCTCTGGAGATGACGATGGCGATCAGCGACTATCAACTCATCGAAGCGTGGAAAGAAGTGCTCACGCTCTCGAAACTCGAACGCGGGCAGACCGTCACCATTCTGACGAGCGCCGGCACGCATCCTCAGACCTTGTCGTGCGCGCTCATCGCGACGCAATCGATGGGCGCGATCGTAAACCGGCTGGACCTGCCGCCCATCAACGGCGAGAAGGGTTTCAGCCGCGATTCGCTCGCGTATCTCGGCACGACGCCGCTCACCGGCAATCAGGCGGCGATCGCCGCGCTCAAGAACAGCGATCTCGTGCTGGACCTGATGACCTTGCTGTTCTCGCCGGAGCAGCACGACATCCTGAAGTCGGGCACGAAGATCCTGCTGGCGGTGGAGCCGCCCGAAGTGCTCGTGCGCCTCGTTCCGACGCTCGCGGATCGCACCCGCGTGCTCGCCGCGACCGCGCGCATCGAGAAGGCGCGTCAGATGCACGTGCATTCCGGCGCGGGCACGGACTTCACGTGCCCGATGGGCAATTTCCCCGCCATCGCCGAATACGGTTTCGTCGATGAACCCGGCCGCTGGGACCACTGGCCGAGCGGTTTCGCGCTCACGTTTCCGAACGACAAGACCGCGCACGGCAAGATCGTCATCGACCGGGGCGATATTCTGCTGCCGCAGAAGCACTACGTCAGCGAGCCGATCACGCTCACGGTGGAAGGCGGCTATGCAGTGCGGATCGAAGGCGGCACGGATGCGGCGCTGCTGCGCGACTACATGGAAACCTTCGACGATCCCGAGGGCTATGCGATCTCGCACATCGGCTGGGGGCTGCAGCCGCGTGCACGCTGGTCGACGCTCGGTCTCTATGATCGCGAAGCCACCATCGGCATGGACGCGCGTGCGTTCGAGGGCAACTTCCTGTTCTCGCTCGGACCGAACAACGAAGGCGGCGGCGATCGCACGACGACCTGCCATATCGATATCCCGCTGCGCCATTGCACCGTCTCCCTCGACAACGAAGTCGTCGTCCGCGATGGCCGCGTGCTCGACGCCAACCACGCATAGAAGGCACGACATGAACGATCTCTCCTCGCATGCGGAAGCGCATGTCTATCGGCAACAGGGCTTCGGCACGCCCATGGCGCCCCAAGGCCGCGTCGCCCTGCTGATCGTCGACCTCGTGGCGGGCTTCGCCGACCCCGCGGTCTTCGGCGGCGGCAATATCCCGCAGGCGATCGAGCGCACGAAACAGGCGCTTGCGGCCGCGCGCGAGAATGGCTGGCCCGTCGCGCACAGCCGCATCGTCTACGCGGCCGATGGCAGCGACGACAACGTCTTCTCGCTGAAAGTCCCCGGCATGGCGACGCTCACCGAGGACAACCCCAACAGCGCCATCGTCGAAGCGTTGACGCCGGCAAAAGGCGAACTGGTGGTGCGCAAGACGGTTCCGTCGGCGTTCTTCGGCACGCAACTGACGCCCTGGCTCGCGCAGCAAGGCATCCAGACGCTGCTGGTGGCGGGCGCCGTGACGAGCGGATGCGTGCGCGCGAGCGTCGTCGATGCCATGTCGTTCGGCTTTCGTCCGTTCGTGCTGTCGGACTGCGTCGGCGATCGCGCTCTGGCGCCGCACGAAGCGAGTCTTTTCGACATGGCGCAGAAATACGCGACCGTGCTGCCGCTCTCCGACGCGCTCGCGGCGATCTCGGCAGCCGAAGCCAACGCGCGGTAGTGCAGGAATCGCCAGTGGACCGCCTGAGCCGTTCACACACCGACAGACGCCTGAGTGAATGACGAGGAAGAACGTGAATCGCGCCGATCTGCTTGCCCGAAACGGCCGCCTGGCCATCGTTCGCCAGCCGGTCAGGCCGGTCGTTCCCGCGCGGGGCCAGCCGGGAAGCCATTCGACCTTCGTACCGGATGTGCCCGAGGTGTTCGTGGCTGTTCTCGACGACGAAAGCATTCTCGCGTTCAATGGGCATGTGGACCTGGGCACGGGCATTCGCACGTCGCTGGCGCAGATCGTGGCGGAAGAACTCGACGTTCCCGCCGAACGCGTTCGCATGATCCTCGGATCGACCGCCGCGACGCCGAATCAGGGGCCGACCATTGCCAGCGCCACGATCCAGATATCGGCGGTTCCGCTGCGATGCGCGGCAGCGCAGGCCCGGCTCGCTCTCCTCGAGCTTGCCGCGCAACGCATGGACGTCGCCGTCGAGCGGCTGACGACGTCGAACGGACGTGTGTTCCTCGAAGACGCCGATGCCACCGCCGGCTATTCCTTCGGCAAGCTGGTGGAAAACCGCCGGATCACGGCCGAGCTGGACGCGCAGATCAAGACGAAAGACCCGGCTGACTATCGGCTCATCGGCCGTTCGTCCAGACGCGTGGATGTGCCTGCGAAGGCCACCGGCCAACTGACCTTCGTTCACGACGTGCGCGTTCCCGGCATGCTGCATGGCCGCGTGGTGCGTCCGCCTTACAGCGGCATCGACTCGGGTCCGTTCGTCGGCCGATCCCTGATTTCGGTCGACGAATCTTCCGTCGCCGATATCCCCGGACTTCGCGCGGTGGTCGTCGTCGGCGATTTCGTGGGCGTCGTGGCCGAGCGCGAAGAGTTCGCGGCGCGCGCCGCGCGCAGACTCAAGGTGCAATGGCGCGACACGCCGCCCCTGACGTCGATGGACGATATCGGGCAAGCCATCTCGAATGCGCCAGCGACGCGCCGGCTGCTGCTCGAAGAAGGCGATGTCGAACGTGTGCGCGGCGCGGCGGGCACCACGACCCTTTCGCGCACTTACGTGTGGCCTTATCAGATGCACGGTTCCATCGGGCCATCGTGCGCGGTCGCGGATTACCGCGAGCCCGGCGACGGGCGCATCACGGTCTGGTCCGGCACGCAGAATCCGGTGTCCTTGCGGCATGACCTCGCGAAGCTCGTCGGACGAAGCGAGGCCGACTTCGACATCGAACGCCTGGAAGCGGCCGGATGCTACGGCCGCAACTGCGCGGACGATGTGTGCGGCGATGCGCTGCTGCTCTCACGCGCGGCCGGGCAGCCGGTCCGGGTCCAGTTGACGCGTCAGGACGAGCACCTCTGGGAACCGAAGGGCACCGGGCAGGTGATGGAGGTCACGGGCACGGTCACGGATGGCGGCGAGCTCGTCGGCTACGACTTCTCGACGCGCTATCCGTCCAACGACGCGCCGCTGCTCGCTCTGCTGCTGAGCGGCGTTCAGCCGGCCGTTTCCGGCGTTTTCGAAATGGGCGACCGCACGGCCGTGTCGCCCTACGAATCGCCCAACCGGCGTTTCGTCTGCGAGGATCTTGCGTCGATCGTGCGTGCGTCGTGGCTGCGCGGCGTCTCGGCGCTGCCCAATTCCTTCGCCCACGATTCCTTTGCCGATGAATGCGCGGCGCTGACGGGCACCGACCCGCTCGAGTACCGCATCCGGCATCTGAAGGACGATCGGGCGATCGACCTGCTGCGCGCCGTCGCCGAGCGCGCCGGCTGGCAGGCCCGGCCAAAGCGCATCGAGAAGCACGGCCGCCTCGTGCGCGGACGAGGCATCGCCTACGCGCGCTACGTGCATAGCCGCTTCCCCGGCTTCGGCGCGGCGTGGGCTGCGTGGATCGTCGATCTCGTGGTCGACAGGTTGAGCGGCGAGATCAAGGTCGAGCGCGTCGTCATCGGACAGGATACGGGTACGATGATCAACCCGGATGGCGTGCGTCACCAGATTCACGGCAACGTGATCCAGGTGTTGAGCCGCTCGTTGAAAGAGCGCGTGCGATTCAGCGAAGGCAAGACCGCCGCGCGTGACTGGTCGAGCTATCCGATACTGACCTTCGCCGAGGTGCCCGCGATCGACGTGGTGCTCATGCCCCGGCAAGGCGAACCGCCGATGGGTGCGGGCGAATCCGCTTCGGTGCCTGGCCCCGCCGCGCTGGCTAACGCCATTTTCGATGCAACCGGCGTGCGATTCTTCGCCCCGCCGTACACGCCGGACGCCATCCGCGCCGGTCTGGACGAGGCCGGCCGTCGCTATGCGTCGAACGAAGAGGCTCGCACTGCTTCCTCATAGCGAGCGGTAGGCTGCAATCAGCTTTCGTCGAGGTCGAGCATCTTGCGCAGCAGATATTGCAACGCCACCCGCTCGCCCGGATTGAGCTTGCCGTAGGTACGCTCCGTGACCTGCGCCGCGAACGGCACGGTTGCGTCGATGAGACTTTCTCCCTGAGGCGTGGCGTTCACCACCAGCTTTCGACCATCCGTCGGGTCCGGCACGACTTTCACGAGCGCGCGCGCCTTGAGGCGATCGACGACGCCACGAATCGTCGCCTGATCGATCGCCGTCGTTTTGACGATGTCATTGAGCGAACATCCCCTGCTCTCCTTCACCGCGGACAACGCCACGAATTGCGCGGCAGTCAGTTGCGAATCGGGAATCGCCTCCTGAAAGATCGCGACGTGGCGCTGATAGGCACGACGCAACAGGTGACCGATCTGGTCATGAAAGTCGTAATCGTCGTTTGGAAGCGACATATCCGAAGAGGCGGTTTCAAAAGAGTGAGGCGCGCGGCGACGCGCTCGAAGGGCTTCCATTTTAACGGACCGACTCCAAAGCAAGATTCGATGATCGACGGCGGCCGGCGAATTCGCCGCCGGGACGTTTCGCGCCACCTCGACGACACCTGCACGAAGATGGTGCCGGCGATTGTCGTCGGAGGTGCAACTTTGAGCGCATACGCTTAATATCCGTGCGTAAACCGGTTTCATCCATGAGGTCTTACCCGTGTCGCGGCGATGTCGGACACAGCGAGAATCATTGCTATGTGGTAGCGCAAACGCGTAATTGTCCCGCTGTCTCCCCGCCGCCTCGACCACAGAAAGTTCTAAGGGTATTTTCTAGCGTGTACGCTTGTATTTTGACATGCTATACAGGATCCTGCGGACGCAAACTACACGTTTTCGTCAAAGAATCCTCACCTAACCAAGGTCGCCCATGTCAACTGTTCAACCTGGCGTAAGCGTCGCGTCGAGCGACACGCATCAAGCGCTATACCGGAAGGTCACGGCTCGCCTCATCACGCTGTTCTGCCTGTGTTATTTCGCGGCGTACCTGGACCGCGTGAACATCGGACTGGCAAAGCTTCAAATGCTCGACGCGCTGAAATTCGGCGATGCCGTCTACGGACTCGGCGCAGGTCTGTTCTTCGTCGGCTACGTGCTGTTCGAAGTCCCGAGCAATCTCATCCTTCAGCGCGTGGGCGCGAAGTTCTGGATTGCGCGCATCATGATTACTTGGGGTCTGCTGTCGGGCGCGACGATGTTCGTGCATACGCCGATGCAGTTTTACATCGTGCGATTCCTGCTGGGCGTGGCCGAAGCGGGCTTCCTGCCGGGCGTGCTGCTCTATCTCACGCAGTGGTATCCGGATGCGCGGCGCGCACGGATCGTGGCGCTGTTCATGGTCGGCCTTCCGATGTCGAGCATGATCGGCAGCCCGATCTCCGGCTGGATCATGCGCTTCTTCGATGGAACGCATGGACTCGGCGGCTGGCAATGGCTCTTTCTGCTCGAAGCACTGCCGTCCATCCTGCTTGGCTTCGCCGTGCTGCGTTGGCTGCCGAACACCATCGAATCGGCGAAGTGGCTGACCGATGATGAAAAGAAGACGCTGCGCGCGGAGCTTGCGGAGGAAAGCGCGGAGCACAAGAGTCACAAGTTGAGCGAAGCTTTCACCAACCGCAAGGTGTGGTCGCTCGGCCTGATCGATCTGTGTGTGCTGCTCGGCCTGTACGCCGTGAGCTTCTGGCTGCCGACCATTCTCCGCGATACGGGCGTCACGGACTCGTATCACATCGGCTGGCTGATGGTCATTCCGAACGCCGCCGCCGTCGCCGGCACGTTGCTCTGCGGATCGAGCTCGGACCGGGCGCGCGAGCGTCGGTGGCATATCGTCGTGCCGTTCGCCGTAGCGGCCACTGCTCTGGTGATCGCCGGCGCGACGACACCGAGTACGGCGATGACGGTTCTGCTCTTCTCGCTCGTGAATGCAGGCGCCGCGGCAGCGATGCCCGTGGTATGGGCGCTCCCTTCGACGTTTCTTCGCGGGACGGCGGCAGCCGGCGGGATCGCTTTTGCGTGCTCGATCGCGAACGTGGGCGGGTTCGGGAGCACGTATCTCATCGGCTATCTTCGCGACACTTTCCACACGCAGAGCGCCGGTCTTTACGCGTTTGCCGCGTTCATCCTGTTCGGTTGCGCGCTGGCGCTGGCATTCCCGAAAAAGCTGGTGAATCGTTGACCCGACTGCATCGGACTTTCAAGGCAGGACGACGCCGGCGCGCTCTTTCACGACCTGCGTCATGACGTACGCGACGTGGGCTGCATGCTCCACGTCGTCCGGCTGAACGGCCTGAGCGAGATACCGCTCCATCCGCTGGCCGCTCTACCGCATCGAGCGCGCGACGAGTCCCTTCGCTTCGTTGCTGCTCGAATCGATCGACAGCGCACTGTTTGCATTCTGCCAGGCACACATGGCACGCTCCTGCACGACGCAACTGCGCGCGGCCTTCAAGGCCGCATTGCGAGCCGCCTCTCGCGACAGCAAATCCTGCCTGAGCCGGAGCGCCTCGGGATTGTTCGGCTGTAACGAAAGCGCCCAAAGAATGCCGGACCGCGCCAATTGCAGGTTGTTTTTTCCGAGACCGTCGTGCGCTCGCGCGAGCGCGAGTTGCATCGACTTTTGATTTTTGTCGGCGGATGCCTTGTCACTCGGCGGCGGCGCGTCGGAGCTGGGGGCAAGCGCCGGAACCTGCGGCATGGTCGTAGCCTGCGCGGGCTGATTCGCGTCGTTCGACGTCACCATGCCTCGCGCGGCGATCGATCGCGTCGGCTCTTCGTGCGTTTCGTGATTCTGAATCCAGTACAAGAGTCCCGATCCGCCGATGAGCAGGAACGCCAACCCAAACGTAAGCACTGCCCCCCTTTCCCACGCGCGGACGAGCGGTATCGCGACGCGGTGGCGTAGCCACCTCGTCGTCGGGATACACGGCGTCGTTCGATGCGAACGAGAATGCGTTTTGGCGCGGCGACAGCGGCGGGGGCGGAGGAACATCGACACGCCCGTGCGGTGCGCCAGGCTTTGCCGCTGCGGGGTTCCCTGTGGCGGGCGCACGATCGGCGACCACAAACCGCGCAGGCGCGCCGCATTGGGGACAGGACGAATCCGGCCGCAGCACCTTGCCACCGCAGCGTGTGCAGGTACGAGTGACAATCGGGGCAACAACGCCTTGTTCGTCCATCTAAACTCTCGTCCTCGTGAAGTGTGAACGAAGCGTCAGACCGCAAAAGTGCTCGATGCGACGGCCGCTACGGGCACAGATAGCCGCTCGTTCGAAATGGAAGGGATTTGTTCGTCGCGATGACGAGGCAGACTAGCGCCGTTAGTCTAACATCGGACCGCGCGGGCGCGTCGTCACGCGATCGACACGGACGCCGGCGATAACGCGACGGCGCGCCTCGATATCGGCATCCCTATTATCTACCGACGGGCAGAGCATGGTCTCCCGATCTTCGAATTGTCGCGTATCTTGGGCTCGCGCGGCGAGGGCGTGTGGCCAACTGCCAAGCGGACGCTCATCGTGCACCCGCTGGGCGATGGCCCGCGCGCGCTAGCCCTCCTCGATCAACCATTCACGAAAATCGCGAATAGCTTCGTTTGAAAGTCCGGCCATCGAACAGAAGGCGAATGTTGCGCCAGTTGCAATGAAGCCGAGCGGCGCGATCAGTCGACCGTGCGAAATTTCACGCTGTACAAGCGTTTCGGGGGCGATGGCAATACCGAGACGCGCGACCGCAGCCTCGAGAAGCAATGACAAGTGATCGAATCGACGGCCATTCGCGAATGAGGCAGGTTGCAGCCCATTTCCTTCGGCCCACGCTTGCCAGGCGTGCGGGCGCGACGATGTGTGCAGTAACGGCTGCCCGATCAAATCTTTCGGTGCCCCGATGCGATGAGACCAGTCCGGCGCACACACCGGACCGACATGCTCGTCGAACAGCCTGACGGCTTCGACGTTCGCGGGCCAGCTTTCGCCACTGACAATGAGGCAGTCGATGATCTGCTTTTGGAGATCTTCTATGGTTCCACTCGTTTGCAGACGGACCCGCACGCGCGGATGAGCCGACTCAAAGCGGTCCAGGCGCGGAATGAGCCAGTTGGAGAGGAAGCTTGCCGGCGCCCCCAACACTATCTCGGCGATCGGTGCCCGTTCCGCGAGTTCTTCGCAATGCGCTTGCAGTTGCGAGAAGATCTGGTCGGCAACCTGCTTGAGGCTCTGTCCCTCGGCGGTCAGACGGACACCGCCCGCGTGACGTATGAAGAGCGGTTTGCCCAACCATTCTTCCAGTTGCCGTACCTGATGGCTTACGGCACTGTGAGTGACGTGAAGCTCTCGTGCTGCCGCCGAGATATTCAGGTGACGAGCTGCGGCGTCGAAGGCGCGAAGTGCATTGAGGGGTGGCAATCGGCGCATCTGGCTAGGGTGTCAATTTAATTCGCGTCATTGTGCACAAATTAGTCGCTACCAGCGTAAAGCACGGGGCCCTATATTGAATGCCGCTGCATGAACAAACCGAGCGCGCTGACACCCGCGTTTTCCGGGACGCGAACGCGCCCGTCGACTACTGTGGAAAAGGGCAAATTCAAATGAACGACGAAGACATCCCCCTGGCCAATCAAAAGGTGGTCTATAAGATTCTGTTGACGACCGATGATTACGCCGTCGCCCAGACGACCGTTGCGCCGGGCGGCGAGACACAGTGGCATCATCACACGCATGTGAAGGACCGATTTCTTGTCGTGAAGGGCGTTCTAACCGTTGAAACGAGAATTGCCGGCCGGACCGTTAGTCGGCAAGTGCGCGACCATTACACCGTCGAGCCAGGTGTCGTGCACCACGTGAAGAATGAGACAGCTGGCGACGTGGTGTACATCATGGTGCAATCCGGAGGAGCGAGCGACATCGTGCTTGCGTGAACGCGTTCGACGGATTCGGCGGAGCAAGTCGTACCGAATAAGGGCTAACGAAGGTTCACATCCTCTACGGGCTCGGCGATCGCTTGCCGCTAACCGAATCCTGCGGGTAAGCGGTCAGACAGAGTGCCAGCGCCTCCGCACGCAGCCAACGATGGGCCGCGTCGTGATCAAGGCGCGGGTGCCAGATTGCCGACACATTGAAAGCAGGAGTCGACACCGGCAGTTCGAACCACTGCAAGCCATTCGCGGCAGCATGTCCGGGTGCGAACATGTTGCCTACGCAGGAGTGCGGGATGGCGGCGAGCAAGTCGGAGCGGCGAGCTACCTGCATCGCGTTGCCAAACGACGGCACGACCATGGACACCCGCCGTCGCACGCCACGCTCTCGCAGCGCGACGTCCACGGGGCTCGTTTCGTCACCACGCCGTGCAGTCAGCACATGAGCGAATGCCAGCCAGCTCCCGACCGACACAGACGCACTACCGAGAAGCGGGTGGTCGACGCGGCACGCACCGACATAGCGGTCACGAAACAGCCGGCGCGTCAGCATCTCGGGAGCGGACGTCTTCACGGTCCCGATCTCGAGGTCGATCGTTCCGTCTCGGAGCGGTTGCGCATCCCAATCCGGTTTTGGCGTGAAACGGACAGGATCGGGGATCGCGACACTAGCGCGTATTCGTACCGCATCGAGCGTGCGACGCGGTTCTCAATCCTTGCAAAGGTTCGGACGCCTTCCAGCCTCGCTTTCTCGTGAGCGCGACATTCGCCCCGAAGGTACGCCCTTGATGGTCCGGTTCTGAAGGAACATGCGACGTTCGGCATCTGCAGCGCAGCGCGGTGGATGACCGCTCGTGGCCGACCTCGGTCTCATGGTTCCCAGGCGCATTTCCACGTTCGCCAGATTGCTGCGCAGGTTCGGTCTTTTCCCTCACAGACCCTACGTCGATCGAGAGCCTTCGGAAAAAGGCGGAAAACTTCTCCCGGCTGCGCAGCGTGATCCCAGCCGCTTACCCCGCCACGCCAACCTTGATCATCAAAGCATGGCCGTTGATGTTGTGTACGAAGAACGCGTCCGGCGTCTGCGCTGCCAGTTCGTTGACTGCCTGAGCGGCGCCTTCGCAGCCGAACGCCGCATAGTCGTCGAATACGACCACGCCGCGCGGCTGAATGCGCGGCCAGATGGCTTCGAACGACTGGCGTATCGACTGGTAGGTATCCACATCGATATGCGCGAGCGAAACTTTTTCGGGCAGCGCCGCCAGCGTGTCATCCGGGAAAATGCCTCGATGGATTTCGAATTTCGCGTTCAGCTTCGAGAACAGACTTCGGACGATCGACTCGTCCGTGTCGGCGTGCTCGCCGCCCGTGTACAGCGTATCGAATTCGGGGTCCGCCTTGGCGACGCCCGTGAACGTGTCGAAGAGGTGCACGACCTTGACGCGGTTGGCGCACGCAAGCAGCGCGCCGGTGCCTCCGCGCCAGACGCCCACTTCGACCACGTCACCTTCCAGCGAACGTGTCTGGCGCGCAAGCGTCCAGAGTTCGTAGCAGCGATAGATGTCCACCAGTGTATTGGCGCTGATCTGTTCGTAGATCGCCATGAACTCCGCGTCGTCGTACCACGGCGAATAACTCGTGTGTGGAATGATCTGCGCGTGCGTGTAGCCGTCCTTCAGCTTCGAAAAGCGGGTCGCGCGAAGACGGTTGAGCAGATCGCGTCGCTCCGTGCGCAGAATCTCTACAAAGTCAGAAACAGGCTGGTACATGTGATCGTCCTGAAAGGCTATCGGATAAGAAAGTCCACGGTGTCGACGTCGGACATTGGGGCGTTCGTGTGCTGACGCTACGCCGGCGGTCTTCGCCTGCGCGAAGGCAAGAACATAGCACGCCAATCACCCCTTCCCCGTCAACGCATACTCGCTGGACTTCACCGCCTCCGCCAGATAATCGACAAACGATGCAATACGCGCCGAAATCGCCGTGTTCCGATAATAAACCGCGCTGATCGGCTGTCGCACCTCCTGCGTCTGACGCGCAAGAATCTGCACGAGCTTGCCGTCGCGCCGGTCGCGCAGCGTCATGAAATCCGACAGACACACGATGCCCGCGCTCTCCAGCGCGAGATGCCGCAGCGTCTCGCCGCTCGATGACGCAATAGTCGGCGTGATCCGATAAAGCTCGTCGTCGCGGCCCGAAAGCGGCCACACATTGAGCGATTCCGGTTGCGTGAAGCCGAGCAGCGAATGATTCACGAGATCGTCGACGCGCTTCGGATGACCATGCGTCTCGAGATAGCGCGGCGTCGCGAGCACGCGAATCCTGCTGCTGCCGATCGGGCGGCTGTGCAGCGTCGAATCCTTCAGCCTGCCAATGCGAATCGCGACATCCGTGCGACGCTCCAGCAGATCGATCACGCCTTCGTTGCTGTTCAGTTCCAGTTCGACGTGCGGATAGCGCTCACGATATCCCGCGACGAGCGGCACGATCACATGCAGCATGAACGGTGTCGCGGCATCGACACGCAACAACCCCGATGGCCGCTCGCGCCGCGCGGCGATCTGTTCTTCTGCGCTCTCCACCGCGTCGATGATCTCGCGCGCATGCTGCAGGAAGCTCTTGCCCTCTTCCGTCAATTCCAGACGCCGCGTGGTTCTGCGCAGCAAGGTCGTCTGCAGCTTTTCTTCGAGCCTTCCGAGCGTGCGGCTCGCGCCCGACACCGTTTGATCGAGTTGTTCCGCAGCCGCCGTGATCGAGCCCGTGTCGACCACCGTCGCGAACGTCTGAAGCTCGTCGAGCGTGACTTTCATCGTTGACTTTTATTCAAGGGTTTCGCCTTTATAACCCGGCGTTCGCGCAAGAGAAAAGTCGACGATATCACCTCAAAAACAACGGGCCCGGGACTTTCGTACCCGGGCCCGCTTCGCTAATGCCACTTCGCGCTCTTATGCCGATTTCGGCCGATGACGTCCCACAGCTTGCGCGCCTCTTTCTGCGCCGGCTTCGCGTGTTCCTCGTGATGAGGCTCCGCGTCGCCTGCGGCAGCGACCGTCACGCCGCGCTTCGTGCGCTTGAATATGTCGGCGATTCTCATCGCAACCTCCTTTCGCGGCAAGCACACCGCACAATCAGGTTACTCCCGCCGCGCCGCGCTTTCAGCGCATTGGCGAACTCGATCGCACTACCAGTTCGAACTCACCGATGCCGGTCCGTCCGCATGCTGCCCGAGATAGCCGCGCAAGTGCTCGACGAAGCACGCGACCTTCGCCGACAGGTTCAGACGTTCGGGATACACGGCGTAGATATCGGCGGGCGGCGTGTCGTAATCGGCGAGAACCTGCACGAGCCGGCCGCTGCGAAGATATTTGGCGATGTCCCATTCCGCGCGCATCAGAATGCCGTGTCCTTCGAGCGCCCAGTTGAGCGCCACTTCGCCGTCGTTGGTGCTGAGCTTGCCGTGAACCTTGATCGTCTCGGTGCGTCCGCCGCGGCTCAGGCGCCAGTTGCCGTAAGCCGATTCGTTCTGCCGCAGCACGATGCACTGATGCTGCGTCAGATCATGCGGATGCGCCGGTTGCGCGACGCCGCGCAGATATCCCGGCGACGCCACCAGCAAGCGCCGGTTGGACGCGATCTTCTTGGCGATGAGCCGCGAATCCGGCAGCTCGCCGAATCGCACGGACACGTCGATGCTTTCGTCGGGCAGGCTCACCGGACGATCGGTGAGATGCAATTGCACTTCTACCTCGGGATAGCGCTGGCTGAAAGGCGAAATCGACGGTCCGATATACGAGCGCCCGAACCCCAGCGGCGCATTGACGCGCAGCAGTCCCTTTGGCGCGGCGCGGCTGCTCGACACGAGCTGCTCCATATCGTCGATGTCGCTCAGGATGCGTTGCGCGTTCGCGAAGTAGACCTCGCCCTCGCTCGTCAGACTGATGCGCCGCGTCGTGCGGTTCAGCAAGCGCACGCCCAGCCGATCCTCCATTGCGGAGAGCCGGCGCGAAACGGCCGGCGGCGTCAGGTTCAGTTCGCGCGCGGTCGCGGCGAGGCTGCCCTGTTTGACCAGCATGCAGAAGAAGCCCAGTTCCGAGTCCATGTCGATTCGTGAGTTTTTTGCAAGGATGTATTAAGTTTAGATCGATTCATACGCGAATCCATCGGTTTTAACCTTGGTTCCGACTAACGCAGGCCGCATCAGACGGCCGAGACATCGACCGGTCATCGGAACAAAGGAGACATTCAATGCACATGGATCTGGAAAAGCGCACGCTGCGCAAGGTCAGCTGGCGCATCGTGCCGTTCATCATGCTGCTGTACTTCATCGCGTATATCGATCGCGTCAACATCGGCTTCGCGTCGCTGACGATGAAGGCCGATCTCGGTTTCACCGCCTCGATGCTCGGCTTCGGCGCGGGCATCTTCTTCTGGGGCTACTTCCTGTTCGAAGTGCCCTCGAACATCGTGCTGCACAAGGTCGGCGCCCGCATGTGGATCGCCCGCGTGATGGTCACGTGGGGCATCATTTCCGCGGCGATGGCCTTCGTCAAAGGACCGACGAGCTTCTACATCGTGCGCTTTCTGCTCGGCGCGGCCGAAGCCGGTTTCTTTCCCGGCATCATCCTGTATCTGAGCTACTGGTTTCCAGCGCGCCATCGCGCGGGCGTGACGGCGTTCTTCATGGCTGCCGCGCCGATCTCCACGGCACTCGGCTCGCCGCTCTCCGCCGCCCTGCTCGAATTGAACGGAGTAATGGGCCTGCACGGCTGGCAATGGCTCTTCATCATCGAAGCGATTCCCGCGCTCATCCTGGGCGTCGTCGTGTTCTTCTACATGACCGACAAACCCGAAAAAGCGAAGTGGCTGAAGGACGACGAACGCGCGTGGCTCGTCGGCGTGATGAACGCGGAGACCGCGAGCCGCGCGGCGTCCGGCTCGAAGCACGGGATCATCGGCGGGCTGGCGAATCCGCGCGTGCTGGCGCTCTCGCTGATCTACTTCGGCACGTCGGCGGGGCTCTACACGCTCGGCATCTGGGCGCCGCAGATCATCCGGCAACTGGGCGTTTCGTCGATGACGGTCGGCCTGCTCAACGCAATTCCGCCGATCGTCTCGGTAATCGCGATGGTCGTCTGGTCGCGCCACTCCGACCGCACCGGCGAACGCACCTGGCACGTCGTGCTGGCGTGCATCGCGGCGACGGTCGGCCTCGTCGTCGCGGCGATGGCCAATAGCGTCGTCGGGCTCGTCGCCGCGCTGACGCTCGTGAATATCGGCATCAGCTGCGCGAAGCCGCCGCTGTGGACCATGCCGACGACCTTCCTCTCCGGCGCGGCGGCCGCAACGGGCATTGCGACCATCAATTCGATCGGCAATCTCGGCGGCTTCGCCGGTCCCGCGATGATCGGCTGGATGAAGGACCGGACCGGCAGCTTCAGCGGCGGGCTCTATTTCGTCGCGGCCCTGCTCGTGCTCTCCGCCGTGCTCACGCTGCTGCTCGCCCGCACACGCAAGCCGACGGTCACGCGCGGCAACGCGCCCGCGCATTGAACCGGCCGCACTTTTCAACCTCGATACCTACTTTGAGGAAAGCAACATGGATAAGGAACTCGCCGTTCAGTCCGTGACGGACACGATGGCCAAATTCACCGCCTATATCGGCAAGCGACTGCCGAAGGACGTTAAGGCGAAGCTCGCGGAATTGCGCACGCTCGAAACGAATCCGCTCGCGAAGTCGATCTACGATTCGATGGACGGCAATCAGGAAGCAGCCGACAAACTGAACCGGCCGAGCTGTCAGGACACCGGCGTGATCCAGTACTTCGTCGAGGCCGGCGCTAATTTTCCGCTGCTGGGCGAGCTCGAAGAAATTTTGCGCGAAGCCACCGCCGGCGCGACGAAGCTCGGACCGCTGCGTCACAACGCTGTGGAAACCTTCGACGAAAAGAACACCGGCACCAACACCGGCACGCAGATTCCGTGGCTCGACTGGCGCATCGTGCCGGAAAAGGATAGCTGCACGATCGACGTCTACATGGCCGGCGGCGGCTGCACGCTGCCCGGCGCGGCCAAGGTGCTGATGCCGGGGCAAGGCTACGAAGGCGTGGCCGAATTCGTCATGGACGTCATCACCGAGCGGGGCGTGAACGCGTGCCCGCCGCTGCTCGTCGGCGTGGGCGTATCGACTTCGGTCGAAACCGCCGCGCGCCTCTCGAAGCTCGCGATCCTCCGTCCCGTCGATTCGAAAAGCGACAATCCGCGCGCCGCGCTGATGGAAGAACTGCTCGAAGACGGGTTGAACGAGATCGGCATCGGGCCGCAAGGTCTGCGCGGCAACCATAGCGTGATGGGCGTGAACATCGAGTCGTCGGCGCGGCATCCGTCGACCATCGGCGTCGCCATCAATACGGGCTGCTGGGCGCATCGTCGCGGCAAGATCCGCATCGACGCCGACCTGTCCTATGAAGTGCTTTCACACGAAGGAGTGGTGCTGTGAAGAAAGTTCTGACGACACCCATCAAGAGCGAAGATCTCGAAGACCTCAATGTCGGCGACGTCGTGTATCTGACGGGCCGGCTCGTGACATGCCGCGATGTCGCGCATCGCAGGCTCATCGAACAGGGACGTCAACTGCCTGTCGATCTCGAAGGCGGCGCGATCTTTCACGCAGGGCCGATCGTGCGCACGAAGGACGACGGCGGCTTCGAAATGGTGTCCATCGGCCCCACGACGAGCATGCGCATGGAGAAGTTCGAGCGCGAGTTCATCGCTCAGACGGGCGTGAAGCTGATCGTCGGCAAAGGCGGAATGGGCCCTGAAACGGCTGCGGGCTGCGAGGAACACAAGGCGGTGCACGCAATCTTTCCGGGCGGCTGCGCGGTGCTGGCCGCGACGCTCGTCGAAGAGATCGAAGACGCGCAATGGCAGGATCTCGGCATGCCGGAAACGCTGTGGGTCAACCGCGTGAGGGAGTTCGGGCCGCTGATCGTTTCCATCGACACGAAGGGCAACAACCTCATTCAACAGAACAAGGCCGCATTCAACGAAAAGAAGAAGCCGGTGCTCGACAGGATCAGCGCGCAGCTCGGGTTCATCCGCTAGGCCGCGCTTAAACGCGTGCCTCCGGTCAGCTCGTGGGGCGCAGCCAGGTGAGCAGCATGTCGAGATGCATGGCGGATATCGCTTCCTGGCGGCGTTCTTCGGCGTAATTGCGGCCCGTGAAGATGTCGATGGTGAAGCGGTTCGACACGATGTAGTAGCCCATGCCGACGAGCGTCACGTAGAAGTCGAGCGGATCGATGCCCTGCCGGAATTGCCCCGTGGCCGCGCCGCGTTCGAGTGTCGCGCGCAGCAGATCGACCACCGGCGAGATGGTCTCGCGCAAGCGGCTCGAGCGCTCCAGATAGCGTCCTTCGTGCAGGTTCTCGTTGTTGATGAGGCTCAGCCATTGGGGGTTTTCCCGAAAGTGCGCCCAGATGGATTGCGCCAGTTCGCGGACCGCCTCGGCGGGTTGCAGGCCGGAGAGATCCAGGCGTTGCTCGCGCTCGGCGAACTGCACGTACATCGCTTCGAGCACGGCGACATACAGCCCTTCCTTGCTCGCGAAGTAGTAGTAGAGCATGCGCTCGTTGGTGCCCGCCGCCGTCGCGATGGCGTCGACCCGCGCCCCCGCGAGGCCGAATCGGGTGAACTGCTCCGTGGCGGCTTCGAGGATGCGCCGCCGCGTGCCTTCCGGATCTCGTTTTGCTCGTTGTTCGTTCATATCGTTTGCGGCTGCGAATCGAATCGCGGCTGTCCTTTGGTGGCTGACATTATGCCGACGGTCACGCACGCGGGCATAGGTCGGAATATACGGATTGCTGCCTCCTTGACGTCGAGTATATGAAGCGCTAAAGAAAACGCGAGCGCTCTTTCCAGCTTACTCAAGATTCGCCGGGAGAGGCTCTTAATTGCGGCACAAACCGTTTTCCGCGTGTCGTCGACACTGAGCGCCGGCAATGAGCCGTACGTCGATCGTTCCGTTCGCCTTCGACGGCACCGATGGCAGTCTCATCGGCGAATCGCCGGCATTTCGTCAGCTCGTGCGCATGATCGACCGGATCGCGCCGACGGAACTTGCCGTGCTCGTTTCGGGCCGACCGGCTCCGGCAAGGAACGGGTCGCGCGTCGCGTGCATGCCGCAAGCGAGCAGCGCGATCATCCGTTCGTCGATGTTAATTGCGGTGCGATTCCGGAGCATTTCGCGTGGCGCGGGGGAAACGGGTTGCGCACGGCGTTATCGACGGCGCTCGCGCTCGGTTCCGCGCCCGCGCGCGCGATGCCGTGCGCGTCTCGCCGTGCGCGCGCTCGCGACGGACATCATGCCGCGCGCGGACGCCGCCATTGAACTTCTTGCCAAGCTCCGTGAAGAATCGCGCAGGTCCGTGCGCCTGGCTAGAAGCGCGCGCGCATCGCAATCGGCTTCCTTACACGGACGTAACTGTCCGCTTCCTCTCGTCGATCGGCCTCTTTCCATTGACGTCTCACCGCGCGCGACCTCTGGCACGCCCGTTGCTTCATACGATATGAACTTCCACGCGACGCGCCGATGATCTCAAAGAGGATCACGATGAGCGCCGCGTAATCCTGAGGGCCGTCCGTTGTGGCCGTGCCCCGCAGCCCGCGACCGGTAATCTAGTCGCGGGTCCGCATTCCCAACTCAAAGACCATGCTGCAATTCATTATCGAGCGCGATCTCGTGCATCTCGAATCCGTTGTCGATCGGGCTTCCGACGGCACGTTTCCCTTCGCTTACTGGCACGCGCGCATCGATTCGCTCAGAGCGCCGACGCTGGCGCTGCCGCTCACGCAGCGCATCGAACGTCTGAAACGCAAGCTGTCCACGCTCGAATCGGCGCGGTGACGAGAAGCAGCCGGCGCGGCCTTGGTTATCTCTTCCGGCGACAACGTCTCGCACCTCGTCTATCCTGAGCGCGAGCGGAGAAAGAGAAACGGAGGAACCAACGCGATCATGCCGACCAATCGACGACTCGATCAGGCAAAACGCCTGCTCGCGCTCGCGCAGACGGGCCTGCACTACACGACCGGCGTTTTCGACAAGGAACGCTACGAGGAAATCGCCGCGATCGCGTATGAGCAGATCGCCGATATCGCATCGATGGAAACGGCCAAGGTCGCCGAACTTTTCGCTTTCGAATCGGGCTATGCGAATCCGAAGCTCGACGTTAGATGCGCGGTGTTCGACGAAGCAGGACGCATCCTGCTCGTGCGCGAAGCCGCCGACGGATTGTGGTCGCTTCCGGGCGGCTGGGCCGACGTGGGATTGTCGCCCGCTGACAATGCGGCGAAGGAAGTGCGCGAGGAAAGCGGCTACACGGTCGATATCGTACGTCTGCTCGCCGCATGGGATACGGCTAGGCATCCGCACCCGCCTTCGGTTTTTCATATCTGGAAGCTCGTTTTTCTCGGCGAGATCGTTCAGACCGGCGATGTGATCGGCGTCGAAACAGATGCAGTCGAATTCTTCGAACTCGACGCGCTTCCGCCCTTGTCGCTCGGCCGGATCATGCCCGAGCAGATCCGCCGTCTGGATGCATTGCGGCGCGGCACCGACGTGGATTTCGATTAGCCAAGCCGTTGCGTTGGCCTTTCGGATATCAAGGCGCGCGGGGAGCTGACCGTTAGTTGCGTGATAATAATTAGACATCCGATATATTTACGCTCTTCCGATGTGCCTCCATCAGCGCCGCCATGCTATCGAAACGAAAGTCGATTTTCGGTTGAGCGCCCGGATCCATCGTCGCACCGAAGCCAGGCTGCGAATGACGCCGATAAATCCAGCACGATGCGAGACCGAACTCGTTCGCGGGCTTGTGATCGTGGAAAAGACTTTCGGCCGTATGCAGGATGCTTTCTTTGCGAATGCCGCGTTCGCCGAGCTTTTCCAGCATGTATTCGAAGTTGCGCGGCGAAGGCTTGTACGATCCGATATCTTCCGCCGTCATAACGGCGTCGAATTCGACCTGTAGTCTCGCATTGCTATACGCGAAGCTATCGTTATCGACATTCGACAGAATCACGAGCTTGTAATGCTGCTTCAGATAGCGCAACGCGCCGGCGGAATCGGGGAATGCGGGCCAGTCGCGAATCGAGCGTCCATATGCGATGCATTCGTCCTGCGTGAACGAAACGTCCCACTCCTCCGCAAGGCGTTTGTAGACGATAGCCAGCAATTCCTGATAACGCTTGGCCGGCGTATATCTTTGCTGCGACGATTCGTGCCGCGCATGCGCTTCGAGAACCTGATCGCGCGTCAAGGCGGTCTTCACACGATCCAGCAGCGGACGCAATCCTTCGAATATCCCTGTTTCCCAATCGATCAGCGTGCCGTAGCAGTCGAAGGTCAGCGTGTCGAAGTCGGTCAGTTTCACAATCGCTCCTGTCGGTCGATGAATCAAGTCCTGCGTTCGCGCGCAGTGGATGAATATGGCGAGCATATAATCTTATCGATCTTCGGGTTATCGTTATCGCATGCCCTGTCTGCATCGGAGGACCAGATGGAATATGCCTTTGACGTTCATGCGGGATTCGAAATTTCGGCCGCCGCGCGGCGCAACGAGCGCGGCGCATGGGTGGCGGATGTCACCGTGAGCCGCGACGGCAAAGCGGCATTCGCGCGCTGGCCCGAGCCGGTTCAGCCGGAATGGCGCACCGCGGACGAAGCCGTGCGCGACGGTATCGAACGGGCGCAGCGCATCATCAGACAACATCTCACCAATGGCGACGATCATTCATGGGTCGCCGCGCGCCGCCATGCGCAGACATGGTTCACCACTGAAACCGAGCGGCGTTCAGGCCATATCTTTACGCACGGCGGATAACTTCGCCTTCTTATTGCGGCCTTGGCGTGACATCACGATCGATTCGATCAACCGCATTACGCAATCGACCTCTTCAGATGCCCAACATCACACCCGAACCACAAGCCGTATGTAATCCGATTTCCCGAAGCGCGATCTTTATCGTCGCGACGCTCGCGCGCGGCGAAGGCAAAGCCGATGTCGTGCGCGCATGGTGCGGCGACGTCGCCGCGCTCGTTCGTGCCGTCGGCACGCGCGCGCCGGCCGCGAATCTGTCGTGCGTATGCGGCTTCAGCGCCGGTGCATGGGATCTGCTCTTCGGCGCGCCGCGCCCCGCATCGCTTCATCCGTTTCGCGAATTCGGCGCGGGCGATCGGCGCGCAATCGCGACACCCGGCGACATCCTCCTGCATATCCGCGCGGATCACATGGACCTGTGCTTCGAGCTCGCGGCGCAGATGCTCGACAAGCTCGGCGATGCCGTTACGGTCGTCGATGAAGTGCATGGCTTTCGCTATTTCGATCTGCGTGACATGGTCGGTTTCGTCGACGGCACCGAGAATCCTTCGGGCAAGAGCGCCGCGCGTTACACGATCGTCGATGAAGAAGATCCCGAATTCGCGGGCGGAAGTTATGTGATCGTGCAAAAGTATCTGCATAACCTCGATGCGTGGAATGGACTCAGCGTCGAACAGCAGGAATTGATTATCGGACGCGAGAAGTTATCCGATGTCGAGCTCGACGAATCGATCAAGCCGTCGTGCTCGCATAGCTCGCTCACGACGATCGAGGAAGACGGCAAAGAAGTAAAGATATTGCGGCATAACATGGCGTTCGGACGGCCGGGCGCGAAGGAGTTCGGCACGTATTTCATCGGTTATGCGCGTACGCCCGCGCCCATCGAACAGATGATGGAGAACATGTTCGTCGGCAAGCCGCCGGGCAATTACGACCGTCTGCTCGATTACAGCCGCGCGGTGACGGGCGGTCTTTTCTTCGTGCCGTCCGCCGATCTTCTCGACGAGCTTCCCGACCGCAAACCCGATATCGCGTCATCCGATATCGGCGATAACCCGGCCGCCGATAACCGCGAAGGCACATTGAACATCGGCTCACTCAAAGGAACATCACAAGATGAATAACTTGCATCGCGAGCTCGCGCCGATCTCCGGCGCCGCATGGTCGCAAATCGAAGCGGAGGTCGCGCGCACATTCAAACGCGCGCTTGCGGGGCGGCGTGTCGTCGATGTGAAGAATCCGGGCGGCGTCGCATTGTCGGGCATCGGCACGGGACATCAGACGAACATTGCGGAACCAAAGAAAGGGGTTACCGCGAAGCTGTATGAAGTGAGACAACTCGTGCAACTCACCGTGCCGTTCACGCTGCAGCGAGAAGCTATCGACAGCGTAGAGCGCGGTTCGAACGACGGCGACTGGCAACCCGCCAAAACCGCCGCGAACGAACTGGCGCTCGCGGAAGACAGCGCGATCTTCGACGGCTTCGCTGCCGCCGGCATCACCGGCATTCGTGAAGGCAGCTCGAACGCGCCGACCTTCCTGCCCGCGGATGTCGCCGACTATCCCGCCGCAATCAGCAAGGCGCTCGAAAAGCTGCGCCTTGCCGGCGTCGATGGTCCCTACTCCGTCCTGCTCGGCGCGGATGCGTACACCGCGCTTGCCGAAGCGAGCGATCAAGGTTATCCGGTCATCGAACACATCAAGCGGATCGTGAGCGGCGATCTCGTATGGGCGCCCGCCATTCAGGGCGGCTGCGTGCTGTCCACGCGCGGCGGCGACTACGAACTGTATCTCGGACAAGACCTGTCGATAGGCTATACGAGCCATACCGACACGACCGTGCAGCTTTATCTGCGCGAAACACTCAGGTTCCTGATGCTGACGAGCGAAGCGTCCGTCTCCATCGCGGCGGGCGAATAGCCTTATCGAAAGAAGCGTTTCTTCCGGAGCACCATCATGTCCGACCAACAAAGCGGCCTGAGCGACGAGTTCATTTCGACGCAGCGTGAACGCCTGCTTGCATTGAAGCGAGAATTGCTCGGCAACGAGGAAGGCACTATAGCGGGCGAGCGGCGCTTGCAGGAAGCGCGCGGCTCCGAAGCGCACGAATACGAAGACGATGCGCAACGCATGGAGCAGGACATCGCGAATCAGGCACTGCGCGATGTGAACGACGGCCGCATCGGCGATATCGAGCGCGCGCTGCAGAAGATCGCGGAAGGCACGTACGGACTATCCGATGAAAGCGGCGTGCCCATTCCGAAAGCGCGCCTCGAAGTCATGCCCGAAGCTATCTTCACCGTCGAGGAACAGGAAAAGCGCGAAGCCGGCCGATGACGCGACACCGTCGCCGCGTCAGTTGTCGAACGTGCCTTGGTATTCGGGCGCGGCATCCGCACGCGTATTCATCTCGAACATCACGCCGCCCGGCGCTCGGCAGAAGAACCGCGAGCCACGCCCGTTGTTGAAGATATCCGTTTCCATTTCCACGCCTTCGGACTTGAAGCGCTCGTAGAGATCGCGCACGTCATCGAGATCGGGTAATTCGAAACCGACGTGAAACGCGCGCGGCCACGCGGGCATATCGTCGCGTGCGTGATCGATGACCACATCGAAACCGGGACGCTTGAGAATGTATGACTGGTCCCACGTGCCCGCTATCGTGAAGCCCAGATACTGTTCGAAGAAGCGCGCCGTCGCGGGGGTATCGGCGGAAGGAAAGCTGAGATGATTGAGCTTCATGCTACGGATTGAATCGTTCATTCGTCGGTCTCTCATCGATCGATGGGCGACGGCACCATGCCGTGATCGCCCGAGGACTTCAGAATATAAGTAAAAGCTCACATTCGACTACTCGCATTGCGGGTAGCTTCGAAACGCCCGCATTTACGGGGCTTGCAGCGTCGCGCTCAACCGATTGCTCACATTCATAGACTTGCACTTCTCGACAGATAACCGAATACCGCGGCGCGAACGCGCTGTTCGAGATCGTCGAGATCGCGCTCGCCGCGTTCGCCCGCTGCATCGACCATGCCTTTGACAATGGCGAGCAGATCCGCTGACGCCACATCGGGGCGCGCATGACGTGGCGCGGCGCGCGCGACGATCGACTCGACGAGTTCGTCCATCTCCCCTTTCGCGACTTCGTTTCGCAGCGCCGGACGCCCTTCTGCGATATCGAGCAGTCGCGCGAGCATCGGACGTTGCAACTGCTGGCGCACGGCCGCGCCGATCAGATATTCGAGCGCCGCCTTGCCGCTTCGCTGCGTGAGCGCGCCCGACGCATCCTCGTGAAAGCGCGCACCTTCACGACGGATCAGCGCGACGATAAGCGCATCCTTGCCCGGAAAGTACTGATACAACGAGCCGATGCTGACGCCTGCACGACGCGCGACCGCATTCGTATTGAAGCCGTCGAAGCCTTCGCTTTCGAGCACCTGCGCTGCTGCTTCGACGATGGATGCGACCGTCGCTTCGGAACGCGACTGAGCGGGCGCTTTTCGAGGACGAAACGGCTTATGGGACGGACGCTGACTCATTCGTTTTATCTCGTGACGGGCAGCGCCGATTGTACAAAGGCCGGTCAAGCATGTTTGCGGGCGACCTGATAACCTCGTGCGAAATCATCTTGCGAAGGAGGGTGACGCATGAGCGCATTGCCCGAGTACGTGCCGCCTGCCGTGTGGACGTGGAGTAAGGAAAACGGCGGACACTTCGCCAACATCAACCGGCCGGTCTCCGGACCGACGCATGAAAAAGCCTTGCCGGTAGGACATCATCCGTTGCAGCTATATTCGCTCGCTACACCCAACGGCGTGAAAGTCACCATCATGCTCGAAGAGTTGCTCGCGCTCGGTCATCGCGGCGCGGAGTACGACGCGTGGCTGATTCGAATCGGCGATGGCGATCAGTTCGGCAGCGGCTTCGTCGATGTCAATCCGAATTCGAAAATTCCCGCGCTCATGGATCGCAGCGGCGCGACGCCCGTGCGCGTCTTCGAGTCCGGTGCGATCCTGCTTTATCTCGCGGAGAAGTTCGCCGCGCTCGTGCCGACGGATCCGGCGAAGCGCGCCGAATGTCTGTCGTGGCTTTTCTGGCAGATGGGCAGCGCGCCTTATCTTGGCGGCGGATTCGGCCACTTCTATGCGTATGCGCCGAGCAAGATGGAATATCCGATCGACCGCTTTGCAATGGAAGTGAAGCGTCAACTCGACGTGCTCGACAAGCGTCTCGCGAATAGCGCATACATCGCCGGTGACGATTACACCATCGCCGATATTGCGATCTTCCCCTGGTATGGCGGCCTCGTGAACGGCTGGCTTTATAACGCGGCCGAGTTTCTTTCCGTGCATGAATACGCGCACGTGCGCCGCTGGGCGGATACGATCGGCAAACGTCCCGCCGTGCAGCGCGGACGCATGGTGAATCGCACGTTCGGCGAGCCTTCGAGCCAGTTGCACGAGCGCCACGATGCGTCGGACTTCGATACACAAACGCAGGACAAGATCGTCGCGGAGAAGTAAGTGCTCGGAATCGGCCGCGTTATTGCGTATCTGGCGGAGAAGAACAGTTAGCGCGCAAAGCCGAAAACGAAGCGTCGCCGTGTGCCGGCACGAACATAGAAACGGCTGCGCTCAAAACGATAAAAGGAAGAAGGGACTGTTCGAAATCTTGTTATCGGCAAGATGTTTTTTCTGCTGTCGGGTTTACATCCACATCAGAACAAAGTAACCTTTCCCCGCTGAATCGATCCCGGCAGCGTTTGTGTCGGGGCGCGGCTTTGTTCGCGTCATCGTCAGAAATTTTGACGTCATCAAAACGCATTCGCTGCACATGTTACCGATGACCGGCGCGACGCGAAGTGCGCGGGTCATCATCGAGCGCTCGCCATTCATTTGACCGGCGGCCCCGCTTCGGATGCATGTCGAACGTGTGTCCGTCATTGCTTCAGCGAATCCGCACTGTCTCGGCTGCCGCGGCGCACCGTCTTGCGCCCGGTACGGAATCCATCCTGAGCCAGTCATTCGGATCACTAACGAAGCCTTTCAACTGCATCGGTTGCCCAGTGCTGCGTGACCGATATGCGCTTCGTTTCGTCCATCGCTGAATGCGGGCCTTCGGCGCATCTTCTGAATGTCGCGAACACGCGCATCTCCGTTAGTCATACTTATCGCCATGAACTTCAGAACTGCATCCCTGTTATCACGATCCATGCTTGCGGCACTCGTCGCGAGCATGACGCTCGCCGCGTGCGGCGGCAGCGACGACCCCGCCGATACGGCTGCGTCCGCGAAGAGCGCCACGGCGCCCGAGTCCACCGCGAAGGCCGCTAACGGCAGCGGCTCGATCTTTTACGGCGTGAACGGCCATAACAGCAACGGCGGCGCATACGACGTCACGAGCGCGCAGACGCAGCTTGCGCAATTGCAGGAACTGGGCGCAACGATCTATCGCAACGACGTGTACAGCCAGACATCGGCGAACATGGTCGCGGGCATCGCCAAGACGATGGAAGACGCCGGCATCACGATGTATCCCGTGATTCTCATGAACCTCAACTACGACAGCGAGGACGAAGCGTACGACGCGGGATTCAAGCTCGGCCAGCAAACGGCGAATAGCTATCGCTACAAGTATTACGAAGTCGGCAACGAACTGGAGGCGAAGGCGCTTATCGGCAACGTCGACGGAACGGTCTGGTATCAGTACAACAACTGGTCGTACATGCTCGCGCGCGGCGCGATTCGCGGGATGATCGCAGGCGTGAAATCCGTCGATGGCTCGGCGAAGATCGTGCTGGGCGGAACATGGCTGCATACCGCGTTCTTCCAGATGCTTGCCGATGGTTCGCAGCCCGACGGCACCTGGGGCCATCCGGCCGTGAGCTGGGACATCACGTCGTGGCACTGGTATTCGAGCCAGGGTGACATGACGCACGCATGCGGCGGCACGGGATGCCATGACGTGCTCCAGTTTCTGCACGACATGGGCAAGCCGGTGTGGATCAGCGAATTCGGCGTGCGTCCCGACTTCGGCTCGTATAGCCAGATCGCGAACTACATCACCGGCAATCTGATGATGGCGCAATTCGCGAGCGTGGCATCGAAGTACAACATCCAGTCGATCCAGGCCTTCCAGCTCTACGACGACAGCGAAGGCGCCTACGGTCTCGTCCAGAACGACGGCAGCACGAAGAAGCCCGCTTACTGGGCGTACAAGAACTTCGTTCAAGGCCATCCGATGTAACGACGGCGGCATCTGCAACGCAGGTGTCGTCGTTCGATGCTCGTTAATACCTGGAAACAACTCGACGGTTTGGCGCCGTGCTCCGCCTATCGAACGGCGGAGCATCGCGGGAAGATGTTCGTGCGTGATGTCGGCTGTCGACACACCGCGCATCTTCCTTCGACACGACGCCCATGCCCAGCAAACTCATCGCTCGTGCGCTTTCTGCGGCGTGCGCCGGCGCGCTCTCCGGCTGCACGTGGACGCTGATCACCGCCGCCGATGCCGCCGGCTCACTGGTGCAAGCGGGCTTCACGGTTGCATCGAGCTATTCGTCGCCGACATCGGTGACGGGCTCGCCCGCCTCGCTGCGATCCGTATGCATCGAGTTGAATCAGAGCGTCACGACGGACGACTTCGTGCCCGTGCTGCAGGGCGCATTACAACGGCGCGGCGTGAATTCGACGGTCTATAACCCCGGCACGTCGCCGCCCGGCTGCGAGGCGATGCTCGTCTACGGCGCGACGACGAGCTGGGACCGTCACGCCTTCAGCGCCGAGCCCATGCCTTATCTGAAGGCGATCGATCTGACGCTCCTGCGGCAAGGGCAAATTCTCGTCAGCGCACGCTACGACACCAATGGTCTGAACATCGATCGTTTCGCGGGCGCGCGGCAAAAGCTGGAGGCGCTCATCGGCCGCATGGTGGTCTCCCGCACACAGTAACGGCCGCTTTCCTTACGGCATCTTTCCGATGCCGATTCGCGCATGGAACCGGTGCTAATCTGCCGTCGCTGTAGCTGTTGACCGATCCCTCTTGCGGCTCGCCTGCGTTTTTCTGGCGAGCCGTTTTTTTTCAACGCGCGATCAGACGACGAGCTTCGTCCGCAACATCGTCACGTCGGCAGAAGCCATCGACAAACCCTGCGCTAGATAGTTGTTCAACGTTCCGAACTGACGATTCATCTCGTCGAACGCCGCTTCGATCGTCGCGCTTTGCGCTTGATAGAGCGGCGCGACCGTTTGCGCGTTCGTTGCGAGCCGCGTCGCGTGCGCCCCGATGCGCGCGTCGATCCGCGTCTGCGCCACGGTGTTCGTCAGCAGATAGTCCTGAATGATGACGTCGAGCGGCACGCCCGCGATGGAAAGCAGCAACGCCGCCGCCCAGCCCGTGCGATCCTTGCCCGCCGTGCCATGAAACACCTGCGCGCCTGAAACACGCGCGAGCCGCGTAAGCAGCAGGCCGAATTGCAGGCGCGCTGCCGGATCGGTGACGAGTTGACGCTGACGCGCGTTCATCCATGCGCTTGCCGCCGACGCATCGGCGGGCATCGCGGCGGCGGCGTCGATCGGCGCGATCTCGTGCGTCTCGCGCACCGCGCCCGATGGCACGCGATCGGGCGCAAGCGATGCCTCGGCCACCGCGCGCAGATCGTGCACCATGCGCAGCGAGAAACGTGCGAGCAACGCCGTATCGGCATCGTCGGGCGTGAGCGCGCCCGAGCGAAAGAACACGCCGCGGCGCAAGCGGCCGCCATCGACGGTCGGATAGCCCTCGCCCACGCCTGCCACGTCGCGAAAGTTTTCGACGGACGGCAGCGCAGGCGTTTCCATCGCGCTCTGTTCGTCGTTCGCGCCGCCGCACGCGGAGAGCAACGCGCCCGCACCGAGCGTCGTCGATAGCAACGCGACGCGCGCGCCGCTGCCAATGAACGCGCGGCGCGACATATCGGCGGCGCGCAAGGTCGAAGCAGGCTTCATGTTTCTTCAATGGGAATGACGATGCGCACGATCAGCCCGCCGCTCCCGGCGTTGCCGATCTCGCAGCGGCCGCGCTGCTCGCGCGCAAGACGATCGACGATGGTGAGCCCGAGCCCGCAATGCCCGTTGCCGCCGCGCGCGGGATCGAGCCGCACGAAGGGCCGCAGCGCTTCGTCGAGACGCTCGTCGGGAATGCCGGGGCCGTGGTCGCGCACTTCGATCAGCCATTCGCCGTCCTGCCGCGCTGTGCGGATTTCGACGGGAGGCTCGCCGTATTCGAGCGCGTTGTCGACGAGATTGGTCATCAGACGGTCGATGAACGTGCGAGGCAGGCGAAGCGCATCGCCCGCCTCGAGCGACAGCGCGAACAACGGCACGTCGCCATCTTCGGGCGATGCGAACTGCTCCGCGATGAACGCATCGACGCGAGTCTGCGAACTCTGCGCCGGCGAACGCCCCGCGAATTCGAGAAACTGCTGCACGATGCGCGTCATTGAATCGATGTCGCGCAGAAAGTGCGCGCGCTCGCGCTCGTCCTTCGCGAGCACGCTTGCGCGCAGCGACAGACGCGTGAGCGGCGCCTTCAGATCGTGCGCGATGCCGGCGAGCATCACGGCGCGGTCGTCGTCGGTATCGGTGAGCTTCTTCATCATCTGATTGAATGCGCCGATCAATTCGCGCAACTCGCGCGGCCCATTCTCCTCGATGGGCACCGGCCGCTCGCCGCCGCCAAAGCGCCGCGCGGCCTGCGCCACACGCGCGAGCGGCCGCTGCAACTGCCATGTCGCGATGAGCGAGAGCACGAGCGCGCCCGCGAGCAGCACGACGCCTTCGGTCATGAACGGCGCGGGCGGCGGCAAATCGATCGGCGCGACGATCCACACGTTGCTGTCGGGATAGCGCACCCAGAGCCGCGATTTGTTGTGCGCATCGCTATCGATGGCGATCTGCGTCCCGTTCGGCAGGCGGCTGGCGAGCTGGCGCGCGAGATGTCCGTGACGCGTCTTCGCCGGATCGCGCAACGAGAGCCCCTCGGGCATGTTCCACACCGGCACGATATGCACGCGCGTCTCGCGCATGAGCCGTCCGCCGAGCGCCACATCGTTATGCGCCGCTTCGAGCACGATCAGAAGCGCGCGCGCGTAACCATCGGCTTCCTTGTGCGGACCTTGCACATGGAGAATCGCGAACCAGCCGACCTGCAGCGTGACCAGCACGCAAATCGACGCGATCGCCATGCGGCCGAACAGCGAGTCGATAAAACCGCGCGCACGGCGCACGAACCGCCAGCAAAGCGAACGCATGCGGCTCAGGCTCCGGTCCAGTCGGTCTCGGCGGCGTCCGCGTCGGGAACGAACACATAGCCCTGGCCGCGCACCGTCTGCACATGTCGCGGATGCGACGGATCGTCCTCGATGAGACGGCGCAGCCTCCAGATCGGCACGTCGAGGCCGCGATCGCGGAAAGGCAGTTCGTCGCGATGCACGAGATCGTGGATCAGCACGCGCGACAGCACCTTGTACGGATGCTTGATGAAGACCTTGAGCAGCGCGAACTCGCTGTCGCGCAACGCGATGCGTTCGTCGCCGCGCAGCAGCGAGCGCGTCACGAAGTCCACCTCGAAGCGCCCGAAACGTTCGCGCGGCGCGGGCTCCGGCCGGCTCGGCGCGACGGCGCGCCGCCGCAGCACGGCTTCGATGCGCGCGAGCAGTTCATGCGGATCGAACGGCTTGGCGAGATAGTCGTCGGCGCCGGATTGCAGTCCCGCGATCTTTTGCGGCACGCTGTCGCAACCGGTCACGAAGATCACCGGAATGTCCTCGCCCGCCGCGCGAAGATCGCGCAGCGCGCGCAGGCCGTCGGTCTCCGGCATCATGATGTCGAGCACGACGATGGACGGACGTTCGAGTTCGAGCCTGCGGCGCAGCCCGGCGCCGTCGTGCAGCACGGAAACGTCGATGCCCTGGGCGTTGAAGAAATGGCGCAACAGGTCGCGCACCGCGGGATCGTCGTCGACGATGAGAACCGATGTAGACATCCCAAAATTCTATTCGTACACAAAACCCTTACCGCGCGTCGCACGTCCGGCGCGACATTACGGATTCTTACCGCATGCGTCTTTCAGCCGATGAACCGGCGCTGCACGCGCGTGCTATTTCCGCGCGGAGCCTCGCACGCGCGAGAAGCGGCTATGTACCAACCGGTGAAACACGCCGTAACGGAAAGAAACGGTAAGTTCGCGACCGGCGCGATGGCGTTTGCCTTGCGCTTAGAATTCGCGGATGACACCACATGTACTGATGGTCGACGACGATCCCGTCGTACGCGACCATGTCCGCGATTATCTGCAGCAGCATGGCTTCGATGTCTCCGTTCTCAGCGACGGCACGGAACTGAAGCGCCGCGTGCAGGCCGAGCGCCCCGCGATGGTCGTCCTCGACGTGATGATGCCCGGCAAGGACGGCATCAGCGCGTTACGTGAATTGCGCAACGCCCGCGACGATATTCCCGTGATTCTTCTGACGGCGCGCTCGGACGTGCTCGATCGCGTGATCGGCCTCGAACTCGGTGCGGACGATTATCTCGGCAAGCCCTTCGATCCGCGCGAACTGCTCGCGCGCATCCGCACGATCCTGCGTCGCCGCGAGCCCGCGCCTTCCCATGCGGCGAGCGCGCCCGAGATGCGCCCTGCGTATCGCTTCGGCCCGTTCGAAGTGGACTTCGGCGCGCGCGAATTGCGCCGCGGCGGCGAGCGCATCGCGTTGCGTTCGGGCGAATTCGCGCTGCTCAAGACGCTCGTGAAGAACGCGATGGTCGTGCTCACGCGCGCCGAGCTCAACGAGAAGATGCGCGGCAACGGCGCGCATCGCGATCGCAGTCTCGATGTCGCGATCTGGCGTCTGCGTCGTCTGCTCGAAATCGATCCGTCGGAACCGCGCTATGTGCAGACCGTGTGGGGCCAAGGCTATATTTTCGTGCCGCACGGCGATCCAACGGCGGCCGGACGCATTGCGGCGTGCGCGCAAGCGTAGCTGGCGCAACGTCAGAACGTCAGCACATTCATAAACAGCCGTTGCAGCCAGCCCATCGTCGTCGAGTCGGCGAGCATGCCGACGCCCGCCTGTTCGATGCGCGCATTCGCGACCTTGTTCGACGCGACGTAATTGCCCGCCTCGATATCCTTCGGATTCACGATGCCCGAGAAGCGCAGACGATCCTGATTGCCGCTCATCGCAATGATCTTGTCGCCCGCGACGACGAGATTGCCGCCCGGCAACGCGCCGATCACCGACACCGCGAGCGTGCCGCTCATCGCCGAAAGATTGCTCGTCTTGCCGTTGCCCTTGAACGACGTATCCGCCGTGCCTACGTTGAACAGGCGCGCAAGCCGCGCCGCCGCGCCGCTCGACTTGTCGGCGGCCTCGGCGCTGATGCTGCTCGCGCGGCTCGCGGCGGCATCGGCGGAATTGCTACCTTGATACGACTCCGCCAGACGGATCGTCAACACGTCGCCGACCTTCTGCGCCCGCGATGTCTCGTAAAGCGACACCGACGATCCCGCCTGATAGATTGCGCCCAATGTGTTGACGTTGACCGGCTGCGAGACCGCCGGCGCATACGTGGGCATCTCGACGATCGAGCGCGATTCCGTCGATGACGAGCACGCGGCAAGTACGAGCACCGCGCAAGGCAATGACGCCAGTTTCATGAACAATCCTCTCCTTCGATTCAGGGCGCGTCGTGCACGGCGGCAAGACGCCAGCGGGCGGTCGTATCGCGCAGCCACGCTTCATACGCTTTGAGCCGATAGATCACGCGCGCCGACGCCGCCGCGCCGTTCGCTTCCAGCGTGATCGAACTCGTCGCGTTCTCCCACGTTTGCGTTCGATAGCCGTTCGCGCGCTCGACGCGTCCTTGTCCGAATCTCGACGACAGCCCGTTGGCGAAGTCATCGGCGACGTGTGCATCGATCACGAACGACATCCGGTAAAGCCGCGGCGACGCATCGCCCGGCATCGCCATGAAGCGCAGCACGTGATCGCGCGCGGGCACGCCATCGACGACGGCCAGCGATGCGCTCCAGCCCGTCTGCGTGCGATGCGCCCACTTGCACGCGATGCTCAGGCTGTGCGCATCGCGCAGCACCATGCCGAGCGATGCCGCTTCGATGTCCGTGTCGCATACCGCGACGCTGCCGGGCGGCGTGGCGCGCGCGGGTTCGTCGCGGCGGAACGCATCGAGCGCGATGCCGAGCGGCAGTCCGCGAAAATCGAAAGGCTTTTGCGCAGCGGCGAGCGCGGGGATCGCCATGCAAACGGAGAGCGCGCTGCGGAGTAACGTTCGCTTCATATCAGTCGATGGCGGTAGCGCAGGCATCGAACGGCGTGGACGCGGCATGACCCACGACGGGCACGATCTTCAGCACCGCCGATGTCGCACGGCACGGCAGCGCGGCGAGCGCGCAGCCATCGAGCATGAACGGGAATGCGGCGAGCGCGGCGCAGGCGAGCGCGAGACGAAAGGACGACGGCATGATTACGCGGTCGTGTCGACATGGCTGCCGAGATGCGCCGGATTGCTCGACGGCGTCTTGAGATCGGGCGTGCCGGTCGGCAATGCGGGCGTGTCGGTGGCGCGTTTGATGGACTGCGCGTGCGGCAGCGCCTGCGTCGTGTGTTGTGTGCTCGGGCCGGTGACGTTCATGCTGCATGCTCCTCGAAGATGAGAGACCGTTGCGGATTGCAACGGACGCAATCTTCTCCGGGCACGCACTGCGGCGATCAGCCGATCAACACGCGCTTTCCTCGAGTGCTTACGAGCGCTTACCAGCTATTTCGCAGCTTGAAATGCGATGCTGCGCCGCAATGCACGACGCGAGATCGTATTACTGTTTCCGCGCTCAAAGCGGGTTAACGTGAATGCAAAGAGGCCAAATACCTTCATATAGTCAATCTATCTCGACGCCGGTTGCATCGAACGATCAAAACCCAAATACCGGAATGGCGGCGAGATAAATAGAAGAACGAATTAACAGGTTATTCCAGAATCCTTCGAACAAGGTCGGATAAATAGCCAACGAATGGAGGAACCACTGACATGAAACGCCGCACCGTGTTGGTCGCGCTGTCCGCCGCGCCGCTGGGCGCCATGCTCCCGCTTTCCGCTTTCGCGCAAAAGCCCATCGTGCTCGGTTTCGCGCAAGTGGGCGCGGAGAGCGAATGGCGCACCGCGAACACCGAGTCGATCAAGTCGAGCGCGAAGGATGCCGGGATCGACCTGAAATTCTCCGACGCGCAGCAGAAGCAGGAGAACCAGATCAAGGCGATCCGCTCGTATATCGCGCAAAAGGTCGATGTGATCGCGTTCTCGCCCGTCGTCGAGACCGGCTGGGACACCGTGCTCGTCGAGGCGAAGAACGCGAAGATTCCCGTCGTGCTGACGGATCGCGCGATCAGCAGCAAGGACGAGACGCTCTACGTGACGTTCATCGGCTCGGACTTCACCGAGGAAGGCCGCAAGGCAGGCCGCTGGCTCGTCGAGAAAGAGAAAGGCAATGCAGGGCCGATCAACATCGTCGAGTTGCAGGGCACGGTGGGCTCGGCGCCCGCGATCGATCGCAAGAAGGGCTTCGAGGAAATCATCAAGTCCGACCCGAAGTTCAAGATCATCCGCTCGCAGACCGGCGACTTCACGCGCGCGAAGGGCAAGGAAGTGATGGAGGCGTTCCTCAAGGCCGAAGGCAAGAAGATCAACGTGCTCTACGCGCATAACGACGACATGGCGATCGGCGCGATCCAGGCTATCGAGGAAGCGGGCATGAAGCCGGGCAAGGACATCATCATCATTTCCGTCGACGGCGTGAAGGGCGCGTTCGAAGCGATGATGGCGGGCAAGCTCAACGTATCGGTGGAATGCAGTCCGCTGCTCGGGCCGCAACTGATGTCGGTCGTGAAGGACATCAAGGCGGGCAAATCGGTGCCCAAGCGCATCGTGACGCAGGAAAGCATCTTCCCGATGGAGGTCGCGGCGAAGGAATTCCCCAACCGCAAATATTGAGCGACGATGACATCGCCAGTCTTGGAGTTGCGCGGCATCGACAAGCGCTTCGCCGGCGTCCATGCGCTGCAGGACGTGAACCTCACGCTCTATCCGGGTGAGGTTCACGCGCTCATGGGCCAGAACGGCGCGGGCAAGTCGACGCTCATCAAGGTGCTGACCGGCGTCGTGAGTCTCGACGCCGGCGAGATCCTGCTCGACGGCCGCGCGATCCGCCCCGACTCGCCGCTCGCGGCGCGACGGCTCGGCATCAGCACGGTCTATCAGGAAGTTAATCTGTGCCCGAATCTGTCGGTGGCGGAGAACATCTTCGCCGGCTATTTTCCGCGGCGCGGCGCGCTCGCGGGTTATCGCATCGACTGGGACACGACGCATCGCGAGGCGCGTGAGCTGCTCGCGCGCATCGGGCTCGATATCGACGTGACGCGCGTGCTCACGAGCTATTCCGTCGCCGTGCAGCAGATGGTCGCGATCGCGCGTGCGCTGAAGCTGTCGTCGAAAGTGCTGATCCTCGACGAGCCCACCTCCAGCCTCGACGACGACGAAGTGCGCCGTCTCTTCGACGTCCTGCGCCGCCTGCGCGAACAAGGGCTCGCGATTCTCTTCGTCACGCACTTTCTGAATCAGGTCTACGCGATCTCGGACCGCATCACCGTGCTGCGCAACAGCCGGCGCGTGGGCGAATGGCGGGCAAGCGAACTCGGCACGCAGGCGCTCATCGCCGCGATGCTCGGGCGCGAACTCGCCGCCGCGCAAGCGCGTCAGACACCGCCCGACGACATCGACACGGCCACGCAGGAAACGGCGCTGCTCGACGCCACGGGCCTCGGCCAGAAAGGACAGCTCCAGCCGCTCGATCTGCGCGTGCGCGCGGGCGAAGTGGTCGGCGTCGCGGGCCTGCTCGGTTCGGGGCGCACGGAACTCGCGAAGCTGCTGTTCGGACTGGAGAAGCCCGACGAAGGCGAACTGCGCATCGACGGCATGCCGGTTTCGTTCACGACGCCCGCGCAGGCGATCCGTCACGGCATCGCATTCTGTCCCGAGGAGCGCAAGGCCGATGGCATCGTCGCGGAACTGTCGCTGCGCGAGAACATCGCGCTCGCGTTGCAGGCGCGCATGGGCGCGCGGCGCTGTCTCACACGCGCGGAACAGAACGCGCTCGCCGAACGTTTCGTGCGCGCGCTCGGCATCAAGGCCGCGACGCTCGACATGCCTATCGGCCTGTTGTCCGGCGGCAATCAGCAGAAGGCGCTCATCGCGCGATGGCTCGCGACCGAACCGCGCCTGCTGATTCTCGACGAGCCGACACGCGGCATCGACGTCGCCGCGAAACAGGAAATCATGGACGAGATACTCCGGCTCGCATCGACGGGCATGGCCGTGCTCTTCATCTCCTCGGAGATCTCGGAGGTCGTGCGTATCGCGAATCGCATCGTCGTGTTGCGCGACCGGCGCAAGGTCGGCGAATTGCCGGCGGGCACGAGCGAGGACACCGTATGCGAACTCATCGGAGCCGAACATGGATGACAGCGTGCGACGCATGACGCTTCGCTCGGCGATGGAGCATCGGCTGCTCTGGCCGATCGTCACGCTCGCGCTGCTGCTCGCGCTGAACGCGGCGTTCAATCCGGGCTTTCTGCATGTGGAGTGGCGCAACGGGCATGTGTACGGCAGTCTCGTCGACATTCTCAATCGCGCCGCGCCGCTCGCGGTCGTCGCGCTCGGCATGACCATCGTGATCGCGACGCGCGGCATCGACATATCCGTGGGCGCGGTCGTCGCCATCGCGGGCGCGGTTGCCGCATGGGCGATCGGCGGATCGGTCGCGGGCAACGTCACGCGCTTCGCGCTGCCCGTCGTGATCGTGGCGGCGCTCGGCGTCGCGTTGCTGTGCGGCTTGTGGAACGGCCTGCTCGTCGCGCGCGCGGGCATGCAGCCGATCATCGCGACGCTCATCCTGATGGTCGCCGGACGCGGCATCGCGCAACTCATCACGAACGGCCAGATCATCACGATCTACTATTCGCCCTACTTCTTCTTCGGCGGCGGTTATCTGCTCGGCTTGCCGACATCGATATGGATCGTCGCGCTCGTCTTCGTGCTGCTCTATCTCGCGATCACACGCACGGCGCTCGGGCTCTTCCTTCAGGCCATCGGCATCAATCCGACCGCGGCGCGCGTCGCGGGCGTTCAGGCGAGGCGGCTCACGCTCGGCGCGTATGCGTTCAGCGGCTTGTGCGCGGGCGTCGCGGGCATACTCATCAGCTCGAACGTAAAGAGCGCCGACGGCAACAATGCGGGCCTGCTGCTCGAACTCGATGCGATCCTCGCGGTGACGCTCGGCGGCACCGCGCTGACGGGCGGGCGCTTCACGCTCGCGGGCAGCGTGATCGGGGCGCTCATCATTCAGACGCTCACGTATCTGATCTATTCGCTCGGCGTGCCGCCGGAGGTGAATCTCGTGGTGAAGGCGATCGTCGTGTTCGCGGTGATGATGCTGCAATCGGGCGAATTCCGCGCGACGGTCGTGAAGTTCGCGCGCCGCCCCGCGCCTGGCCATAGCGAGGTGCGCCGATGAGTTCGGACCTGCGCACGCTCACGCAACATCGCAAGGATCCTGCGCCGCCGCGCAAGGCCGCGCGCAGCCGCTATCTGCCGCTGGCCGCGACGGTCACGCTGTTCGTCGCTGTATCCGTGCTCGGCTCGGTGATGTACACCGGCTTCTTCTCGCCGCAGGTCTTTCTCAATCTGCTGATCGACAATGCGTTTCTGATCGTCGTCGCGGTGGGCGAGACGTTCGTGATTCTGTCGGGCGGCATCGATCTGTCGGTCGGATCGGTCATCGCGCTCACGACGATGGTCTGCGCCGCGCTCGTCGAGAAAGCGGGCTGGCATCCGCTCGTCGTGATTCCGCTCGTGCTCGCGATGGGCACCGTCTTCGGCACGCTGATGGGCTGGCTGATCGCGCGCTTTCGATTGCAGCCGTTCATCGTCACGCTTGCCGGGATGTTTCTCGCGCGCGGCCTGTGCTATCTCATCAGCATCGATTCGATCAGCATCACCGATCCGTGGTACGCGGCCGTGTCGCAGATTCGCATTCCGGTGATGAGCGGCGCGTCGCTGTCGCTCGGCGCGGTGATCGCGCTCGCCGTGCTCGCGGCGGCGGTGTTCATCGCGCATTACACGCCGTTCGGCCGCACGATCTACGCGGTCGGCGGCAATCCGCAATCCGCGCTGCTGATGGGCCTGCCCGTGAACGCGGCGACGATCGGCGCGTATGCGTTGTCGGGCTTCTGCTCGTCGCTCGGCGGCGTGCTGTTCACGTTCTACATGCTGTCGGGCTACGGCCTGCACGCGATGGGCCTCGAACTCGATGCGATCGCCTCCGTCGTGATCGGCGGCACGCTTCTGGCGGGCGGCGTCGGCTATGTGATCGGCACGCTCTTCGGCGTGCTGTTGCTCGGCATCATCCAGACGCTGATTTCGTTCGATGGCTCGCTCAGTTCCTGGTGGACGAAGATCGCGGTCGGCGCGCTGCTGCTCGTGTTCTGCCTGTCGCAGCGCGCGTTCGGCGAGCGCCCGGCGGTGAAGCGCTGACGACGTTATGGACTATCGCCATCCACAGCCCCGCAAAAGCATGCACGCGCGCATCGTGCAGGAACTGGGCATCGATATCGTGAGCGGCAAGTTGCAGCCGGGCGATCGCCTGCCCGCCGAAGCAAAGCTGTGCGAAGCCTATGGCGTGAGCCGCCCCGTGTTGCGCGAAGCGACGCGCGTGCTGGTCGCGAAAGGACTCGTGCTCTCGAAGCCGCGACTTGGCAGCGTCGTGCGCGCACGCGATGAATGGCACACGCTCGATCCCGACGTGCTCTTCTGGACCATCAACAGCGTGCACGAAGGCGAGTTCTTTCAGTCGCTGCTGGTGGTGCGCAGGATCGTCGAACCGGCGGCGGCGGCGCTTGCGGCATCGAATGCGACGCAAGAGGATGTCACGCGCATTCGCGATGCGTACGAGCGCATGTCGCATGCGCCCACGCCCGAGGCGTTGCTCGCGCCCGATCTGGAGTTTCATCGCGCGATCATGTCAGCGACGCATAACGACATGTTGATGTATATCGGGCACATGTTGTCGCTCGCGCTGTCGGAGTCGATCAAGCTGACGAGCCGGCATCCGGACACGCATGCGCTGTCGCTGCCTCGGCACAAGGCGATTCTGACAGCAATTGCGAATCGCGATCCACTCGGCGCGCGTCATGCGAGTCTCGTACAGCTCGATAACGCGAAGACCGATGCGGAGAATGTGTTGTCTGCGGTTTATCAGGAGTAGGTTTTACGTACTCCGCCGCCAGGCATTGTCCTGCAACGCCTTCACCAACATATCCACAGCCCACGCTTCATCGAGCGCCTGACGCAACAGCGCCTGCTGACTCTTCGGCGCAAGCCCGCCGATCGGCGGATCGCGATCGAGGTTCGTCGGGAACGCATAGCCTTCCGCGCACGATGCAATCACCGCATCGATCTCTTCATCGCTCAGACGCGCCGTCGATCTGTAATCGAGCAGCACCGGATAAACCGCCTCGCACATGCGCGCCCGATCGAGCGTTTCCATTGCGCGTCCATACGCCGATGAAACCTGCAGCAGGTTCGCCATGCGCTGCACATCGCGCGTGCGGTTCGCGCCCGCCGCATGAAAAAGCGCGGGGCTGAAGAAGAGCGCATCGCCCTTCTTGAGCGGCACTTGCACGTAATGCGACTCGAAGTACTCGCGGAAGTCCGCGCGACGCCACGCGAGATATCCCGGCGCATAGCGTTGCGAGAACGGCAGCAGCTTGGTCGGACCGCTTTCGACGGGCATGTCGCTGTGCGCGACCGCGCCCTGCAACGTGAGATACGGCGACATCGCGTGGACGTGCGCCGGATAGCGCCGCACTTCATCGGCGGTCTGGAAACCGAGGTGATAATCGCGATGCGCCTGTTGTGCGTCGCCGCCAGGCCGCACGACATTGACTTGCGATGTCATCTGAAAACCCGGCCCGAGCCACGCCTGCGCCGCGCATTCGATGAACCGGTTCGCAAAGTAACGCGCAAACACGCGCGGTGCCTGCAGACAGAGCTTTTCCTGCGCATTCCAGATGCGATCGTTCGCGCCCGCCTTCGCGAAGTGATCGCCCGCGCTCGCGCCGCGTTCACGTTCTCCGCGAATGATCGATTCGAACATTTCTGTGGCTTCGTCGACGGGACGCGTGTCCGCATACGCATGTTCGAGCACGAACACGCCCGCGCCGTCGCGCAGGACCGCCGCCCACTCCGCCTGCAACGCCATGCGCGCCGCCGCATCGTTCAACGTGTTCTCGAGCGCGCGGCAATCGTAAAGCGGAATGCCCTGCGCGATGCCGGACGCGAACGCGGGCTTGCTTTGGGAATCGCGTTTCAACGCTCGCTCGAAGTCTTCGAGCGAGCAACCGTCCTCCGTGTACCAGTTCGTCTCGTCCATGTGTCGCTCCGCTTTCGCTCCGTTTTCTTCAAGGATAACGGCTCGCGCGGCTGTCCGGCGATCAATCTTGCGTCGTCATGTAACGTCCCGGCGTCGTGCCGAAGGTCTTGCGGAATACGTCGATGAACGCGCTGATGTTGCCGTAGCCGAGTTCGAGCGCGATCGTCGTGACCGGCACGCCATCGGCCACGCGTTCGAGCGCGCGCAGCATGCGGGCCTGCTGCCGCCACTGCGCGAACGTCAGCCCGGTATGCGCAACGAAGCGGCGGCTCATCGTGCGCGGCGACACGCCCGCCCACGCCGCCCATTCCTCGAAACGGCGGTTGTCGGAGAGATCGTTCGCGAGCGCATCGGTGATCTTCACGAGCGCCGGATCGCGCGGACGTTGCAGATGCAGCGGCTCTTCGGATGCAGCCGCGAGTTCGTCGACGATCACGCCCGCAATGCGCGCCCGCGAGGCTTCGAGCGGCGCGTCCGCCCACGTCGCCGCGCGATGCACGGCCTCGCGCAGCAGCGGCGTCGTGCGGATCGCGCGCGGCTCCATAGGCAGCATCGTGCAATGCGCCTCGGCGATGAACACGCTCCAGCCCGAGAACGGCCCGAACGAGCGCACCGAATGCACGCGATGCGGCGGAATCCAGATCGCGTGGATCGCGGGCACGACCCACTGCCGCGCATCGACGCCGATCGACAGCAGCCCGATCAGCGCGCCCATCAACTGCCCGCGCGCGTGACTGTGCGCGGTCATTTCGCGCGGCCCGGCTTGCGTGAGTTCGGCGGCGGCGAGAAACGGGCCTTCGTGCGACGTCACGAGGTCCGCGCGGATGATCGGTGTGTGCATGGCCGGATTGCGGTATCGATTGGCCTTTATACCGGAGACCGGCCGATCGCGCACGCCTACACTGGCTGCATCGATCAAGCACATTCAACGCAAAGGTGATCGCATGAAAGCAGCAGTCGTCAGCGGGCCGGGACAGAAGCCCGTCTATGCCAAGTTCGATGAACCCGCCGCGTCGGACGGACATTGCGTCGTGCGCGTGGGCGCATCCGCGCTGAGCCAACTGGCGCGCGCGCGGGCTTCCGGGCAGCATTATTCGTCGACGGGCACGTATCCGTTCGTCGCGGGCGTCGATGGCGCCGGGCGGCTGGACGACGGCACGCGCGTCTATTTCTTCGCGCCCGCCGCGCCTTTCGGTGCGATGGCCGAACGCACGCTCGCAGCCGTCGCGCAGTGCATCGCCCTGCCCGACGCGCTCGACGACATCACCGCCGCCGCGATCGCGATTCCCGGCATGTCGTCGTGGGCGGCGCTCACCGAGCGCGCGCGTTTCGTCGCCGGCGAAACGGTGCTGATAAACGGCGCGACGGGCGCGTCCGGGCAACTCGCGGTTCAGGTCGCGAAGCAACTCGGCGCCGGCAGGATCATCGCGACGGGACGCAATCGGGCGGTGCTGGACAAGCTGCGCGCGCTGGGCGCCGATACGATCATCCCGCTCGGCGACGACGAAGCCGCGCTGGACCGCACGCTCGAAGCAAGCTTCGCCGATGGCGTCGATATCGTGCTCGACTATCTGTGGGGACCGAGCGCGCGCGCGATGCTGATGGCGGCGGCGCGGGCATCGGATGCGCAGCGCGCGCTGCGCTTCGTGCAGATCGGCTCGATCAGCGGCGGCGAGATCGCGTTGCCTGCCGCCGTGCTCCGGTCGAGCGCGATCACGCTCATCGGCAGCGGGCTGGGCAGTATCGCGTTCGAGCGCCTGCTGGTCACCGTGCGCGCCGTGCTCGATGCCGCCGCGTCAGGCGGGCTGCATGTCGATGCGAAAGCCGTGCCGCTCGCCGAACTCGACGCGCACTGGGACGATGACGACGGCATGCGCACGGTCTTCGTCACCGGCTGAGGCTTATTTCAGCGGATCGTGGCCCCAGTTCATCAGCGAGTAACGCCAGTGCGAATGCTCGACTTCGTGCGGGCGTTGCGCGAGATGCCGCTTGATATAGCCGACGACCTTGCGCATGTGCGCGTAGTCGCCATCGCCGAGATCGGCTTTCTTCTTGCCGAGAATGTCGATGATATGTCGGCCCGACTTGTGCCCCACCGATTCGCCGCCGCCGCTCTTCTGGCCGACTTCGCGCGACTCGTCGGTTGCTAGCCATTTGTCGAGTTGCGCAGGCGTCATGTTGACGAGGTCCTTGAAGGCGTCGTAAGTGGCGGCGTCGTCATCGTGGTGCTGGGTGGTCATGAGCTGCCTCTTTCATCGGGCGATGTGCATGGCTGAGGTTCCAGCAAGCATCACGCCCGCACCGAATGACGCATCGCCAACCGAAGATCAGAAGCGCTCGATCATCCCGACCTGCACCCCGCGCACCGGCGCGCCCGGATAAGCCGCCGGAATCCCGACGACGTTCACGCCGCGCAGCGTGAAGGTCGCGTCGCCGTGATTGCGCAGCATCGCGCCGCTCGCGTAGAGCAGCACCTTCGGCGACAGGTCGTACTCGCACGCGACGCTGAACTGGTCCGCATCGTTGTCGCCGCCGGAGCGATCGCGTGCATACGCATAGCCGAGCGATGCGCGCAGGCGCGGGCTGACCGCATAGCGCATCGATAACGCGAGGCCGTCGCTGTGATAGCGCGGCGCGCCGCCATCGCCATTGAAATACGACACGAACGCCGTCGTCTTGCCGATGCGATACGACACGCCGCCGAGATTCGCGCGCAAGCCCGCGTCGCCCTGCGTCTGCTGATGCGCGTAGGAAATGCGGAACGGCCCGTTGCGATACGCGAACGTCTCGTAGTCGCCCGCGAGTCCGTTGCCGTCGCCGCTGTCGCGCAATGCGACCATGAGCGTCGTCGTGAAGCCGTGAACATCGGGCGACAGATACGTGATGCCGTTGTTCGTATAAGGCGTGATCTTCGACAGATTGTTCAGACCCGACGCAATCGTGCCCGCGCCGAAGGCATCGAGCCCGCCTTTGAACGGAATGTAGATCGGCGAATATTGACGGCCCATGCGGAACTCGCCCCACGGCACGCCGAGACCGATCCACGCCTGCCGGTTGAAGAGCGTGTTGGCCGTCGCGAAGGTGCCATCGGCGGAATTGAAGCCGCTTTCGAGATCGAAGAGCAGACGCGTATCGGCGCTCAGTTGCTCGTAGCCGCGCAGGCCGAAGCGCGAGCCGCGATACGCGCCCGAATCCATGCGCGGCGTCCACGACGATCCAGGATTCGTCACTTCGATGCTCGTATCGATCGTTCCGTACAGGGTCACGGCGCTCTGCGCATGCGCCGATACACCGAAGCCGCAGATCATCGCCGCTAGCGCCAGCACGCGAACGCACGAGTTCGATGCCCGCATGTCACGCGCTCCCGAACGCATCGCCTTCATCCTCCAGCCACGTGCGGAACAGCACGATGAGATCGTTGCCCGCCTTTTCATCGGCGATATAGGTGCAATAGCTTCGCGACGGCAGACGCGGACCGTCGAACGGCGCGACCAGCCGGCCCGTGGCGAGATCGTCGGCGACGAGCGCGCTCGGCCCCATCGCGATGCCCATGCCATCGACGGCCGCCTGCAAGGTCAGATAGAAGTGGTCGAAAGTCAGCACCGCTGCGGGCGTCAGCGCGGGCAGGTTCACGAGTGCAAGCCAGTCGGGCCAGACGCGCGGCAAGCTCGACGTATGCAGCAGCGTATGCCGCCGCATGTCGTCGGGCGTGCGCAAGGGCAGACGCCGCAACAGCGCGGGGCTGCACACCGGCATGCGCTCTTCCGTCAGGAACGGCCGCATCACGTAGCCGTAGAACGTGTCGGGGCCGCCGCGAATGACGACATCGCACGCGTCCTTCAAACGCTCGACCGGCTCGTTCGACGTTTCGATCCTCACTTCGACATCGGCATGATTCGCGCGGAATCGTTCGAGCCTCGGCACGAGCCAGCGCAAGGTGAAGGTGGCGGGCGCGTTGACCGTGAGCGTGCGCGACACGGCCTCCGGCAAGCCGTAACGCGCCGTCGCCTGTGCAAGCTGCGCGAAAAGCGGTCCGATTTCCGCGAGATACGCGCGCGCCGCCGGCGTCAGCACGACGCGGCGGTTATGACGCTCGAACAAGGGCGCGCCGAGCCACGCTTCGAGCAGCCGCACCTGCTGGCTGATCGCGCCGTGCGTCACATGCAGTTCGGCCGCCGCTTCCTTGAAGCTGCCGAGCCGCCCCGACGCCTCGAAGGCGCGCAGCGCGTTGAGCGAAGGCAATGCAGATCTCATTCAGAGGAGATTTTCTAACGCGACAGCGCAATTTATATGGTTTGTGGCCCGGGTACAAGATAGTTAATCTATGAAATACCCGTCACGTAATCTACATAAACGATGTTCACCTACACCGGCGGTGTCGTCCTCCTCGCAGCCGTGCTGCATGCAAGCTGGAACGCAATGCTCCACGGCAATCGCGACCGCTTTCTCTCGATGACGTGGATGAGCATCGCCATCGGCGTCGTGTCCTCGTTCGTCGTCTTTTATCTGCCGATGCCCGCGAGCGCCGCATGGCCGTACATCGTCGCGTCGGGGCTCGTGCATATTGTCTACAACGTGAGCCTCGTGCGTTCGTACCGGCGCGGCGATCTCGCGCAGGCTTATCCGATCGCGCGCGGATCGTCGCCGATGCTCGTCACGCTCGGCGCGGCAATCTTCGCGCACGAGGCAATCGGTCCGCTGCACGCGCTGGGCATCGTGCTGATCTCGGGCGGCATCATCGCGCTTGCATTGCAGGGCGGCCACGTATCGCGCGCGGGCGCGCTTGCCGCGCTGACGACCGGCGTGACCATCGCAATCTATACGGTGATCGACGGAATCGGCGTGCGTCTTTCGGACGGCGAAGCGCTCACCTACACCGCGTGGATGTTCATGTTCTACTGGATCATGCCGCTCATTTTCATCGCGCGGCGCGGCGCGGCAGCACTCTGGACGCCCTTCAGGGACGCGCCGATGGCCATCGGTTCGTCGCTCGCGGGCGGCCTCGTGTCGATTGCGGCCTACGGCATCGTCATCTGGGCGATGCAATCCGGCGCGATGGGCGCGGTGTCCGCGTTGCGCGAGACGAGCGTGGTGTTCGCGGCGCTGATCGGCCGCGTGTTCCTGCGCGAGCCGGTCAGCGCGAAACGCTGGCTCGCGTGCGTGGTGGTCGCGGGCGGCGCCGTCTGCCTCGGACTTTGAACGACCGTTCTCTTTTCGAGCGTGAGGCAGATGCCGCGAACTGAGGGAAAAGCGGGCCTTTGATCGGCGGATCGGGATTGCGTACATTTCGATACATTGCTCATCGTGGCATTGGGCCCGATGGCAATCCGGGACGCAACCCGAACGAAACGAGAATAACCTTGCAACCCGTACACGAATGGCATGCGGCGCCTCTGCCCGCCGAAGAAGCAAAGCGGCTTCGATTGCTGCGCCGCCTGGATCTGCTCGACACGCCGCAGGAGGAAGTCTTCGACCGCGCGACGCGCGTCGTTGCCGAACTGTTGCAGGTGCCGATCGCGCTGATATCGCTCGTCGATGAAAACCGGCAGTGGTTCAAGTCGCGCGTCGGACTCGATGTATGCGAAACCGCGCGCGATGTGTCCTTCTGCGCGCACGCGGTACATTCCGAACGCCTGTTGCTCGTCGAGGATACGCACGCCGATGCGCGCTTCGCCGGCAATCCGCTCGTCACCGGCGCGCCGCACGTGCGCTTCTACGCGGGCGTGCCGCTACGCTCGTCGCACGGGCCCGTGCTTGGCACGCTCTGCGCGATCGACACGCGGCCGCGCACGCTCAGCGCATCGGCGCAAGCTGCGCTCTGCGATCTCGCGGCGACCGTCGAGCGCGAGATCGTGCAGCGCGAAGCCGCGCGAGAGACGCGCCAGATGCAGGAAGTCGACCGCCGCAAGCTGCGCCTGTCCGAAACGCGCTTTCACACGATCTTCGAGCAGACGCCGACGGGCAAGGCGATCGTCGCGCTGGATGGCCGCTTCGTCGAAGTCAATCCGAAGCTCTGCGAAATCACCGGCTACAGCGCCGACGAACTCGTTTCGATGACCTTCCAGCAGATCACTGAGAAGGCGGACCTTCCGACCGATCTGCGGCACGTCGCCGAATTGCTCGACGGCACGCGCAAGACTTATACGCTCGAAAAACGCTATCGCCGCCGCGACGGCGAGCCGGTGTGGATCGAGCTCTCCGTTGCGCTGATCCGCGACGACCGCAACCGGCCGCTGCACTTCGTGAGCGTGATGCACGACATCACGAGCCGCAAGCACAGCGAACAGGTGTTGCGCGATTATCGTCAGGAGCTCGAACGGCGTGTGCTCGAACGCACCTGCGAGCTGACGAGCAGCCGCGCCACGCTGCAGACGATCACGGACAACCTGCCCGTGCTGATCGCTCATGTCGACGCCGGCCTGCGCTACCGCTTCAACAATCAGGTGTATCGCGAGGTGTTCGGCGTCGAGCCTTCCGCGTTGCGTGGAACGCACGTGCGCGAGGTGATCGGCTTGGCGACGTTCGAGCGCTGCCTGCCCTACTTCCGGCGCGTGCTGGCGGGCGAACGCGTGTCGCACGAGGACATCGTCTACGAAGGCGCGCCGAGCCGCATCTGGAACGCGACGTATATCCCCGAGTTTCAGCGCGATGAAGTCGTCGGCTTTTACATCATGTCGCAGGACATCACCGAGACCAAGCATCGCGAGAATCAGATGCGCTCCGAAGTCATGCTCGATGCGCTCACGGGCTTGCCGAACCGCCGCGCGCTCGCCGAGCAACTCGCGCTGTGCATCGATGCCGCCCGCGACGACGCCGTGCCCTTCGCGCTCTTCTTCATGGACCTCGACGGCTTCAAGAGCGTCAACGACCAGCACGGCCACGACGCCGGCGATGCGCTTCTCAGACAGGTCGCCGCGCGCCTGAAGAAAACCACGCGCGCAGGCGATCTCGTCTGCCGTCTCGCCGGCGATGAGTTCGTGCTGCTTGCGCGCGGCATTTCGTCGTCGAGTGCGTGCAGCCGGATCGCGCAGGACATCTGCCGCGCGATCGGACGGCCGTTCGCGCTCGGCGAGGCGGAAGCGCTGCTCGGCACGAGCGTCGGCATCGCGATGTGCGCGGGCGGCTATGACACGTCCGCCGAAGCGATACTCGGCGACGCAGATCGCGCGATGTACGAGGCCAAGCGCAAGGGACGAAACGGCTTTCGCTTCGCCTCGGTAATGGCGGACGCCGCGCCGGCCGTCAACAACTATCTCGAAGCGCATCGTCACGAGGCAGTCAGTCACTGAATTTTCATGATGCGGGATGAAGGTCCGTTTTCCGAAAATGCACGCTGCATGGCAGCACGGCGGAGGTTGCACATCGGAGAATGGCCTTTCTCATCATGAGAGCGTTCGGCTAGTGCGCTGATTCTTATCGCTTTTTATTTAATATTCGCTACCACGCGTCGCCGCCGGAGCGAGCGCTTTCTTCGCTAACCTCTTATACAAGAGGCGCACATTCGCCGACGCGAACCGCCCGCTGCTTTCCAATCAAGCTGGAGAAACGCGATGCAGAATGTCTATATCGAACCGATGCCGAAGGGTCAGTGGGGACCTATCGACGGCTATGCGCTGGAATTTCCCGACGGCACGCGCATGACGCAGCAGCGTTATCCCTCGGAGCGTCTCGCCGTCGACGAGATCAAGCTGCGCGGCTATGCGCCGATGATCGCGAAGGTCCGCGTGACCGACAAGACCGTCGACGAACATTGGGAACTGGTCGAATAAACTGGTCGAATGAGCGCGGCCTAGTTCTTGTTCCTGCTCTTGCCGGGCCGCCAGCTATCGTCGGCGGTCATCGCGGGCCTCACCGGTTGCGGGATCGCCGCGACTTTCTGAAACTCCTTCTCATCCGACTTTGCCCGGACCGCCGGCGCCGCACGCGGCGCCGCGCGCGTCTGACGCTGCTTCGACTCCGGCTTCGACGCGTGACGTTGCGTGCGCTCGGCGCATCCGCGGTCGGACTTGCGCGCGCATACGGCGGCGGTTTTTTGCGTGACCTTCGATGTTTTTGCTGCAGTTTTCGTTGCAGCTTTCGATGGCGATTTCGACGCGGTCTTCGTCACGCGCTTCGCGACGGGCGCAGCCAGCTTCTTATCGACCGAACGTTCGGCGACCACGCCTTGATGCACGCTGTCCTTGCTCGACGCGGTGACGGCAATCAGCGCCGAGGCGGCTTCGACCGGTGGACGGCTCGCGTCGCGCGCGGCGCCGTCGGCGAGACGGTCGGCGGAGTCCAGATTGGGCATGGCGATATCGGCTTTTGGCGCGGCCGGACGGACCACGCCCGCGGCGGCGACAGGCATCGCGGATGCGCGCGCCGTCGATGCACGTTGCTCGAAGTATGCGCGGGCGATAAAGCATAGGCCGAGAACCACGATGGCCATCGCGATAGTCGCGAGTATCGAACTCGACGACCGTTCCGCTCCCAGAACCGCCGCGCCGTTCGATGCAGAAACCGGCGCGGGCAGGCGCGGTCCGTAGGCACGCGGACGCACGAACCAGCGCACGCGGGCCACTTCGCGCGGTTCCTGAAAATGGCGCGTCACCCCGCGCGCCGCCTCGACCGCCCGTAGCGCCGTTTCGGCGCCTTTCGTCAGCACGGCGCCATGCCGGTCCGCGCCGCAAAACGGGCACACACTTTCTTCTACTGATGAAAGGGTTTCACATCGGGGGCAGATGACGAAATAAAGCGACGAGCCATCGCCTCGCTGTTCCATTGTCCCACTCCGTCCGAATCAGTTCGGAAGGCCGATCGACAATCAGCGATCGTCCGGTCGCAAGTAATACATACGAATCACCGTAGCATACCGGGCAGTGTTTCGGAAGAGAAAACAACCCCTTTCGAACACCCATATTCATCAGTCGAATCAGGGATTTGCGCGTGTTTCAGGCGTTGAGCCTCACCCCTTCGCAACCACCCCACGCGGCAAATGCGGCGCGCTCTGCGCGATGTGATCGAGTTCGTCGCGCACCGCATCGACGACGCGCGCGTCATGCATGGAAGGATCGGCGGCATGGATCGCTTCGAGCCGTCGGCGCACCGCGCCATACTGCGCGCCCGCGCGGCGATGCAATTCCGCCCGCTCGCTGTATCGGAGAAAGGTCTGCAACGAAGCCAGCACCGCGGCGCTCAGACTCGTCATGCCGATGACGACGCGCACATCGGGCGACACGACCGTCGCGACGAGCGACAGAAACGCCGACGTGCCCGTCGCCGCCGTGATGCCGATGACGGCAAGACCGAGCCGCCGGCCGCAGCGCGTGAGCCGGTCGGCCATCGAATAGTGACGAACCTGCGATTCACGCGCGCGCCTGATCCACGCCAGGACGAGCGCGGGCGTATCGCGGGGCGGGTCGTACGGGCGGTCGCGCCCGGTTCGCGAAGGATGAAGGAGCGTATCGGTCATGTTCGTGACAATGTGCGAAAACAGACCTCATCTTCTCCGCCGATCCGGACAGTTCATGTCCCGATGACGCGCCCTTTCAGCGCTCGTTGCGCGGCGCCTGAATCATCTTCCAGCCGTTGCCCGCCGGATCGCGAAAGCCCGCATCGACGCTGCCATAGCGATCGACCGGCTCCTGCGTGAACTCCACGCCAGCCGCCTTCAGCCGCTCGTAAGCCGCGCGGCAATCCGCGACCGACAGCACGAGCGGCGGCATCGCGCCCTTCGCGATCATCGCGCGCAGCGTTTGCGCGGTCGCATCGTCGTGAACGGGCGGGCCGGGCGCGAACAGCCCGAGCTGAAACGACGGCTGATCCGGATGCTGCACGGTGAGCCATCGATACGTGCCGTTGCGCACGTCCGTGTGAACGCGGAATCCGAGCTTGTCGACGTAAAACGCGAGCGCCTCGTCCTGATCGTCGACATAGATGCCTACCACGCTGATGCCCTGGTTCATGTGACCTCCTTCGTTGAAGATGGCCGCACTGTACCTTTCGCACCGCGCCGCCGCTTCTCCAAAACTGCGATCGTCAGATCGGGACGTTGCGCGGCTTTCAGCACGCAGGCCGGCACGCGATCGAGCGAAGCATCGCCGGCGCGCGCCTTCACTCGCATCTTGCCGGGCGTGCAGCCGGTGATGTCGCGAAAGATGCGCCCGAACGTGCCGAGACTTTCCCAGCCGGTGACGAAAGCGATATCGGTGATGGCGAGATCGGTATCGCGCAGTAACGTGACGGCCTGCTCGATGCGCCGCGTCAACAGATAGCGATGCGGTGGAATGCCGAACGCCCGCTTGAACGAGCGCGCGAAATGCGCTTCGGATACGCCGCTGACTTCGGCCAGGCGGCTGACCGGCCACGCTTCGTGCGACGACGCGTCCATGCGATCCTTCGCGCGCAGCAATCGGCGCAGCAGTGCCGGGTCTTGCAAGGCGGCGCTCTCGGAATCGCGGGATGGCATGGCGGGTCTATGGCGTGGCGGATGAAAACGTGCGGCTAGTGTAGCCCGCTGTGCGCGTCATCCGAGGCGCAAAGAAAAGCGTCGTGAGGACGTGAATCCGCACGACGCGAAAGTCGCTCATTCCCTGGAGAAGAAAAAGCTAGAGGAGATGGAAGTATCTTAGCGTCCGCCGCGGATGCGCAAAGTGCCGGAAAGCGGCCGCATTGCACCGCAGTTCGCCGGATCGCACGCGCGTTACAGCAGCGGCAGCGTGAGCCGGATGTGCTCCGCAAACGCCGACGTCAACAGCGACGGGCGCTCACGCGCGAACTTCAGCGATATGCCGACGCCCGGCAACGCGGGCAGCCCGGCATCGGCGTTGAGCACGCAGAGATCGGCGGGCACGGCTGTCTGCGTGATGACCGCGAACGCCTGTCCCGAGCGCACGAGCGCCATGAGTCCCGCGAGACTGCTGCTCGCATACGCGATGCGATACGCCCGGCCCGCGCGCCGTAGCGCCTCGCACGCGGCGATGTGATCGAGCGTGTCGGGATCGGACAGCGCGAGCGGCAGCGGATCGTAATGCGCGGATTCCATCCCCGGACAACCGATCCACACGAGTTGCTCACGCCGGATGACATCGCCGCCGGAACGGTCTTCGGGCAGCGAGAGCATCGCGAGATCGAGGGCGCGCTTCGTCAATTGCTCGGCGAGCCGGGGCGTCGGGCCGCACACGACTTCCACCTGCGCGTGCGGATGCTGACTCGAAAATTGCCGCAGCAGCGCGGGCAGAAAGACGGCGGCGTAATCGTCCGGGCAGCCGAAGCGGATGCTGCCTGACAGCCCTTTGCCGCAGAGATCGGCCATTGCTTCGTCATGCAGCCGCAGGATGCGCTGCGCGTGCACGAGCAGACGCTCGCCGGGATTCGTCAGCACGACGCCGCGCCCGGTGCGCTGAAACAGCGGCTGATCGACGATGTCCTCCAGCCGCTTCATCTGCTGACTGAGCGCCGATTGCGTCCGGCCGATGCGCGCCGCCGCGCGGCTCAGCGCGCGCACTTCGGCGATCACCGCGAACGAGCGCAGCAATTCGATTTCGAGTGACAGGCTCAAGGTATTAGCCCCGCTTCTATCTTGCATTAGAACTATTCGATTCTATAAAACCCGAGCGTTGTCTACACTGCAAATTCCTCTCATGTCCGCCAGGAGAAGCACGGTGTCCCGCAACGACGACGCAACTTTCTGGCACAACGCCAGGCAGCATCTCATCCGCTACGGCGGCACCTTCGAGCCGATGATCATCGAGCGCGCGCAAGGCAGCTTCGTCTACGATGCCGATGGCCGCGCGATCCTCGATTTCACGTCGGGGCAAATGAGCGCGGTGCTCGGCCACAGCCATCCCGAGATCGTGTCGGTGATAAACGAATACGCGGGCAAGCTGGACCATCTGTTCAGCGGCATGCTCTCGCGTCCCGTCGTCGATCTCGCGACGCGTCTCGCCGACATCACGCCCGACGGTCTCGATCGCGCGCTGCTGCTCAGCACCGGCGCCGAGTCGAACGAAGCGGCGCTGCGCATGGCGAAGCTCGTCACCGGCAAATATGAAGTCGTCGGTTTCGCACAGTCGTGGCACGGCATGACGGGCCACGCTGCATCGGCCACTTATAGCGCGGGGCGCAAGGGCGTCGGGCCGGCGGCGGTCGGCTCGTTCGCGATCCCCGCGCCGTTCGCGTATCGCGCACGCTTCGAGCGCAACGGGCAATACGACTGGCTCGCGGAACTCGACTACGCGTTCGATCTCGTCGATCGCCAGTCGAGCGGCAATCTCGCCGCGTTCATCGCGGAGCCGATCTTGAGTTCGGGCGGCATCATCGAATTGCCGGATGGTTATATGGCGGCGTTGAAGCGCAAGTGCGAAGAGCGCGGCATGCTGCTGATCCTCGATGAAGCGCAGACGGGCATCGGCCGCACGGGGACGATGTTCGCGTGCCAGCGCGACGGCGTCACGCCCGACATCCTCACGCTATCGAAGACGCTCGGCGCGGGCCTGCCGCTCGCGGCGATGGTGACGTCGGCGGCGATCGAAGAGAAAGCGCACGAGCTCGGCTATCTGTTCTACACGACGCACGTGTCCGATCCGCTGCCCGCCGCCGTCGGCTTGCGCGTGCTGGACGTGGTGGAGCGCGATGGTCTCGTCGCGCGCGCGAACGTGATGAGCGCGCGGCTCAAGAGCGGCCTGCTCGATCTGATGGAGCGCTTCGACTGCATCGGCGATGTGCGCGGCCGCGGCCTGCTGCTCGGCGTCGAAATCGTCAAGGATCGCCGCACGAAGGAACCCGCCGATGGCCTCGGCGCGAAGATCACGCGCGAGTGCATGAATCTGGGCCTCAGCATGAACATCGTGCAATTGCCCGGCATGGGCGGCGTGTTCCGCATTGCACCGCCGCTGACGGTGAGCGAGGAAGAGATCGATCTCGGTCTGGATCTGCTCGGCCGGGCGATCGAGCGTTCGTTATAGAGGCAATCGTCAGCGCAACTCGGCGCGCAGATCGCGCACGCCGCGCCCGAGCCGCTGACGCAATAGCGTGCGCAACGTCGCGCCGTCCTCGTAGCCGACTTCCGCCGCGATCGCCTCGAGATCGAGGCCGCTGCCGTGCAGAAGCGCCTGCGCGCGTTCGACGCGCAAGTCCTGAAAATACGCGAGCGGCGATTTGCCGAGCACTTCGCGGCATCGTCGTTGCAGCGAACGCGTGCTCGTCGCAAGCGCGTTCGCCGCGCGTTGCAGCGAAAATCCTTCTTTCAGATGCTCGCGCGACCAGCGCTCGAAACGCTGGATCAGCGGATCGGCCTGCGCGAGATGATTCGGAATAATGTACGGCGCCTGCAGCGTGCGGATATCGGCGAGCAGATAGCGCGACACCAGCGCGGCCAGCTCGGGGCTCGTCTTGCGTATCAGCCACAGCGCGAGATCGAGATGGCCCATCGCCGCGCCCGCCGTCACGCCGATGTCGCTCGGCACGAGCATGCGCGATTCGTCGAGTAGAACGTGCGGATAGCGTTGCCGGAAAAGCGGCGCGAGCGACCACGTCGACGTGGCGTGCCGATGATCGAGCAGACCCGTCTCCGCCAGAAGAAACGTGCCGATGCACGACGCCGCGATCAGCACGCCTTCATCGCGCCATTGCCGCAATTGCCTCACAGCGTCCTTCACGTCGGCGCGTTCCAGTGCGGGTACAAGCAGCTCGGGCGTCGTCGCGTTGAGCGCCGGGACGATCACCCAGTCGGGCTTGAGATCGGGCGTGATGGCCTGCACCGGAATCGCGAAGCCCTGACCGGAGCGCACGCGCCTGCGCACGCCGACAGTCGATACATCGAAACGCGGCGCGCCGCCCATCAAGCGCGCGGAAAGTCCGTTCGCGGCCTTGAGCGTATCGAGCGTGACGGCGAGACCGGTATCGAAGAGACCATCGAGAGCGAGAACCGCGATGCGCATGGCGTGAATGACTCTGAACGTGTCATTTACGACGATAACACCGCGCGCTCGATCGCGGCGATGTCGATCTTCTTCATCGACAGCATTGCGTCCATCGCGCGGCGGGCGGCTTCGCGGTCGGCGCCGTTCAGGATATCGAGCAGGCGCTGCGGCGCGATCTGCCAGGAAAAGCCCCAGCGGTCCCTGCACCAGCCGCAATGGCCTTCCGCGCCGCCATTGCCGACGATCGCGTTCCAGTAGCGATCCGTCTCTTGCACGCTGCCCGTGCGCACCATGAAGCTCACCGCTTCGTTCGGCGTGAAGTTCGGCCCGCCGTTCAGCCCGATGAAGCGCCTGCCGAGCACGGTGAACTCGACGGTCAGTTCAGGCCCCGCGCCCACGCCCGGTTTCGCGGAGACATTCCCCGCGCCGACGTGACTATCGGGGAACGTGGCGGCGTAGAACTCCGCGGCTTCACGCGCGTTTCCATCGAACCACAGGCAGTTCACGAGCTCGGTCATCGCACGCTCCTTCGGCATGAAAACAGTGCCGCCGACGATATCACGCCCGCACCGATGCTCGCGCCCGCCCGCGCGTGGGCGGCACGACCTCCGCGAGCAGTTCGTCGTGCAGCGTGCGCAACACGTCGACGAACGCCGCCGCGAGTCTTTCGCGCGGACGATGCGGCGGAAACAGCAGATGCATCGGAAAGCGCGTTGCGGGCATGAACGGGCGGATCGCGATATCGGGCCCTCGGAAATCGCGCGCGACAATCGGATGCGCGAGCGTCACGCCCATGCCGTGCCGCACCATCTCGCAGCACATCGCGGTGTATTGCGCCTCGATCGCGAGCACGCGCTTCACGCCCGCGCGCTGGAACACTTCGTCCATCAGCGCGCGCGTGCCGTCGCCGTGACACAGCGAGATGAACGATTCGCCCTCCAGATCCTCCGGCCTGATGACGCGCTTCTCCGCCAGCCGATGCTTCGCCGGCATCACGCACACGGCCGCCACGCTCGATAGCTGCTCCACTTCGCAGGTCGACGCTTCGCTCACGAACACCGCGACGCCGAGGTCGCAGAACTGCGACGCCGTCCAGTGATTCACCGTCCCCGACGTGTTCACATGCAGCGACACGGTGACCTCGGGAAACAGTTCGACGAAGCGCTTGATCGCGTGCGGGATGAGCGTGATGCCCGCCGAGGGCATCGCCGCGATGCGCAGACGCCCGCTGCCGAGATTGCGGATTTGCGCCGCCGCGTTCGCGAGCCCCTGCAAGCCGACGAACGCGCGCTCGACCTCGCGAAAGAACGCGGTGCCCTCGCTCGTCGGAATCAGGCGCACGCCGCTGCGCTGAAAAAGCTGCAAGCCCGTTTCGCCCTCCAGTTGCGAGATCAGCCGGCTCACGTTCGGCTGCGACGTGAAGAGCGCCTTGGCCGCGGCGGTCATCGATCCCGACACCATCACCGCGCGAAAAGCCTCGATGTGCTTCAGATTCATTGCGGGGTTTCCCTATTCTCGATGTCCCGAATCCATATCATCCATGCATGGATACCCATTTTATTCGTATTGGACGATATGAATCGGCGGCGCGACACTCAATCTCATTCGACGGGCCTGCAAGCCCGCTCCCCACGTAACGGAACTGGAGAACGTCGTCATGAGAAGCGCGCTGCATCGCCGTCTGGCCGTCCTGTCCCGCACCGCGATCGCGGGCGCCTGCATCGCCGGGACGCTCGCCGCCCACGCCGAAACCACGTTGTATGTCGCCAATGTCGGCGGCTCGAACGAACAGCTCTATCGGCAGAAAATCATTCCGCCTTTCGAGAAGGCGCACAACGTCAAGATCGTCTACGTCGCGGGCAATTCGAGCGATACGCTCGCCAAGCTGCAGGCGCAGAAGGGCCATCAGCAGATCAACGTCGCGGTGATGGACGACGGCCCGATGTATCAGGCGATGCAGATGAACCTCTGCGCGAAGCTCGACGACGCGCCCATCATGAACGACGTCTATCCGCTCGCGAAGCTCGGGCCGACGGCGATCGGCGTCGGCATGGTGGCGACGGGCATCGGCTACAACGAGGAGGCGTTCAAGAAGGCCGGCCTGCCGCCGCCGGATTCGTGGAAGGTGCTCGCCGACAAGCGCATCAAGGGCAAGCTCGGCGTGCCGCCGATCACCAACACCTACGGTCTGCATACGCTCGTGATGCTCGCGCGGCTGTCGGGCGGCGGCGAGAAGAACATCGATCCGGGCTTCGCCGAAATGACGAAGCAGGTCGCGCCGAACGTGCTTTCGTGGGCGCCGACACCCGGCGAGATGGACGGCCAGATGCAGTCCGGCGACGTGATCCTCGCGCCCTACGGCAGCGGCCGCGCGGTCGCGTTGCAGAACACCGGCTTTCCGCTCAAGTTCGTCTATCCGAAAGAAGGCGCTGTCGCGTTGCAGGTGGCGGCGTGCGCCATCGCGGAGAACGCGCAGCCGCAACTGTCGCAGCAATTCGTGCAGTACCTGCTGACGCCCGAAGTGCAGATGCTGCAGGCGCAGAACATCGGTCTCGGCCCCGTCAACAAGACGGTGAAGCTCACGCCCGAAGTCGCGGCGCGCGTGCCCTACGGTCCCGATCAGATTGCGAAGCTCACCGCAATGGACTGGGCGACGATCAATCAGCATCGCACCGAGTGGACCGAACGCTGGAACCGTTCGGTCGAGCGCTGAATCGCGGCATCCGTTGACGAAGGAGCAAGGCGCATGGCTTTCCTGACACTGCAAGGCATATCGAAACGCTACGGCGATTTCACGGCGATCGAAGCGCTCGATCTGTCGGTCGAGCGCGGCGAGCTGCTGTCGCTGCTCGGGCCGTCGGGCTGCGGCAAGACCACGACGCTGCAAATGGTCGCGGGCTTCGTCACGCCGACGACCGGGCGCATCCTCCTCGACGGACGCGACATCACCCACGAGCGGCCGGAGAAGCGCGGCATCGGCGTGGTGTTTCAGAGCTACGCGCTCTTTCCGCACATGACCGTGGCGGGCAACGTCGGCTTCGGTCTGGAAATGCGCAAGGTGAAGAAGAAGGAGCGCGAGGCGCGCGTCGAAGAGGCGCTCGCGCTCGTGCGTCTGAAGGGCCTCGGGCATCGCTATCCGAAGGAACTGTCGGGCGGACAACGGCAGCGCGTGGCCATTGCGCGCGCCATCGCGATGCAGCCCGAACTGCTCCTGCTCGACGAACCGATGTCCAATCTCGACGCCAAGCTGCGCGAAGAGATGCACATCGAATTGCGCGCGATCCAGAAGCGCCTCGGCATCACGACGATCCTCGTCACGCACGATCAGGTCGAAGCGATGACGATGAGCGATCGCATCGCGGTGATGCATCGCGGCGCGATCTCGCAACTGTCCACGCCATACGACGCGTACGAGCGTCCCGCGACGCCGTTCGCTTCCACGTTTCTCGGGCGCACCAACGCGTTCACAGGCGAAGTGCTGCAACGCAATCCGCGCTGCGCGATCGTCGATGTCGCTGGCACGACGCTGCACGTTCCGCACGAAGGCCGTCATGTCGATGGCGCGGTGAACGTCTACATCCGTCCGGAGAAGGTGCATCTCGCCAATGGCGACGCGCGCATCAAAGGCCGCATCGCGACGCGCGTGTTCGTCGGCAATCAATGGCTGCTCGAAGTGGAAACGGGACTCGGCAAGCTGCGCGTCGCGCAGCCGAATCACGGCGCGCCGCCGCCCGAAGAAGGCGACGAAGTCGGCCTCGACTGGACCGACGACGACCTGCGCGTGCTGACGCAGGAGCAACGGGAGAACGTCGATGGCCACGCTTGACGATGCCCGTCCCGGCGCCGCGCCGTGGATCCTGTCGGGGCCGGCGCTGCTGCTGTTCATCGGCCTGTTGCTGGTGCCGCTCGCGCTCACGCTGCTGCTGTCGTTTCGCGTCTTCAGCGATACGGCCGGCGTCACGGCCGCCTACACGCTCTCGAACTACTGGGAAGTCGTGAGCGATCCGTACTACGGCACGATTTTCCTGCGCACGGCGGGGCTGGCATTCGCGGTCACGCTGCTGTCGATCGTGCTCGGCGTGCCGGAAACCATCGTGCTCGCGCGCATGAAGAAGCCGTGGCAATCGCTGTGTCTTTTGATCGTGCTCGGGCCGCTGCTGATCTCGGTCGTCGTGCGCACGCTCGGCTGGCAGATTCTGCTCGGCAACAACGGCGTGCTCAACAACGCGCTGCAGGCGCTGCATATCACCGATGAACCCGTGCGCCTCGTCTTCACGATGACAGGCGTCGTCATCGCGCTCACGCACGTTCTCGTGCCCTTCATGGTGATGTCCGTCTGGGCGACGATGCAAAAGCTCGATCCACAAGTCGAATGGGCCGGGCGCTCGCTCGGCGGCTCGCCGTTCGCGGTGTTTCGCCGCGTGGTGCTGCCGCAGATCATGCCGGGCGTGCTGTCGGGATCGATCATCGTGTTCGCGCTTTCGGCCTCGGCTTTCGCGACGCCCGCGCTCATCGGCGGACGGCGTCTGAAAGTGGTCGCGACCGCTGCCTACGACGAGTTTCTCGGCACGCTCAACTGGCCGCTCGGCGCGAGCATCGCGGTGCTGCTGCTGGTGGCGAACGTAGCGATCGTGATGGGCTGCAGCCGCCTCGCCGAACGCCGCTTCCGCCATATCTTCGACTGAGTTCCGGAGAACGATCATGAACCGCAACGGACCGCTCGGACTCGTCTACAACGCGTTCTTCCTCACCTTCATCCTCGCGCCGCTCGTCGTCGTGATGCTCGTCGCGTTCACCGACAAGGGCTTCATCTCGATGCCCTTCGATGGCGCGTCGCTGCGCTGGTTCCACGCGATCATCGAGAACGGCGACATCGTGTCCGCGTTCTGGCTGTCGATCCGCCTCGCGTTCGCGGCGGCGACCATCGGCGTATTGCTTGCCGTGCCCGCCGCGCTCGCGATTGCGCGTTATCGCTTTCCGGGCCGCGCCGCGCTCACGAGCTTCTTTCTCTCGCCGATGATGATTCCCGCCGTCGTGCTCGGCATCGCGTTCCTGCGCTTCCTGTCGCTCCTGCATCTGTCAGGCTCGTTCTGGTCGCTCGTCGCGGCGCACGTCGTGATCGTGCTGCCGTATGCGTTGCGGCTTGCGTTGTCGTCGGCGATCGGGCTGGATCGCGATGCCGAACGCGCGGCGCTGTCGTGCGGCGCGAGCCGTTTCACCGCATTTCGCCGCGTCGTGCTGCCGATGATCCGCACCGGTGTGGCGGGCGGCTGGGTGCTGTCGTTCATCCAGAGCTTCGACGAACTCACGATGACCATCTTCGTTGCGACGCCCGGCACCACGACGCTGCCCGTCGCCATGTACAACCAGATCGCGCAGACGATCGATCCGCTCGTCGCGTCGGTGTCGGCGGTGCTGATCGTCGGCACGGTGTTGCTGATGATCCTGCTCGACCGCATGGTCGGACTGGATCGCATTCTGATCGGAGAAGCCCGATGACTTCTGCAAGTCCCGACGTACTGGTTCTCGGCGGCGGCCTCGTCGGTTCGGCTGTCGCTTACGGGCTCGCTCGCGAAGGCGCGCGCGTGACCGTGCTCGACGAGGACGACGGCGGCTTTCGCGCCTCGCGCGGCAACTTCGGCCTCGTGTGGATTCAGGGCAAGGGCTACGGCCTGTCGCCTTACGCGACCTGGTCGCGCTCGTCCGCGACGCGCTGGCCGGGTCTTGCCGATGCGCTCTTCAGCGAAACCGGCATCGATGTCGCCTTGCGTCAGCCGGGCGGCTTCCAGTTTCTTTTCAGCGACGAAGAGCGCGCCGAACGCGAGCAGCGCCTTTCGACACTTCGCGCCGAACTCGGCGACTATCCGTTTGAAATACTCGATGCCGCCGACGTGCGCGCGCGCATCCCGCAGATCGGCCCGGCGGTGATCGGCGCGAGCTACACGCCGATGGACGGCCACGTCAATCCGCTCAAGCTGCTGCGCGCACTGCACGCCGCGATGCAGACGCGCGGCGTGAAGCTCGTGTCGTCGGAGCGCGCCGAACGCATCGTGCCCGGCGCGAACGGCTTCACCGTGTACGGCAAACGCGGGACGTATCACGCGGGGCGTGTCGTGCTCGCGGCGGGCCTCGGCAATCGCGCGCTCGCGCCGTTCGTAGGGCTGAATGCGCCGGTCGCGCCGAATCGCGGGCAGGTACTGGTGAGCGAGCGCGTCGCGCCGTTTCTCGACTATCCGACGCTCAACGTGCGACAGACCGACGAAGGCAGCGTGCAGTTCGGCGATTCGATGGAAGAAGTCGGCTTCGACGATCTCACCACGACACACGTGCTCGCCGACATCGCCCGGCGCGGCGTGCGCGCCTTCCCGATGCTTCAGCACGTCCGCCTCGTGCGCATGTGGGCCGCGCTGCGCGTCTACAGCCCCGATGGTTTTCCGATCTACGACGAGTCGCCGGAGCATCCGGGCGCGTTCGTCGTGACCTGCCATAGCGGCGTGACGCTCGCGGCCGCCCATGCGCTGCGCGTCGCGCCGTGGATCGCGGGCGCGCCGATGCCCGGCGAGCTGCCCACCTTCTCCGCGCGCCGTTTCGAGCACGCCAAAGAACTGATTTCCGCACACTGAATCCGCCATGACAGTCCAATCGAAACACTCGCTTTTCAGGCCGCTCGACGGCCGGGAAGGCGGCAACATCGACATCTGGTTCAACGACGAAGCGCTCAGCGTGCCCGCCGGTTGCTCGGTCGCGGCGGCGCTGCTGGCTGCGGGCGTATCGCGGTTTCGCGCGACGCCCGTTTCCGGCGCACCGCGCGCGCCCTACTGCATGATGGGCGCTTGCTTCGAATGCCTCGTCGAGATCGACGGCGTGCCGAGCCGCCAGAGCTGCATGGTCGAAGTGAAGCCCGGCATGCGCGTGCGCTCGCAGGAAGGCGCGCGCGATCTGCCGCCGTCGAACGCTGTCGATGTCTCGCTGGAGAACGCGCATGGCCGCTGATTTCGCATCCGAAGCCGTCGATGTCGTCGTGGTCGGTGCCGGTCCCGCCGGCATGCGCGCGGCCACCGTCGCGGCGCGCGCGGGCCTGAAAACCGTCCTGATCGACGAGCAGGACGCCGTCGGCGGGCAGATTTATCGCGGGATCGGGAAAGCGGACGCGCGCCGCAAGGAGATTCTCGGGCCCGATTACGCGGCGGGATCGTCGATTGCGGCAGCGTTCGCGGCATCCGGCGCGCGACACGTCACGCATGCGAGCGTCTGGCAAGTGACGCGCGAGCGTGCCGTCAACTACCTGAAGGACGGCAAGATCGGCTCGTTCGATGCGCAGCGCGTGATTCTCGCGAGCGGCGCGCTCGAACGTCCGTTCCCGATTCCCGGCTGGACGCTGCCCGGCGTGCTCACGGCCGGCGCCGCGCAGATTCTCCTGAAAAGCGCGGGAGAAGTGCCCGCCGCGCCGCCGGTGCTCGCGGGCTGCGGGCCGCTGCTCTATCTGCTCGGCTGGCAATACGTGCGCGCGGGCGTGCCGATCCGCGCGCTCGTCGACACGACGCGTCACGAAGATCGCTGGCGCGCGAAGCGTCACATGCTGTCGGCGTTGCGCGCGTGGCCGTTCCTGTCGAAGGGACTGCAACTGATCCGCACGTTGCGCGAAGCGGGCGTGCCGATCTTCGAGGCCGCCGACGATCTGCGCGTGGAATCGCGCATCGGCGACGATCACGCCGAACACGCGGCGGCGCTCGCCTTCACGACGCAAGGCACGGCGCATCGCATTGAAGCCGACGTGATCCTGCTGCATCAGGGCGTCGTGCCGAATACGCAGTTCACGCAGGCGCTGCGGGCGACGCATCGCTGGGACGATGCGCAACTGTGCTTCACGCCGAAAACCGACGCATGGGGCGAGCTGGACGTGCCCGGCGTTTTCGTCGCGGGCGATGGCGCGGGCATCGGCGGCGCGCAGGCAGCGGCATTGCAGGGCTCGCTTGCGGCACTCGCTGCGGCGGCGCAACTCGGCGCGATCGATGCAAAGAGGCGCGATGCCGAAGCCGCCCCGCTGCGCCGCACGCTCGCGGACGTCATGCGCATCCGGCCGTTCCTCGACAGCCTGTATCGCCCGCGCGAGGTCAACCGCATCCCGCGCGACGAAACCATCGTGTGCCGTTGCGAGGAAGTGACGGCGGGCGAGTTGCGCCAGTTCGTCGAACTCGGCTGCGTCGGGCCGAACCAGGCGAAATCGTTCGGGCGCTGCGGCATGGGTCCATGCCAGGGCCGCATGTGCGGTCTCACGGTGACGGAAGTCATCGCCAATGCGCGCCGCGTCTCGCCCGCCGATGTCGGCTATTACCGCATTCGTCCGCCGATCAAGCCGCTCACACTCGGAGAACTCGCCGGTGACTGACGCAAGCGTGATTCAGGAAGCGGACGTGCTCGTCATCGGCGGCGGCTTGCACGGCACGAGCAGCGCGTTCCATACGGCGAAGCGCGGCGCGAAGGTGATCGTGCTCGAAGCCGATTACGTCGCGCGTCATTCGTCGGGCGTGAACGCGGGCGGCGTGCGTACGCTCGGGCGACCGCTGCCCGAAATTCCGCTCGCGCTGATGTCGCGCGAAATATGGCACAACATGACTGATCTCATCGGCGCGGATGGTGGATTCGTCGCTTCGGGTCAGTTGAAGATCGCCGAAACGGATGACGAGCTGGAAGCCTGCCGTCAGCGTGCCGCGCTACTCGAATCGCACGGCTTCACGCACGAGAAAGTCATCGATCGCGACACCGTGCTCGAACTCGAACCGGCGCTTGCACGGCATGTGACGGGCGGCATCTGGGTCGAGCGCGACGGCTACGCGCTGCCGTTCAGAACGACGACCGCATTCCGTCTCGCCGCGCAAAAGCTCGGCGCGCGTTTTCTGGAAGGCACGCCCGTGCGCCGCATCGAGCAGCGCGGCGCGCGCTGGTTCGCGTATACGCCGCGCGGCACGTTCAGCGCGGAAAAGCTGCTCGTCACGGCGGGCGCGTGGTCCGGCGAACTCGCGAAGCAGGCCGGCGAAGCGGTGCCCGTTCATCCCGAAGGCCTGATGCTGATGGTCACGCATCGGGTCGCGCCCTTCTGCCGCGCGACGCTCGGCGCCACTGGACGGCCGCTGTCGTTCAAGCAGTTCGATAACGGCACGGTGGTCATCGGCGGCAAGCTGATCGGCATTGCGGAGCTTGCGAACCGTCACGGCGAAGTCGATTTCATCCGTCTCGTGAAAAGCGCGCGCACCGTTACCGATCTCTTCCCGCATCTGAAGCATCTCGGCGTGAATCGCGCGTGGGCGGGCGTCGAAGCCTTCACGCAAGACGAATTGCCCGTCATCTCCGCGAGCCGCACGGCGTCGAATCTGTATTACTCGTTCGGCTATTGCGGCAGCGGCTTTCAGCTTGGACCGGGCTGCGGCAAGCTCGTGTCCGAATTGATGCTCGATGGCGCGCCATCGCTTTCACTCGATGCCTTCGCGATCGATCGCTTCGCGCGCGACAGCGCATCCGCGAACGCGCGCGCCTCGCAACTCGTCGCTCACTGATGCGCATTTTTTTTCGCCGTGTGCGCGTGCATGAGCGCGCGCATCGGCTTCGTTCGTCTCGACTGTTCTTATCGGAGAAATATTCATGAGCGATATCGTTCGTATCGACACCAATCAGCGCATGAGCCGCGTCGTCAAGGCAGCGGGACTCGTGTTCATCGGCGGACAGACATCGGCCGATCACACGCCCGACGTCAAATTGCAGACCGCGAAAGTTCTGGAAAAGATCGACGGCTTCCTCGACAAGGCCGGCATCGACAAGACGCGCCTCGTGTCCGCGCAAGTGTGGCTCGCCGACATCGCCCGCGACTTCGCCGGCATGAACGAAGTGTGGGACGCGTGGGTGCCCGAAGGCTGCGCACCGACGCGCGCGACGGTGCAGGCGCAACTCGCGTCGCCTGAACTGCTCGTCGAGATCGCGGTCGTGGCGCTCGCCTGAACGTCGCGTTGCGTCGGCTTGAGCGAGGGGTTCGAAACGCGCGTTGACAGACTGACCTTCCCGCCGTCAGACTGCCGTCGTCCGTTTCTCACGCCTGCGCACGATGCCCACGTCTCAACTGTCCGTTTACTTCTTCATCCAGACCGCCGCCATCGTGCTCGCGAGCCAGTTCGTCGGCAAGCTCGCGCGGCGCGTCGGCCAGCCGCAAGTGGTCGGCGAGATGATCGCGGGCGTGCTGCTCGGGCCGTCGCTATTCGGCCTGCTTCTTCCGCACTGGCAACAGGCGCTGTTTCCAAAAGCGACGATGGGCACGCTCTACGTCGCCGCGCAGCTTGGCGTCGGGCTTTATATGTTTCTCGTCGGCACGGAGTTCCGCGCGGAACATTTCCGCGCGCGTGCAAAGAGTGCGATGAGCGTGTCGCTCGCGGGCATCGTCGCGCCGTTCGCGCTCGCGTTCGCGCTGACGCCGTGGCTGCACGGCATTCCCGGTCTCTTCGCGGACAAGGTGCGTCTTTACGAGGCGTCGCTCTTTCTCGGCGCGGCGATCGCGATCACCGCGTTCCCGATGCTCGCGCGCATCATCCACGAACGCGGTCTCGCGGGCACGTCGCTCGGCACGCTCGCGCTGACCGCGGGCGCATTCGACGACGCCGCCGCGTGGTGCATTCTGGCCATCGTGCTCGCGAGTTTTGGCGGTTCGTGGACGGGCGCATATGCGGCGATCGGCGGCGGCGCGTGCTTCGCGCTCTTCATGATCTTCTTCGGCGGCAGGCTGCTGCGCAGGCTCGCGGCCGGGCTGAAGCCGGACGCGCCGTTGCCCGCGACCGTGTTCGCGGCCGTGCTCGCGCTCTTTTCGCTGTGCGCGTTCGCGATGGACGCAATCGGCATTCATGCGGTATTCGGCGGCTTTCTGCTCGGCGTCGCGCTGCCGCGCGGTCCGCTCACGGAGAAGTTGCGCGAGATGCTGCAGCCTTTCGTCGTCGTGTTCCTGCTGCCGATCTTCTTCACCTACTCGGGCCTCAACACGCGGCTCGACATGCTGATGGAGCCGTCGATCATGCTCGCGGCCATCGTCATCCTGCTCGCGTCGTTCGGCGGCAAGGGCATCGCGTGCTGGGCGGCGGCGCGCGCCAACGGCGAGCCCTCCGGCGATGCGATGGCAATCGGCGCGCTGATGAATGCACGCGGTTTGATGGAACTCATCATCATCAACATCGGCCTTGCGGCGGGCGTGATATTGCCGGGACTCTTCTCGATCCTCGTGCTGATGGCCGTAACCAGCACGCTGATGGCGACGCCGCTCTTCAACTGGATCGTGCGGCGTAATGCGGCGCTGCGCGCGGCGATCGCGCGTTAGCGTCCACGAATCGCGCGCGCAAAAAAAAGCGCCGTGCCGACCAGCCTCGGCACGGCGCTTTTTTCGCGTGAGGACCGTCAACGTCGCATGAGGCCCATCACGAGCGTCACGAGGAATATCACGAGGAATATGAAGAACAGGATCTTCGCGATGCTCGCCGCCCCTGCCGCGATGCCACCGAACCCGAGCGCGGCGGCGATGACCGCGATGATGAAAAAGACCAACGCGTAATACAACATGATGTTATCTCCCTCTCATTGGCCCGCCGCGCGCCCCATGTGCGCGGACAGTTCCCTAGCGTAAGCAAGCAGTATTCCTTACCGGATGGAGCATAGATTTTTTGCGTGATATCCTTGGCTCCGTCCTGCATACACCATCAAACCTGCATCACGCCGCGAGCGCGGATCATCCGCTTTTTACATTGCCGTCAAGAAGACTCGTCATTTGCCGTTAATCGGAAGAAAGGGACGGGCATTCGGACCGGCATGTCGAACGCTCGTTCGCGCGCTGCTCCGCGTTATCGAATGGTCATGCATTACGGGCACCATTCCAGCGGAGCACTTCCCTAAAAGGGCCATGCTCGCATGGTTGACGATCCGCGGTTAAGGTCGATCGCTTCGCCATCTTGAGCATCAAGACATACGCGGGCATCCCACCTCAGAAGCACGCTCCGAAGCACGAACTGAGACACGTCTGGACACTATTCGTCCGACGATAGATTGAGGGCGCCGCCCGCGCGGCCCCATTGGGAAAGAATTGATGAAACCGGCAAGGAATTCGCTGCGGTCACGCGTTGGCCGATATATCGCGTATGGTGTGATCGCGGCTACGCTCGTGGCGGGCGTGAGCTTTCTTCACTGGCGTCACGAACAACGCGCGGCGCATGCGCAGCCCGCGGTGCTGACGGGCGTGGCCAGCCAGATGCGCCATGACGCTTCGGCGTGGACGCATCGAGAGCGAGACGCATCGGAAATGCTGACCGATATCCGCGAGAAGAATGTCGCGACGATCGGTGTAAGTCCCGATGCGATCCTCGTCTCGACGATCAAAGGCGAGAAGTACTACGTCGCCGATCATAACGGCGCGTTCTCGAACGCGCTCCTGCTCGGCGATATGAAGCCTGGCGCGAGTTCGCCATATCAACTCGTGTGGCTGCCCGATGCCGACGTGCGAACCGGCGTCGCGCGCTGGAGCGATATGTTCGACCGCTCGCGCGACATCCTGAGCCTGTTGCTGCCGCTGTTGATGGTCGGCGGCCTTCTCTGGTTCATGCGCCGCGAGATGCGCGGCGGCGCGCAACTGCTCGGTCAATCGCCGACACTGCGATTCGACGACGTGATCGGCGCAGGCGAAGCGAAAGCCGCGCTCAACGACGTGCGCGCGTGGCTCACCGAACCCGCGCAATTCACCGGCATGGGCGTGCGCGCGCCGTGCGGCATTCTGATGACGGGCGGCCCGGGCGTCGGCAAGACACGCCTCGCGCAGGCGCTCGCGGGCGAATGCGGCGCGAACTTCATCGCAATCACGGGCAGTTATTTCAGCGCGAAGTATTACGGCGTCGGGATTCAGAAAGTGAAGCATCTTTTCGAGCTCGCGCGCAAGAATGCGCCGACCGTGATCTTCATCGACGAAGCCGATGGCCTCGGCAAGCGCACCGATACGGGCGGTGGCCCGGTCGAAGCGGAGAGCAACCGCATCATCAATCAACTGCTCGCGGAAATGGACGGCTTCGCGTCGAACGAAGGCGTCATCATCGTCGCGGCGACGAACCATCCGGACAATCTCGATGAAGCGCTGCGCCGCCCCGGCCGTTTCGACCGCACGGTGCAGGTGCGTCTGCCGAGTCTAGAGGACCGCGCGGAAATCCTGCGCTTCTACGCCGATACGCTGAAGACGAAGCGCGACGACATCGACTTCGATCAACTCGCGCGTCTCACGACAGGTCTCTCGCCCGCAACGCTTTCAATGATCTGCAATCAGGCGGGTCTCGTCGCGCGCAAGAAGGGCGAGCGCGAAGTCGGCGCGGCGCATTTCATGGAAGCGATCAAGATCGCGCGCATCGGCGATGTGAATGGCGCGGAGCGCGCATTGTCGGACGATGAACGCACGCGCATCGCGGTGCACGAAGCGGGTCACGGACTCGTCGCGGCGCTGCTCGGCACCGGCGTGCTCGAAGAAGTGACGATCCTGCCGCGCGGCGGCGCGCTCGGTGTCGCCCTCATCACGAAGATGCAGGACAAGCATCTGTATCGTGAAACCGAATTGCGCAACGAGATTCAGGTGCTGCTCGGCGGTCGCAACGCGGAACTGCTCATGTTCGAAGAAGCATCGAGCGGCGCGGCGTCGGATCTTCAGGAAGCTTCGCGCATCAGCCTCGACATGGTGTCGAAGTTCGGCTTCAACGAGGAAGGCAATCTGTTCAGCCTCGCCGCGCTGCCGCAACAGTACGCGGGCTTGCAACTGAAGAATTCGATCGGCCATGCGAACGCGCTGCTGCACGAACTGAGCGATGAGTGCCTCGCCCTGTTGCAGGCGAACGAGCCGGTGTTGCGCGCAATCGCCGATCAGTTGCTCGAATCGGAGACCGTGCCGGGCGCGACGGTTTACCGACTGATCCGCGAACATGCGGCCGCTGTCGTGGAAGCGGACGCGGCGGCGAACGAAGCGCTCGCCGCCTGACCTCTCGCGTCATTTACGTGGCGGGACGCATATCGAACGGCGTCTCGCGCAGACGCCTGCCGGTGAGCGTGAACATCGCATTGGCGATGGCGGGCGCAACCGATGGGCTCGACAACTCACCGACACCGCTCGGCTTCGACAGATCGCCCTGCACGATATGAATGTGGATATCAGGCATATCGTTCATACGCATCACGCGATATGAATCGAAGTTGGTCTGCTGCACCTGGCCGTGTCTGATATCGATGCGATCGGCGAGCGCGTGTCCGAGTCCCCACATCAATCCGCCATACAGTTGTTCTTCTACGCCGCCCGGCGATACCGCGAGTCCGCAGTCCGCGACGCACGTGAGCTTCCCGATCACGATGCTGCCGTCGCGGCGCGTCACGCGCGCAATCACCGCGATATAGCTGCCATACGCGCGATTCGTAGCGACACCGAGCGCAGTGCCGCGCGGCAACGGCTTGCCCCAGCCCGCACGCGACGCGGCCTCGCGCAACACGGCGACGTGCCGTGCATCCTTCATATGCGCGATGCGAAAGTCGACGGGATCGCGACCTGCCGCATGTGCGGCTTCATCCATGAACGATTCGACCGCGAACACGTTCGGGACATAACTCACCGCGCGATACCAGCCCGTCGGCATGCCCGTTTCGTGGCGCACCCAACCGATATCGACGTTCGGCGCGGCATAGGCGAACTCGTACTTGCTGATCGCTTCCGTCGTGCTGTAGTCCATGCGATCGGGACGATCGAAATAACCCGGCTCCCATTGCTCGGGCGATGCAGGCATCACCGCTCGCACTTGCAGCGCCGATAGATTGCCGCGCGCATCGAGCGTGGCCCTCGCGCGATGATGACTCGCCGAATGATAGAAGAGCGCGCGCATCTCATCCTCGCGGCTGTTCATCAGCTTGACAGGCTTGCCGGTTTGCAACGCGAGCCATGTCACTTCGAATAGCCAGTATTTCGATTCGCGCGCGCCGAAGCTGCCGCCCGACACGAACTCGTGCAACGTGACGCGATCCGCCGGAATGCTGCCGATCGCTTGCGCGGCTTCCTGCGCCGTCGATGGCACTTGCAAGCCGCCCCAATACGCGATGCCGCCATCCTTCACCCAAGCCGTCACGTTGATGGGTTCGAGCGGATTCGCCGCCTTGTAGGGCATCGAATACGACGCCTGAATCACGCGAGGCCCACGCTTGATGACGGATTCCGCATCGCCGTTCGTGACGGTCGGCACAACGCGCGCGGCGGGATCGTCGAGCCATGCGGCTTGACGCGCGGACACGTCGCGGCTGTCGAAGTTTTCGAAGAGACTGTCTTCCCATTCGATGCGCAATGCGGCCTGACCCTTGTGCGCGGACCAGTAATCGTCGGCGAGCACGGCGACGCCCGCCTGATTGCCGCCGAGCACATCGGGACGTCCGGGTATCTGCAGCACTTGCCGCACGCCGGGCACGGCGAGCGCCGCTTTGGCATCGACGCTGCGCACGCGTGCATCGATCACGTTCGCGCGCGTGACGACCGCGACGAGCATGCCGGGCAGCCGCACGTCGATGCTATAAGCGAACGCGCCGCACACCTTCTGCGCGGCATCGCGCTTCTTTTGCAGCTTGCCGATGTACTTGAATTGCGACGCGTCTTTCAACGGCACGTCTTTCGGCGCGGGCATGCTCGCGGCGACCTCGGCGAGCGATCCGTAACTCGCGCGCGCCCCGCTTGCTGTGTCGATGACGAAGCCGTTGTTCGTCGAACAGGCGGATGGCGATACCTTCCATTGCTTCGCCGCGGCGGCGATCAGCATCGCGCGCGCGGTCGCGCCTGCATGACGCAAGCGATCGTATTCGAGCGACACGCTCGTGCTGCCGCCCGTCGAAAACACCTTCCACAAAGGATGAATGTAGTCGGCATAGAAGGGATTCTCGGGCGTGATGACGTCGATGCGAAACGGATCGACATCCAGTTCTTCCGCAACGAGCGCGGCGAGCGCCGTGCGCGTGCCGGTGCCCGAATCGTGCTTGTGAACGACGAGCCTGATCGTGTCGTCGGGCAGCACGCGAACCCATGCGTTCGGCTCGAACTCTCCGTTGCGCGGATGCGGATCGCCGTTCTTCGCCACCGCTTCAGGCAATCGAAAACCGATGGATAGTCCCGCTGCCAGCAAAGCCGAACTTTGCTTGATGAAGCGACGGCGCGCCGGGTGATGTTCGATCAGCATTCAGACCTCCGCCGCCGCGCGCTTGATGGCCTGGCGAATGCGCGCATACGTGCCGCAGCGGCAGATGTTGCCGGACATCGCGGCAGTGATGGTTTCATCGCTGACCGATGGTTTGCCCTTCAGAAAGGCCGCCGCCTGCATCAACTGTCCCGACTGACAATAGCCGCACTGCGGCACGTCTTCGGCGACCCACGCGCGTTGCAGCGGATGCGTGCCGTCCTTGGAAAGACCTTCGATCGTCGTGACGCGCCGGCCCGCGACGGCGGCGATCGGCAACAGGCACGAGCGCACCGCTTCGCCATCGAGATGCACCGTGCATGCGCCGCAAAAGCCGCCGCCGCAGCCGAATTTCGTGCCTGTCAAACCAAGCGAATCACGCAGCGCCCACAATAGCGGCATGTCTTCCGGTACATTGTCGAGCGAGTGCCGCGTGTCGTTGACGATGAGTTCGATCATGCGCTGTCTCCTGAATGTCGTTCGTGCGTGCAGCCATTATCCGAAGACGTCTGGCACGAACGCCAGCGACGATTTCCTGGATCATCCGTAAGCCCGGCTAACACCCATGTTGAAGCGCTACCCTTCGCTGCAATCGATGCAGGCCTTTTTGCAAGCAGCACGCGCCGGCAGCTTCTCGAGTGCGGCGCGCCAGTTGTCGCTCACGCATAGCGCGATCAGCCAGCAGATCCGCACGCTCGAAGAGTTCGTCGGGCAGCCGCTGTTCGTGCGCGAAGGCGCGCGCGTCGTGCTGACCGATGCGGGCGCGCTCTTCGCCAATCAATTGGGCGATGGCTTCGAGCAGATCGATCGCGCGTTGTCGTCGGTGAAGGAACGCGCGGTGAAGCACACGCTCACGCTCGACGTCGATCCGGAGCTTGCGCAAAGCTGGCTCGCCGCGCGCTTGCCCGCGTTGCTCGGCGCGCTGACGGGCACATCGCTGACGATGCTTTCCGCACCGCGTCACGATCGCAGCGCGTTCGAGCGCGTCGATCTCGCGCTGCGTTACGGTTACGGCGAGTGGGATGGCTTCGAGAACGCGCTCATCTGTGGCGATCGTCTGACGGTGATGGGATCGCCAACGTTGCTGAGCGCGCGCGGACTCGCCGCGCCGCTCGCACCGCAGCAAGTGCTCGCATTGCCCTTGCTCGGCTACACGAAGCGCTCATGGATTCCGTGGCTCGCCGCCGCCGGTCTTCCGGAAGCCGAGCCGCATGCAATCGCCGTGTTCGACAACGCGGCGGGACTCATCGCGGCAGCGAGCGCGGGCGTGGGCGTCGGACTTGCGCGCGGCCTGCTCGCCGCCGATGCGCAACGCGCAGGCAAGCTGATCGAACTGACATCGGTGGAAATACCGACGCACTACAACCTCTATGCCGTTTGGCCGCGCGAGAAAGCCGAACGCGTCAAGCGGCTCGTCGATGCGATACGCGAACTCGTCGCGCAAACGGTCAACGCACGACGTCCGCTGTGACGACATCGCGCACCGTATCGAGAAAGCGCGCCAGCACGGGCGACGGCGTTTCCGCACGATAACGCGCATGCAGCGATACTTCGGGAGCGGGCGCGGCGAGCGTCACGAACGCGACGCCGCCACTCGACAACTGCTGCGCCGAAGCCGGCAGCAACGCGACGCCGAGCCCTTCGCGCACGAGACACAAGAGCGTGTGAAGCTCGACGACTTCCTGTTCGATGCGCGGCGTGAATCCCGCTTCGACGCAACAGTCGCGCAGAAAGCGCGCAAGCTGCGATTGCAGCAATCCGAACGACAGGAAGCGCTCGTTTTCGAGCTCGCGCAACGCGATATGCGCGCGTAAAGCGAACGCATGCGCGAGCGGCAGCGCGAGCACCGCGGGTTCACGCAACACGACTTCGCTGACGATCTGCGGATCGTCGTGCGACACGCGAAAGAAACACACATCGAGCCGCCGCTCTTTCAACGCCTGAATCTGCGCGGCGGGCGTCAATTCATGCAGCGTCCATCGCACTTGCGGATGCTTGCGCGCGAACACGCCGAGCGCGCGTGGAATGGGTTCGACCATCGCCGAACTGATGACGCCGATCTCGAGACTGCCGGCTTCGCCGCGACCCGCGCAACGCGTGAGGTCGATTGCGCGCTCGAACTGCGCGAAGATCAGCGGCGCCTGTTCCTTCAGTGTTTTCCCTGCCTCGGTCAACTCCACGCGATGCTGCGAGCGCAGAAAAAGCGCGGTGCCCATCTCTTCTTCGAGGATGCGTATCTGCTGACTCAGCGGCGGCTGCGAGATGTGCAGGCGCGCGGCTGCGCGGCCGAAATGCAGTTCATCGGCGAGCACCGCGAAGTACCGCAAAAGCCGCATGTCCATATCGCTAACGTATCAAGATCGTGGTCAAAAAATATTGTACAGAGCGTGCATAACTTGTGAGACTGCATCGCAAGCAGCAGTGCACGTCAGTGTGACACTCGATGCCGGCGAGGGGAAGGCGCAATCGATATGCGTCTTGCAAAAGGCCGCATGGGCAAGCTCGCAAGAGCTTTCGTTCCATCGACGCGCCTGCCCGCGATCCGGCAACTGGACACGCCAGTTCCCCTCAAGGAGATCGAGACCCATGATCATCGACACAAGCTGTTATCCGACCAATCTCGTCGACCTCGCCTGGCGCCATGACGGCGAACCGTTCTCGGGCGAGCGTCTGATCGAAGTGATGGACGGACCGTACATCATCAACGGCAAGCCGCGCCGCATCGACAAGGCATTCATTCAACCGCCGCAAGGCAACACCATCTATACGTGGACGGACGGCGTGAGACGCGGCCGCGAGTCGATCGACGATTACATGGCGTACACCGTAGAGATGTCGCAGAAGTATCCCGACCGTCTGCTCGGCTGTTTCGTCTATAACCCGCGTTGCGGTCCCGAGAACGGCGCGGACGCCATCGAGTTCTATGCGAAGGAGCACGGCTTCAGGATGGTGCAGTTGCAGGCCAACATGCATGCGTATCGCCCCGACCGCGCGCTCGACTGGCTGCGCCCCGCGTTGCGCAAGTGCGCGGACCTGGGGCTGATCGTCAAGCTGCATACCGGCGACGGCCCATACAGCATTCCGAGCGAATGGTATCCGCTGATCCGCGAGTTTCCTTCCGTGCCTTTCATCATGGCGCACTTCGGCGTGCAGACCGGCGGCGTGTATTGCTTCGAGCCGTATCAGATGGCGCTCGATACCCCGAACGTCTATTGCGAATCGAGCTGGTGCCTGCAATCGCGCATCGTCGAGTTCGCAAAGGTCTTGCCCACGCACAAGATTCTCTATGGCTCGGACACGCCGCCCAACGAGCCGGGCATGTGGCTGCGTCTGCTCGAAGTGCTGTGCCACGAGCCGCCGCAAGGTCTGAATCTCGACGAAGACACGCTCGAGGATTATCTCGGCAACAACCTCGCGCGCATGCTCGGCATCGAGCCGAGCGCGCCGCCGAAGAGCGTCGAAGAGGCGCAAGCCTATCTCGATCAATACAAAGAAGCCGACTACGCGGGAGCCCGCTGATGATCATCGATACCCATCTGCATCCGACCAACCTCGTCGACGAAGCCTGGCGTCATACGGGCGAGCCGTTCACCGGCGAACGTCTTCTCAAGATGATGGACGGTCCGTACATCATCAACGGCAAGCCGCGCCGCATCGACATGGGCTTCATTCAACCGCCGCCGGGCAATACCGGCTATCGCGACGGCAACCGGCGCGGACGCGAAGGCATTCGCGATTACATGTCTTATATCGCCGAACTCACGCAGAAGTACCCGGATCGCTTCATCGGCAACTTCACGTATAACCCGCGCTGGGGTCCGGAGAATGGCGCGGCGGAACTCGAGTTCCACGTCAAGGAATACGGCTTCAAGATGCTCAAGCTGCACGCGAACATGCACGGCTACCGGCCCGATCGCGCGCTCGACTGGCTGCGTCCCGCGATGAAGAAATGCGCGGAGCTGGGCGTCGTCGTGCTGATTCATACCGGCGACGGGCCGTACACGATTCCCACGCAGTTCTATCCGATCATCCGCGAGTTCCCGATGGTGAATTTCATCATCGGTCACTTCGGCATTCAGACGGGCGGCAATTACTCGTTCGAAGCGTTCTGGATGGCGATGGACACGCCCAACGTCTATTGCGAATCGGGCTGGTGCTATCAGTCGCGCATCGTCGAATTCGCGCGTCAGTTGCCGCGCAACAAGATCGTGTTCGGCACCGATTCGCCGCCGAACGAGCCGGGCATGTGGCTGCGCGAGCTGGAGATGCTCTGCGGTCCCGCGCCGCAAGGCATGGACCTCGATGAAGACGGCCTCGAAGACTACATGGGCAACAACATCGCGCGGCTGGTGGGCATCGAACCGACGAAGCCGCCGAAGGATCTTGCCGAAGCCGAGAAGCGCCTGAAGGCCACGTATGTGAAGAGCGACGAAGTCGCGCAGACGGCCTGATATCACGCGGGCGCGGTCGTTCACGCGCCCTTCATTCTCACGACGGAGCACACGATGGCCGATCACCTCTTTCGCGCCACGCAGGACTTTCATTGCTTCGCGCACGCGTATCGCGAGCGATATCCGGACGATGTGCTGACGCTCACGCAACCGTTATCGGCCAATCAGGACGTGACCGCGATCGTCGCGGCGCTCGCCGCGCGCGGACAGCATCCGATGCTCGTGTGTGAAAACATCGAAGGCATCGATACGCCTCTGGCCACCAACTTCTTTGCATCGCGCGAACGTATCGCACGCTTGTTCGATGTCGAGGCACGCGATCTCTTCGACGCGTATCAGCGACGCGCGAATGCACCGATTGCGCCGGTGCATGTCGCAAGCGGTCCCGTGCTCGATGATGTCATCGAAGGCGATGCGATCGATCTCGCGCAACTGCCGATGATCCGTCACTTCGCCACCGATCGCGGCCCGTATATCACAAACGCGGTGATCGTCGCGCAAGACCCTGTGACGGGCATCGCCAACATGAGCTATCACCGCTCGATGCTGCACGCGAAGAACGCGCTCGCAACGAGTCTGCATTCGCGCGGTCATCTGTGGCGCATGCTGCAAACAGCGAAAGCGCGCGGCGACACGCTGAAGGTCGCGATGGTCGTCGGCGCGCATCCGTTGTTCATGCTCGCTGCGGCATCGCGAGTGCCGTTCGGTACAGACGAGCGCGCCATTGCCGGTGGACTCTTCGGCGCGCCGCTCGAACTCGTGCGCACGCCGCGTCATGGCGTCGGCGTGCCGGCCGCTGCGGAGTTCGTGCTCGACGGCACGATCGATCCCGATGCGCGCGCGGAAGAAGGTCCGTTCGGCGAGTTCACCGGTTATTCATCGGATCGTTCGACCAACAACGTGCTGCGCGTCGATACGATGATGCGTCGCCGCGATGCGTGGCTCGTCGATGTCGTCGGCGGTCCATATGCCGAACATCTGACGCTCGCGCGCCTGCCGCGCGAAGCGGAGATGAGCGAGAAACTGAAGGCGCGTTTCCCTTCGGTCACCGCGCTGCACTATCCGAATTCCGGCACGCACTTTCATTGCTATGTCGCGCTGAAGCAGACGCGCGATGGCGAAGCGCGCCAGATCATGCTCGCGCTGCTCGGCTGGGATCCGTATCTCAAGCACGTCGTAGCGGTCGATAGCGATATCGACATCACCGACGATTCGCAAGTGCTATGGGCGATCTCCGCGCATGCGCAACCGCATGAGGACGTGTTCATCGTCGGCGGCTTGCCGGGCAGTCCGCTCGATCCTTCATCGTCCGTGGATGGCACGACGTCGCGCATGGGCATCGACGCGACGCGCGGCTCGCGATTCGATGGCATACGCGCGCGCATCGATGCGGATGCGATGCAACGCGCAGCCGCAATACTCAATGGAGCCGCGCGATGAGCACGCGACGTATCGCGGTGGGCATCAGCGGCGCGTCGGGCTTCACGTACGGTGTGCGCCTCTTGCAGTTGCTGCGCGAACTCGACATCGAAACGCATCTGACGATCTCGCGCAGCGCGCTCCTCACGATGCAGCATGAGACCGACTACAAGCTCGCCGATGTAAGCGCGCTCGCAAGCGTCACGTACCGCTGCGACGACATGGCCGCCGCCATCTCCAGCGGATCGTTCCGCACGCTGGGCACGATCGTCGCGCCCTGTTCGATGAAGACGCTCGCGGAAATCGCAAGCGGTCTTTCATCGAGCCTCATCTCGCGCGCCGCCGATGTCACGTTGAAAGAACGCCGCCCGCTCGTGCTGCTCGCACGCGAAACGCCGTACACGCTGGCGCATTTGCGCAACATGATCGCGGTGACCGAGATGGGCGGCGTCGTCGCGCCACCGGTGCCCGCGTTCTACGCGCGCCCTGCTTCACTCGACCAGATGATCGATCACACCCTCGGCCGCGTGCTCGATCTGTTCGGTCTCGATTGCAACGTCGTTCGACGCTGGAAAGAACACAACGCTGACTGACTCAAAGGAGACATGCAATGACCCACATTCATACGACTCATAACGCGTTCCAGAAGATTCCGGTCACAGTGCTGACCGGCTTTCTCGGCGCGGGCAAAACCACGCTGCTCAACTACATCCTGCGCGAGAAGCACGGTCACAAGATCGCGGTGATCGAGAACGAGTTCGGCGAAGTCGGCATCGATGGCGGCCTCGTGCTCGAATCAACCGAAGAGATCTACGAAATGACCAACGGATGCGTGTGCTGCGTGGGCGCGGTGCGCGAAGACCTCGTTCGCATCGTGCGGATGCTCGTCGAACGCCCCGAGCGGCTCGATCACATCATCGTCGAGACGAGCGGGCTTGCCGATCCTTATCCGGTGGCGCAGACCTTCTTCATCGACGATCCGATCGCGCAACGCGTCACGCTCGATGCCGTCGTGACGATGGTCGATGCGAAGCACATCGCCGCGCATCTCGACGACCTCGTGCTCGATGGACGCGACAATCAGGCGGTCGATCAGATCGTCTGCGCGGACCGCATCGTCGTGAACAAGGTCGATCTCGTCACCCCGCAGGACATCGCCTCATTGAAGGAACGCCTGCGCGGGCTCAATGCGACAGCGGAGATCGTCGAATCGAGCTATGCGCAGATCGATCTGCGCAAGATTCTCGGCGTGGGCGCCAACGAGTTCGCGCAACAGCTAGTCGAAGCCGACGACGAGCACGAACATCACCATCATCATGAGGAAGATCATGACGATCATCATCACGATGACAGCGTCTCGTCGGTCGGAATCGAAGTTGATGCGGACGTCGACCTCGATGCGCTGCAAACGTGGCTCGCCGAACTTCGCGCATCGGACGCGACGAACCTTTTCCGCATGAAGGGCATCTTCGCCGTGAAAGGCCAGCCGTATCGCTACGTGCTGCAAGGCGTGCACGACATCATCGAACTGCGCGCGGCACAGGCGTGGGGCTACGAGCCGCGTTCGAGCCGCATCGTGTTCATTGGACGCGAGCTCGATCGCGCGGCACTGACTGAGCGCTTCCATGCCTGCCTTGCCGTGCCCGTTGCGGCCTGACGAACGCAGCCGCCGATAACGATAATCAGGAGACACGTTGATGAACACCGACCAACATCCCGTCGATCGCGTCCTGCCCAAACGGCAGATGATCACGCTCGGCCTGCAACACATGCTCGTTGCTTACATCGGCGCGATTGCCGTGCCGTTGATCGTCGCATCCGCATTGAAGATGTCGCCCGCCGATACGACCGTGCTCATCAGCACGGCGCTCTTCTGCTCGGGCATCTCGACGGTGCTTCAGACCGTCGGCGTATGGAAGTTCGGCGTGCGTCTGCCGATCCTGCAAGGCGTGGCGTTCAGCAGCGTGGGTCCGGTCATCGCGATCGGCCTGAGCCCGGGCGTCGGCTTCGCGGGCGTGTGCGGCGCGGTAATCGGCGCGGGTTTCTTCACGATGTTCGCCGCGCCGCTCGTCGGACGGCTGCGGCGTTTCTTTCCGCCCGTGGTGACCGGCTGCATCGTCACCGTCATCGGCCTGCAGCTCTTTCCCGTTGCGTATCAATGGGCGGGCGGCGGCGAGAACGCCCGGCACTTCGGCGCGCTGCCCTTCCTGTGCGTCGCGCTCGTCGTCGCGCTCGTGATTCTCGCGGTCAATCGCTTCGCCAACGCGTTCCTGCGCAATCTGTCGGTATTGATCGGACTCGTTGCGGGCAGTGTGCTTGCGTGCGCACTCGGCATGGGCGACTTCAGCAACGTCGCCAATGCGCCGTGGTTCACGATGCCGCTGCCGTTCCACTTCGGCATGCCCGTGTTCTCGGTGGTGCCCGTGCTGACGATGATCGTCGTCATGGTCGTGCAGATGGTCGAGTCGATGGGTCTCTTCGTCGCTATCGGCGATATCGTCGACAAGAACATCAGCGAGGAAGACGCCGTGCGGGGCATGCGCGCCAATGGTCTCGCGAGCGCGATTGCCGGCATGTTCGCCGCGTTTCCTTTCATCGCGTTCATGGAGAACGTCGGGCTCGTGATTCTCACCGGCGTGCGCAGCCGCTGGGTCGTGGCGATAAGCGGCGTGTTGATGTGCGTCGTCGCGCTGGTGCCGAAGATCGGCGCGATCGTCGCATCGACACCTTCGGCCGCGCTCGGCGGCGCAGGCATCGCGATGTTCGGCGTGGTGGTCGCGGCGGGTGTACAGACGCTCTCGAAAGTGGACTTCGAACGCAATCGCTATAACGTGCTGATCGTCGGCTTCACGATCGCCACTGCACTCATTCCGGTGATGGCGCCGCAAGTCTTCAAGCAGATGCCCGACTGGACTCAGCCCTTCGTGCACAGCGGCGTCGTGCTCGCCTGTCTCGTGTCGGTCGTGCTCAACGCGGTGCTCAACGGCGCCCATGAGGAAGATGTCGTGCCTGCGCACAACATGGTCCGCGAGTAAAACATGACGACAGGACAAATATTCATGAAGACTTCAAATACAGCAATACTCATCAAGAATCCGCTTGCGGTCATGAGTGGACTGCGCGGCGATGCAGCGCGTCTCGGCGCGGTCGATATTCGCATCCGCGACGGCATCGTCACGAAGATCGCGCCCGATCTCGAAGCAATCGACGACGAACGCGTCATCGATGCGCGATCATGCGTCGTCTATCCGGGCTGGGTGAACACGCATCATCACTTGTTCCAGAACCTGCTGAAAGCGGTACCTTCCGGCATCAACGCCGATCTTCAGGAATGGCTCGCTGCCGTGCCGTATCCGCGTCTCGCGCGCTTCACGCCCGAGCTTGCGCGCGTGGCTGCACGCCTCGGCATGGCCGAACTGTTGTTGTCCGGCGTGACGACGTGCGCGGATCATCACTATCTCTATCACGCGGATGGCACCACTGAAACCGGCGACCTGCTCTTCGACGAAGCGGCGTCGTTCGGTCTGCGCTTCGTGCTGTGCCGCGGCGGCGCGTTGCAGGCGGCGGGCGATCATCCGGGCTTCTCGAAGGTTGCGTTGAAGCCCGAGACGCTCGATCAGATGCTCGCCGATATCGAACGTCTAAAGGCGCGCTATCACGATGCGCGCGGCACGTCGATGCGCCGTGTGGTCGTCGCGCCGACGACACCGACCTTCTCGCTGCCGCCCGCGCTCTTGCCGGAGATTGCGCGTGCTGCGCGCGGCATGGGTCTGCGCATGCATACGCATCTGTCGGAGACGCGGCGTTATGTCGATTTCTGCCGCGAGCGATTCGGCCAGTTGCCGGTCGAATTCGTCGCCGATCACGAATGGCTTGGCCCCGATGTCTGGTTCGCGCATCTCGTGCATCTTGAGGCGAGCGAAATCGCGATGCTTGCCGAAACCGGTAGCGGTTGCTCGCATTGCCCGGTCAGCAACGCGCGCCTCGGCAGCGGCATCGCGCCCGCGCCGCGAATGGCTGCAGCGGGCGTGCCGATGTCGCTCGCGGTCGACGGCGTCGCGTCCAACGAATCGGGCAGCATGATCAACGAAGCGCATTTCGCGTGGCTCGTGCATCGCGCGGCGCAAGGCGTGTCGGCGACAACGGTAGAGGAAACGATCCACTGGGGCAGCGCGGGCGGCGCGGGCGTGCTCGGCCTCGATGCGGTCGGCACGCTCGAAGTCGGCAAGGCCGCCGACCTGGTGCTGTACGACATCGACGATCCGCGCTTTTACGGTTATCACGATCTCGCGGTCGCGCCGGTGGCTTCGGGCGAGCCGGCGCGCGTGCGTTACAACATCGTGAATGGCCGCGTGGTCGTCGACGATGGCGTGATTCCGGGCCTCGATCTCGAATCGCTGCGCCGCGAAGCCGCCGATGGCGTGAAGGCATTGCTCGACGACTAGGGAGACATCGCCATGCGAAAGCAACGTCTGCGGCTCGGCATTCTTACGCCGTCGTCCAACACGGCGCTCGAACCGCTGACGTGCGCGATGTTGAGCGCGTTACCGCACGTGAGCGCACACTTCGCGCGCTTCACGGTGACGCAGATCAGTCTCGCCGATCACGCGCTCGGACAGTTCGACGTGACGCCAATTCTCGATGCAGCAAAGCAGCTTGCTGATGCGCGCGTCGATGTCATCGGATGGAGCGGCACGTCGGCCGGCTGGCTCGGCTTCGAGCGCGACCATGCGCTGTGCCGTCATTTGACGGAAGCGACCGGCATTCCGGCGACGACATCCGTGCTCGCGTTGAACGAGATTCTCGCGATGACCGGCGTGCGCCGCCTCGGTCTCGTCACACCTTATATCGATGACGTGCAGGAGCGCATCATCGCCAACTACGAAAGGCTCGGCATCGAATGCGTGGCCGAGCGGCATCTTGACCTGAGCGACAACTTCAGCTTCGCCGAAGTGCGCGACACGCTGATAAACAGCATGATGCGCGAAACCGCGTTCGCCCGCCCCGATGCGGTGACGACATTCTGCACGAATCTGCATGCCGCGCATCTGGCGCGGCCGTTCGAGCGCGACACGGGTATCGCTGCGTATGACACGGTCGCGACCGTCGTATGGAAAGCATTGAGGATGCTCGACGTCATACGTCGGCGTTATCGACTTGGGGAAAGCTGTTTACGTTGCGCTTCTAAAGTGGAATTCGACAGTCAATAAGCATTCGCGCTGCGTAGCCCCTTGAACACCGTCGCGGCAATGATGCGCATATCCAGCGCGAACGACCAATTCCCCAGATAGTACAAATCGTGCGCTACGCGCGCTTCCATCTTTTCTATGCGGTCGGTTTCACCGCGAAAGCCATTGACCTGCGCCCAACCCGTGATGCCTGGCTTGATGCGATATCGGTGAATATAGCCTTGCACGACCTTCTGATAGAGATCGTCGTGCGCGATCGCATGCGGACGCGGCCCGACGACCGACATCTCGCCACGCAATACATTGAAGAACTGAGGCAGTTCGTCGAGGCTCGTGCGGCGAAGGAATGCGCCCACACGCGTCACGCGCGGATCGTTGCGCGTTGCTTGCTTCACCACACCCGCCTCTTCGGTATGCAGACGCATCGAGCGAAACTTGTAGATGGTGAACTCGCGCCCGTCCGCGCCCTTGCGGCGCTGTCGAAACAAGATCGGGCCGGGCGAGCTTAGCTTGACCGCTATCGCGACGCTGATCAGAATCGGCGCAACCGCGATGATCGCGGCAAGCGCGAATAGCCTGTCGAAAATATCCTTTTGCAAGAGCGCCCTTTGCGATAACGGCGATGCCACGAGATTGATCGCGGCGACGCCCAAGAGATCGCTGACGCCGCTTTCGAAAAGCGCCAGGTCGCGCACGTCGGGAATGAATCGCACGTTGACGAGATCGTCGCGGAACTCGTTCACGAAGCGCAATATCGTTCTGTCCTGCGACAAAGGCAGCGCCAGCCAGACCTCCTGTACCTGTTGCTCGCGGACATGACGCACGAATTCATTGAAGTCATCGAAGACCGCGATGCGCGAAGTTATCGGCACTTCGGGCGATGCATTGAACACCGCGATCGTGCGAAAGCCCGAATGACTTGCGCGCTGGATTCGTCGCATGATTGTTTCGCAATGCCGTCCGCAACCGACGACCGCCACCTGCTGGAAGTTCATACCCGCATGACGCATACGCGCGAGCAGCGCGTGCATCACGAGTCGTCCGACGATCATCAGCGCGCCCGACATCGCGGTCCAGTACGCGAACCAGAGCCGCGAAACGGCATCGATACGATGCAGCGAGAACATCAGCACGAGCACGCAAGCCTGCACGACCAGCCACGCGAGCGATACGCGGCTCGCAAGCACGACCTTGCTACGACCGCGCCATGATTCGTACAGACCGAAGCCCGGAAACAGCACGAGTGAAAACGCCGCCGCGAACGCGACAAACGGTATGTAGTAGGCCGGCTCCGCGATGTTCTCGAACCTGATCCGCGATGCGACCGTGGCGCCGCCCACCACCATGGCGACATCGAAAAGCCGTGCCAGCAATCCCTGAAAGTCGCGCATGTCATCCCTCGGATTCGAAGCACCAGCGGTGCGGTCAGATGCAGAAAAAACCATCGTCGAGACGCACGATGTCGTCCTCGCCGAAATGGAAACTTGATTGAACTTCGATGACTTCGAACTGACGCTCGATATCCTGCGTATCCGAGCGATCCGCGACGCCCTCGGAGCGCGCATGACTTGCGGTCGCGCATTTGAAGACCACGCCGCCGCTTCCGACGTTACTCAGTCCGTCCTTCTAAATTGCTTCACACCCGGCGGCATACGATCCCAGGCTCCATCATCCCGCCGACAGTGGCACGATCACGCTTTCGCAAGGCGAGCCGCCGCCGACATGTTCCATCGCCGCCCGGAGGGAACGCGGCAGAACTGATAAGGACAGAGACGGATAAAACGACCGTCTGTTTGAAGATCCTTCAGAGCCGGGTTGTAAGTTGCATGCATCACGCCGTCGGGGTGCGCGAGCGCATCGAACCGCACGTGCGCGACCGAGGACGATACCACTGTTCCACCAATACGTTTGTGCACCGGCATAATGCACGCCAGTAGCTTCACGAGCTGTTCTCGCAACTTTGGCCAGAGGTGCGTGCCCGATCCGCGGGCAAGTATGACCGGTGCAATGCGGAGGCAAGCGCCCATATCGGGCGCTTCTTCCGTGTGTATCGACATCACGTCTGCGGGACCCATTGCATTTCGCATGGCTGCACTCAGTGGCATGGCGGCACATCATCGATGCGGAGGATGACGGACATATGGAGCGGACAAGCTAAGCATTTTTCGGACCGCTGCTGCCGCTCGATCCTGTTGCGCTTTGGTCATCGCGAGACTGCCAGGGAGATAGAACGCGCGCCGCCTCATTCGTTCCGCAACCCGACAACTTTCGCTTGCGAGCCTGCTACTGTATGACCTGGGTTCGAGGACGTCATATGAGGTCGACATCGCTGAGCCTCCGGGTCGTTGCGTCAGTGTTCTTCGTACGGAACGCGCGTAGCGACTGATGAGTCGTCGGTTGTTGAACTCTGAGCGACTACGGACGCAGGTTACAGGCAAGAAAAAACCGCGTCGAGTGTTGAACAACGCACGCATCCATATGAGAAAACTGCCCGGCTATTTTTGGAAGCTGTTCTTGACGGACACTTCTGCGCAAGCACAAATGAAAAGTGGGCGCATATAAGCGCCCACTTTTCAGAAAGCTCAGTAGCTATCTAATTCACCTCATATGTTACGAGACAATGCTACTCGTCCGCCAATGGCGCGTGCGAAGTCTCACGACTCGCAAGCATCGCCATCAAGGCGATGCCAGCCGCTCCAACCAGATACCACGCCGGCGCGAGCTTATTGCCCGTCACGCCGATGAGCCATGTCGCGACGAGCGGCGCCGTGCCGCCGAACAACGCATTCGCCGCGTTGAAGCAGAAGGCGAAGCCGCTGTAGCGCACGCGAGTCGGAAAGATCTCCGACAGGAAGCAAGGCAGCGTGCCATCGTTCATCGTGAGCAGCGCGCCGAACGCAATCTGAATGGCGACGATCATCGCGAAGCTCGCTCCTTCAAGTCCCTTGAACAGCGGCACCGTCAACACGGCGAAGAGGATCGATGCGCCAATCAGCATAGACTTGCGCCCCACGCGATCGGATATGGCGCCCATCAGGAAGATCAGGCCGATGTATGCGGTGAGCGAAATCGTCGCCGCGATGAAAGACGATGTCTCGCTCTTTCCCATTTCGGTCGAGAGATAAGTCGGCATATAACTCAGCACGAGATAGAACGCCACCGCATTCAGACAGGTCACGCCGAACGCGATCAACATCCGTCCGCGATGCTTCGACAGCAGTTCGGCTATCGGCGCCTGCGCGGCGTGGTGATGATGTTCCATTGCCTTGAAACGCGGCGTGTCCTCGAGCTTCACGCGAATGTATCGACCGATCAGCCCGAACGGCGCCGCAAGAACAAACGGAAGACGCCAGCCGTAGGACTGCATCTGCTCGCTCGTGAGCGCGGCATGCATCAGCACGACGAGCAAGGAGCCGAACAGCAAACCCGCAGCCGTGCTCGCGGGCACGATGCTCGTATAGACACCGCGCCGCTTGTCCGGCGCGTATTCCGCGAGAAACGCAGCCGCGCCGGCATACTCACCCGATGCCGAGAAGCCCTGCACCACACGCACGAGCAACAGCAATATGGGTGCGAGCATGCCGACCTGGGCATAGGTGGGAAGCAGCGCGATAAGAAATGTCGAACACGACATGATGAGAATCGACAGCGAGAGCGATGTGCGCCTGCCTATCCTGTCGCCCACGTGTCCCCACACGATGCCGCCTATCGGCCGCACGATGAACGAGATCGCGAATACGCCGTACGTCGCGAGCAGGCCGGTCGCGCCGTCTGTTTTCGGGAAAAAGACGACTGCGATGATCGTCGCGAGATAGCCATAAGATGCATAGTCGAACCACTCGACGAAATTGCCGATGAAGCTCGCGCAGGCGGCACGCTTCAATAGCTTCGGATCGACTTGCGTGCCTTCTTCATGCGACGCCCGAGGCATCGCGACCTGCGCGGGTACCGCTCTTTCCGTGTTCATCGAATGTCTCCGGACATGATGATGCGATAGCTGTGCGCGCCCCGACAACGATGCTATCGGAGCGCATATTGCGCGGCTTGCGCGTCAGGCCGCGATGATGTTGTGCTCGGGTCCGTACGGGAAGGCCGTGATATTGGTAGCGCTCTTTTCGCCGACGACGAGAATGTCATGTTCACGATAACCGCCCGCGCCGGGCAATCCTTGCGGAAGCATGATCATCGGTTCCATCGAAACGACCATGTTCGGTTCGAGCACCGTATCGATGTCCTCGCGTAATTCGAGTCCGGCCTCGCGCCCGTAGTAATGCGAAAGCACGCCGAACGAATGCCCGTAACCGAAGGTGCGGTATTGCAGAACGCCGTACTCCGCATAGATCTTGTTGAGCTCGGCGGCGATATCGCAACAGCGCGCGCCCGGCTTGATGAGTGCGAGTCCTGCCTCATGTACTTCGACATTGATCTGCCAGAGACGCAGGTGCGCATCGGAGCAATGGTCGAAGAACATCGTGCGTTCGAGCGCCGTGTAATAGCCCGCGATCATCGAAAAGCAATTGAGGCTGAGAATGTCGCCTTTCTGAACCCTGCGCGTGGTAACCGGGTTATGCGCGCCATCCGTGTTGATGCCGGACTGAAACCACGTCCAGGTATCCATGAGTTCGGAGTCAGGAAAGCGGCGGGCAATCTCGCGCACCATCGCCTGCGTCGAGGCGAGCGCCACTTCGTGCTCCGGCACGCCTTCGCGCACAGCCTTTGCGAGCGCAGCGCCGCCGACATCGCACACGTTCGCGCCGTGTCTGATAACTTCGATTTCCTCCGCCGACTTGATCATGCGCATGCGCATCGTCTGCATGCCGATATCCACGAATTCGACCGCTGGCAGCGCGGCTTGCAGCTTCGATAACGTCTCGACCGGCAATTGATCGAACTCGACGCCAACGCGCCCCTTATTATCGATCTCGCCCTGCACGGCGCGAAAGAAGTTATCCCGCTGCCAGTCCGTATAGACGACGTTATAGTCGCCCACGGTACGCCGCCACGGCTGCCCTCCGTCGATGTTTGCAGATATCGAAACGACTTTCTGCGGCGTCACCACGAGTCCGTATTTGCGTCCGAACGAGCAGTACAGGAAATCCGCGTAATAGTTGATGTTGTGATACGAGGTGAAGAGCACGGCATCGATGTTCTCGCGCGCCATCAGTTCGCGCAGCTTGCCGTGTCGATTCGCGTATTCGGCATTTGAGAACGTGTGCTTTGCTTTATCGCCGTTCTCGATACGGATCACGTTTGCCATTTTCATGCACTCAACTCCTGGTTGGAAGTCCGTCGGGGTGAGTGAATGGTAGGAGCCTCGTGATTTCGAACGTTTCCCGATTCGACGTCAAAATTCTCGTTTTCGACATCGAGGGTTAACCACGAACAACGCGCTCATGCGGGCGGTTCAGAGTGTTTTCTGATAACGCCGTCGATCGGCAATCGGTGAAATGTCGAACTGCGCCTTGTAGCGCGTCGAGAAATGCGTGAGGGAAGTGAAGCCGGTGCGCGCGCACACTTCTTCTAGCGTGCGCGCGGTTCTGTACAGCAACTGACGCGCGCGCAGCAGCCGTATCTCCAGATAAGCCTGCGCCGGTGTCTTGTCGAGCCGCTCCTGAAACCAGCGTTCGAGCTGACGTTGCGAGACCTTCACGAATGACGCGATCTCGGCAATGCTGAGCGTCTCTTCGATATTGCTCTCCATCACCTGCAATGCTTCGTCGAGTTTCGCGTGCGCGTCGCCAATGTATTGCCTGAGCGACGTCACTTGCCGCTCTTCATGTCCCCGCCGCTCGGCAACGAGCAGTTCAAGCACGCGCGCCGCGAGCGCGGGACTTCCGGGAGCAAGCGCGAGCAGATGCACCATAAGATCGAGGGGCGCGACGCCGCCGCTGCATGTGTACCGGTCGCGGTCCACTTCATAGAGGCGATTTGAAACGGTGAGCTTCGGAAAGTGTTCCAGCAGCGTGTCCTGATCTTCCCAATGAATGGTGCAGCGATAGCCATTGAGCAATCCCGCCCGGGCAAGGAAATAGCTGCCCGTGTCGAGGCCGCCAAGTGCGCTGCCTCGACGCGCCTGCAAGCGCAGCCAATCCATGATTGCGCCGATGCCCTTTCGTGGAATTGGATTCGGTCCGACGACGAACACGGCATCGAAGTCGGCCGCGTCTGGCATCGCGACATCGGGAATCACGCGAATGCCGTCGCTAGAGCGCATGACATCGCCATTCGTGCCGATCAGCGTGTACTCGTAGACCGTGCGTTCGACGAGCATATTGGCGATGCGCAGCGGATCGACGGCCGTGCCGAGCGCAATCAGCGAAAAGTTATCCAGAAGCAAAAAGCCGATTCGCAATACGCGCAAATCGTGCACGCCGGGATGCGTTCGCTTTTTATTCTCGGGCGGCACAGCGGCGAATGAAGTTCGATGTGATACCGATTCTCACATGGCGCGCGGACTCGTGCGAGGCAGATAGCCGCTCGGTTTGCTCTGCAGCCTGCGGCTCACCTTGAGCGCAAGCAATACCGGCTTGGTGATATGCGGACGAAGAATGGCATGCTTTCGAACGTACTTCGGTACGTGCCATTGGGACCGCGTGCCTGCATAAAACAGCGCGGCGTGGCCGGCACGCAGCGTGCGCGGTTCCTGGCCTTCGGCTGTGATGATAACTTCACCTTCGATCACGTAGATGGTTTCGTCTTGTTCGAAGTACCAGTTGAACCGGCCGGCGGTGCAGTCCCAGACCCACGATGATGTTGTCGTATCGAGACTTTGCGACCATTGGCCGCTGCGCGCGACAGGATTGCCTTCGAGGATCCATGCGGGATCGATTGGATCTGGCTCGAGCGCTACATCGTCCAGCCGCACAGACTCGAAAACGGGACTTGCCATGGATGCTCCTTTCATCGGTTCGTCCTGAGCAGACAAATGCCCAAGCAATTCGTTCGTTGCTAACATTACAATCTGTAATATTAGGCCATCATACCGCACCCCGTGGAAATGAAAACGGAAAACGCCCGCCTTGTATGATCAAAGCGCGCAATAAGACTGACGAATGACGACCTTGGTCTAAAGGCCGGTTTTGGTAGGCGAAACAGCGATCCGGTGGACACCGATCGCCTCGATGCGGGCAATCGCCTGTGCCGCAAGACAATTGCCGCCTTGTGTTTGACCAGAAGTGTAGAAGGTTTCTGAATTCCGATACGTAACGGTTGGTTATCGGAACGAATACATCAATGATGATCGAAGAGCGCGATCTGATTTGCCTTCACCATCGAATGAACTTTGGTTCTGAACTTCGCGGTGGGATCTTTCATGCATGCTTCCGACACGGTCGCCGCAACGGGTTGCGCCGTATCGATCACGGTGGTTTCGGTTCCCTTCACGCCAAGCTTATCGACGCCGGCAACCCAATATACCAGCGCGGGCTTGTACGCATCATCGACTTGCACGAAGTCCGCGCACGTCATCGTGGCGGGTGCGACCTTCGCTTCCTTGGCGCTCGCGGCGCCGGCGACGAAGACACAGCACAGGGCGAGCAGAACTTTGGCGGGCTTCATAAGACACTCCTTGCATGGATAAGATTGAGCAAACTGCACGTGCATCTTATGAAGGCGGAGTTAGCAGAGAATTATGAAAGCGAGAACGCGCCATGCAGGCGTCAGCGGTGCTTCCGCGCTAACGTAGTAGTTCATGCAGGCCGTCAGTACGTCGTTGTCTAGATGTCCGGTCTGGCGCACATTCGAAAAACCCGTTTGCAACGAATGCGGTCTACCCCACACACCGGCATACGGACATCAATTGTTGTCCAGCGCACCGAAGGGAAGATTCGAAAGGAGGTTTAATTTCGCAAAACGTGCAATGAGAAACTCAACAAAATGCGCGACCTTATTAAAACATTGAGCGGCCCAGGGATGCATCACGTTGCCAACCTCGCTTCTTACCGAAGCGCGTGCGTGCATTTCGGTAATGTCGGGCAGGGAGCCAACGCATGACGCCGATCGTCTTTGGAGGTCGCTTTGGTTGGCTTCATGCCGGCCAAGGCAAGCACGGCGTCGTACTGTGCAACCCTTTCGGACATGAAGAGGCGTGGGGCCACAAGGCCATGCGTTTTCTGGCCGAAGAACTTTCCCAACGCGATATTCCTGTCCTCCGCTTCGACTATCTCGCAACGGGCGATTCGGTCGGCATCGATCATGATGGCGACCGGCTCGATCACTTCGTCGCGGATATCAACGCGGCGATAGAACGTTTGCGGCAGGAGACAGGCGTAACGAAAGTCACGTTATGCGGCTTGCGTCTGGGCGGCACGTTGGCCGCGCTCGCATCGCAACATTCGCTCGTGGATTCGATTGCACTGCTCGCGCCCGTTGTCAAAGGACGCCATTATCTTCGCGAACTGACCGCGCTGCGGCAGACGTGGGTGGAGAATCTGCCCGTCGTCGTGCGTGCGATGCAGAGCGATTCGCCATATCACGTGCTCGGACAGGTTTATAGCGAAGCCTTTCGCAATACCTTGAGCGCGTTCGATCTCGGCAAGTCGATGGCGCGTCAGTCGGTGATGCCCAAGCGCGTATTCATCGCCGATATGCGCGCGAGTGCAAGCAAGCCGCTATGCGACGCATTGCGCGCACGAGGTGTCGACGTACAGACGGAAGCCTTCGACGACTATTTCGAGTTCATGCAGGAGACCGCTTCATCGACCTTGCCGGAGAAGACGCTCAAGCGCACCGCGCAATGGATCGCGCATGGCATGGCCGATGACGTACTCGCCGATCCCAGACCCGCTCGCATGCGCAAGGCAGCACGTCCGAGCATGAGCGACGACGCGATCATTGAAACACCGGAAGCGATCGAGCGGCCAGTGATCTTCGGCGCGGCGGGACTCTTCGGCATCTTGTGCGAGCCGCGCGACGGACTCGCGGGCGGGCCGGTCATCGTCATCACCAATACGGCGGGCAGCGTGCATCAAGGCGACAGCCGGCTGTCCGTGCGTATCGCGCGCGAGATGGCGCAACGTGGCATCGCGTCGTTGCGTTTCGATGCGCGCGGCATCGGCGACAGTCCCGCGCGTTCGCCCGACGGCACGCTCGACACGGTCGCGTCGATTCATGCATCGAGCACGATCGAGGACGTCGCGACGGCCGCCGCATGGCTCAAACGCAAGGGCTATGACAACGTCGTCGTGTTCGGCATCTGCTCGGGCGCGTATAGCGCGTTGCGCGCATCGCTCGTCGAGCCTGCTATCAGCGCGATCATCGCCGTGAATCTGCAGCGCTTCCACATATCCGAGCATCTCACGCTGCAGGAGCTCAGAGCGCAACGGCGCAACACGATGGCGCGTCTCGGACCCGCCATCCTGAAGCCGCAGAAATGGTGGCTGGTGCTGAGCGGCAAGCGCGGGCTCAAGCCCATTGTGAAAGCCTTTGCATCGAATGCGGCGGCGCGACTGCAATCGCAGATGCTCGGCGTGACGCGCAAGAAGGTCATGCATGCCGATCACAAACCGCTCACCGATCCGCACAGCGTCGTGCATGCGCTCGAACGCAAGGGCGTGCGTACGCTGCTCGTGTATGGCGCGGGCGACGAGGGCCTCGATCAACTCAATGCGCATTTCGGCAGGCACGGAAAGAAGCTGTCGCGCATGTCGCGCGTGAAGGCGGCCGTGTGCGGGGACGTCGATCACGCGCTCTACGACACGCGTGCGCTCGCGAGCGTGATCGCGCTGTCGGAAACTTTCATCAGGGATCTGAAGCCGGAAAGCGTGCCGGTCATGGAACCGCTCGCGCCCCTCGGCGTGTCGCAGCAACTCTGAACTGTTTTCCATCACTTCCATACCGATACGAAGCGCGGCGTGCATCAGCACGCACGCCTTCGTATCGCGACACTGTTCGTTGGACGCCGACAACTCCAGCCGATAAGTTCTTGCATAGCCGACTGATCGGCTCTGCAGGTCGCATCGATAAACAGCGCGTCTCACGCGCAGCGTCTCGAAACTCCCTTTGCAATCAACGCGTTGACTTAACCGAACCGATCCTCTAGCCACGCCTGGCACAGCCCTCGCATAAGTAGCCGCGAGCGCAACGATTGGTGCTCACCAAACAACCAAATCCAGGAGCTACATCATGTTGAAGATCGACAACCTCGCAGTGAGCAAAGAACTCGGCCGTGCGGAAATGGGCGCCATCGTCGGCGGTGCGAGCATCTTCCAGAACAACGGCATCAACGCCAACTACAACGGCGGCTTCTCGTTCGCAAGCCCGCAAACCAACGTTGCGCCCGTCACGCAAGTCGATGCTTCGCAACATACGAACGTCGATCTGACGAACATCACGAAGACGCTCGCCACCGTCGGCAGCGAAGTGCTCGGCGCGAAGCTGTAAGCGATCAACGCTCATCCATCCACCGAATCTCAGGAGACACATCATGCTGAAGATCGACAATCTCGCGGTTAGCAAGGAACTCGGCCGCGTTGAAATGAGCGCCATCGTCGGCGGCGCGAGCATCTTCCAGAACAACGGCATCAACTCCAACGCCGTGACCGGCTTCTCGTTCGCGAGCCCGCAGACGAACGTCGCGCCCGTGACGCAAGTCGATGCTTCGACGCAGACGAACGTCGATCTGACCAACGTCACGAAGACGCTGGCTTCGGTCGGCAGCCTGATCGGAGGCGCGAAGCTGTAAAGGCATCGTCTTCGCGGGAGAAGGAACCCAAGCGGTTCCTTCTCCTTTTTTCGTTTCTTCGCCGTACGCCCCGCCTGTCGTTCCCTTCCCTTCCTTCTAATTTCATCGCGACGCAGCGTTCGATGCGTTTTGCGTATTTAATACGGATTCCAAATCGTTCTTGATCCACTGTTCGTTTGTCGCCGACACGTTTCGAAGCTCTGTCATTCGCCCACCGACATTCATCGTGGAGAGCGGGTTGCGTAAAAGCAAGCGCGCCTCGATAGAAATATGTTTTTGTCTCTATAAATCAATAACTTATCACGCTCCAAAATATCCTCTAGCTGCGCCTGGCACAGCCCTCGCATATGTAGCTGCGAGCGCAACGATTGGTGCTCATCCAACCAACCAAGTCAGGAGCTACATCATGTTGAAGATCGAAAACCTCGCTGTCAGCAAAGAACTCGGCCGTGCAGAAATGGGCGCCATCGTCGGCGGCTCGAGCATCTTCCAGAACAACGGCATCAACGCCAATTACAACGGCGGCTTCTCGTTCGCGAGCCCGCAAACGAACGTCGCGCCCGTCACGCAAGTCGATGCATCGCAGCACACCGACGTCGACATGAAGAACATCACCAAGTCGCTTTCGTCGGTCGGCAGCCTGCTCGGCGGCGTCGCACTCTGATATCGCATCCAGTCTTTCAGACACATCACACATCCGGAGAACCATCATGTTGAAGATCGAATCCCTCGCCGTCAGCAAAGAACTCGACCGTGAAGAAATGGGCGCCATCGTCGGCGGCTCGAGCATCTTCCAGAACAACGGCATCAATTCCAACTACAACGGCGGCTTTTCGTTCGCGAGCCCGCAAACCAACGTCGCGCCCGTCACGCAAGTCGACGCATCGACGACTACGAACGTCGATCTGAAGAACGTCACGAAGTCGCTCGAAGCGGTCGGCAGCGTGCTCGGCGGCGTGAAGCTCTAAGTCCTCATTCGCCAATCACGTCATCAGGAGAGACATCATGTTGAAAATCGAAAACCTCGCCGTCAGCAAGGAACTGGGCCGCGCTGAAATGGGTGCGATTGTCGGCGGCGCAAGCATCTTCCAGAATAACGGCGTCAACTCCAATTCGATCACCGGCTTCTCGTTCGCGAGCCCGCAGATCAACGTGGCGCCCGTGACTCAGGTCGATGCATCGCAATACACGAAGGTCGATCTGACCAACGTGACGAAGTCGCTCGACGCAATCGGCAGCCTCCTGCACGGCGTGAAGGCTTGAGGATTCGCGGCAGTATCGTTGTCGGGGAAGGAACACGGGTGTTGTTCCTTCTCCTTTTTTGTTGTGGCGACCCGCTTTGCACACCCCACCCCCAACCCCGCTATCATCGTTTCCACTCCCTCACCGAGCGCGGAACCATGACCACCCTTCCTTACGGCAGCGCCCTCATCATCGGAGCCGGTCCCGGCATCAGCGGCTCTCTCACCCGGCGTCTGCGCGCCGAGAACATTCCGGTCGTCATCGCGGCGCGCAACATCGACAAGCTGGCGAATCTCGTCGATGAAACCGGCGCGATCGCCTTACCCGTCGATGCCTCCGACGCAAGCGCAATGCACACGCTCTTCGCGCAAACCGAGTCGCGCATCGGTGCGCCGGAAATCGTCGTGTACAACGCGAGCGGACGCGTGCGCGGACCGATCGCCGAACTCGATGCGGCGCAGGTCGAACAGGCCGTCGCCGTATCGGCGCTCGGCGCGTTTTACGCCGTCCAGCAAGCGGCGCGGCGCATGGTGCCGAAGGGAAAAGGCGCGATCCTGCTGACGGGCGCGACCGCGGGCGTCAAGGGATTCGCGCTGTCCGCGCCCTTCGCGATGGGCAAGTTCGCCCTGCGCGGCCTTGCGCAAAGCGCGGCGCGCGAACTCGCGCCGAAAGGCATTCACGTCGCGCATTTCGTCATCGACGGCAGCGTGCGCTCCGATCAGCGCGCCGATCCTGCCGACGCGCCGGACAGCACGCTCGATCCCGACGCCATCGCGCAAACCTATGTCGATGTCTTGCGCCAGCATCGCAGCGCATGGGCGTGGGAGATCGAGTTGCGACCGTGGGTCGAGAAGTTCTGAAGCGTCACGCGTTAGCGATGAGCTCGCCGATCCGCGCGGCCATCGCGCTCTCGAGCGGCGTGTAGACGATCATGCCGAGGTCCGGCCTGCCATCGACGGAAAAGGCCGAATACTCCAGCTCGACCGATCCCAGGACCGGATGCATCAGACGTTTGATGCCGCCGCTTTCTTCGTGGTTATGCACTTCGTTGTCGCGCCAGAGCGCATCGAATTCCGGACTCGCGCGACTCAACTGCGCCACGAGTTCGCCGACTTCCGACACGAGACCCGCGCGCGCTACATCCGCCCGGAACGCGCCGACGACGAAGCGCGCGACGCTGTCCCAGTCGTGCTGCCGCGCACGCACATCGGGATTGCGGAACAGAAACTGCAGGATATTGCGCTCGCCGGGCGGCAGCGCGCCGTAATCGGTGAGCACCACCGCCGCCGCACGATTCCACGCGATCACGTCCCACGTCGGCGTCTTGACGATGGCCGGGCTGGTCCTCAGCGAATCGAGCAGACGCTGAAGCCGCGGACTCACGCCATCGGCGAGACGATAGCGGACTTCCGGCGGCCGCCCAAGGCCGAGCATGAAGAGATGTTCGCGCTCGGCATCGGTCAGCATCAGCGCGCCGCAAATGCGTTCCAGCACTTCCGCCGACGGCGCGCCGCCGCGTCCCTGCTCGAGCCAGGTGTACCACGTCGGACTAATGTTCGCGCGCTGCGCAACCTCCTCGCGACGCAGCCCCGGCGTGCGCCGCCGTCCGGAGAAGCCGAAGCTCGCCGGATCAAGACGCGTGCGCCGGCTGCGCAGAAAATCGCCGAGCGATCTCGCCATATCCACTGACATGCGGAACCTGTTAGTCGTTTTAATAGGATGACGTCACTACTTTAACGGGATAAGCATTCGACCGATATTAAGCGCGATACGACAACGGAGTCTCAACGATGCGCATCTTCCTGACCGGCGCGACCGGCTTCATCGGCTCGGCCCTCGTTCCCGAACTCATCGCGGCAGGCCATCGGGTGACCGGCATGACGCGCTCGGACGCCGGCGCGCAGGCGCTCGCCGCTGCCGGCGCCGACGTGCATCGCGGCACGCTTGACGATCCGCAAAGTCTCGCGCGTGGCGCCGCGAACGCCGATGCCGTCATCCACACCGCCTTCGATCACGATTTCTCGCGCTTCGCTGAGAACTGCGAGAAGGACAAGCGCGCGATCGCCGCGCTCGGCTCGGCCCTCGCAGGCTCGGATCGTCCGCTCGTCATCACGTCGGGCACCGGCATGGGCAGCGGCGAGCACGGCGAACCCGCCACCGAGGATGTCTTCAACGCGCGTCATCCGAATCCGCGCATCGCGTCCGAACTCGCGGGCCACGCGCTGCTCGACGCGGGCATCAACGTGTCGGTGGTGCGCCTGCCGCAAGTCCACGATCCGCTCCGGCAAGGGCTCATCACGCCGCTCATCGGGATCGCGCGCGACAAGGGCGTCGTCGCGTATGTCGGCGACGGCAGTAACCGCTGGCCAGCGGGCCACGTGTCCGACGTCGCGCGTCTTTATCGGCTTGCCGTCGAGAAAGCGGAGCGCGGCGCGCGCTATCACGCGGTCGGTGAGGAAGGCATCGCGAGCCGCGCCATCGCCGAAGCGCTCGGCCGCGGACTCGAACTGCCGGTCGTATCGATGTCCGCCGACGATGCCGCCGCGCATTTCGGCTGGATGGCGATGTTCGTCGGCCTCGACATGCCCGCATCGAGCGCGCTGACGCAGGCGCGCTCAGGCTGGCACCCGACAGGACCGACGCTCATCGCCGATCTGGACGAAGCGCGTTACGTTTGAATCGCGCCGCGCTGCCTGGCGTGAATGCCTCTGAAAATGTCATTTCCGACAATGGCCGGTATGCTCTCTTTTGCCTACAGTGATCGATATCCGATCCACTCACGCATCCGGAGCACACATGACCCGTCCGACCCACGCCGCGCTTGACCGCCCGATCTGGACCGCGCTCACGACGAAACAGGCGCATCTCGGTTCGGGCGACGCGCTGGCGCGGCGCTTTCATCCCGAAGTCGCGCCGTTCGCGGCCATCGCCTCGGAAACGCCGGACGCATGGCGCGCGCTGCACGCGCTCATGCAGCCCGGCGAGCATGTCGCGATGTTGTCGGCGGAGACGATCGCGGACCTCGACGGCCTGCAGGCAACGCGCATAGGCACCATCCATCAGATGATCGAGACGCAGCGCTTCACACACGTCATCGACGATAGCGACGTGATCGCGCTCGGCCCCGCCGATGTCGACGACATGATCGCGCTCGTGCAACGCACGAAGCCGGGTCCGTTCGGCAAGCGCACACGCGAAATAGGCCGCTACATCGGCATTCGCGAGCACGGCGAACTCATCGCAATGGCGGGCGAGCGCCTCGCCATCGAAGGTCATGTCGAGATAAGCGCCGTATGCGTCGACGAACGTTGTCGCGGGCGCGGTCTCGCCGGCCGGCTCATGAACATCCTGCGCAAGGACATCGCGCGGCGCGGCGACACGCCGTTTCTGCATGTGTTCAGCCATAACGAAGGCGCGATCGCGCTGTACGAACGGCTCGGCTTCGCGCTGCGCCACGCGTTCGCACTGACGCAGATCGCTCGCGGTTGAGCCCTTACGTCGCGCGATTCATCCATGCGCGCCAGCCGCCGTATTGCGTGATGTCGATGGCGCCTTCCAGCGCCTGCGCCTCGCACACGAAGCCGGTCTCGCGGCGGCCGTCCGCGAGTTCGACCTTGCCGAGCGCGAGCGGCGCGGGAATGCCCGCGAGAAAGGAGCCGACTTCGGCGCTCGGCATCTCCCACACTTCGACCGCGATCGCCGCGCCGTTCGCTTCATCGCGCACCATGCCGGGCCGCGCAATCGCACCGCCCGCCAGCGCATACAGCCGATAACGCGGCGCGCTCGACGTCGCTTCGACAAGACGCGCGCCGCGTGCGGTCAACTGTTCGTTCAGCGGCAAACCCGCGAGATGCGCACCGCATACGACGAGCTTCATCCTGTCGTCGCGTGCGGTGCGCGCGGGCGCGGCGGCGTCGTGCGGCGCACCGCCGGCGAGCGGCACATCGAGCTTGCGATGAAGCGCATCGGCGACGCTCAGCAGATATTGATCCGTGAACGCGCGCCCGAAGAGCGTCACGCCCCACGGCAAGCCGTTCTTCATGAAGCCCGCGGGCGTGGCGACGGCGGCGTAATCGAGCAGATTCATGAAGTTCGTGTAATGCCCGAGCAGCGAGTTCGCGCCGACCGGATCGCGCTCCAGTTCGGCCAACGTGACCGCGCGCGGAATCGACGGCGTCAGCACGCAGTCGAGCGGCGCGAGCACGGCATCGCAGCGTTGCTTCAACGCCTGCAGCGCATATTGCGCGCGGAACGCATCGACGGCAGTCGCACCCGGCGCTTTGGCGAGCACGTCGCGAATGACGGGCAGCACGGCGTCGGGCTGCGCCTGCATCAGCGCGCCCGCCACGCTGTATCGCTCGGCGACCCACGGCCCTTCGTAGAGCAGCCGCGCGGCGTCGAGGAAAGGCGCGAAGTCGATCTCCACCGCCTCGCCGCCGATCGCTTCGAGCGCCGCGCGCGCATGCTCGAAGAGCGCGGGGCTTTCGTCGCAGCCGGCGAATTCGAGCTGACGCGGCACGCCGAAGCGAAAGCGCGCGATCTTGCCGAATGCCGACGCGTCGTTCCATTGCGGATTCGCGCGGCTATAGGCATCGGCGGGATCGTGGCGAGCGGTGAGCGCGAGCAGCTCGCTCGCCTCGCTCGCCGTCGCGGTGAAATACGTGACGCAATCGAGCGTGCGGCACGCGGGCACGACGCCCGCCGTCGACAGCAAACCCTTCGTCCCTTTCGTGCCGACGAGATTGTTGAGCGCGGCGGGCACGCGCCCCGAGCCGGCGGTATCGGTGCCGAGCGCGAAGCTCGCGACGCCGAGCGCGACCGCAAGCGACGACCCCGCGCTCGACCCGCCCGACGGATAGTCCGCAAGCACGCTGTTGCGGCACTTGCCGTAAGGCGAGCGCGTGCCGTTGAGGCCCGTTGCGAACTGATCGAGATTGGTCTTGCCGATCGGCACCGCGCCCAGCGCGATCAACTGCGCAACGAGCGTCGCGGTGATCGTCGGCGTATAGGCGAACGCGGGGCACGCGGCGGTCGTCGGCACGCCCGCCAGATCGATGTTGTCCTTGATCGCGAACGGCACGCCGTAGAGCGGCAGCGTATCGATGTCGCGGTCGTCGAGCGCGGCGAGATACGGCTCGATTTCGTCATCGCTCAAGAGATGAATGAACAGCCGATAGTCGGGGTTCAGCAGCGCCGCGCGCTCGCGCAACGTGCCGATCAACGCGCGCGGCGTCGCGCGGCCTTCGCGATACGCCGCGCGCAAGCTGGAAAGACGCAAGTCGAATGAATCCATGTCCGATGATTCCTCTTGATGCGATGTTGTCATGATGCATGCTGTTCGATCACGGCGACGCGCTGCCCCGCGCGCACCGACGCACCCGGCGCGACATGTATCTCGCCGACGGTGCCCGCGCATGGCGCGATGACGGATATCTCCATCTTCATCGACTCGATGACGACGAGCACGTCGCCTGCCTCGACGCTCGCGCCCCGCTCGACGCGCACTTGCCACAGATTGCCCGCGATCTCGCTGTCGACGGCGATCTGGCCATCGGCGAGCGGCGCGGTCTGCGCTTCGATCGCCTCGGGTGCGTCGAGCGTGATCTCGTCGCTGCCGGCTTCGTGCCAGCGTTGCCGCTCGGCCGAAAACGCCGCCTGCTGCTGCGTGCGAAAACGCGTGATGCCGTCCGCTTCGCGATCGAGAAACGCCTGATAGTCCGCGAGAGACAGCTCTGTCTCCTCGATCTTCAACGGATGGCGTCCGAGCGGAAACGCCTCGCGTATGCGCAGCAATTCATCGGCGGAAACTTCGTAAAAACGGATCTGATCGAAGAAGCGCAACAGGTACGGACGTCCCGCAAAATCCGCGACTTCACGATAGCGGTTCCACATCTGCAACGTGCGCCCGACGAACTGGTATCCGCCCGGCCCTTCCATGCCGTACACGCAAAGATACGCGCCGCCGATGCCGACCGAGTTCTCCGCGGTCCACGTGCGCGCCGGGTTGTACTTCGTCGTCACCAGCCGATGACGCGGATCGAGCGGCGTTGCGACCGGCGCGCCGAGATAGACATCGCCCAGGCCCATCACGAGATAGCTCGCATCGAACACGACGCGCTTCACGTCGTCGATCGAATCGAGACCGTTGATGCGCCGGATGAACTCGAGGTTGCTCGGGCACCAGGGCGCGTCCTTGCGCACGGTCGTCATGTACTTGTCGATGGCGAGGCGGCACGCGGGATCGTCCCACGACAGCGGGAGATGCACGACGCGAGACGGCACGCGCAAGTCCTTTTGCAGCAGCACGCCTTGCCATGCGGTCGCGACGTTTTCGAGTAGCGCATCGAGCGGCAATCGTTCCGGCTGATAATGAATCTGCAGCGAGCGAATGCCGGGCGTCAGATCGACGACGCCGGGCAACTGCAACGCTTCGAGCGATTGCATCAGCGCGTGGCCGCGAAAGCGCAACACGAGATCGAGTTCGGGCGGGCCGATTTCGAGCAGCAGATGGGTATCGCCGGACAGGCGCGCGACGAGCCGTTCATTGCCGTCACCGATAGTGAGCACGACCGGCGATTGCAATGCCGTCTGCCGCACGGGTTCCGCACGCGCCGACCCGATATCGACGGGCACGAAGCGCACCTTGTCGCCCGCCTTCAACTGGCCGATGCGCCACAGGTCCGCTTCGATCACCGTGACCGGGCACACGAAGCCGCCGAGACTCGGACCGTCGGGGCCGAGAATCACGGGCATGTCGCCGGTGAAATCGATCGCGCCGACGGCATACGGATTGTCGTGAATGTTCGACGGATGCAGTCCCGCTTCGCCGCCATCGGCGCGCGTCCATTCGGGCTTCGGACCGATGAGACGCACGCCCGTGCGGCTCGAATTGAAGTGCACTTCCCACTCGGTATCGAGAAAACGTTCGATGTATGCCGCGCTGAAATATTCCGGCGCGCCGTGCGGACCATAGATGACACGCAACACGCGCACGTCGTCGAAGCGATGCGCGAGCGCATCGGGCAACGCCGCGCCTGCATCGCGATTCGTCAGCGTGGAGAGATGCAGCACGTCGCCCGCACGCAGCGCGCGTCCGCCATGTCCGCCGAACTGGCCGAGCGTGAACGTGCTGCGGCTGCCGAGATAGCGCGCGACATCCAGCCCGCCGCGCACGCAAAGGTACGCCCGCGCGCCCGCACCGCGAATCGCGCCGAGCGCGAGCGTCGAGCCGGCCGCAACGAAGAACGTCGTGTTCATCGGCTGTGCGATGTCGTCGAGCATGATGGGCAGCGTCGCGCCCGTTACGGCGACCACCGCGTCGGTGTTGAAGCGCAGCGTCGGGCCGCTCATCGTGATTTCGAGCGCGGCGGCATCGTCGTCGTTACCGATCAGGCTGTTGCCCAGACGCAGCGCGCGATCGTCCATCGGTCCCGAAGGCGGCACGCCCACGGCCCAGTAACCGGGGCGTCCCGGATAGTCCTGCACCGTCGTCTGCGTGCCGCCGCTCAGCACCTCCATCGTCGATGCGCGATAGCGCAGGCCTTCGAGACAGCGCGTCCACGGCTGTCCGCTCGCGAAAGGCGCATCCGCAAGAATCTGCCGCAAATAAGCGCGATTCGTTTCGACGCCGTAGATGCGCGTCGCGTCGAGCGCCGCATCGAGCGCGTGGCGTGCTTCGTCGCGCGTCGGCTGCCACGCGATCAGCTTCGCGAGCATCGGATCGAACCACGGCGGCACATCGCAACCGGCTTCGATCCATGTGTCGATACGCAACGCGCGGCCATCCGCCGATGGAAACGACACGTCCGTCAAAAGGCCCGGACAGGGCTTGAAATCGCGGCCCGGATCTTCGGCATAAAGACGCGCCTGGATCGCGTGACCGCGCGGCGCGAGATCGCGCACGAGCATATCGAGCGGCGGCAGTTCGCCCGCCGCAAGCTCGATCATCCAGCGCACGAGATCCACGCCCCACACTTGTTCCGTCACGCCATGCTCGACCTGCAAGCGCGTGTTCACTTCGAGGAAATAGAAGCGCGCCGCCTCGCTGTCGTACACGAATTCGACCGTGCCCGCCGAGCGATACGACACCGCCCGCGCGAGCCTGATCGCTGCATCGCAGAGCGCGGCCTCCATGCCTTCAGGCAGGTTCGGCGCGGGCGTTTCTTCGAGCACCTTCTGATTGCGACGCTGCACCGAGCAGTCGCGCACGCCGAGCGCGATCGCGTCGCCGTGGCCATCGCCGAACACCTGCACTTCGAGATGCCGCGCGCGCTCGATGTACTTCTCGAGGAACACGCCCGCATCGCTGAAGTTGTTTTGCCCGAGCCGCTTGACGATATCGAACTGCGCGATGAGTTCGTCATCGCCTCGGCACACGCGCATGCCGATGCCGCCGCCGCCCGCCGTACTCTTGAGCATCACCGGATAACCGATTTGTTGCGCGGCATCGAGCGCCGCGCGGATGTCGTCGAGCAGGCCGGTGCCTTCGAGCATCGGCACGCCTTGTTCGGCGGCGATCGCGCGCGCCGTGTGCTTCAGGCCGAATGCGCGCAAGTGCGCCGGCGCCGGGCCGATGAACGCGATGCCAGCGGCTTCGCACGCATCAGCGAACGCCGCGTTCTCCGACAGAAAGCCGTAGCCCGGATGAATCGCCTGCACGCCGTGTTCGCGTGCGATGTCGAGCAGCTTCGCGATGTCGAGATAGGTGACGTTCGCGGGGCCGTCGCCGAGACTGAAGGCCGTATCGGCGAGATGGACATGACGGCTCGCGCGATCCGCTTCGCTATAGACGGCGACACCGGGAATGTTCAGCTCGCGCAATGTGCGCAGAATGCGGCACGCAATCGCGCCGCGATTCGCGATGAGGACTTTGTCGAACATGAGTGGATGTTCAATGCGTGGGCGGGTCGTCCCGCCACGTGGGCATGCATGCCAGGGTCGTCCCCGTCATGTCGCTTCCGGCGCCTTCAGTGCTTCGGGCGGCGATCCATCGGCAGAAGGCGTTCCGCGCGGGCCTTCATCATCGCGTAGAGCCAGCGGCGCAAGGTGATCAGTTCCATATCGTCAGCTCCGCCGGCGTCGGGTTGTATGCGTTGCACGGATTGTTCAGTTGCGGGCAGTTCGAGATCAGCACGATCACGTCCATCTCCGCGTGCAGCTCGACATACTTGCCCGCGCCCGAAATGCCATCCTCGAACGTGAGGCCGCCCTCGGACGTCACCGGCACGTTCATGAAGAAGTTGATATTCGCGGCGATGTCGCGCTTCGAGAGACGGCCATCGTGCGCGCATGCGCGCAGGTAGTTGTCCCTGCAGCTATGCATGTAGCGCTTTTCGAGCGCATAACGCACGGTGTTGCTTTCCTGCGCGCACGCGCCGCCCAAGGTGTCGTGACGGCCGCAGGTATCCGCGGTGATGGTCAGCATCGGATTGCCGAGGTTCGAATAGAGCACGGTGCCCGTCGTCAGATAGAGGCTTTGCTGACGGCGCAGCGTGCGTTGCGCGTCGTAGCGTTCGCGCGGATCGGCGGCGCTGTAGAACAACGTGTCGATGGCCTGATTGCCTTCGACATCGCGGATGCGCAAGGTCTGCCCCGCCTTCAGTTCCTTGAGCCACGGCTCGCCCGCGGGCAAGGTCTCGCGAAAGGCCGCGTCGGCGGTATCGCGCGTGCTGGCCGTGAGTATCGATGTCGTCATGCGCGTCTCCCGCTCAGAGAAAGAATCGTTCTGTGTTGATGAAGCCGCGCGTGTTTTCATCGCATGACGTGCGGCAAACTTCCGCCGTCTGCGCGTCGGCATCGCTCAGCGTGAGCTTCACAGGCTTCGGTGCGTACTCGGGGTTCGGATCGAGCGGATGTTGAATCGCCGTCAGCACGACGAGTGTGTTCATCGGCGCATACAGTTCGATGTAATCGCCCGCTTGCGAATTGCCGCGAACGAAGTTCAGCAGGCCCGCATCGCTCACGTCGACGCGGCTGAAGAGATTGAGCGTCATCAGAAGGTCCGCGAGGCCGAGTCCCCATTTGCCGAGTTCGACGAGCAGGTTGTCGGTGCCGTTGCGATAGAACGCGTTGCGCAATTCCTGATAGCGCCCTTCGCCATACTTCTCGAACACTTCCGCCGCGTTCGATACGCCCGCGAGACTGTCATGCCATCCGCAGGTATCCGCAACGATCGCGGCGAGCACGCGTCCCATGTCGGAATAAAGGCAATGTCCTCTCGTGAGCTTCGCGGTGTGCTGGCATTTGAGCGTATCGGGCAGATTCAAATGCTCGCTTTTTTCGGCAGCATTGAACAACAGCATTGCGACGTTCGCGCCGCCGCGCACGTCGGTGAGACGCAGCGACTGGCCGCGCTTCACGATCAGCGACGCATGACCGCCGCCGGGAATCGTTTCTTCGAGCAGGGTTTCGTTCATTGGATGGTCCTTTCGTTCATGCGGGCACGGCGAGCAGCGAAGGCATCTCCAGCGCCGGTTGCGATGCACGCACGCCGTTGCGTTCGAGCGGAATGTCGTAGGTGATGCGCGCGCCGTAAGCCTGCGGCGCTTGCGGATCGATGCGTACCTTGTCGAACACGAGCACGCGGCTGCCGAGCGTGAAGCCTTCTTTTAGATCGTGCGTGACCATGAAGACGGTCAGCTTCGCTTCGCGCCAGAGGCTCGTCAGCAGCGCGTGCATGTCGCGGCGGATGCCGGGATCGAGCGCGCCGAAGGGTTCGTCGAGCAGGAGCACGCGCGGCTTCATCACGAGCGCCTGCGCCAGCGCGAGACGTTGCTGCATGCCGCCGGAAAGTTGATGCGGGTACTTGTCGAGCGAATCGGCAAGACCGACGCGTGCGAGCATCGCGACGGCTTCATCGCGTGCGAGACGCCTGCGCGCGCCGAACAGGCGACCGGTGAAACGCGCTTGCGGCAGTTCGAGCCCGAGCATCACGTTACGCAGCACGGTGAGATGCGGGAACACCGAATAGCGTTGGAACACGACGCCGCGATGCGCGTCCGGTTCGCCTGGCAACGGATCGCCGTCGAGCAGAATTTCGCCGCGTGTCGGGCGTTCCTGGCCGAGCAACAGACGCAAAAAGGTCGACTTGCCGCAGCCCGAAGCGCCGACCATCGAGCAGAACTCGCCTTCCGCGATACGCAGATTGAGCCGCTCCAGCACGACCTGATCGCCGTACTGCTTCCACAGGTTGCGGATCTCGATCATGCGCGGCCTCCGCGACCTTCCTGATACCAGGGGAACGCCCATCGCGTGAGGCGGCGCAGCGCCTCGTCGATGAGCCATGCGAGCAGCGTGATCCACGCGACATACGGCAGGATGACGTCCATCGCGAGATAGCGGCGCACGAGGAAGATGCGATAGCCGAGCCCGTCCGTCGATGCGATCGCTTCGGCCGCGATCAGAAAGAGCCACGCGGAACACAGCGCGAGCCGCAGCGCGATGAGAAGGCGCGGCAGAAGCTGCGGCACGATCACGCGCAAGATGAGCGTCCAGCTCGATGCGCCGAGCGTCTGCGCCTTGATCCACAGTTCCTCGGGAATCTCGCGCGTGCGCTGCTGCAGATCGCGAATCATCATCGGCGTGATGCCGATCACGATCAGCACGACCTTCGACAACTCGTCGAGTCCGAAGACGATGAAGAGTATCGGCAGCACGGCGAGCGGCGGGATCATCGATATCACCGTGATGAACGGCGAGAGCGTCGCGCCCGCGAGCGGAATGCTGCCCGTCACGATGCCGAACACGAGCGCGATGGCCGCGCTCGCGGCAAGCCCGATCCCGAGGCGCTTCATGCTCGATAGCGTGTCGCTCAGCATCAGATGTTCGCCGGTGCGCTTGTCTTCGGTGAACGCGTATTCGTCGAGCGCGTTGTTCATCTGCGCGGCGGACGGCAACAGCTTGTCGTCGGGATTGACTTGCAGCCGCAACGACGAGCCGGTGAAATACACCGCGACGAGCACGATGAAGGGCAGCAGCAACAGCATCAGACTGCCGGTGCGGCCGGGGTGCCGGTTGATGAGCCGCATGGGCCTCTCCTCTTCAGAATGCCGCGAGGCTCACAGCTTTCCTTGCGCGGCCATGCGCACGTAGGTCGGATCGAAGCGCAGCTTCAGGTTGCTCTTGCTGCCGACGATCACGTTGTTGTCGAACGCCATGCCGACCGCGCCCGCGTTCGGCGCGCCTTTGCCGAGCAGACCGTGGTCGAACGAGAACTGCGCGACGCGGGTCATGATCTTCGGCATGTCCGGGCTCGTCGCAAAGTCGAGCGCCTGTTGCGGCGTGTAGAAGAGCGCGGTGGTCGAAAGCTGCGACTTGTAGCCGGCGAGATCGGTGCCCGATGCCTTCGCCATCGACGTGAGCGCGGCCTCGCTGCCGGGCGACGTTCCGTGCATCGTCTGCATGATCTCGAACCATGCGCCCGTGAGCGCCTTGCCGAGCGCGGGGTTGTCGTGCAGCGTCTTCGTGTTCACGACCATCATGTCCATGATCTCGCCGGGAATGCGGCTCGAATCGAAGACTTCGGTGACGTTGGGTTTCGCCTTGAGATCGGCGAGCATCGGGTTCCAGGTGACCGCGTTGTGCACGGCGGACGTCGCGAATGCGCCGGAGATATCCGCATCGGACGTGTTGACGGTCTTGATGTCGCGCTCACTCATGCCCGCCGATTCGAGCGCGCGCGCGAGCAGATAATGCGACACCGAAAGCTCGACGAGATTGACCTGCTGGCCCTTGAGATCGGCGACCTTCTTGCCCGCGCCCTTCACGAGCACGCCGTCGTTACCGTTCGAGTAGTCGCTCACGATGAGCGCCGTGCTGTCCACGCCGCCCGTCGCGGGAATCGTGAGCGCGTCCATGTTGGTCATCGCGCAGCCATCGAACTTGCCGGCGGTGTACTGATTGATCGATTCGATGTAGTCGTTGAGCTGCACGACATCGACTTCCATGCCGTACTTCTTCGCCCACTTGGACATGATGCCCTGCGTCTTCGCATAGCCCCACGGCATCCAGCCGGCATAGATGGTCCAGCAGACCTTGAAGTCCTTGCGGGCCTGAGCGAACGAAGGCGTGGAGAAGCACAGGGAGAGAGCGACGGCGGCAGCGGCGAGAAAACGGACGCGCATGAGATTGACCTCGCGGTAAACGGTTATCGACGGCAGGAGCGGCGCGACGCATCGCGTTCTCTCCCGGGCTTTTGTCCCGCCGTGTAACCTCGTTCGAGGTCGACAACTCTCGGACCAGCGTCGCGCATCGACGTCGATGCGGACCGGAACCCTAGTCGTCCATTTGCCAGATTGTGACTGCCACTCCCGCAGCACTTTATGCGATAAGCGTGCCAACGTTGAACTGACGGGGCTGCGGCGCGTTGCGGCCGTATTCATGCACTGAAGCGGCGCGCGCTCATCGACACGCGCACGCACGCGCGCACCAGACGGGTGCCCGCGTTCCAGCGCAATGTCGAAATTCTTCTATCCTGCGACGCCGGCTTTCGATGGAATACGGGACAGTCACGCGTTCCCGCGCCAACCCGCTTCTCTCTACAACTGGGTAACCATCATGTTCAATCGCGCAGCCAGCACCGTTGAAAACGTCGATCCGGAACTCTGGGCGGCTATCACGGATGAAAACCGGCGTCAGGAAGATCACATCGAACTGATCGCGTCGGAAAACTACACGAGCCCCGCAGTGATGGCCGCGCAAGGCTCGCAACTCACCAACAAGTACGCGGAAGGCTATCCCGGCAAGCGCTATTACGGCGGTTGCGAGTATGTCGACGTCGTCGAGCAGCTTGCTATCGACCGCGTGAAGCAGCTTTTTGGCGCCGAAGCCGCGAACGTGCAGCCGAATTCCGGCTCGCAGGCGAATCAGGGCGTGTTCTTCGCGATGCTCAAGCCGGGCGACACGATCATGGGCATGAGCCTCGCCGAAGGCGGCCACCTCACGCACGGCTCGCCGGTGAACATGTCGGGCAAGTGGTTCAACGTCGTGAGCTACGGCCTGAACGAATCCGAGGACATCGACTACGAAGCGGCCGAGCAGCTTGCGAACGAGCACAAGCCGAAGCTGATCGTCGCGGGCGCGTCGGCGTTTGCGTTGAAGATCGACTTCGAGCGGCTCGCGAAGATCGCGAAGAGCGTCGGCGCCTATCTGATGGTCGACATGGCGCACTATGCCGGCCTGATTGCGGCGGGGGTGTATCCGAATCCTGTGCCGCACGCCGACTTCGTCACGACGACCACGCACAAGAGTCTGCGCGGCCCGCGCGGCGGCGTGATCCTGATGAAAGCCGAATACGAGAAGCAGATCAATTCCGCGATCTTCCCGGGCATTCAGGGCGGTCCTCTCATGCACGTAATCGCCGCGAAGGCCGTCGCGTTCAAGGAAGCGCTGTCGCCGGAGTTCAAGGAGTATCAGCAGCGTGTCGTCGACAACGCGCGCGTGCTCGCCGAAACGCTGGTGAAGCGCGGCCTGCGCATCGTGTCGGGCCGCACGGAAAGCCATGTGATGCTCGTCGATCTGCGTGCGAAGAAGATCACCGGCAAGGCGGCGGAAGCCGCGCTCGGGGCGGCGCACATCACGGTGAACAAGAACGCGATTCCGAACGATCCGGAAAAGCCGTTCGTCACGAGCGGCGTGCGTCTCGGCTCGCCCGCGATGACTACGCGAGGCTTCGGCACGAAGGAAGCGGAGATCGTCGGCAACCTGATCGCCGATGTGCTGGAAAGCCCCGAAGACGCGGGCAATCTCGAACGCGTGCGTCAACAGGTCGCCGAACTGACGAAGCGTTTCCCCGTGTACGGCTGATCTGACTCGACCGCAAGCGCCTTCGACGGGCTCCGCTGTCTTCGTGCAGCGGAGCCCGTTTCGCTTGACATCGACGTCCAGCTTATTGGAAACTGAGTCCATTATGCTAGATACCGTCAAGTCTTCTTCCGACGATGGAAACGAGAGCGACATCAACTCGCGCATCGCGGAGTACGTGCGCGAGCTGCGCGCCGCGCGCGGCTATACCCTCGACGCGCTCGCGGCGCGCTGCGGCGTGAGCCGTTCGATGATATCGATGATCGAGCGCGGCGCGGCCAGCCCGACCGCCGTCGTGCTCGACAAGCTGGCGGCGGGGCTCGGCGTATCGCTCGCGAGTCTCTTCGGCGGCGAGCAGGACAACGCGCGCGCGCAGCCTGTCGTGCGGCGTCGCGAGCAGCTTAAATGGCGCGATCCGGAATCCGGCTACACGCGCCGGAACTTGTCGCCGCCTGGCTGGCCGTCGCCGTTCAAACTGGTCGAAGTGGATTTTCCGCCGGGGGCGCGCGTCGCTTACGAAACGGGCGGACGCGACTCGGCGCTGCATCAGCAGGTCTGGGTAATGAGCGGACGCATCGATATCGTGATCGCCGACGTGCTCCATGCGCTCCAGCAAGGCGATTGCCTCGCGATGCGGCTCGACCGGCCGCTCATCTTCAGCAACCCTGCATCGAAGGCGGCGCGCTACATCCTCGCGATCAGCGACGCGTCCGCAACCTGAATCATCTTCAGCCTGAACGGAAAACGTATGAACACCACCGAAGACCGCGACGACGTGCGGCTCATCGATTGCAACGAGGCCGAGCACGCGGCGGCCATCCTCGACATTCTGAACGAGGCCATCGTCAATTCGACGGCGCTGTACGACTACGTGCCGCGCCCCGCATCGGCAATGTCGACATGGTTCGCGTCGAAGCGCGCGGGCGGCTGTCCTGTCGTGGGCGCGGTCGATGCGTCGGGCAAGCTGCTCGGCTTCGCGAGCTGGGGCACGTTCCGCGCGTTTCCCGCCTACAAGTACACGGTGGAGCACAGCGTCTACGTGCATCGCGATTGCCGCGGACTCGGGCTCGGCGAGCGTTTGTTGCGCGAACTGATCGAGCGTGCGAGACAGGCGCAGGTGCATGTGCTCGTCGGCTGCGTGGACGCGGCGAACGCGGGCAGCATTCGCCTGCATACGCGGCTGGGCTTCACGCATTCGGGAACGATCACGCAAGCCGGTTTCAAGTTCGGCCGCTGGCTGGATGCGGCGTTTTATCAACTCAATCTCGAAACGCCGCTCGCGCCAGTGGACGGCTGACATCGGCGATGGAAAGCGCTTCCATGATCCGACGCGGCGAGACGGCGAGTGAATCGATCCGGGCATCGGCGGCGGAATTCGCCGGCATGCGATGCGCTCGGGTCAAGCGCTGTTTTTAGCAATGAGGTGTTGTCGATGCGGAAGGACGATTAGCTAGTCCAAGATATCCGCCCCCTGCCGAATTCCCCGCTCGATCCGAATCCCGTGCCGCTTCATCTTCGCGTAAAGCGCGGGCTTCGACACCTGCAGCAACTTCGCGCAATGCGTCACGTTGAAACGGCTCGCTTCGAGCGCAGCCTGAATCGCGATGCGCTCCGCTTCCTTCAGCGACACCGGCTCGCCACCGCGCCCCGCCGATTCACCGCGCGCCGGCGCAACCGATGCAGCGCCTAGAAGCGCCGACACATCCGCGATACGCTCGCCTTCGTTGAAATTGACGATCTTCTCGACGAGGTTCTCGATCTCGCGCACATTGCCCGGCCAGTCGTGCGCTTCGAGTTGCCGCAACGCCTGTTCCGCGATCTCCGGCGTAGGCTTGTGCATGCGCGTGCAGTATCGATCGAGAAAGAACGCGGCCATCGCGCGAATGTCCTCTCGACGCTCGCGCAGCGGCGCAATCGTGATCTCGATCACATTGCATCGATAGTAGAGATCCTCGCGAAACGTCTTTGCGAGCACCATCGATGCAAGATCGCGATTGCTCGCGCATATGATCCGCACGTCGACGGGAATGCCGCGCGTATCGCCGATACGCGTGACCTCGCGCTCCTGCAACACGCGCAGAAGCTTCGCCTGCACGTCGATGGGCAGCTCCGAGATTTCATCGAGAAACACCGTGCCGCCATCCGCCGATTCGAACTTGCCAGGACGCCCTTCGCGCGCCGCGCCGGTGAAGCTGCCCGGCGCATGGCCGAAGAGTTCGCTTTCTATCAGCGCGTGCGGCAGCGCCGCGCAATTGATCGCGATGAACGGCTGCGCGGCGCGCGCGCTCGCGTTGTGAATGGCCTGCGCGAACACTTCCTTGCCGACACCGCTCTCGCCCGACAACAACACGTTCGATGCGCCGCGCGCCGCCTTCTTCGCGGAGTCGACCGCACGTTTGAGCGCCGCGCTCGAACCGATCACGCTGTCGAACGTGAAGCGCGCATGATTGCCCGCGTAGCGCCCCGCCATCTTGCGCACGCGCCGCATCTCGCGAAACGTGTTGACCACCGACACCACTTCGCCGCATCGATTCTTGATCGGAATCGCGGTATCGAGCAGATGAAGATGCCGCGCGGGCGAATCGATGATGAGTTCGCGATCCACATAACCCACGCCCGTCCGATAGATCGGCCCGACGATAGGCTCGAAATCGATCACCTCGTTGAGCGTCTTGCCGATACTCGTCTTCGGATCGATGCCGAGTATGCGTCCCGCAACCGAATTGACGTGCCGCAACACATGGCCCTGGCCGATCACCATCAGGCCATCGCCGATATGATCGATGATCGCGCGCTGTTCTTCGACGAGCGTGTCGTACGCGGCAAGATCGAACGCGCTGTGCAGCAGCACGTCGAGCGTCGCGCCGAGCAGCGCGATCCACGGCGCGGGCGTGGCGTTCTCCGCTGCATCGTGCAAACGCAACGCGACAAGAAAAACGCGGCGGCCATGCGCGTCGACACGTAATGCGAATGCCTGCGCGATCGCTGCATCGAAGTCCGGCAACGCGAACGTCACGCAGCGTCCGTCCGATGAAACCGTGGCCGCTTCCGCGAGCGCGGCGAGGCGCGCGGAAGGGCATCGCGCGAAGAAGGCATCGAGCGCGGCATCGCCGATTTGCGCGCGGCCTTCGAGCACGTGGCCGCTGCGATCCAGCGTGAAGACACACGCGTTCGCTTCCCGCGCAGCGAGCCGGCGCGCTTCGCGCCAGCGCGACGATGCGAGCGCGCTTTCCAGCGTGGCGATATCGGGATCGAGCGCGACGGTGGCCATGTCTACCTGCGTGACGGTCGGGCAACGGCTTCGAATATAGCAGGACAAAATCCCGCTGCCCGATGCTGCATGGCACGATACGGCGCGTTCAGTCCTTCTGCGCGATCGCCGTGAGCGCGCCGCCGTTCAGCCGATACACCGTGACGGGCGCATCGATCCAGTCGCCGTTCGCATCGAACTTCACGGGGCCGAGAATGCTATCGAAGGACTGCTCGCGCAGCGCCTTCACGAACACTTCGGGTTTCGCCGATCCCGCTTTGCGCATCGCATCAGCGACGACGAGCGTCGCCGCATAGAACGCAGGCGCGTAGGTATCGACATCGGCGCTGAATGCGCTCTTGAACTTCGCGCGGAAGTTCTTTCCGTCGGGCAGCGTGTCGAGCGGCGCGCCGCCTTGCGCGCAGAACATGCGCTTGTCCGCTACGCCCGCCGAGAGCTTGTCGAACTCCGGCGAACAGATGCCGTCGCCGCCCACGAGCGTCGCGTTCACGCCGAGTTCGCCCATCTGCCGCGCGAGCGTCGCGGCCTGCGCGTAGTAGCCGCCGTAGAACACCACCTGAGGATTGCGCGACTTGACCTGCGTGAGAATCGCCTTGAAGTCGGTCGCCTTGTCGGTGCTGTATTCGCGCGCGACGATCTGCAAGCCTTCCTTCTTCGCGGTCTTGATGAACACGTCCGCGACGCCCGTGCCGTACGCGGTGCGGTCGTCGATCACGGCGGCGCGTTGCGCGCCCAGCACCTTGGAAGCATAGACCGCCATGCGCCCGCCCATCACGTTGTCGTTGGTGGCGAGGCGAAACACATACGGATAGCCGAGATGCGTGAGGTCCGGATTCGACGACGCGCCCGTCATCATCACGACTTTCGCATCGTTGTAGATGCGCGCCGCCGGAATGCTCACGCCCGAGTTGTAATGGCCGATGACCGCCGCCACGCCATCGTCGACGAGCTTTTGCGCAACATTCACGCCGACTTTCGGATCGCCCTGATCGTCCATCGAGATGAGTTCGAATTTCACAGGCTTGCCCGCGATCGTGAAGCCCTTCGCATTCAGCTCGTCGATGGCGAGACGCACGCCGCGTTCGTCGTCCTTGCCGCTTTGCGCCGCGCTGCCCGTGAGCGGACCGGCCACGCCGATCTTCACCACTTCCTGCGCGTGCGCGACATTCGATAGCAGCATCGCGCATGCGATGAAACTCATCGCCGTTTTCATCGGTTTCATATCGTTTCCCCAGTCGCTGTGAATGACAGACCATCCAGAACGTCCCGTACCGGCGACAGCGTATCGAACTCGAAATCCGGGCGCGGCTGCCACGTGCCGAGCGTGTCGCCGCCGCGATTGATCCACGCGACCGCCATGCCGAGCGGCTTCGCGCCATCGATATCCGCCCAGCTCGCGAGCGAGCAATGCAGCACGTCGCGCGCATTCAGCGCGAGGCGGTCGAGCGCGAGCGAAAAGATCGCCTGCGACGGCTTGTAGGCCTGCGCCATCTCCGCGGTCGTCACGTGCTCGAAGTAGCGCGTGAGCTGCGTGCGGCGCCACAGGTCGCTATCCATGTTGGTGATCGGCATGAGCGGATAGCGCGACGCGGCCCAGTCGAGAAACGGCGCGGCGTCGTCGTGCGGCGGCGACGCCTCGACGAGATGCGTGAGGAACACGTCGGTGAGCGTGTCCATCGCATGACCGCGGCGCGCGCCGGGCCAGCGCGCATCGAGCATCGCGGCGAGCGCCTCGCGCGCGACATCGCGATAACGCGTGTAGGCTTGACCGCGATACAGCCGCACGTTGCGGATGTCCCAGTCGAGATAGACATCGAACGCGGACTCGCCGGTTTCGACCGACAGCCGCCGCAGCACTTCCGCCATGCCGAGCGTGCCGCCGCGATCCACGTCGACGAGCGTGCCGAAGTAATCGAACGTCAGGGCTTTCGGGTTCATTGCGCGCGCTCCTTTCGCGTGGCGAAGGCTTTCACGCGCTCGGCCGCGTCGGGGTCCGCGAAGGCTTCGATCGTCGCGGCGAATTCGAGGTCGAGACTGCGCGCGAGCGTGTCGGTGAGGTCCATCGTCACGAGCCGCTTGAGCCGCGCGATCGACGACGGCGAACGCTGCGCGATGCGCGATGCGAGCGCCATCGCCGTATCGAGCAGCGCTTCGCGCGGCACGACGCGATTGACGAGGCCCATCGACAGCAACGCTTGCGCGCTTTGCCGCTCGCCGAGCAGCCATAGCTCCATCGCGCGTTGATGGCCGGCCGATTGCGGCAGCAGATGCGTGACGCCGCCGGTGACGAACTGGCCCCACTCCATCTCCGGAAAGAACGCGACGAGATCGTCCGATGCCACGACGACATCGCAATTGAGCATCCATTCGAAGCCGCCGCCGACCGCGAAGCCGTGCACCGCGCCGACGACCGGCTTCGCGTTGAACATGAGATCTCGCGTGATGCGCTGTATGCGTTCGATGTGGCTGCGAATGCTCGCCTCGCTCGCGCTCTGTTCGCCGAACTCCTTGAGATCGTCGCCGGCGCAGAACGCGCGGCCTTCGCCGGTCAGCACGATCACGCGGCACGATGCGTCGTCGTTCGCGCGTTGCAGCGCGTCGTGCAGATCGTCGAGCAGCGGCCCGCCGATCGCGTTCATGCGCTCGGGACGCGCGAGCGTCACGATGCCAACCGGTCCATCCATGCGTGTCTTCACGTAGCTCATGCAGGCTCCTTGTCGATCCAGCGTGTCTTGCCTTCGGTGCGCGGAAAGTGTTCGAACGGGACCATCGTCACGGCCGCGCTCGCGCCGATACGCTCGCGCACCGCCGCTTCGATGCGCGATGCCGCATCCGGCCAGCGCTCGGCCGGCAAGCCGTTCGCGGCCTCGACGGTCATCGCGATGCTGTCATACGGGCCCGGCCCTTTCAGCACGATTCGGAACATGCCCGACGCCCATTGCGGCAACGCCTCTACAGCGAGCCGCACGGCGCCCGGAAACACGTTGATGCCGCGCACGTTGAACATGTCGTCGGTGCGGCCCGTCACGCGGAAGCGCCACGCACTGCGGCCGTCCGGGCCGGGATCGGTCGATGTCACTGTGACGACGTCGCGCGTCCGATAGCGCACGAGCGGCTGGCATTGCTTGCGCAGATGCGTGCAGACGAGCTCGCCGGTCGTGCCCGCTTCGATCGGCAAGCGCGCGAGCGTCTGCGGATCGACGATCTCCGCGAACACGACATCCGCCGCGTGATAGAGCAGATCGTTCGTCCAGTCGGTTTGTCCGCCGAGAATGCTCAGTACTTCCGAGAGGCCGAAGTTCGCGTTGCGCACCTTGAAGCCCCACTTCTCTTCCATCGCGGCGCGCAGTTCCGGATTGTCGAGACCCGCTTCGCCGCCGAAGAGGCCGAGCTTCAGCCCGAGATCGCGCGGCGCGGGTCCGCCGGTTTCGCGCAACACCTGTTCGATCAGCGCGGGATACGACGGCGTGCACGAGATCGCGTTGATGCCGAGGTTCACGATCGAATCGATCAGCAGCCGCGTATTGCCGACGCCGAACGGCACGACCGTCGCGCCCGTCGCTTCGAGAATCGTGTGATCGGTGAAGCCGCCCGTCCACATGCAGTAGTTCAGGCAATGCACGACGCGATCGTCCGGACGCAGGCCCGCCGCCCACATCGAGCGCGCGCCGACGCGGGCGATGTCCTCGGCATCGCGCGCGCTGTTGGCGAGAATCAGCGGACGGCCGGTCGTGCCCGACGTGCGATGCAGCCGCGCGATGCCGGCCTCCGCGCACGCGACGTAATCGCCGTACGGCGACGCGCCTTCCTGACTCACGCGCAACTCGTCCTTCTCGGTGAAGGGCATGTCCTGCAGCGTATCGAGCGTGATGTCGTCGCGGCCGGTCCAGTGCGCGAGCTTCGTCCGGTAGAACGCCGACATCGCGCGCAGATACGGCCAGTGCGATGCCCACAGCGCGTCCTGATGACGGCGCACCTCGCCGGATGCGAGCGTTTCGAACGCTTCGTCGAAGAAGACGCCGTGCGTCGGGGAATAGTCGGACATGTGCGTGGTCTCTCCTCGTGTGGGCGTCATTCGGCGCGGCGGCGTTTCGCGGCGCGCGCTTCGATCGCGGCGCGCTCGACAATCGCGCGCGCGTGGCTTCCGGTGCCGACCGGCCCGAGTGCATCGCTTGCGACGACATCGAACCAGTACAGCGCACCGTCGATATCGCGGAAGGTCGCGGTGGCGGAAACGTCGGCGCCTAGCGGCGTCGGCGCGAGATGATTGAGATGCGTCGTCACGCCGACGGAAAGCTGTCCCTCGCCGACGACATCGCGCAGCACATCGGCGCAGGCGCGCTCGATCAGCGACAGCAGCGCGGGCGTCGAGAGCACATCGGGATAACGCTCGCCCGCATCGCGCGCGTGGGCGGACGCGAGGTCGGCGTGGGTGACGGTGTGGGTGAGCGTCGCGGCTCGGCCTGGTTCGATCATGTGCGGCTCCGGGTTGTCTGGAGCGCCATCAATGCAAGGGCCGGGCCAAATGTGTTGAAGCCCCGGCTGGCGGGGCTTCGAGCGATTTTCGATGATGCGCTTCGCGCGCACCGGAAAGATTCTTACCGTTGCGATCCGAAACGGTCGTCGGCTTTTCTGACGGCGGCCGACTTCATTCGCCGGGCTTCAGCACGACCCGGAAGCGCGCCTTGCCGCTCATCATCCGTTCGTAGGCCTCGGGCGCGCGCGACAGCGGATATTCCTCGATCATCGGCTTCACGCCCGACAGCGCGCTGAACGCGAGCGTTTCCTGCGAATCCGCCGCCGTGCCGGACGGCCAGCCCTGCACCGAGTTCCGGCCCATGATGAACTGCGTGATCGGCACCTCGACCGGTTCCTCGGAAATGCCGACCATGATGAGCTTGCCGTTCAGCCCGAGCCCGCCGATCGCCGCGCTCATCGCACGGCCGCTCGTCGCGGTCGCGAGAACCACGCGCGCGCCGCCGAGCGCCTTGAGGGCATCGGCGACGTTCTGCGATTCGCTGTCGATGTAATGATGCGCGCCGAGTTCTTTCGCGAGCGGCGCCTTGTCCTGTCCGCGCGCGATCGCCACTGTCTCGAAGCCCATCTTGCGCGCGAACTGCACGCCCAGATGCCCGAGCCCGCCGATGCCGAGCACCGCGACCACTTCGCCCGCGCGCGCGCCGCTGTTGCGCAGCGCGTTGAACGTGGTGATGCCCGCGCACAGGAGCGGCGCGGCATCGACGTCGGAGAGATCGTCGGGCACGCGCGCGAGCGCTTCCTGCGGCGCGACCATGTAGTCCGCGTAGCCGCCGTCATAGCTGATGCCGGGCACGAGCGCGCGCTGGCAAAGCACGAAGTCGCCGTGACGGCAATGCTCGCAATGGCCGCAATGCCCGCCGTGCCAGCCCACGCCGACGCGCTGCCCTTGCGTCCATCCTTCGACGTCCGCGCCGAGTTTCTCGATCACGCCCGCGATCTCGTGACCCGGCACGCGTGGAAATTGCAGCCCGGGCCAGAGTCCTTCGACGGTGAGCGAATCGCTATGGCAGATCCCGCAGGCCTGCACCTTGATGAGCACGTGTCCCGCGGGCGGTTCCGGCACCTCGCGCTCGACCACTTCGAGCGGACCCTTCGCTTTCGTTACCTGCACTGCCTGCATCGTTGGCATCGCTTGCTCCTTGTGATGGGAGAAAAAGCGCGGCGCGCCTCGCACGCCGCAGTCGGATGACACGGCCCGGCAAACACGCTATTGCGGCCGTCTCGTCGAGTAACGTCGGAGAGTGCGATTGTGACAGGTCTTCACGCGGCGCATCGCCGCGTTGTCCGGATGACGGAAGGCGTCACGGAACAAATCGGGAAACAAAATGGAACATCCGATACCGCCGACGCCGGTTACCATCGTTATCCGGCGCGCCGACAAGAAGCGCGAGCGGCCGAAACCGCAATCATCGAAGCGACCTTCAAGGGTGTCATGTCAAATATCGAAGACGCAGCGGCAGACGATCAGGCAAGCAAAACATACGAGACACGCATCGAGACGCACGACGAGCCGCACGGCGAGCCGGACCCGGATATCGAAGCGCCCGCCGTCGCGCGCACCGGTCCCCTCTCCGAAGCCAAGCTGTTCGGCCGTCAGACGCCGCCCGCCGCCGCCGCACCCGCCGATGCCGCGCCGCACGTTTCAGGCGTCGCGGGCAGCAGTTACCGCGCGCTCGCCGGACTTTTGTGCAGCTACGCGTTGCTGATCGTCGGCAACGGTCTCTTCCAGACGCTGATTCCCTTGCGCATCCTGCAATCGGGTTATCCGACGATCGTCATCGGCCTGATTCAATCTTGCTATTACGCAGGCTTCATCCTCGGCGCGGTGTTCAATCGCAGGCTCATCGACCGGATCGGGCAGCACCGGACGTTCGTCGCGTTCTCGGCGGCGGCGTCGATACTCGCGCTCGCGTTCGGCGCGGCCCAATCGCCGTGGACGCTCGGCGCGGTGCGTCTGTTGACCGGCTTCGCGTTCATGGGGCTCTATACGTCGATCGAAAGCTGGCTCAACGGCACGGTCGAGAACGAGAAGCGCGGGCAGGTCTTCGGCTCCTACGCGGCCATCAACTATCTGGCGGTTGGCACGGGGCAATTTCTGCTGAACGTGGGCGCGGGCTCGGGCGGGCAGCAATTCTCGATCGCCGCCGCGCTTTTCGCCGCCGCCGTGATGCCGGTGACGCTGCTCGAAGGCTGGCCGGTGAAAGTCGCCGACGAGACGCTGCATCGCGTGCCTGCGCGCACATGGCGCGAAAGCGTGCGCGAGATGATGGTGTCCGCGCCGCTCGCGGTGCCGGGCTGCATTCTCGCGGGCCTCATCTACAGCAGCTTTTACGCGATGATGCCCGTCTATCTCGAACGTTCCGGTTTCTCGACGAGCGATCTCGCGACCTTCATGGGCATCGCGCTGATCGGCGCGCTCGTGCCGCAATGGCCGATGGGCCGTCTCTCCGACAAGGTCGACCGCCGCCGCCTCGTGTACTACACGGCGTCGATATCGGCGGCGCTGAGTCTCGTGCTCTTCTGCTTCGACGTGCGCGCGGTCACCTGGGCCGCGACGCTCGTCTATGTCGCCGTGACGTTCACGCAATACGGGCTGATCGTGTCGCACGTGCAGGACCGCACGGAGGCGCATCATCGCGTGGCGATATCGGCGTTGCTGCTCGTGCTGTTCTCGTTCGGCGGCATGACCGGGCCCGCGCTCGCATCGGCGATGATGACGATCGTCGGGCCGAGCGGACTCTTTCTGTTCAACGCGCTGTCGTGCGCGCTGCTTGCGTTGAGCGCGCGGCGCGCGCTCGGCATACATCTGCGGTCGTCGCAGGCGTGATCATCGCGCGGCGTTGGAGGCCACGTGCGCCGCGTTCTGCCGGCGCCGATAACCGGTATCGCGCGACGCGAGCCAGTAATACACCGGCGACGTCAGCAGCAAGCCGACGACCCACGACAAGTCCGCGCCATTGAGATACTTCGGCACCGGGCCCGCGTACATCGGCGTGTTCATGAACGGAATCTGCACCGCGATGCCGATCGCATAGGCGATCAGCGCCTGCGGGCTGAAGCGTCCGTAGATGCCGCCGTCCACCTGGAAGATCGACTGGATGTCGTACTTGCCCTCGTGAATCACGTAGAAGTCGATGAGATTGATCGCGGTCCACGGCACGAGCACGACGAGCAGTGCGAGCACGAGATCGACGAGATTGCCGACGAAGTTCGTCGATGCGCCGATCGCGCCATAGCAGCACGCGATCAGGATCATGACCGACAACACGGCGCGCGCCTTCGCCGTCGGAATCCATCGATACGCAAACGTCTGCAACGACGTGATGACCGCGAGCACCGCGCCGTAGAGATTCAGCGCGTTATGGCTGATGACGCTCAGAAGAAACAGCACGAGCATCGGCAGGCCGAGCGGTCCGGTGGCGAGCTTCACGGCGTCCATCGCATCGGCGCCGGGCGGCACCGCGAGCACCGCGACCGCGCCGAACGCGAAGGCGAGCGTCGAGCCGATCGTGCAGCCGAGATACGTCGCCCAGAATGTCGACGATACGCGCACGTTCGCCGGCAAGTAGCGCGAATAGTCGGACACGTACGGCGCGAACGCGATCTGCCACAGCGCCGAGAGCGAGACCGTCGCGAGCCATCCGGCGATGTTGAAGCCGCCGCGCGTGAAGAAATCGTCCGTCGATACATGCGTGAGGATGTAGCCGAAGCCCACACAAATACCGATGCCGAGCACCCACGTTCCGATGCGGTTCAGGATATGAATGAACCTGTATCCGATGATGCCGATCAGCCCCGATCCCAGCGCGCCGATCACGATGCCCACGGGCACCGACACCGATGCCTCGATGCCATGCAGCGATTTCCCCGCAAGCACGATATTCGACGCGAAGAAGCCCACGTACATCACGCCCGCAATGACGGTCACGAGCAGCGCGCCCCACGAACCGAACTGCGCGCGGCTCTGGATCATCTGCGGGATGCCCATTTGCGGCCCCTGCGCGGAATGCAGCGCCATCAGCACGCCGCCCACCGCCTGCCCGACGATGATCGCAACGATGCCCCACAGCAAGTTCAGATGAAAGATCTGCACGCCGAGCGCGCCCGTCACGATAGGCAAAGGCGCGATATTGCCGCCGAACCACAACGTGAACAGGTCGCGCACCTTGCCGTGTCGATCCTCGGGCGGCACATAGCCGATGGTGTGCTTCTCGATCAGCGGAGAAGCGTTGCGTGGCGTACTAGTCAAAGTCGTCTCCTGTTTGTGCGCGGCAAAGCGATGCCCTGGCGCGCGTGCGCCGGTATCGCCTGCGGCGTCTGAAGATTCAGGCTGCTGTAGAGAGATGGTCCGCGAGGCGTACCAGCATCGCGTCGCAATCGTGAAGTTGTTCGATGCTCACGTATTCATCGGGCTTGTGACCCTGATCCATGCTGCCGGGACCGCATACGACGGTCGGAATGCCCGCTTCGTCGAAGAGTCCGCCTTCCGTGCCGAACGCCACCGTGCCGAATTCCGTTGATCCGCTCAGAAGCGCGACGAGACGCGCCGCTTCGCTATCGGGCGATGTCGCGAGCGCGGGATACGCGGACAGCGCCTCGAGGCGAATGTCAGTGTCGGATTTCACGGCGCGCATCTTCGGCAATAGCTCAGCTTGCGCGTAGGCGTGCAAATCGCCGGCGACGGCGTTCGCGTCGAAGCCCGGCAACGCGCGCACTTCGAAATCGAACTCGCATTCCGCGGGCACGATGTTGAGCGCGCGGCCACCTTTGATGACACCCGTTTGCACGGTCGAGAAAGGCGGATCGAAACGCGCGTCGTGATGGTCGGGCTGCGCGAGTGCTTCGCCGATCTCTTCGAGCCGATTGATGAGACGCGCCGCATATTGAATCGCGTTCACGCCATAAGGCGCATATGCGGAATGACACGGCGCGCCCTTGACCTGACAACGCATCGCGAGCTTGCCCTTGTGACCGAGCACGGGCGTGAGCGATGTCGGCTCGCCGATCAGACACAGCACGGGCTTGTGCGCGCGCTTTTCGAGTTGCGCGAGCATCGGCCGCACGCCGAGGCATCCGACTTCCTCGTCGTATGAAAACGCCAGATGCACGGGCATGTTCAGTTTGCGTTCGACGAACATCGGCACCGACGCGAGCACCGACGCGAGAAAGCCTTTCATGTCCGCTGTGCCGCGTCCATACATCCGGCCATCTTTTTCCGTGAGACGGAAAGGATCGACGGTCCACGGCTGACCATCGGCGGGCACGACATCCGTGTGCCCCGACAACACGATGCCGCCGCGATCGCGCGGTCCGATCGTCGCGAACAGATTCGCCTTCGTGCGCTCGGCGTTGTAGAACAGCTCGCTTTCGATATCGAATTGCGCGAGGTAATCGCGCACGAACTCGATCAGCGCGAGATTCGAATCGCGGCTGACGGTAGCGAAACCGATCAGCCGTTCGAGCAGCGCGCGGCTCGTCACGTCACTCATCGCCCGGCACTCCGTAGCTGGGTGCGGCGGTCGGATTCAACGCGCGCGTCACGTAGTCCCGCATCTGCGGCTCGTAGGCGCGCCAGAGCGCATCGAGCTTGCCGATGGGATCGTCGTCGGCCCAGTCGACACGCAGATCGACGAGCGGCCAGCTTTGCTCGCCCGCTATCTTCAGCGCCGCCGAATGCACCGGCCCCGCTTCGCCGCCCGCTGCGATGGCCGCGTGCATCGCAGCCAGCAGACGATCCGCGAGATGGCCCGATGCGTTCTCGAATGCGGGAATCATCGCTTCGATGACATGCACGCCCGCGAGCATGTTGCCCGCCGCGACGCATTGCGCGCCCGCGACCGCGTGATACGTGCCGAGCGCCTGCTTGCCGCTGAAAAACGCGGTGCGGCCTTGCGCATCCACGACGGTCACCTGCCGATACTCGCGCCATTCATGCGCGCCCAGCGTGCGTTCGAGCGCGGCGCTGGCATCGATCTGCGCACCTTCGAGCGCATCGAGAATCTGCGGACCGAGCGCGGGCAGCGTGACGTTCTGCGTCGCGACGACGCCGACGCCCGCGCGCACCCACGGACAACGCGCGCCAACCGCGATGCTCGATGAACTGATCGCGATGCCGAGCTGCCCGGTCTCTTCGCATCGCCCGACGATGGAGAAGGTCATGCGTGCTCCTGTGGCGGCGTCCATCCCTCGGGAATGACGGCGATCACGTCGATCTCCATCAGCCATTCGGGCTGACCGAGCGCGACGACGGTGAGGCCCGTCGAAATCGGGAACACGCCCTTCAGCCATTTGCCGACTTCGCGATACACAGGCTCACGAAACCGCACGTCGGTGAGATAGGTCGTCGTCTTGACGATGTGCGATAGATCGCTGCCCGCTTCTTCGAGCAACTGCTTCACGTTCTTCATCGCCTGTTCGGCTTGCGCGCGCGGATCGCCGAGACCGACGAGCTTGCCGTCGAAGTCCGTGCCGATCTGACCGCGCACATAGACCGTGTTGCCCGCGCGTACGGCCTGACAGAGATCGTTATCGAGCGACTGATTCGGATACGTATCCTTCGTGTTGAACATGCGGATACGGGTATGCGTGGGTTGGCTCATCGAATGCACCTTGATACGAATAGTTTGTAATCAGTTGACGCCCATCTCGCTGACCTTGTGAGCGCGCGATGCATCCGGCGCGCGCTCTTCTTCGCGGTCGATATCCACGCGACGTTGCGGCGTGTCGTAATAAGCGAGGTACTTGCGCTGCGTGACGATGTGATCGGCGATATGTTTCGCGTCGTGCCACACGCCCCAGATGAATGCGGAGCCACGTCGCGAAAGCCACGGCAAGCCGAGGAAATAGATGCCCGGTTCCTTCGCCACGCCGCGCTGATGTTTCGGCTTGCCCTTCTCGTCGAAAGCATCGACTTGCAGCCAGTTGAAATCGACGGCATAACCCGTTGCCCAGATAATCGACGTGACGCCCGCTTCCGCCAGATCGAGTTCGAGCAGCGGATGCGTCATGCATTCGGGATCGGCGGGAATGACGCGCGCTTCGGGCTCGTCGGGAAGATCGAGGCCGTTGCGTTGGGCGTAGGCATCGGCGGCGTCGAGCAACGACAGATAGTTCTCGTCGCCGCGACGGATGTTATCCGCGAGATCGGCTTCGAACGTGACGCGCGTATCGTCGAATGATTTCGTCAGGCCGACGAGCGTGATGCCCTGATGCGCGAGACGGCGAAAATCCACCGTATGACCGCCGCGCGCGCCGCTTACCGCGATGGTTACGTGCTCGCGGCCTGGCTTCATCACTTCCGCGTCCCATTCGCCGAGCACGCCGAGCCACCAGCAGAAGTCGCGTCCGCGATAACCGCGCGGCGGACGATCGTGCGCTCCGACCGAGAGATACACATGCCGTCCCGCGCGCTGCAATTCATCGGCGATCTGCACGCCCGACGATCCCGCGCCGACGACGAGCACGCCGCCTTCCGGCAATTGCTGCGGATTGCGATAGTCGGCGGAATGAATCTGCGTGAGCTTCGCGGACTTCGGCGCGATAGGCGGAATCACGGGACGCTGAAACGGACCGGTCGCGACGACGACGCGATTCGCTTCGATGGTTCCGTCAGATGTATCGATGGTAAAGCCCGGCCGCCCCGCATTGCGCACGACCTTCTTCACTTCGACGCCGGTGCGAATGGGCGCATCGAATTTTTCTGCGTACGCGGCGAAGTAGTCCGCGACCTGATCTTTCGATGCGAACGCATTGGGGTCGAAATCCGCGAACTCCATATTAGGGAAACGGTCGTGCCAGGCCGGGCCGTTGGCGACGAGCGAATCCCATCGGCCGGTGCGCCAGCGCTCGGCGATGCGGTCGCGCTCCAGCACGAGATGCGGCACGCCGAGCTTGCTCAGATGCTCACTCATGGCAACCCCCGCCTGGCCCGCGCCAACGACGAGCGTATCGATAGACGTTGTGTCCACTGTCATGGTTATGTCCTTCTGAAAGGCCGTTGTTTCCGTGATGTCTCCCGTAAAAATCTACGCGCCTCAATAGAATTCGAAAAATATATTTAAAAAATGCAAAGCATCGGATCTGGCTATGCAATGAATTTTGAGCACATCACAATGCGGCTGATCGAAGCTCATTTCCGGAATGTCATCGATGGAAAGCCATCCGTTGCGCTATTCGCTGCGTCAGTTGCGCTATTTCGTGGTCACCGCAGAAGCGTTGTCCTTCACGGCCGCCGCGAAGAAACTGCATATCTCGCAGCCGTCGATATCCACCGCGCTCGCAGATCTCGAAGCATCGTTCGGCGTGCAACTATTCATTCGACATCATGCGAGCGGTTTGTCGCTTACGCAGGCCGGCCGCGATCTGCTCGGGCAAGCGCGCAATCTGCTGAAGATCGCCGAAGAACTGCAGATGGCCGCGAAGGAAATGGATGGCGGCATGACCGGTTCCATCGCGCTTGGCTGTCTGGTTTCGCTCGCGCCGCCGTTGATGCCGGGCCTCATCAGCCGCTTCACGGCCGGGCACGCGGGCATTTCGTTTCGCACCGTCGAAGCGCATCAGGACGGCTTGCTGCGCGGTCTGCATGACGGCTCGCTCGATATCGCTCTTACATATAGCCTCGATCTGACCGAGGACATCGCCTTCACGCCGCTGCTTTCCTTGCCGCCTTATGCGATCCTGCCGAAGACGCACAGGCTTGCGCGCGCGCGCAAGGTATCGCTCGCGGATCTGCAATCGGAGCCTTATGTGATGCTGGATTTACCGCATAGCCGCGAGTATTTCGCCGCGCTGTTCGATGCAGTCGGCAGCCGTCCCGTGCCCGCGTTCCGGTCGTCGCAGCCGGAAGTCGTGCGCGGCATGGTGGCGAATGGTCTCGGCTATAGCATCCTGAATTTCCCATTGAAGTCGAATCGCACGGTGGATGGCGAGGACTTCGTGATTAAGCGCTTCAAGGACAACGTCAACGCGACGACGCTCGGCATCGCGCAATCACGCACGATGCGTCCGCGCCAGGTCGTGCATCGCTTTTCGTCGTTCTGCGAAACCTATATTCGCAGGCTGCACATCGACATATGAAAGTTATCCGCGCTGCATAGGGAAAAGCTTTGCTTTGTATCCGAAAACAATATTTTGGCTGGCAATTTGGCTTGATAGATTGATGTCCATGTCGAGCGCAATGCGGTCAAAGCCCGCGCCAGCGCGCTCTCACGAGTCGGGACAAGGAGGGCTTCATGATCGCGGTGCAAATGCTCGTCGACGAGTTGCGCTCGAATTGCGAACGACCATTCAGCGATGCGCGCGCCATGCGGCGTCTATACGTCGCCCGAATTCCTGTCTCTGGAAGAGCGCGACATCTTTGCGCGCGAATGGCAATGCGTCGGCCGCGCGAGTGCCTTGAAAGAGCCCGGCGACTACCTCACGGCGCAGATCGGCGCGCAGCCGATCGCCGTATTGCGCGACGAACATAGGCAGCTCAAGGCGATGTCGAACGTGTGCCTCCATCGCATGTCGGTGCTGCTCGAAGGGCGCGGCAACAAGCGACGCATCGTGTGCCCGTATCACGCATGGAGTTATGGACTCGACGGCGAATTGAAGGGCGCACCGCTGATGGACCGGCAAGCGGGCTTCTGCAAGGAAAGCTATAAGCTGCCCGCCGTGCGCTGCGAGGAATGGCAAGGCTGGATCTATGTGACGCTCGATGAAAACGCGCCGCCGGTACAAACGCAGCTTGCGGATTTGAGCGAACTGATCGGCGCATACGGCATGAGCGGCTACATCGAAACTTTCTATGAAGAACACGTGTGGGATACGAACTGGAAAATCCTCGCGGAAAACTTCATGGAAAGTTATCACTTGCCGATGCTGCATCGTGCAACCGTAGGGCCGCATTCGAAGCTCGAAGAGATGGAATGTCCGCCGGGTTACCCCGCGTTCAACTATCACTGGATCACGAAGGAAGCGAGCTTGCCCATCGGCAACGCGCATCCGGACAACACGCGTTTGACCGGTCACTGGCGCAAGACGACCGCGTTGCTCGCGATCTATCCGACGCATCTCGTCACGCTCACGCCGGGTTACTTCTGGTATCTCGTGCTGCAACCGCGCGGCGTCGGTCAAGTGCATATCCGTTTCGGCGGCGGTCTTGCGCCTGAGTTCATAGCCGACCCGCAAGCGAACGCGCACATGTCGACATTGAAGAAGCTGCTCGACGAAGTGAACGCCGAAGACAGGCAAGGCGTGCAAGCAGTGTTTCGCGGCGTGCATGCGCCTCTTGCGAAGCCGGGCAATCTGAGCCATCTCGAACGGCCCAATTTCGACTTCGCGCGCTACCTCGCCGCGAAGCTCGCACAGCACTGAAAGACAGGACGCAATCACGATGTCAGACCCTTCCTTCATCTCCTTCTCGGGCGTGAGCAAATCGTACGACGGCGCGCATTACGTCGTGGAGGACCTGAACCTCGATGTGCGCAAGGGAGAGTTTCTTTCGCTGCTCGGACCATCGGGCTCGGGCAAGACGACGACGCTCATGATGCTCGCGGGCTTCGAATCGCCGACGCAAGGCGAGATTCGTCTCGATGGCCGACGCCTCGACGACAAGCCGCCGCATCAGCGCGACATCGGCATGGTGTTTCAGAACTACGCGCTCTTTCCGCATCTGACGATCGCGGAGAACGTCGCGTTTCCGCTTTCGGTGCGGCACGTGAGCCGCGCGGAGCAGAAGACGCGCGTGAAGCGGGCGCTCGAGATGATCGAGTTGCCGCATCTCGCGAACCGGCGCCCTTCGCAGCTTTCCGGTGGACAACAGCAGCGTGTCGCGCTCGCACGCGCGCTCGTGTTCGAGCCGAGCGTCGTGTTGATGGACGAACCGCTCGGCGCACTCGACAAGCGCCTGCGCGAAACGATGCAATACGAGATCATGCGGCTGCATCGCGAGCTTGCGCTGACCATCGTCTATGTGACGCACGATCAGGCCGAAGCGTTGACGATGTCCGACCGCGTCGCCGTCTTCTCCGATGGCCGCATCCAACAGGCCGCGACGCCCAGTGAACTCTACGAGAATGCGCAGAACGCGTTCGTCGCGAACTTCGTCGGCGAGAACAACGGGCTGACGGGGCGCGTCGTCAGTGCGAACGGCGAATGGGCGACGCTCTCGCTATCGGACGGCAGCGTGATTCGCGGACGATGCGAGCACGGCCTGCGCGCCGGCGACGAAGCGATGCTCGCGCTGCGCCCCGAACGCGCGCACATTCCCGGCGCGGACACCATGCAGCCGGACGAGCACAGCAACGTCGTGCGCGCCTGCGTCGAGGAACTCGTGTATTGCGGCGATCATCATCGCGTGCATCTGAAGCTCGGCACGCGCGATTCCATCGTCGTCAAGGTGCCCAACACGCAACGTCATGCATTGCCCGCAGCGGGCAGCACGATCGATATCGCATGGCGTCACGACGACTGCAAGATTCTCGCGATGATGGCGCCGAAGAGCGCACCCGCGATGGCCCCGACCACACCGCCCTCACCTTCACTCATCTCGACCGCACCCGCAGGAGCCAACTGACATGCGCACTCAAATCAAAGCACAATGCGCCGCACTCGCAGTACTCGCATTCGCCACTATCCCCGCACACGCGGCGGAGACGCTTTCCGTCGTGACGTTCGGCGGCGCATACGAAGCCGCCGCGAAGAAGGCCTGGTTCGAACCGTTCACGCAAGCAACGGGCGTGAACTTCTCGACCGAATCGTATGACGGCGGCCTGGCCAAGCTCTCGGCGATGGAGCAGGCGAAGAACACGACGTGGGATCTCATCGATCTCGAGACCAACGATGCGATCACCGCATGCGATGAAGGTCTGCTGCAGAAGTTCGACAAGAAGTCGCTTGGCAAGACGAGCGATTTCATTCCCGGATCGATCAGCGATTGCGCGGTCGCGAGCATGGTGTGGTCCACCGTGTATGCCTACGACGCAAGCAAGCTGAAGACCGCGCCTTCCACGGTCAACGACTTCTTCGACTTGCAGAAATTTCCCGGCAAACGCGGCCTGCGCAAGTCGCCGAAGGTATCGATGGAATGGGCGCTCATCGCCGATGGCGTCGATCCGAAAGATGTCTATAAGGTGCTGGGCACCCCTGCCGGCGTGGATCGCGCATTCAAGAAGCTCGACACGATCAAGAAGAACATCGTGTGGTGGGAATCGGGCGCGCAGGCGCCGCAGCTCCTCGCCGATGGCGCGGTCGTGATGGTGCAGGCCTACAACGGCCGTATCGACGATGCCGCGAAGAAAGACAACAAGCCGTTCAAGGCCGTATGGGATGCGCAGGTTTACGACTTCGAATGGTGGGCCATTCCGACGGGCGCGAAGCACGCCGACACCGCCGCGAAGTTCATCGTCGCGCAGGCGCAGCCGAAGGCATCGGCGGATCTGTCGAAGTACATCGCGTATGCGCCGCCGCGCAAGGATGCCGTTGCGCTCGTCGACAAACAGCGTCTTGCCGACATGCCGACCGCGCCCGATAACTTCAAGCGCGCCGTGCAGATCAACGCCAACTTCTGGGCCGATAACGCGGATCAGATCAACAAGCGCTTTCAGGTCTGGCTGACGCAGTAACGTAGCTAGAGATCAAGGGAACGACATGCCTGCATCGATCCACGCGCACGCCGCCGGTTCTCCGACGAGAGCCGATGGCCGCGCCTCATATCAAAGAGCGCGCCGCCGCGCATCGGTGCAGGCGTTGTTGCTTGCCTTGCCGCTGATCGTGTTCTTGCTGTCGACGTTCATCGCGCCGATCGCGCTGTTACTTGCGCGCAGTGTCGAGAACAAGGAAGTGCCCGACAGCATGCCCGCGCTCACGCGCGCGCTCGATGCATGGGACGGTCGCGGCGTCCCCGATGAACATACGTTCGCGCTGCTCGCATCCGGCCTCAAGGATGCGCAGCAGAGCGGACAACTTGGCACCGTCGCCCGCAGGCTCAACTTCGCGCAGCCCGAGTTTCGCAGCTTGCTGATGCGTACCGCGCGCAGCGTGCGCGATGAGACGCCGGGCGCGTGGAAGCCCGCGTTGATCGAGATGGACGAGCGCTGGAATTCGCCGGAGATATGGCGTCTTTTGAAGCGCGCGGCGACATCGCCGACGCCGGACTATCTGCTCGCCGCAGTCGATGCGCAAGTGACGCCGCAAGGTAGCGTGGCGTTCGTGCCGGATAACTCGTCGGTGTATCGGCAAGCGTTCCTGCGCACGATATCGATCAGCGCATCGGTCACATTGCTGTGTCTCGTGCTCGGCTATCCGGTCGCGTGGCTGCTCGCCAATCTTCCCGCGCAAAGCAGCAACCGGCTGATGCTCTTCGTGATCGTGCCGTTCTGGACGTCGCTGCTCGTTCGCACGACCGCGTGGTATGTGCTGCTGCAACCGGGCGGCGTCATCAACGGTTTATTGATGGGACTCGGCCTCGCGACGCATCCGTTGCCGCTCATCTTCAATCGTACGGGCGTATTGATCGGCATGACGCATGTGTTGCTGCCGTACATGATTCTCGCGATCTTCTCGGTGATGAAAGGCGTATCGCCGGTGTATCTGCGCGCGGCGCAATCGCTCGGCGCGCATCCGTTCACGGCGTTCGTGCGTGTTTATATTCCGCAGACGCTGCCGGGCGTCGGCGCGGGCTGCTTTCTCGTCTTCGTGCTCGCGCTCGGCTACTACATCACGCCCGCTTTGCTCGGCGGCGCAGGCGATGAAATGATCAGTCAGCTCATCGCGTTGCAGACGAACACGCAACTCAACTGGGGATTGGCGGGCGCGCTCTCGGCGTATCTCGTGATCTTCACCGCGATCTTCTATTTCCTGTTCAATCGCATCGTCGGCATCGACCGCTTGCGCTTCGGTTGAGGAGTGATTCCATCATGACGGAACAACGCAACAAGGTGCTGACCGAACGCATCGCATCGCGATGGGTGCGCGTGCATACGGCGCTCGTGCTCTTCTTTCTCGTCGCGCCGATTCTCGCGATCATTCCGCTCTCGTTCAATTCGGGTTCTTACTTTTCGTACCCGTTGCAGGGCTTTTCGCTGCGCTGGTACGAGCAGGCGCTTACCAGTTCCGACTGGCAGCGTTCGCTTTTGAACAGCATCGGCATTGGCGCGGCATCGACGTTGATCGCGACGTGTCTCGGCACGCTTGCCGCGCTCGGGCTTTCGCGATCGCAGTTTCCGTTGCGCTCGGTGATCATGCCTATCATCATTTCGCCGATGATCGTGCCGATCGTCGTCGTTGCGGCGGGGTTCTATCTGATCTTCGCGCCGCTCGGGCTCGTGAATTCCTATCCTGGCGTGATCTTCGCGCATGCGGCGCTTGGCACGCCATTCGTCGTGATTACCGTGACGGCTTCTTTGCTGTCGTTCGATCAGAGTCTTCTGCGTGCTGCGTCGGGGCTTGGGGCCAGGCCGTGGATCGCTTTCCGGCGCGTGACATTGCCGCTTATTGCACCTGCTGTGGCTACGGGCAGCGTGTTTGCTTTTGCGACTTCGTTCGATGAGGTTATCGTGATTCTGTTCATCGGCGGGCCGGATCAAAGGACCGTGCCCCGGCAGATGTGGAGCGGTATTCGCGATTCCATCGATCCTTCTATTCTTGCTGTCGCTACTATGCTCATTGTGTTTGCTGTTTTGCTCTTTGCTAGCATCAATTGGTTGAGGGGGCGGGCGGCGGCGGCGAATCGGGCGCTGGTTTGATTGTTTTCTTTGTCGCTCGATCCCGATTTGTTATTGGTTTATTAGCGCTGCCCCTGTGCGGGGCGGCAGTCACTTTCTTTGCTGCTGCAAAGAAAGTAACCAAAGAAAGCAGCTCTCGATACGCCCGCGGTCACACGTACGTTGGGTAGTCCTCTCGTTGCAGATGGCACTCGCCTAAAGAGTGCCCTCGTAGGACCAAGCGGGCTTGGCTCGCGCACGGTCTGCCACATCGCACGACACAACATATTGGTTCAGCACCAAATAGCTCCGGCCCGCTGCGCGGCCGAGGGGTTGATCGATGCCCGAGCATACGCGCACCATCGGTTTCCCTTGCAGACCCGGCGGCAGCGCGTAGCGCTGTGCCGAAGCTGTTTTGCGCTGAACCAACGCGCGAGACAGACTAGCTAGTCAGACCGTGCGCGATCCAAGCCCGGTTGGTCCTACGAGGGCACTCTTTAGGCGAGTGCCACCGAGGACGAGAGGACTACCCAACGTGCGTGTGACCGCGGGCTTGAAAAGCTGCTTTCTTTGGTTACTTTCTTTGCAGCAGCAAAGAAAGTGACTGCCGCCCCGCACAGGGGCAGTGCTAATAGACCAATAGCAAATCGGGATCCAGCGACAAAGAACCTTCAAACGAAAGCAGCCCGCCGCGATCCGAAGGCAAGTACCCCAATGACCGAGAGCAACACCCAACGTGCATATGACCGCAAGCCTACGAAAGCTGCTCTCTTTGCAGCAGCAAAGAAAGTGACTGCCGCCCCGCACAGGGGCAGCGCCAACAGAACAAAACCGCAACGGGAAGCAGCGAGGCACAAAACCCTTAAACCAAAGCCTCAGCAGCCCGCCGCGGCAGCATCCGATCGAACTCCCGCTTCACGATGCCATAACACTCGCAAGCCCGCTCTTCCAATCCAGCGCGATCGAGAATCTTGATGCATCCACGGCTGTGATGAATCAGCCCCGCATCATGCAGCTTGCCAGCCGCTTCCGTCACACCTTCACGGCGCACGCCGAGCATATCGGCGATCATCTGCTGCGTCACACGCAGTTGATCCGACGGCGTGCGGTCCGTCTGAATCAGCAGCCAGCGGCACAGTTGCTTCGACAGCGAATGGTGACGATTGCACGCCGCCGTTTGCGCAACTTGCGTCAGCAGGGCTTGCATGTACAGCAACATCACGCGACGCAGAAAGTCCGAACGACCGAAGTGCTCACGCAGCGCCCCCGCGCTCATGCGATACGCAAAGCCCGCGCATTGAACCTGCACTCGCGTCGGCATCGTGTCGCCGCCCGTCAGCACCGGAACACCCGACATCCCCTCACGCCCAACAGCCGCGACCTCGACGGAACCGCCGTCTTCCATCGTATGCAGCAGCGAGATGATCGCCGTCGTCGGGAAATACACGTGATGAATGCGTTGACCGGAATCGCACAGCAGTTGCTCCGTGCGCAACTGGACGAGTTCGAGGTGCGGCGCGATGGCCTGCCATTCCTGCGCGGGAAGCGCGCCCAACAGATGATTGCCGTGCAGATCGGATTGAAGAGTCAACATGTTATTAGTCTCGTTCGTGTGCGCTTCGCGCTTTTGCTTTCTTCCAGCTCGCAACAGGATTCGTGTATGCATCTCGATGGCGTACATCGAACCTGTTGCGGCCAGCCCCGTAGTACGAACCCGCCGCTTGTTGTTGTTTGTATCGTGCGTCGATGTTCGTGCGTGGTCATACATTAGCGAGAGGTGTGCCAGCGAGCGCTAATCCTTATACCAACAGGCCTTTGCGCGGTTCCCCGCACAACGCGTCGCTACGTGCGCTCAAGTACGAAGAAAAATGATTCAACCGTGAAAAGCGACCTTCATACGGATCGCATGCGACGGCCCGCCAACGCCAAACGTTTTCCTATGGGGAATGCCCACGCGGGATAAGGGTCCGCGGAAGTGTGCGCGGTGCCGAACATTCGCGTTCAAGCGCCTGAAAGCCTTGTCGCGGTAGAAACAAGCCTCGCGCCAAAAATGTTGCAAAGGTGGTTAACGGCTTCGAGTGCGGCTTTTGAAGTGCTATCGATGGTTTCCGTCGAAGCCTTATCCGGCGGGCCTGTGCGCGAAACGGCGATGCGTTGTCTCATCGATGCGCGTGACAGGTAGCGGTTCCGCGCCGCAGCGAAAAATGTTGCATCGCCTAAACCTTCTACGAATTCCCATTCAGCAGGCGCTTCAAACCTTCCATGCATGAATGTGACTCATGCAACGTTGAACAACCTTCGTTTGTGCGCAAGCATCGCTCGCGGCACCATGCGTGACATACCCACTTGATCCGCATGGAGCGAAAAGATGAGCGACGTCATGGAGAATCCCGCGAAGACCGACGAGCAGTCCATCGACCTCAAAGGCCGCGTGTCGATTTACCAGCCGGAGCAGGAAGGCCTCGTCTTCCCCGAGCTGCCGACGTTTTCGAGCCACGCAGAGCATCGTCAGTACTTGAAGGAGCATCTCGTCGCCGCGTGCCGTGCGTTCGCGCTGCAAGGCTTCGATTACGGTTTCGCGGGTCACCTCACCGTGCGCGATCCGGAGCATCCGTCGCTTTACTGGACGAATCCGATGGCCGTGCACTTCGCGCAAGTGAAGGTCTCGAACCTGATCTGCGCCGATCACCGGGGCAACGTGGTGGAAGGCAACTACGCGATCAATCGCGCGGGCTTCGTGCTGCACGCCGCCGTGCATGAGCAGCATCAGGACATCGTCGCGATGTGCCACGCGCATACCGTCTACGGCACGGCGTTCGCGGCGCTCGGCAAGCCGCTCGTTCCGATGTCGCAGGACGCGTGCGCGTTCTTCGAAGACCACGTCGTGATCGGCGATGAAGCCGGCAAGGTCGCCGTCGAAGTGAAGGGCGGCAACAAGGTCGCGAATGCGTTTCAGGGCGTGAAGGCCGCGATCCATCAGAATCACGGCCTGCTCACGGCGAGCCGTCATAGCATCGATTCGGCGGCGTTCTGGTTCATCGCGCTCGAGCGCTGCTGCCAGCAACAACTGATGATCGAAGCGACCGGCATCGCGCCGAAGCTCGTGCCCGAAGACCGCGCGCGCTATAGCCGCGAGCACGTGGGCAGCGACTACATCGGCTGGCTGCACTTCCAGACGATCTGGAACGATCTCGTCGCCACGCAGCCCGACATGTTCGACTGACCGCTTCATCATGCAGCACCTCGCCTTCGCAGAAAGGCGAAACGTCACCCCTATAAGATTGGAGACATTTCCATGAGTACGTCGAGACATGCGTTCCCGGCGTCGCCTGAGTTCGAGCGCGCGGACCGATCGGAGTCCGCGCTCTATGCGAAAGTGACGTGGCGCCTCATTCCCTTGCTGTTCCTCTGCTACGTCGCGGCTTATCTGGATCGCGTGAACGTCGGCTTCGCCAAGCTGCAGATGCTGAAGGACCTCGGCTTCAGCGAAACCGTGTATGGACTGGGCGCGGGCATCTTCTTTATCGGCTATTTCATTTTCGAAGTGCCGAGCAACATCATCCTGCACAAGGTCGGCGCGCGGCTCTGGATCGCACGCGTGATGATCACGTGGGCCATCATCTCCGCCGCGATGATGTTCGTGCAGACGCCCACGACGTTCTATATCCTGCGCTTCCTGCTCGGTCTCGCCGAAGCGGGCCTCTTTCCCGGCGTGATTCTGTATCTGACGTACTGGTATCCGTCGGCGCGGCGCGGCAAGATCATCGCGATGTTCATGACGGGCATTCCGATCTCGGGCGTGATCGGCGGTCCGCTGTCGGGCTGGATTCTTCACGCGATGAGCGGCGCGCACGGTTTCGCGGGCTGGCAATGGCTCTTTCTGCTCGAAGCGATTCCGTCGCTCGTGCTGGGCTTCGTCATCATCTTCCTACTCGACAAGGGCATCGAGCAGGCAAAGTGGCTCACCGCCGACGAGAAGAAAGTGCTCGCGGCCAACGTCGCGGCCGATGCGGACGGCGTTGCATCGCACTCGTTCAAGGACGGCTTCACGAACCCGATGGTCTGGGCACTGTCCGTGATCTATCTGTTCTTCATCATGGGGCTGTACGGCGTGGGCTTCTGGCTGCCGACGCTCATCAAGGGTTCGGGCGTGAAGGACCCGTTGATGATCGGCTTTCTGACGACGCTGCCGTATGCCGCCGCCGCGATCTCGATGATCGTCGTCGGACGCAGTTCGGATGCGCGCCGCGAGCGCCGCTGGCACGTCGCGGTGCCGGGTCTGATCGGCACGGCGGGATGGATCGCCGCGGTGATGGCGGGCAGCGGCAACGTCACGCTGGCGATGATCGCCCTCACCGTCGCAACGATGGGCGTGATGACGACGCTATGCCAGTTCTGGTGTCTGCCGACCGCGATCCTCGCCGGCGCGGCCGCAGCGACGGGCGTGGCGGTGGTGAATTCGTTCGGCAATCTCGCGGGCTTCATCAGCCCGTACGTGATCGGCTGGATCATCGACAAGACGCATTCGACGGACCTCGGCGTGTACACGCTCGCGGCGTGTCTCGCGATCGGCGGATTGCTGGTTCTGCTGTTGCCCAAGCGGCTCGTGAACCGCTGATGCGTCTTGCACCGGTTCGAGAAAGGCGATGCGGTGTGAGCCGCATCGCCTTTTTTGTATGATGGCGGACCATCCCTCGCAACCGTCCAAAGGACCATCGTCATGACCGCAGCAACGCAGTTCGATCAGGTTTCCGTCATCAAGCGCGCAAACGTCTACTTCGACGGCAAGTGCGTCTCGCACACGGTTCTCTTCGCCGACGGCACGAAGAAAACGCTCGGCGTGATCCTGCCCGGCACGCTCAACTTCGGCACCGATGCGCCCGAACTCATGGAAGTGCAAGCCGGCCAATGCCGCATCCGCCTCGACGGCAGCGACGAGTGGAAGACGTATCGCGCGGGCGAATCGTTCTCGGTGCCGGGCAAGAGCCGCTTCGATATCGAAGTGACGGAAACGCTGGATTACGTTTGTAGTTATCTTTGATTGAGGCGTGTGAGGAACGTATGCGGATCTCGGCGATGAGATCCGTTTTTCGTTCAAATCCGATGCCGTTTAGCGATTCCGAAGCGTTGAACGCACGCATCGAAGAACACCGCATGGTCTTATTTCGCGGTGCTGCCTGACAAGATCGACGTCCGTCCAATTTTTCATCCCGTCCACGTTTCGTGTACACTGACCAAAATTGGACATTCTCCTGCCAATGCTCCCGACCGACCCACTCGTCGAAGCCGCTGCAGCCGCATTCACCGAGGCCACCGGCTTCGCCGCGCGCCGCCTCAGGCCGCCCGCACGCGGCAACTACGACGCCGCCATCGAATTGCGCATCGGCGGCACGCGCATCAAGCGCCCGGTCATCGTGCGCGACAACATCGACAGATTCAGCGCGCTGTCCGCGTTCAGCGCATCGGCCGCGCAACACGGCGGCGCGAAACCCGCGCTCGTCACCCCGTATCTCTCACCCGACATGATCCGCGCATGCCGCGAGCTGAACGTCGATGCCTTCGATCTCGCTGGCAACGCGAGCGTCGTCGAAGGCGATAGCGTCGTCGTGATCGTCTCGGGCCGTCCGCGCATTGCGCACGGCAGGGCGCGCCGCTCGAAAACGTGGACGAAATCGACACTGCGCGTCACGCTCGCCCTGCTCGTCACGCCCGCGCTGCTGCAGCGCGGCTATCGCGATATCGCGCAACACGCGGGCGTCAGCCACGGCACGGTGCAAAACGCCGTGCGCGCGCTCATCGATCATCGCGATATATTCGAGCAGCCCGACGGACGCGGCCTGCAACTCGCCGACAAGGATCGCCTCATCGACGAATGGGTGACGCTGTATCCGCGGCAATTGCGCGAGTCGCTGCTGATCGGGCGATATCGCGCGGAATCGAACGACTGGTGGCGCGACATGCCCGATCTGCCAGGCGAATGCCAGTTCGGCGGCGAGCCGGCCGCGGCGATCCTCACGCAATACCTGAAGCCTGCGACCGTCACCGCCTATTGCGCCGACGCGCCGCCGCGCGAATGGATACGTGCGGCGCGCTTGCGGCCCGATCCCGCCGGAAACGTCGAATTCCTGCGCGCGCCCGTCGCGCTCGCGCCCGTCGATGGCCTTCCGCCCAACGTCGTCGCGCCGCTCATCGTCTATGCCGATCTCGTCGCGAGCGGCGATCCGCGCAATCTCGAAACCGCCAGGATGCTGCGTGAACGCTACCTCGCCGCTTGAACTGCTGCCGCATCGCCCGCTCGCCAGCGTCTTTGCCGCGATGCTGCGCGAAGTCGTCGCCGCGTCGCGAGTGACGAACATCGCGTGGTTCGTCGGCGGCGCGAGCGCGCGCGACATCCTGCTCACGCACGTTCACGACATTCCGTCGACGCGGGCCACCGCCGATATCGACATCGGCATCTCGATTCAAAGCTGGAGCGGCCACGACGCGCTGCGGCGCGCCCTCATCGCATCGGGACATTTCACGGCGCCCAAAGGCTCGGCGCATCGGCTGAATTTCAGCGCGCCGCAAACCGGCGAGCGCACGTGGCTCGATATCGTGCCCTTCGGCGGCGTGCAGGACGCGCAGGGCGAAATCGCCTGGCCGCCGGATGGATCGGTGCGCATGAACGTCGCGGGTTTCCGCCAGGCGCTCGATGCTGCGCTCGCCGTGCGCGTCGCACAGGATCTCGTCGTGCCGGTCGCGTCGCTGCCCGCGCAGGCGATGCTGAAGATCATCGCGTGGCAAGACCGGCACGCATCGGACCGCAAGGACGCGATCGACCTGCTCTTTCTGATGGCGCGTTACGCGCAAGCCGGCAATCTCGACCGCCTTTATGCCGATGCCTTCGATCTCGTCGAGCGCCACGGCCACGATCCGGATATCGCGGGCGCCGCGCTGCTCGCCCGCGACACGGCCGCGCTCGCCGATGAAACCCTCCGCGCGCAAATTCTCGCCATCCTGCGCCCCGGAGACGCCGCGCCGCCGATTCTCACGCACATGCTCGGCACGCGCATTCCGGTTTTCGAAGCCGAAACCGCCGAACACGTCGCCGCTTTGTTCGACGCATTCCGCGACGCGTTTTAACCGTTGCGGAACAGATAGCTGTACGCGTTGAGCGCCGGCACGCCGCCGAGATGCGCGTACAGCACCTTCGAGCCTTCCGGAAACTCGCCGTCGCGCACCATTTGGATCATGCCGTCCATCGATTTGCCTTCGTACACGGGATCGGTCAGCACGCCTTCGAGCCGCGCGCACAGACGGATCGCCTCCAGCGTGCCTTCGCTCGGCAGGCCGTATTCGGGACCGCCGAAACGCGTATCGAGAATCACGTCGTCGCGCGTGATGTCCTGGCCGAGATCGACAAGCTCCGCCGTGTGCTTTGCGATGCGCAGAATCTGCGCGTGCGTCTGTTCCGGTTTCGCCGATGCATCGACGCCGATCACGCGCCGCGCGCGCCCGTCCGCCGCGAAGCCGACGATCATGCCCGCCTGCGTGCTGCCCGTCACCGAACACACGACGATGTAATCGAACTTGAAACCCAGTTCCGCTTCCTGCGCGCGCACTTCCTCCGCAAAGCCGACGAAACCGAGCCCGCCCAGCGGATGCTCCGAGCAGCCGGCCGGCACCGGAAACGGCTTGCCGCCTGCCGCGCGCACGCTTTCCATCGCGTCCTGCCAGCTTTTGCGAATGCCGATATCGAAGCCATCGGCGACGAGGCGCACGTCCGCGCCCATCATTCGCGACATCTGGATATTGCCGACGCGGTCATAGACGGCATCGGAGTAGTTGACCCAATTTTCCTGAACGAGCACGCACTTCATGCCGAGATGCGCCGCGACCGCCGCGACCTGGCGTGTCTGGTTCGACTGCACGCCGCCGATCGATACGAGCGTGTCGCAGCCTTCCGCGATCGCCTCGGGAATCAGGTATTCGAGCTTGCGCGTCTTGTTGCCGCCGAACGCAAGGCCGCTGTTGCAGTCTTCGCGCTTCGCATACAACTCGACCTTGCCGCCGAGATGCGCGGAAAGGCGCTTGAGCGGCTGAATCGGCGTCGCCCCGAAGGTGAGCGGATAGCGGGGAAAACGTTGCAGGTTCATATCGGCATCCTCGTGAAGGTGGGACTGCATGCACTGAATCGTAGAGATTCTCGTGAACCACCGGGTTGCGAAAAAAATGGCTTCGGCCTAACGTCTTCAATCGGATCGAATTTCTTGCAAACTTTTATTCCGAAAAAAAGTGGAACGACGCAATGAAAATAACCGGAACATCTCCGAACCCGCATCCAGCAAGCGTTCAGACCGATCGCGTCGATCGCGCGATCCTGCGTCAGTTGCAGCGCGATGCGTCGATCTCGAACGTCGCGCTCGCGGAGAGGGTCAATCTGAGTCCACCCGCGTGCCTGCGGCGCGTCGAGCGGCTGCGCGAAGCAGGCCTCATCCGGGCGACCGTCGCGCTGCTCGATCCGAAAGCGCTCGATGCCGGCATGCTCGTGCTGATCGGCGTGATCCTCGACCGTTCGACGCCCGACTCCTTCGACGCCTTCGAGAAAGCCGCGCAGAAAGTGCCCGGCTGCATGGAATGCCACGTCGTCACCGGCGAATTCGATTTCTTCATGCTGATCCGCACGCGCGACAGCGAGAGCTTCAACCGGTTGCACGCCGAAAAGCTGCTCTATCTGCCGGGCGTGCGGCAGATTCGCACGTTCGTCGTGCTGCGCGAAGTGCTCTCGACGACGGCGTTTCCGATCGGCGAGTCGGCGGGAACGCGCGCGGTGTAGCGTCGGCGACACTTTTGCGAAAGACCTGCTGAAAAATTACGCTACGATTCAGGGTTTTCCATGTCCAGGCATCCCGTTTCGTTGTGACCGCGTCTGAATTCAAAGCCTGGGCCAAGGCGCTTCTGGCTCGCCTCGCGTCGCGGCTGCGTCCGCATCTGCGCGCGCGCACGCTGCTTCTGTTGCCCGCGCTCCTTCTTATATATGTGCTGGTGCTGATCCCGTTCACGCCCGGCATCCGCGATATCCGCCGCGCCAAGGTCGATCAACCCGCGCAGATCTATTCCGCCGACGGCAAGCTGCTCGCCGAATTCAAGCCGACGCATCGCGAATGGGTGAGCCTCAAGCAGATCTCGCCGCAAGTCATGGACGCGCTCATCGCGACGGAAGACCGGCGCTTCTATCAGCACCACGGCATCGACTTCCGGCGCACGGCGGGCGCGGCGCTGCGCACGTTCTCCGGCGACCGGCAAGGCGGCTCGACGCTCACGCAGCAGCTCGCGCGCAACCTGTATCCCGAGGACATAGGCCGCTCGCAAACGCTCACGCGCAAGCTGAAGGAAGCGATCACCGCCTTCAAGATCGAAGCGCTCTATTCGAAGGACGAGATTCTCGAGACGTATCTGAACACGGTGCCGTTTCTCTACAACGCGTACGGCATCGAAATGGCCGCGCGCACGTACTTCGACAAATCCGCCGGCCAGCTCGACGTGCTCGAGAGCGCGACGCTCATCGGCATGTTGAAGGGCAACAGCTACTACAACCCGGTGATCAATCCGGAGCGCGCGCTCGACCGGCGCAACATCGTCCTCGGGCAGATGGTGAAGTTCGGCCACTTGCCGCCGGCGAAGCTCGACGCGCTCAGCAAGCGCCCGTTGCGCATCGACTTCGAGCGGCAGACGGAAGAGCCCGGCCGCGCCCCGCACTTCGCGCAGCAGTTGCGCAAATGGCTGATCGGCTGGGCCGACGACAACGACTACAACATTTATTCCGATGGCCTCGTCGTGCGCACGACGATCGATTCGCGCCTGCAATCGATGGCGACGAACGCGCTCGCGCTGCAAGGCAATCAACTTCAGTCGATCGCCAATGCCGCATGGGGCGGCCGCGCCGGTTGCGCGAACGCGAACGCCGATCTCGGGCACGCGTTCATCCGCGAGACGGATGCGTATCGCGCGATGCGCGCGAGCGGCGCGAACGACGCCGACGCCATCAGGAAGCTCGCGTCGGATCGCCCGTTCATGCAGGCGCTGTGCGAGAACAAGACGCGCGTGCAGGCCGCGTTTCTCGCGCTCGATCCGCGCAACGGCCAGATCAAGGCGTGGGTCGGCAGCCGCGATTTCTCGCAGGATCCTTTCGACCACGTCGCGCAGGCGCGCCGCCAGCCCGGCTCGACCTTCAAGCCCTTCGTCTATGGCGCGGCGTTCGAGCGTGGCGCGAAGCCGACCGATACGATCGTCGATCAGGCCGTCGAAATCCCGATTCGCGGCGACGAAATCTGGCGTCCAGCCGACGACGCGCCGCCGTCCGGCCGGCCGGTGAGCCTGCGCGACGGCATCGCCTATTCGAAGAACCGCATCACCGCGCAATTGATGGAACAGGTCGGGCCGGGTCGCGTTGCGCGGCTCGCGCGCGACATGGGCGTGCGCGACAGTCATCTCGACGTGGTGCCGTCGCTCGCGCTCGGCACGAGTCCGGTCACGCTGAAGGAGATGGTGTCGGCGTACGGCACGATCGCGAACGACGGCAGCTATATGGAGCCGCTGCTCGTCACGCGCATCGAGAACAAGGACGGCGACGTGCTCGCGCAGTTCGAGAGCACGCCCGAACGCGCGCTGCCGGTCGATGCGACGCGCAAGCTCGTCGATGTGATGCGCGACGTCATCAATCGCGGCACGGGCACGGCGATCCGTACGCGCTTCGGCATTCGCGCGGACGTCGCGGGCAAGACGGGCACGACGCAGGACAACGCGGACGGCTGGTTCATCCTGATGCAGCCGCAGCTCGTGGCGGGCGCCTGGGTCGGCTTCAACGACAGCCGCGTCACGCTGCGCAGCGATTACTGGGGACAAGGCGCGCATAGCGCGTTGCCGATCGTCGGCGATTTAATGCAGCGTGCGCTGCGTTCGCATCTCGTCGATGCCCGCGCGCGCTTCGATACCCAGGAAACGCCGGGCATGTGGCAAACGATGCTCACGCGCGTCGAAAGCTGGTTCGACGAGACCTTCACGAAAGCGCCGAAGCCGTCGAAGCCGAAGACCGCGCAGACGGCATCGCAGCCAGTGCGTCCGAAGCGCGCGCCAACCGGGCCGGCAGCCGAAGTGACCGAGGACGCGCCTCAGCCGCCCGTCTTCACGACGATGCCGCCGATCCTGCCCGCGCCCGCCGAAAGCGCGAGCGACCCGGCGACGGAAGCGCCAACGCCCGCATTGGACGCGCAGCAGTAACGTTCGACGCGTCCCGCGCCTGACGCGGGCGCAAAACATCGGCGGTTAGTTGCGCGAAGGCATTTCGAAAGCCGCTTTACGCTCATACGAGCGGCCGCGTACAGAGCGCGCGCGCAAACGGTGCTTCGATTCACCAAGGCGGAACAATCACGACAAGATTTCGCCGCGCACACCGGCGCGCTGTGGCCACACGCGCCTGCCAAAAGGTCTCGCATCCGCGAGACATCGAACTCATACCCGGCTGGTTTCGGAGAACAAGTTGAACAAGCGATTTCCCCGCCTCAGGCGAGCCCTCGTGGCCACCGCGCTCGCTCTGCCGCTCGCATCATCCAGTTTCGCGCAGAACATCAGCGCGACCTTGCCGTGGACCGGCACATGGAGCACCGCGCCGATGATCACCGGCGACGGCGGCTTCAATAATCAGACGATCCGTCAGATCGTGCACACGAGCATCGGCGGAACGGCGCTCGGCGTGCAGTTTTCGAATCAATACGGCAACGAGCCGCTCGTGATCGGCGACGTGCGCGTCGCGTTGCGCGCGGGCGGCCAGCGCACCGTCGCGGGCAGCGACAGGGCCGTCACCTTCAACGGTCAGTCCTTCGTCACGATTCCGCCCGGCAAGACGGAGATGAGCGATCCGATCGCGTTCGCGGTGCCGGCGCAGTCGGACATCGTCGTCAGCGCGTATTTTCCGCAACAGACGCCGATGGAAACGACCGGCCACGCCGAAGGTTTGCAGGACGTCTACATTGCGCCCGGCGACGTGAGCGCCGACACGGAATTCCGCGGCGGCGTCGTCAACGCGCTCGGCGCGCAGTCTTACTACTTCCTCACCGACGCCGTCGTGCAGAACGCCAATGCGACGGGCGCGGTGGTCGCGTTCGGCGCATCGATCACGGACGGTATCGCATCGACGCCGAACACGAACGGCCGCTGGCCCAACCTGCTCGCCGCGCGTCTGCAGCAGGCGGGCATGACGATCGGCGTGCTCAATCAGGGCATTTCCGGCAATGACTTCTTCACGAACGATTCCGGCGATGCCGGCCTCACACGCTTCGCGCGCGACGCACTCGACAAGTACAACGTGAAGTGGGTCATCGTTTCCGACGACGCCGTGAACAACCTGATCGGCCACGCGCCGCCGACCGCCGCACGCCTCACCGCCGCCTACACGCAACTCACGCAGAGCGCGCACGCGGCGGGCGTCGGCGTGATCTGTTCGACGCTCACGCCGTTCGAAGGCGTGTCGTCGTGGACGGCGGACATCGAGGCGACGCGCGCCGCGGTGAACGCGTTCGTCGCCACGCCCGACAGCGGCTGCGACGCCGTGCTCGATCAGGCCGCCGCGCTCGGCGATCCGGCGAATCCGCCCGTGATGCGCGGCGCGTACGACAGCGGCGACCATCTGCATCCGAATCCGGCGGGACTGCAGGCGATCGCCAACTCGGTGAATCTCGGCTGGTTCAAGTAAGCCGCGCGTCACAGCGAAAAAACGCCATGCGGGAAAGCATTCCCGCATGGCGTTTTTCATTGCATCGCCGCTTACGACTTGACGATCGTCGGATTCTGCACGTTGATGCGCGGACCGTTGTTGTCCCACTGCTCGACGATCAGCGGGTACTTCCACTTCGGATTCGTGCTGCTGATCTGGCCATTGACGATGTAGCCGTCGAGCGACAGACCCTGCACCGCGAACGAACCGCCGGGGCTCGTCGTATCGACGTGGTTGTTGATCGCGATCGTGACCGTCTTGCTGATCGGACCCGGCAGCGAGCCGAACCACACGTTGATGCCGCCGCCCTTGCAGTTCGCCGTCGTCGGGCTGTTGATCGTGATGCTCTTGAACACGGCCGAGTTGTCGTTCGGCTCGAAGTCCAGACCGCACGCCGGCGCCGTGCCGTTGATGTTCTGCCACACCGGGCTGTTGAACGTGATCGTGTCGCCCGAGATGATCGACACGCCCTGACGGCGGCAGCCGTCGGCCTTGTGGTTGTCGACGACGAGGTTGTACGTCGGCGTGTTCTTCTTGCTCTGGCTGTCGTTGATGTAGATGCCGTCGCCCCACGTGTTGATCGTCGTCGGCGCGATCAGGTGCACGTTCTGCGCGCCGATGATCGAGAAGCCCATGCCGTGCTCGCCGCCCGAAGCCGAGTTCAGCTCCTTGCTGCCGTCGAGGTACGCGTTTTCGACGATGACGTTGCTCACGTCTTCGATGAGCATCATCTGGTAGATGTCGGCGTTGTGCGGCAGCAGCTTGATCGAAGCGCCCGACGCGAAGCGGATGTGCGTGTTGGTGCGCAGCTTGAGGCCGGTCGTGTCGATGCGGACCTGGCCCGAGATCAGGAGAATCTGGCCGACGGAGCCGTCGATCGCGGCCTGCAGCGCGGCGCGGTCGTTGGTCTTGCCGTCTGCCTTCACGCCGAACGACGAAGCGGCGATGGTGCCTGCGGTGCTGGTGCTGGCGGCGCTCGTCGAGCTGGCCGCGGCCGGTGCGCTGGCGCTCGTCGTCGTGCTAGCCGACGATGCCGAGCTTGCGGGCGTCGCGGTCGATGCGCCGCTCGTGTTGCGGCGTCTAAAGCGGTCGGCGACCGCATCGGGCGCCGCGCCGTCGCCGCCGCCGCCGCATGCGGCGAGGACGAACGCGCCGCTACCCGCGATGAGCGAGGTCAGCAGCTTGCGACGGGTTGCGATACGCGAGTCGACGACGGAGTTGTTTGCCTGGGTGTCTGCCTGAGTGTTGTTCGAAAGCATTGTCTTTCCAAGATTGGTTGTGCGTTGTCGACGGGCGAACCCGTTCATGCGACATCGGCCGCACGCAACGTTTCTTTATGGATAAGAGATGACCAACGCTAATAAGCAGGCGCAAACGATTGCGCCGCTCAGCGCTCGACAGCCGCACACGGCGACTCCGAAAGGCATCTCGGCGAAAAACGGATGACTCGGGATCGGATGAAACCAGTAACCGGGAGAACCCATCACCCCGTACTCGATCGGTCCGCGAACGGTCTGAAAGAGCACTTAAGTCCGACGGCATGAATTACCGTCTTTTTTAAATCCTACAGATTGTTACGGTGTATTTCTACCCGGCACTTGTTACAGAATGTACGCTTGTAACTTTTTATTTTGTGTTTTCGAAACTTTAATGCGGAGCGTTTTCCGTTTTGAAGACTGAAGAGAGAAAAAATCTACGTGCTTTTTAAAGTTAATACGGTAGATGAATAACACCACTTTAAACCGCATTCGATATGACGATAAATATTCTTCAGAAGAATCGATTTTAACATTACGAACGTGCACGCGAAAAAAACGCGCCAGAACCCTGTGTCGCGCCCTGCAAGGCTTGAGCGGACGCCTTTCGTATGCCGAAACGCGCAAGAAACATCTGATTATTCCGCTTTATTTCCCATTCAGTCAGCCGCAATTCTTATTTAGAGCGCCAAAATGACCGCTTACAACGCTGCCCATACGAAAAAATTACAGTCTGAAATGTCCTCTTTCAGCCCTTAATGCTGTCCAGACCAATTTTGTAAGCGCAGCACTCAAAATTTTTTTAATCGCATGACGAAAGACCCTACAGTGCTTACCCTTATCGGGTTAATACGAATGTGAGTTTCAAACCCCTGCCGCCCGCGTCTGCGTTGGGTTCAAGCGATATTGCTAATAATCTGATTGAGGATAATCTCCATTCAGCAGACGAAATAATTCCGCGTTTCAGGCGGGCGACGCATCGCGCGTCGGTCATATGTTCCATTTCGCACCGAACGCCGGGCTGCAACGCATTAGTCTTCGGATAAGCATTGCCGACCGGCCCGAGGTATTACAAGAAATCACCAAAACGAACAGACGTGCCGCGATGAGAACCTTCGACCTGATCAAGAGCGACCTCTACCGCTACACCGGCGAGTACAGCCTCATGCTGCTTCTCGAGCAACTCGTGCTGAACGAAGGGTTCAACTACATGTTCTGGCTGCGGCTCGCGAGCGCGGCGTCGTCGCGGCCTGTGCGCCTCGTGCTCAATCACATCGTGCGGCTCAAGCAGCGCCGCTTCGGCTTCGTCATCAGCCCGCGCACGAAGATCGGGCCGGGCTTTTACATCAGTCATGTCGGCACACTCGCGGTCAATCCGACGACGGTCATCGGCGCGAACTGCAACATCTCGCAAGGCGTGACGATCGGCTCGAATCACGGCAAGGCCGCGACGATCGGCAACAACGTCTATATCGGGCCGAACGTCTGCATCGTCGAGAACGTGACCATCGGCGATAACGTCACGATCGGCGCGGGCAGCGTCGTGACGCGGGACATTCCGCCGAACGTGACCGTCGCCGGCTGCCCGGCCCGCATCCTGACCGACGACGCCTCGCTCGACCGTGCCGCGCGCTACATCGTGCGTCCGTGGCCGGCGGGCGTGTCCGTGGGCGCCTCATAGCCGCCACGCGTCGTCACGTACCGCCGCGTACCGTCCTGCACGCGCGGGCATCGGCGCTGCCGGGTGCCCCAGCGAACAGTCACGTCTGCCGTTTTCCTGCACGCTTGCCTCTCTCGCGCGAAAGGCCGCCGGCCCTCGCCCGTTTCAATCGCATGGCGATCTCGTTCTGAGGCCGGGCCACGCGGCGAGAAGCTTCATGCTGGAGAGCAATAGTGCTGAGCACCGCAGTGCAATCGGTTCGACGACGCCTTGGCGGAGTGCATCAGGATCACAAGCGAATCGCGAGAAGCGCGGTCGTTCTGCTGATATTCGTGATCGCCGGGAAGTGCATAGGCGCATCGAAGGAAATGGCGATCGCCTATCGCTACGGGATCAGCGGCACCGTCGACGCCTATCAGTTCGCGCTCACGCTCGTCACCTGGCTGCCCACGATGCTCACGAACGTGCTCGCGGTGCTGCTCGTTCCCACGCTCGTTTCGCTCAAGGAAGACACGTCGCAGCGCAACGGGTTTCTCGGCGAGCTCGAAGGCGCGGGGCTTGTCATCGGACTCGCGTCGTCGCTTCTGCTGTGGCTTTTCTGGCCATATCTCGCGAATGTGATCGCGGGCAGTCTCGCCGAATCCACACGCGACATGTGCCGCGCGATGATCATCAGCATGACGCCGGTCGGCGTGCTGACCTTCACGATCTGCATCTCGTCGGCGCGGCTTCAGGCGTCGGGCAGGCACATCAACACGTTGCTGGAATGCGTGCCGGCGATCGGCCTGCTCGTCTTCGTGCTCATCGCGCGCAACAACGAATCGATTCTTCCGCTCGTCGTCGGCACGTCGCTCGGCTTTATCGTGCAGGCCGCGTGGCTGCGCGTGCTCGCACGACGCGCCGACACCCTGCGCGCGATGCCGAGCGTCGCGATGCGCTCGAAGCAATGGCCGTCGACGATCCGCTCGATGGGCATGCTCACGATCGGCGCGGTGGTCGCAAGTCTGTGGCTTCCCATCGACCAGTATTTCATGGCGCGGCAAGGCGACGGCGCCATCGCGACGCTAGGCTACGCGAGCCGGCTGCTGTCGCTCGTGCTGAGCATGGGCGCGCTTGCGATCACGCGCGCGACGCTGCCGATCCTCGCGGAGATTCTTCATCGCGGCGATCATGCGCGGGCGCGCAGCACCGCGCTCAAGTGGTCGGTCATCATGACGATGCTCGGTCTCACCGGCAGTCTCATCGCTTATGCGCTCGCGCCGTACGTCGTGAAGCTGCTCTTTCAGAAGGGCGCGTTCACCGCCGACGACACCATCGCCGTCACCACGCTCTTTCGCTACGGTCTGCTGCAAGTGCCGTTCTACTTCGGCATGTGCGTGCTCGTGCAGTTGTTCGCGAGCGAAACGCGCTATCGCGCGATCTCGGTGATATCGGTGATCGGCTTCGCGACGAAAATCATCGGCAACATCATTCTCGTGCGCATCTACGGCGCGCAGGGCGTGCTGCTCGCGACCGGCGCGGGCGCGATCGCCGTGCTCGCGAGCTACATCTTCTGGACGCGCTTCGCGCCGCCCTTCACCGGCAACGGTCCGCAAGCAGGCACGGACGCGCCGCAATGAAGTCTCAACCTTGCTCGAACACGCGCCGGAACATCGGCACGAGGAAGCGGTTGCCGTATTCGCTCATGTGATGGAAGTCGGAGTACAACGGACGACCGTCGTGCGAACCCATGCATCGGCCGTCCGGGCACAGGTAGGGGCGCGGATCGAGCAACTGGATGCCGCATTCGTCGTGCGCCTCGCGCATCGCGCGCAGCAATGCGCCGTTGCGCGCGACATAGTCGGACATGCTGATCGACAGATCGGGCGCCTTCGGGTTCTTCATCTTCTCGCGCGCGAGCGTGAGCGGCACGTTGAAGTCGAACTCGGGAATCGGCTCGACGAGATAGACCGGGCGAATCTTCGAGATCCGGCACACCGTCGACAGCAAATGCTCGCGATACTGCTCCGTCGAAAACGGTGTCGATGTCTGCGCCGGCTGCTCCGGATTGACGAACGTGAAGTCGTCCATCGTCGGGCCGGACCAGTATTGCGACCAGTGATTGGCGATGATGACCGGCGTCTTCGCGGTGGGATCGCGGCTCAGGATATCGATGTACTTGCGGTCCTGATCGAAGCAGTCGCCATTGCCGCGGCGGATGCCGTAGATCGTCGGGCAGCCCTCTATCGTGATGAGCAGGACATCGTCCGGCTTGCCGTTGGGCACGGCATCGACGACCGCTTCGGCGATCGCCTCCGCGTGACTGTCGCCGAGCACGACCACGCGGCTCTGCTTCTGCCGGTTCGCGACATCGCACGGATCGATCATCATGTGGCACTTCGTGCGATGCGGGTTCGTGTCGTAAGTCTCGCTATCGGCGATGAACACCGAACGGTCGAAACGGTTCGGCACGCCCTGGCTCGCAAAGATGCTGCCGCCGCCGATCGCGAGCAGCAGCGTGAACGCGAGGATCGGACGCAAGGTCATGAAGCTCGGGAACGCACGCGCCTCGCCGCCCGACGCCTTGCGCGTCTTCGACTCGACGAGCGCATACGACAGATAACCCATCGCGAAGCCGCCCGCGATTGCCGCGACGCGCCAGTGCAGCGAGCCTTCCTTGTCGAAGTACGTGAGCGCGACGACGAACGGCCAGTGCCACAGATAGACCGAATACGAAATCTTGCCGATGAACTGCGCGAGCGGATTGCCCGTGAAGATCGAAGTCTTGCGGCCCGCAAGAATCACGAGCGACGTGCCGAGCACCGGAACGAGCGCGAGATAACCCGGCCATGCAATGTCTTCGTTGAAGGTGAACGCGCCGTAGACGATCATCGCAAGACCGGCGAACTCCATCGTCCGTCGAACGAGCCTGCGCGGCGTCACCGGAAAGAGGAACACGAGACCGCCCGCGATCATCTCCCATGCGCGGGTGGGCAGCAGGAAGAACGCTGCGGTGGGCCATTTGGTCGGATCGGAGAGATAGACGCACGCCGCGAACGACACGATGGCCGCAACGATCAGCGCGATCACCGTGCCGCGCTGACCGAAGAGCTTGCGCACGAGCAGAATGCCGAGCGGATACAGCAGATAGAACTGCCATTCCACCGACAGCGACCACGTATGCAGAAGCCACTTGAGATGCGAGCGCGTATCGAAGTAACCCGCTTCCCGCCAGTAGACGATGTTCGAGAAGAAGCCGAGGCTCGATCCCGCCGCCTTGCCGAACGCGCGGAACTCAGACGGCAGGAACACGAGCCAGCCGAACACGCCGAGCGCGAAGCAGAGAAACGCGAGCGCGGGAATGATGCGCCGCGCGCGATCGCCATAGAATTCGAGCACCGAGAACGTGTTCTTCGACAGGCGCCTGAAGATGATGCTCGTCATCAGGTAGCCGGAAATCACGAAGAACACGTCGACGCCGAGAAAGCCGCCTTTGAAGCCGGGCACGTCGAAGTGGAAAAGGACGACCGCGAGAACCGCGAACGCGCGCAGGCCGTTTATGTCGTTACGAAAGTTCATCGCGCTTCCCCCAAAACTCTTTTTATGCCGCGCGCGCGCAGGCGCGATGCGATGGCTGTCGCCAAGGCATCGCGCCCGCGGTGCGGGTCGTTTTCTAGCGTCTTGTGACTTCTGATTGCTGCTTGATCAAACGGACAAACCGAATTCCATTTCCGCAAGCCCGGTCTCTTGCGATTGCGTCGCCCGCGCGACTTCCGCCATCGTCGCGGGCTGCATGCCGTAGGTCTCTCTCAAGTACACGTGATGCTTCAGCACCGCTTCGAGCACCGCGATGTTTTCTGCGAGATTCGCACCGAAGTTATGCGGATGCCACCACAGATGAAACGAGCGCCCCGTGCGCGCCGCCGATGTCATCGACTGCTTGATCCGATGAATGCGCAACCATTCCAGCGCGCGCTTGTTGTGCGCGTAAGGACGCAGGAAGCGGCTCGAACGCACGTCGACGAGTCCGCGTGAAGACGCGCGCGGCTCGAACGCGTGATCGCCCGAAAGGTTGACGTACGCATCGGCGAGACGCGCCGCACGGCGCAGCGCGGCTTCATCGGCGCGCGCTGTCTCGCGATACATCCAGTTGCGCTCCGTGCCGCGATACGCGATGAGCCCCTGCTCCGCGCACACCGGCAGATACGCATTGTTCACCTGGTTGCGCGGAAACACGATGCTGGCGGGCGGATCGGCGAGACGCCGGATGGACGCGACGGATGCTGCCATATCGGCGGCGAACTGCGCCTTGTCCTGGCCTTTTTCGAGCGCGTAGTAATGACAGAACGTGTGGCTCGCGAGCTCGCTGCCTTCGGTGTCGACGATCTGGCGTGCGAGCGACAGACCGTAGTGATACGGATCGCTCTTTTCGCTATCGCCGATCGAGTCGAGATAACCGTTCGTGTACGGGCTCAGCTTCGCGTCGGTATAGGTCGGCCGCACGTCCGGCAGATTCGCGAGCAGGTCCTTCTTGTTATCGAAGAGCAACATGCCGACGGTCGCCCACGTCGCCTTCACGCGATGCTTCGTGAACATCGCGAGCATGGCCGGAATCGCCTCGCGCACGCCGAGGATGTTCTTGCCGTACGTGGCCACCGTGCGATGGTCGCGCACGCCCCACATCAGTTCGAAATCGAGTGAGATCAGGAAGTAGGACATCGTCGTCAGGGCATCAGGAAGTAGTGATAGACGCCTTCGAAATAGCTCTTCGTGGCATCGGCGGCAACGGCTACGAACACGCCGAAGGTGATGACGAGGACCATCGCGTTCTTGAACTTGATCTCGGGCGCGAGGAACGGCAGCAGGAGCGGCACGCAGTACCACACGCGGCCCTTCGCGAACGGGAACACGAAGAACGCAACGATGAGATACACGAAGAGGCCGACGTGCATGATGGAAAGACGCGTGAATGCGCGCTGACGTTGCGTGTCCTGCGAACGCCACGTCGAATAAAGCACCATCGCCGATGCCATCGTGTAGAAGAACAGCAGCGACAGCAGCTTGATCGTGAAGTTTTCCTGATAGCCCGAGTATTCGTCGATACGACGGCCGCCGTAAGTCGCGAAGAGAAACTTCGCTGCCGACGCGAGCACGATCGCGACCGCGCTCACCGCGACGAGCGCGCGCGCCTTCTTCTGCTCGCTGAACAAACCGGCCGTCAGCAGGAACGCCGTGGGCACCGCGAACGTCGTGTGCACGAAGCTCGCGAGTCCCATGCCGAGCGTCGGCTTGTTGAAGCGGCATGCGAACAGCATCGCGATGGCGAGTCCGAAGCCCTGACGGATCTGGAACAAGCCGACCGTTGCGAGCGCATATGGAATGACGAGCCACAGGATCAGGCCGACGAGCGGACGGCGCGTCTGCAGCAGCGAATACATGACGACGATGTTGAGCAGCACGACCGTCGTGCGGATGCCGCCTTCGGGCGTGACGCCGAACGCGTTGAGAAAGATGACCCACGAACGCCAGCCCAGCTCCTCGGTGATGAGGCTGATGAGAAAGCCCATGTCCGACTCGCGGTTCTGATAAAACTGCACGAGCCAGTGCCAGTCCGTCGAGCGGAAATACTGGATGTACGCTTCCTGGTCGAAGATCAGTCCGACGCTGCGCTCGCGAAACGCGAGGATCGCGAGCGCGGTTGCGGCCAGCACGAGAAACGCCCATCCGGACGGCGTCATGAAGTACGCGAAACCGGTCATTCGTCTGACGGGTGCGCTTTGCTGCGCCGTATTGTTCATTGTCGTTGCTTGCATCGTATTGGCCATTTGCGCTTTATTTATTGTGTGGGCGCGGCTTTCAGGGCACGAGCCTCAGGTTGGTGACGACGATCTTCGGTCCTGCCTTGTCGTAATCGATACTCTCCACGGTCGACATCTTCGGACTTACCCACGTCGGCGAATGACTCGCTATCTGACCCGACACCGTGCGCCCCTTCAGCTTGAGCGAGGACACGGCGAACGCGGCATCGCTCGCGCCTTCGTCGCGATGATTCATGATGCCGATATCGACATGCTTGGGCATCGGCCCGACGATCTCCTCCAGCCAGACGATGATTCCGTACCGGCAATTGCGCGTCGTCGGATTCACGATGCGGATGTTCTCGAGGATGTCCGCGTTGCTGTTCGGCTCCGCGTCGAATCCCGCTTCCGGCTGCGTGCCGCCGATGTTCTCCCACAGCGGATTCTCGAACACGATGTTGCGTCCGCTGATGATCGACACACCTTGTCTGCGGCAGCGGTCCGCGTGATGATTCACCACGCGAATGCCGCTGCTGTACTTGAAGCCGACGTTGTAGCTGTTCGCGATGTAGATGCCATCGCCCCAGCAGCCGACCGTCTTCGGCGAGATGAGCGTGACCTCCGTGCTGCCGGCAATCGAAAAGCCCATGCCGTGACCGTTCTCACGCAACTCCGGCTTCGCCGCGTTCAACTCCTTGCTGCCGTCGAGCACCGCGTTCTCGACGAGCACGTTGCTCACGTCCCACAAACGAAAGATCGAATAGAACGACGTATCGTGCGGCAGCAGCTTGATCGACGCGCCCGGCGCGAAGCGAATGTGACTATCGCGCCGCAGGTCGAGCCCTTTCTCGTCGATACGGCACCTGCCAGTGATGACGAGCGTCTGATCGACCGACTGATCGATGGCTCTCTGCAGCGCGACGCGGTCGTTCGTCTTGCCATCGCCCTTCACGCCGAACGATTTGTCGATGACGACATCGCGCTTCTGCGACGCGCGCGCACCGATGCCCGCGACGCCCATGCCACCGGCGACGGCGCCCAACAGCAGCGAGTGGATCACGCGTCGCCGGCCCACCATTACGCCTTCTCCCCCGTGACTGCGCGCGGATAAGCGGTGCCCTTGCCTTCGCCGCCACGCGAGCGTGCGCCGAGTTGCGCGAAGATCGCATCCCACTGGCGCAGAATCGCCGGCGACGAATAACGCTGCCGGACCGATGCCGCCGCCTTGCGGCCAAGCTCGGCACGCAACGCTTCGTCCGACATCACGCGGCGCAAGGCGTCGATGAGCGCCGCCTTGTCGCCGGGCGGCACGAGCAGGCCGTCCTGGCCGTCGCGCGTGAGTTCGCGCGGGCCGCTCTTGCAATCGAACGCGACGGTCGCGAGTCCGAGCGCCATGCCTTCGAGCATCGCCATCGGCAAGCCTTCATACCGCGAAGACAGCACGAACGCATCCGAGCGCGCCATTTCTTCCCACGGCGTGGTCGTCTTGCCTGGCATCAGCACGCGCTCTTTCATCTTCAGTTGCGCGATCTGCGCTTCGAGCACCGCGCGTTCCGGGCCTTCGCCCCAGATCCACAAATCCCAATCGGGGAACTCGGGAGCGAGCGTCGCATAGACATCGATCAGAAGATCGAATTGTTTTTGCGTGTTGAGACGGCCGACCGCGACGAGGCGCTTGCGCTCGCTTTTCTCCACGCTCTCGGGCTGCAACAGCAACAACTCGTCCGGCAGCGGATTAGGCACCACTTCGATGCGCTTGACGCGCGGCACCATCTTCCTGAACGACGCTTCCATGTTGTCCGTGAGCAGCGTGAGCAAGTCCGCGCTCGGATAGACGAAGCGGCACATCTGACTCATGAGCTGCGAGCGGCCATCGGCGGACGGATCGATGTGCTCGGCCGCGATCACCGGAATGCCGAGACCGCGCGTCGCGAGAATCGTCGTGATGTTCACATTCGACAGGAACGACACGACGACATCCGGCGCGCTTTCGCGGATCAGCGAACGCAGCGCGCGAAACCGCGCGGGATATTGCAGCATGCGTGCGCCGGCCTTCACGCGATCGGCGAGGAAGATGCAGCGCACGTTCGGCGCGAGCGGATAGAAGCACGCGCCACGGCCGCTATACGTGATGACGAGCGTCACCGTATCGCCGCGCTGCGCCCACGCATTGACGAGCGAAGCCGCGACGCGCTCGGCGCCGCCGCTTCCCATCGAACTGACCACGAGCATGATTTTCATGGGTGGCGGCTCCTTATCGTCCGGCTGCGGGAACGCGCAGCTCCGCGCGATGCGGCACCTTCGCGCCGGACTCTTCGAACACTTCCTGCCACAGCGCGATGGTCTTCGGCAACGCGAACGTATCGTTGACGGAGCTCGCGCAGAGCGCCATGCGATGACGCTCGGCCTCGTCCTTCATCAGCGATTCGAGCGACTTCGCGAGCGCCCCCGCATCGCCGACGGGATTCACGAGCAGGCCGTTCGTGCCGTGCGTGACAATCACGCGCGGGCCGGAATCGCAGTCGTAGCTGACGGCCGCGCAGCCGCTCGCCATCGCTTCGACGAGCGTCATCGAAAAGCCTTCGTAATGCGAACTCAGCACATAGAGATCCGCGCGCTCGTACCAGTCCGCGACGTTGCCCGCGCGGCCCGGAAGGAAGACGCGGCCATGCAGCTTCGCTTCGTCGACACGTCGTTCGAGGCTCGCGCGCGCCTGACCTTCACCGACGATCACGAGATCCCATTGCGGCAGTGCGCCGGCAATCTTCCTGAATGCGTCGATGAGGCTGTCGAAACCTTTCTCGGGCGACAGGCGTCCGACCGCGAGCAGCAGCTTGCGGTCATCCTTCACGACACGCTTCGGCTCGATGACCGGATTCGTTCTTGCGATGGGCAGCGTGAACGGCGGCGGAATGACCTTCACGTCCGTGCAGCGGCAATGCGTTTCGATCCACTCGCGCGTTTCGTCGGTGAGCGCGACGACCTTGTCCGCGAAGCGATACGTCAGGAGCCGCAGACGTTCCCAGAACGGCGTGAGCGGCGCGCGCGGCGGATGCGTGTGCTCGCTCGCGATGATCTTGCACGGCAGGCCGATGCCCGCGAGCACGGCGAGCACGTTGGCCGTCGCCATGACGCCGAGCGCGACGGTCGGCCTGGTCTCGCGCAGCACCTTGCGGAACGCGAGCACGCGCTTCACGTTCGACAGCAGCGTGCGCACGAAGCCGCCGCCCTCGACACCGCCCGCGAGTCCCAGCTCGATACGCTTCACGCCCGGATGGAACGGATAGACATCGCCGATGCCCGCCGTCAGCGTGACGACCGTCACGTCCCAGCCGAGCGCCGCCCACTCGTTCGCGAGGTTGGCGGTGACGCGTTCCGCGCCGCCGCCGTGCATCGAGTAGATGAAGACGACGATCTTCATGCGGGCCTCGTCGCCATGTCGGCTTCGGCCGGCACGCGCCGTTCCGACAGGAAGCGGATGTACCAGGGCATCGCGATCGCGAGACCATCCGCGAGCGGAATGGCGCTCGCATAGCCGAGCAGTTGCACGGCCTTGTCGACGTTGGCCTGCGAGTGACGCACGTCGCCCGCGCGGAACGGCGCGTACACCGCGCTGCCCTCATTGATGACGCCGTTCTCCGCGAGTTCGCGCTTGAGGCCGTCATAAAGCTGATTGAGTGTCGTGCGATCCCCGACCGCGACGTTGTAGACCTGATTGCGCGCCTGCGGCTCGGAGAGCGCGGCGAGGATGTTCATCTGCACGACGTTGTCGATGAAGCAGAAGTCGCGGCTCGTCTCGCCGTCGCCGTTGATCGTCACCTGTTCGTCGGCGATGAGCGCCGCGGTCCACTTCGGGATCACGGCCGCATACGCGCCGTCCGGGTCCTGGCGCTTGCCGAAGACGTTGAAGTAGCGCAGGCCGATCGCGTTCAGCCCATATGTGCGCGCGAATACCGATGCATACAGCTCGTTGGCGTACTTCGTCACCGCATACGGCGAAAGCGGCTGGCCGATGCGGTCCTCGACTTTCGGCAGGCCCGGATGGTCGCCGTAGGTCGAGCTCGACGCAGCGTACGTGAAGCTCTCCACCTTCGCATCGCGCGCGGCGACGAGCATGTTCAAGAAGCCGCTGATGTTGACTTCGTGCGTCGTGATCGGATCGTTGACCGAGCGCGGCACCGAGCCGAGCGCCGCTTCGTGCAGCACGTGCGCTGCGCCCTTCACCGCGGCGCGGCAATCGTCGAGATTCCGGATATCGCCCTCGACGAAGCGAAACCGCGCCCATTGCGCAGGGGTCACGACCGAACGCACTTCGTCGAGATTGCGCTGATGGCCCGTCGCGAAGTTGTCCAGCCCGACGACTTCCTGGTCGAGCTTGAGCAACGCTTCGAGCAGGTTCGAGCCGATGAATCCGGCAACGCCGGTGATGAGCCACTTCTGCGGATCGCGCGTCAGTTGCTGACGGATCGATTCGTAACGGTCAGACATGAAAGTCTCCAAATTTGCCGACGGGCGCGACGGGTTCGCGGCGCTCGTCTTCGATCGCGATCGAGGGCACCAGCTCGCGATACACGGCGAGGGTCTTCTCGATGACGATGCGTTCGTCGAAATTCTTCAGTGCCTTCTCGCGCGCGGCGAGACCGAGCTTTCTCGCGAGCGCGCGGTCGTCGTCGAGCTGGCGGATCGCATCGGCGAGCGCGCGTGCGTCGCGCACCGGCACTTGCAAACCATCCACGCCCGATTCGCTGACCACTTCGCGGCAGCCCGGCGCGTCCGTCGTGATGAGCGGCAGCGCGCAGCCCGCCGCTTCGATCAACGCTTTCGGCAAGCCTTCGCGATAGCTCGGCAGCACCATCACATCCACTTCGGTGAAGAGCCTGGGCATGTCGCTCACGTGGCCCAGCCATTCGACGAGCCCTTCCTTCACCCAGCCCTCGACCATCGCCGTGCTCACCGATGCCGGATTGCCGTCATCGGGCGAGCCTGCGAGAAGGAAGCGCACGGTGCGGTTCTCGCGCCGCAGCATGCGCGCTGCCTCCACATATTCTTCGATACCCTTGTCCCACACGAGGCGCGCCGCGAGCAGGATGCGCAGCGGCTTGCCCGCATCGTCCGCCGATTCTTCACGCACCTTGAAGCGCCGCAGATCGACACCCGATCCCTTGATGAGACGGATCGACTTCTTCTCCACGATGCGCGCGGCTTCGAACAGCTTGATGTCGTCCGGGTTCTGCAGGACGAGAATGCTGTCGCGGCCATTCAGCGCGGTACGCATCACCGAGCGCACGACCGGCTTCAGGATGCGCGCCTTGAGGTCGCGGCTCGTGAAGACATAGCCCATGCCCGCGACCGCGTTCACGCGCGCCGGAACGCCCGCGAGCTTGCTTGCGAACGAGCCGTACACTGCGCTCTTGATCGTGAAGCCGTGCACAAGTTGCGGCTTTTCGCGCTGGAAAAAGCGCGCAAGCCACAGCACGAGCGCGAGCTCGCGCAGCGGATTCAGGCTGCGCCGGTTCATCGGCACGGCATGCCAGCGAAAGCCCAGGTCACGCAACTTCGGGCCGTATTCGCCTTCCGGTGACAATAGAATGACCTCGAAACCCGCATCGCGCAGTTTGCGAGCGAACGAAAGCCGAAAATTAAATAGATACCAATCGGTGTTGGCGTACAGAACTACCTTGGGCATCTTCATTGCGAACTCCGAACCTCCGGTTGACATCGCCGCGGGCAGCGCCCGAATGTCGGGAGCCGAACCGCGGCGATGTTGTGCGACGGCCTGCATCGGTCGAAACCGACGCCGCCGGGCCTCAGAGACGCATGTCGCTCGACTCGGGCGGCAGGACGTACTTGAGGTCGCACAGCACGTGCTCCGACTTGCCGTAGGCGTGGATGCCCTGCGCGCCTTCGTCGGCGAACTGCTTGTGCGCCACGGCGAGCACGATCGCGTCGTAGATGCCCTTCGCCGGCTGGTCGATCGGATCGATGCCGTACTCGTGATGCGCCTCTTCCTTCGAGACCCACGGGTCATACACGTCGACCTGAACGCCGTATTCCTTCAGATCCGCAATGATGTCGACCACGCGCGTGTTGCGCAGGTCCGGGCAGTTTTCCTTGAACGTGAGACCCATGATGAGCACGCGCGCGCCCGAGATGGCGATGTCGCGCTTGGTCATCGTCTTCACGAGCTGCGAGACGACGTAGTTGCCCATGCTGTCGTTCAGACGGCGCCCGGCGAGGATGATCTCGGGGTGATAGCCGATCGCCTGCGCCTTGTGCGTCAGGTAGTACGGGTCCACGCCGATGCAGTGGCCGCCGACCAGACCCGGGCGGAACGGGATGAAGTTCCACTTCGTGCCGGCCGCGAGCAGCACCGATTCCGTATCGATGTTCATCTTGTTGAAGATGATCGACAGTTCGTTGATGAGCGCGATGTTCACGTCGCGCTGCGTGTTCTCGATCACCTTGGCCGCTTCGGCGACGCGGATGCTGCTCGCCTTGTGCGTGCCGGCCGTGATGATGCCGCGATAGAGTTCGTCGACGAAATCGGCCACTTCGGGCGTCGATCCGGACGTGACCTTCTTGATGTCCGGCAAACGGTGCGACTTGTCGCCCGGGTTGATGCGCTCGGGGCTGTAGCCCACGAAGAAGTCTTCGTTGAACTTCAGGCCCGACATCTTTTCGAGCACGGGCACGCACTCTTCCTCGGTCGCGCCGGGATAGACGGTCGATTCATAGATGACGACGTCGCCCTTCTTCAGCACGCTGCCGATGGTCGTCGACGCACCGATCAGCGGCGACAGGTCCGGTCGCTTGTAGTGATCGATCGGCGTCGGCACCGTCGCGATGAACACCGTGCAGCTGCGCAGGTCTTCGACATCGGCGCTGTACTGCATCAAGGTGGCGGAAGCCAGCTCTTCATCGCTGACTTCGAGCGTGGCGTCACGCCCTTCGCGCAGCGCGTTGATGCGCGCACGATTGATGTCGAAGCCGACGACAGGATGGCGTTTTCCGAATTCGACGGCGAGCGGCAGGCCCACGTAGCCCAGACCGACGATGCCGAGTTTCAACTCTTGCGGCGAGAACATATTCACTTCTCCTCGTTATACAACTCAGGACGTTTGTTTAGTACTGCTTTTTGATTCGGGGTCCAGCAGGAGCGAATGCCGGATGAGTCAGGCCTCAGGCTTTTTCGTCGGCCTTATAGGCAGCGTAGGCATAGCCGCCGTACTGGCGCGCCTGGGCGTAGTTGCCGTAATGCACCTTGAAACCGTTGAGCAGCACGCCGGTGACGCTTGCGCCCGACTGTTCCAGGCGCTTCACGGACTCCGAGATTTCCCCGGAACGCGTATCCCCATAACGCGCAACCAGGAAGATCGAACCCGCGACGGGCGCCATGATCGCCGTGTCCGACACCGCCAGGATTGCAGGCGCGTCGAGCAGCACGATGTCGTATTCCTCCGACGCACGGCTCACGGATTCCGTGAACGCATCCGACAGGAGCAGCTCGGCCGGGTCCGGCGGATAGAAGCCGCACTGGACAAAGTCGAGGTTGTTCAGCACCGAGCGATGCACGGTTTCTTCGAGCGTGGCCGAGCCGTTGACGATGTCGACGAGACCCTTGCCGCGCGGCATGCCGAAGTACTGGTTCAGATGGCCGCGGCGCAGGTCGCAGTCGATCAGCAGGACGCGCTTGCCGCCCGCGGCGAGCAGCGTCGCCAGATTGGCCGACACGAACGACTTGCCGATACCGGGCAGCGGGCCCGCCAGCATCACGACATTGTTCGGCGCATCCATCAACGCGTACTGCAGCGACGAGCGCATCATGCGCAGGCCTTCCACGGCCGGGTCGGTCGGGTAACGCGAGGCGAGCGCAAGCTGTTCCGGCTTCTTCTCGGCGATGCGCTTCGCGAGTTCCTTCTGGCGGTCGCTGTCCGGAATGGTCGCGAACACCGAAAGACCCGTCTTCGATTCCAGTTCCTTCGGATCGAGCACGCCCTTGAACAGGAAATCGCGAGCGAATGCCAGCACGATGCCGATGAAAAGACCAATGCCTGCCGCGATCACGAGCACCAGCGCCTTGACCGGCTTGACGGCACGCTCGGGCACTTCGGCGTGATCGAGCAGTTCCACCGTCGGCGTGCGGCCAGCCTTGATGAGGCGCATCGTTTCGATGTTGTTGCGCAAGGCCGAATAGACATCGGTGCTCATGCGGACATCGCGTTGCAGGCGAAGCGCGCCCTGCTCGGCTTGCGGCATCGCCTTGACGCGCGCTGCCAGATCGTTGATGTACTTCTCGGTCGCCGCGATCTGCTGGTCGATCACCACCACGCTCGGGTGCGACGGCGAGAAGTGCACGGCCAGGTCGGCACGGCGGCGCTTCAGGTCGAGCAACTGCGCGTCCGCTTGCGAAGCCTGCTGCATCACGATGCGGCCTTCTTCGTCCGGATTGAACAGCGTGCGGCTGTTGCGATACGCGTTGTAGTTGTCTTCGGCCGTTTCCATCTGACGCTTGGCGTCGGGAAGCTGTTGCTCGAGGTATTCGAGCGACTTCTCGGCGTTGATCCCGCGACGGTCGGCGTTCTGCTTCACGTACATGCGCGACAGTTCATTGATCGTCGCGGCCACGAGCACCGGGTCCTTGCCTTCGAGCGTCGTGCTGATGACGCCGGACTTGTTGCCCTGTTCGGCAATAGCCAGCGAATTCTGCAGACGATCGATAGCCGATACGCGTGAGTTGCGCGTCAGATCGAACTCGACGCCCTTCTCGCCACGGATGGAGCCGACGAGCAGCGAGATCGGACCGGCATCGGTGTCGAAACGCTGCACGCTGCCGACCTGGCCACCGACGCCCGTCTCGACGCCCGGGCCGCGCACCTGATACTGGCCGTTGCCGAGATAGCGCAGCGTGTATTCCTTGCCTTCGTACTTTTTCGGCACGTCGAACGCGGAGACGTCGATCGATTCGGCGCCCCATGCGTAGCCGCCACGGCCGAAGAGGCCCGGGGTCGACACGTCGTCGGACATGCGCGCGATCATTCCACCGATCACCGGGAAGCGATGCGGCGCGGCCTGGATATACAGCTTGAGCGCATCGACGACGGGACCGAGCACGAACTTCGATCCGATGACCTGGATCTCGCCTTCGGCGGTCGCGCGCTGGTCGAACATCGTCGCGGCGGTTCTCACCATGTCGCGCGAGTCGGCGGGTTGGGCAGTGCTCGAGTCGTCGACTCTGACGAGCATGCCGGCTTGGTAAATCGGGGCCGAGAAATACGCGTACACCACCCCGATGGTGAAGACGACCGCTACGGTCGTCGCGATCATCTTCCAGTGACGGCCCAGCGTTTCGAGAATCGACGTGAGCTCGATCTCTTTGTCGGTCTCGGCCGTTACGGCTGACGCCTGATTTTTAACTTTCATAGAACGTCTCGTTACAGGCTCTTATGGGACCGGCCCGCGGTATGCGCGCCGGATGCGGATCGAAACACCTGCTGTGCGCCCAAAAGGGCACAAACATCATTTGCTTATTCTTGAATTCAGGCCTGCATTCGGAGCCGTTAAAATCCCGCTCCGGCATTGCAGTGGTATTGAAACACACGACTCAAAAAAAGAGAAATTCCCACAGACGATTTTTGTTGTTTATCGAACCTTTCAACGCGACCGAGTGTTCGCTTTACCGCTTTTAAGAATTTATTGAGTATGCCGGCCATTTGAACAAATCGGAAAATATCACAGCGCGGCTTGTTGTATGCGCGGCACCGCACATACAATCGCTGTTAATAAAACAGCGAATTCTATGAAGAAAGGCGGTTTAGCCGGCGACCGCTTTCCGGACAATTCGTCGCTGCCAAAGCGTCCGCTTTGCGCCTATCCTAGGGCAAGAGGCGGCTCGATCGGCGTTTCAGTGTTCCACCGCACCGACCCTACGAAGAAAATGAGCGCGAAAGTGGGTTTGCGCACCGACAACGCGCGCTTTTCGGAAAAAAGCATTAAGGCCATTTTGTGAAATCGCTGTTATTTCCGCGATTTTAAAATCCGGTTTGTATGAATAATCGGTGGAAGTCCCAATATAATGCCGGTAGGCTCGGTTTCACACATTAAAGCGCCATAAATGCGTGGACAATGGCAGGGGTTGTACCTACCATACGTTTTCGGGTTTTGATATTCGAAAAGAGATGCGCCCTCTTCGTGAGTGAGAAAAATGTTAAACCTTGCGCTTGGCTTCATCAGTTCTTTCTGCATGACGCTACTTATAGTTAGATTCGCGGGGCGCTACGGGGCGCTCTCCCTGGATCATGATTTGAACGGAGTTCAGAAGAATCATTCTCATCCGGTTCCCCGGATTGGCGGTATCGCATTGATGGTCGCGGCCTGCGTGACTTTCCCGATCGCTGCGATATTCGGCGGCAATCCGCGTGACGAGTCCTTTTTATTGCTGCTCTGCGCGTTGCCCGCGTTCGGCAGCGGCGTGATCGAGGATCTGACCAAACGCGTGAGCGTGCGGGCGCGGCTCCTGAGCGCGATGTTCGCCGCACTTCTCGGCGCGTTCATTCTGCATGGCGTGATCGGCCGCGTGGATCTGCCGCTCGTCGATCCGATCCTTTCGGTCGCGCCCATCGCGATCGGTCTTACAGTGCTCGCCGTGGCGGGCCTCACCAACGCGGTCAATATCATCGACGGCTTCAACGGACTCGCCGCGGTCGTGGCCATTCTGATCTTCGGCTCGATCGGTTATGTCGCGCATGAGGTCGGCGATCTGCTCGTAATGAGCACCGCGCTCACGATGATCGGCGCAATCGGCGGCTTTGCGATCTGGAACTATCCGGCCGCGTCGATTTTCCTCGGTGACGGCGGTGCATATTTCATCGGCTTCACGATCGCGGAATTGCTCGTGTTGCTGGTCGCCCGGCATCCGAACGTCTGCGCATGGTATGCGATGGTCGTCGCTATTTATCCGCTCTTCGAAACGCTGTTCTCGATCTATCGCCGCCGCATCGTGCGCGGACGTCCGGTCGGCGCGCCCGACGGCATCCATCTGCACACGCTGATCTTCAAGCGCATCGTGCGCAAAGGCTCGGACCCGCGCCAGCGTCAACGCCGCAATGCACGCACGTCGCCGTATCTGTGGGTATTGAGCATGATCGGCATCGTGCCCGCCTCGCTCTTCTGGCATAACCCGGTCGTGCTCGCGGTGACGGCGGTCGTGTTCGCAGTGGCGTACGTCTGGCTGTACACGGCGATCGTGCGCTTCAAGACGCCGCGCTGGCTCGTCGGCACGCAACGCAGAAGCGTCGTTGCCGCCGCCGTTCCGGAACAGACGACGCATCATAAGTAATCGCCGTCGATGTGACTGACGCGTAATTGCAGAAAGACGAAAGGCCTTGATCGAATAGATCAGGGCCTTTTTGTTTTGGCTGATCCGCGAAGCGTTGCGTATCGGATGCCCTGGAATGAACTCGGGCGCACTCGGATGCATCGGATAGGGCTCAAACAAAAAGGCCTTGGTCTCATTGAACCAAGGCCTTTCTCATTCGATGCCGTCATGTGCGATGCCTGAGCGCATCGCACGTTCGAATCATCCTGCGACGCTTGCGAGATCCGCGGCGCGCGACGTGAACAGCGGGATCGACGAAGCCTGCTGATGCTCGAGCCATTGCTGGAACATCAGCACGTTCCACAGCTGACGATGCCAGTTCTGCTCGCCCGACAGATGCTGCTGCCATTTCGCGCGCACGGTGGTCGCATCGAAGAAGCCTTCGCGACGCAGACGCGACGCGTCCAGCAGCGCCTCTGCCCAATCGCGCAGCTCGCCGCGCAGCCAATGCGTGATCGGCACGCCGAAGCCCTGCTTGGGGCGCTCGATCATCGCGCGTGGCACGTGGCGGTAAAGCACCTGGCGCAGCGCCCACTTGGTCTGGCCGTCGCGGACCTTCATCGATTGCGGCAGACGCCACGCGAACTCCACGACGCGGTGATCGAGGAACGGCACGCGCGTCTCGAGCGAGACACCCATCGCGGCACGATCGACCTTCGTGAGAATGTCGTCGGGAAGGTAGGTGATCATGTCGAGCGCCATCATGCGCTGGACGTCGTCGAGACCGGTGAAGGCCGGCGCATTGCCGGTCATCAGCGTAGCAGGCTGATAGCCGCCGATCACGAGCGCGGCCGGATCGTTCCATTGCGACATCAGATGCAGATAGACTTCGTCGCGCGACTGGCACGACAGCAATTGCGCGCCCTTGTGCAGCTTGTCGCCGACCTTCACGCCGCGCAGCGACGAAGGCAGGATCGGCTCCATGAGCCCCGCCATGCTGTTCCAGCGCTTGGGCGAAATTCCCGCAATGCCCGACGCCGCCAGCTTGCGCAACGGCGCGGGCATCATCGTCATCTTGTCCCACATGCCCGGCGCGGTCTTGTAACGCTGATAGCCGCAGAAGAGCTCGTCGCCGGCATCGCCGGAGAGCGAGACCGTCACGTGCTGCCGCGCGAGTTGCGAAACGAGGAACGTCGGCACCTGCGACGAATCCGCGAACGGTTCGTCGTAGAGCTCGGGCAGACGCGGAATGACATCGAGCGCCTGACGTGCCGTCACGTACATCTCGGTGTGCTCGGTGCCGAGATGTTTCGAGACCGCCTTCGCGAGCTTGGCTTCGTCGAAGTCGCTTTCGTTGAAGCCGATGGTGAACGTCTTGACCGGACGCGACGACTGCTTTTGCATCAGCGCGACGATCGTCGACGAATCCACGCCGCCCGACAGAAACGCGCCGAGCGGCACATCGGAAAGCATCTGCTGGCGGATCGCGTCCGACAGCAGATGCTCGAGTTCATCGACCGCCTCGTCGGCGCTGCCCGCGAAGCCGCGCGCGGCGCCATTCACCGCCGCTTCCACGCCGGACCAGTACGACCACACACGCGGTTCGCGACGTTCCAGCGACACGGTCAGCATCTTGCCCGGTTCGAGCTTGCGGATGCCTTCGAAAATGGAATACGGCGACGGCACGCAGCCGTGGCGAATCTGCAGCGTCAACGCGCCGCGATCGACATTGTTCTCGAACGCGGGATGCTCGCGCAGCCCTTTGAGTTCCGAGCCGAACAGGAACGCGGCTTCGTCGCCGTGTCCTTGCCAGCCGTAGTAAAGCGGCTTTTCGCCGATGCGGTCGCGCGCCAGCGTGAGCTGGCATTCCTGCCGGTCCCACACCGCGAACGCGAACATGCCGACCGCGCGCTCGATCGTCGCCTGAATGCCCCACGCGTCGAAGCCCGCGACCAATGTTTCGGTATCCGAACTTCCGCGCCATGCGGGCGCGCGTTGCGTGTCTTCGAGCTCGTCGCGCAGGTCGAGGTGATTGTAGATCTCGCCGTTGAAGGCGATGACATAACGTCCGCTGCCCGATGCCATCGGCTGATGCCCGGCCGATGATAGATCGATGATCGCGAGCCGGCGATGACCGAGCGCGATGCCGCGCAGATCATCGGTCCAGTCGCCCGCGTCGTCGGGTCCGCGATAGGCGATGGCGAGCGCCATCTTCCGGACCGTTGTCTTCGGGTCGCCCGCGCCGAAGCCGCGTCCACCCAGAAAGCCGACGATACCGCACATATTCGTTCTCCTTACGATCCGGCCATAGGCCACGCTGATGCGATGCTCATTTTTCTTCGACGAGCCGCAGATAGATATCCTCGAAACGCTCGCGCGCGCGCATCATCGTGAACTCGGCGTGAATGCGCGCCTTCGCGAGCTGACCGAGACGAATGCGCTCGTCGGGTTTCATGTCGACGATGCGATCGAGTCCCGCCGCGAGCGCATCGCTGTTTTCCTTCTCGACGACGACGCCCGTGCCCGCAACGAGCATGGCCGCATCGCCCACGTCGGTGACGACGCATGGCAACGCCATCGCCATCGCTTCGCCGACGACATTCGGAAAGCCTTCGGTGCGCGACGACAGACAGAACACATCCATCGCCGACAGACACGCGGGCACGTCGCGCCGCTCGCCGAGCAGCACGAAGCGCGACGCGAATCCCGTCTGCGCGATCCAGTCCGCGAGTTCGCGATTGTTCGCGTCGAGATCGCGTCCGACCAGCATGAAGCGCACATCGGGATGACGCGCGGCCAGCATGCCGGCCGCGCGCACAAAATTCTGGTGATCCTTCACCGGATGAAAACGCCCGAGAATGCCGACGACGACATCGCGTTCATTGAAGCCGCATTGCTCGCGGATCGCGCTGCGTTGCTCGGGCGTGGCGCACAGGCGCGCGACGTCGAAACCATTCGGCACGACCATCATGCGGCTCGCGTCGTAGCCGACGGAAACATGCGCGCGGCGCGATGCCTCGGCCGCGCAGACGATCGTCTGCGGCACGTAATAGGAGAGCCACGCGCACACCTTGCGCAGCAGCACGGTGACACGCGAGCCGCCCGATCTGACATCGGTGGTGCGCACGCCCCAGACGATGCGCTTGTGCGCCGCGATCCGCCCCGCGAGGCCGCCGAGGAAATCGGCGTGGTACATCCAGGTCTGGATGATGTCGGGGCGCACTTCGCGGATCAGTTTGACGAGGCGCGCGAGTGCGCGCGGGAAACCGAGCGGGGATTTCATGCCGAGGCTATGCACCTCGATCCCGCGCGCGGCGAGTTCTTCGCCGATCTTGCCGGCCGTCGTGAGCGAGCAGACGACGTGACGGAATCGCGGATGTTCGATATGCGACTCGATGAGGCGCTGAAGCATGCGTTCTGCGCCGTCCGCATTGAGCGCAACGATGACATGGAGAAGCTTCATGGTCCCGGCTGCCGTTTTTCTACGATTGGGCCCGTCCCCAGGCAACCGACGCGCGCGTCGCTGGCGGCAATGCTTGTGCTGACGGGTGTGTTTTATGACGATGGGATAGCTCGCCGGAGGACGCTCCAACGAGTCACCAATGTAAGCCGGCGCGATGGCACGTACTGTGCGACGTGCCACACGCCGTTCGTCCTACACGAAGCACGTCACGCGCGCCGCATCGCACCGCGCCACGGATTCCACTTGCGAAGCTGCGTCTTCAGATCGATGACGGTGATTCCGCCGACCGCATTCCACGTATGCAGGCCCTGGTGACCGCGCGGCGGATTGCGGATCGAAACGGTACGCTCGGCATAGGTGGTCGTCGTGAGTTCGGTGATCTCGCGGAACGTCAGCGCCGCGCCGTATTCGCGCTCGCAATTCTGCGCGGGGCGAATCAGGCGGTTTTGTCCGTCCTTGAAGAGGTTTCCGGCCATGCGCGCGAGACGGCAGTCGGAGACGACGGGATTCATCGGATGCGGCGTCCACTCGCCGAACGGGCTGTCGGAATGGAAGATCGACAGTTCGTCCCAGTTCGACCCGCCATCCTCGGTCATGCTCGTGAACATCCACCAGGTCTTGCCGTCGTGATGCAGCGTCGTATCGGCGGCGACCACATCGCGCATGATGACCTTGTGCAGCACCCATTCGGTCGGGAACGACGCCGCGCGGTACATCTCGATCGTGCGGTTGCCGCAGGTCTCCGGGATCATGAAGACATCGCCTTCATGCTCGAACAGGAACGGGTACGACAGGTGATAGCTCTTGTCGAGCACCACGCGCGGCGTTTCCTGCCACGACTGCGTGGCGGGGTCGAACGCGATATGGCTGATCGTGCCGCGGTTCGTGTCGTAGGGAAGGCTTTCGAAGAACAGGTGGTAATCGCCGTTCTTGCCGCGCCAGAGGAACGGATCGGCGTGGAACTGCGACGTCATGCCGGGCAGCGTCACCCAGTTGCGGCTTTCGTCGCCGTCGACGTTGCTCTCCGCGCGCGCTTCGGCCGGCGCGTCCGCGCGACGGTACGCCAGCACCCAATGGCCGCGCTGGATCAGCAGCTTGGCGGGCTGATTCAGCACCTTGCGGCCGAGATGCCGCAGCGCGAACCACGCCGACGTCAACGCGGACAAACGCGCCGGCCGCACCTCCGGCCGGATGACCGGAAAGTCACGCACCGACGATGCGGCGTCGAGCCGCTTCTGCGCCCGCTCGACGAGCACGCCGACGCGCTGAAGGCTCGTCTGGAGCGACTTCAGGAAGAAGAGCTTCTCGGGTATCGCCACATACGACTCGGCGAGCAGACGCATCTCGCCGGAGTCGGGCGACTTCCACGCGACCTGGATATGCGGTGTCCGGCACTGGAGAAGCGCCTTCCACAGCGCTTCGATGTTCTCGTAGCCGTCGTACAGGACGATGATCGACGCACGCGCACGAACGCTGCCTCCCGGTGTCTCGCCGGAGTCACCGTAGAGCCGCTTTTCGACGCGCGTCCACCACTGAAGCACGGAAGGATATGCGGGTTGCGCCATTTCTTTTCCCTCAGACAGCAGCGGTTTCGCCAGTCGACCGATTAAATCCTTAGCTAAACGCTTAACTGTCTTTATATGTGTTGTGGTCCGGCGCTTTCGAAATGATGAACATACATTTCAAAGCGGATGCCGGCGAACAAAGACTAGGGTGTGAGAGAGGCGTGCGCAGTGCGCTTTCGCACACAGTTGCGACAGCGAAATAAAGCGAGGGATTTTGAACGATTGTGCGGCAAACGCTGCGTTGCTTCTGCGTTGCTTCTGCGCTGTGTCTGCGTCGCGTGATGACGGGCGGCCTGGGGCGGCCCTCTTGCGGTGTCTCGGGGAAAGTCCTAACCCATTGGCGGATCAGGACAAATTGTCCCGGCTCAGGGCTCGTCGCGGCGCACGGCGACTTCACGCCTGCGATACCACGTAGGCCGCTTGTGACCGGTCTTGCTCGATTGATCTGCCTTCTTCCTGGCGCCGGGCGAAAAGATGATTTCGAACACGGCTAGCAATGCCAGGCCGACTATTGCGAAAAAAACAATTGCGCCTATAACACCGACTACAGACATGCTTCCTCCGCGCTCGTCCGCGTTGAATCAAGCATTTGATAAATCCCGTTTAAAAAAGTTTTGGCCGGATTTCTTTTTATTGATTACTGATTATATCACATCGCATATCGGCCGAATTCCAACGCGAAGGTCTATACGGATGATTTTCGGACGGAGCGCGCGCGGGCAAATCCCTGAACAAAAGGGTGAAAGCGGGTCTGTTCCGCCGACCGCGCTGCCTCGCGCTGACGTCGCAGGCAGCAAGGGTCTGCGGCGCTGCGCGTCGATCAGCGACGCGCGAGCGCGTCCAGGAATTAATCGCTGATCTGCGGCGGCGTGTTAATCGCGCCGCACAAGTTTCAAAAGACTGCATTCCACGATTCGAATGCGCTTTGCAAATCGCGCGTCGTCTATTTGACCGACAAATAAATGACCGGGAACCGTAAGAAATCCCTGTTCATGCGAGACGCTCTTTCTCGCCGGGTTTGTCGGGCGCCGTCATGAGAATGTCGGCTACCGCCAAAAGGGAAAGACTCAACACGGCGACGAACCCGACGGTTCCCGCGAACATGCTGACGAGCTTCATGGTTTCCTCCGCCAGTCGAAGGCGAGTGCTTCCGTTGCTCATGGCTGCCGCCGGCGCGCATCGAATGAACGCACGCACGGACGCCGCAACCGCTCAATCGGTAGCATAGGCGCATCTTCACCGAGAAAGTATTCATTCACGGCGAAATATGCGCCCGAGCCTTTTGCGCAGACGAAAAAACTCATCGGACACGGCGCAACGCCGCCAGATTCAGCGCCCTCGCCTGCCGAACCCCGCCGCCGTTTCGGCTTCGGCGCCGTGCTGCCACGCATGTCGCGCGGACTCGCGGGCGCCGCCCATCGCGCGGGTGAGGATTGCGCGCGTGCCCGGCGTGGCGCTCACGTTCGCGAGTTGCGATGCCTCGACCCACATTAGCTCGTGGAACCGCGCATCGGCTTTGGGCCGCAAATGCAGGCCCTCCGGTATCGCGATACGAAATACATGATGCAGGTGATGCGCGGACGCTTGCTGAAACAGAAACGCAGCAGCGCTCGCCTCCACGCCGGTGTCTTCGTGCAGCGCTCGGATCGCTGCAACAATCGTCAATTCGTCGAATGCCACCGCCCCGCCTGGTAGCAACCACGGTCCGCCACGCTCCCGGACCAGCAGCACTGACTGGTGACGAACCAGCAGTACTGTTGCTCGTTCTCTCATCCCCGTCTCCGTATTGCACTCCAGTTCGTTGTTGATTGATGGTGCGATACGACGCGCGGCGTGCCATTTTGATTTCACCGTCGCGTCGATCCGAAGCTTGAACTGGTGTGCACGTTCGATCTTCACAGGCTTCGCCAGGCTACGCAATGCGTGATGTCCCACGTATGTGCGCTGCACGACGAGCCGTGAGCGGAAAGTTCGCCTGCTCTTGCAAGGCTAATGGGAGTGAGTTCGAGCGGACGAGTTCCGCGTGACTGCCGAAGACGGACAAGGATGCCCGCATTTGGAGCGCGGCCGTGCGCGGTTCGAGGCGCACGGCCGCGCGATGCTTACCGCGACGAGTGCGCGATGTGCGAGGCCTTCGTCATGCGCCGAGCGCCGGATCGCTCATACTGTCGCGTCCGGTTTCGACATGGCCCGCGAGACGCCGCAGGAACGTGCGATCCGTGTCGACCTTGATTTCGACGTCGTACCAGCCGTGCGCGCCGCGCAGATCGAGGTAGACCTGCTCGGTGTCGCCGCCGCGCACGCGCCGCGAGATCGTCTTCGACGGATCGTACGCATTGATCACGCTGAAGGTGCACGCGGCCGTCCCGCGATTCGCGAGCCGAAGTTGCAGATTGCCGTTGGCCACATCATAGCCTTCAGCGACTTCCGGTTCGGCCTGCTCGCGCGTCCACCAGCCGTGCTGCTTTTCCGTCGCCTGTCCCGCGACGCGCCGCAGAAAGCCGTTCGGACCGTGCACGACGAAGTCGAAGCTGCCGTCGGCGTTCGTCGCGACGCGATCCGCGAGCCGCTTGCGCGCTTCGACCGTGTACGTTCGCGGTGCATCCGCGCTCGCGTTGCGATAGAGCAGAAAGACCGCGCCCGCGCTTCCGGTGTTGATGAACTGGAACGCGACGCTGTCCTTCGACGCATCCGGCCGCGCGCGCAGGAAAAGCTCGTACGGCAACGCCCGCGCGGCGCGCACGCCGGCTTCCTGTTTCGGCAACGCCTGCGCGGCGGGCGGCACGGGAATGTAATCGGGATGACGCAGCTTGTCGGGCGGCGCGTAGCCGCTCGTGCTCGGCAGCGTGGGCATCGCGCTGTTCGGATTGCGGAAATCGAACGCCGATGTCAGATCGCCGCTGATCGCGCGGCGCCACGGTGAGATGTTCGGCTCGGCCAGGCTGTGCCCGCGACCGAAACGCTTCTGGATGAAGCGGATCACCGAGGTATGGTCGAAGGTCTCGGAGCACACCCAGCCGCCCTTGGACCACGGCGACACGACAAGCATCGGCACGCGCGCACCGAAACCATACGGACCGCTCGCGTATTTCGCGCTGCCCGGGAAGATTTCCGCGCTGGTATCGACCGTCGAGAGGCCATTCGCATCGGAGGTCGGCGGGAACGGCGGAACGACGTGATCGAAGAAGCCGTCGTTTTCATCGTAATTGATGAGCAGCGCCGTCTTGCTCCACAAGTCCGGATTCGACGTGAGCACCTGCAACACCTGATCGATATACCAGGCGCCGTAGTTCGCCGGCCAGTTCGGATGCTCGGAGAACGCCTCGGGCGCCACGATCCAGGACACTTGCGGCAGCGTGTTCGCTTGCACGTCACGCTTCAGGATCGAGAAGTAGTCGTCGCCCGCGACCGCGTTCGTGCCGCGTCGCGCCTTTTCATAGAGCGGGCTGCCCGGCTGCGCGTTCTGGTATTGCGTGAAATACAGCAGCGAGTTGTCGCCGTAGTTGCCGATGTAGGCGTCGTCGGTCCAGCCCCACGAGTTCCTCGCGTCGAGCCCGTTGCCGATGTCCTGATAGATCTTCCACGAGATGCCCGCGCGCTCCAGCACTTCCGGGAACGTGGACCAGCCATAGCCGGCTTCGGCGTTGTCGACGACCGGGCCGCCGCCCGTGCCGTCGTTGCCGACGTAACCCGTCCACATGTAATAGCGGTTCGGATCGGTCGATGTGTTGGTCGAGCAGTGATACGCATCGCAGATCGTGAAGGCGTCGGCGAGCTGATAGTGGAACGGGATGTCGTCGCGTTGCAGATACGCCATCGTCGTCGTGCCCTTGAACGGCACCCACTGATCGTATCGGCCGTCGTGGAACGCGCCCTTCCCGTCCGTCCAGCCGTGCGGCAAGTCCTGAAGGAACTGCAGGCCGAGATTCGACGCGCCGGGATGAAACGGCAGCACTTCGCCCGCGCCGGCCGCGATCGGCTGATTGAACACCGGCTTGCCGTTCGCGAGCGTCACGGCGGTCTTGTCGCCGAAGCCGCGCACGCCGCGCAAGGTGCCGAAGTAATGATCGAACGAACGATTCTCCTGCATCAATACGACGATATGCTCGATGTCCTCGATCGATCCGTGACGGTTGTTCGCGGGGATCGCGAGCGCCTGGCGAATGCCGAGCGGCATCACGTTCAACGCGGCGGTCGCGCCTGCGGCCTGGATGGCCGCGCGCAGAAAGTCTCGACGGTTGTTGTTTTTCATTCGTTTCGCGGGGAAGTGAAAAGGAAGGGTCAGTCGGCGGTGTGAATCACCGGTGTTGCGAGCGGCTCCGACGCGGCCCGTGCCATGACGGGTCGCGCGATAAGAATCTGATCGGATGCGTCTCCCGTGGCCTGTTTCGCCCAGTCCTGCAGCTCGCTGGTTACGCCCGTCGCGGACGGCGCGGCGCTCGTCGCATCGACCGATGACGACGTGGCCGACGCCGGCTTGCCGCAACCGCAAACGATTGCGCATGCGCAAACGACGAGACACGCCACGAGCGCGTGGCGGTATGCGACAGTCGACATCGGTTTCTCCGGCAGGGTCGCGCAGTTCGATACAGCGCTGCGAAGCTTAGCCATCGCTTGTGTAAGCAATGTGACCGGTCCGCGTTACCATGACCGCACGCATGACCGGACGAACCGCGAACGAAAGGACGACATGAGCGTGATCGAGCGTGACGATGCAAGCGGAGCGCATTTCACTGCGCGCGATGCCACGGGTCGCAGACAAGCGCTGCGGCTCGCGATGGCGCTTTCGCTCGGCAGCGCCATCGCGCTCGGGCTCGCACGCTTTTCCTACGCACTGCTGCTTCCGCCGATGCGGCTCGACCTCGCATGGAACTTCGCCCAGGCCGGCGCGATGAATACCGCGAACGCGTTCGGCTATCTGCTCGGCGCGCTCGCGTTCTCACGGTTGTCGACGCGCGTGGCATCGCGCACGCTCTTCGTCGCCGGTTGCGCGCTCACCGCGCTTCTGATGGCGGCAAGCGGCGCAACGACGAACACCGATGCCCTTCTCGCGCTGCGCGTCGCGACGGGCGTCGGAAGCGCGCTGGTCTTCGTGAGCGGCGGCGTGCTCGCGGCACGGCTCGCATCGATGTCGCCGCGCGATGCCGGGCTCGTGATCGGCCTCTACTACGGCGGCACGGGCTGGGGTATCGTGATCTCGTCCATCCTCGTGCCGTTTGCGGTGCTGCCCGTCGCGCACGGCTGGCGCTTCGCGTGGTTCACGCTCGCGCTGGGTTGCGCCGCGTGCTCGGGCGCGGCGGTCTGGGCCGCGCGTCGCATCGAATCCGCGCAACCGGCTTCATCGACGCGTCACGGCGCGGACCGTGCATCCGGCGCGCCAGTGCCACGGCGGCGCTTCGCGCTCGCGCTCGCCGGTTACGGCTGCTTCGGCATTGGGTATATCGGCTACATGACGTTCATCGTCGCCCTGCTTCGCAACGCGGGTATGAGCGCGGCGGTCGTAACCGGCTTCTATATTCTTCTGGGCGTGGCGACCGTCGTATCGGCGCGGATGTGGTCAGGGCTGCTCGATCGCATGCGCGGCGGTCAGGCGCTCGCGATCCTCAATGGCCTTCTCGCCGCCGCGACGCTCGTTCCCGCGCTGTTTGCGCATCCGCTGGCGGCGTTCGCATCGGGCTTGTTGTTCGGCGCGACGTTTCTATCGGCGGTGGCGTCAACGACGGCATTCGTGCGGCACAACCTGCCCGCCGCGCAGTGGCCGCGTGGGATCAACGCATTCACGATCGTTTTCGCGCTGGGGCAGATTATCGGTCCAGTGGTGATCGGGCGTGTCTCGGATAGCGCCGGGCTGACGCGCGGTCTCGTGTATTCGGCGCTCGTGCTCGCGGTGGGCGCGGTGCTCGCGGCTTGTCAGAAGCCGTTACAGAGAACATCGGCGCCGGGTTGAGGATTCATCCGGAATCCGAACGAATCTGCGATTTCAGATGCGGCTGCCGGCGCGCGCCTTCTTCAGTTTCGCGTAGACATGCGAGCAGAAGGCGTCGGCGACCACGCGATTGACGGTGAGAATGTTATCGGCGCTCAGGCTCTCGCGCGACAGTCCCTGTTTCTCGATGAGTCGCTGCGGGATCAGTTGGCTCACGAACGAGTGACACAGTTCCTTGCGTGCAGGCGCATCGACTGATTCGAAGTACTCGCGTCCGGCCTTGATCTCTTCGCTCATCTTGGCGCGCGCCGTGTCGTTCTGAGCCTGAATGCTGGCTTCGAGATTCGCCTGCGCCGTATCGCGCGAACGACGGTCCTTCCTGTCGTCCTCTAGCTGCTTCGCCTTGATCGACGCCATCTTCCGGTCCGCGTCGCCGATGCGGTAGTTGCCTTCCAGCGCCTTGAAGAGATAACCGCGCGGGCTGACGGTCACCTTGCCTTCATTGAGCTTGTAACGCGTGTATTCGATGGCCTGCTCGAGGCGTTCGTCCGTCCAGATGTCGCGACGCTTCGCGAGGCGCTCGAAGTCGGGTGTATCGAAAGCGAATTCGTTGTGCAGCAGGAGATACATCGAATCCTGAATGCCGGCGCGCGCGGCGTCGGCGCCCTGCTTCTTCGTGAAGCGAAAACGGATCTTCAGCTTGTCTGCGGGAACGCGCTCGGCGTTCGGCTCCCAGCTGACATCGAAGTCCGAGACTTCATTGAGCTGGTCGATCGCGGGCTCGAGAAAGCGCTTCTTGAATTCCTTCACTTCCTTGCGCGACTCGCCCACTTTGCCCGGCCATTCGAGCACGTCTTCGAACGCAAACCACTCCGTCACGCCGTGGCCTTCGCATGGAATCAGGCGGTCATAGATCGCGCGGGAGAGCGAAAGCGAGAACGCCGTCGATGCGCGCAGGCTCAGCCAATGCGCCTTGTACGGGCTGATCAGATACTTGATGACGCGGCCCGCAAGCAGGATGCACACGACATTGCGTTCGATGTAGCAATCGCCCAGCAGGCTGATCGTGCCCCACGAGTCCTTCTCGGTCAGTTCCTCAATCGACGGCGCCGTCATGATTTCGACGCGTGCGCGCGCTGCGGCTCGCATCTGCGCGATGAGGTGACTGTGATTGCGGCTGTCGTAACGCATCAGCCACTTGAAGTAGTTGATGTCGGCCGTGAACGTGTAGACCTTGTCGTCGATGAGTTCTTCGGGCGCCTTCGTCGCGACGATGAAATACGCCGCATCGAGCACGCGGCGCGCCGCGATGCCAAGGCCGCCGACACGCGTGAAGATATTGTTGCGCAGGAAACCGATGTCTCGTGTCGATTCGTAGATTGCCGAGCCTTGCGCGGACATATCTTCGTAGATGTCCAGTGCGAGTTGCTGCGGCGTGACAGTGAGGTCTTGGTTTTCCATGCTTCCGATTCGGCTTCGATCCCCGGCACTCTAACAGGCGAGCAAGGGGTGTCAACACAAAAACCGCCCCGTCCGGCACGAGGCTTCGTCTGCACAAAAGGCGTCCCCGTGACGCGCGGTGAGCACAACTTCCACCCCGCTCGACACAACTTTCGCCCCTGCGGTGCCCAATTTCCAACTCGGCCAACACAAAAACCGCCTTTTGCTGCACAAAAACCGTCCCTATCCACAGGGTTTGACGTTGATTTTTAAGGGAAAAGTCGGCGTTTGTTAGTAGGTGGGTGGGTCTAGGTTTACAAAACAACAAAACAAACACGATGGGAGTTTACGCCGAATGGGCCCGTAATCAGTCGCTAAGTGTCGGAAAATACTGGGAAAAACGCTTCCGCACAAAAACCGTCCTGTGGGTGTTTTTTGTGCTGGCACTGCGCAGGGCGCATGTTAATCGCGCGGGTTTAATCGGAACAGCGTCGATAATGAGATTCTGCTGGATCGGGTGTTTGAGAATTCGCTTCAAAATCAATCGGCTAGGACTTCCGCATCTGCCGATCGGTCAATTCTCGGCGCAATACAACCTTGTTAACGCGTATTCGTGTATTCTGCGCTTCGACGTCAATACTTGGAGAAAGCGCAGAATGGCAAACGTAGGCACCCTACCTATGGAAGATCGGAAGGTTACGCTTCGCGAAGTCGCGGAGTTTGCAGATAACCTCGAACCTTTTTCGGATAATTTGCGGGAGCAGATTCTTGCTCCCCGTCCGCGTAAGCTCGCGCCTTTCTACACGATCAGCGAATTGGCCGAGATGTGCAATTTGACGAGGCAGCAGATTCAATATCTGGTGACGAAGGGAGAAGGCGGACTGCCTCCTGGAACGCTCAACGGCAATGGCCGCAGCAGGACGTTTACGCTGCCCGAAGTGCGGGTCTGGGTGAAGATGGCATCCGACATCTATCAAACCCGGCTCGATGATGGTGACGGCACATTCAAGGGCAAAGTCCTGACGACCGCCCAATTGAAAGGCGGCTCCGCCAAAACCACGACGACCGTCTGTCTGGCACAGGCGTTGACGCTGCTCGGTCGGAAAGTGCTACTTGTCGATCTCGATCCGCAGGCGTCGGCGTCGGAGCTGTGCGGCCTCTATGCCGAGAAGGAAATATCCGGCGATGACACCGTGCTGCCGTACATCTACGATCAGAATGTGGAAGGCGGTTTGGGAGCGAGCGTCCAGTCGACATACTGGGACGGCCTCGACATCATCCCCGGACATACCTTCTTATATGGAGCGGAGTTTCTTCTGCCCGCGCGCCAAAAGACGATTCAGGGTTATCGATTTTGGGCTGTGCTGCGCGAGGGGCTTGAGCCGTTGCGATCGCAGTATGACTACATCTTGATCGATACGTCTCCGTCGCTGTCTTATATGAACTTGAACGCGCTTCTTGCAGCGGACGCGCTCGTCATGCCGATGATTCCCGAAAACCTCGACTTCATCAGTTCGCTTGCTTTCTGGCGTCTCTTTTCCGATGTCGCAGAGGATTTTCTTCCGTACGAAGAAGACAAGGTGTACGACTTCATATCCATCCTCCTGTCGAAAGTGGATTATGGAAAGACGTCGTCGGCGCCGGTCGTACGTCAATGGGCGCAGAGCGCGTACGGTCGCTGGCTCGACCCCTTCGAAATACCGGCTAGCTCTGTAATGAGCGGCGGGGCGCTCTCCTTCTCGACTGCGCTGGACGTCGTCAGTACGCACTCTACGGCCAAGTCGCTTCAGCGCGTGCGCCAGCCGATGATGCAATACGCCAAATGGCTGGATGATATGTTCGTCAAATCGTGGAAGGAGTCGGCATGAGTAACAACATTCGAGAACAACTCATGGCCAAGACGGCCAACTTGCCGAAGCCCGCGGATTTCAAAGGTGAAAACAAGAAAGAGAAGACGAATCGCGGTCCGCAGACGATGCCAGGTATTACGAGTGCACTAGCAGCGGCTCAGTTGCGGATTCAGGAACTCGAGGCGCGCGGTGTTGAAACCGAAATCTCCGTCGATGCCATCGTTCCGAATCCTTGGCAGCCGCGGCGTCAATTCAGCGAGGCCAAACTTGCAGAACTGGCGCGCTCGATCGGAGAAGTGGGCTTGCTTCAGGCCGTGACCGTTCGACGAGCGGGCGAGGGGTTTCAGCTCGTTGCGGGTGAGCGTCGCTGGCGGGCGCACAAGCTTATCAATAAGGCCACCGTGCGTGCCGTCGTGATCGAATGTATCGATCAGGACATGGCGGCGTTGGCGCTGATGGAAAACGTCACGCGCGATGATCTATCCGACTATGAGATCGCGATTGCGATCCGTCGCGCGGAATCGGAGTTTCCGAATCGGACCAGGCTTGCGGAAGCGATGGGTATTACTCGTAGTGATCTGTATCGATTCCTTGCGTACGACGCGTTGCCAGATTTTGTTAAGCGCGATCTTGATTTGAAACCATCGGTGCTTGGTGCTTCGTCGGCTCAAGATATTGCGAATGCGCTAAAGAAGTCGGGCGAGTCTGGCCTGAAGGCACTTCAGGAACTGTGGCCGCAGGTTCTTTCAGGCGATCTCGTGCAAACGAAAGTTGCAGCGAGCATGAGCGCGCAGGCTAGTCGGGGAGAGTCCGCAACTGACGCCGGCGGACGAAGCATCCTCAAGATATTTGCGGGCAAAGTTCAGGCGGGCAGTATCACAAAGGATGTTAAGGGGCTCACGTTCAAGTTCAAGGCGGGTGTGATGACGGAGGAGCAGGAAAATCAGTTAAGGGAACATATAGGCAAGATGTTCTCGATACAGTCTGAATGAGCATAAAGACCCGCTGCGGCGGGTTTTTTTTGTCTTGCGAACGGTGATGTTAGTCGGTGTAGAGAGCGCTTCAGCTCGAAGTGTCCGAATTCGGACAGCTTCGGCTGGCAAGACAACCTTGGCTGCGAAAACGACTGTCTGAATTCGGACACTCGCCTGTCAAGACTCGGCTCCGCAAGAAGGCGCTCCGCGCAAATTCGAAACATAAGAACAGCTGCGGGAAAGCCTTCCAAGCAACGCGCAGCTGCAGGGAACTCGCTTAGATTCGCGGCTTGGCGAAATCACAGACGACCGATGCACCGCACGGTACCAATGCCTCAACCACACCAGTTCCCAACTTGCCCTGTCCGATCAAAGATTGAGCGCACGACATCGGCTCTGCATAACTGTTCGAAGTCGAGCGATCGGCTTGTTCAAACGGCTATTGGGAGTGCAGCCTTGGCTTCCAAGAGGCGTCATCCTTGAATGGGGAGTAAATCTACTTGCCCGAGGGAACCAGGCGAGATCAACGCGCTCACTCCTATTCCGACTGATTCTCGGAACGGGACTCCCGCGCCCTGTGTCCGAATTTGGACAGTCCGGCTTCGCGACAAAGGTGGACATGCAGCGAAGTCCGTTACCCATAGTAGGAACCGACGGCGGCCGACAACGCGAAGCAACACAAACACGGCATGATGAGCGACAAGCCGGGAACGCGTTGATTAAACTGCTTCGCTTGTAATCGAGTAGGGCAACGTCGACGCCGAACGATGTCTGCGGCCTCGCCGGCCGAAAGTGCGACGATAAGAAATACAAGGCGAAACCTTGGCCCCGTCCCGATGCTCGGTGACCGAAGCAATCCTGGAATGTCCAGTCGAAAAAGCGGTGAGACTTGAGCGCAGCGCACGGCGCCGAGGTCAGGTTTATCACCCGACGCAATTCAGCCACAGCGCGTCCCCGCGAAGTCTTACCCAAACCATTCCACCGCCATCGACGACGCTTCGACGAACGCAGCGTCCCTCTAGCAGGAACGTTCAAAAGACTCCTTGTTGCTGCGAGCGTTCGCATCGCGCGTGAAACATCTTTTATCATGTCGAATAACAATTAAACCTCTTTAAAACAGATACTTAGACGACGAATCCAAGATTGTTTCACGAAACGCGCGCGGCCGAACCGTCTTACTCCGGCAAGTCGTGTGAGACGACCGCAGCGTGCAATCCGCCAGGCCACGTCAATTCCGTTGTGTATCAATCGATACGTTTGTGTCCGCGCAGCGCGCGCTTATGAAGCCGACGATTAAGCGATCGACGTGATACGTTATATCATTGCAAACTGTAATCAGGCGTGAAAAAACGTCACACGCACATTCTCGAACAGCAACGATATAACATTACATACCGAAATGGTCGAATCAAACCCACCTATCTTTCCGGCCTGCGCCAAACTCCTCCCCTCCGCCGCTCTGCTACTCGCGGCCGTCGCCCGAGCACAATCACCCGCGATCGAAGACGCACCGATTCAACCGATCTTCATCACCGCCAACCCCCTCGGCGCAAACACACTCGTATCTCCCACAAGCACCCTCGACGGCACCGCTCTCACCCTGAAACGCGCCGACTCCCTCGGCGAAACCCTCAACGGACTTCCGGGCATCTCGACAACGACCTACGGCCCGATGGTCGGAAGACCCATCATCCGTGGCATGGATGGCGACCGCATCCGCCTGCTGCAAAATGGTGTCGCAGCCTACGACGCATCGTCGCTGTCATACGACCATGCCGTTCCGCAAGACACGCTATCGGTGGAACGCATCGAAATCGTCCGCGGACCGGCCGCGCTCCTCTACGGCGGCAACGCGATCGGCGGGGTAGTGAATACCATCGACAATCGCATTCCGCGCGAGCCGATCGACAGCGTATCCGGTCAAGTCGACGCCAGCTACGGCGGCGCCAACAACGCGAGCGCCGGCGCGGCGCAAGTCGAAGGCGGCGACGGAAAATTTGCCTTCCACGTCGATGCCTTCGATCGCGCAACCAGCAACGAACGCATCCCCGGCTTCGCGCATTCCGATCGCCAGCGCGCGCTCGACGGCCCGGACACGCCGCAGCCCTACGGCAGCATCCCGAACAGCGATGGCCGCTGGCACGGCGGCGCCATCGGCTCTTCATACACATGGGCGAACGGCTACGCGGGCATCAGCTACAACGGCTACGAAGCGAATTACGGTTCGGTCGCCGAGGACGATGTACGTCTTCGTATGCATCAGGACCGCATCGCGGCGTCGTCGGAGGTGCGCAATCTGCAGGGGCCGTTCAGCCAGGTGAAGTTCGACTTTGCGTATACGGATTACGAGCACAAGGAAATCGACGACGGCGAAACCGGCACGACCTTCCGCAATCACGGATACGAGGCGCGCGTCGAGGCTCGCCACAGGAAGATCGGGCCGCTCGAAGGCGCGATCGGCGTGCAATTGAGCCAGAACACGTTTTCGGCGCTTGGCGATGAAGCCCTCGTGCCGACATCGCGAACGACCAATGCGGCGCTGTTCGGTCTGGAAGAGTGGTCTGTCGCCGACGCGCTGAAATTGAGCATCGGCGCACGCTACGAGCACTTGAACATCGACCCGACATCCGGCGGAAACGAAAAATTCGCCGATTCGACGAAGCGCGATTTCAACGCGGCCAGCATTTCCGCAGGCGCGCTAATCAAGCTGAATTCAGCGTGGAGCGTGGCGGGGAACGTCGCGTATACGGAGCGCGCACCGACGTATTACGAGCTTTATTCGAACGGTCCGCACGATGCGACCGGCCAGTATCTGATCGGCAATCCCGACGCTCAGAAAGAGAAGGCGATCTCGACGGACCTGTCGTTGCGCTTCGCGAGCGGCCCGAACAAGGCGAGCGCGGGCGTCTTCTACAGCCGCTTTCGCAACTATCTGACCGAGTTCAACACGGGCCGGCTAGTCGATGACGACGACAACCCAGTCACGCCCGGCACCGTCGACGCGCTCAACGAAGCCCAATATCGCGGCGTGCGCGCGGACTTCTATGGCGTCGAGCTGGACGGCACCTGGCGCATCTTCGATAAGGGCGCGCAGCGTCTCGATGCCGAGTTCGTCGCGGACTACACGCACGCGCGCAATGTCGACACAGGCGAAGCGCTGCCGCGCATCTCACCGCTGCGCGCGACGATCGCGCTCGACTACGCGTATGGACCCTACGGCGCGCGAACCGAACTGGTCCACGCGTGGGCGCAGCATCGCGTGCCGGAAAACGATCTGCCGACCGCGAGCTACACCACGCTCGGCGTCACCCTGACGTACAAGTTCCGCATTGGCGCGACGAACTGGCTCGCCTACCTGCGCGGTCAAAACCTGACGAATCAGGACGTGCGATACGCGAGCTCGGTCGTGCGCGACATTGCGCCGGAAGGCGGACGCAGCGTGATGATCGGCGTGCGTACTGCCTTCTGACGACGATCGCGCGATTCAGAGCGGCGCCGACTTGCGCGTGTGCATCGGCTGATAAGGCTCACCGGCCTTGAAGCGCTCGAGCCGCTCGCTTGCGACCGAAAGCGCCGCAAACGATGCGCGCCGCAACTGATGATCGTAGAGCGACACGATCGCCGCGAGCCGGTCGAAGTCTTCCGCCGGCAGCGTCCACGTGCCGGACGCGCGGCCAGCGTCGAAGACGGCCGCCATTGTGCGATCGGCGCGGAGCAGCTCGTCGTCCGCGAAGTCGCCGTGACCGGCTTCCGCGAGGAACTTGGCGAGATACATCGCCTCGGTGATGTGCTGCGCGGGCGCGATATCCGGCGAACCCGCGCGCAAGGCCGTCAGCGACATATGCGCGGCGAGCGCGAGCTCGTCCGCCACTGCGCGCGGGATGGGAAGCAGCTGCGCCTTGCTGAGCCGCGCGCGCGTCGCCTGGGGCGAGCGCTGGAAAGGAATAGGACGTGACATGCGAGGATCGATGGTTGACCTTTTCAGGTTAACGATCATCGACCGCCGAATCTTGAGGGTGTTGTCCGCGTTCCTGTTCGAAATGTTCGACGACAGCGATCGCGCGCTCGCATTGATCGGCGTCCAGCGTGTGAATGCTGCATTTTTCCGGATCGACGCCGATCGCTTGCGCGAGCCACTTCATTCCCTTCGAGCGCGCTTCGAAGACATTGCAGCCGTCGCGCCGGACCTTCGCCTGCACGAGCGGTTCGAGCGCCGCGTGAAGCTTTACCTTGAGATCGCGCAGGCGGGCATCGGCGAGACGGCCGAGCGGAACGTTGCGCGTGCTGCGCGGAAAGATGCCGATCCACGCCTGACAATCGACGCATGTCCAGAGCGGGCCGTGATCGTCGCGATACGGATACGTTTCGTCGCCCGCGCGCGTCAAGGTCGCGGGCAGGCCGCAGTAATCGCAGTTCGGATGAGGCAGAGGTTTGACAGGTCGGCCGACGCGCATTGCAGGAAAACTCACGGGCGGGAAGCCAATATATCAAAACATCACGCAGTCTCCCGATGGCGGGGTCGACTCCCTCCTTATGCACGGTTTCCCCAAACGACCGTTCGATCGATAGTAGAGCGCATCAGAAGACGGCCGCTCGCCGGCCACGCGTGACGCTGTTTCACGCGACAACGCTCATCCGCGGCGAAGCGGTAGCGAATCCATAACGCCATTGCTCGCGGATTTCTGGGCTTCACATTTGTCGAAGCCACGTTCGTTCTCTATGCATCAGCACATCTCGATAGCCGCCCGCGCGCGGCCAGCAAGGAGGTACTCAAAATGAAATCCAATCAGACAAGGCACGCGATGTTCGTCGCGATCGCTACGATCGCACTGAGCGCCGCGTGCGCGAACAGCGTCGCCGCAAGTGGCATCGACGATGCCGAGCCGCTCGCACTCACCGTTCAGACGCCGTCGGGCGGCATATCGCGCCTGACTTACGCCGATGAAGACGGCTGGCGCATCGACGATCGCGACGCGCGCCTGAAACCGATGGAAGCGCGCATCACGCCCGCATCGACGGAACCGCAAAAGGAAGCGCCCAGCACTGATCGGCCGATGACCGTCTTCATCGACGGCCCGACCGGTTTCACCTATGTATGGATGCGCGATCAAGGCTGGAAATACGTCGGCAAGCTCGCGGGACGCAATCGTTGAGTCGCTTGTCAGATAACGCAACTAGACTTCAATAGCGCGCCAACACGCGAGGCGCGAACGGAGGTTAATGATGAACTCCACTCAATCGGACAGCGGCGGCACCGGCTGGACCGACAAGCTCGACGACGCGGCCACGCTCGCGATGCTCGTCGAGGCGATCGGCGCACAGCAGGCCAGGCTCGCTGCGAGCAGTCACACGGGTCTCAACGGACAGATCGATCGGGCGCAGCATCAAAAGCAATTGCTCGGCGCAATTGGAACGATTCGGATAACGAATGATATTCCCCGGGCCGCGCGCTTTGGCCCGTTCGCGAAACCTCCGGCGACGTACCGTGTCGCATGCCGCATCTCCAACGGACAACCGTGCGCGCAAGCCGATACCGCGCCAGACGTTCGCGGCATCGCGCTCAAGTTCTTCACGGAAGAGGGCGTTGAAACCGATCTTCTGATGACGAACGAAGGCGGCCGTTCGCACGCGCGCAACGCGGTCCAGTTCATGGCGGTCGCCGATATCATCGTCGCGCTGCTTGCCGAAGGAACGGTGAGCGGCATCGCGCAGGGCTTGCGCGAGATGATGATGGCCAAGCTCGGGCCTGTCGAGGGCGCACGCATTCTCGGGGTTCTGCTCAAGGAAACGCGTGTGCATCACGTCGAAAGCGTGGCGACCGAGCATTACTGGGGATCGGTCGTGCAACTCGGGCAAGCGGCGATCAAGTACTCGCTGCATCCGCATCCGTCGACATCGCCTGGCACTAACGCGGAGCGGCACGGCGACAACTATTTGCGGGCGGATATCTTCAATCGTCTGGAGCAGGGGCCGGTGAAGTGGCAACTCGGCGTGCAGTTCTTCGTCGATGAAGAAGCGACGCCCGTCAACGATGCTTCGATCGCATGGAAAGCGGATGTCTTGACAATCGGTGAACTCGAACTCGATGCGCCGCCCGCGAATGATGTTGAAGCGCGCATCGACCGAATGGCCTTCAATCCGGCCAACGGCTTCGCGCCCCTCGGCATCACGCATGCACGCCGCGATGTCTATGCCGCGAGCGCGGCCAATCGCAAGGGACGCGGCGTGTTGTCGAGCGATGAAGCGCGCGCATTGCTCGACGCGCGGTAGCAGCGGGGCACTCGCGCGACTGCGCAAGATCGCACGTCGCGCGACGTTTTTCTCCGATAATGATGCCCACTCGGAAGCGGGCCCCATGCCCGCGCGCTGCATCGTTATCGGAGTTCGCCATGCATCTTGCCGGCATGATCCTTCCGATCTTTGCCATCATCCTCGTCGGATGGGTGGCGCGCGTGTCGGGCTACATGCCGCACGCACTGGCGCCGTCGCTGATGCGCTTCGCTTATTACGTCGCGATGCCCGCGCTGGTCTTCCTCACCATCGCCGACGAATCGCTTCATTCGTTGCTCGAATGGCGCTTTCTCGGGGCGTTCGGCGGGGGCTCGATGGTCTGCTTCGCCGCCGTGCTGCTCGCCGCGCGAATCGTTCGCGGCGCGAGCCTTGCGTCGAGCGCGATGCTCGCTGCCGCCGTTGCGATGACAAACACCGGCTTCGTCGCGCTGCCGATACTGAAGACGCTGTACGGCAAACCCGGCGTGCTCGCGGCGGCGGTCGCGACAGTGTTCGTCGGCGCCATCATGTTTCCCGTGCTCGTCGTGTTGATCGAGATCGGACGGATGGATGCGTCGCGCAAGATCGATGCGCTCGCGCTCATGCGCCAGATCGCAACCAACCCCGTGATTCTCGCGACAATCTGCGGACTGCTATGGTCGGTCGCAGGATTGACGATGCCCGCGCCGCTCGCATCGTTCCTGACGATACTCGGCGAAGCGCTGACGCCATGCGCGCTCTTCGCGATCGGCCTCGATTTGACGCTCGACGAATTGCGCGGACGCGTGAATCTGTATGCGCTTCTGACTGTGCTCAAGCTCGCCATCGTGCCGCTCGTCGTGTATGCGTTGTGTCTCGCGGTACGACTCGATCACACTGCGACGATTGCGGCAGTCGTTTGCGCCGCCGTGCCGACAGCGAAAAGCGCTTACGTGCTCGCATCGGAATACGATGTCGAGAAAGGCGTGGTCGGCGCGGTGATCTCCATGACCACGCTTCTTTCCATCTTCACGTTGCTCGCGTGGCTCTATGTCTTGTGAGCGCGCTCACACATCGCCGAGTTCTTCGTCGACATTGCGCTCTTCGTCGTCAGGCGGTGAGATGCCGAGCGCCTTGTCCCATTGCGGTTCGCTCAGATAGCGCTCGCGCAGGAAGTCGACGAAGGCTTTCACCTTGGTCGTCGAGCGGTGCGAAGTCGGATACACCGCCGACAGCCATAACGGCGGCGCAGCGTAATCGGGCAACACGCGCACGAGACGGCGCTCGAGCAGATCGCTCGCGGCGACCATCGTCGGCAGATAAACGACGCCCGCGCCGGCGCGCGCGAAATCGAGCAACAGATGCACGCTGTTGGTCTTCAGCACGGCATTGAGCGCGATTTCATAGCATTCGTTGCCTTTCATGAGCGGCCAGTTGTCGCCCCACGGATAGTGCGCATAGCGCGCGAAATCATGGCGCAGCAAATCGAGCGGCGTCTCGATGGCAGGCTCTTCCTTCAGATACGCGGGCGTCGCGCACAACACGCCGCGCACCGGAAAGAGCTTGCGTTCGACCAGAAGATTCGACGCGGGCGGATAGATCTGCAACGCGAGATCGAAGCCTTCCTGCACGGGATCGATCACGCGATCGTTCACCGTCACGACGAATTCGATACGCGGATGCGCCTCGCGAAACGCAATCAACGCTTGTGAGAAGTGCCCGAGCGCAAAGCCGGGCAGCACATGCACGTTGAGCGTGCCGCAAAGCGATTGCGTTTCGGGACTCGCGCGTCCCGACAACTCGTTCACCTTCGACACGAGCAGCAGGCAATCCTGATAGTACGATTCGCCGGCTTCGGAGAGCCGCACCGCGCGCGTCGAACGATGAAACAACGCCACGCCGAAGTGCTCTTCCAGTTGCTTCACGCGCGACGTGACGACCGATTTCGCCACGCCGAGTTGCCGCGCCGCGCTCGCGAAACTCTGCGCTTCGGCTGCGCGAACGAAGGCCTCCATCGACATGAAGAGGTCCATGCTTCCTCCTGGCATATCCCGCAACGGCGCTCTTCGTCATGTCTCCCATGATCGCGCGTGCCGCTATTCACGCGAGTATAGATGCGCCTGCACGTTCGATGGGTCGCCGTTCGCGAACGTCGCGTGTGAGGCAACACACATCGCTATCCGTCGCTCGCGCCGAAAAGCCCTGAAACTAGGTACTTTCCCTAGGACTGCAATCGAGCACGCATCGTTCGGCAAACGCGAACCTCGATTCATTGCGCGGCGACCCTCGCAGCCCTAATCTTGATTCAACGCATCGAACGCGGACATGGAGACAGACATGCAACAGACTCGACTCGGCAGCCTCGAAAGCTATCGCAAAGGCACCATCGAAATCATCAAGGGACAGGCCTCGAACTACGTGATGTCCAACGTGTTCGAAGTCGCGAGCCGTTCCGCGCCGTATGAAAAGGTGGTCGTCGGCAAGAACCTCAAGTACGTGATCGAAACGCTTCGCGCGGAAGGTTTGTCGCCTTGGTTCACGGCATCGCACGATGAATTCGCAGTCGCGCTCGACGGAGAAATCGACGTGCATTTCATCAAGCCGTCCGATGGCGCGCTCGTCGGCGAAGAGACGGAAGGCACGGTGAAGCTCGAAGGCGAGCCATCGGGCCAGAAGATGGGCTTCGTGCGTCTGCGTCGCGGGCATCAGGCGCTGCTGCCCGCGGGCGCGGCGTATCGCTTCGAAGCGCGAAGGACCGGCGTGCTGCTCGTGCAGACGATTCTCGGCGCGGCATCGGTCGAGAAGTGGGCCGATATCTGCATTCAATAAGCGCCGCGCGAACCCTCATTTTTCGGAGCACATCATCATGGATCAAGCCATCTTCCTGCAAAGCGTCGTCGCCACCGATCCCGACGCGACCACCGGTTATCGCACGTTCAAGCTGGGCGATTTCGAATTCAGCCGCGATGCTTACTTCGTCACCGTGAAGTGGCCGGCGCAAGGACAGACGCGTTCGCATCAGATGCACGCCGACGACTTTTTGCGGGCGATGATGCGCGATGTCGCGTGGGGTTTCTTCTACGGCTGGGTCAACTTCGACGAAGTGATCGGCACACGCAATCACTACGGCAAGGTCGACATGTATGCCGGCGCCTATAACGCGAGCTTCCGCGATGCAGGCGTCGACTACACGCAGCAGTTCGAAACGCCGATCATCATGGCGACCTTCAAGGCGATCCTGAAGGACTGGGTCAACGAAGGCTTCGATCCGTTCGCGGCGCCCGAGGAAACCGGCTCTGCGTTCGGCGCGAAGCACGGCGACAATATCGCGGCGATCGATCGCACGCGCATCGCGACGAAGCGCATGCCGGGCCTCGAAGGCGATTCGCCCTTGCGCGACGATTTCCCGGTGAATCGGCAGTTCGCGGACGTATCGCAGGACGAGCCGGAGATCCACGCGGAGCCTGGATTCGAAGGGCAGTTGCACGCGTTCAGCCTCTTCAAGTATCTGTCGCGCTCGGACGTGACGTGGAATCCGTCGGTCACGTCGGTGTGCAAGCAAAGTCTCTTTTGCCCGACGACCGAAGAGTTCGTGCTTCCGGTCTTTCATGGCAACGATCGCGTCGAGTGGTTCTTGCAGTTGTCGGATCAGATCATCTGGGATGTCGCCGACAAAGACACCGGCGAGCCGCGCGCACGCATCACGATGAACGCGGGCGATATCGCCGCGATGCCCGCCGACATCCGCCACAAGGGTTATTCGCAGAAGCGCTCGATGTTGCTCGTGTGGGAGAACGCGACGCCCGATCTGCCAAAGCGTTATGAAAGCGGCGAGCTGCCGCCGTATCCGGTCGCGCTTTGATCCCATCCCTTCGTTCGATACGACGCCGCGCAAGCAGCGTCGCCCGGAACGCTTCGCCTTCAATCTTCGACACGAGCATGACATGCAAACGCAACTCTTCATCGATGGCCGCTTCGTGCCCGCCCTGTCCGGCGAGACGCTCGCAACACTGAATCCGCACGACAACAGCGTGATCGCGCAAGTTTCGATGGCGGGCCGCGAGGACATCGATCGCGCGGTGCAAGCGGCAAAGAAAGCGTTTCCCGCGTGGAGCGCGATGGCCGCCGCGGATCGCGGACGCCTTCTGCTGAAACTCGCCGATGCGATCGAAGCGAACGCCGACGAACTCGCGCGCCTCGAATCGATGGACACGGGCCATCCGATCCGCGATACGCGCAATCTCGACGTGCCGCGCACCGCCGCCACATTCCGCTACTTCGGCGGCATGGCGGACAAGTTCGAAGGCTCGGTGATTCCGGTCGAAGCGGGCTTCCTCAACTATCTGACGCGCGAGCCCGTCGGCATCGTCGGGCAAGTGGTGCCGTGGAACTTTCCGCTGATGTTCACGAGCTGGAAGATGGCGCCTGCGCTCGCGGCGGGCAACTGCGTCGTGATGAAGCCGGCTGAACTCACGCCGTTGTCGAGCCTCGCGATCGCCGCGTTGATGGCCGAAGTCGGCTTTCCTGCGGGCGTCGTCAACGTGCTGCCGGGCCTCGGCCACATCGCGGGGCAATACATCGCGGAGCACCCGGAAATCGGCAAGGTGGCGTTCACCGGATCGACGGCCGTTGGCCGCAAGATCGTGCAGGCATCGAGCGGAAACCTGAAGAAAGTGCAACTCGAACTCGGCGGCAAGGGCGCGAACGTCGTGTTCAGCGACGCCAATCTCGATGCCGTCGTGCAAGGCTCCGCGTTCGGCATCTTTCACAACCAGGGGCAGGCGTGCATCGCGGCATCGCGCCTGATCGTGCACGAATCCATCGCCGATGACTTGCTCGAACGCTTCACGTCGCTCGCGCGCTCGATCCGCATCGGCGATCCGCTCGATCCGTCGACGGAGATGGGGCCGCTCACGTCGCAGATGCATCGCGACCGCGTGCTTTCATATGTCGATATCGCGCGCGAAGAGGGCGGACGTGTGCTCGCGGGCGGCAAGTCGCCGGACGCCGCCGCGCTCGCGAAGGGCTGCTATGTGGAGCCGACGATCGTGCAGGCGAAACCGACCGATCGCGTCGCGCAAGAGGAAGTGTTCGGGCCGTTCGTGACTGTCAGCACGTTCAGATCCGACGAAGAAGGACTCGCCATTGCCAACGGCACCGAATACGGCCTCGGCGCGGGACTATGGACGCGCGATCTGCAACGCGCGCATCTCTTCGCGCGTCGATTGAAAAGCGGCATGGTGTGGATCAACTGCTACAAGCGCGTGAGTCCGGGCTCGCCCTTCGGTGGTGTCGGCGCGAGCGGATATGGGCGCGAGATGGGCTTCGAAGTAATGCGCGAATATACTCAGGCGAAGTCGGTGTGGGTGAATGTCGACGCCAACATTCCGCCTTACTATCCACGTTGAACACGTCAAGCACGTTGAGCGCATACGAAATCATGCAATCGTTCGTTTATCAGGGTATGCCGTCGCGCGTGGTGTTCGGTGCGGGAAGCATCGAACATCTCGAACGCGAGATAGAACTTCTTGGCGCGCAACGCGCGCTCATTCTCTCGACGCCGCCGCAGCGCGATCAGGCCGAGGCGCTTGCCGAACGCATCGGGCATCGCGCGGCGGGCGTGTTCGCCGAAGCGGTGATGCACGTACCCGTCGAAACGGCGCGCGAGGCGCGCGACTATGCGCAGCGTATCGGTGCGGATTGCGCCATCGCGATCGGCGGGGGCTCGACGACCGGACTCGGCAAGGCGATCGCATTGACATCGTCGCTGCCGATACTCGCGGTGCCGACCACGTACGCAGGCTCGGAGATGACGCCCATCTACGGCCTCACCGAAGCGGGTCTCAAGAAGACCGGCCGCGACATGCGCGTGTTACCGAAGACCGTCATCTACGATTCGCAGCTCACGCTGTCGCTGCCCGTGCCGCTCTCGGTGACGAGCGGCATCAACGCGATTGCACACGCTGCCGAAGGTCTCTATGCGCAGGATGCAAATCCCGTCGTGAGCCTCATGGCCGAAGAAGGCATACGCGCGCTCGCGCAGGGCATCGGCCGCGTCGCCGCGCGCCCGGACGATCTCGAAGCGCGCAGCGATTGCCTTTATGGCGCGTGGCTGTGCGGCGCGGTGCTCGGCAGCGTCGGCATGTCGTTGCATCACAAGCTGTGTCATACGCTCGGCGGCACGTTCAATCTGCCGCATGCGGAAACGCATACCATCGTGTTGCCGCACGCGCTTGCGTATAACCGCGATGCCGCGCCCGACGCGATGAAGCGCATCGCGCGCGCACTTGGTTCGGACGACGCGGCGCGCGGCGCATTCGACCTCGCGCGCGCGAACGGCGCACCGACTGCGCTGAAGGACATCGGCATGAAGGAGAGCGATATCGAAATCGCCGTCGACATCGCGCTGAAAAGCCCGTACTGGAATCCGCGGCCCATCGAGCGCGCGCCGCTGCGCGCGTTGCTCGAAGCGGCTTACGAAGGACGACGACCATGAACGAATCACTCACGCAGTCCGTCACCGATTCATTTGCGCAATGCGCCGATGGGCGCACGAAGGAAATCGTCAGTGCGCTCGTGCGTCATCTGCATGCATTCGCGCGCGAAGTGAAGCTCACGCATGAGGAATGGCGACGCGGCATAGCGTTCCTCACCGCGACCGGCAAGAAATGCGATGGAATTCGGCAAGAGTTCATCCTGCTATCGGATACGCTGGGGCTTTCGATCGTACTCGACGACATCAACCAGCATCACGACGAACACGCGACCGAAAGCAGCCTGCTAGGTCCGTTCTATCGCGATGGCGTGAAGGAATCGGCGTTCGGCGCGAACATCGCGCAAAGCGATGGCGAGCCGGTGTTCTTTCATGGCACGGTGAGCGACGTTCACGGCAAGCCCGTTGCGGATGCGCTCATCGAAGTGTGGCAGACCGCGCCGAACGGCATGTACGAGGGTCAAGACCCGGATCAGCCGGAAGGCAATCTGCGCGGACGCTTTCGCACGAACGCCGAGGGCGCGTATGCGTTTCATTCGATCAAGCCGACGAGCTATCCGATTCCCACCGATGGCCCCGTCGGTCAGATGCTCGTTGCAACTGGACGTCATCCGATGCGGCCCGCGCATATCCACTTTCGCATCGACGCGCATGGCTACGAACCGCTCACGACCGCGCTCTACTCTTCTGACGATCCCTACGTGAAGTCGGACGCGGTCTTTGGCGTAAAGCCTTCGCTCGTCATCGAGTATGTGCCTGGCAAGGAAGGCTACGACGCCGCGCGCGATTTCGTGCTGATTCCACGGGAGCGAGCGTGAGCACCGATGTCTGCGCGCTGCACGACATTCCCGATGGCGGCGGCTTCGAAGCCGCACCTTCCGTGCTCTTGCTGCGACGCGGCGCGCAAGCCTGGGCGTATCGCAACGTCTGCCCGCACTTTTCCATTCCGCTCAATTACGAGCCCGGCGCGTTCTGGACTTACGAAGGCGCGCTTCTGATGTGCGCGCATCACAGCGCGATGTTTCGCTTCGAGGACGGCGTTTGCGTCGATGGACCGTGCCTCGGCGCGAGCCTGCGGCGCATTCCGATTCGCGTCGAACATGGCCGCGTGGTGATCGAAGACGCCGACCTTACATAGGATGCGCGGCGACGAAATTCTTGTATGCGGTATAGGCCGGCTTTTGCGTGAAGCCATCGTTCTTCAGCAAGCCGAACGCGCCTTCGCCGCCGACCGGATCGTCGTATAGCTCGTAGCTTTGAATCGATTCGATGTCATACGTCGATGCAAGCGCGACGAACTGAGCCATCATCAGATTGCCGACGAGATAGGACGCGATCTGCTGATCCGTGCCGTAGTTCGGGCGCACACCGAACTCATTGATCCAGATCGGCTTGCCGAGTGACTTCAGTTCGGCGAGCACGTTATGACAGCCGGTGCCGCCGCATGCGTTGGTGATGTCGCCCTGTTCCGAGTACCAGTGCCACGCGGTGATGTCCCAGTCGACAACCGGATGCCCAATGCTGCCATCCGGCTCCATGCCCGCCGCGAGCATCTTCTGGAAGCCATAGTGCAGCCACGTGCCGCCGCCCATGATGATCTTGCCCGACGTATCCACGGACCTGATGCCCGCGATCATGCCGCGAATGACGCCGCGCAAGACCCTGAACTTCGTCAGATCGAACTGCTGCGGATAGACGCCATCGACATTGCCGATGAGCAATTCCGCTTCCATCTCGTTCGTGACCTCGTAGTACGGATAGCGGCGCGAGTTCGCCGTCTGCTGGCCGAGCGCGAAGCCGGCGTTATACGCGACGGTTTCATTGGCGAACGTATTGATGCTCGACAGGATCACCGGATAGATGGTGACGCCGCCGGCCGCCATCGTCTGCGCAATACCCGCGAGCTTGGTCGCCGTGTGCTGGTCATACACCTCGTTGCGATAGAGCTTTGCGCCGAGATCCTGCAATTGCGAAAGCTGAAGCGCGGGGCTGGAGATATCGTATGCGCCGCCTTCGTTGTTGTGGCCGTTCACGCCATAAAAGAGGCGGGCGGTCGAAGGCGGCGTGATGATGCTGCCCGGGTTCGAAGCCGCGTCGGGCGCGCTGGCTGAAGGCACGCTGACAGCAGGCGCACTGTCGGCTGGCGAGGAAGTGCCGTTGCTCACGTTGGGAGACGGGCTCGTCGTGATCTTCGACGTTCCCGAATCCGCTGCCGGCGCACTCACGCCGGACGCGGACGTGCCGCCGCTTTGCGTGACATTCGCGGATGAAGCGGTGTCGCCGCCGCCGCCACTGCCGCCACATGCGGCGAGCAGCACGCTCGTGGCTGCTGCGAGCGTGACGGCTTTGAATCGGCTGAAGCGCAGGGCCGGAAGGCGGGTTTGAACAAAGTTCGTCATGTCGATACGCACTACTGAATGGTCAACATCGCTGTCCACGAAGTAGGCGCACGTTTCACGAGTCGTCCGGACGAGCGCGGACGGACCGATAACGGACCTTCATCCCGCGTCGGACGCAGGGATGGTGGATTGCTCGTCGATTAACCCCGGTGAGCGGCCCGTGAGCGGGCGCCGATGAAAGCAGGGGGCGAAGAGGAGACCGCGTCGATGCCGGTCTCTATAGGGTTTACGGCGAGGTTGGACGGGACTTGAACGAATTTCGTCCGAAGCAAACGTTGCGATGCTGCGGATCGGAAATCTTTACCCCGACAACGGACGCTCTGGTTCGAGCGCAGCGCCGCCAAGGATCGATGTCGCGTCGGCGCGCGCGTTATCGAGCTGCACGACGCTTGCCTGACGTGCCGCGAGTGCGTCGCGGTTCGCGATCGCAGTGTAGATCGCCTTGTGACGCGGCAATGACAGCGCGTGCGTGTTGGGATGACGGCTCGTGAGCTTGATCGATTCGCTGAGCGCGAGCGACAGCATGTTGCCGATATACGCGAGCATGTCGTTGTGCGTGGCCGTCATGATGGCGCGATGAAAAGCGAGGTCGGGATCGAGCAGATCGGCGGCGGTTGGCGCGTCTTCCATGCGCTCGTAGGCCGCCCCGATGCGCGCGATGTCTTCATCCGTGGCGGAAATCGCCGCGAGCGCGGCCGCGGCCGGTTCGATGATCTGGCGCACGGTCATCAACGAGCGGAAGAACTCGCCTTCGGGAAGATGACTGATGGTCCACACGAGCACGTCGGGGTCGAGCATGTGCCACTCGGCGCGCGCGCGCACGACGCTGCCCACGCGCGGCTTCGACACGACGAGCCCCTTCGCGACGAGCACGCGCGTCGCCTCGCGCAACACCGGGCGGCTCACGCCATAGCTTTCGCAGAGCGTGGGTTCGGCCGGCAGCCGCTCGCCCGGCGCGATGCCGCCGCTCACGATCAGCATGCCGAGCTCCTGCACGATGCGTCCGTGCATGCTCTTGCGTTGCCTGGGGTTGCGGTAGTCCATGACGCGCGCGCTTCTATCGCTTCTGCCGGCGCTTATTGAGCGGTCGTCGCGCGCATCGCCCGATATTCCCGCCGCACGATATCCATCAGCTCCGCGACCGACGTGTTCGCGCTTCGTTGCTCGTAAGTCACGCGTCCGCGCTGCATCAACATGATGCGATCCGCGATGTCGAGCGTTTGCGCATAGTTGTGCATGATCATGATGATCGAGAGGCCGCCTTTCTCCTTCAAACGCATCACGAGATCGATGATGAGTGCGGCCTCGCGCGCGCCCATCGCGGCGAGCGGCTCGTCGAGCAGCAGGATCTTCGCGTTCGAATGCACGGCGCGCGCCACGGCGATCGCCTGACGCTGACCGCCCGACAGACGCTCCACGGGAAGATCGACGGACGGCACGTGCACGCCGATATCCTCGAGCAACTGCGCGGCGCGCTCGCGCATCTGCTTGTGATCGACAAGACGCAATACGCGGCCCGGCCCGCGGCGCACGATCTCACGATTGAGGAACATGTTGTGATAGATCGACAATGAGTTCGCGAGCGCGAGATCCTGATACACACATTCGATGCCGAGCGCGCGCGCATGATCGACGGACTTGAGCAGCGTCTCCTCGCCGTGCACATGCAAGGTGCCCGTGGTCTGCTGATGAAAGCCCGTGAGTATTTTCACGAGCGTCGACTTGCCCGCGCCATTGTCGCCGAGAATGCCGAGAATCTCGCCTTTGCCGAGCGTGAGCGATACACCATCGAGCGCGGTGACCGCGCCGAAGCGCTTGACGATCTTGTCGCCGCGCAGCGCAAGATTGGCGGGATCGACGTTCACGACGGGAGCCGTTTGCGGTTCTGCCATCACCGTGCCCCCTTGCGGCGAATGCGGCCGACGTGAATATTGAAGATCATCGCGGCGAGAATCGCGGCGCCGAGAATGATGTTGAAGGTGAACGCGTTGATGCCGATGAGCGTGAAGCCGTCGCTCAGGATGCCGAGCACCGCCGCGCCGAGCAGCCCGCCCACGATCGTGCCCGAGCCGCCCGTCAAAGGCGTGCCGCCGATCACGGCTGCGGCGACAGCGAGGAACATGATCTGATTGCCGCCCGCTTGAGGATCGATCGACGTGATGCGAAAGCTCTCGAGAATGCCCGTGAAGCCTGCAAGCACGGCCGCGAGCACGAAGTTACCGAGCCGCAGGCGGTTCACGCGTATGCCCGCTTCGCTCGCGCCGAGGCCGTTCGCGCCCGCCGCCTGCGTATGCAGGCCCCAACGCGTGTGCCGCAACAGCACGTGCATGACGAACGCGATCGCCACGGTCCAGATGATTTCGCTGTAGCCCCACGCACCCATCACGGCGGCGAATTCGGGCGAGCCCGGCGTTGCGGCGGGCGTGCCGCGCGAGACGGTCAACGTGATGCCGTTGATCAGAAAGAGCGTGCCCAATGTCGTCACGAAAGAAGGCAGGCGCAGAAAGACCGTCACCGCGCCATTCACGAAGCCGATGATCGATGCGGCGACGAGACCCGCGATCACCGCAAGCCACATCGGCGCGCCCGCATCGCTCGCGAAGACCATCATGAACGGCGCGAATGCGAAGACCATGCCCGCCGACAGATCGATGTCGCCACCGATCATGAGCATGATCTCGCCGAACGCGATGATCGCGACCGGCGCGACATACTGCGAGAGGTTGACGAGGCTCGCGTTACTAAACAGGAAGTCGTGATTGACGAACTGAAAGTAAGTCGCGAGCAGCACGGCCACGAGCAGGATGCGCAACTCGGGCGCCCAATGCGACGCCCACGCACCGCGCGGACTGGCGATCCGCGGGGACGGGGTTGCTTTACGAGGTTCGTTCACTGTGTTCATCAGGATTTGATCGCGCCTTTCATAGGCACGATCTGCGGCTTGGTGGTCTTGCCCTCATAGCGCGTCGACGTGTTGAGATACGGCTCGACCGTATCCTTCGTCACGAACTTGAGACCGGTGTTGATGTTCGCCGGCCCGACGAGCCCGCCCGATGCGAGGAACACGAACGCTTCCATCACCGTGTAGAAGCCCTGCACGTACGGCTGTTGATCGATGGTGAAGTCGAGGAAGCCTTCGTGGATGAGCTGGATCGTCTGCGGCAACAGATCGAAGCCGCCGCCGTGCACGCCCTTCGAAGGCAGATTCGATTCCTTCATCACTTGCGCGACGCCTTGCGTGCTGCCTGCATCGACGGCGAACATGCCTTTCAGGTCCTGATGGCCGAGATAGAACGACTTGATCTTCGACAGTTCTTCGTTGACGGTCGCGCCCGTGGCCACGGTTTGAATGTCGATCTTCTTGCCGGACTTCTTGATCGCATCGCTCGCGCCGTCCAGACGCGGCTGAATGTTCAACTGTCCCGGCGTCGCGATGAAGAGCGCGACCATGCCGCTGTCGATCATGCTCGCGATGCGCTCACCCATCTGATAACCCGACAGATACAGGTCCTGTCCGATGTAAGCGAGCCGCGGACTCGTCTTGCCGCGCGGCGCGTCCGCGTTGTAAGCGAATACGGGAATGCCGGCATCGAGCGCGGCCTGGATCGGCTTGTCGAATGCGTTCGGATCGACGATAGGCACGGCGATCGCATCGGCTTTCGCGGCGATCGCGGAATTCACCGCGCGCACCATTTCGCCCGCATCGGACGTGGCGGAGCCGGTCCATTGATAGTCCATGCCGAACATCGAGCACGCATCCTGAATGCCGTATTGCGTCGGCACGAAGAAGGGGTTCGTCGTCACATGATTGACGAACACGATCTTCCATTTCTTGTGCTGCGGAAACGCTGCTTCGGCCGCCTGCGCGGCCGAGATCAAACCGCCGCCGCCGGTGACGCCGCCCAAGAGCGACAGTGCCGCGCCGAGTCCCGCGCCCTGCATGATGCCGCGCCGGCCCGCACTGATGAGGCTGCCGTCTTTTGCATCGTCATCCCGATTCTGCGCCATGTGTTCCTCCGGTCTCTTCTTCGTTGGTCGATAGGTCGACTCATCGTCGATCACGTTCAGATACTGGGCTTTCACACATGTCACCGGCGCGCGGCTTTCATGGTTGAAAGAACGAACGCGACGATGACGATGCGAACTGTATGCGAGAGGGCGATTCGGATGCGCGGCGTTTTGAACTAGTAATTGGGATACGTGAAGCCTGCGCGCTGACTTCAATAGACAAACTATATGCAGAGTGTTTTGACGTTTCGATTAGCGTTTTCCCGGTACGTGTTGTCGATATAGTCATGCTATTTATAGGTCTTTCTCGCAGAGTGAGCAAAGCCATGAGCGCCCCTAAACCGAAGCTCCGTTCGGCAGCGTGGTTCGGCACCGCCGACAAGAACGGCTTCATGTACCGGAGCTGGATGAAGAATCAGGGCATTCCGGATCACGAGTTCGCGGGCAAGCCGATCATCGGCATATGTAATACGTGGTCCGAACTAACGCCGTGCAATTCGCACTTCCGCAAGCTCGCTGAGCATGTGAAGCGCGGCGTGTTCGAAGCGGGCGGATTCCCGGTCGAGTTTCCGGTGTTCTCCAACGGCGAATCGAACCTGCGGCCCACCGCGATGTTGACGCGCAATCTCGCGAGCATGGACGTCGAAGAAGCGATACGCGGCAATCCCGTCGATGCGGTCGTGCTGCTCGTCGGCTGCGACAAGACCACGCCCGCGCTGCTGATGGGTGCGGCGAGCTGCGACGTGCCCGCGATCGTCGTCTCGGGCGGCCCGATGCTGAACGGCAAGCACGAAGGGCGCGACATCGGCTCGGGCACGGTCGTGTGGCAACTGAGCGAGCAGGTGAAGGCGGGCAAGATCTCGATTCACGAGTTCATGTCGGCGGAAGCGGGCATGTCGCGTTCGACGGGCACCTGCAACACGATGGGCACCGCATCGACGATGGCGTGCATGGCCGAAGCGCTCGGCGTCACGCTGCCGCATAACGCCGCGATTCCGGCCGTCGATTCGCGTCGATACGTGCTCGCGCATCTGTCGGGCATGCGTATCGTCGAAATGGCGCTGGAGGACGTGCGTCTGTCGAAGCTGCTCACGCGCGAAGCCTTCGAGAATGCGATTCGCGCGAACGCGGCCATCGGCGGATCGACGAATGCGGCCATCCATCTGAAGGCGATCGCGGGGCGCATCGGCGTGAAGCTCGAACTCGACGACTGGACGCGCATCGGTCGCGGCACGCCGACGCTCGTCGACTTGCAGCCGTCGGGGCGCTTCCTCATGGAAGAGTTCTATTACGCGGGCGGCTTGCCTGCCGTATTGCGGCGACTCGGCGAAGCGAAGCTGATTCCGCATCCCGATGCGCTCACCGCAAATGGCCGCACGCTCTGGGAGAACGTGAAGGAAGCGCCGCTCTACAACGACGAAGTGATTCGTCCGCTCGACAAACCGCTCGTCGCGGATGGCGGATTGTGCGTGCTGCGCGGCAATCTCGCGCCGAACGGCGCGGTGCTGAAGCCATCGGCGGCGACGGCTTCGTTGCTGAAACATCGCGGGCGCGCGGTCGTGTTCGAGAATTTCGACGACTACAAGCGCCGTATCGCCGATCCCGATCTCGACGTCACGGCGGACTCCGTGCTCGTGATGAAGAACTGCGGACCGAAGGGTTATCCGGGCATGGCGGAAGTCGGCAACATGGGCTTGCCGCCGAAGCTGCTCGCGCAAGGCGTGACCGACATGGTGCGCGTCTCCGATGCGCGCATGAGCGGCACGGCGTACGGCACCGTCGTGCTGCACGTCGCGCCCGAAGCGCGCGCGGGCGGGCCGCTTGCGATCGTGCGCGATGGCGACTTCATCGAACTCGATTGCGATAACGGCGTGCTGCGCATCGACATCGACGACAATGAAATCCGCGCGCGCCTCGATGCGTGGCATGCGTCGAAGAGCGACATCCCCGAGGATAAAACGGGTTATCGCAAGCTATATGTGGAGCATGTGCTGCAAGCCGACGAAGGCTGCGACTTCGACTTTCTCGTCGGATGCCGTGGCGCGGAAGTGCCGAAGCACTCGCACTGACGCATCATTTGCGCGGGTTCCACGTTGCAATCGCGACGCCCGATACCGCGACGCCCATCGCCCACCATGCCGCCGCCGGCAACACTTCGCCGAGAAAGAAGTACGACAGCACGGCGGCGGCGGGCGGCACGAAGAAGAACAGCGACGCGACTTGCGAAACCTTGCCCGCGCGCGTCATTGCCAGCAGCAGCGTGATCGCGATCAATGAATTGCCGATGACGAGATACGCGAGCGTCGCGATGAGCGTGGGCGTCCATTGCACTTGCGTGTGCTCGAAGAGCAGCGCCATCGGCGCGCAGAACACGAAGCCCACGCTGTATTGCACGAGGTTCGATGTCACCGGATCCTGCGCGGTGCCCAGACGCTTTTCATAGAGCATTGCGCCCGTGATGCCGATGAGCGCGCCGATTGCGAGCAGCACAGGCCCGAGCGCTTCCGCATGCAGCGTCCCGCGGGCGACGATCACGCCCGCCGCGCCCGCGAGCCCGAGCAGCAAGCCAATCCATCTGCGCACGCCGATGCGCTCGCCGACGAACTGCGGCGCGAGCACGCCGACGAGTATCGGCTGCAAGGACACGATCAGCGCGAGCACGGAGGTCGCGATGCCCGCCGTCATCGACAGATAGCTGAGTCCGAAGTACATCACCTGCACGAGAAAGCCGACGACGCCGAGATGCAGCCACGCGCGCGCATTGCGCGGCCATTGCGGACGCTTCACGGCGCACACCGCGAGCAGCACGCCGACGCTCAATGCGAAACGTATCGCGAGAAACGTCAACGGCGACGCGTAATGCAAACCGGTCTTCGCGATCGGGAAGCCTGCGGACCAGAGAAGCAGAAAGAGAATCGGGCCGCCTGTCGTGAGCCAGCGTCGTTCTCGTTGCGTGCTGCTGTCTTCCTGCCGTTCGATGTGCGGCGCCTGCGCCATGTTCGCGTCCTTGTTCGATGCAGCGAAAGTATCCGATTGTAGTGAAGTGTGCGACATTCATCGCTTCAATCGATACGTGAGCCCGCCATGCCGAAGATCGATCTTGCCGCCGTGCCCGAGGAAAAAGGCTCGGGATACCCGCCGCCCTTCGATGCGCCGTGCGCCAACCGCATCCGTCAACGTCTCGGCGATGCGGCAAGCCTCACCGATTTCGGCGTCAATCTCATGCGCCTGCCGCCGGGCGGATGGTCGAGCCAGCGTCACTGGCATTCGCACGAAGACGAGTTCGTGCATGTGCTCGAAGGCGAACTCGTGCTGATCGAAAACGAAGGCGAAACCATCCTGCGCGCGGGCGACAGCGCGGCGTTCCGCAAGGGAACGGGCAACGGCCATCACATGATTAACCGTTCGGAGAACACTGCGGTATATCTAGAAGTCGGCAGCCGCGTATATGACGATCTCACTACCTGTTCCGATGTCGACATGATCAGCGCCAACGCCGATGGCCGCTTCGTCCACAAGGACGGGACGCCCATCGCGCCGGATCGCTGAGTTCATCGCAACGTGCGCCCCTCTCTCTGCGAGAGGGGCGGCGTGCGCGCGTTCTCCGTATTCTTCGCTATCACATTACGCGGCGCGCGGTCGCCGCATCGCGAGGCAACAGCATGAGCACCATCGGATACAGCATGGCGACGATCGACGCCTTCGTCGGCCGCGAACTGGGCGTGTCGGACTGGATCGTCGTCGATCAGTCGCGCATCGAAACCTTCGCGCACTGCACCGGCGACACGCAATGGATCCACGTCAACGAAGAGCGCGCGAAACGCGAGAGCCCGTTCGGCGGAACGATCGCGCACGGCTATCTGACGCTCTCGCTGCTCGCGACGCTTTCGGTCGAAATCGGCCTGATTCCGGCAGACGCGTCCGCTGCGCTGAACTACGGGCTCGACAAGGTGCGCTTCATGACGCCGGTGCGATCCGGCGCGCGCGTGCGTTGCCGCGTGGTGCTGAGTTCGGTGGAACGGAAGGCCGGCGGCCGCATTCTCGTGAAGACGGACAGTGAACTGGAGATAGAAGGCGAGGAGAAGCCGGCGCTGATCGCGCAGACGCTCGCGATGCTCGTCGCATGAACGCGGCGTTCGAAGGAGACGGAAGTGAAGGTGGAGAAGTTCAACGAAAACGGCGGCCTCACGGCCAGCGCAACGGACGGCATGCTCGGGCCCAATCCGTTCGTCGGATTACGTGTGACCGACATGTTCGCCGCCGCCGGGCAGATCGGCGCGCAGGCGATGTTGCATCCCGCGTTGCTGATGAGTCAGACCACGTCGCTCGTGCGTGATCTCGCATCGGCGCTTATCGGCGAGGAAGCATGCACACCGGAGAAAGGCGACAAGCGTTTCGCCGATCCGGCGTGGCGCGAACAGACGCTGTATCGCGCGACGTTGCAGGGCTATCTGGCATGGCGCAACGCGCTCGCGGGCTTCGTCGAACGCTCGGCGCTCGACGGTCCGAACAAGGAGCGCGCGCAATTCGCGATGTCCCTCATGACCGATGCGCTCGCGCCGACCAACACGCTCGCGGGCAATCCGGCCGCACTCAGGAAGCTCGTGCAATCGCGCGGTGCGAGTGCCGTCGCGGGTATGCGCAACATGCTCGCCGATACGATCGGCAACAAGGGCATGCCGTCGCAGGTCGACAAGCACGCGTTTCGCGTCGGCGGCAATCTCGCGACGACGGCCGGCGCGGTCGTGTTCCGCAACGAAGTGCTCGAACTCATCCAGTACGCGCCAGCGACGGCGAAGGTCCGCGCGCGTGCGCAACTCATCGTGCCGCCGCAGATCAACAAGTTCTATATCTTCGATCTGTCGGCGGGCAAGAGCATCGTCGAATATCTGGTGAAGAGCGAGTTTCAGGTGTTCGCCGTGAGCTGGCGCAATCCGGCCGAAGCGCAGCGCGACTGGAACATGGACACGTATGTCGCCGCGCTCATCGAAGCGATCGACGCGGTGCGCGACATCACCGGCCACGCGGACGTGAATCTGCACGGCGCATGCTCCGGCGCAATGACGATCTCCGCGCTGCTCGGCCATCTCGCGGCGCGCGGCGACAAGACGGTGCACGCGGCCACGCTGATGGTCGCGGTGCTGGACAGCTTGTCGGAATCGCAGCTCGGTCTCTTCACGACGCCCGAAGCCGTCGAACTCGCCAAGCGCAACAGCCGCGCAAAGGGCGTGCTGCCGGGCGAGGACATGGGCCGCGTGTTCGCATGGATGCGTCCGAACGACCTCGTCTGGAGCTTCTGGATCAACAACTATCTGATGGGCGAAGCGCCGCCCGCCTTCGACATTCTCTACTGGAACAACGACGCGACACGCCTGCCCGCGAAACTGCACGGCGACTTGCTCGACATCTTCACGCGCAACCTGTTCAGCGCGCCGGGCAAGCTGACGGTGCTCGGCAAGAACGTCGATCTGTCGAAAGTCAGTTGCGATACGTATGTCATGGCTGGCATGACGGATCACATCACGCCGTGGAAGGGCGTCTACGGCACGGCGCGCGCGTTCGGCGGCAAGACGCGATACGTGCTGAGTTCGAGCGGTCATATCCAGAGCCTCATCAATCCGCCGGGCAATCCGAAAGCGAAGTTCTTCCATAACGACGCACTTCCCGACGACCCCGACGCATGGCTCGCCGGCGCGCGTGCCGAAGCGGATTCGTGGTGGACCGACTGGCGCGCATGGCTCGCCGAACGTTCGGGCGAATTGCGCCCCGCGCCGCGCGCGCTGGGCAACCGGCGGCACAAGCGTCTCGCCGATGCGCCGGGCACGTACGTCGTCGAACGTTGATTCGAAGCGGTCTTGCGGCATTCACATGGAACGATAACGATGAAGATGACGCGTGCGCCAGAAATACAGACCGTTTCGCTCGATGGCCAACTGCTGCGCGTGGGCATCTGGCGCGGCAGCAATGCATCGCCGCCGCTCGTCGTCTTCAACGGCATCGGCGCGAATCTCGAACTGATACAGCCGTTCGCCGATGCGCTCGGCGACGTCGAGGTCGTCATCTTCGACATTCCCGGCGTCGGCGGTTCGCCCGCACCGCTCGTGCCGTATCGCTTCTCCACGCTCGCCGTGATGACGGACAAGCTGCTCGCGAAGCTCGGCTACGATGGACCCGTGGATGCGCTCGGCGTGTCGTGGGGCGGCGCGCTCGCGCAGCAGTTCGCGCATCTCTATCCGTTCCGTTGCCGCAAGCTCGTGCTCGCCGCGACGTCGCCGGGCGTCATCATGGTGCCGGGACGGCTTTCCGTGTTGTCGAAGCTGATCGGTGCGCGCCGTTATCGCGACCCGGATTATCTGCGCGAAGTCGGCGCGGAGATTTATGGCGGCGCTTACCGGCGCGACCCCGCGCTGCTCGAGGAACACGGCCGTCACATTCGCGCGCCGGGCGGACGCGGCTACATCTATCAACTGTTCGCGACATGGGGATGGAGCAGCCTCTTGTGGCTCGGATCGCTGCGCCAGCCGACGCTCGTCATGCACGGCGACGACGATCCCATCGTGCCGCTCGTCAACGCGCAAATCCTTGCGCGCCGCATTCGTCGCGCGACGCTGCATGTCGTCGAGGACGGTCATCTCTTTCTCATTACGCGTACGCGCGAAATCGGCCCGCTCGTGCGCGGATTTCTGCAGCACGATTAACGCCGCCCTCGATTGCGGGTTGCCGTTTTCCGCCGCGCTCGCATAGAGTGTGTGAAGAACATCGTGCGTTTTCCCGGCGATCCGCGCGGCTACCCGCGCCGCGATCGCCGACGTCCTGTATTCGAAGCGTACCGGGAGATTCCTTTCTCCCTGTCTTGGCTGGAGCAGGCAAATGAAGAAGATGCTTATGAGCAGTGCCACGACGATGATCACGCTGGCGAGCGCGGTCCATGCGCAAAGCAGCATCACGCTCTATGGGCTGATCGATGCCGGTCTGACATACACGAGCAACGAGACCACGGGCACGAGCGGCGGACACAGCAACTGGCAGATGACGAGCGGCGCCGTTCAGGACAGCCGCTGGGGCTTGCGCGGCGCCGAGGATCTGGGCGCGGGTATGAAAGCCGTCTTCGCGCTGGAGAACGGCTTCGACGTAAACAGCGGACAGTACTCGTCGGGCAATCGGATCTTCAATCGTCTGGCGTACGTCGGCGTGTCGAGCCGCGAATACGGCGCGCTCACGCTCGGTCGACAGACCGATGGCATGGTCGATTTCGTCGCGCCGCTGTCGCTGACAGGCACGGAGTTCGGCGGTACGCATTTCGCGCATCCGTTCGACATCGACAATCTGAACGATTCGTTCCAGATCAATAACGCCGTGAAGTACATGAGCCCGGAATTCGCCGGCTTCCGGTTCGGCGCGATGTACGGTTTCTCCAATCAGGCAGGCGGCTTTACGAATAACCGTGCGTACAGCTTCGGTGTGTCGTATGCGAACGGGCCGTGGAATGTCGGTTTCGGCTATCTCCAGCTCAACAGTTCCGCGCGCACGCCCGCCCAGTTGAACCCGAACGGCGCGGTCACCGATACGACCGCGTCGTCGCTGCAAGGCGTGCTCTCGACGAGCGCGGTGCCGGTCGGCGTGCTGGCCGACAGTCAGAAGACGCTCGGCGTTGGCGTGAACTATGCGTTCGGCCCGGCCGTGGCGGGCTTCGTGTATTCGCAGAGCAAGCTCACGCGATTCTTTCAGACGAACCTGAGCGCGAATTTTCAGAACTTCGAAGGAAATATTCGCTACGCGCTGACACCGGCGCTCGAGCTCTCGGGCGCTTACACCTATTCCCGCGCGGGCGGAAACGGCGGCGGCGGCGTTCCGCACTGGAACCAGGTGAGCGCGATGGCCGACTACCGATTCTCGCGCCGCACCGATGTCTATGTTCAGGGCGCGTGGCAGCGCGTGAGCCCGAGCGGCACGTCGCCGCTCGGCGTGGCGTGGATCAACGGCGTGAGCAATCCGTCGTCCACGGCGACGCAGCTCCAGGCGACAGCCGGAATAAGACATCGCTTCTGATCTCGCGTGCTGTCGAACTGGATGTATGACCGGAGGATTTCCATGCGCGTCGTCTTCTCAGTGCCTGTTTTTGCCGCATGTTTTCTCGTCGCCGGATGCAATACGCCGCCTGTGCCCGCCGGCAAGCCCGTCGATATCCCCACCGCGTTGCAGAACGTGCTGGATGGTCTCTGCGACTTCAAGAAGGCTCAGGCGGCCGGCAAGCAGGATTACGGCGTGACGATCGATTCGGTGACCGTGGAGCTGGATCTGACCGTCGATGGCGCGCAGAATCCGCCGGTCGCCGTGGCGCCGGACATCAAGTTCATCCCGACGGTCAGCTATGGCCACATCATCACCGCGACCACGGGGAGCCGGCTGCTCGTCTCGCTGAAAAACGTCGATGGCGCGCATGGCGCCGGCATGAAGTGCGGCTCGCCGGAGCCCGCGAAATAGGCAATCGAGGAAAGCGATCGTGGACGTCGCCGCGTGGCTGCGCAGCCTCGGATTGGAACGATACGAGCAGACGTTTCGCGAAAACGCCATCGACGGCGAGGTACTCCGCAAACTCACCGCCGACGATCTCAAGGATCTCGGCGTCACGCCGGTCGGACATCGGCGCACGCTGCTCGATGCGCTCGCCGGATTGCGCGCGCACGGCGAAGCCGGAGCCGAGCCTGAAGCCGGGAAAGCGCCCGCGCGTCTGGGCGAGGCGCAAGGCGAGCGTCGCCAGGTCGCCGTGCTCTTCGCCGATCTGTGCGGCTTCACCGACCTGAGCCGGCGGATCGATCCGGAAGACGTTCACGCGTTGCTGGAGCAGTATTTCGATCACGTCGATCGCATCGTCTCGCAGCATGGCGGTCGCGTCGACAAACACGTGGGCGATTCCGTCATGGCGGTGTTCGGCGCGCCGGTCTCGCACGGCAACGACATCGAGCGCGCGGTGCGGGCGGCGCTTGCCATCGGCGAGGCGATGCCCGGCCTGTCGCAGCGCGTCGCGCGTCCGGTTCGCGCGCATATCGGCATTGCGGGCGGCGTGGTCGTCGCGAGCGGCACCGGCAGCGCCACGCATCGCGAATACACCGTCACCGGCGAGACGGTCAACCTCGCGTCGCGTCTCACCGGCGCGGCCGGGCAGGGCGAAATCCTGATATCCGATGCCGTGCGGCAGTGTCTCGCCGACCGTCTCGACTGCGCCGAACGCGGCGCGCTCAGCGTGAAGGGCTTCGCGGAACCGGTGAGCGCGTGGCGCGTGACCGGTCTGCGGCGTTCGACGCGCGACCGCCCGTTCGTCGGACGATGCGACGAGCTGGCGCAATTCCGCGCGATCCTCCGATCATGCCGCGCGACCCGCGCCGGATGCGCGCTTCTGCTCTGCGGCGAAGCGGGCATCGGCAAGACGCGCCTGCTCGAAGAGTTCGAACGCGAAGCGCGCGACGCGGGATTCGCCTGTCATAGCGGCCTCGTGCTCGACTTCGGCGCGGCGGCTGGCCGGGGCGCGATTCAATCGCTCGTGCGCGGCCTTCTGGCGCTCGACGAACCGGCGCACGCGGATGCGCTCGCCAGCGCCGCCGCCGATGGCCTGATCGATGCCAACGACGCGCTCTTTCTCGACGATCTGCTCGATATTCCGATGCCGCCCGCCGACCGCACGATCTACGAAGCGATGGATAACGCGATGCGCATTCGCGGCCGGCGCGACGCCGTGATCGGGCTCGTGCGGCGCGCGAGCGTGCGGCAGCCGCGCGTGCTGTCCGTCGAGGACATTCACTGGTCGGACGCAGCGACGCTGCGCGATCTCGCGGCGCTCTCCGCAACGGCGTCGGCGTGTCCCGCCGTGCTGGTGATGACGGCGCGGCCGCTCGCCGATGCGTTCGACGAAACGTGGCGCGCGGCCCAAGGCGCGCCGTGTTCGCCCGTCGATCTCGGTCCGCTGAGCGATGGCGAGGCGCAAGTCATGGCCGCATCGTTTCCGCATGCGCAGGCGCAACTGGCGGGGCGCTGCATCGCGCGGGCGGCGGGCAACCCGCTGTTTCTGGAACAGTTGCTCAATCATGCCGAAGACGACGCGGAGGAGGCCGTGCCCGGGTCGGTGCGCAGTCTCGTGCAGGCACGCCTCGACCGGCTCGATCCCGCGCACAAGACCGTGTTGCAGGCGGCTTCCGTGCTCGGCCAGCTTGTCGCGAAGGAGGCGCTCGATCATCTCGTCGATGACGGCGCGACAAGCGGCGCAATGGAATCGCTCGTCGCGGGCCGCCTGTTGCGACGCCAGGGCACGGGCTTCCTCTTCCATCACGCGCTGATCCGCGACGCGGTCTACGACGGCCTGCTGAAAAGCCGCCGCCGCGAGTTGCATCGGCGCGCGGCCCAATGGTACGGCGAGCGCGATCCGGTGCTGCGCGCCGAGCATCTGGACCGCGCGGCGGATCGGGACGCGCCGCTCGCCTATCGCGATGCGGCGCGCGCGCAGGCGTCGGCGTATCGGCATGAATCGGCGTTGACGCTCGTCGATCGCGGGCTGGCGCTCGCGGACGCGGGCAGCGAACGCGTCGCGCTCCAATGTCTGCGCGGCAACATCCTGCACGACATGGGCGATATGACATCGGCGCTCGCATCGTTCGAAGCGGCGCTTTGCATCGCGACGACCGACGCCGAGCGATGCCACGCGTGGATCGGGCGCGCGACGGTGAAGCGCGTCATCGACGATCTCGATGGCGCCTGGTCCGATCTCGGTCATGCCGCGAAGGCCGCCGCCGCGCAAGGGCTCGGGCGCGAGGAAGCGCGCATTCACTTCCTGCGCGGCAACCTGTGTTTTCCGCGCGGCGATATCGACGGTTGCGTGCGCGAACACGAACGCAGCCTCGCGCTCGCGCAACGGGCGCGCGATCCGGAACAGGAAGCGGCGGCGCTCGGCGGCCTCGGCGACGCGGCGTACATGCGCGGGCGGATGATCAGCGCGCACGATGCGTTCAGCCGATGCATCGAATTGTGCCGGCGTCATGGCTTCGGGCGCATCGAGGTCGCCAATCTGCCGATGCACGCCATCACGACCTGGTTCACGGGCGAAGCGAGAGCGGGAGTCGATGCCGCGCTCGCGAGCGTCGCCGCCGCGCGCAAGGCGGGCCATCTCAGGGCGCTCGCGGTCGCGCATCACGCCGCGTGGCACTGCCTGCACGATCTCGCGGAATTTGCGCGCGCGTGGGAACATGTCGACGGCGCGCTTCGCTGCGCGCGCGAGCTGAAGTCGCGGCGTTTCGAAGGCGAGGCGCTCGCGTTGCGGGGAGAGCTGCATCGTATCGACGGACGGCGGCGCGAGGCGCTCGACGACATCGAAGAAGCGCTCTCGATCAGCCGCGAAACCGGCATGGCGTATCTGGGCGCGGCATATCTCGGCAACCTCGCGCGCGCGACCGATGACATCGCCGTGTTCGACGAAGCCCTCGCGCAAGGCGAAGCCGTGCTCGCGGCGGGCGCGGTGAGCCACAATCACTTTCTCTTCCGGCGCGATGCGATCGACGCGTGCCTCGACCGCGAACGTTGGGACGAGACTCTGCATCATGCGACGGCGCTGGAGGATTACGCGCGCCGTGAGCCGTCGCCGTTTTCCGCGTTCGCCGTGGCGCGCGGGCGCGCACTCGCCGCGCACGGAAAAGGCGAGCGGAACGCCGTATTGACCGATGAACTACGACGGCTCGAACGCGAAGGCCGGCAACGCGGATTCATTTACGCGCTCGACGCAATCGATCGCGCATTGTCAGGCGCGGCGATTCATCGTCGATGCCGATGAGGACGGCGGTCATGTCGAACGATTGGAAACGCCGGATCAGGCTATTCGTGCAGCGCTTCTGGCAGCCGACGAGCGCGTGCATGACGTGCATGCCGGGAAGCTGGGCCAATGTTGCGAGCGTCGCGCACTGGACGATCGCGTTCAAGACCGGGCTGCTGACGGGACTGCTCGCGGTGCTGCTGACCTTCACGCCCGCCGCGAAGCTGTACGGCAACCGCTACGGCAACGCGGCGATGGTCGGCACGCTGACCATGATCGGCGATACCTACGCGCATACGAGCCATTACCGTCTGCCCTACGTCGAGCACGTGCTGACGGGCGTGGTTTCCGGGCTTCTGGCGCTGCTCGCGTCGTATCTGTTCGAAGACCGCGCGCGCCGCATTCGCGCGGTGTGGACGCGCGTTTTCGGATGACGCCCGCGCGCTTTCCCGCATCGCTCATTGCGCGACGCGAATGGCGATGTCGGCGGCGGCGAGGCTTTCGGCCATCCACTCGGGCGGCGGGGCATCGGTGAAAAGCGCATCGATCTGACTCAGATGCCCGAGCTTCACGAGCGCGGCGCGGCCGAACTTCGAGTGATCCGCGACGAGAAACACCGTGCGCGACTGTTCGATGATCGCCTGCGCCACGCGCACTTCGGCGATGTCGAAGTCGCGCAGCGTGCCGTCTTCCTCGATGCTCGATATGCCGATGATCCCGAAGTCCACCTTGAACATCCGGATGAAGTCGACGGCCTGCTCGCCGACCACGCCCTTGTCGCGCGCGCGCACCTTGCCGCCCGCGACCAGCAGTTCGGCGTCGGATTCGTCCGCGAGAATGTTCGCCACGTTCAGGTTGTTCGTGATGACGCGCAAACCCGTGTGCTGACAGAGCGCGCGGGCGACTTCCTCCGTCGTCGTGCCGAGGTTGATGAAGAGCGTGGCCTGATTGGGAATCTCCGACGCGACGAGCCGCGCGATGCGCCGCTTTTCGTCGAGATACATCTGCTGACGCGCGGTGTAGGCGGTGTTTTCCGAACTCGTCAGCGCGCTCGCGCCGCCGTGATAGCGGCGCAGAAGGTTCTGATCGGCCAGCCAGTTCACGTCGCGGCGGATGGTCTGCGGCGTGACCTGAAATTGCGCGGCGAGATCTTCGATGGTCGCGAAGCCGTCGCGCGCGACGCGGTCGAGCAACGCGCGCTGCCGGCCGTTGAGCGCAGGTTCGGATGTCTTCAAATCGCGCAAAATCGCAAAAAAGTGAAAATTGTCGGATGCAGAAGTGTACGACGAAAACGCGCCGCCGCCGTGCGCGCTGCGACCGATGCTTGCCGAAACAACTTCCCGCGCGCACTGTCCGCCGTCTTCTCCCGATCGTTGCCTCGATGTTAGGATGTGCGAAAACGAATATCCAGATTCGTTTGCGAACATGATCGAAAACAGATTGTCAGGAGTCGGCGGCATGGGCCAGCAACGTTTCATCCTCGCGCTCGACCAGGGAACCACGAGTTCCCGCGCGATGCTCTTCGACCGCTCGGGCCGTATCGCCGCGCGCGCGCAGCGTGAGTTCGCGCAGCATTATCCGCAGCCGGGCTGGGTCGAGCACGATCCGCTCGACATCTGGCAGTCGCAACTCCATGTCGCGCGCGAAGCGATGCAGAACGCCGGCGCGCAGGCGTCGGAGATCGCGGGCATCGGCATCGCGAATCAGCGCGAGACGACGATTCTGTGGGACCGGCGCACGGGCGAGACCATCGGCCGGGCAATCGTATGGCAGGACCGGCGCACCGCCGCGCACTGCGCGCGCCTAATCGAAAGCGGCGCGCAGACGCTGATCGGGCGCAAGACCGGCCTGCGCATCGATCCGTATTTTTCCGCGACGAAGCTCGCGTGGCTGCTCGACAGCGCGCCGGGTCTGCGTGAGCGAGCGCGTCGCGGCGAGCTGGCCTTCGGCACTGTCGATAGCTGGCTCGTGTGGCAACTGAGCGGGCGGCGCGTGCACGTGACGGACGTATCGAACGCCGCGCGCACCGCGCTCTTCGACATTCACGTGTGCGATTGGGACGACGAACTGCTCGCGCTTTTCGATATCCCGCGCGCCGTGCTGCCCGCCGTCGTGCCATCGGGCGGACTCGTCGCCCATACGGACGCCGCGTGGTTCGGCGCGGCGATTCCGGTCACGGGCGTCGTCGGCGATCAGCAGGCGGCGACCTTCGGCCAGGGCTGCGTCGAGCCGGGTCTCGTCAAGAACACGTACGGCACCGGCCTCTTCATGCTGATGAACACGGGGGCGCAGCCGGTGGCGTCGAAACATCGTCTTCTGACGACGATCGGCTGGCAACGCGATAACCATCTCACGTACGCGCTGGAAGGCGCGGTGTTCATGGGTGGGGCGATCGTGCAATGGCTGCGCGACGGTCTCGGCATCATCGAGAACGCGCAGGCGGTCGGCGCGCTGGCGGCGCAATGCGCGTCGAGCGAAGGCGTCGTGCTCGCGCCGGCGTTCGCCGGACTCGGCGCGCCGTACTGGGATCCGTATGCGCGCGGCACGCTGCTCGGCATGACGCGCGGCACGACGCGCGCGCATATCGCGCGGGCGGCGCTCGAAGCCATCGCGTTACAGACGGTCGATGTCCTCGCCGCGATGGAAGCCGACGCGGGCATCGCCGTGAGCGAATTGCGCGCGGACGGCGGCGCGTCGCAGAGCGACTTGCTGATGCAGATTCAGGCCGATCTGCTCGACAGGCCCGTCGTGCGCCCGCATGTCATCGAGACGACCGCGCTGGGCGCCGCACGGCTCGCGGGGCTCGGCTCGGGCTTCTGGTCCGGCGACGACGAGATTGCGTGCGCGACGCCCGCCGCGCGGCGCTTCGAACCCGCGATGTCCGTCGATGCGCGCGAGTCCCACATCGCACGATGGCAGCGCGCGATCGAACGCGCACGCGGCTGGGAAACGCCCGCCGTTGCACCGACCTGCGAGGCGCTCTGACATGCGAACCGTCACGCCTTCGAGCCGCGCATCGCTTTTGCGCGAACTGGACCAGACGCCGCTTTTCGATGTCGTCGTGATCGGCGGCGGCGCGAGCGGACTCGGCACCGCCGTCGATGCGGCATCGCGCGGCTATGGAACCTTGCTGCTGGAGGCGCGCGACTTCGCCAAGGGCACGTCCAGCAAGGCCACCAAGCTCGTGCATGGCGGCGTGCGCTATCTCGCGCAGGGCAACGTGCCGCTCGTGCGCAAGGCGCTGCGCGAGCGCGGCCTGCTCGCCCGCAATGCGCCGCATCTCGTGCAGTCGCTCGGGTTCATCGTTCCGGCCTACCGTTTCGGCGACAAGCTGATCTACGGCGCGGGATTGAAGATGTACGACTGGCTCGCGGGCTCGCTGAACTTCGGCGCGAGCCGAACCCTGAGCCTTGCGCAGACGCGCGAGAAATCGCCGATGCTCGCCGGTTCCCTCGACGGTCACGCGCTGCGCGGCGGCACGCTCTATTGCGACGGACAGTTCGACGATGCACGCCTCGCCGTCGCGCTGATGCGCACGCTGTTCGATCTCGGCGGCATCGCGGTGAACAACGCGGCGGTGTGCGGCGTCGGCTTCGATCGCGCGGCGGGACATCATCGGCTGACGGTGACCGATGCCGAAACCGGCGGCACCTTCACGGTCGGCGCGCGCTGTCTCGTCAACGCGACGGGCGTCTGGGTCGATGCGATCCGCGCGATGGCGGAGCCGGGCGCGCGCCCGATCGTCGCGCCGAGCCAGGGCGTGCATCTGACCTTGCCCGCGCGCTTCCTGCAAAGCAACGACGCGATACTCGTGCCGAAGACGAAGGACGGCCGCGTGCTGTTCATCGTGCCGTGGCACGGCCATGCGATCGTCGGCACGACGGACACGCCGCGTCACGACTTGCCGCTCGATCCGCGCGCGAGCGACGAAGACATCGACTTCATTCTCGCGGCGGCGGGCGATTATCTCTCGGTCAGGCCGACACGCGACGATGTTCTGAGCGTGTGGGCGGGGCTTCGGCCGCTCGTCAAGAGCGACGGCCAGGCGTCGACGGCGGCGCTGTCGCGTGAACATACGATCGAAACGAACGCGGCCGGAATGATTACCGTGACGGGCGGCAAGTGGACGACGTATCGCCTGATGGCGCAGGAAGTCATCGACATGGCTGTCGAGAAGCGCCTGTTGCCGGCGGCGCCGTGCCGGACGGCGTCCTTGCCGCTGCACGGCGCGACGGCGGAGCAGCACGGCAGTTATGGTTCCGATGCCGCGCTGATCGAAAGCCTCCCCGGCGCGCAGAACGTCCTGGTGAAGGCGAGCGGGCTGACCGAGGCGCAGACGCGTTTCGCGGTTCGGGCGGAACTCGCGCGCGGTGTCGAAGACGTGCTGGCGCGGCGCAATCGCGCGCTGTTTCTGGATGCCGCCGCTGCCCGCGACGCCGCGCCGGAAGTGGCGCGGATCGTCGCTGACGAGCTGGGCAAATCGCGGGAATGGGAAGCGGAAGAAGTTGCTCGGTTCGGTGAATTCGCGCGGCGGTGGATGCTCGAATAACGTCGCGTCGATCAGAACGCGTGGCGAATGCCCACCATCGCGACGATCTGCGATGGTCCCGACGCAGGCGACGTATTCTGCGAATCGCCGACGACCGCGACCGCGTTTGCAATCGCCACGCCGCCCGCGCCGCCCGATGCGACGAGCGACTGGCCGCGCGCATGCTGGTACGCCTGCAGCGCATAGAACGTGGTGCGCGCCGACAGGCTATACGTTTCCTCGAGCGATATCTGGTGATACTGCGCCGGATCGGCGATGCCGTTCGCCTTGCTCGCGCGCGTATAGCTGTAGCCTGCCGCGACGTTCACGGCTGGCGTGAAGCGGTACGTGACGATCGCGCCGTAGCTGTTGAACACCGCTTCGTCCGCGAAAAGCGACCGCGCGCCCGGCGTGTACTGCACGTTGGAATAGTTGAGCCCGAGCATCAGATCCTGATACGTGTAACGCGCGGCCGTCGCGATCAACTGTGCGCGCTGCGCGCTCGCGTAGCCGTTGTTCACCGGCGAGTTGATCGCGAAGCTGCCGAGCGCAGGGCTCGTCGCGATGTCCCTCAGCTTCACGTAGCCCGCCGCGATCGACACCGGCTTGTAGTCGTAGCGCAGCGCGGCGCTGAAGTTGCTGCCAGTCGCGATACTGCCCGGCACGCCGCCGAGACCGTATTGCACGCCGAGCGCAAGACCCGCGATGACCGGCGATGCATACGTGACCGCGTTATTGAAGCGCAGGGTGGTGTCGAGCGCATCGACGTCGCCGGGATGCGCGCCAGTCGCGCCGGTTAGCACGCCGGTCGGACCGAGCGCGCCGACCATGCTGAAGTAGGGCGTGTACTGGCGGCCGAGCGTCAGCGTGCCGTAGCGCTCGTTGCTCAAGCCCGCATACGCTTGCCGGTTGAAGATCGTGTTCGCGCTGGCTTGCGCGCCCGTCAGCGAATTGAAGCCGCTTTCGAGACGGAAGACGGCCTTCGTGCCGCCGCCCAGATCTTCCGCGCCGAGGAACCCGAACTTGCTCGCCTGCAAGTTGCCCTGGCTCATGTAGATGTTGGATTGCCCGCGCTGGTTGTTGACATACGCGAATGCGTTGTCAACGACGCCGTATAGCGTGACGCTGCTTTGAGCGGACGCCGTGCCGCAGAAAGCCGCGACCGTTAGCGAGAAAGACGTCAGGATGCCTATGCGATTAATGGACTTCATTGCTTGTTGTTCTTCCGTGAAAGTTGAGGATCAGACCGCGAGACGCAGCGTGATATGACGCCAGCCATCGGCGATGTACTCGCCGATCGATTCGCCCGTCGCGCAGATCACGCGTCGCGTGTCCGATGCAGGCACGCTCACGCGCACGCGGTCCTGCACGCGCGGCATCTGCCCGCGATAGTCGACCGCGATACGCAGGCTTCGCGCATCGCTGCCGATGACGACGCTCCAGCGCCCTTGCATGCCGTCGCGCCAGGCTTCGCTGTCGCCGTCGTCTTCGACGCATTCGCCGCGCGCGATGCCCGCGCCGGCGTAAGGCAACGCGATGAACGCGCGTTCATCGGCGGGGCGCGCGAAGTGCTGTTCGGCGATGTTCAACGCGATCACATGCCCTTCGCGGATCAGCATGACGGGGCGGTCGTGCGGCGCGGGCTGCGTGATCGTCTGGCCGCCGTCGAAGACTTCGCCGCTCCAGTACGACGCCCAGCGCGTGCCCAGAGGCAGCCAGACGCGCCGCTCGCTTTGCCCCGGTTCGACGACAGGCGCAACGAGCAGCGACGCGCCGAGCATCATGTCGTCGCCATCGGCGAGGCAGCGCGGATCGCCGGGAAATTCGGCGAACATCGGACGCAGCACGGGTTCATACGCCCGATGCGATTGCCACAGCAGTTCGTACAGGTACGGGATGAGCCGGTAACGCAGCTTGATGAGTCCGCCGATGACATCCGTCATTTCCGGATACATCCACGGCTCGTTGACGGTGCCGTCGTCGTTCCACGAGTGAATGGAAAAGCGCGGCAGGAAGATGCCGAACGCGACCCAGCGTGCGAGCAGTTCCGGACCGGGCGCCGGACCCGCGAAGCCGCCGATGTCATGCCCGCTGTTCGATACGCCCGACATCGCGAGACCGAGGCCCATCTTCAGATTGAAGCGCAGCGTTTCCCACGACGTGTAGTTGTCGCCGGACCACGTCTGCACGTAGCGATGCATGCCGACGCCGCCCGACCGCGATACGAGAAACGGCCGCATGCCCGGCGCGTGCTCGCGTTGCGCATCGCGCGAGGCGCGCATCATCAGTTGCGTCTGCAGCACTTTGGCCTCATGCGCCGGAAACGGCTCGCCGAAGCCGCGCGCGATCGCGTTCGGGCTCCAGATCTCGAACTCGTTGTTGTCGTTCCACGTCGCGCCGATGCCGTACGCGAGCAGGCTCTCTTTCACGCGCGCCTTCCACCAGTCGATGGTGTGCGGATTCGTGAAGTCGAGATACGCGCCGACTTCGTCCCAGAACTGCACCCACGCCGGATCGCCGTTGCGCGTTTCGATCAGCAGACCCGCGGCGGCGACCGAGTCGAACAGCGGATGATCCTGCAACAGACACGGTTTGATGTTCGGGCAGAGCCGCACGCCTTCGCGCAGATAGCTCGCGACGAAGCCGCCGATATCCGGAAACTTGTCGCGGTTCCAGTTGAACACGTAGCGCTTGCCGCCGATCGACGTATAGCCCGACGACAGATGAAACGAGTCGCACAGGATGTCGTGTTCGCGGCATCGATCGATGAATTCGCTCATGCGCTTCTGCGCGTCGGGAGCGTCGGTGTAGCTCATCGTCGAGCCGGAGTAGCCGAGGCCCCACTTGGGCATCCATGCGGGGCGGCCCGTCAGCCACGTGAAGCGGCGCACCGCGTTGAGCGGGGTATCGGCCGATGCGATGAAGTAGTAGTCGAGATCGCCGTGCTCCGCGATGAAATGCCGGTAGTGCCCGTGATAGTTGTCGAGCTCGCGGCCCATGTCGAAGCGGCAATCGGCGAGCGTGTCGTAGAAGAGACCGAAGCCCGTCGACGTTTCCGGCTGCCACGTCACGTAAAACGGAATGTGCTTGTAGAGCGGATCGGTCGTGCGCGCGTTGTAGCCCATTGCATCGACGTTGCGCATGTCGAAGCTCTGATTCGCGCGATCCAGCGAGCCCGCGCGCTCGCCGAGACCGACCACCATCTCGCCCGCCTTGCGCTCGACGTAGTGATACACGCGCTCGTCCCAGAAGCCGAAGTTGTACGCCTGCGTCCTGCGATCGCGCATGACTTCGTGCCACTGTCCCGCGCGCAGGATGCGCCACGCGCAGAAGCCGCCGTCGAGCGCGACCGTCAGGCGGATCTGCGCAGTCTGCACGACGACATGCCCCGCATCTTCCGACCACGTGAAGCGCGTGGGCGCGAAGCCGCCGAGATCGTAACGGTCGCGTCCTTCGAGCGGCACGTCGTCCAGGCCGGGCGCGATCGCCCACGTGCGCGGGCCGCGCAGTTCGCCATGCGGCAACACCAGCACGCGGATGATGTCGTCGGCGAGCACGAACAATTCGATGCGCGCGCCGTCGTCGGATTTCAGCGTGACGCGATTGTCCGTCCGTTCCGATACCGCGAAACGCGGACGATTCTTCAGGTTGGCCATGATGTTCTCCCGTTTCGATTCGATGTCAGGCGGCGGCACGTTGCGCCGTCGCGGACGGTGTCCCGCTGTCGCTCACGCCGCGCATCAGCACGACGAGCAGCGCCGCGCCGATCAGGTCGAACGCGCCGAGCGCGGCGAAGAGCGGCGCGTAGCCGACGGAGTCCGCGAGCGCGCCCACGACGAGCGAGAAGCCCAGCCCGCCGATCCATGCGGCCATGCCCGCGAAGCCGGCGGCGGTGCCGACTTCGCCCGGCTCGAAGACATCGGCGGCGAGCGTGTTGACGAGCGCGGAGATCATCTGATGCGCGAAACCGCCGACGCAGAACAGCGCGATGGCCTCGTACGGCGACGCGACGAGCCCGATGCACGCCGGCCCGATCATCATGAACGCGCCGAGCACGACGCCCGCGATGCGCGATGCGACGAGCGGCAGGCGCAACCGCTTCATCAGGAACGGCGACAGATAGCCGCCGAACAGCCCGCCGAGATCGGCGGCGAGAAAGGGCAACCACGCGAACATTGCGATGTGCTTGAGGTCCATGTGCCGCTCTGTTGCGAGATAGAGCGGAATCCAGAAGCTGAATGTCTGCCATGCGGGTTCGGCGAAAAAGCGCGCCTGCGCGATCGCCCAGAAGCGGCGCGTGCCGAGCACTTCGCGGATGCGGCGTTTTTCGCCCGTGCGTTGCGCGTGCGGCGTCTGGCCATCGGCGATGGCCTGCTTTTCCTTTTCGCCGATACGCGGATGCTCGCCCGGCGCGCGATACAGCCAGTACCAGAATCCGGCCCACACGAAGCCCATCGCGCCGGTCACGACGAACGCGCTTTGCCAGCCGTAGCGCAGCGATAGAAACACGACGAGCGGCGGCGCGAAGAGCGAGCCGAGCGACGTGCCGGCGTTGAAGTAGCCGACCGCGACCGACTTCTCGCGATTCGGAAACCACTCCGCGACGACCTTCATGCCCGCCGGAATCGCGACGGCCTCCGACAGCCCCATGAGCCCGCGCAGCGCCGCGAGCGACAGCCAGCCGCTGGCGAGCGCGTGGGCCATGCCCGTCGCGGACCAGAGGCACGCGAAGAGCGCGAAGCCGAGCCGCAGCCCGATCACGTCGATGATGAGTCCGCACACCGGCTGCATGATCGTATAGCCGACCTGAAACGCCGCGACGACATACGAATACTGCTGCGTGCTCATGTTCATGAGCGTTTTGAGCTCGGCGGCCATGACCCCGAGCGCGTTGCGCGAAAGATAGTTGACGATGGTGCCGGCGCAGACGAGCGCGATGATCCACCAGCGCAAGCCGATGACTGTTTTCAAGATTGAGTCTCCATTGTTCTTGGCGGGCGGAAGGCGGCTGCGCGCCACGCCCGTTTCCCGGATACCGCGATGATCGAATTCGAAAATCGAGCGCGCGATATCGCCTCCGATCGTACTACTGCGAGCTAAATTTATCGTAATTGCGACAAATAGTTTCGTTTGCTTAGCGGAGATGTTCGTTTTCGCGCATCGCGAACACATCGCAGCGGACGCGACGCAGCCTCTCCGGGCAAACGCCTAGCCCCGATTTAGCCCGCCATTACCCTTTGCGCGCGCGGCTTCCTAAACTTGTTTCAAAAGGAGGAGACGCCCATGTCAAAGCTCATTCACACGATGATTCGCGTGCAGGACCTGCAACGCTCGCTCGACTTCTATCAAAAGGCTTTCGATCTCGGCGTCGCGCATCGGCTGGACTTTCCGGACTTCACGCTCGCCTATCTGCGCAACGACGAAACGCACGCCGAGCTGGAACTCACCTGGAACAAGGGACGCGCGGAACCCTATACGCACGGCGACGGCTACGGCCATGTCGCCGTGAGCGTGCCGGACGTGAAGGCGGAGCGAGAGCGTCTGATCGCGCTCGGCCTTGCGCCCAACGACGTGCGCGAATTCAGGAACGACGACGGATCGCTCATTGCGCGTTACTTCTTCATTCAGGACCCGGACGGCTACAAGATCGAAGTGCTCGAACGTCACGGACATTACGAATAGCAATCACGAATAGCAATCACGAATAGCGATCGAGTACAGCAATGACGAATGGCAGCCGGTCGCATCAGACGGGAATACACACATAAAGCGGTTGCAGTGCCCCACAAGGAGAGAGACATGCGAGACACGATCATTCCGATCGTCGCGCAGCGGCGCGCGCACGACGGTGCACATCATCATCACGATCACGATGACATCGCCGCGCCTCCACCGAAGATCGCACTCACGCGGCGTGAATTCCTGCGCGGCACCGGCGTGCTCGTCGGCACGATCGCGGCGACGTCGATTTTCGCGAGCCTCGCGCCGAGCCGTGTGTGGGCGCTGGAGATGCAGGGCTTGAGCACGCATCAGGGCGAAGTGCTGCTGCAAGTCACGCGACAGATCTATCCGCACGCCACGCTCGATGACGCCGTGTACGCGCTCGTCGTCAAGGATCTCGACGCGAAGGCGAAAGCCGATCCCGCCGTGCGCCAGCAACTCGCCGACGGCGTCGCGCAGCTCGACGCCAAAGCCGGCTCCGACTGGACGAAGCGCGGCACGAACGATCAGGCGCAGGACATCGCCGCGCTCGCGGGCACGCCGTTCTTCAACACGATCCGCGGCACCGCCGTCGTATCGCTCTACAGCAATCCGATGGCGTACGAGCACTTCGGCTACGGCGCATCGAAGGGCGATGGCGGCTATCTCTATCAGGGCTTCAACAATCTGTCCTGGCTGCCCGATCCGCCCGCGGCCGACAGCGGCCCGATTCCGAAAGACAGCTAACTCGACCGCGCGATCGATCGGAACGGAAAACGGAGACAGACATGTACACGGACAACAAGGTGCAGTTCAGGCACAACGACGATCACGTCGTGGTGATCATCGGATCGGGCGCGGGCGGCGGGACGCTTGCCAACGAGCTCGCGCAGAAGGGCGTCGACGTGGTCGTGCTCGAAGCAGGCGCGATGCACACGCAGGGCGACTTCTCGACGGAAGAGTGGAGCGCGTTCAAGCAGCTTTCGTGGCTCGACAATCGCACGACATCGGGCAACTGGCGCGTCGCGAAGGACTTTCCCAACCTGCCGACGTGGATCTGCAAGACGGTGGGCGGCACGACCGTTCACTGGGCGGGCGCGAGCCTGCGTATCCAGCCGCACGAGTTCAAGGCGAAAACCACATACGGCGACATTCAGGGCGCCAATCTGCTCGACTGGCCGGTGACGCGCGCGGAACTCGACCCTTACTACGACCGCGCCGAAAGGAAGATGGGCGTGACGCGCACGAACGGCAATCCGGGGCTGCCCGGCAACAACAACTTCAAGGTGATGTCGGCGGGCGCGACGAAGCTCGGCTACAAGGAATGCAACACCGGCCACATGGCGATCAACAGCACGGTGCGCGACGATCGCACGCACTGCTTCCAGCGCGGCTTCTGCTTCCAGGGATGCCGCACGGGCGCGAAGTGGTCGACGCTCTATACCGAACTGCCGCGCGCGCAGGCAACGGGCCGCATGGAGCTGCGTCCGCAATCGCATGTGGTGAAGATCGAGCACGATGCGCGCGGCAAGGCGACAGGCGTCGTCTATTACGACAAGGACGGCAAGCTGCAGCGCCAGAAGGCGCGCGTCGTCGCCGTGGCGGGCAATGCCATCGAAACGCCGCGCCTGCTGCTCAACTCGCAATCGAGCAAGTTCCCCGATGGCCTCGCGAACGGCTCGGGCCAGGTCGGCCGCAACTACATGCGGCACACCACGGGTTCGGTCTACGGCGTGTTCAACGAGAAGGTCGAGATGTTCAAGGGCACGACGATGGCCGGCATCATCGAGGACGAAGCCGTGTTCGATCCGAAGCGCGGTTTCGCGGGCGGCTACCACATGGAGACGCTCTCGCTCGGGCTGCCGTTCTATGCGGCGTTTCTCGATCCCGGCTCGTGGGGACCGAACTTCGCGGCGGCGATGGATCAGTATCAGTACACGGCGGGCATGTGGATCGTCGGCGAGGACATGCCGCGCGAGCAGAACCGCGTCACGCTCAACACCGACGTGAAGGATCAGTACGGATTGCCGGTGCCCAACGTCCACTTCGACGATCATCCGAACGACGAAGCGATGCGCCAGCACGCGTACAAGCAGGGCAGCGCGGTGTATGAAGCGGCGGGCGCCAAGGCGACGTATCTCGTGCCGCCATATCCGTCGACGCACAATCTCGGCACCGCGCGCATGAGCGCCAAAGCGAGCGACGGCGTCTGCAACGCGCATGGCCAGACGCACGAAGTGGCGAACCTGTTCATCTCCGATGGCAGCCAGTTCACGACCGGCGCGGCGGAAAACCCGACGCTCACGATCGTCACACTGGCGATCCGTCAGGCGGACTACATCGCCGGTCAGATGAAGCAGCGCAGGGTTTGATGCAATTGGCCATGCGCGTTTAGCGGAGTAGCTTTTCGTGTTGGCCGTCGTGCGCGGGCATGACGGCCGCTTTTCTGGAGGGCGATGTCATGTGCAGGATCTATATCGACGCCGACCCGATCCTCTATGAATCGCGCACGCGATCGCTGCGCATTCATGGCGTGATCACCACGGTCCGGCTGGAAAATCTCTTCTGGGACGTGCTGCACGAAATCGCCGGCCGCGAGAATCTCACGACGAGCCAGTTCGCCGTCAAGCTCTACGACGAACTCATCGCGCTGCGCGGCGAAGTGCCGACCAACTTCGCATCGTTTCTGCGCGTGTGCTGTCTGCGTTATCTGTCGATGCGCGAAGCGAGGCAGACGACGGCGGAAAGCGAGGCGGCGGGCGCGGTCGCCTTGCGCGTGCTGAAAGCGGGATAGCGCGGGCGAGGCCGAAGTCTCCGCGATTTTTGCGCGTTACTGGCACGATTTCCGTCACGCTGCTAGATTACCGGGCAACAGAATCGTTGATCGAGAGACTACGGTGCCTGACAAATCCGCTTCCCCGCGTTCGCCCTTTCCTGCGCTGATACTCATCGCGGTCATCGTTGCCGCGCTGGTCGCGGCTTTCGCCTACACGGCGGGCTGGCTCACGCCGCAGCGCCTCACACCGGCGAAGATCGTCGGCAGCCTTGCGCCACCGGGCGGCGCGGTGCCGGGCTTCCGTCGCAATCACGCAAAGGGCATCTGCTTCAGCGGCGATTTCGAATCCAACGGTTCGGGCGCGGCGCTCTCCAAAGCCAGGATGTTCATGCCGGGCACGTTTCCCGTCACCGGCCGCTTCAATCTCGCGACGCCCGACCCGAAAGCATCCGACGCGATGGCGCGGGTGCGCGGCCTGAGCCTGCGTATCCTGACGCCCGACGGCAGCGAGTGGCGTTCCGCGATGATCGACGCGCCCTTCTTCCCCGTCGCGACGCCGCAGGCTTTCTACGATCTGCAGCGCGCGCTCGCGAACAAGAACGATCCCGAGGCGATGCAGAAGTTTGCCGCCGCGCACCCCGAGATCGCTGCGTTCGGCGCATGGGCGGGCAGCGCGCCGTGGACCGCTTCGTACGCGGACGAGCGCTACAACAGCCTCAACAGCTTCGTCTTCACGAATGCGGACGGACAGGATCAGACGGTGCGCTGGTCCTTCGTTCCCGCCGCGAAACCCGAGACGTTGACGCCGGACGAACTGAAACAGAAGGGCGCCAATTTTCTCGATGCCGAAATCACGCAGCGCGTGCAGAGCGCGCCGCAACGCTGGGCGATGGTCGTCACCGTCGCGAATCCGGGCGACGCCACGGCCGACCCGAGCAAGGCATGGCCCGAAGACAGGCATACGGTGGAAGTGGGCACGCTCGTCGTGAAGACGATCGAGCCCGAGCCCGATGGACCGTGCCGCGATCTCAACTTCGACCCGACCGTGCTGCCTTCCGGCATGCGTGTATCGGACGATCCGTTTCCCGCCGCGCGATCGGCCGCTTACTCCGTATCGTTCAATCGACGCACCGCCGAGGACAAGGACTATCCGCGCACGCCTTCGCAAGGAGCACGGCAATGAACGCGATCAACCAACGGTTCTCGCCGCTGCAACGCGCGCTGCACTGGATCATGGCGATCTGCATCTTGTCGATGCTGTTCATCGGCGTCGGCATGGTGTCGACGGTGCGGCCCGACTATCTGACGCTCGTGTCTATTCACAAGCCGCTCGGCATCGCGATACTCGTGCTCGCGCTGATACGTCTTGCCGTGCGCATCGCGCGCGGCGCGCCGCCGCTGCCCGCGAACATGCCCGAGCCGATGAAGCTCGCGGCGCATCTCTCGCACTATGCGTTCTATGCGCTGATGATCGCGCTGCCGCTGCTCGGCTACGGAATGCTGTCGGCGGCGGATTATCCGGTCGTGATCGGCGGCTATCGGCTGCCTTCGCTTCTGCCGCACAGCAATGCGTTGCACACGGTTTTGTGGAACGCGCACCGGTTTCTCGCGCTGTGTTTCTTCGCGCTGATCGTCGTGCATCTCGCGGCGGCGCTCTTTCATGCGCTCGTTCGGCGCGATGGCGTTTTCCACGCAATGGCGCCGTGGAAATGAACACACGCGTTCACGGGCGCCGCTGCTGCACGACCTGAGCAAGCGCGCGCACGCCCGGCGCGATCAGCTCGGCGCGTATCGCTGAAAAGCCCATGCGAAAGCAGCGCTGGCCATCGGCGGGATCGGCGAAGAAGACGCTGCCCGGCTCGATCAGCACGCCGAGCGCCTGCGCGTCTTTCGCGAGGCGCGTCGCGTCGAGCCACGGCGGTCCTTCGACCCAGCACGACGCGCCGCCTGTCACGTTCGATGCACGCATGTCGGGCAGATGCTTCGCGAGCGCATCCGTCAGCACTTCGGCGCGTTCCTTGTAGACGCGTCCGAGCTTGCGCAACAGCGTGTCGTGATGACCGAGCGCGAGAAAGGTCGCGAACGCGCGTTGAATGTAAGCGGCGGGATGGCGGATCATCAGGCGCCTGAGCGCGCGCAATTCGCGTATCAGCGCGCGCGGCGCGACGATATAGCCGAGCCGCAAACCGGGCGCGAGCGTCTTCGACAACGATCCGATATACACGACGCGCTCCGCCGTATCGAGACTCTTCAACGCCGGATGAGGCGTGCCCGAAAACGTGTTCTCGCTTTCATAGTCGTCTTCCACGACGATGAAATCATGCTTCACCGACAAGTCGAGCAATCTGCGACGCCGCTCGATCGGCATGGTCACGGTCGTCGGACATTGATGGCTCGGCGTGACATAGACGTAATCGCATGGCGCGATCACGCTTTCGTCGTCGATGACGGCGCCGTCCGCATCGACTTCGAGCGGCATGATCTGCGCGTTGTGATGCTGGAAGATGTTGCGCGCATCGGGATAGCCGGGATTCTCCATGCCGACGCTCGTCTGCGCGCCGCACAACAATGCGCCGATGAGATACAGCGCCTGCTGGCAGCCGTTCGTGACGACGATCTCCTCGGGCATCGCGAACACGCCGCGGCGCGGCAGCACGCGCGTGCGTATCTGTTCGACGAGCGTTTCGTCGTCGCGTTCGATGAGATCGGGCGCCCAGTTGCGGATCTCCATCACCGAAAGACCGTGCATGCAGCTCTCGCGCCAGTCGCTCGTCGGAAAGAGTTCGGTATCGAATTGCCCGTAAATAAAGGGATATTCGTAGCTTTGCCAGTTCGACGGCTTGACGATGTTGCGCTGATGCGAGGGCGCGTGCCGGATGCGCGCGCTCCAGTCGGGATGACCTTGCTGCGCTTCGATGGTCGGTGTATCCGCGAGCCCGGTTGCGGTAAAGCCGCGCTGCAATTCGTCGGTCGCCGGATTCACGAAGTGACCGCTGCGCTCGCGCGATACGAGATAGCCTTCCTCGACGAGTTGCTGATACGCGAGCACGACCGTATTGCGCGACACGCTGAGTTGATCGGCAAGCTCGCGGCTCGAAGGCAGGGCGGAATCGGGCGCGATATGACCGCTCAGGATCGCATTGACGATCATCTGGCGGATCTGATTCTGCAAGCTCATCCCCGAGACCCGCGAGCGCTCGAAGAGCTGCGCCCAAAGCGTGGCGGCTGGGCGGGTGGGCATGCATGTCTCCTGCGCGGTTCGTCTTGATGTATAGATATTACGTGCGGCTTCCACGTCATGCCAGTGCGACAAAAACCGCCGTACCGATGATGCGGCGCGGCGGCTCACGATGTTTCGCGTGACGACCCTCACCCCACCGAAAACGCCAACTCCCGCCGCTGCCGCATTCCCACCCACGCCGCCGACATCGCGCTGACGATGCCCGCCGCGAGGCAGTAACCCGCGATCATCCACGGATCGCCGCCATTGCGCTGCAAGAGCCACGTTGCGACGATCGGGCTGATGCCGCTCGCGAAAATTCCCGAGAACTGATACACGAACGAGATGCCCGAGTAACGCACCTTTGCATCGAAGAGTTCGGAGAATAGCGCCGCTTCCGGACCATAGATCGATGCATACACGACACCCAGCGGAATCACGACGGCGAGCCACGCAAGCATCGTATTGCCGCCGCTATTCTTCATGAGCCAGAAGCCCAAGAACGCCGAAAGCCCGGTCGCGAGCGATCCCCAGAAATAGATGCGCGCGCGTCCGATGCGGTCGGAAAGCCGCCCGAAAAGCGGTATCGTGAAGATCATCACGAACGCGGCGACCATCACGCCGAGCAGCGCGTCCGTGCGTTGCAGATGCAGCGTGCCCGTGAGATATGAAATGGAAAACACGCCGAACACGTTGAAGAAAACGCCATCGATGAAACGCGCGCCCATGCCCGCAATCGTGTTGCCGGGATATTTCGTGATGACATCGACGATCGGCATGCGTGCTTCGCTGCCCGTCTTCTGAATGCGCGCGAACTCCGGCGTTTCCATCACGTTCAGCCGGATATACATGCCGATGAGCACGAGCGCGAACGACAGGAAGAACGCGACACGCCAGCCCCACGCGAGAAACTGCGCATCGGTCAGCGTGAGCGACAAACCCGCGACGACACCCGACGACAGACACAGCCCGAGCGCGAGACCGATCTGCGGAATGCTCGCGTAGAAGCCACGCTTGTTCTCAGGCGCGTACTCGAACGCCATGAGCACGGCGCCACCCCATTCGCCGCCCAACCCGATGCCTTGCAGCACGCGCAGGAACAGCAGCAGCGAGGGCGCCCAGATGCCGATCTGAGCATACGTCGGCACCATGCCGATCAATACCGTCGCGATGCCCATGATCGTCAGCGTCATCACGAGCATGCTCTTTCTGCCGACGCGATCGCCGAAGTGGCCGAAGATCACGCCGCCGAGCGGCCGGCTAAGAAAGCCGACGGCGAAGGTGCCGTAGGCGAGCATCGTGGAGATGAGCGGATCGCCGCTCGGAAAATAGAGCTTGTTGAAGACGATACCGGCGACCACGCCGTATAGAAAGAAGTCGTACCACTCGATCGTCGCGCCTATCAGGCTCGCGACGACGACCTTCCTCATCTGCTTGCCATCGGTTCGGGGCAGTGCGTTCATGGTTGTCTCCGTGATGTGTGTGAGACTTGTGCTCAGTCTCTCTGGCCTGCATGGGCCGTGGGCTTCTTCACAACGACTTCGGGCACGTCTTCCACACGCGTGACGTGCTGATAGCGCTGGTCTTCGAGAATCATGTCGGCGGCCTTCTCCGCGATCATGATGACGGGCGCGTTCGTATTGCCCGACACCAGTTCCGGCATGATCGACGCATCGACCACACGCAGACGTCCGATGCCGCGCACCTTCAGACGTTCATCGACGACCGCGAGCGCATCGCCGCCCATCTTGCAGGTGCCTGCCGGGTGATAGATCGACTGGCTGAACTTGCGCGCGACGTCGAGCAATTCGGCATCGGTCCGATACGCCGAGCCGGGAACGAACTCCGACACGATGTGCTTCGCGAGCGACGGCGCTGCAGCGATGCGGCGCGCCACCTTGATGCCGCCGATGACGACAGGATGATCGCGTTCGTCGGACAGATAGTTCGCATGGATCGACGGATACTGAAGCGGATCGTTCGAGCGGATCGCAATGCTGCCGCGGCTGAACGGCCGCAACTGGCACACGGACGACGTGAACGCCGAGAACCGATGCGCGCCTTGTCCGGGTTTGTCGGCGGAAAGCGGCTGCATGTGGAACTGGATGTCGGGGCGCACGACATCGGGCGACGAGCGCGTGAAGATCGCGACCTGACTCGCCGCGAGCGTGAGCGGCCCGGTGCGTGAGATCGCATATTGCAGGCCGATGAGTGCTTTCTTCAGTGGATTGTTGACCTCGTCGTTTAAAGTGCGTTCATGCGTCTTGAAGACGAGCCGCACTTGCAGATGATCCTGTAGATTCTGGCCGACGCCGCGCAGTTCATGTCTCACTTGCACGCCTGCATCGTTCAAGACATCCGAAGGCCCGACGCCCGAGTTCTGCAGAATCTGCGGCGAACCGATCGCACCGGCCGCGAGAATCACTTCGACGCGCGCGCGCACCGTCTTCACGACGCCTTCATGCATGTACTCGATGCCGGTCGCTTCCTTGCCGTTGAAGAGCACCTTGCGCGTTTGCGCGCCGGTCCGCACGATCAGACTGCGCCGGTCGCGCACCGGTTTGAGGAAGCCCTTCGCGGTGCTCCAGCGAAGGCCCCTGTGGGCCGTCTGCTGAAAATAGCCGACGCCTTCCTGCGTTGCGCCGTTGTAGTCGTCGTTGAAGGGAATGCCGATTTCCTGCGCGGCCGCGATGAAGTGATCGGCAATCGGACGGCGCAGCCGCAGATCCGATACCTTCAACGGCCCGCCCGCGCCGTGATATTCGCTCGCGCCATGTTCCTGATCTTCCGACTTCCTGAAGTAGGGCAGCACGTCTTTGAAGCTCCAGCCCGCGTTGCCGAGCTCGGCCCAGCGGTCGTAGTCTTCGTGCTGGCCGCGCACATAAAGCAGCCCGTTGAGCGAACTGCAGCCGCCGAGCACCTTGCCGCGCGGCCAGTCGATGCTGCGCCCGGCGACGGCATCGTCCGGCTCCGTGCGATAGCACCAGTCCAGCGCGGGATCGTGCATCGTCTTGAAGTAGCCGACGGGGATATGGATCCACGGATTCGTATCGGGGCCGCCCGCTTCGAGAAGCAGCACCGTGTTCGACGGATCGGCGCTCAGCCGGTTGGCGAGCACGCAACCTGCCGAGCCCGCACCGACGATGACGTAATCGACTTCCTGCTGCATGACACCTGTCTCCTGAGTTCTTCTTCTGGAACGATTCGTTTCGCTTGCGTCTCGTCCAATGTGGAAGAAGCGGGCAGGGATGCCAAGAGAAAAGCGCGCAAAGCCGCGAAAGTGAAACGGAAAGTGCAGAATTCGGATCAAAATAGAATGCTTGCCTAATCGATTCGATATCCGAACTAAGTATGCTGCGGCGCGTCAGAAGGTCGCCGTGAGATCGGCGGCGGCTTCCTGCAAGCGCGGCACGAACGTCAACGCGCGCGACAGCGCCATGCGCGACACCGGCCCATGCACGGCGATGGCCGCAATGCATTTGCCGCGCGAGTCGAACACGGGCACGGCGACGCACGCGATGCCCAGCACGAACTCTTCGTTGTCGACGGCAATGCCTTTGTGCGCGACGCGATCCAGTTCCGCTTCGAGCAGGTTCGGATCGTCGAGCGTGTTGGGCGTGAAGCGTTCGAGCCGCATTGCGCGAATGAGGGCGGCGCGTTCGTCGTGCGGCATCGTCGAAAGGAGCAGCTTGCCGCTCGCGCTGCAATGCGCGGGAACATGCGATCCGGGCTTGAGTTCGAGCCGCAGCGCCCACGGCGATTCGCAGCGGTCGAGATAGAGCACTTGTGTGTCGTGCAGCGTGCTCAGATTGCACGTTTCGCCCAGATCGGCGACGAGTCGCTCGAGAATCGCATGACGTTGCCGCCGGGCGCCGCTGTGCATCATCACGTCGACGCCGAGCCTTTCCAGACGCGGTCCGACCACATACGCGTTCTTCTGACCCGGCTCGCGCGCGACGAAGCTGCCCGCTTCGAGCGATTGCAACATGCGATGCAACGATGCCTTCGGCTGCTCGACGATGTTCGCAAGCTCCGCGAGCGACAGTGCGCCTTTTGCCGCGACCAGATGTTCGAGCACGCTGAACGCGCGCAGCGTGGGTGTATCGGTGCGCGCGGCGCTTTCGGCGGGCGGCGCGCTATCCGTCGATTCGGTCTGGATGAACGCTTCGGTATCGGCTCGCGTATCCATGATGCGCACTCATGCCGTTTGATGCCGCGCCGCCTGCGCCTGCACGCAGGTCACGGCGATCACGTGATAGATGTCGTCGGCGCTGCAGCCGCGCGAAAGATCGTTGGCGGGCTTCGCAAGCCCTTGTAGCAGAGGCCCGATCGCCTTCGCGCCGCCGATGCGCTCCGCGAGCTTGTAGCCGATGTTGCCAGCTTCGAGGCTCGGGAAGATCAGCGTGTTTGCATGACCATCGATCTGCGAGTGATGCACCTTGCGCATCGCAATTTCAGCGACGATGGCCGCATCGAGCTGCACATCGCCATCGATCGCGAGACCGGGGCGCGCTTCCTTCACGCGCCGCGTCGCATCGACCACTTTGTCGACGGCCGCATGATGCGCGCTGCCGCTCGTCGAGAACGACAGCATCGCAACGCGCGGATCTTCCATCAGCAGACTGCGCGCGCTGTCGGCGGCGGCCATCGCAATTTCCGCGAGTTGCTCCGCATCCGGTTCGACGACGAGCGCGCAATCGGAAAAGACGAGACCGCCTTTCATCGTATGAAAAGGCTCGCAGAGCATCATCAGGAAGAAGCTCGACACGAGCTTGAACGAAGGCCGTATCCCGATGATCTGAATTGCGTTGCGCACGACATCCGCTGTCGTGTTGACCGCGCCGGATACCGAGCCGTCCGCCTCACCCATGCGTACCATCAGGTTCGCGAAGCACAGCGGATCGAGCATGGCGGCGCGCGCCCGATCGCGTGTCATGCCTTTCTTCTCGCGCAAGCCGAAGAGTTCTTCGGCGAAGCGTTCGCAAAGCGGCGAATGGGCAGGATCGATCACGTCGATGCCATCGAGATCGATGCCTGCGCCATCCGCAACCTGAAAGGCGCGCGAACTCGCGCCCACGAGCACGACACGCGCGATGCCATCTTTATGCGCGCGCTGCGCCGCCTGCAGCACGCGCGCGTCTTCGGCTTCGGAGAGGACGATACGCATCGGCAGGTCGCGAGCCTGATCGATGATGCGATGCATGGCTTTCATGGCGGCTCACTTCGTTGGAAAGAAAACGCCGCCCAGGGACGGGCGGCGTGACGAAGGACTCAGACGTAGTCCTTGTACTTGTCCAGCATGCGCACCGGCTTTGAGAGCGCATCGCGGCGGAACGGATCGCCGAGCTCACGGGTGCACATGATCTCGATGATGGTCGTCTTGCCATGATTCATCTGGAGATCGATGGCCTTCTTGAGCGCCGGTCCCACGTCTTCCAGCTTGTCGACCACGATGCCTTCCGCGCCCATCGCCTTCGCGATCTCCGCGAAGCTCTGATTGTCGAGCTCGCCCGCGACGAAGCGGCGGTTATAGAAGTCCACCTGATTCTTCTTCTCCGCGCCCCATTGACGGTTATGGAACACGACGGCCGTCACCGGAATGTTATGGCGCACGCACGTCATGGTTTCCATCAGGCTCATGCCCCACGCGCCATCGCCGGCATACGAAACGGCCGGGCGATGCGGTGCCGCGACCTTCGCGCCGATGATCGTCGGGAACGCATAGCCGCAGTTGCCCCAGCTCATCGCCGCGAAGAAGCTGCGCGGCTTGTTGAAGCGCAGATAGCTGTTCGCGACCGAATTGATATTGCCGATATCCGTGGACACCATCACGTCATCCGGCATCGCCTTCTCGAGTTCGCGCAACACCTGACGCGGATGCAGATATTGACCGCCGCTGAACGGTTTCTCGCTCTTCTGCTCTTCGATCATGTCGAGGCTGTACGCATCGCGTTCGTGCGTCCAGTCGTCGAGTTCTTTCTCCCACGCGGCCTTTTCAGCGGCGATGGTCTCCGCGCGCGCATCCTTCGTTGCATCGCAATCGAGCTTGCGATCGGCAAGCCGTTGCGTGAGCGCGATGGCCGTCGCTTTCGCATCGCCGCAAATGCCGACGGAAATCTTCTTCACGAGGCCGAGCATCTTGTGATCCGCATCGATCTGGATGACCTTCGCTTCCTTCGGCCAGTAGTCGAGGCCATGCTGCGGCAACGTGCCGAACGGCCCGAGACGCGAGCCGAGCGCGATGACGACATCGGCCTGACTGAGCAGCTTCATCGCGGCCTTCGATCCTTGATAACCGAGCGGGCCGCACCACAACGGATGATTCGCGGGGAACGAGTCGTTATGCAGATAGCTGTTGACGACCGGCGCGCCCAGACGTTCGGCGAGCGCCTTGCATTCCTCGATGGCGTCGGACATCACCACGCCGCCGCCCGAGATGATGACCGGGAATTTCGCTTGCGCGAGCAGGTCGGCCGCTTCGTTCAGGCTCTGATCGCCGCCCGGGCCGCGATCGAGACGCTGCGGCTTCGGGATTTCGACCTTCACCTGACCGTAGAAGTAGTCGCGCGGAATGTTGAGCTGCGTCGGTCCCATCTCCGACATCGCGCGGTCGAAGCAGCGCGCCGTGAACTCGGCCATGCGCGCGGGATGCGTGACGTGCCCCTGATACTTCGTGAACTCCTGGAACATCGGCAGTTGCTTCGCTTCCTGAAAGCCGCCGAGGCCGATACCCATGGTGCCCGCTTCCGGCGTGACGATCACGACCGGGCTATGCGCCCAGTAAGCCGCCGCGATGGCCGTCACGGCATTGCTGATGCCCGGGCCGTTCTGGCCGATAACGACGCCGTGCCGGCCCGACACGCGCGAATAACCGTCGGCCATGTGGCCCGCGCCTTGTTCATGCACCACGGGAATCAGACGGATGCCGGCGGGCGCGAAGATGTCCATCGCGTCCATGAATGCCGAGCCCATGATGCCGAACATCTCGGTCACGCCATTGGCGGCGAGCGTTTCGACGAATGCTTCGGACGGGGTCATCGCCTGCGGACCGCTCGCGGCAGCACCGGTGGCGGCGAGGGTGGTCTGGGAAGGACGGGCTTGGTCGTGCTCGCTCATGAGTGTCTCCGATGTGAATAAAACGGAACGATGGGTTCCGAAATATGAATATTTGACACATCGTAGGACGGGACGACCCCGTCGTCAACATGTTTCTTAAGTAAACGGAATGATGCGTCTCTAAAAATATCGACGCGGTTCATGCGCGAACGGCCTTTTACCCTTGGAGCCTCGTGCTGCGGGCTCCGGCGGAATTGGAGCGAACCAGGGAACTAGCGCGCGGCCGGGCGATGACGCCCCATGAGCGTTAGCCCATCGGACGTATCGATGAGCGATGCGAGCCTGACCGCGGTCTCGCGCAATTGCGGCACGGCCTGCAGAAGATCGTTGAGATTCGCGCGCGCGGTCGGCGCATGCGCGGCGAGGCACGCGAGCGCGCGCCCGCTCGCAGCGTCGGTGATGGGCACCGCGACCGCGACCATGCCGAGCACGAACTCTTCGTTGTCGATGCCGATACCGCGCGCCGCGAGCCGATCGAGTTCGGCTTCGAGCAACGACTGATCGGTCAACGTGCGATGCGTTCTCTTCGTGAGCGAGAGGCGGCCGAGGATCTGTCTGCGCTCGGCGAGCGGCATCTGCGAGAGAAACAGCTTGCCGCTCGCGGTGCAATGCAAGGGCACGCGCATGCCGGCCTGCATGTGCAGACGCAGCGGCTCCGCTGTTTCGACGCGTTCTATGTACAGAACCGTGTCGCCGTCGAGCGCGGTGAGATTGCAACTTTCGCCGATCACGTCGACGAGCGAACGCAGGATTGAACGGCAGGCGCGCGTGAACGAGTTGTTCGCGAGCGTGGCGAGCGCGAGTTGCGCGGCGCGTGGCCCGAGCGCGATACCGCGATCGGTGCCGCGCGAATCGGGCATGTGCGTGACATAGCCTTGCGCTTCCAGCGAATCGATCAGCCGGAGCAGTGTCGCTTTGGGGATGCGCAGGCGCGCGGCGAGTTGCGACAGCGTATAGGCGTGGCCCGCCGCAGCCAGTTGTTCGAGCACGGCAAGCGGACGCAGCGTCCGCGTTTCATCGCCGGCATGCTCGGCGGGATCGAGATGAGTGACGTCGCGCATGAACCAGAAACGGAACGGTTGGTTTCGGATTCGGTCACTTTACGCCGATGATCGCGTCCCTGCGTGATAATTTTCGGAACGCGCGGTTGCGTTTTACTGCGCCGAGGGTGTGCGGTTCAGAACGTCCGTCCCAGTTCCACCGCGGCTTCCTTCAGGCGCGGCACCATTTCGATCGCGTGCGAAAGCGGCGTGCGGGAGACCGGTGCGTGAACCGCGATGGCCGCGATGCAGGTGCCGTGCGCGTCGGCGATCGGCGCGGCGGCGCACACGATGCCCTGCACGAACTCCTCGTTGTCGATCGCCACGCCTTTCTTCGCGATGCGGTCGAGCTCGGCTTCGAGCATCTCCGTATCGGTGATCGTGTTGGCGGTGTAGCGCTCGAGTTTCATCGCGCGCACGAGCGCATTGCGTTCCGCGCGCGGCTGCAAGGCGAGCAGCAGTTTGCCGCTCGCGCTGCACCATACGGGCACGTGCGAGCCGGGCTTGAGGTCCAGCCGCAGCGGCCACGGCGCTTCCACGCGATCGAGATACAGGACTTCGTTCTCGTGCAGCATCGTGAGGTTGCAGGTTTCGCCCAGATCGGAAACGAGCCGCGTGAGAATCGCGTGACGCAAGCGCCGCGCGCCTGCGTGCGTCATGACATTGAGACCCAGTTGCGCGAGGCGCGGGCCAACGACATACGCGTTCTTGTCGCCCGGTTCGCGGATGACGAGTCCGCCCGTTTCGAGCGACGCCAGCATGCGGTGCAACGAAGGCTTCGGCATGCCCATGTCGTCGGCCATATCCGTCAGCGACACCGGCGTGCCTGCCTGGACGAGATATTCCAGCAGCGCGAAGGCGCGCAGCGTGGGCGTGTCGGGCTTGTCCATCGGCATGATTTCCATGAATTCGTTCTGCATTATTTTAATTGAGGCGCCTGTTTCGGCCCCCTAGTCCGTATAGACAAAAATAAACGAAATGAATTGTTCCGGAAAAAATTTGTTGATATGCTGAAGCCTTCGTTACGAGGGCAGAGCGACATGATGCGCGACACATGGTTGGACGAGCCGGATCGGAAAGTGTCGGTGCGCGCGCTTTTCGGAATCGATACGGACTTGCAGGTGCCCGCATTCGGCACGCGCGATCCGCACGTTCCGGAAATCGACGACGCGTATCGCTTCAATCCCGAGGTTACGCTGGCGATCCTCGCCGGCTTTGCGTTCAACCGGCGCGTGATGGTGCAGGGTCTCCACGGCACGGGCAAGTCGACGCACATCGAGCAGGTCGCGGCGCGGCTGAACTGGCCGTGCATGCGCGTGAATCTCGATGGCCACGTGAGCCGGCTCGATCTCGTCGGCAAGGACGCGATCGTCGTGCGCGACGACATGCAGATCACCGAGTTCCAGGAAGGGATCGTGCCGTGGGCGCTGCAACGTCCGGTCGCGCTCGTGTTCGACGAATACGACGCCGGCCGGCCCGATGTGATGTTCGTGATTCAGCGTATTCTGGAACGCAACGGCAACTTCACGCTGCTCGACCAGAATCGCGTGATCCAGCCGCATCGTTTCTTTCGCCTGTTCGCGACGACGAACACGATCGGCCTCGGCAATCTCAACGGCATGTATCACGGCACGCAGATGCTGAACCATGCGCAGGTCGATCGATGGAATGTCGTCGCGACGCTCAACTATCTGTCGCGCGATGAAGAGGCTCGCATCGTGCTTGCGCGCGTGCCGAAACTCGATGACGACGCGGGCCGCGCGCTCGTGGATTCGATGGTGAGCATGGCCGGTCTCACGCGGCGCGGCTTCGAATCGGGCGACCTGTCGACGCTGATGTCGCCGCGCACCGTCATCAGCTGGGCCGAGAACTGCGAAGTGTTCCGCGATACGAAGCTCGCGCTGCGTCTCACTTTCCTGAACAAATGCGACGAAGCGGAACGGCCGATCGTCGCGGAATATTTTCAGCGTGCCTTCGGCGAAGAACTGGATACGCCATCGCAGTGGTACGACGAGTCGACGAGATGAACGGCTCGCGTGAACCCGCGCGACGCGACGCGCTGTGCGCCGCGGCCGTGCGCGCGCTGACGGGTGACGACGCGCTGCACTATCGCGGCGGTAAGCTGTATCGACACTTGCGGCCGGTGCCTGCGCACGCGCCGCATCTGCGGAGCGAGCACAGAGACGACGAGGACTTCGATTCGACACGCGGCGCGGCGGATGCATCCGCGCTGCGTATCGCGCATTCGGATGCGGCGCTGCATCGCGCGCTGGCACCCGGCGATGCCGTCGCGCGCATGGTCTTCGACATGCTCGAACAATTGCGTTGCGAAACGCGCGTGCCTTCGGGCATGCGAGGCGTGACGCGCAACGTGCGTCATCGCTTCGATACGTGGTCGCGCGCGTGTCACGCGTCGGGCCTGCTCGACAGCGATATCGGCCTGTTGATCTACACCGTCGCGCAGATGGCCGAGTCGCGGCTTTCGGGGCGTGCGGTGCTCGAAGAAACCGAAGGTCTCATCGAAGCGACGCGTGCCGCGCTCGCGCCATCGTTGGGTCATGCGCTCGCGGGTATGCGCCGTCATTGCGACGACCAGCGCGCCTACGCGGTACATGCGCTAGACATCGCGCTGCATATCGGCGAGCGCGTGCGCGATTTGCGTCAGGCGTTCGTCGAAAACAATGCATCGTCCGATGAGGACGATGAGGACGATGCAGCGCGCACCATGCTCGGCACATGGTTCGACATCGACGACGATGAAGGCGAAGTCGAACGGCTCGCGCTCGCGTCGAGCGGATCAAGCAGCGCGCGTGAGGCGTCGGGCGAGGACTATCGCGTGTTCACAGCGCGTTATGACAAGACCATTCGCCCGTCGACGTCGATTCGCGCCGCGTTGTTGCGCGAGTATCGCGAGCGCCTCGACGATCTTATCGCCGCGCGGCATATCAACGTGCCGCGTCTCGCGCGAATGCTTCAGGCATCGATTACCGTGCCGCATCGCGATGGCTGGTCGTTCGGCGAGGAGGACGGACGTATCGACGGACGCAGGCTCGCGCAAGTGGTGGCATCGCCCGATGAGCGGCGCGTCTTCAGGCGCGAGCGCGAGCGTCCGCGCGCGGATTGCGTGGTGAGTTTTCTCGTGGATTGTTCGGGGTCGATGAAGGCGAGCATCGAACCGGTCGCCGTGATGATCGACGTGCTCGTGCGTGCGCTCGGCATGGCGGGCGTCGCGACGGAGGTGCTCGGCTTCACGACGCTCGCGTGGAACGGCGGACGCGCGAAGATGGAATGGCTCGCGAAGGGCAGGCCGAAGCATCCGGGACGGCTCAACGAAGCCTGCAACATGATCTTCAAGGATGGCGACGCAAGCTGGCGCGCGGCGCGCGGCGACATTGCCGCGCTGTTCAAGGCCGATCTGTTCCGCGAAGGCATCGATGGCGAGGCGGTCGACTGGGCGTGCTCGCGGCTAACCGAGCGCGATGAGGCGCGACGCATGCTCGTCGTCATTTCCGATGGCAGCCCGATGGATAGCGCCACTGCGCAAGCCAATGATCCGAGCTATCTCGATCAGCACTTGCGCGAAGTTGTCGCGCGGCATGAGGCATCGCAAAGCACGGAAGTGCTTGGTCTGGGCGTCGGACTCGATCTGAGCCCGTACTATCGGCATCACTTCGCGGTCGATCTGTCCACGCCGCCCGATATGACCTTGTTTGCGAAGCTCGCGGCATGGCTCGGCGCGCGCCGCAGAAGCAGCACGTGACCCGCGCTAAGAGCAGACGAAATCGCTCCTGGCACTAACGAAGGCCCCGGCGTGGCTCTAAGCAAGACGGAAAGTTCGGTGCAGTATGAAGGTACTTTCCAAGGAGTTATCGGTGGCTACTCTCGACTACGTTGCACCGGCTTTCCGTGGCGCGTGCGCCCCATACGATCCGCTTTACGATCCACTCGTTTCGCCCATCGGCAAACAGGCGATGGACTACGCGCCGACCTACTGGGTCGCGACCGCGGGTGAGCCGCCCGACGACGATGGTCCCTTGCCCGGCGACGCCGATGTCGACGTGCTCATCGTCGGCTCGGGCTTCACGGGCCTTTCGACCGCGCTCTTTCTAGCGCGCGAACATGGCATCCGCGCGACCATCGTCGATGCGAACCGCACAGCGTGGGGCTGCACGAGCCGTAATGGCGGACAAGGGCAGAACGCGAGCGGGCGGCTGTATCGTTCGCAATGGATCGAACGCTGGGGCAAGCAGACGGCGCTCAGGCTCGATGCGGAGATCCGCGAGGGCTTCGACACGTTCAAGCAGTTGATCGGCGAATTCGCTTGCGATCCGCAGCCGGGCGGTCATCTCTACATCGCGCATCGCGCGCGCAAGATGGACTTTCTCGCGAACGAATGCCGCGTGATGCGCGATGTGTTCGGCTACGACGCCCGCATGCTGAGCGCGAAGGAAGTGGCGCAATCGTATGTCGATGACCGCGAGAATTGCGGCGCATTGCTGGAGCCCGATGGCATCGGCGTGCATCCGCTCAAGCTCGCGTTCGGCTACATGCGCATGGCGCGCTCGCTCGGCGTGAAGGTGCATACGAGCACCCCTGTGGTGAATGTCGAGACGATTCGCGGCGTGCATCACGTGCGCACGCCTCGCGGCGTGATCCGAGCGAAGGCGATCGCATTCGCGACCGGCGGCTATACGCGCAACGACATGCATCGCGCGCTGTCCGCGAAGATCATGCCGATTCTTTCGAACTCGCTCGTTACGCGGCCGCTCACGCAGGACGAACTCGCATCGACAAATTTTCTGTCGCGCCAGGTCATCACCGATACGCGCACGCTGCGCTTCTACTATCGCCTGCTGCCGGATAACCGCGTGCAGATCGGCAGCCGCAGCGCGATCACTGGCGCGGACGCGGCCAATCCCCGGCACATGGACGTGCTCATCGAAGGACTGCATCGCAAGTTTCCGTCGCTCAAGGGCATACGTATCGATTATTCGTGGTGGGGCTGGGTCGATGTCAGTCACGACATGATGCCGCGCGTCGCACAGCCCGATCCGCAGCAGAGCATCTTCTATGCGCTCGGTTATGGCGGCAACGGCGTGTCGTTCTCCGCACACGCGGGACGGCGCATGGCGGAGCGCGTCGCGGGCAAATGGCAGAAGAGCCGCGACGATCTGCCGATCTACGACTCCGCGCTCGAATATCCGAATGTGATGGGCATGGTGCGATGGAAAGGATTCGCGCCGTTTCGCCGTGTCGGTCAACGTTTTCTGTATCACAAGTATCTGGCGCAGGACGAGAGGCGCTGAAATTTTCCAGTAACGCACCGAGAACTTCGAGACATGAGCATTGAAACGAATCAGCAATACATTCGCCTCCTGGAGTCATTCAACGATGCATGGAATCGCCACGATATCGATGCATTGATGAATTGCATGGCGGATGAATGCGTCTTTCACGGCGTGGCCGGACCCGATGAATTGGGCCGCACGTTCAAGGGCCGCGACGAAGTGCGCAAGGGCTTCACGCTCGCGTGGGAGACCTTTCCGGATGCATCGTGGAACGACGGCGAGCACTTCGTGAGCGGCGAGCGCGGCGTGTCGGAGTCGACGTTTCGCGGCACCAAAGCGGACGGTTCGCGCATCGAGGCGCGCATGGTGGACGTCTTCACGTTCCGCGATGGCAAGATCGCCGTGAAGAATGCCTATCGCAAGGATCGTCCGGCGCTTTGACGCATCATTGAATGTGCGCCTCGACATCGCGGGCAACGCATCCGCGGGCGAGCGCCGAATCGACACGAGCAATCAGGAGACGACATGCAATCGAGCACAGAGCAAGGCGATCTCAAGTGCGGCCTCAAGCAGCGCCACATGACGATGATCGCGCTGGGCGGCGTCATAGGCGCCGGACTTTTCGTCGGTAGCGGTGTAGTGATCCAGCAGGCCGGGCCTGCCGCAATCCTTTCGTTTCTCATTACGGGCGGCCTCGTCGTTCTCGTCATGCGGATGCTAGGCGAGATGGCCTGCGCGATGCCAGCCGTCGGCTCGTTCTATGAATATGCGCGGCTCGCCTTCAGGACGCAGCGCGGGCCGGGCCGTCTCGCAGGCTTTCTGACGGGCTGGATGTACTGGTACTTCTGGGTCATCGTGATCGCGCTCGAAGCGGTCGCGGGCGCGAAGCTCGTGCAGTTCTGGATCCCTGATGTGCCCGCATGGATCATCAGTCTCGTGCTGCTCGTCGTGCTCACCCTGACCAACCTCATATCGGTCGGCAGCTATGGCGAATTCGAATTCTGGTTCTCGTCGATCAAGGTCGGCGCGATCATCGTGTTCCTGTTCCTCGGCGGTCTTTATGTATGCGGCTTGTGGCCCGCATCGATGCACACGACCGATGTCGCCGCGACCTTCCTCGGGCACGGCGGCTTCATGCCCAAAGGCATCGGACCGGTGATGACAGGCGCGGTCGCGGCAACGGGCTTCTACTTCGGCGCGGAGATCGTCACGATCGCGGCGGCTGAAGCGAAGGAGCCTGCCAAGGCCGTGGCGAAGGCGACCAACTCCGTCATTACGCGTGTGCTCGTGTTCTATGTCGGCTCGGTGGCGCTCGTCGTCGCGCTGGTGCCGTGGAATTCGCGTCAGATGGCCACGCCCTATGTGAGCGCGCTCGAAGTCATGGGCATGCCTGCCGCCGCCAACGTGATGAACGCGATCGTGCTGACCGCCGTGCTCTCCGCGCTCAATTCGGGGCTGTACGCGGCATCGCGCATGTTGTTCGCACTGACGCGTCACGGCGATGCGCCGCTTGGACTCGCGAAGGTCAACAAGCGCGGTGTGCCCACGCGTGCGATTCTGCTCGGCACGGTGTTCGGTTATGTGTCGGTGGTGATGTCGTATATATCGCCGGATACGGTCTTCGCTTTCCTGGTGAACTCGTACGGCACGGTGGCGATCTTCGTGTACCTGTTGATCGCGTTCTCCCAACTGCGTCTGCGTGGCCGCATGACGAGCTTCGAGGTGGGCGATCTGCGCGTGCGTATGTGGGGATTTCCCTATCTCACGTGGCTCGCGATCTTCGGAATGATGGCGATCCTCATCGCGATGGCCTTCATTCCCGATCAACGCAAGCCGCTATGGCTCGGCGTAGCGAGCCTCGGGATTCTGATCGTCGCGTATGCGGTGTTCAAGCGCGGCCGCAACGATGTCGAGACCGATGACGAAGCGCATTCGGCGCGGCATCTGCAAGCGGTCGAACGATAAGCTTAGAGAAGAGGGCCGGCCTCATCACGATCGATGAACTCAATCGTAAGATTCCCGTCCTCCGAATTCGCAAGGCGAATCCCGGCAGGCGCGGCGCCGTTCGCCATGCGCGTGAGCAGTTCGCGCGAGACGGTCGGCAGGATGTGCTGATCGAGGAACGCATCGATGTTGCGCGCGCCCGATTCACGCGACAGGCAGACTTCAGCAAGCGATGCGATCAGCGATTCATCGCAGACGAGCTTGACGTCATGCTGACGTTTCAGCCTGTCCGCGATTTTCGCGATCTTCAGACGTACGATGTTGCCGAGCGCATTTACATCGAGCGGACGATAAACCAGGGTCTGGAAACGTGCGAGCAGCGCGGGCTGGAAATGCTTCACGAGCGGATCGTGAATCGCATCGAGCAACGCGGCATGCGCGATGTCGGGCGTGTCCGTCGTCGCGGTATGAATCTCTTCGCTGCCGAGGTTCGACGTCATCAGGATCACGCAGTTGCGAAAGTCGATCTCGCGGCCTTCGCCGTCGCGCATCGAGCCGCGATCGAACACTTGATAGAACACGTCGAGCACGTCGCGGTGCGCTTTCTCCACTTCATCGAGTAGCACCACGCTATACGGGCGCTGACGCACTGCTTCGGTGAGGATGCCACCGCGTCCATAACCGACGTAACCCGGCGGCGAGCCCTTCAATTGCGATACCGTGTGCGCTTCCTGATACTCCGACATGTTGATCGTCGTGAGCGCGGCCTCGCCGCCGAAGAGCACGTCGGCGAGCGCGAGCGCCGTCTCCGTTTTACCGACGCCCGATGTGCCCGTCAGCAGGAACACGCCGAGTGGCGCGTGTTCGCTCTTGAGCCCCGCCTTCGCGGTGCGCAGACTTTGCGCGAGCATGCCGAGTGCATCGTCTTGTGCGACCACGCGCTTTTGCAACTGATCTTCGAGCGTCAGCAGATTCAACAATTCGTCCTCGACGAGATTGCCAACCGGCACGCCCGTCCACTCCGCGACCACGCGCGCGATGGCTTGCGCATCGACATCGGCGAAGATCAGCGGCGTCTTGCCTTGCGCATTGGCGAGCGCGTTGTTCGCGGCGGTGATGGCATCGGCGTCGGGCTTCGTCTTGCCGTCGCCGCGTCGTTCCAGCAGCGCGAGCACGAGCGGCAACTCGCGCTCATAGCGCGTCTGAATAGCCGCAAGCTCCTGATTCGCCTGTTTCAGCGCGGCGTCGAGCGCGTCCCGATGCGCGGATGGTTCGTCGATACCCGCACGTTCGTCGGCATCGATGCTCGCTCGTTCGAGTTCCAGTGCAGCCACGGCGGCGCGGGCGCGCTGCAACTCCGCGGGCGGCGTATCGAGACCCATGCGTACACGCGCGGCAGCGGTGTCGATCAAATCGACGGCCTTATCCGGCAACTGCCGCGCGGGAATGTAGCGACGCGACAGCCTGACGGCCGCAACGAGCGCTTCGTCGCGGATATGCACGTCGTGATGTTTCGCATAGTGCGATGCGAGGCCGCGCAGCATGAGGCAGGCGGTGTCGTCGTCCGGCTCTTCCACCTTCACCATCTGGAAGCGCCGCTCCAGCGCCGCATCGCGCTCGAAGTATTCCTTGTATTCCGTCCACGTCGTCGCGGCGATGGTGCGCAGTTCGCCGCGCGCGAGCGCAGGCTTCAGCAGATTGGCGGCATCGGAACCGCCCGCCGAATTGCCCGCACCGATGAGCGTGTGGGCTTCGTCGATGAAAAGCACGATCGGCGTCGCCGATGCCTTCACTTCATCGATCACGTTTTTCAGGCGCTGCTCGAACTCACCCTTCACGCCCGCGCCAGCCTGCAACAAGCCGAGATCGAGCGTGAGGATACGCACGCCGCGCAAGAGCGCGGGCACGCTGCCATCCGCGACGCGCAGCGCGAGACCTTCGACGAGCGCCGTCTTGCCGACGCCCGGCTCGCCCACGAGAATCGGGTTGTTCTTGCGGCGGCGCACGAGCACGTCGATCATCTGCTGGATCTCGCGATCGCGGCCGAATACCGGATCGATGTCGCCGCGCCGCGCCTTCTCCGTCAGATCGATGGCGAAGCGTTCCAGCGCCTCGCCTTCGGTCGAGCGTGCGGGTGTTTGTTTCAATGGCGCGTTCTCATCGGCAACGGGTGCGCTTTCATCGACATCGTCTTGCGGCTGCGTCGCGTTCTCGCACGATGCGCGGCCGAGACGCGGCACGAGCCTTTCGATCTGCGCGTCGGAGAGTGAGAAGAGGGGCCACGCGTCCTGCGTGCGCATCACGTGCGGCGCCGCGATGATGGCGCGCAGCAGATGCGCCGAGCGGATCGTGCCGTCGATATCCTCGCGCGATGCGAGATTCCACGCGTCCTGCAGCACGCTCGCGAGTTGAATAGACAGCGACGGCATGCCGCGCAGATTGCGCGGCGCACGTTCGATGGCTGCGAGCAACGCGTTCCAGATTGCATCGACATCGATTTCATAGTGACGCAGGATCGCGGGGATATCGCCTTCGTCTGCCTCGATCAGCTTCAGGAGCCAATGCTCGACGGTGATCTCGTCGGAAAGGCGCGTCTGGCACAGGCTCGCGGCCGCTTCGAGGGTGCGGGCGCAATGCGGGTTGAGCCGGCGAAGCAGATGAGTGGAGTCGCGCATTGTCATATGAAGTCCGTGACGAGGGAGATGAAAGAGAGCGTGCGGGGATTTTGGATATGCAGAAAAAAGACCAGCCCGCGGAACGGGCCGGCATCGGCGTCTCATGTGGTCATGAGACGCTCAGTCGAGTCGCTTACGCGCGCTCGTTCCACGTGTCCTTGTGGATGATGTTGCCGTCCTTGTACGACCAGGTGATCTGTTCGTAGCGCAGTTCGACTTCTTCCAGATGGTTGTGCTTCTCGAATTCCGGATTCTTGATGTCGAGCATCTTCGGACGCACGGCGACGACCTTGACGTTGTCGAGCTTGGTGTTGAAGTATTCCTTCTCCTTGCCCGCGTCGTCGATCTTGTACCACTTGATCTCGACGGACTTCAGCGTCTGGCCGCTCGTCACTGCCTTGTACAGATACGGCGACGAGGAATCGGTTTCCTTCGTCAGCGTGATCGGCGCGTGCACGCGCGTGCCGGTCAGCTTGCCGGTGTTGCCATCGGTCGGGATATGCACGCCGTGATCGAACGCGGTCAGCTCGACGCTGCCTTCGCGGCCTTGCACCGTGACGGAACCCTTGATGTCGGCGCCGCCGTCATCCTTGAGCCACATATATGCGGGAATTGCCATTTACTACTCCTCTTTGGTACTGCCAATCAATGCTCGAAAATTCGCTTTCCGAGCGACAAGATCCCGGAGAGAGAACTCCGGGGATTCGAATGGCGATGTCAGTTCGCGTTGTTCGTGGTGTCCGGTACGAGCGTAATCTCGACGCGGCGGTTTTTTGCGCGACCCGAAGGCGTGTCGTTGGCGGCGATAGGACGCGTATCGCCGTAGCCTTGAACCGCGAACTGCGTCGCCGGGATGCCGGATGCATCGATCAGCCAGTCGCGCAATGCAGCCGCGCGCGCGTTCGACAAAAGCAGGTTGGCCGCCGCGCTGCCGACATCGTCCGTGTGGCCCGCGACGATGATCCGCTTGCCGGGATGCGCCTTGATGAGTTCCACGGCGGCGACGAGCGCGCGCGTCGAACCGGGCTTCAGTTCCGTCTTGCCGCTGTCGAAGAGCGACATGCTGTCGAGCGTGACGACGGTCGGCGGTGGTGGCGGCGGCTGATAGCTCGCGATGGCCGCATTCAGCGCAGGCGAAAGCTGCGCGCCGTGATACAGCCCGAAGGACAGCCGCAGCGGCACGCCGGTCCGGTTATAACGATCCAGTTCGTCGCGGTCGGCGACGACCGCTTGCAGCGCATCGCGGCGTGCGGCGTCGTGATCCGGCGCGATCGACGCGTAGCGGTCCAGATGCGTCTTTATCCTTTCGAGAAGCTGCGCGTTATGGCGTCCCGCGCCGAGGAACGCCGCGCCCGCAGCCAGCGCGACGATGCCGATGGCATGCGCGAACGCGGCCATACGCGGCGATGTCACGATGCGGCGCGGCATCGATGCGATCAACTGTTGCGGCAACGGCCACGGCGCGGGTGTCGCATCGACGCTCGCGGGCGCGATGCGCGTCTGCGTCTGTACGTGGAGTTCCCACGGTTTGGCCGCATCGCTCGCGGGTCCGCAATCGATCCAGCCCGCGCCATGAAGCGCCCACGGCGAAGCCGGCTGGCGGGAATCGGTGAGCGTGTCGATCACGACGCGCTGCGTCCATCCGACGATCGACGCCAGCGCCGCCGCATGCACCGACGCATAACGACTGTCCGCGTGGCGGCACGCATTGTCTTCCGCGTTGCGGATGACGGCTTCGAAGCGTTCTGCATCGACGAGCGGCGCCGATGCCGACGCGCAATGCCACTCGCGCGCCACGTTCGCATCGCGGGGCGCGAGGCTCGTTAGGCGCTGATAGACGGCCACGTAACCCGGCAGGCGCGCACTCACGATGCGCGATGCATCGGCGAGTGATTGACGCGCCACGCGCAGGCGTTGCGCAAGCGCGTCGGCATCGGCGTGAAGCGCGGGCGCGACGCTCAGCACGACGCCATCGGGCGGCTGTCCGTCACGCCATTGGCGCGTCGCGAGCGCGATTTCGGGCAGATCCTGCGGACGATCCACGCGCAGCCAGATCGCGCCATCGCCGATGAACACGAGGCGCTTCTCGCCAGCGGAGCGGTCGAAGAGCGTGGCGAGCGCATCGCCGGTGACGAGCACGAGCGGCATGCGGGTGCGCAGATTGAGCGGAATGTCGACGGTGGCCGCGCCCAGCGCATTCAGGATATGCGCGCTGCGCCGGCGCGCACGCGACAACTGTCGCGTGCGCCAGACGATCAGGCTCGCCGCGACGATCAGCACGCCGACCGTCGACAACCAGATCCATTCCTTGCCGAACGGCTGCACGAACCAGTGCACGCACAGCGCGAGAAGCGTCGCGAGAACGATCATCACGCGCGCCGGATAACCCAGTCTCTGCATGGCGCTCACGGCTTGACGGCGGGAATCAGCGCCGCCAGTTGCGCATCGAGCGCGATGTGCCAGACGAGCCACGTCACGAGCGCGGCAAAAGAGCCTATACCGGCGATCGCCCAGGGCGAAAAGCGCCGCAGCCAGTCGCCGAAGCGCCGACCGGGTTCGTCGATGACGAGCGCGCGCTCGCTTCGAGGACGCAGGCGCTCGATCATCGCGTTCAATTCAGCGATGAGCGCCGCGCGCTCGCTTTCGCCGCCGACAGCGTACCGGCCGCGAAATCCCAGTCCGAGAAGCGCCGCATAGCATTCGAGCAGGTCGACCTGCGGGGCGCGTTCGCGCATCCGAAATTCGAGCCGCTCGAACACGCGTTCGCCGGCATCGTGCTGTTGGAAATTCTCGACCTGCAACGGCTGCGCGGACCAGCTCGACTTTTCTTTGTCCGACAGATGATGCAGTGCCGCCTCGTCGAGCAAGGCGCATTGCGCCTTCCGCGCATCTTCACGCACGTCCGCCGGATAGCCGCGTCGATCCAGAGCGGCGCCGAATTCCGCGACCAGCGCCGCGCAGCGCGGACGCAAGACGTCGAATTTCTCGGGGGCGCCGCCGGTCGATAGCGTCGCGACGAGAAGCGCGGTGTCGCGAAGAAGATCGCGAATACCTGACATGGGCGACGGCGGAACCCCCGGCGCAGCCTCCACGAGGCTCGGATGGGCGGAAGACGAAGACAGCATGTTCATGAGTGTCGAAGCGGTTTTGCTTTCCGCCTTTCCATATTTCGGAATGCTTATTTGTGATTCGGGCGGCGCATTTTATATTCCGGAACACGATTCGTATAGTTTCGGGATAAGCGGGAGAGAAATAACGGGCAAAGGCGAAAGGTCTTTCGAAAACAGTAACTTGCGGTGCAGGAAGCCATTTCCGGCTATTTTCGAGAGAGCACGGAGATCGCTGTAATTTGTCAATTAATGTTTCTCGCGGCATCGTTCATTAGCTTGGCGCGTATCCAGGAGCGGTCAGAAGAATTTGAAAAACCATTGTTTATCAAAGGCAATCTACGAGTGTCGCATACTGTTTGCCGTTTATTTAGGCAGACGTAGCATTCTGTTGGATTGCCGTGAAACCTGTTCTAATATACGCCGCGAAAGAAAGCGAGATAGGTACTTGTTTTCCAAATTTTATTAAGGATTATTGATGGATAGCTTCCACAGAGAAATTCCCAAGAGCCGTGTTTCGATCACGCTCGATCTGCACACCGGCGGCGCGCAAAAGAAGGTCGAATTGCCGCTGAAACTTTTGGTCGCAGGCGATTTCAGCGCGGGGCGCGAACAGGCGCCGCTTTCCGAGCGCAAAAAAGTCAACATCGACAAGAATAACTTCGACGCTGTCCTCGCCGATCACGCGCCGGACCTGAAATTCGCCGCCGAGAACACGCTCGCGAACGATGGCTCCGAGCTGCCGGTGAACCTCTCCTTCCGTTCGATGAAGGACTTCGAGCCCGAACAGGTGGCGCGTCAGATTCCTGAATTGCAGGCGCTGCTCGCCGTGCGCAATCTGCTACGCGATCTGAAGTCGAACCTGCTCGACAACGGCACGTTCCGTCGAGAGTTCGAAAAGATCCTGAAGAACAAGGAACTCTCCGACAAGCTGCGCGGCGAGCTTTCGCAGATCGCCACGGCGGCGACGCAGCCGGAAGGCCAGGCCTGATTCCGGCCGCCTTTCTCACGCTTCAACTGACAAGCATTCCAGACAGGACAAACAATGAGTAAGAAAGAAGTCCGCGCGAGCGCCGCAGGCGAAACCGTCGTGCTCGATGCGCCGCAAGAGTCGTACGGCGACAGCGTCTATGCGTCGCTTTGCAACAAGATCAACCTGAGTCCGGTGGTGCAAGCGCGCCCGCTCGAAGCATTCCGCGACAACGACATGCTTTCCGAAGCATCCGCCGACGAACGCCTTGCGCGTGGCATGGGCGCGTTCCTCGATCTCGTCGCGCAGACGAGCAAGCCCGTGGATCGCCTCGACAAGTCGCTGCTCGATTTCTTCATCGGGCAACTTGATCGCCAGATCAGCCGTCAGCTCGATTCAGTGATGCACAACCCGGAGTTCCAGGCGTTGGAAGGCCGCTGGCGCGGTCTGAAGATGCTCGTGTCGCGCACGGATTTCCGCAAGAACACGCGTATCGAAGTGCTGGACGTGTCGAAGGATGCGCTGATCCGCGACTTCGAGGACGCGCCGGAACTCATTCAGAGCGGGCTGTATCGCCTGACGTACATCGAGGAATACGACACCCCGGGCGGCCAGCCGATCAGCGCGCTCGTCAGCGACTTCGAATTCGCGAACTCGGCGCAAGACGTGGCGTTGTTGCGCAACATCTCGAAGGTCGCGGCGGCGGCGCACATGCCGTTCATCGGCTCGGTGGGCGCGGCGTTCTTCGGCAAGAAGTCGATGGAAGAAGTCGCGGCGATTCAGGACATCGGCAACTACTTCGATCGCGCGGAGTACATCAAGTGGAAGAGCTTCCGCGACACGGACGATGCGCGATACGTCGGCCTCGTGATGCCGCGCGTGCTCGGCCGCCTGCCGTACGGCAAGGACACGACGCCCGTGCGCGCTTTCAATTACGAAGAGCAGGTCAAGGGACCGGACCATGATCGTTATCTCTGGGTGAACGCATCGTTCGCCTTTGCGGCGAACATGACGCGCAGCTTCGTGAACAACGGCTGGTGCGTGCAGATTCGCGGTCCGCAGGCGGGCGGCAAGGTGGAAGACCTGCCGGTGCATCTGTACGACCTCGGAACCGGCGTGCAGCCGAAGATCCCCACCGAAGTTCTGATTCCCGAGACGCGTGAGTTCGAATTCGCGAACCTCGGCTTCATTCCGCTCTCGTTCTACAAGAATCACGATTTCGCGTGCTTCTTCTCGGCGAACTCGACGCAGAAGCCCGCGCTGTACGAGACCAAGGAAGCGACCGCGAACAGCCGCATCAACGCGCGTCTGCCGTACATCTTCCTGCTGTCGCGCATTGCGCATTACCTGAAACTGATTCAGCGCGAGAACATCGGCACCACGAAGGACCGGCGTCTGCTCGAGCTGGAACTGAACAACTGGATCAAGGGTCTCGTCACCGAGATGAAGGATCCGGGCGACGAACTGCAGGCATCGCATCCGCTGCGCGAGGCGAAGGTGATGGTGGAGGACATCGAAGACAATCCGGGCTTCTTCCGCATCAAGCTTTTCATCGTGCCGCATTTCCAGGTGGAAGGGATGGATATTGGCCTGTCGCTGGTTTCGCAGATGCCTAAGGCGAAGAGCTGATTGGCTGCGTAGCTTCTGCTGGAACGCTGGAGTGGCTCGAGGGCCGCTCCGGCGTTTTTTTATGGTTCGACCGGCGCGCACAGGAGCGGCAGCTCTTGCATTTCGGCCGACCGGGATTCCGGTTCGGCAGGCAAGACGAGTCATTTTTGTTAGATGGAGAAATGTTGGCTCGGAAGATCACCGGACAGTCCGCCTTGGAGTGCAAATAAGCAGCGTGAGGAGTTCGGCAAAAGAATGAAATCCGTGGGCTTCGTGAACGAGGCAGAGGCACACAGCGCATGACTGAACGAATGTTGCCCGCGTGTGTGATCAAAGGTACGATCCGAAACTCCTCACGGCGCTCAACAAGCTTACCCACGTTTCGACTGCGCTCTTCCCGTCGGGCGATGCACACGTGCGCTTCGAGTTGCAAGGCGTAGCGACGCCGGGCATCACGGACATGAGGCTGATTTCATCGGATCAGCAACTCCACTAGTTCAATCAGATGGAACAGTGGGTGCCGTTCGAATGGCCGGGGCAAGCGCTGGATAACAACGCGCAGCTTCAGTGGGAGACGGAGGAAGGCGGCTTGCGTTCGACGATGTACTCGCAGGGGCGCTTCGCATTCATCCGGCTGCTCGAGCGCGCGACAGTCACACAACAGGATAATGCGCGCTACCTGCTGTCGTGGACGCCGGACCAGGGTGCGGGGCCCTTACTCTCGGTGCAGTTGCGCGCCGAAGCGGGCGCGGGTCCGCTTGACGTGCTGGCGCTCCGTCACTTTACGCTGCCCTCGCGCATCTTCGTGACGAAGACGCTCGCCGAGAAGGCTGCCGGACCGACGCCGCCGCCCTTGCCGCCGGGTGCATGGGCAGTCGCGCAGAAGGTTGGCGTTCCGTTGCCGGGGGCGAACTGATGCATGCGGGCTTGTACCATTGTTTGCGGTAGCGGTTATTAAAACGCCGGAGCGGCTCGAGGGACGCTCCGGCGTTTCTTCTTCAAGCCTCAATGAAGACAAGATCTCTCAAACCTCCAACTGCTCCAACACCTTCCCCTTCGTCTCGATCCCCATGAAATGCACCGCCGCCGCCGCAATCACCGGCACGACCGCGAGCGCATAAAACGCGACATCCATGTTCCCGCCCATCAAGGTCTTGCCGACGAGCGCCGGCGCGAAAATCGCCGCGATCTTGAGCCACGCACCGCCCAGACCGCATCCAAAAGCGCGAATGCTCGTCGGATACAACTCCGGCGTATAAACATAGGCGGTGATGAACCCGCAAGCCATGAACCCGAGCGCGAACGCACAGAACGTCGCAACCACATACACCGATTGCGTGACGAACACACCCGCGCACACCAGCGACACCGCGCATAACACGAACGACCAGTTGATGACCGGCTTGCGCCCGACCTTGTCGACGATCAGCGCGCACGTCAGCGAGCCGATCACGCCGAGCACCGATGCCGCCACCGCAAGATTCAACGCAAGCTGCAACGGCGCGTGATAGACGGTCTTGTAGATCGTCGGCAGCCACGTGGAAAGACCGTATTGCAGCACGCCGCACGTCATCCACAACAGCGCGACAGCAATCGTGCGCTTCAGATACGCCGGTCCGATCAGATCGAGACGACGCCGCTTCGGATGACGATTCGCCATCGCTTCGAATTCGGCGAGATTGCCGAGCGGCGGCAGCGGCTGCTTCACGGTCGCCTCGAATGCGCAGAGCGCATCGCCCGCTTCGCGCATGCGGCCGCGTTCACCGAGCCAGCGCGGCGATTCCGGCACCAGCGTGCGCAGCATGAAGAACAGCACGAGCGGTATGCCGCCGATGAAATACATCGCTTCCCAGCCGAAGCGCGGCACGATCCACGCGCCGAGCGCATTCGATGCCAGCAGGCCAATCGGAAACACGATCTCGTAGAGCAGCACGAAACGCCCGCGTCCATGCGCGCGCGTGATCTCGTTGATGTACGTCGCCGCGACCGGCAACTCACCGCCGAGCCCGAGCCCCTGCACGATACGCAGCGCAACGAACACCGCGAACGATGGCGCGAAGCCGCACGCGATGCTCGTCAGCCCGATGATGCCCGAGCTCCACGCGATCGAACGCACGCGCCCGAAGCGCTCCGCGAGCGACGGAAACAGGAACGCGCCGATCAATTGCCCGATCGATCCCGACGCGATCAGAAAGCCGATCTGCCCCGGCGTGAGCCCCCATTTCTGGATGAGCAGCGGCAGCGTCGCCGCGATGACGATGACATCGAAGCCGTCGAAGAAAGTGGCCGCGCCGATCAGGATACGCGCGCGCACCTGCATCGCATTGGCGGGCAGACGTTCAATGCGCGCGATGATCGATCCCTTCGTGACCGCTTGAGCGGCCGCAGCCGCATCGGCGACTGTCGTGGCCGAGCCGCCGTGCTCGACCGCCGTGTTGCTCATGCTTCTCATGCCTGCTCCCGTCAATGTGTTATGCGAGTGCTTTCGCCGTATCCGCGAGCGTCGCGATATCGACCGCGCGCCCCTGGCTCATCCATTTCTTTGCGACCTTGAGATCGCGCGTCGCGTTGATCGCGATGACGCCGCGCAGTACATCGCCCTCGAAGAAGAACAGCGATGCGCGGCGCGCGTCCAGATCGCCGCGAACGACAGGCGTCGCGCCGGGCGGAACGTCGCCGAGAATCTGCAGGTTCACGTCGTATTGATCCGACCAGAACCACGGAATCTCCGCATACGGCGTGCGCGCGCCGAGCACCGCGCGCGCGGTCGCGATGGCCTGGTTCTGCGCGTTTGCCCACGATTCGAGACGCACGCGGCGCTTGAGCCACGCGTTCGGATGATTGGCCACATCGCCGCAAGCGAACACGTGTTCATCATTGGTTGCGCCGAATTCGTCGACGACGATGCCGTCGTTGCATTCGATGCCCGCGCTCTCCGCAACCGCCGTGTGCGGCTTCAGCCCGATGCCCGCGACGGCGAAATCGGCGTCGACGAACGTGCCATCCGCCAATAGAGCGCGCACGCCTTGCTGGTTATCTTCGAGCGATGCAAGCGATGCATTCAGCCGCACATCGACACCGTGATTGCGATGCAGCTTCAACAAAAACGCCGACACGCTCTCGGGCACCGAACGTCCGCACAAACGCGGCGCGCCTTCGATCACCGTCACGTCTACGCCGAGCTTTCTGGCGGTCGCCGCGACTTCGAGACCGATCCATCCGCCGCCGATCACGACGAGACGCTTGCTATGACTTTCGCGCAGACGCTTGCCGATATGAACCGCATCGTCGAGCGTGCGCAGATAGGCGAGATGCGATGTCTTGACCATCGCGTCGGGCAGACGCCGCGCCGCGCCGCCCGTCGCGATGACGAGCCGGTCGTACTGCACTTCGCGCCCGCTCGCCGTTCGCACGATGCGCGCATCGCGATCGATCGATGTTGCGCATTCCGGCTGCCACGCTTCGACGTTCAGCTCGGCGAAGGCATCGTGATCGACGATACGCACCGTGTCGATATCCGCTTCGCCCGCAAGCACGGCCTTCGACAAAGGCGGACGTTCATAAGGCAGATGAATTTCATCGGCGATCATCACGAGGCGGCCGTCGAAGCCTTCCTTGCGCAAGGTCTTCACAATCCATCCCGCCGCCTGCCCGCCGCCGATCACGACGACTGTCTGGAGATCAGCCATTTTTACGCTCCGTCATGAACTTGCCTTCGGGCGCCTTCGCATCCTTCTGGCGGCGCGTGTTGCCGTCGAGACCGCCATCGACGGCCCATTCGGCGAATACGGTCGGACCCGGTTCGAAGTCGCGCGGCTGCCATTCGGGCGTGAGCACGTCCTCATCGGCGTAATACTCGATGAGACCGCCCGCCGGATTCCTGAAGTACCAGAAGTACGCCGATGAAACCGGATGACGTCCTGGCCCGAGTTGCGTCGTCCATCCGCAGCGGCTGATATGCAGGCCGCCGCCGAAGACTTCGTGGATATCGCGCACGGTGAACGCGACGTGATTCAGGCCGCGTTTGCCGTCGGGCAGTTGCAGAAGAAAGAGATCGTGATGTCCGCCGTGCGGCGCGCAACGCATGAACGCGCCGCGTCCCGGATAGCGATCCGATGTCTCGAAGCCGAGCAGCTCGTGATAGAACTTCTCCTGCTCCGCGACGCAGTTCGTGAAGAACACGACATGTCCCACTTCGACCGGCTCCGCGCGTTCATAAACAGGGCTCGGCGTATCGATACGCAGCGCGTTGCCCCACACGTTCGAAGGCGAGCCTTTCAGGTCGATGTCGCGCTTCTTCGTCACTTCGACGCGAATCGCCATGCCGTTCGGATCGATGCAACCGACCGCATCGTCGGTTTCGATATGTCCGGGCTGGCCCGCGAAGCGTCCGCGCAATGCGTCGAGTTCGGCGCGCGTCGCGACGGACCACGTGACTTCGCGCAGCGTCGGACCGCCTTCGAAGGCCGGCGGAAGTGCGGGATCGTCGGCGAGGGCGAGCAGCACTTCGCAGCCGTTGAGCGTCTCGAAACGCGCGCGCGTTTCATCGTGCGCGACTTCCTTCAAACCCCAGTCGGCGAAGAAGCGCCGGCAGGTGTCGAGATCGGTTACGCCATATGTGATGCGTTCAATGCCGAGAATCGTCATGGCAACTCCTTCAGTTCGCCCACGGCAGCGGGGCATCGTTCAAGCCCCAGTAAAGGCTCTTTTGCTGCATGTATTCGCGCAGGCCGAGGCGTCCTTTCTCGCGTCCCATGCCGCTGTCCTTCCAGCCGCCGAACGGCGTCGAAATCGAAAACTGCTTGTACGTGTTGATCCATACCGTGCCCGTGTTCAGCGCGCGCGCGACGTTCCATGCGCGCTTGTAATCGCGCGTCCAGATGCCTGCGGCGAGGCCAAACACGCTGTCGTTTGCCTGGCTAAGCAACGCGGCTTCGTCGTCGAAGGGCAGGGCGGCGAGCACAGGTCCGAAGATTTCTTCCTGGCACATGCGCGCGTCGTTCGTGAGACCTTCGATGATCGTCGGCAGATAGAAGAAGCCTTTCTCGCGGCCATCGCCTGTCGGCCGTTCGCCACCGCACAATAACGTGCCGCCTTCTTCGAGACCGAGCGCGACATAGCGTTCGATGCTCTCGCGATGCTGCGATGTAATCAGCGGACCCATCTGCGTGTTCTCGCGCGTGGGATCGCCGACGCGCAGCTTGCGCGCGCCATCGACGAGACGCGCCATGAATTCGCCATACACCTTGCGTTCGACGAAAAGTCGCGACCCCGCGATGCACGATTCGCCCGATGAACTGAAGATGCCGTACAGCACGCCGTTCACCGCATGATCGAGATCGGCATCCGCATAGACGATGGTCGGCGATTTGCCGCCGAGTTCCAGAGATACCGGCATCAGCTTTTCCGCCGCGAGCCGCGCGATGCCGCGGCCCACTTCGGTGCCGCCCGTGAACGCGACCTTCTTCACGAGCGGATGACGTACGAGCGCATCGCCGATCACCGAGCCTTTGCCGGGCAACACGCTGACGACGCCTTTGGGCACGCCCGCTTCCTCGCAGATGCGCGCGAGTGCGAGCGATGCGAGCGGCGTCACTTCCGCGGGCTTCAGCACGACCGCGTTGCCTGCTGCAAGCGCGGGCGCGAGCTTTTGCGCGTCGGATGCGATCGGCGAATTCCACGGCGTGATTGCGGCGATGACGCCGAGCGGTTCATGCACGCTCATCGTCAGATAGTCGCCGCGCGAAGGCGTGAGTTCTTCTTCGAGCGTTTCGAGGCACGCTGCGAAGTAGCGGAACGTGCTGGCCGCGCTCGTCACCAACGCGCGCGTTTCGCTGATCGGCTTGCCATTGTCGCGGCGCTGCAATTGCGCGAGCGCTTCATGGCGCGCTTCGATCAGATTTGCGATGCGATGCAAAATGGCGGCGCGCTGATGCGGCTTCAGTCCGGCCCAGTCGGCCTTTCTATAGGCACGATCCGCGATCTCGACGGCTTCGCGCGCGTCGTCGGCATTGGCGGTGCTGATCTCCGCGTTGACGGACTGATCGGCGGGATAGATGCTCGTGTACTGATTGCCGCGCCCTTTGCGCCACTCGCCGCCGATCAAGATATCGCCGGATGTCACGAGCGAAGTGTCGGGATGATTCATCGTCCAAAAGCTCCTTAGATGACGCAGCGCGCCGCGCGATTGCGCAACGCACGGATCGCGCTGAATGCGGTCAGCGCCGATGTCTTGGGATTCGACGGCAACGGCTTGCCGCACATTTCCAGCGACATTTCACCGAATGCGCCGCGGGCAACGATCCGATGCACGTTGCGTTCGACAGCCGGATCGGCGATGAGACGAACGCGCGTGCCGTCGAGTCCGAGTCCGGCGAGCGCAATGGTCGCCGCGACATTCGCGTTCTTCGGATAGAGCCGCGCTGCATCGCGTGCGCTGCCTTCGAAGATGATCTTCTCTTCGGTCAGCGACTGCAGATCGCACAGCGCTTCGGCAGGCGTGCCGAGCCAGCCGAGCGGCGGCTTGCGGCCGGTGTACTGCACGTCGTCGAGGCCGCCTTCTTTGGCTGCGGCAAGTGCATCGACGCCGCCGATCGCACCCGACAACAGCGTGACCGTGGCCGCGCCTTCGTCGGCTGCATCGGAAAGCGCGTCGAGCAGACCGGCTTCCGATAGCGCACCGATCGATGCGACCGCGCAATCCGTGCCCGACTTCAAGAGCGGCACGACGTGATCGACGAGCGCGGCATGTCCCGCACATTCGAGCGCGAACTCGGGATGACTCGCAAGCGCATCGACGCGCGAAACGACATCGACGTGATCGCCGAGCACCGAACGCACGTGATCGCAATCGCGTTCCGGCACGATCACATGCGAGATGCGTACGAGCGGATCGTGGTCGAGCGCGCGAAACACCGCGGAGCCGATCGCGCCGAAGCCGATCATCGCGATGTCGATCGCATGCTGTGCATGACGGGGATCACGCATATTCCGGCTCCTTCGGCTCTTCCTTCTTCACGGGCGGCCCTGCGAACGCAGTAGCGAACGAGCCGACCGACAGCATGTCCACTTCGACGAGCACGGGGCCATCGATCGCGAGTCCTTCGCGCACGATGTCATCGGTCTGATCGAGCGACGTAATGCGGCGATGCGCGAGACCGAGGCTCGCACAGAACTGCGCGAAATCCGGCTGATGCAAGTCGACGAACATGCGCCGTCCGCCGTAATTCGCGTCCTGAATGTTGCGGATCACGCCATAGCATTGATCGTTCATCAGCACGATCATCACGTTGGCTTTCTCCTGCACGGCGGTCGCGAGTTCGCCGACATTGACCATCAAGCCGCCATCGCCGACGAGCGCGACGGTCTTCTTCGCCGCGCCCGACAACGCCGCGCCGATCGCCATCTGCATGCCTTGCCCGATGCCGCCGCCGAGCGCATGCACGCCGGCGCGCGGATTGAAGATCTTCAGAAGACGATTGCCCCACGTGCTGTTCGAGATCGTGACGTCGCGGACCCAGTTGTAGTCCCGGCCCACGGCGCGCTGCAACGAATCGACGAGACGCTTGTACGGCCCGAGACCCTTCGATACTTCCGCGACGGCCGTTTCGCGCGCGGCGGCGAGATCGCCCGCAAAAGATGCATCGACACGGATGCGTCCTTCGAGCAGCGTCGCGAGTTCGTCGAGTACGCGCGAAGCATCGCCATGCACGAAGAGATCGTTGCGATAGCCGCGGTTATCGGCGAGGGCATCGGCGTCGATGCGATAGAGCGGTTGCGGCAGCGCGAGCTTGTACTTCAGCGTTTCGTTGCCGCGCAGACGGGAGCCTACGACGACGAGCGCATCGCACGTCTTGTAGAACGCTTCGACGGATGGATGCACGTTGAACGCGCCGAGCGTCGCCGGATGGTCTTCGGGCAGCACGCCGCGGCCTTGCACGCTTGTCACGACGCCGAAGCCGAGCTTCACGAGACGCTCGACCGCGCCGCGCGCATGACGTGTGCCGCCGCCGAGCCACAGCAACGGACGCTTCGCGCGCGTGAGCGCATCGGCGAGCTGCTTCACGCGCAGGCTGTCGTGCGTCAGCGTGTTCACGTGCGGCGCGGCGAGATCGGCGGGCCATTCGATTTCGGCCGCTTGAATGTCGATGGGAATCTCGACGCTTACCGGACCCGCGGGCGCGGTCAGCGCGACGCGCACGGCTTCGCGGATCGTCGGCAATGCGGTGTCGACGGTGCGCACGCGAAACGCCGCCTTCGAGATCGATTGCAGCATTGATAGTTGATCGGGCGCTTCGTGAATGTATGCGAGATCCTGATCGAGATATTCGGTTTCGATCTGCCCGGTGATGTGCAGCAACGCGGTGCCCGCGGTCAACGCTTCGACCATCGCGCCCGCTGCATTGCCGGCCGCCGTTCCCGTCGATGTGAACGCGACGCCGAGTTCGCCGGAGACGCGCGCGAGACCATCGGCCATGTTCAGCGCGCCTGCTTCGCCGCGTGCGCCGACATAACGGATGTTGCCGCGACGCCCGATCGCATCGAGGATCGGCATGTTGTGGATCGAGATGACGCCGAACGCCGTGCGCACGCCGCATTGTTCGAGGAACGCGGCGATCAGTTCGCCGACCGTGGTTTTTTCAGACATGACGAGCAAAGCCTCCGGAAACATCGATATGGCTGCCGGTCGTGTACGACGACAGCGGTGTTGCGAGATAGAAGAGTGCCTGCGCCGCTTCTTCGGGCAAGCCGAAGCGGCCGAGCGGAATGTTTTTCTTGCGCGCGATCTCGCCGGTCCATTGCGCCCAGCTTTGAGGCGCGGGGTTATCGGCGTTCTCGTTCAGGTAGTTTTGATAGCGGCGCTTCCATTGCCCCGATTCGACGATGCCGATCAGAATCGAATTCACGCGGATGCGTTGCGGCGCGAGTTCCGTCGCGAGCGATTTGACGAGGCTCAACACGCCCGCTCTCGCCGACGATGTCGCGACCATATGCGGCTCGGGTTGCAGCGCGAGCAGCGAGTTCACGCAGACGATCGCGGGCGAGGGCGCGTCGTTCAGCATCGGCAGGAAGGCGCGCGTCGGACGGATGATGCTGAAGTACTTCAGTTCCAGTTCGTCGCGCCAGGCGTCGTCTGTCGTATCGGCGAAAGTGGAGACGCGGCCTTGACCCGCGTTGTTCACGAGCATGTCGACGCGGCAGAAGCGTTGCATCACTTGCGATGCGAATGCGTTCGTTTGCTCCGCATCGAGCACGTCGCAACGGACAGCGAGCAACTGCGCGTGCGGGTACTCATCGGCGAGCGAGGCTTGCGCGCTTCGAAGACGTTCGCCATCGCGTCCGCAAATGGCGACCGAGGCGCCCGCTTGCAGGAACAATCGCGCCGTCGCGAAGCCGATGCCCGAGGAGCCGCCCGTGACGACCGCGACTTGCCCGGAGAGATCGATCTGAATCATTGCAACCCCAAGGACTTCATGTAACGGGTCGGCGTTGCGGAACGCGCGGCCGGACGATAGTTGAGACGCATCGAGAGCGCATCGGCGGCTTCGCGCACCTTGTCGATGAGGCCGCTGTCGAGCAATGCCGCGTCGATTTCCGGACGCGGGATCGTCGTCGTGATGACGGCGACGATGCGTCCCGTGTCGTTGCGAACCGGCGCAGTGACGACCGATATCCCGCGCTCGAACGACGACTGGCTCGTCGCGTAGCCGCGTTCGGCGTCTTCTTTCACGCGCTCGTAGAGTTCTTCGACGCTTTCCGGCGTGGACTTCGTGAAGCGTTCGAGATGCGTTTCCGGATAGAGCGCGCGCAGTTCATCGAGCGAAAGATCGCCCATCAAGACGTGACCGTGCGTCGTTGCGTGTGCTGGCAGACGCGTGCCGACGTTCACCTTCACCGAGCTGAAGATTGGCGCATGGCTCTGCGCTTTCGCGACGAACACGACATCGCGGCCATCGCGAATGAGGATGTGGCTCGTGAGGCCGGTCGCATCGCGCAATGCTTCGATGATCGGCAGCCCGAGATCGGTCAGTTCGAGCGAGCTCAGATATTCGAAGCCGAGACGCAGCACGGCGACGCCCAGGCGATAGTTGCGGTCCTTGTCCGCGCGCTCGAGAAAGCCGAGCGATTCGAGCGTCTGCAACAGACGGAAGACGGTCGTGCGTGGAATGCCGAGACGTCGCGACAATTCGGGCGCGCCAAGCACGGGTTCGCGCGGCGAGAATTCGGTGAGGATCTTCAATCCGCGCTCGAGTCCCGGCACGATGTAAGTCGGTTCGCCCTTGTCGGCTTCTTCTGTGGCGAGGGATGTCATTGCGGTACTCCGTCTTTCATGTGACATTCGATGCCTTGGCAAAACGTATCGATCAACGCGGTATAGGCAGCGGCCGATTCGACATAGCCCGCGTGACCCGCGCGCGGCATCACTTGCAGACTTACGCGCGCCGCCTGCGCAATGCGCTCGCATGCGTGGGGCGGCGTGATCGTGTCTTCCGCACCGACTGCAACCGCGATGCGTCCGTGAAAGCGCGCGATATCCGCTGCGAGATCGGCATTCGCGAGAAGATGCGTCGCTTGCGCATAACCCGTGGGCATCACGCGGGCCATGTTCCATCGAACCCATTCGCGCGCTTCGTCATCGGCGTATTGCGACAGCATGTTGGCGCTGCGCTCGCGTGCAAGTCCTTCGGGGCCGAGATCGTTCAGCATCTTCAGACGTGCATCGCGTTTCGATTCGCGCACTTCCTTCGATGCAGCGCCGTAACCCGCAGCGGGCGATATCAGCAACACGCCCGCGACGCGCTCCGGCGCATGCGCGGCAAACGATCCCGCGATGATCGCGCCGAGCGAATGTCCGGCGATCACGCATCGATCGATATCGAGCGCATCGAGCCATGCGCGCAACGCTTTTGCATAATCGAGCGCGATCGGCGAATCACTAACGACGCATGTGGAATCGCCGTAACCCGGCGCATCCCATGCAAGCACGCGCCGCGTCGCACCGAGCGCGTCGAGCTGATGCACCCACGACGCCGCGCCCGACCCGATTCCATGCAGCAGCACGACGGGCAGCGTGCGCCGATGCATCGCACCGGCCCCGCGATACGCCGTGATGCCGAGCGCGGTATCGATACGCGTTTCCGGAAAGCGCGCGAGCGTGTGAATGTTCATGCGGGCCTCAACGCTTGAGCTTCGCGAGCGGCGAGTCCGGCGGATACGTCGGCGTGATGGGCTTCGACGCGCCGAGCATCACGCACATCAGCGCATCTTCCTCGCCGATGTTGATCTCCGTGCGATACACGCCCGGCGGCACCGAAATGAGATCACGCTCGCCCAGCACGGCTTCCCACGTCTTGCCGTCCTTCTCGCAGACGACTTTCATCTTGCCGCGCAGCACGAAGAAAATCTCTTCGACGTCGACATGAATATGGCTCGGCCCGATGTTGCCGGCGGGGATCACCATCGTCGAGAAAGTGAAGCTGCCTGCGGGAATCGTGTTCATGTCCTTCGATACACCCGTGCCGCCCGTTCCGACATAGCGCATTTGCGCGCGGCGATACTTCGGGTCGAAGTCGGCCTGAAACTTGAGCGCGTCCCAGTCGTAGCGGCGCGTGTCGAGGCGTGCGACGCGCGAGTCCATCCATTGATCGAAGCTCGCGTCGGCGGGCTGTTCCCACGATTTACGTTCGATGTCTGCATCGGCCATTGCTTTCTCCAATATGATCAGGTAAGCGAATCAATTCATCACGAAGCCGCCGTTCACCGGCAGCAACTGGCCCGTCACGAAGCGCGCCGCATCCGAGAGCAGGAACAGCACGGGGCCGTTCACGTCGTCGGGAACCTGCGCGCGTGTCAGAGCGCGGCCTTTGAGGTAGTACTCGTGGCGCTCGGGGGGCACATAGGCAGTGGCTTCCACTTCCGTGAGACCGGGCGCGATCGCGTTCACGGTCACGTTGCCTGCGCCGAACTCGCGGGCAAGCGAACGCGTCATCGCAATCACGGCGCCCTTGCTCGCTACATAGGCAAGCAACTTCGGCGCGCCCCACAAAGCCGTGTCCGATGCGATGTTCACGATGGCGCCGCGCCCCGAAGCCTTCAGGTGCGGCAGGCACGCGACGCTCATCAGCCACGTGCCGCGCACGTTGACGTTCATCACCGCATCCCATGTTTGCGGCGTGAGTTCATCGGCGGACTTGCCGCCCGAATGGGTGATCGCGGCGTTGTTGATGAGCGCGTCGATACCGCCCAATGCGTGCGCGCTCTGCTCGACGAATTCGTCGATGCTTTGCGGATCGTTCAGATCGAGCGCGAAGAAGTGCGCATCGTGAAGATCGCGCGCAAGCGCCTCGCCTTCGTCATGCAGCACATCGCCGAACGCCACACGCGCGCCTTGATCGACGAGCGCGCGAACGAACGCCGCGCCGAGTCCGCGAGCGCCGCCCGTCACGATCACGCGACGGCCTTCCAGCGTCTTCGACGCATCACGCATGAGCGTGCTCCGTGTTCTTCGGCAATGCTTCGAGTGCGGCGAGATGTTGCTGCGCGCGCTGCTTGAACATGCGGCGCACGCGCGTCATGCCGACATCGTGCTGATAGAGGAATTCGTGATCGCGTGCGTTGGGCGCGAGGCTTTCAAGCACGTAGCGGTCTTGTTCGAGCACGGCCCAATGCAGCCCTTCGAGTCGATTGCGATACAGGAAGCGCCATGCATCGCGCTGCCATCCGGAGACCTTGCGCGTGCGCCAGAAATAGACCTGGCAGTTGTCGTTATCCACCGGCGTGGCAAAGCCGATGATCCCGAAGTTGCCGCCCGGGCCGAACTTCTTCTTGTAGGGAATCGCCAGACGCATCCACAGGCAGCCGGTTTCGCCAAGCTCGACCCAGTCGAAGTTCACGTCGCGCTGGCCGACCTTCTCGAACATGAGGCCGGTTTCAGTCTTGCGCACGCGCATGTCGGCCTGTTTGTCGCCTTCGGCCATCGAGTGCGATGTGGCGTGGAGATACGCGCCGTGCATCGGGTCCATCACGTTATCGATCGCGTACTGGTAATTGCACTTCCAGTGGGACATGCACAGGAAGCTCGCGTATTCATCGCCGACGAGTTCTTCCGGCAGCACGAGCGGCGCGGGTGCCTTGTTGGCGTCGTCGCCGAACCAGAGGAAGATCGCGCCCGCGTGTTCTTCGACGGGGTACGACTTCACGCACTTCTGGCCTTCGAGCGGACAGGCGGACACGGCGGGCACTTTCTGCACGGTGCCGCTGCCATCGACTTCGATGCCGTGATACCAGCACGCGACGCTGCCGCCGAGATTCCATCCGAGCGACAAGCGCGCGCCGCGATGCGGGCAGCGATCTTCGAGTGCATGCACTTTGCCTTCGTTATCGCGCCAGAGCACGATCTGATCGCCGAGACGCGTCAGGCCGATGGGCGCATTCGCCACTTGCCAGCTAGGCGCGACGGGATACCAGTAGTTGCGCAAGCCGCGATCGAGATAAGCCTGAACGGGATCGGCGGCGAGGGTGGATTGCTGAGGGGACGTCATGGGGAAAGTGCTCCTTCTTTATTCGGCGAGCGTGCGCAGTTCGGCGGCGAGGCGATCGGCGGTCCATGCGGCGCCTTCGGGCGTGCGGAAGCCGTCCTTGTTCAGGCCCGCGACGACTTGATCCAGCTCCAGCGCCCCTGCTTCGAAGACGCGTTCGAGCGCATCGCCGAAGTCGTTTTCGTATTGCGTCGGCTCGGCCTTACGCGTCTGCCAGATGAAGTTTTCCGTTTCGCCCGGCTTCTCGATCACGCCTTTACCGGCGACGTTGTTCGGCTGCGGCGCGAGCCACGGCTTGAGATGCGGATTGAAGTTCACGACTTTTTCCATGTCACGCCACCTTGATCTGGATTTCCTCGCCGGCGAGGCGGACCGAATACGTCTTCAGGTCGCGGCCGCCGGGCTCTTTCAGGCATTTGCCCGTGGGAATGTGAAACACCGCTTCGTGCAGCGGGCATTCGACGGTGTCGCCATCGACGAAGCCTTGCGTCAGCAGCGCATATGCGTGCGGGCAGACGTTCTCCAGCGCGTACAGCGCGTCGCCCACCTTGTAAATACCGATCTCCGCGCCGTCATCGAGCTTGAATTCGATCGGTGCGTCTTCCGACAGATCGCCGGCATGTCCGGCGCAGCGCCATTGTTCAGACATCTCTCACCCTGTTCTCTAGTTCGGATGTGTTCCACTAAAGGAACAACAGTTCGTGTATGGTGATTATAGGAGTCGTCCGAGCGAGAAAAAATAAAAACATGAATCTCTAGGTGAAAACACTGAAGTCCAAGCGTTCGAGAATTGACGTTGACGGTAAGAACACCCGCTTGTCATTGATTTGTAGGCTTTTTCCGCAGCGCCGCTGCCGTCGAAGGCGTGACTCAGGGTCTACCCGAGCGCGTCTTAAATTTATTTTTTTGACGCGTAAAGCTCACTATACTTTCCATAGGCAGTACGTTGATCCATAGATGGAACGTAAAGCGATTCAACAGAAATGTCATCCGGGGAAGCGCAATAACTGACGCAACCCGGAACAGGAAAGCGGGCGAGGTCCGCGTTCGAACCATACGGTCAGGAGAACGAAGGGTGAAGCACATCATCGCAGCGGGGCTCATCGGAGCCGGGGTGGCGACCGGCGCATCGGCGCAAAGCAGCGTTACGCTATACGGCAGCCTCGATGCCGGCATCGCGTACATCAACAATGTCGGCGGCCATCCGAAGTGGATGGAGGAGCAGGGCAACATGCAGCCGGATCGATGGGGCTTTCGCATCGTCGAAGATCTGGGCGGCGGCTTGAAGACCGTCGCGCAACTCGAGAACGGGTTCTATACGAACACGGGCAACTTCGCGAAGGCCGGCACGCTGTGGAATCGGCAGGCGTATCTCGGGCTTGAGCAGGAGAACGTCGGCACGCTGACGCTCGGGCATCAGACGCCATTCAGCTTCGACATGCTCGGGCCGCTCTCGACCGCGTATCTTGCGGCGAGCTGGTATGCGTTCCATCCGGGCAATATCGATCAACTTGCCGATACGGGCGTCGTGCCTTACGACAACTCGGTGAAATTCCGCTCGGCGAACTTTTACGGCTTTTCTGCCGGCGCGATGATGGGCCTCGGCAACACGACGAACTTCTCGACGGGACGCAACTACGGCTTCGGCATCACGTATGCGAATGGTCCGTTCAAGGCGGCGGCTACATATTCGAACGAGCACAATCGCACGCCCGCGATCGCGACGACCGGACTCACGACGTTCCAGGGCCAGCCGGCTACGACTTACATGGCGGACAAGCAGGAAGAGATGGGCGCGGGCGCGTCTTATGAGATCGGCAAGTTCGTGGTGCACGGACTCTATACGCGCGTGAAGCTGCAGTCGAACGGACGCTCGGACACGTTTCAGTCATACGATGCCGGCGTGACGTTCAAGCCGGTCGCGTGGAACTGGATCGCGGGCGGCGCGGCGACGACGACGTTCGCGGGCGGGCGCTGGACGCAGTTTGAAATCGGCGATATCTATATGTTGTCGAAGTCGACGCAGCTTTACGTCAATGCGCTTTATGAGCATGCTACTGGGGGAGTGAAGGCTGCGTTCTTTACGGCGGGGGTTTCGAGTACGGCGAATCAGGTCATCGTGTTGGCGGGGGTGCATCATTCGTTCTGATTTTTTGTCGCTGGATCCCGTTTCGTCATCGGCTTATTAGCACAGGGGCAGTGCTAATAGACCACAAAACAATTGGGATCCGGCGAAAAAAGATCAAACAACAGCAGCACCAGATCTCCCCGCTAAAGGCCGATAATTCAACCGCATGGAAAGCTCACCCGCGGCCCCACAGATCTCCGCGACGAGACGCGCTTTCTCATCGTCGACGCCAATATCCGACCGCGGCACGGTCGCCGCCACCGCCGCCACGATCGCGCCCGAATGATCCCGCACAGGCGCGGTCACCACCGAAATCCCCCGCTCGAACGATGCTTCGCTCACCCCGTAACCGAGCGCCGCGCATTCCCGCACACGCTCGTATAACTCTTCGACAGTCCCCGGCGTGCGCTCCGTGTACTTCTCCAGTTGCGCCTCAGGATAAAGCGCCTTGAGCGCAGCCATAGACAGATCGCCCATCAGCACATGACCATGCACCGTTGCATGAGCAGGCAGGCGCGTGCCGACATGCACCTTCACCGAACTGAATAGCGGCTCGTGACTCTGCGCCTTTGCGACGAACACGACATCGCGCTGATCGCGGATCAGCAGATGCGTGGAAAGGCCGGTCGCATCGCGCAGACGTTCGAGAATCGGCGTGCCGAAATCGGTTAGCTCCAGCGAGTTCACATACTCGAAGCCAAGCCGCAACACCGCGACGCCAAGTCTGAAATTTCGGTCGCCGTTCACGCGTTCGAGAAAGCCGAGCGCTTCGAGCGTCTGCAGCAGACGAAACGTCGTCGTGCGCGGAATGCCGATACGCCGCGACAACTCCGGCGCCCCCAGCACCGGCTCGCGCGCCGAGAATTCGGCGAGGATGCGCAAGCCGCGTTCGAGGCCCGGCACGAGATAGCTGGAACCGCCGCCGGACGATGCGTCTTCGTCCGCGTTGTCGAGGGTCTCCGCCTGAGTGTCTTCCTGTTTGCTTCGTCGGGCCATATTCGGCTGTCGTTGTCATCGTGCGATGGTCAATCATAGCGCGAGAGCGTTCAGCCGCCGCTTTGTTCACTCGCCATGACATGTCATATTCGCTGCGCGGCTCGTGTCCGCGACGGTGCTCAACGTGCAAATTCCATCGCAACAGGCACGCATACAGCGGTTATCCTCCCTGACGACTCTCTACAAATTCGCCGGTTTCATCAGGAGAAAACGCATCATGTTCGCTACGACCGATGTGCTGATCGCCGGCGCGGGCCCCGTCGGTCTGATGCTTGCCGCCGAGTTGCGTCGCGATGGCGTGAACGTGCGCGTCATCGACGCACACGACGAGCGCGTTTTCTTCGTCAAGGCGCTGGGCGTCACGGCACGAACGCTCGAATTGTTCGTTGATCTCGGCATCGCGCGCGAGGCGATCGATGCGGGCGTATGGCTCACCGGTGCCGATACCTTCCAGGACGGCGCGCCCGCGTTCAGCGCCGAGATTGCGCGTCGAGGTCTGCCGTACGGCGCGCTGTCGCTCGCGCAGTTCGAGACGGAGCGCATTCTCGAAGCCGCGCTCGCGCGCAACGGCGGGCACGTCGAATATGGCGCGACGCTCGCCGATTTCATCGAATCGGGCGATTACATCGACGCACGCATACAGGACGCATGCGGCAAGGACCGCACCATTCGATGCCGCTGGCTCGTCGGCTGCGACGGCGCGCGCAGCACGGTGCGGCGTCATCTGAACATCGCCTTCGAAGGCGATCAGTACCCGCAAACCTTCATGCTCGCCGATGTCGATGTCGAATGGAATCTGCCGCGCGGACGCATGTACCGCTTCAACGTGTCGGGCGAAGGCGGTTCGGGACCGACCACGCTCGCAGCACTCCCGGTGCGCGGTTCGGCGCGCCGCTATCGTCTCTCGATGGTCCTTCTACCCGACGATGCCACGCGCCACACGCTGAACTCCACGCCCGATTTCGATGAAATCAGCCGCATCATGCTGCCGATCCTGCCGAAAGGCACGCGGCTTTCGTCGATGCGCTGGTCGTCGGTGTATCGCGTGAGTCATCGGATCGCGCAACATTATTCGCGCGCGCGCGTCTTTCTCGCGGGCGATGCCGCGCACATTCATCCACCCGTCGGCGGGCAGGGCATGAACACCGGCCTGCAGGACGCACACAATCTCGCGTGGAAGCTCACGCTCGCGTCACGCGGACTTGCGCGCGAAACGCTGCTCGACAGTTACGAATCGGAGCGTCGGCCCGTGGGACTGGATGTCGTCGAATCGACGAGCCGCGCGTTGAACACCGTTCTCGCGCACGGCGAGATCAAGCCCGCGATGCGCGAGACGCAATTGCTCGTCGGCTATCGCGGCAGCAGTCCGATCGTCGCGGACGAATGCATCGACATGGCCGCCGAATGGCCCGCGCCCGGCGATCGCGCGCCGCAAGCGGGCGGTCTTGTCGAAGCGTTCATCGGTCATGCGCAACGCTTGCACGATCATCTCGGGCGCGGCCGTCACACGCTCGTCGCGTATATCGATGGCGATGCCGACGGCGCACGGCTCGCCGCATTCGCCTCCGCTGTCGATGCATGGCGCGACGCGCTCGGCACGGCGGCGAGCGCGGTGCTGATCGTGTCGGCGCACTACGCGAGCGCGGCGTCGTTCGAAGCCGCGCCCGAAGCGTATCGGTGCCTGAGCGACGAAGCAGGCGCGTTCGCCAGCGCGTACGGCGCGAGGAACGGCATGGCGTGGGCCGTGCGGCCCGATGGACACATCGGCTTCAGAAGCGCGGCATGTGCTTCGCAGACGCTGCTTGCGTGGCTCGAACGCGTGCTCGGTCAGCGTTGAATCGCGATGACGTGGGCCTGAGTCTTCCCATCGATCGCGCTCGAGCCGAAGCGCGCCGCGATGGCATCGGCGCATATCGATGTCGCATCCTCGAGGCTCGCGCCCGTGCGCGCTTCGATCTCGTTGCGCAACGGCGTGCCCTGGCAATACGCGATGGCCGCATCGCGCGCCGACGACGCGCGGCTCGTTCGCGTGATGGTGTCGAAAAGCGGCGCGTCATCGAAGCCCGCCGCGGCGAGATCGCGTGTAATCGCTTCCTTGTCGAAATAACCGTGCGGCGTGCGTTGCATGAAAAGCGGCGGATCGTCGGGAAAAACGCGGGCAAGGGTCGCGGTGACCGTGTCGGCGAAGTCGTTTTCCTCGATGCGGTCCCACACGTCGAACAGCAGCGCGCCGCCGGGCCGCAACACGCGCCGCGCTTGCGCGAACGCGGCCGGCTTGTCGGGAAAGAACATCGCGCCGAACTGGCAAACGACGATATCGAAGCTCGCATCGTCGAACGGCAAGGCGAGCGCGTTCGCTTGCCGCCACGTCACGTTTCCTTCGACGGGCGTCATCGCGGCGCGATCGAGCATCGCCTGATTGAGGTCCGTCGCGACGATCTCGACATGCGCGTGCAATGCATGCGCCATTGCGCGCGTGAGCGCGCCGGTGCCCGCCGCCGTCTCCAGTACGCGCGACGGATCGCGCGCCGCCACGCGCTGCGCGATGTCCTCGGCGTAGGGAGCGAAGAGCATCGGTACTAAAAGCCGATCGTAAAGTTCGGGGATGCGTCCGGTGAAATTCGCGTCCATATGTGCGCTTTGCCGATTATTCGCGTGAGGCTTCAAGTCTTTTCACTCTACGCTGCTTTATCGCGTTCGAAGAGATGTCTAAATTTCAACATGTCGCGCCGATCGAGGAACACGCGACGGCGCATCCGGGCATTAAATAATCTCTTCAAGGAATTCATCATGAGCAAACTCGCAGGCAAGGTCGCGGTCGTCACGGGCGCATCGAAAGGCATCGGCGCGGGCATCGCGAAGGCGCTCGCGGCCGAAGGCGCATCGGTGGTCGTCAACTATGCAAGCAGCAAGGCAGGCGCGGATGCGGTCGTCGCGGAAATAATCGCGGCGAACGGCAAGGCGATCGCCGTCGGCGGCGACGTTTCGAAAGCGGCCGATGCGCAAGGCATCGTGAATGCCGCTATCGAAACTTACGGGCGGCTCGACGTCCTCGTCAACAACTCGGGCGTCTACGAATTCGCCGCGCTCGAAGACATCACCGAAGAACACTTCCACCGCCAGTTCAACATCAACGTGCTCGGTACGCTGCTCACGACGCAAGCCGCCTCGAAGCATCTCGGCGAAGGCGCGAGCATCATCAACGTGAGCTCGGTCGTAACGCGCATCACGCCGCCGACGAGCGCGGTCTACAGCGGCACCAAGGGCGCCGTCGATGCGATCACCGGCGTGCTCGCGCGCGAACTCGGCGCGAGAAAGATCCGTGTCAATTCGATCAATCCGGGCGTTGTGGTGACCGAAGGCACGCATACCGCGGGCATCATCGATTCCGATTTCGACAAGGCCGCGCTCACGCAAACGCCGCTCGGACGTCTCGGCCAGCCGGACGATATCGCATCGATCGCCGTGTTCCTCGCATCGGACGATGCGCGCTGGATGACCGGCGAAAGCCTCATCGCCAGCGGCGGCATGCGCTAAGCAGGTGTATCGACGGGCGGCGCCGGTTCTGTATCTGGCGCCGCCGGGTTGCGCGCGTGAGAATGCATCGACCTTTCTCTCGCCGGAGCCCGTCTCATGCCTCACACGCCTCAACTGCTCGCATTCGCACTCGTCGCACTCGGCATGGCGCTCACGCCAGGGCCGAACATGGTGTATCTGATTTCGCGCTCCATCTGCCAGGGCCGCACGGCGGGATTGATTTCGCTCGGCGGCGTCGCGCTCGGGTTTGTCTTCTACATGCTGTGCGCGGCGTTCGGCATCACCGCGCTGCTGATCGCGGTTCCATTCGCTTACGACGCGTTGCGCTTCGGCGGCGCGCTCTATCTGCTCTTTCTCGCGTGGCAAGCGGTGAAGCCGGGCGGACGTTCGCCATTTCAGGTGCGCGAACTCCCCGTGGACAGCCCGCGCAAGCTATTCACGATGGGCTTCGTCACAAACCTGCTCAATCCGAAGATCGCGGTGCTGTATCTGTCGCTGCTGCCGCAGTTCATCGATCCGTCACATGGCGTACTCGGGCAATCGCTCGTGCTCGGCGTCGTGCAGATCGTGCTCAGCATCACCGTCAATTCGATGGTCGCGATGACAGCCGGATCGATTGCGCTTTTCCTCGCACGCCGCCCCGCGTGGCTGCTGATTCAACGCTGGTTGATGGGCACGGTGCTCGCCGGACTTGCAGTGAGAATGGCGACGGAGGCGCGCCGTTGAAGACGTCGTGCGAGCGTTTGCATCTGCGTCAAGCCGATGAACCTTGCATTAAGGCGCCGTTTCCGTACGTGGAGAACGCCTCGCGGCTGTTCCAGAATGAAGCATCAGTCGACGCCCGGAGTATCCGTGACTCAATCGGTTGGCAAGCGCCCCAAGCTCGTACTCTTTCCTACGCGCACGATGACCCCCACGCCGGGCGTCAGCGATGACGACTTCCAGATCTACGCGTCGTATCGCGGCAGCAGCGGCAGCGGCTTCTTCGGCACGTTGAAGGTCGTGCGCAAAACCGACGGAAAGCTGTTGTTTCCGTTCGATGGCGTAGGCGACATCGGGCCGTTCGCATCCAAAGCCGATGCGGTTGCCGCCGCGCTCGAACGTGGCGAACAGGTCGTAAAGGCGGATATCGCGCAGCCCGAGCTATGACACGCACGATGCCGCCGCATTGAAGGATGCTTTCTGGACGTAACGGGTTTCTGGTTTTCCCCAATCCTCAGCACATATTTCTGATGGACAATTTGCGCACAGTCTCCGGGCGGACAACGCCCGAAAAGAGCGAAAGACAGTCATCAGATAAGAGAGAGGGCGCCATGAATCAGCCTCGAATCATCTATCGCGGTTTCGTCATTACGCCGATGGCCGCATTCGACGGCGGTCTGTACGCGGCAATGACCATCATTTGCGACGGCGACGGACTGCAACGCGCAACAGGCGTGCTCGGCCATTTCCCGTCCGCCGACGAGGCGCGCAACTTTGCACTCTCGGCCGGCAAGGACGAAGTGGACCGGCGCGTCGCCCGTTCGGCCGCCGCAGCCTGATCCCAATTCGCCCTCGACCGTCCTCGGTGTTGTGTCCGAATACGCCGCCCTTGCGTGCAGATTGCATGGATTCCGTACGTTGAACGGTGCTTTTTGGCTGTCATACTGCCTTTATGCGCGCGTCTCGCGGCGTCTTCCGAGCGCGCGCTTCGTGAACTGAAAAAGGTCAGAACGATGGCAATCGTCGTGTATGTCTTCGAGGAAAGCAGAGGTATTCCGACTCATGAGCGCGACTTGCTCGAGATCGACGCGGCCGGCTATTTCGTCGATATGAGCGCAGTCTTCGTCGAGCGCAGCAGTTGCACGATCTCCGCGCCTTCGCGCCCCGCTTTTCAGCGCGTGCTGCGGCGGCTGCAGGCGGGCGACACGCTCATCACGACGAAACTCTGGTGTCTCGGCTGCAGCGTTCAGGACGTCATCGCGACGCTGGAACTGCTCGACCGGCGCGACATCGCGACCGTGTGTCTCGCCTACGGCAAGAGCGACTTGCGCTCGGAAGAAGGCCGCGCGTTCATCCAGACGCTGCGTCTTGCCGAAGAACTCGAGCACATCACGCGCCGCAGCCGCGCCCGCGAGGCGGCGAATGCCGCGAAGGAACGCGGCGTCGCCCAAGGCCGTCCGAGTTCGCTGACCGATGCCCAGCAGCGTCAGGCCATACTCGCGCTCGATACAGGCGCGACCGTGACCGAGATCGCGCGCTCGCTCAACACGTCGCGGCAGACCATCATGCGTCTGCGCAATGCCAACGCCATGCAACCGCGCAAAGGTCCGGTGCGGGCAGTCATGCAGCCGGAAGAACCGGCGCAGCGTGCCGCCAACGATTCGAAATAACGCGAATCGCGCGGGCCATCCGCGTTCCATCCTTACGGCATCTTTCCCTGCGCCCTTGCGCCGTGGTTCTCGTCCTGTTCTTCTGCGCTTGCGTCATGCGCGAAAGGCTTCGCGCAATATACGTCAACCGGATCGTCCATTTGCATACACTACAATGGTCGCCGCTAACATATGCGGCCCGCTCAGGTGCGACAACTCCATTACAAGTTCACGCCGGTGCGCCGGTGTGAGGGCTCACTAGTGAACTCGAAGAAAAAAATGCAAGGTGATCGGATAGAAAGGATGGACTCGGAGGAATCCCGGACATGACAAACGGTCGATCGAAGGCGGAGACGTCGGAGCGCTTCGAACCTTTGCCGTTTGCGGTCGTCGGCATGGGCGCGTCGGCGGGCGGCATCGAGGCGCTGCTCAATTTCTTCGACAACGCGCCGGCCGAAATGGACATGGCGTTCGTCGTGATCGTGCATCTGGCGTCGGACCATCTGAGTCGCGCGGATGAAGTCTTGCAGCGCGTGACGGACATGCCCGTCATGCAGGTGTCCACGACCACGGCCATCGAAAAGAATCATATTTACATCAACGCGCCGGGCAAGCATCTGGAGATGTCCGAAGGATATTTGCAGGCGTTCGACCGCGCAGGCCGCGGCTCGCCCACGACCATCGATCACTTCTTCGCGACACTCGCGACGGCGCACGGCTCGCGCTCGATCGGCATCGTGATGTCGGGCTCGGGCTCCGATGGCGCGGCGGGCCTCTCGCGCATCAAGGAGATGGGCGGCATCACCGTCGCGCAGAAGCCGGAAGACGCGCATTTCGCCGAAATGCCGCAGCACGCCATTACCACGCGCCAGGTCGACTTCATCCTGCCCGCGGCGGACATGCCCGAGAAACTGCTCGACCTCTGGAACAACGCGAAGCGCATCCATCTCCCGATCACGGAAGGCGCAGATGCGGCTGAAAAGGAAAGCACGCCTACGGCAGGCGGCGCGGAGCGCGCGCTCGGCGACATTCTCATGCAGTTGCGCGTGCGCACCGGCCACGATTTCCGGCACTACAAGCGCGCGACCATTCTGCGTCGCATCGAGCGGCGCATGCAGGTGAACGGCCTGCGCGACATCGGAGCTTATCGCGACTATCTGCGCGCGAATCCGGACGAAACCACCGCGCTGCTCGCCGACATGCTGATCGGCGTGACGCAGTTTTTCCGCGACCGCGACGCCTTCGACGCGCTGCGCCGCGATGTCGTGCCGCAATTGCTCGACGGCACGAAGGGCGAATCGCAGATCCGCGTGTGGGTGCCCGGCTGCTCGACCGGCGAGGAAGCGTATTCGCTGTCGATCATGCTTGCGCAGGCGCGCGAGGCCGCCGGTTTCGAGACGACCTATCAGGTGTTTGCCACCGATATCGACGAGCCCGCCATCGCGCAGGCGCGCGCCGGTTCTTACGTAAGCTCCATTTCGAGCGATGTGCCCGCCGAGCTGCTGCGCCGCTATTTCAAGCAGGAGGGCGGGCGTTATCAGATCGTGAAATCGGTGCGCGAGCGCATTCTGTTTGCCGCGCATAGCCTGCTGCGCGATCCGCCGTTTTCGCATCTCGATCTGATTTCCTGCCGCAACGTGCTGATCTATCTCGATCGCGCGGTGCAGCGTCAAGTGCTCGAACTCTTTCACTTCGCGTTGCGCGCGGGAGGCTATCTCTTTCTCGGCACCGCCGAATCCGCCGATACCGCCGACGACCTTTTCACCATCGTCGACAAGAAAAGCCGCATCTATCGCGCGCGCACGGTATTGAACCGCGTGAAGCCGCCGGTTTCGTTTCCGTCGCTCGGACCTGCCAACATCGCGCCGCGCGAGGAATTGATCACCACCACCGTGCCCGCCAACATGACTTCTGGCCCCGAAGCGCCCGAGCGCCGCAGCTTCTCTTTCGCGGCGCTGCATCAGCGCGTGCTGGAGGAATACGCGCCGCCGAGCGTGGTCGTCGATCGCGATTCGAACATCGTGCATCTGTCGACGACAGCCGGGCGCTTCCTGCGTCACGGCGGCGGCGAGCTGTCGTCGAACATCATGGCGCTCGTGCTGCCCGAACTGAGGCTCGATCTGCGCACGACGCTCTTTCGCGCGCATCAGACGGGCGGCAGCGTCGAAGCGCGCCGCGTCAAGCTCAACCAGGACGGCCGCGCGGTGTGGGTCAACATGACGGTGCGCCCGTTCCACGACACCGGCGTCAACGCCGACTTCTTCCTCGTGCTGTTCGACGAAGTTCAGGAACACATGGCCGATGAAGGTCTGCCGGAGGAACGCGGCCAGGACCCGCTGCTCGTGCAGCTCGAACGCGAATTGCAGCACACGCGCGAGCAGCTTGCGACGACCATCGAGCAGCACGAGACGACCGTCGAGGAATTGAAGGCGTCCAACGAGGAATTGCAGGCGATCAACGAAGAACTGCGCTCCGCGACCGAAGAACTCGAAAGCAGCAAGGAAGAACTTCAGTCGGTGAACGAAGAATTGACCACGGTCAACGCCGAGTTGCAGGCGCGCGTCGAGGACACTGCTAAGGCGAACGACGACCTGCAGAACATCATCGCGGCGACGGAGATCGCCACCGTGTTCGTCGACAAGCAGATTCGCGTCAAGCGCTTCACGACGAGCGCGACGCGCGTGTTCAAGCTGATCGATGTCGACATCGGCCGCTCGCTCTTCGACATCACGCATTCGCTGCGCTATTCCTCGCTCGCGGACGACGTGAAACAGGCGTTCGAAACGCTCAAGCTGATCGAGCGCGAAGTCGAGAGCTCGGACGGCAAGTGGTATCTGATGCGCCTTCTGCCGTATCGCACGGCCGATGACCGCATCGACGGCGCGGTGCTCACGCTCATCGACATCACGGCGCGGCATCAGGCCGAGGAATCGGCGCGCATCGGCGAAGAACGTCTGCGGCTCGTCGCGCAGTCCACCAACGACTACGCGATCATCGTGCAGGACCCGAACGGCACGATCGTCACGTGGAACGCGGGCGCGGAACGCATCTTCGGCTTCGCGGAGAAGGAAGTCGTCGGCAAGAACATCGCGCTCATCTACAGCGCGGAAGATCGCGAGGCACGGGTGCCCGCGAGCGAGCGCGACATCGCCGCGCGCGAAGGACGCGCCGACGACGAACGCTGGCACGTGACGCGCGACGAACGCCGCGTGTATTGCAGCGGCGTGGTGACGCCGATCTCCGATCCGTCGTTCACGGGCTTCGCGAAGATCGCGCGCGATCTGACCGAGCGCAAGATGCGCGAGGACGAGAACCGCGATGCGCTCGCGCACGAACATGCGGAACGCGAGAAGGCGTCGCTGTCGAATCAGTTGAAGGACGATTTCATCGCGATGCTGTCGCACGAACTGAAGCATCCGCTGAATCTCATCGGCATGAAGGCGGAAATGCTGCCGCGCCTGCCGGAAACGCGCGGCATCGAAGTGGTGAAGGAAACCGCGGATTCGATCCGGCGCGCGGTGCGCGGCCAGGCGCAGATCATCGACGATCTGCTGGATCTGTCGCGCGTGCGCACCGGCAAGCTCGCGCTCAGCATGGCTCCTGTGGATGTCGCGGCCGTGCTCGCGCGCATTGCCGATGTCGGCGAAAGCGAAGCCGCGCAACGCGGGATCGAGTTGCGCATGAGCAACCGCGCGCAGAGCTTCTACGCATTCGCCGATGCGGTGCGCTGCGAGCAGATTTTCTGGAACGTGGTGTCGAACGCGCTCAAGTTCACGGATCGCGGCGGCTCCGTCCAGCTCGATATCGCGCGCGACGGCGGCATGGTGCGTCTCGATGTCGTGGACACGGGGCAGGGCATCGAAAAGTCCGCGCTGCCGCATATCTTCGACATGTACCGCCAGGGCAAACGCAATCCTGCGTCGGGCGGACTCGGCATCGGGCTCGCGCTCGCGAAGCAACTCGTGGAGATGCATGGCGGGCGCATCGAGGCACGCTCCGACGGCCTCGGCCGCGGCACGACGCTGTCGGTCTGGCTGCCGGCGGCCGCGATGCAGGCGGCGGCTCCGTCGCATGGCGAGGACAGCGCGCGGCCCGTCGCGGGTGCGCGCGTGCTCGTCGTCGACAACGACATCGAAGCGACCGCGTCGTTTGCCGCGCTGCTCGAGCTCGAACAGGCGACGGTGCAGGTCGCGACGAGCGCGGAGCAGGCGCTCGAACTGCTCGCAAAGGACGCGATCGACGTGTTGATCTCGGACATCCAGTTGCCCGGCATCGACGGATACGAACTCGTCAGACGCGTGCGCGCCGATTCTTCGCTCGCCGGTCTCAAGGCGATCGCACTGACGGCGTTCGGGCGTGACGAGGACAAACGTGCCGCGCGCCGCGCGGGTTTCGACGCGCATCTCACCAAACCGGTCGATTTCCCGGAACTGCTTCATATGCTGGACGTACTGCTCGAACCCGTCCGCGCGAAAAGACGCGACGCCTGAGCAATAGCCGGTCCGGTGATTGCTTCCCTCTAAGGATGGGAGGCACTATGCTCGAACGGGACATCGTGGTGATCGGAGCATCGAGAGGCGGTTTTCAGGGTCTGAAGGTGCTCGTGAGCCAGCTTCCCGCCGATCTGCAGGCGTCGATCTTCATCGTGCTGCATATCGGCCGTCACGCGAGCGTGCTGCCGGATCTGCTCACCGGTTGGGGACCGCTCGCCGCGCGTTATGCAACGAACGGCGAAGAGGTCGAGCGCGGCGTGATTCGCGTCGCGCCGCCGGACCGGCATCTCGTGATGTCGAGAGGGCGCATGTGGCTCAACGAGGGCGCGAAGGAGAATTTCGCGCGCCCCGCCGCCGATCCGCTTTTTCGCAGCGCGGCGATGGAATACGGGTCGCGCGTCGTCGGCGTCGTGATGAGCGGCGATCTCGACGATGGCGCCGCGGGCCTCGCCAATATCCGCGCGCAACAAGGCTTCGCCATCGTGCAGAATCCGGACGATTGCGAAGCGCCGAGCATGCCGCGCGCCGCGCTCGAATCGTGCGGCACCGATCTGCTTTGCATGGAAGACGAACTCTCCAAATGCATTCAGGCCGCCGTGCGGGGCGCGTCGTCCGAACGAGTGTCCGAGGTGGCGCAGATGAACAATCGAGTGTTCGAGAAAGAGGCGCGCATCGCCGCGAACGGATTGTCCGATCCGGAAGAACTCGACGAAGTCGGCGAGCGTTCGGCGCTGACGTGCCCCGATTGCGGCGGCGCGCTCTGGCGCATCAAGGACGATCGCCCGATGCGTTATCGATGTCATACGGGCCACGCGTTCACCGGATTGTCACTCGAAGAAGGTATCGAATCGAATTCCGAAGCGGCGATCTGGTCCGCGATACGCGCGGTGCACGAGCGCGTGATCTTCGCCAAAGAGCGGCAACGCTGGGCCGAGCGCGCGGGCAATCACGATCAGATCGAGATCGAACAGGCGCGTATCGATGAAGCGGAACGGCTCGTCGAACTGTTGCGCGACGCGGTGCAGACGAGCTCGCCCGCCGAGGAATGAGTGCAGACGGAGGTTCACATGGATCTCGAAGACGAGCGCGACGCGTTGGTCCGCGCCGACCGCGATATCGAAGACGGCAAGGCACGCATCCGGCGTCAACAGGAAATCATCCGCGAGCTGAGTTCATCCGGCCATGACACGACGTCCGCCGTCAGGCTGCTCGGCACGCTCGAAGACACGCTGACGGCGATGAACGATCATCGCTTGCTCATCGTCGCTCGCATCGAGCAGATGAGGAACGACCTCTGAGCGTGAGACGCGGCGCGTGAGGCGTGCGCCAGCGATGCGCGCCAGCCGCGATGCGCTCGCGCATGCGCGCCGTGACAAGCGGATTCACGTTGCGCGAACGCGCCGCGCGCGCGGTGCGCTTCGGCCGCTTGAGCAACGAGACGCGCACGTCGTGCGCGAATCGCTGCAACGCGTCCGTCGAACCGCTCACGCTCATATACGCTTCCTTGCCGATCCTGCCGTCGAGCAGAATCGTCATTCCGGACTTGCGGGCCATTCTCAGCATGTCTGATTGCATGATCGTCCGGGCGCGTTGCGCCCGCTCTCGTCGCCGGCTCCAGGCGGGTTCGCGCGGAGCACTACATACCTTGTCGAGAGCATTCGCTATGCCATCGGCGGTGCTTAGATGATCGGCTTGCCGCCCGTCACTGCGACGGTCGCACCGGAGATGTAGCTCGCTTCATCCGAGGCCAGCATCACATAGGCGGCGGCGAGTTCGGCGGGCTGGCCGGGGCGCTTCATCGGCGTCTGCGTGCCGAATTTTTCGACGCTCGATGGCGGCATCGTCGATGGAATCAGCGGCGTCCAGATTGGCCCCGGCGCGACGCAATTCGCGCGTATGCCGCGATCGGCCAGCAGTTGCGCGAGCCCGCCCGTGAAGTTCTGGATCGCGCCCTTGGTGCTCGCATAAGCGATCAGCCCGGGATTCGGCGCATCGGCGTTGACGGACGTCGTGTTGACGATCGCGCTGCCTTCCTTCATGTGCGCGAGCGCGGCCTTCGTGATGCGGAACATCGCGCCGATATTCGTCGAATAGGTCTTGTCCCATTCGTCGTCGCTGATGTCTTCGAGCTTGTCGTAGGTCGCCTGATACGCGGCGTTGTTCACCAGCACGTCGATACGGCCGAACGCTTCCGCCGTCTTCGCGACGATCTCCTTGCAATGCTCGCGATCGGTGATATCGCCTGGCAGGAGCAGCGCGCGCTGTCCCGCTTTCTCGACCCAGCGCGCGGTTTCCTCGGCGTCGCCCTGTTCATTGAGATACGAGATGGCGACGTCCGCGCCTTCGCGCGCATAGGCGATCGCCACCGCGCGGCCGATGCCGCTATCGCCGCCCGTGATGAGCGCGACCTTGCCCGCGAGCCTGTTGCTGCCCTTGTAGCTCGATTCGCCGTGATCGGGCGCGGGGTCCATGGGAGCGGTGAGTCCGGGGCGGCTGTCTTGCTGTTGTGCCGGCAAAGGCGGGCGTGGGTATGCGTTGTCGCTCATGTCGTGCTCCAGTGCGTTCAAAAAGACGACCGCATGCGCGGCCATGCGATCGAATCAGCATGGGGCGTTCCAGCATAAGCGCGTCACTGTCGCGCGCCGGGGCCGACCGCGTCGCGCATGCGCCGCACATCGCGTGTCGTGACGGGCGATGCCTGGTTGCCCCACGCCGAGCGGACGAACGTCAGCACGCGCGCAATTTCGGTATCGGTGAGCTTGTCGGAGAACGCGGGCATTTTCTTCGGTTCCAGGCCATGTTCCGTCGAAGGCGCCTGCCCGCCTTGCAGCACCAGCCGCACGAGCGAATCGGTCTGCGCGGAGAGCACGGCCGGATTGCCCGCGAGCCGCGGATACTTGAACGGTTCGCCCGCGCCGTCGCTCTTGTGGCAGCGCGCGCATGCGCTTTGATAGAGACCCGCGCCGGGGCGTTCGTCGTCGCCGGTGCGCAACGCGGCGATGCTTTGCCGCGCCGACCGCGAGCGCGCATCGAAGGTGCCGCCGTCGCCGTTCGCGGGCAGGCTCTTGAGATAGGACGCGATCGCGTGCAGATCGTCGTCGTCGAGATATTGCGTGCTGTCCTCGACCACCTGCACCATGCTGCCGAACGTGGCGAGACCCGCGCCGTGGCCGGTCTTGAGGAACGCGGCGATGTCGTCGGCGGAGATGCGGCCGAGACCCGCGCCCGGCAGACCCGTCAGGTCCGGCGCGTACCAGTGATCGTTGGTGCCGCCCGTGAGATACGTGCGCGACGATTCGCTGTAGCCGCGTTCGTTATAAGCGGGACCGCGCGGCGTATGGCACGCGCCGCAATGCCCGAGCGATTGCACGAGATACGCGCCGCGATTCCATTGCGCTTCGCGTTTCGGATCGCCCGTGAAGCGTTCGTTGGGCGCGAATGCGAAGTTCCAGAACACGAGCGCCCAGCGCTGATTGAACGGAAACGGCAGATGCGTTTCGGGTGCGGACTGCGCGACGGGTTCGACGCCGTGCATGAAGTACGCATAGAGCGCGCGCATGTCGGCGTCGTCGATCTTCGCGAACGATGGATACGGCATCGCCGGATAAAGATGCTTGCCGCCCGGCGCGACGCCTTCACGCAACGCGCGCGCGAAGTCCTCGTACGTGTAATGGCCGATGCCGTGCTCCGCGTCCGGCGTGATGTTGCTCGACCAGATCGTGCCGAAGGGCGAGCCCATCGGCAGGCCGCCCGCGAACGGATGCGGCTGCGGCTTGCCGGGCACGGGCGCGGCCGTGTGGCAGCCGGCGCAATCGCCCGCCTTCGCGAGATAAGCACCGCGCGCGACGAGATCGGGCGTCTGTCCGAAAACGGCCTGCATCGATGCGATCAGCGTGAAAGCGCACAGCAACGCGCGGCGTCGGATGTCCATGACGATCACCGTCCTCCGCATGGCGCGACGAGCAGCCACGCGAGATCCGTGGCGACCAGCGCGAAGACGAAGAGCCCGCTCGACAACGCACCCGCGCGCGCGATGAACGCATCGCGGGCCGCGTGTCTGTCGATCGATCCGTGCTCCTTCAACATCGATGCAAGCTGGCCGGTTCGCTTCCAGTTGCGCCACGCGATGACGCCGCCTGCGACACCGAGCAGCAACGCGGCGATCGCGAGCAGCACGATGCCTTGTTCGAGCCACGGCATCGCCGGCGCGCGCACCGGACGTTCGTGCGGAAAGCAGCCCCACGCGGCGATGGTCTGCGCGAAGGTCGTCTGCATCATCCATGCAAGGGGCGCGAGCAGCAGACCGGCGACGAGCGCCATGCCGCCGGGGCGCGCGGGATGTTGTCTGCCGTCGATGCGCGATGCGTCGTTCATCTCATCGCGCCAGCACGTAAGGCGACAGATACAGCGTCGCGAAGATGAAGAGCCACACGACATCGACGAAATGCCAGTAAAGACCGCCGATGGTCAGCGCCGCCGAACGCGCGCGGTCGAAGTAGCCAAGCGCGGTCCACAGCAGCAGGAACGCGAGCACGACGAGACCGACGAGCACGTGCATCATGTGAAACCCGGTGATCGTGAAGTAGAGCGAGCCGTAGAGATGCGTCGTGAGGCCATAGGGATGATCGGCCCATTCCATCGTTTGTATGCCGACGAAGATCGCGCCGAGTGCAATCGCTATCGCAAGCATGAGCACGCCCATGCCGCGCCTGCCGCGCCGCACGAAGCGCTCGCTCGCCCACACGAACACGCTGCTCGACAGAAGAATGCACGTATTCGCGATGCCGAGGCCGAGCTTCGGCATGCCTTCGGGCGGCCAGCGTTGCGTGGTCTGCGACGCGAGATACAAATACGAAAAGATCAGATAGCCGAAGAGCGCGGCTTCGGTAGCGACGAGCGTGAGGCATCCCCACCAGCCGCCCGAACGCTCGCCCGGGCTGCCGATGGGCAGGCGCGCGCGCTCGGGCAACGTTTCCGCGAGATCGCTCATGAGTGCGCTCCCGATTCGTGCGGCTGCGCGCTATCGTCGCGCTGGCCGAGTTCGCGGCGCGGCCATAGCCACACGACGATGGCCGCGCCGCATCCGATCAGCCCGAGCGCCGCGAGCCACCATGCGGTCAACGCGAGCCCGCTGAAGAACACGAGCGATGCGACGCCCAGCCAGAAGGGCGCATATGAATCGTCGGGCATCTTGAGGATCACGTCGGGATCGCCGTCGAGCGCGGTGGTGCCGAGCGCTTCGCGGCCTTTGTCGAGGATATAGCCCTCGTGAAGACGCGAGCGCATCGTGCCCGATATGCGTTCTTCCCATAACGGATGACGGCTCGCGATGCGCGGCGCGACCGCGAAGTTATAGGGCGGCGGCGGCGAGGCTGTCGACCATTCGAGCGTCGGCGCGTCCCAGGGGTTATTGCCCGCGACGGGACCGCGCTTCAGGCTGTACACGAAGTCCCACATGAACACGAGCACGCCGAACGCGAACAGGAACGCACCGATCGACGTAATCATGTTCACGGTGTTCCAACCCATGTCGGGCGCATACGTGTAGATGCGTCGCGGCATGCCGAGCAAGCCTGCGATATGCATCGGAAAGAAGGCGATGTTGAAGCCCGCGAAGAGGATCCAGAACCCGATGCGCCCGATGCGCTCGCTCATCATGCGTCCCGTGAATTTCGGAAACCAGAAGTAGAGCCCGCCGATGACCGGAAACACGTTGATGCCGAGCAGCACGTAATGCAGATGCGCGACGACGAAGTAGGTGTCCGTGAGTTGCCAGTCGAACGGCACGGCGGCGGTGAGCACGCCCGACAATCCGCCGATCACGAAGAGGAACACGAAGCCCGCGAAGTAGAGAAAAGGCACGCGAAACACGGGCCTGCCGGTCCAGATCGTCGCGATCCATGCGAAGGTCGCGACCGCGCTCGGTATCGCGATCACCATGCTCGCCGCGCCGAAGAACGAGAGCGCGAGCGCCGGAATGCCCGTCGCGAACATGTGGTGGATCCACACGACGAAGCCGACGACCATCGTCGCCACCGTCGACAAGGCGACCGGCAGGTAACCGACGAGCGGCCTGCGGCAGAAAACCGGCAGCGCATCGGAGACGATGCCCATCGCGGGCAGCACGACCGCATACACCCACGGATGCGCGAAGATCCAGAACAGATGCTGCCAGAGCAGCGCGCGGCCGCCGTTGACGACATCGAAGAAATGCGTGCCGATGCGTCTGTCGAGCCATAACAGAAAGAACGCGAGACTCACCGACGGCACCGCGAGCAGGTTGCCGCCCGACGCGGTGAGCGTGCCCCACACGAGCACCGGCACGCGATCGAGCGACATGCCCGGCGCGCGCATCCGCAGGAACGTGACGACGAAGTTCATCGACCCGACCGTTGTCGAGATGCCGAGCAGCACCATGCCGAGCGCGTAGACATCGATGTTGGGGCCGGTGTTGTACGTCAGCCCGGCGAGCGGCGCATAGTTGAACCAGCCCGCGTTGGGCGCTTCGCCGAACGGAAAGCTCGCATAGAGAAAGAGTCCCGCGAAGAGAAAGATCCAGTACGACAGCGCGTTCAGGCGCGGAAACGCCATGTCGCGCGCGCCGAGTATCAGCGGCCACAGATAGTTCGAGAATCCGGACAGCACGGGCAGCGCGTAGAGGAAGATCATCGTCACGCCGTGCATCGTGAAGAGCTGGTTGTATTGCTCGGGCGTGAGCAGCGTCGCGTTCGGGCGCGCGAGCTGCACGCGCATGATGAGCGCCTCGACGCCGCCCGCGATCAGAAACGCGAACGCGGTGACGAGATAGCGCAAGCCGATGCTCTTGTGATCGACGGTCGAGAGCCAGCCGCGCCATCCAGGCGGCGCTTCCCATAGCGCGCGCAGCTTGCGCTCTTCGACGCTGCCCGGTTCGATACGGCCAACGTTGAGCGTGCGTTGCAGCGGCGGCGGCGATGTGGCGTGTTCGGTCATTGCAGTGTCCGAAGGTAGTCGGAGAGCGCGGCGGCATCCGATGCGGAAAGCGCGATCGACGGCATCAGCGAGTCGGGTTTGATGCGTTGCGCGTGCTGTATCCAGTCGAGTTGATTCGATGCGGTGTTCGGCAGCGTGCCCGCCGCGATGAGTCTGCGCGAATTCAGATGCGTGAGATCGGGTGCCTGCGCGCCGCTGGCTTCGCTGCCGCGCACGGTGTGACAGCCTGCGCATCGGTCGAGGAACAGGCGCTGTCCGGCGGTCGCCGTGGCATCGGCGGCATCGGTGGAATGGGGCTTTGCTTGGGCGGCGTACCACGCATCGAATTGCGCGCGCGGCTCGGCGATCACTTCGAAGGCCATATGCGCGTGCTGCGCGCCGCAGAATTGCGAGCACTGTCCGCGATACACCCCTGCGTGATCCGCTTCGATCCATTGCTCGTTGACGACGCCCGGTATGGTCTGCGTCTTGCCCGCGAGACGCGGCACCCAGAATGCGTGGATGACGTCGGCGCTGCGCAATTCGATCTTCACCGGCTCGCCCACGGGTATGTGTATCTCGTTCGCCGTCGTGACGCCTGCATCGTTTTGCCAGGCGCGTCGATAGTCGACCTTCCACCACCAGTCATACGCGGTGACCGCGATGGTGAGACCCGGCGCGGTGCGCGGCGATGCGACCGATTCGAGCGTGACGAGCACATACGCGAGCGTCGCGAACAGCGCGACCGATGAAACGCCGGTGCCGATCCACACCCAATGCAGTCCGCCGCCTTCGCCCTGCACGTGCGATGCATCGCGCTCAGTCGGCGGTGGACGCCTGCGCACGATGGCCCCGACGAGCAACACGCTCACTATCAGCGCCACGACGATAACCAGTGCGGCGAGCGCCCAGCCGAGGCGCATCGTCGGCGCGGCGGCGGGGCCGTCGGCGTGTAGGAAATAGTTCAGCGGCGCATCGGCACGTGCGTTCGCGTGACAGCCGAGCGCGAAGCCCGTGATGATGGCGCCAATCGCGGTGATAGCGGCGCGCGTGTTTCGCCTGGCACGATCGATCGCCCTGTGCGTCCGCATGCGTCTCCGTACTTGGTGGCTTCATTGATGGCGGATAAGCCGTGAGCAATCCACGATCCCAACGATCGCCTTACGGTGCATGACGTTGCGCGCCTCATTTTCATGGCGCATTTATCAGTCGAATCAATGCGCATTGAATCGATATTCGCTTCGGTAAATACAGCGCGCGTGCTTGAATATGCCGGCGCGATCGTTATGATGTGCTAACGTATTCAAGACACGCGTCATCGATTGCGTGTCGTCCCGCAGGGCATTTCCGATCCTTCCCTTTGCGCGCTTTCGAACGAATGCGCGCGGGGCATTCTTTTGGCGTCCGATGAGCGCCGTGCCTGAGCCATCGCGTTGTGCGCGCATCGGCCATCGGGTGCTCCGTACTTGCGTTTATCGCAGCGAGATGGCGACCTTCAATGCGTCGCGCCCGCTCTTGCCGATATGAACGTGTCGATAGACAAAACGGTATTTCAATCCCGGCAATGAACCGGGCCGTCGACATCGTTTCCATTATTCCGAGCCAGTCATGACGATGAAAACCGCTATTTCATCCATCGCCTGCATGCTTTTTCGCGTCGCTTCGTGGGCACGATCGTCGATGGTGTCGAGTTGCGTGGTGATGACGATATTGGCTGCATGTGGCGGCGGCGAGGGCAATGGCGGCGCAACCACGACCGGCGGTTCGCAATCGACGCCTTCGGGTGCGTCCGGTCCGTCGGCGGCATCGAGCGCGGCTCCCGCAAGCGATGCGGGCGGCACCGCGAAGCCGGATATCGCGCCCGCCGGCAGCATCTTCTACGGCATGAACGGTCATGTCACGTGGCCCGGTCCGTACTGGACATCGACCATGCAGCAGCAACTCGCGCAACTGAAGGACCTCAACGTCACGCTGTATCGGAACGACGTATCGAACGTGGCGGGCGCACAAACGCTCGCGACCGTCGCGCAACTGATGGCCAAGTCGGGCGTGACCGTGTATCCGGTGCTGTTGCAGAACCTCAATTTCCCCGATGAAAACTCGGCATATCAAGCGAGCTATACGCTCGCGCAGCAGATCGTCACCGTGCAGAAATATGCCTACTACGAAGTGACGAACGAACTGGCGCCGACGTGTCTCGTGGGCTGGGTCGACGGCGTGAACAGCACCGACTACGACAATCATTGCTATCAGCTCGCGCGCGGCGTCATACGCGGCTTGATCGCGGGCATCAAGGCGGTCGATCCGGCCGGCAAGATCATCATCGGCGGCAATACGTGGATGCATCTCGGCCTCGACACGATGCTCGCGAACGGCACGCAGCCCGATGGCACGATCGGTCATCCGGTTGTCACGTGGGACATCACCGCATGGCACTGGTACTCGGAGCAAGGCGATATCCGTCACGCATGCGGCACATTATGCTATGACGTGATCGGCACGCTGCAATCGTTCGGCAAGCCGATATGGATCAACGAAGTGGGGATGCGCCCGAGCTTTCCCGGCACGCCCGACGAAGCCGCGACCTTCATGGCGAACAACATGATGGGCGCGCTGCTCGCGATCGCGCCGCAGTACAACATCCAGTCGCTGCAGGTCTACGAGTTGTATGACGATCCGCCGACCGGACAAGGCCCGTACGGCATCATGCTCAACGACGGCGTCACGAAAAAGCCGGTCTTTACGGCGGTCAGGAACTTCATCGCGACGAATCCCCGATGAAGCCAGGAAGGCCCTCGGCCGCATCGCTGCGAGCGAGTTCGATCGCGCGTGGGAGCAGCGCATCGAATTGCGCATCGTCGTCCGGTCGCGGGCATTGCGCGCGAAAGAAATCGGCCCAGCGAAAATCGGCCAGCGGCACATCGGTCTTTTCGTAGCCGCCCGCATTGCGCACGAAGGCCGCCAGACTGCGAAACGCGTCATCGACGGCATCCCACATGCGCACGGGCATGTCCTTGAATGCAAGGCGACGGCCGTTCGCGTCGTACGGAAAAACCCACGCGTGATTTTCCAGCGTCAGCCAGAACGCTGCGCGCGATAGCGAGGACAAGTCGCGCACGAGCACGAACGGCACGTCCTTCACACCGATGCGCGACAGCGCGCAAACCACATGATGATGATCGATCACATACGGTTCGCCGTGCGGCCCGAGCACGATGGCGATCGGCTTTTCCGCAATCGCCATCTCGAGATCATGCGCGCTCAATGCGCGATAGCTGGCTGCTTTCTGCCTGATCTGACGCTCTCCATGCGTGACTTGCGTCGGATGTAGATCGTCGATGCGCAGCGTGTTCATCACGCATCTCCTCGTTTTCCTGGGCGATGTATCGAACATTCAGGCAAGCGTCGTTCCCGGCGCGCCGCGTTGCAGCGGGCGCACCCATTGCTGAAAACGCACATGACCCGACCTTGCGAGGAGCGTGCGATGAAAGCAGTGGTATTCCATGGAATAGGCGACATTTCGCTCGATAACGTGCCCGATCCTTCCATTCGACACGATCAGGATGCGATCGTGCGGCTCACGGCGAGCGCCATCTGCGGCACCGATCTGCATATGGTGCGCGGCACGCTGCCCGGCATGGTGCCGGGCACGATTCTGGGCCACGAAGGCGTTGGCGTGATCGAACAGGTCGGGCGCGGCGTGCGCAATCTGAAGCCGGGCGATCGCGTGCTGATTCCATCGACGATTTCCTGCGGCTGCTGCTCGTATTGCCGGCAGGGCTACACGGCGCAATGCGATTCCGCGAATCCGAACGGCGCGGCGGCGGGCACGGCCTTCTTCGGCGGACCGAAGTCGACGGGGCCGATCGACGGACTGCAGGCTGAATACGCGCGCACGCCGCTCGCCAATGCGAGCCTCATTAAATTGCCCGAGAATATCGACGACGAACGCGCCATCCTCATGTCCGACATTTTCCCGACAGGCTTCTTCGGCGCGCAACTCGCCGAAGTGCACGAAGGCGATACGGTGGCTGTCTTCGGCGCAGGGCCGGTCGGTCAGTTCGCGGCGGCGAGCGCGTTCATGCTGGGCGCGGGGCGCGTGATCGTCGTCGATCGGCTTGCGGATAGACTCGGCATGGCAAGCGAGCAGGGCGCGGAAGCGGTGAACTTCGACGAGGAAGATCCCGTGGCGGCAATTCTGGCGCTGACGGGCGGCATCGGCGTCGACCGCGTGATCGATGCCGTGGGCGTCGATGCCGTGCACGCGCAAAAAGGACCGGCGGCATCGCAGGAAAACGTGCAGCAAGGGGAGCAGGAAAGCCGCACGGTGACGGCGCAGCGCAACGAGCAGAACGGCAACTGGATTCCCGGCGATGCCCCGACACAGGCGCTCGACTGGGGCGTGGCAGCGTTGGCGAAGGCGGGCACGCTCGGCGTGATCGGCGTTTATCCGCCGAACGATCGCTTCTTTCCGCTCGGCGTGGCGATGAACAAGAACCTCACGATCAGAATGGGCAACTGCAATCATCGCGCGGTGACGCCGCAACTCGTCGAACGCGTGCGCAACGGATCGTTCGACCCGCTTCGCGTGCTGTCGACGCGCGAGCCGATGATGCACGTCATCGACGCTTACAAGGCATTCGATCGGAGACAGCCGGGATGGATCAAGGTCGCGCTGAATCCCGCCGCGTGAGGCGTGCGCGGCGCTCGCTGCATGCATCGCTCTCGTGGCGAGTCGTCGCGGGCGTGGGTGCGCGCGCGTTCGCCGCGTGGGTCGCGGTTGAATGGATTCGGCTGTAACTCACGCCTGCATCGAGCGACGAAAGCGCGCGCGGGCATCACGGCGCGTTAAACGCAGGCGCGGCCGTATCGCATGTTCTCGCGTCATGCCGCGCGCGACGGCGGTCATGCGAAACGTCTGCCCGTGGTGCTCGTGCATGGGCTCGCGATTCGAGCCGCTATGGAGCCGCTCGCGCTCGCGTTGCGCGCTACCGCATCACCGCGCACGATCACGACGCGTGAAGCGAGTGCGCGGCGTCGTCGAAGGCGCGGTCACTTGTCCTTGTGGCCCGGCAACACTGCGCCAAGCACCTGCTTCGCCGTATCGACAATCACATGGCTCTGGCTCGGATCGCCCTTCATCAACGTAATCGCGAACGCCTTTGCCTGCGCGATCGTGATATGCGGCGGCAGCGGCGGCACGTTCGGATCGGCCTTCACCTCGATCACGACAGGACGATCCGATGCGAGCGCTTCATCCCAGACGGCGGCCATGCGTTCGTCATCGTCGACATAAAAGCCCTTCAGTCCGATGAGTTCCGCGAACTTGTGATACGGCACCGACGGAATGTCCTGCGATGCCTCGAACTTCGGATCGCCTTCCATCACACGCTGTTCCCACGTGACCTGATTCAGGTCTTCGTTGTTGAGCACCATGCAGATCCAGCGGGGATCGGACCATTGTTTCCAGTACTTCGCGACCGTGATGAGCTCGGCCATGTTGTTCATCTGCATGGCGCCATCGCCGACGAGCGCGATCACGGGCCGCTCGGGATAAGCGAACTTCGCCGCGATCGCGTAAGGCACGGCCGCACCCATCGATGCGAGTCCGCCGGAGAGCGAGCACATCATGCCGCGCTTCACCCTGAGATCGCGCGCGTACCAGTTCGCGACCGATCCGGAATCGCTCGTGACAATCGCGTTCGCGGGCACGCGCGGCGACAGTTCCCACACCGTGCGCTGCGGATTCACGCCGCCTTTCGCGGGCTCTATCGCGCGCTTTTCCAGCTTCTTCCACCAGTCGCCTATCCAGCCTTCGATGTCCTTGCGCCACGCGTGATCCGTCTTCTGTTGCAGGAGCGGCAGGAGGGCGCGCAAGGTCTCGGCGCTGTCGCCGACGAGATTCACTTCCATCGGATAGCGGATCGACAGCATGTCCGCCTTGATGTCGATCTGCACGCCGCGCGCCGCGCCTTCCTTCGGCAGGAATTCGGAATAGGGAAAGCCCGAGCCGATCATGAGCAGCGTGTCGCATTCGGTCATCATCTTGTAGCTCGGCTCGGTGCCGAGCAGACCGATCGAACCGGTGACGAAGGGCAGGTCGTCGGGCAATGCGGCCTTGCCGAGCAGCGCCTTCGCAACGCCCGCGCCCAGCTTTTCCGCAATCGCGATGACTTCATCCGTTGCGTGCAACGCGCCCGCGCCGACGAGTATCGCGACCTTCTTGCCGTCGTTGAGCACGTCGGCGGCGCGTTGCAGGTCGTCGTCCTGCGGCACGGTCTTCGGCGCGCGATAGCCGACGCCCGAATGCAGCGTGCCGTGCTTGCGGCCGGGCGGCTCGTAATCGAGATCTTGCAGATCGTTGGGCAGAACGAGCGCCGTGACCTTGCGTTCCGATAGCGCGATACGCACCGCGCGATCGACGAGATGACGTATCTGCTCGGGCACGCTCGCCTGCTGTACGAAAGCGCCCGCGACGTCCTTGAACATCGCGGTGAGATCGACTTCCTGCTGATAGTGACCGCCCAACGCGGCACGCGCTTGCTGGCCCGCAATCGCGAGCACGGGCATGTGATCGAGGCGCGCGTCATAAAGGCCGGTGACGAGATGCGCCGCGCCCGGTCCCGATGTTGCGATGCACACGCCGAGCTCGCCCGTGAACTTGGCATGCGCGGAGGCCATGAAAGCGGCCATTTCTTCATGGCGCGCCTGAATGAATTCGATTTTGCCTTTGGCGCGGCTCAATGCGCCAAAGACGCCGTTGATGCCGTCGCCGGGATAACCATAGATGCGGCGCACGCCCCATGCATGCAGACGGTCGACCAGAAAATCGCCGACGGTGATAGCCATTTGCAAAGTCTCCAGGAACGCGGACTCGAAGATTAAAGCCAGTCGCGCCCGAGGACGAGTGAGACGGCTTCGCTTGCGGATGTCGTGCGCAAGGCGCATACCGCGCTCTGGACCGAGGATTGCTAACTCAAGGAGCCCGACAGGGCGGCGCGTACGCGTTAAACATAAGGCAAGCTTTAAGAACCATTGGATTGCCGCGACATATAACGTATAAATCTGATGACAGTGTCACCTTGAGTGTCGGGAGTGCAAATGCTTATACGCTGTGCAGCATGCAACAAGCTCATCTATTCGGATGACGCTCTCGAAGACGATACATGTCCTGCGTGTGGTTCCTCGAACACCGAGCACATCGCGATGGGCTTCATCTTCGATCAGAACGTTACCGCAACGGATCAGCCGGGCAGGGCGATGGAACGGAGCAACCCGCCCGAAGCCGCCCGGAGAAAGGCTTGACGATTTCAGGCAGCAACTTATATCGCTAACCGTGCGCTTCGACCCCCTCTCGTTAAGCGCATCTTGCCCGCCTTTCGAGGCGGGCTTTTCTTTTTGGCGATCGTAGGAAAGAGCGAAGCAATTCCGTCACTATTTCGGCAAGCGGCTTTATGCATCGGACACAGAAAAAAAATCTACGCGGGCCCGTGTAAGCAACACTTGACTAAATGTATCGAAGCACATCCGCGTCACGGTTGCGGAATGCGTTTTGCTTGGGCGTTCGGCACAAAACACCGGAGACGCAAACGTCGAATGACATCGACTTCGAACGATGCCCGCACGCATAACTCACCGCACCCCACGCGCGATGGCGGACCACAGCGATCGTCGGCGGCGCCGAAGAAAGCGCTGACGGGACTCATGCTGGGCGCGTTAGGCGTCGTGTTCGGCGACATCGGCACGAGCCCGATTTATGCGTTGCGGCAAGGCGTGAGCGAAGCGGGCAACGTCGACGTATCCATCGTGATGGGCATGCTCTCGATGATCGTATGGGCCGTCGTCATCGTCGTGATGGGCAAGTACGTCTGCTATGTGATGCGCGCGGACAACGAGGGCGAAGGCGGCATCGTCGCGTTGACGGCGCTCGCGCGTTCCGGCTACGAACAGCAAGGGCGTCGTGTGCCGCATCTGCTTCTCATGGCAGGACTCTTCGGCGCGGCGATGTTCTACGGCGATTCGATGATCACGCCCGCCGTGTCCGTGCTTTCAGCGGTCGAAGGCTTGAGCCAGGTGAGCGCGAAGTTCGAGCCGTTCATCGTGCCCATCGCGGCCGTCATCCTCATCGCGCTCTTTCTGTTTCAGTCGCGCGGGACGGCGGTCGTCGGCAAGTCGTTCGGGCCGGTGATGCTGGTGTGGTTCGTCTATCTCGCGGCGGTCGGCATCTATCGGATCGTTGAGCATCCGGATGTGTTGCACGCGCTTTCGCCGATGTATGCGTGCTCGCTCGTCATCGCGCATCCGGCGCTCGCGTTCACCATTCTCGGCGCGGTGATCCTCGCGTTGACGGGCGCCGAAGCGCTCTATGCCGACATCGGCCACTTCGGGCGGCGCGCGATCCGGCTCGCGTGGCTCATCGTCGTGTTTCCGGCGATCATCATCGGCTACTTCGGTCAGGCCGCGACGATACTGCATCAACCCGGCGCGGCAAAGCAGCCTTTCTTCTTCGCGGCGCCTTCGTGGGCGCTGATCCCGACCGTGCTGATTGCGCTGCTCGCGACCGTGATCGCATCGCAGGCCGTGATTTCAGGCGCTTTCTCGATGACGAGCCAGGCGATCGAGCTCGGCTTTCTGCCGCGCCTGCGTGTGATCGAAACGTCGAAGTCACAGCGCGGGCAAGTGTATGTGCCTGCCGTGAACGCCGTCCTGTTCATCGCGGTGATGTTTCTCGTGCTCACGTTTCGCAGTTCGGACCGGCTGACGTCCGCGTATGGCATCGCCGTCGGTCTCACGATGCTCATCACCACCGTGCAGATGGTCAGCGTGACGCGCAACATATGGCGGTGGCCGTGGGCCGCCGTCGCCGCGCTCAGCGTGCCGCTCATCGGCATCGATGCGCTGCTCGTCGCCGCGAACGTTCACAAGATTCCGCAAGGCGGCTGGTTTCCCGTCGCAATAGGCGTGCTGCTTTTCATATCGATGGCGACGTGGCATCGCGGGCTCGAACTCGCGCAGGCGCATGCAGCGCGCGCGCAGCCGCTGTCCGATTTTCTGCGCGACGTGTGCGACAGCGTCGAGCCGCCTGCGCGCGTGCCGGGCACAGCCGTCTATCCTGGCAGCACGCCGGGCACGACGCCTTCTGCGCTCACGAGCAACGTACGCCACAATCGCGTGCTGCATGCAACGACGATCGTTTTCGCGAATCGCTCCGAATCGGCGCCGCGCGTCGACGAGCACACGCGCATTGAAGTGCGCGATCTCGGCGCGGGCTGCTTCGAGGTGATCTCGCGTCATGGCTTCGTCGAGCGGCCGAATCTGCCGCGCCTGCTCGCGTCGCTCGACGGACAGCTCGGTGACTGGCGCTTCGATCCGAAGCACACGACCTTCTTCTTGCCGCGCGACGAAGCGATGCCCGGCTGCTCGCACGGACAGATGCCGCGCTGGCGCGAGCGGCTTTTTGGGGAGATGTCGTTTCATTCGGCATCGAGCGCGGAATATTTCGGACTTCGAAGCGAGGATGTCGTCGAACTGGGCGTTCAAGTCGTGCTCTGACTCATAACTATGACAAAACACACTATCAAGCCGACGTACCCGCTCTTCGTCGTGAGCTTCTTCGCAGCGGACGTGCAGGCAGGCGTCGGCCCGTTTCTCGGCATCTATCTTCAGGCGCACGGCTGGACGCCGGACCGCATCGGCACGGTCCTCACCATCGGCGGAATCATCGGCATGCTCGTCACGACGCCGGCGGGCGCGCTCGTCGATGCAACGTCGCGGCGGCGCGCGGTCGTGGCGGTCGCGAGCGCGCTATCCATCGTCGCGGCCATCATCATCTGGACGTGGCAAGGCTTCTGGCCCGTGACGCTTTCGCAGATTGCGACCGCTGTCGCCGGTGCAACGATGGGCCCTGCGCTCGCCGGGCTCACGCTCGGCATCGTCGGACGGGAGAACTTCGACCGGCAGTTCGGGCGCAATCAGGTCGCGAATCACGCGGGCAATATTGCGGCGGCGATGCTGTCGGGCTGGCTCGGCGCATGGCTCGGCATGCCGTATATCTTCGCGTTGAGCGCGGCGTTCGGCGCGGGCTGCATACTCGCGGCGCTGTGGATTCCGCCGCGATCCGTGCATCGTCACTTTGCGCGCGGCATCGCCAAGGAAGACAGCGACGATACCGACGATTCGAACGACGTCCGCGCCGACGCCATGCGCGTGCTGTTGCGCAATCATTCGTTGCTCGTGCTCGCGGCGGCGCTTGCCGCGTTCAACCTCGGCAACTCGGCGATGCTGCCGCTCTACAGTCTCGCGGTCGCATCGACGCACACCGCCGATCCCAGTCACGTAACCGCGGCGAACATCGTGATCTCGCAGATCGTAATGTTGATCGCGGCTGCATGCGCGAGCCGCGCGATCCGTCGATGGGGCTTCTGGAGAATCATCCTCGTCACGCTCGCAACCTTGCCGCTGCGCGCGATGACCGCCGCGTGGATCGCGCCTTCGTGGGGCATCGTGCCGGTGCAGATGCTGGACGGTGTCGGCGCGGGCTTGCAGAGTGTTGCGGTGCCCGCGCTCGTCGTGCATCTATTGCACGGAAGCGGACGCGTGAATCTCGGGCAGGGCGCGGTGCAGGGCGTCGAGGCGGCGGGGGCGTGCATGAGCCCGATACTCGGCGGCTGGATCGCGCATCACTATGGCTATCCGGCGGCGTTTCTTGCGCTCGGCAGCTTGTCGGTCGTATCGCTCGCCATCTGGATCGGCTACGGTCAGCGCGTGCGCGGCTCGTTCGATACGCGACGCGACGAACTCGGCAAGCTCGCCGATGTTGATTCGTCGACGCTGTTCCGCTGACCGTTATTGCGCGCTCGTTTCACTCCTGCGCGGGCAGCATATCGGCCTTTGCGTTCGCGTGATTCTTCGCTGCCTCCATCGCCGCTTCGGCGCTCTCCAGTGGGCGATCGCGCATTTCGGTGAAGCCGTCCGCGTCGATCGTGTACGACCACGTGCATTGCCCGGTTGGATCGTGATCGATGGTGATTTCGACGTGATGCCCGTTGCGAACGTAAGTCTCGGTGGACATGATGTGCTTCCTCGTTGAATGGCAGGCGTGGCTATCGATCAAGGCTCGTTCGAGCCGGGCGGTACAGGATTTTTTTCCTGCGTCGATGGCAATGCGTTCTCCGACGCTTCGTGTGTGCGCTTGTTGCGTTGATCGAGCGCGTCCTGCTTCGTGTCGTGGTCGTCCGCCGACGCGGATTCGTCGCGGCCTGTCGGTTCGTCCATGTCGTCGGCGGTGGCGTGCGGCACAGGCTTGTCGGTCTGCATGGTGACCTCCGGAAATCGTGACGCGGCGTGCGATTGCACGCCTCGCATCGCGGAGTGAGCAAGTGCTGGTCCCGTACGCGTCGTATCGACAGGTTCGCGGCTTGCTTACGCGTGTATCGGAAAGCCTTCAGGAGAATGCGATGAAAGTGACCGATCAGGATCAGCGAGTGGACGAATTGCAGCAGGCGTTGTCGCGCGCATTCGTTGCGCCCAAGACGCCGACGATGGGCGTGGTCGACGAAGGCGACGACGTCGTGTTCAACGTTTCATGGGTCGTCGAGACGGGCCGCGACACGACACTCGATTCACGTTGCAGCGCAACGGTGCGGCTTGCGGCCCTTCAGTTCGAACGATACGGCGCGATGGACACGGCGCAACGTCTGATCGTGCAGGACCGCTTCACCGCAGCCGTGCAGGAAGCCTTTACGCGCTCGCGTTTGGGTCAACTGGACCCGGACGCCTGCTCGCTCGATATCCGCGCTGCTGATATTTGGTTCGACGTGCCCGAGACGCTATGACGCGTTACAGGCCCTGCGCGCCGCCATTGGTTGTCGAAGGGCTTGTTCCGCCGTTCGTGCCGCCGTTGCCGTTCAAACGCGGCTGCATGCCGCCCGAGCCTTGACGCGTTCCTGCGCCTGCGCCGCTCATGCCGTTGGTCGATCCGCCGACGCCGGACGGTCCCGTCGACGGGCCGATGCTCTTGCTGGAATTCGGCGTGATGCCCGCTGCATCCTGCGCGTTCTGCGCGCTCGATGGGCCGTGGCTCGCGCCGGGCTGCGTCTGATCGGCCGCGGCGAATGCGCCGCCCGAGAGCGCCATCAGTAAAGCAGAGAAAGCGATTGTGCGATTTGCCTGCATGACATGCCTCCGATGATCGATGTGCGTGTCATGCATGGCGCAAGGCGCGTTCCGGCTTGTGTCCGGGGACCACATAGCTCTGACTTGCTTCGCGGCCGATGGATCAATCGGGTGCGCGAGCGCGGGCGCTCCGCCGGTTTCCCTCGCATACCCGACGGCAGCGCGTAGCGCTGTGCCGATGCTCTTTCGTGCTGAACCAGCGCCCGTCGCGTTACGGCTAGTCAGACCGTGCGCGATCCAAGTCCGGTTGGTCCTATGAGAGCGACGCTTAGGCGAGTGCCACTTCCGACGAGAGGACTACCCAACGTGCGTATGACCGCGGGCCTAGAAAAGCTGCTTTCTTTGGTTACTTTCTTTGCAGCAGCAAAGAAAGTGACTGCCGCCCCGCACAGGGGCAGTACTAATAGACCACTAAGAAACCGGGATCCGGCCAACAACAGCACCGACGAACGCGGCTTATTCCAGCCCTTCGTGTTCGAACGCGAGCTTCACGGCGGGACGCTCGCGCATACGCGTGTAAAACGATTGCAGCTCGGCGGGCACGTCGACGTTCATCTTCCGCGCCCACGTCAGCATCGTGAAAAGATACGCATCCGCGACGCTCGCTTGATCGCCGAACAGGTAATCGCCGCGCATCGTCTTCGCGAGGAGCGCGAAACGCTGGCCGATTTTCTCGCGCGCGGCCTTCGCTTCGTCATCCGATGTCGGCCGGAAAACGCGCCCGAACTGCTTGTGGATTTCGGTCGAAATGAACGCGAGCATTTCGAGCAGGCGCATGCTGCCATCGTCGCCGGAAGGCGCAAGTGATGGCGCTTTCTGCGCGACCCACGACAGGATCGCGATGTTCTCGGTGAGGCGCCTGCCGTCGTCGAACTCGATGACCGGCACATATCCCTTCGGGTTGATATCGCCGAACGGCTTGCCGTCTTCGGTGACCTTCGTCTTCAGATCGACCTTCACGCGATCGAAGTCCAGGCCTGCTTCGTGCATCGCAATGTGATCGGCTAGACTGCATGCGCCGGGCGCGTAATAGAGCTTCATGCTGCGCGTCTCCTTGGTGATGGCTGTACGGGAAACCATCGTGCGAGCAAGTCGTATGCCGCGCGACTAAAGCTTTGTCGCGCATGTGCCGATAACCGGTATGCGCTGCTTCAGCCGCGCCCGAAGACAAAAGGTAAGACAGGGTCTGCCATGTTACGTGGTGGCCTAACTCATGTTCCACACACCCGACACAGACACACTCAGGCTTTGCAGCGTGCTCGCGAGCACGGCGTTCGGGCTCGTCTTCGCGCTGGTGCGCTTCGGTCGGCGTATCGAACCGCAGTTCGTGCACTGGTCCGCGAGCGCGTTTCTCTACGCGGCGGTGCTGACCGATTTCGAATTCGCGCGCGGCAATACGCTCATGATCGCGCTGCTGCTCGGCGCGCTCGCGGCGACCAACATGCTGATCGTCTCAGGTTTGCGCGCGTTCGACGGCAAGCCGCCTTTTCGATGGTGGATGCTTGCGCCGGTGCTCGGTTGTATCGGCGTGCATATCTTGCCGGGATGGATCGGCGGGCGCATTCCGTCGATGTCGATGCTCACCAACGCCGGCGATACCATCACCATCGCGATCTCGGCGGCGATCACCGGTGCGGCGCTCTGGTCGAGCGGGCGGCGCGAGCACAGCCGCGCACGAAGCATCGCGGGTCTCGCGATGTTCGGCTATCTGCCCGGCTACGCGGTGACGCTCGCGGCTTATCTGTCGACGGCGCCGCGCATCAACTATCTCGCGCTGATTCCGATGCTTTCCGATCAATTGCTGCTCGGCGTGCTCAACCTCGGCCTGCTCGCGATTCCCGCCGAGCGCGCACAGCGGCGTCTGCGCGATGCCGCGCTGCGCGATCCGCTCACGGGCGTCTGGAACCGCGCGGGATTCGATGTTTGCGCGCGTCGTCTCGCGACGCCGGGTGCGGCCGTGCTCGCCATCGACCTCGATCATTTCAAGGAGATCAACGACCGGCACGGTCATCTCGCGGGCGACAACGTGCTGATCGAACTTGCGCGGCTCGCGGGTGCGGAAGTCGAAGCGCTGGGCGGCGAGTTCGGACGGCTCGGCGGCGACGAGTTCATCGCGATCGTGCCCGCATCGCACGCAGCGAATCCGCAGGCTCGCGCCAATCAGATTCACGACGCGTGCCGCCGATACACCGAAGGCATGCCCGATTGGACGACGAGCATAGGCGTATCGCAGATCGGGGCACCCGATGCGAGCTATCACGATGCATTGCAACGCGCGGATGTCGCGCTGTATCGCGCGAAGCTCGCCGGCCGCAACACGCTGACCGTCTGAAGCACGTTCACGTCGATGCGCGCAACGTGTGCGCAGCCGCGACCATGTTACGCAGCGCGGGAATCACTTCATCCCACTGACGCGTCTTGAGCCCACAGTCGGGATTCACCCACAGACGTTCGGCCGGAATGCGCTCGGCCGCCTTCTTCTTTTCTCGGCACGCGCGAAGCCGATGCCGGCATCGACTATCTCGCGGCGTTCATCGCGCTTGCGAAGAAGGCGGACTGGGTGAAGTCGCGCGTGACGCGTTGACCTTCAGTGCCGCGTATCGAGCGCGTTGCGCACGGTGCGGGCGAGGTCATCGAAGGTGAAGGGTTTCTTCAGCAGCACGACCCCTTCATCGAGCCGCCCTTCATGGAAGATGATGTCGCGCGTATAGCCGGACGCGAACACCACGGCCGCGTTATACGGCGGCGCGCTCGCGATCTTCGCGAGCGCATCGGCGCGGATGGTGCCGGGCATCACGACATCGCTGAAGAGGAGGTCGACCTTCGGGTTCTTGCGCAGCACTGCAAGCGCCGCGTCCGCATCTTCCGCCGATAGCACCTTGTAGCCGAGCTGCGCGAGCATGTCGATGGTGGATAGACGCACGTCGGCATCGTCCTCGACGACGAGCACGGTTTCGCCGCCTCTCGATGCGCCCGGCCGCGCGCCGTCCAGGTCCTGCGATTCGGACTGCGTGCAGCGCGGAAAGTACAGCGCGACGGTCGTGCCTTCGCCCACCTTCGTCTTGACGTCCACGCAGCCCGCGCTTTGCGACACGAAGCCGAACACCATGCTCAGGCCCAGTCCCGTGCCCTGGCCTTCGGCCTTGGTCGAATAGAACGGTTCGAACATGCGTGCCTTTACGCTGTCGGGCATGCCTGCGCCGTCGTCGGTGACGGCGAGCCTCACGTAGTCGCCCGCCGGCAGTGCGAGGCCGGCCGTGTTCGCATCGCCGAGGGTCGCGTTCTCCACTTCGAGCAGGATGTTGCCGCCCTGCGCGATGGCGTCGCGCGAATTGATGACGAGATTGAGCAGCGCGTTTTCGAGCTGATGGCGATCGACGAACAGGTTCCACGCATCGTACGATACGGATGTCTTCAGCTTGATCGATTCGGGCAGCGCGCGTTGCAGAAACTCGCACATGTCCGCGACGAGCTTCGCCGGATTGACGACGGCCGGATTGAGCGGCTGACGCCGCGCGAACGCGAGCATTTGCGCCGCGAGCTTGCCGCCGCGCGCGACGGCTTCGCTCATCACGTGCAGCCTGCGCGTGAGTTCGGGTTTGTCGCGCGTGGCAAGTTCGATGAGTTGCAGATTCGCCGAGATGATCTGCAAGACGTTATTGAAATCGTGCGCGACGCCGCCAGTGAGGTTGCCGATGGCTTCGAGCTTCTGCACCTGGCGAAAGCGCTCTTCGGCCTCGACGCGCGCCGCGACCGCTTCCGCGACGCGCCGCTCCAGCGTCTGCGTGAGCTTGAGCAGCTTGTCTTCAGCGAGCACTTTTCGGGTCGTTTCGACGACGACGGCGATCACGCCCGCCGGATGCCCGTCATCCTCGGCGACGGGGCTGTAGTGCAGGTCCATCCACACGTCTTCGGGCTGACCGTTGCGGTGCAGCGTGAGGCGCTTGTCGGCATAAGAGAGCGTCGCGCCAGAGAGGCAGGTATCGACGACATTGCGATTGAAAGCGGCGATTTCCGGCCATCCTTCTTCGACAGGTTTGCCGAGCAGAAACGGATGACGCCCTCCGGCGAAGCCGGCGTAGGCGTCGTTGTAGATCATCGTGCCGGCCCGGCCCCACAGCATGACGAGCGGCACCGGCGACGCGAGCAGAAGCTGCACGGTCGCGCGCAGACTCTTCGACCATCGATCGATCGGGCCCATTGCCGTATCGGACCAGTCGAAGGCGGCGATGCGCGAGGCCATCTCGCCGCGCCAGCCTTCGCAGTCGAAGGATTGCTCCGGCCAAACCGATTCCAGTTTCATAGCGATGAAAGCACGATTGAAGATGCCGCTGTTCTTTTGAAGCGAAGGTGATATCTTAGTTCAAGCATGACGATGAATTCCAATAAGGCGAGGCTTTCGGACGCATTCGGGCGCTTTCGCGGTAAAGTCTTCGCGTCCATGAGAAGGGAGACGCGAATGACGGGCAAGGGCATCGCGGCAGCGTTCATGCTGCTGCTGGCGGTCACGATGCGCGCGCACGCAGGGGAGCCGCTATCGGACGAACAAATGCTGGGCGTCGTCTTCGTTGCCGATCAGGCGCAAATCGCCGCGGCAAATGTCGCCCTGCGCAAGACGCGCTCCAGCAGTCTGCAGGTCTTCGCGAAGCGGATCGTGTCGGAGCATGCGCAGGTGAATCAGGAGATCGTCACGCTGACGCAGCGCTTCGGCACGCAGCCGCAACGCAGCCCGACGAGCGACGCCCTGACGCAACAAAGCAACGACGATATCGCCGAGCTCGATCAGACCAGCACCTACGATTTCGACGAGGCGTATCTCGAACACGAGATCGCCTTCTTGCAGAAGCTCGTGCATACCGTCGACGACTACATAAGCACGACGCGCAGCGCGCAGGCGCGCACGCTTCTGATCCGCTCGCGTCCGTCATTCATCTTTCATCTCGATCAGGCGCAGCGACTGCAGATCACGATCGGCAGCCCGGGCCTCATCCGTTGACAGGGAACACGGCATGGAGAAACGCATGAACGCATCCGAACGAATCGACGCGTTGATCGCGAGCATCACCGATTGGCGCGGCGAAACGTTCGCCGAGATGCGCAAGATCATCCTCGCTGCGGACGGCGAGATCGTCGAGGAATGGAAGTACATGGGCAGCCCGGTGTGGTATCGCGACGGCATGATCGCAGTAGCCAACGCGCACAAGGGCAAGGTCAAGCTCACGTTTGCCAACGGCGCGAGCCTGCCCGATCCCGGCAAGCTATTCAACGCAAGCCTGGAAGGCAATGCGCGGCGCGCGATCGATTTCTTCGAAGGCGACACGATCGATGCGCAAGCGCTCCAGGACCTCGTGCGCGCGGCGATTGCGATCAATCAGGCGAAATCGAAGAAGAAAACGGCTGGCTGAGTCTCTAGCGGTCTTCCATGTCTCTGCTCGGCCGCGCCATAAAGCAGCCATTTTTCGTTCCGCATTTTTTTTGTCTGACGTTCCACTTTTTTGCGGAACAGTATCGTCTCCGGACCGAAACGCTCGAATCGTCCTTTACAAATACAGAACAGCTTGTCACAATGCGTCCGCAAATAATAACGATTCGCATTCACGCACGCAACGATGTCCACGAAAACGAGTATGAAATCAAGAATAGTGAGCCCGGTCGCTCTGCGGCCATTGGATCTAGCGGCGCTGCTGCTATTCGCGGCAGCGCCGCTTGCCTACGCTCAATCGGCGGATGCGCCGTCGAGTGCGCCGGCGCCGGCATCGACCTCGAACACGCCTGACGCGTCGACAGCGCCCGCGGACAGCACGCTGCCAGCGGTGAAGGTCACCGCGCAAGCCGTCGACGAGCCTTATGGTCCGACGAAAGGCTACGTCGCAAAGGAATCGACCGCGCTCAAGACGGGCACCTCGCTATTGGAGACGCCGCAGTCTGTTTCCGTTGTCACGCGCGAGCAGATGGATCAGCAGCACGCGCAGACGCTGAACGCGGCGGTGCGCTATGTGTCGGGCGTGACGCCCGAAACGCGCGGCGGCATCGCAACGCGTTACGACATGCTGAAAGTGCGCGGTTTCGACGCCGATAAATACTGGAACGGTCTCAAACTGCTCGATAACGGCTGGTACGCCGTGCCGCAGATCGATCCGTACTTGATGGAGCGCGTCGAAGTGCTCAAGGGGCCGGTGTCGGTGCTCTACGGTCAGGCAGCAGCGGGCGGTTTGCTCGATCAGGAAAGCAAGATGCCGACGGTCGTGCCGCTGCATGAAGTGGGCATCGAGTTCGGCAACTACGCGCACAAGGCCGCGAAGTTCGACTTCTCCGGGCCGATCGCGGGCGATGACCGCTATCTGTATCGCATCACCGGTATCGCGCGTTCGGAAGACGGACAGGTGCAATCGACGTACAACAAGCGCATCGCGATCGCGCCGTCGTTCACGTGGCGTCCGGACAACAAGACGTCGCTCACGTTGTTCGGGCTTTATCAGCACGATCCGCGCAGCACGTCGTACGGCAGCGTGCCGCCGCAAGGCACTGTGCTCTATAACCCCAACGGCAAATTGCCGAGCGACTTCTACGACGGCGATCACAACTTCGAGAGCTTCAATCGCGTGGAGGAATCGATCGGCTACAAGTTCGATCGCAAGCTCAACAACGCGTGGACGTTCCGCTCGAACGCCCGTCTGCTGCATCTCGCGCAGGACTACAAGAGCGTCTATGCAAGCGCGCTCGAAGACGACCTGCGCACGCTGGATCGCGGCACGGCTGCGTCGCGCGACAACCTCAACTCGATCCAGTTCGACAATCAGATCGAAGGCAACATCTCGACCGGTCCGATCGATCATACGGTGCTGTTCGGCTTCGACTATCAGCATTACGCGAGCAACTTCGACGCGGGCTTCGGCACGGCGCCATCGCTCGACATGTTCGCGCCGAACTACAACATGGCGATCACGCCGCCGGACCGTTATCACCAGGTACTGAGCGGTACGCAATACGGCGTCTATGCCCAGGATCAGGCGCGTTGGGGCAACGTGATCCTCACGCTCGGTGGACGCGAGGACTGGGCGAGCAGCGATTCGAACAACACGACGTACGGCGTCGTATCGCATCAGTTCGATCGCGCATTCACGGGCCGCGCGGGCCTCACGTATGTATTCGATAACGGCATCGCGCCGTACGTCAGCTATACGGAATCGTTCACGCCACAAGCGGGCACCGACATCAACGGCCAGCAGTTCTCGCCCGAGAAAGGACGTCAATATGAAGTTGGCGTGAAGTTCCAGCCGAAGGGTTACAACGCGTTCTTTTCGGCCGCATTGTTCGATCTGACACGCAAGAATCTTCTGACCGTGAACGCGGACAACCCGAACTTCCAGTCGGCGGTCGGCGAAGCGCGCTCGCTCGGCGTCGAACTCGAAGCGAAGGCGAGCCTCACCGATTCGTTGAACGTCACTGCAAGCTATACGTATCTGAACACGAAGTACACGAAGGACAACAGCGGTCTCGAAGGCAAGTTCCTGCCCGCAATTCCACAGAATCAGGCTTCGTTGTGGGCGTATTACACGGTCAATCGTGGTCCGCTCGCGGGTCTGTCGATGGGCGCGGGCGGACGTTACACGGGCACGACGTACAGCAGCGACAACAGCTTCAAGGTATCGAGCTTCTTCCTCGTCGATGCCACGCTGAACTACGATCTCGGTCGCGCGATGCCGCAGTTCAAGGGCGTCGATCTCTACGTGAATGCGCAGAACCTCTTCAATAAGGAATATGTCGCGTCGTGCTACTACGGCAGCTGGTGCGCGTTCGGCTACGGACGCCAAGTGTTCGCCGGCATGAACTATCACTGGTAAGCATGTTGCACCGCACCGCGTCTTTCGATGACGTGGTGCGTCGAGTTCCATCGTCGTGAGCGCCGCCCGGCGCTTATCGCGAACGAAGCTATCCGTATCGGGATTTCTTCGTTCGCGTGTGAGGAAGCGGCGAGTACATTGTCTGCTCGCCGCGCTTCCACGATACCCCCTGCATGACGACGACATCTTCATTGCAACGCCTCTTCGCCGCGTTTGCGTCGATGGCGGCGCTCGTCTTATCGCCGCACTTTGCGCACGCGGAAGGCAACGTGAAGATCGTCGATCAATACGGCATCGGTTCGTTGTTGCTCAAGGTGGCGAAGGATCAGAAGCTGATCGAGAAGGCGGGCGCGCGTTCAGGGCTTGCCATCGACGTCCAATGGAACACGCTCTCGGGCGGCGCGGCGGTGAACGAAGCGCTGCTTTCGGGCGCGGCGGATATCGCGACCATCGGCATCGGGCCATTGATGACGATATGGGACCGCACGCGCGGGCATCAGGATTTTCGCGCGATGTCGGCGCAAAGCGCGGTGCCGGTCTATCTCTTGACGAACGATCCGCGCATCCGCAGCATCAGGGACATCGGCGAGAAAGATCGCATCGCGGTGGTGTCCGTCGCCGTGTCGCAGCAAGGGCGTCTTTTGCAGATGGCATCGGCGAAAGCGTTCGGCGATGCCGATTACGCGCGTCTCGACCGCTTCGAAGTCAACATGCCGCACGCCGATGCGACGACCGCGATGTTGTCGGGCAACTCAGTCATCAATCTGCACTTCTCCAACGCGCCGTATCAGTATCAGGAGCTCGAAGACCCGAAGATCCACAAGATCACCAGTTCCACGGATATCCTCGGCGGGCCGTCGACGGGCAGCGTCGTCGTGACGTCGGAGAAATGGCGCAAGGACAATCCGAAGACGTATGCCGCCGTGCGCGCGGCGCTCGACGACGCCGCGAAGCTCGTTCAGCAGGACAAGGCACAAGCGGCGGCCATCTATATTCGCCAGGATGGCTCGAAGCTCTCGCCCGCGTTCATCGAACGCATTTTGAGCGACAAGGAAACGAGCTTCGTGACGACCCCGCAAAACACGTTGCAACTGGGCACGTTCCTGCATAAGGTTGGCGTGATTCGTCACGAGCCGAAGTCATGGCGCGATTACTTCTTCGCCGACGATGCGAACGCGCAAGGCAGTTGAGCGCGTAATTATTTATCCGATTTAAAAAGGAATCCGAAATGAACGCAGCCGCTATCGAGAACGAAGCCGAAGTGACCGTCAGTCCGCTTTCGGCGCATATCGGCGCGCAGATCGGCGGCGTCGATCTGACGCGTCCTTTGTCCGTCCGGCAAGTCGACGCGATCCGCGCCGCGTTGCTCAAGTGGCGCGTGATTTTCTTCCGCGAGCAGTTTCTGACCCACGGACAGCATGTCGCGTTCTCGGCGCAGTTCGGCGAGCTGACGGTGGGGCATCCGGTGTTCGGGCACGTCGACGGCCATCCGGAGATCTACTCGATTTCGAAGTTCCGCAAGGCCACGCGCTTCGACGGTCAGTCGGTGCTGCGTCCGTGGACCGGCTGGCATACGGACGTGACGGCCGCGGTGAATCCGCCGTTCGCATCCATTCTGCGCGGCGTGACCATTCCGCCCTATGGCGGCGATACGCAATGGACCAATCTCGTGATCGCATACGAGAAGCTATCCGCGCCGCTGCGCGCTTTCGTCGATGGCCTGCGCGGCGTGCATCGTTTCGCGCCGCCGCAAGGCGCGAGCGGCACCGATGCGTTCAAGAAGGCGGTGAACGAACACGCGCTCGTCAGCGAACATCCGCTCGTGCGCGTGCATCCGGAAACCGGCGAACGCGCGCTGTATGTGAGCCCGGGTTTCCTGAAGCACATCGCGGGGCTCGCGCCGCGTGAGAGTCAGGTGTTGCTCGAATTGCTGTGGGAGCACGTGACGCGGCCGGAGTTCACGGTGCGGTTCAAGTGGGAGCCGGGCAGCATCGCGTTCTGGGACAACCGCACGACCGCGCATCTCGCGCCCACCGACATCTTCGATCTCGACTTCGATCGTCAGTTGTATCGCACGACGCTCGTCGGCGATGTGCCAGTGGGACCGGACGGACAGCGATCGGTGGCGATCGAGGGCACGCCCGTGGGCGCGGCGGCGGCGGTCGCATTGAATTGATCGACGTTCATTCGATCGACGGACGAAGCGGTTCGGCACGCGTCACGAAAACCAGAATCACAAGAAACGTGATGAAAAAGCGGAACGCGCTTTCCGTGCCGTTCCATTGCTGTGATTGCCACATCGCGAACCATTCGCCGCCGATCGACATGAAACAGACCTGCCACGTCAGATAACCGAGCGTGAGACCGGCGATCGCCCAGCGTTTGGCTTGCGCGAACGCCGCGTTGTCACGCCGCAGCGCGCGCGCCATCGCGATCACGCCTGCCCAGCACAACAGCGCGGTGACCGTTTCGAAAAAAATGATCACGTCATAGCCGAGACGCTGCAGCACCGGCGACGTAATCGCGCGATACATGTTGGCATTGCCGGGAAACGTCGTGTCCATGCGCAAGACATGCACGACGAATTGCAAGTTGCTGCCATAGTCCGTCAGGTTGCCGAAGCTGACGAGCGAGGCGAGCAGAGCCATCGAAGCCACGGCGAGAAGTTTTGCGAGTCGTTCGGCCATCCCGTTCTCCTGACGCGTTGTGCACGAGATTGTGCAAGAGACAAATGAGTTGCGCATGATGTCTTGTCGCAACTAACCGTCTGATTTTCACGCATCCGATGAATGCGTGACGCCTGACCGTATAATCGCTGCCTCGCATACGTTTGCGTGCCAGCCAGGCACGCCCCGCCGGCATCGAACGACGCCGGTTCATCAACATTCCGCAAGCCTGTCTGAGTCAGGTCGAAGCAACCAAGGAACGCCCAAGCGTGGAAAGTCTCTTCCAATCCGTGAATGCATTGTTCGCGTTCATTGCGCCCGTCTCGGATTTTCTGTGGGAGTTCCCCACTAATTTCAGCGTTTATTCGCGGATTCCCGTGCTCGGGCAGTTCTCGTTCGCGATCCTGTTGCTCGTCGGCGTCGGCATTCATTTCACGATTCGCACGCGTTTCATCCAGACGATGAACGTCGGCAAGATCGTGCGCATCATGCTGCGCAGACAATCGTCGAAGACGGGCGTGAGCGCGCTTGCATCGTTCATGCTCGGTCTCGCGATGCGCGCGGGGCCGGGCAATATCGTCGGCATCACGGGCGCCATTTCAGTCGGCGGGCCGGGCGCATTGTTCTGGATGTGGGTGGCCGCGTTCTTCGGCATGGCGACCGCGTTCATGGAATCGACGCTCGCGCAGCTCTTCAAGGAAAAAAAGCACGACGAGTTCGTCGGCGGCCTGCCGTTCTATGGGCGGCGCATTCTCGGCGACAGGCGCATCGTCGGGACGTTTCTATCGCTCGTGTTCATCGTCTACGCGCTATTCAACGTGCCGCCGCAGACGTTCAACGTGTTCACCGCGATAGGCACCATCGCCGACACGTTGACAGGCACGCATCTCGCGCGTCAGTCGACGGTCTATTACGCGATCGCGGCCGTGCTCGTCGCGGCTTGCTCGTTCATCATCATGGGCGGCATCCGGCGCGTGACCGCTTATACCGACGTGCTCGTGCCGATCAAGGCAACGCTCTTCTGCCTGATGTCGCTCGTCATCATCGTCATCAATCTGCCGCTGATTCCATACTTCTTCCATGAGGTGATCGTCGGGGCGTTCGCGCCGCATGCGCTCTTCGGCGGCGCGATCGGCACCGCGCTCGCGCAGGGCGTGAAGCGCGGGCTGATGTCGAACGAAGCAGGCCAGGGCACCATCACGATGGCGGCCGCGATCGCCGACAACGATCATCCCTGCGAGCAAGGCTTCGTGCAAAGTCTCGGCGTGTTCTTCGACACGATGGTCATCTGCACGATGACCGGCTTCATCGTCGTGATGGCGCACGTGTGGACCGGCACCGTCGATGGACAGGCGTGGGAATCGGTCAGGGCATCGAAGATCACGGTGTATCTCGCATCGGTCGAAACGCTCGTGCCGGTTTCCGTTGCGCACGTCGTGAAGATCGTGATGTGCGTGTGTTATGGGCTGTTCGCGTTCACCACGCTGCTCGGCATGATTTCATTCGCCGAAATTTCGGCTAACTTCATTTCGCGCAGTCGAGGTTTCATCGTCGGCATTCGCGTCGTCGGTTCGCTCGTGTTCGTGCCGTTTGGCGCGCTCACCGTGCTCGCCGGGCTCGAGTTGCCGAACCTGTGGGCGCTCTCCGATCTGATGAACATCGTGATGGTGTTGCTCAACGTGCCGATCCTTCTGATCGGTCAGCGTCTCGTCTATAAGGCGCTCGCGAACTATCGTGCGACGCGCGGCGCGATGTTCGTGTCGGAAGATATCGGCGTGGGCACGCAATACTGGTCGGCGCGGCGCGGTGTGCGCAGGCAAGAGGATGTAACGCGTGAGCGTGTCGAAAGCTAGGACGTAAGGAAGTCCACCGCGCCCGTGTTGATGTCGTACATCGCGCCGGCAATCTTGATGGCGTGCTGATTCTCCATATCGGATAGCACGGCGCTGTCGCGGCGAATCTGCGCGATGGTCAGTTCTACATTTTTACGCGCCACTTTATCGACGAACGTGTAGTTCGTGGCGCTGCGCTCGCCATCGTATTGCGTTGCATCCACGGCGGGTTTGATGCGCGCGAGCAGCGCCGTGAGATGACCGAGCTCGGCATTGGCGATCGCGCCTTTGATCGCGCCGCACGACGTATGGCCCATCACGAGCACGACCTTTGCGCCCATCAGCTTGCACGCGAACTCCATGCTGCCGAGGATATCGTCGTTCTCGATATTGCCCGCGACGCGGCAATTGAAGATATCGCCGATGCCCAGATCCATGATGACTTCCGCGGGCGCGCGCGAGTCGATGCAACTCAGCAGCACGGCCGCGGGATATTGTCCTTTCGCGCTTGCTTTCTGTTCCGCAAGGTAATTGCGCGCCTTGCGTTCGCCTCGGCGAAAGCGCTCGTTGCCGCGCTTCATCGCATCGAGAATCTGTTCGGGCGACATGGCGTCGCGTTGCGCATGCGTCAAGGCATCGGCATGAGCGGACGTGATGAAAAGCGGCGGCGCGGCGATTCCCGCGATGGTCGCGGATGCAACCGATTTGAGAAAGCCCCGGCGGCATTCAGGTGTGCATTGCAGCGGACGCTTCAATTCTTCGCGCATGACCTTGCTCCTCGATCAACGAGATGCGGCCTTCTTCCCGACGCTCTTGCGAAATGAAGTTTGGACGAAAACGCGCCGATTGCAATGCGCGCTTGTTCTGATGACAACGTAAGGGCTATGAAGTAACGATCTGCCGCACGATATCGAGGAAGTTCGTGGTCTTCGCCGTGGTCGCGTCGATGCGCGATGCCAGTGCGAGACGAATCGTGATCGCGCTGCCGAGCGCGTCGGTGTACGCGACGCCATCGACCTGTATCTGACACACGGACGCCGGAACGAGCGATACGCCGAATTCCGCCGCGACCAGGTTCACGACTGAGGAAAGCTGCGGAGCCTGCTGTCCGGCGATCGGCTCGAACCCAGCTTCACGGCACGCACCGATGATGACGTCATGCAAGGTCGGACTCGCTTCGCGCGGCAGCAACACGAACGCATCGTCCGACAGTGCCGCGAGCGGCACCTTGCGCTTCTTCGCGAGCTTGTGCGTGGCGGGCAGCACGATTTTCATCGGCTCGATCGCGATGTGATTGATCTGCACGCCAGCGGGCGACTGGCTGCCCAGACGAACGAACGCGACATCGACACGGCCCGCATCGAGATGCGCGAGCAGTTGCGCGGTGTTGCCTTCGGTGAGCGTGAGCGTGACGTTCGGATAAGCCTGCCGATACGAACGAATGAGCTTCGACACGACGGGGTTGAACGCCGCCGATCCCGTGAACCCGATATTGAGCTGCCCGATCTCGCCGCGCCCCGCGCTCTGCGCCTTTTCGATGGCGAGACGCGCGTCGTTGATGAGGCGCTTCGCATCGGCGGCGAAAGTCTCGCCGGCCTCCGTCAGCACGACGCCGTGCCCCGTGCGCCGGAAGAGCCGCACCCCGAGTTCGTCTTCGAGCGCGTGAATCTGCTGACTGAGCGGCGGCTGGCCGATGCCGAGCCGCTCAGCCGCGCGCGTCACGTTGCGCTCCTCTGCAACGGCCAGAAAATAGCGGATATGGCGCAGTTCCATGCGATATCTGTAAAAGATATTTCAGAAAGACGAGATAGATATTGGACAGTATATCAATCGCGCGACAAAATACCGCTATCGCGCAGTGCGCGGGCTAGAACTATCCCCGAATACATCGCCGGCCGCTCGTGTAAGCGTATTGGCAGGACGGGTCGCGCCCGTGCCGTGCATGGACTCGTGCATCGGCGGCGCGCGAATCGTCAATCAGTTTGGAAGGGGTCTAGCATGGCTGAAGCCGTAAAAAAACCAAGGCCGGAGTACCGGAACATCGGGATCGGTCAGATCGCGAAGT
>NZ_FCNX02000003.1 GCF_001544835.2 Caballeronia fortuita | reverse complement strand
CTGTCTGGCAACGAACCTACGTCAAAACGCGACATCTCTACTTGGCGCAAACACGACATCTGAACTTGGGACCTACAACAAATCATTCGATAATTAGGTTTATGTAAAGTTAAAACATATACCCAAAGGCGAATTGCTTCTGTGACCGTCGAAATCAAATCGGGCGAGACCTGCAGACCATACAGCTCCAGCAGATGGCCCTGAATCTCGCGCACGCTCATGCCGCGTGCATACATGCTGATGACGTGATCATCGAAGCCGGGTAGCCGGCGTTGATACTTGCCGACCAACTGTGGCACCCATGAATGTACGAAATCAAGTCGGCCCTGTCAGCGCGACGCTGATCAATAGTTGGGCATCAGTCCCGTGCAGGGCATCCAAGAAGATCTTGCGAAGTGCCGAGGCGGCCCTTTTTAGCGAAACTCCTTCAAATCAACCGCCGGTGCCTCCGTCACTTCGATAGCGAGTCTCAGCCCGACCGTCGTAAGCAGTGCGATCAGCGTCTTGAGCGTGGGATTGCCGCCCGGCGAGAGCGCGCGATAAATCGATGGCCTGCTTCCGCCACCCGCACGCGATATCGCGCCAACGCCACCTGCCGCGTTCACCACATCGCGCAAGGCCGTCAACGCCGCGGTAAAGCCATCGGGCTCATGGAGCTTGCGCATGGCGTCGCATACGTATTCAGATGCGAATGTGCGATCGGTGCCGAGCCTCGCGATCAGCTCGGCATCCGGTGGCGTGTAGCGGACGATATCGGCGGTACGCGCGCGGTGCTTGCGGCGCGCCGCCTTGCGTGTGGTACGCATCCCGCTTAGTGATCGGTCTGCGTGTCGGCGACGCCGCCATACGCCGTGGCGCCCTTGTTTTCATGCTGCTCGGCGAAAATGGCCTTATTACGGGCGATGGCGCGTGCGCTCGGCGGATAGTTCGTGCCGTTCGAGGGCAGCAGACCTTGCGCTTCGGCCTGAACGAGTTGTTGCTTAACGTCGGCGCTCGTGAGGCCGCTCGTCTGCGCCTGAGCCAGTGCTGCGAAGCCAACGGTCAACGATGCGAAAAGCAGAACAAGCATCTTTTTCATGATCGGTTCCTTAGAAAACTGAAAGCGTTAATTCGGATTGGAGGATGAGTTGGCAAAGCGCGGACCGTGATCGCGTGCAAAGGCATCGTGCGATACGACGCTCAGCGCGCAAACGAGGCTCAAGAGCACGCTTGCGCAAGCGGTCCATCGCTTCATTGCGATGCCTCGCCGTTATGCGAAGCGCCGCTCGCCTGCGTGTTGGGATTCGCGCCGCCGTAGGCATCGCCCGCGGCGACCTTCGCTTCGGCGGCTTGCAACGCCTGCGGATAATCCGCATCGTGCGTGCTCGGGCGATAACCCGCCGCTTCGAGTTGCGTGAGTTCGGCGCGTACTTGCGCACGCGTCACGTGACCCGGCGCCGATTGCGCGAACGCTGCGAACGGCATCACGGCCGCCGCTGCAAGCACGGCACACATCAACTTTTTCATCGTCTTTACCCTCACTGATTCACGGAAGAATGGCGGAGGGTGACTGCCCTCCGAACGCCGCTGCGTTGTTCGCGACGTTGAGGACATTGTGGAATTCGAGCGCTGTAGAGAATCTGACGCTGACGTTACAAGTTTGATATCTTGCGCGTCACGAACGCGTGGCCGCATCCGGGAAGGACAGCACGAAACGGGTGCCGCGCGCGTCGCTTTCGGCGTGGGCGTGGCCGCCGTGCAGTTCCATGATGGTCCGCACGATAGCGAGTCCCAGCCCTGCCGATCCGCTCGCCGCGCCCGTGCCGCCACGCGACGGATCGCCGCGATAGAAGCGGTCGAACACGCGTTCGAGCATCGACGGTTCGATAGGCACGCCTTCGTTCTCGACGCATACGCGCACGAACGCCGCGTCCGCATCGACGAAAAGCGTGATGGTTCCATCGCGCGGCGTATAGCGCACGGCATTGGCGAGCAGATTGCTCACCGCGCGCCTGAACAATTCCACATCGGCCTTGAGCGGTGCAGAACCGCGCACGGCGATGTGCACGTCCGCATCTTCTGCGAGCCCTTCGAAATACTCGGCGATGCGCTGCAACTCCTCGCCGGCTGCGAACTCGCGCAGATGACGCGCGAATTGCGGATGCTCGGCGCGCGCGAGAAACAGCACGTTTTCAATCATGCGCGAGAGGCGATCGCATTCCTCGAGATTCGATGCAAGCAGCGTCTGATACTCGTCCGTCGAGCGTGGCCGCGCGAGCGCCACTTCCGTTGCGCCGCGCATATTGGCGATCGGCGTGCGCATGTCGTGCGCGAGATCGGCGGTAAATTGCGACATGCGCTGGAAGCTGCGTTCGAGTCCCGCGAGCATGCCGTTGAGCGCGGCGATCAGCGGTTCCAGTTCGCTCGGCACGTTGTCCATTGCGATGCGCGTATGGAGCTTGTCCGATGTGACCGTCGCAGCGCTGTTCGCCATGTTGCGCAGCGGCTTGAGCGCGCGCCGCACGAGAAAGAAGCCGATCGCGAAGGTCAGCAGCACGCCGATTGCGCCCGCGAGATGCAGGCGGTCTCGATAGCGGTCGAGCAGCATCCATCGATCGCGCATGTCGCGCACCACGACGATGGTTGCGAGCGTGCCATCCATCAGACGCGTGTCGACGGCCAGCACGCGAAGCGGATCGCCATCGGCTTCGTGCATATCGACGATGGCCTGAGCGGTGATCTGTGCGCCCGCAGGCACCGCACGCGACGACAACGCGCCCTGCGCCAGCGCGGCATCGACATTGTGTTGCACGAGCGGCCTGCGCGCGGCATCGACGATCTTTAGCGACAGCGCGCCGTTGCCGAGGACCTGACTTTCGAGCCGTTCGCGATAGCGTTCGATATCCGCATAGCTCTGCAATTCATCGACCAGCCGCCGCGTATGGCGCGCGGCGAGCACGATGTCCAGATCGTCCTGCACATGCACCTGATGCGCGAGCGCGAGATACACGAAGGTGCCGACCAGCGCGAACACCGCGAGCGTGGTTGCGGCGAACACGAGCGCGAGCGTCGTGGTGAGCGAACGCGTATGCATCAATCGTGGCCGGGCGTATTGATCACATAGCCGACGCCGCGCACGGTCTGAATGAGCTTGACCTCGAAGTCGTCGTCGATCTTCGCGCGCAACCGGCGGATCGCGACTTCGACCACGTTGGTATCGCTGTCGAAATTCATGTCCCACACATAGGATGCAATCTGCGTCCGGCTGAGCACTTCGCCATGACGCCGCGCCAGCAGTTGCAGCAAGGCGAATTCGCGCGGCGTCAAGTCGATGCGCTTGCCCCCGCGACGCACCTTGCGGCGCGTCACGTCGATTTCAAGGTCGCCCAGCGAAATCAGGTCGCTTTCGCGCGGCGGGCCGCGCCGTGCCAGCGAACGCACGCGCGCAAGCAGTTCTACGAAGGCGAAGGGCTTGACGAGATAATCGTCCGCGCCGAGTTCGAGACCGCGCACGCGATCCTGCACGTCGTCGCGCGCGGTGAGAAACAGCACGGGCGTAGCCTTCGTTTCGCGCAGACTGCGCACGACGCTCCAGCCGTCCATGGTCGGCAGCATCACGTCGAGCACGATGACGTCGTAGTTCTCTTCCTTCGCGAGAATCAGACCTTCGGCCCCGTCGCCGACGACATCGACGAGATAGCCCGCTTCTTCCAGCCCTTTCTTGATATAGACGCCCGCTTTTTGCTCGTCTTCGACAACCAGTATGCGCATGCTTGGGCCCGCCGACAGCGATGGATAAGCCTTAGATTTTACGCAATTGCTTCGCAAAGAGCGCGCAGGGCGTCGGGCACGAGGCGACGAACCCGACTGCCTATGCCGCGTTGCACAAAATTCGCAAGACGCCAACGAAAACTTGCGACACGAATCAGGTCGCCGAAAACCGACCCGCATCAAGGGCCATCGAGCTCGCCAGCATTCGAGACGTTATCTCGCCGATGATCAAGGTAAGCGCGATCCCGACGGACAGCGCAGACAGTGTCGCGATGATCAGCATTTCCACTTCATCCTCCTGTAAAGGCGTCAAAGGGTCTCCCTGTCGTTCTCAGGTTTAGCTTTATTCGTGTCTTAAGCCCTGATCTTCTCTGCGCATGCTTAGTCGACGCTTAGCGCACGTCAAACTCGCCATAACGGATTACGCAAGCGCCCTTGGCGACACGAAGATGTATCTGCGCTACACGCGAACAGGAAAACTGTTTTGCATCGATGTCGCGATCTTTGGCCGATTACAGTCCGTGACCATGCAGTGCCGACGACAACACGCCACGCGCTGCATCAGCTTTGACCATCACCAACACGGGCTCCCTCATGAAAAGAAAACTGCTCGCCAGCGCGACTCTTTGCGCGCTTGCGTACCCGATCGCATCCTCGGCGCAAACTTCCGTCACCCTCTACGGCGTCATCGATGAAGGCTTCGACTACACGAACAATGTCGGCGGCCACTCCAACGCGCAGCTGGCGAGTGGATTTGCACAAGGCAGCAGATGGGGACTGAAAGGCTCGGAAGATCTGGGCGGCGGCAACAAGGCCGTATTCCAGCTCGAAAACGGCTTCGACGTGAACAACGGCAAGCTCGGGCAGTCGGGGCGCATGTTCGGGCGTCAAGCGTACGTGGGGCTGAGTTCCGCGACACTGGGAACACTGACCATCGGTCGTCAATATGATTCGGTGGTCGACTATCTCGCGCCGCTGACAGCGAATGGCAACTGGGCCGGCTATCTGCTTTCCCATCCGCTCGATAACGACAACACCGACAACTCGTTCCGCCTCAACAACGCGGTCAAGTACACGAGCAACAACTACGGCGGATTCACGTTCGGCGGTCTCTACGGCTTCAGCAATCAGGCCGGCGGATTCGCCAATAATCGCGCATACAGTGTGGGCGCGCAGTACGTCTCGGGACCACTCTCCGCCGCGGCCACGTATATGCAGATCAACAATCCGGGCGCCAACGCGGGCGGCTCTCTCGCCGCCGACGACACCGCCTTCCTTGCCGGACGCGAGCGCGTCTGGGGCGCGGGCATCAACTACGCCGTCGCCGATGCCGCCACGTTCGGCTTCGTCTATACCCATACGGACCTGAACGATGCCACCGGCTCCGTCTATGTCGGCAATTTCGCCAACACCGCAAGTTCGCTCACGTTTGACAATTTCGAACTGAACTTCAAGTATCAGTTCACCAAGGCGATCTTTGCGGGCGCGATGTACAACTACACCCTGGGCAAATTCGACAGCGCGGCGGGAAATTCGAAACCGAAGTGGCATCAATTCGGCTTGATGGCGGACTACCAGCTTTCACCCCGCACGGATGCCTATATTCAAGGCATGTACCAGCACGTCGCGGGCGGCAGCGCAGCGGCCTCGCCGCTCGATCAGGCTTATATCACCGGGGCGGACGCTCCGTCTTCGACGCGCAACCAGTTCGTCGGCCGCGTCGCCGTTCGGCACTTGTTCTGAAGGGAAACGCTCATCGCGACAGGATTCAACTCTTCCGATTAGCCCGCGAATCGAGCGCTGTCTCCTGGTTCGGCGCGGGCATTCCTCCGATATCGGCGCAGCATTCGATATGAAGCTGGACGAGCCATGCTGCCGGACATTGGTCAGCAACGACCAGCCGCGATTCTGGTTCATCCGATATTTGCGTGATATGACCTTTCGATGCTGCCGCCTCGAACGCCGAGCGGGCGTGAATCTTCGTCGCGATGACGAGCGCAAACGAAACGACGAGCTCGATGAGTCGGGTGGTCTCGTTATTGAAATATGCGAGGCGCCCGGACGCAGCCAGAACGAGCAGCGCCAGCGCTTCGGTGATCGCAACCGAGCTAGCGAACAGCACGCCATTCGCGCGGATCCTTGCGAGCACGGCATGTCGCATCAAAACCTCCCGTCAAGACCGCGAATGAATGGCCCACGCTGGATTGTCGGTTCGCATCCACCACGCGACAAGAAACACATCAGAAAAAGAGAATTCCTCCACGCGAGGATGCGCGACGCAACCGCCACCCTGGCATCGCTCGCTTAGCTGAGCCTTAGCGATTGGCTTCGTCACAAGCAGGCCAGACAACGAATCGATGCAAATCTCAATTCCTCAAGCGTGCGTATGAACGCCCGTTCTCGAACGCTAGACTCATGTCGAATTCCGCTCCCTCAAATCGCCATGAGATGCCTTCGATTCGCAGCCCTTCTCTGCTTCGCCTGCGTTGCCGCTGTCCAGAGCGTTCACGCGACCGACGCACCTAAGCTCAACCTGATCACAACGATTCCCTTGCCCGCGATTACCGGCGGAGACTTCGATCATTTCGCCGTCGATCTGGCGCATTCGAAGCTTTACGTCGCAGCTGAAAAATATGGGTCGATCGAGACGTTCTCGCTGCCCGACGGTCGTCATATGGAGAGCAATCGGTCGGTCGCGGTCTCGCCGCACAAAATCGAACTGATTAAGGACGGGCAAGCGTTGATGATTGCCGACGCGGGAGCCGCGCGCCTCGAAATCGTGGACACGAAGAGCATGACAGTCGAGAAGCGCATTTCGCTACGGCCCCAGCCTGACAGCGGCATTCTCGACGCGCGAACCGGAATCTTCTATGTCGGCAACGGCGGCGTTCGAAGCGGTAAGGACTACGCCTATTTCAGCATGGTATCCACGCAGAGCGAATCATTGCTCGGACGGATTCGCGTCCCGGCAGGCCAGATCAAAGGCATGGCAATTGATCGGCGGACCCGGCGCCTGCTCGTGAACTTCCGCGACAAGAACGCCGTCGGCATCATCGATACGGAGACCAACAAGCTCGTCGGAACATGGAGCATTCCGGGCCCTTCCCGCAATTCCGCGATGACCCTCGACGCCGAACATCGGCGCCTGTTCATCGGATCGCGCCAGCCGGGCAAGCTCTATGTTCTGAATGTCGATACTGGCAAGATCGTGCAGACACTGGACATTACCGATATCTCCGATGAGATGGCTGTGGACCCCGCGCATGCATCCGTGTATGTCGCTGGCGAAGGCGGACTCGACGTGATTCGACGCCAACACGACGGCTCCTACACGAAGGTTCAGCACATCGATACCTATGGCGGAAAAACCTTCGCCTTCGTGCCCGAATACCACCGCCTCTATGTGGTGCACACGAAGGGGCCGCTGGCCTCGACAGCCGGCCTGCAAATTTTCGACACGCACTAGAAGCAAGATTACGAACTTGTCACTTTCCGGTCAGGGTCGGGCAAAGCGCGCAAATGCAAACTGCGTCTCCTAGTGCCCCGACCCGGAAAAGACTTCGTGTGGATCGTTCGACTCGCCCTTCGCCGCCCTTATACGTTCATCGTTCTGGCTCTCCTGCTATTCATGATCGGTCCGCTTGCCATTCTGCGCACGCCGACCGATATCTTTCCCAACATCAATATTCCGGTCGTCAGTATCGTCTGGTCGTATAACGGCTTTTCCGCCGAGGACATGGCGAACCGCATCACGTCGAACTATGAGCGTGCGCTCACGTCGGATGTCGAGAATATCGAGCACATCGAGTCGCAGTCGCTCAACGGCGTATCGGTCATCAAGATCTTCTTTCATCCGGGCGCGGACATCAATCGCGCGGTCGCGCAAGCCACCTCCAACTCCGCATCCATTCTGCGCATTCTGCCGCCGGGCACGCTGCCGCCGAATATCATCACGTACAACGCGTCGACGGTGCCTATTTTGCAGCTCGGCCTGTCGAGCGACTCATTGCCCGAGCAGACGCTCTACGATCTCGGCAACAGCTTCGTGCGCACGCAGCTCGCGACTGTCCAAGGCGCGGCCGTGCCCCTGCCCTTCGGCGGCAAGATTCGCCAGATCATGGTCGATATCGATCCGCGCAAGCTGCAGGCGAAGGATCTCTCGCCGAGCGACGTGGTGAACGCCGTCAACGCGCAGAATCTGATCCTGCCCGGCGGCACGGCGAAAATCGGCGCTCGCGAATACAACGTGCAGATGAACGGCAGCACGAACAGCGTCGCCGCGCTCAACGATCTGCCCATCAAGACGATCAACGGCGGCGTGGTGTATCTGCGCGATGTTGCGCAAGTACGCGACGGCTATGCGCCGCAAACCAACATCGTGCGCAGCGACGGCAAGCGCGCCGCGCTCCTGACCGTGGAAAAGACCGGCAGCACGTCCACGCTCACGATCATTCAGCAGATCCGCTCGATGCTGCCGCAGATTTCCGCGGGCTTGCCCAAGGCGCTGAAGATCACGCCGCTCGCGGATCAGTCCGTATTCGTCAAGTCTGCGATCATTGGCGTCGTACGCGAAGCGCTTATCGCCGCATGCCTCACCGCGATGATGATCCTGCTGTTCCTCGGAAGCTGGCGCGCGACGCTGATCATCGCGGTGACGATTCCGCTGTCGGTCATCACCTCGCTCATCGCATTGTCGGCGCTCGGCGAAACCATCAACATCATGACGCTCGGCGGCCTCGCGCTCGCGGTCGGCATTCTGGTGGACGATGCGACGGTGGCCATCGAGAACATCACGCACCATCTGGAAAACGGCGCGCCGCTCGCCGATGCCATTCTCAACGGCTCCGGCGAAATCGCGGTGCCGACCTTCGTGTCCACGCTGTCCATCTGCATCGTGTTCGCGCCGATGTTCCTGCTCTCGGGCGTTGCGCGTTATCTGTTCGTGCCGATGGCCGAAGCGGTCGTGTTCGCGATGTGCGCGTCGTATTTCTTTTCGCGCACGCTCATCCCGACGCTCGCCATGTATCTGCTCAAGGCGCGCGAGCGCGGCGAACCGCGCGGACGCCTCGCGTTTCTCGCGCGCTGGCAGGCGGCGTTCGAGCGGCGTTTCGAAGCCCTGCGCATGAGCTACAAGGGCGTGCTTGCAAACGGCATCGGGCATCCGCGCACGGTGATCGCGATTTTCGCGGTGTTCTGTCTCGCTTCGATGACGCTCGTGCCCTTCACCGGCCGCGACTTCTTTCCGAGCATCGACACGGGCGAAATCCGCCTGCATATGCGTGCACCGACCGGCACGCGCATCGAGGAAACTGCGCGGCTGGCGGATGAAGTCGAAGCGAAGATCCGCACCGTGATACCGAAGTCCGATGAAGCGTCGCTTCTCGACAACATCGGCGTGCCGGTGAGCGGAATCAATCTCACATATTCGTCGTCGGCGCCCATCGGCACGGAAGACGCGGACATCATGATCGCGCTCACGCCCAGTCACGCGCCGACCGCTTCCTATGTCACGAAGCTGCGCGGCGTGCTCGCGGCATCGTTTCCCGGCACGACCTTCTCCTTCCTGCCCGCCGATATCACGAGCCAGATTCTCAACTTCGGGCAGCCTGCGCCGATCGACATTCAGATTGTCGGGAGGGACCTCGCTAAGAACCGCGTGGCGGCCAGTCAGTTGCTCGCGAAACTGCGCCATGTGCGCGGCCTCGTAGATGCGCGCATCCAGCAGCCCGGCGACGCGCCCGCGATCAATATCGACGTGGATCGGACGAAGGCGATGCAGGCGGGGCTCACGCAGAAGGAAGTCGCGCAGGATCTGCTGATTTCGCTGTCCGGCAGTTCGCAGACCACGCCCAATTTCTGGCTCGACCCGAGAAACGGCGTGAGCTATCCGCTCATGACGGAAGTGCCGCAGTACGACATTCATTCGTTGCAGACGCTCGCCAATCTGCCGCTCAACAAGAGCCAGGCATCGAGCGCGCCGCAAAGCCTTCTCGGCTCGCTCGGCACGATGCGCCGTGCGTCGCAGCAGGCGGTGGTGTCGCACTACAACGTTCAGCCCGTGCTCGATATCTACGGTTCCGTGCAGAACCGCGATCTCGGCAGCGTGGCCGCCGACGTGAACCGCCTGATCGATCAGGCCAAGGCGCATTTACCGCCAGGCTCGAGCATCGTCATGCGCGGACAGGTTCAGTCGATGACGCAATCTTTCAGCGGCCTGGGCTCGGGACTGGCATTCGCCATCGCGCTCGTCTATTTGCTGATGGTCGTGAATTTTCAGTCGTGGATCGATCCGCTCATCATCATCTGCGGTCTGCCGGCTTCGCTCGCGGGCATTGCGTGGATGCTGTTCGCAACCGGCACCACGCTGAGCGTCCCCGCGTTGACCGGCACGATTCTGTGTATCGGCATCGCGACGGCGAACAGCATTCTCGTCGTCAATGCGGCGCGAGAGAAGCTGCACGAAGGCGCCCAGCCTTGGGACGCGGCACTCGAAGCGGGCTTCACGCGCTTTCGTCCCGTCATCATGACCGCGCTCGCGATGCTGATCGGCATGCTGCCCATGGCGCTCGGTCTCGGCGATGGCGGCGAGCAGAACGCACCGCTCGGGCGTGCCGTGATCGGCGGTCTCGCGCTCGGCACCGTATCGACACTGCTGTTCGTGCCGGTCATGTTCGCGATCGTGCATGCATGGCTCGCACGCCGCCGCGCCGCGCAACCCGACTACGCTCAATAAAGCCACCACAGGTCACCAATCAGGTCACTCGAATGAATCCGCAACACGACACTCACACACGGTCGCGCGCGCGCCGCTTCGTCTTCCCGTTGATCGCGGCGGGCGTCGCCGCCGCGCTGCTTGCGGCGGGCATTCTTCCGCGGCTTCGTGCGCAAGGCGCGCTGGCAGCGCAAGTCACGACGCAAAGCGCGCAAACGGTGTCGGTCATCGAGCCGAAACCTGCACCCGCCACGCAGGAACTGCTGTTGCCCGGCGCCGTCACCGCTTTTTCCGATGCCGCGATCCATGCCCGCACGAGCGGCTACGCGCAGCACTGGTACACGGATATCGGCGCGCATGTGAAGAAGGGACAGGTGCTCGCCGATATCCAGACCCCGGAACTCGATGCGCAACTCCAGCAAGCGCATGCCGAAGAAGCCACCGCGCAAGCCAACTTCAACTATGCGAAGGCGACCGCGCAGCGCTGGCAGGACATGCTGAAAACACAGTCGGTCTCGCAACAGGACGCGGACACCAAAACCGGTGACATGCTCGCCAAGCGGGCCATGCTGCAATCCGCACAGGCGAACGTGCAGCGGCTCACCGAACTCGTCTCCTATGAGAAAGTCGTCGCGCCCTTCGACGGCGTGGTGACTGCGCGCAACGTCGATGTCGGCGCGCTCGTGACGGCGGGCGGTGCGCCGGGTCTCGCGGCATCGGCGGGCGAGTTGTTTCATGTCGCGCAGCGCGACACGTTGCGCGTGTTCATCGACGTGCCGCAAAACGACGCGCCCTACGTTTCCGCCAGCACGCAGGCCTATCTGACCGTGCAGCAGTTCCCGGGCAGACAGTTCGCTGCGCATGTCGCGCGCAGTTCCGGCGCGATGGACCCGGTAAGCCGAACGCTTCGCGTGGAGGTCGACGTCGACAATCAGGACGGCACCCTGCTTCCCGGCGCGTACGCGCAAGTGCATCTCGCGCTTCAGAACGGCAATCCGGCGCTCGATCTGCCGGTCAGCGCGCTGCTGTTCCGCCCGAACGGCGTGACCATCGCCACGGTGGACCCGACCGGAAAGACGGCGCTCAAGTCAGTCACCGTGGGGCGCGACTTCGGTACGCATGTCGAGATTCTGACGGGGCTGCAAGCCAGTGATCGCGTCATCGACAATCCGGGCGATGCCATGATGAGCGGCGAACCGGTGAACATCGCCAGGGCGGGCCACGCATCGTGAAAGCGAAGACAATGAAGCTTCCAATGCGACGCGCGGCTTGCGCACTGGCTTGCGTGCTTGTCGCGGCGTGTTCGACTGTTCCGGACTATCGGCGGCCCGAAGTCGCCGTGCCCGCGCACTTCGCGTCCGCGCCCGGCTGGTCCGTGGCGTCGCCGTCCGATCAACAGGCGCGCGGCCCGTGGTGGACCCTGTTTCAGGACCCGACGCTCGATGCGCTCGAAGCACGCGTCGACGTATCGAACCAGACGCTCAAGAAAGCCGTCGCTCAGCTTCAACAGGCGAGAGCGATGATCGACTACCAGCGCGCCGGCTTCTGGCCTACGATTTCGACGAGCCTCAGCCAGAATCGCACGCGGACATCGGCGAATCTGGAAGGGAAATCGCTCGCCGGAAAGACCGTGCCGGACTATGCCGTCGGCCTGTCGGCATCATGGGAACCCGACCTCTTCGGCCGGATCCACGATGCAACGCTCAACGCGCAGGCCAACGCGGATGCAAGCGCGGCGGATGTCGAAGCGATGCGTCTTTCCGTGACCAGCCAGGTCGCGATCGACTACTTCAACCTCCGCTCCCTCGACACGCAAAAGAAGCTTCTCGACGATTCGATCGACGCGTATTCGGCCGCGCTCAAGCTGCTGGATCAGCAACTCGCGAACGGCGCAATCGACGCCTCGGCGGTCGCGCAGGCACAGGCGCAACTCGAAAGCACGCGCACGCAGGCGACCGACACCGCCTCGCAACGATCGCAACTCGAACACGCGATCGCGACGCTGGTCGGACAGCCCGCTTCGACCTTCTCCATTGCGCCGGTGGTCCAGCCATTTGCCTTGCCGGCGATTCCCGTCGCGCTGCCCTCGCAACTGCTGGAGCGTCGCCCGGACGTCGCCGCAGCTGAACGGCGCGTTTTCGCCGCCAATGCGCAAATCGGTGTGGCGCGCGCGGCCTACTTTCCGAGCCTCGTGCTCGGCGCGAACGTCGGCCTCGAAAGCACGTTCTTCGCGCCCTGGCTCACGGCGCCGAGCCTCTTCTGGTCGCTCGGGCCGCAACTGGCGGCGACGATCTTCGACGGCGGACGCCGCTCAGCGATGCTCGCCGATGCACACGCACAATACGAAGGCGCCGCCGCCGACTATCGCCAGACCGTGCTGACGTCTTTTCAGCAGGTCGAGGACGATCTCACCGCGTTGACCGCGCTCGCGGACGAAGCCCGAAGCCAGCGCCGCGCATCCGATGCCGCGGCACTGTCGCTCACGCTGACCAACAACCGGTTTGAGGCAGGCGCGGTCAGCTATCTCGATGTCGTGACGGCGCAGACGATCGCCCTCAGCAACGAAAGAACCGCGGATCAGATCGACGCGCGACGCGCCATCGCGTCCGTCGGTTTGCTCGTCGCGCTCGGCGGCGACTGGAACGGGTCCGGCAAACGCGCCGCCGAATGACACATCAACGTCAATTCAAGCTCGCAGCCATGAATCAACTCGAATCGATGCGAATCTTCGTCAAGGTCGCGGAGTGTCTCAACTTCGGCATCGCCGCGAAACAGCTAGGGATATCCAATTCGGCGGTGACGCGAGGCGTCGGTGCGTTAGAGCACCATCTGAGACTGCGGCTGATCAACAGGACGACGCGCAGCGTCTCGCTCACGCAAGCTGGTCAGAGCTACTTTGAGAGCTGCGCCGAGGTGCTCTCGCAAGTTAAACAGATAGAAGAAAAAGTGCGCGCAGAAGCGGAGTCCGCGGCCGGCCGCGTGAAGATCGCCGTATCCGCGCTCTTCGCGGCAACGGACTTGCCCAGGCTGCTGACCGAGTTCCGCAAGAAGCATCCGCTCATCGCATTCGACGTGACGATCTATGAACAACAGGCGCAGATCTCACCCGAGGATTTCGAATTGTCCTTCATGGTCGAGCGCAAGCTCCGCGATTCATCGCTCGTCTGCAGAACGCTTGGTCGAACGCAGGATGTCATCGTCGCCGCGCCTTGCTATCTGAAGCCTCGCGCGTTGCTGCTCAGTCCGAGAGATTTGCCCAACTACGACATTCTTCTCGATTCCGAATCGTTGATGCGTTACTGGACGTTCAACGACAAGGACGGCGTTCATCGCGTCGCACTCGTACCGACGCTGACCGCCCGGAATACCTGCGCCGTCGTACGGTCGGCGGTCGCCGGTCTGGGCGTAGCGCGGCTGCCTCGAATGCTGATAGAAAGCGAGCTGGAAAGCGGAAAGCTCCTGCCGCTTCTGGAAGATTTCGATCTCGACGGGAAAGACCGAACCATCACCATGCTATATGCCGGCCAGCGTTACGCGACCCAGGCGATTCGATCGCTCGTCGACTTTGCAATCGAGCGGCAGGCTGATATGTCGTTCGTTGCGCGCGGCGCCCCTGCCTGACGACTCGTGCGAATATGCATCAGATCTATTCACAAGCGTAGGCGCTTGCGTTTGCGCCTGCCATTGCATCACGACGGAATGTCCGAGGGACATCGCAGAACGCCGATTTCGACTCGGAACCATACGCTTTGGAGGCCCCGAAGCTTTAATGATTAAAGTTGAGCGCCAGCATCGCCGAGCGGCCAGTTCCCGTATGGCATAGATTGTATAGGCTTGCGAAACGCATCCTCGGTCGAAGATATTATCCACGTTCAGAAATCAGCGAGACGAACACCTACAAAACCTAACGTCATTTCGTGCGGCCGCTTCCAGAGTGCTCCCGCCATTCGAACGACCGTATCGTGCCATGGGTGAGAGTCCGCAAGTGGCCGCCCCCTGTCGGATGACCGGCGTGCGAGCTTCGGCCTTTGCCGTCATTCGAGCATCGGCTTTGGTCGGGCGGCTAACCATCGCTTCCGGCCGTTCGCACGTCAGCCTGTCTCGAATGACGGCCACGCAGTACGCCAATGCGACCTCACGACCCAGAGCGGCCTCCCGCGACCGTAGAATGAAATGTCGCTTCTTGGTTCCACAACAGCCATTCCGGCAATCGCCGACTATGCCTTCGTGAAGACCCGGCGGTATTGTCGATAAGATCCTGTCAATACGATACAGGGACTCGCGTTGGCAGGAATAGGCGCGTCCCTAGTCAGCCGGGGATCCCGAGGGACATGTCCTCACATGCCACTTCAGCCTGCGCGCGCCGGGCTCAAAGCCACTCCGTTTCGAAGCCGCAGGATGTCAGCGGCTCGCAGCCCATCTCTGTCAGCACGACCTGCTGCTCGAGCTTCACGCCCTCTACGCCGTCATTCGCGCCGATATAACTCTCGACACACAGCGTCATGCCCGCTTCGAACTCGCCATCGTAACCGCTGCTGTCCCAGTCCACTTGATGCGCGATGGAGGGATATTCATCGACCATACCGATGCCGTGCGCGACGCAGCTATAGCGATTCTTCAAATATTGCTCGGGAATCTTCCAGGCTTGTTCGGAAAACTCACGGAATGTCATGCCCGGGCGCAGCAAGCCCATATTGAAGTGGATTTGCGAGAATGCGGCGTCGTAGAGCGTGCGTTGCGCATCGGTCGGCCGTGTATGACCGACCGTCCAGGTGCGTGAAATATCCGAGCAGTAACCGTTCGGCCCGACCATGTCGGTATCGAATGCGAGCAGTTCACCTTGTCTGAGCACACGCGGCGAACACTCCTGCATCCACGGATTGGTGCGTTCGCCCGATGCGAGCAGCCGTGTTTCGATCCACTCGCCGCCGTGCCGTATGTTCTCTTCGTGCAGACGCGCCCAGAGGTCCTGTTCCGTCATACCCGGTTCGATATCCCGGCGCATGCGCTCTATCCCTTTCTCGCATACCCGCAGGCTTTCGTTCAGCAGCACAAGTTCATCGGCTGACTTGACCGTGCGCGCCAACTCCATCACGCCCTGTCCTTCGAGGAGCGTCAGCCCGTGACCGACGAGAACGGTGGTGTCCGCAGGATCGAGCTTGTCCACGGCGAGCCGGCGTTCATTCGGCGCGTGCTGGCGCAAGACGTCCAGTATCTCCTGTGCCCAAACTCGCGCGCGGCGTTCGGCGTGCGCTCCGGCGCTGAAGAACGTCCAGCCCACGGCCTGACGCATCTCTACCGGAAGATCGATGCCACGCCAGACGTGCTCGCAATTGTGAAACTCCCAGGCGATCACGGGGCCATCGGCGAACACCATGATGTAGCGTGACGGATTGCGCGCCGTCCATATCTGCATATTCGACGTATCCGTCGCATAGCGGATATTGACCGGGTCGTAGAGCAGGATCGCGGGACACTCGTGGTTACGCAGCGCGTCCCGAACCCGCGACAGGCGGTAGCCGCGCACGCGTTCCTGAGTTGCGTCGTTTCGTTCGAGCATGGAAGTTTAAAGGTCGAGTACGAGGTCCGATGCCGGACGGCTGCAACACAATAGACGCATGCCCTTCTGCACTTCGCGCTCGCGGATTCCACCGTTATGCTTCATCTCCACGCAGCCGTCCAGGAGTTTCGTCTTGCACGTTCCACACACCCCTTGCGCGCACGACGAGGCGATGGCCACGCCCGCCTTCCGGGCAGCCGCGAGCACGGTTTCCGATGCACTCATGGTGAATGTCTTCGATGAGCGCGCGAGCTTCACGGTGAAGGTCTGCTGCGTCGAATCGATAGCATCTGCCGGGGGCGGCGTGGCCGAAGCAATGTCGAAACTCTCCTGGTGATAGCGCGCCGGATCGTGGCCGCCTTCGCGAAGCAGTTCGCGCACCGCTGTCATATAGCCCGCCGGGCCGCATGTGAATACCTCGCGCAGAGCGAAATCAGGCAGCCATGCCGAGAGCCGCGCCAGACTGAGGCGCCCGACCGCGCCGGTCCACTCGGGCTCGTCGCCGATGCCTTCGCATACGAAAAACAGTCGCAGCCGCGGCGAGCGCAGCGCAAGCCGTTGCAGTTCGTCGCGGAACACGATGTCGCCCGGCGTGCGCGCGCTATGCACGAAAGCGATGTCGCGGTTCAGTCCGAGATCCAGGCTCGCGCGCGTCATCGACATGAGCGGCGTGATCCCCGAGCCCGCCGACAGGTACAGCGACTTCGCCGCCGACGCGCGCGTGGCCGTGAACATTCCCGACGGCCCGTATGCCGGCAATGTCATGCCGGGCCGCAGGGTGTCATGCAACCAGTTCGACATGACGCCTCCCGTCACCCGCTTGACGGTGATGGCGACAAGGTAAGGTCGCGTGGGCGGCGAAGAGATCGTGTAGCAGCGTTCGACACGCTGCCCCGCCACCTCCGCCGATACCGTGATGAACTGGCCCGGCTCGAATCGCACGGGCATGGCGTCTTGCGTGCGGAACTCGAAGGTCCTAACGTCGTGTGTTTCATCGGCAACGCGCGCGCACGTCATGAGTTGCCGCTCGTTGCTCGGCCATGATCGCGCACCGCGCTCCCACGTCTCCGCCCGGCTCAGGATATCCTCGTCGAAGATGGATTCGACAGCGTTCATGTGCGCCCCCTTTCAAACGCCGTGAGCGTTGAGGCGCGCCGCGTACCAGCGCGAGAACTGATCGACATACGCTTCCGTGAAACGCGAAAACGTGCCTGGCCGGTACGCCGGGTCCTGCGTGCCCTCGTGCGTGATTTCCACGAGATGCTTGTCTTGCATGTTTGTCGCGACCCAAACTTCGGTCAGCGTCCCGACGTCGTAATCCACGTCTTCGACGGCATCTGCATGAACAAGCCATTTCGAGCGCACCAGCGTTTTGTCCGGTCCGAGCGGAATGATGTAGGTGACGACTGCGTGATCGCTCATGACGTGCGTCCACGAGTTGTGCGTCCACAAATGCACGTCGCCGAGGTCGCGCCGTTCGAGCGTACCGAAGAGCTTCGTGCAGGCGACCTTCGTGTCCATCGTCTGCGATTCGCCTGCCCCGGCGATCACGAGCCGCTGCGTGCGAAACTGCGTCACGGCGTCCTCGTCCAGCCACTCGACGGCTTGACTAACGAAGCCATCCTGCTCCCAGCTCGTTTGACAACTGGCGTTGCGGACTGAGTAGTCTTTCAGGGCGCTCAGCGATTCATCGCTGAGATTCTCCGGACAAAACCCAAAATCTTCCGGCAGAAACGATGCCGTCAGTTCCGGGTGCGTGGCCTGACAGTGATAGCACTCGCGATTGTTTTCAATCACGAGCTTCCAGTTACCCTCTTCGACGATCTCCTGTTCGAAGGCGATCTTCGTGTTCCTGAGGTCGTAGGATGCGAAGCGCGGCGTCATCGTCGCGTCGAGCCTTGCGATATCCTCGGGCGCGTGCTCATCGAGACACACGAAGATATGCGTGCCGACGATGCGCGTTTGCACGGGAATCAGGCTGCGGCACGTCGGATCAAAATCGCGGCCCATGTGCGCGGCGTGGCGAAGGCTGCCGTTCAGGTCGTAGGTCCATTGATGGTATGGACACACGAGCAAGCCGACGGTGGACTTGCCCACTTCTTTCAGGCGCGCGCCGCGATGCCGGCAGACATTGCGCCAGGTGCGGATGGTGTCGTCGTCGTCGCGCACGATGATGATCGAGGCGCGGCCGATATCGACGGTCGACACATCACCTGGCTCCGGCACGTCTGCCGTCACGCCGACGAGAATCCAGTGCTTATGGAAGAACACGCTCACATCCGTGTCGAAAACATCCTGACGTCCGAACAGTTCGCCCGGCATGCCGTGTCCGGGCTCCCGACCTCGAATGAGTTCACCGTGGGTTCGCAACTGCACGTCGGCCATCATCGTTCTCCAGAGGTCAATGGCTTGGAACTTCCTGTGTTCCCGCCTTGAAGCAAGTATTGGATTGCCGAAAACGAGCGTCAACGCGCTTTATGTTCGCGCTGGAATGACTTTGGGTTATGCGAGCGTAGCGGCTGCTGCGAGGACTTCAGGCGCCGAGCATGTCCTGCCGCAGCCCGTCGATCAGCACTTCGATGGCAGGCGTGATCGTGCGCCCGTGCGGCACGACAAGGTAATAGGAATCGCTCGTTTTGAACGATGCCAGCGGCAGCCGCACGAGTTCACCCGCGCCGATGAGGTCGTGCAGGAGCCGCCCCCAGCCGAGCGCGATGCCCTGCCCGTAACGGCTCGCCTGAATGGCATCGGTGTACAGCGTGCAGCGCAGCGCGAAGTTCAGGCGCACCGGGCGAGTTCCAACCGTACGGAACCACTCGTCCCAGGTCATCCAGCCCTCGGATGTGGAATCGGATTCGATGAGCGGCGCGGTGGCGAGCGCGTCGAGCGTCGCGGGTGCTGCGTGCGCTTCGAGCCAGCCGGGCGAGCAGACTGGAAACACTTCCTCGTCGAACAGCAACGTCGAAGACCCGTCGGGCCACGAGCCGTTGCCGAAGCGCACGGCGGCGTCGATCTCCTTGTGCCGCAGATCGGCGGTGAACATCTGCGTGGACAGGCGAAGCTGTAGATCCGGTTTCGCCGCTCTCAATGCCGGAAGTCGCGGCAAGAGACGAAGCTGCGAAAATGCGGAGGTCGCCGCGAGCACGAGCTCCGGCTGCGCAGGCCCGCTTGCCAGCCGATCGAACACGCCAGCGATTTTCTGCATCGATTCGGCAACGACGAGATAAAGCGCCTCACCTTCGTCCGTCAGCGCAATCGAGCGGTGCAGCCGATGGAACAGTCGCACGCCGAGGCGGTCTTCGAGATACTTGACCTGTCGGCTGACGGCGGCCTGCGTCACGCCGAGCTCGTGCGCCGCCCGCGTGAAGCTCGCGAGCCGCGCGACTGCCTCAAACTCGACGAGCGCCGTCACGGAGGGAATGAGGCGCCGGTACCCTTTGACGGCCGGCGAAGCGGCTTTCATTGCGCTCGCATCTACAGCGTCGATTCGGCGTTCGTGACGACGAGCACCGTGCAGCCCTCGCGTGAATGCGACCAGTGCGACGTGCCCGCCGGGTACGTGACGGCCTGCCGCGGCGAGAAGTCCGTGCCGTCCTGATCGGTGTAGATGCCGTCCATGACGAACAGCAACTCGGTCGATGCATGCGTGTGAAACAGCGACTTGGCGCCCGCGTCGAGCCGCATCCAGTAGCTGGTCCATGCGCCGCTTTCATCGTCGACGATCGGGATGATCCAGAAGCCTGGATGCCGCGTTCCTTCGATCAGCATAGGCGCCCACGCATGTTCCTCGATGGTGTGAAGCCGGCGGCCGGCGTTAGCTTCATGGATCGCGATGTCTTTGTGCGTCATATGCGTCGTGTCTGTTGCAAGGAGGGTGGAATTTCACGAGAGCACACGTTCTTCTGCGTCTTCGCGCCAGCTCGCCATCATGTCCTTGACCTCGCTGACGAGCCACGTCCTGAACAGCTTGTATTCGGGCCGCTCCACTGCGTTTTTATGCGTAATGAGATAGTGGTAGCGATCGCGAAACACGAGGCTTTCTTCGACCGGACGCACGAGCAGACCCTGCTGCACTTGCCGATGCACGAGATGATGCCATCCGAGCAGCGTGCCCTCGCCTGCCTCGGCTTGCGATACGAGCAGCCGGTAATCATTGCTCTCCAGATGATCCGTCTCGATGAGCCGCTCGCCCGATTCGCTCTGCTGAAACCAGTTGCGCCACACGCGCCAGTCGACGTGTTCGCATACTTGCGTGCGGCCCAGTGGCGATAAATTCAGTGTGGGATGAACGAGCAAGTCCAGCGCGGATAACTTCTTGCCGCGATACGTTTCATCGAGAAACTGCTTGCTGCAGACGGGATACACCACATCATGAAACAAGCGTTCAACTTCGTATTCGGCCTCGCGCGGCGGGTTCTTCGTGATGATGATATCCGGGTCGATCAGCCTGTCGAACTCCATAAAGTGATCGGTGACGATCACATGCAGCTTCACATCGGGGAACTGTTTCCTGAACGCCTGCAGTCTCGGCGCGAGCCAGAGCGCCGAGAAAGTGTGCGACACGCAGATCGTCAGCGCGGCGCGGCCCGCTCGCCGCACCGTCTCCACCGTCTCCGCAATGTTCATGATCGACAGATACGATGCGTTGTAGAGCAGACGCCCCGCCTTCGTGAGTGCGATATGCTTGCCGGAGCGATCGAACAGCGCCACTTCGAGAGAGTCTTCGAGTTCTTTTATTTGTTTGCTGATGGCGGCCTGAGTGACGCACAACACTTCGGCCGCTTGCGTGAAGTTCTCATAGCGCGCCGCGGTCACGAAGCATTTGAGGGCGCGCAGCGAAGGCATTTGCGCGAGCAACCGGTCGGTGAAGATCTGCTTCTTCTGCATGGTCTGGAACCTCTTGTCGCGCAGCGAGCGCAGTGGCTCTGGAAAGGTGCCGATCCATTCGGCGCCTCGAATATATTACCGCGCGCTTTTATTAATGGGTAATCGACTCCCTGGCCCGCGCTTCGACGCGCGCGCCATTGAAAAAACGCTGCCGCCCCCGTTTCACAGCCCGTTCTTGAGTCGCTTCTCGACGGCGTCCATCGCGCTTTCGACCTGATCGAAAAATCCTTCGGATTGGAGCTTGTCATGCATGAGTTCGTTGATGCCGCCCTCGGTCGTGCACTGCCTTGCCAGTTCGGTGAAAGAGTCGTCACTGATTTGAGCCAGCTTTGCCAGTCCCGAGTAATAGCCCGCGAGAAAGGTTCGCGCGCCATCGTAGGGAACGCCTCTTTGGGCCAGCCACTTCGCCTGTGCCTCGACGAAGCTGTAGTAAGTCGACATCGTGGCGGTCGCCACGGAAAACAGATCGAATTGCGACTCCTCGGTGACCTGAACCGTTGCGCCGATTGCGTCGAATATCTCGGTCGCTTGTGCGTTGCGAGGATAGATCACCGTGCTGCCGCTTCCATGCGCCGTCGCTGGCAAGGGAATGGCACGCACGATGGATACGCGCTCGCCGATGCAACGCTTCAAACGCTCGATTGTCATGCCCGCAACGAAACTGATGACGATTTGATCCGCACGAAACCTGAGCGCCTTCAGCACCTCTTCAGCAACATCGGGCACGACCGCAATGCACACGACATTGCTGGCATCCACCACCTGTTGATTCGATTCACCCACGCGCACGCGATCGTCGAGTTGCGCCAGTTGCGCGGCCACTTCGGCATTACGCGGCGAGAGCCATATGTCGTGCTTCGCGTCGCCATGACAAAGGCCCGTGACCACCGCGCGCGTGATGCTGCCTGATCCAATGAATCCAATTCGCATAGCTTTTCTTCGTCCTTTTGGCTGCTGCGTCCAGACCGGCGATCAGTCTTCGAGCTTGATCCACGTCGTCTTGAGTTCGCAGTATTGATCATGTGCGTAGACCGACTTGTCGCGCCCGCCGAATCCTGATTGCTTGAAGCCGCCGAACGGCGTCGACAGGTCGCCCTCGCCGAAGCAATTGACCGTGACCGTGCCCGCACGAATTCGCGACGCGATCTTGTGCGCGTGGTTGAGGTTGTCGGTCCATAGCGACGCCGAGAGGCCATAGCACGTATCGTTGGCGATACGGACGGCGTCTTCAACATCGTCGTATTCGATGATGCAGAGCACCGGCCCGAACACTTCCTCGCGTGCGATGCTCATCTCGGGCGTGACGTTGTCGAAGATGGTCGGCTCGACGAACCAGCCACCCGATTCCGTCCGCACGGCCTTACCTCCGCACACGAGATTCGCGCCTTCCTTCCTGGCCTTGTCGATATGCGAAAGCACCTTGTCGTAATGGGCGGATTCGATGAGCGCGCCGAGCTTCACATCGGGATTGAGAGGATCGCCGGTCTTCCAGCCGTCGAGCACCGCGAGCACCTTGTCCAGCAACTCGGCCTTCTTGCTCGATGCGACGATCATTCGCGAGCCCGCGCTGCAGTTCTCGCCCATGTTCCAGAACGCGGCGGCGACTGCATTCTCCGCGACGGGATCGAGATTCGCGACATCGGGCAAGACGACTTGCGGATTCTTGCCGCCGCATTCGAGCACGACGCGCTTCAGATTCGAATCAGCCGAATAGCGCAGGAAGCGCTTGCCCGTCTCGGTGGAACCCGTGAACGCGACGAGATCGACATCGGGATGAAGACCCAGCGCCTGACCCGCGCCTTCGCCGAAGCCCGTGACCACGTTGAACACGCCTGCGGGCAGTCCGGCTTCAGCGGCGAGATCCGCGATTCGCAGCGTGGACAGCGACGTCTGCTCCGCTGGCTTGATGATCACGCTGTTGCCAACCGACAGCGCCGGGCCGATCTTCCAGGCGAGCATCAGCGCGGGAAAATTCCACGGCAGCACGCCCGCCACGACGCCAATAGGCTCGCGCGTGATCATGCTCACCACGCCCGCACCCGAGGGCGAGAGAGCGTCGTAACGCTTGTCGGTCACTTCGGCATGCCAGCGGATGCACGCGGCGGATTCGGGAATGTCCAGCCCCATGCATTCGCTGACGGGCTTGCCCGCTTCGAGCGCTTCGAGCAGCGCAAGCTCTTCCGCATTTTCATCGATGAGTTGCGCGAGCCGCAGCAACACGGCTTTTCGATGCGCCGGGGCGGCCTTCGACCATACGCCGCTTTCGAATGCATCGCGTGCCGCGATCACCGCGCGGTCCACATCGGCCTCTTCGCATCGGGCGATCTTCGCCAGCACTTTGCCCGTGGCGGGATTCAGCGTATCGAACGTCGCCTCGGATGCAGCCGCGCATCGGCGACCGCTGATGAATGCGCGGCCATCGAGCGATGCGTTCGCGGCCATCTGTTTCCAATCTTCATACGTGCTCATGTTTGACCTCGCGAAATCAAAGTTCGGCGCCTGCCGAGAGTTCCTTGAACCAGATGGCTGTCGAGACAGCGATGTCTGAAATCGGCCGGCCCGGAAGCGGACGCGGCCTCGGATGCTTCAATAGCTGTTGCACGAGTTCGTTTGATTGCCCGAGCGCGTATTCGGCGATCAGCTTTCCGGACGCGGAGCCACGGCTGAGTCCGAGTCCGTTGCAGCCGATCGACTGGAAGACGCCGTCTTCACGCTTGCCGAAAAGCGATCCGCTATTCGCCGACAGACACAACGCGCCGCCCCACGTGTATTCGAAATCGACATCCTTCAGCATCGGAAAGCGGCGGTCGAAAGATCGCTGGTGCATCGCCTTCGCCTTGCTTATATCAAGTTCCGAAATAGTGACACCCGGCCGGAAAGCGAAGTGGTTGCGCACACAGATTCGATCGGTGATGAGCCTGCGCACCGTCGACCCGACCGGGTCCGCAGGAATCAGCGCCCACGACGACAGACCGCCGAGACGGGCGACTTCATCGGGATTCATCACCCGCGTCATCGACGCGAATGTGTACACGGGAAGCAGCCCGTTGGCGTCCTTTCCAAATCTTGCGGCGTATGAGTTGGTACAGAGGATCACCTGCTTCGCGACGATTCGCCCTTCAGCGAAGGTCAGCGTTTTCACGCCCGCGCCGGATTCGATGCCCCTCACGGCGCTCAACTCGAACACCTTCACGTTCTCGGGCAGTGAGGCGGCGAGTCCGCGCATCAGCGCGGCGGGCTGCACCGTGCTGCATCCCGGCGTGCGGATTGCGCCTTGATAGAAGTCGCTGCCCGTCACCTCGTGAATCGCCGCTTCATCGAGCCGTTCGAACGCTTCACCGATGGTTTCCAGCCCCTTTGCAAAGTGCTCGAGCGCGGCCTTGCCTCGCCGGTTGACGGCCGCGTGATACTTGCCGTCGTCGCGCCAGTCGCAATCGATCTTGTGTTCGATGACCACGGACCGGACATAGTCGATCCCATGACGTTGCAAGCGGATATCGGCTTTGTCGGCGTCCACGCTGCGCGAATAGCTTTCGCTGCTGATATCGTGCGGAAGATCGACGAAGAAACCGGAGTTGCGTCCGGCCGTTCCGCGTCCGATCCGGTCGGCCTCCACCAGTGCAATCGACGCATCAGGACTGAGCTCCGCCAGACGCCGGGCCGCGCACAGCCCCGTAATGCCTCCACCGATGACAACCCAATCGAAACGAAAGTTCGACGCGACTTTCACCGCATCGGCGGCCGGAGGAAGGCTCTCCCACCAACCATTCACACCATCGGGAGTCGGTAAGCGCCCGAAGTCCAGTTTGGAACTCATACGATTGGCGATCTACTGTGCGTTACGCAGCAAGGGTTGAACAACGGAAGCGAACGCCTTCCGCTCTTCGTCCGTCAGCGTGCCGAGCGGCGCGCGCGCGTTGCCGACGGGCACGCCCGCCAGCTCGCAGCCGTATCGCACGTATTGAATGAATTTGCCGCTGCGCTCCAGTAATTCGAGCACCGGCAGCAGTTCGCTCATCAATTGCCGGCCCTTGACAAAGTCGCCCTGCGTGCATGCTTCCAGCAATGCGACGTGCGACTCGGGGATAAAATTCGCCGCCGCGCCGACCCAGCTCCTTGCGCCCCATGCAAAGAACTCGAGCGCCTGATCGTCCATGCCGCAGCTCAACACGAGCCGATCCTTGAAGTGAGTCGCCAGATGATGCAGATGCCCGATATCGCCGGTGCTCTCTTTCATCGCCTGAAAGTTCGGGCGTTCCAGCAGTTTTTCCAGCACCACATCGCTGATTTCGGTGCCCGTTCGCGCGGGGAAGTTGTAGAGCATAACGGGAAGATCGACGGCGTCGTCGACCTTCAGGAAGTGAGCGAGAAGCTCTTCTTGCGTCGGCTGCGCGTAGTATGGCGTGGCCATCAGCAGCGCCGACATACCCGCTTGCTTCGCGGCAAGACCAAGGTGAATGACGTCCTTCGTCGTCGTCGCATTGATGCCGGCCGAGAGGACCGTCTTGCCGCCTACTGCATCGACTACTGTGCGATAAGTCTTGATGCGCTCATCCAGCGTCAGCGCATAGTATTCGCCGGTCGTGCCGCCGACACCAAGGCCGCTCAGACGGCCCACTAATCCTTTGGCATGCTTTGCAAGCAGCGCGTGATCGATTTCGCCGTCCGCGGTGAACGGCGTGACGAGCGGTGCGTGAACTCCTTCGAAGCTGACCATTGTGTTCTCTCTCGATTCGGTTATGAGGTTTGAATTGCAGGCAATGAGCGATTGAGTTTCAGACGAGCGCGTCGGCGGGCGAGTAGATCGGAAACTGGCTGCACAGATCGCGAACACGGCTGCGCACCGAACGCTCGACAGCATCGCTGCCCTGCGGATCGCTCGTGAGCGCGTTCAGCACCTCCAGGATCATCTCGCCGACCAGTCGGAATTCCTTCTTGCGGAAGCCGCGCGTCGTGCCCGCCGGCGTGCCGAGACGGATGCCGGATGTCACCGTGGGGTTCTCCGTATCGAACGGAATGCCGTTCCTGTTGCAGGTGATGCCGGCGCGTTCGAGCGCCTTCTCCGCTTGCGTGCCGGTCAGACCCTTCGTGCGAAGATCGACGAGCAACAGATGGTTATCGGTCCCGCCCGTGACGAGGCGCACGCCGCCCGCGCTCAGCACATCGCCGAGTGCGGCCGCGTTCTTCAACACCTGATCGATGTACGCCCTGAACTCCGGCCGCAACGCTTCGCCGAAACCCACCGCCTTGCCCGCGATGACGTGCATCAACGGGCCGCCTTGCAAGCCGGGAAACACCGCCGAGTTAATCTTCCTGGCGATGTCGCCGTTGTTCGTCAGCACGAAACCGCCACGCGGGCCTCTAAGCGTCTTGTGCGTCGTCGACGTGACCACGTCCGCGAAGTGGACCGGATTCTCGTGACGCCCCGCCGCGACGATGCCCGCGATGTGCGCCATGTCGACCATCAGCAACGCGCCTACGCTATCCGCGATCTCGCGGAACTTCGCGAAATCCAGCGCCCTCGGATAAGCCGAATAGCCAGCGATAATCATCTTCGGACGATGCTCTTCGGCCAGGCGCCGCACCTGCTCGAAATCGATGCGGTAGGTGTCGGCGCTCACGCCGTATTGCACCGCGTTGAACCACTTGCCCGACAACGCGGGAGGCGCGCCGTGCGTGAGGTGGCCGCCCGCGTCGAGCGCCATGCCCATCACCGTGTCGCCGGGTTTGAGCAGCGCGAGCATCACTGCGCCGTTGGCCTGGGCGCCCGAATGGGGCTGCACGTTCGCGAATTCGGCGTCGAAGAGCGCCTTGACGCGATCGATGGCCAGCGATTCGATCCGGTCGACGTGATCGCACCCGCCGTAATAGCGCCGCGACGGATAGCCTTCGGCGTACTTGTTGGTCAGGGCGGTGCCCTGCGCCTGCATGACCGCGGCCGAGACGATGTTCTCCGACGCGATCAGTTCGATCTGGGTCTGCTGGCGGCGCAGTTCCAGCGTGATTTCCGACGCGATGACCGGGTCCCGGTCCTGTAGCGTCTCCCCGAAAAAATGTGCTGTTTGGTTCATTTATGCGACTCCGACAACTTTCTGATGAGACACAAGGCTGAACGTTTTGACAGCGCTTTCTTCCGTCACGCGACACGGCGAGAAAGCGCCCGCGACTCTCACTGCTCGAGCCACGCCTTGACCTTCTCGGGATGCGCATCGACGAACTTCTTCGCGGCGCCCGGCCAATCGTTCGTGGTGTTGCCCTCGTACTCGATGGCTTCCACATCCGCGAGCGTCAGCTTGAAGTGATGGAAGAAGACATCGGCGCGGGGGAATTTCGTCGCGAACTGCTTGGATGCAAATCCGTGCACTTGCTCTTCGCCACCGAGCGCGCCCTTCGGGTCCTTCAGATAGCGCATCTTCCATTTCTGCCACAGCCAATGCGGGCTCCAGACCGTCGTCACGACCCAGTTCTTCGACTGATAAGCGCGCGAGATGGAGGCGAGCATCCCTGCTTCACTCGATGACTGCAGCGTGTAGCCGGACAGGTTGTATTCCTTGATGGCCTTCTCCGATGCCTGCATCAGACCACCGCCCGGCTCGATGCCCTGAATGGTGCCGTTGAGCTTGCTCTTGACCTCGGGCTTGTTCAGATCGGGGATCGACCCGAGTTCGCTTTCGGGGATGTAATCCGGCACTGCCCAGCCGTTCTTGCCGCCGGTATAGATGATCCCGGTGTCCGCCATGTCGTTCTTGTAACGCGTGTAGTACGCGGCGTGTGTCACCGGCAGCCATCCGCCGACCATGATGTCGAGATCGCCGCGCGCGACGCCCTGATACTGAATGCCGATATCGGCCTGCACGAACTTGACGGGCTGTTGCAGTTTCGTCTCGAGCACGTACTTGGCGACGTTCGCCACCGCGAGAACGTCGGCCCAATTCGTCACGGCGATCTTGATGGGCTCCGCCGCTCCCGCCGATACCGCCGTCATGCCGAACGTCACCACCAATGCGGTCTTGGCCAATAATCCGTTGATAAAGCTGCCCGCCATTTTGCACTCCTTTATAGTTCGTACAGTCGTATGATCGCGTGGGTATTCGTATGGTCCTGCCGTGCTGCTTAGGTCTGCGCAGCGCCGGTCGCGCCTTGCTTCAAGGACTTCGCCGACTTGCGCGGCTTCTTCTTCGACTTGACGCCGAAGCTCTCGGTCAGGCGGTCCAGCACGATGGCCAACAGCACCACACCCAGGCCGCCCTCGAAGCCGATGCCGATATCGAGGCGCTGAATGCCGCTCAGCACGTACTCACCGAGACCGCCCGCGCCGATCATCGATGCGACGACGACCATCGACAGCGCCATCATGATGGTCTGGTTCACACCGGCCATGATCGACGGCAACGCGTTCGGAAGCTGAATTTTCCACAGCAACTGCGCATCGGTACTGCCGAACGCGCGGCCCGCTTCGAGCAGTTCTTCGCGCACCTGCTTGATGCCGAGCGTCGTCAGGCGCACCACGGGCGGCATCGCAAAGACGATTGTGGCAATCACAGCGGGCACCCGTCCAAGACCGAAGAGAATGACCGCCGGAATCAGATACACGAAGGCCGGCATCGTCTGCATGAAGTCGAGCAGCGAACGCAGGACCACTTCGACGCGCCGGTTGCGCGCGCCCCATATCCCCATGGGCACGCCAATGACGAGGCTAAAGAACGTGGCCGCGATGACGAGCGCCAGTGTGGATACCGTCTGCGCCCACAGTCCCATATAGTTGATGACGTACAGCGCCACGCCGACGAAGGCCGCGAACACCACACCACGGCGCCACAGCGCGAGCGCCATAAGAATTACGAGCATGGCGATGAACGGCACCGCGGCCAGTCCATCTTCGAACAGCTTCACGAACGCGCCGAGGACCGAAGAAAAGGCATCGAAGCCGCCGCGAAAGTGCTGAAACAGAAAGTTGACGAGGTCTTCCGCGAACTTCCCGAAAATCGATGATGACGAGTTCATGCTGCTCTCCGCTCCAACACTTGCCTGAGGATGGTCCTGCAAGAAACGACGCCGGCGAGCTTGCCGTCACCGTCGACGACGGGGACGTCATACTCGCGGCCCAGCGCGACTGTTGCTAGTTCATGCAGGTCGGCTTCGGATTGCACTGCGTGCAGGTCGGGATGCAACGCATCGCGCACGGTGCGGTTGCCCGCCTTGTGCAAGCGGTCGAGCGTCACGCAGCCGACGAAGCGGCCCGCTTCGTCGCAGACGTATCCGCAATCGACGTTCGAATCGATCATGTCGTTGAGGTAACGCTCCGCCGATGCGCCCACGTCGCACGCGAACACGCCCTTCTCCGGCCTCTCCATCAAACTGGAAGCGGTCAGGAAGCGGGAGACGTCCACGTTGCGGAAGAAGTCGCGCACGTAATCGTCGACGGGTGTCTGGATGAGCTCGGCGGGCGTGCCGACCTGAATGAGGCGGCCGTCCTTCATGATGCCGATGCGGCCGCCGATCTTGATGGCCTCTTCGATATCGTGCGAAATGAACACGATCGTGCGCTGCTCTTCCTTCTGCAAGCGCAGCAGCTCGTTCTGCATCTCGAAGCGGATCAGCGGATCGAGCGCCGAGAACGCCTCGTCCATCAGAAGCACCGATGGATTGACGGCAAGCGCGCGCGCAAGACCCACGCGCTGCTGCATGCCGCCGGAGAGTTCGCTCGGCAGCAACTTCTCATATGAGCCGAGGCCCACGCGCTGGAGCGCCGCTCGCGCGGTCTCATAACGTTCGGCCTTCTTGAGGCCCGATACTTCGAGCCCGTAAGCGATGTTGTCGAGCACAGTGCGATTGGGCAGCAGCGCGAACGACTGAAACACCATCGACATCTTCTGGCGCCGCACTTCGCGCAGTTCCACCGTGGACATCGGTGCGATGTCACGGCCTTCGAGAATGACGCTGCCGGACGTCGGCTCGATCAGGCGGTTCAGCAGGCGCACCAGCGTCGACTTGCCCGATCCCGACAGTCCCATGATGACGAAGATCTCTCCGGCTCGAACGCTGAGGCTCACGTCGTCGACCGCGACCATGTTGGCGGTGACTTCAAAAATCTCATTGCGTCCGCGGCCCTGCCGCATCATCTCGAGCGCACGTTCGGGCTTCGGTCCGAAGATCTTCGAAAGATTCCTGACTTGCAGAATCTCCGCGCCGACAGCGACGCCAGCGTCTTCACTGGCAGCGGCGGCCGTGTCCTGCGGAACACTAACGTGCGCCATGTGCTCCGGCGCAAGGGTCAAGTTGGGTGTCATCTTTTGTTCCGACTGATAGTCTACGAGTCCGGTAGCCACTGTCCGGCGCGGCGCGCATCGAGCGCGTCGCGTGGCGGCGCTGTCCGGCTGTGTGCGTTGCCACCAAATGGCGGTAATCGTCTAATGCGGCGCATGCGAATCGCACAGCGTTTTTTATCGCCCTCGAATCAAGACATCTGATTCGCAAGTGCTTGTCATCGGTTCGTCCATGCACGGGTCAAAGCGTATCAAGTCAAATCCGGACGGCCACTAACATTTCCTTGGCCATATGCCCTACTTTTGGTAATGCTGCTTTCGAGGGAATCAGTGCACAGAGACGCACCACGTTAGCGCCGAACGGCGCCTAGTGTTACGCAGCGGGGCTTTGGTGCACGCGGGAACCGCTTCCTTTCATCGATTCGGGCAGCCGACGTTTCGACGCGCGAACGACGGACCTAGGGAATGTCCTTAAGCGGCCGGCTAAGGGATTGTCCTTAGCCGCTTCACGCTGATGGGATGCTTTGCTCGTAGCCCGGCGATGGATGGCGCGAGTGTGACGGTCGGTGAAAGAGGACGCGGGTTCGTTCGCGGGAGGGGACGTAGCCAATCGATACTCTGACGATCCCGCCGGCATAACAAAGCACCGCTTCCCAATGCGTTAAAGGCACTAAGCAACAGAGCTAGCAAGGCGGCAAGTCCGTCTGTTCTAGAGCAGTAGCGGACGTTCCAGTGACCGTGATTTTCCTATCGGCGGACGACTGCTCGTGGCCGGATAGAGCCTGTGGCAAACGGTCCCCGGAAGTCTGCGAAGAAGAACGAAGAAAAAGCCCACCGCCCGAGAACAGGAACGTTGAGTCGAAGCGCCGCGTGTCGCCCGGCAACCGACAGACCGCCGCGATCCGCTCGCTGTAGCCCGACAACCCGCACGCATACACTCGCCATATTCCTTTCCGCAGTCTTGTAGAACGAGGCCAGCACCAGCGAAGGACTTCTGGCTCTTATGTGGCACAGGTCCTGCATTTGAAGGTCCACGGAAAGCTCCTTCAATTCGATTTCGCTTTCCGGAAACATCCTCCGGAGAACTGCAATGACGACACTTGTAATCAAGGATCTGCCCAAGAGCGAAGAGATGGACAGCAAGGCGATGGCTAAGGTGGCCGGCGGCATCATCGGCGGGTGCACAGAGCTGAACCCAACGAACGTGAACACCATGATCCAGTCGATCGCGTCGCAGTTGCGAGATATCGGGCACGGTGCGAGATGCTATTAAGCTGACAGCCCCCTCGCGGTGCGAAAAACGGTTCTTCGTTGTTCGCGGCGAAGGGCCGTATCAGACGTATTGGTGCCGCTCGAATGGCGACAATCTCGGACGACAGATGACCGCGTGTGGCCAGTTCCAGTCCAGCGTATGTCAGCCCAGCAATAGCTTCATGCCCGTTTCCGGGCAAAGGGCGGTGGCCTGTGCGGCAAGCTGCTCCGCAAATGAACCTTTGCCCGTCGTGTTATGCAGCCGTGAAAGCCCATACAGGCACTGAGCCTGCAGCGGCAGCATCCCTAACCCCTCGGCGATGGTCAAGGCCGCGCCGTAGTAACCGCGAGCGTCCTGGATTCCGGCCAAGCTATCGGCACCGTTTGAGACCAATTCGCGCAGCAGACACTCGGCCCAGCCTTCATTACCTCGTTCGCCACAGGCTCGCGCAACATCGATGGCGTCACGGGCATGAGCGAGAGCTTCACTGTGCTGACCGGCTAGGTGACATACCCGGCCGCAATTAGAGAGCACGAGCGAGTTACTGAACCTCAAGTTCGTCACCGCCGAGTGTTGAATGGCCTCGTTGATAAGGGGCAATGCATCATCGATGCGGCCAATCGAAGCCAACGCCGCCGCGAGAAAGGAAGCTATCCGGGAAACGTAGATCGGGAACTCGGCGCTCCTGCACCGGGCCAAGGCAGGCTCGAGCGCCTCGACAGCAAGTTCAAAATAACCCTGCACGAGCCGCATCCGGCCGGCGCCCAAACCGGCAAAAATGAGCGCGGGTCAGGCTGACCGCCTCGATGAAAAGCATGCGACAGGCTCCGACCGGCAGTTACAGCACGTAAATATGATCGCGCCGCCCACGCCCGCGCGAATCGAGATCTTTGCGCAGCAAACCACCGCGCGCGCGCACGTGCTTCTCCATTGCCGCGACGCCGACGCTCCGGATCGGATCGATCGCCGCCGACAGCATAGACGGCGGTCGACGCAAAGGGTCGCGGCAGACCATCGGCATCCTGCCCACTCGAAGACACTGGACGAGCTGATAGCCCAAACTCCCGTCTTCGAAGCGCGGCGATTGTGATTGGCTGCGACGCCGACGTTGTCAGCCAAAGATGAAAACGCTTTGTAAGAATGACGAAGATTGTCCGTTCATCCGGATAGCGAAGCAATCCGAACGTGCGTGCATCGCCCTACGCAAGGCTACCGATTCATCTGCTGAAAGTAGCTTCTACCTGCGCATCCCCGCCGAAAGAAGCAATCGCCACAAATACTTCTTTCTAGTCAGGATTCCTTTACTAAACTCGTTATGCCCTCCTTCGCGGGATGGTCTCCGGAGGCTGCCCGTGGCTGAGAGTGGACCTGCAACGAAGTCCGACAAGACGCATCCGCCCTTTCGGGAGACGCTGCTTCGCGCCATCAGCGCGTGCGTGATCGGAGCACTCGTCGCGATCGTCATTCCGAACATCTTCGGCGAGGAGTTCGCCACCCGAAAGGCGGCGCGGGTCGTCGCTCCGTTCGTGGGCGCGTTCTACAAGCCCGATGTGCGCAACGACGACATCACGGTCGTGCTCGTCGACGACAAAGCCATCGACGAAAGTCAGGAGAGCTGGCCGCCTTCATACGACTTCTACGCCAAGATCGTGAGCGACGTCGGGCAATACCGGCCTAGCGCCATCTTCGTCGACCTGATCTTTTCGTCCGTGCGCAAGGACGCGAGCGTGACTGGGCTACAACACGTCCTCAAGAAAATGCAGGGCGAACACATTCCCGTCTTTCTCGCCGCCGGGCTCGACGACAAGCGACAGCTTTTCGTTCGCGAGGGACTGGAAGGACTCGCCACCAAGGTCGCCGTCGAATACGATCCCGATGAACTCGACCACGTCGTATGGACCTATCCGATGATCGCGCGCAATTCGAAACATGCGCGCAGCGCGGCGCTCGCTATCTACGAGGACGCGCCGCATCACCGCGTCGAAGACCCGAAGGAGGAACTCGCGATCACATGGGGTCTATATCCCGTGCGCGACGGCATCGAATGGACGGTCCTCAACGGCAACGGACGGCGCGAAGCCGCGCACAAGGACAACGATGGCGAGAACGGTCACTATCCCGATCCCGCCTCCGACGTGTTCAGGGAAAACTACGATCTGTATTGCAACGAGAGCCAGCAAACAGCGCCGCTCGTCGTCGGCGCCGTGTGGCACGCGCTCGTTGCGAAACATGGCAAGCCGGTCTGCGTTTTTCATCACACGCTCTATGCGCGTGAAATGAGCTATCCGAGCCAGTCGCAAAGCGATCGCCTGCAGTGGCTGCTCAAGGACAAGGTCGTGATGATCGGCAGCGCATATGGCTATTCGAACGATGTGGTCGTGTCGCCGATCCAGGATCGCGTGCCTGGCGTGTACTTGCACGCAATGGCGCTCGACAATCTGATCACGCGCGGCCCCGACTATACGAAGGCCATCGAACTTCACGAACTCGAGGCCGACGGACCGCACGCGCGCGCGCTGCTGCTGCTCGTCATCGGCGGTTTGTGCGTGCTGCTGCTCGCTCTGTTCAAAGAGCGCGTGATCGAGCCGATGAAGGAACGCTACCGGGACGCGCAGCAATTCGAGCGCGTCGAGATCGACGAAACGATCGTCGCGACCACGCGCGCGCCGGATTCCGACGATTCCGCCAGCGAACAGCGCGTGACCTTGCAGTTGCACGCCGAAGTGGTGAAACAGCGGCCCAGGCGCAAGATCGGGCGCTTCTTCGCAAGGGTGGCCGAAGGCTTCTTTCTGACGCGGCTGAAGGCGCTGGAAGTGCTGCTGTCAGTCGTGATGATCTGCGTGCTGTTATACCTCGGGCACTGGGTATTGAACGTCCCCTATCTGACGATCGTGCACGTCACGCTGTTCGCGCTCGTGGCCGAGTGGTTCGAATGGAACAAGAAGCTCATCGACTGGTATCTCGGAGAGAAGGAGAAGGCATGAACATCAATCCGATCTCGCGTCGTGTCGCTGTTGCGCTGCTCGCGCTCGCCGCCACCGCCGCCGCACCCGCGCATGCGGAAGGCACGGACATCGTCGCGGCGAGTCAGTCGGAAGTGCAGCTGTACAAAGGGCCGTCGATAGCGGATGCGGGCGCGAAGATACCGGCGAAGGACTTCCCGTGGAAGGTCATGCAGAAATCGAAAGGCTTCTACGAAATCAAGACCGCGACCGGCTCCGCCTGGGTCAATTCGATGGACGTGCGCACCGCTCCAGCCGCGGCCGTCGTGTGCAGCACCCCGCCCGCCATTGCACATGTGGCGGGCTCACGAAATGCAGGCTCGGCAAGGTGCAACTGATCATGGTCACGCGCGCGTTGAAAATTGTCTCCGCCGTGGCGTGCGGCCTGATGGCATCGGCCTGCTCTGATACAAGACTGCCAACCAGCATCGCGGATCTGATGCCTGGCGCGAAGAAGGACGCAACGATGCAGACCGCTGGACAGATACCGCCGCCGGTGCAGCGCGACTGGCCATCGGTGACGGAAGACCTCAACAACAATCGCGCGGACGGCTGGGGTCTCATCGCCATGCCCGAGATGGAGCGCTATCTGAACGGCCTGCTCGCCAAGATCAAACGCACGGCGGGCGTGCCGGATTACCCAGGCACCGTGCACATAACCGCGGACACGGCGCTCGCGGCGTCGTCATCGGCGGCAGGCAACATCTACATCTCGCAGTACTGGATTTCGGTCGTCGAAAGCGAAGATGAAATCTTCGCGGTGCTCGCGCATGAATTCGGTCACGTCTATCTGAATCACTATGCCGCGAACAATGTCAAGACCGCGGGTGAAGCGGGCGCTGCGCTGACGACACTCGCCTGGACGTATGCCAACAAGCGCGCAAGCGCCACGCAATGGTCGGGCGTGGACAATATCTTCGTCGTGCAGGCGCTCGGCACGCGAGCGCTTTTTCCCGCATGGGAGCGGACACAGGAGGAACAGGCCGATCTCTTCGGCGCGACCATCAGTTTGAAAAACGGCTATTCGTATCCCGAGGGCTTCAAGACATTCCTCGAACGCATCGGAGCCTACGACAAGCAGGCGAAGGAACGGCAAAAGCAACTCCGGGCGATGCAGACCGCAGCCGACCGCGATAAAAGCGTGAAGGACGCCAGCGCTCAGTCGATCAAGCTGCCGTCGTTCGGCGGCGCGCTGCCTTCGATGGGTTCGCAGGCAGGCACGATCAACGCGCTGGCCGATGCGCTCTCTGCCGGCACGAACAAGGAAATCGACGTGAAAGGAACGATGGGCGGCGCCGCGTTCGATACGCAGCATCTGATCGAGGATCAGGTGGGCACGGCCGTCGAAGCGCTGCAGGAAACGCACGGCGACGCCGCCGAACGCGAAGCCGATTTGCGCAAGGCGGTAGAACCGCTGCTCGGCACCGATATGCCCGACGCCCGTGTGCAGCCGTGGACGAACGCTCGAAAGCAGGGCTCGACGCCGACGATTCTCGCGCATTACGCGCTCGTGCCCAAGGCGCAGGATCTGCAGGCGCAGCGCCGCTATGCGGAAGCGGCATCGATCGTGCAGACCATCGCATCGGGTCCGACCGCCAACGACGGCTTGCCGCTCTACATGCTCGCCAACTTGTCTAACCTGTCCGCGCCCGGGCGTCCGGATGCGACCATCGCGATTCTGCGGCGCAACCAGAGCGCGCGCGAACGCTCATGGCAAGTGCAGGTAAATCTCGCAACGCGCATGGTGGCGGCGCACGACAAGCCTGGCGCACAAACGCTGATGCAGCAGCAGTTCGACGCCTTCAGCCGCGCCCCGCTCCCGTGGGTGTCCATGATCTCGTTCTATCGGCAAAACGGCGACACCAAGACCGCAAAAGACATGGCGACGAACTGCGCGGTCGCGCACCCCGACTACCGTGTGCCCTGTCAAACGGCGGCGCAGACGCCCGCCGAAAGCAAGACCGCCGACAAGAGCAGCGGCATGGGCCACATCCACGAGATACTCGACAAGTGGATCGGTACGAGCACGAGCAAGTGATGCCGGGTTCGGGCGGCACGCATGTGCCGGTACGTCCGCCCCCAAACTATTGCGGAGACAGTTCGGCGCCTGCCGATGTCCTGCGCAGAAGCGCCCGCCGGGAACCGGTCAAGGACAATTGAAGCCGTCCGGTCCAAGGCCGCAGCCCTCTCCACGTAAAGATCACATCGAACCCACGCGTCATGCACAATATCGCCATCTAGGAACGCGGAGAATGGCTCGTGGGCGTCAACTTCGACCTCAACGACTTGCAGGCATTCAGGGCCGTGGTGGAATGCGGAAGCTTTCGCAAGGCAGCCGAGGTCGTGAACATCTCGCAGCCGGCGTTGAGCCGCCGGATCGACAAGCTCGAGGAAGCGCTCGGCGTACGTCTCTTCGAGCGCACCACGCGCAGCGTGACGCTCACGACAGTCGGACGCGCATTCGCACCGAGCGCCGAGCAGCTACTGGACGATCTCGATGCCGCCCTGCTCGGCATCCGCGATATTTCATCGAGCCGCCTGGGGCATGTGACCATCGCGTGTGTGCCCTCAGTGGCCTACTACTTCTTGCCGAGCGCGGTGGCGAGCTTCCATCGCCGTTTTCCGCGCATCAGGGTGAAATTGCTCGATGCGAGCGCGAACGAAGTGCTGTCCGCCGTCATCAGCGGCGAGGCCGACTTCGGCGTCAGCTTCATGGGAAGCCAGGAGTCCGAGGTCGACTTCAAGGTGGTGCTGCAGGAGCAGTTCGTCGCGGCTTGCCGCCGTGACCATCCGCTCGCGCGCAAGAAGCGCGTGACGTGGGACGAGCTCTACGAACACGAATACGTTTCGGTGGACAAGACATCGGGCAACCGTCTATTGCTCGATCAGGCGCTTTCGGCCGTGTCGCCGCGCGCGCCGAGCGTCTGCGAAACGCGTCACGTCACGACCATGCTCGGTCTCGTCGAAGCGGGCCTCGGCGTGGCCGCGGTGCCGTCGATGGCAATGCCGGGACGCAACCATCATGTCCTCACGAGCGTGCTGCTGGTCGATCCTGTCGTGAAGCGGCGAATAGGCATCGTGAGACGCCGCGGACGCACGCTGACGCCCGCCGCGCAGGAGTTTCATCGAACGATTCTCGACATGAAACGCGACGTGAAGGGCAGCACCGCATCGGCCGATAATGTACGGCCGAGCAGGAAGACCGCGTCGTGAAGATGGCGAGAACGCTCCGTCTGCTCTACGTGCAGGTCGTGCTGGGCATGTTGCTCGGCATCGCGCTCGGGCACTTCTGGCCGCAGGCGGGCGCGCTCCTCAAGCCAGTCAGCGACGGCTTCGTCGGCCTCGTGAGGATGATGATCACGCCGATCGTATTCTGCACGATCGTCTCCGGCATCACGTCGGTTGCAAGCGGAAAGGCGATCGGGCGCGCGATCTTTCGGGCATTGGGTCTCTTCTACTTCCTGACTGCCGTGGCGCTCGCGCTGGGGCTGGTCACCGCCTTTCTGATGCGGCCCGGCGCGGGGATGCATATCGACGCCCGAAGTCTCGATACGACGATCCTCGCGCAGTACGTGAAGCAGGCGCATCCGGATGGCCTCGTCGCGTTCGCGCTGAACGTCATCCCCGAAACGATGCTCGGCGCCTTCGAAAAGGGCGAAGTGCTGCCGGTTCTGCTGCTCTCGCTGCTCTTCGGCTTCGCGCTGAATCTGTATCCCGCTGCGGGCAGGCCCGTGCTCGTGTTCATCGACGGCATCGCGCAGACGCTGTTCCGCATTCTCGCGATGATCATGCGGCTCGCGCCGCTCGGCGCATTCGGCGCGATGGCTTTCACCGTCGGCCGTTTCGGGATTCACTCGGTCGGCTCGCTCGGCATGCTGATGGTGTCGTTCTATGTCGCATGCCTGCTGTTCGTTGCGCTCGTCCTCGCGCCGCTCGCGCGCTGGCACGGCTTCGCGCTGTGGCGGCTCTTGCGCTATCTGCGCGAGGAGTTGCTGATCGTCCTGGCGACCTCATCGACGGAACCGGTGTTGCCGCGCCTCATCACGAAGCTGGAAGCGCTCGGCTGCGACAAGGGTGTCGTCGGTCTCGTGCTGCCTGCGGGCTATTCGTTCAATCTCGACGGCACCGCAATATATCTGACGCTCGCGTCGATGTTCATCGCGCAGGCATGCGACGTTCAACTGTCCGCGTCGCAGATCGCGATGATGCTCGCGGTCATGCTGCTCACGTCGAAGGGCGCGGCGGGCGTATCGGGCAGCGGCCTCGTGGCGCTCGTCGCGACGCTGACCGTGATCCCCGATCTGCCCGTCGCGGGCGTGGCGCTGCTCGTGGGCATCGACCGCTTCATGTCCGAGGCGCGCGCCCTCACGAGCGTCATCAGCAACGCCTGCGCGGTGATCTTCGTGTCGATGTGGGAAGGCGCGTGCGATCGCGCGCGTCTCGCGCACATGCTGCGCGCGTCAGCGCCGAGTGATATCGACGATGCAGCGGACCACGCGAGCAATGCATCGAGAAGTTGACGACGAACGTTGCGTCAGTGCGTGGCGACGCTATCGAGTCCCGTCGATTTCACTTCTGCCTGCACGCCCGGTGACGCAAGATACTCGAGGAGCGCCACGTGTCGCGCAGCGCGGACATACCGCGCACGAGGTTCGGGCCGCCGCGTCCGAGGATGACATAGAGCGGCGTGGGTCCGTGCTCGCGGAAGTGCTCGCGCAGCGCATCGGCCATCGCGCGCAGGGTTTCGATAATGTCGGTGTTATTGGACTTGCCACCGATGATGAACAGCACGTTCGACTGCTTCAGCCAGTGCCGGAAACAGATGCGCGCCACTTCCTTCATCTTTTCGTAGGGAGGATCGCCGCCGACATCCGACGAGATGATCGCCGCATCGCCGAGCATTTCCGTGACGAGCGAGTTCGCGCCCCATCGACTCGCTGCGGCAGTTGCGAGATGCACCGCGGCCGTAGACGCGCTTGAAAGCGGCGGCAGAATTGAAGTAGCGAGGCGGGTTACGCGAGATAGGCGTCGATGACTCTTGATAGCAGCCCTGAACGGACGTGCACTGGGGATGCAGCGAAACGCTGCTCTGCGCTTCGTGCCTGTCTCCGACGCGTTCTCTTTGACGAACGTCTTCAGACCAGATACTTGCGCAAGAATGTCGAAACAAGAAGTGCAATTTTCTGAAGCATTGATGTTCAAACGTTACCAGTGCGGAAAACCCGTCTTCGAATCTGCGAGTCGGTCGCTCACGCTCCGCATGTGCGCGGCATGACTGCGTGCCTCGTACTCATCAGGCATCCTTCGACACAACGGAGCCTAAAAATAACGGTCTGCCTTTAGCTCCGAAAGGGAAGCGTTCGGCATTGAACCTCGTGACGTTGCGTTCTAAGACGAGCGTTGTGCTTCAGAACCCGATTCGAAGCGGCTCCGGATGGTCTCGCGTAATAACGAGTTTCGCGGCGGGCGCGTATCCACTTTCCATGATCGGGCTGTCGAATTGACGGCAGGTGGAACCGTCGGGATCCAGTCCCGAGCGCGCCACCAAGGACTGCTCGGGCCCAGCGGGTGCAAAGTACACGGTCACCTCGCTGCCGCGCCGAAACGGAATCGAGATGCGTGGTCCCCATGCGGATTCGATGATCGGATCGCCGCTGCAATCCGTCGATCCGAATACCCCCGCCGATACGGCAAGCCATTGGAAATCGGTCGCTGAGAAGTGATAGCTCGTATCCTGGACTCGCGTGAGCGGCACGACCGTGGTCGCGTGATCGACCGTGAACGCCACGCCGTTTTGCGCACTGAAACTCGTGAGATCGCCGATAACGCGACCGTTAGCATCGAACACCTTCACGGCGCGACGCTCCGCATGACGCTCATGATCCTCAGCGCCGGACGCGCCGGCGAAGCACACCAGCAGTATGGCGAACAGACAGCGCTTCATATTTACCTCCGTCGGCACGAGCATGACGTCAATAGACGATGTGCAGCGGTTCGGGATGCCGCTCCGACAACGGATAGCTGCTTCTCACTGCCCAGTACAGTGCGCCCTCGTCGAATGACGTCGCGCTGCACGACGTCGCGCCGGTGCTGTCGGTCTGGCGCAGCGAATACACGTGCACGTTTCCGGAATAACCGTTCACTGCGGTATAAACCGTCACGTCGACGCCCGTTCTGACCGCAATCGCCGGAGTCGGACTCCCCGAGTACGGCACGAGTACGCCGCCGCTGCAATCGGTCGATGCATAGCCCACGGATGAATCAGCGACCCACGTGTATTCGGACGCAGAGTATTGCAACGGACCGACGAGTTTGTGATCGACCATCATAAAGACCGGTTCACCATCGATCGCGATATACACACCGTTCACGCCGCTGAAATACTCGAGCGGCCCGACCGCCCTTCCCTGTGCGTCATACACCATCGGCAGACGCGCTTCGTCGTGTGAATCGCGCTCCCCCGCAAACGTCACGCTCGCTCCGATGACGAGCAGCGCAAGGAGGACTCGGCACATGAACGTCTCCGTCGATTGAATGGATCAGTAGTGGATGGTCAGCGGCTCGGGATAGTGCGCCGACAGCGGATACGTCGTTTCGGACCGAAACGCGGGCACGGGCGCGGTCGACGGCGGCACATGACCGATAACAGGCGGCGGCGTGCAGTGTGTCCCGTCGGAAACGGCGACGATCTTAGCCGGAGCCGAAACGGTATCGCCTGCGATCAGCAGTGTGACCTCGGTGCCCGTTCTCGTCGCGATGGATGGCCGTGGGCCGCTGCCCGGCGAAATGATTGGCGAATCGCTGCAGTCGGTAGTCGAGTAGTTGAACGGCCCGAACGTCCACCATTGAAACTTGGAGGAGTCAATGTGGTTCGGATCGATACGCAGCCAGGTCACTGCAGCGAAGACGGTCGCGCCGTTGATGGAGAGATATACGCCGTCATAGCCATGATAGGAAGCGAGCCGGCCAACGAGCTTGCCTTGCGCATCGAACACTTCCAGGGCACGATGATCCTGGTGCCGGCGCCAATCTTGTGCGTCGTCTGCATGAGCAAGAAGCGACGTTGGGCTCATGACCAAGGCGAGCATGAGCAGTAACCAGCAACGCATGTGCGCCTCCTTCGACCGACCGCGCCGTCAAGGCCCCCGGATCGAACCTGTCTGCTCAATGAGGATAGGCTCGCGACGTCCGTATATCAAGACCGAAAGTCGTTCATTGCGACACCTTCGGGGTCGAGCCGATCTGCAAGGTCTTGCGGCTTGCGCCGTCAGGCTATCGACGTCATGCCGCGCAGCTTCGTGCTCCGGCGCGACGCTCTGTTCGCGCGATCCGCTAAATGCACCTGAACAGGCGCTTTACGTACGGCGCCCAAGCAACGACAGAAGGCTGAACTGCTTCATCGTCGCGCCTGCAAAGCGCGCGAATCCGTCGAGTTGGCAACGCTGGAGTGGGTAGCCTCGTTCAATCATAATCGGTTAATGGAACCCATAGGCTATATTCCGCCCGATGAAGCTGAGGCAAGTTACTATCGGCAACTCGAAATGGCTGCCGCTGAACCGCATTGAATTGAATCTACCAGCCTTCACGACTCGCGGGGCGGTTCGGATCAATGGCATCGTGATTATTCGTTTGCGCCGATGAGTGTGTTCGTCGCAACCTACTATTTCCCGCGATGCTCCGCGCCTATAGTCAGTCCAACCCGACGCAACCGATGTCAATGGTTACGGGAGCCGGTAACCCTTCGACTGAACAGCGCTTAAGAACAGGCGTGCTGCGGTCAAACATACAGTTAAGGACTGACATGACGAAACTACGCGGAAAGATAGCCGTAATCACGGGCGGAAACAGCGGCATGGGCCTGGCAACGGCCCAACTCTTTGCTAAGGAAGGAGCGAAGGTCATCATCACGGGGCGCCGCCAGAAGGAGCTCGACGAAGCAGTGGAAAGCATCGGTGCCGACGCGGAAGGCGTGCTGGGCGATGTCTCCAAGCTGTCGGATCTGGACAGCCTTCACGACCACGTGAAAGCGAAATACGGCCGAGTGGATGTCATCTTCGCGAACGCAGGCTTGGGGTCACTCACACCGGTCGATCAGGTCACGGAAGCGCAATTCGATGAAACCTTCAACGTCAACGTGAAGGGTACTTACTTCACGGTGCAGAAGCTACTTCCGCTAGTGCCAGACGGTGGATCGATCATTTTGAACGCATCGATTGCATCGTCCACAGGTATGGAAGCGTTCAGCGTTTATTCCGCCACTAAAGCTGCGGTGCGTTCGTTGGCGCGGACGTTGACGGCCGATCTCAAGGCACGCAAAATTCGTGTCAATGCGATCAGCCCGGGACCTATAGATACACCGATCTTCGGCAAGACCGGGCTGACCGACGAACAGATCGAAGGCTTCAAGGCGGGCATTGCTTCGCAGGTGCCGCTAGGCCGCATCGGTCTCTCGGAAGAAATCGCCAAGCCGGCGTTGTTCCTTGCATCCGACGATAGCAGCTATATCTCGGGTATTGAGCTAACCGTCGATGGCGGTATGGCACAAGTCTAGGAGAACGCGGGAGGTGGGCGGCATCGGCTTTAGTCGGCTAGGCCGTTGAAAAGCGCCGCGCGCGGCTCATCAAGACTTTGCTGGAAGGTGCGGTGCCGCCCGTCGAATGACGCGGGCAGCCGACACAAAGACCGCTCTCAAACGGGAACATCGGACGCGGTTCTCTTCCTGCCACTATCCGCACGCAGGCTGTCGTACTCCTCCTGACTGATCGGCGCGGCATCTCGCTGTCCGAGCGCGTTGACGGGCAGCCGATAGGTCTCGCGCGCCGTCCATGCGCCTAAGGCCCCGATGCCGCAGACGGTCAGCGTGATCGTCCCTACGATCAACGGAATGTGCTGTGTACCAGGCGGCACGGCGGCCGCGATGAACGCCGGCAGGATCGCGGTGACGGCCGTGCCGATGTTCTGGCCTATCGCCATTGCGGTAACCCGGATACGCGTCGGGAACAGTTCAGGCATGAAGCTCGGATAGACCGCGTTGAAGCACTGATACACCACGCCCCACATCACGATCGCGATGACGATCGCCAGCATGGCATTGTGCAGACTGATCGCATAGAGATACGCATAAGACAGCAAACCCGAAGCAAGCGCGCCGAATATGATGAGCGGCCGGCGTCCCCATCGATCGGACAGACTGCCGGCAAGGGGAATGAAGAACATCGCCGTGAGATTGGCGAGCAGCGGGATCCAGAGAAAGAAGCTTTTCGAAAGACCGATACCGTAAGCGGGCTGCACCGCATAGGCCGCGCCGAAGATCGAAGTCACCGCAAGGATGATCGCAATCAATGCGATGGCAGCGATGCGGACAATATCCCGCCAGCCATCGCGCAATGCTTCCTTGACGGGCGACGCCGGAATCTGCCGATGCTGCGCTTCATCGACGAAAGCCGGCGTCTCCGACACTTTGCGCCTAATCACATAACCGGCTACGAGCACGAGCACACTCAGCAGGAACGGTACGCGCCAGCCCCACGCCAGGAACTGCTCTTCGGGCAGATAGTAAGCGAGCGGCATGAAAATGGCCGCCGCGAACACCTGGCCGGCGGTCACGCCCTGCATCGCGTAACTCGCAAAGTAGCCGCGGCGGCCGAGCGGCGAATGCTCCAGCACGAGGGAACTGGAACCGGAGATTTCCCCGGCGACCGCAAAGCCCTGGATGAGCCGCAAGATCACGAGCAGGATCGGCGCTGCGAATCCCACTTGCGCAAATGTTGGCAGAAAACCCACAGCGAGCGTCGACAATCCCATCATGAACATGCAGGTCAGAAGCAGGTTTTTGCGGCCATGCGTATCGCCACGACGGCCGAGCACAAATGCGCCGACCGGGCGTGCGAGATAACCGACGCCATAAGTCGCGAGCGACGCGGCGATCGCAACGCGACTGTCTCCGGACGGAAAGAAGAGTTGCGGAAAGACCAGTGCAGCGGCCTGCGCGTAAATGAAGTAGTCGTAGTACTCCAGCGCGGAGCCGATCCACGCGCTCGCGGTGGCGGTTCGTGCCTGATTATCGCTCTGCTGATGCGTTGCTGCCATTTCGTCTCCTGCGTGTGTCTAGTCGATGGTCGCGAACATGGCTCGCGTAGCGTAGCGCCGCGCGCTCAGTACGTCGCGCGGCCCCCTGACAGGTCGAAGGTGAAGCCGGTCGTGAAGCTGCATTCGTCGCTCGCGATCCAGGCCACCATCGCGGCAATTTCAGGCACGGTCAGAAATCGCCCCATCGGAATGCGCGCTTTGCTGCTCTCGATGTGCTCCTGCGTCATCTCCCGGAAAAGATCCGTTTCGGTAATTGCAGGCGCGATGGCATTGACCGTGACGCCCGTTCCGGCCAGCTCGCGCGCGATCGATTTCGTCAGGCCGATGACGCCCGCCTTCGCTGCGGCATAAGCGCAAATGTTCGGATGCCCTTCCTTGCCGACGATCGACGCCACGTTGACGATCCGTCCCGCGCCGCGCCCGCGCATGTGTGGCACGGCGAGGCGGCAGGTGTGGAAAACGCTGTTCAGATCGACGGCGAGAACGCGGTTCCATACGTCGACCGGATAGTCCTGGATCGGCACGACCGGTCCATTGATCCCGGCGTTGTTCACGAGGATGTCGACATGTCCGAACGACCTGAGCGTGGCAGCGAACGCGGCCTCGACGGAACGGGCATCCGCAAGATCGACGGCCAGCACCAGGTCCGCGAACGACTCGCCGCCTGTTTCGAGCGATGAACAATCGATGTCCCAGCAGGCGATCCGGCAGCCTTCGTCCGCGAGACGCTCAGCGATACCACGGCCGATGCCGCGCGCGGCGCCCGTCACGATGGCCGTGCGTGTTTCGAATCTTCGTTTCTCTAGCGGTTGCGTTTCCATATCCTTTTGTTCCTCCATGTCACCTGGTTCCACGATAGAAACCAGACTTTGGCTCGTCAACAGCCACTTCGCCGGTCATTCCCATACGGGAACGAATTAGGGAATGTCCCGGTTCACTGCAAAAACCGCTTGACCAGGTGCGTCTGTACGTACCAACATGGAAACGAATTTCCGAGTGTGAACAAGGAGAACCGATAGATGGAACAGGCGATGATTGATCGATTGATGATCCGCGAGACGATCGAAAACTGGGCGGTATGGCGAGATGCCGGAGACTGGGAGCGTTTCGCGACGCTCTGGCATCCGGACGGCCGCATGATGGCGACGTGGTTCCAGGGAAGCGGTCGTGAGTTCATCGAAGTGACGAAGGCCGGTTGGGCGAACGGCGTGAGCATCCTGCATTTTCTGGGCGGCGCGTCGATCGAAGTGAACGGCTCGCGTGCCGTCGCACAGACGAAGATGACCATTTCGCAGCGTGGAGAAGTCGAAGGCACGTTATGCGACGTCGTGTGCACCGGCCGCTTCTACGACTTCCTGGAGAAGGTCGACGACCGATGGCTGCTGCTGCTTCGCCAGCCCATCTACGAAAAGGACCGGCTGGATACTGTCAGTCCGGACGCCCGTCCCGTTCTCGATGCGGCGCTGCTGGCCGAGTTTCCAGCTGGTTATCGGCATCTCGCGTACATGCAGACCCGTATCGGCTACAAGGTCAAACGCGACATGCCGACGCTGACGGGCCCGGAAGTCGAAGCGCTCTATGCGCGCGGCCGCCAGTATCTGCAAAGCGGGGCGCTGTGATGGAGGACGTCTCGCCGATACGCTTCGATTACCATGCGCTGCCTTCGCGCGTGCTGTTCGGCGCGGGCAGGCGTCGAGAAACGCCTGAAGTCGCGCGGCAACTGGGTTGCACGCTTCCGTTGATCGTCTGTACGCCGGAGCAGCAGGTTTTGGCTGACGCCATCGCGTCGTTGTTCGCGGGATCGTCGACTCATATCTTTTCCGAGGCCGCGATGCACACGCCATGGGATGTGACATCGCGTGCACTCATGGTCGCGCGGGAAGTTCGTGCCGACTGCCTGATAGCCGTGGGCGGCGGCTCGGCAATCGGCCTCGCGAAAGCGCTTGCACTCCGCACCGGCCTGCCGCAAATCGCGCTGCCCACTACGTACGCCGGCTCTGAGGTGACACCGATCATCGGCGAAACACAGGACGGGGAGAAACGCACGCGTCGTACGCTCGACGTGTTGCCGGAGGCCGTGATCTACGATGTCGAACTCACCCTGACGCTGCCGGCGCGCTTGTCGGCAACGAGCGGTCTGAACGCGATAGCTCACGCGGTGGAAGCGCTCTACTCCGTCGACGCCAATCCAGTCACATCGATCATGGCGGAACAGGGTATCGCGGCCCTCGCCGCCGCGTTGCCCGAGATTCTCGCCAATCCCGCGAGTCATGATGCGCGCAGCCACGCACAATACGGCGCGTGGTTGTGCGGAACATGCCTCGGCTCCGTCGGCATGGCGCTGCATCACAAAGTCTGTCATGTGCTCGGCGGCACCTTCGATCTGCCGCACGCGGACACGCATGCGATCATGCTTGCGCACGTCGTCGCTTATCAGGCTGGCGCGGCGCCTCATGCGATGCGCCGCATCGCACGCGCGCTTGGCGCCGATGACGCATGGACCGGATTGCAAGCGCTCGCAGCCAGGCTGCATGTTCCGCAGTCTCTTGCCGAGATCCGCATGCCGCACGAGGGCATCGGGCGCGCGGCCGAACTGGTGCTGCAGGAGACCTATGCGAATCCGCGCACGCCGGACTATCAGTCGATCAGGGCAATGCTCGAAAGAGCATGGCGCGGCACAGCACCACAACCCGATCCGCTGTAAGGAACACGCAATGCGCAACTTCAACGAAGACAACATCACCGCAGCGGTCATCGAGCGTCTTGCGGGAAGCAAGAGCAAGCGCGTGCACCAGATCAGCGACGCGCTGGTTCGTCATCTGCATGCGTTCGTCAAAGAGATCGAGCCGACCGAAGACGAATGGGCCGCTGCGATTCGCTTTCTTACGCAGACGGGACAGATGTGCACCGACACCCGGCAGGAATTCATTCTGTTATCCGACACGCTCGGTGTATCGATGCTGGTGGACGCGATCAATCATCGCTATCCCGGCGACGCGACGCAAACCACGGTGCTCGGCCCGTTCTATATCGAAGAAGCGGTTACGCTGCCGCTCGGCGCCTCGATCGCAGAAGGCGCGCCGGGCGAACCTCTGCTGGTGGAAGGCACCGTACGCGATCTGAATGGGAAAGCGATCGCAGGCGCGCTGGTGGAGACGTGGCATGCGGACAGTCAAGGATTCTATGACGTGCAGAAGGCGGCGGGCAAGGCGGACCGGCACATGCGCGCGCGCTTCCTGACCGATCCGGATGGCGCATTCTGGTATCGCTCGATCGTGCCCGCAGCCTATCCGATCCCGAGTGACGGCCCCGTTGGCCGAATGCTCGCCGCGCAAGGACGACACCCTTACCGCCCGGCCCACGTGCACTTCCGCGTCAGTGCGCCCGGCTTTCAGACGCTCGTTACGCATGTGTTCCTGAGCGGCGACATCTACCTGGATTCGGACGTCGTGTTCGGCGTGAAGGACGCACTGATCGAGCCCTTGGTGCCGCTGGAACCGGGCCTGAGTCCGGCCGGACATCGCGTCGACGTTTCGAGTGCCCTGCTTGCCTATGATTTCGTGCTGCCGCTGCAGAACTGATCGCTCTGCGCCGCGAGACTTTCTTTGCGTTATGGACGCGTTCCCATGTATGAACTGTCGTTGCATCATCTAACTATCCTCGATGCGCATCCGCTGCAACTCGTCGATGCGGCCGCCGCTGCGGGATTTGAATATTGCGGTTTGCGATTGGTCGCGCCTACCGCCGCCGATTCGATCGTGGACGTCGCGAACGATCCCGCGCTCATCCGCGCGTTACGCACGCGACTCGACGCAACGGGCGTCAGGCTGCTGGATATCGAGGCCATCTGGCTGAGTCCGCAGACGGATGTCGCGTCACTGCTGCCTGCTCTCGAAGCGGGTCGCATGCTCGGTGCGCGGCACGTGCTCTGTGTCGGCAACGACACCGAACGCGATCGCCTCCGGGACAACTTCAGCCGTCTATGCGAAGCGGCGGACGGCTTTGACCTTTCTGTCGGACTCGAAGCGATCACGTACTGCGCGGTCGGTACGCCCACCGACGCGCTCGACCTCGTGCGAGCCAGCGGACGGCCGAACGCGCGCATACTCATCGACGCACTGCAGTTTTTTCGTTCGGGTGCGACGTGCGAGGAGATCGATGTGATCGACCCGGCGCTGATCGAATACATTCAGATCTGCGATGCACCGAGCCTCGCACCGCAGTCTCTCGAAGCACGGCGACAGGAAGCGAGAACAGCCCGGCTGCTGCCCGGCGACGGTGAATTACCGCTGCGCGAACTGCTGTCTAAACTGCGGCCAGATCTTCCACTCGCTGTCGAAGCACCGACGCTCGCGCTACGCGGCCTGCCGTTCGACGAACAGGCGAGACGCATCCATGCGCGCATGCGGACGTTCCTCGATGGCCCAGCATCCTGATGCTAGTATGTTTCCATACGTAAACAGGAGCCGGACATGTTGTTGGAAGACGAATCAAATGGAGTGGTGAAGTCGGCGGATCGCGTGCTCGACGTGATCGAGTTGCTCGCGAGATGGGGACGCGAAATGTCCCACACGGAAATTGCGGAAGCGCTGGACATACCGAAAAGTTCGCTGACCAAGCTGCTCAAGAACCTCACGGCTCGTGGCTTTGTCGAATTCGTCCCCGTCACCAAGGGTTATCGGCTCGGCGAAGCGCTGATCCGGCTTTCACAACAGTCCACGCATAGCCGCTCGCTCGTCAGTTGCGCGCAGCCGGCGCTGGCGGAAGTTACACAGAAGACGCTGGAGTCGTGCGCGCTCAATCAACTCAAGGGCGATCAGGTTGAGGTCGTCGCGACGGTGACCAGCCCGCAGCGGTTGGTGTCGCATCTGCGGCTCGGCGACCTTGCGCCGCTTTATGCGGTGTCGGGTGGGAAAGTTATCCTCGCGTTCCTTCCGGATCAGATGCGCAGCGAGTACATCAAGACCGTGAAAATGCAGGCCATCACACCCAAGACAATCACGGTAAAGAAGGCGCTGCTCGCACAGATCGAAACGATCCGGCAGACCGGAGTCGCGTATTCGATGGACGAATACACGCCAGGCATCGTCGGCGTGGGCGTGCCGGTGTTGTCGTCGTCGGGCTTTCCGCTCGGATCGCTGAACGTCGCGATTCCGTCGGTGCGATATTCGGAACGTGTCGGCGCACGGGCCGTCACCGTTCTCCAGGCCGCCGCGGAACGCGTGCGCCGAGATTACATCGCCGCCAACGAACATACCCGGTAAGCCCACTGATACATGTTCAGCGGCCGGCCTTTTTGCGTCCGCCACGAGCTTGATCGCGATTCTCTGAACTTCTCGTAATAGGATACCGAACGTAATGCACGCGCGAACTGCAGAGCCGAAGGGAACCGTCAAGTTTCCTCAGGTAGGAGTCGGAGCCGGGAGCCTCGCGAACGCCGCGGGCGAGCAGGCGTTCTTCGACATGATTCACGCCGCGTGGGCGAACGGCGTTCGATATTTCGATACCTCGGCGGCTTATCTTGGCGGTGAGAGCGAGCAGCGGCTTGGCTCGGCGCTGGCAGCGTATCCGCGAGACGAGTTGCATGTATCGACCAAGCTCGGCAGGTACTTGAGCCGGCCCGGTGCGAGCTCTTTGCCCGGCGGCAGCGACTTCTATCTGGACTACACGTACGACACGACGCTCCGATCGGTAGAGCGCAGTCTCTCGCGACTCAAGGTCGATCGTCTCGATGCGGTTTTTATCCACGATCTCGATCCTGGCTTTGCGCGGACGGCGTATCGCAAGGAACTCAAGACGGCCGTCGAAGGTGCGTTTCCGGCGTTGCAGCGACTCAAGGATGAGAAAGTAGTCGGCGCGATAGGTGTCGCCAGTATGAACTGGCAGGCCTGTCTGGACTTCGCCGAGCTGGCCGACGTCGATCTCGTCATGCCCGCGGGAGAGTACTCGTTGCTTCGGACGCGCAGCACCGCCTTGCTGGAGCATTGCGCCGAGAAAGGCATAGACTGGATCGCAGCGTCGCCATTCAACTCGGGCATTCTCGCGACCGGCTCGCGTCCCGACGCCTTCTACAACATGCGGCCCGCGACACAGGAAGTCCTGTTGCAAACGGCGGGACTAGAACGCATTTGCCGGCGCCATGACGTGTCGCTGGCTACTGCTGCCCTGCATTTTCCGCTGCGGCATCCGGCGGTAAACACCATCGTTTTCGGCGCGAAAACCGCAGACGAATTCAACGAGTCTTTCGCGCGTCTCGCTGAAACCCCATCCGATCAGTTCTGGCAGGAAATCGATGCATTTCTGGTCGAGACGAAGGATTGGGAAAAGCATGATTGAGTGGGTATTGGCCCAAGCAATCACCAACGCATCGAGCATACGTGCGGCCTAGTTCACGCAGGACTTCGCCAGAAGAATGTTGAGTTGACGACTGGACTGCCGGCCTTTCGGTTCGTTTCACCGAACGATGCTGCTGCTCGAACTCGTGCTCCTGAATGACGGCGCGTTGGCTAGCGTGCATTCTCATCGAGCACGAGAAGGTTGTCGTGAGAAAACCCGAGCGCAACCGGCTGTCCGCATTCCGGCAGAATCCTGTTGGGGTCGTTGAAGACATCGAGCGAGACGACCGCGTTGCTGACCCGCGCGCGAATGCGAACCACGGCGCCCAGAAAGCTGATCTGCTCGACGGTGGCGGCGAGCGAATTCCGCCCGTTCGACGGCGGCTCCAGCATGATCGCTTCGGGGCGCAGCGCCAGCAATCGTTCCTTGCCGGCATCATCCGGCGGCAGCGGGCGCGACGTCACGAGTTCCTGGCCATCGACCGCGATGCGCCCGCTTCCGGGATCGATCACGCGCCCGGCCAGAATGTTAAGCGTCCCGACGAACGATGCGACGAAGCGCGTGCGCGGAAAATTGTAGATGTCGAGCGGCGAGCCGATCTGTTCGACGCGCCCGTCGTTCATCACCACGATACGGTCGGAAATCGACAACGCTTCTTCCTGATCGTGCGTGACGAAAATCGATGTAATGCCTAGCTCACGCTGCAGCGCACGAATGTCCTCGCGCAACGACACGCGGATTTTCGCGTCGAGCGCGGACAACGGTTCGTCCAGCAACAGCACTTGCGGCTTGCTCGCGAGCGCGCGCGCCAGCGCCACGCGCTGTTGCTGACCGCCCGACAATTGCCACGGATAGCGCGCGGCGAGTTGCGGCAGCTTGATGAGTTCGAGCATCTCGGACACGCGCGCGTCGATCTCCTTCTGCGAACGCTTCGCCACCTTCAACCCAAAGCCGATGTTCTGCGCCACCGTCATGTTCGGGAAGAGCGCATACGCCTGAAAGACCATGCCGACGGCGCGATCGCGCGTACGCATGTGCGTGACGTTGCGTCCATTCAGACGGATCGTGCCGCGCGTGGGCGTCTCGAATCCGGCAATCATGCGCAGCACCGTCGTCTTGCCGCAACCCGACGGACCGAGAAACGTGATGATTTCGCCCTGCTCGATCGTCATATCGAACCGATGCAGCGCGACGTTCGGCCCGAACGTTTTGTGAAGGTCGTCGATTTCGAGAAATGGCATAGGTCGCGGCCTCGTCGGTTCAGGTTTTGTGGCCGGCCAGTGCGCGCGCCGATCCGAACACCTGGATCAGGCCCATCGATGCCCATGTGACGACGAACGCGATGATCGCCAGCGCCGAAGGTTCGTATGCGCGATTCGCGCCGATCAGTTGCAGATAAGGTCCGAACGCCGGACGGTCCAGCAGGCTCGCGATCGTGAATTCGCCGATCACGACGGCGAACGTCAGGAACGCACCGGACAGAATCCCCGAGCGCACGTTGGGAAAGATCACGCGGAAAAGGATCGTCGTCCAGCCGGCGCCGAGACATTCGGCGGCTTCGGTCAGCGAGCGGACGTCGACGGCGCGCATGCCCGCATCGACGGCACGGTACATGTACGGCAACGACAACGTGACGTAGCCGAAGACGAGCAGCAGATCGGTCGCACGCTCGTTGGCGGTGAGCGGCAGGACGGAGCTGCTGTTATAGATGCGCAGATAACCGAAGACGATCACGATGGCCGGTATCACGAGCGGCAGCAAGGTGATGAACTCGACGACCGGCCGCAGCCTTGGCAGACGCAGTTGCACCCAATACGCGGTTGGAACGACGAGCAGCACGCCGATCACGATGGTGAGCAAGCCCATCAGCACCGAGTAGCCGAACGACGCCTGAAAACGCGGATCGCCCAGAACCACCCGATACGCGTCGAAACTGTAAGTGTCGCGGCGCATCCGCAGGCTGAACTCGAAGGTGGCCGCGAGCGGAATCAGAAAATACAGCGTGCCGACGATCATCGCGATCCAGGCGCCCGCGCGCGATTGCGTCTTCATGCGCGTCTTCATGCGCGTCCCCTTTCGGCTCTCGCGCGCAACCAGATGTAGCCGCCGTTCGACAAGCCCGTGACCACGATCATGCCGAGCGCGAGCGCATAACCGAGGTTCTGGTTATGCAGCACGTCGCCGCGAATCTGCGCGTACAGCAGGATCGGCACGATGTTGAGCGAACTGCCCGTCAGCGCATAGGCCGTGGCCACTGCGCCGAACGCGTTGGCGAAGAGAAGCAGCGCCGCGCCGAGAAGGCTCGGCCACAGGACCGGCAAACCGACGTATCGCCAGTACTGCGCGGCCGTGCCGCCTAGACAGTCGCACGCTTCGCGCCACTCGCGTTTGAGACCGTCGAGCGCGGGCGTGATGATGAGAACCATCAACGGAATCTGGAAGTACAGGTAGGTAATGGTCAGTCCGACGAAGCTGAGGATGCTGAAGCCGGTGGAATAGAGATTGAAGCCGAGGTACTTGCGCGCCAGCACCGTCACGAGGCCCACGCGTCCCAGCGTGCAGATGAATGCGAACGCGAGCGGCACGCCCGCGAAGTTGGACGCGACGCCCGAGAATGTCATGAGCGTCGGACGAACCCACGCCGGCAGCCGGCCATGCACCGCTGCCCAGGCAAGCAACGCGCCGAAGAGCGTTCCGCCGGCGGCGGATGCCACGCTCACCCTCACGCTGATCCAGTACGCATCGAGCACGGCGGGCTGAAACAGTTCGCGAAGATTCGCCAGCGTGAAGCGTCCCTGCGCATCCTGAAACGCGCCGATCATCAGAAAAGCGGTGGGCAACAACAGGAAGAGCAGCGCGAACGCAAAGAAGGGCGCGACGCCCGCATAGGTGAGCCAGCCCGCGCTACGGCTCGCGCGAGTCGGACCGGACTGCGGCGCGGGCGCGGCCGGCGTCAGCAGATCCGGGCCGGAAGCGCCTGGCTGCGGAGATGCGCTCATTCAGGCGAACTCGCGGCTACTTCACGTTCGCGCCGACGACCTGATTCCAGTCTTTGGTGACGGCGTCCTTCGTGGCGTTTTGCTGATCGAGCGTCGGGAACACTGCGTTGCTGTAAGCCGATGCCGGCGGCAGCTTCGCGAGCAGCGCCTGCGGCACCTTCTTCTGCGCGACCAGCTCGTTATAGCGCATCGGATGGCAATATCCGGCCAGCCAGCCGAGTTGCCCTTCGTCGGAGTAAAGGAATTCCATCCACAATTTCGCGGCGTTCGGGTGCGGTGCGTACGCGCTGATCGCCTGCACATAGACGCCCGCGACGACGCCCGTTTTCGGCACGATCACTTGTACTTTCGGATTGCCTTTGAGCGTGTCGCGATCGGCAAGCGCGTTGTAATCCCAGCGCACGATGATCGGCGTCGTACCTTGCGCAAGCGACGCCGCCTTGCCGATCACCGGCACGAAGTTGCCGCTCTTGTTCAGATCGGCGAAAAACTTGAGGCCCGCCTGGTCGGCCTTCGACGCGTCGCCCTTCGTCTGCGAAAGGCCCGCCGCATAGACAGCCTGAATCGCCTGATTGGCCGAACGCGGGTCGCCCGCGAGCGAGACCGCGTTGCGATAGTCGGATTTAAGCAGATCGCCCCAGTCGGACGGCGGCTTGTCGATCATGTCCGCGTTGACTTCGAACGCGAGCACGCCGTAGTAGTCGCCGTACCAGTAGCCTTCCGAATCCTTCGACGCGGCCGGGATCGAATCCCACGTCGATACCTTGTAAGGCTGCAACAAGCCTTCTTTCTTCGCGGAGGGACCGAACGACAGGCCGACGTCGATGACATCCGGCGCTTGCGGACCCTTGTTGCCCTTGTTTGCCTTGATCGCTTCGATCTCGTCGCCCGAGCCCGCATCCGGATTCAGTTCGTTGACGTGGATGCCGTACTTCTTCTGGAACGCGTCGATCAGCGCGCCGTATCCGCACCAGTCGTGCGGCAACGCGATGGTGGTCAACTGCCCTTCCTGCTTCGCCGCGGCCACGAGCGCCTCGGATGGCGCGGCCGATGCGGCGTCGATGCCGCCCGCCGCGAGTCCCGCTGCCGTGGAGATCGAAAAGAGACGGCCCGCCCAGATACGCTTCATCGTCATCGCTGTTTCCGAAAGGAAGGTAGTGCGTTGAAGAGAACCGCCAATTGCTGATGCAGGCTAGTTTCAAATCCTCAAATTTGCAAGCTGCCAAAAAAGTACAACTTCCGCTTTTGGCGGATGTAAGCTGAACAGCAGCGTGCCAGCGCAATTCTCATTGTTGCTTCCACAATCCGAGCATTTCCTATGTGGCAGAAAGACCGTCATCAGCGCATACGCGCGCTTCTGTCGATGCTCGGCCGTGTCTCGAACGAGAGGATCATGGCGGAGCTTTCCGTGTCGCGCGAAACGGTGCGCCGCGACTTGCTCGATCTGGAACAGGCGGGTGCGTTGCGGCGCGTGCATGGAGGCGCCGTGCTGTCGAGCGACGAGGCGCCTATCGCCGAACGCGCCCGCGCGAACGTGCGCGCGAAGTCGGCCATTGCGCGGGCGGCAATCGGCATCGTTCACGCCGGGCAAACCGTATTCGTCGATGCGGGAACCACGACCGCCATTCTCGCGGACGAGCTGGCGAAGCTCGCCAATCTCACCATCGTCACGAATTCTGTCGACGTCGCGCTGCGGTTGCGCGGCACATCCGGACCTCATGAGCGCGTGCGCGCGATGAACGAAGTCATCCTGCTCGGCGGCATGCTCAGCGAGCGGGCCGCGGCCACCACGGGCGCGACGACCGTGCTCGACATCCGTCGATACCGCGCTGACCTGGCGATGCTCTCGCCTGTCGGCATCGATCAGCGGCACGGGGCGAGCAACTTCGATCGTGCGGAAGCCGAGATTGCGCGGGCGATGGTCGAGAATGCGGACCGCGTCGCGATCCTCGCCGATCACAGCAAGATCGGCCAGCGCAGCCGCATCACGTTCTGCGCGCCTCGCGACATCGACGTTCTGGTGACCGATCGCAAGTCCGGCGAGGCCGCGGATCTGCGGGCGCTAAAGAAGACCGTGGGCGACCTGGTGCTTGCGTAAGCTGCGTCATTCCTTGACGTGCAGCGTATCGAGCGAGCGCTTGCGCAGACGCGTGTCATGTAGCGCGCCCGCCGCATCGAGCACGGGATACGCCGTCGAACAGAAGAGCGAATTCAACCGCTTCATATTGCCGATGAGATCAAGGTGCAGCGCGCTGGTTTCCACGCTGCGCGAGCTTTGTCCCGCCAGCCGGTCCAGATGTTTGTGCGAGTAGGCACGCTCCAGATCGCGAAAGCGTTCCTTCTCGGCCAGCAACTGCTCGGCGCATCGCAGATCGTTGTTGAGAAACACGGACAGTCCAAGCCGCAGATTGCTGACGAGCCGCGCATGCAGATCGTCGAGTTCGCCGAGGCCCTGTTCCGAGAACGCGAGCCGCTGCGAGATTTTCTTCTCTTCAATGTCGCTTACGATTCGCTCGATAATGTCTCCCGCATGTTCCAGATTGATCGTCAGCGAAATGATGTCCGTCCAGCGACGGCTTTCTGCCTCGTCGAGCTGCTCGCGGGAGATCAGCGTCAGATAGCTTTTCACTTCCGCATAGAGCTGGTCGACGTCGTCGTCCATGCGCATCGTCTGCCGCGCGACGGCGAGATCATTGCGTCTGAGCAGATCGGAGACGTGATCGAGCATGACGCGCACGATGTCGCCGATGCGAAGCACTTCACGCGAAGCATTCGCGAGCGCCAGGCTGGGCGTCACGAGGCCAGCGGGATCGAGATACAGCGGACGCAGCTCGCCGGTTGCCACGGTGCGATCGGGCAGCAAACGCCGGCTGATTGCCGCGACCCGTTCGACGAGCGAGAGGCACGCGCAGCAGCGCACGGTGTTGTAAATCACATGGAAACCGACTATGGCTTCGCGCGGATTGGCGATCAGAACCGGCAATCCGCGTGCGAGCAGCGATGCGAAAGGAAGAATGATGATCGCACCGGCCAGTTTGAAGGCGAAGCTGCCAGCGGAAAGACGCCGTGCCGCCGCGTTCTGCGGCAGCGCATTCAAGAGGGCCAGGAGTCCGCTGCCCAGATTCGCGCCGACGACCAGACACAAGGCAACCTTCAGCGAGATGACGCCTGACGACGCCAGTGTCGCCGTCAACAGGACTGCGGCGAGGCTCGAATACGAGAGCATCGCGAAACCCGCGCCCACGAGCGCGTCGAGTATCGTGTCGCCCGTCAGCGCGCCGAACATCACTCTGACGCCGGCACCCTGCATCATCGGCTGAGCCGCTTCGACGATCAGATGCAGCGCCAGCAAGATCAAACCCAGTCCGATGACGGTTCGGCCCACCTGCCCCGCCCGCGTCTGCTTGCGGGTGAGGAAAAGCGGCACGCCCAACAGGATCAGGATCGGCGAAAGCCACGACAGATCGAGCGTCAGCACCCGCGCCATCAACGCGGTGCCGACATCCGCGCCGAGCAGAACCGTCAGCCCGGCTGCGAGCGGCACCAGTCCCTGCGCGGCGAACGAAGTGATGATGACAGCTGTGGCGTTGCTACTCTGCACGAGACTCGTCACGCCGATGCCCGCCAGAAACGCGCGCGTCTTGTTGCCGGTGCTGCGCCCGAGAATGGCGCGGAGATCGGCGCCGAGGACCCGGAGAATGCCGGTGCGAACGATATGTGAGCCCCAGACCAGGAGGGCGACGCCGGAGAGCAGATTGAGAAGAAACAGCACGGCGAATCGATTTCCTTTGAATGGACGTCACGCTGACGCCAGGCTGTCGAAAATTGAATTGTGACAGTAGTGTTGCACAATTCCCGCGGTCAATGAGTGAAGTTAGCCCTCCAAGCAACGCGGCGTTGCGTGCATGCCGCAGCTTGCGCATCCGCTCGGAAGAACGGTCGCGCATGGAGACCTCTACGGGATACCTAACCGTATTGAGCGCAGGTTCGATTGCAGATGTTTCGAGCGGCGTGATCGAAACCGGCTCGTCGATGCTGCCGATGCCCGTGCTCGTGCTCGTACAGAGCCCGCAGCACGCCGTCCTTCCCTGCTATTCTTGGTGATCCGCCGCGCCGTCTCTGAGTCTTCCCGATGGCTTCGAACCGTGGGCGCATTACCGGTGCCGAGCGCACTGGCTCTACGATCGAGGTCGGCGCACACGGCACGCTCAAGTGCGTCGCGGACCCGTGGCGCGCCCTAGTCCAGTCGTCGCGCATTCGGCGAGACTACACACCGCCGGCATCCGCACACTCAAACGTTAAGGAGCGTTTGTCAACGCATTCAGGAACGTCGAGATGAATTTCAGGTCCTTGCAGTGCTTCGTCATTCTTGCCGAAGAATTGAACTTCAGCCGCGCGGCCGAACGCCTGCACATCGCGCAGCCCGCGCTGAGTCAGCAGATTCGGCTCCTTGAAGAGCGGCTCGGCACACAGCTCGTCGATCGTGCGAGACGTCCGCTGCGGCTTACCGAGGCGGGCCAATATCTCTGCACCGAAGCTCGCCAGATTCTTGGTTCGTGGGAGCAGGCCAGTGTGGGCGCGCAGGAAATCGGCGTGGGGCGGCGCGGCTGGCTGTCGATCGGCTTCACGCGATCCTCGATGTACAGCATTCTGCCGCCCGCGTTGAAGGCGTTTCATCACTCTTATCCGGAAGTCGAGCTCAAGCTGTTTGAGATGCTGACGGAAGAGCAGACCGACGCACTGCGCGATCTGCGCATTCATGTCGGCATCGGACGGCAGCCGTTGTCAATCGCCGGTTGCACGGCGTACCCGCTGTTGCGTGAACATGTGGTCGCCGTGCTGTCGCCCGATCATCCGCTTGCGCGCAGGAAGAAGGTGAGTATCGCCGAGCTCGGAGATACGCCGCTCATCGTCTATCCGAAGCATCAGAACGCGCAGTTCAAGCGCACGGTGCAGTCTCTCTATCGCGATGCGGGTGTGACGCCCTTCATCGCTCATCAGGCTTACGAAATCCAGACGGCGATCGCGCTCGTCGCGGCGGGGCTTGGCGTGACGTTCGTCGGCGAATCGGTGGCGCGGCACGGACGCGCCGATGTCGTGTTCCGTCAGCTTTCGGGACCCGGCGCGGCGCGCTGGTCGACGCTCGCTGCCACATTCCGCACCGACGATGACTCGGCGCATCTGCGTGCCTTTCTCGGCTGTCTTCCGCCGCCGCTCTCAGACGCCACGCTATAAGGATTACCTTATACAAGCATAAGGAACGCGTCTTGGACGCGAGCCGGCGCGCTACTTATCATCGATTTTAATGTCCGGGGCCGGCATTCCTTGCGCGCAGCCCGATGGACAGACGAGCGGCGCTGGCCGTTTGTAAAGCGAAGCCGCAGAGCCTCGCGATCCGATGAAAAGAACGTGGAGACGGCATGGCCCAATTCAACGAAGCAGCAACCATGCGAAAGGTGTACGGGCGGCTCATGCCCCTGCTCTTCGCGATGATGTTCTTCAACTATCTCGATCGCATCAACATCGGCTTTGCCGCGCTCGACATGAACAAGGCGCTCGGCTTCAGCCCCGCCGTGTTCGGCTTCGCAGGCAGCATCTTCTTCGTCGGCTACATGGTGCTCGAAGTGCCGAGCAATCTGCTGCTGCATCGCGTGGGCGCGCGCCGCTGGATCGCACGTATCCTGCTCACGTGGGGCGCGGTCGCGGCCGTCACCGCATTCGTTTTCGACGACAAAAGCTTCTATTTGCTGCGCTTTCTGCTAGGCGTCATGGAAGCGGGTTTCCTGCCGGGAGTCGCGGTCTATCTGACGAAGTGGTTCCCCGAGCGCTATCGGGCGCGCGCGGTCGGCGGCTACATCATCGCGGGATCGTTTTCCGCCGTGCTCGGCGGCCCGATCTCGACCGCGCTGATGACCTACGCGAACGGCATCCTCGGCCTGCAGGGATGGCAATGGATGTTCATCCTCGAAGGCATTCCGGCCATGCTGCTCGGCCTCGTCACGCTGCGCATCATGACCGAGCGCCCCGCCGACGCCGACTGGCTCGCCGACGACGAAGAGCGCTGGCTCGAAACGACGCTAGCGGCGGAACGCGAAGCGGTCGGCGGCAACGCGCACTTCCCGCTGCTGCGCGTGGCGGGCGATGTCCGCGTATGGTGCCTTGCGTGTCTCTTCGGCTGCGCGCTCGTCGGCATCTACGGGCTCTTTCTGTGGCTACCGCAGATCGTCAAGAGTCTCGGTCATCTGAGCAACATCGAAGTCGGCTTTCTTTCCGCCGCGCCACCGCTTCTCGGCGTGCTCGGCACGTTCATCATCAGCCGCAGTTCGGATCGCACCGGCGACCGCAAGAAGCATCTCGCATTCGTCTACGGCATGAGTGCCCTCGCGATCGCGGGCAGCGCGTATGCGCCGAATCCCGTCATCGCCTACGCGCTGCTATGCGTGACCGGCCTTTTCATCTACGCAGGCAATCCGCTGTTCTGGAGTCTCGCCTCGTCGTTCAGGACCGGCGCGGCGGGCGCGGCGACCATCGCGCTCATCAACACGATCGCGCAGTTCGGCGGCCTCGTCGGGCCGTGGAGCATCGGGCTCGTGCGCAACGCGACGGGTAATTTCAAGCTCGCGCTGCTGACGATCGCGGCGTTCCTCGTCGTCGCGACGATCATCGCGCTCGTCATGCGCGTGAAGCCCGCCGACGACGAAGACGCTTCGCTGCCCGCATCCGATTCGCACGAAGCGGGCGCACAACGACAGGAAAACCACGCATGATCATCGATTGTCACGGTCACTACACGACCTCGCCGCCGCAGCACGAAGCGTGGCGCGCACAGCAGATCGCCGCGCTGAAGGACGGCGCATCGCCGCCGCCGCGCCCCGGCATTACCGACGATGAAATCCGCGAAAGCATCGAGAACGGCCAGCTTCGCATCCAGCGCGAACGCGGCACCGATCTCACGATCTTCTCGCCGCGCGCCGCCGGCATGGGCCATCATCTGGCAACGGCGAAGGCCAACGCGGTCTGGTCGGAAGCATGCAACGACCTCGTGCATCGCGTCGTCGAACTCTTTCCGCGTAATTTCGTCGGCGTCTGTCAGTTGCCGCAAGCGCCGGGCGTCGCGCCCGACAATTGCATCGCCGAACTGCGCCGCTGCGTGAAAGAACTGGGTTTCATCGGCTGCAATCTGAATCCCGATCCTTCGGGCGGGCACTGGTCCGGGCTGCCGCTCACCGACCGCTCGTGGTATCCGCTCTACGAAGCGATGGTCGAACTCGACGTGCCCGCGATGATCCACGTTTCGTCGTCGTGCAATCCCAACTTCCACGCGACCGGCGCGCATTACATCAACGGCGATACATCGGCGTTCATGCAATTGCTGCAAGGCGATCTGTTCGCGGATTTTCCCACGCTCAAGTTCATCATTCCGCACGGCGGCGGCGCGGTGCCGTATCACTGGGGACGGTATCGCGGACTCGCGCAGGACATGAAGCGGCCGCTGCTCACCGAGTATTTGCTGAACAACGTGTTCTTCGATACCTGTGTCTACCATCAGCCGGGCGCGGAGTTGCTCGCCAAGGTGATTCCGGCGAAGAACATCCTGTTCGCGTCGGAGACGATCGGCGCGGTGCAGGGCATCGATCCCGAAACAGGTCACTACTTCGACGACACGCGCCGCTATATCGACGCGATCGAATGGCTCAGCGACGCGGATCGCCAGCGGATTTTCGAGGACAACGCGCGCGCGGTGTATGGACGGCTTTCCGCGCAACTGAAACGGCAACGATCGAACGAAGGAGCGACGGTATGAACCCGGCGGGATGGCGTGAATACGAATCCGCGGCTCAGGCGAGCCCCGCGACGCTCGCCGCGCTGCGCGAGCTTGCGGTATCGCTCCTGAGCGACAACATGGCCCGCGTGAGCGGTACGACCGGACTGCGTCCGTATCACCGGCCGAAACCGATGGCCGGCACCGCGGTCACGGTACGCACGCGCGGCGGCGACAATCTCGCGATCCATCGCGCGTTCGACTACTGCCGCCCCGGGGACGTGCTCGTCATCGACGGCGCCGGCGAGCTCACGCAGGCGCTGATGGGCGACATCATGGCGAGCTTCGCGCAAAGCATCGGCGTGCAGGGTCTCGTCATCGACGGCGCGATCCGCGATGTCGGCGCGCTCGGCCAGCGCGACTTTCCCGTGTATGCGCGCGGCGTCACGCATCGTGGGCCGTACAAGAACGGGCCGGGCGAGATCAACGTGCCGGTGACAGTCGGGGGGATGGTCGTGCATCCGGGCGATATCGTCGTCGGCGATGAGGATGGGGTGCTGGCCATCGCGTCAGCGGATGTCGAAGCGGTGATCGAAGGCGCGCGCAAGCAGGCGGCGAAGGAGGCGGCGGCGCTCAAGTCGATCGCGGAAGGCCGTTTCGATCGTGCGTGGGTCGCGGTTCAGCGCGATCGCATGATGAACGGCTGACGCCTTGCCGAACCGCCGCGAACGCGCGCATGATGGCGCGCTCGCTTCATCGACTGTCTATCTCCATGCCCCACTTTCTCGACGCCGCCGCGCTGACCGACCTTGCACGACGCGCGCAAGCCCGCGCGCCGCAACCCTGCGCGTGCACGAAAACGCCGCTCGATGGCTGGCAATCCCAGCCGCTTTCGCTCGACGAATCGCAATTCCGCCAGATCGGCACGCTGTTGTCGGAGCACGATCCGGAGCCGACTTTCGCCGAATATCTGCCCGGCAAGACGAACTACTGGTCCGCCGATGCGCCGATCGCGCCGCGCTTCTTTCCGTATAACCGCTGCGGCGTGTGGGAATGTTCGTCCTGCGGGCGGCTTTATCTGCGCTACACCGAAGGCGGCGGCTATTTCGTCGACCACAGGATTCGCTCGTTGCGATGGGAGGTGATCGAGGACGTCGCACTCTGAACGCGAGGGCGCTGGAGGAACGAGTTGCATAGCGGACTTCGATTGCTTGACCTGCACGCAGCTGGCCGAGCCCGGCCGGATCCTCTGCGCAGCGCGCGGGCATTCGCCGATGTCAGACGTTCGCGGCCCCTGCCAACGCATGGAGTGTCTTGTCCGGCGACGTCAGGCGACGCTTGACCGCCATGTCCAGTTGATTCGATAACGGCTGTAGAAGCGTTTCGCAGCCGGAGTGGATCGAGCGCGCCACTCGCGCTGGCGAGGTGCGCGCGACCATGAGTGCCGCGCCGGGCATATCGAGCAGATGCCGTTTTGCCTTCCCGACGACCTCATGCGGCAGGTCATCGAACGTCGAATCCGCAATGAAGGTCGCGCTGTTCCGACAGGACGCGTTCCCGCACGTTCATACGACGGTGTTCCTGTGACGCTCGAATACCTCGACTGGATGCCCGGGCTCGTTGGCGTGGTATCGTTCGCGCCACCACGATGCGGCCTGCGCACCGGTAGCGAACCAGACATCGCCATATGCGCGCATCGTCGCGAACAAGTCGCGCAGCACGCCGATGCGCCCCGCCGTCCCGATGATCTCGGGATGCAGCCGCATCAAACGTTAGTGCGCCCCTTCAAAGCGACGGTCCCCTCGCGCCACCCTTAAGACATCGTGCGGCCGCCGGAGCGCCTGCAACCGAATGCGCAGGTTTGCGACATCCTCATGAAGCATCAGCCAACGCCGCTGCTGCGAGCCGCCAAGGAACGGGCCATGCCGACGCTGCCTGGTTTCGACATGCTCCTTCCAGACGCCGCTCTCTCTCGACTTCTTCGGTATAGCGGCAGCCGCAGACGCAGTGCGCGCCGACGACGCGGCATTGAGAATGCCTTATCGTGCTCGAGTCTCTGCTCGGCTAGAGCGCGCGAACGCCGTTCAACAATTCACACGTGAAGGTGTGAACATGACAGCGATCATCGATGCATACGGGACGATGCGACGTAACCTGACGCCAAGGTGCTCGTCGACAAGGACCCCCATTCTCATGCCGGGATTCTCCGCGAAGTGATCCGCTGTTCGCACTGACCTTCCTGAGCTGCGCATCAGGCGCCGGCACTGCGATCCCACGGCGGATCGTCGCCGAAAGCCTGATCGAGATAGTCGACGAAGCGGCGAACTTTGAGTGCGATGCGGCGCGCGCTCGGGTAGACCGCCTGAATCGTAAGGTCATCGGCGCGCAGGTGCGGCAAAAGCTCGATCAACTCACCTCGTTGAAGATCTGGGCCGAACACAAAACTCGGGCCGAACGCAATGCCGGCGCCCGCGACGGCCGAAGCGAGCAGCATCTGCACGTTGTTTGCGGCCATCCTGCAAGGTCCATCGATGACATGCTGCCGCTTCTTCGCGTCGCGCAACGTCCAGTCGCCGGACGACACGGCTTCGCTGAACGCGAGCCGCGGTGCGTCTGCAAGGTCTGCAACCGTGCGCGGCATGCCGTTGACTTTCAGATAGACGGGCGATGCGCACAACACCATGCGACAGCGTGCGATCGGCCGAATGACGAGGTTCGCATCGCTAAGACGCCCAATGCGAATCGCAAGATCGACGCCCGCATCGATCAAGTCGACATAGCGGTCCCCGAGCAGCACGTCAACGTTCACCTGTGGGTGATCGTCGAGATAGCGTGCGACGACCTCGCCGAGGTGCATGGCGCCGAACGTGACCGGCGCCGCGATGCGCAACGTGCCGCGGAGCGTTCCTTGCGCATCACGCGCTTCACGGTTCGCTTCGTCATAGGCCTCCAGGATCCGCTTGCAACGCTCGTAATACCGCTGTCCCGTGTCGGTCAGGCTCAGTCGGCGCGTGGTTCGCTGCAGCAGTCGCGCATTCAACTCGGACTCGATCGCGCTCACGTGCTTGCCGGCCATTGCCGCGGAGACTCCGAAACGCCGCGCGGCTGCCGCGAGACTGCCCTCCTCGACGGCGGCGACGAACACACCCATTCCCGTGAGTCGATCCATCTTCCTGCTCCTATTCGATAACGTGTTTATCGACTGCCGATACTGTTAAGGCAATTATCAAATTCTAGAACTGAATCTAAGCTGTCTCCATACAGTCGATAAGGGAAAACATCATGAAGATTCAGTCGAACGGCGTTGCGATTCACGTTGAGCAATCCGGGCGCGGCGACTTGGCGCTCGTATTCCTGCACTATTACGGCGGTTCGTCGCGCACGTGGAACGCCGTCGCCGAGCAACTCCGGGACCGGTATCGGATCGTTGCAACCGATCATCGCGGTTGGGGACAATCCGAGGCGCCATCCGACGGTTATGGCATTGCTGACATGGCTGCGGACGCACAAGGGGTGATCGATGCGCTGACGCTCGAACGTTATGTGCTCATCGGTCATTCGATGGGCGGGAAAGTCGCGCAACTGATTGCGTCGCATCGTCCAGCAGGGCTCGCAGGGTTGGTGCTCGTTGCGCCCTCTCCTCCCACGCCGATGCTCCTCTCCGACGCAGAGCGCGCAACACTTGCGGGCGCATACCAAACGCGTGAGTCGGTCGAATTTGTAATCGACCACGTGTTGACAGCAAAGCGCTTGGACGTGGCGCAGCGCGAACAGGTGATTGAAGACAGCCTTAAGGGCGCGCCGCAGGCCAAGGCGGGGTGGCCAAACGTGGCACTGCGAGAGGACATCTCTTCCGAGTCCGCGGCGATCGTAGCACCGACCATTGTGATCTCCGGCGAGCTGGACCAGGTCGATCGTATCGAGACTCTGGAAGCCGAGTTGCTCCCGCGTGTCCCGCACGCGGTTCTGCGCATTGTGCCTTCGACAGGGCACCTGTCACCGCTTGAATCTCCCGTCGAAGTCGCGTCGATCATTGAAGAATTCGCTGACGCGCTCGTAAATAAGCATTCGTCCGTCTCACGCCTGAAGAGATACCAAAGGCCTTCGACGCGGCGATGAATTCTGGCGACCTCGATGCGCCGATGTCGATATTCAGCAACGTCGCGACGATGCGAACGACCGACGGCGACGTGGTCCAAGGTCACGCGGCATTGCGAGCTGCGCTCAACGGGTTGCTGTCGAGACGTCCGCACATCACCGATTCAGTGCGCCGCACGCGATCAGCGGCGATGTCGCATTGCTTGTGCTCGATGAGGGCTGGAGACTGCGAGTCGTGAATCCGACCGGCGTGATTTGAGATGGTCGGTTTCTCGCATTGGCAACGCGTTTGTCGACACATGAAGTGATCACGTCGCGTTGCTGCGATGCTGTCTAGCAGAGGGAGAAACGCATGCTGACGAAGACACGAGACGATCTGCCAGTTCCTACGACCTCGGCTCCGACGCGCGCGACGAAGTCTCCGGCGGCCCGAATGCATTGCTCGCGGACGTTTTCACGCTGTTCACCATGACAAAGAACTTTCATTGGCATGCTAGTGGCCCATATTCTCGCAGTCTCCACGAGATCTCCGGCGAGCACGCGAGCCAGATCTTCGCTATGGTCGACAACAACGCCAAGCGGGCACGCAAACTCGTCGCTCCGGCGATACGCTCAGCCGCTTCGGACTGCTCTTGCGAGTACTGTATTCGATTGGCAGCAGAAGACTTTTCGTCACCTTGCTCCAGCCGCCGCTTTCGGCTTGAAGCGGTCACGATACTCGGCCGGATGGATTTGCAGACGGCGCAGGAACGTGCGGCGGAACTTGTCGGTGTCTTGGAAGCCACACCGGTGCGCGATGACTCTTAACGGCAAGTCCGTGGCTTCCAGGTAGCGCCGCGCGGCATCGATGCGCGCATTGGCGAGATAAGTCATCGGCGTGATGCCGCAATCCTTGGCGAAGATGCGCGAGAGATTGCGCGCGCTCATATGCACGCGTTCGGCAAGCGACGCTACCGTATGATCCACATGCAGGTTATCCAGCATGAATTGCTGGACTTCGATAGTCTGCGAACCAGGCGAGGCCTGCGTTTCCAGCAGCGGACTGAACTGGGACTGCCCGCCCGAGCGCCTCAGATAGACGATCAGATACTTGGCGACATCGAGCGCCATTTGCCGGCCGAAGTCGTCTTCGATCATCGCAAGCGACAGGTCGATGCCCGCCGTGACACCGGCCGTCGTGTAGATGCTGCCGTCGCGAACGAAGATATGATCCGGCTCGATGCGCACCTTCGGAAAAGTGCTGGCGAGCCGGGGCACATCCATCCAGTGAGTCGTCACCAGTTTATTGTCGAGCAGCCCCGCCGAGCCGAGGGCAAACAACCCGTTGCAGATGGCCGACACGCGGCGGCACTGCCGATGCTGCGCGCGCAGCCAGTTGCTCAGCGCCGGATCGTCGAAGGCATCGAAGATGCCGAGCCCGCCCGGCACGATGATGGTGTCGAACTCAGGGCACGGATCGAAGATCGTACGATCCGGCACGGTCGTCAGACCGCTCGACGACTGCACCGTGCCGCGCGTCGTGCCGACCATCATCATTTCGTACTCGCACTCCCCTGCACTCAGCACCTTGACTTCGGCGAACGCATCCTTCGGCCCGGCGATATCGAGCAGTTGAAAACCAGGAAAGACGAGCATACCGACCTTGATGCGTTTCATCTCGGATATCCGGATCCTCTGAGAACAGATTCGCTCACGGGCATGCCTCGACGCACGCGCGCTGCACCGGGCAGCGCCATGCGCTCCGCCGCCACACCGAACGCAGCGCCGATGACCGTCCAGATAATTGCCTGCATGCCGATCGACGCCACGCGGAACTGCCACAGCAACGTGGCGGGAAATTCGGCAGGCACCTCGTCGATAGCCGGCAACAGCGCGAGCATCGCAGCAGCCATGATCGCGAAAGCCAGCAGACCGGCGAGCGTCGCGTCGGCATCGCGCCATTTGCGCGAAAGGGCCTGCCGCAAAGCTATCGACAGCAGTGTAATGGCGACGGAAATCCCCATGCAGAAAAAATAAAGCGCGGTGCGAACGCCGATGGTTTCCGCCGCGCCCACCGAAGGCGGATTCGCCGGATATTTCAGCGCCGGCAGCACCACCAGGGCGGCGAAAGCCGCGAGCGCAAGCCATGCCGCAAGCGGCCGCGCGCCCATGCTTCCCGCGCGTCCCCACGCATAGGCGAAGCACAACGCGAAGAGCCCACCGAATGCAGCGCCGTACGCGAGTACGCCGGTCAGCAAGCCCACGCCCGCTTGCATTTCACGACTGACGATTTCAGGCTCGGGCGCGTCGCCGGCGTGAGCGTGCTCGTGCGCTTCATGGGCCTCGAAAGCGATCGCGCGTTCGACTTGCGGCTCGCCCGCCACCCGCGCGAAGCAAAACGCCAGCAGTCCCGCCATGAGGCCAACGAGCATGCCGCGCATCAACAGTTTTCCGACCATCGTCGTCTCCTCGTCAGTGGCAGGGAAAGCCCAGCAGATGGCGTCCGTCATGCACGAATTCGTGAATGGCGGTGCCCTGAAAGATCGCGGTAGCACCCTGCTCCGCGCCGACGAAATACAGCGCCAGCAGCATCAGCAAACCGCCAAAGATCATCCACGGCAGCAGTTCGCGCAGCGGAATCGGTTCGAACGCGTCAGCGGAATGAAGGGCAGCGTGATTCATAAAGTATCTCCGGAAGAGTCAGAAAAATGTTAGCGGCTGCGCGCCGCGACGATCGCTTCGATCTCTCGACGCGACAGCACGCCGCTCGTCTCGATCACCTTCAGCAGCGCTTCGAGAAAACGTTCGTAGTAGTCCCAGCGCGGCTGATTCGCGCATTCGATCGCTTCCCACTTCCCGATGGACGCAATCAGGCTCTGGCGAAAGTCCTCCCACTCGAAACATCCCGCCTTCGATAGCGAGAGCGCGAGGCCGAACACATCTCGCTCCCAGCGATTGGTGAACAGCAGCTTGCCGTCGAGACGCGGCGGAGAATCCGGTGCGCCGAGCATTGACGTGGCAGCATATTCTTCGAAACGCGTGAACATGGCACCTCCTTAAGCCGCGGGCGCTTCGACGAGTGCGACGCCCATCATCGACTCGGGCGTAACGAGCGCGGCGAGTTCCTCCTCACTCAGATGCTCCGTGTGTGCGGGACGCTCGGGCACCACGAACCAGCGGATCTGCGCGCTGCTGTCCCACACCTTTACCTCCTTCGTGGGGGGCACCTGTACGCCGAATTCCTGCAAGACGGCGCGCGGTTCGCGCACGCCGCGCGCGCGAAATACAGGATCCTTGTACCAGTACGGCGGCAAGCCGAGCACCGGCCACGGATAACACGAACACAGCGTGCAGATGATCAGGTTATGCACGTTCGCATCGTTCGCGACCGCGGCCATATGCTCGCCTTCCGCGCCCGCCATGCCGAGCGGAAGCGAGAGTTCGGCGATCGCCTTAGGCGTGTCCGCGACGAGACGCCTCGCGTAGGTCGGATCGACCCACGCGCGAGCGACGATCTTCGCGCCGTTGAACGGGCCGGCCATTGTCTCGAAGTGTTTGAGCACGACATCGACGGAGTCGGTAGCAATGACGCCTTTTTCGATCAACAAGGCTTCCAGGGCACGCACTTTGGCGGCGCTCGATGCTTCGCGGTCGTCGGAAAATTCGAAGAGTTGGCTCATGGGTTCGCTCGTGGTTGGCTTCAATCGAGTTCAGTCGGCTGACTGCACGTAGGCTTCGTACAGGTCGGCGTAGATGGTTGTATTTGGCTCGCTTTTGGCGGCGCCCCAGAGCGACGCGGCGTCGAAGGCGATGCGATATACAGGCATCGGCGCACCGATCCCGTCCACGCCCGTCGAGACGAAATAGGAGAACGCGCCGGGATAGACGAGATCCACCACGCCTGTCTTGTTGCGCAGATAACCCGGCAAGCGCGTGTGATCCACCGCTTCGGGATCGGCGATACGCACGGTATCGCCCGCTCGAAAACGCGCCGCGCCGTCGAGCGCGTGATAGCCCGAGTCGCCATTCTGCAGATAGGCGTCGATCTGCGCGGCGAGTTCGGCACTGGGACGATCGGGTAGCGGCGCGTCCGGGTGCGCACTGTAGTGGGCGGTTTTCTCTGCGAGTTCCTCTGCCGACACATACCCCTGATCGACGAAAAACTGCGCAATGCCGCCGAGCCATTTCTCGTAGTAGCGATATTTGAAGTACTCGAACGGCTGCATGTCTTCGGCGCCGGTGCGCAGCGAGGCCCAAGTCCAGTTGCTCTTGAAGGCGGTGGGCAACGTGTCGACCGGATAGCGATGCGGCGTGTCCGACAGATGTGCACTCTCCGCCATCATCACAGTATGAATGCCGAAGATGCGCTTCTCCCATGGCTCGACGAATACGCGCTTTTCAGTGCTGACCGGCCCCAGATTTTCGATGCCGCCAAGATGATGTTGCAGCTTCATGTTTTGCTCCGCTTGAATGGAAACGGTCTTATCCGAGCCGATGCTCGCGTCTGAATTGCAGAGCTTCGCCGACCACTTCCGAGACGAAGCCGAAGACTGCGCCGGTAACGAGCGCGGCGGCCGCGACCAGCGCCGGATTACCGATGCCCGCCGTGGTGATCGCCTTGCCCGTTGCGACCGTCGTGCCGACCGTCGAGGCGAAGCCCCAGACGATCGCTGGCAAGACGTCGAGCAACTTGATCCTGGATGCCTGAACCATCGCCGCACTGCCGATGCCGACCAGCACGGCTACCGCGATCGCGCCGCCGCTCGTCGTCGCAATGCAAAGCAAGGTAAGTGAAGCGATGACGAGTCCCGTGAGATTCGACGCCACGCTCTTGACGAAGCCCGCGCGCCCGCCGCCGAGCACGAAGAACGACGCCCACGCGATGAACGTCACCCAGACGGGAACCGGAAAGATCGTGCCGGTGAGCCATGTATCGACGACCGCCAAAACGCCGATGCTCACCGTGTATGCCTCTGTCTTTTTCATGCGTAGCTCCTTGAAGAAGAAATGAATGAAGGCTTCAGTACCTGCAACTCAGAAGTCCGTCGCGCATTCGCGCTGCGTCGATGTTGCGGCCAATCATCACGAAACGGCTCTCTCGTGTTTCGTTGCGCATCCATGCGCGGCCGAACGTGGTGTCGAGCAACATATGCACGCTATGAAAATGCAGGCGTCGCGGTTCGTCGTGCATGTTGAGCACGCCTTTCATGCGCAGCAGTTGTGTGCCTTGCGTTTGCACGAGCTGATTGATCCAGCGGTTGAAACGCGTCGCGTCGATGCCGCCGGGCACCACGATCGCGCACGATGCGATGCTGTCGTCGTGTTCGTGATCGTGGCCGTCTTCGTCGAGCAGATTCGGCTCGATGGCGAGCAGGCTGTCGACCGAAAAGCTACGCGTGCCGAAAAGCGCATGCGCGTCGATCCGGGAACGCTGCGCGTATTCGATGCGTGCAGTCGGATTGAGCCGGCGGATTGCCGCAACGAGCGCATTGACGGCATCGGACGAAACGAGGTCGGTCTTGTTGATGACGATGCGGTCCGCGAATACCACTTGCTCACGCGCGATCTCGTCATGAAGCTGGGCTTGCGCGTGCATCGCATCGACCACGGCGACCACCGATTCCAGTCCCACGCGCTCGCGCATGTCGGGATCGGCGAGAAAGGTCTGCAGCACCGGCGCAGGATCGGCGAGGCCCGACGTTTCGATGATGAGCCGCTCAAGGCGATCGCCGAAGCGCATCAACATGTCGCGCACGCTGGCGACAAGATCGGTGCGGACCGTGCAGCAGACGCAGCCGTTGTTGATCTCGATCACGGCGCGTTCATCGGCGACGATCAACTGGCCGTCGATACCGACTTCGCCGAATTCGTTCACGACGATGCCGATCTGCATCGGCCGCGTGGATTCGAGCAGATGATTTACGAGTGTCGTCTTGCCGGCTCCAAGGAAACCGGTAATGACTGTGGCAGGCACTTTGGCGGGTCGCATGAGAGTTATCCTTCGCGTGCGTCGATCAGGGACGCCTAGCCTTTAGCGGCTTCCGTTCCGTCTTCGCGCGCTTGGCCGCTATCGGGCGATACTTGGCGCGGCGTGCCTGACCGCATGTCCGTTTCCTTGCAAAGTGACAAGTACGGACAAACTTGCACGTAAGGCGACGAAACGCGTTGGTGCGCGATACGCATCGCCGAAGTGCAGCCGATGCCCTCTTCTCGCCCGCCGATGCGAACGGACGTGACCAGCCAGTCCCTTCGCGAGCGTTTCTTGAAGGTTGTGGATAGATGCACAGGCCGCTCGTCTCAGTGGTGCAAGACGCCGCGCATGTGGCTGCGCGTCAAGCGGCAGGCCATTCAGTGCTTGTTTGACTGGACAGTCAAGCTGTCGGATTGACAGCGGGAGGTATCGAAGTCTTGAATCCCGCCGATCAACGCTTCATGCGTTCGAACTCAACCTAAAGAAGATGAACGCTTCTCGTAATTCGTGAACACGTCCTTGCGGATCGAACCATGTACGACCCAGTTGGCGTCGACTGCCTGCGTCACGCTCGCGCGGATTCATGCGCCGCCTGTTATCGCTTAAGCCCATACGCCGTCGGCCTACGCGTATCTCGCCTTGTTGCCACTCTTCGAGATGATTGATGCAGCGAAGCAGCGTGCTCTTGCCCGAGCCGCCCGGTCCGAGCAACGCGACGACGTCGCCCGAGCGGATGTCGAGATCGAAGCCATTGAGCACCGGCTGTTCGCCGCAGTCCTTGTGTCGCCGTTTATCTGCACGGCGGTACTGTTGCGGGACAGCGCGTCGTAACGGCGTGCGGTCGCTGTGGGCGACGGGTTGCAGCAACGCATCGTTGAGAGCGCGCTGCGAACGCCCGTCGCCTGATACACGAGAAGCACGATGCTCGCGACCACAAGCGGAATGCCGACGCTCACGAGATTCGCGTGGACGTCAGACGCTCGGCTCTGACCGTGGTCAAAGCAGACGTGGGTCCTGCGTCTGAGGAACCGGTTGCCCGGGCCATGTCACCGGAATGTGCAGGTCCTTCAGAATCGCGGCGACGCCGGGCCACGACCCAGGCATGGATGGTGGCAAAGGACCCGGGTTGCCGTTCGGCGGAAGGGTGATCGTGGCGATGCCACCGCGGATGGAGCGCATTGCTCCGCGCGGCAGGGTATCGGAGCGAGGTAAATCGTGGATGCGCAGCATAGTCATGGCCGGTCTCCTGGCAAGATTGAAGTGAATGGCGTGAACGTCGCCACCCGGACTCTTGCATGAGGTGTGCCAATGAATGTGAAAGACGCCCTTTACCGGCTTGAGCCGAGATTCTGGGCGACTCCGAGTTCAATCCGCGCGCGAATCTGCATCATGCGGTGGACGCAAACAACACTCCGACGGTTCGATGTTGGAGAAAGCCGAACATCTTGCGAGCACTTCGTAGTGCTTGCCCTGTCGCCGAATCAAAACGTTAAGAGCGATGCAGACGATCAGCGATTTCGCTATGACAAGATTCGGCGCGCTCGAGAGTTAGCCAGTTTGTTTGTACGGAACGTAAATTCGAGGTGACTGCATCGACCAGTGCGCACCTGGTCACGACAGGGCATGTAACGTCGCTACGCAGTTTATTGATCCTCGCGAGGCGACGCTTTTCAACGTCGCGCATAGCTACTTGTTCGCTTTCTCAGCCTCGCTCGGCTCCGCTCCGTGCTTGTAGCGTGGCGTAGGCGACGGCAGTAGAAAGAAGGCAACGCACAGCAGTGCTATGGCCACGCCGACGCGCCAAGCCGCGATCGTGATGGGAATTGCAGCGATCTGCACCAGCGTCGCAACACAGTAACGGCGTGTCATCTGCTGGAGAAAATCCAACGAGAGCCGTTCGTCCATCAGCCGGCGGCCTGGCATTGCATACAACCACTTCCCCATCCAGGTGCAGGCGGTCAAGGCAAGACCCGCAACCAGGGTCACTGACGCGGCGGGCTCGAAGCCCGTGCCGAGATGGAAGCACCACAGGCGGATCGGATAAGGGATGACGACGATCGCCAGCAGAAAACAGAGGTTCATCACGCCGAACAGGTGATCACTCTTCGTATAGACGCGACCCGAATAATGGTGTTGCAGCCAGTAGGCCCCGATAACGACATAGCAGAGAACGAGCGCGAGCCATTCTCGCCACTGCTCCGCCATCGCGCCTGCCAGATCCCGATAGCCATGCACGCCCTCAGGAGATCCGGGGACTTTGATCTCGACGATAAGCAGGGTCAGCGCGATCGCAAACACCGCGTCACTGAATCCCTCGAAGCGGTCAAGTCCGCGCTCCGCACCGTGCGTTTCCGCGGCGGTTGATTGGTTACGCCGATTACGTAGCATCATGGGAGTCCTTTCGCGCTCGCCAGAGCAGCCCGGTTATTCCGCTCGTCTCCTCGTCAATCGCTGTGCCGCGATGAAGCAGGACACCGCTTAATACTCGAAGCTGGCCGGTGAAGCAATGCAGGTCCAATACGATGCGACCGCGTCGCAGTCGAACGCTCGGATTGCAGGTCATGGAACACGATCCGGCCATCGGTGCCGTGGGGCGACTCGAAGCCACGCCCGCGATGAGCGCGGGTGCCAGGACTGTTTCAAATGCCGGTCCCGCTACACCCCGTCGCGCTCGTCCGACTCCTTCCCTTTTGACCGGGCACATTGACAATATTGGTCCCTGCCATCGCGAGATGACTAAACGAGGAGGATACCGAGATGCGAATCGCATTGCGAACCGCATGCCGCAGGCGTTGCCTGTGCCCTAAGTCAGCCATCCCCGTGCCCGCTGCGCAGTTGAACAGCCGCAACGCGCGATCGCGCCAGTGCTGACGACTAATCCTTAGGGGCGAGTCGCACTTCTTGCAACAGTGGCACGAGCCCGCAATGCTCGACGCGCTCAAGTTCCGTAAAGAACGCTGTCGCGTGCCGCGCGCGATCGGACTCGATGACAGTGCGTATGGCACGCACATCATGCGGCGCACGAAAGCGACGTTGATCTATCGATGCGCGCCTAGTGGCGCGTCGAGACGTGTGCCAAAGCGTGCAGCCGACTCGGAACAAATAATCGGCAGGCTTCAATCCCACGTCAAAATCCAGGCAGAGTCACTTTGACGAGTCTGCTCTGTGATTTAAAACTGCACCGGTCTATGCGTTCTCTAAATGAGCATCGCCCGAGTTACAACGAGGCCTTCCAGGTAGACGTTCTGCACCTGTGGTCGCGTGAAGCTTGCTGTGGATCGAAAGGCTAAACAGCGCCAATTCCCAAGCGTCGGACGAAATGTGGAGCCCCGTCCGATTCCCCAAATTTGACGGCGCTTCAACGGCGGCTCTTGACCGGTCAGCCGTCCCTTGTTCCGAGGCACTCTGCGTCGCCAGCGGAATCAAGCGGCTCCATGACGACCTCCTCGTTAGCGAAGGCGTCGCCTTTAACGCCGTCGATTCAGAAAAAAATGCCGAACAGAGGAAGCCGGGCCTCGTAGATTCGGCATTGCGTTCACTGTTCATCTAAAGAAATCGAGTCATGAGTCGTAAAACTAGGTATAAGGCTTCAGCCATTCGGTAAATATGACTAACCCATCTGCGTGAGCGCCGCCTCGTGGATAGCGCTTGCGCAATATGCGCTGTCCGTTACGTCGGCTGCACAGCCTTGAAGCGCCCGCGCGCCAGCCTCTGATCCGTGGCTTTAATCCGTAGTGCTTATCGCTGAGATACGACCCTTGCCTCGTTCAGGGAATTGTTGAGGTGAAGGCCATCACTTTGCGCTCCCATGTCCTCGGTCGGCATCACTTCGTATTACTTACTATCATGAACAACTCGAACCAATCTAGTCATTCCTTGCGCAACCGTTTTCGTTCAGTCGAAATCTCGGCGGCCATGGTTGCCGTCGCTACGAGTCTGATGCTCGCGGCATGCGGCGGCGGCAGTGAAGGCGCCGTCGATGCTCCCACGGTCAAGGCAACCGAACTGCCAGAGGCCACCACAAAGGCGACGGTCCCGGCTTCTGTCTTCTACGGCATGAACGGGCACATAACCAACGGCGGCGCGTACGACAACACGCCCTACGGAACACAGCTCTCGCAGCTCCAGGACCTTGGCGTAAAGATCTTCCGTAACGACGTGTACAACTTAGCATCCGCCAAGGTATTGGCGACCGTTGCCAAGCAATTCGCGGCAGGCGGCGTTCAGGTTTATCCGGTGATGCTGCTCGGATTGGGCTTCGACACCGAGGAATCCGCCTACAGTGCGGGCTTCGCAATGGGTCAGCAAACGGCTCAGACGTACAAGTACACGTACTATGAAGTCGCCAACGAGCTGGATTCTTCTGCGCTGGCCGGTAACTACGACGGCAACATCTGGTGGCAATACAGCAACCAGCCGTTCACGATCGCCAGGGGCGTGATCCGTGGAATGATCGCGGGAGTGAAGTCGGTTGACAGTTCGGCGAAGATCATTGTCGATGGGACATGGAAGCACATTGCGTTCTTCCAAATGCTCCTCGACGGCTCACAGCCCGACGGAACACACGGTCATCCGACCGTCAGTTGGGACATCACTGCCTGGCATTGGTATTCCGACCAGGGCGACATTACGAATGCGTGCGGCGGCACCGGCTGTCACGATATTCTCGGCATCATCAGTTCTTTCGGCAAGCCCGTCTGGATCAACGAGTACGGCGTGCGTCCGGAGTATGGAACGAATGACACCATCGCTTCTTACCTGACCGGAAACCTGATGATGCAGCAGTACTACACCCAGTCCTCAAAGTACAACATTCAGTCGATTCAAGGTTTCGAGTTGTACGACTCGCAGGAAGGCAACTACGGCATGCTGCAAAGCGATGGCAAGACTAAGAAGGCGTCGTACATGGCCATGAAGAATTTCATCGCAAGCCACCCGAAGTAAGCAGGAATCAGCGGCGGCGTCAGTGCTCTATCTCGGGTTGTGAATCCGAATCTCGCCCCGTCGGAACTCGTCGGGATGCGCTATGCCATGGCCGGCGCGGCGGCATGAATCAGGCACCCGATCCGAAACGTGAGGCCGCGAACCGCCGCCGCCGAAATCGGCATCGCGCGCTGGGGTATCGCTGCGTTTCGCGGCGAAGACGCAATAGCGCGCGGTGGTCACCTCGACCGTTCTTATCGCTGCGGGGAACGCCGTCTTGGCGAGTTGCGCAAGTCGGAGCGCGTAGCCGCCACTACCGTGCGCAATAGCCAACTCTTCACCGACTGATTCGGGGCGGCTGCACGCAAAACTCGATTGATAAGATTCTCCGGCGCAGGGCTTACTTCGCCCGGTAGGAGCCGTAGCGATGTTGTCTGGTCGTGGCTGCGATCTAACCTTTCTGTCGCATCAAGCGTCGCACCACTCTCTTCAAGATGAACAGTTGATGTCTTATCAAGGCTGCGCGCAGCCGACGATAGCCGTAACAGCGGTGAGCGCACTCGAAGATGTCTGCGATGACGCGACGCGCATCCGCATCTCTATCAGCGACGAGCCGACGTGCGCGGTGATAGAAGCAGGATCTGCGAGCAAGCCTCAAGGCTAACAACTCCGGCAAAGAAGAGGATTGTTTCAGGGCATCAACCAACATCTCCTGGTTGCTCAGAAGTTGCAGGCCGATGCCCATCCTTTTTTTTTGTTCGTTCGCGTTCCTGGAGACGTCGCGCTCGAACTCCAACTTCCGTATGTCGCGTCGAAGAGATTCGACCTATCGCTCCAGCAGTTCACGTTCATGATTCGGCGACGGCCGCTTCTGGCGCCTCATAAATGCTGGGCCCTCTCGACCGAGTCACTGTTTCTTTGAATGCACATCAACAATCTTGGTGCGCCTCGCAGCTAAGGATTTTGATTTTCTCGCCGTAAACAAAACAAGCGCCGAGACGTTTGTTCGTCGCCTGTCGCTTCATCCCCTTTAAGGCGCAAATCGACTCGACTTCGCTGAGTCGCGCACCTGTCAATCGAGAGAATTGCTCGTGGCCTCGACACGCCTCAATATCTGCAACACGATGCGTCGAAGATTCGTTTCGACGCTCGTCCTCGGCACCGGCTCTCTCGTGCTGGCGGCTTGCGGCGGCGGCGGGAATTCACCCACTGCAGCGGGCGCGTCGAACAAGACGAGTCCGGGCGCGAGCACAGGCTCGCAGGACGCGAACGGCACCGTTCCGAGCACGGCCACCGGTTCTCAGAGCACGAGCGATGCCAGTCCGGGTACGGCTACCAGCACGCGCAGCGCGAGCGACACCGTTCCAAACGGTTGCCTGACGGACGTGTCCTTCGGCGTGAAGGGCGACGGAACGACAAACGATCGCGTCGCGCTGCAGGCCGCGATAGACGGATCGGTCGGGCAGATTCTCCTTATCACTGGGCAAAGCCGGATCGACAGCACCGGCCTGACGTTGCGTTCGAACACGCACATCCGCTTTGCACAGGGCGCTTCGATCAAACTGCTGGCTCACAATGTCGACTCATATCAGATGATGCGCGTCTGGGATGTGAGCAACGTGATCGTCGAGTCGCCATACCTCGACGGCAGCAAGTCGCTCAATGCGGCCACGTCGGGCGAGTGGGGCATGGGCATCTCGATCGCCGGCAGTTCGAACGTCACGATTTCGTCGCCGACGACTATCGATTGCTGGGGCGACGGCATTTACATCGCCAATAGCTATAACAATACCGGTGTGACGAGCAAGGCCATCACGATCAGCAATCATCTCGCGGATGGCTGTCGTCGCCAGGGTGCGACGATCATTTCGGGCGACACCATCACCTTCGACAACCCGGTGTGGCGGAACATAGCCGGCACGGCGCCGCAGGCGGGCCTTGACATCGAGCCGAATGACAACACGGCGGTGCTCCGCGCGATCAGGATCGTCAACCCGAGGACGATGGGTTGCGCCGGTGCAGGCATTCAGATCTTCCTGGGATCGCTCGCGGGACCGGTCGCCAGGACGGTCGACATTCAGATCACCAACCATATCGATAGCGACCCGGACGATTGCCCATTCAGCGTCGGCGGACTGTATCCGAGTGGCTACGTCGTGACGGGCGCGATCACAAGCACGAATCCGGTATGGAAGCAGGACTGGTTCCTGGGTGACTGGATAACGGCAGGCCCGACGGTCTCGGTCGTGAACCCGAGGATCGGCTGACTCGCGGCCCTGGAAAGAACGGGAATTTTTCCGCTGCGACGGCAGCGAGCGAATCACGTGGTGTGATCAGCACGGCGCCCGCGATTTGAGACTCCTTCGCGCCGATCACCTGCGAAGCGATGCCCGCGCCCAATGATTCTCCCGCCACATAAATCCGTCCCGGTCATTGCCCGCACGTCGCGGAAAATGCCTCGCGTAATGCGGCGACGGCGGCTTTCATCGTGCGCACGCCCGGACGTTCGACGTGCCCCGGATATTCGACGATGACCGACCGATAGCCCGCGCGCGCGAACACATCAGCGGGCGGCAGCTTCGCTGATTCCTCGTTGCCGTGGAACACGATAGACGTCCCGCGCGGTTCCCCTTCCGCGGGCGTAAGGACATGCCGGACACGATGCTGCGCGTCGTCTGAAAAACTCGGAGGGGGTCCTGGCTCGAATCAACAAAGCAGCGAGATTTGTTCGTATGCAGTGGCGCTCATCGCTTGTTCTCGTCATCCGAGCTCCGGTGCTTTAGGCGCCGCGGCCACGAACGCTGCCGAAAGTGCAAGAGAGGTTATCGTCTGGTCGAAAGAGACGCGCCGGAGTTCGATTCGAGCCCCGGCGGGTTTGCCATTACAGCATTTACTTGCGTCGCTTACTTCGTCGTGAAGACCGAGATGCCGCCATTCGGAAATTGGCTCGAAGTGCTGGGCTGGAAGGGCACATAAACCTGGCCGAGCGTACTATCTACAGCGACAGAGTGCGCGCCCGCTCCAATCGCCACCTTGTATAGCAACTGTCGCGTCGTACCGTCGATCACACCCATCTGCGGGCTAAATCCCGACGCCGCCGCCGTGCCGCTCGATACATAGTGCCGCGCCGGAAGGAAATATCGGTTCGACGCGGAGTCGTACGTCACCTGATCGACGCCGCCGAACGGCAGCGCCGGCAGTTGCGCGCCGGTATTTCGGTCGAGAATCAGCGTGATGAGCGGATCGCCCGCCGAAGGATCGCAGCCCACGAGAATGTCGCTGTTAGGTCCGAGCGCCAGGCCGGTGGGCGCGCACTTGCCGAGCGGAAACGCCTTGCTGATCTTAAGCGTACCAGAGCTCACCGTGTTCGCCGGGATGACGTCGAGTTCCCCGTCGGGGTTCGCGGTGGTCCCATCGTTGTTGATATAAAAGTTCTTTGTGGTCGAATCATAGGTACATGCCTCAAGTCCCGCCGAGCCATTGAAGACCAGCTTCGACACGATGGACTGCGTCGAAGTCGAGAGGATAGTCACATAGGGCGGCGTCTCGCCGGGGCTTGCGTACATCACGAGATGATCGTCTGCGTCGTAGCAACCTTCATCGACTCGTGAGCCTGAATTGCTGATCGCGATCGTCTTGATGGTCTTTTGTGCATTTGTATCGACGATCTTCACCGAATCGACATCGCCTACATAAAGCGTGTTCGTGCCGGTAATTCCCACGATTCCGTCGGGACCGGATACGTCGGTCGTCTTGCCGACGCCCGCGAACGGGCCGGGAATCTGCGCGATCAGCGCGTTCGATTTCGTATCGACGACGTCGACCGCCTTGTTGTTGCGATCGGCCAGATAGTAGCGGCCTGCTTCCGCGTAGCCGATATCGAAACTGAACGGCGGGCTCGATGCATTGGGAACGGCAACATTGGTAATCAGATTCGGACTCGATGAGGCCGGACTCGAATCGTCATTTCCGCCGCATCCGGCGACGAAAGCGGTGACAGCGAGCAGTAGCGCGAGCGCAGGCAATTTCATGGAACAATTCCCCTTTGGTGGACAGAACTAACGGCGTAAGCATGCGCAAGCATCTCTAACAATGCACAACAATTAATTTGATAGTTCCTATATAGAACCGTTGATGACCGTACACTTGATGAAAGCTCCGCGTCGCGGGCGCGATGTTTTTTTGTAATCTTCGAAGCGCGTCGAAGGCTTCTTGTGGCGTCCCCAAACGATCCTAGATGGCGACAGTCTTGCTTTTTCATTGCGGCTGCCTTGAAGAACCGAATGCGTCGCGTTGTAAATCGATGGTCGGAGATTCGAAAGTCGCATCCCTCGGAACAAGAGAACACTCCGCGATGCGCAAGAGCCATTGTTGGTGGAAACACCGACACGCCGATGGACGCACCGGACTTTCAACCTGGTTGGCTTTGAATCAATTTTCTCTTCTTAAGCTTGCGCTAAGGTTGGACGCAGTATGATCCGATCGCCGGTTAGTTCAATAACGCAAAGTGCATTAGTTATACTAAATATCTCGAAGACTATTCGTGGTGACATAGAGATGTATTGAAGAAAACCACTAGCGCGCTATCATGCCCGCTTCGCGTCAGAACGCGGCGTGCGTTCATGCACTGCCTAGCATTTGGCCCCGGTCAAGATACGAAACTCTCTGCGAGAAAAATCGTTGAGTTACTGTATTGATGCGTCGCAGCCCGAATACGCGCAAAAGTGCTCAAAGTTGTCGAGCGCAGTGTGGCCGTATCGATCAGGCTCCAGCCGACGCACCTTCAGGATTTCGGTGAGCGTTTGTTGCGGGTTTCCATAGCACATTCGAGCCTCCATCATCATCCGTGCTTGACGATCAACAAGGCATGGTCCACCGGGGCAGCGAGTGCGCCTCGCGAGTGCCTTCCGGTCAAGCGGCCGCGCCCGCGCTTTCGATCGCCTCGTTGAGCTGGACGACGTCAACGGGCTTCGTGAAATGGAAGTCGAATCCTGCTTCTGCGGTTCGCTCTCTGTCTTGAGGCTGCCCCCAGCCGGTGATGGCTATCAACGTCACATCCTTCGTTGCAGGTGTCGCGCGAATCCGCCGCGCGACGTCGATTCCGCTTATGCCCGGTAGCCCTAGATCGAGCAGAATCACCTCCGGGCTGTAGTGGTCTAGTACGTCGATGGCTTCCTCGCCCGAATAGACCGTCCGCACCTCGTGTCCCTCAAGCTCAAGGACGGCGGTGAGCGCATCCGCTGCATCGATGTTGTCGTCAACGACCAGAATGCAACGCTTCGCCAACGCAACGGCCGGCGCATCGCGCGCCGGCATCGGCGCGGCCACCGCCCGGCACTCGGCTGGAAGGTGAATCGAAAAGCAGCTTCCCAGATCTTTGCCAGCGCTCGACGCCGTCAGCCGGCCTCCATGCAACTCGATCAGCGATTTGGACAGCGCGAGTCCGATACCGAGCCCTCCCTCGCGGTGATGATCGGGATTGATCTGTGAGAACATTGAGAAGATGGCCGACAGCTTGTCAGGTTCGATTCCGATCCCATTGTCTTCGACCGAGAGCACGATCTCGGCATCATCCGCCGTGACTGCCAATACGATGCGCCCACCCGGTGGCGTGTACTTTGCGGCGTTCGTTAGCAAGTTGCCCAGTACCTGCGCGAGTCTCAGGCGGTCGGCCTCGACATGCAATGGGCGGATAGGCGATTCAATTACAAGCTCGTGAGCCTTGCCTTCAAGAATGGGCCTCGCGATCTCGACTGCTTCGTCGATGACCTCCCTCAGCGCCACCACCTCTTTGCGCAACGTCAGCGCCCCGCGTGTGATACGTGACACGTCCAGTAAATCGTCCAAGAGGAGGGCCATCGCAGCCGACTGCCGGCGAAGCACCGTGACACACCACTGCCTGCGCTCGTCTGTCACGCCCGGCTGCTCCAGAATCTCCGCGACCTGCCTGATCGGCGCGAGCGGGTTGCGCAGTTCATGGGCAAGTGTGGCCAGAAACTCGTCCTTGCGACGGTCAGCCTCTGATAGCGCCTGCTCCGCCCGGACGCGCGGCGTGACGTCACCGCACCACGCTACGACCGATCCTTGTAACGATGCGGCGACGACGTGGAACCATTGCTCGCCATCCTCGCCTTGCACTTGCACATCAAAGGCGTCGCGCCCGTCGCGCTCGGCAAGTGGCGCCAGACGGCTCAGCAGGAGGTCAGCATCCCACCCCGCGGGACGTACATACAAGGTCGAACTGCCAACGACGACCCCTGCGGCCGGGTTGAATAGCCGTGCGGCCGCTTCGTTGAGATAGTCCCACCGAAGCTCCGCGATGTGGCCGTCCCGCAGAACTGGGGTGACGATAAAAAATGGCACGCCCGCACTGTTTAGCGCGACGTCGAACCGATGTCGCGCATCGCGTTCGACCTGCAAAAGGCGATCTGCCGCATCATGCGTCGCTGTTTCCGCCCTCCCCGCGCGTTGGGCTACCTTTGCCAATTGCTGTCCGGCGACTACCAACAATGCGCCGACGACTGTGTAAGCCAGCAGCACAATTTGGTCATTTGACCGCCAGACGTCCAGGCTGCCGACCGGCTCCATCCACAGCGCGCCGAACCCGATCCCGGTCACGAGAAGCAATGCTCCCGAGAAAGTGCCAAACAGAACGGTGACGAACGGCAGCGCTGCGCCGATAAGGAGGAACGGAAGCCGCCCCTGCGCAATCATAGTCAGCGCTTGCTGTGCCACGAGGACGACGGCTATCGATGCGATGCCGAGCAACAGGCGCTTTTTCAGCGGATATTGTGCGATTCGAACGATCATGTCTGCGACCCGAATGTCGAGTCTTTGTCCGGCGCAAAGTCCATTCCTCGTATAGGAAGTGAAAACACGCCGTATCACAGACGAAAAAAAGGAAGCCGTGGGTTTTCGCCGCGGGCAATTGGCAGGTGGTGTGCGGTTAGGGCCGCATGCGATCGCGCGCTTCTCGCGCACATGCTGCGCGCGTCACCGCCGGGCGATGCCGGCAACGCAGCGGACCACGCGAGCAATGCTTCGAGAAGTTGACGTCGAACGTTGCGTCAGTGCGTGGCGACGCTATCGAGTCCCGTCGATTTCACTTCTGCCTGGACACCGGGCGACGCCAGATAATCCAGGAGCGCCTTCGCTTCCTTCGGATGCTGCGCGCTCACGGGAATCCCGGCGGCAAAGCGCGTGACCGACTGCAGCGATTCGGGAATCTTGCCGACGAAGGTCGCGCCCTTGACCGGCAGCAACTCGCTCACCTGCTGAAAGCCGATCTCGAAGTCGCCGTTCGCCACGACCGACGCAACCGGTATGCGCGGGATCATCTTCGCCTTGGGCTTCACTTGATCCTCGATGCCGAGCTTCGAGAACAACTCCCGTTCGATATAGACGCCGCTCGCGCTATCCGAATACGCAATCGACTTCGCATGCAGCAAGGTCTGCCTAAGGCCTTCCGGCGAGCTGATATCGGGCTTCGCCGCGCCATCGCGCACGACCATGCCGATGCGCGAATCCGCAAGTTCCACGCGCGAGCCGGGCACGACCTTGCCCTGCTTGATGAGATCGTCGAGCGCATAGCCGACCATGATGACGGCGTCGGCGGGCTCGCCCCGCTCCAGCCGGTTGGGAATGGCTTCCGGCGATTTGCCCATCGACGGGCCCAGCGCGGTATCGAGCGTGTTGCCCGTCTCGGACGTGAACCTGGGACCGAGCGCCTTGTACGCCGCCGTGAAGCCGCCCGAGCTCATGACGTGCAGGTCGGCGGCCTGCACGCTGAACGCGGCGGCTGAAGTTGCGATAAGCGCTGCCGCGCAGAGTTTCGGAAGCAGATGTCTCATGATGGGAGTCGTGTCGGATTCGATAAAGTCTCGGCGCTGCGAGCCACGCATCAGTGAGCCGGCGTCAGCGTCACCGCGCGCCGGCGATACAGTGCGAATGTCGCGAGAAGCGCGCATGCGGCGGCGAAACTCATCCAGATTCCGGGTGCGGCCTTGTCGCCGGTCATGTGAATGAGCGCCGTCGAGATCGCGGGCGTGAAGCCGCCGAATACCGCCGTCGCAAGACTATAAGCAAGCGAGAAGCCCGCCACGCGCACGTGAACCGGCATCACCTCGGTCAGCGCGACGACCATCGCGCCGTTGTACATGCCGTACATGAACGAGAGCCAGAGTAGCACGAGCAGCATGTTCATGAAGCTGGGCGCATGCGCGAGTACCGACAGCGCGGGATAGGCGGTCGCAATGGCGAGCAGCGTCATGCCGACGAGCAACGGGCGGCGGCCGATCCGATCCGAAAGCGCTCCGCCAATGGGCAGCCACACGAAGTTCGACACGGCCACGCACAAGGTCACGAGCAGACTATCCGCGGTGCTCAGATGCAGGACCGTCTTGCCGAACGTCGGCGCATAGACCGTGATCAGATAGAAGCTCGACGTGGTCATGGCGACCAGCATCATGCCGGCGATCACGACGGTCCAGTTCTGTACCAGCGTGCGAAACACCTCCTTCATGCTCGGGCGATGCTGCCGTGCCTTGAATTCCTGCGTTTCTTCCAGATTGCGGCGCAGCATGAAGATGAACGGCACGATCATGCAGCCGACGAAGAACGGCACGCGCCATCCCCAGCTCGCGATGGCCGCGCTGTCGAGCGATTGATTGAGCACGAAGCCGAGCGCGGCGGCCACGACGATCGCGACTTGCTGGCTCGCGGACTGCCAGCTCGTGAAGAAGCCCTTGCGCCCCGGCGTGGCCATTTCGGCGAGATAGACCGACACGCCGCCCAGTTCCGCGCCCGCGGAGAATCCCTGCAACAGACGTCCGATGAGCACGAGCGCGGGCGCGAGAAGGCCGATCGTCGCGTAGCCCGGAACGAACGCGATGAGAATCGTGCCGCTCGCCATGATGGACAGCGTGACGATCAGCCCCTTGCGACGGCCCACGTCGTCGATGTACGCGCCGAGCACGATCGCGCCCAGCGGACGCATCAGGAACCCTGCGCCGAAGACCGCGAACGTCATCATCAGCGAAGCGAACTCGCTCGATGCCGGAAAGAACACGCTGGCGATTTGCGTCGCGTAGAAGCCGAACAGGAAGAAGTCGAACTGCTCCAGGAAATTGCCGGCTGTGACGCGGAAAACCGCCGCGGCCTTCGAGTGGCCCGGCGAAAAGGTAGAAGGTGAGGGATGCATCGATGTGTCTCCTGAAATCCCGGATATGCGGTCTGCCCGCTCTTGTCTTTCCGGGATGATGAGCTTTTGCCATCAAAACGATAAGTGCAATGTTCTCAACGATTGATGTTCTTAGGTTATCAATCGGCGAATAAGACGCATGAGAACAACGCGTCAACGCGACGCTGCCTTCCGACTATCGCGAGCCGCTTGCGGCGTCGCGTGACGACGACGATCCAGCGCCCTGCATCCTTGCGTGCGGATCGATGTCCTTGGCCGTCACCGGCTTGCCGATGAAGTATCCTTGCGCCGCATCGCAACCGAGCTGCCTCACGAGCGCAAGCTGTTCCTGGTTCTCCACGCCTTCCGCGACCGTTTGCATATCGAGCGCGCGAGCGAGCGCCACCATCGCTTCGATCATCGAGCGAGCCTGACGGCGAGTGTCGTCGACGGTAAGTTGTTGCACGAACGACTTATCGATCTTGATGCGATCGACCGGCAATTGCGTGAGATAGGAGAGGCTGGAGTAACCGGTGCCGAAATCGTCGAGCGAGACGGTCGGGCCGAGCTTCCGGACGGCCGCAAGCGAGCGCGAAGCGGCGAGGAAGTCACTTACGACGGCCGTCTCCGTCACTTCGATGTCGAGCACCGAAGCGCATACACCGGCAGCGTCGGCGGCTTTAGAGACCAGCGCCGCGAGATCGGCGTTCTGAATCATCGCCGCCGAAAGATTGACGCCAACTTTGAACGGCGCGCGGCCGGTCGTCTGCCATTGCGCGGCCTGGCGTAACGCGAGGTGAATCAACCATCCTCCCGTCGCCTCGTAGGCGGGCGATTCGAGCAGGACTTCGAGAAAACTCGCGGGCGCAAGCAAACCCAGTTGAGGATGGTTCCAGCGCAGCAGCGCCTCTGCCCCATAGATGCAACCCGTGACCAGGTTCAATTGCGGCTGATAGTGCAGCTCGAATTGCCCCGTCGCGCTGGCGTTCTCCAGATCGGCGCGCAGCCGAAGACGATGCGAAAGACGCTGAGCGTCATGCTTGCCGAACGCCCACGTGCGCGAGCCGCCTGAGCGCTTCGCGTGGTACATCGCGGCATCGGCATTGCGCAGCAGTTCATCGGCGTTTGCGGCCGATACCGGATAGCGCGCCAACCCGATGCTCGCACTAATCGACGCCCGCACGGACGGCGTCTCGATGCGCTCCCGCATGCGCGCGATGACGTCACGAGCGACGCGCGCGGCCTCGCCCTCGGGCGCATCGACGAGGAAGATCACGAACTCGTCACCGCCCATGCGCGCTGCATGCGCGCGTCCGCCGCACCACGCCAGCAGTCGCTCGCCGATGACATGCAGGACTTCATCGCCCGCCGCGTGGCCGAAAGTATCGTTTATTTCCTTGAAGCGATCGAGATCGATGAAGAGGACATCGACGGAAGCGGCGGTGCCTTCATCGACGATGTGGTTCAGACGCGCAAGCAGTTCGCGCCGGTTGATGAGGCCGGTGAGCGAATCATGCGATGCTTGATCCGACAAGCGTTCCGACATCGCGCGTGCCTCGGTGACATCGCGGACCAGCACGGTGATGCCGTCTTCGCAGGGGAAGGCCCGCGCTTCGAACCACGTATCGAGCGGCGCATAAAACTCGGTCGCGCTGCTGGGCGATCCCGTCTCGGCCGCCTGCCGATACGCCCGCTCGTAGCTCGACCCGACGAGATCGGGATATTCGGCCCAGATTTCCCTGCCGATCAACTCCGTCGATGAACGCTTCAGCAGCCGCGCAGCCGTGCGGTTGACGTTGCGAAACTTCCATTGCCGGTCAAGCAACATCACGCCGTCCGTGATGTGATCGAGCACCTGAAAGTCTTCCACGCCCCTGCTCCACTTGTTCGCGACAGCACGTATCGTAGGACAATTGGCTACGTTTGGGAACGGCGCGGCTACGATGGACGCTTCAACGTCAGCCGGTCGTTTTCATCGTTGTCCACGTCAAGAAGGCGCCCTCACGTGCGCCGCGTCGACGCACGCGCTGATTGCGCTGTGCCGTCGTGGACAAGCCCGTTCCAGACCGCATCGCCGATGCGACGCCGGCGACCAGCTACTTGCAAAATATGCAGAGGCGATGCAGTTTTCCGCGACGACGCTGATCGATCCGTCGCTTCAAAGGCGCGCCAGGCACGCTCGGCCATCAGCAGCCTCGTTCGACAAAAATCGGGCACGCGGATAGCTGCCGAATTCGTCGCGCACCGACACGACTCAACCGGAGCGTCCGGCACTAGCTAGTTAGGCTGGCTAAAGGCTTTCTCGCGTTCACCATCAATAGCAGACGCTGTTCGCGAGATTCCGGTCTAAATGTGAGAGGGACGCTCCGCGGGTGCGCTTGCGGGTCATCGACGCCGTCGTCCGCCAGACCTTTCCATGCGGCCTCGGCCTGTTGCAGTCGCTAATCGGGAGAAGGATATGAAAGCCGTTGTATATCGCGGTCCTCGCCAGGTCGCAGTAGAAGATGTGCCGGATCCCAAGATCGAGCGTCCGACCGACGCCATCGTCAGAATCACCACTACCAACATCTGCGGTTCGGATCTGCGTGATGTGCGCCGACATATTCCCGACCGGTTGGCACGCGACAGAACTTGCCGGCGTGAAGCCCGGAGACGCTATCGTGATCTATGGCTCAGGACCGGTGGGTCTGATGGCCGCGCACTCGGCCATGATAAAGGGCGCACGCAGCGTCATGGTGGTCGATTGCCATCCCGACCGTCTCAAGCTTGCTGAATCGATCGGCGCAACTGCAATCGATTATTCGAAGGAAGATCCGGTGCAGCGCGTGATGGACCTGACAAACGGCATGGGCGCGGACGTGGGTTGCGAATGCGTCGGCTATCAGTGTCACGATCCGTCTCCGCACCGCCATGAGAACCCCAATCTGACGATGAACAATCTGGTGTCGTCGGTCAAATTCACGGGCGGGATCGGCGTGGTCGGCGTGTTCGTGCCGGAAGACCCGGGCGCGGAGGACGAACTGGCGAAGAAAGGGCAGATCGCTTTCGATTGGGGCAAGTGCTGGTTCAAGGGCCAGCACATCGCCACGGGCCAGTGCAACGTCAAGGCGTACAACCGGCAGCTACGCAACCTGATTCACGCGGGCCGCGCGAAGCCATCTTTCATCGTGTCGCATGAGTTGAAACTCGACCAGGCGCCTGAAGCATACAAGCACTTCGACGTGCGCGAGCATGGCTGGACCAAGGTGGTCCTGCATCCGGGACGTTAGCGGCAACGTTTCGATGGATGGGCGCATTCTCGTCGATGCCCTTCATGGACGAAGATGCGCCCGGCCCGCTTGCCGATGGACTCGCGTTAGTCGTCGCGAGCCATACGGCCATGCGCGTGTGGAAAGCGTCGACATCGACGGACTGCGATTGTCCATCGATCGCGCCCTGCATGTAGGCATACTCGAGCCGGCGTCGCAGGCGCACTTTCTGGCGCGATTCCCGTGCGCGGAAATGCCGCTCGCTCAGTATGCGAGTGACCACACACCCGCCGAGCGCGGCGGAAAAGAAGAGCAGGAACAGGAAGTCAGCCATGACGAAGCCTCGGACATGTAACTGGCTCCGAGCTTATGCTTGCCGAATTAGCTGGGGATGAGCGCGGGGCGCCGTATGACTCGAACCACTTTTGCGAAGCGCACCAGCGCCGCCAGATCCTCGCCCCTCACCCGACGAACGGCAACTTCCTGTCCCGAGCCTCGGTCAGCATCGAAACCGTGATCTTGCGCACCTCGAGCTTGCTTTGCGTGATATGCGCGCGCAGCAGCATGGCCGCTTCGCCGCACTTGCCTCGATCGATGAAACGCAGCATCTTCGCGTGCTCGTCATAGGTCGCGATGGTGCGATGCGGCTTCAGAAAATCAAGCCGCCGCACGATGCGGATGCGCTCCGTCACTTCGTTATGCACGCGCAGCATTTCATCGTTGCCGCTCGCGCGCACGAGTCCGCGATGAAAGTCCTCGTCCATGCCGAACATCGCGACCGGATCGCTTTGCTGCGCATCGGGCGACACGCACCAGAGCGCCTTGAGCGCATCGATCTCCGGATGCGGCGGCGCGGTGCTCGCCAGTTTGTCGAGTGACGCGGTCTCCAGCACGATACGCAAGTCATACAACTGATCGAGCTGGGCGAAGTTGATCTCGGATACCTTCCAGCCACGCCTGAATCCGACCTCGAGATAGCCCTCGCGCAACAAGCGAAAGAGCGCGTCGCGCATCGGCGTGCGCGACACCCCGTAGTATTGTGCGATGTCGGTCTCCGAAAAGCGGTCGCCCGGAAACAGACGAAAGCTGAAGATGTCACGCTTCAACTGCTGATACACCTGCTCGGCAAGCGGATTGGCGCTCTGGATGGCGCGCACGGCGCTGCCATCCGTAAGTTTGGGCGAGTTGATTCGCTGTCTCCGGCTGATGCGTCTTTCACGGCGCTTCGATGAGGCTCACGTGCGCCGCGACGATAGTCCATCCGGCGAACGCATTCGATGCATCGCCGATGCGCGCCCATGTCTGCATCTGACGCCCGAGCAAAGGCGTCGCGTCGCTCGTGAACTCGGTGCTCACGCAAGCGTAGTCCACGCCGAACGTCGTCACCACCGTTCGATGCAAACGCCGCGAACGCGGCACCGGCGCGCACGTCTCACGCCACCGGCGGATTTCTTCGCCGCCATGCTGCACTTCGGCGATGCCGTATCGCACCGTTTCCGGCGCATGCCAGAAGAGCGCGTTCATGGTTGCCACATCGTTATCGACGAGCGCTTTCTCGTAGGCGATGAACGCCCGCTCGACTTCAGCCACCGTTTCAGGACGATTCAGTTCCATCGGCTTTCCACCAGATCGGCGAGCGTGGCCGTCCATCCAACGATGCCGCCCTGCGAGCGAATCATCTCGATGGTCGCGGTCTTGAACGACGGAATGTAGCTCGCCGTCGCGTCTTCTATCAACACGCATTCGTAGCCGCGATCGTTCGCTTCGCGCATGCTCGTCTGCACGCACACTTCGGTCGTGACACCCGCGAACACGAGATGCGTGATGCCGAATCGCGCGAGCTCCTCGCCAAGGCGCGTCGCATAGAACGCGCCTTTGCCGGGCTTGTCGATGACGATCTCGCCTGCGACCGGCGCGACCGCATCGACGATGGCATTGCCCGGTTCGCCGCGCACGAGGATGCGGCCCATCGGCCCCATATCGCCGATGCGCGCACTTGGTGCGCCGCGCAGCCGTTTCGCGTCGGGGCAATCGGAGAGATCGGGCGCATGAGACTCGCGCGTATGTACGACGAGCCAGCCGCGCTCGCGTGCATGGCCGAGCAGTTGCGCGACGGTCGGCACGATCGACGCGAGCAGCGACACATCGTTGCCGAGCGCTTCGCCGAAGCCGCCCGGTTCGACGAAGTCGCGCTGCATGTCGATGACGATCAATGCCGTATGCGCCGCATCGAAAGTGAACGGCGATGGTCGAGCATGCGTCAGGGTAGGCATTGCGTCAGCCCTCGTATCGGCGTTCGGGTTTCGGAAAGCCGCATGACGTCCCGTCTTTTACGACGACTTCATCATCCCATGGCAAACGATATTCGCCTCGCACCATGTCCTGCATGAACGTGTACGGACAATCCTGCGCGCCGCCCTTGACGGCCACATAGCCACGGTGCCCGAACTGATAGATGTTGTTCTCCACGCCCCAGTGAATGCGCGCTTCGCGCACGAGGTCGGGGCGCATCTCACATGTGATGATTTCATCAGGGCGATGACTGCCTTCGACCATCACGGTGCCGTCGAAATCGCAGAACATGCCTTCGCCCATCGAATCGAACGTGCCGTCGCTGCCGCACAGACACACGCTGGCGGTCTGCGCGAGGTTCTGGAACGCGTTCGACTGATTGGTGATCTTCCATGCATGGCGAATGGGCGCGGTATAGCCCGCCGTGCGCAAGATGACTTCCGCGCCCTTGTAAGCGGCCTCGCGCGCCATCTCCGGAAACATGCCGTCATGACAGATGATGAGCGAGAGCTTCGCGCCCTTCGGCCCGATACACACCGGCACGCCGAGATTGCCCGGTTCCCACGGCTCGACCGGCACCCACGGATGCAGCTTGCGATAGTAGAGCTGCACCTCTCCTTTATCGTCGATGATGATCCCGCTGTTGTACGGATTGCCACCCGGATTGCGCTCCATGATCGAGAAGCATCCCCAGATGCGATGCTCGATGCACGCCGCCTTGAATGCCGCGACTTCGGGACCGTCCAGCGAGCACATGATGGCATCGCTCGTATCCATGGATAGGCCGTGCAGCATGTATTCGGGGAATACGACGAGATCCATCGACGGGTTATTGCGGCGTGCCTTGCCGATCAGTTCGACGATGCGCCGCGTCTGCGCGGCCAGTTGTTCCGGCGTGGCGACATCGGGATTCTGCAACTGCACGAGACCCACGACGATGCCTTGCGGCGACTTGTTCAATCCACCGAGACCGCTCGAACTCATTCTTCCTTGCTCCCTTATGCGTGAACGGCGAGCGGCTCTGTCGACTCGCCCGCGGCGCTTTCGACATGACCCGCCATGTGTCTTCCCAGTGCGACGCGATCCGCGCCGCTCGCGGCTGTTTCGTGTACGAGCCGCCCTTCCGCGATCACCACGATGCGATCCGCGAGTTCCAGCAGTTCATCGAGGTCTTCGCTGACGAGCAGCACCGCAGCGCCCGCATCGCGCGCGGCGAGAATGCGCGCGTGGATATCCGCGACCGATGCGAAATCGAGCCCGAATACGGGGTTCGCGACGATCAGCACATTGACCGCCTGCCCCAGCTCGCGCGCGAGCACGGCGCGCTGCACATTGCCGCCCGACAGCGTGCCGATGGCGCGCGCGGGCACCGGCGGTTTGACGTTGAACTCGGCGATGAGACGTTCGGCGCGCTCGCGCATCGCACGGCGATCTAGACGCCAGCCGTGACGCTTCATCGGCGCGCGATCGAAGTCGCGCAAGGCGAGGTTATCCGCGATGCTCATGTTCGCGACGCACGCATTGCGCAGCGGTTCCTCAGGCAATGCAAAGACACGCAGCCGCGTCATCTCCTCACGCGTCGCACGATACGGCTCGCCATGCATGCGCATTTCACCGCCGTGCACGCGGCGCTGGCCGACGAGCGCTTCGATCAGTTCCTTCTGGCCATTACCCGATACGCCCGCGATGCCGAGTATCTCGCCCGACTTCACGTTGAGCGATACGTCGCGCACCGCGCGGTGTCCACGATCGTCGATAACGTCAAGGCTCGAAAGCGCGAGACGTACCGGCGCGTCAGCATCGAGCGGCTTGCGTTCGGGCCGCGTCCCGGTGAGTTCCGGATCGTCCTCTTTCGATGCCGCATCGCCCATCATCCACGCAGCCAGCCTGTCGCGGCTCGTGTCCGCGACCGCGCTCGTGCCGACGAGCCGGCCCTTGCGCAACACGGTGACATCGTCCGCATACGCCATCACTTCGCGGAACTTGTGCGTGATCATCAACACCGTGAGTTCGCCGCGCGTGGCAAAGTCGCGCATGAGGCCGAGCACTTCGTCGGCTTCCTGCGGCGTGAGCACCGATGTGGGTTCGTCGAGAATCAGGAAACGCTGCCGCAAATAAAGCTGTTTGAGGATTTCGAGCTTCTGCTTCTCTCCCGCTGCAAGACCGGAAACGGGCGCATCGAGCGGCAGACGAAAGGGCATCGAACGCATGAAGGCATCGAGCGCGGCACGTTCCTTCGGCCAGTCGATCTTCCAGGGCAGACGTCCGCGCGCGAGCAGCAGGTTTTCTTCCACCGACAAGCCCGCCGCCAGCGTGAAATGCTGATACACCATGCCGATGCCGAGCGTCTGCGCATCGCGCGGCGACGCGATCTTCACCTGCCGCGCATCCGCGACGATCTCGCCGTGATCGAGCACGCCGTAGCCTACGAGCCCTTTGACGAGCGTGCTCTTGCCCGCGCCGTTCTCGCCGAGCAGCGCATGCACGGTGCCCGCGCGCACCTTGAGCGTCACGTTGTCGAGCGCGGTGAACGCGCCGAAGCGCTTCGTCGCGCCGAGCACTTCCACGCTCATCGCTTTGGTCGGGGCGTTCATGGTCAGCGCCCCAGTGTTGCGAGCAAGGCCTTCGAATCCGCTACCGTGCCGAACACCCCGCCTTGCATCAGTACCATGTTGAGCGCGGCGTCGTGATTGCCTTGATCGGTCGCGCCGCAGCAGTCTGCGAGGATGGTGCATTCGAAACCGCGATCGTTCGCTTCGCGCATCGTCGTGTGCACGCATACGTCCGTCGTGATGCCCGTCAGCACCAGATTCACGATGCCGCGTGTGCGCAATATCATGTCGAGGTCCGTCGCGCAGAACGAGCCTTTGCCGGGCTTGTCGATGACGATCTCGCCTTCGACCGGCTTCAGTTCGTCGATGATCTCCCAGCCCGGTTCGCCGCGCACGAGGATCTTGCCGCAAGGCCCTTCATCGCCGATGCCCACGCCGTTCGTGCCCGCGCGGCGGCTTCGCCATCGCTTGTTGGCGGGCAAGTCCGACAGATCGGGCCGATGCCCTTCGCGTGTATGAATGATGGTGAAGCCCTGTTCACGCATCAGCGTGAGCACGTTCCTGATCGGTTCGATCGGCGCGCGCGTCATCGACAGGTCATAGCCCATCTTGTCGACATAGCCGCCAATGCCGCAGAAATCCGTCTGCATGTCGATGATGACGAGCGCGGTGTTGTCCGGGCGCAGATTGCCGTCGTAAGGCCACGGATAAGGACGTGCTTCGATGAAGCGGCTCATGGGTTTGGCTCCGTGAAAATAGCGTTCAGCGCGTGAGACTCAGTTCGCCGGGCGCGCCTGCGAGCGTGCGGTCGGGACGGCAATTGACGATCATGATGACGAGCGTGAGCACGTAGGGCGCGGCATTGAAAAGGTAATAACCGCTCGTCACGCCGATGGCCTGCAACGCAGGACCGAGCGCACCCGCGGCACCGAAGATCAGCGCGGCCCACAAACATCGCAACGGCTGCCAGCGCGCGAAGATGACGAGCGCGACGGCCATCAGACCTTGTCCGCTCGACAAGCCTTCGTTCCAGCTCCCTGGATACACCAGCGACAGATATGCACCGCCCACGCCCGCGAAGCAACCGCCGACAGTCGTCGCGAGAATGCGCACGCGGGTGATCGGATAACCCATCGCGCGGGCGCTTTCCGCGTTCTCGCCCACGAGACGCAAAGCCATGCCCCAGCGCGTATGGCGCAAGCCCCATTGCAGCGCGAACGCCAATACCACGCCGATGATGAAGAGCGGATTGACATGCAGCGCGTTATGCAACTGCGGCGACGATGCCCATGCGCCGAAGTCGAGCGATGACAGCATCGGCGCTTGCGGTTCGATGAACGGCTTGCCGAGATAGAACGCGAGGCCGGTGCCGACGAGCATGAGCGCAATGCCGAACGCGATGTCCGACACGCGCGGCAACGAGCACACGAGACCGTGCAGACAGCCGAGCAGCAAACCCGCGCAACCGGCCGCAAGCACGCCGAGCCACGGCGAACCGGAAAGAAACGCGGCGGCATAACCGGTCATCGCGCCGGAGACGAGAATGCCTTCGAGACCGAGATTGACGCGCCCGCCCTTCTCCGTCAGACATTCGCCGATGCTCACGAAGAGATACGGCGTGCTCACGCGAATCGCGCCCGCAAACAGCGACAGCAGCAACACGGCGACAGGTGAATGTGCATCAAACATGGGTGCCCTCCAGTCGAACCGGCGATTGCGCGACCGACATCGCCTGCAACCGGATGCGCCATGCCGCGAGACGGCCGCCCATCGCTTCCCATGCAAGCAGGTTGGCGAAGAGCAGACCTTGGAGGACGAGCGTGGTGGCATCGGGCAAACCGAGGCGGCGTTGCAACAGCGAACCGCTTGCTTCGATACCGCCGACGAGCACCGCGCACAGAATGATCGCCAACGGATTCTGACGCGCGGCGAACGCGACGAGAATGCCCGCATAGCCGTAACCGGCAAGCAGCGATGCGTTCGCGCTGCCCTGCACCGCCGCGACTTCGAACATGCCCGCGAGACCGGCCGCCGCGCCGCCCATCGCGCACGCCGCGATCGCGAGCGTGTTCACCGGCAGGCCGACGAGTTTCGCCGCATGGTTGTTGCCGCCCGCGATACGCATCGCGAAGCCCTTGGTGCTGTGGCGCACGAAGACCCACGCCGCGACGCATGCGAGCGCGCCCCAGAGCAGGCCCCAATGCACGTCGAGGCCGGGCAATGAACCGATGGCGAATGCATCGGGTACGGGCGGTGTCGAGGGCTTGTTGAGACTCGCCGGATCCCGCAACGGACCTTCGACGAGATGCTTGAACAATGCGATCGCGATATACGACATCAACAGACTGCTGATGGTCTCGTTCACGCCGCGCAGTTGCCGAATCGCGCCGACCGCGCCGATCCACACGCCGCCCGCGATCATGCCGGCGAGCGCCATCAACGGAGCGGCGATGAACCACGGCATCGCGGCGGGCACGACGGTCGCCACGACCGCCGATGCGAGGCCGCCCAGCGCGAGCGCGCCTTCGCCACCGATCACGATCAAGCCGACCTGCGCGGGCAACGCAACGCACAACGCGGTGAGCATCAGCGGCGCGGCGCGCAGCAACGTGCTCTGCCATGCGAACGACGAGCCGAATGCGCCTTGCGCGATCAGCACGAGCGCATCGCTGGCGGGCTGGCCTTGCACGAGCAGGAAGAGCGAGAACAGCAGCAACGTGCCGACGAGCGCGCACAACGTCGGCAAGACGGGTAATGCGCCGAGCGCCACGCGCGGTAACAGAGGATAAGAACGCATGACCGCTCCGCGAAGGAATGAATCAGATCTGCCCGACGACGCCCGCGACGAGATAGTTCATGCTTTCCAGCTTGATGTCCGTCTGCGCGTAGGCCGTGCCCGATGCAATGGCGCTGCCGCCCTTGTTGTCCTTCATCGGACCTTTGAAGATCACGTAGTCGCCCGCGGCCATCTTCGATTTGATCGCGTCGGCATTGGACTTCGCATCGGCGGCGACCTTCGCGCCGTAAGGCGACATCTTCACGAAGCCTTCTTTCAGGCCGCCGCGCAGGATGTTCGGTTGCGGCTTGGCGGTTTGCGCATCCGTGACGAGTTCCTTGAACGGCGTCGCCCAGTCCCATTCCGCGCCGGTCAGATAACCCTTCGGCGCGAGCGCGGCCTGGCTCGCGTGATAACCGCAGCTCATCGCGCCGCGCTTCTCCGCCGTTTCGATGACGACCTTCGGGCCATCGACGTGACAGGTCAGCACATCGCATCCCTGATCGACGAGACTGTTGGCCGCTTCGGCTTCCTTGACCGGCATCGACCAGTCGCCGGTGAAGATGACATGCGTGGTGATCGACGGATCGACCGATTGCGCGCCGAGCGTGAACGCGTTGATGTTGCGCAGCACTTGCGGAATCGGCTTGGCCGCGACGAAGCCGAGCTTCTTGCTCTTGCTCGTATGCCCGGCGACGACGCCGTTGAGGTACTGACATTCATCGATATAGCCGAAGTAGCTCGCGATGTTCGGCGGATTGCCCTGCTTCCACAGGCCGCCGCAATGCGCGAAGCGGACCTTCGGATACTTCGCGGCCATCTTGAGCACGTGCGGATCGAAGTAACCGAACGAAGTCGCGAAGATGAGCGTCGCGCCGTCCTGCTCGATCATCGCTTCCATCGTCTTTTGCACGGCGACGGTCTCGGGCACGTTCTCTTCCTCGACCACCTTCACGCCCGGCATCTTCTTGATGATCGCCGCGGCCTGCGCCTGCGCCTGGTTATAGCCGTAATCGCCCTTCGCGCCGACATAGATCACGCCGACGGTCAGGTTGCTTGCGCCGAAGGCGAGATCGAACGGCAGCGCGCTGCCGAGCGCGAGTGCGCCCGCGCCCTGGATGAACTGGCGGCGATTGGTCATGATGTTGCTTCCTGTTTGAGTTGATCGCTGGGTGATGGGACGAAGCTGTGCCGATACGTGCGCAGCCGGCCGGGCGCATTAGTACGGATGCCTAACTTGTCGAATGTCGCGATGCGCGCGGGACGATCCGCTGCGAGGGGACGGTGTGCGGAGCGTTATCGTCGGTGGCAGCGGTCGCTTTCATGAGTTCAATCTTGAATACAAGTTGAACCCGTAATGCACTGTCCGTGCCAACGATAACTTCTCGTGCTAATACAAAGACTTGGCTCGAACGGCGCGGAGGCGCGCCATCGAGCGTGACCCATTCGGGTTCAGCGGCGACCCAGTCGTGGTGCGATGAATCCCGCTGAAGGTGCAATCGGGCATCGCGCGAGTGGACGACGAACGCGCGATGCCCCGCTTCTTCTACTTCTTCCCGTCCACCACTGCGACGACTTCCTCGCGCGTGTATTCCTTGTTCGCCAGCGCGCCCGCAGGCGTTTTGGCGAGTACTGCGTCGAGCTCTTCCGGCTTCACTTCCAGGACCGGCATACGGATGTCGTGCGGCATCTTCTTGCCTGCGAGAATCTGCTGCGTCACCCAGAACGCGAACGACGACGCACCCGGCGGAATCGTCACCGACATCGTTTCGTAGCCGCTCTTCTTCTGATCGGCCCACCACGCGAGTTCTTCCTGCCGGTTGCCGAGAATGATGATCGGCGTCGGCCGGCCCGCGGCCTTGAGCGCTTGCGCGGCGCCGAAGCCGTCGCCGCCTTGGGTGACCACGCCGTCGATCTTCGGCAAGGTCGGCAGAATGCCCGCGACCTGTTTCTGCGCGACCGTCTGCGTCCAGTCTCCGTGCACCGAACCGACGATCTTCATCCCCGGATACTTCTTGAGTTCATCGACGATGCCCTGATGAATCTCGTCGTCCACGGAAACGCCCGCGAGTCCGCGAATCTCCAGCAGATTGCCCTTGCCGTTCAGGCGCTTGGCCAGATAATCGACCTGCATGCGGCCCATGCCCTGAAAGTCCACCGCAATGCGATACGCGCACGGCTCGGTCGCGATGCCGTCGAACGATACGACCGTCACGCCCGCGCCGCACGCCTGCTTGATGACGCCGTTAAGCGCGGTGGGCGACACGGCATCGACGGCGATGGCCTTGAAGCCTTGCAGGATGAGGTTTTGAATCTGCTGAACCTGCTCGGTCGCCTGGCTTTCGGCCGTCGTGAAGCTGGGCGCCGCCGCGACGACCTTCTGCTTCACGGCCGGATCGGCGACGTTGGCCCAGCTCTTGAGCATCTGCTGGCGCCAGCTATTGCCCGCGTAGTTGTTCGACAGCGCGATCTTCATCGACGACGTATCGCCCGTTGCGACCTGCGCCGACGCGCCCATCGATGCCGTCGCCATGCACAGCGCCACGGCCAGTGTTGTGATCTTCATGCTCGTCTCCGTTATTGATGTTCTCAACGCCCTGCGCCGCGCACCCCGACATGAAGCGAATAGAGCGACGACGTCGCCGCGATGAACAGGCGATTGCGGTTGATCCCGCCGAACGTCAGATTCGCGACGACCTCGGGTATCAGGATCTTGCCGAGCAGCGTGCCGTCGGGCGCATAGCAGTGCACGCCGTCTTCCGCGCTCGTCCAGACATTGCCGTGCTCGTCGATACGCATGCCGTCCGGCACGCCGCCTTGCATTTCGATGAACATGCGTCCGTTGCGCAATGCGCCTTCGCCCGATACATCGAACACGCGGATGTGTCGCGGCGCTGCGTCGTCGTGAGAAGCAGCGGAATCCGCGATGTAGAGCCGCGATTCGTCCGGCGAAAACGCAAGACCGTTGGGCTTCACGAAGTCGTCGCAGACGAGTTGCACGCGCGCGCCGTCGGACGATATGCGATAGACGTTGCACCGGCCGATCTCGCTTTCGGCGCGATAGCCTTCGTAGTCGCTCAGAATGCCGTAGTCGGGATCCGTGAACCAGATGTCGCCCTTCGAATCGACGACGACATCGTTCGGCGAATTCAGCCGCTTGCCTTCGAAGTGCGAGGCAAGCACGGTCACGCTGCCGTCGTGCTCCGTGCGCGTCACGCGCCGCGCGCCATGCTCGCAGCTCACGAGCCGCCCTTCACGGTCGCGCGTGTTGCCGTTGCTGTAGTTCGACGGCGCGCGAAACACGCCGACGCCCATTCCCGGCGCCCAGCGCAGCATGCGGTTATTCGGTATGTCGCTCCATACGAGCAGGTCCGTCGCCGGAAAATAGACCGGACCTTCGGCCCAGAGGCATTCGTCCGTCAGGCGGGAAAGGAACGCGTTCGGCTGAAGCAGCAGCCTGAAACGCGCATCATGCACTTCGAAATCGCTGGGTTTCATGTCTCCTTGTCCTTGTGTTGTTCTTGCAGATTGCGATGTCACCGCGCCGTCTTGCCACCCGCCGCGACCGTCACCGCGATGATGAGCACGCCGTAGACGATCGAGCGCACGCCCGCATCGGCGCCGATCGCGTTGAGCGCGGCGTTCGTGAGAAACAGGAACATCGATGCGCCCCACACGCCGACGATCGTCGCCTTGCCGCCCGTGACCAGCGTGCCGCCGATCACGACCACGGCGATCGAGATCAGCATGTACTCGACGCCCATATCGAGCGATGCGCCGCCCGATGTCGCCGCGAGCAGAAGCGCCGTGAGCGAGGCGATCATCGACGAAAGCACATACGCCAGACAGCGCGTGCGATGCACGTTCACGCCCGCGAGCCATGCGGCGCGCGGATTCTGCCCGATGGCCGAGAGCCTGCGCCCGTACACCGCGCGATGAAGCAGCACGGCAAGCGCGACCGACAACGCGAGCGCCACGAGCGCGATATACGGCACATGAAAGAGCCGGCTCGTGGCGAACGCGCCGAGTGCGGGCGGCGGCGGCGGAAGCTGACGCCCTTGCGTGATGGCGATCGACTGAATGATGAAGCTCGATGAGAGCGTCGCGATGATCGGCGGAATGCGCAGCAGCCGGATCAGCATGTAGTTGGCAATCCCGACCGCGACGCCCACGCCGAGCGCCGCCGCCACGCCGAGCGCGATCTGCCCGTCGACGCCGCCCATCGCGTGCATGCCGACGACGCCCGCAAGCGCGATCGTCGAAGGCACCGAGAGGTCGATGTTGCCGACGCCCGACGTGATGACGAGCATCTGCCCGAGACCGACCAGCACCATGAACACGCCGTAGGTGAGCGCCGTCTGCGCGACATTGCTCGCAATGCCGAACCCGAAGATGCCGACGATGCCGAACCACACGAGCACGGTCCCGACGAAGGACCACGCCCACGGCGCCTGGATGCCCTTGAGCCGTGCCCAAGCGGTGTCGTCGTTGGCGATCGCTTCGCCCGATGTCTGCGATTTCATTGCCGCTCCCCGCGTTGCAGCAGCACGCGCAACGACAGCACGACGATCAGGATCGCGCCTTGCATACCGACTTGCCAGTCCGCCGAAATGTTGAGAAAGGCGAGGAACGACGCCGCGAGCGTGAGCGTGATCGCACCGAGCACCGCGCCGATGACCGATACGCGCCCGCCGACGAATTCGCCGCCGCCGAGTATGACCGCCGCAATCGAAAGCAGCGTGTAGCGCAGCGCGAGGTTCGCATCGGCGGAAGTCGTGAGCCCGAGCAGCGAAAGCCCGGACAGCACGCCGAACACGCCCGCGATGCCATAGAGCGTCGCCTTGCTGCGCACGAGCGACCAGCCGAAACGCCGCATCGCGCGCGGATTGCCGCCCGCGCCGCGAATGCGCACGCCTGCCGAGGTCCGCATCAAGAGAAGATGCCCGACGATGGCAATCAGCACCGACCACACGATCGGCGCGGCGATCAACGGCGTCTGGTAACTCATTGCCGTGCCGAGCCAGCCTGGGCTCGTGCCGCCCGGCGAAGGCAGCAGCACGATGGCGAGCCCGCTCCATACGAAGGAGAGCCCGAGCGTCACGACGATCGACGGAATCTGCCGCAGTTCGATCAGCGCGCCGACAGCCGCATACGCGAGCACACAGGCGACGAGCGCGAGCGCGCCGAGCCACGGCTCCTTGACGAGCAGCGTCGCGCCGATGCACGCGACGAGACTCACGAACGGACCGATGGACAAGTCGAGATCGTTGACGGTGATGATCGCGAGCTGCGCGAGTGTGGCGAGCACGATCGGCACGGCGAGATTGAGCAGCAAGCTCGAACCGAAATAACTCATCACCGTGGGTTGCATGATGAGAATCGGCACCAGCACCGCGACGAGCGAGATGGCGGGAAGCAGCGCGCGCAGACGCGCTTGCGTGTCCCGGAACGTTATACGCGCGGATGTCATGCGGCCTGCTCCTCGAAACTCGCTGCAAGCAGCGCTTCTTCCGTGCATTCGTCGGCATGCAAGACGCGCGTCACCGCCGACGAACGGAAGACATACGTGCGGTCGCAATGCGACAGCTCTTCGTTTTCCGTCGTGTACCAGATGAAGGTGCGACCCTTCGCGGCTTCGTCGTGAACGAGCCGGTAGATGTCGCGCTTGGTGCCGACATCGACACCGCGTGTGGGGTCGTCCATCAGAATGAGCTGCGCGTCCGACGAAAGCGCGCGCGCGAACAGCACCTTCTGCTGGTTGCCGCCCGAAAGCGACAGGATGCCCGCGCTCATCGGCGCGCCGCGTATGCCGATTTTCGCGCGCCACGTATCGACGAGCGCGCGCGCCGCCGCGAGATCGACGAGACCGTGCTTGCGTTTCGCGCCGCCGACGAGCCAGCGCAGATCGAGATTCTGCGCGATGGACCAGACGGGGAACACGCCGTCGCGTCCGCGATCGCCCGCGACGAACGCGGCCTTCATGCGCCCCGCGCCGTGGCCCGTCGCTGCCTCGTAGATGCCGAGCAGCGCTTCGGTCTGACCTTGCCCGGCAAGTCCTGCAAAGCCGACGATCTCTCCGCGCGATGCCTCGATCGACGTATGTTTTCGCGCGCCGACGTGCCAGCGGAACGGCTTTTCGTCGCGCTGTTCGTTGCGCAGGCGTGCTGCGGCCGGCGTCTTCTCCGCTTCGAGATGCTGACCCATCGCCTGAATGATCGACGCGCGGTTCGCCTCGCTGCCCGGCAGCACGCCGACGATGCCGCCGTCGCGCATCACCATCACGCGATCCGCGACGCGCTCTATCTCGCCGAGCATGTGCGTGATGAGCAGGCATGTGATACCGCGTTCCGCCGCGCGCCGCACGAAGGCGAGCAGTTGATCGGCGGTATGGGCATCGAGCGAGGACGTCGGTTCATCGAGAATCACGAGACGCACGGGCGCGTCCGTCACCGTGAACCCGCGCGCGATCTCGACCATCTGCTGTTGCGTAAGCGTCAGATCGGACACGAGTTCGTTGCCCTTGAGCCCATTGCCCGGAAAGATTTCCTCGAGCTTCTCGCGCATGAGCGCGGTGGCCCTGCGCCGCCAGCCGCGTCCCTGCAAGCGTGGATGCACGATCGTCATGTTCTCCGCGACAGTCAGGTTCGCGCAGAGCGATAGCTCCTGAAAGACGCAGCGCACGCCGGCTTCGCGCGCGGCGTTGGCGTTGTAGTGCGGCGCGTTCTGGCCGTCCACTTCGATACGGCCCTGCGTCGGCGGATAGACGCCCGCGAGCACGGCCATGAGCGTCGATTTGCCCGCGCCGTTATGTCCCGCGATGCCGACGCACTCGCCGCGCATGAACGCGAAGTCGATGTCCGCGAGCGCGCGCACCCGCCCGAAGGTCTTGCCGACACCTTCGAAGCGAATCAGCGCGCGCTGTTCTTCCGTGCTGGTTGTTGCGCCCATTCACATGCCTCCATGCGTGGCGACGTCGCGTGCTTACTTCTTGTCGAGCAAGGCCACGGTCTGCGGCAGCGTATATGTCACATCGGCGATACCGCCCGGCGGCGTCGCGGCGAGCTTCGCTGGCAACTCCTGCTGCGAGATGGCGAGCAGCGGCACGTTGATGGTCACTTCCTTCGGAATCTTTTTGCCCGCGAGCACTTGCTGCGCGACCCAGAACGCGAACGACACCGCGCCCGGCGGATTCGACAGCGAGCGCGACTCGTAACCGGTCTTCGCCTGCTCGCTCCACCATTGCAGTTCGGGATAAGTGCTGCCGATGATCATCGGCGGCGCCGGGCGATTCGCGGCCTTGAACGCCTGCGCGATGCCGAACGACATCTCGCCTTCCGTGGCGACGCCATCGACTTGCGGCAGTGTCGGAAGGATGCCGGCCACTGCTTTCTGCGCGACCGATTGCGTCCAGTCGCCGTTCACCGAGCCGACGAGTTTCAGCCCCGGATGTTTCTTGAGCCCGTCGAGCACGCCTTCGTGCATCAGGTTGTCGACGGAAATGCCGGCCACGCCGCGCACCTCCAGAATGTTGCCCTTCCCATTGAGCTTCGTCGCCAGATAGTCGACGCCCTGCTCCGCCCAGCCCTTGAAGTCGAAATTGACGCGATACGCGCACGGCTCGTCAACGACGCCGTCGAACGACACGACGACCACGCCCGCGGCGCACGCCTTCTTGATCGTGCCGTTGAGCGCGGTCGGCGAGACCGCGTCGATGACGATCGCGTTATAGCCTTGCAGGATCAGGTTCTGGACCTGCTGCGCCTGTTCCGTCACCTGATTCTCGGCGGTCGTGAAGGCGGGCGCGGCCGCGACCTTCTTGTCCGCCACGGCCTGCTGAGCGACGGCGCTCCAGCTCTTGAGCATCGACTGCCGCCACGCGTTGCCCGCGAAGCTGTTCGACAACGCGATCTTCTTCTGCGCCGTGTCGCCCGTGGCGACCTGTGCGTGCGCGCTGCCAGCGAACGCACAAGCGGCGAGCGTCAGCGCGGCGCTCACCTGCGATCCTTTACGGAACATCGAGTCGTCTCCTTTCATTCTTCTTATGGAGCGGCGCCGAGCGACTTCATCTACAGCACGCCCCTTCCGGACGCATCGACGGGGTGCCGATGCGACGCTTCCAGTCTGTCTGCTTGATTCGTCTTGCGGTCAGGCCAATCGTAGTGGTCAGGCCACTCGATCGCGGAGCCAGTATAGCGACGGCGGGTCGCGCGTGCAATCGCATGCGTTACCGGTAACAGCCTATCGGGACGCGCAAAACTTCGACAATTCCCGAAGCGATTTATGATTGAGGACGTTTGCACTCGCAACGTCGGCGGACCGGGTTCAGGCGCAGGGCCGCCGCCCGGTGCATTACGCCAGTCGCCAAACCGCAGCGGAGAAACAGGCAATGGATAACGGCGAACCGCCACGACGCGTGGCTTACGACAATGAGACAGGGACCGGCGGCCCCGGCTGGCTCGGCCGCGCGGTGGCCGTCGTGGTGAGCGTGCTCGTGCTCGTGGCAGCGGCGATGCTGTCGCTGATCCTGCTCGCCATCCTGTTCGGGATCGGCACGGTCGTCGTCGGCTACTTGTGGTGGAAGACGCGCGCGCTGCGCCGGGAAGCGCGCACGTTCGGCGACGATGGCCGAACCGTCGATATGGAGATCGTCAGCGAAAAGGCTTCCGACGACGATCCCGCGCGACGTTGACGAGCATTGATCGGAAGTATCGCGCAGCCCGAACCTCACCCCCTCAACGCGGCACCGAGCCGCCCACAACCACCGGTGTCTGCGCAAGGTTCTCGATACTCAGGTCGTACCGCGATCCCTTCCCGCCGAGTGCGACGGTCGCGCGACGCGCGCTATCGAGCAGCGTCGTCACTGCTTCGTTGATGACCACCGGAGCGTCGAAGCGGCCTTTCGGTCCCGATAGCGTCAACGCGCCCTGCAGCTCCCGAACGAGTCGAACACGGGCACCGATGCCGACGCCGTTTCCGGATCACGCTCGCCAAACGAGACCGCCCATAGCTGGTCCCAATCTCCTGCCAGCGCGGGTCCTGCGTCTCGGTGAAAGCGAGCAGCACCTTGCAGGACGCGCCCTTGTCGATGGCGAACTCTTCGCCCACGCGAATCGACACACGCACGCTCCGGCGACGGGTCCGGAAGCGCTTCGTTCTGTCGGCGAGATCGAGTATGTCGCGCAAGTCACCGCGCCCATGCAGCAGGATAAGCCCGAGGTTGCGAGAGGCATCGTCGGATATGCGGATCTCAGGCGCGGGGCCGCGGTGCGAGACGTGCTCGAAGCCGAATTGCAAGCGGGCGACGGCCGCCTGCGAGGCGTGCGTCATCTGGTGACGTGGGACGCCGACGCAACGCTCGTGAATCCGCTTTCGGCGGTTCCGCGCGGCTTGCTGCTCGACGCGAATTATCGTGCGGGCGTGGCGCAACTGAAGTCTTTGGGCATTTCTTACGATGCGTGGCTCTTCTTCCCTCAGCTTCCCGAGCGGTTCGACCTCGCCAAGGCAAATCCCGATACGCCGTTCATGATCAACCATTGCGGTGACGTGGTGCGAATCGGCAGCTATACGGATCATCGGAAAGAAGACTTCGATGCGTGGTCGCGCTCCATGCGCGAACTCGCCCAGTTGCCCAACGTTTATGTGAAGCTGGGCGGGCCGGGCATGAGGATCAACGGCTTCGACTTCGAACAGGGCGAGAAGCCGCCCTCGTCCATCGAACTCGCTGAGACATGGAAGCCGTGGATGCATACGTGCATCGAAGCGTTCGGTGCGAATCGCTGCATGTTCGAAAGCAATTTTCCGGTCGACAAAGGCTCTTACCCGTTCAGCAACGGCTGGAATGCATTCAAGCGTCTCACCACGGATGCGAGCGCACAAGATCGTCAGGCGTTGTTCCGGGGCACGGTGTCGAACGTCTATCGCCTTGCTTGAGGCGGGCAGCGGACCTGCACGTCACGACGACGCGCAGGTCCGCCCGGGTGACGCGCGCCTCGCGCCGATTCTTCGATGCTTAGGCCGCCTCCGTCTTGCCGACGACGCGCCCCGATTGCCCGTTGCGCGTCAGGAGCAGCAGCGTCGCGACGCTGACCAGCGTGAGGATGGCAAGCGGCATGAGCGCAAGCGAATAACTGCCCGTCGCTTCCTTGACCCAGCCGTAGACGTTCACCATCAGGCCGCCGCCGAGCAGATTCGCGATGGCATTGACCGTCGCAAGCCCCGCTGCGATGGTGCTGTTCGACAACATGTCCGATGCGAGCGCCCAGAACGGTCCCTTGAACGCATACGCGCCGACGAGCACGGCGCACAGCATGCACACCGTCGGCAGCAGCGAACCGCTGAGCGACGTGGCGAAGAGACCGCCGCCGATCAGCAGCATCGGCACGACGGTATGCCAGCGATGCTCCTTCGTGCGGTCGGAATGGCGGCCCCAGAAGATCATCAATACCGATGCCAGCGCATACGGCACGGCGTTCAGCATGCCCGTCTGCAACACGCTGAGCCCGTACGACTTCAGCAATTGCGGCTGCCACACGGATAGCGTGCTGCCTGCAGCGGACGCGCACGTATCGACGAGCGCGAGGCACAACACATAGCGATTGCGAAAGAGCTTCGTCAACGGCATCGCGGCGACCTTCTTCGGCTGTGCGCTGTCGGCGGCGAGCGCGCCGAGCAGCCACGTGCGCTCGTCTTCGTTGAGCCACGACGCCTTCGCGGGCTTGTCCGTCAACATGAAGAGACACGCGATGCCGAGCAGCACCGTCGGCACGCCTTCGAGGATGAAGAGCCAGTGCCAGCCGCGCAGACCCGCAAGACCATCCATCTGCAGCAACAGCGCCGAGATGGGCGAGCCGATGAAGCTCGCCGCCGGAATGGACACCATGAAGGTCGAGACCACGCGCGCACGGTACGCCTTCGGCACCCAGTAAGAGAGATACAGCAGAACGCCCGGTGCGAAGCCGGCTTCGGCCGCGCCGAGCAGGAACCGCAGAATGTAGAACGTCGTCGCGTTATGCACGAGCGCGGTCGCTGCCGACACCAGTCCCCACGTAATCATGATCCGCGCGATCCAGACGCGCGCGCCGTACTTTTCGAGGGCGATGTTGCTCGGCACTTCGCAGATGAAGTACGACACGAAGAAGAGACTCGCGCCCAGCCCGAATACCTTCGCTGACATGCCGATGTCGTGATTCATCTGAAGCGACGCCATGCCGACGTTGCCCCGATCGATGAACGCCATCAGATAGCAGACCATGAGGAACGGCAGTAGCCGCCAGATGACCTTGCGCATCGTCTGATGCTCGAGCGTCGCGTTGCCTGCAATTGCCATGTTCGTCTCCAATCCTATGCGCCTTCGCGCTGTACTTTGAATCTTTGCCAGGCGACGATGGACATGATGCCCACTGCGAGCACCACGGCCATCGCCGCGAATGTGTGACGCACGCCGAGCGCCTCGGACACCGTGCCGACGAGCAGATAGCCGAACGGCATCGTTCCGTTGTAGGCCATGCCGTACATGCCGACGAGTCCGCCGCGCACGTGCTCGGGGCATCGGCGCTGGATCGTTGCATTCGTCGATGTCGCCGCGAACGTGAGGCTGAACCCCAGCGCGTAGAACGCGGGCATCGATGCGCCCACCGCGCTCGTCGTCGCGAGCACCAGCAGCGCGACGATCGCGGTCCACGGCGCCCAAGCGATGAACCGCGCCGATGCACGCGGCCCGAGCGCCGACGACAGCAGCACGGCCGAGCTCAGCGAACCCGCGCCCGCACACGCGAAGAACACGCCGGTATAGTGCGCGGCATCGTGAAACGCGCGGTCCGCGAGAAGCGGCACGAGCGTCTGATAGCTCGCCGCGAACAGACCGATGCACGCGAGAATCGGCAGATAGCGCGCGGAAAACGCGTCCGACATCACGTAGCCGACTGCATCGCGCAAGCTGCTGTCCGGGCGCGCGGCACGTACGTTGGCGGAGAGCCGGATCGAACGCACGCATACCGCCATGAAGCAGAGCGCGAGTGCATAAATCGCAAACGATGCCCGCGGGCCGAGCGTCGGATATACGAAGCCCGCAATCGTCGGGCCGACCATGCGGCCGACGTTGTAGACCATCGTGTTCATTGCGACCGCGTTCGATGTCAGGCTCGTATCGCGCAGGCTCGTCAACAGCAGCACCTGACGCGCGGGCACTTCGATCGCGCTCGAAATGCCGATTGCCAGCGCATGCGCGAGAATCAGCGGCACGTTCAGCACGCCCAACGCGGACAGCGTGATGAGACTGCCCGTCAATACGAGCGATGTCGTCAGCACGCAGAGCGTCACGCTGCGCGCGTTCTCCGCGCGAATACGCGATCCGGCGACGGGCGCGACGACCAGTTGCGGCCCATACAGCAGAAAGTTGAGCAGCGCGAGTATCGCCGCCGATCCCGACAGGTGATACACGAGCAGGTTCAGCGTGACGTTCTGCGTCCAGCTTCCGAGCACCGATGCAACCTGCCCGCTCAGATAGCGCCGCAGCGGCGCTTCGTTGAGGGCGGGAAAGAGCCTGCCGATCCATCCCGGCTGACTGGCGGCCGTCGTCATGCGAGTGTCTTGCCGCGCGTCTCCGGCGCGAAGAACACGACGATCGCGGCGGCGATGAACGCGACGATGGTCGTCGACAAGCCCAGCACGAAGCCGCCCGCAGTCGAGGCCAACGTTCCGATGACGAGCGGCGCGATGAATCCGCCGAGCCGGCCGCCGTTGTAGGCGAGGCCCATGAGAAAGCCGCGCGATGCCGTATTGCCGATGATCTCCGCGAGGAACGGTCCCGCGCCCGCGAAGATGCCGTTGACGCTGAAGCCCGTGAAAAAGATGGCGACCATCAGCACGAGCGCGTTCGATGACAGGATGTAGCCGAACACCGCTGCCGCGCCGACGAGCAGATACGCCATGAACATCGGCCGGCGGCCAAGACGATCGACGAATGCGGAGAACAGCAAAAAGCCCGAGATCGCGCCGAATTGCAATGCGAGCACGAACTTGAGGCTATGCACGAAATCGAGGTGCTTGACCGTGACGAGGAACATCGGCGTCCACGTGAAGACGCCCCAATAGAGGTATTGCAGAAAGAAGATGAACATGAAGGCGGTGAGCAGGCCGCGCACGTTGAGCTTCGCATCGACGGAAGCGGTCTTTGCTTGCGCCTTCGCATGCTTGCGTTCGAGCCAGATCGGCGATTCTGGCGTCTTGCGCGCGACGAAGAAGAGGATGAAGAACGGCAGCGCGCCGATGAGAAACAGCACGCGCCATCCGTGACCCGCGAGACCGTCGTTGACGCCGCTGACGATGCCTGAAATCGTGATCGCGAGAATCGCGCCGATGGGCAAGCCCATCTGCATCAGCGCGCCGCCCTTACCGCGACGGCTCGCGTGCCACGTTTCGGCGATGAGCGCCGCGCCCGCCGTCCACGTGCCGCCCATGCCGAGTGCGCCGAAAAAGCGGATCGTCGCGAACCAGTGTTCGTTCGGCGCGAATGCAAGCAGCCCCGAGAACAGCGAATAGATGCCGATGCAAAGCAGCGCCGTGCGAACCCGCCCCAGCCGATCCGACACGTAGCCGAACAGAATGCCGCCTAGAATCTGTCCCGCCGCCGTGATGCTCGTGAAGAGCCCGAGTTGCGCTTTCGTCAGACCGAATTGCAGCGCGAGCGTCGGCAAAAGAAGCGAGAGCAGGAACGAGTCATAGCTCTCGAAAGTCCAGCCGAGACCGGCGAGCGTCAGCGAACGCCATTCGCCGCGCGTGATGTCCTTGTAACGCCTGCCCTCTTCTTCGTGCACGACTGCGCCTGCTGCCATGTTTGCACTCGTTTTCATCATTCGTCTCCTGATAGCCGCAAGCGATACGTCGCCGCGGCGGTGCCGCTGAACAGCGCGGCCTTTTCATCCGCGGACAGGAAATGCGCAAGCCGCTTGAAGGCATTCCACAGCACGGCGTAGCTGAACATCCCCTTGTCGACGGGAAAGTTGCTCTCGAACATGCAGCGGTTCACGCCGAACAGTTCGATGCACGTTTCGAAATAAGGTCGCCATGCAGCGGCCAGCTCCTCCGACGACGGCGGCGTTGCGCGCGACGCGAAATCGAAGCCGAACACGGTCAGGCCCGCGCCGCCCAGCTTCATGCGCGTGTTGGGCAGGCTCGCCAGCCGCGCAAGCTGCCGGCGCCATTGCGCTGCGGCGTCCTCTCGTTTATTCGCATGCGGTCCGACGCCGAGCGGCCCGCCGAAGTGATCGATGACGACAGTGACATCCGCCGCGGCGCGCGCCAGCGCGTAAAGCTCCGCCAGTTGCGTGTGATAAACCCACGCGTCCAGCGACAGACCGTAACGCGCCAGATTCGCCACGCCTTGCCGGAAGACCGCGTTCGCCATGAGATCGCGCGGCGGCGTCACGGGGCTCGAACTCACCTCGGGACTCGCATGCCACGCGAGCGGATTGCGGATGCCGCGCAAGCGTCCGCCCGTGACCTGAAGCATGGCCTCGAGCACGGGCGCGACCGCATCGCCCAGCGCGAGATCCGCGCCGCCGACGATCGCATCGCACGCTTTCGTCGGTCCATACGCGCCGCTTGCGAACATCGCGGAGATGCCGTTGGCGAACTCCGCTTCGCCGACCGGCTTCATCGCGGCGGGACCGTGCTTACGCAGCATCGAGCGGCACTGCACATACACGCTCGCCACGATGCGATGCCCGCTGCCGACATCCTTCGCGAACTCGTCCGTCAGATAGCGCCCGCTTTGCCGGTCCCACAGATGATGGTGTGCATCGACGATGGGCAGATCCGGCTCGAGAATCGGCTCTTGATGCAGCGCGAGCCATTCTTCGCGGACGGGCAAATGAGGCGCATGGACGATCTGCACGGCGGTGTCCTCGTCAGAACTTCTGGCGCAGACCGATGGTCACGCCGGTCTGGTTATGCCCTGGCGTAACCGTGCCGTAGCCGTTCACGCCGAGCGCCGAGTTGTCCTTGTTGTGCGCGTAGGCGACGCTCGCGTACAGATCGGTCCGCTTCGACAGGAAGTAGTCAGCGTTCAGGACGGCAAGCCACGGGTCCGCGCCCGTCGAATGTACGTCGTGGTAGTAGCCGACCGCCGTAAGCTGGAACGACGGCGTGATCAGATATTGCGCGCCGAGCCAGTAGAGGTTCGCGGCGTTCGCGTCGGAACCGTTGGCCACGGCGATGGGATTCGTCGGCAAGAACGCGTTCGATGCGCGCAGATAGCGATAGCCCGCATAGGCCGTCACCGGACCGAAGTTGTACGTCGCGGCGGCGAGCGCGCGGCGTTCGGTGCTCGTGTTCGTCGTCTGCGTGTTGCTGTTGCGCTGTTCGTAGACGGCGGTGGCCGCGATCGGACCGCTGGAGTACGTCAACGCGCCGCTGAAGAAGCGGCCCGTGATGAGCGCGCCCGGCACTTCGGCGCCGTAGCCGGTGTCGTAGCGCGTGCTGTACATCGCCTGCGCGGTCAGCGGGCCGAACTTGCCGGTGTATTTCACCGAATTATCGATACGCGCAGCCAGCGCATAGTCCAGAGACAGCGCCGAATAACGCGACGACACGCCCATCGGATCGAACGTCACGGACTGTTCATAGATCAGCGCGTTCTGGCGGCCAAGCGTCAACTGCTGCCCTTTGTAGCTGAGACCGACCCACGCCTGACGGCCGAAGAGACGCGACGTCGTCGTTGCGTTCGCGCCGAGACCGCGGGTCGATTGCGAACTGGTGCCGTCGTTGATGTTGAAGCCGGCCTCGAGGTTGAAGATCGCCTTCAGCCCGCCGCCCATGTCCTCGACGCCCTTCAAACCCCAGCGCGAACCCGACAGATTGCCCGACACTTCCCGCACCTGCGAACCGCCGGCGCTCGTGTTGTTGAGATACTCGACGCCGACATCGGCGATGCCGTACAGCGTCACACTGCTTTGCGCACGCGCGGCGCCGGACGCGAACGTCATGCTTGCGACTGCGACCGTCCCAAGCGCAAGACTGGTTTTAAGGTTGGCTTTCTTGGGAGCCTTCTTCACGGACATTTCGTCTCCAGACAGATTTAATGGTTAGGGTGATGCGTTGAATCACGACTTGCGCGCGGCGCGCGCTTCGCCGGCGTTCGCGCCGGGATCGCCGAGCCATGCGATCGTCAGCGCGCCGATCAGCAGCACGGCCGACACGGCCAGCAGCGGCACCGTGAAGCCGCCGGACATCTGCTTGAGCGAGCCGATCATCGACGGTCCCGCAAAGCCGCCGAGATTGCCGACGGACACGATCAGCGCGAGTCCGCCAGCGGCGGCGCGGCCGGTGAGAAAGCTGGAGGGAATCGCCCAGTACGTCGCCTGGAACGCGAGAATTCCGCTGACGGTGAAACACAGGGCGATGAGCTTGAGCATCGGCACATCGGTCAGTGCGCTGCATGCGAGCGCGGCGGCGGCGATCAGCAACGCGCCGGCAACGTACGGCACGCGCTTGTGCGCCTTGTTCGCCACGCGCGCCCACCACAGCATCGCGAACGCGCCGATCAGATACGGAACGGCCGTGAGCCAGCCGACGACCGAATGCGTCACGCCGAACTGCTTGATGATCTGCGGCATCCACAAGCCGACGCCGACCGATCCGACGATTCCGCAAAAGTTGACGAACGCGAGCACGAACACGCGCCAGTTGGTCATGGCGTCGCGCAGCGTGCTGCCGTGCTTGCTGCCGATATCGCTTTGCTCGGCGGCGAGGCGCCGGTCGAGCGTGGCCTTCTCCTCATCGCTCAGCCACGTGGCTTTCCCGGGACGATCGGCGAGAATGAACAAACACGCGATGCCGAGCAGCACCGCCGGCAAGCCTTCGATCAGCAGCAGCCATTGCCAGCTTTTCAGGCCGTGCAATCCGCCCAGTTGCAGCAACGCGCCGGAGATCGGCGAGCCGATCATGTTCGCGACCGGAATGCCGACGAGAAACGCCGCCGTCACCTTGGCGCGCCACTTGCCGGGAAACCAGTGCGTGAAATACAGATAGATGCCGGGCGTGAAACCGGCTTCCGCGATGCCGAGCAGGAAGCGCGCGGCGGCGAAGCTCTTCGGCCCGACCACGAACGCGGTGAGCATCGAGCACACGCCCCAGGTGATCATGATGCGCGCGATCCAGACGCGCGCCCCGACCTTCTGCATGATGAGGTTGCTCGGAATCTCGAACAGGAAGTAGCCGATCGAGAAGAGTCCCGCCGCGAAGCCGAACTGTTCGCCGGTGAGGCCGAGATCCTTGTTCATCGTCAGGGCAGCGAAGCCGACATTCGTTCGGTCGAGATAGCTGACGACGTAGCACAGGAAGATGAACGGCAGGATGCGCCTGAACGCCTTCGCGAGCGTGCGTTCGCTGGCGGCGAAATCGTCGCTGGCGAGCGCCGTGCCGCCCGTCGCGCTGTTCGAGCGCCCGGCGCGGGTTTGATCGATGGTTTCCGATAGATTCATGCTTGCTCCTCCACTGCGCTGCTTTGGCGCAATGTCTCGATTCACGCCGCGCGATCCTTTGCTGTCCGGCGGCGCAGTAAGCCTCAGTGGGTCTTTGCCCGCTTGGGAAGCGGTCCGGGAACGGTCATGTCGGCCTTCAACACGAGACCGTTCGTCGATTCGGTCATGTAAAGCGTCTTCATGTCGGCGCCGCCGAAACACAGGTTCGTGAGCGACACGCCTTCATGCGCGCTCAGAATCTCGACCGGCTCGGCGCGGCGATTCAACACCCATACGCGGCCGAGCCCAGGATTCGCGATGAACAGCCGGCCTTCGGCATCGATCGTGAGACCGTCGGGGCCGCTCGGGCCGTAGGACGTGAAGAACTGGCCGACCTTGCTGACCGAGCCATCCGCCTGCAGCGGCACGCGCCACACGCAGTTGCCGCGCGTCATGCCGACGTACAGCACCTTTTCGTCGGGCGAGAGCACGAGTCCGTTCGGGCTCGGGCAATTGCCGAGCAGCATGTCGAGCTTGCCGTCCGGCGACAGCCGATACACGCGCCCCGTCGGATCGTGCAGACCGGACTGGCCCTGATCGGTGAAATACAGGTTGCCGTGCGAATCGAAGGTCAGGTCGTTCACGCCCTTGAAGCGCTCGGAATTGCGACGCTCCAGATACGGCTTCACCTCACCGCGTTCGATATCGAGCAGCATCAGCCCATTGCGATAGTCGGTGATGAGCAGATGCGTATCGTCGAAGAGCTTCATCCCGTTGGGCTCGCCGTCGTACTGCGCGACGAGATCCCACTCGCCCGAAAGCGAAACGCGAAAGATGCGGCCGTACGGAATGTCGGTCACATACAGATGGCCGCGCGGATCCCAGACCGGTCCTTCGAGAAACGAATCGGTGGACATGCCGCCGCGATTGGCGCGCGCCCAATCGGTCTGCGCATCCGGCTTGCGGTATTTCTCCGGCATGCGCGTGAACATCTGCGCTTCGCGCACTTCGGGCGATGTGAGATAGAACATGCTCAGTCTTCCTGCGAAAGTCACGCCACCTTGCGGGCGTTTTCCTCGATGACCGCGAGCACGTTGGCCGCGGCACCCTTGCCCATGTTCACGTAGGCCGCTTCGCTGACGCCGCCGACGTGCGGCGAGATAATCACGTTGGGCACGGACTGGAAGGGATGCGGATGCGTCATCGGCTCGATGGCGAAACTATCGACGCCGGCCGAACGCAACTGGCCGCTCGCGAGCGCCTCGACGAGCGCGGGTTCGTCGATCAGCCCGCCGCGCGCCGTGTTCACGAGGATCGCGCCGCGCTTCATGCGGGCGAGCGTCTCGCGATTGATCATGTTGCGGTTCTCTTCCGTCAGCGGACAGTTGAGCGAGAGCACGTCGGATGCGGCGTAGATCTCGTCCATCGATGCGAGCGTGACGCCCTGCGGCGCTTCCTTCGCGAACGGATCGAAGGCGAGCACGTTCATGCCGAACGCGACGCCGATCGACGCCACGCGCCGCCCGATGGAACCGAGGCCCACCACGCCGAGCGTGCGGCCATCGAGTTCGAAGGACTTGTGCGTCGACTTGTCCCAGTGGCCGTCGCGCATGCGAAGGTCGAGTTGCGGCACCGACTTCGCGCACGCGAGGATGAGCGCCCACGCGTGCTCGGCGACGGCCGCGGCGTTCGCGCCGATGGCCGCCCGCACCGCGATGCCGCGCGCAGCGGCGGCGTCCTGGTCGATCACGTCGATACCGCTGCCGTGCTTCGAGATGACCTGCAGGTTTTTCGCCGCATCCATGATGCGCGCGTTGACCTTGCCGTACCGTACGATGATCGCGACCGGCTTCGTCTTCTCGCACAGCGCGACGATGTCGTCCTCGGTCGGCTGCTTGCCCGCGAACACGACCTCGAACGATTCGAGCATCTCGAGCGCCTGCGGCGCGAGGTCGGCGGCCGTGACGATGACAACGGGCTTTTGAACGTTCGCGTCCATTACAGCGCCTCGCCTTCGGCCAGCATGCCGACCGCGCGCAGTTCCTTGTCGAGCCAGCCGGCACGCCCATCGCCCTTGTGGATCGCCGCGATGCGCGCCGTTTCGCTATCGAGCTTTTTCTGCGCGAGTTCGACGATGCGCGCGACATCCGCACGCGGAATCACGACGACGCCGTCCGCATCGCCGACGACCAGATCGCCCGGATTGACCGCCGTGCCGCCCGCGCAAATCGGATGGTTGACGAGACCCGCCACGCTCTTCGTCGGGCCGCACGGATTCAGGCCGGCGGAAAAGATCGGATAGTCGCCGTTCGCGAGCTCATGCGCGTCGCGCACTGCCGCGTCGATGACGATGCCCGCGATGCCGCTGACCTTCGCCTGCGTCGCCATGATCTCGCCGAGCAGCGCGCAACTCACGTCGCCTTTGCCGTCCACGATGATCACGTCGCCCGGCTTCGCGATGGCCAGCGCGGCGTGGATCGCCAGGTTGTCGCCTTGACGGACCTCGACGGTGATTGCCGGACCCGCCACTTTCATCTTCGGCGACAGCGGCTTCACGCGGCCGTGCACGGTGCCGCGGCGCCCGGCGACGTCGGCGAGGATTGCGGCCTGGAACTTTGCCGCCGCTTCGACGAGTTCGGGAGAAACGCGGTCGATGTCTCGAATGATCGATTGATTCGTGTCGGTGCTCATGAATTTTCCTCAGGGCAAAGTTGTACTGTGTGCAACAGTGGTGTACGAAGTGAAACCACTTTAACGTGCGTAAGCTATCTGGGACAGTGGCGTTTACCCTTTTACTGTATGCACCATCGTTTTACTGTGTACAATGCTCGACAAACGGACCGCAGAAATGAACGACACGGAGGCAAGATGGGAAACGACGGTGTGATCGCGGTCGAACGGGCGCTTGGCCTGCTCGACTGCTTCAGGCTCGGCAAGGAAAAACTGTCGCTTGCCGCGCTTGCTGCCGCTTCAGGCATGCACAAGACCACCGTGTACCGGCTGATGAACTCGCTCGAACGCATGGGCTATGTCGTGCGTTCCGACGACGGCATGTACGCACTCGGCGCGCGCGTGCTTTATCTTGGCAAGCTCTACGAGCAGTCGTTTCATCTGTCGTCGGTCGTGGAGCCGGTACTGTTCGCGCTCGCGGCGCAAACGAAGGAGAGCGCCTCCTACTACGTGCTCGATAAAGCGAAGCGGCTGTGTCTCTTTCGCGCGGAGCCGTCGGAAGGTCTGCGCGAAACGCGGCTTGCGGGAACGTCGCTTCCGCTCGACGACACCGCCATCGGCCAGGTGATTCGTTATTGGGGACTTCGCGAGCCGATCTTTGCGGAACCGCCGCCGCTACCGCTCTTCACGTCAGGCGCGCGCGACGTGCACACCGCTGCATTCGCGACGCCCGTCTTCGGTCCCGACGCCGAGTTCATGGCCGCGTTGACGCTGTCCGGTCCGGCATCGCGCCTGAACGCGGCGCGCGATACCGGCGAACTCATTGCGCCGCAACTCCAGGCTGCGTCCGATCTGTCCCGGCGGCTCGGCGCGAGCGTCGCGTTCTGCGAGCGCATGTACGGCACCGGCGAGCGCCGTTAGCGGATTCACGGCGCCGCGCCGAGCAACGCGCTGGCCGCGATCGCTTCTTCGTAGAGCAGCGCGCGCAATTTTTCATCGTCGACATGAAAGTGGCCGATGACGCCCGACAGCGTCAGCACGCCGACGAGCGCATCGGCCATGCCGAAGAGCGGCGCGGCCATCGACGCAAGCAGCGGATCGCCCACGCCCGCCGACGACGCGATGCCCGTCACGCCCGCCGTCGCAAACGCCTGCACGGTTTTGCGCTCGAAACGCCTGAAGGCGAGACTCGACGCCGACTTGTCCATCGGACGCCGCGTGCCCGCACGGATCGCGACGCGCACATCGCGCTCCGGTTCCGCGCGCAACAGACAGACGCGCCAGTCGCCGTCGCGCACATAGATCGACGCGCTGCTTCCCGTCCTCTCGCTCAGCCGTTCGACAACCGGCTTCAGCGTCGCCACCATATCCACGCCATTTTCGAATGCGCGGCCGAACTGAGCGGCCCTGTAACCCAGCCGGTACAGCCCGTCCGGCTCCTTGTGCACGAATCCGCGCGCTTCCAGCGAAATCATGTACCGGAGGATGACGCTCTTGAAGAGGCCCGTTCGCTGCTCGAGTTCCGACAGCGACCGCCCGCCAGGATCATCCAGAAAGGCTTCGAGCAACGAGAGCGTGCGATCGACTGCGGCGACGGACCGGTCGATCTGTTCGTCATCCTTCATTGCCTGCTTCATTGGCTATGCCTTTCAGCGGCGGCGAAGCTCGACGGCAGTCTGATGAGCACGTCCGGACTCAACTCGTCGATACGATTGAGTCCCAGCAAACCGAGGTTGCGTTGCACTTCCCCATGCAGAATGCCGATCGCATGCGCGACGCCCGCCTTGCCGGCCACCGATGCGGCATAGTTGAACGGACGGCCGACGAAAACGAAATCCGCGCCGAGCGCCAGCGCCTTTAATACGTCGGTGCCCCGGCGGATGCCGCCATCGATCATCACCGCGATATCGCCGCCGACTGCGTCGACGATGTCGGGCAATACGCGAAGCGGCGCCGCCGTGCCGTCGAGTTGCCGCCCGCCATGATTGGAAACGATGATTCCTTCGACGCCATGATCGCGCGCCGCGATCGCATCATCGGCGGCCATGATGCCCTTGATGACGAGCTTGCCTTTCCACTGCGCGCGGATCTGACGCAAGTGAGTCCAGTTCAGATGATCCTTCGCGCCGAAATCGCGCACCACGCGCCCCGAGAAGATGGGCGCGCCCCGGGTCGCATACGAGTTCTCGAAATGCGGCATGCCGTGCTTGACGAGTGTCCTGAGCGCAGTGCCGAGCAGCCAGCGAGGGCGCGTGACGCCATCCCACGCGAGCCTCGCGCTCGGCTTGAGCGGCGTGGAAAAGCCCGTGCGGATGTTGTTCTCGCGGTTGGCCAGCACGGCCGTGTCGACGGTGAGGACGAGCGTGTCGTAGCCTGCCCGTTCGACGCGCTCGATCAGCGCTTCGATCTTCTGCGATTCGCCGGGAAGATACGCCTGGAACCATGTGCCCGGCGCATCCTTCGCGACGGTCTCGAGAGGAATGAGCGACGATCCGCTCATGATCATCGGGATACCGGCTTCGCGTGCGGCTTCCGCTTGCACGAGGTCGCCGCGGTAAGCGGATAACGCGGATATGCCCATCGGCGCGATGCCGAACGGCGCGCGATACGTCTTCCCGAGCAGTGTCGTTTCCTGCGTGCGGCGTGAAACATCGCGAAGCACGCGCGTGACGAAGCGATATTCGGAATAGGCGCGCTGGTTGTCGTCGAGCGATGCGTTGCGCTCGGCCGCGCCCGAGATATAGCCGAAGATGGGCCGTGGGAGATGCCGCCGCGCGGCGATCTCGAAGTCATCGAGCGACAGATAGCGTTTCAACGCCTTTGGAACCGCTTGCGCCGGCTGTTGTGCCAGTTGTTGCTTCGTCGTTTCCGATTTCATCAGGTTGCCGCTGCGACGCGGTCGTGCGCTCAGAAGTAAGACATCGATATGCGTACTTGCCTGCGCCGCGCGTCCGTGCGTCCGTGCGACAGCGCGGCGAGTTGATGAAAATCATAACGTCATTATGAAAACGACGCAACGACTGACGAAGAATCACCTGATGCGATGACTTGGCGGCGGCGGGCCTTCCAATTTTCGAACGCCTGCACACATCGTTCCAATCGACTGCCAAGCGGCAATCGCTGCGATCACGCGCACGGTTCCTTCGCCGACTCTGCGCGCGTCACCGTATGTCCGACGAGCAGACCGAAATCGTAAGCGCGTTCGAGTGCGCGTCCGATGTCCTCGACACGGCACAGGCGGATATCGGCGCTCGGCTTGCCCGTCGAATCGAATGTTTCGATGCCGAGTTCGTCGCGGGCGATTGTCAACAGCGGCTCCCAATAAGCTTCGGTTTTATTGCGGTAGATCATGATTCGCGCTCCTTTCGCTTGCACATTAGTAATAACAAGCTTAGTGAGACAGTCAGACGGGCGCTGCGACGGATCGCTGCGGTTCGAGCGCGGTCTCTAGAATTCACTGCTGCGGCGCGAAACAATAGCGCGCGTTTTGCCGCAGCGTTCCGGAAGAAGAATGCGGCGTTTCAGATTCCGAACTAATGCAACGTTTCATGACAAAGTCCGGGCTTTGTCTTACGCGCATTCATTCGGTCAGCGAACCATGAAGCCGTTGCCTATGATTTACCTCAGGCCGGTTGCAGCTCATATCGTTAAAGGACAAGGAGTCGATCAGATGAAAGCTCCTCAACGTTTGGCGCGAATCGAATTGATGGCGCCGCTCTCCGGCGTGATGGTGCAACTCGAGACCGTGCCCGATCCGGTTTTTGCGCAAAAGATGGTCGGCGACGGCGTGTCGATCGATCCCACTTCCGACGAATTGCTCGCCCCGCTTTCGGGGACGGTCACGCAGCTGCATCGCGCGGCGCACGCGGCGACGATCACTGCCGAGAACGGCCTGCAGGTGTTGATCCATATCGGACTCGACACCGTGATGCTGCGCGGCGAAGGCTTCACGCCGCTCGTCAAGGAAGGCGACACGGTCGTGACCGGCCAGCCGCTGATCCGCTTCGATCCGCTCGTCGTCGGCGCGCGCGCCGTGAGCCTGCTCACGCAGATGGTCATCGCGAACGGCGAGCTCGTTACGCGCTACGTGCCGGCAACGGGCCTCGTCACGGCGGGCAAGGACGTCGCGCTGACGGTCGAATTCGTCGGCGGCGCACGCGACGATGCCGCGAGCGGCACGACCGGCGCGATTCAGTCCGGCGAAGTCGATCTGCCGAATCCGCAAGGCCTGCACGCGCGGCCCGCCGCCGTGTTCGCAGCCGAGGCGAAGAAGTACAAATCCGATATCCGCGTTTTGCGCGGCAGCGACAGCGCGAACGCGAAGTCCGTGGTCGCGTTGATGGCGCTCGCGACGAAATTCGGCGACAAACTGCGCGTCGAAGCCGCCGGTCCCGACGCGGGCGAAGCCGCTGCCGCGCTCGCGCGTCTCCTGGCGTCGGGCTCCGGCGAAAAGCCCGGCGATGCGCCCGCGCCCGCCGCAGCCGATGCGGTCAATGCTGGCACTGCGGCCGCGCCGGCCGTTCGCGCGCACGCCGACGCGAACGAGTTCACGGGCGTCTCGGCGTCGCCGGGGCTCGCGGTCGGAAAGATCGTGCAATTCCGCCGGGAAGTCATCGACGTGGCCGAAGCGGGCGAATCGCCGCAACGCGAGCGCGCGCGGCTCGATGCGGCGCATCACGAAGCGCGTCAGCAGATCGAGGCCTTGAAGGCGAAGCTCACCGATCCGTCGAAGGCGCAGATTCTCGATGCGCATCTCGAACTGCTCGACGATCCCGATCTGAACGATGCGGCCATCGCCGGCATCAGCGACGGCAAGAGCGCGGGCTTCGCGTGGCGCGGCGCGTTTGAGACGCAGGCGGCCAATCTCGAACATGTCGACAACGCGCTGCTGCGTGAGCGCGCGGGCGATATCCGCGATGTCGGCCGGCGCGTGCTGGCGCTGCTCGCGGGCGTGAAAGAAGCGCGTATCGACGTGCCCGGCGAATCGATCCTGATCGCGGAGGAGCTTTCACCTTCCGACACGGCCGCGCTCGATCGCAGCAAGGTGCTCGGCTTCTGCACGACGACCGGCGGCGCGACGAGCCATGTCGCGATTCTCGCGCGCTCGCTCGGCATTCCGGCGATCTGCGGCATCGACGAAGAAGCGCTGCAATTGCCCGATGGCACGCTCGTCGTGCTCGACGGCTCGCATGGCAGCCTGCGGCGCAACCCGAGCGACGACGATCTCGCGAAGGCGCGCGAACGCATCGCGCGTCAGGCGAAAAAGCGCGACGAAGAAAAAGTCGCGGCAGGCAAAGAGGCGTTCACCGCCGACGGACATCGCGTCGAAGTCGTTGCAAATATCCGGAACGCGCAGGAAGCGCGCGATGCGGTCGCGGCAGGCGCGGAAGGCGTCGGACTGCTGCGTTCCGAATTTTTGTTCGATAACCGGGACACCGCGCCATCGGAAGACGAACAGGCCGCCGAATATTGCGCGGTCGCCGAAGCGCTCGGACGCGAACGGCCGCTCGTCGTGCGCACGCTCGACGTCGGCGGCGACAAGCCGCTCTCCTACATGCCGCTGCCGAAGGAGGACAACCCGTTCCTCGGCCTGCGCGGCGTGCGCGTGAGCCTCGATCGTCCGGACATGTTCCGCGTGCAGTTGCGCGCGATTCTGCGGGCCGCGCCGATCGGCAATCTGCACATCATGTTTCCTATGGTCGCCGCGATCGAGGAAGTGCGCGCGGCCAGGCGCATTCTTCAGGAGGAAGCAGGCGAGCGCATCGGTGACGTGAAGGTCGGCGTGATGATCGAAGTGCCGTCTGCGGCGCTGATCGCCGAGCCGCTCGCGCGGGAAGTCGATTTTTTCTCTATCGGCACCAACGATCTGACGCAATACGCCCTCGCGATGGATCGCGGGCATCCGAAACTCGCCAAGCAGGCCGACGCGCTGCATCCGGCGGTGCTGCGTCTGATCGGCATGACGGTCGAAGGCGCGCACAAGCACGGCAAGTGGGTCGGCATTTGCGGCGGCATTGCATCGGACGCGATGGCCGTGCCGGTGCTCGTCGGCCTCGGCGTCGACGAACTGTCGGTCAGCGTGCCCGCCGTCGGCTCGATCAAGGCGCAGCTCGCGCGCCTCACGATGGACGAAGCCCGCGCGCTCGCGGCAAAAGTCATCACGCTGGGTACGGCCGCCGAAGTGCGCGCCCTGCTCGCCCAGTACGCTGAATAAGCGAAATAAACGGAACAAGCGGAACAAGCGGAGACATGAAAATGTTCAAGAACGCATTCGGGGTGGTGCAGAAAGTCGGCAAATCGCTGATGCTGCCGGTCGCGGTGTTGCCCGTCGCGGGCCTGCTGCTCGGGCTCGGCGCGACGGACTTCCACGGCTATGTGCCCGCCATCGTGCTCGACCTGATGAAGAACGCGGGCGACGTGATATTCGGCAATCTGCCGCTCATCTTCGCGATCGGCGTCGCGCTCGGCTTCACCGAGAACGACGGCGTATCGGGCATCGCCGCGACCATCGGCTATCTCGTGATGACGGCGACGCTCGGCGTGATCGCGAAGGTCGAAGGCGTCGAACCGGCGATGATCATGGGCATTCCGTCCATTCAGACCGGCGTGTTCGGCGGCATTCTAGCGGGCGGTCTCGCGGCGTGGATGTTCAACCGCTATTACCGCATCGCACTGCCGCCGTATCTCGGTTTTTTCGCGGGCAAACGCTTCGTGCCGATTGTGACCGCAATCGGCTCGATCGTGCTCGGCGCGGTGTTGTCGGTCGTATGGCCGCCGATCGGCGGTGCAATCAAGGCGTTCTCGCAATGGGCCGCCGTCTCCGACCCGCGCACGGCGGCGACGGTCTACGGCTTCGTCGAACGTCTGCTGATTCCATTCGGCTTGCATCACATCTGGAACGTTCCGTTTTTCTTCGAGGCAGGCAGCTTCCTCGATCCGACGACCGGCAAGGTCGTGCATGGCGACATCAACCGTTTCTTCGCCGGCGATCCGACCGCGGGCATTCTGTCGGGCGCGTTCCTGTTCAAGATGTTCGGTCTGCCGGCAGCCGCGATCGCGATCTGGCATTGCGCCAAGCCTGAAAAGAAAGTGGCTGTCGGCGGCATGATGGTGTCGGCGGCGCTGACTTCGTTTCTCACCGGCATCACCGAACCGATCGAGTTCGCCTTCCTGTTCGTCGCGCCCGTGCTGTACTTCATTCACGCGTGTCTCGCGGCATCGGCGCAGTTCGTCGCGAATACGCTGAACATGCACATGGGCTTCACGTTCTCGCAAGGCGCGATCGATTTCCTGATGTTCAACCTGATCGGCAACAAGGCGACGCACGCGTGGTACGTGTTCATCCTGGGACCGATCTATGCAGCGATTTACTACGTCGTGTTCCGTTTCGTCATCAGCCGCTTCAACCTGAAGACGCCGGGACGTGAGGACGATACCGCCGTGAGCGCGCCGGTCAGCCCGAGCAGCGCGGGCGGACGGTCGCGCGATCTCGTGCTCGCGTTCGGCGGGCGATCGAACATCAAGAGCCTCGATGCGTGCATCACGCGGCTGCGCATCACGGTGAACGATCCATCGCTCGTCGACGATGCCAGGTTGAAGGCGCTCGGCGCGGCGGGCGTCGTGCGCGTCGGCAATGGCGTGCAGGCGATCTTCGGGCCGCTGTCGGAGAACATGAAAACCGACATGCAGGATTACCTGAAAACGGCGGGCAGCGACGCCGATCTGCCCGTTGCGGGCGCGGTGGCCGTTGCTGCCTCGGATGCAGCGAATGCGCCGGTTGCAGCGATTGCGCAGGACAGCGCGCAGCAGAAGGCGCGCGCGGAGAAGATCCGCGCGGCGCTCGGCGGCGCGGCCAACATCGTGAAACTCGAACCGCTCGCGGCAACGCGTTTGCGCGTCGCGCTCGGCGATGCATCGCGGCTCGACGGCGCTGCGTTGCAGGCAGCGGGCGTACCGGCGACGCAGACGCTCGCCAACGGCGAAGTCGATCTGATCGTGGGCCTCGAAGCGGAGAATCTCGCCGGCGCGATGCGATGACTCACGCGCGCGCGCCGTTCGCGCGCGGCTTCTCGATCAGGTAATAAACGACACAACCCGCGACGACGCCCCAGAACGCCGCGCCGATACCAAGCAAGGTCACGTCGCTCAGCGTGACCACGAAGACGATCGTCGCGGCGAGCGGCATAGTCGAACGAAACGCGCCGACGAACGACTTCTCGAGCACGCCCATCATCGCGAGTCCCGCGAGAATGGCGATATACGTGGCGGGCAGACTCGTCAGCAGAAACACATATGCCGTGGCGAAGACGCCGATCGCCACGCATATGACGCCCGCGATCGACGCGCCGATGTAATGCCGGCCATGCGTGCCGCCCGAGACGAGAATCGCGTTGCTCGGCCCCGCGAGCACTGAGGGACAGCCGCCGAACGGCGCGGTGATCGCGCTCAATACGCCGCTCAGGATCGTCACCATCCGCAACGACGTCCGATACCCCGACGCACGCGTCACCGCGATGCCTTGCGCGTTCTGCACGAAGAGCACGGTGATGAGCATCGGCAGCAGCAGTTGCGATATCGCGTGTAGATCGAAGCGCGGCACGACGAGCGCGGGCGTCGCCGTCCATGCGCCGCCGCCATTGCCGGAGAGGCGAAAGCCGGTTGCGACGAGAATCGCCGCGCCGGCCAGCATCGCCCCGATGAGCGGCGGCATGGGCGCGGCATTGCGCCGTTCGAGCCACATCAGACCGAAGAACGCGATCAGCATGCCGGCGCCGATCAGCGGCGCGGCCACCGTCGACTGCACGACGGCGAGCACGTACTTGATGAAGAGACCGGCGATCATCGCCATGACGACGGGCATGGGAACCCATCGATCGAGCAACGCGACAAGGTTCGTCACGCCGAGCACGACCAGCACCGCTGCGCATACGAGATAGGTGCCGACGGCCGCCCCGAAGCCGTATTGCGCGATCACCGGCGCGGCGAGGATCGCACCCGGAATCGTCCAGAGAAACAGCAAGGGCTGGCGCATCTTCCAGCTGATCGCGATGCTCGCGAGCCCGTTGATGCCGATCGACGCGAACAGCCACGACGACGTCTGCGCGAAGCTCAAGCCGCCTTGCCGCGACGCCGCGATGATGATGGCGACCGGTCCCGTCGCCGAGAAGCTCATGCTCGCGAACGCGAGCGAGAAATACAGAAGCCACGACCGGCCGATGCCGGTATCGGATGCGCCGCCAACAGACATGTAGGTTGCCCGGAAAGAGGCGTTTTCCGCATCGGCGTCGACACGAAAAACGCCGCGTTTCAAAGGCCCGGCCTCAATGCGCCGCCGCTTCGGCATGCACGGGCGCACGCCACACGAGGCCGATGATCACGCCGAGCACGCAAAGCGCGCCAATGTACCATGCAGGCGCCATCGTGATGCCCTGCCGCCCCACGAGGAACGAGGCGATCGCGGGCGCGGTGCCGCCGAAGATCGCGTAGGCCGTGTTGTACGAGAGCGCGAAACCGGTGAAGCGCACTTCCGGCGGAAAGCTCTTGACGATGATGTACGGCCCGAGCGTGATCGTTCCGATCAGAAAACCGCCGAGGATATACAGCGCCCACACCGACTGGCTGCCCGCGTTCAGGTTCATGTAGAAGGCACCGGTGACGAACAGCATCGCGACACTGCCGATTGCATATGCGCGGCCGCCGCCGATCTTGTCCGCTGCCCATCCCGCGAACGTGCTGCCAACGATCAGGCCGAAGATCGACCACGAGTTGTTCGTGAACACGTCCTTCGGCGCGAAGTGGAATTGCGCTTGCAGGAACGTTGGCGTGTAGAGGAAGTACAGCACGAAGATGCCGGAGAAGACCCACGTCGCCAGCAGCGAGACGATCACCGCGCCGCGATGTTCCTTCAGCACGACCGCGAGCGGCAGGCGCGCATCCGCTTCGCGCTTCGCACGCAGCGCTTCGAACACCGGCGTTTCCTGCAGATAGCGGCGCAAGTAGACCGAGATCAGCCCGAACAGGCCGCCCGCGATGAACGGCAGACGCCAGCCCCAGCTCTTCAGATCCGCCGGCTCCATGTTGCCGATGAGGAACTTCGCCGACAACGCGCCAAGCAGAATGCCGGTGCACAAACCCGACATCAGAAGACCACATGCGAGACCGATGCGATCGCGCCGCACGTGTTCCGAGCAGAAAATCCACGCGCCCGGCACTTCCCCGCCGACGGAAAGACCCTGCAAAACACGGCACAAAAGAAAGAGCAGCGGCGCGACGATGCCGAGCGTCGCATAGCTAGGCAACAAGCCGATGAGCAAGGTCGGCGCGGCCATGAGAAAGAGGCTCAGCGCAAACATCTTCTTGCGGCCGATGCGATCGCCGAAGTGCGCGAAGAAGATGCCGCCGATGGGACGCACGAGATAGCCCGCCGCGAAGATGCAGAACACTTCGAGCTGCGCGAGCCATTCGGGCGTTTGCGGCGGAAAGAACACAGTGGCGAGCAGCTTAGTGAAGAACACCGCGACGATGAAATCGTAGTACTCCAGCGCACCGCCGAGCGACGCCAGCATCAGCGTCTTGATATCGTTGCGTGACATCGATCGCCCGTGCATGGCGACGTCGTCCGTCTGTACAGGGGTAGAACTCATCTTTGGCTCCAAACTCTGGGTGAGGTGACGTTCAACGCATTCGCCATTTAATCAGCATGCTGATTAATCATGCGCTCTTGCTTCGTTAGCGCACGACGCCTGAGCGACGCATCGTTCTATCGATTTCGTGTGTTGACTTCCATGATTGACATTCGGTGCTCCGGCCCTCAGCATTTCGTCAGTACGCTGATGGATAGATTTGTATCCGGAAAAAATTGGAAGCGCAACTGTGATTGCACCTACAATCTCTGGATTCCCGCGTGACTGAAACTTCTTCGATAAAAGGGTTAAGGATGGGCACCGTTGCCGAGAAAAAAGCTGCTGTTTCCGATGGCGGCGTCGAGACCGGACACTTGTGGCAGCGCCCGGGGTTTCTGATCCGGCGGCTCAATCAGATTCATATCGCGCTCTTCTTCGAGAGCTGCAAGGACTTCGCCATCACGCCCGTGCAATACGGCCTGCTCACCACGCTGAGCGAGCGGCCCGGGCTCGATCAGACATCGCTGTGCGCGGAAGTCGGCGTCGATCGCACGACGATGGCGGACGTGCTGCGCCGTCTCGAGGAGCGCGGCCTCGTCAAGCGCGAGCCCAGCCCTCACGACGGGCGCCTCAAGATCGCCAACATCACCGCGAAAGGACGGCGCGTGATGAAGGACATGTACGGCAGCATGCGAGAAGCCCAGGTCAAGTTTCTGGACCCGCTGAGCCCTGAAGAACGCGTTCATTTCGTGCGCATGATGATGCGGCTCGTCGAAGGCAACAACCAGTACGGGCGCACTTCGCTCAAGCATTTCGACTGACTACTGTGCGCTAACTACTGCGTGATGTCGCGGCGGTACGTTTCGGGCACGAAGAGCGCACCGACCGCGAACGACACGATGGCAATGACGATCGGATACCACAGCCCGAAATAGACGTTGCCGCGCGCGACCGCCATCGCCGAGACGACGAACGGCAGCATCCCGCCGAACCAGCCTGAGCCGAGATGAAACGGCAGCGAAAGCGACGTATAGCGGATGCGCGCCGGAAACAGTTCGACCATGAACGCGGCCATCGGGCCATAGACCATCGCGAGATAGAGCAGCAGGAGCCACATCAGGAAGACGACCATCGGCGCATCGACTTTCGATGGATCAGCGCGCGCCGACCATCCCGATGCGATCAACGCCTTCTCCAGTTCGCGCTTGTCGCTTCCATGCACGACGATCGAACCTATTTCCGTCGATGCCGTCTGACCCGCCTGCAACGGCGCCCTGTCATACGAAACACCGGATGCGCTCAGGAACGAACGTATGCGGTCGCACTCCGTGACGGGCGCGGAGAACAACGAGAAGCGGCAATCGTTCGCGCGCACCGTGACTGGCGCGCTCTTCTGGAACGCTTCGAGTTGCGGATTCGCGTAATGCGTGAGCGCGTGGAAGATCGGTTGCGTGGTCGCGGCGAGCAACAGGCACGCGAGCATCATGATCCATTTTCTTCCGATGCGATCCGACAACCAGCCGAACAGAAGGTAGAACGGAAACACCCCGATCAATGCAATCGCAAGGAACAGGTTCACCGAGTTCGGCGCGACCTTCAACGTGTTCTGGAGGAAATACATCGAATAGAAATGTCCCGTGCCGAACACCACGCCCACGCCCGATGCCGTGCTGAACAACATGATGAGCACGTACTTGAGGTTGTTCCATTGGCCGAAGCTTTCCCCTATCGGCGACTCCGATAACCTGTTGCCCTGCTTCATCTCCCGAAAGGTCGGCGATTCGGCGAGTCTCGTCCGAAGATAAACCGATATCGCGAGCAGCACGATCGATACGAGAAACGGCAAGCGCCAGCCCCAGCTTTGAAACGCGGCTTCATTCATGGATGCGCGGCTGATGCTTACCGCGCCGATCGATGCGAGCAGGCCGAGCGTCGCCGTGGTCTGAAGCGAACTCGTATAGAAGCCGCGCCTGTCCGCGGGCGAATGTTCCGCGAGATAAGTGGCCGCGCCTCCCGTTTCGCCGCCGAGCGCAAAGCCCTGCAGGAGCCGCAGCGCGACGAGCAAGACGGGCGCCATCATCCCGATCTTCTCGAACGAAGGCAGCAAGCCCACGCCGATGGTCGCGACGCCCATCAACACGATGGTCGCCATGAACGTGTACTTGCGTCCGATTCGATCGCCGAGCCGTCCAAAGAAAAGCGCGCCGAGCGGACGCACGAGAAAGCCCGCGCCGAAGGTCGCAAGACTCGCGAGAAACGCGACCGTATCGTTGCCGCTCGGGAAAAACAGAATGCCGAACGTACCCGCGAGCGCCGCGTAGATATAGAAGTCGTACCATTCGAGCAGCGCGCCGAACGAAGACGCGATGATCAGCGTGAACTCGTGACGCGTAACTACGCGCTGCGACCGCTCCGAAAGAGACGTGGCCATATCGATCCCATGCGGACTGAAACGCCGATTGAAACGCGGATGATCAGAAATCCTTCAGCAAATCGAGCGCTTCGTCGCGCTTCATCACGGCGGCGTACTTTTGCGCCATGTCGAAGAGATTCGCTTCGTGCGGAGCAATAGCGCGATCCCCAACGCAATCCGACAGCACGAACGGACGAAAGCCGTATTGCATCGCATCGACGACAGATGAGCGCACGCAACCGCTCGTCACCGCGCCCGCGATGACGAGCGTGCGTACGCCGTGCTGCGTGAGCCATGCCGCGAGCGATGTACCGAAGAACGCCGAAGGCACCGTCTTGCGCACGACGAGTTCACCGCTGCGCGGCGTCAGTTGCGGCACGATCGCGCTGTCGTGCGAATCTTCCTTCAGCGCGAGCAGGCCCGGTACTTTCATCGTGAAGACGTTGTGATCGGCGTCATCGTCGGCGAATACGATGCGGCTATGCGCGACCGGCCAGCCCATCTCGCGCGCATGCGCGAGCAAGGGCACGGTGTTCTCGATGGCCTGTGGTATGTTGCCGCCGCCGAACACTTCCGGGTTCGCGAAGCCGTTCACCAGATCGACGATCAGCAGGCCGACCGGCGCCACCGGTTCGAGCGTCGAGCCGAAGCTCTGACGCTTGTAGGTTTCGATATCGTGGGACATGTGCGTGTTTTCGTGTCAGCGGTCGAGGACCACGCCATCGCGCACGACGGGCTCGCCGTCGAGGAATACATCGCAATGACGTAGCGGAATGTCGATATGACAGGTCGTCGTGCGGCTGCCGCCGGCTTCGTTGTTCGGCCCGAGCGAGAACAGGAAGTTGCCTTCGAACGCGCGCGCGTCCATGCCGATGGTCGCCTCGCGATCGTAGAGACCGAGCGTCGACCAGTGCGCGCGCGGCTGCAAGCCCCAGCCGATATGCGAGATCGCGTAGGCTTCCGGATCGTCGAACGTCGCCATGTATTCGCTGAGCAACTGCGCGTCGATGCCGCCTTCGATGCGCGTCGCATAACCGCCTTCGACGGTCAGTTCGATGCGCTCCTGCACATAGCTTTTCTGCGGCAGCAGGATATCGCCGCGATCGATCACGATGCGGCCATGCGCCTTGCCATCGTTCGGGAAGGTCAGTGCGAAGCCGCTCGGCCAATGATCCCAGCGGCCGGGTTCATCGACGTAACCGTATTCGGCGATCGGCTCGAACTCGCCGAGCGGACAGCGAAAATCCGTTCCCGCCGCCGACACGATATGCATCTCCTTCGCACGCGCGATGCGCGCCTGCGCGGCGAGCACGCGTTCACGATCAGCGGGCGTGGGCACGAGACGCGTGAGCACTTCCGGCGGCTCCACTGCGAGCAGTATCTTCGTGCCGCTCTTCAGGATGTCGAGTTGCTCGGGCGAGAACAGCAAGGTCATCAGATCGAGCACGAGATCGCTTTCCTTCAGTGCGGCGATGGCAGCACGGTTACCCGTCAATGGCGTCGTGCCGAGGTATGCGAGCGAATCGCGGCTCAAGGCTTTCTCGCCGTTCACCGGCGGCAAGTCGAGACGATTGACGATCGCGCCCATCGATTGCGTTGCGATGAGCGCGGTCGAAAGTGTCTGCGGATGCGTCGACGCGCTCGTGAGAATGGTGACCGTCTGCCCCGCTTCGAGACGCGAGAGCGTGAGCACCTTCGTCCACGCATCGACCATCTGATAGTCACTGACCGGCATGTGCGTCTCCTTCAACGAGCGGCGGAATCGAAGCGCCGAGAAAATCGCCGAGCGCCGCATGAAAGCCGGCTTCGTCGTCCCACGGAATCATGTGGCCTGCATCATGGACGCGCGTGCGCGCAAGATGCGGCACGAGCGCGCGGATCTCGTCGACGTCCGTATCGCGCACGACATCGCCTCTGCCCGCCGTGACGAGCAGCGCGGGTATGCGCAGATGCGCGAGATCGGCGTGAATGTCGTCGGTATGGAAGCCTTCGAAGCTCGCGCGTATCGCGCGTTCATCGCATGTATGAAGCCACTCGGCGCGCAAGGCGAGTTGATCGTCGGTCCACGTCGGGCAGAAGGCGCGCATCGCGTCCGCGCTCATGCCCTCGCGCGATTGCCGGATCGAATCGATGTACCACGGCAATTGCGACGGATACGCGCGGCGTCCCGGACCGGACACTGGTGGATCGATCATCGCAAGACGTGCCATGCCCGCAGGCTGCGAACGCGCCGCGCGTATGCCGATGCGCGCGCCCATCGAATGACCGATCACGCTGTATCGTTCGAAGCCCATCGCGGCGGCGAAAGCGATCAAATCGGCCGCCTGCGCGTCGAGGCTATAGTCGAGCGCATCCGATGCCGACGACAACCCTCTTCCACGCACGTCCAGCACATACGTATCGAACACCTTGCCGAGATGTTCAGCGACGAAGCCCCACGTCACCGCCGGACTCGTGATGCCCGGCACGACGATCACGGGATCGCATTCGTTGCGCGCGCCGCCATAGCGTAGATAGTGCTGACGAATGCCGTTCGCCTGAACATTCGCGCCGTATAGATAAGTCGACATGCGCGCCTCGCTCAATATGCGCCCGACAGCAACGCGCCCGCGCCGGGCACGACGGCTTCGAGTCCGAGTTGCTTGAGCATCGCGTAAGTGGTCGCGACGGCCGCGGTGACGACCGGCTTGCCCGTCATCGCTTCGACTTTCGCGATGACCGGCAGCGAAGGCATCTGCACGCATGCGGACAGCACGATGGCATCGGCTTCCTGATAGCGCATCGACATGACAATCTCGGGAAGGCGGTTCGGATCATGACGCGCGACATCGAGATTGTCGGGAATCTCGAGCGCACGATAGTCGATCACGTCGTAGTCTTCATTGCGGATATAGTCGACCACGAGTTCGGTCAACGGCTTCATGTACGGCGTGACGACGACGACGCGCTTTGCACCGATCACCTTCAGCGCATCGACCAATGCGCCCGCGCTCGTGATGACGGGCGCAGCGCCGCCGTTCTCGATCGTGCGCTCATGCAGGCGCTGCTGCGACACGCGATGATAGCCGTGCCCCATCGCCATGATTGCAACCAGACACGCATAGCCGAGCACATCGACGCGTGCATCGGACAGCTCTACCGCGCAGCGATCCGACTCCGCGTCCATCGCGGCGAGCTCTTCTTTCACGACCTTTTTCATGCGCATGCGGCTCGAATGAAACGTGAAGCGCTCGGGCCGGATCGTCTGTCGCGCGAGCAACATCGCGGGAATCTCGGTTTCCATGGTCGTGTTCGAACTCGGCACGATCTGGCCGATGCGGTAAAGCTTCGTCATATGCTGCTCCATGTCCTTGGGTTCTTCGTGATGTCAAAGGCGAAAGAGACGTTCCGCGTTGCCGTGGCAGACCAGCGCGCGCGTCGCGTCGTCGAGCGGCGCGCGTTCGATGAAGTCCGCCGCGATCTGCGTCGATTCATACGGATAGTCCACCGAGAACATCACCGCCTGCGCGCCCATCTCGCCGATCGCGCCGATGAGCGCGGGCGCCGAGCACACGCCCGAGGTCGTGATGAGGATGTTCGTGCCGATGTAATCGGAAGGCGCGCGTTCGAGGCTCACGCCATGCGAGTACACGGCGAAGCGGCTGTCGAAACGCCAGCGCAAAAACGGCAGACCTTCGCCCATGTGACCGAGAATGATCTTCAGATTCGGGAAGCGATCGAACACGCCGCTGAAGAGCAGGCGCAGTGCGTGGCTGCCGGTTTCGACGCCCCAGCCCCATGTCGCGCCGGTGAGTTCGGGATGACCATCGAGCACGCGCGGATTCACGAACGCATCGGTTGGATGCAGATACAAGGGCACGTCGAGGTCCTGCATCGTCGCCCAGAAGGGATCGTAGGCGCGGTCGTCGTAATACGTGCCGAGCGTATGACCGTTGACGAGCGCGCCCTTGAAGCCGAGTTCGCGGACCGCACGCGTGAGTTCATCGGATGCGGCTTGCGCGGTGTGCATCGGCAAGGTTGCAAAGCCGCCGAAGCGCGACGGATGACGCGCGATCTGCTGCGCAAGAAAGTCATTGCTCTCTTTCGCGCGACTGATCGCGAGCGCGGCATCGGGTTCGCCCTGCACGCTCGGCCCGGTCTGCGAAAGAATCGTGTAGTCGATGCCCGCGCGGTCCATCTCGACGATGCGCTGCTCGTCGAAATCAGCGAGGCGCGCGGCAAGATCGCGCAGGACCTCGGGCGCGATATGCTGCGTGAAACTCTTCGAATAACCCTGAAAACCCGGCGTGCCGAAATGCTCTTCGAGGGCGATCTTGCGAATCCGCTTGCTCATTTGAACTCCATTTGATCAGTAGGCTGACGATATGATCGAACGACGAACCTCGCGCGGCTCGTCATGCAAGCTTAATCGCCCTTTCCGAAAAGCCGCTTGATGCGCCCCCAGACGACGCTCCATACGAGGCTGCCCGCATTGAATTTCGCCGACGATGCCGCTGCCGCTGCTTCGGGCGCGTCGCCTCCGCCGAGTTGCGCCGTGATGCGCGCGCCGAAATCCGCGATCATGCGACGCACGAAATCCTTCACGAGACCGGAACGCGAAAACTGCGCGAGCGGTCCTTGCAACATGTATTCGAGCGTGACGGCGACACGCGTTCGTGCGCCATCGTCTTCGCTCGTCAGCGCATACGTCACGTCGCCATTCGCGCGCGAACGGCTGATGTTGTCCTGCCCCGCGCCGCGCATGACCGCGCGATGCGCGGCGTCGTCGCGTTCGAGGCGCGCCGCGCCCGCGAAGTTCGCCGACATCGGACCGAACTTGATCGCGATCTTGCCCTTCACGCTTTCGCCATCGTGCTCGACGAGTTCCGCGCCCGGAAGACAGGACGTGACCGAAGGCAGATCGCCCATGAACGCCCACACCTTGTCGAGCGCGAAGGGCACGACGAAGCTATCGTCGATCGCGGTCCAGCCTTTGCGAAGCGCAGCGGGTTGATCGACGGGTGCCGCACTCGCGGACGCCGGCGCTTGCGGCGCCGCCGACGGCGCTGCCGCGAACGTCTCGAACGCGGGCGCGGCGACCGTCGCATCGATCGTTATTGCGCGTGCAGCGGGCGCTTGCTCAGTCGGGTTGTCCTTCAGATCCGCGAGCACCGCCTTGATCGCCGCGACCATGCCCATATAGCCCGTGCATCGGCACAGATTGCCCGAGAGTTCGAGCCGGATGCGCGCTTCGTCGGCATCGGGAAAGCGTTGCACGATATCGCGCGCGGTAATCAGCATGCCGGGCGTGCAGTAGCCGCATTGCAAGCCATGATGAATCGAGAACGAGCGGCGCAGGCGCTTCATCAGCTCGTCGTCGTCGAAGCCTTCGATGGTGCGAACCTTCTGCTTTTCGCACGCGACGGCGAACGTGATGCACGAGCGCACCGGCTCGCCATCGACGAGCACGGTGCATGCGCCGCACACGCCATGCTCACAACCGAGATGCGTGCCGGTAAGGTTGTGCGTGTCGCGAAGGAAGTCGCCGAGATGCACACGCGATTCGATATCGCTGCATACGGATCGGTCGTTGATGGTGAGTTCGATGACGGACATTGCAGTCTCTTCTGATCTTCTAAACGGGATGCGCGTTCGATACGCCGAACGCCTGCGCGAGACAACGTTCGAGCGCGGCCGTGTGCATCTGCCTGTCGATGGCGTCGGCGTTGGGCATCGCGTTCGTCACGGCCTGCATGAGCGCATCTGTGGTAGCGGCGTCGGGGCCGCGTTGCGCGATCTGTCGTGCGAGATCGTCGAGTGCGCCCGGCGGTCCATCGAGCGCGCCGAGCACGATGCGGGCGAGTCCCGTGCGTGCATCGAAGGCCGCGGCCGCGCTCGCATGCGCAAATTCGCCCGTCTTGCGGCACAGCTTGTAATAGCCCCAGCGCAACGTCGGGCCGAGCTTCGGCATCAACACGGCAGTGATGATCTCGCCGTCTTCGAGCAACGTCGTGAATGCGCCGAGCATGAACTCGCTCGCGCGCACTTGCCGCGTGCCGCCTGCCTTCGACAGTTCCAGACGCGCATCGAGCGCGGACAATGCGAGCGGCCAGTCGGCAGCGGGATCGGCATGTGCGAGACTGCCGCCGATCGTCCCGCGATTGCGTATCGCACGATACGCGATGCCGCCCGCGACATGCTGCATGAACGGATGACGCAGCAGCGCATGCTTGCCATCCTCGATCTCGGCATGCGTGACTGAAGCGCCGATGCGCACGTATTCGCCCGCTTCCGACACGCTGCGCAAATCCGCAATGCGCGAGACATCGACGACACGTCCCGGCCGCGCGAGACGCAGATTGAGCATCGGGCCCATCGACTGGCTGCCGGATATCGGCTTCGCGCCGCTCAGTTCCCTGAGCGCATCGGGCAACGACGTCGCCCTCACATATTCGAACGCAGCGGCTTTCATCCCGCCACCTCCTGACTCAGTTCTTCCTTGCTCGCCGCCTTGCGCGCGTTCGCCGCATGGATCGCCGCAAGCAGACGACGCGGCGTCAACGGCGTTTCCGATACGCTCGCGCCGATCGGCACGAGCGCATCGTTGACGGCATTGAAGAGCGCGGCCGGCGGCGCGATCGCACCGCCTTCGCCCACGCCCTTCGCGCCGAACTCGGTATAAGGCGACGGCGTTTCCATATGAATGATCTTGAGCGACGGCAACTCCGTCGGTCCGGGCAGCATGTAATCGGCGAGCGTCGACGTGAGCGGTTGCGCGTTGTCGTCGTAGAGCGTCTCTTCATAGAATGCGGTGCCGATGCCCTGCGCCGTGCCGCCTATCGTCTGTCCTTCGACGACCATCGGATTGATCATGCGTCCGCAATCTTCGACGATCACATAATCCAGGATCTCGACATCGCCCGTCTTCGGATCGACGGCGACCGCCGCCGCGTGCGTCGCATAACTGAACGCGCCCGTATCGACCTTCGGTTTGAAGCCTTGCGTCGCTTCGAGGCCCGCCAGGTTCACATCGGCGGGCAGGCGTTCGGGCCGCAGATACCATGCGGACGCGATGTCTTCGATCGACACGCGCCCCGTTGCGCCGATCACTTCGCCGTGCTCGAAACGCACCGCGTCGCGTGCTTCGCCGAGCAGATGCGCGCCGATGAGAACGAGGCGCGGCAGGAGCTCGCGGCATGTCGTCGCAACCGCGCCGCCCGCCATCACGATGCTGCGCGATGCATACGTGCCCGTCGAATACGGCGTGAGCGCGGTATCGCCATGCACGACCTTGATCTTCTGCAGCGGCACGCCGAGCACTTCGTTCGCGATCTGCGCGAGCGTCGTCTCCATGCCCTGACCGTGCGAGTGTATGCCCGCGCGCACTTCGAGACCGCCATCGGCGGTAATGCGAACGGTCGCGAGATCGTAGCCCGGCACGACCGGCAGACCCCACGATGCGAACACCGCGGTGCCATGCGCGGATTGCTCGGTGAACGTCGCGAAACCGATGCCGACGAGCCGGCCATCCTTCTCGCCCGACTTTTGCCGCGCGCGCCACTTGGGCACATCGAGTTGCGCTACCGCGCGTCGCAGGCTTTCCTGGAAGTCGCCGCTGTCGTAGTGCTTCTTCACGACGTTCGTGTAAGGCATGTCCGCGCCGCGCACGAGGTTGTCGTGACGCACTTCCCATGCTTCGCGCCCGACGGCGCGCGCGATGGCGTCCATCGTCAGTTCGATCGCGAAGCACACGCCTGTGCGCGCCACGCCGCGATACGGCAGGAAGCCCGGCTTGTTCGTCGCCGCGCATTGCGTGCGGCAACGATAACCCCTGAAATCGTAGGGTCCGGGAAGATTGCCGAGCGCCTGTCCCGTTTCGAGACCGATCGTGAAGGGCCATGCGGAATACGCGCCGCCGTCGATCAGCAGCTCTGCATCGAGTGCCAGCAAGCGGCCGTTCTTATCGGCGTAAGCGGTGAGTTCGTAATGATGCTGACGCGAGTTCGCGCCGGCGATCAGATGTTCGCGCCGGTCCTCGATGAAACGAAATGGCTTCTTGTAAGTCAGCGCAAGCCACGCGATGCACAACTCTTCCTGCTGCAGCACGCACTTGTAGCCAAACGCGCCGCCGACATCGGGCGAGATGACGCGCACTTGCGCATGATCGATGCCGAGACATTGCGAGAGCACCGTGCGAATCATGTGCGGCACTTGCGTCGACGTGATGACGACGAGTTGCGAATGCGTGTGATCCCAGTACGCGAGCACGGCCTTGCCTTCCATCGGCACCATGCATTGACGCGCGAGATCGACCTTCTGCTTCACGACGACGGGCGCGTCTTTCGAACGCTCGTCGAAGTCGATGTCGGCCTTGAGGTCGAGAAAGAGATTGTCGGTCCAGTGATCGTGCACGCGCACATCGGTACGGTCGCGTGCAACGAACGCGTTCGGGAACGCCGGCAGTTCGTCGAGATCGAGTTCGACTTCTTCTGCGATGTCTTCCGCTTGCGCGCGCGTCTTCGCAAAGCACATCGCAATGGGTTCGCCGACGAAACGCACCTTGCCCGACGCGAGCGGCGGATGCGACGATGGCTTGTATGTGGGCAGACTCGAATCGGCGACGATATCGGTCGCGCCTTGCATGTCGCCGCGCACGATCACTTGCCCCGCGCGATCCGCCGGCTTGCCGATACGGACGATGCGCGCATGCGCAACCGGACTGCGCAGGAACGCCACTTCCTGCAAGTCGGGGAATGTGTAGTCCGCGACGAACTTGCCCTTGCCATGCAGATGCCGTTCGTCTTCGCGACGCCTCACGCGCGCGCCGACGCCACCGCTTTCGGCCGGCGCTTCCATGTGTTCCGATTCACTCATGCGCTCTCTCCCAGCGAGGTTCAGACGGGGTAAGCGAGATCGTTGGCGATCATCGCGGTATCGTAGACCGCCTGTCTTTCCTTCAGAAGAAGCACGTTACCATTGCGTGCGAACCGGTCAAAAAGACGGCCTGCCTGATGCAAGGTCGTTGCGCCTTCCACGAGCGTTTGCAGCAGCATGTAGTTGCTCTGCGCGACGATCTCCTCGTCGGTCGCGTTCAGAATGCGCACGTTCGAGACGAAGTGCAGCATCTGGCGCGGCGCGAACATCTGCGTGCGTGCGATGGCCACCGCGCGATCGCGCAGCATGTTGCGCCCTTCCGCATAGACGAGCCCGACGGGATAGCCGTTCGCGGCGTTCTCATACTCGGTCACGCGATAAAGACAGTTCTCGGTGAAGAATTCCGGCCAGCGTTCGATGTCGCCGCCATCGAGCGCCGCGCAGTATTCGGCGTGAAAGTCCTCGACCGCCGCGCGCGCGATGAGCGCCTTGTCGTGCGCGATGTCCTGTTTCTCGAATCCTGGCAACATCTAGAACTCCATCACTTCACGATAATGTTTGTACATGGCGCGAATGGCCGCTTCGGAGATGAGGTTGTCGGCGGTGCCGATCTTGTCTCCGTCGAGCTTGATGACGCTGCGCTCGCTCACCGAACGGCGCACGCCTTCCTGCACGAACTTCATCGCTTCGTTGTCTTCGAGGCCGAGAAAGCCCGACGGTCCCATCAGATTGCCTTGACGCAAACGGTGCCGCACCATGTCTTCGGTGTCGTCTTCATAGCCGAACATGGTCCAGAGCATGATCATGCTGTTGGGGCCGTTCGGCACGATATGGCGCACGCCGAGCGTATTCATCTCGCGCTGCACGATGAGATTCGGCCAGATGGTCTGCATCGTCACTGACCATTCGGAATCGAACTCCTTGATGAATTCGAGGAAGCGTTCATCGCGCAAGGTCATGCCGTCGTGGAAGGAGCGCATCTCCTTCTTCTTGTCCTCGTCGATGGTGGCATACAGCGATTCGCTTTTCGCGGAGGCCATCGTGCCGTGGATGCCGTACTTGCTGTCGGCGACCATCGCGGAACGATTGCCCGCCACGAGCAAGCCGAACACCACGAGGAACGAATGCAGCAGCGTCGCGTGATACGGATCCTTCAGGTTCTCGTGATACATCTTCCAGTTGCACGGCAGCTCGTTCTTGTAGAAGCCGAGCACGCGCAGACGCTTGCCGTTGAACACGGCGTCGAAGTCTTCGAGAATCTCGGGCGTGAGATAGTCTTCGAGCGATTCCATGTCGTGCGAAAACGATGCGAACACAACGCCGTTGCGTGTCGCGACCGCGAGTTTGCGCAAGCCGTGCGCGTCGTTGCGGAAGTCTTTCGGCATGCCGCCGAGCTTGTTCACGCCGCGTCTGAACGGCACGCCTTGCAGATTGCCCTTGAGGTCATACGACCATTGGTGATACGGGCACACGAACTCCTTGTTGTTGCCGCGGCTGTGACGGCAGAACTCCGCGCCGCGATGCGCGCAACGATTCTCGAACACGTTGATCGAGCCGTCTTCCGCGCGCGATACGACAACCGGCGTCGGTCCGACATACGAGCGCTTGTAGTCGCCCGCGTTCGGCACTTCCGCTTCGAGCGCGACGAAGTTCCAGGTGCGGCCATGAAAGATGCGTTCGACCTCGCGTGCATAGACGGCTTCGCTCGTATAGACCCAGTCGGGGATGCATTGCAGCCCTTCTTCGGGCCACGCGAGACCTTCGATCGGCGGATTCTTGGATTGAGGCGTATGAACGCCGATGATCGTTTCAGACGAGTACACCTTGATCTCCCGAGTGTGTGGAGCGAAGCAGCTTATCGAGCTGACGCAGCTTGATCGTGGGGTCCGCGAGCATGGCGGCGTCCACCGGCACGCCCTCTTCGACGAGCCGTCTTATCGCACGCAACTCGCCCCCCTGATTGATCGCGACAACCTGAGCGATGACGCCATCGCGCAGGCCCATGAGCACGGTCCTGCCATCGGCGCCCGCGCGTTCGATCCATCGATCGGCCGCGCTATCCGGCAGGCCGAGCATCTGGATGTTCCAGTCGAATTGATCGGTCCAGAACCACGGCGTCGGCGCATAGGCGACTGCATCGCCGGTGATATTGCGCGCCGCGACGATCGCCTGTTCCTGCGCGTTCTGCCACGATTCGAGACGCGTCGCGCGATCGTTCTCGCCGAACGGAAAGTTCGCGCAATCGCCTGCCGCGTAGACATCGGGCGCGGATGTGCGGCAATGACGATCGACGACGATGCCGTTATTCGTCGTCATGCCCGCGTCTCGCGCGAGTTCGTCGTTCGGCGTCTGTCCGATGGCGATCACGCACAGATCGAAGCTCTCCGCGTTGATCTGCACGCCGGTTGCGTGCGCGTCGACTTGCAGCGCCTTCGCATCGAACATGAAGCGCACGCCGTGCGACTCGTGCTTCGTGCGCAAACGTTCGGAGAGCACCGGCGGCAATGCTCGTGCCAACAAGCTCGATCCCGTTTCGAACACGCTGACGTCGATGCCGCGCGTTCGCGCGCTCGCCGCAAATTCCAGCCCCAGAAATCCGCCGCCGATCACGGCGACCGATCGCGCGGTGGCGAGCCGCGCACGCAGACGCATCGCATCGTCGAGCGTACGCAGATAGAAGACATGCGGGCCTTCGATCGCGCCCGGCAATTGGCGCGCGCGGCCGCCCGTCGTCAGGAGACAATGGTCGTAGCGCAATGCGCCGCTGCGTTCGAGCATCGCGACATGCGCTTGGGTATCGAGCTTCAACACACGATCGTTGAGCCATTCGATGCGCGCATCGACGTAAAGCTCGGCGGTATGTACCCAGCCCTTGAAGCAATCGTCGTCGTCCGGTGCGATGAGCACGTCCTTGGACAGCGGCGGCCTTTCATACGGAGCATGACGTTCATCGCCGGCAAGCACGATGCGCCCTTCGTAACCGTGCGTGCGCAACGCCTGCGCCGCGCGCGCACCCGCCTGCCCCGCGCCGATGATGAGTACAGTCTGCGTCATGGTCTTCACGCGTATCAGAGATCGACGTAGATCTCGCCGCCTTCCACCTGCACGCCGTACACGCGGATCGGCTGCGTGACCGGCGCACACTGCGCGGCGCCCGTGCGGATGTCAAAACGCCCCTGATGCAGCGGACATTCGATGCATCCGTCTTCCATATAGCCATCGCTCAACAGCGCGAACTGATGCGTGCAAACGTTGTGCGTGGCGTGCACGTCTCCATCGAGCAGATAGAGCGCGATGCGCTCCTCGCCGATCGTCACGCCGAGCGGTTCGTCTTCCACGAGATCGGCGAGCTTCGCCGCGAATTTGAGTGCCATCCGTCGCCCCTTCGGAAATCAATCAGTATGCTGATGATCTGTTGAAGCTATGCTAGCAGGACTTTTCGTCGAGTCAACCGATCAAAAATAATGGCTTTCCCGTAGAGATCGGGCCCGAACGGGTCCACGTCCGTGCGGCAGGTGCAACTATGCGATGATTCGAGGCTCCTACACGACCTCGAGCGTCATGCCCTCCACCGTCGTCACACGCACGAACCCTCTGCCGATTGCGAGCATTGGCTTCATCCTTGCTTCGATGCTGTGCTTTGCTATCGTCGATACGCTCGCGAAAGCCGTCGCGCTGCACTATCCGGCAAATGAGCTCACGTTCTTCCGCATGTTGTTCGGCCTCGTTCCGGCTATCGCGGCGTGTTGCGTCGGCGAGCGTTCGCTGATGGATCGCATGAAGCGCCTCGACTTCAGGGGACAGACCTGGCGCGCGCTGACGTTGCTCGGCGCATCTGGTTTCTTCTTTGCGGGCTTGCCGTACATTCCGCTCGGCGAGGCCGTGGCGATCGCGTATTCGGAGACGTTGCTCGTCGTCGTGCTCGCGCCCTTCATGCTGAAAGATAGGCTCACGACGCGCTCGGCGGTGGCTGCGCTCGCCGGCTTCGCAGGCGTGCTGCTCGTCGTGCGCCCGGGCGGCGGCGAGTCGAACTGGCTCGGGCCGGCGCTCTTGCTGTGCAGCGCGTTGTGCGGCGCGCTCTCGATCATTCAGATCAAACGGATCCGCTCGACCGACGATTCACGCACCACGGTCCTGTTCTTTACGATGGTGGGAACCGTCGTCACCGCGGCCACGTTGCCGTTCAGCTGGAAGACGCCGGCGCTCGACGCGCTCGTGCTGATGGCGTTGCTCGGCGCGTTGGCGACCGCCGGGCAGATCCTGATGACGGTGGCCTTTCGGCGCGCCGACGCAGGTACGCTTGCGCCTTTCAACTACACGAGCATTGTGTGGGCGGCGCTCTTCGCGTACATCGCGTGGGGCGAGGTCATCGCGCCGCTTTCGCTCGCGGGCATCGCGCTGATCGTGGGCAGTGCGATCGCCGTCGCATGGCAACGCAAGCTCCCCGAAGGACCGATCGCCTGACATCGCCTGACCATCGCTCGACAATGCAATCATGAAACTCGAACAACTCGACACACCCGCCGCCATCATCGATATCGCGCGAATGCAGCGCAACATCGACAGGATGCAGACGCATCTGAACGCACTCGGCGTGACGTTTCGCCCGCATGTGAAGACGACCAAGTGCGCCGATGTCGTGCGTGCCCAGATTGCGGCGGGCGCGCGCGGCATCACCGTATCGACGTTGAAGGAAGCCGAGGAATTTTTCGCGGCGGGCGTCGCGGACATTCTCTACGCCGTCGGCATGGCGCCCGCGAAACTGCCGCGTGCGCTGGCGCTCAAGCAAAACGGCTGCGATCTGAAGATCATCGCGGACAACGTGGCGGCGGCCGTGGCGATCGTCGAGTTCTGCAAAGCGGCGAACGATACATTCGAAGTGTGGCTGGAGATCGATACGGATGGTCATCGCTCGGGTCTCACACCCGATGATGACGCGCTCGTCTCCATCGGCCGCGTGCTGCACGACGGCGGTATCGAAGTAGGCGGCGTGATGACGCATGCGGGTTCAAGCTATGAACTGAACGATCCCGAGGCGCTCGCCGCGCTCGCGGAACAGGAACGTGCCGGATGCGTGCACGCGGCGCAACGTCTGCGCGACGCGGGCATTCCGTGCAGAACGGTGAGCATCGGCTCGACGCCGACCGCGCTCGCCGCCCGGCATCTCGAAGGTGTGACCGAAGTGCGCGCCGGCGTGTACGTGCTTTTCGACCTCGTCATGGCGAACGTCGGCGTTTGCGATTCGAGCGACATCGCGTTGAGCGTGCTTGCGAGCGTCATCGGTCATCAGCCCGGCAAGGGCTGGGTCATCGTCGATGCAGGATGGATGGCGATGAGCCGCGATCGCGGCACGTCGAAGCAGACGCGTGATTATGGCTATGGGCTTGCTTGCGCGCTCGACGGCACCCCGCTCGAAGGCTGCGAGCTCGTTGGTGCCAATCAGGAGCACGGCATTCTCGCCGTTGCGAATTGCGATGATCTCGCGGGGCGCTTTCCCATCGGCATGAAGCTGCGCATTCTGCCGAATCACGCATGCGCGACGGGCGCGCAATATCCCGCGTATCACGGGCTGTCGAGCGATGGCAGCACGGTCGAATGGCCGCGCTTTCACGGCTGGTGACGGCATCGCTCAGCGCGCCAAGGCGCTCATAGACCATGAGGCCGCCGAGCACGAGGCCCGTCGCAGGACTCGTGCAACGCTGTAGCCGACGAGCGCGAGCGCCCTATCCATCATGATCGACGACGAAGCGCAACGCGAGCACAAGACAGCACTACCCCGCGATGCGAAAGCCTCGCGTTGGCCCTGCGCGCAGTGCGTGGCCGAACAGGTTCGTCTACTGACGTTTCATCGAATAAGAGGTCGATCTCCGCTTCGCCACGCGCGGGGATGTCGAGCGGCGACGATCGATTTATTCTTTGCCGGTCACCCACTTCCTGGTCGCATGATAGCCGCGCTTCGACGTATCCGCGATGGCATGACCCGCCGACTTCGCACCGTCGCCGATAGCATGCGCAGCATCGCGGGCCGCGTGCCCGGTCTGGCGCCCCGCCGATTTCACGTCCTCTTTGAACTGGTGCGCGCCCGATTCGACGCTCGCTCGCGCAAGCGGAACAAGCGCGATCAGCAACACCGGAACTACGAGCAGAATGGTCTTTTTCATGCCGGCGATTTTCGCACATCGTCCGGCAGTCCGATGCGTCTCGCACACGCAATTCGTTTCCCGATGATCCGAAACGTTCCGGAATATCGTGCGATCGCTTTGAGGCCACGCGCGTAAGCGGCGCTCGGCCGCGCGCGCAGCATTGCTTCAGGCGCGATTCGCTGCATCCGGACGGCTAGGTCGCCAACTTCACGCTCAAAAATACATCGCGCGCGTGATGTTCAGCAGGACGTAGGCCGCAGGCGTTCGACTTCGAGTCCGAAAAACGGACGCATCCGTGTGCCGGCGACATTGCCGAAAAACGCGGCGACGAGCCACAGCCAGCCGTGCAGACTGCCCGACACGATGCCGCTGAAATACGCGCCGATGTTGCAGCCATACGCGAGCCGCGCGCCGTAGCCGAGCAGCAGTCCGCCGACGATCGCCGCGATCAGCGAGCGCATCGGCACGCGCCACACGGGCGCGTAGCGGCCGGCGAGCGCGGCGGCCAGCATCGCGCCGAGCACGATGCCGATATCCATCACTGAAGTCACATCGCGCGAAATCGGCGCGGCGAGCGCGGCAGCGTTGGCCTTGCTCGTCCAGTACGGCCAGTTCGCGGTATCGACGCCGATGAGCGCCGCCGCCTTCGCGCCCCACAACGCGAACGCCGACGTGATGCCCCACGGCCGACCGGACAGCGCGAGCGTCGCAAAGTTGAGCACGGCGAGCGCGATGGCGCCCGCCACGAGCGGCCACGGCCCGTGCAGCCACGGCGACGTATGCGCCGGCTGCACGTGCGCGGCGACGAGCTTGCCATGACGACGTTTCTCGATGACGACGCTCACCGCCGCGATCAGCGCGAACACGATCCAGTTGACGGCGAGCGCGGGGCCGGCGCCGAGTGTCTTCACGAGCGATATCGGCTGCAATTGCGGCAACGCGGTCCAGAACGGCATGTGGGCGGTCGCGATGACGGAACCCGCGATGAACGCAACGAGCGTCGCGATCATGCGCGTGCTGCCGCCGCCGACCGTGTACAGCGTGCCCGACGCGCAGCCGCCGCCCAACTGCATGCCGATACCGAAGATAAACGCGCCCACGATCACCGAGGTGCCCACAGGCGACACGAGCCCGGTCACGGGTGTTCCGAAAAGCGTACCCGCGGACAGCGCGGGAAAGAACAGCGCGACACCGACCGCGAGCATCAACATTTGCGCGCGCAGTCCGGCGCCGCGTCCATCGGCGATGAACACGCGCCACGCCGACGTGAAACCGAATGCCGCGTGATAGAGCGCGACGCCTAGCAGCGCGCCGACGACATACAGCGCAGCCTGACGCGCGCCGACGGTTTGCCCGAGATACACCGCGCCGAGCACGATCAGCAGCGCCGCGACGGCGAGCGGCTTCGGGTTGATGTCCGCGCGACGCGGCATGGTGGTGGCGATATCTGACATGACTGGAAGCGTTTCAAAAAAAAGCGGAACAAGTACATATTTTCTCGCGTTTGCGTGATCTTCGCAGGCGGCACGGCGCTTGCACCGATCGATGCACGAAGCCCTTTCCCGCCTTAGCCCCTGGAGAACGAAATGCATATCGTCTGTCACATGATGTCGTCGGTCGACGGCCGCAGCCTCACCGATAACTGGAATCTCGAATACGCGTCGCCGACATACGAAGACACCGCCGCGAAGTTCAACGCCGATGCCTGGGTGTGCGGCCGCGTGACGATGCAGGAAATCTCGCACGGCAAGGATCGCGACTATCCGCGCGGACTCGCGAAGGGGCCGATAGCTCGCACGGATCATTTCGCCAGGCGCGACGCGAACCAGTACGCCATTTCCATCGATCCGAAGGGACGTGTCGCGTGGAAGAGCAATACGGCGCTCGAATCACATATCGTCGAAGTGCTGGCCGAGAGTGTCGACGATGACTACCTCGCGTATCTGCAATCAATCGATGCGTCGTATGTGTTCGGCGGCAAGGACGATATCGAACTGAAGCGCGTTGTCGATACGCTCGAACGCGAACTAAAGATCGGAACGCTGATCGTTGAAGGCGGCGGTCATGTGTCGGGCGCGTTCGTCAATGCGCAACTCGCCGACGAAGTCAGCGTGCTGATCATTCCGCTGGTCGATGGACGCGAAGCGCATACGTCATCGTTCGAAGTCGCGATGGACCAGTGGAAAGCGCCCGCCTATCTCAAGCTCGACTCCGTCGAAAAACTGGAACACGACGTCGTCTGGCTGCGCTACACACGCAGGTCCTGACGTCTCGGGATTTACCCGCGCGACCCGCCACAAGCCGCTAAAAGCGCGGCTTGCATTGTTATAATTCTTTCATCCCGCGAATAGAATCTAACATCACACAGCGCCGCTCCGATGGCCAAGAACGACCGCCTGCGCGCCCTCTCCGGCGCGCTCGAAAAACAGAACGTCATGCGTCTGCGCGATGCGGCCGCCTTGCTCGGCGTATCGGAAATGACGGTGCGCCGTGATATCGCGGCGCATCCCGGCCAGTTCACCTATCTCGGCGGCTATATCGTCAGCGCCGCCGACGTGCCCAATGCGGGCTACACCATCGAGGAAGAGGAGGATCATTTCGCGCAGGCGAAGGCCGTCGCATCGAATCATGCGGCGCGTCTGCTCGCGGACAGCGAAACCATCTTCATCGATTGCGGCACGACCCTGACCACACTCGCGCGGCAGATTCCCACGGAGATGCATCTGACCGTCGTGTGTTATTCGCTCAACGTCGCGGAGATCCTGCGGCGCAAGCCGAACGTGCGGATGATCCTGCTCGGCGGCGTGTACGTGCCGTCGTCGGAATCGTTCGCGAGCGACGAGAGCGTCGAGACCTTGCGGCGCATGGGGATCAACAAGGCGTTCATGTCGGCGGGCGGCGTAGATGAAGCACGCGGCGTCACGTGCTGGAACTTTCATGAAGTCGCCATCAAGCAGGCTGCGATGGCGAGCGCGGTGGAACGTCATCTGGTCGTCGATGCGAGCAAATTCGGCAAGGTCAAGGCCGTGCGCTTCTCGCAGCTTTCCGAATTCGATTCCGTGATTACCGAGGAAGGACAGTCGCATCGCAAACGCGACTGAATCGTTCCGATAAAAAACGGAAAGGCTCGTTCCACATTCGAACGAGCCTTTTTTTGTTCCGCTTTTTCCTGAACGGTTTTACTGCCTGCGTCCCAGCGCAAACAACGTCCCCGCGACCAGAATGAACGCGCCGATGATGACCTTCTGCCACGTGCTCGGCACGCCGATGAGAATCAGCACGCTATTGATGAGCGTCACCAGCACGACGCCCAGCAGCGTGCCCACGACCGTTCCGGTGCCGCCCGTGATGCGCGCGCCGCCGAGAATCACCGCCGCGATCACATCGAGTTCCGTGCCGACGAGATCGAACGGATTCGCGAGCCGGTTCGTCGATACGTGCAGGATGCCCGCGACGCCCGCGAGCAAGCCGGTATAGCCGAACACGAAAAGATGAATCGCGCGCAGGTTGTAGCCGAGACGTTCCGCAATCGCAAGCGAGCCGCCCATCGCGTAGACGCCGCGGCCCATCATCGTGCGATTGAGCAGCCACCACGTGACGACCGCCGCGATCACGAGCGCGAGCACCGACACCGGCAGCACCGCGCGCAAGCCGTCCGACGTGTGATAGAAAAACAGCGGCAAGCGCCCGAACGTATCCATGCTGTGCGGGATGTTCATGAAGAACTGTGTGCCGACGAAAGTCAGCAGCAACCCGCGAAACAGATATTGCGTGCCGATGGTCACGATCAGCGACGGCGCCTTCAACCTATGCACGAGCATGCCGTTGATGATGCCGAGAATCACGCCGCCGATTGCGCCCGCAAGCAGGATCAGCACGAACGGGCACTCGGGCCACCACGCGAAGACGGCCTTGGTGATCGAATACATCGTCAACGCGGCGATCGCCGTGAACGACACGTCGATACCGCCCGACGCTAATACGACGAGCGTGCCGAGCGCGAACAGAGAAACCGTCGTCGCCGAATGCAGCATGTCGAACAGCGTCGCGAACTGGAAGAAACGCGGGTTGATGCTGCCCACGACCAGACACGTCACCACGATCAGCCCGACCGTGAACCACTCCGGATTGCGCATCAGTTGCGCGTACAGATTGCCCTTGCGCACGCGCGGCGCGACCTGCGCCGCCTGCTGCGGCATCGTCTCGCTTCCCGTGCGGCGGATGGATTCGCTCATGCTCATGCTGCCTCTGAAAGTAGCGCGTGATAAAGCTCGGCCTCGTTCAAGCGATCCGCGCGATATTCGTTCGCGACGCGGCCTTTCTTCATCATCAGAATACGGTCGCAATTTTGCAGCAGCTCGGGCAAGTCATCGCTGATCAGAATGATGCCGATGCCCTCCTTCGACAGCCGCTGCATGATGCGATAAATGATGTCTTTCGATCCCACGTCGACGCCGACCGTCGGACCATGCAGGATCAACACGCGCGGATCGATCGCGAGCCATCGGCCGATCAGGACGCGTTGCTGGTTGCCGCCCGATAGCGATTGCACCGGCTTGTCGACGTCGGGTGTCGCGATCTGCAAGTCCTTCACGGTGCGCTCCGCGAGCGCTTGCGCACGCTTGCGGTCGATCTGGCCGAAGCGGTCGCGCAGGCTCGCGATCATCGCGGTGACGACGTTGTCGCGAATCGGCTTGTCGAGAAACAAGCCTTCGTTCAGGCGATCTTCCGGCACATAGCCGATGCGTTGCGCCTTCGCATCCGCAGGCGAATGCAGGCGCACGCGCATGCCGTCGAGCGTCACGGCGCCCATGTCGGCGGGCGCAACGCCTGCAAGCGCACGCGCGAGTTCGTTGCGGCCCGAATCGAGCAGCCCCGTCACGCCGAGAATCTCGCCCTTGTGCAGCTTGAACGCCACATCGGCGAACTGGCCTTTGCGGCCGAGACCTTGCACGTCGAGTACGATCTGCGACGCGCTTTCGTCGCCTTGCGCGCGATAGCGTTCCGTCGACAGATGCTTGCCCGTCATGAGCTCGCTGATCTGCGCCTTCGTATAGTTTTCGATCGGACCTTGCGTCATCTTCTGGCCGTCGCGCAAGACGATCACTTCGCCGCCGATCGCATAGCACTCGTCGAGCTTGTGACTCACGAACAGCACGGCGACGCCGTCCGCGCGCAAACGCGCCAGCACGGCGATGAGGTTATCGACTTCCTTCTGCGTGAGCGATGTCGACGGCTCGTCCATGATGACGAACTTCGCTTCGCTCGCAATCGCGCGCGCAATTGCAACGAGCTGACGCGTTGCGAGCGGCAGTTGTTCGATGAGCGTCTTCTGGAACTCCCCATCACCTGGCAGGCCGACTGCTTCGAGCGCACGCGCGGCCGTTTGCGCGAGCGCACGGCGATCGAACGTGCGCGCGAGCTTGCCCGCATGTTCCGCCAGTTCCGAGGTCAGCGCGACATTCTCCGCGACACTCATGTTCGGCAACAACGACAAATCCTGATAGACCGTCTCGATACCCGCAGAAAGTGACTCGAGCGGCGAGAGCTTCGTATGACGCACGCCTTCGATGACGAGTTCGCCTTCATCGGGCGGTTGCGCGCCCGAGATGATCTTGATGAGCGTGCTCTTGCCGCAACCGTTCTCGCCGAGCAAGTGATAGATCTGGCCGCGTTCGAACGAAAGGCTCACGCCGCGCAGCGCATACACGCCGGTGAAGCGCTTATGGATATCGACGACTTCGAGGAGCGGTGTCATATCGTGTACTTGAGCGAGGCACACCGCAGTGCGCCTCGCGAATGGCATCAGAAGTTGTATTGCTTGTAGTTCGACTTGTCGACATCGACCCAGCCGGTGCCGCGCACGATCACGCCCTTGCCCGGACCTTTCGAGACCGTCACCTTGTTATAACCGGTGATGCCGAGGTCCGCGCCGTTCTGCACTTCCTTGCCGTCGACGAGCATCTGCGCGACCTTGTTCATCGCGAGACCGGCGAGCTTCGGATCCCAGAACGCGATGCCGTTGATCGCACCGCTTTCGAGGAACTTCGCCGCTTCGGTCGGCAGGCCGGTGCCGTACACGCAGATCTTGCCGACCTTGCCCGCTTCCTCGACCGCGCGGCCGATGCCGATCACGTCGAGCGACGACGAACCCTGAAAGCCCGTCAGATCCGGATGCTTGCGCAGCACTTCCTTCGCGACCTGATAGGCGCGCTCGCCATCGTTGTTCGTTTCGAGCTTCGGCTCGACCAGATCCATCTTCGGATACTTGGCCTTCGCATTGCCGATGCCGCCATCGGCCCATTGAACCTGCGAGCGCGAGCCGAGCGAGCCGACCAGCACCGCCCATTTGCCCTGGTTGTTCATGCACTTCGCGAGCCGCTCGTTCAGGCCCGCCCCGTATGCGGTGTTGTCGAAGGCTTCGATGTCGACCATCGTGTTCTTCGCGTTGTCTGCTTCGTGCGTGACGACCTTGATGCCGCGATCCATCGCTTTCTTGAGCGCGGGTTCGAGCGTCGGCGGATCGTAGGGCACGACCGCAATCGCCGTCACCTTCTTCGCGATCAGATCTTCGATGATCTTCAATTGCTGCGCGGCGTCGGCGCGGCCCGGTCCCGTCTGATACGCATTGATGTTCGGATTCGCCTTGCCGAACTCCTTCACGCCTTCGTCCATGCGATTGAACCAGTTGATGCCGGTCACCTTCACGACCGTCACGATGGTCTCGTTCGTCGCGGCCTGTGCCGCAGCGATCGCGCCCGCCGCGAGTGCGACCGCGGTGAGCGCGGTGCCCAGTTTGCTCAGCTTCATTGCGTTGTCTCCTTGATCTATCGATTGGTTTCTTTGAACATCACACGCAACACTAACGTCCGGTCGATGCGGGCGGCGGTGGAACATTGCGCCTGGGCGCGGCACCGCCGATGCCGAAGATCGCGCGCACGCGCTCGCCGCCCGCGAAAGCAAGCGACGCGAGCAACAGGAAGCCCCACGCGCAATCGCCGAAGAACTGCGATACGCCGAGCAAATTGAAGAGGCTCGACAGGAACTGCAACACCGTCGCGGCGAGAAACACACACACGATGCGTCCATAGCCGCCCGCCGGATTGACGCCCCCCATCACCGCGATCAGGATCGCGATCAGCAGATACGAGTTGCCGTAGTCCCACTTCGCGCTCGACGTATGCGTCGCGCTGATGAGACCCGCGAGCGATGCGAGCACGCCGCACATGCCATACGTGAGAATCAGCATGCGCGCGCGCGGAATGCCCGCATAGAACGCGGCCTTGGGGTTCGTGCCCATCAGATAGAGACGCAGGCCGAACGGCGTGCGCTTGAGTATCCAGCCGAGCAGCAGAACGGCGGCGATGAAGATCCACAGCGAGATGGGCACTTGCAGAAAGGTGCCGTTGCCGATGTTCGACAGCGGATCGACATACTCCACGCGCACCGACGCGCCGTTGCTCAACACCACCGCAATGCCCGTGAAGAGCAGTTGCGTGCCGAGCGTGCAGAGGATCGGCGTGAGCCTCAGCTTCGCGATCACGACGCCGTTGAGCAAGCCGCCGATCCCGCCCATTCCCACGACGATGCAGACGAACACCGCCGTATAGAGCGCGGGCGAATCGTCGGCGGAGACCATATGCGGCAACAGCATCGCGGCGACCATGCCCGACAGATTCGCGAGGCCGACGCCCGACAGATCGATACCGCCGTTGCCCGACACCATCGACAACATGATGCCGAGCGCGAGCAGGCCGAGCTCGGGCAACTGGCCGCCCATCGATTGAAGATTGTCGATGTCGAGGAACTGGCCGTGCGACATCCACGTTGCGACGATCACGACGAGCACGTTCACGCCGATCAGAAAATTGAACTGACGATCGGCGAGCCACTTCGACGCTTTCATTGCGTGACGCTCCTTTCCGCTAACAATGCGTTGATCTCATCGAGACGCGGCATCGACGGCGCGGTGCCGGGACGCGTCACCGAAATGCTCGCGAGCGCGCAGCCGAAGCGTACTGCATCGGCCGGACCTTCGCCGCGTGCGAGCGCGGCCGCGAAACCGCCCGTGAAGCCGTCGCCCGCGCCGGCCGTCTCCACGACGCGGCCGCAATCGAACGCGGGCACGAGCGTCGATTCAAGCGGTGTATGCAAGAGCGCGCCCGCTTCGCCAAGCGTGACGATCACGGCACGCACGCCCTTCTTCAAGAGCACATCGGCGGCGCGGCGTGCGTCATCGACATTCGTTATGGCAACACCGGTCAGCGCGGCCGCTTCCGTTTCGTTCGGCGTGATGTAATCGCACAGCGCATAGATATCGTCGGGAAGCGGCAGTGCCGGCGCGGGATTGAAGACCGTGGTCACGCCATGCTTGCGCGCGAGTTCGAGTCCGCGCCGCGCGGCGGGAATCGGTTGTTCGAGTTGCGTGACGAAGACGCCGGCACGGGCAATATCGTCTTCGATCGCATCGACGTCTTCGGGCACGAGCGCGCCTGCCGCGCCCGCCGCGACGATGATCGCGTTGCCGCCCGTGTTCTCGTCGACATAGATATGCGCGGCGCCCGTCGCGACGTCGTTCATCACGATCGCGCGCGATGTGATGCCTTCCGCGCCCCACGTCGATTGCGCGATGTCGCCGAACGCGTCCGCGCCGATGCGCGTTAGAAAGATCACGTCCGCACCCGCGCGCGCGGCGGCCACGGCCTGATTCGAGCCCTTGCCGCCCGGACCCATCTTGAACGCCGAGCCCGCGACGGTTTCACCGAGCAACGGCATGCGCTGCGCGCGAAACGCGAGGTCCGTCACATAGATGCCGAGAATGACGACGCTTCTCATCGCGTGCCTCCGTGCGCGGCTTCGGGCGCATCCGGCGCGAGCTGCACGCCCTTCTTGAAGATGAAGCAGCCATAGCCGCGCGCCTCGCCCGTCGCGATCACGCAATATGCGTTCTTCGCGCGCTCGTAGAAAGCGAAGCGTTCGACCGGTGCGAAGGGCAATGCGCGTCCTTCGGCCTCGTCCACTTCGCGTTGCGCTTCGCGCTGCACGGCAGGCAACGTGGTTGCATCGCCGACGATCTCCATGCGGCCCGCGGGATCGTCGACGAACGTATCGAGCGGCAGCACCGAAAGCACGGCGCGCACCGCACGCGGCGCGCTCACGCCGTCCATGCGCAGCACGCGGCCCAGCACGGTCTTGCGCGCGACGGAATCGGCGGGAAAATGAGCGTCGCAGATCACGACTTCATCGCCGTGGCCCATCGCGGCGAGCGCGTACAGGATATCGGCGTTCAAAAGCGGATCGATGTTCTTCAGCACAGCGTCTCCTCCATGCGTGAGCGCGTCTCGTATCGAGTTCTGCGCCCGGTCAATTCTTTAGATCAATCTCCGTACGGCACCCAGATGTTCTTTACTTGCACTGCCTGACGAAGGAATGGCAGCCCTTCGCTCGCGGCATCGTGCCAGTCGAACACGCGGCCCTGATCGACGAACGTGCGCTTCAGATTGCCGATCGACTCGCGCTCCACCATCGCCGACAGCGCCGCGCCGTGGAAGCACCAGAGCGCATCGACATCGTCGTGTTGCGCGAGCGTCTGAGCCAGCGAGCGCGCATCGCCGGTGACGATGTTCAGCGCGCCGCCCGGCACATCCGATGTCTCGACGACCTGATAAAAGTCCGTCGCCATGAGCGGACATGTTTCGCTCGGCACCGCGACCACGCGATTGCCGAGCGCGAGCGCGGGCGCGACGAGCGACACGAAGCCGAGCAACGGCGCTTCATCCGGACACACGATGCCGATCACGCCGAGCGCTTCGTGCATCGCGAGCGCAACGCCATGCAGCGGCGGCGCATGCACGGCGCCATCGTACTTGTCGGCCCATGCGGCATACGTGAAGAATCGCGCGATCGATGCCTCGACCTCGCGCTTCGCATCGCGCTCGCTCGAACCGGCGCGCGTAACGAGTTGCTTCGCGAATTCATCGGCGCGTGCGCTCAGATTTTCCGCGAGGTAGTACAGCACCTGCGCACGGTTGTGCGCGCTCGCCGACGACCACTTCGTCATGCCGCGCGCAGCCGCGACTGCATTGCGAATGTCCTTGCGACTGCCTTCGCCCACTTCGCCGACAATCTCGCCCGCAGGCGATCGCACGAGCCGCGAATAACCGCTGTCGGGCCGCGCCTGCTTGCCGCCGATGAAGAGCTTCGCCGTGCGATCGAGCGCGCTGACGTTGCCCGCATCGACGAGCGAATCCGGCTGCGCCTGCAACGGTTTCGCTTCGCCGCGAACCGGCAGCTTGGACCATGCACGCGGCTTTAGGTATTCGTAGATGCCCTCGCGTCCGCCTTCGCGGCCGAAGCCCGACTCGCGATATCCGCCGAAGCCGACGGCCGCATCGAAGAGATTGGTCGCGTTGATCCACACGACGCCGCATTGAAGACGCGGCGCGACGTCGAGCGCGCGGCTGATGTTCTCGCTCCACACGCTCGCGGCGAGGCCGTAGCGCGTGTTGTTCGCGAGCGAGACGGCTTCTTCCGGCGTGCGGAAGCTCATCGTCACGAGGACCGGGCCGAAGATCTCTTCCTGCGCGAGCGTCGATGCGGGCGCGACGTTGGTGACGAGCGTCGGCGGAAAGAACGCGCCGCTCTCGGGCAACGTGGCGCGCGGCGACTGATAGATTTCGCAGCCTTCGCTTTCACCTTTATCGACGAGCGCGCGAATGCGTTCGAGCTGAATGTCGTCGACGACCGCGCTCATGTCGATACCCTTATCGAGCGACGTGCCGACGCGCAGCGTATCCATGCGGCGCTTGAGCTTCTCGACGAAGCGTGCTTCGATGCCTTCCTGCACGAGCAGACGCGAGCCCGCGCAACATACTTGTCCCTGATTGAACCAGATCGCATCGACGACGCCTTCGACGGCGCTGTCGATATCGGCATCGTCGAACACGATGAACGGCGACTTGCCGCCGAGTTCGAGCGTGAGCGACTTGCCCGAGCCCGCCGTATTCGCGCGAATCTGACGGCCCACTTCGGTCGATCCCGTGAACGCGATCTTCGCGACGCGTCGATGTTCGACGAGCGCCGCGCCCGTGCTGCCGTCGCCGGTGACGATGTTGAGCACGCCCTTCGGCAAGCCCGCGCGGTGCGCGAGTTCAGCGAACAGCAGCGCCGTCAGCGATGTGAATTCGGCAGGCTTCAGCACGACCGTATTGCCGAGCGCGAGCGCGGGCGCGATCTTCCACGCAAGCATCAGCAGCGGAAAATTCCACGGCACGATCTGACCGATCACACCGAGCGGCGCCCAGTCCGCGAACTCCTTGTCCTGCAACTGCGCCCATCCCGCGTGATGCAGAAAATGCCTTGCTACGAGGGGGATATCGATGTCGCGCGACTCGCGGATCGGCTTGCCGTTATCGAGCGATTCGAGCACGGCGAAGAGACGGCTATGCCGCTGCACCATGCGCGAAAGCGCATACAGATGACGCGCGCGCCCAGCGCCGCCGATGGCTTGCCAGCCTTCGAGAGCATCGTGCGCGGCTTGCACGGCGGCATCGACATCGGCCTCGCTGCCTTGCGCGATCGATGCGAGCACGCGGCCCGTCGCGGGTTCGCGCGAGTCGAAGCGTGCGGCGTCGCCGCTGTCGCGCCATGCGCCGTTGATGAAGTGACCGAAGCGGCCGTCGTGCTGATCGAGCCATGCGCGCGCGGCGCGATCGTCTTCCGGTGCGGGTCCGTATTCCATCGAGGAGAAGTATTCGGCAACGCTCATGAGGCTGTGTAGTGAAGTCGGTTGAATCAGGCCACAGGATGGCGGTTGAACGACGAATAGCGTCCGCTCACATGATGTTCGAGCTGGCGCTCAATATCCGCGAGCAGACTCGATGCGCCGATGCGGAACAGGTCCGCTTCGAGCCATTCGCGCCCGAGCTCTTCCTTCATAAGGATCTGATATTCGAGCACGGACTTCGCGGTGGATACGCCGCCCGCCGGCTTGAAGCCGATCATGACGCCCGTGCGCGCGAGATACTCGCGGATCATGCGGACCATCACGAGCGACACGCCGAGCGTCGCGTTGACGCTTTCCTTGCCCGTCGATGTCTTGATGAAATCGGCGCCGGCCATCATGCAGATCATCGACGCCTTCGCGACATTCGAGAGCGTGCGGATATCGCCGGTCGCGAGAATCGCCTTCACGTGCGCGTCGCCGCATGCCGCGCGAAAATCGCGCATCTCGTCGTAGAGCGCTTTCCAGTTTCCTGTCAGCACATACTCGCGCGTGACGACGATATCGATCTCGGATGCGCCATCTTTCACCGACGCCTCGATCTCGCGCAACTTCAGATCGTGCGGATTGAGGCCGGCGGGAAAGCCCGTCGATACGGCCGCCACCGGAATGCCGCTGCCTTCGAGCGCATCGACGGCAGTCTTCACGTAACGGTGATAGACGCACACCGCGCCTGTCGTGATCGACGCCGGCATCATGCCGAGCGCGTCGAGCAGATCGTCGCGCAACGGACGGCGCGCCTTCGCGCAGAGACGTTCGACGCGGCCGTGTGTATCGTCGCCGGAGAGCGTCGTGAGATCGATGCAGGTGATGGCCTTCAGCAGCCACGCCGCCTGCGCATCTTTCTTGACGGCGCGGCGCGTGCCGAGCGTCGATGCACGGCGCGTCACCGCCGACTGATTGACGCGCAGACCGTCGAGCCACGATAAATCGAACGGCACGCCGGGATTGCGGGCGCTGTGAGCCTGGGCCTTTCCGGGCCACGCGACGATGGACTTCGATGCAGTTTCCAGCATGAGATCGATATGCCGGCGTCTTGTGCGACGCACAACAGTTTTTGATAGATTGATCTCAGTTTATAGCATTCTTGTTAGGATCGTGACATAGGGAAAGTTCGGAGGCGGCTTCGTCAGTCGGCTGCAAGCTAGGCCCGCGCTTTGCTCAGGTTCGTGAACCCCACTTTCCGAAAAAAGGAGATCACGATGGCGCGCCAAACCCCCACCGAACCGACGACCGCTACCGCAACCCGCAGCGCGTCTTCCCAGGACGCGATTCAGATCCTCATCGACGATCATCGCGCCGTGCAGAAACTTTTCGACGCATTCGAGAAAGCGGAAGAAAACGATCTCGACGCCAAGACCACGCTCGTCCGACGCGCCTGCGAAGAACTGACCGTGCACGCGATGATCGAGGAAGAACTGCTGTATCCGGCCGCGCAGGAAGCGCTGGATGAAGACGATCGGCCTGACGTCGAAGAGGCTTACGTCGAACACTACCTCGTGAAAGTGCTGATCGAAAAGTTCACGAAACTGAAGGCTGGCGACAAAGGCTTCGATGCGACGTTCAAGGTGATGAGCGAGATGGTAAGTCACCACATCGAAGAAGAAGAATCGGAACTCTTTCCGAAATTGCGCAAGTCCGGCGCCGATCTCGACGCGCTGGGTGCAAAGCTGATGCAGCGCAAGGAAGAACTGGAAGCGAAGATTCCGAAGGACGCCGGCGACAACACGATGCGTTTGCACTGAGCACGCGCACGCTACCGGAGGCCCATGATGAAGAACCCTTGGACGAAAAAGAACCCGTTCCTCAGCATGTGGCTTTCCGGGGCGAACGCGATAATCGGGTCGACGCGAGGCCGCGCTACCGCGCAAGCGAAGCGGCAAGCGTCGACAATACTGACAGCCGCGCTGACGCCGCCGCGCAAGCCGAAGAAACGGCGTGCGCGGCGCTAAAAGGCACGTGCTTACTTGAGATCGTCCGGCACCTTGCCGCCGTTTTCCGCGAGCTTTTGCATTACCTGCTTGTGCAGCCAGATGTTCATCGCGGCGGAATCTTCCGTATTGCCGGTGTAATGCAGTTCCGACGCGAGTTCCTTTCGCGCGGACAGGCTGCTGTCCAGACCGAGCAGTTTCATCAGATCGACGATCGACGTACGCCAGTTCAGTTGCTCGCTGTGATTGGCCTGCATTTGCGTCAGGACCGCTTCGACGTCCACTTCCTGCATCGGCGCGGCGGATTGCGCCGGAGTCGAGGCAGCGGTCGATGTAGCGGGCGCGGCCTGCGGCGTGCCGCCCGCCGGCGCGGACTGCGGTGCGGCGGCCTGGCCCGTACTCGGGGCGCTGGCCGGTGCGCTGTCGTGATGGAAGATCTTGTTCAGGATATTGGAAAAGATACTCATGGCGCCTCCTGTGGTAGTGAGCCCTGTGACGAGCCCACGTGAGCCGCAAATCCCGTGCCGCGCGTCAATGCTGCGCACGTCGAATCATTTATGCACGCCCGGTTGCAACGCCGGCACGCCGCGCCCTTCCCGGGGCGCCATCCGCGCGATGAACACGACGCCCGCCGCCACGACCGACATCACCGCGAGCCCCGTCAATCCGCCCTGAATGGAGCCCGTCTTCTGTTCCAGAAAACCGAATGCCGCTGGCGCGACGAAGCCGCCGAGATTGCCGATCGAATTGATAAGCGCAAGTACCGGCGCGGCGATGCGTGCATCGAGATAGCCCTGTGGAATAGGCCAGAACAACGACGACGCAGCCTTGAAGCCGATCGCCGCAAAGCAGATCGCGACGAACGAAAAGGCAGGACTGCCCTGACCGGCCGCGTACATGCCGACCGCCGCGATCAGCAACACGCACGCAACCCACGCTTGCTGAAATTTGAAGCGCGCCGCCAGCGCCGCGAACATATACATCGCGACGATCGAGATGAGCCACGGGATCGAGTTGAACAGCCCGACCTGGAAATCGTTCAGATGGCCCATCTTGCGGATGATGCTCGGCAACCAGAACGTCGCGCCGTAGATCGTCAGCGAAACCGAAAAATAAATCAGACAGAAGATCAGGATTTGCGGATCGCGCAAAAGACTCCATGACGACGGCTTCATTGCGTGTACCGCATCGCGGCGGCGCTGCTCGTCCTCGATCTCGGTGACGATCGCATCCTGCTCGGCGGGCGTGAGCCACTTCGCATCGCGCGGCTTCGAATCGAGCCAGATCCATACGAAGCCCGCGAGCACGACCGACGCCATGCCTTCGATGATGAACATCCACTGCCAGCCATGCAGGCCCGCCCCTTCGATCAGCATCAGCCCGCCCGAGATCGGCCCGGAAAACACCGATGCGAGCGCCGAGCCGCTCAGGAAGACAGCCATCGCCTTGCCGCGTTCATCGCGCGGCAGCCATTGCGTGAAATAGAACACGACGCCCGGAAAGAAGCCCGCCTCGGCGGCACCGAGCAACAGACGCATCGCGTAGAACGAGGTTTCGCCCTTGACGAACGCCATGCCGACGGCCGCAAGACCCCATGTAATCATGATGCGCGTGAGCCACGCCTTTGCGCCGAAGCGCTGCATCAACATGTTCGACGGCACTTCGAACACAGCGTAGCTCACGAAGAAGAGGCCCGCGCCGAGCCCGTAAGCCGCCGCGCCGATGCCGAGATCCGCGCTCAGATGCTGACGCACGAAGCCGATGTTCACGCGGTCGATGTAATTGACGATGAACATCACGACGAAAAGCGGCAGCACATGCCACTTGACCTTGCGAACGGCGCTCGAGAGCACGCTGGAACTGCTCATTGGTTCGTCTCCAGAAACCTGAATGGGGCGCTGCGTTTTTTCTTGGACTCAGAAGCGCGGATTCTTGCCGGTGAAGTCCGGCTGATACTTGCGCATCTGCGAAAGGTCGTCGCGATTGCGCACGCCGCACGTCTTGTATTGCTCGTGCAGTTCGGCGAGCTTCTCGCGATCGAGTTCGACGCCGAGACCCGGCGTCGTCGGCACACGGACCGCGCCGTTGTCGAACTTCACGCGGCCACCCTTGATGACTTCTTCCTCCTGCCACGGATAGTGCGTGTCGCACGCATACGTGAGGTTCGGCACGCTCGCGGCGACATGCGTCATCGCCATCAGGCTGATGCCGAGGTGCGAGTTCGAATGCATTGACATGCCGAAGCCCCAGAGCTTGGCCATGCGCGCGAGCGTCTGTGTGGCGCGCAGACCGCCCCAGTAGTGGTGATCGGAGAGCAGAACCTTGATCGAGCCCATGTTGCAGCCGCGGCGAAAGTCCTCCATTGTCGTGATCACCATATTGGTCGCAAGCGGCAGCTTCGTGTGCTTCTGCAGTTCGGCCATGCCTTCGAGTCCGGGGCACGGATCTTCGTAGTATTCGAGAATTTCGTCGAGTTGCGGCGCGGCCTCGATACTGGTTTCGAGCGTCCAGTTCGCGTTCGGATCGAGACGCAGCGGCATGCCGGGGAACGCCTTCGCAAGCGCCTGCATGCACGCGATTTCATGCGCCGGCTCGAACACGCCGCCCTTCAGCTTGATGCTCTGAAAACCGTACAGATCGAACATGCGCTGCGCCTGCGCGACGATCTGCTCCGGGCTGATGCCCTCGCCCCACGCATCGGGCGCATACGGCTTGTCGATGTGCTCCGCGTACTTGAAGAACAGATACGCGCTGTAGGGCACCGCGTCGCGGACCTTGCCGCCCAGCAGATCGACGACCGGCGCGCCGACGATCTGCCCTTGCAGATCGAGCATCGCCACTTCCAGTGTGCTGATGACCTTCGGCGCGTTCTTCGCGGCATGCGAGCCGGGCGCGAGCTCGAACTCGACCGCGCCGGGCGTCGCCGTGATGGTCGCGCGCACGCGTTCTTCCATCCGGTTCAGGTCGAACGGCGACAAGCCGATCACCAGGTCTTTCGCCTGTTCGAGCACGCGCAGCATCGGCTCGTCGCCATAGGTTTCGGAGATGCCGACGCGGCCATCGCTTGTTTCGAGTTCGACGATCGCGCGCAACGCCCACGGCTCGTGGATGCCCGCCGCGTTGAGCAGCGGGCCGTCGCGAAATGCGATCGGCGTGATTCGAACCTGGGTGATGGCGATATCGCGAGTCATGTCGGCGTTCCGGAAATTAGTGGAATACCGCATGGTAAAGCACTAATGTATCAGTGCGTGAGTCGGGTAAACGCCCATCCGTCTCTGGCTTACCAATTGGAGATCGGCGCGGCTATAGTACTAATGTTTCAGTGCGCTCCCTTTCGATCCGATATGAATAATTCCGCGTCCGTTCATCGCCTCGACCGTTCTCGTCATGCCGCGCCGCAAGTTTTCGAGCGGCTGCGCGCGATGATCCTGTCGCTCGAACTCGAGCCCGGCACGGTGTTGTCGCGTACCGAACTCGCGACGCGTTACGGCCTCAGTCAGACGCCCGTGCGCGACGCGTTGATGAAGCTCGGCGAGGAAGGACTCGTCGATATCTTTCCGCAGCACGCGACGGTCGTGAGCCGGATCAGCGTGGCGTCGGCGATGCAGGCGCATTTTCTCCGGCGCTCGATCGAACTCGAAGTCGTGCGCACGCTCGCGCGCGAACACAGGGCGTCGCTGGTCGCGCGGCTGCGCGCGACGATCGCCGAACAAATGGAATGGATGGAGCCGAAGGACATCGAGCAGTTCTCGGCCCTCGATCAGTCGTTTCATCGGCAGATGTATGAGGCCGCGGGCGTGCCGCAGCTATGGGATCTCGTGCGCAGACTGAGCGGCCATATCGATCGTTTGCGGCGACTGCATCTGCCGGTCGACGGCAAGACGCAGGCCGTGGTGCGCGACCATACGAAGATCGTCGATGCCATCGAAAAAGGCGATGCCGACGCCGCCGATGCCGCGTTGCGCAAGCATCTTTCCGGCACGCTCAGTCAGGTGGACGAGATTCGCACGCGTCACCCGACCTTCGTCACGGATCATTGAAAAGCAGACGCGGTGCGGGTTGCAATGGGCCGCATCGGAACCGTTGCGCTCATCCGAACGTAAAGCTGTACGCCTGCGCGCCCGGGTCGAGAAATTCGATCTCGAAGGTCCGATCCTCGACGGCCCCGGACTGACGCACCAGCTGATAAAGACGCGCGTTCGTCACGACGCCCGTGCCGTCTGCGGCGATGTCGGCGCCATGCGATGCGCCCGGCGCTGCGCCGTCGATCGTCACGCGAAAACGCACCGGCTTGCCGTCCGTCGAAGGCGCGAGAACGAGATGCAGATCGCGCGCATGAAACCGAAACGCGATACGCGCCTGTGCCGCAGCCGGAACGGCCGACTCCGCGCCGACGTTCCACTTTCCTGAAAGCGCCCAATCGTTGAGCGGCAGTTGCGCGGGCAACGAGTAAGTATCGACAGTATCGCGCTTCACGCGTTGCGGCGACGCGAAACCTTGCGCCTGCGCGTAGCCCACGTAAGTTTCGTCCGAGCCGATGTTCGCGGGATCGGCCGCGGCCTGTGTGCCGCTGCCCTGCACTGTTTGCGCATCGTGCGATGGCATCGGCTTGCCGTTATCCGCAAGCAACTGACGGATCGCGTCCTCGGCTTCGCGATAACCGCCTTCGCCGAAATGATGAAAGCGCACGCGGCCTTGTGCATCGACGATATAGAACGCCGGCCAGTATTGATTGCCGAACGCGCGCCAGATGTCGTACGCGTTATCGACCGCGACCGGATAGCCGATGTTCAGGTTCGCGAGCGCGCGCTTCACGTTGCCCGTATCGCGCTCGAAGCCGAACTCGGGCGTATGCACGCCGATCACGACGAGCCCGTCATCGCGATAACGCTGCGACCAGGTCCTGAGATACGGCAAGGTTCGCAGACAGTTGATGCACGAGTACGTCCAGAAGTTGACCACGACGACCTTGCCACGCAATGCATCGGCGGAGAGCGGCGCGGTGTTGAGCCACGTCGTCGCGCCATCGAGCGACGGCAGTCTGCCTTGCACCGGCAGCGTCGATGGCATTGACACGCGCATCATGCGTGCGCCGGGCCGTGCATCGTGCGGCGTGTGCTTCGCGTTCAACACACCGACGAGCCTGCTTTCGATGCCGTTCGTCGGCGTGCCGGGAATGAGCGCGAGCAGACGCGTATCGAGGCCCGTCGCGATCGCGGCCACGCTCAATACGACGAGCGCACCCATCGCGCGGCGCACATGCTCGCCCACGCCGAGCGTTCGCTTAACGCGGTCCAGCGCGCGCTTGCCGAGACTCGACGCGATGGCAAGCGAACTCGCCGCTCCAACGGCATACGCAGCGAGCGCCGCGGCCGTATGCCAGTTCGCGCCGTGCAGCGCCGCGCCCGTGAAGATGACGCCGAGGATCGGACCCGCGCACGGCGCCCACAGGAGGCCGGTCGCGGCGCCCAGCAATATCGATGAAGCAATGCGGCGCGTCGTTCCTTGCGTCTGCGAGCGCGCGACGATGCGATCCGCGAGCGCGGACAACGGCCGCGTGAGGCGTTCGGCAAGCGACGGCAACAGCAGCGCCGCGCCGAACAGCGCGAGCGTCGCGAGCGCGATCCAGCGGCCGTATTGATTCAGTTGCGCGGCGCCCGCGAGTCCGGCGACGCCGATGCCGGTCACGAGCGCGAACGCGCCCGCGAGCCCGGCGAAGAGCGGCAGACGTTCGGTAGCGAAAGGCCGGTCCGAGCGCGCGAAGACGAACGGCACGACCGGCAGGATGCAGGGACTGAGGACGGTGAACACACCGCCCAGGAATGCGATGACGATGAGGGACATGAGATCGGTCTTCCGGAAAAAATGGAATGGGCACATCGGGCCATGTGCCGTATTTCAGCGTCGTCATGTATCGCGGAAATTTCGGAATGGGCGCGCTGTGCATCGCTGTGTGTCGGCGGTGTCGGCGGATACTTGGCGATACAAAGCGGAACGGATCTGATCGAAAAAAAAGCGCGCCGCAGCGGGCGCGCTTTCCGTGTCCGTTCCTGCTCGCGGCGGTTATCCGTGGCGCGCGACGGCGCTTTCGGTTTCCGTATCGCGCGTGGCGCCCTTGGCCGGACGGCCTGCCCAATAACCCGCGAGCATCGACCCGGACAGGTTGTGCCACACGGAAAAGAGCGCGCCCGGCAGCGCCGCGATCGGCGTGAAATACAGCTTGCCGAGCGTCGCCGCCAGACCGGAGTTCTGCATGCCGACTTCGATCGCGAGCGTGCGGCAGACGGCTTCGTCGAAGCCGAGCAGCCGCCCGCCCCAATAACCGCCGAGCAGGCCGATGCCGTTGTGCAGCACGACGCCCACCGCCACGACCATGCCGACCGACGCGATGCTCTTCTGCGTGCCGCCGACGACCGCCGCGATGATGAGCAGGATCGACACCATCGACACGAGCGGCAGCATCCATTCGATCTTGCGCACGAACTTGCCGAACAAATGATTCACGACGAGGCCGACGACGATCGGCAACGCGACGATCTGCAGGATGCTCATCAGCATGCCGTGCACGTCGACGGTGATCGATGCATCGACGTAAAGACGCGTGAGCAGCGGTGTCGCGAACACGCCGACGAGCGTCGACAGCGCGCTGATCGTGACGGACAACGCGACGTCGCCGCGCGCGAGATAGATCATCACGTTCGACGCGGTGCCGCTCGCGACACTGCCGACGAGCACCATGCCCGCCGTCAGATCGGGCGGCATGCGCAGCGCCTTGGCGATGACCCACGCGGCGAGCGGCATCACGAGGTAATGCAGCACGATGCCCGCGATGACCGGCGCGGGCCGCGTGAACACGCGCCTGAAATCGTCGATGGAAAGCGTGACGCCCATCGACAGCATGATGACCGTGAGAAGCGTCGTGACGTGTGGCGCGATGCCCGTCACGGACGACGGCGTGCTGTAGGCGGCGATGGAAACCAGCACGGCCCAGAGCGGGAAAAGGCGGGTGATGCGGGCAAGCATGAAAACGTTCCTCGAATGTCGTTGCGTGTCGGGTGTGTCGGGTGGGTCGGGTGGGTCGTGTGTCTCGTGTGTGTGCCGGCGGTGGCGGCGGCGCGCGGGATGACCGGACGCCGCGAACGCACGATGCGTGGCCTTCGTGAGGCGGACGCGGCCCGCAACGCCGCTGCGCGCGGGTCACACGCGTATGCGGCCGGATAACGGGCTGGCGCCGCATTTTACCCGGCGCGCGGCGCTTATTCTGAAGCCGCTTAATTCGCACGATGCAAGCGCGATTCTCTGGCTCATTCGCGGCTAATTCTGCGGCGTCATGATGCGCATCAAACAACCGCTCGCAAGGAGATGAACATGACGCCAATCGCCATCATTCAAGGCACGCCGACGTGGGTCTGGGTGCTGCTCGCTTTCCTGCTCTTTCGCGGCTTCAAGGCGATGCAGGCCAGCACCGCGCCGCTGTCGAAGCTCGCGATCATTCCGGTGATTTTCGCGGGCATGGGCATCTCGCATCTGATGTCGTCGCCGCTCGCGGGATGGACCGACATCGCTGTGTGGATCGTCATGCTGGGCGCGGGCATCGTGGGCGGCGTGTTCATCGCGAGCCGCAGCCGCTTCATCGTCGATCCGGTGGCGCGCACCGTGATGCTGCCGGGCTCGCTTCTGCCGATGGCGCTGATCGCCGCGACCTTCATCGCGAAGTTCTGGCTCGGCTTCGAACTCGCGACTGCGACGAACCTGGCCGCACTGTCGACCTATACGATGATCGACGCCGCCGTATCGGGCATCGTCGCGGGCATCTTCGCCGGACGCTTCTTCACGTACTGGAAAACGATGCATGCGCTGCAGGCCTCGTGTGCCTGAGCGTTGCTTAAGAATGCATCCGCTCGCGAATGGCGTCACACTTGTTACTCTCGATCGTCCGCTTTTCGAGTCAGACTGAATCACGGCAAACCACGCAAGAGCCCGACTCAGGAGGTTGCAAAAAGCCATGACCACATCACACGAAAACGAGATGCGCACGCCGCCCGTCGTGTCGCAAGAGGAATGGGAAGCCGCGCGTCAGCAGTTGCTCGTGAAGGAAAAGGCGCACACGCGCGCACGCGATGCACTTGCCGCCGAGCGCCGCCGCATGCCGTGGGCCGCCGTGAAGACCGGCTACGTATTCGAAGGCCCCGGCGGCAGAATCGGCTTTCTCGATCTGTTCGACGGACGCCGGCAGTTGATCGTCTATCGCGCGTTCTACGAGCCCGGCGTATTCGGCTGGCCAGAACATGCGTGCCGCGGCTGCTCGATGGTGGCCGATCAGGTCGCGCACGTCGCGCATCTGAATGCGCGCGACACGACACTCGTCTTCGTGTCGCGCGCGCCGCAAGCGGACATCGCGCGGCTGAAGGAACGCATGGGCTGGAACATTCCGTGGTTCACGCTCACCGATCGTTTCGATGCGGATTTCGGCGTCGACGAATGGCACGGCACGAACGTGTTCTTCCGCGACGGCGATCGTGTCTTCCGCACCTATTTCCTCAATAATCGCGGTGACGAGCAGATGGGCAATACGTGGAACTACCTCGACATCACGCCGCTCGGCCGTCAGGAATTATGGGAAGACTCGCCTGAGGGCTATCCGCAGACGCCGACATACAAATGGTGGAACTGGCACGACAGTTATGTCGACGATGCGCCGCCCGACAAAAAATGGGTCGAAATCTCCGACGCGGGCGAAGCAGCGTTTCGTGCGGAGAGCGCAAAAAACAAGACGTGAGAATTGAACATGGAGCCGTCGTCGCCCGATGCCGGCTCCGTTCCGTTTTTTCTTCAGCTTATTTCGTTAAAGAAATGGGCAAACGTTTCCGTTAACGAAATCATCAGCGACGCGCGCATGCGTCACTCGGCTCCCGCACCAGCCGGCACTTCTTGCCGCTTTCGCCTGGACGCCTTCTCGTCCATCTCCAAACGGATTACCTGCTCATGAAGAAGTCGTTGGCCGTCTGCGCGGCCGCTATCGGCACGCTCGCCGCGTTTGCCGCTCCGCTCTCGCACGCCCGCGAGATTTATGGCCAGATCGGCACCGAAGGTGTCGGCATCGGTTACGCCGAACCGCTCGGCACGCGCGACAACCTGCGCGCCGAATTCAACGGCCTGAAGTTCTCCCATGATTTCGATGCAGGCGGCCTGCACTATGACGGCACCGCGAGCATCTATCACGGCGGCTTCTACATCGACTTCTTTCCCGCACCGAACACCGTGGGCTTTCGCCTCACGGCCGGCGCGCTCGTCGGCGGCGATCATGTCGATGCCACCGCGACCAGCATGAACGGCACTTATACGATCAACGGCATCGCCTATCCGACGTTCGGCCAGAGCATTCACGCGAAGGCGAAGTTCCCCACGGTGCGCCCGTATCTCGGCATCGGCTTCGGACATACGCCGGTCGCGCAAAAAGGCTTCTCCGCGTTCTTCGATGCGGGCGTCGCGTTCGGCCGTCCGCGCGTCGAGCTGGACGTGCCCGCGGATATCGTCGCGGAAGCGGGACAGGACAACATCGACGCGGAAAAGCAGGACCTTCAGGACAAGGCCGACAAGCTGCGTTTCTATCCGATCGTCAAGGTCGGCGTCACGTATCGCTTCTGATTGCGCTCATCGAGCCTCGAGCGCGAACGTCAGCCATTCGCCGACGATCGCCTCGGGCGCGTCTTCCTGCATCAGATGCCCTGAACCCGGTACGCGCGTGAAGCGCGCGCCCGGAATCAGCGACGCCAGTTCGGCGCCGCGCGCCACCGGTATCCACTCGTCTTCCTCGCCCCAGAGAATCGACACGGGACATTGCAGTTCGCCATAACGCGATTGCACTTCATCCGTATAGTGCTGATCCATCTGCGCGATCTGCCGATAAAACGCGGCCTGCCCCGCATCGCCCGTCCAGGGCCGCGTATAGACGCGCAAGGTCTCTTCGGGCAGCTTCCGATACGCCGCGCCTTGCAGATACGCATCGAGCATCGCCTGATGCATGTATGGCGGCACGCCCGCGAACGCCGCTTGATGCAGGCGCACATGACGCACGAAGGGCGATCCCCACGGCGCCACGGCCACCGGATCGACGAGCATCAACGAACGATACGCACGGCCGTCGAGCAACGCGGCTCGCAGCGATGTCGCGCCGCCGAAGTCGTGCGCGAGCACGTCGGGCAGCGCGCCGTTCCAGCCGGCGCTCCAGTGTTCGAGCAATGCAGCGAGGACGCGGTTCTGCACGCCGAGCGACACGTCCTGTCCCTCGCGCATGTCGGATGCGCCATAGCCCAGCAGATCGAAGTAGTGCACGCGCCGCGAACGTGCCGCGATCGGCGCAATGCGTCGCCACACCTGAGACGAAAACGGCGTCCCGTGCACCAGCACGAGCGGCCTTCCTTCGCCGATCACGCCATAGCGCACGGCTTGTCCTTCGAAGTCGAAAACATGATCGAGCGGCAAGTCACTCTTCGATTCGCTCATGGCGCGTTCCTCGAATCCGTCGAATGTCGATGCACGAGGATAATGTACGCGGCGCAATGCTGCAGTTGACCAAAGCGCGGCGTCGATCTATATTCCCTTTCAGCTATATAACCAATCGGCCATCGAACCGTCATGTGCGAAGAGGACTTGAGTCAGGTGTTCGCGGCACTCGCCGATCCTACGCGCCGCGCGATCCTCGCGCGGCTCGCGGGCGGAGACGCCACCGTGAACGAACTCGCCGAGCCGTTCGACATGAGTCAGCCGTCCATCTCCAAGCATCTCAAGGTGCTGGAGCGCGCGGGGTTGATCTCGCGAACGCGCGAAGCTCAGACGCGCCCTTGCCACCTCGAACCCGCGCCGCTTTTTGAAGTGGCGAACTGGGTGGAGGCGTATCGGTCGCTATGGAATGCGAGCTTCGACCGCCTCGATGCCTTGCTTAACACGAACGCGAAAGCACAGCCGAAGAAACCACCGACATCGAAAGGAAGAAAAACATGCAGCAAGATAACGCTACGGTCGCGCAAGGCGTAGTCTTCGAAATGAACCGCGTATTCGATGCGCCGCGCGAGCGCGTCTGGCAGGCATGGAGCGAAGCGAGCCAGATCGCACGATGGTGGGGTCCGCAAGGCTGCACGCTGGACCTGCTTCGTTTCGAGTTTCGTCCAGGCGGCTTCTTTCATTACGCGATGACATTCGCTGGCGCGCCCGCGATGTGGGGCCGCTTCAATTATCGCGAGATCGTGGAGCGCGAGCGCATCGTGTGGCTCAACTCGTTTGCGAACGAGCACTGCGGCATCGCGCGCGCGCCGTTCAGCGAAGCGTGTCCGCTGGAGATCGAGAACGTCGTCACGTTCAGCGAAGAGAACGGCAAGACGTCGATTGCATTGCGTGCGCAGCCCTTCGGTGCGAGTGTGGATGAACAACGCTTTTTCGCCGACTTGCGTCCGTCGCTTCAGCAAGGTTATGGCGGCACGCTGGATCAACTCGGCGCGTTTTTGCGCGGCGCATGACGCGCCGCGCTTGCCCGCTCAACGCAGATTCGTGCGCGCGAGTTCGACGATTTCATCGCCGCGTCCGCTCAGAATCGCTCGAAGCATATAGAGGCTGAAGCCCTTCGCTTGCGACAGTTCGATGGTCGGCGGCATCGCGAGTTCGTGCTTGGACGTGACGACATCGACGACCGCCGGCCCCGTGTGTGCGAACGCTTCGCGCAAGGCGTTTTCGAGTTGCTCCGACTCTTCGACGCGCACCGACCAGATGCCCGCGCCCTTCGCGATCTGCGAGAAATCGGTCTTGCTCAGATCGACGTTGGTGTCGAGATAACCGCCTGCCTTCAGCTCCATCGACACGAAGCCGAGCAGGCTGTTGTTGAACACGACGACCTTGATCGGCAAGTCGAGTTGCACGGCGGAAAGAAGATCGCCGAGCAGCATCGAGAGTCCGCCATCGCCCGACAACGACACCACTTGCCGCTGCGGTTTCGCGGCCTGTGCGCCGAGCGCCTGCGGCATCGCGTTGGCCATCGAGCCGTGGTTGAACGAGCCGTGCAACTGACGCTTGCCGTTCATCGTCAGATAGCGCGCGGCCCAGAGTGTCGGCGTGCCGACGTCCACGGTGAAGATCGCGTCTTCATCGGCGATTTCATCGACGAGCTTCGTCAGATATTGCGGATGGATAGGACGTCCCGACGCGGATGGCGTCGCGAGATCGTCGAGGTCCTTGCGTGCGCTCGCATAGTGCTTCAGCGCGTTCTCCAGGAAACGCCGCGCGTCCTTGCGATGCAGCTTCGGCAAGAGCGCGGCCAGCGTTTCCTTGATCGTGCCGACGAGCCCCATTTCCAGCGGCGCGCGGCGTCCGAGTTGCGAGCCGCGCCAGTCGATCTGCACGATCTTCGCTTGCGGCGGATAGAACGGACGATACGGAAAATCGCAACCGAGCAGCAGCAGCGTGTCGCAGGACATCATCGCGTGGTAGCCCGAACTGAAGCCGATGAGTCCCGTCATGCCGACATCGAACGGATTGTCGTATTCGATGAACTGCTTGCCGCGCAGCGCGTGGACGATGGGTGCGCCGAGCGTATCGGCCAGCGCGACCACCTCGTCGTGCGAGCCCGCGACGCCGCTGCCGCACATGATCGTCACCGCCTCGCAGCCGTTCAGAAGACCCGCGAGCTTGTCGAGGTCCGCATCGGCAGGCACGATCGCGCCCGGCGCACTCGCGCTCCAGCGCGGCTCGATGCCCGGCCCCTCGCTCAATGCGACATCGCCCGGCAAGACGATGACGGCGACGCCACGCTGATCGAGCGCCGCGCGCATCGCGCGTTCGAGCACGCGTGGAAACTGCGAAGCATTCGAGACCAGTTCGACGAAATGGCTGCACTCCTTGAACAACTCTTGCGGATGCGTTTCCTGGAAAAAGCCGAGCCCGATCTCCGTCGATGGAATATGCGCCGCGATGGCCAGCACCGGCTGATGATTGCGATGACAATCGTAGAGGCCGTTGATCAGATGCAGATTCCCCGGACCGCAACTGCCCGCGCATACGGCGAGCTTGCCTGTCGCGGCGGCGTCCGCACCGGCCGCGAATGCGGCGGCTTCCTCGTGACGCGTGTGCATCCAGCGGATCGAGCCCACGCGATCCAGGCTGAATGCCAGCCCGTTCAGGCTGTCGCCGGTAACGCCCCAGATGCGCTCCACGCCCGCCGCCGCAAGCGTCTTCGCGAGATAGTCCGCAATCGTGTTTTTGGCCATCATGCTTCCCAAGGTGAGAGGAGGATGTCTAAAAAATGACGACGCCGCATGCGAAACCGTGCACCGCGCATCGGGCATTGGCTCAATGCATGCAGGATTCAAAAAGCATGGAGAAGTGTACGCCGGAGGATGGCGGATTGTCCGCGACAGTGCGCGAGCCGCTTGGGGCGGCGCTCTAGCGACATTACGAATACAACCAGATTCCCGGATACGAATCCAGCAAAATCGTAAGCGATGGATCTTCGCTGGCAAGCTGGCGATCAATTATGAACGAAAAGAACCTGGCTGACCTTGCGCACCTGTTTGATTTCACCTAATGCAAGCACGTCTTCGAAATACGTAGCGTCGCCGTCGTGCGTTTTGTCGCGAAAGCCGACGCGCTTTGCAAGCTCCGTTCTGGCGATGAAGCAGCCGATATCGATCGATCTGCGCTCAGGACGCGTTTCGAAAAATGAATAAGCGGGCTGGCGTCGGCAGCCGGCGTTTTCGTGGCTATGAATCATGTCGCACATGACGACGGGAACGTCGAGCGGCGCAGCCGCGGCAAGCATAGTTTCGATGAATATGGGGCAGTAGTAATTGTCGCCATTGGTGAGCAAAGAGCCATTCATGCTCCGCCATGCCGATACCCCATTCGCGCAGCGTGTGGCCAAAATCGTTATGACGGACTTGAGTCGCGAAGAAGCGCATCAGTTCGGGATGTCTGCTTCCGTATGTGTGACCGACCTGGTCGAACTCGGCGTCCGGCCCATCGTGAACGACGGTGAGGCGAAAGTCGTGCGATGTCTGAGACAACATACAGTTGAGAAACGTCTCCAGTTTCGGGCCATGCCGATAGGTGACGCATACGATGTCGATCTGCTCATGGTGCAGGTACGATTGCTGCCGGTTAGGCATGATAGCAGCTTGCTTACCTGCGTCCATTAGAAGCGATGCATTGCCGCTGGCGTCACGGGCGGAGAGCAGCGAGCGAGCCGCCCATGACGCACTTCCCGGCTCACCCTTTGCGCATGCTCTCCGGAAGATCGCGCCCGTGATACCTCTTGTAGATCGTGTTGAGGTTGCCGCTCTTCATGTTCGTACCGACCCAGTTGTTCACCCATTCCTTGAGGCGCGGCTGATCCTTGTTCATCGCGATGCCGAGATCGAATGTCTTCTGCTCGAACTTCATCTCGATGTTGCGTTGTGGCGCGCGGTCCTGCATCTCCTTGAGGTTCGAAGGCGTGCTCGAGAAGATGTCCACCTGGCCGGTGACCATCGACGTGATGAGCGTCGCATCGTCTTCATAGCGCTGGATCTGCGCGCCCTTCGCCTGTTGCGTGGTCAGCGTGTCGTTCACCGTGGCGCGCGTGAGGCCGATGGTCTTGCCGTCGAGATCGGGATAGCCCTTCACGTTGACCGACTTCACGCCGCCCACGATGATCGAGATCACCGCATACGGGTTCGAGAAATCGACCACTTTCGCGCGCTCCGGCGTGACCGACAGCGAAGAGATCACGAGGTCCGCGCGCTTCGCCTGCAAGGTCGGAATGCGTGCGGCATTGGTGATCTGCACGAGTTCGAGCTTCACGCCCAGGTCCTTCGCGAGCGCTGCGGCAGTATCGACATCGGAACCCGCGGGCTTGAGGTTCTGGTCCGCATAGCTGAAGAGCGGCGTGCCGATCGCAATCGCGACGCGCACGACGCCCGCCTTCTTGATGTCGTCGAGCTGGTCGGCCATCGCGCTATGCGCCGCGCCTGCCATCATCAACGCAGCGAGGGCCGCGCGGGCAATGATCGTCTTTGCTTTCAATTCAAGTCTCCGTTGTTATCGATGTTGCGTTAGTCGAATCAAAGTCCGTCAATCAAAGTCCGTTATTGAGGAATGCGCGCAGTTCGGGCGTGCGCGGCGCATCGAGCATGGTGCCGTCGCCCACTTCCCATACCTTGCCCTGATGCATGTAGATGATGCGATCCGCCACGCGCTTCGCGAAGGCCATCTCGTGCGTGACGAGCAGCATCGTCATGCCGTCGGCCGCGAGGTCTTCCATGACGCGCAGCACTTCGCCCGTCAATTGCGGATCGAGCGCCGATGTCACTTCGTCGAACAACATAACCTTTGGCGACATCGCGAGCGAACGCGCAATCGCCACACGCTGCTGCTGTCCGCCCGACAATTGCTCGGGATAGGCATCGGCCTTCTGTCCGAGACCGACCTGCTCCAGCACGTTCATCGCGATGCCACGCGCTTCGTCGCGCGACATCTTCTTCACGTGGCGCAGCGCGAGCACGATGTTCTCTTCGACCGTTAGATGCGGAAAGAGGTTATAGCTCTGAAACACGATGCCCACTTCGCGGCGCAAGCGATGCAGATCGACCTTCGGATCGTCGACGCGAATACCGCACACTTCGATCTCGCCCTGATCGATTGTCTCCAGTCTGTCGATGCATCGCAGTGCCGTGCTCTTGCCCGATCCGCTCGCGCCGATCACCGCGATCATCTCGCCCTTGTTGACTTCGAAGGACACGCCCTTGAGAACATGATTGGAGCCGAAGCTCTTGTGTATATCGTCGACCTTAACGATTGCTGACATTGAGCTTGTTCTCCATCGATTGGCTCCAGCGCGAAAGCGGATAGCACAGGACGAAATAGAAAGCGCCGACCAGCCCGAAGATGAGGAACGGCTGGAAGATCGAGTTGTTGATGATCTGCCCCGCGCGCGTCAGTTCGACGAAGCCGATCACCGATGCAAGCGACGTCATCTTGATGAGCTGCACGAGAAAGCCGACAGTCGGCGGCAGCGCGAGACGCATCGCCTGCGGGATGATCACGAGGCGCAGCGTCTGCCAGCGCGTGAGCGAGAGGCACTCCGACGCCTCCCATTGCGGCTTCGGCATCGCTTCGATACAGCCGCGCCAGATGTCGCCGAGATACGCGCTGGAATAGACCATCAGCGCGAGGCCGGCCGCGACGAGCGCGGGCACCTGATAGCCATACACCGACAAGCCGAAGTACACGATGAACAGCAGGATAAGGAGCGGTATGCCCTGAATCGCTTCGATATAGACGAGCGCCACGCGCGCGAGCCATGCGCGCGGCGAGATGCGCGCGAGCATCACGACGAAGCCGCCTATGCCGCCGAGCACGAACGCGAGCACGGAAAGCACGAGCGTCCAGCCGATCGACTGCACCAGATAGGCGAGATGCGCCGACGTGAATCCGCCGCTCATGCCGCACCTCCGGGAATCACGGTATCGATGCGCGGCGAATCGGGCGGCGTCTTGCCCGCGCGCTTCGCGGCGAGTCGTATCGCGCGGCGTCGCTTGAAGATATGCTCGCCCACGGCCCACGCGATGAGCTTGATGACGAGCGACAACGCGAGATACAGCGCCGCGACCACGATGTAAGTTTCGAGCGAACGGAAGGTATCGGACTGCACGGTGTTCGCGACGGCGGTCAGTTCTTCCGCCGAGATCTGCGAAGCGATCGCGGAAGCCTGCATCATCAGCAGGAACTGGCTCGTCAACGCGGGATAGACCTTCTCGATCGACGGTTGCAGCATCACATGCCAGCCGATGCGCCACTTCGAGAGCCCGAGACATTCGGCCGCTTCGATCTGCCCGCGCGGCACCGATTCCAGCCCCGCGCGGATGATCTCGGCCGCGTAGGCGCCGATGTTGATCGTCATCGCGAGCGTGGCGGCCGCGAACGTCGGCATGCGCAGGCCGATGCTCGCAAGACCGAAGTACAGCAGAAAGATCTGCACGAGGAACGGTGTATTGCGCACCGCCTCGATATAGACGATGCACACGCGCGTCAGCACCGGCACCTTCGCGCGCTTGGCGAACGCCACCAGCATGCCGAGGATCAGACCGAAGAACACTGCCACGCACGTCATCTTGAGCGTGAGCCATGCGCCTAGCAGGAACGTCGGCCAGTACGGCAGCAGCGGTGTGAAATCGAGAGAAAACATGGCGGCGAATGTCCCTGTGATGTCTGGGCGCTGGATCGGCCGCGATCAGCGCGGGATGTATGACGACATACTACGAATGCCGTGATACTGCATCTTGCATGCATTAAACCGGGTCGAACGGGCCGGTCGTCGTGAAGGCGCCCCCTTGCAGCACCGCTACCGGATCCGTGGGCGAAGGCGGCGGCGTCGCCTCGATCTTGTCGCGGAACTGCTCGGACGAGTCGCGCGGCACGAAGCCCAGATGCGCGGCGCAGCGGTTGTCCCACCAGGTGTGCGCGTTCGCGGACATGCCGAAGACGATCGTATGGCCGACCTCCTTCGTGAATAGACTGCGGCGCAAGAGGTCGTGATAGTCGTCGTAGCTCATCCAGCTCGCCATCATGCGGCGGTCCTTCGGTTCCGGAAACACCGAGCCGATGCGGATGCTCACCGTCTCGATGCCGTATCGGTCGAAATACATCTGCGCCATGTCTTCGCCGAACGACTTGGACAAGCCGTAATAGCCGTCGGGACGCTTGCGCGCGGTGGCATCGATTCGTTCGTCTTGCCGATAGAAACCCGTCACGTGATTCGAGCTCGCGAACACGATGCGCTTTACGCCCTGACGTCGCGCGGCTTCGTAGAGATTGAACACGCCCTTGATGTTGGCTTCGAGAATCTCTTCGAAGGGACGCTCGACCGACACGCCGCCGAGATGGACGATCGCGTCGCAATCCCTTGCGAGCGCATCGACGCTCTGCCGGTTGGCGAGATCGCACGGGACGAGTTCTTCGTGAGGCGCGGCGTCGTGCGGCAGGACGCCGGGCAAGTCGGAAATGCGCACGCGTTCCGCAAATTCGGCGACACGATGCCGGATCGCGCGGCCGATGCCACCCGCGGCGCCCGTCAGTAGCAGACGGCCGAATCGTGCGACGCCATCGACGGACGGCGTGCCCTTGTCTTGTTCCATTGCGTTGTGTCTCCCGAAGGCTGTCATCGCTAGGGATTACCCTGCGCGCGTCTTCTTGTACGTTGTCATATCACCGCATGCCGCATATCATCATTTGCCGAACGATTTGTCAACGTGTGTAAAACCCACGCCAACGAGAACGCCGTGACGCCATTGCCGGATCTTCATGCCGATCTTGATGCACCCTCGATTGCATCGCCGGGCATGCGACGCAGCCTGACTGCGCAACTCGTCGACGCATTGCGCGCGCAGATCGACGCACGAGCATTGAAGGCCGGCAGCCGCCTCGCGACGGAAGCGGAAATGGTGCAGCGTTTCGGCGTGAGCCGGACAGTCGTGCGCGAGGCGCTATCGCGTTTGCAGGCGGCCGGCGTCGTGGAGACGCGGCATGGCATCGGCACGTTCGTCTGCGAGGCGGGCGCGGCGTCGCTGCTTCATCTCGATCCCGCCGATGTCGCCGGCTCGATCGATGCCCTCGCCATCCTCGAATTGCGCATCAGTCTCGAAACCGAAAGCGCGGGACTTGCCGCGATGCGTTGCGATGCCGCGCGGCTCGCCACGATGCGCGCGGCCCTCGACGACTTTTCGAAGAGCGTGGGCCAAGCGGCCGATACGGTCTCGCCCGATCTGCGCTTTCACATGGAGATCGCACACGCGACGGGCAATCGATACTTCGTCGAGATCATGGAGCATCTGGGCACGCGCATGATTCCGCGCACGCGCATCACTGCAACGCCGATTCCGCGCGAGCGATACGCCGAATATCTGCTACGCGTGAATCGCGAGCACGAGCAGATCGCGGACGCCATCGAACGCGGCGATGCCGATTCGGCGCGCACCGCGATGCGTCTGCATCTGATCAATAGCCGGGAGAGATTGCGGCGGGCGCAGTCGGCGCCCGATTGAATGCAAAAGACCACGTATCGACGCGGTCCTTTGCATACCAAATGCAGAATCAACGCGCCATGTTCGGCTCGCCGTCATCCACATCGTGCGCGCCGGAAATCGTCTCCAGGGCCTGATCGTGATGCAGCAGGAGGACCGCCGCGACACCGACCATGCCCGCGCCCGCGAGACACAGCAAGCCCGCGCCGAAGCCGCCCGTGCTGTCCTTGATCCAGCCCATCGCATAGGGACCGAAGAAGCCCGCGAGATTGCCGAGCGAATTGATCGCCGCGATGCCGCCCGCCGCCGCCGCGCCCGAGAGGAACGAAGCCGGCAGCGTCCAGATCACCGGCAGGCAGCCGAAGATGCCGAAGCCCGCGATCGACAGAGCAACCATCTTCAACACCGGATTATCGAGCCCCGCCGATGCCGCGATGCCACCCGCTGCCACCATCAGCGCAATCGCGACGTGCCAGCGGCGCTCCAGTTTCCGATCCGAATGACGGCCCCACAGCACCATGCTGACGACGCCGACCGCATAAGGCAGCGAAGTGACGAAGCCGGTCTGCAGGTTGGTAAGGCCGAACGACTTGACGATCTGCGGCAGGAAGAAACTCAGGCCGTAGTTGGTCGCATTCGCGCCGAAGTAGATCAACGCGATGGCCAGCACGCGCGGATTGAAGATCGCTTCCTTCACGCTGAACGCATGAACCGATTCACGATGCGCCCGCTCCTGCGCCTGACGATTGACGAGCCAGTCGCGTTCTTCCTTCGCGAGCCAGTGCGCGTCCGTGGGTCTGTCGGTCAGATAGAAGTACACGACGAACGCGAGCAGCAGCGCGGGAATCGCTTCGATCAGATACAGCCATTGCCAGCCCGCCATGCCGTTGATGCCGTCCATCTGCAGCAGCGCGCCCGAGATCGGCCCGCCGATCACGGTGGACAACGGAATCGCCGCCATGAAGTAGCCGACGACGCGGCCCCGGTACTTCGCCGGAAACCACAAGGTCAGCAGAAAGATGATGCCCGGAAAGAAGCCCGCTTCCGCTACGCCGAGCAGAATGCGCAAGCCATAGAACACATATGCGTTCGAAAGGCCCGTCGCCTGCGCGATGTGCGGAATGTAGGCCATCGCCGCCGCGAGGATGCCCCACGTGAACATGATGCGTGCGATCCAGCGGCGCGCGCCGAATCGTTCGAGCAGCAGATTGGAAGGCACCTCGAAAAAGAAATAGGCGATGAAGAAAATGCCAGCGCCGAAACCGAACATGCTCGCGGTAAAGCCGAGCGCCTTGTTCATCTGCAACGCGGCAAAGCCGACGTTGACGCGGTCCAGATAGGCGATGAAGTAACACAGGATCAGGAACGGCACGAGGCGAACCATCACGCGCTTCATGGTGCGAGCTTCAAGGTCCATCAATGTCTCCTCCGGATTAGAGAATCGGTCGATCGCTGGTATTCGAATTACCTGCGGAGACTACTCTTTCAGAAGGATTTAAAGCATTGGTGTTTGTTCTTGGTATCGGTTCCGAAGCGCGACGTGATGCGTCACCTTGCCGTCCGTTCGATGCGCGCCAGCGCGGTGCATCGAACGTTTGCGCCCCTGAAAAAACGCGAAAAAATTGCGTACGGCGCGCATGATGCGCCCCGTTTCGCGCAGTTTATGCGACCGGTAACATTCCCGCGTACTCCGGCTCCGGTAAGCCTTGCACGCCGGGGTTCAAAGCGAACACGTAGCCGTCGTCGTCGGTGGCATTGGTTGCCGGACGAATCGTCGTGACATAGAGCGTTTTCAGATCGCCGCCGCCGAAAGCGCACATCGACGGTTTGCTCGCGGGCAGCGCGATTTCGCGATCGAGTTCGCCGCGCGGCGTGAAGCGCAGCAAGCGTCCCGCATCGTTCGCGCAGGTCCAGTAACAGCCGTCGGCATCGACCGCGGCGCCGTCAGGCCGGCCCGTGTAGTGATGCAGATCGGCGAACACGCGCCGTGGGCCCGGCGTGCCGGTGTCGGGATCGAAATCGAACGCCCACACGATGCGGCGCTGCGGATGCGAGTCCGACAGATACATCGTCGTGCCGTCCGGCGACCATGCCAGGCCGTTCTGCGTGATGAGGCCATCGACGACCGGCGCAGACAACACGCCCTTTTCATTGAACCGATACAGCGCGCCGGCGGGGCTCGCGAGCGACATGTCCTGCACCATCGTTCCAGCCCAGAAGCGCCCTTGCCTGTCGCAGCGGCCATCGTTGAAGCGCATGCCCGTCGCGGGGAACGAAGGCGCGGCGAGCTTCGCGGCGCGCGCGTCGCCCGTATCGGAAAGCGTCACGGCGAACACGCCGCTTTCCATGCCTGCGACGACGCGCCCGGCTTTGTCGAACGCAACGCACGCGACCTGTTCGTCGAACGCCCATTCCGTACGCCGTGCGCGTTCGATCTCCAGCCGGATGATGCTGCGCGCCGGAATATCGACCCAGTACAGCGCGTCTTCCTGCACGCGCCACACCGGACATTCGCCGACCGTGGCGCGCTCCGCCGCGTCGAGCCGCTCCGCGCGCACGGCGGCGCTCATCGCTTGCGCTCCATCGGCTCGCCGAGCACGAACGCGCCGCCCTGGAAGCGCTGCGCGGGATCGTCACGTTCAGCCGTCGGCCCGGTCACCGGAAAGAGCCCGCTGAATTGCGCGGAGCTGTCTTGCGGATTGAAGCCGAGGAAGCCCGCCTTCGCGTTGTCCCACCACTTCACCGGATTGTCCGACACGCCATACACGACCGCATGACCCACGCGATTCGTGAACAGCGAGCAACGCACGAGTTCGATGAAATCGCGGTAGCTCAGATATGTCACGAGCATGCGCGGATTCTTCGGTTCCTCGAACGACGAGCCGATGCGCAGGTTCACCGTTTCGATCCCGAAGCGGTCGAAGTAATAGCGTGACAGCGATTCGCCGAAGCACTTCGTCACGCCATAGAGACTGTCCGGGCGATGCGGCGCGTCGGCATCGAGCACTTCGGTCACCGGATGAAAGCCGATTGCATGGTTCGAACTCGCGAACACGATGCGCTTCACGCCATGACGGCGCGCCGCCTCATAGATGTTGTACGTGCCGCGAATATTCGCTTCGATCAGATCGTCGAAAGGCGCGTCGATGGAAATGCCGCCGAGATGGACGATCGCATCGACGCCCTCGACGAGTTGCATCACCTTGTCGCGATCCGCGAGATCGACGGCGCTGATTTCTTCGTGGCTCGCCGCATCGTCGAGCGGCGCGATGTCGGAAAGCCGCACGACATCGGCCCATTGCGCGAGCGCGCCGCGCAACTGACGACCCAGATTGCCGGCCGCGCCGGTCAGAAGCAGGCGCTTGAACGGTTTGGCCGCTGCGTTTGGCTGATTCATCGAGACTCCTTCGAATACGTGTTGATGCGTTGAAAGCAGAAAAGAAGAAAACGTTTTCGGCACTATAGCGATCCGTCGCGTGCGCGGTCAATTGGCGCTGGCATGCAAAAGGCCGCATGCAAAAAGCAAGAAACGATGTCATCGTTTCCCAAATTTCTGCGACAATTCGGTAACACTGCGAAAACGTTACCCTCCAAATGAAGAAAATTTCCCCGACCATTCGCGACGTCGCCGCCGCGGCGGGCGTCTCCGTCGCGACCGTCTCCAAGTACATCAACGGTGCGCAACGCTTCTCCGCGCCGGTCGAAGCGAAGCTCAAGGAAGCGATCGATTCGCTAGGCTATCGCTCGAACCCGCTCGCGCGTTCGATGATCACCGGCAAGACGCGCACCATCGGACTCACGATCCTCGACATCAGCAACCCGCACTTCACCAACGTCGTGAAAGGCGCGAACCGCATCGCGCTGCGGCACGACTACACGCTGCTGCTCGTCGACATCGACGAAAACCAGGCGCGCGAACGGCCGCTGATCGAAGCGCTCGCGCAACGCGTCGACGGCCTGCTCGTCAGCTCGCGTCTGCCCGACGAAAACGCGCAGTGGATGCTCGATCTCGACAAGCCCGTCGTGCTCCTGCGCAACGCCGAGCTGCCCATTCCGAGCGTCGGCATCAACAGCGCTCTTGCCACTTACATGCTCACGCGTCATCTGCTCGACCTCGGGCATCGCCGCATCGCGTATCTCGGCTTCGAGCATGCGCGCATCAACGACGAACGTATTCGCGGCGCGCGCGAATGTCTCGCCGAAGCGGGCCTGGAACTCGACATCTACGAGGCTCACGCGCCGACCTCGCTCGCCGGCGAACAGGCGTGTTCGCGCGTGATGCTCGGACCGAAGCGGCCGCAGGCGGTGATCTGCTACAACGACCTGATCGCGCTCGGCTTCATGAAGGAAGCCGCATCGCTCGGCATTCGCGTGCCGCAGGACGTATCGGTGACGGGCATCGACAACGTTCCTTACGGCGCGTATGCCGCGCCCGGCCTCACGACCGTCGACATCCAGAGCGAGAAGATGGGCGAGCTCGCGATGCAGAAGCTCATCGACGCCCTCGCCGGCCATCCCGATCCCGGCAACTCCATGTTCGAGCCGCGGCTCATCGTGCGCGAATCCACCGCCGCGGCTGCATGACGCGCGCCGCGTTGCCTGCGAGTTGCGAGTGCGGGCGGCGCGGCGCATATCGATACTGATAATTAGCGATTAAGTGGCGATCAGGCTGCGAGCTTGGCCGGCGTCATCTTCGGCGTGAGCATGTGCATGATCGCGAAGGCGATGAGATACGCCGATGCGCCGATCGCGAACAGTACCCAGTAATGCCCCGTGCGTTGCAGCACCTGGCCGATGACTTCCGAGAACAGCACGCCGCCGATCGAACCGGCCATGCCGCCGATACCGACCACCGCGCCCACCGCACGTCGCGGGAACAGGTCCGATGCGGTCGTGAAGAGATTGGCCGACCAGCCCTGATGCGCCGCCGCCGCGAGGCCGACGATCGCCACCGCGACCCAGAGATTCTCCGCCTGCGAGACGAACGCGATTGGCAACACGGCGCATGCGCAGATGAGCATCGCGGTCTTGCGCGCGGCGTTCACCGACCATCCCGCACGCAGCAGCGCGGACGAAATCCAGCCGCCGCCGATGCTGCCAATGGTCGTGATCGCATAGATGACGACGAGCGGCAAGCCGATATGCTGCATGTCCATGCCGCGCGATTCGTTGAGCCACTTCGGCAGCCAGAACAGATAGAACCACCACACCGGATCCGTCAGGAACTTGCCGACGATGAACGCCCACGTCTCGCGCTTCCTGATGAGTTCCTTGAAGCCCGGCGCGCGCGCTTTCGCGTTGGCGGCATCGGCGGCGTTGGCTTCGTCGCCTTCATCGGCGATTTCGTCGTCATGTGCGCGGCCATCCGGCTGGCGATACATCACGAACCACACGACGAGCCACACGAGACCGATCGCGCCGACCATCACGAATGCCGCGCGCCAGCCGAAGGCCACCGCGAGCGCCGGGATCAGCGCCGGTGCGAACACCGCGCCGATGTTCGCGCCAGAGTTGAAGATGCCCGTCGCGAGCGCACGTTCACGGCGCGGAAACCATTCGGCAGTCGTCTTGATGGCCGCCGGAAAATTGCCGCCCTCGCCGATGCCGAGCAGCGCGCGAACCATCGCAAAGCCCATCACCGAGCCGACGGCCGCATGCAGCATCGCGGCGATACTCCAGATGAACATCGCGAGCGCATAGGAGATGCGCGTGCCCAGCCAGTCGACGATACGCCCGAAGCACAGCAGACCGATAGCGTAGAACGCCGAGAACGCGATCACGATGCGGCCGTATTGCACCTGCGTCCAGCCGATGTCGTGCTGCAGCATCGGCGCGAGCAGACCGAGGATCTGCCGGTCCATGTAGTTGATGACCGTGGCGAAGAAAAGCAGCGCGCACACGGTCCAGCGATAGCGGCTGGCGGTACGCACGACGCCGGCAACGACAGTGTTCATGAAAGTCTCCGGACGCGGCGGCGCTCGTCGTGCCGCGTTTCTTGTTGCGTGAACGGCGACGAGCGCCGTGGGCGATAGCTGTGCGTCTTAGAAGAACGCAAGCCGGCCTTGCTTTTTGGAAAACGTTTTTCTGAAGGATAGTGAATTTGCTGCTAGCTGGCTATCCTGGTATTTGCCCTAACGCCAGCGGTTTGCCCCTTGGCAGGGGCCGCCGGCGATCCGCACGGAACCACGCGAAAGTTAATCGTTTTCTAGGAAATGCTGTGCGCGGCACCGCCTGGCATTTTGCATTCAGCCTTTTGAATGCAAAGAAAGGCAAATTAAAGATGCGGGCAAGATATGCCGATAAGTGCCATACAACTCCTATCGCTCAGTCATTCCCCATGCTTCGAAATGCCCTGGCCCGGACTAACGTCGGGACCAAATTCGCCGTGCTCGCTTGCGCGCTCACGGCAATCGTTGTCGCCTTCTTCACCATCGCCGTTACGCGGAGCGCGGGCGAGCAAGTCAACGCCCATGCGCTCGCGCGCGTCGAAAGCGAAAACCGCTCGATCGCAACGATGATCGGCCTCTACGATCAGACCGTCAGCGCGGAAGTCACGCGCTTCATGACGATCTTCGCGCATCGCCTGCCCGCCGATTTCTCGCTCGACGAGACGCGGACGGTGGACATCGGCGTCATCGCGACGCCAACGCTTCTCGCGGGCGGTCAGCCGCTCAACAACGACTTCGCGATCCCCGACGCATTCCTCGCGGAAAGCGGCGCGATCGCGACGATCTTCGCGCGCACCGGCGACGACTTCGTGCGCGTGACGACATCGCTCAAAAAACAGGACGGCGCACGCGCGATCGGCACGCTGCTCGACCGCAAAGGCCCGGCCTATGCGCCGATACTCGCGGGCAAGTCGTATATCGGTCTTGCGGCGCTGTTCGGCAAGCAATACATCACCGAGTACAAGCCCGTCACCGATGCATCGGGCCGCGTGATCGGCGCGCTTTTCGTGGGCGTGGACGTGACCGCCGAATTCGCCGCGCTGCAGGACAACATCGCGAAACTCGTGATCGGCGCGAGCGGCTATCACTTCGTCGTCGATGCGTCGAACGGCGCGAATCGCGGCAAGCTGCTCGTGCATCCCGGCTCGAAAGGCGAACTGGCCGATGAACGCATCGCGCCCTTCGCGCAGATGCTCGCCGCTCGCGTTGGCAAGCTCATGTTCGACGGCGTCGACATCGCAGGCGCGGACGCACGCGTGCATGGCGGCACGAAGGAAATCGTGTATATGACGGTGCCGCAATGGCAGTGGATGATCGGCGGCATCGCCTATCGCGACGAACTGCTCGCGGACGTGCATGCGAGCCGCAATCGCTTCCTGATGCTCGGGCTCGTCGTCGTGGCGCTGCTCGTCGGCGTGCTGCTCTATGCGGTCAGGCGGCTCGTGGGCCGTCCCATCGACGACGTGACGCGCGCCTCCGAGCGCATCGCGGCGGGCGATCTCACCGTGCGTGTCGACAGCGCGCGCGAGGACGATATCGGCCGTCTGATGCGTGCGATCGACGGCATCGCGCGCGGACTCGCGGGCATCGTCGCGCAAGTGCGCAGCGCATCGGCCGACATGAACGAAGGCACTGCGCGCATCGCATCGGGCAGCAGCGATATCGCGACGCGCATCGCCACGCAAGCGGCGAGCGTCGAGGAAACCGCCGCGAGCATGGAAGAAATCACGAGCACGGTGCAGCAGAACGCAGCGAACACGGCGCAGGCGGGCACGCTCGTCGCATCGGCATCGGACGCGGCGCGGGCGGGCGGCGATGCAGTCGGACGCGTAGTCGAAACGATGGGCGAGATCGACGCATCGGCGCGACGCATCGCCGACATCACCGCGACCATCGAAGGCATCGCGTTCCAGACCAACATTCTCGCGTTGAATGCCGCCGTTGAAGCGGCGCGCGCAGGCGAGCATGGCAAGGGCTTCGCCGTCGTCGCATCGGAAGTGCGCGCGCTCGCGCAACGCAGCGCGGGCGCGGTGAAGGAGATCGAAGTGCTGATCGCCGAATCGGCCGCGAAGGTGGCGCGCGGCTACAAGATCGCCGAGGAAGCGAGCAGCACGATGGGCGGCATCGTCGAGCGCGTCTCGCGCGTGAATGCGATCGTCGACGAGATCGGCGTTGCATCGCGCGAACAGGCGAGCGGCATCGAGCAGGTGAACAGCGCGGTCATGCTGATCGGCGAGGCGACGCAGCAGAACGCGGCGCTCGTCGGCGAAGCGGAGCACTCCACCGCCGAGTTGCGCGATCAGGCCGAGCGTCTCGCGCGGGTCGTCAGCATGTTCCGCGTGTGATGCATCGTGGTGGCATGGCGCGCAATGTCATCGTCAGATCTCGATGAAGATGCGCCCGCCCTCCACTTTCGCGGGGTACGTGCGCAGCTTTTCGCAAACAGGCGCGCATAGCGGCCTGCCATCACGGATATCGAAACGCCCGTTATGCTTCGGGCATTCGATGACATGGTCCATCACGAAGCCATCGCTCAGATGGACGTGCTCGTGCGTGCAGAGGCCGTCGCTCGCGTAGACGGCATCGTTCACGCGATAGATAGCGAAGGTGCGGCCATCGTGATCGAAACGCATCACGTCTTCGTCTTCGATGTCGTTCATCGCTGCAGCCTCGATCCATTGCGTCATGGGAGTCGTCTCCTTGTTCATGCCTGAGTCGCGGCGGGCATCGGCCGCACGACGTGATAAGACGGATCGCGCGTCTGCCGAACGAGCGCCGGAATGATCTCCGCATAGGCCGCAATCGTGCTTGCATACGGCGGCGGCATTTCGTGCTTCACCGCTTCGTGCAGGCGCGGCAGCGCGTGATACGGCACCATCGGAAACATGTGATGCTCGACGTGGTAGTTCATGTTCAGATAGAGGAACCTGAACACGGGATTCATCATGACCGTGCGGCAGTTCTTGCGATGATCGAGCACGTTCTCGGGCATGCCCGCATGTTGCGTGAGACCGAAGAATAAATAGAGCCACGCGCCGTAGAGACTCGGCAAGCCGATGTAAAGCAGCGGCAGAATCGAACCGAAGACGAAGCACGCGGCGATCACCGCAACGTAAATCCCGAGCGTGATGCGCGCTTCGAGAATAACCTTGCGCCATTCCGATTCCGGCACATACGTCTTTTCCTCTTCGCCAATATCGCCGAACGCACCCGAAATGATCTTCGGCACTTCGGCCGCCGCGTGCTTCAGCGCGAACACGTTCAGCGCGAGACTCAGCCAGTCCGTCGGCAGCGGCACCGCGATCTCGCGGTCGCGCCCGACCACCAGCGTATCCGTGTGATGTCGGGCGTGACTCCAGCGCCAGATGGTCGGACGGCGAAACACCTGAAACGAAGCCGCCTGATAAAGCACCTTGTTCATCCACGATGTCTTGAACGCGGTGCCATGACCGCTCTCGTGCCAGCGTGAATCGGCGGGGCCGCAATAGAGCGCGCCGTAGAGAAGAAACGCGGGAACAGCCCAGAGTGAATGCGCTTGCCATGCGAACCACGCAAGCACGCCGCTCGCAATGATCGATGCATACCAGATCAGCGTGTCGCGAATGGCGCGCGCGTCGCCGCGTTGCATCAGGCTCTTCATGAGCGGACGGGGCACCGCGCACTTGTACCACTGCGCATTGACGAGTCCCGCGGCCTTCGCGCGTTCGCCCGCGCCGCCGATCAACTGGTAATCGCGATATCCATCGCGAGAGCCCACGCCCTGCGCTTGCTCCGATTCCATCACGTCACCTCAACCGATGATTGGAATTACATCATTCATTAGTGTTCGATCGATGATAGAAGCGAGCGCATTGTGGGCGCAATACCCGCGCGCATTTGCTATCTTTAAGCATCATCGCGCGGATCGAAAACACATCAATTACATCAACGATGAGCAAGCGTCCCACACTCCAGTCCGTGGCCGAAGCGGCAGGCGTGAGCCCTGCCACGGTCGATCGCGTGTTCAACGGGCGCATCAACGTGCGCGAAGGCACTGCGTTGCGCGTGATCGAAGCGGCGGAACGCATCGGCTATCACGGCGCGGGACTCATGCGCGATCGTCTGCGGGCCCAGCGAGGCGAGCAACGGCAGCGCTACACGATGGGCTTTTGTCTGCAGAAGCGCGCCGATCCGTTCTATCAGACTTTCGCGCGCGTTCTCACGGATGCGGCCGCACGTCATGAGCCCGAGCATTGCGATGCAATCATCGAATACATGGACGAGCTCGATCCGGCTTCCATCGCGCGCACGCTGCTTTCGCTCGGCGAGCAGGCGGATGCGCTCGGCGTGGTCGCGGTGGATCATCCGCACGTGACGGCTGCAATCGAAGCGCTTCATGCGCAGGGCAAGCCCACGGTCACACTGCTGTCGGATCTGAGCGCGCCGTTGCGTGCGGGCTATATCGGCGTCGATCCGCGCAAGAGCGGACGCACGGCGGCGTGGGCGGTGAGCCGGCTCACGCGTCGGGACGAAGGCACGGTCGGCGTGTTCGTCGGCACGCCGCGCTATCTCGGACAAGAAAGCTGCGAGATCAGCTTCCGTTCGTATCTGCGTGAACATGCGCCCGGTCTGCGCGTGCTCGATACGCAGATCAATCTCGAAGACCGACAACTCGCCTATGAAGCGACGCTCGCGATGCTTGCGCGTCATGCCGATCTTGCGGGTCTATACATTCCCGGCGGCGGCGTGGGCGGCGTGATTCGCGCGCTGCGCGAAGAAGCGCGAGAACGCCGCATCGTCACGGTGTGCAGCGATCTGATGCCGGACCGCTATGAGGCGCTCGTCGAAGGCATCATCGATCTCGTCATCGATACACCGCTTCAGCGCATCGCCGAAACTTCCATTCAGGCGATGCTGCGCGCGTTGCAGGCGTTGCCCGGTGAAGCTGCACAAGCGAGCCAGTACCCTTTGCCGGCACAGCTCTATACGCCGGAGAACGTCTGAGCGAAGCGCTCACGATCAACTCATTCTTCGTGCTTAGTCTTCCTGGCGAGGTCCATTCGTTCAAGGAGAACAATCATGAAGAAGCTCGCAGCTGCACTTCTCGCCGCCGCCGTATCGGTCCCGATGCTGTCTTATGCGCAATCGCCCGCGCCGTCGAAGTCCGCGGACGGCGCAACGTCGAACGCGAAGTCAGGACAGTCCGCCCATTCCTACGAAAACTTGCAAAGCGGCTGGGCGACGCAGCCGTCACCGCAAGCACTCGGGCAATCGGTCTATACGCATCGTTGAATCAGGGAATTATTTCCTCATGCACGACGTTTTTATCCTACAAACGGAAAAATATGCAGCCTGTTGCTACAGTTGCTTGCACGATGAAACCGTTTGTCACGCCTTATCATGCGAGATGTTCCACGCATGTGGCCCAGCGCACGGAGCGAGACGCATCGCGGACGATAACGTTTGCGGGACTTCGCGTACCGCTTTGAACGATGCGCCGCAGCGAGTTGTTTTCCACTAGTATGTCTCGAAGCGCTTCGTCATCGCTTCGTCGCGTGAAACGGCTAGCATAGGCGCTTGGGGAACCCTTGCAGCACTAGCCAATCTATTAACGGTTGTTCTATCGACATGCACGTCAGGCCGGGAAACCCGGGGCCCGCCACATGACGTGACATGCTCCAAGAATAAAGCGCCGCACGAACTTAATCATGCGCGAGCCCGAAGCGGCATCCGCCCTTGATCCGTCATGTGCGGCACTGGCATTTCGAACGAATCGCAAGCGCCTGGTACGCGGCGTGCGTCGCGCGATACGTCGATCCAGCCACATCCATCAGAGCAACTGCATGTCAACGACTCTTCGCATCATGCATGCGCGGAGGCAGAGCCCAAACATTCGACGGAGAGCGTCATCTATGCCGTATGAGAGTGACTCCTTGCGAGACACCAGTCCGCTGCTCAGCATCGTCGTGGCGGCTTACAACATCGAGGGATACATCGAGGAAGCGCTCGAATCTCTCCTGTCCCAGCCTTATATCGACGCGATCAAGATCATCGTCGTCGATGACGGTTCTCCCGACGAAACCTATGCGGCAGCGCAAGCGGTCGTCGAGCGCGATCGCGGCGTGCACATCGAATTGATTCACCAGGAAAACGGCGGCTTGAGCGCCGCGCGCAATACCGGCCTCGCCGCCGTGCGCACGCCTTATGTCGGTTTCCTCGACGGCGACGATATCTATCTGAAGGACTTCAGCGAAGCCATGATCCCGCTTCTCGCCGAGCGCAGGTGGGACGTGGTCGAATACAACGTCAAGATCATCAACGACGATGGGCGCGAACTCGACGAAATCCAGCTCGCCGATGAGACGACGAGCGGCGGTCACCCGATGGACCGCGCGGCGCTTCAGGAATTCGCCAACCGGTTCCACACATTCGCATGGGCGCGCGTGTATCGCACCGATCTGTTCGACGCGGCGCCGTTTCCCGTCGGACGAAATTACGAGGACATGGCGCTCGTGCCCTCGACCTATCTTCGTGCGAAGAGCATCTATCGGATCGCCACGCCGTTGATCGGCTATCGCCGCCGCTTCGGCAGCATCACGCAGACGGCGAAACTGCGCGACATGCACAATCTGCGCGTCACCGGACAGGAAGCGCTCGCGCATTGCGACGGCGGCGAGATGGACGAATTCTGGCTGACCGTCTTCGATAAACTCTTTCAGCGCGCATGCCACGTATGCGCGCGCGTCGATCGTGCATCGTTCAAACAGGCTTCGGAGACGCTCACCGCGATGGCCGTCGATCATCGCAAGATGCGCGAAAAGCTCACTGCGCGCGGTGGACGTCAGGTGGTCGAACTCAAGCCTTTCGATCTGAACGTCCGCGCCGATCGCTCCATTCACTTCCTCAAAGGGCTCGTGAAGAAAGTGTTGCGACGTAGCCTCGATCATCATCAGCGAGCACGGCGCCCGAGCACGTCGAATCAGTTGAGCGGTTGAGCGGTGAATCGAAGCGTGCGTCGCTCTTACGCCGCTTCGATGGCGCGCAGGCTCATTTGCTTGTAGGTGTCGACGAGCAGCGCGCCCTCGCCGCGCCTCTGCGCCACGGCGAGGCGCATCGTCTCTTCGCCTAACTGCCAGATCAAGAAAGCAAGCGCGTTGACGCGCTTGCTGTCCACGCGCGGCTTGACGCGCCTGATGGCCGCCGCGAGCAACGCGCCGCACGCCCGGCTCTCCGCGATCTCGATTCCCATCAGTTCCTTGTCCGAGCGCAGCGCCGACGAAATGTCGCGAATCACAGGCTTGTCCAGCACGATTTCATAATATTGGTCGACGAGCGACGCGAACGCACTCAACAATTGCGCCTTGTTCTGCACGGCGTCGAGCGCTTCGCGCACGCATCGGCGGCTTTCCGCCGCATACGATTCCGCGAGCGTGCGGACGATCGCGCGCTTGTCGGGAAAGTATTGATACAGCGAGCCGATCGATATCTCCGCAAGCTCGGCGATCTCGCTCATCTTGACGTGCTCGCTGCCCTTGTCCGCGATCAGTTGCTGCGCGACTTCCAGAATGCGATCCAGGCGCTCGCGACTGCGTTGCTGCGCGGGCTGCCTGCGCGGCGGCTTCTCTTGCATGACGATTCCTTTGCCGCATGAATGCGTGCCGAAAATGCTTGACAGTCAAACATGAGTATCTATCATGTTTTAAACGTGAGCAACTCTCACGTTTGAAACTCAGGAGAAGGTCATGGCTCATACGGACTTCGGCGTCGCACCCATTCTCGTTCTCGGCGCCAACGGCAAGACAGGTCGGCGCGTAACGGAGCGGCTGCGACAACAAGCTCTCGCCGTGCGCGCGTGTGCGCGTTCCACGCAGCCGCGCTTCGACTGGAACGATCGCGCAACGTGGCGTGCCGTGCTCGAAGGCGTGAAGCGCGTGTATGTCACGTATCAGCCCGATCTCGCGGTGCCGGGCGCGCTAGAAACGGTCAGCGCATTCTTCGATACGGCGCTTACAAGCGGCGTCGATCGCATCGTGCTGCTCTCCGGTCGCGGCGAGGAAGAAGCGCAAGCCGCCGAAGATGCGCTGCGACGCTCGGGCGCGAGCTGGACCATCCTGCGTTGCAGCTGGTTCATGCAGAACTTCAGCGAAGGCTTTTTCCTCGACCCGCTTCGCGAAGGCACGCTCGCGCTGCCAGTCGGCGATATCGAGGAGCCTTTCGTCGATGCGGAGGATATCGCCGATGCCGCCGTCGCCGCTCTCACGCAACCGGGTCACGAAAACAGGCTCTACGAGCTCACCGGGCCGCGCGCGATCTCGTTCAACGAAGCGCTCGGATGTATCGCGAAGGCAGCGCGGCGCGATCTGCATCTCGTGCCCGTGCCATCCGATTCATTTCGCGCGGGTCTGCTCGACGCGGGCGTATCGAAAGCGCAGACCGACCTGATTCTCTACCTCTTCACCACCGTGCTCGATGGCCGCAACGAAAAGCCCGCCGATGGCGTGCGCGCCGCCTTGGATCGTGAAGCGCGTTCATTCGAGGACTATGCGGCGCGTACCGCGGCAAGCGGTGTCTGGGACGCGTGACGCGGGAAAGCCTGCACTGTTTCGCGGTAGACTTTGGGAATGGAAAAATGTCCCTACTGTGAGCGAATCCGTGACGAATGGGATTGTCACGGTCAGGAATGCCGCACCGCGATCGCACGCGCGCTGCGCAGACAGCGCATGGGATTGCCGATGGTGCCGAAGGTCATCCGCAACGAGATACCGCCCGGCGCATCGACGGGTGAAGTCATCGCCCAGTTGTCGCGTCAGCGCTTGCGCGCGCGCCGTGCGAACGAGGAACGCCGCGCGCGCAAGGAAGCCGACGACCTCGATCTTTAACGGCGCACGCCGCATCAAACACGCGCGGGCGGATCGGCGTTCGATCCGCCGCCCTGCGCGAGCGTCCCTTCATCTCGCCATGCGCGCCGCGATGCACGCATCTTCGTGAGCGCCATGCGCGCAAGCTTCAGCCACGCATAAGGCCGCGGATCGGCAACCATGCTGAGCGCGCGTGCATAGTCGAGCGTAAGGCCGGGCGTCCAGGCCATCGTCACTGCGCGCTTGCGCACCTGCACCGCGACCCACAGCTCGGGCGTCACGATCATCCTGAAGAGCGCGCCCCAGCCCGCGCGCGATCCGTATAGACGTCCGGCCGCGCCTTCTAGCGCGGCATCGAGCGCGCGCGACACGCTGCTAGAACAGTTGCGATGCGTGAGGTTATATGTCGTGTCCTCGCGATAGCCGCGCCAGAATCGATCGAGCCGCGCGGGATCGTAATTGCGTATGCGCACGCGCACCGTCGACTCGCACCATGCCTTCGATTCGATCGCATAACTCGGCTGGAACAGACCCGGCACATCGTTTTCGCGCGTGGCCCGCAAGAGGCGCGCGAAGTCATCGGGCGAGCGGTCGATCTCGACAGCCGGATAGAGACTCACGTAGATGCCTTCGGGCGATTCGAGCGCCGCGTGACCCGTGGAGATCACGCCATTGAGATCCACCGCCGCGATATACCGATCGACGATCGGATGCCATTGCGTCTCTGCCTTCGACGATCCCACCGGCGTCCATACATGCACCGTCAGCGCGGGTTCATCGGCGGCGGGCGGGCCATCCCATTCGCGCGCCTGCAACGTTGGCCGCGCGTTGGCTTGCATGTCGCGCTTGTCATTCCTGTCGCCCGCGACGCTTGCCGCTTCGGCGCTCGCATCGCCCCAGACGGCGGGATTGCTCGTCAGCTTGCGCACGCGCGTCGCGAGCACGATCAGATTCCATCCCGCGAAGATGAAGAACGCGCCGATGCAATACGGGACCGTGCCTTTGTAATGCGTCGGATAAGGCTGGATCATGAAGACGCCGAGCATGATCTCGAAGATGGCGAAGCCGAGCGCGACGCGATAGCGGCGATAACGCACGACGAGTGCCGAGGTCGCCTGCAACAAGCCGTCGAAGACGAACGCGAGACCGATCAGTATCGAAAGGATGAAGTGGCCGTGATGATTGCCTTCGAAGATCAGCGCCGCCGTGAGCACGAACGCGATGCCCTTCGCATGGCGCAGCCTGCGCTGACCGCCGACACCCGCCCACGAAACCGCCAGCGTGAGCGCGCCTTCGATCAGCAACAACCAGCCGACGAACGTGATCGGGAAACCGAGCGCACCATCGAGTGCATCGATGAACACGCCGATGCCGATCAATAGCAACAGCCAGCCCGCCGTCATCAGGCTGCGCCAGCGATTGCGCAAATAGTCCACGCCCAGCAGGATCATCATGAGCTTGACCATCGTGCTCTGTTTCCAGGAAGTGGCGATGTGGCCTACATGTTAGTGCAGCACGCGTTGAAATTAGATTCGTACGATCGTACGACGCTGCGTCGCACCGCGCATGCCGTGACATACTTGCGCTGCCCTTCTTCACGCGACGGAGACGCCATGTTCGAGCAATGCCGATGGATCAACGAGCCCGCGCAATGGCGCATCGAGAACGGCACACTCTTCGTCACCACCGACGCGAACACCGACTTCTGGCGCAAGACGCACTACGGGTTCGTGCGCGACAGCGGCCATGTGCTCGCCGCGAGCGTGAATGGCGACTTTACGGCGGAAGTCGCGGTCGACGGCGACTTCTCCGCGCTCTACGATCAGGCGGGCCTGATGGTGCGCGAAAGCGCGCAACGCTGGATCAAGGCGGGCGCCGAATACAACGACGGCGCGCTCGCCTTCAGCACGGTTCTCACCGACGAACGCTCCGACTGGTCCCTCGGCGCACCGGCCAGCACGCCCCGCTTCCGCATTCGCATGACGTTCGCACAAGGTGTGCTGAAGGTGCAATGCAGCGCCGATGAAACCCACTGGACGCTCATGCGTATCGCATCCTTTGCACCCTCCGCATCGCGCGATGCGAACGCGCGATGGCTCGTCGGCCCGATGTGCTGCACGCCCGAGCGCGGCGGCCTCACGGTGCGCTTCTCCGACTTCAGGATAGGACCGCCCATCGTGAAGGACTTGCACGACGTCTCGATGTAGCGTCATCGCGCAGAAGATGCGCGTGCAACCGTAGATCGATATGGTCTACACGCACGGCGATCCGATCGCCCACGGCGCGTATCTGGCCGCGAAAAACGCGGGCCGCGAGAAGAGCATCAACTTCGCCGGCATCGACGGCCTGCCGCGGGAAGGTGCGCCGTGGGTCGAACAAGGCCCGCTCGCGGGCACAACTAGCGCATGGGCTATCCCCGATCGTTGCGCGATGCGTGCGCCGCCGCGAAGGGCCGATGCCGGCATGGGCTGAGAATTCGATGCGATCGCCGCCGTGGTGATCGGCGGCACGCGTCTTTCGGGCGGCGTCGGACATGTATCGGGCACGGTCGCGGGCGTGCTGATCTTCGGCTTCCTGAGCAACATCCTCTTGCTCAACGATATCGACAGCAATACGCAACTCGTGCTGAAGGGGCTCATCATCGTGTTTGCCGTGTTCCTGCAGCAGACCGATATGGGCAAGCGCGGATGATTCAGGTGCTCGCGCAGGAAGAAGTGATCATGCTTCGTAGTCGATGCCTCGCGCCCGCAACTGCCGCATGCCGCTTGCAAGATGCGCCCGCGCGCTCTCGGCGTCGCCTGCACGCATCTGTTCGTACGCGCGTTGAGCGATCCCGTGCGGCACCGGCTTGAGCAGCCGGTTCGCGCTCATCGCGCGCAACTGCACTTCTGCCGCGCGCTCGAGATAGTAGAGATCGTCCCATGCTTCGGCGATGGTCGCGCCTGCAACCATCACGCCGTGATTCTTGAGAAAGAGGATATCGGCGTCGCCCATCGCGCTGGCGATGCGATCACCCTCGGCATCATCGAGTGCAAGGCCGTTGTAGTGCTCGTCGACCGCCGTGCGGCCATAGAATTTCAGCGACGTCTGCCCGAGCCACAAGAGCGGCGGGCCGTCGAGCAGACACAGCGCGGTGGCGTTCGGCATGTGCGTGTGAAAAGCCGCCTTCACGCGTGGCAGCAGCTTGTGAACGCGCGCGTGAATGAAGAATGCCGTCGCCTCCGGCGCGCCTTCGCCGTCGATCACGCTGCCGTCGAAATCGCAGATCAGCAAGCGCGACGCCGTGATCTCACCGAACGCGTAGCCGTAGGGATTCACGAAGAAGAGATCGTCGCGGCCCGGCAGCATCGCCGAAAAATGATTGCAGACGCCCTCTTCGAATCCATGCAGCGCCGCAAGCTGAAAGCAGGCTGCAAGCTGCCGCCGCGCTTCCGCAATGTCGGGCGCGTCGAGCTTGACGGGAGCCCGCGCGGCGCGTGGCGCGGCGTTGGAAAGCGTATGTGCCATATGGAGGTGCCTTTGCCATATTCGGCCAGGACGTCGAGAATAACCGGAAGGCATTGCAAAAAATACCTGAACAAAAAAATTCCGGCGAGACTGGCGCTGCCGCGCGAAGTATGACGCGCATATGACTCGTCTCTTAGCAGAAACGCTTATTTGAACTCGGCGTTCTGGCATGGTAAAACTCTATGCCGCTCGAAATTCGAAGCGCATCTTCAACGTAATTCGTCTCAATAGGGTTTGGAAAAATGGCAACAGGTACTGTTAAGTGGTTCAACGATGCGAAGGGTTTTGGTTTCATCACGCCGGACGACGGTGGTGAAGACCTGTTTGCCCATTTCTCTGAAATCCAGTCGAAGGGTTTCAAGTCGCTCCAGGAGAACCAGAAGGTGAGCTTCGAAGTCAAGCAAGGCCCGAAGGGCAAGCAAGCTTCGACGATCCAGCCGCTGTAAGTTCGGCGCTGTCGCCTCAGGCACGAAACGGCCCGCAAGGGCCGTTTCGTATTGGCGCGCCGAAATGCACAACTATTTATTTAGCAACCGGATGGACGGATTATGCGGCGCATACGCCCATGGAAATAAATCAGTAGAATCGATACACACCGTTCGATGCCCGCACTCTCGCGCATCTGCACGAAATTATTTCCTCTGATTCACGTGAACCCGGCAAGCAATCGGAAAAAACACCGCGCGTTCGTGCGGCACAAAACAAATGCATTGCTCGTCTCGCTCTGGTTTCTGACTGGCGACGCGCACGCGCAATCGTTCGCGCCGAGTCAAAAAGCGGCACGTTTCGTCTCGGAAGTCGTGTTGAACGATTTTCGCACTGCTCAGGCGGGCGGCGGTTATGTCTTCTCATACGACAGCCGCGAGACAGAAACGTCGCTTTCCGCAAAGCTCGATCGCTGGCTGTCGGGTGCCGATCCTCAAGCGATTACGATGGACCCCGCCGAGAAGCAGGCGCTCTTCGGCTTCTACTGGGCCGCGAGCATGATGCCGGCGAATTCGCCGTGCTTTCGCGACCTCGCCGATCCCGCATGTGGCGCGGATCTGTCGAAGTGGATGGCGCGCGAGCTCGACGACGATCCGCGCTTCATCCGTGCCTATGAGTCCGCGCGAACGCCGCTCGGCCTGCCGCCGATCGAACGCAACGCGCACTGACCGGCAAGCGCGCACGATGCGCATCGCGCCGTTCTTTTTTTCGGAAGCACGCGGCCCGGATGCGGCGCACCGGCGCGGGTTCGGGTTTATCGGGCGCAACGTCGTCGTCGTGCGTGCCGTGAAGCAGCGCAATTTTCGCCGCAACGCTCACGAGAAGCGATAGCGCGCCGATGGTTTCGAGCAAGACGGGAATCATGATGGTCTCCCTGAGCGCCGACGCGCATCATCGATGCGACAGCATCGGACCGTATGTCTTCACGAAGAACGCGACCGTGATGCCTGCGCTGACGATCAGCGTGCCCGCGCGAATCCATTGCGGCGGCGCGCGCCGGCCGAGCTGCGCACCGCTGTATCCGCCGACGATCGCCGCGAGCAGCATCGCGATGGTCTCGGGCCAGCGCACGGCCTGCGCCGCCGCGAAGGTCAGCACCGCCACTGAGTTCGCCGCGCTCACGAGCAGCGTGCGCGGCGCGTTCAGGCTTTTCAGGTCGCGCGCGTCGAGCAGGCCCCAGACGGCCATCATCATGATGCCGACCGCGCCGCCGAAATAGCCGCCGTACACGCCGAGCGCGAACTGGATCGACAGCACTGCCACCGCGCCGATATGCCAGCGCCGCCGCAATGTCTCACCAAGCCTGCGGCCGAACGCGAGCGTGAAACTCGCGCACAACAGCAGCCACGGCAGCACGAACGAAAACGTCCTCGACGATGTAGACAGCAACAGCGCCGCGCCGACGAAGCCGCCGACGAGCGTCGTCACGAGCATCTTGCGGATCGACACGGAACCCACAGGACCGAGTCCGTCGCGATAGGCCCATGCGCTCACCACGCCGCCCGGAAAGAGCGCGACGGTGCTCGATGCGTTCGCCTGAACCGGTGGCAAGCCGGCGGCGATCATCGCGGGAAGGCTCACGAACGAGCCGCCGCCCGCCAGCGCGTTCATCGCGCCCGCCAGAAAACCGGCACCGCTGACAAGAATAAATGCTTGCATGCGACAGATGCTAACGACGCCGGGAGCCGCTTACAATCTGGCATTTCCAATGCGAGGCTTCGGCAAATCCGAAGGATACGTCATGCGCTTCGACCTGACCGACATGCGTCTCTTCCTGACCGTGATCGAACGCGGCAGCATCACGGCGGGCGCGCAGGCGATGCATCTCGCGCTCGCTTCGGCGAGCGAGCGCATCGCGGGCATGGAGGCCGCGCTCGGCGCGCCGCTCCTCGAACGCAACCGGCGCGGCGTGCAGGCGACCGCCGCCGGCGATGCCTTCGTGCGCCACGCGCGCGCGATTCTCGGCCAGGTCGAGCAAATGCGCGGCGAACTGCGCTCGTTTGCGACCGGCCTCAAAGGCCGCATCCGGATGATGTCGAATACGGCGGCGCTGGCCGCCTTCCTGCCGCCGCGTCTCTCGCGTTTCCTCGCTGCGTTTCCCGATCTCTCGGTCGATCTCGATGAGCGCCCGAGTGTCGATATCGTGCAGGCGCTCGCGGAGAGCCGCGCGGATCTCGGCGTCGTATCGGACACAGCGGACATGGGGCAATTGCAGACGCATCTGCTCGCGCAGGATCAACTGGTGGTGGTCGCGAACCGCGCGCATCGCATCGCGGGGGAAAGTGCCGTGCCGTTCGCGGAGATCGTCGGCGAGGCGTTCGTCGGATTGTCGGATGCCGCGCTCGAACTGCATCTGGCCGAGCGCGCATCGCGGCTTGGCAGGCAGATCGCTTATCGCATCCGCATGCGCAGCATCGACAACGTCGGCATGCTGGTCGAAGCCGGTATCGGACTCGTGATCCTGTCGGAAGCGTCAGCGCGCATGCTGGAGCGGCCCGCGCTTGCCATCGTGCCGCTCTCCGAGCCGTGGGCCACGCGCCGCCTGCATCTGTGCGCCCGTGATTTCGACGCACTCACGCCGCACGCGCGCCTGCTCGCGCAAACGCTGCTCGACGGCGCCGACGTGAGCTAGAACGGTCGCCCGACGATGAACGGATCGACCGCGCCGATCGCCTTCAGGTCGCGATTCGCATAGGGCAGCCTGTGCAGCACGTACCGCATCGCGTTGAGGCGCGCGCGCTTCTTGCAATCGGAACGCACGACGGTCCACGGCGTGTCGGCGCTGTCGGTGTGCGCGAACATCGTTTCCTTGGCGTCCGTGTAGGCATCCCATTTATCGAGCGAGGCCAGATCGACAGGACTCAGCTTCCACTGCTTGAGCGGATGGATCTCGCGCTCTTTGAAACGGCGACGCTGCTCGGCGCGGCTCACCGAAAACCATAGCTTGATGACATGCGTGCCGCTTTGCGACAAGTGCCGTTCGAACGCAGGCACCTGCTGCATGAAGTCGTCGTACTCGCGCGGCGTGCAGAATCCCATTACGCGCTCGACGCCCGCGCGGTTGTACCACGAGCGGTCGAAGAGCACGATTTCGCCTGCGGTAGGCAGGTGCTCGACATAGCGCTGGAAGTACCATTGGCCGCGCTCGCGCTCGGACGGCTTTTCCAGAGCGACCACGCGCGCGCCGCGCGGATTCAGATGCTCCATGAAGCGTTTGATGGCGCCGCCCTTGCCCGCCGCGTCGCGTCCCTCGAAGAGAATCACGACGCGCTGACCGGTGTCACGCACCCAGGCCTGCAATTTCAGCAACTCCACCTGAAGTCGATACTTCTGCTTCTCATACGCGCGCCGCGACATCAGATGCCGGTACGGATAACCGCCCTCGCGCCAGGAAGGCGATAGCTCGTCGTCGGGATCCGTCGAACCGTTGGCCGTTCGCAGCACGGCGTCTCCATCGAAAAGATGCGCGCGCAACGTGGAAACTTCATCGGGCGACATGCCGCCGATCAGCGTCGCCACGGTATCGATGAGCGAGTCCGTCTGTTGGCCTTTCTGCGTGTCGAGCCGTTGAAGTATGTCGTCCACGCTGTTGTTCAAGAGGCCATGCGCCGCTTCGATCGCGCGCCCCGTCTCTTCCTGTTCGATGCCTTCGGGTATTGCGCGTGCCGCAATGTCGCCGTCGTCCTCGCCGTCGTTCTTTTGCGCAGTCTTGTCTGGCGAAATCAGCTTCATCCGTTCCTCGTCGTGATTGCTCTGGTGGCTCTCGTCTCTCAAGGCTGTCGCTCAGGCGGCTTCGTGCGCCTTTCTCAAGACCACGTAGATTTTGTCCTTCAGCATCAGCTTTTCTTTTTTCAGCGATTCGATCGTGAACGTATCCGCGGGCGTGACGCCGGTCTCCATATTGTGAATCCGATGATCGAGTTCGTTGTGACGCTCGAAGAGCCGCGAAAAGTGGCCGTCCTCGGATTTCAGACGCGAAATGAGATCGCGATATTCGGGAAACATGCGGTGAACCTCCGGTGGAGAAATTAGTAATTCGAAATACATGTTACCGATCGGAGCCCGCCGCTTCTTCGATGAATATCAAGGGCTGGTGCGTTACAGCGTCGCACCTCGCGTTCGATGCGTTTAGGTAGAAACCCTCTTCCATACGGGCACCGTCCTTGCACACCATGAATAGCGCCGGCACGCATGTGTGCGGCCGGTTTTGAGCCAAGGAGGCCGACATGAAAAGAATCCGCAATCGCGCGAAGGGACGCGCCCTGCAGGTTGCGCTTATCGCCGGTATTGCCGGCTTGTGCTTTACGACGGCAGCCAGCGCGGACAGCACGGCCGCACGCAAGATGGGGCAAATGGGCGTCATCAATCAGACGTTACAGCCAAAGCCTCTGAAGCCCGCGACGCCCAACACGCCGAACGCCACGACGACCACGCCGAACTACAACGCCAACTCGACGTACAGCCCCAACGCCGGCAACACCGCGAACGGCGCGGTCCCGGGCACGCCGGCCGCCGCTGGCGCAGCGCCGAAGAAGTAGCCGTTTGCTTCAAAGGCGGCCTGATTCCACGCACGTCCGATCTTTTATACTTGACTCACGGTCCAGCGTTCAACGCGCACATCCCTGAGTCCATGAAAAAGATCAAGCCCGGTCTCTTGCTCGAACTCGCCGCCAATCTGCTGCTTCCGTGGCTGGCGTATCGGCTTGCGCTGCCGCATTGGGGCGATGTCGGCGCGTTGTACGCATCCGCTGCGCCGCCGCTCATCTGGAGCGTTGCCGAATTCGCGCGCTCGCGCCGCGTCGATGCGCTCTCCGCGCTCGTGCTGTTCGGCATCGCGTTATCGATCGTGATGCTCGCAATGGGCGGCAGCCCGCGCATCCTGCTCGTGCGCGAATCGCTCGCGGCGGGCGCGACGGGCATCGTCTTTCTGATCTCGCTCTTCTTCGAGCGCCCGCTTGTCTTTTATCTCGCACGCGCCACCGTCACGCGCGAGCAGGAACACGGCGCCGAGCGCTTCGAGGCGTACTGGAACGAAAGCGCTTCGCTGCGCATGTCGTTGCGGCTCATGACGCTTGTGTGGGGTATCGGACTTTCGATCGAAACAGTGCTGCGCTTCTGGTTTGCCTGGACGTGGCCGGTCGAACGCTATCTCGTCGTATCGCCAATCGTGAGCTATGTGATCTATGGCGGCCTGCTCGCGTGGACCTTCTGGTTCCGCGCGCGCCTCATCGAGCGTCAAGGTACGAGCGCGACATCGCGCGACGGTCTACTCGGCTGAATCATCCGCCTTCACTGCATCGGCAATATGCCCCGCAATTGCAGCGTTCACCGTGCACGCATGCGTGAGCGGCCCCATATGTCCCGCGTCCGGCACGACGATCAGCTTCGCCGCCGGCATCAACTGAGGCAACGTCTCTGCGATGAGCCGCGTCGGCGCGGGCGCATGTTCGCCGCGCATGACGAGCGTGGGAATGCGCAGCTTCGCATATGCGCTCGCGGGTGTCGGCTCGTGAATCAGCGCGCGAAAATCGAGCGGCGCTTTCGGCACCCAGCGCGTGAGCATCGCCTGCACGGATGGACGCAGCGCGGACCACGCGCCATGGCCGCCCCAATATTCGACGAACGAACGCGCCGCGCCACGCAGATCGCCCGCGACGACGCCTTCGGCAGTGCGTGCCGCAATCGCGAGAATCTCCGCGAATTCGGCCGCGCCGCGCGCGCCCATGCCCTTCAGAAGATGAAACGCGGAAGGTTCGTATAGCGTGATGCTCGCGACGCCATGAGGCCGTTCGAGCGCCGCGCGCAACGCGACGCCGCCGCCATAAGAATGTCCGACCAGATGAACCTTGCCGCGCTGGCGATCGATGATCTCGATGGTACGCGCCGCTTCGTCCGCGAGCGTGAAAGCCCGCTCGCCGCTCCACGGACCGACGCTGTCGCAACCATAATGCTCCGGCGCGATGAGCGCATAGCCCGCGCAGTCCGTGCTGAGCGCGTCGAGCGTCTCACCAAGCTGACGCCACTGATTCGCACCCGCACCCGAGCAATGCAGCGCGATGACCGGCGCGCCGGTGTGTTCGTCGTTCGAAGTCTTAATCGTCGGCATCATCGCTCGTTCTCGCTTGGTGAATGATCAGGCGTCGGTGTCGCACTCGCGCATGCGGCGTTCGAGTTCACCGATATCCGCGCACGATCCGAGATAACGATCGCGGCGGCTGTGCTCCGCGCGGTCAAGCAGTATCCCGGTCCAGCCGATCACTTGCGGCAGCACGATATCTCTCGCCACATTGATTAGGTATCCCAACATGATTCGCTCCACTTGCATCTACGAGTCTTTGCATGAAGTGCCGGCTGAGCGAACAGGTGAGTTCGGTGAATCGGGGAGTCGCTGAGGCGGCGGTGCCGGCTTATATCGCAGACACCGTGCCAGTTTCGCGAATCCCTTGCGTATAAAGGCACGACGCGCGTTCGGCCGCGCGCGGGCCGGCACGAATGTCGGGCGCGGACCAACGCTTTTAGCGCGGAAAGACGGCAAAGCGCTAACATCTTGCCGATGCGGTTCCTTGCTTTCGATACCGCTCCAGCGAAGGAAATATTCCGCGACGCGGGGTCAAGTTCCGGCACGCACGCGCCGTTAACATGTCGATGGCCGCGCGGAACGCACCGATCGGTTCTGACCGCATGGCGCGATAAGATACGCAGCGTTCGATCGTCGCGCCCGGCCTGGCGCCCCGCAATCGCTCATTCGGAGACAACGGCGTGCACAGTCGCCATTCGCTCACCTTCAGGATGACGTTGTTCATCGTCGTCGTCTGCGCGCTTCTCGTCGGCACCGATCTCTGGCGCAGCGTTGCCGCGCGACGCGTGCAGATCGACGAAATGACGACGGCGACGTCCAATCTCGCGCGCGCGATGGCGCAGCACGCCAACGACGCCTTCAAGGAAGCGGACACGACGCTCATCGGCATGGTGGAACGTGTCGAGGAAGACGGCACGTCGCCGCAAGCGCTCGCGCGTCTGCACCGCTCACTCGTGTCGCGCGTCGAGCAGTTGCCGCAGTTGAACGGTCTCTTCATCTTCGACAAGACCGGCACGTGGCTCGTCAATTCGCAGCCCTCGCTGAACCCGCATTTCAATAACTCGGATCGCGAGTACTTCGAATATCACCGCACGCATACCGATCAAGGCTCGCATATCGGGCCGCCTGTCAGAAGCCGGTCGACAGGCAAATGGATCGTGCCGGTATCGCGCCGCATCGATGCGCCCGATGGAAGTTTTGCGGGCGTCGCGCTTGCGACCGTCGACGTCGATTTCTTTTCGCGCTTCTACGACAGCCTCGATCTCGGCCAGTCGGGCGCGGCGGTGCTCGTGCTGAATTCGGGCGTGATGGTCGTGCGCCGTCCGTTCGAAGAGCGCTTCGTCGGCAAGAACGTGAGCGAGACCGCGCTCTATCGTTCGCATCTGGAACAGGGCCGCTCGGGTGTCTTCACGACGCGCTCGTCGCAGGATCACGTCACGCGCCTGAACAGCCTGCGCGAGTTGCAGGACTATCCGCTCTTCGTCGCCGCGGCGCTCGCGGAGGACGAGATCCTCGCGCCGTGGTGGCGCGACACGCTCTGGCATGCGTCGGTCACGACCGTGCTCGCGCTCGTCATCGCGATGTTCGGCGCGCGGCTCGTGCGCCAGGTGACCGCGCGCACCCGTATCGAGCAGGCGCTCGCGCGCAGTCTCGCGACGACGCAAACCGTGCTCGACACGGCGATCAGCCCGATCATCACCGTGGACGAACGCGGCGCGGTCCGCTCGTTCAACTCCGCGGGCGAGAAAGTGTTCGGATACAAGGCGAGCGAAGTCATCGGCCAGAACATCCGGATGCTGGTCCCGCCGCCGCATCTGGATGCGTACAACGAATACATAATGCAATTCAAGGGCGACAGCGGGGTCGCGACTGCCGACTGCGAACTTGCCGGCCAGCGCAAGGACGGCACATCGTTCCCCGCCCACGTCTCGACCGGCGCGATGCGGCTCGATGGCGCTTTGCATTTTGTATCGGTAATTACGGACATTTCCCGGCAGCGTAAGGAACGCAGCGAACTGGCGCACGCGCGCGACCAGTTGCTGCTCGCAGCAGATATCGCAGAATTGGGCATCTGGTCGTGGGATCTCGCGACGGACAAGCTGCACTGGAACGCGCGCATGTTCGAGATCTATCAATATCCGCCCGAGATGCTCGACAACGGCCTGCACTTCGAGCACTGGCGCCTGCGCATCCATCCCGACGATCACGAAGCGATCATGGCCGACTTGCGCGCGGCCGCCGCCGGCGACGCAGAAACGTTGCGGCCCTTTCGCATCGTCTTGCCCGACGGCACGACGCGGCACATCCAGAGCGGCCTGCGCACGCAGCGCAATGCAAGCGGCATACCTATCGTGATGACGGGCGTAAATTACGACGTCACCGATCAATACGAGCTCGAATATCATCTGCGCAACGCGAAGGAACAGGCGGATGCGGCGAGCGCGGCGAAGTCGTCGTTTCTCGCGAACATGAGCCACGAAATCCGCACGCCGATGAACGCGGTGCTCGGCATGCTGCATCTCGTGCAACTGACCGCGCTCAACGCACGTCAGCAGGATTACCTCAGCAAGGCCGAAACCGCCGCGAAGTCCTTGCTGAATCTGCTCAACGACATCCTCGATTACTCGAAGATCGAAGCGGGCAAGCTGCAACTCGACAGTCATCCGTTCGAACCCGAAAAGCTGATGGAAGAACTCGGCATCGTGCTTTCGGGCAATCAAGGCGACAAGGACGTCGAAGTGCTGTTCGACCTCGATCCGTCCTTGCCGGCTGTGCTCATCGGCGATAGCTTCCGGCTTCAGCAGGTGCTCATCAATCTCGCGGGCAACGCGCTCAAGTTCACGTCGGCGGGTCAGATCGTCGTGAGCGTGCATCGTCTCGGTGCTGCCGCCGACGATACCGTTCGCGTGCGCATCGCGGTGAGCGACAGCGGCATCGGCATCAGTGAAACGCAGCTCGAACGCATCTTCGAGGGCTTCACGCAGGCGGAAGCGTCGACGTCGCGTCGCTATGGCGGATCGGGACTCGGGCTCGTCATCAGCAAGCGTCTCGTCGCGATGATGGGTGGTCAACTCGACGTGCAAAGCCACGTCGGCGTAGGCAGCCGCTTCTGGTTCGACATTACGCTCGGCGTGCACACGGCCGGCGCGCCGAGGCTCGACGACAGCGCGACCCTGCAACGCGGCACGCGCATTCTCATCGCCGACGACAACGCGATCGCGTGCGAGATCATGTCGCGCACGGTGCGCGCGCTCGGCTGGCACGCGGACATCGTGAAGAGCGGGACCGAAGCGGTCCAACGCATCGGCGATGCCGCAAGGAGCGATGCGCCCTACGACATCGCGCTGCTCGACTGGCGCATGCCGGGACTCGACGGACTGAACGCGGCCAGGCAGATCAGCGCACTGACGGGCAGCCGCGCGACGCCGCCTCTCGTGCTGCTCGTCACCGCGTTCGGTCGCGAAGTGTTGAAGGAATCGCAGGACGGCGGCGCCGCGCCTTTCGCCGGCTTCCTCACCAAGCCCGTGACGCCGAAGCAACTCGCCGCCGCGATACGCGCCGCGTTGCCGCGCACCATCGAAACGATGCCGTCGAGCGCGCAACCGCAGACGAAGAAAGCGCGCCGCCTTGCGGGACTCACGCTGCTCGTCGTCGAGGACAACGCGCTCAATCGTCAAGTCGCCGAGGGCTTATTGCTTGCAGAAGGCGCGTCGGTGCTGCTCGCACAGAGCGGACGCGAAGGTGTCGATTCCGTCGTGGCCGCAAGCTCGCGCTTCGACGCGGTGCTGATGGACGTGCAGATGCCCGATCTCGACGGTCTCGAAGCGACGCGTCTGATTCGCGCGGACAACCGCTTCGCTGCGCTGCCAATCATCGCTATGACGGCCAATGCATCGGGCGCAGATCGCGACGCCTGTTTGCAAGCCGGCATGAACGAACACGTGGGCAAGCCCATCGATGTCGAGCGGTTGGTCGCAGTGTTGCTCGCGCAGACCGGACGCACACCCGCGACGCATGACACGCAGCACGCGGACGTGCATATCGGTTCGATCATCGAGCCGCGCGAATCGATCGTCGCGCGCTTCGGCGGCAATGTCGATTTGATCCGCAATGCGATCGACGGCTTTCACGCGCAGACCGATATGCAACTGGCGCGACTCGCCGCCGCGCTCGCGGCACATGATGCGAAAGGCGTTGCATCGATGCTGCATTCGTTGAAGGGCAGCGCGGGCACCATCGGCGCTGCGGCGCTTGCAAAGCTCGCGAACACGCTCGAACACGATGCGAACGTAATAGACGCGACGCATGCGAAGTTATCGACCATGCGGCGATTGCTTGCATCGAGCGTAGCGCAGCTTGTTGATGAATTCGGGCGGCCTCGTTCGAACGCGCAACATCCAAACGCATCGCCGCTTGAAGAAGAGGAATGGCGCGCGCGTCTCACGACTATCGTCGAATTGCTCGATGCATCGAATCTGCAGGCGATAGCGCTATCCGAGAAGTTATCGGCGCATGCGCCGAGCGCGTATCGCGATAGCTTCGAGGAGTTTCTAGCGCGTGTGCGCTCGCTGGATTTCGCGCGCGCATCCGAAATCGCGCGCGACATGCTCGAGCAAGTGTGAATTGAAGGCCATGTTACGAGCTAGCGGCCGCGTGCATCGCGAGCGAAGACTGGGAACGTATGAACGCTCGCGCCGCCGGCTGCTTCGAGCATCGCCCGCCATTCTTCACGCGCGTTGCGCGCCGAGACCAGTGCGCCCTGCACGCGCGCCTGCAACACGGCGGAGCGGCGTGGTTTAGCGATGACATCTGCCGCGCCGGCATCGAGCGTGCATTGCTCCGTTTCGACATCGCGCCTGTCCGCCAGCACGACGATAGGCACATGCGGGAATTCGGCCAGCAACGCTCGCACCGCATTGCAAGGGTTATCGCAGCAACGCGCATCCAGCACGATCACATCCGGCTCCTTGCTTCGAGCGAGATCGAGCGCGGCATTGCAATCCTTCACAAGGTCGACCGCGCCGATAGCTTCGAGCGCATGACGATACGTGTCGATCATCTCGTCGGCGAGGATGCCGAGCACGCGCACGCCCGTTGGTTTCGATGTCGCGGGCTTTGCGCCCTCTTGGTGCCGGCGCGCATGCGCCTCCATCACGCGATGCCGCTGACGAAGCTGTGCGCGCACGCGTGCTTGCAATCGCGGCGCAACAAGCGGCTTGATGACGTAATCGGCGGCGCCGATGTTGAACGCGTCGACTTCGAGCGCAGGTGCGTCGTGACTGGTGACGAAAATAACCGGCACGCGAGCGAGCTTCGCGTCGCTCTTGAGGATCTCGCAGACATCGAAGCCCGTCATGTTGGGCAGATTCGCATCGAGAAGAATGAGATCGGGCTTCGATTCGCGCGCGAGGGCCAGCGCAGCCTCGCCTGTCGTGGCAAAGCGCTGATTGGGGAATTCCGCGAGCATTTCGCCGATGATGCGGATCATCGCCGGATCGTCATCGACGAGAAGCAGACGCGGCTGGTACGTTGAAGAGTAGCTTTCTGCTTTATCCATATTCGAGCGGGTATTCGTCCTACAAGTAGCCATTCGCAAACTCTACGCGCGCTATGCGTGCGCATCAAATGCAATTTCATGAAAGTATTAATTATCTGATATTTCAGTGTCAGCCAGATTCGATCGCCCAGATACTCTTCTCACGGAACATATCGATAACCTGATAAGTAATAACTTCCGGCTCTGTGTGCTACCGAAACCATCCCACGTAAGGCTTCGTACGTTAAAGCACATACGTGCCTGAGTTTTCCGCACGATCGTCTCGCAAAAAGTGCTACGACGTTTTTAATCGATTCCGCCGATCAATGTAAACATTCAAAATCGGCTTATCGTTTGCGAGGCTTCTTACCTTAAGGCATCCGGGCGCATACTTGGCACACACCTACTAAAAACAAGCCGGGAAAAGCCATGCACGGGGAAGCAAGAACGCTCTATTACGTGGGACGCGTCGTATCGGACGATCTGTCCGGACGCCTGCACGCTCGCGGCTGGAACATCGAACGCATCGATCCGGCCAAACCTCCGAAAGCCACCAAGCATGGCAAACGCGCCGCCGCGGGGATCGTCGATCTGACGAGCCGCGGTTATGCCGCCGAAGCCGCGACACTCTCGGGTCTGCTCGCAGGTTATCAAATCGGCTGGGTCGCCACCGTCGATGTCGAGCATGCAGAAAACCCCGAGATATGCAGGTTGATTCGAGACTTCTGTTTCGACTATGTGACGGTGCCGTCTACCACCGATCGTATCGTCGATGCAGTCGGCCATGCATATGGCATGGTTTCGTTGCACGACACCGCGTGCAACGATCCGCGCAAGGAGGATTGCAAGGAAGGCAGCATGGTCGGTTCGTGCGATGCGATGCAGGCGCTGTATCGCTCGATTCGCAAAGTCGCGATGACCGATGCTCCTGTCTTCATCTCCGGCGAATCCGGCACGGGCAAGGAACTCACGGCTGTCGCGATTCATGAGCGATCGGTGCGGCGCGAGCAGCCGTTCGTTGCAATCAATTGCGGTGCGATACCGGCGCATTTGCTGCAATCGGAACTTTTCGGCTATGAGCGCGGCGCGTTCACCGGTGCGAATCAACGCAAGATCGGACGCGTCGAAGCAGCCGACGGCGGCACGCTCTTTCTCGATGAAATCGGCGATCTGCCGCTCGAAAGCCAGGCGAGTCTGCTGCGCTTCTTGCAGGAGCGCAAGATCGAACGCCTCGGCGGTCAGGGTTCAACGGATGTCGATGTACGCATCATCTCGGCGACGCACGTCGACATGCAGCAGGCAATGCTCGAAGGACGCTTCCGCGCCGACTTGTATCACCGCCTTTGTGTATTGCAGATCGACGAGCCGCCGCTGCGCGTGCGCGGCAAGGATATCGAACTGCTTGCGAATCATATGCTGGATCGCTTCAGAAAGGATGCAAGCCGCCGGCTGCGCGGCTTCGCACCGTGCGCGATCGCGGCGTTGCATAACTACGGCTGGCCAGGCAACGTGCGCGAGTTGATCAATCGCGTGCGTCGCGCGATTGTCATGTCGGAAGGACGGCAGATTCTCGCCAGCGATCTCGAACTCGGCGAATATGCCGAAGCCGCGCCGATGACGCTTGCGCAAGCACGCGAGGCAGCCGAGCGGCAAGCGATCGAAGTGGCGCTCTTGCGTCATCGCGGGCGTCTCGGCGAAGCGGCGGATGAACTGGGCATCTCGCGCGTCACGCTTTATCGCATGCTCACCGCATACGGGTTGCGCGCGAAAGCGGACCGGCCACTGGAAGCGTCGGGCGCTTGAGGTTGAGTGAATAGCGCATGGACAGTGCGCGATTCATGATTCGCTTAAGAATGCGAAAGGGAACCTCTTTTCGTGTTTGTCACTCCAACCACCGCATCGTGAAAGCCTGAGACGGCATTCGCGCATCACTTGCTCTCGTAGCCGCTGGCGAAGCTCGCGCCGCCAGTCCAGGCGCTACGCAGTCTCGTTCCAATCTTATGCAGCCCGCCTCTTCCGATAAGGCGCGCTCATATTGCGCTAATGCGCCATGCCATAACATTCATTCGCACGCCTGAAGCGTCGCGAAGGCGTATCGGCGTGCCAGCGAGCAACATCGGTTTGTCAGATATGGTTTCGCATAACAACACCTCTCTCGTTGGTCAGTTCTCCAGCTACGCCGTACCCACCGTGCTTGCCGCATGTGTGTACTGCATGCACTCCGTCATCAGCGGCATCTTCATCGGCCGATATGTCGGTGCCGACGCGCTCGCCGCGCTGAACCTGCTCGTTCCCCTGCTTTATCTGCCCTACGCATTCAGCGTGATGATCGGTGTCGGCGGAGCGACGCTCGTATCGCGATTGCTCGGTGAGCGGCGCGAACGCGATGCCGCCGAAGCATTCACACAAGCGCTCTGGTTGCTCGGTCTATGCGGCATAACATTCGCATTGGCGATTCATCTCCATGCCGACACGTTCGTGCAATGGACCGGCGCGCGCGGTGAACTCTCACGGCTCGCAAAGGACTTCCTCCATGCGTATGCGCCGTTCCTTCTCTTCCCGACGGCATGTTATGCACTCGAATTGTTTCTACGCATCGAAGGCGCGGCCAGATTCGGTCTCGTCTGCCTGATCGCGGGCGGCATTGCCGATGTCGCGTTGACATGGTGGATGGTCGGTCACATGCAATGGGGCATGCGCGGCGCGGCGTTCGCATCGGGTATCAGTCAGGCGCTCGCCTGTGTGCCGATGCTCGCCTATCACTTCTTCAGAGCGCGGCACGTCCATCCCGTTGCGCGCGCATTCGCGAGTCTGGATCACGCATGGCGCATGGCCTATAACGGCGTGTCGGAGTTTCTCGGCGAGATCGCGCCGAGTGTTACGCTCTTCGCGTTCAATCACGCGGTGTTGCGCTGGCTCGGCGATACGGGCCTCGTCGCATTTGCGGTCGTCGAGTACATGACGATGATCGCCTCGGTCACGATGGTCGCGCTCGTGCAAAGCATGCAGCCCATCGTCAGTTTCCAGCGCGGCGCGGGCAATGCGCATCTCGTATCGCGTGCGTTTTCGATCGGCATCGTCGTCACTGAAGGTTTCGCGCTCGCCGCCGCCTTCGGAATCCTCACGCTCGCGCAACCGCTCGGCATGCTCTTCGTGCCCAACAGCGAAGCGGCTCAAGCGCTGTTGCGCGATGCATTGCCGTGGTGCGCGCTCGCGTTCCTGCCCGCCGCCATCAATGTTGCGATCAGCGGCTATCTGACCGCAATCGAAGCGCCGCTCGCATCGATGATCGTGGCGCTCTTGCGAAGCTGGCTATTGCTATTGGCGATGCTATGGTTCCTGACCGAATGGCTCGGACCACGCGGTTTATGGATGACGGTCGCCGTTACTGAACTGGCGACGCTCGCGGCAAGCATCGCGCTGTATCGCACGCGTGGCAGGCGTTTAGATCTGCCCGCGCAAGCCGCCCGGCTCCGAACTCATGCGCTCAAGCATCGTGCGTGATATGAAAACGCCGATCGACCGATGCTAGCAAACGTCTCGACATGCGCGTCGCGCGCCCTTGAATAAGCCGGTCCGACACGCGCGACAGCGCATAAGAGACGACGAGCACCGCGATCAGCGTCGCGCCGAACAGCGCGAGCGACGTCTCTCCGTTCTTCTGCCCGAACGTGCGATCGAAGAAATGAAACGTCAGATAGACGCAGATGAAATGCCACAGATAAATGCCATAACTTTCGCGGCCTAGCGCTGCGGCGCAGCGTCGAAGAAAGGCAATGCAAGGCGCGTGCTGCAGCCTGTCGCCACGCTTGCGCGCGTGATGCGAGCACACGAACAACAAAAAAGCGACGGCGCTACATGCTGCAAACAGCGGCGCGAATGCATGCGCCTTGTCGAGCCACACACCGAGCGTGGCGGTGAGGAGCGCAAAGCCAAGTGCCAGCGAGAAGTAGAGCCAGGATACGCGCTTCGTGACGTCGGATGCCCCGAGCAGATGCGAGCGGAACCCGTACCACGCCCACATGCCGACGATGAAGCACGGCCCTTGAACAGGCGGCCAGAAGTAGCTGAAGGTGTTGTTGGCGATATTGCAATCGAGCGTGCCGTTGCAATCGCTCGTCGACATTACGGCGCACGAAACGCCGAGCAGAGCGACGGTCGCCAGCAACAGCCGCGCGCGATTCATCGCGAGAAAGAACAGCAATGGCGCGATCATGTAGAACAGCATTTCCACACCGATCGACCATCCTCCCGGCACGACGTTATTGATTGCCGTCGGCGAGAGCGCGTGCAGGAAGAGCATGTTGAGCAGAACGTCGATCGGTCCGTGCGCACCGAGAATCCATGCGCGGTCGATGCCTGAGCGCGTCGCGCCATAACTGATGAGACCGTAGACCGCGATCGCGGCGTAATACATCGGCGCGATGCGAAAGAAGCGTTTGATGTAGAAGCGCAGCGTGACATGACGCACATCCGCACAACGCGCGTGATCCATCTCGAGCGTCATGAAGATCGTGATCGCGCTAATCACGAAGAAAAGCTGCACGCCATACTGACCCATGCGCGCCATGAGCGAAACGGCGCCTGGCAGATTGGGAAACTGAAACGACAGGTGTACTGCGACTACCCCGACGATCGCGAGCGCCCGCCCGGCGTCGAGCGCGGCAACACGTCCTCCATTCATCGATACTCTCCTCGCGGTTCATGCCGACCTACGAAAAAGGCCGCGAGGCCCGTGGACACATGCGTTTTCAGCGAAGTTCCGCCAACCCGCTCGTCGGATGGCAACTCTTACAAGAAGAAACTTCCGACACGTCTGGAAACATTTTCTTCAGATTGGCGGCACGTCCTGTCTCAGGAATCGCAAGATACGGTTGACAACAGTACTCGGCTGCTCTTGCTGAACCCAATGCCCTGCTCCCTCGATCAAATGCGCCGTGCGAAAGTTGGTGCAGGCCAGCACGCGCATCGCTTCGAAATCCCCCGGTCGCTGGTAATAGCCCCAATCGCTCGCGCCTGCGATGAAACATGCGGGCACGTCGATCGTGCGTCCGGACCACGTGCGCGATGCGGCGGCAAAACGAGGATCGGTGCCGCAGCGATACCAGTTCAATCCGCCTTGGAAACCGGTGCGTTCATACTCGCTTGCATAGATTTGCAGATCCGCATCGGGAAGCCATGCGCACGCTGCGATGCTCGCTTCATCCGGCATGTACTCCGCGACTGTTTGCGGCATCGTCGCATCGGCATTCATCACGTAATAGGTCGGCAGCATCGCAAGCTGATCGGCCGTCACGGATTCGAGCGGACGCGGATGATTGCCCGGCCAGTCCGCGCTCTTGACGTGATAGTACGCGCGCAGAAACGCAGCGAGACCTTGCGGCGCGTGCCACATGTCCTCATTGGCCTGTGCACCCGAGTAATACCATTGGTAATGCTTGCGCGGCGGATTCAGCAAAGCGAGGGCCGCAACCGCTTCGGCCATGACCGATGGTGCCGTTTCGATGCGTGCAAGCCTCGCATCGTTCTTCGCCGTGTTGAACGGGAATGCAGGCGGCCCGGCAAAAGGCGCGCTCATCATCACGACGGACGCAAACACATCGGGCCGAATCAACGCGCACCACGCTGCCACAGGCGAACCGAAATCATGCCCAATAACCGATGCAACCCTGCGATAACCCAGCGCCGAAACCAGACCCAGCACATCGCGCACGAGGTTCGGAAAGGTGAACTCGTCGAGATCGGAATCGAACAAAGCTGTGCCGCCGACTGTGCGCCCATAACCTCGCTGGTCCGGCGCGATAACATGAAAGCCCGCATCGGCAAGCGGCTTCATTACTTTGCGCCAGCTATACGCGAGTTCCGGAAAGCCATGCAAGAGCACGATGCAAGGGCGATCGGGTGCGTCGAATCCGGCCTCGAGCACATGCATCGACAAGCCATTGCCGTTGTCGATCATGCGCGCGCGAATGCCGTCCGGTAAAGGCAGATCGTTCGACGGTTGATTCATGCGTGTCTCCTTTGCGCGAACGCATCGCTCTATGTCCCGAGCATATCAAAACGCCATGAAAGACTCTGCGCGGCCGGATGTCGTACCATCATCGTAGCGCGCGTACATCGACGCCGAATACGCAACCTCTCTCCCGGAACCGAAGCCATGACCACTCCTTCTTCACGCCGCCGCGCCGCCTTCCGCGAACGTGTCAACGCACGTAACGCGCTGCTTTTGCCCGGCGCGTTCAATGCGATGAGCGCGCGCGTCGCCGCCGATCTCGGCTTCGAAGCGATCTATATCACCGGTGCGGGCGTGACGAACATGTCGCTCGGCATGCCCGATCTCGGCTTCATGGGCCTCGCGGAAATCGCGGAACATACGGCGCGTATTCGCGATGCAGTGGACCTGCCGCTCATCGTCGATGCGGATACGGGGTTCGGCAATGCGCTCAACGTGCGCCATACGGTACGCACGCTGGAGCGCGCGGGCGCCGATGCGATCCAGCTGGAAGATCAGGTCATGCCGAAGAAATGCGGTCACTTCGCTGGCAAGGCCGTGATATCGACCACCGAAATGACAGGCAAGATACGCGCCGCCGTCGATGCACGTGAAGACGATAACTTCCAGATCATTGCGCGCACCGATGCCTGCGCGGTGGAAGGCTTCGACGCGGCAATCGAACGCGCACGCGCATTCGTCGAAGCGGGAGCGGATATTCTCTTCGTGGAAGCTATCGAAACGCCGGAGCAGATCGCATCGCTGCCGAAGCTGCTCGATGCGCCACAACTCATCAACATCGTGATCGGCGGCAAGACGCCAGTGACGGATCAGGCGGATTTGCAACGCCTGGGTTTCAGCCTCGTGCTCTATGCGAACGCGGCATTGCAAAGCGCCGTGCGCGGCATGCAGACCGCACTCGGCGCATTGAAATCGCAGGGACGGCTCGATGAAGATCCATCGGTCGTCGCGCCCTTTGCGGAACGTCAGCGGCTCGTGAACAAGCCGCTATTCGACGAACTCGATCGCAAATACGCCGCTGATTAGATGCTTTGTTTTAGCGCGAGTACATCGCGTTCCAATCGGATTGCGACACGCGCGCGCCGCCCGATTGCGACGTGCCATTAGCCGCGCCGCCGTAAGCCGTCGCACCTTGACGTGCGGCGAGCTTGGCTTCGGCCGCCTGAATCGCTTCCGGATAATGCGCCTGATCGCCGTCGCCGACGTGATAACCGACGCTCTGCAGTTCGACGAGTTCAGCTTGCACCTGAGCACGCGTGATCTGGCTTTGAGCGAACGAAGCGACGGGAACGACGAGAGCGGTGGCAACGAGTGCTGCGCGAATGAACGACTTCATGATGAAACTCCAGTGTTATGAGGTGCCTGGCTTCGAACTACGTGTCGTTCGAAGCAGTGAGAGCAGTCTATGACGCTGACCCTCTCGGGTTAACCCCTATCGCAGGAAAGCACTCTTCGCAGAAACGCGCACAATCCAGAATTTGCTATGCTGGCCGGCGGATTGAACGCACAAGCGCGTTGCGTTCGCCTGATGGCGCAAAGCGCCCTTCAACACTGGAGATAACAGATGGCAAAAGGATATTGGGTCAGCGTCTACAAGCAGATCATGAAGCCCGATCAGGCTGCCGAATATGCAAAGATCGCGACACAAGCGATCTCGGAAGGCGGCGGCCGCCCGCTGGTTCGGGGCGTGGCTGCGAAGGCGCAAGGCGAAGGCGCGCTGGAGCGAACGGTCGTCATCGAATTCGATTCGCTCGAGGCCGCCGTCACCGCCTATAACAGCGCGACGTATCAGCACGCACTGGAAGTGCTGGGCGATTCCGTCGTGCGCGATTTTCGCATCGTCGAGGGCGTCGCTTGACGTCGCTTGACGTCACTTAACGTCGCGTTAAGGCGCTTTTCACTGGCCGATGCTCGCGTCTTTCAGGCGTGAACCGCATCGGCCAGTTCATTCATGTCGTTCGCGACGACATCCCAATTGCTTTCGGCTTTCAAGTCGACCGCCTGACCGGGGCCGCGCTCATACGGCCGCGCAACGAATGCCGTGCGCAAGCCGCACTTCCTTGCCGCTGCGAGATCGTCGTTATGCGCGGCGACGAGACAGACTTCTTCCGGCTTCATCATCAACACGTCGGCCGTGCGCAGATAGGCTCGCGGGTCGGGCTTATAGATCTGCGCGATCTCGGCGCCGAGAATCGCATCCCATGGCAATCCCGCGCGCTTTGCCATATCCACCATCAGCCGGATGTTGCCGTTCGAAAGCGGCGCGATGATATAGCGCGTCTTGAGCCGTCGCAAGCCTTCGATCGAATCCGGCCACGGATCGAGCCGATGCCATGCAAGGTTCAGTTCGTCGATGGCTTCGGCGGGAACGTCGTTCGGATCGATGCCGAACTCCGGCAGCACATCCAGCAGATTCTCGCGATGCAGTACGTCGAGGCGAACGAATGGCCGCTCGCCGCCGCTCACCTTTCGCATCGCGGGCACATAGCGGCTGCGCCATGCATCCGCGAATGCTTCGGGCCGCGCGCCCGCAGCGCCATAACGTTGAAGGAACGGCGCGGCCTCGCGCGCGACGCCGCCGCGCCAGTCCACTACCGTGCCGAATACATCGAATACGAATGCCTTTACGTTGCCCAAGCTCACGTCTTTTCTCCCTTGCATTCATTCGTCTGATCCATTCCTGCGAAAGCCATTTGTTCCTCGCGTGCAAGACTGATTGTCCATCGCGGGTGTACGCAACGAATCTCGAAAGGCCTAGATTACGTCCCATCGGAGCCGTTGGTCCGGTTCGCAATAGGCCCAATTCAATTCCTATCGAGGTTCATTATGAGCAACGCAAACAAGGTCGTCATCGTTACCGGTGCATCGCAAGGCATCGGCGCTGAAATCGTCAATGCGTTTCGCGCGCAAGATTACCGTGTCGTCGCGACCGCCCGTTCCATTCAGCAGCCGGACGATTCGAATGTCATCGCCGTCGCGGGCGATATCGGCGAACGCGCCACGGCGCAACGTGTCGTGGAAGCGGCGATCGCGCGATTCGGCCGCATCGATACGCTCGTCAACAATGCGGGCATCTTTATCGCCAAACCCTTCACGCACTATACGCAGGACGACTATGCCGCGTTTTTGAACGTGAACCTGAATGGCTTCTTCAATATCACACAACTGGCCATCGAGCAGATGGAAAAGAACAAGAGCGGGCATATCGTCAACATTACGACTACGCTCGTCGATCATGCGGTGAGCGGCGTGCCTTCAGTGCTCGCATCGCTCACGAAAGGCGGTCTGAATGCCGCGACGAAATCGCTTGCTATCGAATACGCGAAGTCTGGCATTCGTGCGAATGCAGTGTCGCCCGGTATCATCAAGTCGCCGATGCACGCGCCTGACACGCACGATGCACTCGGCGCGCTGCATCCGATGGGCCGCATGGGAGAAATGAGCGATATCGCGAACGCCGTGTTGTACCTCGATTCCGCGCCCTTCGTGACAGGCGAGATTCTGCATGTCGATGGCGGTCAAAGCGCGGGACACTGATCGATTCTTCACCGTCTGCCACTCAAGGAGATCGCCATGCCGATCGTTACGATTCAGGTCACACGCGAAGGCCACACGCCCGGCGCGAATGCTGTCACCGCCGAAGAAAAGAAGCAACTCATCGAAGGCGCAAGCAAGCTATTGCTCGACGTGTTGAACAAGCCGCTCGATACGACATTCGTCGTCATTCAGGAAGTGGATATGGATAACTGGGGCGTCGGTGGGATGACCGTTCCGGAGTATCGTCGGCACAAGCAGGCGAAGCAAAGTTGAGCTTTGGCATTAGCCGGCATCGCCGCATGCATATTGCTGCGACGCCGGCCGTTCGATAACTTATTGCGCTCCCGGATAAAGATCGAGCAGTTTCAAGGTCACGCCATTCGTCCATCCAAAGCCATCCTGCAACGGATACTCGCCGCCTCCGCCGCCGCCCGTCCCCTCGCCTTCCACGATGTACTTCTCCACGAGCTTTTGCTGCGTCTTATAGACGTGATTGACGTCGCCAAGAAAGCGCGTGGCTATCTGCTGCGCGAGGTCGCCGCGTCCATAACGCGTAAGTCCTTGCACCGCGATCCAGTGCAGCGGCGCCCAGCCGTTCGGCGCATCCCATTGCTGCGTCGTGTTGTACGTGGTCGTCGTAAGTCCACCCGGTTTCAGCAGAAGCGTTTCGACTGTTTGTGCAGTCTTGTGCGCGCGTTCGGGCCACGCCGCATTCGCGAAGAGCGGATAAAGCATCGCCGCCGATGGATTATTGCGCGGTTGCCCGAGCTTCCAGTCGTAATCGCCGTAGTATCCGTTCTTGTTCCAGAGATATCTGTTGATCCCAATGGCGCGCTTCGCCGCCCGCCCAACGAACTCGCCGACGCAGCGAAAATCGCGCGCTTCGCCGCATCCGATAGCTATCGTCGTTTCGAGGTGGAACATCAGGCTATTCAGATCCACCGGAATAATCGATGTCGTGCGGATGGTCGCAAGCGTCATGTTGTCTCCGAACCAGCGCGAGCTGAAATCCCAGCCGCTTTCGGCGGCCGCGCGCAGGTCGCGATAGACCTCGTTCGCCGGACGATCCTTGACCAGTTTCGCAGTGGCAACGTCTTCCGAATAGGACTCGTCACGCGGCGTATCGCGTTCGTCCCAATAGCGGTTGAGCACGGTCTTATCGGGCAACATCACGACGTTGCGCGTCGCGCCGCTCGGCTGCAACGTATCGGCGTCCTGCATCCAGTAACCGTATTCGCGGCGCAATTGCGGCAAATACTTCTGATAGACGCGTCCGCCTTCCTTGCGCGCGGCAAGTTCAACCATATAAGAAAAGAATGGGGGCTGTGAGCGGCTCACGTAATACGTGCGGTTGCCATTCGGGATATGCCCGATCGTGTCGATGAGATACGCGAAGTTATCGAGCATGTCGTCGACGAGATCTTCGCGGCCCGATTCCTGAAGACCGAGCATCGTGAAATAGGTATCCCAATAGTAGCCTTCGCGAAAACGTCCACCGGGCACGACGTATTGCTTGGGCATCGGAATGAGCGAGCTATTGGCCGGCGTGTTCGCAGTCGTTGTCAAACGCGTGAGCTCAGGCCAGAGCCAGTCGATATGCTCACGCAGCGTCTGATTCGGCGGCGGCGTGATGACCTGATCCGTGGGCGGCGTGAAGTATTGTGCGACGAAGTTCTTGAGCGAGAAACCCGGCACCGACATCTGCTGATGATAAGCCTGCACGATCTGCGCGGGATCGATCTTCGGCACGGCGTCGACGAACGTCTTCTGATCCGGATAAACGCCCTGCGTCTGCACGGCGACGAACAGATCGCCGTACAGCTCGCTCGGCGGCGGCAGCAGCTTATAGCCGCTTTGTGCATCCGCATAAGCGAGATTCGCCGCCGCGCTCATGACGAGCGAGGCGCCCAGCATTCCCCATGCCCTGAACCGGAAGCGCCGCGACGCTTCGTGTGCCGCTCGATGCGATGTCAGTGCGATCATGCTCACTCCTCCGAAGGGTGATTGAACCGGACTGGTCTCGCTCGGGCCGTTCTTGTTTTGATCTATTCACAGCACGGCGAAGGATCGCACGCTTGCACGACGGTGGCAACCCTTGCGCATCGGGCAGATCGCTGATGGTTTCAATCGACCGGTGCCCATTGTCGCGTGTTCGTATTCGTGACGATCGTCGAGAACCCGTGCAGATCGAGTGTGCGCGTGCGTTCGGTCATGTAATCGACAAAAACGCGCACGCGCGCGGGCAAATGCTTGCGGCTGAGATAGCAGAGATAGTGGCCGCCATCGTCGGGTGCATGTTGCGCAAGACACATGACGAGGCGTCCCGCCTTGACCTGATCGCAGACGAGATACGCGGGCAATTGCGCGATGCCCTGTCCATCGAGCACGGCTTGCAACATCAGATCGATATCGTTGAACGTCTGACGCGCGGCGGGCGAGCGCTTCTGAGCGAAGCCATCGACCTTGAAGGTCCAGTCGGCGATGCGACCCGCCGACGTCCGGAAATTGATGCAGCGATGTTCGTCGAGATCATCGACATGACGCGGCATCCCATGCATGCGCGCATAGACAGGCGAAGCGCATACGATCATCTGCATCGGAATCAATTGCTTTGCGACGACCTCGCTATCTTCCATATGACCATCGCGGAATGCGACATCGACGCGCTCCGCGGTGAAATCGCACGGGCGATCGTTGAGCAGCAGCTCCAGCGCGATTTCCGGATAGCGCGCGTTGAAGTCCGCAAGAAGCGGCGCGACGACCTTGCGGCCGAAGCCTGGCGCCGATGCGATGCGCAAGTGTCCGCGCGGCGGCCCGTTGCGCAACTCGCGCATATCTTCCAGCGCCTGCACGATGCGCTCCACGCCCGGCTGGCAGTTCTTGTAGAAGAGTTCGCCCTCGCGCGTGAGCGAGGTGCTGCGCGTCGTGCGAAGGAAGAGACGGGCATCGAGTTGCGCTTCGAGCTTCTGCACATTGCGGCTGACGGCGGAACGGCCGATGCCCAGGCGGTCGCTCGCTTTCGCAAAGCTGCCTTCATTGGCGACGGCAAGAAACGAAACGACGCCCGCATAACTCGACACGAAGCTATAGGCGAGGGAATCGTCGGAATGACACGCGAAATCGGATGGCATGGCGGCACGAAACGTAGTGGCTCTGTATCACAAGACGTTTGCGCCGCACGGTTTGTGACACGCCATGCCGATTTTTTATTTCTCCGGTGTGAGGACCGGCTTGTCCTTGTCTTTGAGAAGCAGCACGATGAACTTTGCGCGCTTCGTGTTGCTCGCGTTGCGGCCGACCGTGTGAATATCGTCAGGGCCTTCATAGAAGGTGTCGCCGGGTTTGAGCGTTACGGCCTTGCCGCCTTTTACCTGCATGACGATCGTGCCTTCGAGCACATACACGTAAGCATGCGCGTCGTGCCGATGAACCGGATCGACCGCGCCCGGCGGATATTCCACGCTGATCATCAGCGCTTCCTTGCCCGGATATTCGGGTAGCGGCTTCGTCATCAGTTCCTTGACGATAGCCTGCGGCGCGGCCTGCGCCGCATTCACCAGCGCCGCGCATCCGAGCGCGAGCGCAAACTTCACGCGTTCGAAGCCTTGCATGATCGTTCTCCCATGATCGAATGACGGCGCGTCGCGCGTTACGACAGGTTGGCCTTGTCCAGGCCGAACGCCTTGTCGGACGATCCGGGCACCGTCTGGAAGGCGACGTTAGCGCGATTCCATCCATTGATCTCCATGACGATGTACGTCAGGTCCGACAATTCCTTCTCCGTGAACTGCTCGCGCACGCGTGCATAGAGATCGTCGGACACGCCGTGCTCGGGAATGCGCGTCAATACTTCGGTCCACGCGAGCGCGGCGCGTTCGCGAGGCGAGAACAGCGTCGACTCGCACCATATGGCAACGTGATGCGTGCGCAGTTCGCGCTCGCCGTGAATCTTCGCTTCCTTCACGTGCATATCCACGCAGAAGGCGCAGCCATTCATCTGCGATGCGCGCAGCGTCATGAGATCGCGCGTCGTCTGTTCGATCGAGCATTCGCGCACCGCCTGACTGAATTCATAGAACTTCCTGAACAGCTCCGGCGATTGTTGGATATAGTTGATTCGCTGCGTCATGATGACTCCATGCCTGGTTGAGAGGTCGCCGGTTTGCGTAACCGGCGTGGACGTCATCGTAAGTTTGCGCGGCGCGCTTCGGTAGACGCGCGAGCGTGCGCATGCTGTTGCCTTAGACGCACCAATCGCATCACTGGCATCGCATGACGTCATTCACGCGCCGCCGAAGCGGGCCGCGATACGTTCGAGTTTCTCGGGGTTGCGTTGCACCTGAATACGCACGATGCGTTCGTCTTCGATGTCGTACGTCTGGGCGGATTCGAGTGCTCCGTCGATGAAGCGCAGCAGCGCCCATTGCTCGTTGAGCATGACGAGTTCGAGACGCACGCCTGCTCCGTAACGCAGAAACGCGGCATAGAAAAGCTGTGCGATGCGCTTGGCGCCGATGAGCGGCTTCGGGAAGCTCTGCACGTGTCCGCCGCCATCGCCGATGAGCGTCGCCTCTTCCGCGAGCATCGCGTGGATCGCCGCGAAATCGCCATGTTCGAGCGCACGCGCGAAAGCATGCAGCAGACGCCTGTGAATCTCGCGCGGCACCGAACGGCGCGGACGTTCTTCGCGTAGCTGTCCTTTGGCGCGGCTCACGAGTTGCCGGCATGCGGCCTCGGTCTTGCCGATGATGCTCGCGACCTCCGCGTAATCGGCATCGAAGACTTCACGCAACAGAAACGCCGCGCGCGCTTCGGGCGTCAGACGCTCGAGCAACATGAGAAAAGCGACCGACACATCGTCCGCGCGCTCGGTGACTTCCTCAGGCGTCGCGGGCGGCTCGGTGATCTGCGGCTCGGGCAGCCAGATGCCCGCGTAATGTTCGCGCTGCAATTTGGCGGCGCGCAACCGGTCGATCGAATGGCGCGTCGTCACCGCGACGAGCCACGCCTCCGCACTCTCGATAGCGTCGCGCGCCGCTGCATGCCAGCGCAGCCATACGTCCTGCACGATGTCCTCGGCTTCGGCAACCGATCCGAGCATGCGATATGCGATGCCCTGCAAGCGAGGGCGCAGGCGATCGAACTCGCGCGTGGCGTCGTCCATGAAGGCAGATCCTCGTTTCCCGGCAGACTGCAAAGCCATCGATGTTGAAGGTGTTCGTATCTTACGCGCGTGCGGCCACGCTCGCGGCTAACGAACGCCGATCTTCCACACTGTGACTTCGTGATACTCGTCGCCGGGCCTGAGTTCGGTAGACGGGAACGCTGGCCGGTTCGGCGAGTCCGGGAAGTGCTGCGTTTCGAGCGCGAAGCCATCCGTTTGCCGATAAGACGTGCCCGACGTACCGGTCACGCTGCCATCGAGTCCGTTGCCCGTATAGAACTGTATGCCCGGCTGCGTCGTATAGACATCGAGCACGCGGCCACTCGACGGATCGTAGGCGCGCGCGGCAAAGCCAGGTTCACCATTGCGCACGCCGTTCCTGTTGAGCTTCCAGTTCTGATCGTAGCCATGCGCGTAGCGCATCTGCTGATTCTGCGAACGCAGCCGAGCGCCGATCGGCGTCAGCGCGCGCAAATCCAGCGGCGTGTTTTCGACACTCGATATTTCACCAGTCGGAATCGAATCGGCGCGCGTGGGCGTATAGCTCGATGCCGCAATCATGATGAGCTGCTCTTCGATATTGCCGCTGCCCTCGCCCGCCAGATTGAAATAGCTGTGGTTCGTGAGGTTCACGACAGTCGGCTTGTCGGTCTTCGCGCGATAGTCGATACGCACTTCGTTGTCGTCGGTAAGCGTGTAGGTCACATCGACAGTAAGCGAGCCGGGAAAACCGTTCTCGCCATCGGGACTCACATAACGAAGCTGCACGCCCGCGCCCTGCGTACCCTGAAACGTCTTCACGACGGTCCAGACCTTTTCATCGAAACCATGCGGGCCGCCGTGCAACGTATTGGGCGGCTCGTTGACGGGCAGCTTGTAGGTGTGGCCGTCGAGATCGAACTTGCCGTCGGCGATGCGGTTTGCGAAGCGGCCGATCAAAGCGCCGAAATGAATCTTGCCGTTGTACTTCTCGTAGTCGTTGAGCGAGCCGAAGCCGAGCACGATATCCGCGCGGCGGCCTCGCCGGTCCGGTACGTCGAGACGCGTCACGATACCGCCATACGTGATGCAGTTCATCGTCACGCCGCGCGTGTTCGAGAGCGTGTACTGCATGACGGCTTGTCCTTGCTGCGTCGCGCCGTAAGGTGCCGAAGCGATTGACGCAGCCGCACTGTACATCGACGTCGATGTCATGCAGACAAGCGCGGCGCAACGGATGAGCGTGTGGGTAGTGTTGAACATGAGCGCTGTGAAAGGACGATCGTTCGATCGGGCCTGTGCTGACCCGTGGAGCGCAGTGGAAAGCATCGGCTATGCCCGCCGAGCCGGGCACGTGTCATGCGTTCCAATGACGCGATCAACTTACGCCCTAATGAAAAGGAGCCGACATGAACGGAAATGAGAACGCCGATCGACCCACGCCGCCCAGACAGACGCCCGATGATCCGAACGTCGCGGACCGGCGTCTTTCCGAAGAACAGAAGCAGTCGATGAAAAACGAGCCCGAGCCGCCGAAGCAAACCGATGACACCAAGGAAAGCACTCTGCCCAATCCAAAGGATGTAGGCGAAGCGGGATAAGAACGAAAACGGCAGTGTTGCGCATTCATTAGATGAAAGGCTTCCCAACAAGTACAAATTACATAGCGTGCTGCTGGAACGTCGATAGCTGAAGATGCCCCGCGTCGTGGGGCATCGCTTTTGTTGTATGGTATCCCTAAGCTATCGCAGCCTTCGATGCAGCGCCCGGCGACGCCTCTCGCCGGATTAGAGAAGCAAGAACGCCCATGCACGATCCTGCTCATTTTCTGCCGTCGTTCGTGTGGCGCGCGGCGCGAGACGGGGTAATCCAGTACGCAAATCCGTGGGCCTGCCGCTATCTCGGCATTCCCTTTCCCGAGCTTGTCGGACGGCATTGGAATGCTTTTGTCCATGCCGATGACATTGCGCCCGTTCTCGATGCGCTGCGTCAGATGCGTAACGGCACGCTGCTTCGCAATGCCGACGTGCGCCTCTTGCGCAACGACGGAACGTTCCGCTGGCATACGCTGCATCTTCAGGCGCGGCGGGACGAGGAAGGACAGATCGGCGATACTGTCGGCGTCGCTATCGACATTCACGAGTGCCGTCACGCATGGGAGATGTACGAAGCGAGCGAACGGCGCTTGCAGGCTGCGTTCGCCGGCGCGCGCATGGGCGCGTGGGAATGGGATATGAAGACGCGCGTCGTGCGCATGACCGCGCAACTCGCCGCACTCTATTCCTTTCCGCCCGGCACCGAAGCGGTGCTGCTCTCGGAAGTGTGGGACCGCGTCGCGCCCGAGCATCGTGAACCGTTCCAGCGCAAGCTGACGGAAGCATTGCGCAATGGCGGTCCTTTCGAATTCGACTTCGTGCTGGAAGGCGATCAAGGACATCGGCGCTGGCTGCGCATGCGCGGTCATCCCGAGTTCGATCGACATGGCGTGCTCGCGCGCGTCTATGGCGTGAGCTTCGATATCAGCGCGCAACGTGCCGATGAAGATCGCCTGAGCCTCTCCGAGCGGCGCTATCGTGCGCTCGTCGAGACCACGGGCGCGCTCGTCTGGTCCGCCGATGCCAACGGCGAAATTCGTCCTTCGGGCGGTGAGTGGGAGGAATTCACGGGCACGTCGCCGGATGTGCTGTCCGGCTGGGGATGGCTCGACTACATTCATCCCGACGATCGCGAACGCACGCATCAGGCATGGCTCGAAGCCTTGCGCGAAGGCATCGCGCGCACGCTCACGTTTCGCATGTATCGGCGCGACGGCGTGTATCGGATGGTACAGGCCCATGCCGCGCCGCTCTATGACGACAAGGGCAATCTGCAGGAATGGTTCGGCACGACGACCGACGTCACGCCGCGCTACGAAGCGCAAGCCGCGATCGAAGCACGCAGCCTGCGCCTGACGGTCGCGATGCAGGCCGCGAACATTCATATCGCATCGATCGAACTCGCGACGTGGACGCTATCGCTCGAAACGGGCGGCGAGCGGCAGATCACCGAAACGCTCGGCTATGAAGCGGCGCTTGCACGCGTGCATCCCGATGACAGCCCCACGCTCGACCGTTATGTGCGCAGCATCGCGGCAGGCGAAGACCCCGACGGACACTTCGAATTTCGCGTGCGCAACCGGCACGGCGAACAATGGATGCAAGGCAGCGCCCTGCTTCAGCGCAGCAAGGACGGCGAGCCGTTGCGCATCATCGGCAGCGTGATCGACATTACCGAGCGCAAGCACATGGAGCTGATGCTGCGTGAAGCGGGACGCCGCAAGGACGAGTTTCTCGCGATGCTCGCGCATGAGTTGCGCAATCCGCTCGCGCCGTTGCGCACGGCCATCGCGCTCCTGCAAAAGGACGAGGACGGCGACGCACATATGCGCGATCTGATCGATTTGATGCGCAGACAGGTCGAGCACATGACGCGTATTGTCGACGATCTGCTCGAAGTGTCGCGCATCACGCAAGGGCGCATTGCATTGCAGCTCGAACCGATACTCGTCGGCACGGCGGTTTATCACGCGGTCGAGGCCATCGCGGGCATGGTCGAGTCGCGCTCGCAGAACATTCAGGTCGATGTCTCCGATGCGACCACATGGGTCTGCGGCGATCCCACGCGCCTCTCGCAGATACTCGTCAACGTGCTGAACAATGCGAGCAAGTACACGCCCGAGCAAGGCCGCATCACGGTGAGCGTGCAAGCCGACGACGAGTCGGTGTCGATTATCATCGCCGATACGGGAACGGGCATCTCAGCCGATCTCTTGCCGAAAGTATTCGAACTCTTTGCGCAAGGCGAGCGCACGCTGGACCGTTCGAATGGCGGACTCGGCATCGGGCTTTCGCTCGTCAAAAAGCTCGTGGAGATGCACAAGGGAACGATCACCGTGAAAAGCCCCGGTCCAGGCCTGGGCACGACCGTAACCGTTCGGCTGCCGCGCCTGCATCATCACGAACGGCATTCTGCGCTCGCGTTATCGGAGCAAAGCCCGCGCGAGGCGCGCAAATCCCTGCGCATTCTCGTCGTCGACGATAACCGCGATGCCGCCGATTCGCTCGCCATGTTATGCGAGTCGGAGGATCATGTCGCGCGCGTCGCGTATTCATCCGCGGAAGCGCTCGAAAGCGCACCGCTTCTGCAACCCGATGTCGCGCTGCTCGATATCGGCCTGCCCGATATCGACGGCTATGAACTCGCACGCCGTCTGCGCCGTAAGGGAGACAGAACGCCTTTGCTCATCGCGATCACGGGTTATGGACAAGCGGAAGACCGGTTGCGTGCGCAATCGGCCGGCTTCGACTATCACTTCGTGAAGCCGGTGAACGTGGAAAGCCTTTTGAAGTTATTGTCGTCGTTGACCATCACGCGCTCATAGTCCCCGCTCTACAATGGACGTTCCATCAAAGCCCTCGAGGACGTCATGACGCAAAAGCCCATCAGCCGATATCCCGTTCCCGATCCGCAAGACTGGCCCGACGATATCCGCGCGCGCATCCTCGAAGTGCAGGAGAAAGCGGGCTTCGTGCCGAACGTGTTTCTCACGCTTGCGCATAGGCCCGACGAATTCCGCGCGTTCTTCGCTTATCACGATGCATTGATGCTCAAGGAAGGCGGCCTCTCCAAAGGCGAGCGTGAGATGATCGTCGTCGCGACGAGCGCCATCAACGATTGCCTTTATTGCGTCGTCGCGCACGGTGCGATCTTGCGCATCTACGAGAAGAACGTGCTCGTCGCGGATCAGGTCGCGGTGAATCATCGCAAGGCGGATATCACGCCGCGTCAGAAAGCCATGCTCGATTTTGCGTTGAAGGTGTGTAGCGCTTCGGGCACCGTGGACGACACCGATTTCGCCGCATTGCACGCGCATCACTTCAGCGATGAAGACATCTGGGATATCGCGGCGATCACGGCCTTCTTCGGGCTATCGAATCGCATGGCGAATGTCATATCGATGCGGCCCAACGACGAATTCTTTCTGATGGGACGCGTTCCGAAGGCGTCGAAGTAAGCATCCATGCGCCTTCCTCCGCTTAAATCCATCATCGCGTTCGAGAGTGTCGCACGCACGAAGAGCGTTAACCGCGCCGCCGACGAACTCGGCCTCACGCCTTCGGCCGTCAGTCATCAACTGGCGAATCTGGAGGGCATCGTCGGGCGGCCGCTATTCACGCGGCTGGGACGCGGTCTCGTGCTCACGCCTACCGGCGCGCAGTATCTTTCCGATGTCACCGGTGCGCTCGCCGAACTGAACCGCGCGACGGAACGTGCATCGAGCGAGACATCCGTCGAGATACTGCGCATTCATTCGAGCCCGAGCTTCGGGCTGATGTGGTTATTGCCGCGACTCGCCGCGTTTCAGGAGGCCAATGGCGATATCCAAATGAACCTCGCGTGTTCGTATGAAGACGTGTCGTTCACATCGGGCTATTACGACATCGCGGTGCGTCATGGCTATGCTCACTGGAGCGATGTCGAAGTGAAGACGCTGCGGCACGAGACCATCGCGCCGCTCGCATCGCGTGCCTATCTCGAACGCTTTCCCGTCGCCTCACCCGACGATCTGCTCGAACGGCGCCTGATTCTCTCCGAGTCGCCGCTCGTTCAATGGCAGCAATGGTTCGGCAAGTTCGGCGTCGCGGTGAAGCGCAAGGCGTTCGACTTCTCGTTCGACCGCTCGTATATGTCGCTCGAAGCGGCGGCGCTCGGTCACGGCATCGCGCTCGAAAGCACGATGCTCGCGTCGGGACATCTCGAGCGTGGCTCGCTCGTGCCTGTCTTCGGCAAGGAACACGCGATCGAAGTGAGCGCGCATCATCTGGTTTACCCGAGCCAGAACGCTGGTTTGCCGCGCGTCGCGAAGTTTCTCGCGTGGATGGATCAGCAGATTGATCGACACGGCAATACCTGAAAATTTCTCAGCAATAGTTGAGTGAAACTCCGTTGATCGTCAGGTCGAAGGCGAAGAAACTGCGCCTACACCAGACAATCGACGGAGACAAAGATGTTGCTCGAGAACCAGGTAGTGATCGTCACGGGCGCGGCATCGGCGCGCGGGATCGGCAAGGCAACGGCGAAAGCACTCGCGGCGCAAGGCGCACGCATTGTCGTGCTGGACTTGAAGGAGGCAGACGCGCAAAGCGCCGCGAACGATCTGGGCGGAGGCCATCTCGGCCTCGCCTGCGATGTCACCGATAAAGCCGCGTGCATCGCCGCCGCCAGCGCGACGATCGAAAAGTATGGGCGCATCGACGCGCTCATCAATAACGCCGGCATCACTCAGCCGATCAAGACGCTGGAGATAGGCGCGGATAACTTCGACGCGGTCATCGGCGTGAATCTGCGCGGCACGTTGTACATGTCGCAAGCCGTGATTCCGCACATGAAAAAGCAGAAGCGCGGGAGCATCGTGTGCATGTCGTCGGTATCTGCGCAGCGTGGCGGCGGCATCTTCGGCGGGCCGCATTACAGCGCGGCGAAGGCCGGCGTGCTCGGTCTCGCGAAAGCGATGGCGCGCGAATTCGGCGGCGATGGCATCCGCGTGAATTCGATCACCCCGGGCCTCATCCAAACCGACATAACCGGCGACAAGCTCACGCCCGAGATGCGCGCGGAGATCATCAAGGGCATTCCGCTCGCGCGTCTCGGCGATGCCGCGGATATCGCCAATGCATGCCTTTATCTCGCGAGCGATCTTTCCTCTTATCTCACCGGTGTCACGCTCGATGTCAACGGCGGTATGTTGATCCATTGATCGCACGCACGGACGCACCTGGAAACCAGGGCGTCGAACATGGATGGAGACACACATGAAATCAAAGTTATCCGCGGCTGCGGTAAGCGCCGAATTCACATCGTCCGACGATGCCACGAGCTTCGAAGCGAAGACCTATGCGAAGGTCGGACGCCGCCTGATTCCGTTTCTGATGCTGTGCTACCTCGGCGCGTATCTGGATCGCGTCAACGTCGGCTTCGCCAAATTGCAGATGCTCAACGATCTGCGTTTCAGTGAAACGATTTACGGCGTCGGCGCAGGCATCTTCTTTCTCGGCTACTTCATCTTCGAAGTTCCCAGCAACGTCATCCTGCATAAAGTGGGCGCGCGCAACTGGCTCGCCCGCATCATGCTGACGTGGGCCGTGATCTCCGCCAGCTTCGTGTTCGTGAAGTCGCCGACGGTATTCTATGTACTGCGGTTTTTGCTCGGTGTCGCGGAAGCGGGCTTTGCGCCTGGCGTGATTCTCTATCTCACATACTGGTTCCCTGCGGCGCGGCGCGCCAAAGCGCTCTCGCTTTTCTTCATGGCGATCCCGCTTGCGGGCATCGTCGGCGGTCCGCTCTCGGGCTACATCATGCATGCGTTCCAGGGCGTGCACGGGCTCGCGGGATGGAAGTGGCTCTTCATGCTCGAAGCGCTGCCTTCGATCTTTCTCGGTGTCGCGATCCTGTTTTATCTCGACAACGGCATCGCCGGCGCGAAGTGGCTCAGCGATGAAGAAAAGGCCCTGCTCAAGCGCAATGTCGAGAAGGACAATGCGCAGACCGTGAAGCATGTATCGATTCGCGCATTCATCGGCGATCGTCGTCTGTGGCTGATGGCCGCGATCTACTTCTGTGTGGTGATGGGCCAATACGGACTTACGTTCTGGCTGCCGACCATCGTGCGCCGCACCGGCGTAGCGGACCCGCTGTGGGTCGGCATTCTCACCGCGATTCCGTATCTCTGCGCGATCGTCGCGCTGCCGCTGATCGGCGCGAGTGCAGACAAGCGCCGCGAACGCCGCCTGCATCTCGCGATTCCAATGCTCGTGTCAGCGGCAGGCTTCGCCACCTTGCCGATGCTCGGCAGCGTGGGCGCGTCGATCGTCTGCGTGAGCATCGCGGCGGCGGGCATTCTCGCGTCATCGTCGCAATTCTGGTCGTTGCCTACGGCGGTGCTCGGCGGCATGTCGGCGGCGGCAGGCATTGCCGCGGTCAACTGCTTCGCCAATCTCGCGGGCTTCTTCTCGCCGGCTATCGTCGGCTGGCTCAATGACCTCACGGGCAAATCGACCGCGGGTCTGATCTTCATATCGATTGCCATCGTAATCGGCTCGGTGCTCGTGTTCTTCGTGCCCGCCAAAACGGTCAATCGCTGATTCCATTCATTCAAGGAGACAACGCATGAGTACTCCCGTCATCGAGGAGGTGACGCTCGCCGAGCGCGCCTACCGTATCCGCCGCAATGCGCTTTTGATGGGCGAAGTGCAGGGCCAGGGCTATATCGGCCAGGCACTCGACATCGCCGACGTCCTGGCCGTCGCGTACTTCGGCGCGATGCACTACCGCGCCAACGATCCCGCATGGGAAGGCCGCGACCGCTTCCTGCTCTCCAACGGCCACTATGCAATCGCACTGTATGCCGCGCTGTTCGAAGCAGGGATCCTGCCGCAGAACGAACTCGAAACCTATGGCAGCGACGACAGTCGTTTGCCGATGTCCGGCATGGCGAGCTACACGCCCGGCATGGAGATGTCGGGCGGCTCGCTCGGGCAAGGTCTCACGATCGCGGTGGGCCGTTGCCTCGGGCTCAAGCGCAAAGGCTCGAAGTCCTTCGTGTATACGCTCTTTTCCGATGGCGAACTCGACGAAGGTTCGATCTGGGAAGGTCTCATGTCGGCGGCGCACTGGAAGCTCGACAATCTCATCGCGATGGTCGACGTGAACAATCAGCAAGCCGACGGTCCTTCGACGCAGATCATGTCGTTCGAGCCGCTCGTCGACAAGCTGGAGGCGTTCGGCTGGTACGTGCAGCGCGTGAACGGCAACGATATCGACGTGGTAAAAGCGGCCTTCGATAACGCGCGCAATCTAAAGGACGCGAAGCCGCGCATCATCGTATGCGATACGAAGATGGGCTGCGGCGTGCCCTTTCTCGAACAGCGCGAGAAAAACCATTTCATCCGCGTCGATGCCCATGAATGGCAACTGGCGCTCGAAGCACTTGAAGCAGGGAGACAAGCATGAGCACGCGTCTGAAGACATCCGCGATGATCGCGTCGATTGCGAGCGAAGGACAGGTCACACGTTCCGCGCCGTTCGGCCACGCGCTCGTCGAAGAAGCGCGCACGAAGTCGAATATCATCGGCATGACGGCCGATCTCGGCAAGTACACGGACCTGCATATCTTCGCGAAGGCCTTTCCCGAGCGTTACTATCAGATGGGCATGGCCGAGCAATTGCTGATGGGCGCGGCGGCGGGCTTTGCGCACGAAGGCGCGCAGCCTTTCGTCACGACGTATGCAGTATTCGCGACGCGCCGAGCCTATGACTTCATCCATCAGACGATCGCTGAAGACAATCTCGATGTGAAGATCGTCGCCGCGCTGCCGGGTCTCACGACGGGTTATGGCCCGAGCCATCAGGCAGCGGAAGACCTCGCGTTGATGCGCGCGATGCCGAACATGACCGTGATCGATCCGTGCGATGCGCTCGATATCGAGCAGATGGTGCCCGCCATCGCCGCGCACAAAGGCCCCGTATATGCGCGTCTGTTGCGCGGCAACGTGCCCGCCGTGCTCGATGAATACGACTATCGTTTTGAACTCGGCAAGGCGAAGCTGCTGCGCGACGGACGCGACGTGCTCATCATCTCATCGGGCATTCTGACGATGCGCGCGCTCGAAACCGCTAAGGCATTGCAGGCCGATAGCGTCGATGTCGCCGTGCTGCACGTACCGACGATCAAGCCGCTCGACACTGAAACGATCATCCGCGAAGCGAAGCGTTCGGGGCGTCTCGTCGTCGTGGCCGAGAACCATACGGTGATCGGCGGACTGGGCGAAGCGGTCGCGACCGCGTTGCTGACCGCAGGCGTTACGCCCGCTTATCGACAGATCGCGCTGCCCGATGCGTTCCTCGATGCGGGCGCCCTGCCCACGCTGCACGATCGCTACGGCATCTCGACGGATGTGATGTCGAGCACGATCAAAGGCTGGATCGCGTGACATCATGCGCGCCGCGCGACCCATGCAGCGCGCGGCGCTTCGTCACGCTCATTTCTTTCACTTCTTCCTGCGCCCGACTTTCTTCGCGCTCGCCGTCTCTGTAGCGACAACAGCGTCCGGTGCGTTGATCGCTTCCATCCAGGATAGTGCATCGGCATACGCGAGAAAGTGCTGCAGATAATCCGGCGATACTTCGCGCATCAACGAAAGCGACCGATGCACGAGACTGCTCGAATTGAGCGGCCCCGCATTCTTCGGCACGTGCGCAAGCGAGTCGCGCAACTGCTTCTCCGCGCTGACTTTCTTCCACACGGCGCGAAAGTAATCGAGCAACGCCGCATGCGATGTCTCGTGCATCGACGATGCTTTCGCGATGTCATCGACGAGCATTGCGAGCGGTCCGCGTGCATCGACATCGCCGATTGATGCGTCGGACGATGCAGCACGCTCGATCTCGCGTCGATATTCATCGAGCAATCGCGCAATGCGTTCTTCGAGCCGTTCGCGCGTCTCGCCTTCGTACGCGGCCGCGCGCTTGTCGAGCGCATCGATGAGATGAAAGCGCACGGGGTTCGCGCGATCATCGCCGTTCGCGCGCCATGCGTCGAGCATCGCGCGTGCCGGCGTCGCGTTAGTGACGTTATTCACGTTGCTCATGAGGCTTCGCCACGCTATCCGATGGACGCGGCACAGCTGATATTTCCACGCGGCGATTCTTCGCGCGGCCGACTTCATCGGCGTTCGAACTCACGGGCCGCTCGGAACCGAACGCGGCCGCAAATACGGACGCGGATGGCACGCCTGCATCGATCAACGCGCGCGTGACCGTCAGTGCGCGCTTCGCCGAGAGTTCCCAGTTGTCCGCGAAGCGCCGGTTGCCTTCGTGCACCTGTTGATCGTCGGCGAAACCGCTCACCATGAGTATTTCCTCATGCGCGCGCAGATACGTCGACAGCGGCCCGGCGAGGCTCTTCAGCACGTCGCGGCCCTGAGGCTGCAACTGATCGGAATTGAGCGCGAAAAGCACATTGCCGCTGATGCCGATGCGCCCGTTCACGAGCGTCACGCGCCCCGACGCGAGCGGTCCCGCGAGCGCCTGCTCGAGCGTGATGCGCCGCTGCGTCTCTTCTTGCCGATGCTTCACTTCCTGATCGAGCTTGTCCTCCAACTGCAACTGCACGCCGATCACACCGACGAGTATCAGCACGAATGCGCCCAGCAGCACCGACATCAGATCGGCGAACGCGGCCCAGATCGGCGCGGCCTGCTCCGCGCCGCTGTCGATGTCATCGTTCATGCCGCGCGCGCTCCGGCCACGCGTTGCCCCGCGATAAGCTGCAAGTCCTCGACGATCTGCTTCTGCGACATCATGCTGAGATCGATGACTTCCTTCGCCTGCGCGACGTAATACGCAAGCTGTTCATCGCTGCGCGCAAGCGATTTGTCGAGCGCGCTTTCGATGCGTTCGAGATGCGCGACGAGCTTGTCGTTCGATTCGCCGAACGCCTGCACGGCGGCGCCGAACGCATCCGACAAACTCGCCATTTCGACGGCGCTCGTCGTCACTTGCGCGGCCATCGAGCCGAGCTTGCCCGACTGCGTTTCTACGATGCCCGTGAATTGCGCGCCGACGCGTTCGAGCAGCGTCGCCGATGTATCGACGAGTGCATCGATCGCGGCGCGTTGCTCGTTCGATGCGAGATTCACCGCACCGAGCAAGGTCTCGACGGTGGCGAGCAGGCGGCTGCGCTCGTCGAGCATCGCGGTGTCGCGCACCATCGAATCGGACAGCTTCTGACGCATCTCGGCGACGACTTCGGCCGCAGCCTTCGGCGCTTGCGATGCGGCCTGCACGAGCTTTTCGATCTCCACGATGGTCGCGCTCGCATGCGCCTGCGATTGCGCGGACATGTTGCGCGCCGTTTGCGCGAGCGCATCGCAGATGTCCTTCTGACGATTCGCCGCGACCTCGCTCGTCTGCTGCCATTGTTCGTGGAGAGAGCCGGCCATCGTATCGAGCGCGCCGCTCAATGCAGCAAGACGCGCATCGCCGTGTTGCGCGAGTTCGGCGCGCAAGTCCGCATGCGATCGATCGACCGATTGCACGAGCGCCGCCGCATGCTCTTCGAAACGTGCGGTGGCAGCCGTCAATGCGTTCTCGTTCTGTGAAGCAGTCTGCTCGTTGGCGCGCGCGTGTTCGGCGAGCGCTTCGCGCCATGCGTGCGACATGTTGTTCGTCGCGCCTTCGAGACGCGTAGAGACATCGTCGATCAAAGTGGAAGAGCGCGTATCGAAGGCTCGCGCGAAAGCATCGAACGATGCGTCCATGCGCGTGACGAGCGCATCGCTCGATTGCGCGTGCTTCGCCACCGACGACTCCATCGCGCCCGACACGCGATCCATATGCGCCGATACGCCTTCGACGAGACTCGTCGCGCGTTGCTCGAAGGCTTGCGCGAAACGATCGAGCGATACGCCCATCTCGCCGACGAGCGCCGCGTTCGATTCCGCGTGCTTCGAGAGCGATGCGTTCCAGATCTGCGCGACCTTCGCCGACGATGACTCGAAGCCGCTCGCCAACCCTTCCAGTTGACGCGCGACCGCCTGCTCGACGTTGCCGTGCAACGCGGTGACTTCGCGCGCGATGCCGTCCATCGTCGCCTGCATGACGGGCTGCAATGCGGCGCCGGCGGCACGCGCGCTATCGGCAACGCTTTGCTTCAACGACAGTTCCACCGATGTCGCGAGCCGCCGGTACGACGTCTCCGCCTTCGCATGAAACGCATCCTGACTCGCGACCTGACGCTCGTTCGCCGCAAGACTTTGCTGTTCGATCGCGATGGTCATCGAATGAAGACGATCGACGAGCCTCGGCATCAGTTCGGTCTGGAGCTGCAACAGCTTGAACGTTTCCTCGCTGCGATGCGCCTGCGTGAACACGCGCAGCGTCGTCGCGATCTTCATGTCGAGTTGCTGCGTGACGTTCAGACGTTCGCGACGGCACAACGTTGTGAGCAGACCGAGCATCGCGGAAGTGGCAACGCCCGCGATCGACGTGCCAAACGCGAAACCGAGACCCGTCACGGGGGCCGCGAGCGATGCGCGAATCGCCGTGAGATCGGATGCGCTCTGCAACGCCGTGCCGGTGCCGCGCAAGGTCGCAACCATGCCGAGCAGCGTGCCGAGCATGCCGAGCAACACGAGCAAGCCGACGAGATACGGCGCGAGCGCGGGACCGGGCAACGCAGCGCGTTCGCCTTCGATGCGCAGACGCACCGCATTGCGCAGGCCCGGATGAAGACTGTCGAGCCATACGACGAGACTGCGCGGTGCGGTGACGAGTTGCGTGACGGCTCGTTCGAGCGAAGCCGTGATCTGCTGATAACGGCGCAATTCCGCCGCACCGGCGAGATAGCAACCGGCGATCACGAGCGTCACGGCGAACGCGACTACATTCGATGCGACATACGCAATGCCGATGCCGAGCACCGCGGCGAGACCAATCGAGAAAACAGCGATGTTCAAAAGATTTCGGGGCATAGCGAGCCAGTTAGCGGGGGCGAAGGGCCGCGAGCAAGCCTTCGATCGGTTGAAAACGAACGTCCAGTTCGGCAAGCAACACGCTTTGCAGATCCTTGCGAAACACGTCGAGCCACGCATCGGACGGCGATGCCTCTTTCAAGCGCTCGAAACGCTTGCCGAGCAACGCGGGCACATTGGCGAGCAGACTGCGTTCACGCGCGCTCAGCGCCTGTTCCATGACGGCATCGACGACGGCGAGACGCGCCATGTCCGGCGTCTTCGTCGCGAGCATCGAGCGCAGACGCGTGCGCAACGCGCCGATGTCGGACTCCATCGCCTGTTGCAACGACACGTACCGTTGACGAAAGTCGGCGTACTCGACCGGCACGTCTTCGGGTGTCGCTTGAACCGGCGCGCGATGTCTGCGGCGCGCGGCCGCCTCCTCGCGTGCGAATGCGCCCGCAAGCGATGCCCGCACGCGCGCGCACTCTTCTTCCACGTCGCGCGCAGCGGATCGCGCGCCGGAGATGGCGGGCGGATCGGAGGCGAGCGCGGTGGAAAGCGCGATCGCGTCGGTCCAGCCGAGCCATTGGCTCAGGCGGTCCGCGAGCGATTGAGCGGGTTTGTGAACGTCGAGATCGGCAAAATGTGCCAGCAGGCGAACGAGCGCCGGGCCGCTGAATGCCGTGCGCTTCATGCCTTGCACAGGATCACCGGGGGCAAAAGGACGCTATTTTACCTGCGCGGCCGGAATCGATGCCCCGTTTTGCATCGAGTCACGAGAACGTGGCCGCGAACGCGGCCATCAAGGCGCCTTCGCCGGCATGAACGCAAAGGGTTGCGTCGCGACGAAGCTGCCGGCAGCCTCCCCCGAGAAAACCTGTCCCGCATCGATGGTGAGCTTCATCACCGGCGCGCCTGGATTGAGGTTGAGCTTCTTCAACGAGACCCAGAACGTATCGGGCCGCGTGGCCGAATCGAAGTAATAGATGAGGTTCTGCTGATCCGATACCGTGCGCCATATCGTCGACGAGAGATTCGGCTGCTCCGGCGTGCTGATGCCGAGCGGCACGCTCACGGAACGCATCACGCTCATCACGCTCGCGACCGCCTGATAGGCGTAGGACTGTTGCGGCACGCCCGCCATGTAGTTCGGATCGGCCTGCTTCGGAATTGCATCGAGCAGAAACGACGCACGCACGAAGCGATCGGCCGCGCGATTCGTGCCGGGCAGAAAACCGAGTCCGCCGACGCTTTTCCAGTACGCATCGATGGCGAGCTGTTCGTCGTATATCGGTGAGTTCGTCATCACCTTGTACTTCTTGCTTTGATGAATGATGAGCTTGCCGTTGAGGTACTCGAAGATCGCCGAATCGCCGCGCGCATCGGAAAGCGAAAGATGAATCGTGAGCGGCTTGCCGTTGGGCAGCGGCGGCGCGATGATCTGGAACGGCTCGCGCGAAAGCACGTACACGGCTTGTCCGACAGTCGCGAAGTTATCGAGCGCGTATTGCGCCCACAAGCTGATCGACATCGGATCGCGTTTCGGATCGGGCTTGCCGTAATCGGTCTCCGCCAGATAAAGCGCATTCGCGACGAGACCACGCTCGTTCATGCCATCCACCGTGCCGATCTCATAGCCCGACACCACCACGCTGCCGTACTTCGATTTCCATTTGATCGAACGCGGGCCCGCATTGCCATCGCGTTCGATACCCGCGGGCATCACCCACAAGTTCGAGCGCATGTCTTCGGACCAGTCCATCGAACGGCCCGTTATCACGAGCCCCTTGTCGCCGACATACAGCGCGCGCGTGCAGGCAAGCGCGAGCGACGTGGAGAGCAGTGCGAGCGCGACGAGGCACGCGAGCTTTCGAGTCAGACGGGTCATGGCCGTATTCCGTTGTCGTTCGCATCCGAACGGTCAGCAATATTGGAATTCGGCGGCGCTGTAAAGCACAGCGCGCGCAACAGTCGACGACACTGGCGAAAAAAGAACGCATGACCCATGGGCCGGCCAGGCGCCGTGCCGTGTTTATTGCATGCATCATGCAATAAACACGGCACGTGACGTTGGATCAGGAAGACGGGAATCCCAGCGCCATGGCCTTGGCGCGCAAGTCGGCGAAGCGGCCGCCCGGCGTCGGCGTTTGCGATGCGCCCTCGGCCGCCTTCGCCGTTTGCGACTTGTCGACGGTGCCCAGTCCCGATCCGCTCGACGGCGTATTCGAGCATGCGAGACCGAACGGTCCTTGCGCCACGGTGAGCGCGGGCGCATCGGTGCGCGGCGCGTCGGTCAGATCGAGTGCATAGGCCATGTTGAAGGTGGTCGGATCGCTGGCGCGCACGCCGAGCGGGTCGAGTCCGAAGCGCCATGCGAGCAGTTGATGGATCGAGCTCGGATCGAACGGATAGCGCGCCACGTTGTTCGCGCGCACGCGTGGCCCGAGCAGCATGCACGGCACGCGAAAACCGAGACGGCCATCGTTGCCGAGTTTCTGCTCCGCCGCCGACAACGACTTGACCGGCGGCACGACATGTTCGAAGAAGCCGCCCCACTCGTCGTAGACGATGATCATCAGCGTCGTGCCCCAGTTCGGGCTGGTGCGCAGCGCTTCATAGATTTGCCCGAGCAGCGCCTGGCCGTTGCGCACATCGGCATGCGGGTGATCGTCGTTCGATGTGCCGTTCGCCTCGCCGCCGAAGCTCGGGTCGACCATGCAGAAAGACGGCAGATTGCCGCTGGCGGCATCGGAAAGGAAGTCGGAAAAGAGCTTCGAGCGGCCGACATAACGCGTGCCGTAGAGCGCCGTGAACGGCACATCGTGGAAGTAGTATTTCGACGAGACGTTCTTCGCATCGAGCCGGTCCCAGATGGTCGAGAGCGACGACGTATCGAGCGTATCGCTCAGGCGATCCGTCTCGCCGCTATGCAGATAGACGCGGTTCGGGAACGTGTCGGCAAGAATGCCGCTCATGTAGTAATCGCAGACGGTGTATTGCGTCACGGCCTGTCGATAGAACTCGAGATCGTTGCCCGTGAAGTAACCGATCGGCAGCAGATCGCCGCGCGTCTTGTTCGTGTCGGGCGTGAGCAGAAAGCCGTTCATCGCGCCGTTCGCGAGATGCGTGCGGCCCGCGTCGTACTCGTGATCGGGGTCCGCGAACTGACAGCTTTGATAGCCGAAGGCCGCATTGGCCGAGAGCGAGAAGGTCGTTTGCGTCGTGCCGAATGCGTCGGTGAACTGCTTGCCCGCCTGCGCGCCCTCCGCGCCCGGCGCCCAGCCGAGCATGTGATCGAAGGAGCGGTTCTCCATCGTGACGAGGACGATGTGATCGATGCCCGATGTCGCCGGCGCGGGCAACGCTGGTCGCGGCAGGTTCGCGCGATCGGCCGGAATGTTGCCGATGGGACTCGTCGGCGTGACGGTGCCCGAGTCGTCATCGCTGCCGCCTCCGCCGCACGCGGACAGCATCGCCGTGCTGGCGAGCGCGGCAAGCAGACGGCGGCGTACCGCGTCGGGTTCGTTCGAGGGCTTTTGGGCCATGTCGGCGCTCCGTGTCAGTGTTGTTATCGACGCCGTTCTCAAGGCAACGCGGTTGCGCTTCGTGACTTCGAACGCGAACGGCTTGTGGGTGCCGGGATGTAGCACATAACATTCCCGGCACGCAGGCTTATCACTCACACGGCAGCGCCTTCAGGCGCGCTTCACGAGCGGGCTGCTCGCGCCGTCCTTGACAGGCGCATCGAGCGCATAGGCATCGATGCCGTCGACGCAGCCCAAGTTGACGCGCCATTCATCCGGGTTGGAGCGCGTTTGATGGAACGTGTAAATTCCACAGTGCTTGCAGAAAAAATGCTGCGCGACCTGCGTGTTGAACTGATAGAGCGCAAGGTCGCTTTCGCCCGAGAGGACGCGCAGTTTCTCCTTCAGAAACGGCGCCGACATCACCGCGCCGCGCCGCCGGCAGAAGCTGCAATTGCAGCGCACGGCGGGCTCGGCGGGCGTTTCGGCTTCGAAGGTGACCGCGCCGCAATGGCACGCGCCTTTCAGGATCGTCGGGTTCATCGTGCGTGCGTCTCCTGTGCGGGTTCGAATCAGGCCGCGTCCTCCACGTACTGCGCGAGTCCGCGTCCAAAGGACCAGTCTTCCCGGCGATTCGGCGCGAGCGCGATCATCACGTCGTCGGGCCGAAGTCCGGGCGATGCAACGAGCTTTGCGACGAGCGTCTTGTAGAACGCCTTCTTCGTCGCCGTGTCGCGCCAGTCGCTCGCGGTGATGTGGATGAACACGACATCGTCGCTTCGCTCCATGCCGAGATAGCCCGGATCATAGATGAAGTCGTCGCGGTCGTGCTGCTCGATCAACTGGAAACGATCGTCGGCGGGCACCTTGAACGCTTCGACGAGCGCATCGTGCACGCTGTTCGAGATCGCGCGGATGTGCTCGCGCGGCTTGCCTTTGACGAGTGAGATTCTGACGAGCGGCATGGCGGTTCTCCTTCGAAGTCGCATGTGAACGACTCCGACTCTACGCCGCATGCTGCGTAATGAATATTGAATACTTTCACAACGACCGTTCGATGAAAGCGGATCATCGCGCGCGCAACGCGTCGACGATGTTCATACGCGAAGCGCGCATCGCCGGAAGGAATCCGCCGACGAGGCCCATCACGAGCGAGAAGCCGAGCGTTTTAGCGATGACCGATGGCGTCAGGATGAAGCGGAACGACAGGTCCGCGAAGGTCTGGAAATTGGTCGTCGAAAACGATGCGAACTGCATCAGCGCCGCGCACGCGAGCCCCGCCATGCCGCCGACGAGACCGAGCAGCAGCGCCTCGAGCAGGAACGCCGCGAGCACGTCGAAACGCTTGAAGCCGAGCGCGCGCAAGGTGCCGATCTCCGCGACGCGATTGGCCACCGACGCGTACATCGTGATCATCGCGCCGATCATCGCCGCGATCGAAAAGATGATCGACAACGTGAAGCCGAGAATATTGATGAACGTCGAGAGCGCTTTTGATTGATCGCCGTAGAAGACCTGCTCTCGCTTCGCTTCGTCGGCGAGGCGCGGGTCCACGTCGATATCGCCGCGAAAGCTTTCGAAGGCATCGCTGCGTGCGAGCCGCACGACCATCGACGAATAACTCGTGCGACGGAACGATTGCATCAACTGATCGACATCGCCCCAGATTTCCGAATCGAAGCCGCTGCCGCCCGCATCGAAATGGCCGACGATGGTCCAGTCGCGCTGCGCGAAACGCAGCGAATCGCCGACGCGCGTGCCGCCGAATCCCTTTGCGATGCTGCTGCCGACGATGATCTCCGACGACCCGCGCCTGAACATGCGCCCCGCCGTGAGCTTCACCTGCGGTCGCAGTTGCACGCCCATCGGCGAGACGCCGCGAATCACTACGTTCGCGGGCGTGTTCGTGCCGAGCTTGGTGAGCGAGATGAGCACCACGGTTTCTTTCGATGCGAGTGGCGCGCCGTCGCCGTTCATCGCGACGGCGGGATGCATCTCCATCACGTGCGCCTGATTGCGGTCGATCGCGCTCTGGATCTCCGTTTCCGCGCCCTTGCGGATCACGACGACGTTGTCCGCTTCGCCCGTCGATACGAGCGTTTTCTTCAGGCCCGCATCGAGCATCAGCACGGTCGCGAACACGAACACGACGAGCGCGAGGCCGCCTGCCGTCAGCATCGTCGTGAGACGGCGCGCCCATAGATTGCGCGCGACGTAGGAGACGGGAATGGCCATCGCGCGTCCTCAGCCGATGGCCCGCAGGCCTTCGACGATCCGCACGCGGCTCGCCTGCACCGCCGGCACGATCGCCGCCGCCATCGCGACGATGAACGCGCATGCGGCCTGCGAGAGCATCGTCTCGTGCGAGACCATGAAGACCGGGAACACGCCGCCCGTCGCGCGTTTGAAGACTTCGGCCATCGGCGGCGTCGCCAGTATACCGATGCCGCCGCCGATCGCGCAGATCGCCATCGATTCGCCGAACACGAGCATCGAGAGGAACGCGGGGCCGAAGCCGAGCGCCTTCAACGTGGCGTATTCGGTCGTGCGTTCGCGCGCGCTCATCGCCATTGCGTTCGCCATCACGGCCATGATGATCAGGATCACTACATATGAGACGACGCGTATCGCTGCGATGATCTGATTCGACATCGCGACGAAGCCGAGTTGAAACGCCTGCTCCGTTTCGGTGAGCGTTTCGGCAAGCGAGTTCTTGAAGACCTCGTCGATGTTGCGCGAGACGACAGCCGCTTCGTCCGGGTGCTTGATGCCGACGACATACACGCCGACCTGATCGACGTTGCGCTTCGTCGTCTTGCGGATCGTTTCGTTCAGGTAGTCGTAGTGAAAGATCAGCTGCCGCGTGATGGTCGATTCGTCGCGGCCTTCCATGATGCCGCGCACGACGAAATCCCATGTTCCCGGATAGATCGTGCCCTTGAGCGGTATGACGTCGCCGACCTTGAAGCCGTATTGATCCGCAAGCTGCCGGCCGATCAGCGCGCCTTTGCGGTCACGCCGATAGTCGGCGCGCTGCTGCTCCGACACGATGAACTCGGGATAGAGATCGAGATAATTGTCCGACACGGCGAACTGCGCGAAGAAGTTTTTCGGATCGCGATAAACGCCGCCGAACCAGTTCGAACGCGCGACGAGCGTCACGCCATCGACGCCGCGTATGCGGTTCTCATAGGCAAGCGGCAACGGAAACACGAGCGAGATGGCATTGCGCGTGACGAGCCGTGCATTCGATGCCGCCGCCGCGCCCGCATACCACGCGTCGACGACCGTATGCAGCAGGCCGTAAGCAAGCACCGCGATGGTCAGCCCGAGCACCGTCAGCGTGGTGCGCAGCTTGTGCCGCAACGCGTTGCGCAGGATCAGCTTGAGCACGAACATGATGGGCTATTTCGTGGTTCCATCGATCAGCTCGCCTTTCTCCAGATGCACGAGCGCCTTCGCCGCGCCGGCCGCGTGCGCGTCGTGCGTCACCATGATGATGGTCTTGCCGAGCTTGTCGTTGAGACGTTGCAGCATCGCGAGGACATCGGCGGCGGAGTTGCGGTCGAGATCGCCGGTCGGTTCATCGGCGACGATCAGCGTCGGGTCCGTAATCAACGCTCGCGCAATCGCCACACGCTGCTGCTGTCCGCCCGACAGCTCCGACGGATAGTGACTCATGCGATCGGCCATGTTGACCATGTCGAGGACCATGGCGACGCGCTCCTTGCGCTCGTGTCGCGTGAGGCGCGTGAGCATCAGCGGCAACTCGACATTCTCGAACGCGGACAGCACAGGCATCAGGTTATAGAACTGAAAAATGAAGCCGACGTGCGCCGCGCGCCAGTCCGCGAGCGCGGCTTCGGGCAGACGCGTGATATCCAGTCCGCCGACACGCAACTCGCCGCTATCGGGCCGGTCGATGCCCGCGATCAGGTTGAGCAGCGTGCTCTTGCCCGAACCGGACGGTCCCATCAACGCGACGAAGTTGCCTTGCGCGATGGACAACGTGATGTCGGTCAGCACCGGCACCGTCTGCACGCCGCGCCGGTACGACTTCGCGACGTGGCTGATCTGAACGAGAGGCGTCGTGCTCACGTTACTTCTTCGCCACGGTGACTTTGGCGCCGTCCTTCATCTTGTCGCCGGGCACAAGCACGAGCACGTCGCCGGGCTTCACGCCTTGCACGGCCACAAGATCGCCGATGCGCTCGCCGGTCGACACGGGCAGTTCGCGCGCGCTATCGTGCTCGATCGTATAGACGACCTTCTTGCCGTCGCGCGTGACGACCGCCGACGGTTGCACCGCGACGACCGCCTTCTTCTCGCCGGGCGGCACCGGCTTCGAGAGGAACGCGACCTTCGCGGACATATCGGGCAGCACGCGCGCATCGCGATCGACGAAGCGCACCTTGACGAGCACGGTGGCCTTGGAACGATCGACCGTCGGCACGATGCGCGACACGCGGCCCGCGAAGCGCACATCGGGCAGCGCGTCGAGCTGAATCTCGCAAGGCTGATCGACGGCGATGCGCGCAATGTTCGACTCGGCGACATCGGCCTCGACTTCGAGCGTCTTCATGTCCGCGATGGTGACGACTGCGCCCTTGCTGTCCGACGCCGACGAGAACGGCGTGATGTTGTCCCCGACGTTCGCGTGCTTCTCGATCACGACGCCATCGAAGGGCGCGCGGATCACCGTTTGATCGACGGCGACTTGCGCGGCCTGCGCGTTTGCCTGCGCGGAGACGATCGCGGCTTCGTCGCTGTTGATCGATGCCTTCGCCTTGTCGAAACGTGCGAGCGCGGCATCGTATTGCGTCGCGGGAATCGCCCCTTGCGGTGCGAGAATTTTGTAGCGCTTCAGATCGACTTCGGCGTTCTTCAATTCGGCGCGCTGCAGTTCCAGATTCGCCCGTGCGACCTTGACCTGCGCCTGAGCCTGCGCAAGCGATGCGCTCACGTCGTTGCTTTCGAGCCGCGCGATGATCTGACCTTCCTTCACAGGCGTGCCTTCGAGCACGCCGAGCCATTCGACCCGCCCTTGCCCTTTCGATGCGACGGCCGCCTTGCGTTGCGGCACGACATAGCCGGTGGCGTTCAACATCGTATAGCTCTGCGACGGATAAACCGATGTCACGGTCGCGCTCTCGACGGCCTGCGGGCCGGTGAGACGAAACGCCACGCCGATGAGCGCGAGCACGATCGCGGCGATGATGACGTAACGAAGCCAGCTACGCCGTCGACGCGGCATGGCGGCAGTCGGTCCCCGGTCGATTTTGAGTTTTTCCAGATCGTGTTCAGCCAATTTATGGACGGGCGGCGGGATGCGTTGAAGGGATGGTCAGTATAGCGCCGACATCTGCTTCGCTTACGGTGATGTCTGTACCGGTGCGGCGGCATTCAGGCGCCGTATGCGCGCTTCAGTTCGTCCGCGATGAAATCCACGAATGCCCGGATGCGCGCCGACATCTGATGCCGCCGCGAATACACCGCGTAGATATCCGCGTTGGGCGTTTCGTGTTCGGGCAGCACGGGCACGAGACGGCCATCGGCAAGATAGTCGCGAATGTCCCACTCTGCGCGCATCAGGATGCCGTGCCCTTCGAGCGCCCACTTCACGGCGATCTCGCCATCGTTGGTCGTGAGATTCCCCTTGATGCGCACGGCTTCGGTCTTGCGCGCGGCGCCGCGTCCCGTCGTCAGACGCCACACGCCATAGGCTTCGTCGCCCTGACGGATGCCGATGCAGTTGTGCCGTGTCAGATCGTGCGGTGTCGTGGGCATGCCGTGCGCGGCGATATACGCGGGCGCCGCGCACACGAGCCGGCGATTCGGCGCGAGACGCCGCGCGATGACACGCGTGTCGGGCGGCTCGCCGAAGCGGATGCAGACATCGAAGGTATCGTCGGTGAGCGGCGGCGGCGCGACCGACAACTGAAGCTGCACCGACACCTGCGGATGCCGCGCGACGAAACGGGAAATCGCCGGCGCGATATGACTGCGCCCGAAGCCCAGCGTCGCGTTCACGCGCAGCAGCCCCTTCGGACTTTTCTTCGCGCTGCCGAGCAGTTCCGCGAGTGCGTCGATCTCATCGAGAATGCGCCGCGCGTGTTCGAGATACAGCTCGCCCTCGGGCGTGAGCATCATGCGCCGCGTCGTGCGGTTGACGAGCGGCACGCCCGCGCGCGCTTCCATCTGCGTGAGTCGCTTGCTGACGGCGGCGGCCGTGAGGCCCAGTTCGCGCGCCGCCGCGCTGAGGCTGCCCGACGCGGCGAGCGTCGAAAAAAAGCTCAGGTCGGATGGTTGAACGGTCTCCGCCATGACGTCAACTTGTGAATAAAAGTTAAAGATGCTTTGAGTCTAGCACCGGTTCTGACGCTAGAAGTTAGGTAAAGTGGCTTCACGCTGAAATGCGCCCGGCACCTTGGACGAGCCATCGAAAACGGAGACTAGACATGAAGACGTACCGCATCGCGACCATTCCCGGCGACGGCATCGGCAAGGAGGTCGTGCCCGCGGGCCAGCAGGTGCTCGAAGCGCTGGCACGTTGCACGCAAAATTTTGAATTCCAGTTCGAGAACTTCGACTGGGGCGCGGACTATTACCGCCAGCACGGCGTCATGATGCCCGCCGACGGCCTCGATGCCATGCGCGACAAGGACGCGATCCTGTTCGGCTCGGCGGGCGATCCCGACGTGCCCGATCACATCACGCTGTGGGGACTGCGCCTGAAGATCTGCCAGGGTCTGGACCAGTACGCGAACGTGCGCCCGACGCGCATCCTGCCGGGCATCGACGGCCCGCTCAAGCGGTGCAAGCCGGAAGACCTGAACTGGGTAATCGTGCGCGAGAACTCGGAAGGCGAGTATTCGGGCGTCGGCGGACGTGTCCATCAGGGCCATCCGATCGAGACGGCCACCGATGTCTCGATTCTTACGCGCGCCGGCGTCGAACGCATTTTGCGTTTTGCATTCAAGCTCGCGCAGTCACGTCCGCGCAAGCTGCTGACGGTCATCACGAAGAGCAATGCGCAGCGCCACGCGATGGTCATGTGGGACGAGATCGCGCTCGAAATCTCGAAGGAGTTTCCTGACGTGAAGTGGGACAAGGAACTCGTCGATGCCGCTACGGCGCGCATGGTGAATCGGCCCGCCACGCTCGACACGATCGTCGCCACGAACCTGCACGCTGACATCCTGAGCGATCTGGCCGCCGCGCTGGCGGGCAGCCTCGGCATCGCGCCGACGGGCAACATCGATCCGGAGCGCCGCTATCCGTCCATGTTCGAGCCAATCCACGGCTCCGCGTTCGACATCATGGGCAAGGGGCTGGCGAACCCGATCGGCACGTTCTGGTCCGTCGTGATGCTGCTCGAGCATCTCGGCGAATTCGACGCCGCGCGACGCGTGATGGCCGCGGTCGAAGCCGTCACGGCCGACCCGTCGCTGCATACCGGCGATCTCGGCGGCACGGCGACGACCGCGCAGGTGACGGCCGCCGTGTGCGCGTTCGTCGCGCGCGTCGAAGCGGCTGCGGCATAACGAACGAGCGATGCCGTTGATGCACTGATCGCCCCTGCTGTCGGAACGATCCGCTAGCCGCCATCGCCGGCCCTGCGTGATTGATATTGAATTCAATATCACGCATGCAAGATGCCGATCGGCGCGCTTCGCTTTAAGATAGCCACTTCCAGCGTGACAGGCCCGGTGCGGCAGGGAGTGGCAGGTGTATATATTGAAACGCGGACATAGCATCGCTTTGTGCGTCGCCTGCGCGCTGTCGTCGTTGACAGCGTCCGCGCTCGCGGCCACGCCGCATGGCGGCCGCGCGGCGAGCGCCGCCGAAGTCGCGAGCGGTGCGAGCGGCCCAAGCGCTGCAAGCGGTGCGTCCGCTCAAGGCATCATGTCCGTCGATGCCCTTCCACCGAACTTCACGGGCGACGATCCCGAACACGTCCGCGACGCGCTCGCGGGTCAACCCGCACCCGGACAACCGGCGTCGATCACAGGCCGCGTGCGCGCCTTCCTTTCTCGTCCGTTCGACAAGACGTCGCATGGTGCAAGCCAGCCGGTCGCGCAATCGGACCGCATGTTCACGTTCGTCATTCCGGTTTCGTACGGCGTGCGCTATCTGTCGAAGAAGAAGCTGCTTACCGTAAATGTCTCGCTCGCGGCCCCGGCGAGTCCCGATGCAATTCTGCTCAAGGAAACCGTCAAGGGACAAAGCGGCCGCAAGCTCGTAGTCGCGCCCGAAGCCAGAGAGAAAGGCTTCGTGCAGACCTTCGACGTCATTCAGTTGAAGCCGCAAGGCGGCATCAAGACGACCGTCAGCGGACGAACCGCGCTTGCGTCATTCAATCACGAACGCGGCAACGGCGACTTCGCGATCGTCCTCATCTGCACGCTTGCACCGCCCTATCTCAACGACGACATCGAGCACAGCGCGCCCACCGACGAAGAGCCGACGGACATCACGCGCAGAACGTCCACGTTGAACGGACGTGTCGACGCAGCGTGGCTCATCGATCGCAAGGAAGGCACGATCATCACGAAGCGGCTGCGCCTCGTGAAGTAGCGAAGCGACCGACTACAATCGGATCGCGCAAAGCAAATCGCTCCTAAAACATGGTGTTTTCGATGCAAAGCGGGGTCGTGCGGAACTTGGCGCCACGCGGAGAACATGAATGCCTGTCAGATTCAAGGCCGTTCGCAAGACCGGCCGCATGGTCAGCCGCCGGCTGATACGACGCAACAGTACCGCAGCAATGCGCTTTGCCGAAGCGTTCTCGCGGTATCCGGCACTCGCAGGACTCATGGGCACGGTCATCGCGCTATCGATGGCGGTGTTGTCGTTCGCCGCGCTGTGGCAGGGACGCGCGCAGGCGCTGCAGAACGCGCATCATGCGGCAGCCAATCTCGTCGCCACGTTGAGCGCCGATATCGCGCGCAATGTCGAATCGAGCGATCTATCGCTGCGCACCATCGCGCGCGGTGTCGAAAATCCCGCCGTGATGGCGCTGCCTCCCGACCTGCGCAAGCTGGTGCTCTTCGATGGCGCCACCGGCATGAGCTCCGTCGGCGGCGCGTTCGTGATGAATCGCGAAGGACGTATCGTCGTCGAACGCGATCCTTCCGAGCACTCCGATCTGCTCTTCAACGATCGAGAATACTTCAGGGTTCACGCCGACCATCCCGATGCCGGCCTCTTCATTTCCGGCCCTTACGTATCGCGATTGCGTCAAGGCGCGGCCTCGCTTGCGATGAGCCGGCGCATCGATGCGCCCGATGGTTCGTTCGCGGGCGTCGCGGTGATCGCGTTGAACGTCTCCTACTTCAAGAACCTGCTTTCGCATGTGAGCGTCGGCCAGTCCGGGTCGGTGTTCATCGTGCAGCAGGACGGCGTGATGATCGCGAGAAAGCCCGCGCTGCCTTCCGATGAAGCGAGCAACGTCGCGAGATCCCCGACCTTCGCCGCGATGAAGAACGCGCCCTCCGGCTCTTATATCTCACGCTCTCCGCTCGATGGCGTCAGGCGGCTCTATACCTTCCAGCATGTGCCGGGCACGCAGTTGATCGCGGCTGTCGCGCCTGCGGAAGATGACGTGCTCGCTGCCTGGCGCGAACGCAGCGTCATCATCGGCGGTCTGACGTTGATGTTCGGCGGCTGTTTCATCGTCGTCTCCTGGCTGCTCGCGATTTCGCTTCGCTCCCGTGCAATCGCGCAAGAGAAACTGCAACGTCTCGCAGGCACCGATTCGCTGACCGGGCTGAGCAATCGACGCGCGCTCGACCGCCGGCTCGACGAGGAATGGCGACGCGCCCGCCGCGCCGATCAGCCTCTGTCGGCGCTGTTCGTTGATGTCGATCACTTCAAGCTCTACAACGATACCTACGGTCACGCGATGGGCGACGATGCGCTCATCGCCGTGGCCGATTGCATACAGAATGCAGCGAAGCGGCCCGGCGATATCGTCGCGCGCTACGGCGGCGAGGAGTTCGTCGTCGTGCTGCCGGGCGCCGCGGCGAGCGGCGCGCTCACGTTCGCGGAGCGGCTGCGCTCGAACGTGGAAGCCCTCGCCATTCCGAACAGCGCGGCGGCCAGAGGCGTATTGACCATCAGCATCGGCATCGCGACGGCCTCGCCGCGCCAGAGCGACGATGCGCTCAAGCTCCTCAACAGCGCCGATGCCGCGCTCTATCTCGCCAAACGCACGGGACGGAACCGCGCGATTCACGAGGACAGCGTTGGTAGCGGCGGCGTCTGAGGCGACGGCGCGCGTATCATGCATGCTTAATGCAAGATGCCTTATCCGAAGGAGATAATCCGATGAACGCATCGACTGCCGTGCTCGCGATTCTGTTCTCTCTGCTGCTGGGCGCGATGATTCCCGGCCCAAGCTTCGTGATCGTCGCCCGCAATGCGATCGGCATATCGCGCGCCGATGGTCTCGCGACTGCGCTCGGCATGGGTGTGGGCGGCATCTTCTTCGGCGGCATCGCGCTCGCCGGGCTCTATACGCTGCTCGTTGCGGTCGAGTGGCTCTACGTCGCGCTGAAGATCGCGGGCGGGCTGTATCTGATTTACGTCGCATCGAAGATCTGGCTCGGCGCCGCACAGCCGATGCACATACCCGGCCACGACGCCGTGCCCGCACCAACGCCACGCGCACGCAAGTCATTCTGGCTCGGGCTATCGACGCAGCTGAGCAACCCGAAGACGGCCATCTGGTACGGCAGCATCTTCGCGGCGCTTTTGCCGCAACATCCGCCGCTCTGGTGCTACTTCGTGCTTCCGCCGATGGTCTTTGCGATCGAGACGGGCTGGTACACCATCGTCGCGCTGGGTTTCTCAAGCAAGCGCCCGCGCGAGATATACCTGCGCGCGAGAAAATGGATCGACCGCATCGCGGCAAGCGTGATTGCGATGCTCGGCTTGCGGCTCGTCCTCACGGCGGGCAGAACCGGCCTTTGATTTCGCATTCAAAACGCATTACACAAAACACCATCTGGCGTTTCGAATGCAGAACGCAAAAAGGCCGGACGCGCCGCGCGGCGAGTCCGGCCTGTTGGACAAGCATTCGAAAAGCACGCGCGTCATAGCGGATGCAGCTTGCCGTCGAGATCCATCGTCCACTTCGAGCCGTCCTTGAAGGTCAGCACGCCGCTCTGAGCGTCGATGTGGATTGGGCGGCCGGCAGGCTCCTTCTTGTCGCCTCCGACGATGCGGGACATCTCGGACGAGGACAATTGCTGGGCGTGTTGCAGATCATCGAGCTTCAGGTTCGTCATGGCGTTTCTCCTTGCGATGCGTGAGCGAGAGTTCGTTCGATTCGACTCGAGCGCCTGTTGGCGCTCGTCCGGTCTTTTGCATTGGATATGCCAACGCGCAACGCATCGGGCATCGATGCCCGCCGCGCCTGGTCGGACGGGCATCCGGCAGTTATGCTCACGAAGCCATCGATAAGCGCAAGTCGCACGTCGACCAACACAATGCTCGATGGCTTGTCGGTGCCGCGATGACACACGCGTCGACGCACGCGACGACCTTTCGTTTTTCCTACATTGAATGCAAAACGCAAATTGGCGCAGGACTTGCTTTTAACCGCGCTCGATTATCCGGCGATACGACCGGCGCTTGCACAAGGAGGAGACGATGCAAGACGATATTCGCGAGACTGCGGCTACCTGTGACGAGCGAGAGCGCAACTGGCCGATTCCGGCGATCCGCAAGGCGCACGAGCGGTCGGTAACGTTCGGGCTGAATGCGACAACACGCCCCGACTATGACGTGCTCACCGAAGGCGAACTGCTGCTCAAGCTCGAGCAGAACCGCGTGTTGTGCGCGCATGCAACGCCGGTGATGGAAACGTTGCGCGAGCAGATCGTCAACACGCAAAGCATGATCGTGCTGACCGATGCGCAAGGTCTTATCCTGCACTCCACGGGCGATGACGACTTCCTCGCGCGCGCCGAGAAAGTCGCGCTCAGAGCCGGTGCGAACTGGGCCGAGGAACGGCAAGGGACAAACGCCATCGGCACGGCCATCGCGGAACGTTCGCCCACTGTCGTGCATGGCGATCAGCACTATCTCGCCGCAAACCGTTTTCTCACATGCTCGAGCGTGCCGATTCTCGATCCGTATGGCGATCTGATCGGCGTGCTCGATGTGACGGGCGATCATCGCAGCTACCATCGTCATACGATGGCGCTCGCGCGCATGTCCGTCCAGATGATCGAAAACCATCTGTTTTCCAGCACGTTTCGGGGCATGCTGCAGATCGCGTTCCATAGCCGCCCCGAGTTCCTCGGCACGCTGATGGAAGGCATCATGGCTTTCACGTGCGACGGACGCTTTCTTTCCGCCAATCGCAGCGCGCAGTTTCAGTTTGGCCTGCCGCTGTCGGCGCTGCGCGCGCATACGTTGTCGTCACTCTTCGGCATGACGAGCGCTCAATTGATCGACCGTTCGCATGCAAGCCGCGCGCCGCACATTGCGCTCGATCTGAACAATGGCGCGGTCGTGTGCGCGCGCGTGCGGCTCAACCGTGCGCCGTTTGCCGATGTGGCGTCCAGGTCCGTCGCAAGCAAGCCGGCACCCCATGCATCGACAACGCCCGTTCCATCGTCGAGGCTCGCATCGCTCGATACGGGCGATGCAAAAGTGGCCGCCGTCATCGGCAAGGTGCGCAAGGTCATCGGCAAGGACATTCCGATACTCATTACAGGCGAAACGGGCACCGGCAAGGAGTTGCTCGCGCAAGCCATTCACGGCGATTCGCCGCGTCGCGCTGGGCCGTTTGTCGCGGTGAACTGTGCGTCGATACCCGAGAATCTCATCGAGTCGGAGCTGTTCGGTTACGAGGAAGGCGCGTTCACGGGCGCGCGGCGCAAGGGCGCGGCGGGCAAGCTGCTGCAGGCTCACGGCGGCACGCTCTTTCTCGACGAGATCGGCGACATGCCCTATCCGCTGCAAGTGCGTCTTCTGCGCGTGCTGCAGGAACGCGTCGTCGATCCGCTCGGATCGAACAAGTCGATACCGGTCGATGTCGCCATCATCTGCGCGACGCACCGCAATCTACGCGAGATGATCGAGCAAAACCGCTTTCGCGAGGACTTGTACTATCGACTGAACGGGCTCGTAGTCAAGCTGCCGCCGCTGCGCGAGCGCACCGACCTCGCGGCAGTCATTACGAAGATGCTGCGCGCCGTGAGCGATGATGAAGCTTGCGGCATGCGCTTGTCCATCGACGACGATGTGATGGCGCTCTTCGAGCGCTATGCGTGGCCTGGTAACTTTCGGCAGCTATGCAATCTGCTGCGCACGGCGGCTGCTATGGTGGATGACGATGGCTGCATTCATCGCGAACATCTTCCCGAGGACTTCTTCGATGAACCGCGCATGCATGCGCAAATCACCTCTGAAGCATGCGCTTCATCGCCGCCGGCTTCGGGACGTCTGCAGGAGATCACGGCGTCCGTGATCGCGGCGGCACTCGCGCGGCATCGCGGCAACGTATCGGCCGCCGCGCGTGCGCTCGGTGTATCCCGCAACACGATCTATCGCAAGCTGCCCGCTTGTTCATCGATGGAGCAGTGACCTGTTCCGTGGGGTGTTCCACTTCGATACACCCTCGTCACGAAACGAAACCGGACTGAAAGGATGGAAGCGTGCATATGCACTGTCTTTCGTTAGAGGCATGGACCTTGCGTTTCGACGGCCGATCGCGAAACGGTTCGCGATCCGACTCGAACATCATCAAGGAGATGAACATGCAATGGACGACGCCTGCCTTCACCGATCTGCGTTTCGGCTTTGAGATCACGATGTACATCGCGACACGCTGATGCTTCGCTAATGACGGTTCCGGGTCGATGAGACCCGGGACCGCGCCCTCTCTTCTTCCCACATGAATCCGACGACCGCGCATGCGGACGCTTCCACGCGCCCGCGCCTGCGCACGCCATTGAAGCTCCATTGGCATGCGGACATGCACTCATGCGAGCTTGTGCAGACGCACGGCAGCATCGAACTGAACCGCAGCGCGGGCGAGATACTCGCACGCTGCGATGGCACGCGCGAACTCGATGACATCATCGGTGAACTCGAAGTGCGCTTCGGCATGACGGGGCTGACCGCGGATGTGTATCGCTTCGTCGATCAGGCGCGCCGTCTCGGCTGGCTCGATTGAATTCGCGTTGTGGCATCGGGCAACACGTCGAACGTCCCACTGCTCCACGATGCAACAGCGATGCATGAACGCTTCACGTCGCTCGAATGCGAGGCTTCGTACGCGAGATCTGCGTGCAGCAAGGCACACGCGCGCATCGATATTCAATGGCACATGACTTGCCTTGGTGACGCACCGACAACATCAAGGAGACAACGATGAAGATTCGTATCGAGCCGGCAATGCGTATCGCGGCGCTCGCGGCAGGCGTCATGGCTGCATTCGGCGTAGGGCAGCATCAGGCTATCGCGGCGGACGCGACGCCTGCACCATATCCCGATGTCACCTACGAACGTCTCGCAAGCGCGCAGGACGACCCGGGCTGGCTCACGTACTACCGCACTTATAACGGTCATGGTCATTCGCCGCTCAAGCAGATCGACACAAGCAACGTGAAGAATCTCAGGCAGGTATGGAGCTATAAGTTTCCAAAGGACCTGCAGCAAGGCTTCGAAGCTACGCCGATCGTCAATGGCCGCTTTCTCTTCGTGACGACGCCCAAGGACAACGTCTACGCGTTCGATGCCGCAACGGGCAAATCACTCTGGAAATACGAGCCCAATCTCGATGCGCGATCCTTCAAGACCGCATGTTGCGATGTGGTCAATCGCGGCGTGGCGCTGTATGGCAAGAACGTCTACGTCGCGATGCTGAACGGCGAAGTCGCCGCGCTCGATGCGCAAACGGGCGCGCTCGTGTGGAAGAAGGCGATGTTCGATCCGGGCGTCGGCTATGCGTTCTCGCTCGCGCCGCTCGCACTCGATGGCGCGCTCGTCGTCGGCAGCTCGGGCGGTGAATACGGCGCGCGCGGCTTCATTGCAGCACTCGACCCCAACGACGGCAAAGTGCTCTGGAAGCGCTATACGGTGCCTGGCGCGAAGGAACCCGGCGGCGATACATGGCCCGATGGCATGCAGGAACACGGCGGCGCGCCCGCATGGCTCACCGGCACTTACGACGCGGCGAGCAAGACGCTCTATTGGGGCGTCGGCAATCCGGGACCGTGGCTTGCCGATCTTCGTCCAGGCGACAACCTCTATTCCGACTCGCTGCTCGCGCTCGATCCGAAGTCGGGCGATCTCAAATGGCACTATCAATACACGACGCATGACACGTGGGACTACGATGGCGTCAACACGCCCGTGCTCGCGAACATCAAATATCAGGGCAAGGACTACGACGCGATCATTCATGCGGACCGCAACGGCTTCTTTCATGCGATCGATCGCAGCAACGGCAAGCTGATCTATGCGCGGCCCTTCGTCACGGCGACATCGGTCACCGGTTATACCGATGATGGCAAGCCCATTCAGGATGCGGCCAAGTATCCGAAGACCGGCACGACCATCGAAACATGTCCGAGCTTTCTCGGCGGCAAGAACTGGTGGTCCGTGTCATACGATCCGCAGAAGCATCTCGCTATCGTGCCGGCCCTCCATGCGTGCATGTCCTTGTCCGGCAAGTCGGTCAACTACATGGAAGGCCTGCCCTATCTCGGCGAAGGCTTCGAGATCAAGCCGGAGCCCAACAGCAAAGGCTATGGCGAATTGCAGGCCATCGATGTCGATACAGGCAAGAAAGTCTGGAGTCACTGGAGCAAGCTGCCGTGGAACGGCGGTGTCGCGACCACGGCGGGCGGCCTCGCGTTCAGCGGCTCGCTCGACGGCCATCTCTATGCGTTCGATGAAAAGACCGGCAAGGTTCTGTGGCAAAGCCCCAAGCTCGCAAGCGGCATCATCGCGCAGCCCTCGGTGTATGAGATCGACGGCAAGGAATACGTCGCCATTCTCGCGGGTTACGGCGGCGCCAATCCGATCTGGGGCGGACCGATGGCGAAAGCCGCGGACAAGGTGCCGCGCGGCGGCACGCTCTACGTGTTCGCGCTCAACCGCGCCTGATCCTTCGAATCGAGCCGCGAGCGCGATACGCTGCGCGCTTGCGGTGCTTATCGACATCACCGGACGCATCGACATGAATTACTCCATCCGTTTCACTCGCGCGGCGGGCATGCTGGTTGCCTGCATCGTCCTCACGTCATCGGCTTCGGCTTCGAATGCAGTCGTTAAGATCTGCACGTTCCCCGGCAGCCCGTCGGCGGCGCTCGATCGCAGCGTCGCCCAGGCGGTTTTCGCGCGAGCCAAGATTGCAGCGGCCGTCGTATCGCATGGCATCGGCGAAGGCGACGACGACGGTGTATCGCTGCACGAACTCGACAAGACGCTCGCGCGCGACTGCGACGTAATAGCGGGCTTTCCGCGCTCTGCCATCGCCGATGCATCGGGCGGCAAGATGCAGTTCTCGCGCGGCTATCTGCGCGCGGGTTACGTCAGCATCGAAGCGCCCGATGCCGAACTCAAGGACACGGCGAAGCACACGGTCGCCGCGACTTACGCGAGTCCCGCGCAACTCATCGCCGTTCAACGACACGACGTGACGCTCGATCTCGAGAACACGTCGGCATCGACGGTCGTTGCCGTGGCGAGCGGACGTGCGCAACGTGCGATCGTCTGGTATCCGGCGGTCGTCGCATATCGCATCGCGCATCCGCAACATAGCTTCACCGTGACAACCGCCGATTCGCCCTACGCGGACTGGCATCTCACATTCGCATTCGGCGCTCGAACCGCCGCGTTGCGCACACGTATCGACAACGCGCTGACATCGATGACCGACGATGGCCAATTGCAAGTGCTGACGCGGCAATGGACGTTGCCCGCGCAAAGCGCTTCGGTATCGCGCTATCTCGATGTACCTTCGAAGGCAATGCCGATGCGTAGCGGCATCATCAAGGTGGCGAACGAAGCAGGCATCGAACCGCCGACGTTCGAGCAGGCACAAACGACGCACGGCAAGACGCTGTATTCGAGTTCGTGCGCGAAATGCCACGGCGCGCAACTGCAAGGCGTGACCGCGCCCGCGTTGCAAGGTCCATCGTTCGCCCCGCCATCGAACTCGCATCTCACCGTCGGCGGCATCTTCACCTATATGGAAACCAACATGCCCGCCGACCGTCCGGGCAAGATGAAAGATCAGGACTATGCCGACATCATGGCATTCCTGCTGATGTCGAACGGCTATAAACCGGGCAGCGGAAAAATGACCGCCGACAGCGCGCGCGCGTCGAAACTGCCGCTCAATGCGGGGCCGGGCCGTTGAGGTCGCCATGCATACATCGATTGCCCGTCTTGATTACGTCACAACGTGACATATACTTGAAGTGTCGCGCGGGGCGGGTTCGATCCGAGGCCGCAACGCGGCGCAATGCGCAAATCGGCCGGTTCGAACCGGCGGGAGCCCAGCGTCGTGCTTATCAATAACGATCTCGAAATCGGCTATCTTGTCGTGGTTTTCGCTTTGCTCGGCGTCATCCTGTTCGGCGCGCTGCTTACGGCACTGCATCTGGATGGCTGGCATCCGAAGCTCATCGGCGCAGCCATCGGGGCGCTACTCGGGCTCGCGCTGATCGAAGCAGTGCCAATACTCACCTGACGATATACCCTGACGTTTCGTCCAGACTTCCGCTCGCAGCGACACAGAGGCGGCCGCGTGTCCACAGCAAGGGCATGTGTGCCGCCTCGTTCCTCTTCCCCCGCCACACGCTTCTTCCCGCTCGCTCCGTGCGCATTGGCATAATGCAGCACCGGCGCACGCATGCGTTGCGTCTTCTCTTCCCTCTTCGTTTCATCATCGAGCGAGACCGCATGACCGCGATCACCCGCACTCGACGACAAGTCCGCGCCTTCTTCGGCGCGCCCGAAGCAAGACGCCTTTTGCGCACGCTGATGAGTTGCGCGATCAGCTACGCCGCCGCGCGACTCGCCGCGCTGCCCGAAGGTTATTGGGCGCTCATCACGACTCTCGTCATCGTGACGCAGCCGAGCCTCACGCAAGCCGTCGATATCGCGCGCGATCAGATCATCGGCGCATTCATCGGCGCCGTGGTGGGCGTGCTCGGTATCTTCGTTATGGAGCGCGGCGCGCCGCCGCTTGCGGTCTTCTCCGTCGCGCTTGTACCGCTCGCCGCGTTGAGCGCCAAGCGGCCCGCATTCCGGCTCGCATGCGTGACGCTCGTGATCGTCGTGTTGATTCCGTCGGGACCGGGCTCGCCTTTCGAGCGGCCGATGCATCGCGTGCTGGAGATATTGATCGGCGCGGCGTCGTCGTTCGTCGCGTCAGCGTTATGGCCGAACCGCGCGCTGACGTCGGCACATCGCAGTGTCGCGGATACCTTGAAGAGTCTCGGTCAGTTGATCGGGCTGTATCTGTCGGGCGAAATCGACGACGCGCGCGCGACGCGCCTCGAGACGCAAAGCACCGACGCGCAGAAAGCCTTCGACGATGCACTGAAGGAAGCGGAGCGCGAGCACATCATCGTGCTCGTGCAGAATCATCGCGCGGATGCCATCGACAAAGCCGCGCCGTTTCTGCGGCGTCTGCACAGCGATGCGCTCTTTCTTGCGAAAGCGGTGTCATGTCTCGATCGCGAAACGTGCGCGGCGCGGCTCGGCACGACGGGCCGCGAATTGCAGGCATTGTTCGAGACGCTCGCGAGCGTCCTTGCGTCGAATCATCAGGATGATGCGAAGGTCGCGCGCGCACGCGCCTCTGTAGAAACGCTCAAGCGCGCGCTCGCGATGCAGGAGGCGGCGCACGGCGCGCAGGAAGTGGCGCAGTTCGTCGTCGGGCTGATCGTCGCGGATCTCGAAGCCTTGATGGTCACCATCTACCCGCCGAAGGAGTCTCAGGCTTAACGTGAGAGACCGCGTGCATCGATCGGCCATATGTCGCTCACGCGTTCGCCTCGATAGCACACGTATTCGTCGTAGAGATTCACGGTGGGATCGCAATGGCCCGGCGGCAACATGAGACGCATGCCGACGAGGTCCGCGAAGTCGCTTTGCATGTCGCCCTGCGCTTGCAACATGCCGTGCTCGTCGTTCGCGGAGACATACGTCAACGCAGGCATCGTGCTCGCGTCGAGCCAATGCGCGCTGCGCGGCAAGCCTGAATCGACGGCGAGCCCTTTGAGACCGACATCGCATACGGCCATGCCGGGCCGCGTCGCGCTCATGATCGTCGAGAGTACGAACAGGCTATGACGCCAGCGCAACTCGCCGTCCCAGCCGATGTCGCCATAGTCGCCATCCATGAACAAATATGAGCCGGGTTGAAGCTCGGTGAAGACGCCGCTCGCCGCATCGAATTCGACGGTGCCGGTGCCGCCGCCCGTCACGATGCCGCAGCGCACTCCGCGTACATCGAGCGCGCGCACGTAACGCGCGGCGACGTCGGTGGCGCGCTTCGCTTCGTCGTGGCGCATACGCCAGTCCGCGACGTGCTGGATGCCGCCGTGATACGCCTGAATGCCCGCGAAGCGCAGCGCGCTCTGGTCCGCGATGCCATCGACGAGCGCGAGCAACGCGGCTTCGTTCGTCACGCCGCAACGATGTTGCCCCGCATCGATTTCCGGCAGTACGTCGATCGTGACGCCCGCGCGCGCCGCCGCATCACCGAGCGCGCGAACTTGCGGCAACGCGTCCACGCATACGGAAAGCCGCACGTGCGATGCGAGTTCGACGGCCATCTCCACTTTGTCCGCGCCGACGAACTCGTTGCTGACGTGAATGCTCGCGATGCCCGCCGCCGCGAACGGATACGCCTCCGACAGCTTCTGACAGCACACGCCGACCGCGCCCGCTGCGATCTGACGCCTGGCGATCTTGCTGGATTTGTGCGCCTTCGCATGCGGACGCAACACGACGCCGTGGCGATTCGCGAACGCCGACATCGCCGCGAGATTGGCGTCGAAGGCGTCGAGATCGAGCATGAGCGAAGGCGTGGCGACGGAGGCGAGCGGGTCGCCCACGCGGGCGGCGGGCGGAGGTGCGAGCGTCATGGCAAGTCGTATCGATGATGTGGAATCAGACGTTGATCATAGCGCTGCATTTTGCATGATGAATGCATAAGACCAGTTCATGCCGGCACTTCCGTTTCCAGAATCGCACCTTCGTCCTTGAGCGCCTGAATGCGCGCATCGTCGAAGCCGTACTCGTTCAGCACTTCGCCGGTGTGCTGGCCGAGGAGCGGCGCAGGACGCGATTGCTTCGTGCATCCTTCGGAAAAGTGTATCGGCAGGCCGATGCCGCGCATGTTGCCCGCAAGCGGATGCTGCGTCTCGACGATCATCCCGCGCGCGATCGCCTGTTCGTGCGACGACGCTTCGGGCACGCCGAGCACAGCGCCGCTCGGCAAGCCGATCGCATCGAATGCGGCGAGCCACTCGTCGGTCGTGCGTTCGACAAGACGCGCCGTCAGAAGGTCGACAAGCGCCTCGCGATGTTTCAGCCGTCCCGCGTTGGTCCGAAAGCGCTCGTCATCGGCGAGACCGGCGATGTTCAACACGTCGACGAGACGCTCGTAGTTGCTCTGGTTCGCCGCGCCGATGTTGACCCAGCCATCGCGCGTGCGAAACGCCTGATACGGCGCGCTCGTCGGATTGGCCGAGCCGGCCTTCGGCAACACGGTCCCGTCCGCGAAGTAGTTGGCAAAGGCCCAATACATCTGTTGCAGGCCCGCTTCGAAGAGCGACGTATCGACCATCTGGCCGATTCCCGTCGCTTGCTTGCGCGCGTAGGCCGCGCTGATGCCGAGCGCCGCGAGGATGCCGGCGTTGATGTCGGTGACGGGCGAGCCGGCCTTGATCGGCGCTTGCCCCGGTTCGCCCGTCATGCTCATCAGGCCGCTCAAACCCTGCGCGATGAGATCGAAGCCGCCCTTGTCGGCCATCGGACCGCTGCGGCCATAGCCCGATATCGCGCAATAGATGAGGCCGGGGTTGACCGCCTTGAGGGCTTCGTAGCCCATGCAGAGCTTTTCCATCGTGCCGCGCCGATAGTTCTCCGTGACGACATCCGCGCTCGCCAGCATCTTTCGCAGCACTTCCTTGCCGCCTTCCGCTTTCAGGTTGAGCGCGATGCCGCGTTTGTTGCGGTTCACGATCATGAAGGATGCGGACTCGCCGCTCGCGAGGATCGGCGCGAAGCGGCGGCAGTCGTCGCCGTTTGGAATTTTCTCGACCTTGATGACGTCGGCGCCCATGTCGGCGAGCATCATCCCGCAGATCGGCCCCGACATGATGTGCGCGAGCTCGATCACGCGCATGCCTGCAAGCGGTCCCGCGCCGGGCGCGGCCGTTGGTTTCGTGTCTGCCATGTCAACGTCCCTTGAATTGCGGCTTGGTTTTGTCGAGGAAGGCCTGATAGCCGGTGCGGAAGTCCTCGGTGCCGAAGCACGCGAAGCCTTCGTCGCGTTCTGCCTCGGTGAGCGGCGCGGGGTCCATCACGCGACGCACGAATTGCTTGTGCCAGCGTGCGACGAGCGGCGCGCCGTCCGCGATGCACCGTGCCGTCTCATACGTGTGCGCGGTCACGTCTGAATCCGCGACGATGCGCGTGACAAGTCCTTTCGCGAGCGCTTCTCGCGCATCGAAGATGCGTCCTTCGAGAAGAATCTCGAGCGCGGCGGCTGGCCCCGCAAGACGCACGAGCCCTTCCATTTCGGCATGCGCCATGACGAGGCCGAGATTCCTGATTGGCACGCCGAAGCGGCTCGATTCGCCGCAGATGCGCAGGTCGCACATTGCCGCGATCTCGAGGCCGCCGCCGACGCAGATGCCGTGAATCATCGCGACGATCGGATGCCGGCACACGTTCAATGCATGCAAAGTGCGATGCATGATCGCCCCGTACGCGCGCGCTTCGTCGACATTCGACCGGTCCGTGCGGAATTCCGCGATATCGTTGCCGGGCGAGAACGCCTTCTCGCCCGCGCCGCGGAGCACGATGCAGCGCAGCGTGTCATCGCCGGAAAGCGTTTCGATGGTGTCCCCGAGCGAGCGCCACAAATGCTTCGTCATCGCGTTGAGCTTCTCGGGCCGGTCGATCACGACTGTCGCGATATCGCCGTCGCGCTCGATCAGGATGGATGGTTCCGCCACATCGCCTCCTTGATTTTGAATGCTGCATGCTGTATGCGAAATTCAATGCGGTTCAATGCATGCAAAATGCATCGCACCGCCGTGTTCGCGAGATCACACGAATTTGCGCGCGTCCGCTGCGTCCTTCTTTTCCTCTTCCGTTTCGAGCACACGGTCCGGGCGCATCGTGAACGAGAGGATGATGCCGGCGGCCATCAGCACCATCGACACCGTGAACGGCAAATTCCAGTTGCCAGTGCGGTCGATCAGCCAGCCGCCGACGACCGGGCTGATGATCGCGGCTAGCGCCGAACCGGAATTCATGATGCCCGCCGCGGTGCCAGAATGCTTCGGCGCGATATCCATCGGCACGGACCACATCGGACCGATCGTCATTTCGTTGAAGAAGAAGCCTGCCGAAAGGCACACCGCCGCGAGCGTGATCGAGATGTTGGAGATGAGCATGATCGGTGCGAGCGAAAGCAGCGTGAGCAACATGCACACGCCGACCATCACGTTGCGCGCAAGGCGCACGTTGCCGCTCTTTCTCAGGATGCGATCGGTGAGCGAACCGCCGAGCCAGTCGCCGAGCACACCCGCGAAGAAGACACCGGACGCGAACAGTGCCGACTTGCCGAGCTGCATGTGATAGCTATGCAGAAAGTACTGCGGAATCCAGCCGAGAAAGAGCCACAGCACCCAGCCATAGCAGAAGTACACGGCTGTGACGGGCGCCATGCGGCCGAGCAGCGTGCGCCAGGGCACCGGCGCGCGTTGCTTCACGCCCGAGTACGTCGCGAGCGTCGCGCATTCGCTTTCCGTGATGCGCGGATGATCGCGCGGATTGTCGCGGAAGTAGAAAACCCACGCGAGCGCCCACACAAAACTGATGATGCCGGTGATGATGAACGCGCCGCGCCAGCTCGTCGCGACCATCAACCAGACGATGAGCGGCGGCGCTACGGCATTGCCGATACGTGATGCTGCATGCGTTATGCCTTGTGCAAAACCGCGTTGGTCCGCTGGCATCCAGTTCGACATCGCACGCGTCGCGGTCGGAAAGGTCGCGCCTTCGCCGAGGCCGAGCAGCACGCGCGCCACGATCAACGACACGAAACCGCCCGCAAGACCCGTCAACACCGTAGCGCCCGCCCAGATGATCGCGCACAGGGTCAGCGTGCGGCGCGGTCCAAAACGATCGCCCACCCATCCGCCGATGATCTGGAACACGAGATAGGGATACGCGAATGCAGAAAACACGAAACCCACCTGCGTGTGCGAAAGACCGAGTTCCGCGCCGAATTGCGCGGCGGCGGTACTGACATTGACCCGATCGATATAGGTGATGAAATACATCGCGCATAGCAGCAACAGAACGCGCGTCGTGGCTCGACGGAACATCATCGTCTCCTTGATGGCCGCGTGCGTGCATGAACGTCTTCCGCTATCGAAAGACGCCTCATGTAACGACATGCGGAACTTCGCTTGGGGTACGTCTAAGGGGGATAGGTCGAATGGGGACTGCGGCTCGAATCGAGCCTATTGCGTTCGGCGGCGCAGCCTGCGAATGCCTGGTTTGCGCGGTGATGTCATCGCTCGTCTCCTGATCGCGGCTCGTTGTTATCCGCTGTTTTGCTTCGGTGAATGAAACTCTCGTCTCGCTGTAATCACGCTTCCATATCGAGCGCCATCTCGAGCACGCGCGCGACATGCAGCGCCTCTCGTTGCGCGCCATCGGCGATCTGATGACGGCAGCTCGTGCCATCCGCGACGATCAGCGCGTCACGCGCCGCACGCACGGCCGGCAGCAACGACATCTCGGCCATCGCCTTCGAAGCGTCGTAATGTTCCGCCTCGTAACCGAAGCTGCCCGCCATGCCGCAGCACGATGTTTCGATCGTCTTCACATCGAGTCCCGGAATCCAGCCGAGCACTTTTTCGATGGGACGCACGGCATCGAACGCCTTCTGATGACAATGCCCGTGCAGCAAAGCCTTGGTTTGATCGAGCGCTTTGAGCTTCAGACGCAATCGACCCTCCGCTTCTTCACGCACGAGAAACTCTTCGAATAGAAAAGATGCTTGCGACAGCTTGCGCGCGGCATCGCCATAGCCATAGCCGAGGAATTCATCGCGCAACGAAAGCAGACACGAAGGTTCGAGACCGACGACCGCCACGTCGCGTTCGACATAAGGCATGAGCGCATCGAGCGCGCGGCGCGCTTCGGCTTTCGCTTCATCGACGAGACCCGCCGAAAGGAACGTGCGCCCGCAACATAGCGGCCGCTCGTTTGCGTTCACGTTCAAATGCACCGTGTAGCCCGCCGCTTCGAGCACGCGTCTTGCGGCGCGCGCGTTGTCCGGCTCCATGTAGTTGTTGAACGTATCGACGAAGAGCAGGACCTCGTTGGTCGCCGATGCAACGGTCCTCGCTGAAGCGCTCGCGAGAAATGGCTTCCTGAAGTGTGGAAACGCTCTCTGCGGTGCAAGCCCGAGCTTCGTCTTGAGCCAGCGCGCGACGCCTGGCATCTTGACGTCCAATGCATTCGCTAGCGCAGGCATGCGGCTCGCATACGGCGCATAGCGCGGCAGAAACGCGATCAGACGCTCTCGCAGGCGCACGCCATGACGCGACGTCCATGCGGCACGCGCCTCGATCTTGAAGCGCGCCATGTCGACGCCCGTCGGGCAATCGCGCTTGCAGCCCTTGCACGACACGCACAGATCGAGCACGTCCTTCACGTCACGGCTCGCGAGGCCGTCATCGCCCAGTTGTCCCGACAGTGCAAGCCGCAACGTGTTCGCACGTCCGCGCGTGACATGCTGCTCGTCCTTCGTGATGCGATAGCTCGGACACATCGTGCCTGCATCGAACTTGCGGCAATGGCCGTTGTTGTTGCACATCTCGACCGCTTTCGCGAGGCCGCCCGACAGATCGCCGCCCGATCCCGGCATGCCCTGCTCGCCTGTCAGCGGGTCGCGCGTCACGTTCCATGCAGACCAGTCGAGACGCGGCGTCAACGCGCTTTCGCGATAAGAAGGCGCGAAGCGGAAGTTGCGCGCATCGTCCATCTTCGGCGGTGCGACGATGCGATCCGGACTCATCCGGTTGTCCGGATCGAAGCGTTGCTTGATGTCGCGGAACGCTTCGTTGATGCGCGGCCCGTATTGCCACGCGACCCATTCGCCACGGCACAGACCGTCGCCGTGCTCACCCGAAAATGCGCCCTTGTATTCACGCACCATCGCCGCGGCCTCTTCAGCGATCGCACGCATCTTGATGGCCCCGTCGCGGCGCATGTCGAGAATCGGCCTGACATGCAGCGTGCCGACGCTCGCATGCGCGTACCACGTGCCTTCCGTTCCATGCTTGCGAAACACATCGGTGAGGCGGCTCGTGTATTGCGCAAGATGTTCGAGCGGCACCGCGCAATCCTCGATGAAAGACACCGGTTTGCCGTCGCCCTTCATGCTCATCATGATGTTGAGGCCGGCCTTGCGCACTTCCCATAGCGCCTTTTGCGGACCCGCATCGGGCATCTGCACGACCGAGCCTGGCAAGCCGAGATCGCCCATCAGCTCGACGAGTTGCGCGAGCTTGGTCACTTGCGTGTCACGCTGCGCGCCCGCGAATTCGACGAGCAGAATCGCTTCCGGCTCGCCCACCAAGGCCTTTTCGATGACAGGACGAAACGCGGGATTCGACATCGCCAGATCGATCATCGTGCGATCGACGAGTTCGACCGCGACCGGACCGAGCTTCACGATGTGCTGCGTCATGTCCATCGCGTCGTAGAAGCTCGGAAAGTTGACGACGCCGAGCGTCTTGTGCGCGGGCAGCGGCGCGAGCTTCAGCGTGAGTTGCCGGCTGAAGGCGAGCGTGCCCTCCGATCCGACGAGGAGATTCGCGAGGTTCGGCTCGCCGTCGGCGGTGAAGGCGAGCGGACTCTGGCAATCGAAGAGATCGAGGTTATAGCCCGCCACGCGACGCAGCACCTTCGGAATACGTTCGCGCATCTCCTGCTGCTCGCGCATTGCAATGCCGCGCACGCCGTCGACTAGATCGCGCGTGCGTGCATCGTTCGTCATCGACGAGAGCTTGCCGAAACGCGCTTCGTGTCCATCGGCGAGGATCGCGTCGATCGCGTCGACGTTATGCACCATGATCCCGTATTCCATCGAGCGCGAGCCGCACGAGTTATTGCCCGCCATACCGCCTATCGTGCACTGCGCGCTCGTCGACACATCGACCGGGAACCACAGGCCGTGCGGCTTGAGCCACGCATTCAGATGATCGAGCACGACGCCCGGTTCGACCGTGACCGTGCGCGCGTCCTTGTCGAACTGAACGATGTTATTGAGCCACTTCGTCGTATCGATGACGAGCGCCTCGCCCACCGTCTGCCCGCATTGGCTCGTGCCCGCGCCGCGCGCAAGCACGCTCGCTCGGCTATCGCGTGCGATCTGCAACGCGAGACGCAAGTCGTCCTGATCCTTCGGCACGACGACGCCGAGCGGCATGATCTGATAGATCGACGCATCGGTGGCATAACGTCCACGCGATGCGCGATCGAACAACACATCGCCCTTCAGTTCGCGCTGCAGCCGCGCCTGCAGCGGCGTCGGCGTGGACGCGAGCCGCGCGCGCGCCGAAGCGGGCATCAGATGAATCGGCTTGACGAGACGGTCGGTTGGGGAATTGAGCATCGTCGCTGTCGGTGAATGCCAGAGCGCCATACGGTGCCTGACCTTATGAATGCATTACGCAAGATGCAATTCGACGGAAGGCAGTCCTTCGATCCTGCCGACAGCCGCGCCGGGTGCATCGGGAAAGGCAAGGCCCGTGTACGAACCCGCCGTGAGCACGGTCCCGCGTTCGACGGCGAGCCCGCGCGACACGCTGTGATTCACCGTCCACGCGAGCAGGCGCCGCGGATCGCCCGCCGGATTCGCCGGCGCCTCCTTGAAGAGCGGCGCACCGTCGAACGTGAACGTCATCGCGGGCGATACGAAGGGAAACGCCGCGTCGTAAGGCACGCCCTCGCCCACGATCAACGCGCCGTGGTTCTGCAAATCGGCGAGTTGCCAGGGCTTCTCGACATCCGGCCACGCGGCGAAGCGGCTCGCCACCACTTCGATCGTCGCGTTAACGGACTCGATCGCGGCAATGACGTCTTCATCGCTATACGGTCCGCTATCCGGTTCGAAACGCCGGCCGAGCCTGAACGCGATTTCGAGTTCGAGACCCGCCTTGCCGAACGCGAGCATTGACAGACGCGCGCCGGTTTTATGAATGCCATCGGCAGGAAGCGGCGCGGCCTGGACCGGGCCATCATGCGTTTTCGCGCCGACTTTCCATCCGCCGATGTCCGCATCCAGCGCGCGCAACGTCGCGTCCTGCGCGGCGTAGGCATCGCCGGCACTTGCGGGGCGCGCATTTTCGGGCAACGTGTCGAGCTTCGCGCGATGCGCGCGCGCGTCGACGAAGAGCCGCGCGAGCGCGTCGGCATCGAACGCGGCGTTCATGCGGCCGCCTTCAGCGCGGGCTTCGCGACATGACTCGTCAGATAGTCCATCGCCGCCGCAACGCCGCCACCCTTCAGTTCGATGCCCGCGAGCTTCAGGCCCATCTCGCAGCCGGTGAGCGCGGCCATCAACGTGAGATCGTTGCAGTCGCCAAGATGTCCGATGCGGAACATGCGGCCCTTCACCTTGCCGAGCCCCGTGCCGAGCGACATGTCGAAGTGTTCGTAGATGAGCTTGCGCACTGCGTCGGCATCGACGCCTTCGGGCGTCATCACGCCCGTGAGCACCGGCGAATAGACGGCGGCGTCGGCACATTGAATCTCCAGTCCCCACGCGGTGACGGCCGCGCGGCATGCGGCCGCGAGCCGTTGATGGCGCGCGAACACGTTATCGAGCCCTTCGCCGAGAATCATGTCGAGCGCTTCGGAGAGGCCGTAGAGCAGGTTCGTATTCGGCGTGTACGGCCAGTAACCCTGCTTGTTCATCTCGATGATGTCGGTCCAGTCCCAGAACGCGCGCGGCAACGTCGCGCGCGCGGACGCCTCGCGCGCCTTCTCCGATACCGCGTTGAAGCTGATGCCCGGCGGCAGCATCAAGCCCTTCTGCGATCCCGACACCGTCACGTCGACGCCCCATTCGTCGTGACGATAGTCGGCCGATGCGAGACCCGAGATCGTATCCACCATCAGCAGTGCGGGATGCTTCGCGGCGTCGATCGCGCGTCGCACGGCGGCGATATCCGAGGTCACGCCCGTCGACGTTTCGTTATGGACGACGCACACGGCCTTGATCGCATGTTGCGTATCTTCGCGCAGGCGCTTTTCGATCATGTCGGCCTGTACGCCGCGCCGCCATCCCTCGATGCCCGGCAAACCGAGAAACTCGGGCTTCAAACCCAGGTTCTCGGCCATCTTCTTCCACAGTGTCGCGAAGTGGCCTGTCTCGTACATCAGCACCGTGTCGCCGGGGCTCAGCGTGTTGCATAGTGCCGCCTCCCACGCGCCCGTCCCCGATGCGGGATAGATCACCACGGGCTGACTCGTCTTGAAGATCTTCTTGATGCCGTCGAGCACCTTGAGGCCCAACGCGCCGAACTCCGGGCCGCGATGATCGATCGTCGGATAGCTCATCGCCCGAAGGATGCGATCCGGCACGGGACTCGGCCCCGGAATCTGCAGAAAGTGACGGCCAGCGGGATGGAAATCGAGCTTCAGCATGGGTCGGCGTCCTATTAAATGTAATTTTGCATGCAAAATACAATAACGCAGCTGCCCGAACGGGTAAAGGAATACATAGGCCAAACGGTCTAGGGATAACCCGCTGACGGTTTTTCCGGCTAACGCTGGGTTAAAATTGCCGAAATGGAATAAGAGGTATTGAATGCAAAATCCCGATTTGCCGGACTTCCATGTGTCTTCACCGCTGCCGAAAGTCGAGCGTCTGCGTCTGCACGACACCGTCGTCGACCACTTGCGCGGCTTCATCGTCGAAGGCTTGCTTGCGCCCGGCGTGAAGCTCAACGAGCGCAAGCTGTGCGAGACGCTCGGCATCTCGCGCACACCGTTGCGTGAAGCACTGAAGGTGCTCGCCGCCGAAGGGCTGATCGATATCTCGCCGAATCGCGGTGCATCGGTTTCGCAGATGAGCGAGTTCGAGATCCGCGAGATGTTCGAATTGATGAGCGGGCTCGAAGCGTTTTCGGGCGAGCTTGCATGCGAGCGCATCACGCCGCTTGAGATCGCCGAGATCAAGGCGCTGCATTACGCGATGCTCGCCTGCCGTGCGCAGAACGATCTCTCCGGCTACTACAGCCGCAATCAGGCGATCCATGACAAGATCAACGAAGCGGCGCGCAATACGGCTTTGCGTCAGACTTACGTATCGATCAACCGGCGTCTGATGGCGCTGCGGTTTCGCTCGAACTTTCAGACGCCGAAGTGGGACCGCGCCATCCGCGATCACGAAGAGATGATCGAAGCGCTTGAAACGCGCGATGGCAGGCGCATGGGCGAGATTCTGCGCAAGCATTTGCTGTCCAAGCGCGACGCGGTGCTCGCCGAGCGCACCCTGACGACGATGAAGCCCGCGGCGCCGAGGAAGCGCGCAGCGGACAAGACGGCGCCGGACGAGCGCTAACGAATAGAACGGCCGCGCGAATCCCTCGAATGTAGGCCTGCGATACCGCCGGCCCTCGGCCGTCGAAGCCACTTTCGGGGGAAACCATGACCAGGATTCGAGGCCTATGCGTCGCGCTCGGCGCGGCGCTTGCCGTCACGGGCGTGACGCTCTATCACTCGCCGGACTTCGACGCCGCGCAGGCCGCGATGGACCGTCAGGCCGTCGACTGCATCACACGCGAGCTCACGCGTGACGAAAAAAGCCGCATCGCGCGGCTGACCGCGGTACACGACCGCGATGCAGTTCATCCCTTGTACGACGATGTTTTCGCGCGCTGCGTCGTGCGCTCCGATCAATGGGAGCGCCGCGCGCAACTGGAGACGAGCGCGCGCCAGTCCCTATCGCACGATCCCGAATTCATGCAGATGCTCAACGCGAGCACGATGAAACTGGCGACCCGCCGTTGAACGGGCGCGCGACGCTCAGGCCGTCAATCCGCTGCCTGCGCCGATTCGGACATCGGCGCGCGTACGCGCGGCATGCGCGCTCAACGCCGCGATTTCATGTTGCGTGTAATGTGTGACCGGCGCGATGGCCGCAAGCGCGGCGGTGATGACGATGGCGACGATGCTGATCGAGATTGCGTTCATGTTCGGCTCCTTCGGCTGCCTGATGGGGATTGCTTGCTGTCGATGTGAGGCATTGTCGCCGGCGAGAGTTAGCGAAGAATGAGCACGCCCGCGCGACAGGATCATGCAGTTGCCGAAGTAAAATCGGCATGCAATCGACCATCGCACGAGCGGCATTCAAAATGCATTCGACCATCGACACATCGACCGCCACAATCGAGCTGCCCTTCAAGCGGCCGTTCGACTGGACACGCATGCTGAAATTCATCGGCGGACGCGCCTCGGCGGGCGTGGAGTCGGTCGAGGACGGCGTGTACCGGCGCGCGATCGAATGGCAAGGCGACGACGGCACCATCGAAGTGATGCGGCACGAACGCCGGCACCGGCTGGTCGTGCACGTAGACGGCGCGCTCGCGCGGCACGCCGGCGAACTCGCCGCGCCGCTCGCGCGCATGTTCGATCTGCACGCCGATCCGCGCGAGATCGCCCGCGGCCTCGCCGATGACCCGGTGCTCGCGCCGCTCATCGAGGCCGCGCCCGGACTGCGCGTGCCGGGGGCATGGTCCGGCTTCGAGCTCGTGGTGCGGACCATCGTCGGGCAGCAGGTGAGCGTCAAAGGGGCGTCGACGATCATGAACCGCATCGTCCAGCGCGCGGGCAAGCGGATCGAAGGTCATCCGCACGAGGGCACCGCATGGCGCTTTCCGACGCCCGCCGAACTCGCCGCCGCCGATCTGGACAAGATCGGCATGCCGACGAAGCGTATCGAGACCGTGCAGCGCTTCGCGCACGCGGTCGCAACCGGCGCACTGCCGCTCGACGAACCCGGCGCCGATCCCGAACGCGTGAAGCGGGACATGCTCGCGATGCCCGGCATCGGGCCGTGGACCGTCGGCTATGTCGCGATGCGCGCGCTACGCGATCCCGACGCGTGGCCCGAAGCCGATCTCGTCCTCATGCAGGCGATCGCACGACGCGATCCGTCGCTCACGCGACCCGCCGAGCAGCGCGCGCGCACCGAGCGCTGGCGTCCGTGGCGTGCCTATGCGGCAATGCATCTCTGGAATGGCGTGGCGATGGAAACCGGCCTTGCGCGCGGCGGTTGAATTGCGCGGCATTTTGCGTGCAACATCACGCATGCAAAATGCCGGTGCAATGCGTCGCGGCCATCATTTCGTTGTCTTGTCTAAAAAATGAACTAATCTGCTTTCGAGCGGCCGCGCAAAGAAGCGCTGACGAAACGCCATCGGGAGACGTTCATGAACGCATCATCCCTCGACGCGCAAGAAGAGACCATCACACCGCGCGTGCAGAAGATCGTCGTCGCGATACACGGCATCGGCAATCAATTGCACAGCGACACGGTGCGCTCGGTGGCAAGTCAGTTCGGCGCGCGCTACGACCCGCCCCTGCCCGTGATGCCGCTCGGCTATTTCGATATCGCGGGTGTCGGCGAAGTGGACGTTCGTCAGCTCGATCTTCCGCCGGGCGGTCCCTACACCGCGGCGCAGCGCGACTTCTATTCCGCGCTGGGCTTCGCGGAAGTGTATTGGGCCGACATTCCGCGCGAAGTCGTGAAGCAGGACGACACGCTCGAAGAGAGCAAGGCGTGGGGCTTGTCCATCGTGAGCCGCGCGCAGGCGACTTATATGCTCAACGTCGATGAACGCAAGCTAGAGCCCGCCGATTTTTCGCTGGCCTCGGGCGTCGTCGAAGAGGTCGTCGAAACGGTGGCCGTCATGCAAAGCCTGCTCGCGGTGACGGAGAAGGCCGGCATCTTCAAGTTCGATCTCGCGCCGATGCTGCGCGATTATGTCGGCGACGTGCAGCTCGTCGCGGATTTCAGGCAGCATCGCGAGACCATCGTGTTCCGCTTTCATCGCGTGATGGAACGGCTCGTCGCGCTCGCCACCGAGCGTTGCCAGTGTGCGCCCGAGGTGTATATCGTCGCGCATAGCGAAGGGACCGTGATCAGCTTCCTCGGCATCCTGCAGGCCTTGTCGATGCCGACCGTCACCGACCCGAAGGACAGCGAGCAGATCATCGGCACGGACTGGGTGCAAAGTCTGCGCGGCTTCATGACCATCGGCTCGCCGATCGACAAGCACATCCTGCTATGGCCGAAGCTCTGGGAAGGCATGGCTCTGAAGAGCGAAATGAATGGCGATGCCGTGACGCAGACCGAGCGGCCCGGCGGCCCCATCACATTGCCTTCGCGCATCCGCTGGCGCAACTATTACGACTTCGGCGATCCCGTCGGCTTTGCGCTCGATACCGCGCGCGCCTATCTCGATCATCGGGGCTGTCTCGCCTTCGAATTCGAACCGGTGCACGACATCGGCTTCTCGCGTTACTGGCTGCCGGGAAAAGCGCATACCGATTACTGGACCGATGGCGATGTCTTCGGCCACTTCATCGAGAACGTCGTGCTCGACAAGAACACTGCAAGAGTGCCGCAAAACAGGCGTTATCGCGGCATCGTGAGTACGGCGGTTCCCTACTTGCTGAGTTTCGCGCTGCACCTTCTGGCAGTGTTTTTCATTTATAAAGCCGTCACCGCTTCCTCTGATTCGGGCGCGGGCGGCACGAGCGCCGCGCCCGAATTCATCTATCTCACGCGCTCGGTGTTCGCGCTCGCGTGCCTCCTGATGGGCACGACGGTCGCCGCGCGTCTGCCGCGTCTCGTCAAGGCGCGCGGCGCAAGACGCACGGACGCCTGGCTGCGCTGGCGCGTCGTCGCGCTGCTGGCGTTCGTCGCGGGCGCGCTTATCTTTTGGCTCGTCCTATTGAGCGGCGTGGCCGCATTTCTCGCGAGTCCGTTCGCGGATATCCTGCATCGCGATCGCGCCGATCCTGTCGTCGGCAAAGCGGTTTTCGTGCTCGCCGGATTCGTATGCGCGATAAGCGGCTGGCTCGCGCCACGCAGACCCCATTGGGGAAGGCGCATTCTCGTTGCGCTCGGCACGCTGATGATGACCCTGATCGTGGGCGTAAGGTTATGGGGCGATCTCGCCGGCAAACCATTATGGCCCGTCGTGCTCGGTGGAGCATTCTTTCTTTATGCGTGGTGGCTCGCCATTCTTATCTTCGATCTCGCGTTCGTATGGCATCGCTATGTGCGCAATTCCGTCGCGCTCGATACCTTGCGCGCGTGGCGTGAGAATCGATGCGACGCGCGCCCCAGGCCGATCGCGGCGATCATGTCGATGCGTTCGAAGACGCGGAAAAAATAATGAAATCTTATCCGTGCAATTCGAGTTTCTGAATGCGCCAATTGAGCAATTCGGCGACGAACAATGTGTTCTCGCTCGGACACGCCATCTGATGTATCCAACCGAACTGCTTCAACTGCTTGCCCGATCGTCCGAGCACGCCGAGCAGTTTCCCATCGAGCGATAACTTGTAAATGCGGCCAGGAAAGGCATCGGCGGAATACAACACTTGATTCGGCCCCGGCGATATGCAGATTGCCCAGGGTGAACCCGGCGCGAATGTTCCCGCCGCAATCGCCGCTTCGTCGGGCATGTTGCCGATAGCAGGGCGCGCATCGGGCGGCACTGGCACATCGATCGTGAATTGCCGCTGAAAATTGCCTTCGCCATCGAAGACCTGAATGCGTCGGTTGCTGCGATCCGCGACATAGACGAGGCCATTCCTGTCGACAGCAATGCTATGCGGCGTATGAAATTGTCCCGGCTCCTTGCCGCGCTCGCCCCATGACTTGATCCAGTTGCCGTCCTTATCCACTTTCGCGACCCGCGAGTTGATATAGCCGTCGCTGATATAAGTATTGCCGGCAGCGTCCCACGCGACATCCGTCACTTGCCGGAAGCGCCCGGGCTCGGAAAGCAGCGGCGGATTCGGATGTTTGAGCGGCGCGGTCTCTTCGTCCGACGCTTCCTGCTTGCGCCCGAACACCATCGCGACCCGGCCTTCGGGCGTGAACTTGATGATCATGTCCGAGCCTTTGTCGGTGACCCAGACATTGTCTTGCCGATCCACTTTCACCGTATGCGCAAACGACCAGGCATAAAGGTTATGGCCAAGTTCGCGCACGAATCGCCCATTGCGATCGAATTCGAGCAATTGAGCCGCGGCCGCACCATATGCGGGACCGATGCTATTGCCGCGCGACAGCACGAAGATATGACCTGCCGAATTGAGCGCGACGCCGGAGCATTCGCCGAAGTACACATCGCGCGGCAAACGTACCGGATCGGGAACGGAATCGTAGGCGATAGCCGGGACGTCGTTATCGGCGTAAGCGAGGTGAGGAAAGAGCGCGAGTGCGGCGGCGCTTTGTCCCGCGAGCGCGAGAAAACGCCGGCGGCTTGCGGCGAATGGCGCAGTGTCGCAACATGCGCAGTACGTCGAGTGTCGAAGACTCACTGTTACCCTCCTCTTGTTCGTCGTCCGTGATGATGAACGTCGATGGCCGGCTTGCTTCGCGATGCGAGAGGAAGTGTAGTGCATGAACCGCATTATTCACATGCGCGTCTATCGATAGCTTTCAACACGGAAAGGGAAATCATGACCGAAGTATGGCAATACCAGATACGAATCCGGCTCGCGCCTGACTACGCGGCGATGGCGCGCCGCGATCCCGCGAATGAACTGCTCGCGCCTATCAACGAAGTATTGACGAAGCACGACGCCCTGTTGAAATGCCAATACGACGCCTTCGCCGATTACGTCGCGCAAGCGGAAAGAGATGGCATCGAGCAGTATCCGCTCTATCGATGGACGCGCGAGACCATCGAAAATCCTGCTAAAAAGGCGAAGTATCTCGAAGCATTCACGCTCTATGTACATGGCGATGAAGTCTATGAAAAGACGCTCGCCGATGCGCTCGAGGCCGATCTTCAATCACTTGCGAGCGATGCGATCACCGATATCCGCAAACTCGATACGAATCCTGCGCATAACCCGCAACCGCCCTCGTATGACCGTTCATGAGGTTGACGTCCTGCATCGCCCACGCTAAGGTTTGGTAAATCAACCAAACAGGACGCGCTCCGTGCAGGATCGTCGACAAACCATACTCGAAGCCGCCCTCGCCACCTTGCGTGAAGAAGGTTATTCGGGTTTTACGCAGCCGCGCGTCGCTGCGCGCGCGGGCGTGCGCCAGAGTCATCTCACCTATTATTTTCCGACACGGCTCGCATTGATCGAAGCGGTTGCACGCACTGCCATCGACGGCCAGCTCGCCGCCGTCGATGCCTTCGCGAGCGAAGCATCGCCCAAGGTCACGGCTGCATCCATCGCCAATGTCGCTATGCGCCACGAGAACACGCGCGTCTTGATGGCGCTCGCGCAAGCCGCCGACGAAGAACCGACCATACGCAGTCTCTTTCGCGAACTTGCGGAAGGCGTCGCGGTACGTATCACGCGCATGCTCGAAGCAATGGGTCTTGCCGTCACCAAAGAACATGTGTCGATGGTGCATGCGCTCGTCGTCGGACTCGCGGTCATCGATCTCGCGGTCGGCCGCACGGACGGCAAACGCCGCGCGAGCACCGCCATCGAGACCATGTTTTCGCTTTTTCCGCCGGGCAAATCCGAGACGTGATTAGGCAAGCGCGTTTGTTATGACGAATGGACGAGCTCATGACATCGCGTGAAATAAGTTGCCGCGGGACTTCGCCGGACCTCTTCTTTATAGTCATCTCCGTCGCCACACGAAACGCAACGTGGCTTAAAGAACCGAGAAGGACATCCCGTGAAAAGCAGATCGACTTTCGGCAAGCGCCACCTGCGCCATGTGTTCATCGTCGCCGCGACCGCCGCCCTCACGCTCGCGAGCAGTTCCGCCTTCGCGGGCTGGGCGCGCGGCGGTACGGCTTACACGGGTCGTGGCGAGTATCAGGGCGCGCACGTCGGCTCGTGCGGCGGCGGCAGTTGCTCGCATGCGGGCGGCGTCGAAAATCCGTGGGGCCACGTCGCCACGAACTCCGGCACCGTGACGCGCACCGCGCCGGGCCAGTTCTCCAACTCGGGCACCGCCTACGGCCCGAACGGCCGCTCCGTGCAGCACGCAGGCGATACGAGCTGCGCAGGCGGCAGTTGCACGCACAACGGCAGCGCGACCGGCCCGAACGGCAAGACCGCGACCGGCAGCGATACCGTGACGCGCACGGCGCCCGGCCAGTACTCGTCGTCCGGCTCGGTGACGGGACCGAACGGCAATACGTCGACACACTCGGCATCCACGAATTGCGCGGGCTACACCTGCAACCGCTCGGGCACGGTGAACACGGCCAACGGCGGCACCGTCAACCATTCGGGCAGCGCGACGAGCGTCGCCCCTGGCGTGGTCACGACGTCGGGCACCGCGACGGTCACGAGCGGCTCGCACAGCACGACGGTCGTCGGCGGCGGCACCGTGAGTTCGAGCACGACGGTCATCGCGCCCGCCCCTGTGGTCACCGGAACGACGGTCGTCGCCGCGCCCGTGATCGTGCCGCCGCCCCCGCCGCCTTCGACGACGGTGGTCGTGGCGCCGCCCCCGGCTCCGTCGGCGGTCGTGGTCACGCCGCCCCCGCCGCCCGCGAAGACGGTAGTGGTCGCGCCGGCACCGGCTCCGGTCAAGACCGTGTATGTCGCGCCGCCGCCGCCCGCGAAGACCGTCTATGTCGTGCCGCCGCACCGCGCGGTCCTGATCCCGGGTCATTGGGTCGGACGCTTCTGGATTCCCGCGCACTGGGCATAAAGCAGCGAAGCAGCATCCACGAAGCCGGCCGCATGCGCGCCGGCTTCGTCGTTTTATCCGCAGCACGCGTTACACTGCGAAGCAACGCCGCTTCCGATTGAAGGCACGACATGCTTCATGTCTTTCGCCGTACGCAAGCAGTTACGCACGCAGTCATGCATGCGCGCTCATGACGAGATATCGCATGAAGCGCCCGCATCTGCCTCGCGATCATGCGAAGAGTGTCCTCCACGACATCACGTGGACGGCGGGCCCTGTCGTGCTGCTCATTGCGATCGTCGTCGCGCTCGTCTACTGGCTCGTCGATCCCGCGCCGCCCAAAACCATCACGATGAGCGCGGGTCAGCCCGACAGCTCCTTCTATGTCATCTCGCAGGAATACGCGAAGCTGCTCGCGCGTAACGGCATCACACTGAAGGTGTTGCCGTCCGATGGCTCCGTGCAGAACCTCGAACGTCTTCTCGATCCGAAGCAGCACGTCGACCTCGCGCTCGTGCAAGGCGGCATCGCGACGAAGGAACAGGCGTCGCAACTAACGTCGCTCGGAAGCGTGTCGTACGTGCCGCTCGTCGTGTTCTATCGCGGCAAGCCGCTCACGCTGCTATCGCAACTCGAAGGCAAGCGCATCGCGATCGGCCGCGAAGGCAGCGGCACGCGCGTGTTATCGCTCAAGCTGCTCGAAGCGAACGGCATCTATCCCGGCGGCGATACACAACTTCTGCCGACCGATGGCCTGCAGGCCGCGACGCAGCTCGTCAGCAACGAGGCCGACGCGGTCTTCCTGTCCGGCGATTCCGCGACGCGCGCGCTGATGCTGCGGCTCTTGCGCGTGCCCGGCATTTCGGTGATGGACTTCAACGAAGCGCGTGCCTATACGCGTCTCTTTCCGTATCTCGACGAGATCGAGTTGCCGCCCGGCGTGCTCGATCTCGGCAGACGCATTCCACCGCAGACCGTGCATCTGATCAGTCCGACAGTCGAACTCGTCGCGCGGCAAAGTCTGCATCCCGCGTTATCCGATCTGCTCATCGAAGCGGCGCAGGAAGTGCATGGCACGGCGGGTCTGCTGCAGCGAGCGGGGCAGTTCCCGAGTCCCGTCGCGCACGAGTTTCCGATCAGCGAAGATGCGAGCCGCTACTATCGCTCGGGCAAGAGCTTTCTGTATCGCACGCTGCCGTTCTGGCTCGCGAATATCGCGGATCGCGCGCTCGTGTTGCTGCTGCCCGTCGCGGTGCTGATCTTTCCCGCGCTTCGCCTCGTGCCCGCGCTCTATCGATGGCGCGTGCGCTCGCGCATCTATCGCTATTACGGCGCGCTGATCGCGGTGGAACGCGGCGCGATGCGCGTCACGAGCGAGGACGAGCGGCGCGCGCTCGTCGTCGAACTCGACTACATAGAAGAATCACTCGATACGCTCAAGCTGCCGCTCGCTTACGCCGATGCCCTCTATGTGCTTCGCGAGCACGTTAGCTTCGTGCGCGCACGGCTGAGCGAAGCATCGCGGCGGGAAAAGAGCATGGTCTAGATACGCATGACACAGCCGAAGGCACGCGATGAAACTTCGTACCTGGTTCGCCGTTGCGTTGACGATGTTGGTGACAGCATGCGCGAGCCTTCCGCCGCAAGCCGGTCGCATGCACTCGCACGCGCTGACCGGCACCGAGACTACGCGCCTCGGCACAACCTTCGCGGCAAGCGAGGCCGCGCATCCCGGCGACAACGCGTTTCATCTGTTATCGAACGGCATGGACGCGCTCATCGCGCGCGTGATCCTCAGCGAGAACGCAGAGCGTTCGCTCGATCTCCAGTACTACATCTGGCACGACGATCTGACCGGGCGCGAAATGGCCGCGTCGATCATGCGCGCCGCCGATCGCGGTGTACGCGTGCGTCTTCTTCTCGACGATCTCGGCACCAATGCGGACGACCAGTTCCTGCTCGCGCTCGCCTCGCATCCGAACGTGCAAGTGCGGCTTTTCAATCCAGTGGCGAACCGCACGTTCAAGCGGCTCGGCTCCGCGGCCGAGTTCTTTCGTGTGAACAGGCGGATGCATAACAAGGCGCTCATCGCCGATAACCAGGCGGCAATTCTCGGTGGACGCAACATCGGCGACGAGTACTTCGGCGCATCGAGCACGGTCGCGTTCGGCGATCTCGATGTGCTCGTGCACGGTCCTGTCGTGCGCGAAGTCTCGACTGCTTTCGACATGTACTGGAACTCGGATGCGGCTTATCCGATCGATAATCTGCTGCGGCGTCACGCCGATTCCGAAGCGCTCGCCGGTTATCGTCAAAAGCTCGATAGCTATCTGTTGTCGGAACAAAGCTCGCCTTATGTCGCGCAAATTCGCGAGCGCTATACGAACGTGATACAGGCGCACGAGACAGCATTTTCATGGGGCAAGGCAACCTTGCTCTACGACGATCCCGCGAAGATCACGCGCGCGCCCGGCGACACCGAAGGCCATTTGATGTCGCAATTCAAGGCGCTCGATCTCGATCCCCATCGTGACATGCTGATCGTGTCGCCGTACTTCGTGCCGCGCGAAGAAGGCGTGCAATGGCTGCGATCGATGACTTCGCGCGGCGTGCGCGTGACCGTGCTCACGAACTCGCTCGCCGCCACCGATGTCGCCGCCGTGCATGCGGGTTATCAGCGCTATCGCAAGGACATGCTCGAGGCGGGCGTGAAGCTATATGAGCTGAAGCCCGTCGCATCGGCGGACGACGACAAGAGCGCGAAGAAGACGACCTTCGGTTCGTCCAAAGCATCGCTGCATGCAAAGACCTATGTATTCGATCGCAAGCGCATCTTCATCGGCTCGATGAATCTCGACCCGCGTTCCGTGCAGTTGAATACGGAGATCGGCGTGTATTGCGAGAGCACGGCGGCGGCCGTGCAAGTGGCCGATGGCATCGGCATGAATATCGATCGCATCGCGTGGCGCGTCGAGTTGCGCGACGATGGCAACGGCCGCACGCGCATGGTATGGATCGATACCGACGCCAACGGCAACACGACCGAACTCGATAGCGAGCCGGGCGTGTCGGCGTTCAGGCGCGCGGGAATCTGGATGCTTGGCCTATTGCCTATCGAATCGCAGCTATGAGACGCATCATTTGAAACCGGACACCGCGTGCGGCACATAGGGCGCTTCGAGCTGCGCGATTTCCTCCGCCTTGAGATTCAGCGACAGGGCCGCGACCGCATCGCTCACATGTTCCGGCTTCGAAGCCCCGATGATCGGCGCGGTCACCGGCGACTTCTGCGCGACCCATGCGAGTGCCACTTGCGCACGCGGTACGCCGCGCGCCTTCGCGACCGCCGCGACCGCTTCGACGACTGCGCGATCGGCGTCGTCGGTGCGATAAAGCGTGCTGCCGAACGTATCCGATTCCTGCCGCGCGCTCGTTGCGTCCCACTCGCGCGTGAGACGGCCGCGCGCGAGCGGACTCCACGGCAACATGCCGATGCCTTGATCCTTGCAGAGCGGCATCATCTCGCGCTCTTCCTCGCGATACAGCAGGTTCAGGTGATTCTGCATCGTCTTGAACTCGGTCCATCCATTCGCGCGCGATATATAGAGCGACTTGCTGAACTGCCACGCATACATCGACGACGCGCCGATATAACGGGCCTTGCCCGCTTTCACGACATCGTGCAGCGCTTCGAGCGTTTCTTCGATCGGCGTCGTGTAGTCCCAGCGATGGATCTGATAAAGATCGACGTAATCGGTGCCGAGACGTTTCAGGCTGTTATCGATCTCGTTGAAGATAGCCTTGCGCGATAATCCCGCGCCATTCGGTCCGGGACGCATGCGATTGAATACTTTGGTCGCGATCACGATATCGTCGCGCTTCGTCATGTCGCGCAGGGCACGTCCGACGATTTCTTCCGATGTTCCGTCCGAATACGTGTTGGCCGTGTCGAAGAAATTGATGCCGGCTTCGAGCGCGTCGCGAATGAGCGGGCGGCTCTTCTCTTCATCGAGCGTCCACGGATGCGTGCCGCGATCGGGTACCCCGTATGTCATGCAACCAAGACAAATCCGCGACACTTCGAGACCGGTCGAACCCAGTTTCACGTAATCCATCGTGCGAATCTCCTTGCAAAGCGTAAGGCATGCGCGAAGCCATGCGCGCATGAGCGGCGAAAGCTAGAACATTAACCCAGCATCGCTTTGCTTGCTTTCACCCGATGGCACATCAGAGCGCAAGCACGTTCACCGCCACATCGACATGATGCGCGCCGCCGCCCAATATCATGCCGCGCAGTAACGACACGTCGCTGTAATCGCGCCCCGTTGCGAGCGTGACGTGATCGAGGTCCGCGAGGACATCGTTGGTCGGATCGAGATCGATCCAGCCGCTTTGCGGACAATGCACGGAAACCCACGCATGCGATGCATCCGCGCCGATCAACCGTGGATGCCCCGGCGGCGGATCGTTGCGAAGATAACCGCTCACGTAACGCGCGGGCAATCCGAGCGCGCGCAGACAGCCGATCATCACCTGCGAGAAGTCCTGACACACGCCATGACGCAATTCGAATGCGCGCGACGCGGGTGTATCGAACGCCGTAGCCGAAGGCTTGTATTCGAAGTCCGCGTGAATGCGATGCATGAGATCGATCGCGCCCGCAACGAGCGGCGTGCCCGCGGCGAAACTCGCCTGCGCATAAGTACGCAGGGCATGATCGAGCGAGATGTTGGGCGACGCGTAGCAGAACTCGCTCTCGGGATAGAACGCACCGCCCACGCTATATTGCAGCCTCTGCGCGACTTTCTCCCACGGCGGCGTGGCTTGCGGATCCAGCGCATTCCAGCGACGCGTGAGGCGCACGGTGGTCTCGCTCGTCATCGACAGGCGTTCGTGCGGCGCATCGAGCGAAAAATACAGCACGTCGTTACCGAATGCATCGACGCGGCTATGCACGTAGGACGGCACCGGTTCGATGCGCTCCGTATGCGAGATGACCTGCTGCCACGGACAATGCAACGGACGGATTGTCGCGAGATGCTGCGCGATTTCGACCGGCGTTGAATAACGATAGGTCGTGCGATGCGTGACCGCGAGCACCGTGTCGTTCAGTCCGAGACTCATGACGACACCTGCGCGGCAAGCGTGTTCGCGTGACTGAAGTAGCGCGCGCTGACTTCGTTCGATGCCGCGCTCACCGAAGCAACGAGCTTGTCGCACAGCGCGATCAACGCATCGTGACGGCCATCCTTGCGTGTTTCGCAGAGCGTCGCGAGATCGGGCAACGTATCGGCGTGAACGAGCAGGTCCGCGAAGCGTATCGCTTGTGCGCGGCGCGCGCCGCCCGCTGCCGCAGCGATCTCATCGAGCTTGGTGCGAAGGCGCGAGTAGACGCCATAGAGTCCGCGCGGATTGGTTTGATCGACGACGATCAGATCGATCAACGCCGGCACTTCGAGTCTTCCCGGATACAGCGAGCGATACGTGAGCGTGCTGTCGAAGAGCTGCAACAACAGATCGAATCCAGCGGGCGATGCAAGCGTGCCGCGCTCGGCGACCACGCGCAGGATCGTCGACATCGTCGAGACGCGTTCGATATGCCGCCCGATGAACAGCAGCCGCCACGCTTCGTCGCGCGTCATGCGATCGCCTTGCGCCCCGCTGATTGCGGTAAGCTGCGTCGCGAGTTGTTCGAGCGCGCCTGCAAGCATCAGCCGATCGTAATCGCGGCCGATTCGCACCGTATGTTCATCGCCGTGATCGTTGCAGACGAGACGCGCGAGCGCATCGCGGAAGTCGTTACGCGATGCGAGGATCGTGCGCCAATGATCCGTCGATAACCTGTCGCGTATCTCGCCGCTCGCACGCACCTGATCCGCGAGATTGCCGCCGATGCTCGTCGCCCTGCTCGACTCCGGCAAGCCCGCGACGAGCACGCGTTCGAACGCTTGCGGCGTGCTTCGCGCGAGCGTGTCGGCCTTCGGTATCAGACCGCATTGCGACGCGAGTTCCGCGAGCGTCGGAAAGAGTTCTTCGGCGTCGCTGCCATCGAGCATGCCGAGCAAGAGCCGGCACAGGCGTACGTTGTTTTCCGCGCGCTCGCCGTAACGTCCCGCCCAGAAGAGATTCTCCGCGGCGCGGCTCGATACGATGCGATGCTTGCGCAATTCGCCCGGCTTCATCGGCGTGGGTCGCAACGATACGGAACCGCCGGGTTGGCTCGACATCACCCATGTATCGACGCTGCTGCCGCCGAACTGCATCGACACGGTCGCGCGCTTGTCGGCAGCGAGCCGCGTGAAGCCGCCCGGCAACACGCTCCAGCTTCCATCAATGTTGGCGATCGCATAGGCGCGCAACACGCACGGACGCGAACCGAGCGCGCCGTCATGAAAGCGCGGCGTCGTGGAGAAAGGCAGATTCTCCTGCACCGTGAAGACATCCGGCGCGCGTTCGATGCGTTCGCGCCAAGCCGCGAGGTCTTGCACGCCCGCATCGATGCCCGGCGCCTCATCGCTCTGCGCGCCGGGCCATGTCGGTGCGATGAGCGCGCTGTCGAGGCGTTCGAAGACTTCACGGCGCGCGGCTTCTTCGCCGCACCACCATGTCGGCACGGTCGGCAATTCGAGCGACTCGCCGAGCAGCGCCTGCGCGATGCCTGGCAAGAACGCGTTGAGCGCGGGCGATTCGGTGAAGCCCGCGCCCGGCACGTTCGACACCATCACATTGCCCGCACGCATCACCTGCAACAAGCCCGGCACGCCGATGGTCGAGTCCGCGCGCAACTCGACGGGATCGCAGAACGCATCATCGAGACGACGCAATACCGCATGCACGCGCGACAGGCCAGCGAGCGTCTTGAGATAGAGCTTGTCATGACGCACCGTGAGGTCCTTGCCTTCGACGAGCGTCACGCCAAGATAACGCGCGAGAAAGATATGTTCGAAATACGTCTCGCTGAACGGGCCCGGACTTAGCAATGCGATATGCGGTGCATCGTCCGAGGCATCGCTGCGACTATCTTCGTTATCGCGCATCGTCGCGCGTGCGGCTTGCGCGATCGTCGCGATGAGTTGCGAATAGGTCGCCGCGAGCCGGCTCACACGCATCGCGCGGAACGGATCGGCGAAGAGGCTCGCGACGATCAGGCGGTTTTCGAGCGCATAGCCGAGACCCGAAGGCACTTCAGTGCGATGCGCGATGACCGTCCACGCACCCGACTCCGCGCGCGCGAGATCGACCGCGACGATCTGCAAAAAGCGGCCGAAAGGCGGCATGAAGCCCTTCACCGCGCGCAGATACCCCGGATGACCAAACACGAGCGCGCCTGGCAAGAGTCCGCGATGCAGCAGCGTTTGCGGGCCATAGACATCGGCGACGATGGCTTCCATGAGCCGCGCGCGTTGTGCCACGCCTCGTTCGATCAGCGCCCACTCGTCTTCGTCGATGATGAGCGGCAGAAGATCGAGCGACCACGCGCGCGGCTTGCCGTTATCGGCGTACACGTTGTACGTGATGTCGTTGTCGCGCACCTGCCGCGCGACGGCGGCCACGCCTTCGTCGAGCCGCGCGATGCCCCGCTCTCCGAGCAGCTCGAAGAATTGCCGCCACGGCTCGCGCAATGCGCCCGCTGCATCGCGCAACTCGTCCCAATGCCCTTCGCGCGCGGGCAGCGTGCGCAGCAGCGCGAGCGCATCGATTCGCGCCGCTGCGATATCGAATGGCAAAGTGGATTGATAAGCCAAAGTCGTCTCTGTTCTTTATTCGAACGATGATTGCATTCAACGATAACGCAGGTCGAGCGTGAACGGAAATTCGAGGCTGCGTTCGCGGGCTTCGACATGCATCGCGCCGGGCGTGTGTCCCGTTGCGAAGAAGCGCGAACGTCTGCGGCTTTCCGCTTCGTAGGCGTTGACCGGGAAGGTCTGATAGTTGCGCCCGCCCGGATGCGCGACATGATATTGGCATCCGCCGATAGCGCGCCCCGTCCATGTATCGACGATGTCGAACGTAAGCGGCGCATGCACGCCGATGGTCGGGTGCAGCGACGCCGCCTGCGACCATGCGCGAAAGCGCACGCCCGCGACGTATTCGCTCACGCGCCCGGTCGGCTGCAATGGCAGCGGCTCGCCGTTCACGGTGACGACATGACGATTGCCGTTCAGGCCGAGCACGCGCACTTCGAGACGTTCGACCGATGAATCGACGAAGCGCACCGTGCCGCCGATCGCGCCCTCTTCGCCCATCACGTGCCACGGTTCGAGCGCATTACGGATCGTGAGCGCGATGCCGTTCGTATCGTATGCGCCGACGAGCGGGAAACGGAACTCGAAGTGCGGTGCGAACCAGCTTCGTTCGAACGCGAAGCCTGCATCGCGCAAGTCGGAGAGGACGTCGTCGAAGTCCATCTGCACGAAGGTGCCGAGCATGAAGCGGTCATGCAACTCCGTGCCCCAGCGGGTGAGACGCGTGGTGTAAGGCGTATCCCAGAAGCGCGCCACGAGTGCGCGCAGCAGAAGTTGCTGCACGAGACTCATGCGTGCATGAGGCGGCATCTCGAAGCCGCGCAATTCGAGCAGGCCGAGGCGGCCGGTCGGGCCATCGGGCGAGTACAGCTTGTCGATGCAGAACTCCGCGCGATGCGTGTTGCCCGTCACGTCGATCAGGATGTTGCGCAGGATGCGATCGACGAGCCACGGCGGCACGGCCGCGTTGCCGCGTCCACCGAGCAGATCGAGTTGACGCTGCAATTCGGCGAACGCGATCGCCAGTTCATAGACCTCATCGTTGCGCGCTTCGTCGACGCGCGGCGCCTGACTCGTCGGACCGATGAAGAGACCCGAGAACAACATCGACAACGACGGATGGTTGTGCCAGTACGCGATCAGGCTCGCGAGCAGATCGGGGCGTCGCAGGAACGGACTGTCGGCAGGCGTTGCGCCGCCGAGCACGAAGTGATTGCCGCCGCCCGTTCCGGTGTGCCGGCCATCGAGCATGAATTTCTCGGGGCTCAGATAGGACTCGTGCGCCGCGTTGTAGAGAAACTCCGTATGCTCGACGAGATCGTTCCAGTTCGCGGCCGGATGAATGTTCACCTCGATCACGCCGGGATCGGGCGTCACCTGCAGCATCTTGAGACGCGGATCGCGCGGCGGCGGATAACCTTCGACGATCACCGGAATCTTGAGATCGGCTGCGGTCGCTTCGATGGCTGCGAGCAGGTCGAGGTAATCGTCGAGCGCGGTAAGCGGCGGCATGAACACATGCATCAGCTTGTTGCCGTTACCGAGTTTCGCGAAAGCATCGGCTTCCGCTTTCGGACCGGCCGCGCGCGCCGGATCGCGCGCTTCCACGCACAGCGCGGTGCGTGCGATCCAGTTGGCCGACTCGCCGCGTTGAGGCACGCGATCCCGCGCGTCACCGGTTGCGGCGGCGGAACGCGTTGGGCGCGCGTCCGCATTTTGCATGCGTGATTCATTATCCAGATCCGCATATTGCATGCGTAATTCAGTCGCGCTGCGCAACGGCACGGACGGTGCAAACGGATCGTGCGCGTGTTGCCAGGGGTAGTCGCCCTCCGCCACCCACGGCAGCGAGTCGAGCGGCAGGCGATAGCCCATCGACGAATCGCCCGGAATCAGGTACATGCGCTCGTCGCGGAAGAACCACGGCCCGCTCGTCCAGTGGCCCGGCTCCAGCGCCGGGCCGTCCTCGCGCGCGACCGGCAGCGCGTAGCCCGTGATCGACGGCAGGCCGGCATCGAAGACGCGGCGCAGGCGCGCGCGTTCCAGTTCGTCGTCCAGGCGCGAGTCGAACGGATCGACGTTCACCGGCAAACGGCGTTCGCGCCACAGGTAGTACCACGTGTCCTCGTACGCCGGTTGAATGTATTTTGAATCCAAAGAGAGCTTGCCCGCGAGATGACGGATGAAGCGCGCGGCGTCATCCGACGTATAGGACGCGGGCTGCCGCTCGTCCGCGAACAGCGCCGGATCGTGCCAGCACGGTTCGCCATCGGCACGCCAGAACAGCGACAAGGCCCAGCGCGGCAACTGCTCGCCCGGATACCACTTTCCCTGTCCGATGTGCAGGAAGCCGCCCGCGCCGTACTGCGCGCGCAGCTTGTCCATCAGTGACACTGCATAGGCGCGCTTCGTCGGGCCGAGCGCGTCGGTGTTCCATTCGGGTTCGTCGCGATCGCGGACCGAAACGTAAGTCGGCTCGCCGCCCATCGTGAGCCGCACGTCCGATGCGTTCAATTGCGCATCCACGCGTTCGCCCATGCGCACCACGGCGTTCCAGTCGTCCTCGCTGTAGGGCTTCGTGACGCGCGGCGTTTCGAGCACGCGCTCGATGGACATCGTATGGACGAACTCGACTTCGCACGGATCGATCGCGCCCGAAACCGGTGCAGCGCTGTCCGGTTCCGGCGTGCATGCGACCGGAATGTGTCCTTCGCCTGCGAGAAGGCCGGAGGTCGGATCGAAGCCGATCCATCCTGCGCCCGGCAGAAAGACTTCGCACCACGCATGCAGATCAGTGAAGTCCACTTCGGTGCCGCTGGGTCCATCGAGCGACTTGGTGTCCGGTGCGAGCTGCAACAGATAACCCGACACGAAGCGCGCCGCGAGCCCGAGATGACGCAGCGTTTCGACGAGCAGCCAGCCCGAATCACGGCAGGAGCCCGCCGCGCTTTCGAGCGTTTCTTCCGGCGTCTGCACGCCCGGCTCCATGCGAATCAGATAGCGAATGTCGCGCGATAACCTTTGATTCAATTCGACGAGAAAATCGATGGTGGCGTGCGGCGAACGATCGATGCTCTCGACGAACGCGGCAAAGCGCGGCGTCGGCGCGCGCTTGACCATATAGGGCGCGAGATCGTGCAACAACTCGGGCGCGTAGGTGAACGGAAATTTCTCGGCCGCAGGCTCGAGAAAAAAATCGAACGGGTTATAGACGGCCATTTCGGCGACGAGATCGACCGTCACCTTGAATTCGCGTGTTTTCTCCGGGAAAACGAGGCGCGCCTGATAGTTGGCGAACGCGTCCTGCTGCCAGTTGATGAAGTGATCCTCGGGCTCCACGCGCATCGAATACGACACGATTGGCGTGCGGCAATGCGGCGCGGGCCGCAATCGTACGACTTGCGGTGACAGACCGACGAGCTGGTCATAACGGTAATGCGTGACATGGTTCAACGCGACACGAATGGACACACCAGACTCCTTTTGTTCAGTTGATGCCGTGCACGCAATACGCGCTGCGACGCGCTTTTCTGCCTGTCATGGATGGAACAATCTTGTCGGGGCACGATGTTTGCGACTGAACCGCCGACAGCGCGCACCGGACTCGCGCAACTCCACTCCCGCCGATCACACGATGAAGACCTTCCACTGCAACCGTTGCGACCAGCTCGTATTCTTCGAAAACACGCATTGCGAGAACTGCGGCGCGCGGCTCGGCTATATCCCCGAGATCAATCAGATCAGTGCTTTCGAGGACGCCGATGACGGCACCTGGCGCAGCCTGCATCCGCTTGCGAAAGATCTTCTCTATCGGCCCTGCCACAATTACGCGGTCGAGAACGTCTGCAACTGGGTCGTTCCCGCGACCGACGCGGAATCGCCCGACGCGCTCTGCTGTTCGTGCCAGTTGACGAGCACCATTCCCAACCTTTCGAATCCGGAGAACCGCCTCTATTGGTATCGCATCGAAGCCGCCAAGCGCCGGCTGCTCTACACGTTCTCCGAACTCGGCTTGCAGGTGAAGTCGCGCCAGGAGGATCCCGAGCGCGGCCTCGAATTTCAATTTCTCGAAGCCGATTCGCAGGGCCACGGCGTCATGACCGGACATAACAACGGCATCATCACGCTCAACGTTGCCGAAGCGGACGACGCGTATCGCGAGAAGACACGCTCTGCATTGCACGAGCCGTATCGCACGCTGCTCGGTCATTTCCGCCATGAATCGGGGCACTATTTCTTCGATCGTCTGATCGGCGACACGGCGCGCGTTGCACCATTTCGGACCGCATTCGGCGACGAGCAAGCCGATTACGCCGCCGCACTCGATCGCCATTACAAAGAAGGTCGGCCCGCGCAATGGGAAGACAACTTCATTAGCGCCTATGCCACGATGCATCCGTGGGAGGATTGGGCGGAAACGTGGGCGCATTATCTGCACATCGTCGATACGCTCGACACTGCCGTTTCGTGCGGCCTCGTACTCGTTCCCGATAGCCCTCACGAACCCACGCTCACCGACCAGACGCCGGTCGAGGAAACCACGTTCGATAACCTGATGAAACGCTGGTTCCCGCTCACGTATGTTCTGAACAGCCTGAATCGAAGCCTCGGCATGCCGGATGGCTATCCGTTCACGCTCGCGCCGGCCGTCATCGACAAGCTGCGCTTCGTGCATCGCGTCGTCGCGGCGGCGGCCAAACGCTGACTTCACGCGCTTAACCTTTGCTCTGCCACTGCGTTTGCGACTGGGAAGGCGACGTCGACTGCGATTGCGACTGGGAAGGCGACGTCGACTGCGATTGCGTCTGTGTCGGCGGCTCTGGCGCGATGGGCAATAAAAACTCGCGGCTCACGAGGCTCGCGAGATCGTTCACGCGCGCGAGAAAGTCGACGAGATAGGTATGCAAGCCGCCTCGCAGGATGTCGCGAATGCTTCCGTTCTTCAGCTCCGAACTCAATTGCGCCGCAAGCCGCGTCGCTTCCGTATCGCGCCCCTTCGTCACATGCCCGATCAGTAGTTCCGCCTCCGCGATGCTCGCCGCCAATGAACGCGGCCAGTCGCCATAAAGAATCAGCAGTCCCGCCACGCGTTCCGGTGTGATGACGTCGCGATAAACCCGGCGATAGACTTCCAGTCCCGACACCGAACCGAGCACCGCGACCCAGTGGTGATAATCGAACGGTTGTGCGGATGTATCGGCACGTTGCTCCATCATTTCGAACTTGACGTCGAGAATGCGGGCCGTATTGTCCGCGCGTTCGATGAAAGTCCCGAGACGCATGAAATAAAACGCATCGTCCTTCACGAGCGTGCCGAGCTGTACGCCGCGCGAGAGATGCGAGCGAAACTTCACCCACTCGAAAAAGGTATAGGGTTCGCGCTCGAGAATGCCATCGGCGAGCATGCGTTGACAGTCGAGCCATGTCGTATTGAGCGATTCCCATAGCTCGCTATTGGTCGAGCTGCGCACCGCGCGGGCGTTCTCGCGCGCAGCGCGCAAACAACTCACGATCGACGAAGGATTTGACAGATCGCGCGCCATGAAGTCGATCACGTCGCGGCTTTTCATGCCGTGATGCGCAGCGGAGAAGGTGCCGCTCAACTCCGATATCGAAAGCATCGCGCGCCAGCCCAGTTCCGCATATTCATCCGATTGCGGCAGAAGCGAGAGCTGATAGTTCGCGTCGAGCATCCGGGCAGTATTTTCAGCGCGCTCGGTATAACGCGCCATCCAGAAGAGATGATCCGCGGTACGGCTCAGCATGGGTGTTCCCGGTTGTTTGTCTTTGTCTTTAACGGCGCAGTGCTTTCTTCATAACATCGTTCAGCGCTCTAGCACCCATGTATCCTTCGTGCCGCCGCCTTGAGACGAATTCACGACGAGCGAGCCTTCGCGCAATGCGACGCGCGTCAGACCGCCCGGCACCATCCGCACTTCGGTTCCGGAAAGCACGAACGGACGCAAGTCGATATGACGCGGCGCGATGCCTGCTTCGACATAGGTGGGACAAGTGGAAAGCGCGAGCGTCGGCTGCGCGATGTATTTCTCAGGATGCGCTTCGAGCACCGCGCGAAACTCCGCGATCTGCGCCGCCGTAGACGCCGGGCCGACCAGCATGCCGTACCCGCCCGCGCCATGCGTTTCCTTCACCACAAGTTCGGGAAGATGATCGAGCACGTACTTGAGATCGTCGGGCTTGCGGCACATCCATGTCGGCACGTTATTGAGGATCGGTTCCTCGCCGAGATAAAAGCGCACCATGTCCGGAACATATGGATAGATCGACTTGTCGTCCGCGATGCCGGTGCCGACCGCATTGCATAACGAGACATTGCCCGCACGATAGGCGCCGATCAATCCCGGCACGCCGAGCGCGGAATCCGCCCGGAACACGAGCGGATCGAGAAAGTCGTCGTCGATGCGTCGATAGATCACATCGACACGCTGCGGGCCTTGCGTGGTACGCATATACAAACATTCGTCGTCGACAAAGAGATCCTGTCCTTCGACGAGCTCGACGCCCATTTGCTGCGCGAGGAACGCATGCTCGAAATACGCCGAGTTATACATGCCCGGCGTCATCACGACGATGTTCGGATTCTCGACGCCGGCAGGCGCGGCGGCGCGCAAGGTATCGAGCAGCAAGTCCGGATAATGCGCAACCGGCGCAACGCGATTGCGCGCGAAGAGATCGGGGAATAGCCGCATCATCATCTTGCGGTTTTCGAGCATGTACGAAACGCCTGACGGGACACGCAGGTTATCTTCCAGCACATAAAATTCGCCCTGTCCCGCCCGCACGATATCGATGCCCGCGATATGCGCGTAAATATCGCGCGCGACATCGACGCCGCGCATCTCAGGACGATACTGCGCGTTGCCTAGTATCTGCGCTTCGGGAATGATGCCTGCGCGAATGATGTCCTGCTGGTGGTAGATATCGTGGATGAAGCGATTGAGCGCGTTGACGCGCTGCCGCAAGCCGCGCTCCAATGATCGCCACTCATCGGCGGGAAAGATGCGCGGAATGACATCGAACGGAATCGTGCGCTCCGGAATGATGCCGGGAAGATCGCTCGTCCCATAGACCGCGAATGTTATGCCAACGCGCCTGAAGTTGAGATCGGCTTCCGCGCGCTTGAGATCGATCTGCTGCTCGCTCTGCGCGGTGAGCCATGTCATGAAGTCGCGGTAATGCGTGCGTGGATCGCCCACGCCGCGAAATGCTTCCGCCGACACGCCGCGCGCTTGCAGATCGTCGCGCTCGAACATCTCGTTGAAGAATGCTTGCGTCATAGCCGGTCTTCCAAATGAAGTGCATGCGGGGTGGCGATTCCCTTCGCTCGTATTCTGGTTGCACTCGCAAGATGCTTGAAGAGCCCGAAAGACGCGACGCATCCGTATCATCGGATGCGCCGATAGGCGACCTCGAAGCGCGATGGCCTTGTTCGTCACACGGGTTTCGTGTGACGCATCGATTGCGCAGGCAGCCCAGTGCCGAATCAGAAAAAGCAACTTCAATGCCAATGTTATAGACGGTTCGATTCCTTATATAAAGCACTGTTGCACGATCAAGTTTGTCGTTCTGCACCAAATGAGCGCATAACGCCTGCGCACTGCACGTATAGCGTATGACGTTCATGCTGCAAGGCGGTGCGCGAATTGCGGATATGCTGCGTGTCGCCGGTATCATAGGCGTCTTACAGCACGTCCTTCACGCCTATGAACACGCCTTCCGAAGCCGCACCCCGTCCAGCCCTGCGCGAACTCACGCCTCTCGAAGCACGCGTGCTCGGCGTGCTCGTCGAGAAACAGCATACCGTGCCGGACACTTATCCTCTTTCGTTGAATTCCCTAACCGCGGGATGCAATCAGAAAACAGCCCGCTCGCCCGTGATGAATGTCAGCGAGGACGAAGTGCTGACGACCATCGATGGCCTAAAGCGTCTGAGTCTCGTCATCGAAGGAAGCAGCAGCCGCGTGCCGCGCTTCGAACACAATGTGAATCGCGTGCTCGGCGTGCCGAGCCAGTCGGTTGCCCTGCTCGCGACGCTCTTTCTGCGCGGCCCGCAAACGGCGGCGGAATTGCGCGCCAACAGCGTGCGGCTGCATTCGTTCGCGGACATATCATCGGTCGAAAGCTTTCTCGACGAACTTGCCGCCAACGATCCACCGCGTGTCGTGAAGTTATCGCGCACACCCGGCGAGCGGGAAAGCCGCTGGATGCATCTGTTATGTGGCGAAGTGAGCGCGAGCGATCTGCCGTCGCGCGAATCGCAAGCGGGAGACTCTTTCTCCCTCTCCGAGTTCGAAGCGCTGAAATCCGAGCAGAAGCGCCTCACGCATGAAGTCATTCAACTGCGTGCGATGGTTCAGCAAATGGCGAGCGAACTGGGCATAACCTTGAATCAATCGTCGCCCGACGCCTGAGGATGAGCGAGCCGCTGATATCGGCACCGCTCGTGTTTCGCGACGACGGAACTCCCTACTCGCCGCGTCACGACGATATCTATCACAGCGCGGCGGGCGCGCTGGCGCAAGCACGCCATGTCTTTCTGAAGGGCAACGGCCTGCCCGCGCGCTGGCGCGGCACCCCGCGCTTCACTGTGATCGAGACCGGCTTCGGCATGGGCGTCAATTTTCTTGCGACGTGGGCAGCATGGCTTGAAGCAGCGCATCGTCCGTCAATGCTTGAATTCCTATCGATCGAGAAATATCCATTCAGTGCCGACGATTTGCGCGCGGCACACGCAGCGATCATCGACGAAGACGCCTTCGCGCCGTTATCCGATGCGCTCGCTTCAGCATGGCCGCCGCTCGAGGCCGGCCTCCATCGGCTTGCATTTTCGGCGGGCGCGGTCACGTTGACGCTCGCTTTCGGCGATGCCGCCGATATCTTGCCGCGCCTCGCCGACCTTGGCTTCACCGCTGACGCAATCTATCTCGACGGCTTCGCGCCGGCCAGGAATCCGGACATGTGGACGCCTCAAGTGTTCGCATCGCTGGCACGCATGTCCAACTACGATGCCACCTTCGCGACCTACACCAGCGCGGGTCAGGTCAAGCGCGCGCTCGTCGAAAGCGGATTCGCCTATAGCAAGGTCGCGGGCTTCGGCGGCAAGCGTGCGATGCTCGTCGGCAAGCGAGCGCACATCCGATACGTCATCGAATCGTAATTATCGATGATGCAATCTGAAGGCCTTTTTTGCATCGACATTGCTATTGAATCGCCGATACAGCAATACGTGGAAAGCATTGCGTAAGCACGCGTTCACTCAAGTCTTCTCTGAGTTCCTGGCGTTCGGCAACAAAGCGAAATAAGTTGGATAATCCGCACCCGTTGGCGGCGCGGCATGTCATCGCATTGCAAAAAGACGTCGAGACCGCGCGCCGGCGACTTCTTATCAGCGCTGAATCATGAGGAGAATAGCTTTGGAACCCAACAACGACGCGTCGCGCAGCCCCTGGCTCTGGGTCGCGCTATTGATTCCGTACGTCGCATTGCTCTGGCTGCCGTTCTATAACGACACGCGTCCTTCTCTTGCGGGCTTCCCGTTCTTCTACTGGTATCAGTTCTTGTGGGTGCCGCTTACCTCGCTCCTGCTTTATGTGGTCTACAGGGGCATGAAATGAACGATCTCACGCCAGTCGATCCGGTTGCGATGACCATCTTCATCGCGTTCTTTGCGCTCGTAACGGTCGTCGGTTTCTTTGCCGCGCGCTGGAAACGCGGGGATCTCACGCAGCTTCACGAATGGGGCTTGGGTGGCCGCCAGTTCGGCGTGCTGATCTCATGGTTTCTCGTCGGCGGCGACTTCTATACCGCCTATACCGTCATTGCTGTGCCGGCGCTCGTCTATTCCGTCGGCGCTTACGGCTTCTTCGCGCTGCCTTATACGATCATCGTCTATCCGTTCGTGTTCGCCGTGATGCCGAAGTTATGGAAGATCGCGCACGCGAAGAATCACATCACCGGCGCCGATTACGTACAGGGCGAATACGGCGGCAAATGGTTTCCGGCCGCGGTCGCCATCACAGGCATCGTGGCGACGATGCCTTATATCGCGCTGCAACTCGTCGGCATGCAAGTAGTTATCAAAGGGCTAGGCGTAACGGGCGAGTTGCCGCTCATTATCGCGTTCGTGATTCTCGCGCTCTATACCTATACCAGCGGCCTGCGCGCGCCCGCGATGATCGCCTTCGTGAAGGACATCATGATCTATATCGTCGTGATCGCGGCGGTCTGGTTCATTCCTTCGAAGCTCGGCGGCTATGCCCATGTATTCGATTCGGCCGATCAATACTTCAAGGCGAAAGGCGGCCCGACGGGCATCATTCTCAAGCCGGGTCAATTCACGGCATATGCGTCGCTCGCGCTCGGCTCGGCGCTTGCCGCATTCATGTATCCGCATACGATGACGGCAGTGCTCTCTTCGTCATCCGCGACCACGGTGCGCAAGAACGCCATCTTCCTGCCTGCCTATACGCTGCTGCTCGGTCTGATTGCGCTGCTCGGCTATATGGCGATCGCGGCGGGCGTGCATGTGAAGTCCGCATCGGATGTCGTGCCGACATTGTTCGGCACGCTGTTTCCGTCATGGTTCGTCGGCTTTGCCGCAGCGGCGATTGCGATCAGCGCGCTCGTGCCGGCGGCGATCATGTCGATCGGCGCGGCGAATCTGTTCACGCGTAACTTGTGGCGTCCGCTCGTTTCGCCCGATATGTCATCGGCTGCCGAAGCATCGACTGCAAAGCTCGTATCGCTCGTCGTGAAGTTCGGCGCATTGCTGTTCATCGTGTTTTTGCCGACGCAATACGCGATCGATCTGCAATTGCTCGGCGGCGTGTGGATTCTGCAGATCTTCCCGGCCATCGTGTTCTCGCTCTATACGCGCCGCTTGACGACGCCCGGCCTTTTCCTCGGCTGGCTCTTCGGCATCGCGTTGGGAACCGGTCTCGCGATCTCGCAAGGGCTCAAGCCGGTCTATGTCGTACATGTCGGCGATGCTTCGTGGCCGGTTTATATCGGCCTGATCGCGCTCGTCGTGAATATCGTCGTGACGTATGTCGTGTCGCTCGTTACGCGGCGCAGCATAGTGGCCGTGGCTTGAAAGCGCGACGCTTCACGCTGTCCGGTGCTCGCGCGCCGGGCAGTGTTTGCATGTACGGTGATACCATCGGCGTCAAGCCCTTTCCTTGACGCAATGCGTGTCATGAACGCCAGCGAAAACAACCCGGCCTCGTCTGCCATCGCGAATGCGGTGTTTGCGCAAGACAAGTTATCTGTCGGCATCACATTGCCGATCACGCGCGACGACCAAAGCATCGTTGACTTCAATGAGCAGATAGCACTCGCGCGCCACGCCGATCAACTCGGCTATCGCGCGCTTTGGGTGCGCGACGTGCCGCTCAATAGCATCGACTATCCCGACCCGGTCGGGCATCTCGATCCGTGGGTGCTGCTCGGCGCGCTGGCATCGAATACCGAACGCATCGCGCTTATCAGCGGCGCAATCGTACTGACGCTGAGACATCCGCTTCATGTCGCGAAAGCCGCGATTTCCGTCGACACGTTATCTCGTGGACGTTTCATTCTGGGTCTTGGTTCGGGCGACCGTCCGCCGGAATACGCCGCATTCGGCCGCAATCCCGATGACCGGCGCGATCTGTATCGACGCCATTGGGAAACGTTGGCCGCGGCCGTCGGCGTGCCTTCTCGCGTGATTCCGGACGATACACCCGACGGCGCGCCTGAGTTCTATCTCTTGCCTCGCCACGACGTTGCCATTCCTATGCTCGCGGTCGGATCGGGCGGTCAGAGCGTCGACTGGATCGCGCGTCATTCGCTTGGCTGGATGACTTATCATCGCGAACCGCAAACACAGCGTGGACGCTATAGCATGTGGCGCGCCGCCGTCGATCGCGCGGCTCCCGGCGCTTTTCGCGCCTTCGGTGTGGCCATGCGGCTCGATCTCGCTGACGATGCGGACGAGCCCGCAACCGATATCCCGCTGGGCTATCGCGCGGGACGTCATGCACTCGTTTCGCTCCTGCGCGAGATGCGCGACAACGGCACGCATCACGTGACGCTCAACATCGCCGCAGGCCGAAGACCGGCGCGCGATATCATCGAAGAACTCGCTGCTCACGTGCTTCCCGAGTTTCATCGCTGAATCCGCTTCTTCATTCACGACAAGAACATGACCGCACACGATGCTTCCTCGCCCGACAAGGATATCGTTTCTCTCGACGCCGTCGCGCTCTCTCGTTCGATTCACGCGCGCGAGATATCGTGTGTCGAAGTGATGAATGCGTATCTCGCACAGATCGATCGCCTCAATCCCGTGGTCAATGCAATCGTCGCGATGCGGGATCGCGATGCGTTGCGTGCACTCGCAAACGAGCGCGATGCGCAGCTATCCAAAGGCGAAAGCCTCGGGCCGTTGCATGGCTTTCCGCAAGCGCCTAAAGATATCTTGCCCGTCGCCGGCATGGTGACGACCAAAGGCTCGCCCATATACAAAGGCGAAATATCCAGAGTCGATGCCGTCATATTCGAGCGCATGCGCAAAGCAGGCGCAATCTTTATCGGGCGCACGAACTCTCCGGAATTCGGCCTCGGCGGACATACCTATAACCCGATCTATGGCACCACGCGCAATGCATTCGACCCGTCGCGCTCGGCAGGCGGCAGCAGCGGCGGCGCTGCCGTTTCCGTCGCGTTGAATATGCTGCCCTGCGCCGATGGCTCCGACATGATGGGCTCGCTGCGCACGCCCGCCGCATTCAACAATGTGTTCGGCTTTCGCACGACGCCGGGATGTGTGCCTTATGCACCGAGCGACGATGTCTTCTTTCAGCAATTCAGCGTCGCCGGTCCGCTTGCGCGAAACATTTCCGATCTTGGCTTGTTGCTGTCCGTGCAGGCGGGCTTCGATGCGCGCGCACCTCTCTCGCGCAGAAGCGACAAACCCGCTGACTTCGCCCATTCGCTAGAGCGCGACATGCGCGGCACACGTATCGGCTGGCTGGGCGATTTGAATAAACATCTGCCGATGGAAAACGGCTTGATGGATGTCTATGCATCCGCATTGCGTCACTTCGAAACGGCGGGTTGCACCGTCGATGCGGCCGAGATAACTTTCGATCTCGATCGTCTCTGGAATGCCTGGCTCGATTTGCGCAGCCTGACTTTCTCGGGCACCAATGCTTCTTTATACCGCAACGACGCCACGCGCAATCTGCTCAAACCCGAAGCGATATGGGAAATCGAGCGTGGCCTGAAGTTATCGGGCGAAGATGTTTCGCGTGCGGTTCGCGACCGTGCGGCGTGGTATCAGGCGATCAACGCGCTATTCGCCCGTTTCGACTATCTCGTCATGCCTTCGGCTCAGGTCTTTCCCTTTGATGCTGCATTGGATTGGCCTCACGCCATCGACGGCCACGCGATGGATACTTACCATCGCTGGATGGAAACCGTGGTACCGGCGACGATGGCTTCGCTGCCCGCGCTAAGCGTACCAGCCGGATTCGGCCTCGGCGGTTTGCCGGCCGGATTGCAGGTTATCGGTCCCACGCAAGGCGATCTGGGCGTATTGCAGATCGGGCTCGCGTACGACCGCGCAAGCGGTTTCTCCAAAGCGCGCAGCCCATTGTTGCGCTAAAGATTTAGACGCGCTCGCTCAGGCGGCTGCGCTCCGTGCGTTCCTGCGTGCAGTTTTCTTCACTGCCGCGCGGCCTTTCTTCAACGCCCGTTTCTTATTCGATGCACCGTCGATAAGATACACGCTGCGATCAGGCGCATCCTTGATCCACGCCGGCGGCCGTGCATGGCCGCTCCAGGTCGCGCCCGATTCCGGGTCGCGATACTTGGCAGGAAGCGTAGTCTTTGCTGCTCCGTTCTTCGAACTTGCCGAAGTCTTCGTACCCGGCTTCCGACCGCGCTTATTGCCCGATCCTGAGCCGGCTTTAGCGAGATCCGCTGTGGTCAAGCCATACTCGTCCATCATGGAACGGATCTTCGCAATGACTTCGACCGACTTTTGTTCGCGCATCGCGTCCGCGCGACGCTGCAGCTTTTGAATCTGACTTTCTAGCTGTGCCAATGTAACCATCGTTTCTCCTCTTGAATCGGCTCGAGCGAGGCAACGTGTGTGCCTATTGCTCGACACATTGCCGTGGTACGCAGATCTTATATGGATATCGCCAGCACCAAGCATTCTCTGTAGAAAGATGGCTCTTTGATACTTCAATTGTGACGTCGACTTATCGACTGCGCGCTCGTCAGACGATTAGCGAGAAGCCAGCAAAGCGTCGCGCCGTCATATGACTAAAGACGCGTACATTGCGCACGCGTTACATAGCTGCAAACTTGTTGAATCACTCCAACACGAGGCTTGTTTCCTGTTCTGACGGCGTCAACGCCAGCGCGAGAATCATCGCGCCGCTATTGAGCGGCACCGAACTCCCTACACGCCTCGGCCTGTAGACCGGTTGTCCGCGTCTTATCGCTTGTCCGCTCAATGCACAAGTTCCGCGCTTGCGCGCAGTGCAAAGCGCCCACACCTGCTCGGAGTAATTGAACGACGTAGGATCGTGCCACGACAACGAGAGGGTCGACTCGCTGAGTCGTTCGAGCACGCGGATATTGACGCAATGTCCTTCGGCTGTTCCCATGCAGGCACTCTTGCCCTGAACATTGCGCACGAGGGATCGTGGCATTAGCGCAAGTTTCTCGTTCGCTTCGATCGGGCGGCTCGGACGGCTGTCGAGCATTGCCAGGGTACGGCTCCAGGGATCCATCAACGATGGATGCTTCATGTTCCGCTCCTGCTGGCGACAACGCCCGCCTTAACGAAAGACGGATGGCGTTGCCGGTGGGATTCCGGGGAATGCGCGGCACGACCCGCTAACTGGGATGGCCTGCCGCGCCGCTTCGGATAATCGTTCCTAGAGTAGTACACCTGAGCATGCTTTTGTTTTCATTTTTCTTGGACATATTCGAACACGCGCGCCAGCCTTGGCGTTTGAGATGAAGTCAAAGCCGTGGCTCGCGACGCCGCGGGACCAGACTCATCAGCGGACGTTTAAAGTCTGCGGACGGAACGAACGTTCGGTTATATCATCTGATATTTGCCGGTTTCTCCGACAGGTCTTCTGAAAGAATCGATGCGCATCTGGCCGTTTGCGCACGTTTCGTGCTCTTTCAAGCATGCGCGAACTCGTCGATTTCTGACACAATAAAATCCAATGAACCGGCTTTCCCCTGTCGAACTATGAAAAGCGAGCTCTCGATCCATGCCACGATCTCAGCGGACCGCGCGTCGGTCAGCTTTGTCGCGTTCTCTCGCGAGCAGGCGATTCAATGCAATATCACGCGCAAGGCCTTGGAACAGTGCTTCTGGGCGCCCACAGGAGCGAGCGACGAGCGACTTCTGAAGGCGCTGAGCGACGGTTATGAACGAATCAGCGCTCGTGTGCATCGAAAATTTCTCGCGCATCCGTCCAGCTCGATTCATCTGGATGTCATTGATTTTTCATCCTGAGAGCGGTATTCGTTGAAACGGCGGCGCATATCAGCGCGCCGCCTGCGTCGCCTTGCGCATCTTGCTTACGTCCCCAGCCTGAACCGCCGGTGTATTGTTGTTCCATGCGCCACGAATGAAAGTCAACACGTCCGCGATTTGCTGATCGTTGAGCACGGGTGCATAACGCGGCATCGGGTACGGCGCGGGAATACCGTTCAGTACGAGATCGCCGGTCCCGTTCAGCGTCACATTGATCAACGAGGACGCGTCCTTCTCCAGCACATTCGGATTGCCCGCGAGCGGCGCAAGCATCGGCGCAAAGCCGCGGCCGTCGACGCCATGGCAATGCATGCAGTAAGCCGTGTACACGCGCGCGCCGGAGTCTGTCGCGGCCGGGCGTGTCAATGACACTTTGGTCGCTTTCGGGTCATAGGCATACGCCGCGCCACCGTAGCCGCCCGACGCGGGCAATGACTTCAGGTAGCGCGCCATCGAAGCGATATCCGTATCGTTCAGTGCCTGCGTGCTGTTATTGATCACGCTCGTCATCGATCCGAATGCGGACGCGTGCGCATTCGCTCCCGTCTTGAGGAAAGAGGCGATGTCCTGTTCCGACCAACGGCCGAGTCCCGTGTTGTGTTCGCCCGTCAGGTTGGAAGCAAACCAGTTATCGAGCAAGCCGCCCGTCAAATAAGTGCTGCTGCTTTCGTCGAGTCCTTTCTCCTGAAAAGCTATCCCGCGCGGCGTATGACACGAGCCGCAATGTCCAAGGCCTTGGATCAGATAAGCACCGCGATTCCAGGCGACATCCTTGCCCGCCTTATTCTGATAAACGCCTTTGTCCAGGAAGACCACATTCCATAGCTTGAGCGGCCAGCGCATATTGAGCGGCCACTTGATATCCGGCTCGCGATTGGCCTGCTTGACAGGCGTCACGCCATGCATGAAGTACGCATAGAGCGCGTGCATATCATCGGCGTTGATCTTTGCATAAGACGGATAAGGCATCGCCGGATAGAGATTGTGGCCGTCCTTCGCCACGCCTTCACGCAATGCGCGCGCGAATTCCTCTTCGGTATAGCGGCCGATTCCCGTATCTGGATCGGGCGTGATGTTGGTCGTGTAGATCGCGCCCAGTGGCGTCATCATCTGCAATCCGCCGGCAAGCGGCTTGCCGCGCGGTGCGGAATGACAGGCGACGCAATCGCCCGCTTTGGCGAGATATGCGCCACGAGTCACGAGCGCATCGTCCGCAGCATGAGCGGTCGATGTCAAAGCAAACAGAACCGCACAGAGAGGCTTGAATGCATGCTTCATGGCGGCCTCCTCAAGCGCTGCGCAATTGATCGCCGACGGGTAACTTTCTCAGTCGCTTGCCCGTCGCGGCATAGATTGCATTGGTGATGGCGGGCGCAAGCGCCGCCGTGCCGGGTTCGCCGATGCCGCCCGGCGCCTCCGTGCTCTTGATGATATGCACTTCCACCGGCGGCGTTTCGTGAATGCGCAGCATCCGATAGTCGGTGAAATTGTTTTGTTCTACCCGCCCGTCCTTGATCGTGATCTCGCTATAAAGCGCAGCGGTTATGCCGAATAAAATGCCGCCCTGCACTTGCGCTTCGACCGTATTCGGATTCACGACCATGCCGCAATCGACCGCGCATACGATCCGGTTCACGCTCACCGCGCCGTCCTTGTCGACAGCGACATCCGCAACGATAGCGAAGAAGCTGCCGAACGCGTGCATTACCGAAACGCCACGTCCTTGCCCTTGCGGCACCGATTGTTGTCCCCAGCCTGCGGCCTTGGTCGCCACATCGAGTACGTTGCTCGCACGTGGCGACTTGCCGAGCAGATCGCGACGGTATTTGACGGGATCGACCTTCGCCTGCACGGCGAGTTCGTCGATGAAACTCTCCACGACGAAGGTGCCGCGCGTCGGTCCCACGCCGCGCCAGAATGCAGTGGGCACGTCATGCGGTTCGAGCCGCACATAATCGATGAGCTGATTCGGCAGATCGTAGGGAAGATCGGATGCCACTTCGACTGCATCCGGATCGACGCCATCCTTTACCGCGGGCGGCGCAAAACGCGCGAGCACCGAAGACCCGACGATACGATGCGTCCATGCAACGGGTTTGCCATTCGCATCGAGTCCTGCGGATAACTTGTCGTAATAGCACGGCCGATACATATCGTGCTGGATATCTTCTTCCCGCGACCAGATAACCTTGACCGGCACGCCAAGCGTCTTGCCGATCTTAAGCGCCTGCGTCGCCATATCGAATTCGAGCCGCCGGCCGAAGCCTCCGCCGAGCAAATAGTTATGAACGACGATCTTGTCGGCGGGCAGGCCGGTCGCTTTCATGCCTGCATCGCGGATACGCGTGGGCACTTGTGTGCCGAGCCATATATCGCAGCCATCGGAACGCACATGCACCGTGCAGTTGATTGGCTCCATCGTCGCATGCGCGAGAAAGGGCTGGACATAAACCGCATCGACGCGTGTCTTTGCACCGGAGAACGCTTTATCGACATCGCCGTCCTTGCGCGCAACCGCGCCCGTGCGCTGCGACGCATTCGCCATATCGTCGACGATCTGCTTCGTCGAAACATTCGCGCTCGCGCCCTCGTTCCATTGAATCTGCAACGCCGCAGCGCCGCGCCGCGCCGCCCACGTATGATCGCCGATCACTGCGACGCCGTTGTCGAACTTGACGATCTGACGCACGCCGGGAATTTTTTTGGCATTGCTATCGTCGACGGATGCGAGCGTGCCGCCGAATACCGGACAATTCACGATTGCCGCATACACCATGTCCGGCAAACGCACGTCGAGACCGAACATCGCGGTGCCGTCCACTTTCTCCGGCGAATCGAGGCGCTTCACCGGCGTGCCGATGATCTTGAACTGTGCCGGGTCCTTGAGCTTGATATCTTGCGGCACGGGCAATTTCGCGGCCGCTTCGGCGAGATCGCCATAACTTGCACTGCGATTGTCCGATGCATGCATAACCTTGCCGCTTTTAGCCTGACAAGACGATGGATCGCATTGCCATTGCTGTGCCGCGGCCGAGACGAGCATCATGCGCGCGGCCGCGCCTGCCTTGCGCAACGGTTCCCATGCATAGCGTATCGAGGTCGAACCGCCCGTCAACTGGCCGCCCAATAGCGGGTCCGTGAATAACTTTTCATTGGGCGGTGCGTGATCGATCGTGACGCTGTCGAGCGGAACGTCGAGTTCCTCTGCGATCAGCATAGGCAACGCGGTATAGACCCCCTGGCCCATTTCGACTTTCGGCATGATGAGCACCACTTTTCCGCTTTTGTCGATCTGCACGAAAGCATTCGGTGCGAAGATGCCGTCGGTTGGAGGTTCGACGCCATCGCCGCCGATCACCGATTTTCCCTTGCCTTGATCCTGACTCGCGGCCGGCAAGCTGAAGCCGATCAGCAACCCGCCGCTCGCCGCGACACCGGCTGTCACGCCGAGCTTCAGAAAAGCGCGGCGCGACAGTCCCGCGCGAGCCGCATGACGTCCCGCTTCGATCAATCCTTGCGACATCTCACGCCTCCTTCGCAGCCTGTTTGATGGCCGCACGGATGCGGTGGTACGTGCCGCAGCGGCAGATGTTGCCCGCCATCGCGGCATCGATATCCGAGTCGTTCGGATCGGGCACGGTCGTGAGCAATGCTGTAGCTGACATAACTTGTCCCGACTGACAATAACCGCATTGCACGACATCGAGTTGACGCCATGCGGCTTGGACTTTTTTGCCGGCAGCTGTTTCGCCGATGCCTTCGATCGTCGTCACCTTGCGTTCGCCGACCGCAGCGATGGGCAAGACGCACGAACGAACGGCCGCGCCATCGAGATGAACGGTGCAAGCGCCGCATTGCGCAATGCCGCAGCCGAATTTGGTGCCTGTCAAACCGACGATATCGCGCAATACCCAAAGGAGCGGCATGTCGGGCGGCGCGTCGATCGTATGATTCCGGCCGTTGATGGAAAGCGTCGTCATGAGCGGCTCCGTCTAATAAGGGGTTTCAGCGGATATCGCAAATGGCCGGCTGCGTGGGGCATCAGCCGGTTTCAGGCAACGGATTGTAGCGCCGCTTAAAAAAAGAAGCGCAAATGGCGACACCCCGGCGATAACTTTGTTATCGCGCCTCAGTTTGGTGCGTCGCATTTTTTATTGGCATCGATTGCCTGATATGCCAACCTATTCGTTTACTCGATCGAACAAAAAGTGGATAAGTGCGAAGGACAGTTAGTTGCGTGGCAAGGTTATTGTTCGATCGGGCTTATGAAGCGCTATCGGATCGAAGTTATCCAATCGATGAACGATCAACCGAATACGCCCGCGAGTCCGAGAAGCGCACTCGCCGCCACGAGATAGATGGGATTGAGCTTGCTGCGATAAGCGACCGCCGCGCACGCGATCGTGCAAAGCGCGCGGGACACGTTCACATCCGTCTCGCGCGCGAACACATATGCGGCCGACACGAGCAGGCCCACGGTCACGGGTGCAAGGCCCTTGCGAATCGCGGTCACGATGCGCGAGTCTTGTCGGCGCTCCACCCACGCACTGACGAAATACGCCATCAATGATGACGGCACGATCTTCGCCATGGTCGAAACGAGCGCGCCCGCGAGTCCCGCCGCCTGAAAGCCGATCAATGCGACTGCCATGCCGTTCGGGCCGGGCGCGGCTTGCGTGATCGAGAAGAACGTGACGAATTGCTCGCCGGTGAGCCAGTGACGCGTATCGACTGCATAGCGCTGGATATCCGCAAGCGTCGCATTCATGCCGCCCACGGCGAGCAACGACCATATCGCGCCATGCAGGAAGAGATCGGCGAGCGTGCTGAGCATCGCGTCATTCCTTCGTTCGTCGCAGCATCGCGATCGTGCCGAGCGGACCGAGCACGGCAAGCACGATAAGAAGCGGTATCTTCAAGAGCGCGATCGCGATGAACGTCGCCGCAACGAGCACGATGCTTGTGGCGCCGCGCGGCAAACTCGTCACGAGCTTGAGCACGGTGGCAATGACGAGCCCCGTCGCAGCGGGCATGAGTCCGGCGAAGAGATGTTCGGTGATCGTCGCATGTCCCCATCGCGCATATGCATAGCCGATGCAGATCGTGATGATTGTGGGCGCGAGATATAACCCGAACACTGCGATTGCCGCGCCCTTTGCGCCGCGATACTGCCGGCCCAGCACGGTTGCGATGTTCGCCACATTCGGCCCTGGCAGCAATTGCGCGAGCGGCAGCAACTCCGCGAACTCACGACTGCTGAGCCAGCCGAGCCGCTCGACGAGCATGCGCCGCGCCCACGGCAACACGCCGCCAAAACCCGTCAGGCCGATAAAGAAGAATGCCTTGAACAGCGCGAAAGATGTCGGCACGTGCGGCGCGCCGGACGCGTTCACTTCGCTCGCAGATGTAGCGGCGGCCGCGAGCTCGCGGATCGTAGGGGAAGTCATCGTGATTCGTGCGGTCGACTGCGGCGCGCTTATCGCTTCTAAATGGCCATTTCGAACGTGGCGGACGGAATATCTCTTCGATAGTCAAGCGGCGTTTTGACAATCCTTACGCATATTGATGACGTAGGAAGATCTCGAGTGTAACGCGATTCGCATCGATGCCGTAGGACCATTGATCGTCGCCCATCGCGACGGGGCGACTGGGGTCTTCGAGCATCGCGCGAGTCTTTTGCGTTTTGCATGCGTAAGGCCGTTTTGTCGAATGTATGCAAAGTGCATTAAACCAACGAATGCACGATGTTGCGGTTGACCTTGCGGCGCAGGAACTCGAAATTGACAGAGAATTGTTCTGCCCGCGTCACGGCGTCATGCAGCCGTTCGACGTCCTGCGGCGAAAAGGTTTCCCCGACACCGCCCGCCGCCTTCGTCAGCAATTGAATTCGGCATGCACTATCCAGAAGCAGCGACAGCACCACGGATTCCTCGATAGAGCGCCCCACCACCGCGACGCCATGATTGCGCATCAGCACGGCCTTGCTCGATCCGAGCGCGCGCGCGACGCCCGCGCCCATCTCCTGCGTGCGAATGAGGTTCATTGTTTCGGTGTAGTACGGCAGGCCATCGGCAAAATGCACGCTCGGCTGGCTGATCATATGGAGCGGCTGGCCCGTTGCCGATAGCGCGACCGCATGGGTTGGATGCGCGTGGATTACGCTCGTCACGTCCGGGCGCACCTTGAAGATCTCGGAGTGGATGAAGACCTCGCTATGACGACGCCCGCCGCCGCTTACCTTCTCGCCATCGAGATTGCAGACGACGATGTTCTCCTCCGTGATCTCGTCGAAGCCGTGGCTATGCGGCTTCATCAGGAAGTGCGTAGGATCGCCGGGAACGCGCACGGAGATATGTCCACGCGTGAGATCGCCCTGACCTTCGGCCTCGAGGATGCGGCCAGCGTCGATCAGTTTTTGCTTCGCTTCTTCGAGAGTCATGATGTCGTCCTGCTTCATGTAGAGGGATTAGTTTAGAAGCGCCCGCCCACCGCGGCCTTCGCTTTCGAAAGCACATCGGGTGGCGTCTTGTAGAGTTCGTCGAGCAACTGGTCCATGCGCTGCCATGAAACGGGGCGCACTTCGAGGCCCATGCGCTTCGCTTCGGCGAGGAACTGCGGGTCCTTGACCGTCTGCTCGAACGCCTGCCGCAACGCCGCCGTGCGCTCGGGCGGCAAGCCCGGCGGCGCCGCGAAGGGACGCGCAAACACCTGGCTCGCGACGATCACCTTCAGCACCTGACGCGTCTGATCGTTCGGCGCGAGGTCGAGCAAGAGCGGCACGTCGGGCAACTCGGGATGCTTTTCCAGCGCGACCTGCACGAGGATGTTGATCTTCTTGCCCGTGATCCAGTCCGGATGACGCGTCTGTATCGTGCTCCACGACACGCCGCATTCGCCGTCGATTTCGCCGCGCTCCATCGCGAGCGCTGTTTCATTGCTGCCCGGATAACCCGTGACGAGCTTCAGCCTGGAATTGAAGAGGTTTTTGATCGTCGATGCAATCACGTCCGGATCGGAGCCTGCGCCCTGACCGCCCATGCGCGCTTCCTTGTCGATGAGATCCTTGAAGTTCTTCACCGGCGACGTATTCCACGTCACGCACAGACTCACATCGCTCGTGATGCTGCCGAGCCACGTGAGCTTGCGCGCATCGAAATTCGCATCGCCCAGAAGCGGCTGCTCGGGCATCGTGCGTCCAAAGGTGCCGAACGTCGCGCCATCTTTCGGCGCGATGCCATACAGATAATTCACCGCCTTCAGGCTGCCCGCGCCCGGCATGCTTTGCGGCGTGATGGATGGCTTGCCTGGCAGAAAGTTGCCGATGTACTTGCCGAGCAGACGCGCATACGTATCATAGCCGCCGCCGACCGAGTACCCGATCGTCATCGTCACATTGCGGCCGTTATAGAAGTCCGCAACCGATTCGGCCGCCGCGCGGCTTGCGAGCGGCGCGCATAGCGAAGCGGCCGCAAGTATCGATAAGGTTGCGTTCGCAAACGTTCGGAGGCTCTTCCTTTCGAGGCCTTCGCGAGACGATAGCTGCGAGAGTCGATCGTTCATGATGCTGTCTCCATCGGTTGTGACCGGCTGGCCAATGCATGCCGGCTGCCAGTGTCTCTTGATTGTCTGCATGATCAAACGAGACCGCCCAACTGTCGCAGCGCGGGCAGCCAGTCGCCGATGAGCGATTGAGGCCACGGCGTCGAAAAGATGCGGCCGAACACGAGCCATAACGCGATGGTCATCGCGATCGATAGCATCGCCGATGTGCGCCAACGCTCACCGAACTCGAAGCGCGCAACGAGCAACATGAAGATCAGCAGTGCGGGCAACAGTCCGATCACCGCGGCCGTGGCGAGCGCGCCGGCGATCCATGCGAAGAAGCGCATGCCGCGTATGTAGATGGTGCGTGTATCGAGCGACGATGCGAGTCCGTCATGCAACGAAGGATCGCCGTGCGCGCCGAGGCTCGCGTTTGCATCCGCGCTTGCATTGGCCTTTGCTATGACGTTGAGCTGGGCATCGGCATTGATGCGCGGCTCGCTGAAGTGCACGCCGGCGCCGGCCATCGCGAGATCGCCCATCGATGCGGAGGCTTCGAACGAAGGCGTCGTCGATGTCCCGCTCGCGACTACATCGCGCGTGAATAACTGTTCGATCAGCACGATGCAGCAGAACACGAGCGCGGCGCATGCGCTCGTCATCGGCATGAGCCGCGCGGCGAAGGCCCAGTCGCGCGCGAACGTCATCGCGACGATCACGAGAGCGGTGAGCATCATCGTGAAAGCGATCTGCCAATTCAAGCGGCGCACGCGCAGCCTGAACATAGGCATCGCGCCACGCGAGGGCGTTTGCGAACGCGCGCGCAAGGTCTTGCGCAGACCCTTGATCGTCGGACCGAGCACGACCCACAGCGCGGCGAGCAGAATCACGATCACGACCGGACGCGCGAAAAGACCGATGCCATAAATCTCGTGCGAGATGAAGTAGTAGCGCTCGAAGATGCTGCCGAGCACGAGGCCCAGAACGAGCGGCGGACGCGGCCAGTTCAGGCGCTTCATGATCCAGCCGACCGCGCCGAACAGCACGAGCGAACACAGATCGCCCCAGCTCTGACTGGCATTGAAAGCGCCCAGATAGACGATCGCGATGACGAGCGGAATAAGGATGCCGACGCGCACTGTCGCGAGCCGTGAGAACAGACTGCTGCTCGAAAGGCAGATCACCGCGCCCATGATGTGCGAGATGGTCAGCGTCCAGATGATCGTGTACGTCACGTCGAGATGCTTGGTCAGCATCTCGGGGCCGGGCGTGAAACCGTGCATGATGAATGCAGAAAGCAGCAGCGCCATGGATGCGCCCGCGGGCATGCCGAACGCGACCGTGGGAATAAGGTGACCGCCCTCCTTCGCGTTGTTCGAGCTTTCCGATGCGATCACGCCGCGAATATCGCCCTTGCCGAAGTTCTCCGCGTTCTTTTCGGTGCGGATCGCGTGACCGTAAGCCATCCAGTCGATGACCGCCGAACCGATGCCCGGCACCGCGCCAAGCAGCGCGCCGAGGCCGCTGCATCGCAGGATCAGCCACCAATGGCGCGCGGCATCCATCACGCCGTCCCATTGCGTGCTCGCGCGCACCCCGGCTTGCGGACGCTCGCGCGCGATGCCGGTGCGCTCGATCGCCATGTCGGCTAGTTCGGGCAACGCGAAGATTCCGAGGGTCACCGGCACGATCGGCAGATGGTCCCATAAATACAAAGTGCCAAACGTCCAGCGCAGTGTGCCGGTTTGCGGATCGGAACCGATGAGCGAAAGCATCAGGCCGAACGACGCGACGGCGAGACCTTTCATAGGCGCCTTGCCCGACAGCGTCGCGACCATCGAGAGGCCGAAGATGCACATCGCAAGCAGTTCCGCTGAGCCGATGTAGAGGACGATCAGACGCAGCACGGGAATGGAAAGCGCGAGCAGCAGCGCGCCGAAGATGCCGCCTGCGAGCGACGACGCATAGCCCGCGCCGAATGCGCGCCGCGCCTGCCCCTGCTTCGCGAGCGGATGGCCGTCGAGCACGGTCGCGGCCGCGCCCACGGTGCCGGGCACGCCGAACAGCACGGCGGGGATGAAGTCGGAGACCGTCGTCACCGCGGCCATGCCGAGCAGAAGCGCGAAGGCCGTGTAGCCGTCCAGGTGATACGTGAACGGGATGAGCAACGCGAGCCCGACGATTCCGCCGAGGCCCGGCACGACACCGAGCGCGAGCCCGAGCAGCACTCCGCCCAGCATGATGCCGAGGCGCAGCGGATCGAGGATCAGGGTCAGCGCATGGAAGGCGGCGTCGAGCATCAGCGCACCTCCAGCCGGGCTTGCCTCGCGGCGCGACCGAGGCCGTGACGGCGCGATCGCATGCATGTGGGTCGCATCTCAAGTCTCCGGTATCCGCCCGGCTGCGTGGCCGGGCGTTTGTAGTCGAACCGCCAGTCGATCGTCTCGTTGCAGCGCGCCGCGTGTGTTTGCATGCTGCGTTTTGCATTACGCATTCACGATTGCCTTTTGTGTTTTGTGTTTTGCGTTATGCGTTTTGCATGCAACATGCAGGCGCGCCGTACACCGCGCGGTGCGCTTATTCGAAGATACGCACCAGATCCTGCGCGATCGGCGAGTATTTCGCGTGCGTGCGCAGCATGAAGCTCGAGAAGCCATCGCTGTTGTGGTGCTTCTTGCGTTCGTTAGGCAAGTCGATGCACTGATTGCGCACCGGGTCTCGCACGAGGCCCATCGGGTCTTCGCCCGCTTCGGCCTTCTTCATTTCGCGGCGAAGTATGCGGCGGTAGATCGCGAGTCCCTGATCCGAAGCGCCAAGGTTTTCGCGCGTGCGGTCCGCGATCGGGCCTTGTGTGATCCACGCCATCATGTCCTGACCGTCGACGTTATCGACGATGAACTCGCCGTCCGCGTCCCTGAACGGCACGTCGTAGGTATGCAGTCGATCGGTGAGGCGCGCCGGCACGTCCATGCCCTTCGGCGGGATGTAGGCGTTGTACCAGAGATGCAGCGTGTGCTCGTCGTCGACCGGCACGCGAATCTGGAACGAGTAATAGCGCGAAGTCTCGTCGCCGTTGCCGACCGCGAGCATGTTCGGGAACACGATCGGATGACCGATGCGCCAGTCGTCCGAGTCCTCCGAATGTCCCGCGAGCAGGCGATGCTTCGTCACACCGAACTCGAACTCGTTGAAGGCGATCTTCTCGTGCTTCGCGCTGATCGCCACCTTGACGCCTTCCTGCTCCTTCTGGAATTCATAGTGATGACCATGCAGCCACTCGGTATGAATCGGGTCGACGGAGTTCTCCATGATCTGCAGCCAGTTCACCGGCAACAACGCACGGCCCATCATGCGGATCGCGCCCGGCGCGACGAAGCCGTCGAAGCGCGGCAACAGCGGACGCGGCTCCGGTCCCATGTATGCGAACAGCACGCCGCCGAGTTCCTCGACCGAATACGCATCGGTCGTGACCTTGTCGCGGAACGTGCAGTTGTCGGGCTCGTTCGGCTGATCGAGACACTTACCCTCCGCGCTGAACTCCCAGCCGTGATACGGGCAGCGGATGCCCTGCTCCGTGGGAATGCCGTGCGCGAACGATGCACGACGATGCGGACATTGCTCCGCAATCAGGCCGCGTCTTCCCTGACGATCCCGAAACAGCACGAGATCCTCGCCGAGCAGACGCACGCGCTTGGTCCATTTGTCGTCGAGTTCGGAAGCCGCCGCGAAAGGCTGCCAGTAGCGGCGCAACAGCTTGCCCATCGGCGTGCCGGGCCCGATGCGCGTCATGGTTTCGTTTTGTTCTGCCGTGAGCATGAGTCGATTCCAGTATGGTGGAAGAAGCGCGCCAGCGGCACCGCCATGCCGCCCGCCTTGAAACTCATATTATGCTTAGGTACCTAACTTAAAAATAATGGAAACTACCGAGTGGGTCGACGTACGTCTTGAAAAGCCCGTCTATGCACCGCAGGGCTTCGTTTAAGCGATGCTATCGCCATCGATGAAGCGACACATCGAATCCGGATTCACCCTAAGAAGCGAATCATTGACAACTTTATCTTAGTTAACTAAGTTTACGAAAAGGCATGCAGTCGTGCCGACAACAAGGTGAGAGGATGAACAAGAGCGAGCAGAAGATCCCACGCGACCCGCAGCCGGGCACGCTGAAACACTGGCGCGAGGCGCTCCCGGAGGAGCGCATGGCGCATCTCGTGAAGGACGCGGCGCGCGGCTTTTCGCGTTCCTTGCAAGCTCGTCTCAGGGAGCACTCGGTGCTCTACGGCCACTGGACCTTTCTGCGCATCCTCTGGCAGACCGATGGCCTCACGCAGCGGCAATTGAGCGAACAGGCGGGCGTCGCGGAGCCGACCACCTTTTCCGCGCTCAAGACGATGGAAACGCTCGGTTATCTCACGCGTCAGAAGCTGCCCGATAATCGCAAGCAGGTGCGCGTCTTTCTCACGCCGAAGGGCGTCGCGCTGCGCAGCGTGCTCGTGCCGTTCGCGATCGACGTCAACCGCATCGCGCTCGGCGGCATCGCACCGGAAGACATCGCGGCCACGCGGCGCACGCTGCTCGCGATGATCGAGAACCTCGCCGCCGACGACATCGCGGCGCCGAAGAACGGCCGCGAGCCGGCCAATGGCGACACGAGCGAGGACACGCTATGACCCACGCAAGCGATGCAGCGAAGACGGTGCGCATCGGCATCGTGGGCTTCGGGACGGCGGGACGCGCATTCGTGCCCGCCATCGCGAAGCACAGCGGCTTCTTCTTCGCGGGCTTCGCCGATCCATCGTCATCGGTACGCGAACGCGGCGCTCGCGAATTCGGCGTCGCGGCTTACGAGAGCATCGACGCGCTCATCGAACGAGGCGCGCTCGACGCCGTGTATGTCGCGTCGCCGACGACGCTGCATCGCGCGCATGTCGAGCTTGCGGCGCGCGCGGGCAAGCACGTGCTCGTCGAAAAGCCGATGGCCGCCACGCTCGACGATGCTCGCGCGATGGTCGCCGCTGCCGATGCAGCCGGCATCGTGCTGCTTGCGGGCCATTCGCACAGCTACGATCAGCCGATTCATGCGATGCGCGCGCTCATCGATTCGGGCGAATTGGGCCGCGTTCGCATGGTGCATACGTGGTGCTTCAGCGACTGGATCTATCGCCCTCGCCGTCCCGACGAGCTCGACGCATCGCAAGGCGGCGGCGTCACCTTGCGTCAAGGCTCGCATCAGTTCGACATCATTCGTCTGCTCGCCGGCGGCGCCGCACGCAGCGTGCGCGCGAAGACGTTCGACTGGGATCCCGAGCGCCGCGCAATCGGCGCGCATACGGTGTTCATCGAATTCGACGATGGTGCCGCCGCCACCGCCGTCTACAACGGCTATGGACGTTTCGCGAGCGCGGAGTTGTGCTTCGACATCGGCGAATGGGGCTTTCCCGCGCAATCGCGCGCGATGGCGAAACCCGCGAGCGTCGAAGATGAATTGCGCGCGAAAGCCGAGCGCGCCCACAACGCGATTCCCGCGAGCGCGCCGAATCAGCCGTTCTTCGGCCTCACGCTCGTCAGTTGCGAACGCGGCGAGATGCGCCAATCACCGAAGGGACTGCTCGTTTATACGCGCGACGGTAAGCGCGAAATTCAATTACCGACCAATGTATCGCCGCGCGAACTCGTGATGCGCGAGTTCCACGATGCGATCAGCGGACGCAAGCGCGCCGTCCACGATGGCAAATGGGGCCTGGCAAATCTCGAAGTCTGCGCCGCGGCGATTGCCTCGTCAGAACGCGGCGAGGAAGTTTTTCTGGAACATCAGGTCGCGCTCGAACGGCGCGCGTGATGTCATGATCGAACTGTGAGGCGGCCAACGAGTCCGCGCGATGAACATGAATACACTTAGCATCCCTGATTTGATCGAAGACACTGACAAAACGCTCACGCTCGTGGTAACGGACAAGCGCGAGATCGCGGAAGACATCTTCCTCTTCGAACTGCGCCACGGGAACGGTGGGCAACTCCCGCCCTTCACCGCAGGCGCGCATCTGTTGGTGCATACGCCCGCCGGCATCGCGCGACGTTACTCGCTGTGCAACGATCCCGCCGAACGCGAGCGTTACGTGATCGCCGTGAAGCGCGATGCCGCAGGCAGTGGCGGCTCCCTCAGCATGGCTCGCGACGTACACGTGGGCGCAACGCTCGGAGTCTCGCCGCCGCTGAACTACTTCGCTCTCTCGGCCGAGGCATCGCGCTATCTGCTGATCGCGGGCGGCATCGGCATCACGCCGATGCGCGCGATGATGGCCGAAATCGCGGCACGCGGCGCGCATTTCGATGTGATCTACTGCACGCGTTCGCCCGAAACGACCGCTTTTCTCGACGAGTTGAAGGCAAGCGATTTCGCTTCGCGCGTGCGCGTGCATCACGATTTCGGCGACCGCGCGCAGTCGCTTGCCATCGCGCCGCTCGTCGCCGAACGTTTCGGCGATACGCACATCTATTGCTGCGGACCGCGCCCGTTGATGCAGGCGGTGCGCGACGCCGCTTCGCACTGGCCGTCTTCCGCCGTGCATTTCGAGGATTTCGGCACGAGCGCGAAAGAAAGCGCATCGGGCGAAAAGCCGTTCAACGTGCGACTTGCGCGCAGCGGCGGATGCGTCAACGTCGCGCCGGGCGAAACGATCCTCGATGCGCTGCGCGCGAACGGCATCGACACGCCCAGTTCCTGCGAAGCGGGCACGTGCGGTTCATGCCGGACACGCCTGCTCGCGGGCGAAGCCGATCATCGCGATTTCGTGCTCGATGACGATGAGCAGACATCGGAGATCATGATCTGCGTATCGCGCGCGCGTTCGGACGAACTCGTGCTCGACCTGTGATGTCCATAAGGCTCGCCTAAGCATTGCTGCCCGATGATTGAAGTTTCGCCGCGCGTTTGCGCCGCCAGCCTTTCATCATCGGAAAATCAGTTCATGCAACCTGCCCGCGCGCCTGTCTATGACGCGACCGCCCGCCTGTTTCACTGGGCCACGGCCGCGCTGCTGCTCATTCAATACGTGCTCGCCTGGACGATGCCGGACGTGCATCGCGACACGAAACCCATCGGGTTGATCGCGTGGCATCTGGGCGTCGGTGTCGCCATCTTCTTGCTCGTGCTCGTGCGGCTGCTCTGGCGCAGCGTGCATGCGGCGCCACCCGAACCCGCGAGCCTGCCGCCCGCCCTGCGCGCGCTCGCGCGATACACGCACTGGCTGCTTTATCTGCTGCTGATCGCAGTTCCGCTGATGGGCTGGGCGAATGCGTCGTCGCGCGACTGGGCTGTCACGCTCTTCGCCGCGATTCCAATGCCGCCGCTTTCGCCGGCCGGATCGTCCGTCGGCCATGCGCTCGGCGACTGGCATCGCGTGTTCGCATGGGTGCTGCTCGCGCTCGTCGGGATGCATGTCGCCGCGGCGCTCTTTCATCAATTCGTCTTGCGCGACGGCACGCTGGGACGCATGTTGCCGACACATCGCAAGGCTGCATCGCCTGAACAATGACGACGATGAGACGCGATTCCATTCTCACTCATCGCGCGTCGTAGGGGTATTGACGACCTGTCACCGTATTCGTCTTTACTCTTCAACAACCAGACGAACGATAAAGGTGACGTCATGGCGTCCCGCACCGAACTCAAGCGCTTCACCTCCAATCTCGCCGACGAACTCGACAGCGCCGCGCTCTACGACACGCTCGCACAAGCCGAGAAGCAGGAAGACAAGCGCCGCGTCTATGCCGGACTGGCCGAAGCCGAGCGCCGTCACGCCGACATATGGGCCGCGAAATTGCGCGCGAATGGCATACAGGTCGAGCCGCATCGCATCAGCGCGAAGACGCGCATCATGCGCACGCTCGCGCAGACCTTCGGACCCGACTTCGTGCTGCGCTCCGTCGCCGCGAATGAAATGGCCGATCGCGATAAATACGCGGGCCAGCCCGATGCCGCGCAGATGTCGGCGGAAGAGCGGCATCACGCCGATATCGTGCAGGAAGTGGCGAACCGCAGCAAAGGTTTGAGCAAGGGCGGCGCCATTGCGGCGGCGGAATCGTGGCACCGCGGCGTGGCATCGGGCAACGACCTGCGTGCCGCCGTGCTCGGTGCGAACGACGGGCTCGTGTCGAACTTCTGTCTCATCATGGGCGTCGCGGGTGCGGGCAGCAACAGCAAAACGGTATTGCTCACGGCATTCGCGGGACTCATCGCGGGTGCATTGTCGATGGCGCTCGGCGAGTGGCTCTCAGTCACGAATGCGCGCGAACTCGCGCGCACGCAGATAGCGCGAGAGAAGGACGAGCTCGATCACATGCCCGATGCGGAGCGTCACGAACTCGCGCTCATCTATCAGGCGAAGGGCATCGATGCGGATCAAGCGAAGCGCGTTGCCGCCCAGATCATGCGCGACAAGGACAAGGCGCTCGATACGCTCACGCGCGAAGAACTCGGCCTCGATCCACGCGAGCTCGGCGGTAATCCGTGGACGGCCGCGCTCGCGTCGTTCACGTTGTTTGCAGTGGGCGCGATCATTCCGGCAATCGCATTTTTATGGGCAAGCGGCGCGTCGGGCATCGCGCAATGCATCGTGCTGAGCGGTCTGGGGCTTGCGGGCATCGGCGTGTTCACGTCGCTGTTCAACGGCCGCGGCGCGATCTTTTCCGCCGTGCGCCAGGTGCTCATCGGCATGATCGCGGCGGCTTGCACCTATGGCATCGGGAAGCTGCTGGGCGTGTCGCTATCGTGAGCGATGCGCCGCGCAATCACGCGCGCGGCGCAACGTGTTCACATCGTCAGATCTTGAACGATTCGAAAGTTTCGGGCGCGAAGATTTCTTCCGGTTCGAGCAAACGCTTCGACAAGCCTTGCTCGTATGAATATCGCAGAAACGTGCGCAGGTTTTCGCGATTCTTATCGATACCGTAAGGCCAGTAATCGTCGCCCATTTCCTTGCGGGTTTCTTCGACGTGCGCATTCAGCCACGGCAGCATCGACTTCAACGCAGCCGTTTCGTTGAGGTCCGCGTACGTGCGGCGCTGCGATTCGATCAACGCCTTATACAGCGATTGCGCGGCCCAGCGATTCGCCTCATACACTTCGCGTCTGAGCACGACGGTATGCATGATCGGGAACATCTTCGTATCGCGGAAGTACTGGCGTTCAACGTCGATATAGTTTTCGAAGAGTCGCTTCACGCGCCCTTTTCCATTCACATACGACGACGGCATGCGCGCCGTGTAAAGCGCGTCGATCTCGCCATCGAGCAGCATCCGCGCTAGCGTCTTGTCCGGGCCGATCTGCTTGACGCGGATGTTCGCGGGCAAATCGAGCTTGAGCTTCTCCGGCCGGTTCGGCTCTTCCTCGCCGCCGGTGTAATACGTCACGCTATCGACGGGCACGCCGTAGTGATCGGAGAGGATGCCGCGAATCCACACGGGCGCGGTCATCTGATACTCGGGATTGCCGATGCGCTTGCCGATCAGATCCTGCGGCTTCTCGATGCCCGAATCGGCGTTCACATAGATGCACGAGTGACGAAAGAAGCGCGACGGGAACACCGGAATTGCAATGAACGGGCGCGGCTCGCGAAAGCACGACATCGTGTACGACGACAGCGACATCTCCGATGCATCGAACTCCTGGTGACGCAGCATACGAAAGAACGTCTCTTCGACGGGCATGTTCAGATAGTTCAGATCGATGCCGTCCGGCTGCACGCTCCCGTCCATCAATGCGCGCGTGCGGTCGTAATTCCAGCATCCGAAGGTGAGTCTGAGCTTGGACAAGGTCTGCTCCTGGCAGCGTGTGAGAATTCATGCAATGCGCGATGCTTCGCCGCGCATCAATAGAACTGATCGAAATGCACCTGTTCGAACGGCACCTTCAACGCGATGAGCGCGCGCTGGATCGCGGTGCCCATCGCAGGCGGGCCGGCGAAGTAGATTTCCATGTCGCGCAGGTTCTCGCCGAAGAGCGTTTCGGCGACGGTGTGAACGAAGCCGACGTGACCGTCCCATGTGGTCTCGCTATCCGGCATGACATCGGATACGGCAGCCTGAAAATGCAGGCGCTCGGCCCAGCCTGGCAGTTCTTCGAGCATGTCGCGGCCGCATACGTCGCGCGGCGTGCGGCCGCCGTAGAGGAAGTGCAGCCTGACGCCATCGAGCGAGGCATCAGCCGCGACGCCGCGCGCAATCGAAATCATCGGCGCGAGTCCCGAACCGCCTGCGATGCACAGGATGTCGCGCTTCACGTCGCGACGCAGATAGGCCATGCCGTACGGCCCGTCGATGCCGATGCGTGTGCCGATATCGAGCGCATCGAAGAGCACGCCCGTGCCTTGCCCGTTCGGCACGCGGCGCACCTGAAAATGCAGCTCGCGCGGGGCATCGACGTTATCGGCGATATTGCTCATCGAATACGCGCGCTGACCTTGCACGCCGGGCAGCGTCAGCAGCGCATACTGGCCCGGCTCGAAGGGCATGTCGCCCGAGAGCGTGAAGCGAAACTCTTCGATGTCATGCGTGATCGCGCGGCGCTCGGTCAACGTGCCGGTCACGCGGCGCGGTGCATGTCTCGGCGCGTAGTGCGCAGACGGACGCATCTTGATCGTGCAGTCGCTGCGCGGCGCGCTTTGGCAGCCGAGATAGCGGCGCCGCTCGCGATCCTTCGCGGTCCAGCCGGGCGCATCGGGCCACACGACATCGACTTCACCTTCGATCAGTTCGAACTTGCAGTTGCCGCACGCGCCCACGTTGCATTCGTAGGGAAACGCGATGCCCGCGCGCAAGGCCGAGCGCAGCATCACATCGCCGGCGTCGCATTCGAAAGTCCGGTCAGATGCTGCGAGCGTGATGCGATGTGCGTGGCCGTTCGAATGCATGAATCCACCTTGTTTCAAGAGTTATTTCATAGCGGCCGATGAAATCCGAGGGTTGCGGAGATGCCTTCGGCCGCGGTAATCAAATGCGGCACCGCCGCGCGCAGCGCCTTCTTCGTGAGCCGTTGCGCCGGCCCGCCGATGCCGACCGCCGCCACCACGTTGCCCGTGATATCGCGCACGGGCGCCGCGATGCCGCGCATGCCGACTTCCGACTCTTCGTCGTCGATCGAATAGCCGTCGCGGCGCGCGGCTTCCAGCGTCTTCAAAAAAACCTGCGTGTCGGTGTTCGTCTTCGGCGTGCGCGCGGCGAGCCCTTCCTTCAGCACGCGCGAAATGACATCGGGCGTGCGCGATGCGAGCAGCACATGACCTTCGGCCGTGCAGAACGCGGGCTTGCGCACGCCGATATACGAACGCATGCGGATCGCCTGATCGCTCTCGAGATTGAACAGATACACGATGCTCGTATCGTCCAGCACCGCGAGATGCACGGTTTCGTCGGTGTGCTCGCGCAGCACGTGCAGAAACGGCACGGCCTGCTTCGCTACATCGAAACGCCGCCGCACCAGCGCGCCCAGCGTGAACAACTGAATGCCCAGGCGATAGCGCCCGTTGTCCGCGTTCTGCTCGAGCATGCCCTCGGCCAGCAACGCGCTCGCTAGCCGATGCGCCGTGCTCTTCGCAATGCCCATGCGTTTCGCGAGCGTGCTGATGCCCAATTCCGGCTCGTGCTCCGAGAAGACCTTCAGCAACTGGAGCGCTGCCGTCACCGACGACAGGCGCTGCGGTCCTTCGTCTTTCTCCTGCGCCTTGCCCGCTTCGACCTGCGTGACATCCGATTTGACCAAAATATACTCCAGAAACATTGGAATGGAATAGCGTTCCGTATAAAGGAACGCACGGCGGTAGCCCTTCACTGCGACAACCACGCACGCATGACGCGAAAACAACGGATCGTTCGGATTCCGGACGGCGAAGCCTCGCTTCGATGCGGAATAACCCTGACTAGCTTTCGTTCCGCTTGACTTAGGGACCTAATCAAAGCCAAACTCAGTTCGTCCCATTCTAGCAGACCATCGTTCTGTATAGCGGAACGGGATGGCTGTTCCCGGAAAGACGTCAACCGATCGGCGCATCGGACATTCGATCAAGGAAAGCGCCCGAGGAGGCGTGCAAATCACGCATACGCTTAGACATCCAAATCAATAGAGCGTCGATAAAAAAATTCCGTAGCAAAGCATCCCGGTTCACAAGCGACCGGCATCACTATGAATCAAGGGACGGAGACCCCATGAAAAAGGCAGCGTTGTTTCTCGCACTTCCCATGCTGGCCGGTGCCGGCGTGGCACACGCTCAAAGCTCGGTAACGTTGTACGGTCTGCTCGATGCAGGTCTCGTCTATATCAACAATCAGTCGGGCCATGCGAACATCGAGACGGTGACGGGACAGACGAACGGCAGCCGCTGGGGTTTGCGCGGTTCGGAAGACCTGGGCGGCGGCATGAAGGCGATATTCACGCTCGAAAACGGTTTCGACACATCCAACGGCAAGCTGCTGCAAGGCGGACGCGAGTTTGGCCGGCAAGCGTTCGTGGGTCTGTCGAGCCCTTACGGCACGGTCACGCTCGGCCGCCAGTACGATCCGATGACCGAGTGGATCGGCGAAATCGCGGCGACGTCGCTGTGGGCATGGGTCGGCACGCACCCAGGCGACTTCGACAATCTCAACTCGAACTTCCGCGTCAACAACGCCGTGAAGTACATGTCGCCGAATCTGTATGGCTTGCGCCTGTCGGGCATCTTCGCGCCCGGCGGCGTCGCGGGCAACTTCGCATCCGGACGTGTCTACACGCTCGCGGCGTCGTACGTGAACGGTCCGATCACCGCCGCGATCGCTTACGACAACGTGAACAACCCATCGGTGTCTGCATACGACGGCACGGTGAATCCCGGTCAGCCCGGCTACACGTCACCGGGCAAGAGCCCTGTCTATAGCGGCTATGCGTCGGCGAATTCGGTCGAGATCTTCGGTGCGGGGATCTCCTATAGCTTCGGCGCGGGCAAGGTCGGTTTCGTTTATACGAACACGCGCTACAACGACATCCTGCGCACGCCGACCACGCCGAACACGGGCAAGGCCACGTTCAACAGCTATGAAGTCAATGCGCGCTGGTTCGTGATTCCCTCGCTGCAGATCGCCGCATCCTTCGATTACACCAAGGCCGAATCGGCGAAATACGAGCAAGTGGACTTCGGGCCGGATTACTTCATCTCGAAGCGCACCGATCTGAACCTCGTCGGCGTATGGCAGCACGCATCGGGTATCGACTCGACGGGCAAGCCCGCGGTCGCTGCGATCGGCTCGCTCGGCCAGTCCACGACGCCCAATCAGGTGGCGGTCAAGCTCTCGCTGCGTCATCGCTTCTAAACACGTTTGCATTGACACGGCGCGGCGCCTCGCTGGCCACGCGCCACGGACGTTCGATCAAGGAGACCGGTAGTGAAAGGAGTCAGGGTATGGGGCGCGGCGCTCGTCGCGTGCGTGATGGCGGGAACGGGCGCGGCAGGCGCGGCCGATCTGACGACCGTGCGTGTCGGCATTGCCAACGCGAGCAGTGACGTGGCGTTTTTCATCGCGGAGAAAAAGGGTTATTTCCGTCAGGAAGGGCTCGACGCGAAGTTCATCCCGTTCGACTCCGGCGCGAAGATGGTCGCGCCGCTCGGGGCGGGCCAGCTCGACGTCGCGGGCGGATCGCCGTCGGCTGGCCTGTATAACGCGGTCGTGCGCGGCATCGGCATCAGGATCGTTGCCGATAAAGGATCGACGCCGCCGGGTTATGGCTATCAGCCCTTGCTCGTGCGCGCGGATCTCGTCGCGAACGGGCGCTACAAGTCGCTCGCCGATCTGAAGGGGATGAAGGTCGCGGGCAGCGCGACGGGCAGCGCATCGACCTCGACGATGAACGAAGCGCTCAAGAAGGCCGGCCTCAAGACGAGCGACGTCGAACGCATCTATCTGTCGTTTCCGCAACACGTGATGGCGCTGCAGAACAAGGCCGTCGATGCGGCGCTCACCACGGAGCCATCGGCTACCGAAGCCGTGAAGCGCGGCGCTGCGGTGCGCGTCGTCGGTGACGATCAAATTTATCCGAATCATCAGCTTGCGGTCGTGCTCTATTCGACCGGCTTCATCAAGGACCATCCGGACGCGGCAAAGGCGTTCATGCGCGCATATATCCGCGCGGTGCGCGACTACAACAACGCGCTTCTGAACGGCAAGCTCGCTGGCCCGAACGCACCCGAAGTGATCTCGATCCTCACCGAATACACGCCGATCAAAGACCCGAACATCTATCGCACGATCGTGCCGCAGGGCACGAACCCGGATGGCAAGCTCAACGTCGCGAGCCTGGAGAACGATCTCGCGTTCTTCAAGAGCGAAGGCGTCGTGAAGGGCAACGTGACGGTCGCGCAAGTGCTCGATACGTCGTTCGCGCAAAACGCCGTGAAGGAACTCGGCCCGTACAAACCGACCAGGTAAGGAGCCGGCATGTCGATCCCCTCTCTCTCCGATGATGCACCGGTCAAGATCCGCCTGCGCAATCTGACCAAGTCGTTTCAATCGGGCGGCGGCACCGTCACCGCGCTCGACAACATGTCGCTCGATATCCCGACGGGCTGCTTCTTCATGATCGTCGGGCCGAGCGGCTGCGGCAAGTCCACCTTGCTGCGCATGCTCGCCAATCTCGACGAACCGACGAGCGGCACCGTCGAGATCAGCGCGCCCGCTGAAAATCGCCCGAGCAATTCGATGGTCTTCCAGGGCGATTCGCTCTTTCCGTGGATGACCGTGTGGGACAACGCGGCCTATGGTCTCTCGTTGCGCGGCGTGCCGAAGGCGCAGATCAAGGAAGTGGTCGGTCACTATCTGAGCCGCACGGGTCTCACACGCTTTGCGAAGGCTTATCCGCATCAGCTATCGGGCGGTATGCGTCAGCGCGTATCGATCGCGCGTGCGTTTGCCAACGATCCCGACATTCTCCTGATGGACGAACCCTTTTCCGCGCTCGACGAACAGAACAAGGTGCTGTTGCAGGAAGAACTGCTGCGCATCTGGGAAGAGACGCGCAAGACGGTGCTCTTCATCACGCATAGCGTCGATGAAGCGGTGACGCTCGGGGATCGCGTGATGATCATGACCGCGCAACCGGGCACGGCAAAGCAGATCGTCGATGTGCCCTTCGAGCGTCCGCGCTCCGTGCTCGAACTGCGTTCGCGGCCCGAATACGGCGAGTTCGTCTATTCCATCTGGGGACAACTGCGCGAGGAAGTTCAGCGCGCCCGTTCACGCGATCTTGGCGAGATTCAAGCATGAAAACCGCGCAAAAACTCACAGCACCGGCAGTGCGATACAAGTCCTCTTCCTCTCGGCTCAAGCGCTGGTTCTCGGGCAACAACCGCGACCGCATGATCAGCATCGCATCGCCGGTCGTGCTGCTGATCGTGTGGCAGATACTCGCGGAAACGGGCGTCATCGACGAGCGCTTCTTTCCAGCGCCGTCAAAAGTATTCGGCACGTTCATCGCGCTCGTGAACGACGGCTCGCTCTGGGAGAACACGTGGGCCACGCTGCAACGTCTCTTCTGGGGCACCCTTGCCGGCGGCATTCCGGCGTTGATGCTCGGCGTCGCGATCGGTCTGTCGCGGCCGCTTCGCGCGGTATTCGATCCGCTGATCGCGGCGACATACCCGGTGCCCAAGAGCGCGATCTTCCCGCTGTTGCTGCTGATCTGCGGCCTCGGTGAAGCATCGAAGATCGTGATGGTCGCGATCGGCGTGTTCTTCCCCGTGCTCATCAATACCGCGACGGGCGTGCTCGAGATCAACAAGATCTATCTCGACGTAGGCCGCAATTTCCGCGCGAGCCGCTGGCAAGTGTTTCGTACGATCGCATTACCCGGCGCCGTGCCGCACATCATGAGCGGCATCAAGCTCGGCATCGGCCTCGGTCTCATGTTGATCGCGATCGCGGAGATGATCGGATCGAAGAGCGGTCTCGGCTACATGATCTGGAATGCGTGGGAGCTGCTTTCCGTCGAGCAGATGTATGTGGGCCTGCTCGTAATCGCCGCGCTCGGTTACATCATTTCGGTCGTGCTGACCGAACTCGAACGCAAGCTGATTCCGTGGAAATCTTCGCGTTGATCGCGTAATCATTACGTCACGTCATGAATTCGTCCGCAACGATTCAAACCGAAAGCCACAGCGGCCAGAAGCGCATGCTGGCCGACGCGATCCTGATGCTCGAACGCGCCGAGGTCATCGACTTCAACGGGCACGCAAGCTGGCGCGTGCCCGGCCAGGAACGCATGCTCATCAACTCCGGGGCGTCGGTGCGCAGCGCGCTCACGGCAGCGGATATCGTCATCGTCGATTTCGACGGCAACCTGATCGAAGGCGATGCCGTGCCGCCGATGGAGTTTCATATTCACTCCGAGATCTATCGCAAGCGCCCCGATGTCGGATCGGTGATTCACGCGCATCCGTTATGGTCGACGCTCTTCAGCATGACGGGCAAGCAAGTGCGGCCCGTCATCATGCAGGCGGCCGTGCTCGGCGAGATCCGGCACTTCGCGAAGACCGCGTCGATCAACCGCAAGGAGCTCGGTGAAGAACTGGCCGATGCGCTCGGGCCGCATCGTGTCGCGATGTTGAAGTCGCATGGCTCGGTGATCGCTGCGTCGAGCATTCTTGAAGCGTTCGTGCTCGCGTTCTATCTCGAAGAGAATGCGCATCGCCAGTATCTTGCGAGTCAGCTCGGCGAACCGGCCGTGCTCGATGCGGATCAGATCGCGATCATTCAACGCAATCTATGGAAGCCGAATCTGCTGCAGAAGGTGTGGGACTATCACGCGGGCAAGCTCGGCGCGCGCGCTTGAGTGTCTTATCCGATGCATCGTGAACGCATACCGGTCTATGTCGTCACCGGCTTTCTCGGCAGCGGCAAATCCACACTGCTCTCGCGCTGGCTGAAACAAGCGCCCTTCTCCGACGCCGCGCTCATCGTCAACGAGATCGGCGAAGTCGGCATCGATCACGCGACGCTCGGCTTCGCGGGCGACGCGTCGATGCTGCTCGCCGATGCATGCGTCTGTTGCAGCGGCTTGCCCGCGCTCAACGAAGCGCTCGAACAATTGTTCTGGGCGCGGCTGCATCGCAGCATCGCGCGCTTCAAAATGGTCGTCATCGAAACGACCGGTCTCGCCGATCCCGGGCCGCTCGCCGCATCCCTGAGTCTCAATGCGTTCGTGAAGGAGCGCTATCGCATCGCGGGCACATTCACGACGATCTCCGCGCCCCATGCAGCCGATACCCTCACCCGCTACGCCGAAGCGCGCGCGCAACTCAAAGGCGCGGACGCCGTCATCGTCACGAAGACCGATCTCGCGAACGACGAAGAACTCGCCGCCGTGCAGGCGCGGTTGCGGGGCGCACGCGTCGCGCATTCGGCAAACGGCAGTCTCGCGTTGCAGGATGCACTCGCGTTGCTCTCGCTGCCCGCGCCAGCAATCGAGAACATCGCCGCGCTGCCCTTCTCGCTCACGCATTCGCACGATGCGCAGACGCGCTTCATCCCCATCGACGAGGCGCGCGATATCGACGCGCTGGACGCGCAGATACAGGCGATCAGGGCGCAGCACGGCGAGTCGCTTTTGAGGCTGAAGGGAATGGTGCGGCTGAAGGATAGCGACGCGCTCGCGCTCGTGCAGTACGCGCGCGGCGATGCATCCGCGCAAATCACCGAATGTCCCGCTAACGCGGTCAGAAGCGGTCTTACGTTGATCTTGAAAGCGTAGACGCGACGTCAGGCGCGTCCCAACGCACGCGTTGTCGCGGCTCATTCATTCGCCGTCGATCTCGATGGTCACCTCGCCCTCTTCGACACGCGTCTTGTAGGTCTTGAGCGGAATCATGCAAGGCGGCGCGACGACTTCGCCCGTCCTGATGTTGAACGAGCCGTTATGGAAATCGCACTCCACCACGTCGCCGTCGATATAGCCCTCGGACAACGAGCCCGGACCATGCGTGCAGGTGTCGTTGGTGACGAAGTATTCGCCTTGAATGTTGAACACGGCCAGCGTGAGGCCGTTCTTCTCGACCTTGATGGCGTGACCGTCGGCGACGTCGCCGGCTTTGCAAAGACGGGCAAATGCGCAAGCTTGATGCATCGGTTATCTCCTTCTTCCGTTTGACATGAGGCTGGGGCAAATGATAACTTTGTTCCTGTTCGATGAACAGCGTTCCTTTATACGGAACACGACGAAAAGGTCACGAAAGAAAGAACCGCATCGAGGCGGCATGAGCGACGGTCCACACGAACATCCGTCGAGAGACGAGCGCAAACCCTGAGGCAAGCACTATGTTGAGAAAAGAGCAAAACGATCTGGTCACGCAAACCGGCCCCGGCACACCGATGGGCGAGTTGTTCCGCCGTTTCTGGCTGCCCGCGCTGTTATCCGAGGAAGTTGTCGAAGCGGGCGGCGAGCCGGTGCGTCTGCAATTGCTGTCGGAGCGCATGCTCGCGTTTCGCGATTCGGAAGGAAAGCTCGGCCTCATCGACGAGTTCTGCGCGCATCGCGGCGTTTCGCTCTGGTTCGGCCGCAACGAGGAAGGCGGCATCCGCTGCCCGTATCACGGCTGGAAATATGATGTGACCGGCCAGTGCATCGACGTGCCGTCGGAGCCCGCTGCGAGCGGCTATTGCAACAAGATCAAGCTCAAGAGCTATCCGCTTGTCGAGCAGGGCGGCGTGGTCTGGGTCTACATGGGACCGAAGGAACAGCAACCGCCGCTGCCCGCATTCGAGTTCTCCACTGTGCCGCAGAGCCAGTCGTTCACGAGCAAGCGGCTGCAGGAGTGCAACTGGCTGCAGGCGCTCGAAGGCGGCGTCGATTCGAGCCACGTGTCGTTCCTGCATAGCGGCAGCCTCAACACGGACCCGCTTTTCAAGGGTTCGCGCGGCAATCAATACAACCTTTCCGATCTGAGCCCGGTGTTCGAAGTGGTGGAATCGGATGGCGGCCTGTTCATCGGCGCGCGGCGCAATGCCGAGGACGACCAATACTACTGGCGCATCACGCCGTGGGTCATGCCCTGCTTCACGATGGTTCCGCCGCGCGGCGATCATCCGGTGCATGGCCACTTCTGGGTGCCCATCGACGATGAAAACTGCTGGGCCTGGAGCTTCGATTACCATCCGACGCGCGACCTCACGGAAGCTGAGGTGCAGGCGATGAAAGACGGCAAGGGCATACACGTGCGCTACATTCCCGGCACCTACATTCCGCTGCAGAATAAGACCAACGACTATCTGATGGACCGCGCCGCGCAGAAGGCCGGCATCACTTACAGCGGCGTGGAAGGCATCGCGATGCAGGACGCATCGCTACAGGAAAGCATGGGTCCGATTCAGGACCGCACGCGCGAGAACCTCGTATCGACGGACAACGGCATCATCATGGTGCGTCATCGCTTGATGAAGGCGGCGCGCGCGCTCGCGGAGAAAGGCGTCGAGCCGCCGGGACGCGATCCCGAATCGCAGAAGGTGCGTTCGGTCGCGATCGTGCTTCATCGAGAAAAGCCCTTCAAGGAAGGCGCGCACGACGCGCTCCACGCCGAAGCGGGCAAGGCGCACACGACCATCTGACGCATGAACGATACCTTCAAGGCCGCGGTTGCGGTCGAACCATCGCGCACGGAAGTTCAGACGTTCGAGCGGCCCGCGATCACGTCGTCGACGGGCCTGTTGCGCGTCGCGATCACGGGCGTATGCGGCAGCGACGGCCCGTACTATCGTCAATTGCCGCAAAGCCGCGGACCCTTGATTCTCGGGCATGAATCGGTCGGACACATAGAGGAAGCGGGCGAGCTCGCGCGCGCACGTTGGGGCCTGAAGGAAGGCGATTACGTCGCGCTCGAAGAATACGTGCCGTGCGGCCATTGCGAGTTCTGCCTGTCGAACGAATTCCGTCTTTGCGATGCCACCGACTGGCGTCTGAACGGTCTGCGTTATGGCGCGACCGGCTTGCGCACCGCGCCGAGTTTCTGGGGCGGATTCAGCCAGTATCAGTATCTGCAACTGAACACGGTGTTTCATCGCGTGCCGTCGAGCGTCGCGCCGAAACATGCGGCGCTCGCGCTTCCGCTCGGCAACGGCATCGAATGGGCTTATCTGCAGGGCGGCGCGGGGCCGGGTCAGGCGGTCGTGATTCAGGGACCGGGACAGCAAGGTCTGTCGTGCGTCGTCGCGGCGCGTGAAGCGGGCGCGGCGAAGATCATCGTGACGGGTTTGTCGACGAAGACCGATCGCGAGCGTCTCGAACTCGCCACGCGTCTCGGCGCGGACCATACGATCGAAGTCGATCAGGATGATGTGCTCGAACGCGTCGCGGATCTCACCGGCGGCGCGATGGCCGATCTCGTGATCGATTGCGCATCGGGCGGGCCGGCCACGATCACATCGGCGATCCAGCTTGCACGCAAGCGCGGCACCGTAGTGCTCGGCGGCCAGAAGCGCGCGCCGATTCCCGAGTTCAACAGCGACATGATCATCGCGCGCTTTCTCACGGTGAAAGGCATGCGCGGTCATAGCTATCAATCGGTCGAACTCGCGCTGCAACTCATTGCGGCGAATCGTCACGATGTCACGCGCATGAGCACTCACACCTTCGGCCTGAACGATACCGATCTCGCGTTGCGCACCTTGCACGGCGACGGCGTCGAAGGCGCGATTCACATGACGATCGATCCATGGATGTAACGATGCAAGCACATCGCGCGCCTTCGGAGGTGCGTTTCAGGGTCCGGTCCCCAAACGCAGCGCCACGCCGCATCAGGGTCATTGCGCTTACCGATGACGATGCCGAAGTGAGAAGATGCGCTCAACATGCGCAACACGTGAACGACGCCGTGCAGTTCGTGCTTGCGCGCGAGCTTGCCGCGCTGCTGCAGACCGAAGGCGCCGACGCCGCGAGCATCCTGCGCAGCGTCGATGCGAACACGTCCGCGTTGAACGCGTGGCTCGGCACGCCGGATATCGTCGTGATCGCGGGCCGCGAAGGCGACGATGCGCAGGCGGGCGCGGTGGCGGCAAAGGCGTATCGAAGCCGTGGCGTGACGGTATCGGGCGTCATTGGCGCGGGCGACGACGAGCGAGCCCGCACCGGCACCGCCGATATGCTGCGCCCTCATTGCACGATGCTGATTCTTCCCGTGGGCGCGGGATATCTCGACGATCTGCTCGCCGCGCTCGGCGCATGACAACGAATACGTTCGCGCACGCACGCGCGGACATGCAGGAGACGAGGCCTTGAAGCAAGACATCAATCGATGGTGGACCGTCCTTGGCGGCGCGATCTGCCTTTCCGTCGGCGCGGGCGTGATATCGGCGTTCATGTTCGGCACGTTCATCAAGGCGATCGCGGCCGAGAACGGATGGAGCCGCGCGCAAGTCTCGCTCGGCCTCACGATCTTCGAGTTCGCGATGGGACCGGGCACGATCATGCTCGGTTCGCTGATCGACCGCTTCGGCGTGCGCCGTCCGACGATGTTGTTCCTGCTGCTGTTCGCGGGATCGATTGCGCTCGTCGGCGTAATTCCCGTGTCGCTTGCGCTCTTTTGTCTCGTGTTCGTGTTGGTCGGCTTCTTCGCGCCGGGCAGCAATGCGTTGCCGTATGCGAAGGTCGTGTGTGCGCGGTTCGATCATCGGCGCGGGCTCGCGCTCGGGTTGACGGTCGGCGGCACCGCTATTGGCGCCATGTTGATGCCGCAATATGCGGGCTATCTGCTGCGTCATTTCGGCTGGCGCACGGGTTATCTCGGCGTTGCCGCGCTGATGGCGGTGTTGTCGATTCCGGCGCTCTACTTTCTCGTGAAGATGCCACCTGGCGTCGATGAATCGATCTCGCGCCGTGCACGCGAAGCGCGTGCCGATCTGCCTTCGCTGTGGACGATCTTCCGGCACGATCGCACGTTCCGTTTGCTCGGCATCGCGATCTTCTGCATGTCGGGCGTGCTGCTGGCGCTGCTATCGCAACTCGTTCCGATGATGACCGATCGCGGCGAGACCGTGCGTGCCGCGGGAACCATGCTGTCGATCGCGGGACTTGCTTCGGCTGTCGGGCGCTTGTTTGCGGGCTATCTGATGGATCGCGTGCATGCGCCTTATGTGGCGGCGATGTCGTTCGGGTTGACGTTGTGCGGCGTGCTGATTCTCGCTGCTGGCGCAACCGGCGATGCGGCGATGGTCGCTTCGGCGATGATCGGGGTGAGTATCGGCGCGGAGGCGGACATCATTACGTTCATCGTGAGTCGATACTTCGATCTGCGGCTCTTCGGACGTGTGTGCGGCGGGATGTGGGCGTGTTGGGGTTGGGGCGCGGGGATCATGATTTTTCTCTCCGGGCTTTGTTATGACCTCACACGGTCTTATCATCTTGCGCTTTGGGTTTTTTCAGGGCTCGTGGCGGTGTCGGTTGTTTCTATCGTTCGGCTTGGGCCTTATGCGTATCCGGAGCAAGGGGACCGGCGGGTGGATTTGCATTCCGCGGTCGATGGGTCGGTAGAGGTCTGATTTTCGCCGGATCGCGGTTTCTTCGTGGCAAACCGGGATCCGGCGAAAAGAGAAACCTTCAAAAGTCAATAACCACCCTTTCCCCCAAGACCCCGGAACAACAAATCATCATAGTCTCGCCAGAAGCCCGCTCACGCTCAGTGAGCACACTATCCCGATGATCCGGCGTCCCTTCGATCACATCGACTTGACAGGCCCCGCAGATCCCTTCTTCACATGAGTAAGGCGCCGCCACGCCCCCTTCACGCAATACCTGAAGAATCGTCTTTCCAGGCGGCACTTCGAACTGCTGCCCGGTGCGATGCAACTGCACGACATAACCGCCATCGCACGCCGCCACCGCCCGTGGCGCAAAGTACTCGATATGCACCCGCTCCTCATCGATCGAAGCCGTAGCGGCTTCGTATCCCGCGAGCATTCCCTGCGGCCCACAACAATAAAAATGCGACCCGTCAGGCGCATTGCCGACAACAGAAGAAATATCCAGAACCCGCCCATCGTTCTCGCAATCGAAATGCAAATGCGCTTGCGGCAACGCCGAGAACGTATCCAGAAAGGCCGCTTCCCTTCGCTCACGACACGCGTAATGCAACTCGAACGAGCGATTCAAACGCATCAGCCGCTGCGCCATGCACCAGATCGGCGTGATGCCGATACCGCCCGCAATCAAGACCGTATGCGATGCAGTCTCACACAGCGGAAAGTTATTGCGCGGCCCGCCGATCTCGAGCATCTGCCCGACGCGCAATTGCTCGTGCATGAACCGCGATCCGCCCCGGCTCGCACGATCGCGCTTGATGCCGATCAGATACGCGCGCTCATCGCCATCGGCGGTCACGAGCGAATACTGACGCATCAGCCCGCTCGGCATATGTACATCGATATGCGCGCCCGGTTCCGCATGCGGCAACGCCGCGTTATCGGGACGGCGAATTTCGTAGACGTTGATATCGTCAGCCGCGTAACGGATGGCGGTCACGCGCATGTTCATCGGCGCATTGGATGCGCTCGTCGGCAAAGACATGAAACCTCTCCTCCATACAGGCGGCGGCATCGCGCCGCGAAATCATTCCTGCTCGATGTGGCGCGCCGCGCTCGCGAGCACGCTCTTCATCGGCAAACGCGGCTTGAGCGACGCAGCCGTATCGAGCAGCATCTTGCGAAATACCTTCACTTGATCCGTCGTGAATCGCGAAAGCAAGCCCGATACCGTCAACGCGCCGAGCAACTCACCGCGCTCGTTCAGGAGCGGCACCGCGACCGCCGCGAGATCGGGATCGCGATCGCCCTTCGATACGACCCAGCCGCGCGAACGCACAGGCATGCTCGCTTCCTCGCCGCGCGATTGCGGATCGAAGGCCCACAGCACACGGCCCGCCGCGCCGCCCTTCAGCGAATGCCGCGAACCTTCGTCGAGATGATGCCGCGCCGAACGCGGCGAGTTCACGCGATACAGACAAATGCGCTCATCGCCATCCCGCACATAAAACGATGCCGTCTCGCGCGTGAACGTCGACAGCTTCTGCAACGCGGGACGCACGAGGTCCTCGAGACTCACGTCGGCCTGGCTCAACGCGCCCAGACGGCGCAATTCCGGACCGAGCGTGAAATGACCGCTCGCATCGCGATCGAGAAACCGCATATGCACGAGCGACGCGCACAGCCGCAGAATCGTGCTCTTGTAGAACCCCGAACGCTGCGCGAGCACCGCAAGCGAAAGCGCCTCACCGGGCAAACGAAAGCATTGCAGGAGCGCGAGCGAACGTTCCACCGCTTCCACGCGCGGACGCTTGTCTTCCATGTCGTTCGCTTCGTCGAACGACGCATTCGCGTTCGATGCACGCATCGGGTATTCGAGGTTCATCGCTTCATCTCCACGACATCGTTCATGGGGAATTTATAGCGTCGGCCACCTATTCTGTCCAACAGAATTTGTGCCGCTTGTCAGAACGCCATGCGAACCCTAATCTGCATTCACCTGAACACGGAGACGGAACATGTTGAGTGCAGCGATGAACGAGAGACTCACGCGCGTGGGCCCGGGCACGCCCGGCGGCGAACTGATGCGGCGCTACTGGATTCCGATCGCGCCTTACTCGCAACTCGACGCTGAAAATCCCGTGCATAAAGTGCGCGTGCTCGGCGAGGATCTCGTGCTCTACAAGGACAAGAGCGGCACGCTCGGTCTGATCGGCGATCGCTGTCTGCACCGCAATGTCGATCTCAGGTTCGGCATCCCCGATAGCTGCGGCCTGCGTTGTCCCTATCACGGCTGGCTCTTCAACGAAGACGGCAAATGCGTCGAGCGGCCAATGGAAGCCACGCCGCGCGGCGAGATCAAGCAAAAGCTCAAGGCGTATCCGGCGCAGGAACTTGGCGGACTCGTATTCGCTTACCTCGGACCATTGCCCGCACCCGCATTGCCGCGCTGGGACCTCTTCGTATGGCCCAACGCGATTCGCCAGATCGCGATCATGAAGATCGACTGCAACTGGCTGCAATGCCATGAGAACACCGGCGATCCGACGCACAGCGCATGGGCGCACGGCCACATGTTCCAGTACGTGCTGGAAAAGCAGGGGCGTTATGAGGATGCCGCCGCGCGCGCCGAACATACGTTGCATACGCGGCTGAAAACAGGCATCGGCATCAAGGAACTGTATGCGAATCAAAGCACGCACGGCATCTCGAAGGGCGTGCGGTACTCGAAGGAGCTCGGCGCCGAAGAAGACTACACGCGCGAGCATTCGACGGTCATCTTCCCGTTCTTCACACAGACCGGCAAAACGGGGGCGCCCCGCAGCGAGTATCAGATTCGCGTGCCCATCGACGATGAACACACGTATCACATCTGCTATCAGGTCTATGCGGCCCCGCCGGGCGTCGATGCGCCAAAGCAGGACAGCGTGCCGTGGTACGAGCCGCCGCGTTACGATGAGCACGGCAAGCCCATCCTCGATTACGTGCTCGCGCAGGACGCGCTCGTGTGGGATGCGCAAGGCGCGATCACGGATCGATCGAAGGAACTGCTCGGCCGAACGGACATCCCCATCGTGCTGTTGCGCAAGCAGCTCGACGAGCAGATTCGCCGTGTCGAGGAAGGGCTCGAGCCGATCAACTTCTGGCGCGATGCGTCGCCCGATATCATCTACGGCTCGGGCGAAGCGCCGGATTTCAGCAAGCCGCTTCTCAAGCACAACTTCCGCAAGCTCTATCATCGCGGCTTCTTCAACGACGATGCCGACCGCTATGGCCCGATCATCGAAGACGTGAAGGACCTGCATCGCCGAATCGAGGAAGCGGAGATCGCCGCGCGCGAAGCCAGCCCGAGCACGACCTGATTACGCGCGGAGAACATCGCGATGAAATACAGAAGCATCGGGCGCACGGATCTGAAGGTGTCCGAGATCGGCTTCGGTTGCGGCGGCAACGCCGGCCTGATGGTGCGCGGCCGCTTCGACGAGCAGTTGCGCATCGTCGAAGCGGCGCTCGACGCAGGCATCAACTACTTCGATGTCGCGCCCGACTACATCGGCGCTGAAGCGAATCTCGGCCGCGTGCTGCGCACGCTTCACGCGCGGCCGCTCATCAATTCGAAGGTCGAAATACGCGCTGCCAATCTCGACGACATCGCCGGGCATGTGGTGCACTCCGTCGAAACGAGCCTGAGAGAGATCGGCGTCGACACGCTCGATGTCGTGCAGATTCATAACGCGCCCATAGGCGGATCGCGCCTACCGGCCGGTCACGACTATCACACGCTCGGCGTGCGGCATTTTCTCGGCGCAGGCGGCGCGCTCGAGGGTCTGCGCCGTCTCGTCGATGCCGGCAAGGTGCGCCATCTTGGCTTCGTCTGTCGCGGCAACGATGCGCCTTACGTGCGCGAGCTTCTTGCGACCGGCATGTTCAATGTGCTCAACGTGCCGTACACGCTGCTCAATCCGAGCGCGGGCATGGTGCTGCCCCCGAAGCTTTCCGTCGACAAGGACGGCGGCGCCGTACTCGACGATGCACGCGAAGCCGGTGCGGGCGCCGCGATCTACAGCGTGCTCGCGCGCGGCTTTCTGTCGGACCAGAGTGTTGCGGGCGAAGCCCATCATCCGCTTGCGCGCGAAGTATCGCACAACGCATCCGACGCCAACGCGATGCGCGAACGTGCGGCGCGTGTGCGCTTTCTCGCGCTCGAATCCGGCATTTCGCTCGCGCAGGCCGCGTTCCGCTTCGTGCTCGCGCATCCGGCCGTCACGACCGCGCTTGGCGGATTCTCGTCGATGGAACAATTGAAAGAACTCTGCGCCGTCTCCGGTATGGGCCCATTCGACGCTGCGCTCAACGCGCGGCTCGAACGCGTGTGGGAGAGCAATTTCGCGGAGACGGAATCATGGTGACGCGAAGAGACGTGATGCGTCTTGCAGGAGCTGCGCTCGCGCTCGGCGCTGCGGGCCTGCCGCCTGCGGCCCGGGCGAGAGAAGCGCAGCCGCAGCCGAACCTCGCGCTCGCGTCGTATGAAGGCCCGGACCGCGCCGCGAAGATTCTCGCCGCCGCGAAGGAAGAAGGCGAGTTGAACTTCTATACGTCGATTGCGCAGCCGGATGTCGCGCCGCTCATCGATCCGTTCGAAGCGCGTTATGGCATCAAGGTCAACGTATGGCGCGCGGGCGATGAGCAAGTGGTACAGCGTATCGTCGCGGAATCGCAGGGGCATCGCTACATCGTCGATGCGGTGCACACGGGCTCGTCGTATCTCGATGCGCTGCGCCGCGAAAAGCTGCTCGCGCCGGTCACGTCGCCGGTGCTCGCTGAACTTGCGCCGAACGTCGTGCCGGATCATCGGCAATGGGCCTCGACGATGCTCTCCGTCTGGGTGCAGGCGTACAACACACGCCTCATCGAGCGCGCCGATCTGCCGAAGACATACGACGATCTGCTCGGATCGCACTGGAAAGGCAAACTCGGCATCGAAGCGAAAAGCAGCGACTGGTTCGCCACGGTAGCCACGCAAATGGGCCGCGACAAAGGCATCGAGTTCTTTCGCACGCTCGTCGATACGAACGGCGTCGCCGCGCGCACGGGCAACTCGCTGTTGAACAATCTCGTGGTGGCCGGCGAAGTTCCGCTCGCATTGGAGGTCTACAACTACATGCCCGCGCAGGCGAAGCGTCGCGGCGCGCCGATCGACTGGTTCGTGTTGCAGCCCGCGGCGGCGCGCGCCAACGGCGTTGCGTTGCTGACACATGCGCCGCATCCGGCCGCCGCGTTGCTGCTGTACGACTATCTGCTGTCCGTCGATGCGCAGCGCATCCTCGTTTCGCGCGACTATGTGCCCACCAATCGCAATGTCGCCTCGCCGATGCAAGGCATCAGCGTCGCGCTCGTCGATCCGGCCATGACGATGCGCGACCGCGGTCAATGGAACAAGACGTTCAACCAGATCTTCCTGCACGCATCGGGAACGTGATGCGCGAGCGCAGATGTCATTTCGGCTTGAGCAGCACCTTGATCGAGTCGAGCGAATTCGCGATCTTGATGGCCTCGTCCCATTCGTCGAGCGTGAAGCCATGCGTGACGATGCCCTTCGACGTGACCAAACCGCGCGCGAGCAGATCGATCGCGATCGGATAGCAATATGGCCCGAGATGCGCGCCGCGCACGTCGAGCTCCTTGCGGTCGCCGATGATCGACCAGTCGACGGTCGTATCCGCGCCGAACACCGAGAACTCGACGAAGCGGCCGAGCTTGCGTATCAGCTCCAGCCCTTGCGACACGCCCGCTGGCACGCCGGTCGTTTCGATATACACGTCGCAGCCGTATCGGTCCGTGATCGAACGGATGATTTCGAGCGCATCGTCGGTCTTCGGGTTGATCGTGATGTCGGCGCCATATTCGCGTGCAAGCGCAAGACGTTCGTCGACGAGATCGATGACGACGAGCTTCTTCGGCGTCTTCAGATGCGCGACCTGCGTCATCATCAAGCCGAGCGGCCCCGCGCCCGCGATCACGACGACGTCGCTCAACTGGATGTCACCGCGATTCACCGTATGGATCGCACACGCGAGCGGCTCGATGATCGCCGCATCTTCGAGCGAGATGCCATCCGGAATCTTATGCACGATGGCAGTCGGCGGAAAACGCATGTATTCGGCCATGCCGCCGTCCGCGACCTCTCGCTGAAAGCCGAAGATGTTATGCACTTCGCACATCCAGTACTCGCCCGACTTGCAATAGCGGCATTTCCCGCACGGCACGATCTGCTCGGCGATCACGCGATCGCCCTGCTTCACGCCGAAATGTTCTTCTGCGCCATCGCCCAGTTCCTCGACATAGCCGAAGAACTCGTGTCCGGGAATGACAGGCGCCTTGACCCAAGGATTCGGGCCGCCCCAGAACATCTTCGCGCCCGACCAGCATTTGCAGTCGCTCGCACAGATGCCGCATGCCGCGATGCGGATCACGAGTTCATCGCGCGCGGGACGCGGACGCTGCACGCGCTCGACGCGATAGTCCTTCGGCGCGCGGCATACGATCGCAGTCATATCTGAATCGGCCATGAGGTGTCTCCGTATCGTTATGAGAATCGCGAATCACTCTTCCAGTACGATCTGCACCTTGACGTCGGTCGGCACGCCGCTCGCTGCTTCCTCGAATGCCTTGATGCCTTCGGCGAACGGGAACGTGCGCGAGATGAACGGCTTCACATCGAGCTTGCCGGATGCGATCAACTGAATCGCGCGCGGAAAGATGTTCGCGTAGCGGAACACCGACTCGATGCGCGCTTCCTTGATCTGCACCGCAACCACATCGAGCGGCACCGCGCGTTGCGGCATGCCGACGAGCACGAGGCAGCCGCCCGGACACAACAGATCGACGATGCCTTCGAACGCCTTCTCGTTGCCGCTGGCTTCGAACACGATGTCCGCGCCCCAGCCGTCCGTCAAATCACGAACGACATCGAGCGCGCGCTTCTCGCGAATGTTCACCGCCGTCACGCCCTGCACGCCGCCGATCAGTTCCAGCTTTTCCTCGACGAGATCGCAGACGATCGCGCGGCTGCATCCGCCCGCGAGCGCGGCGAGCGCGCACATCATGCCGATCGTGCCCGCGCCGAGCACGACCGCGACATCGCCCGGCTTGATCGCCGCCTTCTTCGCGGCCTGCAATCCGATCGACAACGGCTCGACGATCGCGCCTTCGGCGAAGCTCACGTTATCGGGCAGCTTGTACGTGAACGCGGCGGGATGCACGACATACGGCGCGAGACATCCATGCACGGGCGGCGTGGCCCAGAAGCGCACTTTGGGATCGAGGTTGTACAGACCTTCACGCGATGCGCGCGAGTCCATGTCGGGCACGCCCGGCTCCATGCACACGCGATCGCCCGCCTTGAGATGCTTCACTTCCTCGCCCACTTCGACGACCGTGCCCGATGCTTCGTGCCCGAGCACCATCGGCTCGTTCACGACGAACGGCCCGATGCGGCCATGCTGATAGTAGTGAATGTCGCTGCCGCAAATGCCGACCGTATGAATCTTGATGCGCACATCGCGCGCGCCCACGACTTGCGGCAAGCTGAATGGACGCAGGCTGATGCGTTTCGCTTCCTCGAGAACCAGTGCTTCCATCGTCGTTCCTTTGATAGTTGAATCGGCTGTTTCAGCGGGACTGGAATCCACCATCGACGAGCAGGCTGACGCCGCTGACCATGCTCGAATCGTCGGAGAGCAGATAGGCAATCGTGCGCGCGACTTCGAGCGGTTCCACGAAACGGTTCATCGGAATGCGCGCGAGCATCGGCGCTGATTTGGCGGGATCGCTCCACGCGCGTTCGCCCATCGCGGTCATCGTGACGGTCGGCAGGACCGCGTTCACGCGAATGCCATGCGCGCCGAGTTCGTTGGCCATCACGCGCGTCATCGCGTCGAGTCCGCCTTTCGATGCGCAATACGCTGCGTGCAGCGCAAAGCCCACATTCGCCGACAAGCTCGATACGTTGACGATCGAACCGCCCACGCCGCGCGCAATCATGTTCCTCGCGCATTCCTGCGCGACGATCATCGCCGCGCGCACGTTCACGTTCATCGTCAGGTCGAAGGCTTCGACAGTCGTATCGAGAAACGGCTCCAGCACGGCGATGCCCGCGTTGTTGACGAGCAGATCGACCGGCTGAACGGCGCGCGCGGCCTCGCGCGTGGCGTTCGCATCGGCGAGATCGACAGCGATGGTTTCGCAGCCGGTCTCGTTCTTCAACGCGTCGAGATCGGATGCGCTGCGGCTCAGCGCGATCACGCGCGCGCCACGTTCGATCAGCAGTTGCACGGTCGCCTGACCGATGCCTTTGCCCGCGCCCGTGACGAGCACGGTCTTTCCCGCGAATTCGCGATTTCTGTCGATGGTCGTCATGGTGTCGTCTTCAGGGCTCGTCGCACAGACGTCGCGCGGTGTCTTCGTCGGTCACGAGCACGGAGGGATAACGCCCGCGCAACGCCGCGCGCGTCACATGAAACTTCTTCTTTCCGCCGCTCACGAGAATCACGCGCTTTACCTTGCGCAGATCGTCCAGCGTGATCGCGACCGTGCGGCGATTCAGCGGATGATCGATCAGCTCGCCATCTTCATCCATGAAGTGACCGAGCATGTCGCCGACCGCGCCTGCTTTTTGCAGCGTGCGCAATTGCTCAGGATTGTCGATGCCGTAAGTCACGACGAGCGATTCGGTGAGATCGCCGCACGTGAGCAGCGCGAGATCGGCATTGCGTGCGAGTTCGTAGGTCTCGCGCACCGTCTCTTCCTGCAAGATGACGTCGCGCGCCTTCTGGCTGCTGACGTAAATCGGCGCGGCGAAGAGATAGCCATCGGCGCGGCAGATGTTCGCGAAGTCGGACACGATATCGAACGTGTTGATGCTCGGGCAATGCGACAAGCCGCCTTGCAGCGACACCGCCGACACCGGCCCGTACGTGCGCTGCGGCATCGCGCGCAGCACGGCGCGAATCGTGCGTCCCCAGCCGAGGCCGATGGTCTGCCCCGCGACGATCTGCCTCGCGAAATACGACGCCGCGCCAATGCCGAGCGCCGCATTGTTCGCCTCGTTGTTCACGCCGCTCGGCACGACGACTGCGCATTCGAGACCGAAGCGCTTGGCGAGCGCTTCTTCCAGCGCGACGCACGGCGCGATCTTGCTGTTGATCGTGATCTGCACGAGCCCGGATTCGCGGCTCGCGGCAAGCAGCCGGTTCACGCGCACACGATTGCTGCCGATGCGCTGCGCGATCTCCTGCTGCGTCAGATTGCCGACGTAGTAATGCCACGCGACACGCGCCTGCAGTTCCTCTTCGGAGTCGATGGAATCGTCCGCTTCAGCGATGGCGACGGGCGGTGCGGTCTTGCTCATGGTGTCCTATGTTTGAATGAAGGCGCCGCGATTCTATTTCACCGCGCCCATCGTCAGGCCCTGCACCAGCCGGCCCGACACGGCGAGCGCGAACACCACCATCGGCAGCACGATCAGCGTGCCTGTCGCCATGATCTCGCCCCACGGCAACTCATAGCCGCTCATGTAACTCGTCGCTGCAACGGGCGACGTGATCGCGTCGCTGCGCGTAAGCACGAGCGCATAGAGCAGATCGTTCCATGAAAAGATGAACGCGAAGATCGCCGATACGACGATGCCCGGCATCGCGAGCGGCAGATTGATGCGCCAGAACACGCGCCACGGCGACGCGCCGTCGAGCCGCGCGGCTTCGTCGAGTTCGACGGGAATATTGCGGAACTGGTCCGTGCAAATCCACACGACGATCGGCAGCGAGAACGTCAGATAGAGCAGAATCAGCACGATATGCGTATCGACGAGATCGAGCTTCGTCGCGATCAGGAAGAACGGCACCGCGAGCACGACAGGGCTCACCATGCGGTTCGAGATGAACCAGAACCACAGGTCTTCCTTGCCGCGGAATTCGTAGCGCGCGAGCGCATACGCGGCTGGCGTGCCGAGCAGGATCGCGAGCACCGTCGTGCTGCTCGCGATGATGAGCGAATTCAGCAGACTGCCCGCCACATCATGTTCGAAGAGCGCCGCCGAGTAGTGATGAAACGTCGGCGAGAAAAGCCACTTCGGCGGATACGCGAGTGCGTCGGCCTGGCTTTTCAGGCTCGTCGTGACCATCCAGTAGAACGGAAACACCGACGACATGAACACGACGACGAGACCAATGAAGTGCCATACCGTCGCGCGTTTTCTTGCCGCGCGTGCGCGCTTTGCCCGCTGCGTGGTCTGCATGTTGATCGAACTCACGCGGCCTCCCGATACACGAAACGGATATAGAGACGCGACAGCACGATCGTCAGGATCAGCAGGATGATCGCCTGTGCGGACGCCATGCCCTGATCGAAGAGACGAAAGCCCACGCGCTGGATGTAGACGCTGATGAACTCGGTCGCCGCGCCCGGTCCGCCGCGCGTCATCGTGAAGACGGCGTCGAACATCTTGAGCATGTCGGCGGAACGAAGAATGAGAATGGCCGTGAGACCGGGCAGCAGATACGGACGCTGCAAATGCCACAGAATCATGCTCCACTTCGGCGTTTCGAGCCGCGCGGCTTCTTCGGCTTCCTTCGGCACCATCGAGAGCCCTGCAAGCAGAATCAGCGCGCAGAACGGCGTCCATTGCCAGATATCCATGATCATCACGGAGACGAACGCCAGCGTCGGGTCGGCGAGCCAGTCCTGCGGCGGAATGCCGATCAAGCCGGTGAGATAGTTCGCCACGCCGAACTGCCGGTTGAAGATCAGCCGGCCGATGAGGCCCACGACCGCATACGTGGTCGCCATCGGAATGACGAGGCTCACGCGCGCCGCCGCGCGCATCCACGGCAACTCCGTGCGGTGCAGCAGCAACGCGGCGAAGAGGCCGAGCGCGACTTCGATAGGCAACGTCACGCACAGGAACAACGCGGTGCGCCCGAGCGCCTCCCAGAAGGTCGGATCGGTCAGCGTCGCAACATAGTTGTCGACGCCGACGAACGGCGTGCCCGAGCCTAAGTCCGCGAGCTTGTACTGATGAAACGAGTTATAGAGCGCGAGCAACAGCGGATAGATGCCGATGATCGCGAGCGCCGCGATAGCGGGAATCAGAAACCAGAAGGCGGGCGAACGCGGCAATATGCCGAAGTAGCGCGCGGGCTTGCGCGGTCCACGCGCGTGCATTGCAGGTGATGCCATTCGATCGCCTCCGGTTTCCTTCCTTGATGACGCGCTGTCGCGTGCGTTACTTGAGCAAAGGTTTCTTGCCGTCGTAGTAGCCCGCTTTCTTCAGGATGTCTTCGGTCTTCTGACCGATGGTCTGCGCGCCTTCCTTCACCGTCACCTGGCCGAGCATCATCTTGCTGCCCCATTCGCCGATGACTTCCGAAATCGCCGGCCATTCCGGGAAGCGCGGACGATAATCCGGCACGCCGCCCTGCCACGATTCGACCATCGGCTTCACGAACGGATACTTGTCCTGCACGGCCTTGTCCTCATAGATGGCCATGCGCGCCGGCACGCCGCCCGCTTCGAGATAAGGCTTCGCCATCGCTTCGGACGTGATCCATTGGATAAAGAGCCACGACGCCGCCTGTTTCTTCGCATTCGACTTCGCGTTGACCGCGAGCGAGAAGCCGCCGAGCGCGGGCTTCAGACCCGCCGGTCCCTTCGGTTCGGTGGTGATAGCGAGACAGTTGCCGATCTTCGACTTGCTCGGATCGGTGAGCGTCGGATAGAACGCGGACCACTCGGTGATCATCGCCACCTGCCCTTGCGCGAGCGCGTTCACCGCTTCGGCATGATCGAAATCGACGATGCCGGGCGGCATGTACTTCATCAGCTTCTGCCGATATTCGAGACCCGCCTGCGATTGCGTCGACATCAGGTTCGACTTGAACTTCGCGTCGAGCAGCGAGCCGCCGTTGGGCCACAGCACGCGCATGAAGCTGTCCGCCGATTGCGTTTCGCCACGCCGCGATTGCAGCGCGAAGGCGAACTTGTCGCCCTTCGTGAGCTTCGGCGCATACGTGTTGAGCAGCTCGTCCCAGGTCTTCGGCGGTTGGTCGAAACCCGCGTCCTTCAACATGCATTTGTTGTAGAACATCAGGCCCGAGTAGTTATCGAACGGCAGGCCGTAGGTGACCTTGTCCCATGTGCCGAACGAATCGAGCAGGATTGGGAAAAAACCCTTCAGATTGAGGTTCGGGTCCGCGAGCTTGGGATCGTCAGTGAACTTCTTGATTGGCACGAGCCACTTGTTGCTTGCGAATTCGCCGATCCACACGACGTCGACGAGCACGATGTCCTGATCGCCGCCGCCCACGAAGTTGAGCACTTCCTTCTCGCGCGTGTTCTCGTACGGGATCACTTCCCAGCGCACCTTGATGCCGGTCTCTTTCTCGAACTGCGGAATGAGCTGTTGCGCGGCCTTATAGCCGGGACGATCGAGAAAGATGGCCTTGATCGTGGTGCCCGAATACGGTTGCGCCGCTTCCTTCAGAGTCCAGGCTTGCGCGTTCGATGCGGCGAAGGCCGCGCTCGCCGCGAGTAGCGCGGCTGCCGCGACGTGTTTGATCGGGCCGAGCTGCGTGGCCGTGATGAAGCGCTTCTTCATGCCTGTCTCCTTGGTTTTATTCGAGCGGATGTGTCCTGCTATGACGTGCCGGGCCTTGCCTCGTTTCACTTGTAATTTCGGTTTTACAATTGTATATTTTGGCCCGAACAGGTTGTCAAGAACAAATTCGACGATGCATCCGATGCTGCGCCGCCGCAGCAGTCACGGGAGACAACGTATGAGCGCAGTTCATCTGCAGCAGATCCGCAAGTCGTTTGCCGGCGTCGACGTGTTGAAGGGCGTCGATATCGAAGTCACCGACCGCGAGTTCATGGTCTTCGTCGGTCCTTCGGGCTGCGGCAAGTCGACGTTGCTGCGCACCATCGCGGGACTCGAACGCAGCGATTCGGGACATGTTCTGATTGGCGGCGAAGACGTCACCGATCTCGAACCGTCGCAACGCGGCGTCGCGATGGTGTTTCAGTCCTATGCGCTCTATCCGCACATGTCGGTGTATGAAAACATCGCGTTCGGCTTGCGCATGCTCAAGCTGCCCGAAGCGCAGATCAAGGAGCGCGTGCATCGCGCGGCCGAGATTCTTCAGATCGGCCAGTTGCTGGACCGCAGGCCGCGTGCGCTGTCGGGCGGGCAGCGTCAGCGCGTGGCGATCGGCCGTTCGATCGTGCGCGAGCCTCAAGTCTTTCTCTTCGACGAACCGCTCTCCAATCTCGATGCCGCCTTGCGCGTGCAGATGCGCCTCGAACTCATCAAGCTTCACAAGCAGCTCAACGCGACGATGATCTACGTCACGCACGATCAGACCGAAGCGATGACCATGGCCGATCGCATCGTCGTGCTGAATCACGGGCGCGTGGAGCAGATCGGTTCGCCGCTCGAGTTGTATCGCACGCCGCACAACCGCTTCGTCGCGGGGTTTATCGGCTCGCCGAAGATGAACTTCATGGACGTTCGCGTGATGCGCGTCGATGCGGCGGGCGTCACCATCGAACTACCCGGCGGCGAGCCGCTCACGTTGCCGTTCGCGGCGGCGTCGGTGAAGGCGGGCGAGACGCTCACGCTCGGCATCCGGCCCGAGCATTTCATCGAAGCGTGCGGCGGCGATGTCGACAGCGGTCTCACGGGCGAAGTCATGGTGATCGAGCATCTCGGCGGCGAGACGCTCTTGCACATGCGCCTGCCGAACGATCTCGTGATTCAGGTGAAGGGCTCGGGCGAATCGACGGCGGTCGAAGGACAGCGGCTCAACGCGGGCTTCAGCATTCGCCATGTGCATCTGTTCCGCGAGGACGGCAGCGCGCTCGAACGCATGCGCCCGGTTGCAGAGACCGCGACGGTCTGACGGCCATCGCCGATCATCGGTTCGAGCCGCGCGACTAGTCGGGATTACAAATTTTCCCGAGTCGCCCTGCACAAAAGTGCAAAACGGCGGGCGAGTCGGCGCATGAACCGTCGCCCCTTATGTGCGCAACCCCACATAAACCCGATGGCGTTACGGCTCCGTTACGGCTCCGTTACGTCACGTGCGCCGTTGCGTCATGCCCCACTACGCAACGTAAACGCCCGCAAACGTTGTCCGGCCGCGCGTTTCCGTGTCAGTTGCGTCGGATGCCGCACGGACGCCGCTTTTGGCACGACTCGTGCAAGCCCTGACTCGACCAACTGGGAGGGGATGGCTCAAGCATGAACGAAACGACCCACGGCTCGCCTGTCGCGAACGCCGCGCCGAAGTCAGATCATGCATTCAGGCATCGCGTACTCGATGGCCTCAAGGCCGGGGAGTTCTGCATCGCCTATCAGGGAATCTACCGAGTCGACAGCGGCGAACTCGCGCAGATGGAAGCGCTGATTCGCTGGCGTCATCCGGATTACGGCGTGCTGTTGCCAGGCGCATTCAGCGATGTTTTCAAGGACACCGACATCATGCGCGAGCTCACGTGGTTCGTGCTGGATGCGGTCGCGTCCGAAATCAGCGCATGGCGCGCGCGCGGCGGCGTGCATTATTCGGTCGCGGTGAACGTTCCGCCATCGGTTGCGGCGCTGCCGGGTTTCGCCGATCGCATGGAATCGATCTGCCGCGCGCGCGGCATCGCGCCCGACTGCATCGAACTCGAATTGCTGGAGAGCGAGGATCTCGCTTGCATGCCGTCGATGCCGAAGGTCGTCCGGTGCCTGAAGGACAAAGGCGTCGTCGTCGCGATGGACGATTTTGGCACCGGTTATTCGTGTCTCGCGGCGCTCGGACCGATCGACTTCGGCACCGTGAAGATCGCGAAGGAATTGCTTGCACAAGCGCCGCGCAACGCGAATGCATGCATCGTGTTTTCGTCGGTGCTTTCGTTGCTGACGCGGCTGAAGGTGGCGATCGTCGTCGAAGGCGTGGAGACGGCCGCGCAGGCGCAGTGGATCGCACAATGGCCGCACGTGCTCGCGCAGGGCTTCTTTCTCGCGCGGCCCGCGTTTGGCATCGATAATGTGCCGGGCGCGTGCTTCGCACGGCCGGCCGCGCCAACGAGAGCGGCGCGGCGTGACGAACCGCCGGCCATCCGCCTCGCGGATGCGGCATGAAGAACTGAAGCGTTTCTGGCAGCCCTCGTAAAGCCAGGACTTCGCCGGCGCGACGTTGCGCCGGCGTTTTTTTGCACCGGCGCTTTTTGCACCGTTATTGTGGCAGCGGCGGTCAGCGGCGCGCGGTATGCACGAGTGCAAGCACCCAAATGTCGTCGCCGTCGGTTTCATACACCGAGCAATAATTTTCGTGCGCAGTCACTTCCCGCGTGCCTGCTATCTTTCCCGTCCAATACGTCTTCATTACGCCGCTTTCCCGTCACCCTCGTACCCGCGCCAAATCCACCCCAGCCGCCTTCAACCTCAACGCACCGATCGCCTCACGCGTAGCGGCATCGACGGGCAAGCCCCATCGCTCGAGGAAATCCGTCAGATCGAGGTTCGCCGCAATGCACGCGCGCAGCACGAAACGCTGCACTTCGTTGCGCTCGCCGCCTTCGCTCTCCGTCAGCGGATGCAGCCGATACGCCTTGTGCAGCCGCGCATAGAACCCGTCGCCGAGCGCGCGGCGCAACTGTTCGTACATCACGAGCCGGATCCAGAGCGCTTCCGATGGAACCGGGAACGACGCATCGTCGAGGAAATTGCGCGACGGCTGCGCGAGATACGATGCCGCAAGCTCCAGCCGATTGCGCTTGCCGCGCGCGTCGACGACCTGCAGCAGCGGCGAAGGCATCGGCGTGCCCAGACGCTCCAGCGCATGCAGCGAATAGATGTTCACCGTCGTCTCGGTGACGCCCGGCCAGGTCCAGTCCCATTGCTGATACATGTGGCCCATCTCGTGCCACACGCCCCATTGGTCGGCCTTTGCGGACTTGAGCACGGTCTGCGCCGCGCTATTCATCGGCAGGCCGATCATGTAGTAGGTCGCATAGAGATACGCATCCTGCAACTCCGCGCGCGTCGAGATTGCGTCTTGCACGAAATGCACGCGCAACGGCGACGGCGCATCGAGCGCGCTCGATCCGTCGAGCCCGGACAACTCGTCGTGAAAGCCCATCACGCGCTCGACATAGCCGAGCAGCGCGGCCGGGTCCGCGGCGCCGGCCTGGTCGTACATCGCGCGGGACACGGTGAACATCGTGCGCTTGCCGACCATCTCGACGAGCGGCGCATCGGCGTAACGTTGCAGCATCGCTCGCCATGCGGGGAGCGTCGTCGTACCTTCGACATAGAACGGCACCGGCCTGCCGCCCTCGCGCACGAACACATCGATCGACGTGCGTGGCCGCGCGTTGAAGCCGCTGTCGATGTATTCGAAGTACAGCAAGCCGTCACGCGATGCGACGAACGTGTTGCGCCCTTCGGTCGCGAGGATCGCCTGCGGATCGCCCGCCGGTTGCCGACGATAGAAGCCGTTCTTGTTGCCGACCATCACGACGAGGCCATCGGGGCTGTCGTCGGCGAGGCCGTTCACGTCGATCACCACGGACTCGCCCTTCGATACATACAGCCCCGATGGATGATAGTCGGTCCATCGGAAGCCGCCGAGCCGGTCGGCCTCGATCGCATCGGGCGCGTAGGCGCTCAGGTGATAGCACCGGCCGGCGTTATCGTAGGTCGAGCGCGCGGACGCATCGAGCGTGCGGTATGCATGATCCGCGCTTGCATTGCCTGCCCGATATAAGCGCCATCGACTGGCCTCGCCGCTCGCTTCGACCAACGCGCCATCGCGCAACGCGTGATGCGCGACCGCGAGCCCCGTCTTCGCGCCGCTTGCCGCGATGGTCACGGCGTTCGCATCGGCTTCGATGCTCCAGTTCTGACGCGCCTCGCCCGACGCCGCTTCGAGCCCGGCACGCGCGCCCAGCGTCACATAACGTCCGTAGAGCTTCGAATAGATGCGAAAGCCGCTGCCTTCCTTGTCGATCGTCCATATCTGGCTCGCGTCCAGTTCGGGCGTCCATTTCGATTGCACCAGCGCGATCCTGCCGTCGCGCTGCACTTGCGCGGTCAACGGCTTGAACGTCGCGTCCGAGACGATATAGAAGTCGCCTTCCTCGACTTTCGCGCCGGCGCCATAAGGCACCAGCATCGCGTTTGCCTTCGAAGCGAAGCGCGATACGCGCACCGCGTCATGCGGATAGAACGTCATGGGCGCGTAATAGCGCGACGCCGCATGCGCGTCGAATGACGCAATCAACGCGAAGATCGAAAGCCACGAACGCCATCGCATGAATGCGCCCTCTCGTCACATCGGCCGGGTCTCCGGCTCTTCGTCGAAGATCTGGAACTTGCGCATCTTCTCTCATAGCACCTTGCGGCTGATGCCGCGATAGTGCGCAGTGTCGTGCCGCCGCCAGCCGTTGGCGTCGAGCGCCTGGAAATGCGACATGCCTGGCAAACATCGCACACGCATTTGTTTCCTGCGCAAACGCTGTGACGTGCGGCCGTGTCACCCGGAACGTCGTAACGCGTCCCGCGTTTCGTAACGTTACGGCGTGCGACCTTATCCGTAACCGATGCGTCACCCGGATGAGTGGCCCAGCGCACGCAAGACCGTGAAGCGTCGGAGCAAAACGCGGCTTCATTGTCATTCAAAGCCCTTTTGTCCGTACGTTGCCACACCTGATGCAATCAATCGCCCCTGGTTGGTTCAATACACGATATCCAGGGCAGCCGGGCGAGGCGTCGGGCGATTCGGGCTGGGGCGCGTTGTTCGAGCTGAATCGGCCAATGGACGCCGGGATGACGTATCTGAAGACCTTGACGCCCTACGTGATGATGGATGCCGCACGCGTCTTCCTGCACGGCGGCACGGCGAGTCCGCGCAGGCTTTCGTAAGTGGGAATCGGCTTTCGCATGTCGGATGCGAAGCACTACGGCATCGACTTGTCTGTTGCGAAAACCATCGGCGATGCGCCGGTGGAAAGCGCGTCGCGTAATCCGCGGATCAACGCGACGCTGTCGTATCAGCTCGATCGACGAGCCGGCGCTTCGCTCACGGCGCCGAAGCGGGCGCCGGCTTGCCCGCCTTCTCCGCGTTGATGCGCGACTGCGCGTTCTGCAGATTCTGCGGATAGTTCGTCTGCTCCCCCGCCGGGTTGTAGCCGTTCTGCTCCAGTTGCTTGAGTTCGGCGTTCTTCTTCGCGCGCGCTTCCTTGCGCTGGGCTTTCTTGACCTGCTTCGGCGTGGAGGCGGCCGTGTCCTGCGCCTGCGCGACGGGCATCGCGACGAAAGCGGCCACGGACAGGGCGATGATGGCCAGCGGTGCGGTGCGTTTGTTCATGATCGATCTTCTCCGGATGGATGATGGTAGTGTGCGTGCGACGCTCGCGGCAAACGCATAAGCAATCCGCGATCCACCTTCCAGCGCATTACCGGTCGACGATGCGGCTCAAATTCCCGCGCACGCGCTGCAAGAGCGCGATCAACTGCTCGCTTTCCTGACGGCTGAAGCCCGCGAGCGCCTCCGACGTGATCTCGTCGCCGACGCGCCGCGCCCGGTCGAGCGCCTTCTCCGCCTTCGCGGTCATGCGGACCTGGCGCTCGCGGCGGTCGTCGGGATTGAGCCGCCGCTCGATCCAGCCGCCCTCTTCCATGCGGTCGAGCAGACGCCCGGCGGAAATCGGCGCGACTTCCAGCAGTCCGGCGAGCCGCGCCTGATTTACCTCGCCGTAATGCGAGAGATACGCGAGCACGCGACATTGCGCGCGCGTGAGATTGAGCGACGACTTGGCCAGCACGTCGAAACGGTTGCCGCACAGGCGGTCCACGTCGGCGACGAGAAAGCCGAAGCGTTTATCGAGTTGAGTTTCCATCGCGCGATTATAGGTAACGAATTTCGATGCGCGCATCTCGCGCGATCTATAATAAGCCTGCTTATCATCACCCTACTTACAAAAGCCGCGTCTCGCGGCCACGTCCATGTCCTCCGAAGTCTCCACGGAAAGCGCCGCGGCGCCTCTGAACCGCGGCATGCTGACGGTCTCGATCATGCTCGCGACGCTGATCCAGACGCTCGACAGCACCATCGCGAACGTCGCGCTGCCGCACATGCAGGGCGCGCTGTCGGCGTCGCAGGACGAGATTACGTGGGTGTTGACCTCGTACATCGTCGCGGCGGCGATCGCGACGCCGCTCACCGGCTGGCTCTCCGACCAGTTGAGCGTGAAGAAGCTCCTGTGCGTGTCGATCGCCGGCTTCACGGTGGCGTCGGCCCTTTGCGGGCTGTCGGAAACGCTCGCGCAGATCGTCGCGTCGCGGCTGTTGCAGGGCGTGTTCGGCGCGTCGCTCGTGCCGCTGTCGCAATCGATCCTGCTCGACATCAATCCGCGCGAGAAACAAGGTCAAGCGATGGCCGTCTGGGGCATGGGCGTGATGGTCGGGCCGATTCTCGGTCCGACGCTCGGCGGCTGGCTCACTGACAGCTACAACTGGCGCTGGGTGTTTTTCATCAACGTGCCGATCGGCGCGTTCGCGCTGTTCGGCGTTTTGACGTTCCTGCCCGCGCAGGCCGCGCGCCGCGCAGTGAAGTTCGATGCCTTCGGCTTCGCGACGCTCGGCCTCGCGATCGGCGCGTTCCAGGCAATGCTCGATCGCGGCGAGCAGCTCGACTGGTTCGGATCGATGGAAATCCGCATCGAGGCGATACTCGCCGCGCTCGCGTTCGTCTTTTTCATTGCGCATACGGCGACGGCCGGCGCGCGCTCGTTCTTCAAATATCAGTTGCTGAAGGATCGCAACTTCGCGACGGGCACGTGCTTCATCTTCGTGATCGGCGCGGTGATGTATGCGACGCGGGCGCTCTTGCCGCCGATGCTGCAGAACCTGATGAACTATCCCGTTGCGACGACGGGTCTCGTTACAGCGCCGAGCGGCGCGGGCACGATGATCGCGATGCTCGTCGCGGGACGGCTGCTCAAGCATATCGATGCGCGCTTGATGTTGCTCTCGGGCTTTCTGATCTCGGCGTTCGCGCTATGGCAGATGATGCATTACACGATCGAGCTGTCGGCATCGGATATCGTGTGGCCGGGCGTGATTCAGGGCTTCGGCCTCGGACTCGTGTTCGTGCCGCTATCGGCGCTGACGTTCTCGACGCTCACGCCCGAGTTGCGCGCCGATGGCACCGCTACTTACAGCCTCATGCGCAATATCGGCAGCAGTATCGGCATTTCGATCGTGCAGACGCTGATGACGCGCAACACGCAGGTCGCTCACGCGGACCTCGCCGCGCAGGTGACGCCGTTCAATCCGGCGATGCAGCCGATCCTGTCCGGCGGTTCGATGCAGGACATGGCAATGCTCAATCAGACCATCACGCAACAGGCTTCCATGATTGCGTATCTCAACGACTTCAAGCTCATGTTCGTCGCGACCTTGCTGGTCGTGCCGTTATTGCTGCTGATCCGTCCGGCGAGGAAGGCGGCGCGGGACGAGCCGGTCGCGCATGCAGCGATGGATTGAGCGGTACGTCGAGCATGCTTCAACGAGTCAGCCGGCGCGACGCGGCATGCGCGCCCAGCACGCACGCAATCCCGATCACCCCGCCCGCGAGCACGTGCGTGAGCCGCTCGAACGCATCGGCGGCGGATTGATTCGCCAGCATGATGGCGAGCGCCACGAACACGCATCGAACGAAATAGCCGACGACATAGCGCTGGAACGCGACGAGCGTGAGGAACACAGCGAGCGTCGCGAGCGTGACGGCCATGTCCGAATGCGGCACGACGAAGCGTCCGAGCGCGATGCCGATCGGCACGCCCGCGATCACGCCCCATGCGCGATGCTTCAGCTTCGCGCGCGCCGTGTCGACGGAACCGGTGACGATGCTCGCCGCGCCCCATATCACCCATTGCGCGCGATCCGCGTGAACCCAGACGACCATCAACGCCGCGATGCCGACGCTCGCGAGCATCGCGGCCAGGTCTTCGCCGAAGGGCGCGCGCGCGCCGAAATCATCGAGATTCGACCAGCGCGCCGCAGGCTTGCCGCGTGAGCGCACATACGCCGATACGACCGCCGGCACGAGCGCCACGAGCAGATAAGGCAGCGATGCGGGCGCGGCGCGCAACAGCGCATCGATGGAGCGGCCGCCGTGCAGTTCGTTCGCGAGCACGAGCACCGGAATGAATGTCCAGTTGCCGAGCGGGCGCAATGCATTGCCACGCGATGCAAGCAGGATCACGCAGGCCGCGAGCATCATGCACGCGACGACGAAGAACGCCGGCACGCGTTCGGCAAGCAGCAGGAGATACGTTCCGGCGACGATCGCGAGCCCGTGCGCGATGACGCCCAGTGGCCGCAACGCGAGCTTGTCTTGCGCGATCACGGTGGCGATTGCGAGCAGCGAAGCCTTCATCCATATCGCGTTGCCGGTGACGAGCGCGAGCACGGCGAACGGCAGCAGCGAGACCGTCGCGCGTAACAGCGGCCAGATCATGATTTCGCTCGCGATACGAACGTGCGGTGCGTCGGCGGACATGCGCGGCAATCGATCCGTGATTCCGCATGAAGTGTAGTCGCACCATCACGAAAAATCCTTAAAAACGAGACGCTTTCTATTCGCAGGGTGAATGAAACACGTATTCAGTGGCTGCTAAAGGAACCTCGCTGCGCGGTCGTTATACAGACCAGCCGATGGGTTTCGTCGGCCGCGCGGCAGGCGATGCATCGCCGTCACTGCCCGCGCACGCGCCCCTGCGATGCAGCCACCTTGAGAGAGCTATGTTTTCGACAATCAAAGGCCGCCTGGCCTTGGCCATGACGCTGCTGAGCGCGTTGCTGATCGCGGTCGGCATGGTCGGTCTGATCGGCATGAGCCGGTCCAACTCCGTCACTTACGACTTGTTTACGAATGAAATGCCGAGCGCCGTGTCGGTCGGCAATACGGAAATGTTCATGGCGCGCGAGCGTCTTTCGTTCGACCGCGGCGCACTGAACGCGGGCACGCCCGCAGCCGAAGATGCGATCGGACGCGGCGCGCTGATGCGCAAGACGTCCGACGAAGCGTGGGCCGCCTATTCCGCCCTGCCGCAAGGCCCCGAGGAAAAGGCGCTCGCCGACACGTTCGGCGCCCAGCGTATCGCGCTGCAAAAGCTGCTCGACCAGGGCTATGCCGATATCCGCGCGAACGATCAGGCGAAGATTCTCGCCGACGCAAGCGCGATGCAGGCATCGTTCAACGAGTTCGCGAAGACCGGCATCGCGCTGCGCAAGCTGCAATTCGATCAGGCGAAAAGCTCGTACGACCGTGGACAGGAAATCTTCGGCATGTTCCGCATGGCGTCGGTCATCGCGATTCTGGTTGGCGTCGCCGCGGCGTTCTATACGTGGGTGTCGCTGCGCCGCCGTATTTCGCGTCCGCTCGATGCGGCGCTCGCACAGTTCGATGCGATCGCGGCCGGCGACTTGCGCCGCAACCTGAGCGTGACGTCGAACGATGAAATGGGCCAATTGCTGCGCGGTCTCGCGACGATGCAAGCGAGCCTCATCGATACCGTTCGCACGGTTCGCGGCGGCAGCGAATCGATTGCATCCGCGACGAAGCAGATCGCGGCAGGCAACGTCGACCTGTCCTCGCGTACGGAAGAGCAGGCGTCGGCGCTTCAGCAAACCGCGTCGAGCATGGACGAGCTGACCGGCACGGTCAAGCAGAACGCCGACAATGCGCGTCAGGCGAGCTTGCTCGCGGCGAATGCGTCGGAGATCGCGGGCAAGGGCAGCCACGTCGTATCGCAGGTCGTGACGACGATGGGCGAGATCAACCAGAGCTCGTCGAAGATCGCGGACATCATCACGATCATCGAAGGCATTGCGTTCCAGACGAACATTCTCGCGCTCAACGCGGCGGTCGAAGCGGCGCGCGCGGGCGAGGAAGGACGCGGCTTCGCAGTCGTGGCGGGCGAGGTGCGTTCGCTCGCGCAGCGTTCGTCGGCGGCGGCGAAGGAGATCAAGGAACTGATCGACAACTCGGTCGAGCGCGTGCAATCGGGCAGCGCGCTCGTCGACGAAGCGGGCCGCACGATGACGGAGATCAGCACGGCGGTGCAGCGCGTGACCGACATCATGGGCGAGATCGCGGCGGCATCCGAGGAGCAAAGCAGCGGCATCGATCAGGTGGCGCGCGCCGTCACGCAGATGGACGAAGTGACGCAACAGAATGCGGCGCTCGTCGAAGAGGCTGCGGCGGCGGCGCAATCGCTCGAGCATCAGGCAGGCGCGTTGCGCACGGCGGTCGAGACGTTCCGTCTGCAAGAAGAAGGCATGCGCGCAACGGCCTGACGTTCTTCTCTTTTCGATGATGCACGGCTCGCGGTCCCTTGAAACGCGAGCCGTTTGTTTTTGTGGTGAGCCATAACAGCGCGAAATCCTGCGCTACCGCCGCCGCTTCCTTCTCGGTTCGGCCTTCATCGCCGGCACGCCCACACGTTCCCGCAAATACTCCACGGCGCGCGCGCAACGCGAGGGCAGCGGCCATTCCGCGCGCCTGATGAGCCACAGCGTATCGATCACCGGCGCGCCGCATTCCACGACGCCGATCGCTTCAGGCTTGCCGAACGCGATGCGCGCATAACGCGGTATCACCGTGAAGCCGAGACCGCGCGCGACGAACTCGAGGATGAGGCTGATCTGGTTGCTGAAGCCTTGCCGCCGCAACGTGGCGACACCCGGATTGCCCGGAAAACGCCGGCTCAATAAACGGCTCGCGGTCATATGCGCTTCGGGATAGTCGATGAAACCAAGCCGTTCCAGATCGCTCCATTCATGCACATCCGCGTTCGCGGGCACGACGAGTTCGAGCGGCTCTTCGATGAACTTGCTCGCGGCAAGGCGCGGATCGTCCGGTTTCAACGCAACGATGCCGAGATCGTAACGGCTTTCGAGCACGGCTTCGAGCACTTCCGAATCCGGCGCGAAGCGATGGCGCATCTTCCATTCCGGACGTTGCTGCTGCAGATCGAGCAACAGCGGAAAGAGCACGAGCCCGATGCTGCCCGGCGTGATGAGGCCGATCTCGCCGGCTTCGTCCTCGCTATCGGACAGGCGCGACGCAAGACGCTTGCTCGCCAGTTCCATTTCGTTGCAATAGTCGATGAGCGCCCTGCCCGCCGGCGTCAGTTCGATGCCGCGCGTGCGGCGGATCACGAGCAGCCCGAGCTCGTCTTCTAGATGACGAAGATGCTGGCTCACGGCCGCTTGCGTCAGGTCGAGGCGTTCCGCGGCGCGCGTGAAGTTGCCGAGATCGACGAGCGCGAGAAAGGTGCGCAGCCATTGCGGATTGAGCATCACAAAATTTTATAGAATCGATAATACGTAGATAGTTTTCATTATGACACTGAACGGTTAATCTGAACGCCTTCATCGAACAAGAGAACACCAGATGTCCGCACTCTTTACACCGTTCAAACTGAAAGACGTCACGCTGCGCAACCGCATCGCCATTCCGCCGATGTGTCAATACAGCGCCGTCGACGGCTTCGTCAACGACTGGCACTTGAGCCACTATGCGAGCCTTGCGCGCGGCGGCGCGGGCCTCGTGATCGTCGAGGCGACGGGCGTGTCGCCGGAAGGCCGCATCACGCCGGGATGCACGGGCCTCTGGGACGACGCGCATATCGAAGGCATGAAGAACATCGCGGCGGCGATCAAGGCGGCGGGCGCGGTGCCCGGCATCCAGATCGCGCATGCGGGCCGCAAGGCGAGCGCGAATCGTCCGTGGGAAGGCGACGATCACATCGCCTCCGACGACGCGCGCGGCTGGGACACGCTCGCGCCATCGGCGGTCGCGTTCGGCGGCGGCTTGCCGAAAGTGCCCAAGGCCATGACGCTCGACGATATCGAACGCGTGAAGGCCGACTTCGCGGCGGCCGCGCGTCGTGCGCGCGAAGCGGGTTTCGAATGGCTGGAATTGCACTTCGCGCACGGCTATCTCGCGCAGAGTTTCTTCTCCGTCGATGCGAACCGGCGCGACGATCAATACGGCGGCGATCTCGCGGGCCGCAGCCGCTTCCTCGTCGAAACGTTCGATGCGGTGCGTGCAGTGTGGCCGGAGAACTTGCCGTTGACGGCGCGTTTCGGCGTCATCGAATACGATGGCCGCGATGATGCCACGCTGAAGGAATCGATCGAACTGACGAAGACGCTGCGTCGCCGTGGACTCGATATGTTGAGCGTGAGCGTCGGCTTTTCGACGCCCGATGCGCGCATTCCCTGGGGTCCGGCGTTTCTCGGTCCGATCGCAGAGCGTGTGCGCCGTGAAGCGGAGATTCCGGTGGCATCGGCGTGGGGTTTCGATTCGCCGCCGAACGCCGAACACGCGGTCGAGGCGGGACAGCTCGATCTCGTGATGATCGGCCGCGCGCATCTTTCGAATCCGCACTGGCCGTATCAGGCGGCGAAGCAATTGAAGGTCGAGAAGCCGTCGTGGGCGTTGCCCGCGCCTTACGCGCACTGGCTCGAACGATACGCCGTCGCGGAATGATGTTTCGCTGGCGTTAGCAAGACTCCATGCCGTGACGCATCTTCGCGTCACCGGCATCGGGCGAAGCGAGATAGTCGAGGAACGCGCGAGCCTTGGGCCGCGCGTTTGCATCTGTGCCGATAGTGCCTTCGAAGACCGTCATCGTCTGAATCTGCGGCGGCAACATGCCGAGCACATCGATGCCTTCGAGGCCGATCATCTCGCTCAACTGCTGAAAGCCCAGCTCGACTTCGCCACGCGCGATCAGCGCGCCGACGGCGACACCCGGCGGCGCCTGCACGATGCGCGATGCGATGCGCTCCGCGATACCCCAACGTTCGAACAGACGCATCAGATACACGCCGCTCGGTCCCGTCGAATAGCCGATCGTGCGTGCGGCGAGCACGGCTTCGCGCACGGCGGCTTCATCGTCGATAGAAGGATGCCGCGCGCCCGATGCAACCGCGATCGCCACGCCCGAACGCGCGATACGCACGCGGCCCGTTGCATCGACATGTCCTGAAGCTACGAGCCGATCGATCGCATCCACTGCGAGCACGACGATATCGAACGCTTCGCCATCTTCGATGCGTTTGAGCGCCGCGACGCCGCCCACCGATTCGACCGCGACACGTTGTCCCGACTTCATTTCATAAGCGGAAGCGAGATCGTTGAGCACATGACGCGTCGCCATCGAAGAGATAACGGTGATGCTCATGCGCGTCAGTCGACATAGCGCAGACCCGCTTTTTCCAGCGGTTCGCGCATCTTGTACATGTCGAGGCCGAGCACGCCGCTCGCGAGCTTCGCGCGCTTCTCTTCTTCGAGCGCCTCGCGCGCAACGGCCTTGTCGAGCACCTGTTGTGCCGATGCCAACGGCACGACGACGACGCCATCGTCGTCCGCGACGATCACATCGCCGGGCGTGACCCATGCGCCCGCGCACACGACAGGAATATTCACCGATCCGAGCGTCGCCTTCACCGTGCCTTTCGACGAGATCGCGCGGCTCCATACGGGAAAGTTCATCTCCGTGAGCACGCGCACGTCGCGCACGCCGCCGTCGATGACGAGCGCACGCGCGCCGCGCGCCTTGAAGCTCGTCGCGAGAAGATCGCCGAAGAAGCCGTCGGTGTTATCCGTCGTGCATGCCGCGACGACGACATCGCCCGGCCTGATCTGCTCGGCCGCGACGTGCAGCATCCAGTTGTCACCCGGTTGCAGCAATACGGTCACCGCCGCGCCGCCCACCTGCGCGCCTGCGTAAATGGGCCGCATATAAGTCTTCATCAGACCGACACGGCCCATCGCTTCGTGCACGGTCGCGCTGCCGAGCGCGCCGAGCTTGCGCGCCGCATCGTCGTTTGCGCGATCGATGTTGCGATACACCACACCCAGTTCGTACATATCAACGTCCTTTCGCTTTGAGCGCCGCATCGAGGCGCGGATACACACGGCGTGCGTTTCCTTCGTAGATCTTGTAGCGCGCTTCGGGTTCGATCTGCGCGGCTTCGACATAGCGCTTCGTGTCGTCGAAATAGTGTCCCGTTTCAGGATCGATGCCGCGCACCGCGCCGATCATTTCGCTCGCGAACAAGATGTTGTCGACGGGAATCACGCGCGTCAGAAGATCGATGCCCGGCTGATGATAGACGCAGGTATCGAAGAACACGTTGTCGAGCAAATGATCCTTCAGCAAAGGCTTTTTCAGCTCTTGCGCGAGTCCGCGAAAACGTCCCCAGTGATACGGCACCGCGCCGCCGCCATGCGGAATCACGAACTTGAGCGTCGGGAAATCGCGGAACAGATCGGAGGTCAGGCACTGCATGAACGCGGTCGTATCGGCGTTCAGATAATGCGCGCCCGTCGTATGAAAGCACGCGTTGCAACTCGTGCTCACGTGGATCATCGCGGGGATGTCGTACTCGACCATCTTCTCGTAGACCGGATACCACGCGCGGTCGGAGAGCGGCGGACTCGTCCAGTGCCCGCCCGACGGATCGGGATTCAGGTTGATCGCGACATTGCCGTATTGCTCGACGCACTTCACGAGCTCGGGAATGCACGTCGATACATCGACGCCCGGACTTTGCGGCAGCATCGCGGCGGGAACGAAGCTATCGGGAAAGAGTTCGCTCACGCGATAGCACAGCTCGTTGCAGATCGCGGCCCACGTGCTCGACACTTCGAAGCCGCCAATATGATGCGCCATGAAACTCGCGCGCGGGCTGAACACGGTGAGGTCGAGTCCGCGTTCGCGCATCAGGCGCAGTTGATTGCTCTCGATCGATTCGCGCAGTTCGTCGTCGCTGATACGCAGTTCCGACGCCGCCGGCATCTCCGATGGATTGGTGATGCCTGCGACCTGCCGGTTGCGCCACGCTTCGAGCGCTTTCGGCGCGGTCGTGTAGTGGCCGTGAATATCGATGATCATCCGTTACTCCAGGTACTAGTGTGCTGCGGTCGGTTGTGCATGCGCTTCGTCGGCGCGCGTGCGCTGCGCGACGAGAATGGAAATGGCGGCCAGCGTCGCGGGCACGGCAAGCATCGCGAGGATCGCGCCGAACTGCCATCCGATACCGAGCAATGCGCCGCCGAATGCGGAACCGAAGATGCTGCCGAAGCGTCCCATGCCGAGCATCCAGCTCACGCCGGTGGCACGCGCGACCGTCGGATAACGACCCGGTGCGAATGCGTTGAGACCCGTTTGCGCGCCGCTCATGCAGAAGCCTGCCGCGAACACGAGCAATGCGAGCGACGACGACAACGCGCCGATCCACGCGAGCCCGAGCACGCACACCGCGCCGCCGAGATACGCCGCGCTGATGACGGGCGCGGGGCGCGCGCGATCCATGATCCATCCGACGATGATCGCGCCGATCGTGCCGCCGATCTGGAACATCGCCGTGACGTTGGCCGCTGCGGAGACGGTGAGGCCCGCGTCCTTCATCAGCGTCGGCAGCCACCCGGTCAGCAGGTAGATCACGAGCAGGCCCATGAAATACGTGACCCACAGCGCCGCCGTCATCAGGCCATAACCTTGCGAGAACAGCACGCCGATGGGCTTCTTCGTCGGCAACGGCGGTTCGTTCGATACGAACGTCTCGCTGCCATCGAAACGCGCGCCGCATACACGGCCGAGCACCTTGCCGATGCGTTGCGGCGTCGCGCCGCGTACCGCGAGCAGACGTGCCGATTCAGGCAGCAGCCAGATTTGCAGCGGGATCAGCACGAGCGGCAGCGCGCCGCCGAAGATCAGCACGGACCGCCATCCGTGTACCGGAATCAGCCAGCCCGCGACGAAGCCGATCAGCGCCGAGCCGAGATTGAAGCCCGTGAACATGATCGTGATGAGCAGCGCCCGCTTGCGTTGCGGCGCGTATTCGGAGAGCAGCGTCGTCGTGTTGGGCATCGCCGCGCCGAGACCGATGCCGGTCAGTACACGCAAAAACGCCATGCTGGAAGGCGAATTCGTGAAAGCGGTGGCGATCGTGAACACGCCGAATAGGAACACCGAGGTTATCAGGACCCACTTGCGCCCGATGCGATCCGATGCCGGTCCCGCAGCCAGCGCGCCGATCACGAGACCGATGGGCGCGGCGCTCATCACGAGGCCGAACGCGGGCCGCGAGATGTGCCAGTCCGCGATGATCGATGGCGCGACGAAGCCCATGATCGCGACGTCCATGCCGTCCGCCGTCACGACGAGAAAGCACAGCGCCACCAATAGCCACTGGTAAGCGGAGATCGGGCGTTCGTCGATGAAGCCTTTGATATCGATTGATTTACCGCTTGTCATGTTTGTCTCCTGTCCCCTTCGTGCTCAGTTCCTGGCCTTTTCCGCCTTTTCCGCCTTTTCCGCCTTTTCCGCCTTATCCCAGTCGAGCTTGCCCGAGCCTTTGCCCGCGACCGAATACAGTGCGCCCGGCGCATTGCGCGTCTTCTGGAATTCTTCGAGCGTTTCGCCGCGCATTGCGGCATAGATATGCAGATTCGATACGCCCGTCACCGCGCCGAGCTTTTCGAGCATGAAGAAGATCACGCCGTAATGAAGCAGGCCGCGCCAGTCGCGCCGCCGAATGAGATCGCGCTCCTGTTCGGAAAGACCAGCCGCTTCGAAGCTCGCTTCTTGATCAGCCTTGAATGCCTCGCGATGCGCGGGCTCGACCATGCGATGCAGATAATCGTTGATGCGAAATGCGCGCACCGCCGTTTCGATGGAGAACGGATACGTGCCTTCGAGCTTCTCGACATCGGTGAGCTGCACGGCCATCTTCTGCCGATGCCGCTCGATGATCGCCGGCTTCGTCTCGCTGTCCTCGCCTTCGTAGATCGCGGTCGCGATACCGGCCATCGACGGCAGGTAATAGCTGCGATGCTTGCACACGACATTGCTCGACAACGCGCCGCGCATCGTCAGCCACATGATGACTTCGGCGCCCTCGTAGCCGCCGAGCGCCGCATACTCGGCGATGGTCATATCCGCGAGTTGCTCGGGATCGCGCTCGAAGAGATCGAGGAAACGCGCATCCCATTGCGTGTTGTTGAAGCCCGAACGTTCGCCATGCACCTGATGCGAAAGACCGCCCGTCGCGAGAATCGCGACCTTGATGTCCTCGGGATAGCTTTCGATCGCGCGGCGCAACGCCTGCCCGAGCTTGTAAAAGCGGCGCGCGCTCGGCACGGGCAATTGCAGCACGCCCATTTGCAGCGGCACGAGCTTGACGGGCCATTCGGGCTTGTGCGGACAGAGCATCGAAAGCGGCGAGAAGCAGCCGTGATCGAGCGCCTTGTTCTGAAAGAACGACATGTCGAATTCATCGGTCATCAACGAGGTGCCGATGTGCGCGGCGAACGCGGGATGGCCTTTGATGGCCGGCAGATCGCGCGCGCCGCCGCCTTCGTCCGCGACGCGCCATTCCGGTCCGACGCCGAGCGCGAAGGCCGAGTAGTGATCAAAGAAGAACGACGTGACGTGGTCGTTGTAGATCGCGACGATGACATCGGGCTGCTTTTCCGCGAGCCAGTTCGCGAGCGGCGCGAAGTTCTCGAAGATCGGCGCCCATACGGGATCGTCGCGCTTGTTCTTGTCGAACGCGAAACCGATGGTCGGTGTGTGCGAGGCGGCGATGCCTCCGATGATCCGTGCCATATGCGCTACTCCTTCAGAATGCGTGGCCGAGCGGGCTTGCTTCAGGGAAACTGAAGTCGAAGGGTAGCGACGGAGGATGCGGGAACGGAACTACGTGTTAACCAGTAAATTCGCTTCGTGGATGGGGTTTCGGCGGCGCGAGAGGCCGTCTGGCGGGGCGTTGGAGGCAGTGCATGCGGGCGGTGCGCCGGCTGTGGCGATAAACAAAACTGATGGCGGGTGAAACAAGACGCAAGTTGTGCGTTCCGATCTGGTTGTTCGCAAACAAAACCTGTCCCGGTGCAAACAAAGCTGTTATCGGGTTTTTGTGCAAATAAACCTGTTCCAGTCCCATCTACCTGTCGCAGCCCTTGCAAACAAACTTGTTCTGAGCCACGCAAGTCTTTGTTTCTACGACCTTTTTTTTGACCGGAAGAGAACCCACCCGAAAACCTATGTGGTGCGGGATGATGACCGACGTAGTTTGAGTGAGCGATGTGCGGGTAGGCGACCGGACAAGGGGCCATGCAGCGACCAAAGAAATCAAGGACTTGCGAAAAATCGTGCAAAGAAAACTGGTCCGGGAGTTCGAGTTTGCAATCAAAAGGTGTTCTGGAAGATTCGGCTAGAGGCAGCACCGCACGGTTCTGCTCAACAAAATTGAACATCTTCGACGACAGCCAAGCGAGGCCGTCCTGTCAGATAGGGCAATCTGAACCGCGCCGAAAATCGCGGAGACTTGCTTCCGCCCTACGCCTTCGCCGTTCGAGCGCAGAGCGGCAAGCCGATAAAATGCGCGCGTCGGGACTTCCTGAGTAAATCAATGTTTCCAAGCATTGAAAGCACCACCGCGTTGCTGCAGAACCTCTCCGAGGCGTACCCCGTAGAAGTCAAGAGCTGGTTCGTCCGCATAGCGTCGAAGGAAAGGTCAAGCTGGTTCGAACATTGATCGCGTTGCGCAATAACGACGGCGGTCGATTTGTCATCGGCTTCAGTGACGAGGACATGAAACCCGTCGCTGATGGACGGCCGGCAGATGTCCGGGCCGCATTCGACCAGGACGCGATTCACGCTGTTGTGACGCGTTACGCGTCCGAGCCATTCGAAATTCTGGTTCAATACCCCACGTTCGACGGGAACATCCATCCCGTTATTTGCGTTCCGGCCGGCGTAAAGACGGCGGTCGCGACTCGGGGTGAAATCAATGATCCGGGTACGCAGAAAGTCCTTCTTCCAATCAACTCGGTGTTCGTTCGTACGCTCAATAGCAGCAACACGGTGAGCACTGCGGCGGCGCTATGGCAAGCCTGGCCGCGACTTTTTGAAATCTGCTTCGACAACAGGGAGGCGGACGTCGGACGCTTGGTGCGTCGGCATTTGGGCGGAAGCGGACTGGCAAGCTCGCTGCGCTTCTCGGACAAGCACAGATTCGTAAAGAACCGGATGCATTTGAGAAGTCTGCAAGCTGGATGGATGATGGCTTCGCAGCGTTCGAACGCCGCGTCCGCAAGGCCGCCATAACGCTCCCCGACCGCGGCTACTTCGAGTTTGCCGCGACGTTGGTGGGTGATATCAAGCCTGAACTGCAAGCGAACAAGAATCTGCTGAATCTCATTACTTCAGCCAACCGCCGGTTCGGCGGCTATCCCTACTTCAGCGTTCTTCACGGTGCCGATTTGCCGGAACGACGCCCAAGATTGGTCGAGGACACGTGGGAACAGGCAGTCATTCAACCCGCAGGCACTTCGTGGGACATGAAGACTATCGACTTCTGGCGCATCGAAGCAACGGGTCGCTTTTACGCTCTTCGTGCCTACGACGAAGATCTTGACGACAATCTGAAGCCCCTGTGCTCGTTTGCAATCGTACTACCAGTCTGGCGATCGGCCGACGCTATCATTGAAGCCTTGGCTATTGCGCGCGAGTTCGCGACGTCGGTAGAAGAAAGCAAACTTGCTATCCGGCTCAGGTGGAGCAAGCTCGAAGGCAGAACGCTTTCGAATGCATATTCCAACCGCTTCTGGCCAGTGCGTGCTGTGGCGCATGACGACGTGGCGACATCGTCGTTCGAACTGCCGCTTGATCTTCCCGACTCGGCAGTTGGCGCGCGCGTTGCAGAAGCACTGTCGCCGCTGTACCGCAAGTTTGACGGATTCGAACTTCCCGAAAACATCGTTACCGCAGAGGTCGAAAAGTTGATGGCACAGCTCTTCTAAGTCAGGAACCATCGGCTATTTTCATTAAGATATCGGACGGCTTAGGCGTCGGTGCATAAAGTTATGTGCGCATGCCATTAACGGGGGACGCCAGACCGCGCTAGGCCAGCAATGAACGGTAAAGGCCAGCGCACGACGGGTTGCTTACGGGAAAAGGCGCTCCCGAAGTTCCTCACAGGCGCCGTCCAAGCCAGGGAACAAGGCGCCGGCGGTAATCCCCATCGTACTAAGCTCCTGCATCACCATTGTGCGGTCTGCTGCGGGCAGGTCAATCACCGAGAGGTAGCGGGTCCCATTGCTTCTCTCGACCGAACGGATATAGTCTTCCACGTCGTCGACGTTAGTCAGCCCCGAGAGCGCCTGCTGGGGAATCATGCGCTCATTCTCGATTGCGATGAACTCGAGAAGCGAAAAATGCGGCCGCGCCGGCGCCGCCTTGGGGATTTGGATCAAATCGTTCGTCCACTTTTCTCGGTCGAACTGAAAGATACGGACTCGAGAACCGGCGTCGACTGGAGAGAGCTCCTTCGGTACCTTCTGGTAGGCAAAGAACGCTGCCACGTACGGCGAGTAAGTCCAGTCCAGCAACGGCGTTGGGAAACCATGGTGCTGGGCGAGGTGCAGGAAGGCACCATTCTCGTCGCTATCGCGCCGGTTAAAGGTATGGCGTGTACGTGCGCTCAAGTGACGATGGAGCAGCGTCATGTCCTCGTTGTTATATTTCCAAAGATCCGCACGACCGGTCCTATGAAAGTGGGTTCGCAGGCGCCAGCGCTTTGCCTGGCCCCGGAAAACGAATCGGCGAAACTCCAAGCCAGCCACGTGAGCCTTAAACTGGCCCCACTCCATCGGAGTTTCCGCGTACTCCGACGCTCGCTCCGCATTGCTTTTGTGCAGGATTTGCGCGACGGCCCGCGCAGGATTGTCGCCCTTCGGTGCCTCAAAATAGGCAATTGCGCTGGGCATGCTTGTGTCATTAGAAAACAGGTAAACGCGCCCGCCAAAGGTCTTCCCGAGGTCATCGACCTCGACCGTAGCAGATCCGCTCCAGCCAGTTGCTTGAAATCGCCCGAGCCACTGTCCGCGCATGGTTGCCCCTTGCTTTATCGTCGAACGGAGAGCTTATGCCATCTCGTCCGTTGAAGGTGATCCTAACGCGACTTAACGGTAACAACTGCCAGAGGTTGACGGCTGCGCGTGTTCTGCCGACGCTCGTGACATAAACCCTTGAACAGCGGCAGATCCGCTAGCCGACGTTTGCATGTGGACGAACAGCGGCGGCGAGGTGCAAGACAACGAAGCAGTTTGCCCGGCTCGTCGCACTGTCGTCGGCCGCGGTAAAAAGGCGTTTGCTTCCGAAGTCACGAGTTGCGTGCTAACGTACGCCTGCAGCGCGCGGCGGTTAGGAACATGCGCTTGCAACACTCCCGCATACGAACGTTCACGAACAACCAAAATACCTTTATGAAGCCCGGGATGAGTGGCAGCGCGCTTGAGTTCGAATTCCTTGTCCGCAGGATTTTCGAAGCGAACGGGTACAGAGTCGTAAATGTCCATATAACGAACGCGGACAGTTCATTTGATTTCTCAGCGTCGTCGGGAAACGAGACTCTCGCTGTTGAAGTGAAGTTCTATAGGACTTCGAGGGCACAAGGATCGCTTCTAGCGTCTGCAGCAGCCCGATTGGCAACTCGAGGCCTTATTTTTGGTGCATGGGGCGGCATGCTTGTCGTTTCATGCGTCGTTCCCGAGGCTCTCAGGGTGACACTCGAAGACAGGTACAGCATTGTCATCCTCGACAGGCCGAAATTGCTGAGCTGGGCAGCGAAAGACCCCGGACTTGTCGATGCGCTGCATTCTTTAATCGACGACGACCTCGGCGCTTCGCCCGAACCCGCTCGCCCTGACGAAAAAGCGAAGCTTAACGTTCGGAAGCTTGACAAGGTCGACCCGGATACCGAGGAAGACACACGCGGAACGGATCTCTGCCAGGAACTACATGCGCTGAAGCGAGGGAAGACGACTTGGGCTTCGCCACCCTGGCTGAAACCGGTCGCTATATAATGAGCCTATGGATGATAAGGAGCGACCTATGAGCCAATCTGAACATCGCAATCCGCCGTCAAATCGCGCGGCGCAGGACACCCTTGCTTTCAAATACATCGATACTCTGGTGCAGAAACACGGTGGAAATGCGTCGGCTACGCGTCGGCTGGACGTGCAACTGAAACAGGACGCCACGTTTACTGCGGTGGATTACACGCTGGCGAAACGCAAGTAATTATTACTGATTTCAATGGAGCCGGGCTTTTGCCCGGTTTTTTTATGTACGAATTTTATTCATCGGATGATATCCGTCGCCAAAATGGCGATCATGGGCTTGATCTTGGCCGCGAAACTGGTCGGACGGCCTTCCGGAAAGATTATGCGCGTCTGCTGCATGCTCCGTCTTTTCGTCGCCTGCAAGGGAAAACCCAGTTGTTCCCTGGATCCGAGTCCGATTTTTTCCGAAACCGGTTGACGCACTCTCTCGAGGTCGCGCAAATTGCAGGCGGGATAGCTGCACGTCTGAATCACCTGGCAGAGGCACGCCACTTCGGTGAAGGCATCGACCTCGATCTGGTTGAGTTTGCTTCGCTTGCCCACGACCTGGGTCATCCGCCTTTTGGTCACAATGGCGAAGCGGCCTTGGACGAGCTGATGGTCCCGCATGGCGGCTTCGAGGGCAACGCGCAGACACTGAGAATCGTGTCGACAACCGAGCAGAAACTGGTCACAGACGCGGCCGGAGAACCGTCGAGCGCATACGGACTGAATCTGACCATGCGTGCGCTTGCCTCGGTCCTTAAATACGACCGGCCGATTCCGCTGGAACGCAGGGATGGGGCGGCTCTGGTTAAAGGTTACTACGACAGCGAGAGCGAACTCGTGGCGGCCGTCAAGAACGCCGTCGCACCAGGCTACGTTGGAGAGTTCAAGACAATTGAGTGCTCGATCATGGACCTCGCCGACGACATCGCATACTCGACATATGACCTGGAAGATTCGTTGCACGCCGGGTTTGTAACGCCATATTCGCTGTTCGACGCACTCGAAAATCGCAGCGAAATCGCGGTAGCTGTTTTCGACAAGACCAACAAGGCACTCGCAGACTCCGGATACGAGGCGCTCGATAATCCTGGCCAGCTCACTGACTGCATTGAAGAGGTTTTCAGAGGTTTGCAGCCGCAGAACGGTGTGTCTACGAACACCGGCGTGGCTAACAAGTTTCGGGCAGGCGCGAACGCATGGCTGCGCGACCGGCAGCTTGCGAGCAATTCACTTGCGCGCAACCAGTTCACCGCGCAGCGGGTCGGGTCACTCATCGATTCCGTTGAAGTGAAAGTTAATGAAGCATATCCGAAGCTCTCGAAGGTGATGCTCAGCCGCGAAGCTTTGTTGAGAGTTGAAGTATTGAAGCATCTGAATTTTCAGCTCGTGATCCGTTCGTCCCGCCTTGCCGTCGTCGAACACCGCGGCAAGGACGTTGTGCGCGACCTGTTTCTGGCGTTCAGCGACACGGGCGGCCGCCTCCTGCCGGATGACTGGCAGACCGAATATCGAGCAGCGGACGGTGACTCAGCCAAAGCTCGAGTCGTCTGCGATTTTGTCGCCGGCATGACCGACCGTTACGCAGCAGAGATGCACGATCGTCTGTTCGGCAAAGGCATGTCGATTTTTAAGCCTCTCTGACCGTTGGACGCGTGGGCACCGGTACGCCCGGCAGCGAGTTATGTGCTGGTGCCACACAGTGTTCGACCACTTGAGATGAAGGCATCACGGCCCGGAAGCTGAGATTGCGAGATTAGTGGAATGACTACGACTCAGATCGAAACCAGAAGCTTTGAAGAACTGCGGGTTGCTTGCCGCCAGCGACTTGAGTCGCTGGAAATGTGGCTATGAAGAATTTCCTTGCGTAACGCAGCCTCGAGCCGTTCGCATTGCGCGAGGCGGTCGTCTATCGTGCGCCGATGTTCCTCAAACGCCATTTGCTGCCATGCGCTGTCGAACGCATACGTGCTCAGCCAGCGCCGGTGCGCCGGGCTCCAGTCGGCGCGCCCGGTATAGCGCACTCCATGCGAGAGCAAGAAGGCCTTCAGCCGTTGCCGCGCACGCTTCAGATCGTCCTTGGCGCTGACCCAGGTGCGGGCCAGATCGCGAAATGCTTCGTCTTCGACGCTGGGCACGTAGACCGCTGACAGGTCGCCGGCACGCAGCGACCGCACCAGTTTGATCGCATCGCGTCGGTCGGTCTTGACGCGCTCACCCGGCTTCCTGGGAATCAACGACGGTGCGCACACCATGCAGTCGAATCCCTTCTGTACTAGCTGACGGCAAAGCACGTAGCCGCATGGGCCGGCCTCGTAGACGATGTCGATGCGTCGCGCCTTCGACTGCAGGCGTTTGCACAGGCGATCGATATCCGTCTTCGTCGTGCCGATCTTGCCGAGCAGTTCGACCTCGCCTGCGTCGAGCGCATAGGCAACCGTGATCGAATCCTTATGGACATCAAGACCGACGTACAGCGTGCTATCGTCTTCCATGCTGGCCTCCGCGGTGAAAATCGCCGGGTGTGGCCCTGTCCACACCGTGCGGCCCTGGCAGCGATGCTAACCCGCGTTTGATTCCTCACGGCAGGCCAGCCTTTGCACCGCACGGGGAGTCATACTGACTAAATGCGTACGTTTCGCGATTCGGCGACGTATCGACGGCCCTGGCTGAGAATCAGATCAGCGTGGGAACGCAGCAGTCGAAACGCACGAAGGGTCGGCGACGTGGCCTACCTCAATCACCGCATCCCACGACTGGTGCGCGCATACGAGACCACGCCGTTATCGTGCAAGCGAATTGGCCTTGATTGCACGCCCGGATATTTGGAGGCAAGGTCATAGTCGGCGTAGTAGGCGAACAATCGAACAAAATTGGGCTGATTCACTACGGCATAAGATGCCACTACGCTCTCACTTAACAGTACGGCCACTGTGGCGGCCGGGAAGTATCCAGAAACGCGAATACGACGAAGCGTGCCCGCGCAGCAACCATTCTTCGAGGCCGTGTCCACCGGGAGGCCATGGCGTGCGCAATTAGCTCCAAGATGCTGTCGATAGGCTCACGGGTCGACAAGCAAGCGATAGCAACCGCGCAGAGAAAGAGCACGTAGCAGATGAATACGAGAATTGCTGCACCGATTAACCATATCTCTGGTGTGCACAGAACCGTCCAAAATCCCAAGGTGACGGGAAAGTCCGTCGGCGGGAGCTGAAGAGCGTTCGCAACGATGTTCTTCGCAGGCCGAATCGCAAGCACAGTTGCAAGCGCGCTGTAGACCACCGTCGCAAGTTTGCCAAACGACGAACTCCAGAACGCCCGAAACATAGCGTTAAATCGCAACAGCAGGCCGGCGGCCAGCGCTGCCACTCCGACGCCAGCAACCGCAGTCTCTGGGCCGCTAAGTGACTGAGAGTTCGACATGCATAGCTGAGCGAATAGAACGAGAAGCAGACCTGATCCTGTAGCGTACAGACGTAGGACGAGCCTGTCGGTTGTGTTGCGAAAAAACATGTTCGTTGCAGACGGGCTATTCATTTTTGATGCTCGATCCGGCGGTTCACGACTAACACCTCTATGCAAGGGAAAGGAGCGCGTGCCCTCATCGCGCCGGGCGGTTTTCGCCCAGTCTCGGGTGTTGCAGAGTTCTCACGTCCACCGCCGTCACTTGCCGCCGTGTACGCACCATCTCATTCAGGTGGCATCGGTGCCCTCTTCTCCCCGCCGGTGTACTGGCTCTCGGTGCCGAGCGCGCAAGGTACCATCCAGTATGGCTACTCAGAAATGCGCACGATGTGCGTCGTCGATTCCAACACCTTCCCGTCTTTCAGGACCTCGCATTTCATTCTCTGGCGACCGCGATACTTGGTGTTAGTCCAGAGCGCCTCGTGATTCGAGGTGTACCTTGTCCAAGTGACCTGGTTATCATCCGTCGCTTCGTCTCCTTCGTTCTCCACCGTCCAACGCACCTGGAACGGCGGCAAAACGCTGGTCTGCTTGAGACGGAACCGCAGGTGGACGCCTTTGGGAAGGATGCTCGACCCGCTGGAATACGTTCCGTATGGCGTACCTTTATCGCGCTTCGCGAGACCGCACTCCAACAACAGCGCACTCGCATTCTGAGCGACTCGAGCCTCCTGAATCTGCGTGCCCCAATAGCGATGATTGAATACGGATTTCCAAGCACTGAGTGCTCTTTCGCGCGTACAGTCCGCGGTGAACAGCGGAGCGAGACTGGTTAGCGCGCTATCGACGCACTTCAGCAAACGGTCCATCTCTTTCTGACGACGCTCGGATCCGACGAGGCTCTTGTGATTGGGCACCGGGCACAAAACCTCCCTTGAGGCTCGCAGACGCCCCCTCAATGCCACCAACGTATTGTAGAGCGCGACGTCATCGCGATTGGCGTCCGACCTGTAGACCTCACACACCAAGGTCGTCAGGACGATACCGCCAGGAAGCGACCACCCCGAGCGCGATCGCGCAAACGCCTTGACAAGGCGAACGACCCGACGCAACTGATGCTTTTCGACGGTTATCCCGAGGAGAGCCCGGAACAGGTCGCCACGGTCGTGCGATTCCAGCTGCTTGTCGAACCATGATGCAAAGTCGGCGGGCTTTCGCGGCGACCAGCCATCGGCGCCGGCATGTTCAACGGTCTCAATACCAATCCAGTCGGATCGCTTCCGATAGACCGCGAAATCAATATGATAGTTTTCTGCGTACCAAACAGTAACTGCGTTCTTCCGTGCCTCCGGCGGCTGCGTAAAATTTGAGCATCGCTTTAGGAGCGCCGCCTCTACCCGCGCTCTTGCCATGGCCGCGTCGGATGGCAGGTCCTTTTCGTCGAAAACCAGGGCGACGTCGATGTCATAACCAGCGGAGTCGGACTGATTCAGAGTGTGCATCGCGTAACTACCCTGATTCTGGACATCAACCGGATGCGCATGCCTGACACCCGTCTGCGCCGTCAGCTCGTCGAGGCCCTCCTTCAACCGTTTCACATTAAGATCACGGTAGCCTGCGAGGTCGTTCCGGAGCTTTTGCGGCAAACGGACATGTTCGTTGTAGAAAACGTTCAGCTCGGTGTGCAAGTTAAACATACATGTCCTTCAGTTCTGCAAACAAGACCTGTTTCGCTGAAAAATTGGCGGCGTTCAGATCGATAGCCCATGCGTAGCGCGGCGTGCTTCTGGCGGAGTAGTTGTGAACGATGACGGGACCATGGATGGTCTGGCTGACGTGCTGCCCCATCCTGAATGCGACGCTCACCGGGCCGGCATAGAACACGTGCAGTGGGCGATTGTCCATTTCGTTGTGGACCGCATCGAGGACAGCGCGGAACGCGTCCGCAAGCTCCTTGACCTGCGACTCGTGCTGGACAGCGTCAATGCGCGGCTTATCAATTGACAGCTTCCAGTGACGAAAATCCGCACGTACTGCCGCCTCAATATCAGCGACGGGTACCGGGTAGCTCACTTCGATCGACAGAACCGCGATGTCGTCCGACGCCTCGCCGCGCAACTCGGAAAGCGTAATGCCCAGGTCCGGCCCGACGTCTGCGGACAACTGAACCCAATCCCCGCTCGATCGTTGCAATTCATACAACGAGATCCGCCGCTTGGTAGAGACAGACATACCCGCATGGAAAATCAACGGTATGTGCGCGATGCCGAAATACGCGACATCTGCATTGCCGTGAAGTGCCAGCTGATGCTGAAGCTGCTGAACAAGTGACATCTGCGGGCGCAATGCAACCAGGGGGTTGAGAACGCCGTTCTCGTAGGCCATCGTGGAATCGCAATCGATTGAGATCACAGCCCGTCCGAACCCGTCCGAGGAGATGGACTGGAACGCTTCGGTGGTCCCTTCCTGAGACTGATGTCGAATCGCGATCAAGGGTGACTCTTGCTGCCCTATTGCGAAGATTTTCTTTACGAGGTCGCCATAGTGCGCACGGAAGACGTCCGCGTGCTTCTCGAGCAAGCCGACCAGCATATCCCAGCTGAGTACCTCGACTGGAAACAGGCCCTTAGCCCGATGCTGAACAGAAATCTCCCGCGCCACCTGTTGCACCTTCGCGTCGGCCTGACCTGAAGTCGCAAGAATGAATCTCGAAAGACGCGGTTTAAATGTCAGCGCCTTCCCTACTTCCTTCGTCAGCTCATCGACAGTGAGCGCCTTGTCGTATCGACCGTCCTTGCCTTTGCACTGAACCCCCTCCAGCTCGCCAGTAGTCCAGTTTCGCCCGAAGCAATCAACGCCGTTTTGCTGCTGCCCACCCCGTCCGTTCTGTTGCGCAGACGGATCGGCCCAGTGAGCTGAGAACAGGTCGCGGCAAAAACGCTCGAACTTTTGCCAATCGGCCGGCGGGGGAATCTGAAAGTCGTCGAAGGAACTCATGCGGAGCCGCGGTGAATGAGGTACTTATTACACTACTACATATTGTACGAAACCGCAATAAGTACCGAACATCTTGTGTCTTTTGCGCCGCGCGCGCAGTCGGTCAGCAAACTTGCCGAATTCACCATTGACGAAATAAGGAATTCGAGACGCCTGTTCACACTGCGCTCGAATCAGTCGTTACGTTGCTCGGTTCGCGCAGGTGGCGCTGCGTCCACGTCTTGCGCGGCACAGAACAGTTGGCCGACAAGGTACACTTTACGCCACGCGTCAGAAATCCAGTCGAAGAACTCTGCGCTGCAATTCAAATCTAGGCGCTACAAGTAAACAAAAACCAATACAAAAGTTCGATGAAAGCGCAGGAATATACGAGCATCTCACAACGAGTGAATAAACTCGACGGCGCAGTACACCTTGAACGTATCCGCAATGCCCTGCTCGAGAACCATGCGTGCGTGATGATCGGGTCAGGCTTTAGCCTGAACGCGCAATATGGAAATCGCCTGACAATGTGGGCAGGCATGATTGACAGTCTGCTGGACGATTTATACGCCACGGACCGAGCAAAGCAGGATGCCAAGAAGCGGCTTGGCGGGACAAGCGGGATGCTTCGCCTAGCTGAGGAATATGCGGCTGTGCGCGGCCGTGCGCAGCTTGACGCAAAGATGCACGAATTGCTGCCTGACGCCGGGGTTGTTATTCCCGGTGACCTTCACACTAAGTTGCTGGCGCTACCATGGACTGACGTCTATACGACAAACTACGACACGTTGCTTGAGCGCGCGCTTGACACGGATCGCCGGCAGTTTCATCCACGCATACGACGACAGTATCAGGTGGTTGTTGCCGCAAACAACGTTCCCTTCTCACGCCGCAATGGCCGTCCCCGAGTTGTCAAGCTGCATGGCAGCCTTCGTAGCGGAACGAAGCTCATTGTTACGGAGGAAGATTACAGGTCTTACCCTGAGGAGTTCGCGCCATTCGTCAACACGGTACAACAATCCATGCTGGAGAACGTGTTTTGCCTCATCGGTTTTTCCGGCGACGATCCGAATTTTCTTGCGTGGAGCGGATGGGTACGGGATCGGTTGGGTGACAGAACGCCTCCGATATATCTGATTTCGCTCAGTCCCGTCTCCGAAGGGCAAAGACTCGTTCTCGAGAGACGTAACGTCATTCCTTTGAATATCGGTCCGTTAGGGACCTGTGACGACTCAGTCGACTATGGGTTGGCACTCGACCTTTTGCTCGACTACTGGGCCGATAAGCCGGTACGACGGCGTTCGGATTGGCCGTATCATGCGCCTTCGCGGGCCCTACGCCAAAAGGCCGACATAGCCACAATCGTAAATTGGGCGCGGGACGCCGCTCGCAATCGCGGAGACTACCCTGGGTGGCTCATTTCACCGGCTGCAAACCGGGAGCGACTCGACCACGTATCGGTCCTTTGGCAGCTATTTTCCGCGTACAGGAGCGAGGCCGAAGGAATGCCCTTCTGGTTGAGAGCCGTCGTGATCGACGAGGCGGCCTGGATCGAGGATCAAACGCTTTCGCCGCTATCAAAATACCGATATGAAACGATTTTGGAATTGCTCGGATCGGCGGAAGCAAATCGCTCATGCAATACAACGCACGACATCCCCGAAGATGCCAGCAGTTTGCGTCCATCTGACGAACAGTTGATCCGCATCATTCGGCGGCTGACGGTACATGCTATGCGCTACTGCCGGGAAACCGGGGACGCGGACAACTTCGCACGATTCGCCTCCCAATTGAACTCGCCGCAGAAGCAAGCCGCTTGGGACGATAACGATTGGGCCGCATTGTACGAATCGCTGCTGTTTGATCTGGAAACGCGCAGAGGCGCCGATGCTCTTCAGAAGGCTAACAGGCTTTCCACAGCGGACAGTCCGTCGGTCGACCTGTACTGGCGGGTACGCGCCGGCGCTCTCTTAGGCGAAATGGGAGCGGTTCAACGCGCCAACGAAGTCCTCCGTTCAGCACTGCACGGAATTCGAGAGAGAATATTCGCGGAAGGGGAATCGGTCGCTCTATTGTCACGTGAGCAGTGGGCGGAGCGCATTCTTGACGTGTGTCGCCAAGCAAGAGCCTCTTCCCAGACCACTCCCGCTAGAAAACCCGAACTGGTAGAGGACAGACCGTCAAACTCTTCCCGTCAGCCGGAGATTAGCCTTCGAGAGCTGATCGCCCAGGAGGAAGGTCCGACGGCGGCTCGGCCCGAACTTGAGGACGAGGACACCGTTGAGCGGAACCACGCTGCACGAGATAACGTGGAACATCCCAGTTCTCTCAGCAAGGAGTTGTTGAAGGAACTTGACTTCGCCGAAACCATGCTTCAGGCGGCGAACGTGGAGTTCGACGCTCGGACGATGTCCACACCTATCGCTAGCCCGTTTTTTCGCGACGAAGCACAAAGTGCAAGTGCGACCTTCTGTCGCTTTGGCGAAGTCGCCGCCTACGTCCCGGCGGTCGGCCAGCTTGGTGTCTCAGCAAAAAGGTGGATCACCGCATACCGAATCCTTTCGATAACGATCGACGCAACGATCAACTTCAGAATATTCAATCGGGTAAGCACGGCAGCCTGGTTAACGAAGGCAGATGCCTTAGACATGGGTACAGTCGCCGAACTGACGGCGGACTCAGCGATCGCGACATTCAGCCACTGTCATAAGGAGATAACGACCCTACTGGAAACCAAAGAACTACCGCTCGACCGAGCTGCGCGTACCTATCTCCGATTTCACATGGATCTGATGTCCAGAGTCGCTTTCCGCCTTGGTGAAAAGCAGGCCACGACACTCATGGATCTCGCTATCCTTTTGCATGAGTCTTCGATGATCCGTTCCGATCGGAACGTTCATCCGCAATACAGCACGTTTCTTTCGCGAACGCTCCGTCTCGTGTCTCGAAGGCTTCTCGAAGAAAAGGCTCCTGACCTATTAAGGCTTAAACCACTGCGAGGTCTACAATCAATAAACACCTGGCCAGACATTATCCAGGCGCTCCGTGAAGAGGGCGCACGGTTTGATCCCAAAATTACTAACGACTGGCGAGATGTTATCGATAGGGTGCTCGCTCAAGCGGAAGAAGACGAACCGGGCCACGAGCAAGAGGCTGATAATTTCTCGCGTCTTGACCTACTCTTCCGGCGAAACCTTATGTCGGCCGAGCAGTCTTCGAGGTTCGCACGCCTGATCTATAGGAACGTTGAGCATGGAGAACTCCCGCTCATCAAACGTTTTTACCGCGGAGCCGCGCTGACGTGGCCCTCTCCGGATGACCGCTCACCGACTGAGGATTTTCGTCGCTGGCTCAAGCGTGAGCAAATCGAGTTCATCACCCGTCAACCGGTCGACGATGGGAAGGCGGCAGCTTACTTCGGAACACCGGGAGAATCGCTTCTTGTGAACGTGCTTTTGACCGAAGGCGCTGGAGTGAGAGGCTTCTCGTGGACAGAATCTCTCATCTTGTCCGTCGTGGAAGAACTCAGGCGCTGGTGGAGCGCCGAAGGAGCGGCACTACTTGAACGCGCAGCTACCAGTTCGAATGACAGTTTCTTATCGGACATTATGGCGGCTCGAATGCGCCTTATCGCACATGCCATGCAAAGAGTCTTGGTGCCGAACTTGTCGCTTCAAACCTGTTTGCGTGATCGACTCCATGACTGGCTAGCAGAGCTATGGCATGCCGGTCTGAGGATCGATGCCCCGCTCGTTCCGCTACTCTTCGCTGGGCTTGTCTGGTGGCCTCAGCAGGAGCGCCGAGTAATCGAGATCGCCAATTCTGTCCTCGTCTCCAGTCGTGACGTTCATGTCGTAACCGCTGCGATGAGTGCTGCTGGACGTTGGCTATTACAACTCAAATCGCCGACGGACGTTTCGGCGAGACATGTCCAACACTTGGTCGAAGGCGTGCGTCGCAAAAGCGAGCTCTTCCTTGATCGGAAACTCAATAATATTACGGAACTTCTCAAGCAGGGAGCGTCGTATCACTTCGTTGACCATGCTTTTGACATTTGTTCGGCACTTTGCGAACTACTGCACAGTCTTCGATACGACTATCCGGCAGCTAATCTTCTGGAGCGTGCAGCTCGGCCGATTTTGAGAGACGCAATTGTTTCACTCCTTGTTGCGATACGACACGCCATTCCGTCGGTCAAGCAATTGGATACTTGGAACGCTGCAATGGATTTCGCTAGAGCCGATCCTGTCTTGCCTGTCCGCAACCTCGCGGCCGATACAGGCTTCTACGGCGTTGTAGAGACTCCGCAATAGGCCGGCTACCTTCCGACCCAATCCGCAGGCTTCGGGGCGCCGCAGAAACTTGGCTTAAATCTCTTCTCGCTGGGTCACGTACACTGCCATGTTCGAACTTCAATCGGCAGCATGGGACGGAAGATCGAACGCCGCCGCCTCGACCTCAGACCATTTAAATGCATGGGAAAGCATGAATACCATGATGGTCGGAGGGCGGCGGTAGCGAAATCACAGTTGTCGCATGCCGGCGCTTCGGCTTGTGTCGCTCACGAAGACGGCTTCGTTCCCGCCACATCATCAAGATGTTCTGTCATGCGGTTGAAGATACGGTGTACGTCAGATGGCCCTGTCCAGAAACGACGATCACCGACGACATACAATCGACGCTTGGCGCGCGTCACGGCAACGTTCACGAGATTCGGCTTCGCGCCAGCGAAAGTCGAAATCACGCCTGGGCTGGTCGGGTTCCCACCCAGCAGGAAAACAACGTGCTCAGCTTCCTTGCCTTGGAAGGTATGAACAGTCCCCGCCATTCCCTTGCTTGCCCCGCCATAGCGTCGATACAGCAGCAACCGAATCTTGGACGCCACCGTGCGGAATGGTGTAATAACGTAGACCTTGAACTGCCCGTTCTCCTTCAGCACGCCGTCCGTAAGTCGTTCGACCAGACCCATGGCGTGATCCGCCTGCGCTTCGACCCAATGTCCATCTGAGAAATCGGCGGGTATGTGTACCCAGCAGCTCGGCCCAATCCCGTGCGGCCCCATATCCTCGCCTGTGCCATAGACCATCTTGTCTGCATAGGCGATGCTGTTGGCGATCCGGAACATGGGATCGAGACAACGCCGGTGGACGAGGAGCGGCGATCCGAGCCAAAGCCGCTCATCCGCATCCGGTTCGCCCAGATACATTCCGAACCGGTTAGCTCGGTCCGCTAGCGTCTGCGCCGAGGTAAGCGGTGGCGCCCATTGCGGTTCGGCTGAGCAGCGACGGAGCAACGGGGTAACCAACTCCGTTGGCACACCCACAACCGGCTCAAGCTGAAGCGGATCACCCACGATCACCGAACGCCGGCTGCGCCAGATAGCGCCGGCAGCCTGCTGCGGGGCAGCTTGCCCCGCCTCGTCAATCATTAGCCACGCGAGTTCCTCACTACTAATGTCGCGAAAGAGTCGTGGGAACGAAGCAAATGTTGTAGAAACTACGGGTACCACCAAGAAGAATGCGTCCCAAAGATGGATGGCGCCCTTCGGTATCTGGGTGACGTTCAGGTTGCCTTGTAGTAGGTTGACGAACGCACTGAGCGTGCGAGAGAGACGGCTCCACGCGGCAACTACAAATGCCTGGTGCAGCTTCATAGCAGCAACGAATACTTCTCGGCGTGCCTGGAACAACGCAGGAAATTCGTAGGGGGCAACGCGATGCAGGTTCTCGCGATCGAGATTCGAAAGATCCCACTGAGCGAGTTCGTCCGTCGTGACTGGCGACGCAGCCAATATCCGTCGCGCCCTTTCGAGATCCGAATCGGCTCTCACCACTTGCGCCTGTGCGTCTTCAATGCGCTGTTGCGCCGCCGTAACCGAGGCTTGCGCATCACTCACGTGGTCGCGAGCCTCGCGAACGACGTTGCATGTATGAATGTGCGTCTCACTTATGCCTTCGAGAACTTCAGGCGGTAGCCCCGTCGTGCCATCATCGCGCTCTGCTTCGCCGACCGGTACTCCGGCGTCCTGTGCCTCCGCCCTGCACCCCAACACCTTCTGCTGAGCAGCCGTTACAGCGTCCATCAAACTTTGAAGTTTTAGCCCGAGTACTTCTTCGTTCGCAAGTCGCTGAGCAGCGCGAGCGATTTGCGCGCGAGCATCTCGGAGTTGCTGATCGAGTTCGGCGCCGCGTAGATTCCATCGACGGCTGTACTGTGTACGGAAGAGTTCTGAAAAAAATCCCGGTTTGCCCCGTAGATGAAAATCGAGGTCCGCCTGAACGCCAGCTAGTGCAGCTGCAGCGACTTCGTGCGTGGCACGCGCGTTAGCGACCGCATCAGGATCAACGTTTTCCCGAACGAGGTTATAGCCTTTCTGCCGAGCCTTCAATTCGATATGTGCATTGCTCCACGCCTTGCCGGCCGCCAGCCGACGGGCGGCTCGCTGTTCTGCGTCAACAGCGGCGTCCAGCCTGACTGTCGCTTCGCTCAATGCGTCCTTGTATCGGACGATGGCCTGCTGATTTTCGGCCACCAGAGCGAGAGCCTTTCTTTTCGCACGGGTTGCGCTTGCCCTCAACTCGATTGCATCGGCGAGAGCCGCGGCCGTCCGCGTTAGATCATCCACCTTTCTCCTGGCTTCGCGGTAACGCGCACGGGCCTCTTCCCAAGGGAGCGCTCCGTGCTGTCCACTCTTGACAAGATCCTGCAGCGATCGCAAGCGCAACGGGTCCGGCTCCTGCGGTCGCTTCGCCTCATTGTTCTTCCGAGGAAGGCCGGCGAGCCAGAAGCGCGTCGCAAACTGATTCCGGTTGGTCTTGTTGCCTAACACTGCTGTGACAAGACCCCATCGCTCCTTCTTCGCCGTACGTTGCTTTGCTTTTTCCGGGGCACCGACCGAATCTGCGACTATCGAGAAGTAGTCAATGTCAATTTCCGGTGCGATCGCGGCCACTCCCGGCAGTTCCTTCGTGATGTTTTCGACCGCACCGTTGTTGGCCGACGACACTACGATGCCAAAGCCGCGCAAGCGCTTGTCAAGCTCAAAGGCCTGATACTCATACTGTTCAATGTCGAGCCGCTTCGTAAAGGCGGCGACAGGCGTATCGAATTCCATAAGGACATCAGCTCGCTGCACTACGACGGCCGCGATAACATCCTTGAGCATGGTAGTCTTTCCGGTGCCCGGAGGACCGTTTACCGAGAAAAGTCCTGCACCATCGGACAGATCGTTGATTATGGTATTGACCGCGAACTGCTGGGCCGTAACCAAAGGAAACTTGGCCGGCCAGCACCCTGCGGGTAGCTTCGAGGGATGAACTCCTTCAATCAACCGGTCAACCTGAGACTCAAGGTCAACCCGTCCGGAAGAATCCTCACCTCTCAGATAATCGCGCAAGCCAGCACCTATTCGGCGGCCTGCAACCGCGCCCGCTAGCCCAGCGAGATCTTCCGCATAGAAGCTGTTCAGTGGGTCGTCTTGCGACGCTGCGTCCGCTTCTTTCTCGCTCCCATCTTTCGCTGGCGCCCACACAGCTTGAATGCGCCACCGCTCCTGGTGTTCCGGGCGCCAGCCGGACATCTCGAAAACAAGATCAGTAATGGCTGCGACGTCCTGCGCCGTCAGCGGTCTCAAGGGAGGCGGCTCAGGGCGAGACCCAGCGTCAGCGCCCGCGGAAGCAGCTGCATGCGGCGCCGTGGGACCTACCGTCTCCGCACCTTGAACAATGGAATCGTCGTTGGACTCTTCAAGCGATTTCCTAGCAAGAAGCCGGCGCTCGACCATCAAGTCCTGCACTTTCTTGCCGATCTGCTCCTCAAGCCCCCCCAGTCCGAAGAACCCCTCGAATTCAAGCGCAGAAGCGCGATCTGGCGAATTGGCTATGCGCGACATTGCCCAAGGTACGGTGCTGACAAAGACCTGACCGCTGGCCATGCCCTCCCCGTCGACATTCAGAACGACACAAGCTACTGGCGACACCGGCCGCATTTCGGAAAAGTCAATCGGCTCCGCGTCAAGATATCGGCGTGCCGCCTCAACGAAGTAGCTGCCGCCAAGGATGCCGGCGAAGACTTGAAATTTTCTGTTTGGCCCAATCTGTCGGTCCAGCAATAGGCGTTTTTTGGGATCGCCCCACGGCAACTCGTGATCGGCGGCACCGGCTTCGAACGCCCACACCGACTCCTCGAGCTTCACGGCCGGCGGCGACTGCAGGGCGAAATATTCCAGGGCTTGCCAGAAGTTGATTGCCGCTTCCGCCTCCTTCCAGCTATCCCGTGCGCCGGTGCTACGGCCATTCTTTTCCAATTCCTTCAACATCTGATGCGCGAACCCACGATAGAGATTTAAGCGCTTATTCTAATGTCAGACGTTGCTGAATCAGCGGCGTCTGCTTGAAAGGTTCACGATAGTTGCCCCTGTGGCAGGACGGTTTTTCAGGACCAGTCAGCGGCGAAGCGACGGTCGGACGGCAATGTCCGGCTCGTTTCTTCAAGCCGCGTCTACGCGGTCTTCGCCTGTCGCTTCCAGAACACGGTTGATGGGCGCGAGATCGTCAGAAGCGCATCGCGGATCTCTCGCAGATCGACGTCCTTATAGTTTTTCCTAAGGAGGTTCTCGATGAGTTCCTGCTGCCTCGGTTGACCGAATGACAGTCGATAAAGAGAGAGAATCCGCAGAATCTCGTCAAGCCGCTCAACCTCGCTGCTGAACGGCGCCGCTGGCACGATCCGTTCGAGGCACGCGTAGCCAAGCGGAACGTACCAGTACGGCACAAGATCCGTGCGGCGTTCGTTCTTGCTTGCCAGATCGAAAAGGCGCGTCCAGACGTCGTGCGACTGCGACGGCGCGGGCGAAGTCAACGCATCGCCGTACGCCTGAGCGACACGCTGGCGCACCACCAGCGATTTATAGCGGTTGATGCGCCCCTCACGCTGCTCGAGGTCGATCGGGTTTGCAGGCAGACTCCAGTGCACGACGCGCCGGCAATACCAGTGAAAATCGAGTCCTTCCTGACCAATGGACGTCGAATTGAGCATGAACGGCCAGAACGGCGAATTGAACGATGCACGCACGCTGGTGATCCGCTTGATGCCCTCTTCCTCGGTGCTGCTCTGATTCCCAAACGGCACGGCATAGTGGCAATGAAATTTCACGTCGTGCCTCTTCACCTGGCCTTTCAGCGGCGGAAGCGCGGTCTGCGCCGTGAGCGATACCGCACCCGGCGCAATAGCCGCGTGAAACGCCCCAACCGACTCGTCCATGCCGCGATGAACCGATTTGAGCAGATGCAGGAACTCGTCGAAGACGGCCTGCAAATTTCCCATCGCGGCGTACGATGAGACGGCTACCCAGGGCTTTGCACCCGGCAGCACGGCGCGCAGTACACGCTGCGATTCCATGCGGTTCATCTTGTCGATGAACGACGATGCGCAGTCCGTCGCGTGCGCGAGCAGTTTGTCGTTGGAGTCGTCCGCCACGCCGGTTTCCCAGACCGTGCTGAGCGTGCGCCGCATGCACACCGCCGGCCCGGCGATGGCAAGATCCACGAGCCAGCCGAGCAAGTCGGCAGGCGGCTCGCCGAGTCCGCCATCAGCGCGGGCAAGCGCCTCCAGAACGCGCGGCACGTGCGTCTTACGCGCCTGACTGGCCACTGAAAATCGCTCAAATGCGCGCGCCCAGCGGGTAACGCATGCCTGCGTGTCGTTGTCGCCATCGCGAATCACGTCGAGCAAGAACGGCGCGAGCGCGTACCAGCGCGCGCTGTACCGCTGCGTGCCGTGCCCATAGCGCTCGCACAGCAGGCGGAAATCCGCCGTCAGTTCGTCGCGCACATGCTGCCTAACTCCATCGAGCGAGACGCCGGGATGACATACTGGCACGGCGACCAGACGCGCGGACGGGTAAATCAGCCCCCACGCCGGGCCGATCTTCGCTCCGTCGAACAGCAAGGTGCCTTTGTACGCGTCGCGGTTGTCGAGATAATCGTGACGCTTGCGCCCCTTGGCCAGCAGACGCCGTTCGCACTCGTACGAAACGTAGCTGCTCAGCGCACGCGGAGCCAGTACGAGCGAGGAAAACAGCAGGGTCTTGCTGAAGCCTTCCTTGTCCTTGAAGGGGCCGCAGCCCACATAGTTGGACAGACTCGGCGGAACCCAGAGCAATCGTTCGGCGCCCTCGGGCGCGGCCGCACGCAACACTTGCGCGAAGCGTCCGCTCGGCGCCTCGTGCGTCAGATTCAGACTGTAGTTCCGGAAGCGCTGGTACGGAATCCAGCCCGCGCCGCCTTCCTGCAGCGCATCCTTGACGGGCGTCTCTCTGGCATGCAGACGCAGCGTCTCGCGAAGCTGATAGCCGCTCAGGAAAGACAGGCTCCAGGGCGCGGCCTTGTGGAACTGCATGACATCACTCACGGCATGACCACGGCTAACCGACTTGAGCGCCTGAGCGAGCCGGTCGAGCGCGACGAACCCATCGATCTCCGCCGTTTGCGGGCGTGCATCCAGTTCGTCCCTCCGCACGGTCACGAAGATCTTCTCAATGTCCGGCTCGATTGCGCCCCGCTCGGAGCGACAGATATAAGGGCGCAGCGCATTCTCGACGCCGTCGCGCTCGGCGGTGCTGAGCGTGCCCGGAAGGAGCGGTGCTGCCGGGAGCGTCAGCAATTTCCGCAGCAGGGCATCGCGCGCCTTTGCGTAACGACCGAGCACGTCCCTGTCATCCCGACACAGGTAGCCGAGCAGATCGTTGAGCTGCTTCTCGTGCGCCTGGCCTTCCTGATCTTCGTCGAGATGCGTCAGCGCCTTAAACGGCGTCGCCGACAGCAGAAGCGTTGCATAGCCGGTGCCTTCATGCAGCACCCGTCGCGCGATGATCTGCTCCTCCGAAACGGTGTCCTCGCCGGCAGCCGCATCCGGCGTAACGGAGCCGGCGTGCAGCAGTGCCGAAAACCGCTGGAATTCATGGAGGATGAAGATATCCGCCTTCAGATTGCGCGCGCAGGCTTCGACAAACATCTGCCGGATGCCGCCGCGCACGCAGGTCGTCAGATGCGTGCCGTGCTTGATCGCCCTGACATCTTCCGCCGCGGCTTCAGAAAGGCTCTGGATCAGCGTGGCCCACGAATGCAGATGCAGTTGCAACGCTTTCGCCGCGGTTCGCGCCGACGCGTCGAGCTTCGGCCGCTCCGCTACACGTTCGATGAAGTCCGCGAGCGCCTCAGGCTCGAGTTCCCGCGCGTGGCAGTACCGCGCGGCGTACTGCCACGCGCCATTCACACCGTTGCGGAAGAATTCTTCGAGTCGCCTGGTGTCATCGATCTGGCCTGCACTCTTTACGGCGAGCCAGAGAATGTATCGCTCCAGCGCATTTCCGCCGCCCCGGCTCAGCGAAAACGAAGTCGCCGGCGTGAGGGAGCACGATTCCATCAGCGTGCCGGGTTCCGGGTCTGGTTGCTTGAGACCCAGTTCCGCAAGACGGCCGAACTTCAGCGAACTGACCCAATGATCTTGGTCACTGCCGCTGAACACCGCGAGCTTGCGCGCGTTCTCGTGCGCAAGCGCCTGATTCGAGCAGATGTAAACCACCCTAAGTGGTTGCGCCGCGGGATTGTCTTCCAGTCGACGGCTCAAAAGCGAAGCCACGACGCCGCGCGCCACCAGCGTCTTGCCGAGTCCGACTTCGTCGCCGACCAGCAGCCGGCCGTGCGGTCCATTCGGGCCATCGAGACGCGTGCAGGCCTGCTCGACCGTCGCGCGCTGAAAGTCCCTCAAGTCACCGAGCGCGTCCCGGATGCGCTGTTGCGCTTCGTGCTTCATGCGTTTCGTTCCTGATGGTAAGCGGCAAAACTGTCGAAGAGCGCGTCCAGCCCTTCCGGCAAAGTGTCGATCTCGGCGCGAACACGCCGGTAGATATCGATGGCACGGCTCATCCGGCGCGGTGCGCGCGAGGCCGCCCGGAGTAGTTGCTCGTAGAGCGCGCCCTTGCCGTCGAGCCCGAACACGTCAGCGCCCTGCCCGTTGCCGTCCGCTCGGGTCCAGTCGGTACGCGACGGGTCCAGGTCCAGAATCAATGCGAGGTAACGAAGGAGCTTCTTGCCATCGCCGACAATATCCCGGAACAGCGCGCCCTTGCGCCGCTCGAGCAGGTCGACGGACAGAGCCGCCTGCACGACGAATCTCTTGCGCAGGCCCGTCGGCGACACGATCTCGACCGGTAGGAACGCGCTGATGTCCGTCAGGCTGACGCCGGTCCATGTCAGCGAAGCGCCGAGCGCGCGCGGATCGTCGCGGCAGAGCAAGCGGACGGTGGCCTCGTAGCCCCCAGGCAATCGTATGGCCGCGCCGTCCGGTTGCATCTCGAGCCGCAGGTCGAACTGTGCCGGCTCGTTCTGTTCTTCCTTCACATGCAGCAGCCACTCGGCGGAACTGAGCGCATGTACGGCGCGGCGCATCAAGCTATCTTCCTCGGGGCTCGCCGGTGCGCCCTCGCGAAACTCATGCTTCTGGAACACGTTCGACGTCTTCCATGCTGCCAGCAACGCGTCGGGACCAACCTTGCTGTTTCTGCCCGTGAGTCGTAGCATCAGTTCGCGATTGCGGGGCGGCGCCAGCTTGCCCGGCTGCCCGAACGCAGCGTTCGTCATATTGGCCGAACCGACATGCCAGACGGCCTGCGTGCCGTGCTTGGCGACAATGAGCTTGGCGTGAAGATTCTGTTGCTCCGGCGCGCGGCTTTCGTGCCGCTCCTCGCCGTCGACCACGCGCTCCGACAGCGACAGGCAATCCCAGTCTTCCAGCGCGTCTTTGCCGATCTTGTCGAGCGTGTCACCCCGGCTGATGAGAGTGCGTCGGGCGTCATCGCGGGTGCGGCTGGCGAGTTCGGCGAGCATGCTTTGTTCATCGGCATCGATGAAAGGCGACATGACCAGCAGATCGCCGAACCGGTCCGGCAGATCGACCGGCACGCCGGCGGTGTTCTCGTCGCCATGAGAACCTGGCAGCACCTCAAACGCCGGGTCGAACTGATCGGGCGCCGTCCAGGCGACATGCCCGAGGGCATCGCACCAAGCTTCGATCTGTTGAGTATGGCGCGGATCCTCTGCCAGCGAGCGCAGGAACGCGATGAGACGCGGATCGCCGTTGCCGCGGCGCGCCGTTTCGCCGTCGATCGACACAGCGAGATCCCAGCTACGATCGAACGTGAGGTTGCGCGACAACACCAGCAAGCGCCATTTATCCGGACCGTCTTCGTCGAGCGCGCTGAAGCGCAGCAGCCACACTTTAGGATGGAACGACGCGAACGCACCGTCTGCGCCTTCGAGCGCCACGACCGGCACGAGCAGCGGTTCAAGCAGCGTGAAGAGGCGATTGAATTTGTTCGGCACCTTGATGTTGCCGCGCTGGTAGAAAACCATCAGGCGCTTCTGAAGCTGATCGATGGATTCGAGCAATGCCACACGCTCGCCCGACAGTTCTCCCTCGTTTTCTTCTTCCAGCGTCTGATCCAGCGTGAGCGAGAGCGAAGCGGCCGCGAGCGTTTCGAGATCGAGCGAGAAGGTGGTCGCGACAGCCGAGTGCAACGCATAGCCCGGCGGCGCGCGCATTTGATCGCCGTAATCGAGACGATCGCTTTCGAGCTTCAGCACGGCAGCACCTCGACGATGTCTTTCAACATGCGTCGGACGGTCTGCCAGCGATAGTCGAGCGCACGCATGCCGTACCAGTCGGCACGCTCGTGCGGTAGTTTGATTAGCAACGAGCGCGCGGGTTTGTTATCGACGGCCTGAGTGCGCACGAGGGAATCGAGATCGGATAGCTTCGGAGCGTCAGCCTCATTCAGCACATTCCATCGTTCGAGAAATTCGATCGTTCGCCGCTTCACGCGCGTACCGCCCGCTTCCGCCACGCTCAGCCATTCGAGATCCGCGCCCGGACGGAAGATGCCGGCGACTTTGACTGTCGCGCGCCACCCGGCGTAGAGCTCGTCGCAAAGTGAATGCAGACGGTTGTCGTCGATGCCTTTCGCAATCAGCCGGTTGAAGACGATATGCGCGCCCTCGACTGCGAGGCTGAAGCGCTGCGCTGCCGCGATGTTGTCGCGGCATGTCGGGCCCAGCGAGCATTGCCCGGCGGCCCATTTGCTGAACGCGGCAAAGCTGGCGTAGTCGTCGCTCAGCGCACTGGCAGCAAGGTCGTTGGAGAGCAGTTGGGCACAAACCGTGTTGTCAAGGCCACGCGCCAAAGTGAAGCGCTCGCGCAGGAAACGCGCTTCGTCCACGTCGAGTGTCAAGGTGAGACCGACCGGCCAGTCGCCTCGCGATCCCGGCGGACGACGCACAGCAGACTCGAAGCGTTGCCCGGCGTCATCGGTGCCTTCTTCTGAGCTTACGGCTTCCTGAGCGTCTCCGTCGCGACGCCAGTAGCGGCAGAATTCGGCGAGCGAACTTTGCGCGCGTACTATTTCGAACACGCGCAGGCCGTTCCAATAAGTCGAGGACGGACGTCGCGCAACGCCGCCCTGTTCCACCACGGTGTGACCGATTACGCCTTCGGGTTCCAGGCGCGCCGCATCGTAGTTGGTCTTGAGCGTTTTTGCGAATTCGTTCTCCGCCATCTTCAGGTAGTCGTCGAGCGGTCGGCGGCGGCGCTTTGCGTCCGTCAAGTCCGCCCAGTCGAGCATGATCTTCGGCACGGCGAGAAAATACCGTGCGCGCGTTTGAACCGTGGAGAAGCCAGGAAATAGCGTGTCCGCGTATGCATCGCGGAGCTGTCCGAAGCCCAGTTCATCCAGGGTGCCCGGCTCTTTCATCAGCGCGAGCACTTCATGCACGCGCTTGCGGTCCGTCGAAGAAAAATCGATCCATCCAATACTGCTCATCAGTCTCCCGATATTCACGCCGTGCGACCCACAAGCGCAAATTCGCTGCGCGGCCACCTAACAGATTACAGCAGACCAACGGACTTCTGAAGATGGCGTCGTCAGTCGTTGTCAGACAAGGGGACACTTGCCACTCGAGGGCACTGCAAGTGCCAGCCGCCACTCTCAGCCTCCTTTCGGAGCAATCAGTCATGTCGCTTGTCGTCTCCACGCTACTCACAAACAGTCGACATTTCCATCAACATCAACCGACTGCGCGGCGATGTTGCGCGCCGCCCCGTCGCGGCGTCCCGCTGAACAATCCTTTCAAAGATTATCCCGAAGCATTTCTCGCGCGCCCGCATTCCTGACGTAAAACAGCTGCCCGTCTGCGTGTACCCGGCCACAAGGCGCTGCTGGTCGCCAATATCGCCGATGCGCTAGTCGGGCTGGTTCAAATAAACGCTGTAGAGCTGCACTTATGGGAAAGCGTAGCGCTTGATCTCGCGCATCCCGATCGCGCCATCTTCGACCTCGATCCCGATCCACCGCAGCGGTGGTCGGCAACACTCGATGTCGCTTCGCTTGTCAAGGTCGGGAAGGGCGAATTCGCCCTGCGCGCTCAGTCGCCAAGACGACTGGGAGCAAAGGTTTCAAGTCGCGGTGCCCAGGAGATAGCCCGGGGTGCTTCGGCCTAAGCAGCGTTCCATTCCTAGGAGAGACTCAATGGCAACGAAAAAAGCTGCTGAACCGAGGAGAACCGCCGCACCCGCCAAGAAGGCCGCAACACCAAAGAAGGCCGCAGTCACTGCCGGCACGCTCAAGCTGGTGAAAGATCAGTTCACAAAGTCGTCGCTCACGACCCACGTGGCAACCGAAGCAGGCGTTGACCCAAACAAGTGAAGGTCGTGCTCGCAGCGTTGGAAGAAAAGATTCTCGGCTCGGTGCACAAGAAGGGCCCTGGCGAGTTCACACTGTCCCGCCTGCTGAAAATCAACGTGCAGCAAGTACCGGCGAAGAAGCGTCGTTTCGGCAAAGACCCATTCACGGGCCAGGAGCGTTGGTTTGACGCCAAGCCCGCGACGGTGAGGTTGAAGGTTCGGGCGCTCAAGAAGTTAAAAGACGCAGCGGCGTAAGCACAATGACGTTCGCCAAGGCTCGCTTCAAGCGGGCCTTTTTCTCCTCTGTAGCACGGTGCAAGCACGTTTCCAGAAAGCTCCTGCAAACGATCCCACTTGCACCGTGGCCGAGGCACAACGTCTCAGGGACAGCGGAGTGGCTAATGCTATTCCGCTCTTGGGGAATCGGGGCCCTCGCGATACCGCAAGCACCCGGGCTCTGGTTTGCTTCGTCAAGCCCTTCCCATTTAATCTCGACATGCGATGGCAGTCCACGATGCGAATGACGAATGATCCAGCCCGTCCATGCTAGCCGTATCCACGGCTACCCGTCCCAGAACGCAAGGCGGGGCACTTCGATCTTTCCGGGCGGCATCGCGAATCCCCAGCTCGTTGGGTTCGCCCGTCGGCGACCCAAGCGCTCGGACCCGCACGAACTGGAGCCCACCGCGGCGCGTGCTATTGGTGGCCTCAAGGACTCGTCGTTCGAGAAAGTAACGGAGACGCGGCGTGTGATTCCCGCAGACGGCTTGCCTGTTGCGAGCCGTTCGGCCTCGTTACCGGGCATCTGTCGACCACAAACAACGCGAGTATTGCCCTCGCTGCAAGACTTTCGAACCATACCACGACCGAATTGCTCGGGAGGATGCGCGTTAGTCAGCCGGCCCCGTATCGCGCCGAGCGCTTCAATGAGAGAGCAGTGGCGACGCGATAGTGTGACTCGCGCGGCGTCTGTGATCCCCCTCTGTTCTGGCTACGGACCTGTAACCGATGTCATACTGAATTCGACTTCCCTAGGCACACCCTCTCAGCGCATGACACTAACGCCGTTGAGCAGGAGCAACTGCCCAACGGCGTGCGTATCAAGAGTTCGATCGTGGATCGCAACAGGAACCACTCATTTGGACGGATCGATCGTCCCTTCCTTGCCCGTATGCGGGTTCACATTTCCTTTCGACGACCAATTATCGTACTTTGTATCGTTGGGATTCGTCTGATGGTGACCCGCCACGTACGTTCCGGTGCTGCGCGTATAGCCGCTGACGTAGTGCTCCCCGGCTCCGCTCGAGTGGTAACCGCTGTGACCTCCGGAGTAGCCTCCACCACGCGCAAAGGAAGTCACGGAAACTGCGCACAGCACAAAAACAATCATGGTCTTGAAAGTCATATCGGTCCCCTTAGAGCTATTTGCTTTGCCGGCTTCAACGAAGTCCGACGGCTTGTGAAACATCAAGTCAACACCTCACACCAGCAACTTCTCCTCAATCCATACGACCAGTATCCGCAATGTGGGAAAGCGCTGTTCGTTGGTCGGCGTACCAACGAACAAGACACTCACGGTCGTGGCACACATTTTCGCGATAGTTCCAATGCTGCCTCGTGCGTTCCTTGAACCCGCTTTTGTCGGAGACCGCGGCTTTCGCCTTGATAAAAAGCGACGCGAGTTCGACATCACGAGACGCAAGGTCAGCGTCCGAACAGATCAGCCTTTCCGCGTCTGACTTAGCTTTCGCGCAGTCAAAGCTGGGACCGATCGCGGCAGAAATTTCGAGCGCAGGCGTGGCACCGATTGAGGAGGACGGACTGAAGTTCACCGATTGCGCAGAGCCATCCGAGACGGGCATCGCTGTCTCGACGAACTTCGGCGGATCGTCCTTCTTCGTGAGAACGTATTTGCCACCCGAATACTGATAAACGTGGTCCGCCACGTACACGGACTTTCCTGGAAGGCGATAGGAAATCGCAACCTTCACATCGTAATGCGAGGCGTTTTTGCCCTTGATGAAAGTCGTTTGTGCAAGCAACGTTTCCTGATCAGACGTACCGGTATCGCCATCGTCTATTACACCAACAAAGCTACCTTCCTTGGTTCGCACGAATGCTGTCGTCGATACTGTTTGATAGCCTTGATGCATGTCATCACCGCCCACCACTAACGCGTACAAGTCATCGCCGGCTGGTACCCAGTCGAAACGGTCTCCTACCGAGCCCATTGCTCCCATTGAAGCGATGTAAGGGTGATTGGACTCAACCTTCCATTTATCGCCTTCCTTCGCGAAGACGGCGACACCGAGTAGGCCCGTACACCCGTGACAGCCGCCGTCTTCGGGCATCGAGTCGGTTACCAATACTTTTTTGGCTTTCCCGCCTTCTGAGAAGTCGAATGTTGCGACGCCCTTCACGCGCATTACGCCTCGAACGGGCAACTGGAGGTTCTCCCGCCACGCCAGATCCGACGGAACAGTCGCATCTTCCCATCGCGCTGTTTTGCTCGTTTGGTCGTAGGGGCCGTACAGGAGTTCGAGCGCAGCGGGTACATTGAAGTTGCCGGCGATGGATCGCGAAGCCATTGCGATCTCGCAGGCCGCCGACATCAGCTCGCTCATGCCGGGTTCAGATTTCGCATTCACCGCGCCATCGTTGCCGGGATATTCCTTTTCAGCCGTTCCGTCGACCCGGTATTGTGTCCCCGAGAGCCGTTGCGTTGCGTCGCGGCAGTTCGTCGCAACGTCAAATCGCGCGTACCCCTGCGGGAAAGCCTTTAAGGCATGGACGATGTAGTGGCTACCGCTTCGGCCGATGTCAGAAGAGTTGAACCACAACTGCGCAGCATCTCCAGATTCGCCGACCTGCTTATACCCCGGATACCGATCGTTCGATGCGCTGGCTGCAGGCTTGTTGGCGTCTTTGCCACAACCACTCAAAGCGAAGACAACAGACACTGCGACTGCGCCAACACCCCCGAAACGTCGAAACGATGTGAACGGCTTCATGCTGTCGCGACCTCGCGCTGAACATCCGGAAAGGAGCGGCTCTCAACCTGTGCCTGACGAAATGAACGGGTATTTCGTTCAATTGCGAGCAGCACCAAGACCAAGCTGAAAAGCGCTACCAGAAGAAGGCCACCTGCAGTCACCTCCGCGACGATTTTCAACGTCTCCCATTTCTGCAGATTCTTTGCAGATGCTGCTTTATAGCGCTCGCTTTTCACGTCCATGTACGCGTTGATCGCCTTGACGCCATCTACTTTCTTCGCCTCGGCTTCCGTCACTACCGCGCCGAGTTCGTCGATGTACGCCTGGCGCTCAACCACCGGAACCTCGTCAAGATGACGCTTGACGATTTTTGCATTGTCACCCGATACATATTTTTGAAGCACGAAGGGAATCTTATAGCCGGCGAGCGGACTCTGCTCCGCCGCTTGTTGGCCAGGCGGCTGCACGCCCTTGGGTCCAGCGACATCTGTCGGTCTGGCCTGCGTCGCCCTAAGCGATTCGACGATCTCTTGAGGTGGCACCTTCGTGTCCACTTGCTCCTGCCAAACTGAGGCGCCGTAAATTACACCGCCAACGATGATAAGCAGGAACGTTGTTACGCAAATCAAAGCGACGGCACGCGTGATGTTAAAAAGCGCTTTACGCTCGAAGCCCTCGACGATACTCATGGTCCACCCCGGATTAATTTTGGTTTTCGACGCTGACCGCAATCAGCGAGCGAATGATATATCCCCCACAAGTGCGTGACTATCCCGAGCACGTGGCGCATTTCCAACGATGTACTGCTTGAATTGCGCCCGTCGCAAATCTCCACGGTAGTTGCGCGTCGAGCGCCTTAAAAGCCCTAAAGTTCGCCCGAGCCGGGCCGTAAACCATTTTCGCCGGTCGCGCGGCGACGTGACTTTTCACCGCGTGACCCGAGTGACAGAAACGTTAAGTGACTCGTTCCCGTGCTAACGCTGGACCGCGGCACGCGCCGCTTCTTACCCACAAACATTGCCCTCCATCGTCAGACTGAATTCTAAGACCGCGTCGATCGCGGTGACTGACTCGGAAGGACACTGGCGCGTTTCCTATGGCCTGCTGCGCTATATCGTCGACCTGTAGTCCCAACCGACCTAAATATAAAATAGACATCATGGCCAAGACAAAATTCAACGCGGAACGGGAACATCGCACCGAGATGGAAATCGTCGTCAACGCTTATACCGAGGAAGAGCGTGCGATGTCGCGGTACTGCTATCTGGAAGAACAGCTATCGTTCCCATTCAAGGCAGGCGTTCGCAAGCCATGGACTCCTCGCCGCTGCCCACGGGCGAACACGTCTGCGTCACCGCACTCGCTCATGAAGACCTGTGTCGGGTTGGAATCTTCGTCTGGGTTCGACGGAAAGGACGCGACGTGGTGGCGCCCCTGGCGCAGACCAATCCGTTAAGCGGCGACAAGCCGACTCGAGTCGCGGTCGCGGACCGGCACTATTGGCACGAGCAAGGCCGCACATTCTGACACCGAGAAAGGCTCGCCTACCACCGCCTCGTCCTGATCTGACTCAGCAATTCTCGTCTCGCACTATCTTCCAGCCGGAACGGGTTACGCTGAGGATACCCTTATAGGAATCGGACACAAGGCTGGCGTCGAAGCGGAGTTGATCGCTGGCCCAGCAGTTCAAGGACTGGAACCCGCCCTGCATCAAAAACCACTTCACAGCCCGAAGACAGCGAACGCTGCCGCGCTCCCCGGAACGCCTCTCGGCATTGCAAGATGCTTTGCGACGCAGGCAATCACTTGTTGGACGTCAGCCGGGCAGGTACCATCCAGGCGGCAAATGCGGGATTTACCTCCGGATCAGACCAGTGACGAGGCGTGCGCCGCCGGTGGCAAATGCGCTTGTTCGTGAGCACCGGAAGAATGACGCCCGCCGCGAGCATCCCGTCCTGGCTGCCAGCCGCGCAGCGGCCTTCATAGGATGCACGCAACAGATGGAAGCATAGCCTCACGCGAGCATGTGCTTTCAAGATTGAGCACATGTTGGAGTGAAAACAGGCTCATTTGAGAATAGAAAAACACGCTCACGGAAGCAGATCCTTAGTGAGCATATCTTTCTTTAGAGTAGCTCGGAATAGCCGGGGCCCCTGCCAAACACCGCAGCTTCCCCTTCCACCATATTCGAATGGCTCCGACAGACTTCAAGGTCGCGGCTCTCTCTTCGCCACCGCCCGGACTATTTCAACCTACCCCCCGTGGTAGTCCGATTTCTCCAGCGCGCCACCGGTCGCACCCGTCCACGCTGGAGGTCACCGCCGGAGCTCTTCAGTCGGAAGAAGCGGCATTAACATAGGGCGGCTCAGTGCTCGGCCCACGCGTGACTATTGATGTATAACACCGAAGTCGCTCAATCGCCAATCGAAAACCGAGCCGAAAGTCGCTCTAAGATTTCATCCGAACAAAATCTTGCTTTATTCGATGAGCTTTTTCCCAAAACGCTTCGGGCGAAGAATATTGTAACAATACGGATTCCCGTTTGATTCGCCTCAGAGTCATTCGCCGCCCACAGAGGAAACGCACGAGGTCAGCAGGACGTTCGGAAGGCCGATGGATTTCTGTTTGCTGCAAAGATGGGTACGACCTAACTCTTACCGGCTCTTGGTCGACCCGTCAGCACGCGGAGTTGCACCATTCCACGGGACAGGCCATGATTCTGGATCGGCCAGAACCGTCCAAGGTGAACTGCGGCTACCGCTTCGAAAGCGGCGCGGTGAACCGGCGTCCGGCAAGATGCACGTTGAGGCCTTTAAGGAAGGATCGCAACTCACTCGAGACCGCAGCCGCATGCGGAGAGTCTGCCGACTGTTTTGAAGGGCCGCCAAGATGCGTCTGGCGTTTCGGCGTGGCGTGCGCCACAGACACCCTGATTCGTTGAGCCTTTTCTTCGAACAGTCCCGCTCGTTGCGCTTTTTATGTTGCTTTTTTCCTGATGACCGGACGTCGCCTAACCCTGCGAACCTCGCGATCGCCCTCGCAGAAACACTTCAATAAGGAGATGCTGCTGCCTCTTCCTGTAGGCGCGGCGCGAACGATGGCGCTTGCGAACCATTTGAGCTTCGTCGCCTGCCGAGACGGTGCCGGCACTGCGTATCTGTTGAACGAACTCATTCGCTTGGTCTAAATCACCTTCTACGTGCAGGACGCCGGCTTCGGCGACACCGACGTGATTGTCTACGCGCGCGCGGAGGCCGCCTTGGAACGCAGCGTCCAACGCGCAGAAAGTGAGCGCGTATGGAGGCTGGACCCGGGCGACCTGCCGCTATTTGAGACAGTGCTGCAGGAGGCGGATCGCCAGCTCGCGAGCGCGCCCCGATATGCCCACTTTGGCGCACAGGAAAGACTCGACCGCTTCGCCGTTTCCGAACGTGCGTCTCCGCTCCCGACCGCAGTCCGCAAACGAGCTACGGCGGAACTTGGAAACGGCATCAGACAAGACAAAGCCGCTTCGGCCGCCGCAGATGCCATTCCGCCTCTTGCGGAAACTTAACATCGGGTCGATGTCGTGCCATCCTCCCTATGATCAGGGCGGGCACTCCCGGCTCAACCAAAGCCGACTTTGAGGTGTAGATCAAGCCGTCGTCGTCGTGTTCGCCTCAGCGCTTCCCTGGTCAGTAGCCGACGACGAGACCTCTGCAGTCGTCGGCACTTTCCTCGCCAGCACCTTCTTGCCAGCAGCTGTACTCTTCTTCACTGCCGCCTTCTTCACGGTTGCCGCCCCCGAGGCTGCTTTCTTTGCGGCCGGCTTCTTCGTCACTACCTTTTTACTGGCAACCTTCCTCGTCACTGCCTTCTTCGCCACGGCCTTCTTCGCCACGGCCTTTTTCGCAGTTCCTTTCTTAGCGGCCGTCTTCTGCCCCGGAGCGGCGTCGGACATCTCAGGCTCGTCGGTCACCTTGTCGATAAGATACGTTGTTCGGTCCTTGGCGGTGGCCAGCCATGCCGGAGCTTTACCACGGCCACTCCAGGTCGCACCACTTTCCGGGTCGCGATACTTAGGCGCCTGCGGTCCGCGCGCATAGTTCCCAGCTTTTGGCTGCTTCAAAGCGGCGACCGGCGGCGCGGTCGTATCAGCATCGATCAAGAAGCGATTTCGGTTCTTGGCATTCGCAATCCACGCGGGCGCGCGGCCATGGCCAGTCCACGTCGCTCCCGTTTTTGGATCGCGATACTTCTCCGCTCCTGCGGGGTTCGCAGACAACTTCGAAGACGGCGCCTTCTGACCTCGTCCCGATTTGCCAAGGTAGCTTTCGATGTGGGCAATCGTCACGCCATGTTTATCCATCAGACTTCGTATCTCTGCCAGCACCTTGGACGATTGCTTCTTGGCAATTTCCGATGCCTGCGCCTGCAGCTTTTGGATCTTTGCCTGAATTTCAATCAGCGTTGCCATCACATCCCCTCCTTAGGGTTTCGATGGCCGCACTATGCCACACCATTCAGCGAAATGTCAGGCGTTTATCTGGCTCTTGGATCGTCCCCGATTCAATTGAGGAATTCATGTATTTGCATCAAACCATATAAACTGCCCCGTCATTCGACAACGAACTGAAAAGTCGGAGCCTGAACATCGTAGAGGTCGCCTGGAAGACGCAGCAAACGCATGGCGTTGGGAATTTCGTGAGGAAATTACTTCACACGTAAGCTTCGACTGACCTTACCGGCACTGTCCAAGACCGTACGGATTGGAGAATCTCGGGTCAGCAGACGTACCGGAAGGTCTGTTGTATCGCGCAACGTGCTGCGCCGAACTTCGAAGAAGCCAGCGGTTCAGCCATACTTGGGCGTACACATCTGACACGCTTGACGGCCCTGACTTAGGCATCCATCGGGGCGGCGACGTTGCTTGTCCCCGACGCTCGGCAATCGCGCCGCAGATAGGGACGATATTCGCAGGGCCTAGAGGCAATTGCGGCTCGTCCCGGCGCTGTCTTGCTCTAGCATCAAGCTGGCACGTTTGCCTCCCCCTCGGTCAAGCACCCGTCGATCGAGGGACGGGATCTTCTTGCAAGTCATTGCATCGCAACCAACATCGTATCGAGTCCGGCCTCACAATCAGCAAAACCTTTGCCGCCCAGCTGCCGATCGAACTTGGCACTCGCTTCGTCTATCCGCAGCCGCATTTGGATCGACATATCCGTGAATCCGTTGAACACTGCGGTAAGGGCTATTGTTTGGGAAGGGGCTTCCTCGTACGGGTCCGACGCCACGATCTGGCTCATCTTCCATCGTTGCCCGAGTTCTAGCAATCCACGCCGCCAGGCAGGCGTCCCGGATTCGATAGTGGCATCCGCCGACCTGTCGTAAGCACGATTCGCGTGCTGCCTGATTCGTCGCGCTCCCGTGACGTCTTTGAGAAGAAGCTGGTCGCCTATTCGAATCGAACAATGAGCGCTTCCAAGGCGTGAGACGCGCAGCGGCTTTCCTGATCCGCCTTCAATCTTCGAAATTACGGTCTCCAGATGCGCCAACTGGAGTCTCCGGGAATTGGCTGCTTCCGCGTTGGCCTCGTCTTCGTCGACCAACGCAGTGACCCGAGTGAGGATAAGCAAGGGCTCCCTGACGCCATGCACATTCATGACGATTGCTGGCATCTCTAGAAAGCCCGCTCGCGTCTCGTCGGGCAGACTTGCGGTGAATCCGGCTTCGCTGAGGTTTCCATCGTTGGTCGGAATCCAGAATCTGAACCGAGCGGCGTCCTTCGGCACCTTATGATTGATAACGCGATCGAAGTCGTCTGCGCTCCATTCCAGACCAACCAGCGCTGCGGAACCATCGGCAAGCCGAATAATGTTGAGTGGCTCGTTCTTCTCGCTGGGCGAAATCGCGAAGAGCTGAACCTTCCCGCCAGCCTTCAGTTCCTGTCGCGCCACCGCAACGCATGTTCGATAATTTCTAACCGCGTCATCGCACGGCGAGGATGCGGTGCTTGCCGCATGCTCGTGTTCGTCCGTCTGCTCAAAATGCTTACCGTCCATGGTCACCGTCATGCCGCGAGCGAGTACCCAAGCATGCGTGCTCTTGCCGTTGGCATCGGACTCAAGGAGCACGTCATGTTGCAGGAATCGGGCATTAGCGCTGACAGTTCTGGAGTCCAATCTCAATATCTCTGGTTCTGACGGCCCAGCTAGGTGCTGCAAGATGATCGTCGGTGTCACCCCGCTGAGCTTCTTCGGACTGCCCTGCAATGGAATGCCGATGCGATGTGAAAGTGACAGCAGGCCAATGCCGTCATCCAGCAATACCAGTTTGCTGACGGAAGCGTCCGCATCCATATCGAGACAACGCAGTCCGCTACCGCCATCCGCGCCGCACCGACGGATGCCAAACGGATGGCCGTCGAAGGGAGTGGAATAATCAAACGTGTAGACGGCCACGCTGGTGTCGGCAAAATTGTCTCGCGCGACCGATGCGAGGGTGGCTGCGCCCGGCGTCCGCACCCACTGGGGTGGGGTTGCGATACGCTGGTCCGGGAAGACCGTGCTCTTCGACGTCTCGGCACGAATCGTCATGCCGTTCAGGTCGCGCAGCGCGGACATGACAACACTGTTGCGTTTGATGTAAAAAGTGCGGATTCCCATATCGATTGGTGAACCCTGCGCTTGCGGCTTGGCCGGGACAGCACGTGCTACGACGTAGTCGTCGGCGACACTCGGCATTGGGTCGTACTCGAAGTAGGTCGAGCGCCCAGCGCCCATGTACGAGCCAGCGCCCCCTAGCGCGACGCCCAGCAGCACTTTCCTCGCTTCAGCCTCGCAGAACGCGAACGGCTTTTCTTTGGTAGCGGCGCCGCTCTGCTTGCTCACGGAGTCACGCTGAAATACCTGGCGGCATAGTCTGTAAGACGACTGTTGCAGCATCATGTCGCAATCGTTTTGCGAATAACCATACGTCGCGAAGCCGTGCCGATAACAGAAGTCGTGGTTCACGCACGCTTGTCGAAATCGCAATCTCACATCGGACAGGCTGTTGCTTGGAGTCCGAAATGCGACATCGGCCCACGAGGGGATTGAACAATCTAGGCTACGACCGCCCGCGCCGATAATGGCCTGCGTTTCCGGCGACGAAGGATAACTAGTGAATGTTCGCGGCGCTTCAGATTCCCACGGCTCTGACAAGCTTGCATAAATCTTTCCGGCGGTCCAATCCGCGATTGGCTGGCACGCACTCAAGGTGGACATACACGCAATGATCGGGGCGGAAAAAATGATGCCCCGCGCTAGCTTCCTCCCCTGCCATGATGTGCGGCGCGACTCTGCCCTGGTGACGGTGTTCATGCAATATCCTTCGTCTAGAAAACGCGCGACCTCAGAAAGATTCAAGCTTATTCTTTCGCAATGCTCTGCTCAGCGATCTTAGCTTCTGCAACGTAATATAGGAGAAAGTTGACGTGCGCGTGGACACTCGGCAGCTGCACCGTTAACGCGCGTCGCCATTAGGTCGCGCGATATGATCACGCGCCGATAGTAGTGGCTTTACGCGGGCCAGACAGGCCTCTGGCCGGTCCGTCGCCACCGGTTAGGTCTTGCGCGAGTGAGCACCTGGTGTAGGACCGCTCTCACGGGAGACAAGGGCGCCACGGACCTACGGGGCGTCGCAAAAGAGCCAGTTCTTACTGCCGGTGCTCGGTTCTTTATCGAACAAACGAACGATGAATTCGAGGCATTTGGCCTCATGGACAACGTCAGGGACCACCGAAGCGCTAGTATCGGACAATCCAAAATCTACGCGAATCCGGCGATGCCATCCGGTCGAAAGAAGTGTGCGCCAGGCAACAGATGGCCTTACATCTACGCGGCCTTTCTGCTTATATAAGAGCATGACAAAGCTTCGATACTAAGTGCAAAACTTAACTTGTCGCCAACGCGTAGCGCCCGAGTCACCAAGATAGGCGATTGCGAAACGGGCGTACCTAGGTGACGACGACTGCTCGGTGTTCATTCGACAGCGGCATACGCAATGCTCACGATCCTCATGGCTCGGGATGGTTAGCGTTTCCAGTGAGTCTCTTCTATAAGAAGCTCAGGGCACGACCGGATGCTGTCTGTTTGCTCAATTTCCCTGTATTTCTGTTGCCGAATCGGCCAACGTCTGATATCTGGGTGGAAGATATGAGAAATTTGATTTATGCGGTATACTTCGGACTACTGATTTCCGGATGCACAGCATTTTCTCCCTCCCCCGTGCAACCTAGTGACATCTCTGTGAAGAGCGCGCTAACGCAGGTTGCGGAAGGCTTATACGATTTCAAATCAAGTCTAAACGACAAGAAAATGTATCTCGGCCTCTACGTTGACACTATCAACGTAGAGTTGGATCTGACCACATCGAAAGACGGGAAGGACACCCTCTCAGTAGATTTTGCGAAGGGTTTCCAGTTGGGACCACAACTGGGCATGGAACAGACCGTGAATGCGAGCCGTGGGAGTAAGCTAACTATCACACTGAAGCAGGTCATGAAGCCGGCAGATCAAACGGACGGCGGCAACACTGACAACAAGAAGACGACTGCCGATGCCGGCAAGAAGACTGGCGTGGTGGGCCACGATGTCACCACGTTCTCGGGCAAGTTTCCTAGCATCGTCGTCGCACCGGCAGAATTACGATCCGTGCCCGGGTTTGAACTGGGCACCGGTCGATAACTCGACATCCCGCATTACGGCGCGGCAACGGGTGTCAGCGGATCAGTAGCTTCGACCTGCCAGCTCCCGAAGAGTCCGACACGCGCGAATGCGCAGCGCTTCAGTGTCTAGGCTTACACACAAATTTCATCGATGACATCAAGGCGGACCAAGGGTACCGCCGGACGTGTTTGCCGTAATCGCTCGACATCCTTGCGTGATTGCCGATCACGACCGGTACCACGAGTGCCGCAGGGCCACAGTCGATACACACGACCGTGCAGTCGGCGCAGTCGCGCGCGTCCCTTCTGCCAAAGGGCGCTGGCAGTAGCGCTCGCTTCTCCCGGCAGAGAGGCTGGTGTAGCCGTCCGGCAGTGGCCGGCTCCACACCATGCGCGACGGCACACTCAAGTACCTCAACGACAACACCATGAGTGCCAAGGCGGCTGAGAACGTCGCGCGCTCCGCGATGCCAGCGACGATGAGCGCAAGCGTTATTCCGAGTATGCGCTAAGACGACACCAAGATATATTTCGGAACCACCACCTGATCGCACAACCGACTCTTACATTTACATTTACATTTCATCTGACGGGCCTAAGCGGCGGTGTGACGACGATAGCTCATTGCTCGTCGGGAACATGTCGTGATTCACCGCACAGAGACTGTCGTGACTTGTTTGCAAGGTTTTGTTCGTTCCCCGCTTAATCTTGCAACCCGCCGCACACTTACGCCTGTCATGGTGCGGCCGCGTGTTTTCCAGTTTCACGGATGGAACGCGGCCGCTGCGCAGTTAGACAACGTAGTGGACCTCTTCGAGTGCGAGAAACACGATCTTGCAGCCGAAGCCCGCGAGATACAGGGCGAAGAGAAGCAGGTGGAGCGTTTCGTGGCTCGGCTTCTCAACCTTCTTGATGACTAGTCCGTAGCACACGGCCATCAACAGCTCAAGCAACGCCGAAATGATCGTTTCGAGGGTGTGAGTATCCATGACGGTTCTCCAACAGCAGCAGGTCGCGGCTCCCGGCGCACCGTCGAGAATCCGCTGGCCGATTGGCTGCTTTGACGTCAACCGGCTTGCAACCATTGGACACAACTTTCGAAAAAATTTGAAATCCCGCCGCGAGAACGTTTGCTGAAACCCTGCCCGTTCAAGAGTACCCTTCCCTTTGCTGAGGGAAGCGCGTTGCATGTTCCCGCGTCAGCAGCGCTATCAAACCTTTGCCGCGGCATCCCTGCGAGAAATTGACGAGAACGCCGTCGAACGAACTCTGGGAATAGAAGCGATGAACACAGCGTCCAATGTCCTTGCCTCCGATGGCACCGCCGGCTCTGCCGCACCAACGTTATACAGTAAAACGGCCCCTTACGACGAGTCACGCATTCGTGACTTATGGCGTGCGCTCTTGCTGCAATCGGACATGGGCGTGCTACCGGAGCCAGATTCGTTTCCCGTTTCCATACCCAGCCATCATCCGATAGCGCGCTTTCGTGACATGCTAATCGATGACGAAATTGGGCTCGGGATGCAATTCAGGTGGAATCTGATCGTCTGCACTCTCAAGAATCACTTCTTTGAGCGGTGCAGACAGAGGGAGCGATTTGGGACACCGGAGGTGTTAGTCCAAGAATTTTTGAAGGGGGCCGGGTTCCAACCTTGGTTCAAGCAATTGGGCAATGTCGGCCTGACTGCAGCCGCGCCATTAGAACGGCAGCGCGAGCGCGCTGAGAAAGCCAAGGTTGACAGTTATGGGACTGCTGCACTCGATGAGGCATGCCGCCTCCTCAACAGTTTCTTCGGCGATCGCTACCGCCAAGTGGCATCGAGCTTCAAGATGTCGCCCGACAAGCTCAAGAAAAGGCACTTCGGCGAGTCCGCTGTAGACGAGTTCCTGACGCTCATCACAACGGGCGTCACAGCTCTTGTCGCAAATCCCGAGCAAGCCTTGATGCTGCAGAAACGGACTTACTTTGAGTCGGAAACCCGCAAGGAGATGGAAGATCGCCTCGTTTCAAGGCTCAGCCGAGAGAACGAAGGCAGATCGATTCAGTGTATTGTTGCTCCCGGTGCGCCGACGGGACTGGAAGCATTGGCTGTGCGTCTCTCGGAAACGCTGCCAGACCTGCTCGCTTCTTCGTTGAGGTCGAGTGAATATTCGGGCAACCCTCCGGCGCGGAGCATCTTTGTCATCCCGTGTGGTAGATGGATCGCGCCGGTGGCGTTTCGTGGCATGGAGTACTTAGTTCACAATTTTCTCGCATTGTTGAAGGACGAGGCGCCCGTTGTCGTTGCTCCCGAAATGTCGGAAACGCAACTGCACGCCGGAATCACTGAGATTCGACAAGCGCTCGCACATCGTTCCCTGATCGCGATTTTCGTCGGGCTGGACCCGACTCCCGAAGTCTTACCGAATCTACGGCGCGCGGTAGGTGATTCACCGCTTGCCGAATTCCTTGCGTACCTCAGTCAGCCGACCCAGCCGGAGAAGGAAAGTATCGATGATCCGGTCGATATTAAATTCTTCGACTGGTCCTACTTCCTAGTGCTTGGAACAACAGAATTGGGGGCACTACAGGAGTATCAGCAACCCTCGCTTACGCTCGCTGCGCTCGCCGTAGAGGACCTTCCAACGGTTCTGCGGGAGAATGACTTCAAAAACACGGCTGACGCCTGCTCTGATATCCCGGACTTGCTTTGGGAACCGACCGAATCTGCGTTGGCTGTCTTTGAGCAAATAAGCAGAATGGAACAGGGTGTAACAGGCCGACTGGCGCCGGAACTGCGTCGCTCGAAGATAGGCGACTTCGAGGGTTTTGGAGCCATGGTCGGACGACTGGCCGAACTTCTCGACGGTTCTTGCGCTCCCCAAACGCGGGGCTTCCTCGCGCTGCTTACATTCTCGATATCCGGAATGCGTCGGGCAACACTAATGCGCTGTTTGGGGTTCTTCGAAGGCGAGGGAATCGCAGAGCCCGGGGATACTGCAACCAGGGAATTCGAACACTTTCCATCCAGTGCTGAGGAATGGAGCAAATTTTTTGAAACAACACTCGACAGATTTTCCCCGCTGATAAGCATCGGACCTGACGAGAAGTGGACCGACCTAGACCCTCACCGCCATCCTTTCGAGTATCCAAATGAGGACCTGCTGTCACTAGATTCAAATGCACAGGAGTGGTGGACGGAATCTATCGACTTCCTGCACCCCGATGTTCAAGAGGAATTGGCTGTCGCGCTCCTGAAGCGTCATCGGGGCCTTGCGCTTAAATGCCACCAGATCATCCAGGAGGAAGCATATCGTCAGCATACGCTTGTTTTACGACATTCTGTGAAGAGCAGTAGGACGACACTACGGTCGTACCGACGAGGGCTGGAATCTCTGTATCACGGGCTTGTTTGTCTTCCGCTAATGGTCGAATTGATGACCGACGCTAGCGGCCGACGACAAGCATTCAACCTGTTCCACTTCTTGTATCGAGGTCTGTTCGACCTTTTGTTGGGCCCGAAATCCCACGAGTCTTCCCGCACAGAATGGGGTGCCGAGCTAATTAGATTTGAGGTCGCAATGTACGTCCAAGACAAGATATTCCCGCTATTTGCTCATTCAGCCCCGCCGCAGCTGCTAGATTATCGATGCGATAGTTCATTCGACCTGCCCGGCAGGCAGTGTTTGAGTGAGCAGGATCTCGTTCGTCACTATATATCCCTCGGCGTGGCGGCATTCCGGTGCGGACCGAGCTCCACTTGGCGAACGATCCGCCCCACGCTGAATCGCTTCGACAGTCTGATGAAAGGAAAGTCGGTGATTGGGAAAGTGCTTGTTCAGATCGATGGGCTCTCTGATGGTCCGACGAGCGAGCGCTCCAGTGGCGAATGCCTCAAGCTTCTGCGTGGCTACAGCATTCCTCCGCAACTCTTCGAGTTCCATGACACTGAGCGCAAGCCTGCAGATTCATGGCTACCAACGGCCGACCAGCTTAACGAACGGGTAGAACGCGCAGCCGGTTCGATTGACGTGAAAATACACGACAATACCGACGACGTCTTTTCTCACCTCGTGTTACTTGGAATCTTCCGTTCGGCCGCTGCGGAATCCAAAGACACGGAAAACATGGCAATAGCGCAGTTGCTCGGTTACACCGTACCTTTTCTCGCCGCCTTCGAGCTTCTCAATCGCCTCCCTGGAGGTGCATCAGTGGCTCGACCTCCGTATCTTGCGGCAGAGGGTCTGAGGATGTTTGGCCGATTGGGCTTAGAGATAATCCGAATCTTGCAGAAACCGAGTCAAGCCGCCCACCCCGCTGCAAAGATGCTCGTACTCGACCTGACCGCTAAGATTCGCAGAGCATTGGACTACTACGCGCAACAGTTCCACGAGAACGAGAACGAACGCGCACATATGCTGCTCCTCGAGTCGCGCTTCGCAAGAATTGCCTACCGGGGCAACAAAAGAAACGTGCTGGCAGTCCAAAGAGTCGCGCCTGCATCCACCATCCGCTGCGTCACGGCGGTGCAATTTCCCGGTGCTGTACGGCGCTATCAAATTGCCTTAGGATTTGTTGGCGAGGCGGAACTGAGCTTGCTCAGGACTCATCCCTCCGACTCACTGACCATCAGGTTCCTTATCGAAAGGTGCAGTGTTATGCAAGGCCTTAGCTGGGCGTTGCTTCGCGATGCGAGAGCCAGCGAAAAGGCGGGAGATGATCTCCGACCGAGGGCAAAGAAATTCGCTGATTTCGCGCGCCGCGATGTTGTCCTGCTTCAAAACATCATTGCCAAATTGAAACAGTCCGAAGTCGGCATTCTTTCAAATGCAGGCAAGACACGCTGGGACGTTATCGTCAAGCGGCTTGCTGGGACAAATATCGCATTGCTCAGGGACTGCGACCTCGCTACCGCATAGGCTGGCGGGCAGCAACCTCGAGGTAGTTGCTGATCACGACAGCTGGACCCATGCGACGCACGTCTTGTAGGGCGTAGCTCCGCGCGCCATGAGTACGCAAGCAGTGCTAGCAGTCAGCCAAACACGCGAGCGCCACTGATTTTTCGACGGAATCGCGCTGATGCATCGAGCTAGATCGGATCGAAGGATTCCTCGCGAAACACCCAACCAAAGGGTTGACTGTCGAGCCCGAGCGGTAGCTCGGACAGATCAGAGGGGGTTTCTATGAGCTTGCATTGCGACACGACGGGCGTAGGTACGGCGAGGTAGCGCGGATGATCCTTTCCCTCGCCGGTCGCACGGTCGATTCCCAAACGAGACATGTATGGTTGAGCGCGGAGCGACAGTAGTTAAGATAAAATTTGCCGCGGCTGACGCGCGGCGAAATCGCTTTGACTGCAATGGTAGCATCTGCGCAATACGAGAAAAGTGGGAATAACTGATCCTTGTGCTGGTCATGGGCACCCTTCACTGGGCTTCAGAAGCGAGGCTCAGCAGGCGTCAACGCTGCTGTCGGATTTGCCAATCCAGTTGACGTCTCGCTGTTGCAATGACGTCTAGAAAAGTATGAGCCACGACGTCCGGCTCGGTATTGTTCGTCGGGTAGTCGGGAGAACGGTCCCCACCAACCAACAACACTTTGATCCTCTTGCCCATGTGCTTCGTCAAGTCATGTCTATAGTGAGTAGCTTGCTCATAATCGCCGCGGTTTAACGCGTGCGATGGCCGTTTGAACTCGACGAGCAAGCACTCTCCACTAAGATTCTCATTGAGCAGCAGGTCGGGCCGCTTCTTTGAACGCGATCCCGTAAACTTCTTACCGAGCATGTCCTCCACCTGGCGCTGCAGTGTCTGGTTCGAGCTGAATACCGAATACTCGGGGCCAAATACCCAAAGATTTCGCTCGACCGCTCTATGCATCTGCGCTTCGATGGTTTTCTCATCCTTCGCGAGCGCTTCAAGATTGTTAAGAAATTCTCGACGCGCTCCCGCCTGCTCAACGAGATAAGCCATGTCGGCGAGACCAAACTCGTCCAGCGCCTCCGCAAGTGCAACTACATCTCTACGTCGCGCTTCCGCCAAATGCCTAACCACGGAACCGTAGTCTGATCGTTCGATTGCCTCCAGCAGGACATGGATGAAAGGCTCCACTTTCTCCGGCGGTTCGCCGTAGAATTTGTCGAGCACCTTCCTTATCGCGCTTTCGGCATATTCCCGTCGGTTCTCTGGAAGGGCGGCTAGCCGCTCTTTGATTTCGCGCTTCAGCCGGGCATGAGCGAGCTGCAGTTCCTTGCCGTGAGCCTCCTTGAACGCCTGAAGGACAAGGGGCGCAACGACTTCCCTAACCTTCTCTAGAAGCTCGCTATTCTCGATAAGGCTGTCCCAACCGGCGGTGACGTGATCTCGAAGTCCATCCGCATCTATCTCACCGTAGAGACGCTTCAAAAGCTTCGGAGGGAAATCGTCGCGTTCGTCCAATCCGAAGAAAGAGGGTTTCCCTACCACCTTTCCGTCGACACGTATCACGATTCCAGGCTGCCGTGACACCGATTTTTTCTCCGCGATCGCGAACCGAAGCTTGACTTCTCCCACGTTCTGTACAGAAAAGGTGTTGTCCTTGAATGTCCCGACAACGTCGTCAACGCCAAGTGGCTTCCCGTCAACAACGATGCCAAAATCCGTTTCGCGACCATAGTCTTGCAATAGCAATTGGCGAATTCGCTGGGGACTAGGAAACGCCAACTGCTGGTCAAGATCGCTGAGAGTAATCGTCGTCCCATGTGCGCTCGAGTCGCACACAGTCGTAACGAGCTCTAGGTCCAACATGTCAAGGTCGTGAGCGTTTAACAAATCCTGAAGTCGCAGCGTGAAGCTCGTCCTGGTCCCTCGTGCGCAGGTCTCAAGCGTCATCACGGAGGCTGTCATCAGTCCCGCGAACTTGCCGATACCCTTGCGCCCTTTGACCAAACGCTGCTTACGCGCGGTACGCTCGCCACTTCTCGCGCGGCGATCCGACGCGATCGAGAGGTAGTGGTTATTCAACTCCGCTGTGGTCATGCCGCTACCATCGTCTGAGATGACAATCGGCGCGTCGCTCATCGGCTCGGGCAATGATATGGTCACACGCTCTGCGTCGGCGTCCCAAGCGTTGTCCACAAGCTCTTTGAGAGCCTTCTCGCTCGAGGTGTACTCCTGGCTGAGAATGTGTGCCAGCCGGGAATTAACGCTAAAACGGGCTTTGTTGTTTTTCATCTTGCAAAACGGGATCCGGTCTCGTTGCGATCCTTCAGTCTCACCTGTCACTACTAGCTTTTCTGCCCCATCCGTAGTCGTTAACGGCAAAGCTACGGAACACTTTAGTGATCAGGTGCGACGGTGCAGCCCACAGGCGCCATGCCTGTGGGAAGGCAAGTCGTCGAGCGACTCATGTCTTATACGGCAAATCAACCGCGTGTCGAAGCATCCAGGGTCTTGCGCAGGAGAGAGAGCTCTAAGTCCCGACTGGCTCGAACGTACAATCTCTCGAGGACACCTTGAGCCGTCAATACGCTTTCTTCGCTTTTTGGAATTCCAGCGAGCGCCAAGATTCTTCCCCATGCCACTCCTTCAATTGCAGTCGCCTCCGCCGCAATCAGTCGCCCCTGCGCGAGGTAGAAGTCGGATAAACCCGCCAGCACTGACGCCAACCGAAACATCGTACTGACGTTCTCGTCAGCCTTGCGCAGACGCGCGACCGCTTGCTGGTAGCACTTTTCTGCACGGCCCAAATCCCCAGCATATATCTCAAGGCTCGCCTGGGTTAAGAGAAGCTCCGTCGAAAGGTCATAGTCAATTGACAGTTTCCGGTCGGCCGCCGAAGTCGCTAACTCTGAAACCATTGAAAGAACGTCCCGCGCTCGCTCAGTCTCCTTCTTAGATAGAAACACACTCGCGAGACGTAGCAACGATCGTCCACTGTAGGCAAGCCATTCGTTTGAACTACTGGCAATGCAGCACAGTTCTTTCAGCAGACAGTCGAGCAGTTGCCACTCCGGAAGACGCAATACGTCACGGCCTGTTCTAAGCAGGCCGCACCTCTCTGAGATAGAGAACCTAGCAAGCCTGACAACGATGTCGTCGTCGATCTCAGAACTCAACTCTGCAAGCACGGCTGCATAAACTGAAGTTGCTACTCGGTACTTTCCTCGCGCGATTTCTCTATCCGCGAATCGGAGTCTTTCAACAACTTCATCGGTGACTCGCGGCCATGGTGCACGAGTTGAATGTGCACCCTCGGACGCCAAGTCAAGAAGCTTGATCACATCCTCGCTTCGCTGCATTTCCAAGTAAAGAACTGCAAGCTCCATCACATCAGGGGCAAGTCTTTCTTTGAATCGCTGGTATAGCCGCATTGCTTCGGCGCCGTGATCAACGGATGCAATACGGCTTGGCTGTATCTTTGTGAGGATCTTGTTTGTTCGCATCTTTAAAGATGCTACCTTCTGGTCCGCAACAAATAAAAGGTCCCCGTCATTCCGGCGATAACTATGGATTCCGACGCCTTGGGATGATTTTGAGGAATAGATAAAGTCTGCGGCGGACGCGTAAATACGCGGCCACTGGATCAAGTCTTGGAGCTTTTCAAGCAGCACTATCGCTACCTTATCTTTGCTCCCCGCCGTGATTCTTCCATCTCCCCATGAGAATACGTAAAGCGGCGTCGAGTGCCAGTTATGCGCCCCCATCCCCGGCATTTGAGTCAGCTCCGAAATTGCAGCGTCGTCGAATTTTAAAATTTCCGGTTCCGCAGTTGCAACGCTAATAAATCGGATGGATTCCTCCCTTACAACGTCTTGTATAAAAAGTTGACCATCGCGGGTAGAAGCGAAAATGCTCCTGGCGAAACCCGGAAGAGCAGGATCGATTGGCGCGAAACCGTGCGGCTTGAATATGGATTCCATTTCAAATCGCCCCATTCAGTTCGTGCACATGTCGTACGGCTTCCTCGATATGCACTTGATGCTCCATTACCGTTGCGCCTTCATACAGCCTGTACGAAAACACGGGAATGTTCTTCGCAAACGAGTAGGGCAAAACATATGGCGCGTCTTTCAGCGTATCTGGGACAACAAGCGCCAGAACATGTTCCCGGTCGATCGGAACTTTTGTTGCGAGCGCCATCTCGATTGCAAGGCGCCGGTTGTCGGCATGGGCCCCTGCGCGGTCAGAAATCATATCAGCGAGGACAACACGCTCAAGTTCGCCGCCGCGGTACGCGGCTGCCTTTCTGCCGTCGCCGACCCAGTAGTTCCGGTTCGAACCATAAAACGCCTGAATGCACTGGGCGGGCGCTCCGCAGGATGACGGCAGCTCGAAATCCGCCACGTCGTACTCGCGGGGTATCCATTGTTCGTACCTCCCGCTGAGAAAAGCCCCGGTGTCGAACGGGTGCGACTGGACGCTGAACGATTCAATCGTAGGACGAAAAACGATGACGCAGGGTGCCCATTGGCCGGCGCGCATGGAACCGTCGTAGCCAAATCGATAGGCCGGCCGGCCGTAGAACAGGTAGATGAGATCGCGCTTGAAAAATGAACAGCGAGACGGCATGACATAGCCAGTCTCTGCGGCGTCTCGGAATACGCGAGGCGCCATCGAGTGCACCCAAAACAAGTTAGGCTCGGTCCGATGCAGCGTCGGTAGGGCGCGATACAGCCGCGACTGTCTTCCGTCCTCGCTATTTTCAGGACCTAAGAGTGGCGACGATGCCATTTCTTCTTTTCCGTGCTTCGTTCCGGGCGTGCGCACTGGGCCGCACTGGCTCCAAGAGATTTTCGCGCACAGAAGCCTTCCCGCCAATCATTCGATGATTCTGTTTCGAATCGACACACAGTTCGGTATTTTTATTCCGACCCCCATTGACTCATGGAAAGAAGGTCCGCTCCACTCCATCGCCATGCGCATATGGCATTCGGTCAGTGTTGATGAGCGATGATTCGCCTCGGATCCGCGTAGACGTTTTTGCAGCACGGCTCTGCAGAGCGAATGACTGCCCGCCATCGCTTATTTGAGCTAGTTCAACTATAGCTCGATTGGGACGACCGAATTCACAGCGCATTAGGCTGTCGCATTCGTCATTCGCAGGAATTAGGCGTTGAGCCTTCAGAAATCTCTTCGACCTTGTTCGACCGGAGCGCGCCTTCCAACTTAAGCCGTCGTCTTCGTTCTTTGGCGCGCCGCCCGCGGCAGAAACCGGAATATTCTGCAGTCTCGGTAGTGAAGCTGGCTTAATCTCTCGAGCAAGGATCAACATGGTCCATGTTTCCGCGGTCGTTCGGGCTGCGTCGCGTCCATCGAGACTCCACTCTTGATCTCTGCACGAAGTGCCGCTAACGCGTCCCTGTATGTTTCTTTGAGCCCTGCCGTGTTTCCGAGCACAACCAACTTGGTCAGGCTTTCAGGTGATGCGTTGGCAAGTATCATGTTCAACGCATCTTCGCGGGTTTGGGCCGCAGGCATATCATCACATCCGTTCACGGCGCAAAGGATATACGTCGCGAAGTCGACACTATCTTCAAATACGCCAGTCGTGCGGCTCACTTCCACAGGTGAGCAGTGATTGGCGAGTTTAACCATGGGAAGCGCCGGACAGTCAATACCGTTGTCACCGTTTTCATAAAAGATATAGGCAGAAGCACAGTCTCTTTGCCGCAGCCGATTGAATTGATAACCTTGGGTACTATTTCTTCTCGAGATGTCTGCAGCGGAACCGGTATAACGTTTTGCCTGGAATATGAGAGGAACAAAAAAGTCACCTCGTGGGCCGCCTTCTGTCAGCGTCACAATACTATGCTCGAAGTCTTGCGCACAAGAAGGATTGCCTTTGATGTCCAAGATCAAGGCGAAGTCACCGCCGGTTTCTTGCTCGCCCCCGCCCACCGTCAAGTCGAGGCTGCAAACTTCCAGGACGTTTTCTACCCTCCGGAGATAAGAAGATGACGATTCTGTCCAACCAGCGCATGCGCCCTTAATCCCCTCTAAGAAACGCCCTGTTAGCAGATCCTCACGGGATCGAGCGGTGCAGACATCGAGCGCAAAGTCTCGTTGAGCTTGCAAACAGAGGTGGAACAGAAGCCACACCGCACGATTTTGCACATTCATTGGATCGCCGAACTTCCGATCCAGCAGCTCCTCCCAGCAGAGATGAGCAATTCCCCTTTCTACGAGGCCTCTAGTTAGATACATCAGGTTGTGAACGCCAGCGGCGGAAAGAACGCGATGACAGGCCCACAGCTGCTCTGCAATATAGGCGCCCGCGTCTGGGGTCCGCTGAGCTGTCGATAAGCGAGCGAAAAGTGCTTTTTCATTGAATGTCTCAAGCCTTGCGCGCTTCGTCATAGAGTCTATCTCATCTTGGCTGACACCAAAATGTTCAAGAAAGCTTTTCTGATCCATTTAAGTTGCGAGTTGGAATTGAACTAACTGCGCGAAGGGAAAGATTCTCCGACGATGGTTTCGGCACGGTCCGTATCACGCTGCGATTCCGATGTCCTTTAGCATGCGTGTTTCTGCTAACGACAACCCCTCGTGATCCGCTTCGAGAATGTCAAGGCTATACTTTAGGATCGCTATTGTCCGATCCATTTCTTGCAAGAGCATCCAGTTCAAAAAATTAATGAAATAGAAAGCCGGAACTAGGAAAACGAGCACACGAACGAATGTTTCCGAGTGCGACCACAGCGATGTTGCGAGTCCGACGAAAGCCGCGATTGCCGGAAATAGCCCAATCCTGTCGAGCGCCCCGGCGAGCATCGCACCGCGCTTTTCGAATGAGCTACGCTCGTGGCTGAATTGAACCAGCATATAAGCTATGGCGTTCCGATTGCAGCGGAGGAGCCGGTGGAAGAGCGGTAGATCGATGCGAGAACAAGCTTCAACCGACCAAAGCAGAGGCGAATATGGGGCCTTGCGCAGGCGGTTGATAAACGGGACAGCGCCGCCGATCCCAATGAACGATGCAGTAAGCAGTATCAGTCCAACGAACGCGCTCTCTACCAAAAAGGCGTCTCGCAACGATTCCTTCTCGAACGCCCAGCTCAGAAACAGCAAGCAAAACAGCGCACTTAACATCGCGATCGAGTGGTCTCGTAGTGCCGTGGCAGCCTTATCGAACCATAGCTCCATCGGTGTTCGATTTCCCGCTGGCCGCTTTCGAGTGGTGAGCTCGACTACAATCTCATGCACTTCCGATATGTCCGCGTCACTGATAGAGCGACGTTCGATTTTGGTCATCGGCTGAGCTCCCTGTTCCTGGTGGCAAGTTCTTGGTGAGGCGCATGGCCCATCCGCGCGCCAGATCTGGTTCGGCCTTCTTGCAGGGCCCGAAAACCTGTGGGTAGTAGGCACGCTCGTTTACGGCAAACGCTGAAAGAACTTTAATCTTGGGAGAGTTCATCGAACGTTCCCGCGTATAGATCTTGTGCGCTCCGCCAGGCTGACCGAGTGCCTACGCCCGAAACAAACCCTTGAACACCGGCAGCCAGAGGGGACTGCTCTTGTTCTCAAAGTAGCAGGCCACTTCGCCGCTGTCGAGGCAGCCAGAGCCTCGAGCTCGCAAGCGGCTACGGCTGAGAAGACCGACGCCCACAACGTGTTCCCGGCCATCGCCAGATGGGACTGACTGACGGCCAACGGCGCAGCACTCGGTGCTTGCGTGCGATCTCCATCTTGCCGCGCTAGGCTCGATAGCTGGTCAGCCTCGACGCTCTCGAAACCAAATAAGATAAGCGCTGGTCGCGCTCCCGACAGCTGACTTCGCGCCGCTTTCTTCGCCGTATCGAAAACCGCACTGACTAGCCCATCGTCTTCGGAGCTAAAGGACGAGCAACAACGCACCGACGCCGTGTCTTCCCATAACCAATACGCTCCGGTTCCGCGTGCCAGTTATGTCGTCGACGATTGCACGAGCGTCTTCGCTATCTGTCCGCAACTCAACCCCTCGAAGTCGTTGCACCTCACAGTCGCCAGTGTGACTAGCGAAAAGTATCGTCGGTCGAGTTGTCCGTCCATCTGGACGCGTCAATCATAGGACGGCGGCAAGAAAGCTGCCACGAAGACGGTGTCGATAATCGCTATGGCCAAAACGTTGGGCAGTTTTTCGGGCATCGTCATGTTGAAGTAGGCGATTCCCTTCAAGAGCGCGATTGCGGCGACCGCTTGGTCATCCGAAGAACCAGGCGGCATCCTATTAAGACGGTCCCTGAATCTTCCTATGAGGCGCCCAACGATGTCGCGCCTCTCGAGGAATAGGACGTTGATGCGTTGTCGGAATGTTGCATCGCGCAGGGCATGCATGCGTGCTTCAGCCCAGATAAGGTAGCTATCGCTGTCGCCATGGCGCCGCACATTCAATAAAGTTAGCTGCGACTGAAGGTCTTCAGCGAATGAGGCTGCGTCCAGTAGCGCCTGCAGATCGTCTCGCTCATTCTGATGACGGAGAAGTAGCAGCTCGGCGAAAACATCGCACGTACTGCTGTAGTGCGAGTAGAAGGCGCCACGCGTATATCCGGCGCGTGCAGCGATGTCTTCCACGCTCGTCGCGGCAAACCCTTTCTCGGCAATGCTCGACGCCGCTGCATCGAGCAAACGCCGCCGCGTCCTCTCTCGGCTCTCTGCTCGAGTCAGTCGTTTAGGTGGCATACCGCGAAGCGCTCATATCGAAAATGGGCGATGGGAGGACCGACGTTGTTGGCAAGTACGTGTTATGTAGCCTTGCTACTCACTGGCGACCGCTTCGGCTTCAGCGGGTTTCCACCCTCCACCGAGCGCCTTGAACGCCGCTACCGCTGCGCGCGCCGATTCCGTTTGCGCCTGCACCCGCTCATCGGAGGCGCGCAAAAGACTGTCGTCTGCCTGCAGCACTTCGATCAGGCTCACGACACCCTTTTGATAAGCGGCGAACGAGGACGCTCGCGCCCGGCCGAGCGAGTTCACGCCTTGCGCGAGAATGGCAGCCTGATCCTCGCGCTTGACCAGTGCCGAGAAAGAATTCTCGACGTCCTCCGTAGCATGCAATGCGGCAAGCCGGTACGCGGCGAGCATTTCCGCTTCGTGCCCTTTGGCCTCATTGATCTGCGCATTGATGCGGCCGAAATCGAACAGGCGCCAGCGCAGCCCCAGCACGCCGGCACCTTGACTGGCACCGCTACTGAACAGGTTGCCGCTGGCCACCGAGGTAGCGCTGCCGATCAGGCCGCTGAGCGACACCTTAGGGTAATACTCTGCGATGGCCACGCCGACACGCGCGTTCGATGCAGCGAGGCGCCGCTCGGCCACGATCAGGTCGGGTCGACGCCTGAGCAACTCTCCCGGCGCTCCGGTGTCCGCGATTCGAGGGGCGGAGGGGATATCGCCGCCCTCGAGCAGTTCCGCCCGATGCGTGCCAGGTTGTGAACCCAGCATCACATCCAACGCGTTCATCGCTGCATCCATCCCCGCCTCGAGGACCGGGATGGATGCCCGAACCTGAGCCAGCGCGCCTTCAGCCTGGCTCACCTGAAGGTCGGCCGCGAGGCCCTTTCCATACAGAAGTTTGATGGTGGAAAGTAGATCTTGCTGCGTCTGCGACTGCTTGCGAGCAACCTGCAGACGAGCCTGCAATCCACGAATTGTGATGTAGATGTCTGCAGTCTGCGCTGCCACCGCGAGGCGCGTTGCCACCTCGCCGGCCTCCGAAGCCTGATAGTCGGCAAGCGCCGCTTCCCGCCCGTGACGCAGGCCCCCGAACACATCCAGTTCCCAGCTCGCGTTGAAATTAGCCTCGTAGTCGTTGCCGTAACGGTCGAAGCCGGGCGTTGAATTCAAGAGCCGCCCCAAGGGAGTTTCGACCGACTGGTAGACGCGCGCCGCCTGGCCGCTGACATTGCCGGACGGTAGCAGTGCGGCGTTCGCCGCGCCGAGTCCAGCGCGCGCTTGCGTAACGCGCGCGGCCGCCTGCGCGAGGTCGAGATTCTGGTCCAGCGCAAGCGTGACATATCGCGTCAGTTGCGGATCGCCGAACCCGGTCCACCACGTGACAAGATCGGCAGTCGCCGTCGCCTGCCTGTGAGCAACTGCCGGCTGGCCCAAAAAGCTGTCTGGCATAGCGACGCTCGGTCGCACATAATCAGGACCGACCGCGCAGCCTGTCGAGAGGCTCGCGACAATGACCGCGGCAACGAGGTGTTTCGGTAGCATGGGCGTCTTCGCAGGGATTCCGGTTGTGACTATAATACCAAACAGTCACAGGTTGTCCATTCCTGTATGCTATGCCTATGAAAAACACCACTACCCCCTCCGCTTCCCCACGCGGTCCTGCCGAGCACGACGTGCGGGACCAAATCGTCGCTGCGGCCACCGAGCACTTCAGCCGGTATGGCTACGATAAAACGACAGTCTCGGACCTCGCCAAGGCGATCGGGTTTTCCAAGGCCTACATCTACAAGTTCTTCGAGTCCAAGCAGGCCATTGGCGAGATGATCTGCGCGAACTGCCTGCACGAGATCGAAAGCGAGGTCAGGAAAGCCGTCGCAGACACCGATTTGCCGCCCGAGAAGCTACGGCGGATGTTCAAAGTCATTACCGATGCTAGCCTCCGGCTGTTTTTCCTTGACCGCAAGCTTTACGACATCGCTGCGTCGGCAGCCACGGAAAACTGGCAGGCGGTGCAAGTCTACGAAGAACGCGTGCAGAAGCTGCTCCAGGACGTCCTGCAGGAAGGCCGGCAGAACGGAGACTTCGAACGCAAGACGCCGCTGGACGAAACCGCAAGGGCGATCTATCTCGTGATGCGCCCATACCTCAATCCACTGCTGCTTCAGTACAGCCGTGACACCACGGACGTCGCGCCCGCACAGTTGGCCAGCTTGGTACTTCGCAGCCTGTCGCCCTAACCGACACTAAGGTTGTGACGCTTGACTGTACTGGTCACTAGAACCATAATGAAATCCATCATCACTCATCGATGGAAATTTCATGTTCTCGCGTCGCCTCGCCGCCTCGGCACTCGCCTGTGCGTTGCCGCTTGCACTAACCGCCTGCGGCGCAAAAGCACCGCCTGATCCGCGCACTGAGGTGCCGCTGGTGAGGACCGCTATCGTCCAACGCGCGATCCCCGCATCCCGTTCGTTTACCGGAACCATCGCCGCCCGGGTGGAGAGCGACCTTGGTTTCCGGGTTTCCGGCAAGGTGCTGGAGCGGCTGGTGGATGCCGGGCAAACCGTCAAACGTGGGCAGCCGCTGATGCGCCTCGACCCTATCGATCTCAAGCTTGCCGCGCAGGCGCGGCACGAGGCGGTGACCGCCGCCCGGGCGCGAGCGGAGCAGACCGCGCAGGATGAGCAGCGGTACCGCGATCTGCGAGGCACGGGTGCGATATCAGCTTCGGCCTACGACCAGGCCAAGGCGGCCGCGGATGCCGCGAGGGCGCAGCTCAACGCGGCCGAGGCCGACGCCAACGTCGCGCGTAATGCCACTGGCTATGCCGCGTTGGTCGCCGACGGCGATGGCGTCGTGATGGAGACGCTCGCCGAACCGGGCCAGGTCGTCAGCGCAGGCCAGACCGTGGTGCGTCTGGCCCATGCCGGCAGCCGCGAGGCCGTTATCCAGTTGCCCGAAACGCTGCGCCCGCGAATCGGCTCGGTTGCACAAGCGACGCTGTTCGGCTACGGCGGCGTCAGCGTGCCGGCGACACTGCGCCAGCTCTCGGATACGGCGGACCTCCGCACCCGAACCTTCGAAGCGCGGTATGTCCTGCAAGGTGAACTTGCCAGCGCCCCACTGGGTGCCACGGTGACAGTCCAGATTGCCGACACAGGTTCTGCGGTGCACGCCGGTTGGCAGGTGCCCATCGGCGCGCTGCTCGATGCGGGCAATGGGCCGGGCGTGTGGGTAATCAATGGAGAACCGGCCAAGGTTTCTTGGCGGCCGGTGACGGTCGAACATTTGGACGACGATAGCGCGCGCATCTCCGCTGGACTAAAGCAAGGTGAGCGGGTCGTCGCGCTCGGCGCACAATTGCTGCGCGACGGCCAGCCGGTCCGCGTCGCCGGCCAGGCCGTCGCGATGGCGAGCGAAGGAGCACGTCCGTGAGCGAAGGCCGATTCAACCTGTCGGCGCTCGCTGTGCGCGAGCGTGCGATAACGCTGTTCCTCATCTGCCTGATCTCGCTTGCCGGGCTCGTGTCCTTCTTAAAGCTCGGTCGCGCGGAAGACCCTGCCTTTACGGTCAAGGTAATGACCATCGTCACCGCATGGCCGGGCGCAACCGCCCAAGAAATGCACGATCAGGTTGCCGAGAAGATCGAAAAGCGCATGCAGGAATTGCGCTGGTACGACCGCACCGAAACCTATACGCGCCCCGGGCTGGCCTTCACGACGCTGACGCTGCTCGACAGCACACCGCCATCGGAGGTACAGGAAGAGTTCTACCAGGCCCGGAAAAAAATTGGTGACGAAGCAGCTAAGCTTCCGGGTGGCGTGATAGGGCCGATGGTCAATGACGAATATGCGGACGTCACGTTTGCCCTTTTCGCACTGAAGGCTAAAGGCGAACCGCAGCGCCGGCTGGTGCGCGATGCGGAGACGCTGCGCCAACGGTTGCTCCACGTGCCGGGTGTGAAGAAGGTCGACATCATCGGCGAGCAGTCGGAGAGAATCTATATCCAGCTCTCACATGAGCGGCTGGCAACGCTGGGCGTGAGCCCCCAGGACGTGTTCGCCGCGCTCAACGGCCAGAACGCGCTGACGCCGGCCGGCTCCGTGGAGACCAAAGGTCCGGAGGTTTTCATTCGCCTCGACGGCGCGTTTGACAACCTTCAGAAGATCCGTGACACGCCGGTCGTAGCGCAGGGCCGCACGCTGAAGCTGTCGGACATTGCCACCGTTACGCGTGGCTATGAAGATCCGGCGACGTTCATGATCCGCAACAACGGCGAACCGGCACTTCTGCTCGGCATCGTCATGCGCGACGGCTCGAACGGACTCGATCTCGGCAAGGCGCTAGACGGCGAGGTGGGCGCAATCAACGCCGGGCTGCCGCTGGGCATGAGCCTGACCAAGGTCACGGATCAGGCCGTGAACATCAGCTCGGCGGTCGATGAGTTCATGGTCAAGTTTTTTGTTGCGCTGCTGGTGGTCATGCTGGTGAGTTTCATCAGCATGGGATGGCGGGTGGGTCTCGTCGTTGCCGCGGCCGTACCGCTGACACTCGCGGTGGTGTTCGTCGTGATGGCCGCGACCGGCAAGAACTTCGATCGCATCACGCTTGGGTCGCTGATCCTGGCGCTCGGCCTACTCGTGGACGACGCGATCATCGCGATCGAGATGATGGTGGTAAAGATGGAGGAAGGCTACAGCCGCATCGCTGCCTCCGCCTACGCGTGGAGTCATACGGCCGCGCCGATGCTGGCGGGCACGCTGGTGACCGCCGTCGGCTTCATGCCCAATGGCTTCGCGCGCTCCACGGCCGGCGAGTACACCAGCAACATGTTCTGGATCGTCGGCATCGCGCTGATCGCATCGTGGGTCGTCGCCGTGGTCTTCACGCCCTACCTGGGTGTGAAGATGCTGCCCGACTTCAAAAGAATTGAAGGCGGTCACGACGCGATCTACGACACGCCGCGCTACAACCGCTTCCGTCAGTTGCTCACGCGGGTCATCGCGCGCAAATGGCTGGTCGCCGGTTCGGTCGTGGGCCTCTTCGTCCTGGCCATCCTCGGCATGGGCGTGGTCAAGAAACAGTTTTTCCCGATCTCCGACCGTCCGGAAGTACTGGTCGAGGTGCAGATGCCCTATGGCACGTCGATCGCGCAAACCAGCGCCGCCACGAGGAAGGTCGAAGCGTGGCTCGCTAAGCAGAAGGAAGCAAAGATCGTCACCGCCTATGTCGGGCAGGGTGCGCCGCGTTTCTATCTAGCAATGGGACCAGAACTACCCGACCCGTCGTTCGCCAAGATCGTGATCCGCACGGACAGCCAGGAAGAGCGCGACGCGCTGAAGCAGCGACTCCGTCAGGCAGTCTCTAACGGTCTCGCCCCCGAGGCACGCGTGCGGGTCACACAGCTTGTGTTCGGGCCGTATTCGCCGTTCCCGGTCGCCTATCGCGTCACCGGTCCGGACCCCGACAAGTTACGTGGTATTGCCGCCGAAGTTCAAGAGGTGATGGACGGCAGTCCAATGATGCGCACAGTCAATGCGGACTGGGGCACGCGCTCGCCGACGCTGCACTTCACGCTGCAGCAGGACCGCCTTCAGGCGGTGGGACTGACGTCCAGCGCCGTGGCTCAACAACTGCAGTTCCTCCTTACCGGCGTGCCTGTCACCGCCGTGCGCGAGGATATTCGGACCGTGCAGGTCATGGCTCGTTCGGCCGGCGATGTTCGTCTCGACCCGGCACGGCTCGGCGACTTCACGCTGGCCGGCGCGAACGGGCAACGCATTCCGCTGTCGCAGGTGGGCAAGGTCGTCGTGCGCATGGAGGAACCCATCATGCGCTGGCGCGATCGCGCACCGACGATCACGGTACGGGGCGACATTGCTGACAACCTTCAGCCGCCGGACGTCTCGACTGCAATCACGAAGCAGCTTCAGCCCATCATGGCAAACCTTCCCATCGGCTACCGGATCGAGGAAGCCGGCTCCGTCGAGGAATCGGGCAAGGCGACGAAAGCCATGCTGCCGCTCTTCCCTATCATGCTGGCGGTTACGCTCATCATCATCATCTTCCAGGTGCGCTCGATCTCCGCCATGGTGATGGTGTTCCTGACCAGCCCGCTGGGCCTGATCGGAGTGGTGCCGACGTTGATCCTGTTCCGGCAGCCGTTCGGCATCAATGCGCTGGTCGGTCTCATCGCGCTATCGGGCATCCTAATGCGCAACACGCTGATCCTGATCGGACAGATCCACCAGAACGAACAGGCGGGGCTGGATCCTTTCCATGCCGTCGTCGAGGCCACTGTGCAACGTGCGCGCCCAGTGATCCTGACCGCTATGGCAGCAATCCTCGCGTTTATTCCGCTAACCCACTCTGTGTTCTGGGGCACGCTCGCGTACACCCTAATCGGCGGAACATTTGCAGGGACAGTACTGACTCTGGTGTTCCTGCCGGCGATGTATTCAATCTGGTTCAAAATCCGGCCGAGCGACAGCGCGAGTTACCACAATGACCGCCGGGAGCACGCCTCTGCAACCGAATCGACGCGCCAGGAAGCGCTCGACGCGAGCAGTTGAAGCGAAACCAGTTCACCATGTCGAAGGAAACTGCCATGCACAGTTCCAATGTGGTCATCGTGACCGGAGTGTCGTCCGGCATCGGGCGCGCGACGGCAGAAAAATTCGCAAATCGCGGTTGCCGCGTATTCGGAACCATACGCAGCATTGCACGAACGTCGCAATTGAGCGGTGTGGAGCTGGTGCAGATGGATGTTCGTGACGATGCTTCCGTTCGAAACGCGGTTAATACGATTATCGACCGCGCCGGACGTATCGACGTGCTCGTCAATAACGCCGGCACGACGCTGATCGGCGGGGTGGAGGAAACTTCAGTTACCGAAGCCGCGGCGCTGTTCAACACGAACGTATTTAGCATTCTGCGCACGACCCAGGCAGTGCTTCCTTACATGCGAGTGCAACGACACGGACGGATCGTCAATGTCAGTTCGGTACTCGGCTTTTTGCCGGCACCATATATGGGCCTCTATGCCGCGTCCAAGCATGCGGTCGAAGGGTTGACCGAGACGCTGGATCACGAAATCCGCCAGTTCGGTATCCGGGCAACGCTCGTCGAGCCGTCCTTTACGCGGACTAATCTGGACGTCAATGCGCCTCAGGTGTGTTCGAAAATTGCGGCGTACGAACGCGAGCGTGGGCTTGCGTCGACCGCAGTCGTCAACAGCGTCAGAGGTGCTCCTCTGCCGGATGTCGTAGCCAATACAATTGTTGAAGCGTCGCTTGGTAACTGGGGGATGCGCTTTGCGCCGGCAGGACAGGCGTCTCTCTTGAGGAAGCTGCGGCGCTTTATGCCGGCAGGTCCGGTCGACGCTAGTTTGAGGAAGACATTTGGCCTCCGTGAACCCTGAGTCCGCGGCAAGGTCTGCGCCCTGTGGTCGCCAAGAGCGTGCTAGCGTGCGCCCCCCGACGTCGACTCGGCGCGCTCAAGCAGGCCGGCCTCAAACTGCTTCGAACGCGTCAGAAATTTCTGACGAACCAAATCAGCAAATCCTGACAATACGTTCCTATGCGCCTGATTGGACTGAGACAGCGATGCACGTGGCGTCGGTTCATCACCTAGCGGGAAGGGAGATGGCCCCAGGCGAGATATCGCTTCGCGTTCAGGTCGAAAGACTCGTGGCTGAGACGCGCGACGAGCGAATGCGCGTGCGCTTCGTCACACGGTGGCGCGAGGGCGCTAGGCGCCGACTGTGCATGGAGATCGGCTGGACGGGCCGCTTATCATTGGTTTTCTTCTTTCGCCACGCCGACCGCTCTTGGTTTCTGTTCCCGCCGGAGCACCGCCGGCCGGGAATGGGCAACGGTGCCGCGGCGGTTTGATCTTGCACGAAACAAGGAGCCAACCATGTTCAACGATGCTTCGAACGCGCTAACGCTGTATGTGATTGATGCGCGCACCTGGCTCGACGAGTGGTACGACCATGCTCGGCTCGCAGGCTTCGTGGAGCCACCCATCACGCTTGACGAGACCATCGCGGATCGTCTCGAAGGCTATTTCCAGGCGGGCCTAACGCCGGCGGACGGCGCGATCGCATTCTTTGGAACCGTACATTGAGTAAGAAGCAGGAACGATCTCTCAGGTCCCACCTCGGGACTTTTGCGCCGACCCACAGTCGGCGCTTTTTTTTGCCCATGAAGCGGTGTACATGGCCACCCTTCGCAAGTTCTGGATTCTAGGGCCCAGCGCGGACGATCCCAGCAATCACGAGGGTGCTACCGCTTCAACGACGTCACATAGGCAGGTCAAATCAGCAAGTCAACCTCAAGGCCCAAACATTAAACCCCTCGTTGCACTTCGAGTTGAGACCGCCCTCTCATAGAAAACGCGGATGTCGCTGTGCATCGTTGCGGTGACGAGATATCGAAAACCCTAGCGCCTCGGCTGTGGCCGATGACCGGCACCGCGGTGAATCGAATGGAACCACGCATGGCTTCTTCGACCCTGAAGCCGTCGCCGGGCGCCATTTCTGTGTCAAGGACGACCATTAGGGGCGCCCATGCTTGTGGGATTTGAAGAGCGGCGTGCCGCCGTGCGACACGAGAGCATGGTAGCCGTATGCCGTCAGGGCCGCCGCAAGCGCGTCGGCCATACCCGCATCGTCATAGACGTCCAGCACGGCATACTTGTTACAGAGAGACATCGAGAAAGCGTTGAGCACGCTCGCGATGAGGTGGCGCGCGCGACGATCATGTGTCGGCCATTAGAGGCGCGAAGCTTCTCGCAGCGAAGGGCGTTCGCTTGCTTTCCGAGGAACAAGTCAGGAACGTGGCATCGCCGTCGAAATTGACGCGTCTTACCGAAAAGGGGAACCGCTGCAGGTCCGGTTCCGATGATTGAGCATGTGGCGCCTTGCGGTACCGCTGGGGCCGGCTTAGGCTTGCATCGTGAAAGAGGCTTCCCGCCCTTGGGCGGCAGCCTGACCCACTTCGCGCCAGCGCAATTGGGGCCTCGGCCGTACGGTCAGATACCATCCGCCGCGATGGAAGCTCTACGGATTCGTCGCAACATCATTCTCGCGACCAACTGGCTGTGGCCGGCTGGCTCGTTCGGTCCTCGTACTCGGCATAAGGTCTGTTGTCGGCAAGTGGAGCGGATTGATCTCGGAAGGAGACTTGCCATACTCGGCCTTTCTGGCCTAGCGCGGTCCGCGCCGTCGGGCCCGTGCGATAAAATGCACGTGTAGTCTCGAAGCTTCCGGTCCCAAACTCTGTTCGTCTGCCTCTGTCCGTAATGCCTCGCAGCGCCACCCGAACGCCCCGCAAATCGGGGCACTCGATCGGCCCTCGCGGACCTATGACTCGCTCGATGTTGCTGCCACTGCCAATGGCCGCGGCGGAGAAAATGTTGCTGCAGATCCACGTAGCCCTGGCGGCCTGCCGTCGCCCCAAGCGCGGCACCTCCTATCAGTTCAATGAACTGCTGCCGGCCCTGGACATCACCTATCACCTGCAAGAAAGGGGTTTTGCTGGTCTTCCGATGCAAGTGTACGCGAGTGCCGAGCTTGGAATGAACACCGCGATTACGAACGCTGAGCAACAGCGGGCGTGGTTCATTGACGCGCCGACCGCTTCCCTGCTCGGAAAGATCCTGTCGCTTCACGACCAGCAGTTGCGCTCGATCGCTCGATCGCACTCAAGGATTTTGACCGCGGCGACCGAGCGCCTCAAGCGATTCGTCGCAAGTCAACGGGCGTCGCCGCTACCGGATGGGCTTTGCGCCGAAGCGCGCAACTCGCTGCCGACCAGGTCTTACGAGAGCCCCTGTCGTCCCAGGCTGGTGACAAGAGTGCGTAGCGACGAAGCGCGGAATGTTGGCCGCTTGTGCGGCCGGCAGCCACGAAGGACGGGCGACGATCGCAAGGAGCACAAGCCATGGTCGTCGCGCATGCCCTGCAACGAGTCGCAGTCCCGGCAAGGCTGGCGCCTTCTGACGGAATTGGCAATCGCAACACTCACGACCGGCACGCCAGCTTGGGGAGATCCGCCCCGCTAACAGCGCACACGGAGCCTGAGATTTTTGCCGTTGGGCCCGCACCCGGTCGGCTGGCATGCACGGTCGGGACCGTCCTGAACTCCGGGCCGGCGAATCCGATGAGTCGATGAGTTATCCCACGTTCCGACATTCGCTGACCCAGTGACTCGTGTTCTTCGGTTACCGAACCCATGGCGGTAGTAGTAGATCGTTGCGCCGCGCAAAGCTTTCCACCTATGCCCAGAAACGCACGATCGTCGGACGCGCCCGTTAGAGCAGGCCGCATCAAGTTCGGCTCATTGCAGTCAACGTTTTTGAGCTTGACAGGGCGGGGAGCCCTTTCTCACTGGGGGGCTTTTGTCGTTCATCGATCAGTTCCGTAGCATCCGAATTCCTTCACCGGCGCAAGCTCGTGAGACCGATCACCAGTAAGCGATCGAGAGAGTTCCGCTGCTTCATCGCTGCCATCGAGACGGCTAACGAGCGTGGTATTTCACGCGTCAGGTTACCGCTTGATGAACGTCACGGTCTTCGCTCCGAAGCGCTAGCGGAACGCACCAACGTTTCGTGCGCGTATGGCAGCGTAGAGCAGGGTGACAGCTCAAGGGTGGGTTCAAACATGCGTCTCAAAGCCATCGTGCGGCATCGGACAAGAGTCATGGGAACGGCAGAGCTATAAGAGCTACATGATTTTCGGTTAGGATAACGAGCGCTTAGCCGTGCACGCGTTTGCTGTCAACGGCAAGTGGGCCTAGGCATACTGGCTCAGCGGACTTGACCACTATCAGGAAAGCATTCCTGCCTTTCTCTCTCGCGAGAGCGCATAAGCCGCCGGGAATCAGCAGGCTGAAGAGCACATCCGCGCCCGCGTTGTTCGACAAAGATTGACGCCCAGTACGGCGAGAAAGGGAGCGAGTCCTGCGCCGGCCACCAACGTGATGCGAATTTAAGCGGCGGCGCGAGCTTCGCTGCCCCTCCCTGTCAGCACGGGCGCTGACTGCCAGCGCACCGCATCACTATCAGACGGTGACAAAAAAGCTAAGTTCGATTTCTTCGTCACCTCGTTCACCCGTCGACTCTCAATGAACTTCATGGGCGTCCCTCCTAACGGCGCCTAGAAATGGAGGTCGTAGAGAATACGGAGATTTTCAGCGGGAATCGTCATCCGTTGGGCGCACAAGACCCGACCGTTCACTGCAATATTGGAGGTCTCAATTAAGCGACGCGAGATTTATTGCATCGGCCATTGCCTTGTAACCCGCATCATTAGGATGAAGGTGATCGCCACTATCGTATGCAGCCAACATTCGCGTCGAGTCTGCCGGATCTTGGATAGCTTTATCAAAGTCGATTACCCCGTCGACCCCCTTCGGCGCCAATCGAATGAACGCGTTGACGGACTGCCGATCAGCTTCGCTATTTGTATTGAAATACGGAGACCCTCCCATGGGAGTCAAAGTCCCAAGATAGACCTTCAAACCCCTCTCCTTCGCCTTGGAAATCGCCGTCTGCATTGCCTGAATAATCTGGTTCGCCGTAACCGCTTGTGAAGGAAGCAGATACGGAAAACCAATATCATTGATGCCAAGTAAGATGATGACGTGCGTCACGCCTGAAATTCCAAGCACATCCCGGTCGAAACGGCTAAGCCCGTTGGGACCCGTACCATCGGTCAACCAACGGTTCCCTGAAATGCCGGAATTTACAACGGCCAAATTACTAAGACGGGAACCCGGAGATTGCGCGAGATCGTCAAGAAAGTTAGGCCACCGATGGTTGGCGTCGACAGTCGAATTGTGACCGTCCGTAATCGAGTCGCCGAATGCAACGACAACTTTCGTGTCGTTCGACGAATTTACGTCCAATTCGGAAACCCAATAGTATGATGTCTTTGAAATGGCGTTCTTCAACACCCCGTTTGAGGTTTGATTCCCCGGCGCGAAATAATTCGTCTGTCTTGCATCGGAATGTACATCCGCAACTTGCACCCCACCTGCGAGATATATACTGATTGCGATTTCGTCGTGGGTCGAAACAGGGATGTTGATGCTGTCACTCCAGGCAACCGCACCCGGTTCCAAGGTAAGCGCTGTGGATCCCGAAAACGTCACCGGCTTATCGGTAGCGACATCGATAGCGCCTCCACTTCCTTGGTTACGCGCAATACGTATGGCCGAGAAACTAACAGGACCGGAGCCAAAAAGGTTAGCCAGCTTCAGTCGCACAGCATTTCCACCCTTTGATAGATGCACTATTTGTCTAATCGTCTGATTTTCAACTGTAAAGGGTGTCGACACGGGAACAATAGAGAGTGGGTCATTATAGTTCTGCGGCGCTGCGTACCAAGTCGCCACCCATCTGTTGGGGGCATCCACTCCGCCGCCGCACGCGGCCAACAATATTGACGTCGCAGCGACGATCGAGATTACGGACGCTGCGGAAGACAAAGATGATTTTATGCTCTTCGTTAAAGCCGCTAACATAACGTGTCTCCTTTTAGTGGACCTTTTTTTGCGAATCGACCGCAAGTTGTCGCTTGTCCGGGTTATAAATTAGTACAACTTCAATCCACAGGCCAGGCATTGCTTCGTGATCTTAAAGCTTTTCCACGTCGTTACTCGATGCGCTGAGGTCCGACAAAAAGTGGCGTTGTCGACATCGCTTCTCCGGCGCGCTCGACTTACAAACCTCGACGCCACCCGCCTTTTGTATCGCCGAAGCCTTTCTGTCGTTCAGATGGTCGAATAGCAACTTCCGAGACCAGTGCAGCGGCTGAGTCTGTTGTGCTGCTTGTTACCCTCACCTCCCCGAATGACGATTCCTCATAGCTGCCGGAGCCGCGCATCTTCTCTTCTTCCTGATCCTGAATGGCCGTCTTCGGGCAGCATGCGGCTAAGCTCGTCTCGCGATCGGTCTGTATGAACACGGCGTCTCCATTATTGAATCTCGTCGTAGAAAGGCCGATCGCGTTGCGCCAACCTTGGGGCCACGCATGTTTGGATACGCGACTGCTTACTAGCGCCTACCCGACATCGCTGTCTATTGAACCGCTCTCAAAGGCATGCAGTCATTCTGAATCGCGAAACTGACTGGACTCTTACTCGCACTCTCGTCGGCGACATGGAAAGCACTATCGTTTTCCCGAGGGTCATGGAGAGGCCGCCTCCGGACGCCGCCCAAAACTTAAAGTGTCGCGTGCGGAATGTGAACCTTGTGATCTGCGCGCGGCACATGCGAACATCCCTTCCTGCGCGCACTGACTATTGCCTGACCACCCGTCGCCCTCGCAACGTCATAGCATGCATTCGATACGGGCCTAGTTCCTGATAATCCAACGATCGGTCTCCCAATCCAGTTAGGTTCCAGTTCGGAGGACGGCTGCAGTATCCATGGCCACGGTTCGATGCCGGCTAGCTAAGTCCTGTCCAACCGGTAAGAGTCAGTTAATATTGAACCCCCTCCATAGGCACCGCTCATTTCTAACTCCAGGCGCATTCGCGAGCCAGTTCAAGCGGACGCCTCGTCGAAAGCTCAACTCGTTGCGATGCGCTCGCAAATCCCAATCAAGGTCAAGTCAGGATCGCGCATATAGATTGACGTCAGCATGGTCGACTCTTTGTGGACCCTCGTTGGCCGGATTGATTACCGCCATGCTGGCAGCCGCAGTGACGAACTCGCCGTGGATTGTCGTCGCGGAGTCGGAGAAGAAGTCGATCGCCATGGCGCAACACCTTTGTTCGCAGATTGTATGTTTGTAATCAGGCGATATTGGCAAGTAAGCGTCGCATGATCTTGCCTGTGCTCGTTTTCGGTAGTTCGGACACGAAGCGCACTGCACGTGGCATCTTGTAGGCGGCCAGGTGCTGACGACAGTGCACCAACAGCGTTGCCTCGTCGAGCTGCGATCCTTCGCGCAATACGACGAAGGCGACGGCGATTTCGCCCTTCTCCTCGTCGGGGATGCCAGCCACTGCGGTCATTACTACGTCAGGGTGCATCGCGACCACCTGCTCCAACTCGGCCGGATACACGTTGTAGCCCGCTGTAATGATCATGTCCTTCTTGCGGTCTACGACGTATAAGAAGCCATCCGCGTCAGCATAGGCAATGTCACCCGTCGCTAGCCAGCCCTGTGCGTCAAGCGCCTGCGCAGTCGCGGTGGGATTGTTGTAATAACCGACGGTCACTTGCGGTCCTCGCACCATGAGCTCGCCTGGCGTACCACACGGAGAGTCGCGAGACGTATCGTTCAGGTCCGCAATGCGCACCTGCATGCCCGCGAACGGCAGACCGATCGAGCCGGGCCGCGCTACCCAGTACGGCGAGTGTGTAACCGCAGGGCCGGCAACCTCGGTCATACCCCACAGCTCTAACAGCGGACAACCGAAGCGGTCGACGACTGCTTCGATCTTGGCAACGGGCATCGTTTGCCCCCCGACCGTACAACGCTGTAGGCTAGAAAAGTCGGCACCCGCGATCTGAGGATGCGCCAACATCTGGTAGTACATCGTCGGGACGCCCTCGAATAGCGAGACTCGCTCCGCTTCGATCAATTCGAAGGCGCGACCTGCATCAAACTTTGGTGTGCTAACCAGCCGGGTGCCCGCAAGGAACATCGCATTCATCACGATATTGCCGTACACGTGTGCGTACGGCAACGAAGACAACACTACCTCGCTGGAATGGCGTACATGGAACGTCGCCGTTCCGACCAGGCTCTCCCACAGAGCGCGATGGGTCAGCATTGCTCCCTTCGGCTTACCCGTAGTGCCTGAGGTGTAGGCAATCGTGAACAGGTCGTCGGGCCGGCGCTCGACCGGTTCCCGATAGCCCCCGTGCAGTAGCGATTCGAATTCCATTGCGTCTGCCGCATTCCCCAGTGCAATGCGGCAGACCTGATCGTCTAACGGCACCGCCGCGCTGCGTTCGCCGGGCAGAATCGCCGCGACGGCCTTCGAATCGGAAGCGATGTACGCGACCTCCTGGGCACTGAGAAGAATGTTGGCCGGCACGACAACCGCGCCGAGCCGCGCGATCCCGTGATAGGCGACGATCCATTGCCAGCCGTTAGGCAGATACAACACGACCCTATCGCCAGGCCCGATGCCCAGATCAGCAAGCCCGCCGGCGAAGCGCCCCGCGAGTTGGTCGAACTGGCTATAGCTGTATTCACCTTCGCCCGGCAGTGTCAGCCCGATCCGGTCGCCGAATCGCCCAGCGGCGTGCCGAACCAGATGAGTCATCGTAGCGGCTCGCATCATTCAACCTCTACGTCGCCGGGAATCAGATCCGCTGTGAGGACCTCCAATGACTCTGGAGCGACGTAGCTGGGCACCACATGATTGCCCGCCTTCATCTTGGCCACTGCGCTACCGACTTGCTCGACCACTCTTGCGCCCTCGTGTTCAAGTACGGCCGATAGTGGTGTGGGAAAATATTGATCCGGCACCACTAAGTCCGTCTGGCACAAGCCCACGCCTTTGATGCGCACCAGCACTTCATTGTCACGCCGATCTTCGAGTTCGATCCTGAACGCGCCTCTATTTTCCCTGACTACTGCCGCATTTACTCGTGTCACGACTGTCTCCTACTGTGCGGCAGGCAAAGCCTGCGCGTTGTACTTGTTGGAGTTTCTCGGGCAACGCGCGCCCGGACATTACGGACTCCGTTCGCTTCATGCCCCGGCGTCGCGGGCGTCACAACGAAGGACCCCAAGGCTTACCGCATGTCCCGCTCAGCGCCGCTCACGTCGTTGGCGTTCTTCAGTCTTCGGTAGCGCCGCGCGATCGAACAGTGGTACTTTCCTCGTCCAAGGCACCGATAAAATGGTCACGATAGACTCCGCCTGAGCCCATGACGTAAGCGATCGCCGTACTCGGGCCCACGTCGCCATCCACGTCCCTCGGCATCAACCTTCATATCGCGGTGATTGAATCGGCCGTGCTGCCGAGTCGTTGATGCACGTTTGACAGATCTGTTTACGAACGCGGATAGGCAACTCTGCGCCGAGAGGCTGATTGCACTAGCCAGACTCAGGAACCGCTTACCCTCCCCACCCTGACCTGGAGGTCGGACTGAATACGGGGCGATTCCTATACGAAAATTAAGAACGCAAGCGACGCCGTTGTTGGCGCGCGCGGCCGCATCCTCCGTGCTATCCGTTGCGAGAAGCGCTGCGCGTCCTTCATGGTGGAGCGAGGAACGAACATGTTCCGAGCGCGCAGTACCAAGGAACGGGAAGCGATCAGCGCGCGCCTGCTGCCGTCTATCCGCGGCAGGTCGACTCAGGCATCGCCCAAGTGACAACGGGCTATGACGGAAAGTTTCAGCTGTCCCATGCCCTTGCGCGGAGACAACCAAAGTGCAACGGATCCTTATCTCGCGCCGCATCGTGGTCAACGCTGAAAAATCGAGACCAAGTCGCGAGAACGAGTAGGATTGCTCAAAGCTAGCTAATACAGCTTTCTCGTCGTCCCACGGGGCCGAACCTGAAATACGCATCTCTGTCGAAGCCTTCATGTGTCTCTGCGCCGTGGCCGCACGCACGTCAGACAGAAGTCCAGCGGCGCTTGCATGTTGTTGAGCAAGTCTATGTCAGAGGGCTTGGCAAGTTTGTCTCGCATGAAACAATCTGTTATCCGGATTTCCCCGAGGGCACGCGGTACCTCAATGCCTGTAGTGTCCCTCCTATGAAAATTGTTGACGATCACCTATCCCGCTCACCTTGGTTTTCGGGCCTTCCAGCCGACTTGCAGCAAGCCGTGCGCAACGGCATCGTATCGCGCGTAGTCGAGCCCGACGGTTATGTCTGCCGACGTGGAGACCATTGCCGCCATTGGGTCGGCGTGGTCGATGGCTTGGTCAAGGTCTGTAATTCGTCGCAGACAGGACGTTTAATGACGTTTGCAGGCATTCCACCCGGCGCCTGGTTCGGAGAAGGAACGGTTTTGAAGTCTGAACAATGGCACTACGATGCCATTGCGCTACGGCCGTCACTCGTTGCATTGCTACCGGCGGAACTCTTCTTTCGAATCCTCGATGAGAGTCTCTTTTTCAACCGATTCCTACTCGAGCACATCAACGAGCGGCTCGGGCAGCTTATGGCGACGGTTCAGAACGATCGTCTATCGGAACCGTCTCTGCGTGTATCGAACTGCCTTCTCGCGATGTTCAATCCCAAGCTCTACCCCATTTGCAGCGCTGAGATTGCGTTGACGCAGGAGGAAATCGGCTATTTGTCCGGCATCACGCGTCAAAAGGTTAATCGCGCGGTCCGACGCCTTCAGGAAGTGGGACTGGTGAACGTCAGTTATGGGCGCGTCGAAGTAACGAATGTGGAGGGCTTGCGCCGCTTTGCAGAGGCGTCAGAGTGACAGCGGGAACTTGCTTCGCATTTGCGACTCGATGTTTTCGGGGATTCGATCCCGTCCGTGAGAGCTGAGTTTCAATCTTGCTGAGATCCGCCCCGTCGTCGCCGAATAGGCTGCCCTGTTCGGTTCCGACCGCGATGACGCTAAGGTCAAGTACCCCTCCCCGGCCAGCGGACGAGCGCTCTCCTCCCTAGGTCGCGAACTGACGTACCTTGGTCGCGCAGGCGTGGCTTGAAATTTCGCAGACCGTGACCGACCGCCTCCAAGCATGGTACGCCGACTGCCGGGCGGAAGGCGTCCACCACGTTCGCGCTCCGGAAACGATGCCTGGATTCCGTGAGTGCGTGCGACAGTGAAAAGAAATGGCGAGTGTTGATATGGTCGCTCATCAACGCTTTACCCAGGCTCAGCACTGCTGCCGTAGCCACCCCATAGCGTTGACCGGAGCCTCCAGCTCGGCGCGCGACTTATCGCGAAAAAACCGCTCGATCGCCGAGAAAGCGTGGTCGAGTTGTATCGCGTGATGAGCAGCGGCTGGATCGCGGTCCCGGACTCGGGCAGGCGCCAGTCGAGTAACGCGCATCGGCATCGCGGACAGCCCATCACGCAGTTGACGGACGCGTTGTTGCAGCTTTATGCGCCGCTGTGCACCCTCGTACTCGGCGATGAATTCGAGACTCGCCCGCAAGGTTTGCGCGACTCCTGGCGGCGCGGCGGTCGTATAAATCTAGCTGCGCGCGACCGGCAGCAACCATTCCGAGATTTGCGGATGCGCGGCCACGGCACGGTGAACGGATTCGGCATCTCCGAGGTCGCGGAATCCGCCCGCAATGCGTTGCGTCTGCCTGTGTCTCGGCGGCCCGCAGAATTGCGAGGATTGCGGCGAGGCGCTAAGGCGCGCGGCGAACATGATCGCCGATTCCCACCATCTGCATCTGCCTATGCGTTGATGCGTCATCATATCGCTGAGGCAAACGAAGAAGGAGCGCGTGGCGGCACCAAACCATATGCTGCTTAGTCGGATCGATGACCTGACGGGCGCGCCGAACCGCTGCTTCACTTATTCAATCTCGCCGCAATTCTGAACGGTCTCGACAGCCGGAGAGCGAAGTAATGTTGTTTAACTTAAGAGGCCTCGACCGCCATTGCGTGGCAATTGGTCGGTGACAACATTGCTTTGCTACGCTTGACGATCGATCGGCCCAAACCGGACTGCACCGATGAAACCTTAGCCGGGCACTCCCGCACGGGCGGCGAGCGACGCTACGAGCGCGCTGGCGCAGAGCATGGCGACCGCAAAGCCGAACGACGCTGTGTATCCGGCAGCGTCGAACAGTACGCCACCGACACCCGCGCCCAGCGTGATGGATACCTGGATGATAGCCACCATCAGCCCGCCGGCCGCTTCGGCCTCGTGTGCCATCGTGCGGCTTAGCCAAGTCCACCATGAGACCTGTACAGACACGATCAGCATGCCCCAGCCGAACAAAAGGACCAAAGCGTAAAGCTGTGCGCCACCGACGGTAATAAGTCCGACCCCGAGGGCCGCCATCGTGAGCGGAAGCAGTGTGAGCGCAACGAAAAGATGCTTCTTCAGAAGGATGCTGATCCACGAGGATCCAACGATACCGGCAAATCCGAAGGTGAACAGCATGCCTGATACGGCCATGGGGTCGTTGTTGGTTACAACGTCAAGGAACGGACGCAGATAGGTGAAAAATGCGAAGTGCCCGGTGTTGAAGAGCCCAATCGCAACCGCACCCGACGCGAAGCGAAAATTTTTGAATAGCCCGAACACGTCCTTGACGCTCTTCGGCTGCTGCTCGGAAGAGAGGCTAGGAAGCGCACGCCAGAACCAAATCAAGGCGATCGCCGCGAGCGGTACGATAAGCCCGAAGGCCGCTCTCCATCCGATGATGCTGCTTAAGTAGCTACCCAGCGGCGCCGCAACGGTCGCAGCAATCGCATTGCCGCCGTTGATCAGAGCGAGCGCTTTCGGGACTTTGTCTTCCGGCACGAGGCGTATGACGATCGCGGTTGTCAGGGCCCAAAATCCTCCGATCGCCACGCCGATCATGGCACGACCAATCATCAGGAATGCAGAGTTCGAAGCACTCGCGACGACGACACCCGAAGCAAGCATCAGGCTAATAAGGTAAAGTGCCACCCGTTTTCGGTCAGCGCGACCAATGACTGGAGCGATAAATAACCCTGTGAAGAGTGCGAACAATCCAGCGATCGAAATGGATTGCCCTGCATGGCCCTCCGTTATTTGAAGATCAGCGGCAATCGGCGTCAAAATCGCAACCGGTAAAAATTCGGAGGCGAGAAGCAGGATGCCGGTGAATGTTATTGCAAACACCGACGCCCAATTCGGGTTCACGACTGGTTTTTTGGCGGCCTGCAGCATGGTTACCTCGCTGTTTGATATGGGGGCGTCGTCGTCTCGCGGACTGCCTGAGACCCGACGGGAATCTTTCTGGTGCAGATTTTCGTGGGACTTCTAGCTCGCTATTTCCTAGCGCGCTAGTTGATTGACCGTTGACCGCGTGAGTTCCCTACTGACCTTTACACCGTCAACGGTAACGCTAGAGTGACATCGTCCGATTTAATTGCACCAAGTCCCTGCGCGACGACGGGCCCGGCCCGTCGGTAAACACCTTCATGATTGCGTCCCGGTTAGCGGGCACACGTCCCTTAACGGCACTAGCCAGGGCGATCTCGAGTTCGTTGCGCGTGAGTTCGGTGCAGTAGGCTGGAGCACCCGGCTGGAAGCGCCAGGACTCACCCAGCGTGCCGGCGTCGACGCTGTCGAATCCGGTTTCGCTCACTAAGCTTGCGAGGACATCTTTCGCGACAACATCGTCGCCAGCAATTGGGATCGCTATCCGTCCCGACTCGGACGGCTGAAGACCGGCCTCTCTAAGAGTTGAGGATAGCAGTGCATTCCATGCCTTCAATAAAGGGCGCCTGATTCGCTTACTGACCCACAGCGTCTCAGGTTCGCCGGCATCAACCTCATCGATGTGACCGTCTCGTGCAGGATAGTAGTTGGACGTATCAATGATGATCGCAGTAGCGGGCGTATGCTTGAGCAACTCCGCCGCCGCCAGGTTCCTATTAAACGGCAGCGAGAGGATGACGACGTCGGCGTCTTTTCCTGCGTCTTCGCCGGTGGCAGCTTTAATGTCCGTATCTTTGACGACGTCGGCCAAGCTTTCAGGCCCCCGCGAGTTGGCGAGCTTTATTGCATGCCCGGCCTTTGACAGTTTGCGGGCCAGTTCCAACCCGATGTTCCCGGCGCCGATGATTCCGATTTTCATGACGATCCCTCTTAGTTTTGATCGGGTTGCAAGAGTCCGTTAAGAGTGTCCCGCAGGGTAATGACTTCCCGCGCGCTGAGCGGGCATTCGCCGTCGATGCTGTCGCAGACGCCCCAGACTTGTGCCTTGAGCTCCTCGCCTTTAGCGGTCAGGCTGACGAGCACGCGGCGCTCGTCCTTTGGGTCCCGCGTGCGGGTGACAAGCCCCTGCACCTCCATTCGTTTCAGGAGCGGGGTGATAGTGCCCGTATCCATTCCAAGGCTGTTCCCCAGGTCGCTGACGTAGCGTGGCGTGCCCGTGTAAAGCTCGAGCATCGCGAGATACTGAGGAAAGGTCAGTCCAAGCGGTTCGAGGAACGGCTTATGCAAACGCGCCATCCGACTGGCGAGGCCATAGATTGCGAACGAAAGCTGCATGTTTGGTGCGTGCTGCCAAGTTCGCGGGGGCCCTTGAGTATCTTGCCTGTCTTCCCTATCTGTCATGTCTCTAGATCAACTGTTACTAGACCGCGATTTCCTATTGTACAAGATAAATGCTGGCTGTCTAGCCGTGACAATGCATCCCAGGCGACGAGCGTTGCGCCTTCGATTACTCTGGAGCGCAACACAGCGCGCGATGTATGAACTGTCCATGCCGCACCTGGGCTCACGCTGAGTTGACTCGGCGAGCGCTTTCGCTAAGCCCATGGTCGACATGGTGACGCGCGCTTCCGAGTCAACACCCCCTTCCAAAGAATGAGCATTCCACCGCCCATGGCGCGCGCGGCGCCTCATCCCGTGCGGGCTTGACGCGTCGCACCGGCGACGGATTGATCGATGCGTTTGCCAGCGCCCGGTAGTGCATCGACGGCTCGATGGCGCATTGCCATGCGGCCCTACGAGCGAAGGAGATGAAGCGTCCTGTAGCGAGATCAGTTCCCGCATCAACAGGTCTTTGATGTGTTCATGAATAAGGTTATCGAGCACGTGCAACTACAAGCTATTGGCTTCGCTTCTGGGTGGGTTGCGTCATACCAGCCGAAGCGCGCTTCAACAATCGCGGTCACCCGTCTGCCGCGCCCACCTTACGGTGGGCTTCCTGCATGTCAGCGGATTTCATCGCTACCTGTTCTCCGGTGACGTTGCTGAACGACTGCTTCCGTTTGCCGTATTGGGCGCGGTTTCCTTAGACCCTTCAGTGGTACTGGCTCACGACGCTAGCCGTTTCCTCGATCTCGCCATCCGTCTCGCTGCTCGCCCTGCCCGTCTCCTTGAGCGTCTTCGAAGGGAAGCTCTGGCCTTGCCCCTTGCCCCGGTTCATCGCGCACCCGCGTGCGCCCGGAAAACGTCATCGCGGTGGTTGTCATGGCTGCGCCGCGCAAGCTCCGGCCCAAGTCGCGGCGTCGGCGGTCGTGCCAAGAACGAGGAAACATGTTTCCAGCCGAGCGGGAATCAAAGGAATATCGGAACGGGGGATGACGCTAGAGGAGTATCCTATGGCCGTCAATCGAAAATGAGGCTTGGACGATTACATGGACGTCAGGCAACTTAAGTACTTCGTGACTATAGTCGACTCGGGCAGCCTGTCGAAGGCCGCGGAACGCCTTTTCATCGCTCAGCCGTCACTGAGCCAGCAGGTACTCAATCTCGAGGCGGAGTTGAAGGCCAAGTTGCTCATCCGAAGCCCACAAGGAGTGGCCCCAACAGAAGCTGGCAAGGCGCTCTACCGCTTGTCTAGAGACGTGCTTCGCCGGATGGAACAGATTAAACAGGAAGTTCAGGAGGGTGGCGGAAGTGAATCCGGCACGGTTGCTATCGGCTTCCCGACAACAATCGCGTCGACGTTGGCCGCTCCCCTCTTTGAGCGCGTGAGGCAGCGATACCCAGGCATCCGTCTACAAATATTCGAAAGTATGAGTGGCTACATTACGGAACTGCTTGCCAACGGACGACTCGACCTCGCTATCTTGTTCCGGGACACTGACAGCTTGGGCGTTTCTGCTCACCCGTTGTTCGACGAGGATCTCCATGTCGTCGGCTATCCAGTGCCGAACTTGGGCGAGGACGATACGACCTGCCCAATCCGATTTCTGAGCAATGTGCCGATGGTGGCACCGGGACCGACCAACGGCCTACGCTTGCTCATCGAACGCACGTTTTCGCGAGCGGATGTCGACCTGAACATTGTGGCCGACATCGACTCCCTGCCAACGATGCTTGAGATCGCCGAGTCTGGAACGGCTTGTACCATCCTGCCGGTATCAGCCTTGGCTCGCCGAAATTTCCAGAAGCGACCGCCTATCAGAAAGGTGGTGGAACCCAGCATGAATCGCCCCGCGAGCTTGTGTTGGAGTAATGGCGTGCCCACCATCGCGGCGACGCAGGTTGTCCGCTCCACCATGATTGAACTGGTTTCTGAGTTGCATGCTGTTGGTGATTGGCAAGGCATCACGTTGCGCGAGCCGCCAGCGGGTGAGCAGATGCCGGAGCCTGCGCCTGATGCGGCTGTTCCTCGTAGAGGAAAGCGTGAAGGGACCTGATGGCATAGATTCATCCTATAGCGGAAAGAGGCAATTCGTCTTTCCACGGAGCCCGGTAAGAGGCTAGAGTCGCGGGTAGAACGCGCCGGTGACCTGAATGCACGCATGGAGCCTCCTCTTCAGAGGCGAGCGCATATAGAACTACACGAGCGCTCGAATCGCTCGAAGGACGCCTAACATGCTGCCTGACATAGATTCCTTGGCGCTGTTCGTGCGCGCGGCTGAGCTACACAGCCTAACCAAAGCAGCAGACGCATCACACATAGGTGCGGCTGCGGCAAGCCGCCGAATAGCACTGCTAGAACATCGCTTCAAGACCACGCTCCTGGAGCGCTCGCCTCGTGGCGTGGAGCTGACGCCGGCCGGCGCTTCGCTGCTTGCACACGCCAAAGCCCTTCTCGCCCAGCTTAACGGGATGGAGGCGGAAATGAGCGGCCACGCGATGGGAAAGCGCGGAGCACTTCGCGTGCTCGCCAATACATCGTGCCTTACGGAATTCTTACCGGACGACCTCGCGACCTTCACGGCGCTGCATCCAGATATCCGGGTCGTGGTTCAAGAGCGCTGGAGCCCGGAAATCCGGACCGCGCTACTGGCTGGGGAGGCCGACATCGGACTTGTCATGGAGGGCATACCGACTGATGGCCTGGATATGCGTCACTATCGCTCGGACCGGCTCGCAGCGGTGTGCCTCCCGCAGCACGAACTTGCCTCTGCTGTCGATTTCAGTTTCGCAGACGTACTCGACTACGATCTCATTGCCTTGGAGAGCGGAGCTTCGATGATGCGTCTTCTGACTGAGCAGGCCGTTACTCTAGAAAAACCGCTGCGCCTGCAAGTCCAGGTACGAAGCTTTGATGTTGTCTGTCGAATGGTTCAGTCGGGCTTAGGTGTGGGGATACTACCTTTCGAGGCAGCGAAGAGCATTGCAGACGGCCTTAGATTGATAGTTCGACCACTGCCTGAGGAGTGGGCCGAACGTCCGATGCTCGTATGTACTAAGAGGGACCGCGTTCCCAATGTCCCAACGACATTGCTGCTTGAGCATTTGCTCGCTTCTTCAAGCGAAAAGCAAGCCTCTTAAGCGCGCGCTAGGTAGTAAACCGAATCATGAATTTGCGCAATCCCGCCTTGACCACATTGAAATAGACGCCATTCAGCCGCCCAACCACAATTGGCTTGGAGATGGCGCGCATTTTTCGTGTATCGAGCAGCGAGTTCGCGCGGATGGACAGCCATAGAAGAATGTCGACGCCCGGACTCGTTAGCGATGACCGAGCCAACAGACGCGAGCTTCGCTGCAAACTCATTGAGTGAACAGGCATCGCAATGACCAAAAAACCGATGGACGGCATCACCGTCGTGGCACTCGAACAGGCGGTTGCTGCACCTTTCTGTACAAGCCGCTTAGCGGACGCTGGCGCACGAGTCATTAAGATAGAGCGACCCGAGGGTGACTTCGCTCGAGGATATGACCATGCCGTGAATGGTGAATCGTCCTACTTCGTGTGGATTAACAGAGGAAAGGAATCGATTTCCTTGAATCTTCGTGAAGCGGCCGACCGGAACACGCTGCGAGCACTTTGTGCGTCGGCCGATGTTTTCATACAAAACTTGGCACCCGGGGCAGCGCAGCGTTTGGGATTTGGCTCAGCCGAGTTGCGCATGGCGTTCCCACGCCTCATCACCTGCGATATCTCCGGATATGGTGAGAACGGCCCATTGCGTGAACTGAAGGCTTACGACCTCTTGGTACAGGCAGAGAGTGGCCTTGTCGCGATTAGCGGCGCACCAGGCCCGTGGGGCCGTATCGGCGTCTCGATTTGCGACATTACAGCTGGAATGAATGCATTGATTGGCATTCAGCAAGCTCTGCTGCAACGAGCCAATACAGGCCAAGGGAGCAGAGTTCAAGTGTCACTTTTCGATTCAGCTGCAGACTTAATGGCGGTCCCTTATCTCCAGACTCGATACGGCCATGGGGCACCGGAGCGCGTTGGGTTGAAGCATCCGAGCATAGCGCCATACGGAGTATTCACCTGTTCAGACGGCAAGGAATTCGTACTGTCGATTCAGAACGAGCGCGAGTGGACGCTGTTTTGCGAAAGGGTGTTGTCGATGCCGTACATCGCATGCGATGAACGATTTAGCTCGAATCACGCTCGTGTACGTAATCGAGAAGAGTTGGAGTCTCTCATCACTGAAGTCTTCCTGGGCCTGAGCTATAGCCAGGCGGTCGACAGGATGACTGAGGCGCAGACGGCGTTCGGAGCTATTAACACGGTCCACGACCTCATACAACATCCGCAATTTCGAACACGTCCAATGGAAATTCACGGTAAGTCTTTCGAAATTCCGGCTACACCCTACATCACTGAGTGGGATGAAAAGTCATATCGAACGGTTCCTGATATCAATCAACAGGGGGCAACGATCGAAAGCGGCATAGCTCAGCTCGCCAGTTCATCTGACCGCATCGCCTTCTAACGCTCCGCACTTTCGGGAGAAAGACGTGGCACTCAGCTAGCGCCACGCCTGTCTCCAATTCTCTGATGTCGCTCGAATCATGCATCGAGCTGACAGCCCCTGCTCTGCACGTTACGGACGCGCTGCTTAAGCGTGTGATGACACCCGCTTATACATGCAGATGCATGCCTTCACTTCGTCGCCCTGCCGCTTAGGGTTTGTATCGAGTTCGAATTCGCAAGCAGCCCCGTTGCCCAGAATCAGCTTCTTAGTAATGGTTGAGGCGCATAGCATTTCGTTCAAGACATCTGCCACCACGAGCGGCAGACCAAAACTACTAGCCGTACGGAGACATGAATCTTGACTCAGTCAACTGACACCGTGAAATCGAACCGACGCATCGTCGGTCTGTCAGGTAACTGGAATCGCCCTTCCCGGACTCGCACCTTGGTGAAGGCGGTTCTAGACGAGGCCGAATTGCGAGGTCTCGGTCAGACGACCCTGTTTGATTTCGTTGATACAGGCAAATCGCTCGGTTCTATCTTTAGTCGTGACGAAGCTGAACCATCTGCGAAGGCTGTGATGGCAGCCGTCGAGATGTGCGACGTGCTCGTCGTTGGCACCTCAGTCTACAAGGGCTCTTATACAGGCATTTTCAAGCACTTCTTTGACCTGTACGACCGTGAAGCCTTTGCGGATAAGCCCGTAATCATCACAGCCACTGGTGCTGCGCCGTACCACGAATCAATTCTCGACTATCACCTTCGGCCGCTCTTCCTTTTCTTCGACGCGAGGGTTGCGAGCCGCGGCCTCTACGCACTGACGGACGACTTCGCCTCGCAGGACGAGTTGAAGCCCGCTTACAGCACGCGTGTCGCACGTAGCGTCGACGAACTATCGGAGATGCTGCAACGCGTCTGCGCGTAAATCTTGTCCAGCCATTAGTCACTCATCCAAGTCATCAGGAGATACCACCATGAGCAATCTCGACGCATTCCGTGAAGCAGGCAACCCGATGTTCAACGACAACAAATTCAAGCTCGGCATCTTCGGCTCCAACTGCTCTAACGCATGCGCGATGACGTTGGCCGAGACCTCCTTCGAGCCCACGTTCGAAAAGAACAAGGAACTTGCCGCCATGCTCGAAGGCGCTGGCTGGGAAGCGATGGTGCCTATCGCCCGTTGGCGTGGCTTCGGTGGCCCGAGCAACTTCAATGGCACGTGTATGGAGACGTACACATGGGCATCAGCTCTGGCCGCTGTAACGAGCAAGATTTTTCTTTTCGCGACGTCGCACGTGCCGACCATTCATCCCATCGTTGCCGCCAAGATGGGCACGACCATCGACCGTATCTCCAAAGGTCGGTTCGGTATCAACATGGTCTGCGGCTGGTTCACGCCAGAGATGGAAATGTTCGGTCGCAAGATGATGGAACACGACACGCGCTATGAGTACGCGACGGAATGGGTTGAAATCGTCCAGAAGCTCTGGACCGAAGAGTGGTCTGATTTTGAGGGCAATTTCCTTTCGCTGAAGAACGGCTTCTCCTCGCCCAAGCCTTACCAGAGTCCCCGCCCCGTTCTCATCAGCGCAGGCTCGTCGGGCAAAGGCCGCGAATTCGCGGCCAAGTATTGCGACATCAACTTCTCGGTCGTCGAAGAAAACGGCCTGGACAAGGCGACCGCGTGGGTCAAGGAGATGAAGAAGACCGCGTTGGAAAACTACCAGCGCGAGATCAACACGTTCACGTATTGCTACACTGTCGTCCGCGATACGGAGAAGGAAGCGAAAGAGTATTACGACTATTACGTGAACCAGAAAGGCGACTGGGAAGCTGCAGACAACGTCTGCAAGGTTTTCGGTGTCGAGAGCGGCTCGTACTCGCCTGACTACATGGACAAGTTCCGCCGGAATTTCATTGCAGGCTGGGGCGGCTATCCGCTTGTCGGTACCCCTGAGCAGGTCACCGACCGTCTTCTGGAACTCTCCAAGACAGGCGTCAATGGCTCCCTCATCACGATGGTCGACTACAACGCCGAGCTCCCGTACTGGAACGAGCGGGTGATGCCGCTTCTCGAGCAGGCCGGCCTGCGCAAGCCGCATAAGCAGACAGCGGAAGCGGTAGCGACGGCGGAGGCTGCGTAACGCAGTCGCCAGCGGTGGCCGCAGCATCGCCTGCGGCTGTCCTTGAAAATTTCGGAGAAGAATTCGTGGCACTGGACAAAATTGAGGACGCCATCGAGGCAATGAAGGCTGGTTCGATGGTAGTCGTGGTCGACGACGAAGACCGTGAGAACGAGGGTGACCTCATTCTTGCTGCTGAGTTCGCGACCCCTCAGGCCATCGCATTCATGGTTCGATACACGAGCGGAATGCTTTGCGTCGGTCTGCCAGGGGAACGCATCGACGCTCTCGAGCTTCCATTGATGGTCGAGCGCAACACTGACTCGATGCGCACTGCCTACACGATTACCGTCGACGTCAAGCAAGGAACCTCGACCGGCATCTCCGCAGCCGACCGAGCCGCGACTATCTCCGCCCTCGTAGACCCGGCCGTGTCAGCGGGCGACTTCAATCGCCCTGGCCATGTGTTTCCCTTGCGAGCAGTTCCGGGTGGAGTGCTGGTGCGCCCTGGCCATACCGAAGCAGCGGTGGACCTCGCAACACTAGCAGGCCTCCGGCGCGGCGGTGTGCTTGCGGAGGTGGTAAACGATGATGGCAGCATGGCAAGAAGGCCGGAGCTCGAAGCCTTTGCGCGGCTGCACGACCTTCCCATCATCTCCATCGCCGACCTGGTGGCATACAGGATGAAGGTTGCATTGGCTCAGCGTGCTGGAAAAGCGCGACTCCCAACCAGCTTCGGTCCGTTTGATGCGTACGCATACCGAGTTGACGGGAGCTCTCACGAACACCTCGCCCTGGTGACAGGTGATGTGACCAACGCATCCGACGTACTGGTCCGAATCCACTCGGAATGCCTGACCGGCGATGTGTTCGGGTCTCGCAGATGCGACTGTGGTGAGCAGTTAAAGGCTTCGATGGAGATGGTCGCGCAACGCGGTCAAGGTGTCGTCATTTATCTCCGCGGTCACGAGGGGCGAGGCGTAGGTTTGGTCAACAAAATTCGGGCCTACGAGTTGCAGGAAGCCGGTCTTGACACATTGCAAGCCAATGAAGCGCTCGGCTTGCCATTAGACGCTCGTGACTACGCTGTCGCCGTCGACATCCTGGCGGACCTTGGGCTGACCAGCGTCGAGTTGCTCACGAACAACCCGCAAAAGGTTGCGGCGGTTGCCCGCACCGGAAACTCTTCAGTGAGACGGACCTCACTTGTCTGCGAGCCGAACCTCGAAAATGCAACGTACCTTGAAACTAAGAAGCTCAAGCTTGGGCATCTTCTCGGCTCACTCGAAGCCATCGTATAACAATCTTCGGGAGACAGCATGAAACTGTTCCTTAATACCACGTCGCCCTATGCACGTATCGCCCGAATTTCCTTTGAAGAAAAAATCGGCAGCGATGTACCGGGCGAAGTCGTGGACCCGTGGGCGGACGCCCCCGCACTTCTGGAAGTGAACCCAGCGGCTCGCGTTCCAGCACTGGTGACGAACGACGGGGTGACGCTCACAGAGTCGCTCCTCATCGTGCTGTGGCTCGAAAGCCAGAGGCCAAGTCCGTCGTTGCTCGGCGACTCCGCTACGCGAACCATCGCGAAGGCCGGCGTGGCGATGGGCGTCATTGATGCCGCCGTCCACACGCTTATCGGGCGAAAGATTACGGATGCCGGCTTCGACGAGGCGCCGGTAGGTCTTCGCCGCCGTCGCTCGATGGTCAATGGTCTGTTGAAGCTGGAACAGGACCCACCCACCTACGAAGCCGGTACGCCTGACCTCGCCGCTATCACTGCCGTTGTTGCGCTCGATTATGTCCGTTTTCGGTTCCCGAAAACTGAATGGATGCCATCGCTGCCCGAACTCGACGCTCTGCGGAATCGCCTTTCCAGCCGTCCGTCGTTTGAACACAGCGTGCCGAAGCAGTGACGAGCGCAGAGAAATTGGAGAAGCAAATCATGACTACCCCAGTCGTGGTCGATATCGACCAGGCCACAGGTGATTTCAAGCGTGCCATGCGCCGTCTCGCATCGACGGTCACGATTATCAGCACAGCGGATGTGAATGGAAGCAGGTTCGGGATGACAGCGACGGCGGTCAACTCGCTGACCATGGACCCGCCCTCGCTGCTGATCTGTGCCAACCAAAGCGCAAGTATCCATGACCCGCTTACCATCAGGGGGCGGTTCTGTGTGAATGTGCTCACCACTGAGCACGAAGACCTCGTTGCGGCGTTCAGCGGGAAGCTCAAGGGTGATGCGCGCTTTGGCGTAGGCACGTGGTGCACCGACGAGAGCGGCATTCCATATCTGGAAGGTGCGCAATGCAACCTCTTTTGCGACGTCGACAGCATTGTTCCGTTCGCCACGCACTCTGTCATCATTGGGCGCGTCAACGCCGTCCGCGTCGAGGAAGGCATCAGTCCGCTCATCTACGCTGACGGCAAGCTCAGTGCAACCCAAGCGCTGACTGGGCATGTTCGCATTACCTCCAATCTCTCCACCCTTACTCAGTTTCTGCCGGAGGACCTGGCATCCTTCCTGGGGAAGAATCCGCTCATCGACGTGCACCTTGAAGAGAAGGTCAGTACGGCCGTTGTTTCGGCGGTCGAGGAGAACGCGTGCGACATCGGGATGATTGTCTCGGGACCGAAGGTCAATAAGCTTGAAGTCATCCCGTATCGCAAGGACCGACTCGTACTGACCACACGCGCGGGGCATCCGCTTGCAGACAAGGATTCGGTTGCATTCGCCGACACGCTTGAGCACAACTACGTTGGGCTCCACACCGGAAGCCAAATCAATCTGCAGATGCAACGAGCGGCGGCCGAGCTCGACATGTCATGGAAGTGTCGTATGCAGGTTGCAACCTACGACGCGCAAGCCGCCATGGTTCAAGCGGGCCTCGGCATAGGTGTACTTCCCGAAAAGATGGCCAATCTGTACGCGAAAGCGGTGGGCATCAAAGTCATTCGTCTGGAGGACGAGTGGGCTGAGCGAACACACTCCATCGTCATCCGGTCCTATGACTCGTTGCAAATTGCCGGAAAGCGTCTTATCGACCATTTGCGACGCTGCGCAGGCTAACTTGCCTTCCTGCGCGTTGATACGTGCGGGGCTTAGTTAGACGACGAAGCGATTTGTCACCGTTTCTCATCGTCTCGTTCTGCCTGATAAATAGTAGTACTACATTACATGGCAAGGCTCTAGGGAGACTTGCTCAAAAAAGGAGATGAAGTGAACAAACTGCCCTTAGCATGTGCTGGACTCCTGCTCTCGACTTCAGCTATTGCGCAGAGTTCGGTCACGCTGTATGGTTTAATCGACGAAGGCTTCGGGTGGACCAACAATGCTGGTGGTAACAAGGCATATCAACTCCAGGCAGGATACGTCGCCGGCGACCGATGGGGATTGAAGGGCGTCGAAGACCTGGGCGCTGGGCTTTCAGCCATCTTCACTTTGGAGAATGGCTTCGACCTCAATTCAGGAAGGCTCGGTCAGTCGGGAAGAATGTTTGGCCGCCAGGCGTATGTTGGAGTGAAGTCTCAGGACTTCGGGACTGTGACCTTCGGGCGTCAATACGACTCGATTGTTGATTATGTCGCCCCGCTGACCGCCAACGGCGGATATGGCGGCTTCATCTTCTCCCACCCGTTCGACAACGACAATCTCGATAACAGCTTCCGGGTCGACAATGCGGTGAAGTACTCCAGCATCAACTACGGCGGATTCCGGTTTGGCGGCTTATACGCTTTTAGTAACCAAGCCGGCGGATTCGCAAACAATCGCCTGTATAGCGTCGGCGCGTCTTATTCGGGAGCCGGGCTTGCCGTGGCAGCAGGTTATCTGCAGGCAAACTCAGGTGGCGTTAACCAAGGAGGTGCACTTGCCACCGACGACACGAACTTTGTTGCTCAGCGCCAGCAGATCTGGGGAGCAGCGGTCACGTACACCTTCGGTCAGGTCATGGCGGGCGTCAACTATGAGCACACTGCATTGAGGAACCCGGTTGGCTCCGTGTATTTCGGCGCCTTGCCACCCGGCTCGACGTTCCTGAAGTTCGATAACTTCGAAGTGTTCGGGAAATACCAAGTAACGCCGGCTGTGCAGTTGATGGCGATGTACAACTTCACGGAAGGCAGCTTGGATGGTGGCACCGGCACCACGCGGCCAAAGTGGCAACAAGGCGGACTGCAGGCTGACTACTTTATCTCGAAGCGAACCGACGTCTATGCCCAAGGCGTATATCAGCACGTACGCCAGGCAGATGGAACGGTCTTCAACAACGCTTATATTGCTGGTGCGGCCTCACCTTCGTCGAGCACATCCCAACTTGTGCTGCGAGTCGGTATTAAACACGCGTTCTAAGTATCGCTACGGCATGCGCTGAACAGATCGCCTCGGGAGGGTTGGCAAATAAGGCAGGAATTCCTCATCTGCGCATGACGAGCACTCGACGAGGCGAGTTCATTCACTAAAGGGGCCGTCGAGCCGTCGCGGAGCATGAGCTATCGTCCTAACCTATCGAGACTACTGTTGGGCCGCTCCAAGGTGACTGCAGGATACATGGGCTCACTTCCCTAACCCTTCGTCCGAGCCTCTTGTATAAGGGGAAACCCGAGGGGTTTCCCTGCCAGTTGTCGCGCTTCTTGCACCTCTCTTTCACGCACAGCGGTCAAAGCCGGAGAGTCGGTCGTATAGGACCGTCCTATATCGGGGAGACTCAATCCATATTTCCCATTCCGGTCGACCAAAGCGTACATTCTTATGCAAGCGCTGAGCGGATATGCCGGTTCCCGGGGATCCGCGAACGCATTAACTCTATGGAGACGAACGATGGGCACGATTTACATCAACGGAAAATGGAGCGATGCAGCTGACGGTTCGACCATCGATGTCTTCAACCCGTCGACGGGCGAAGAGTTCACCACGATTAGTCGCGGGAAGTCTGAAGACATCGACCGCGCAGTGCTCGCTGCCAACCAGGCGCTAGACGGCGAGTGGGGCCGGCTCACCGCTACCGAGCGCGGTCGGCTGTTGTGCCGCCTGGGCCAGGTCATCCTGGACAACGCCGAGGATCTCGCGCAGATCGAAGCACGGGATACTGGGAAGCCGCTCACCGTTGCTCGGAACGACGTCAAAGTCGTGGCGCGTTACTTCGAATTCTATGGCACTGCGGCGGACAAAATCCACGGCCAGACGATTCCGTACCTCGACGGCTTCAATGTTAGCGTTGTGCGTGTCCCGCACGGTGTGACGGCCCACATCATTCCGTGGAACTATCCGGCGCAAATGCTTGGCCGCACCATCGCTCCTGCCCTCGCGATGGGCAACGCCGCCGTGCTGAAGCCATCGGAAGACGCATGTCTGAGCAGTATCCGCATTGCCCAGCTCTTCGACGAGGCCGGGTTCCCCGCAGGCTCGTTCAATCTGGTCACAGGCTATGGGCACGAAGCGGGCGCCGCGCTCACCTCACATCCGAAAATCAACTTCGCAACTTTTACAGGCTCGCCGGAAGTCGGCGTGATGGTTCAGGAGGCAACGGCTCGCAATCATGTTCCGTGCGTGCTCGAACTGGGCGGCAAGTCTCCTCAGGTCGTATTTAACGACGCAGACCTAGACAAGGCGGCACCCCAAATCGTCAAGGCGATCGTCCAAAACGCTGGGCAGACTTGCTCAGCCGGTAGCCGTCTGCTTATACAGGAGGACATCTACGACAAGTTCATGGAAAAGGTCGCGCGTCTGTTCAACGAAGTACGCGTCGGGACGCCGGAGATGGACCTCGACTGCGGACCTATTGTGAGCGCGAAGCAGCAAAAACGGGTGCAAAACTTTATCGACGAGGCTGCGGCCTCAGGCGTCGAAGTAATTGCGAAGGGTTCTATCTCGCCGGACGCGCCTGCTGATGGGTATTTCGTCGCGCCCGTCCTGTTCGGCAAGGTTCCGCGTGACCATCGCCTCGCATGCAACGAGGTCTTCGGGCCCGTCCTGTCAGCGATGTCGTTCAAAGATGAGGCCGACGCGGTGGCGCTTGCCAATGGTACTGAGTTTGGTCTGGCGGCCGGCGTATGGACGGAGAACGGCAGCCGGCAGGCTCGCCTTGCTCGGAAGATTATTGCAGGTCAAGTCTTCATCAACTGCTACGGCGCTGGCGGCGGTGTCGAATTGCCTTTCGGCGGCATGAAGAAGAGCGGTCACGGACGGGAAAAGGGCTTCCTTGCTCTCGAAGAGATGAGCACGACCAAAACTGTGGTGCAAAACTTCAATGGATAAAGCGTGTTAAGGGGACAGGAAATGGGAGCTTTAGAAGGTAAGGTCGCGATCGTCACGGGTGCAGCGAGCGGTTTCGGCGCGCAGATTGCTCGCCGCTACATTGAACAAGGGGCGAAGGTTGTCATCGCTGACCTGAATATCGAAGCTGGGCAGAAGCTGGCGGCGGAGTTGGGCGCGAACGCGGTTGCGGTACACTGCAACGTTACAAAGGCTGCCGATGTCAATGCAGCGGTAAAAGCATGCGTCGATACGTTCGGTGCTCCCGACATCGTCGTCAACAATGCCGGCACGACGCACAAAAATCAGCCCATGCTCAACGTTGACGAGGAGACGTTCGACCGCGTCTACGCGGTCAACATCAAGTCCATTTATCACATGGCACACGCAGTAGTTCCCTTGATGCGTGAGCGGAAGGCAGGTGTGATTTTGAATGTCGGTTCCGTAGCGGGTATCCGGCCGCGCCCGGGCCTCACCTGGTACAACGGGTCCAAGGGTGCCGTCAACATGCTGTCGAAATCAATGGCGGTCGAGCTCGCTCCCGACAACATCCGTGTCAACGCAATCTGTCCGGTGATGGGTGCGACTGCACTGCTCGAAAACTTCATGGGGGTGCCGGATACGCCCGATAATCGCGCTCGCTTCATCTCCTCGATTCCTCTCGGTCGGCTGTGCGAGCCGGATGACGTAGCGCAGGTGTCAGTATTTTTGGCAACGGACGGAGCGGCCTATTTGACCGGGCTGGAAGTTCCCGTCGACGGCGGACGCACCATCTAAGAACGGCGGCACGATGAAACGCTTCACCGCTAGCCCTGCGACGCAACGCGATTCTTGCTGGGTGCGTCGCAGGCGGTCGGTCCGTATGTGGCGCCCTCCTGAACTTGCAACGCAACGGCTGCGCCGCCCCCACGGAGAAACTCATGGCAGTCATCAAGCAGCAAGACGTCATTCAGAGCATCGCTGACGCCTTGCAGTACATCAGTTACTACCACCCGCTCGACTACATCAGTTCCCTCGGCCGTGCATACGAGCTCGAGCAGAGCGCCGCCGCGAAAGATGCTATCGCGCAGATTCTTACCAACAGCCGAATGTCGGCTCAGGGCCATCGCCCGATGTGTCAGGACACTGGAATCGTCACAGTCTTCGTCAAAATCGGCATGAGCGTGCGCTGGGAGGATGCGAGCCTCAGCGTCGACGACATGATTAACGAAGGTGTTCGCCAGGCATATCTTCACCCCGACAACGTCCTGCGTGCATCCATCGTGAGCCCGCCCGAAGGCTCGCGCAGAAATACGCACGACAACACGCCAGCTATCATCCATTACAGCCTTGTCCAAGGAGATAAGGTCGAATTCGACGTCGCGGCAAAGGGTGGTGGTTCAGAAAACAAGTCGAAGTTTGCCATGCTTAACCCGTCCGACTCGATAGTGGACTGGGTGCTCAAGACTGTGCCCTTGATGGGCGCCGGCTGGTGTCCCCCAGGAATGCTTGGGATCGGAATCGGTGGAACAGCTGAGAAAGCAATGGTTATGGCGAAGGAATCGCTGATGGCGCCAATCGACATCGCGGAAGTCATCGCCCGTGGTCCACGAGATTGGATCGAAGAGCTTCGGATGGAGCTTTACAAAAAGGTCAACGCGCTCGGCATTGGCGCGCAAGGTCTCGGAGGGCTGACGACGGTACTGGATGTCAAGATCCTCGCTGCACCCACTCACGCTGCCTCGAAGCCCGTGGCCATCATCCCCAACTGTGCCGCAACGCGGCACATTCACTTCACGCTCGACGGTTCCGGTCCCGCGAAGCTCGAGGAACCGTCTCTTGACGATTGGCCCACAGTGGAATGGGCGCCGAATGCGCAAACGAGCAAGCGCGTGAATCTTGAAACTCTGACGCGAGAAGAAGTCGCTTCATGGAGGCCGGGTGAGACTTTGCTTCTTTCCGGAAAGATGTTGACCGGTCGAGATGCTGCACACAAACGAATCTCGACCATGCTTGAAAATGGTGAACTTCTTCCGGTCGATTTCACGAATCGCGTCATCTATTACGTGGGGCCCGTCGACCCCGTGCGCGACGAGATCGTCGGCCCGGCCGGCCCGACGACCTCCACACGAATGGACGAATTCACGGAAACGATGCTCTCGCAGACCGGCCTGATTTCTATGATTGGGAAAGCCGAACGAGGCCCCGTTGCCGTCGACGCAATAAAACGTCATGGGGCCGCATACCTGATGGCAGTTGGGGGCGCAGCCTATTTAGTCTCGAAGGCCATCCGCAGCGCAAAAGTCCTGGCCTTTGAAGACCTCGGGATGGAGGCAATCTACGAGTTTGAAGTACGCGACATGCCTGTTACCGTCGCCGTCGATTCGCGTGGAACCTCGGTCCACGAGACAGGCCCTGCTGAGTGGAGAACACGTATCGCTGGGATCCCAGTGGTGAGTGTCTGACACGCGTAGAGCCCTGTGCCCTCCCGCGCTTACGCAAAGCAGACTATCTTTGAAGCTCAAGAAGTCACAACGGGATACTTGAAATGATAAACGCTCTCGGTCGAACGTTACCTGACAGAGTTCCTGGTTATGGCGAAGTCAAGCCCTTCGCCGGCGCGCCTGCCGAATCACGCGTTGTCGAGCGCGCTTCGCTTCGAGTGCTAAGCGTTCCTCCAGGAGTTGCAAAGTTACTACCGAACATCCGAGCCGCCCTCGAGGCGTGCGGCGCGCGGGATGGGGCAACACTTTCGTTTCATCATCATCTGCGTAACGGCGACCATGTTCTAAACATGGTCGTGCAGGCCGCAGCAGAAATGGGGTTGCGCGGGCTGCGAGTTGCAGCGAGCTCTCTGTTTCCGGTGCATGCGCCGTTGGTGGGGCATTTTGAGTCGGGTGTGGTTCGGAGCATCTACACAGGATATGTGGCCGGCCCCGTGGCAGACGCAATCAGCGTAGGCAAGCTTCACGACGTCGCTATCCTGCAAACACATGGCGGTCGTGCGCGAGCAATCGAATCGGGCGAGCTTGCCATTGACATTGCCTTCATTGCAGCACCCACGGCGGATGACTACGGCAACATCAATGGGGTCGACGGCCCGTCGGCTTGCGGCGTGCTCGGCTATGCGATGGTTGATGCTGGTTGTGCGCGCCATGTCGTCGCCGTCACCGACAATCTTGTCACCTATCCTGCATGCCCGGCGGAAATCACTCAAGATTACGTGGATTTCGTTGTTGCCGTCCCCTGCGTCGGCGACGCCTCCCAAATCGTCTCAGGCACGACCAGAGTGACCGAGGACCCAGTGGGACTCAGCATTGCCAAGACTGCCGCGAACGTCCTACGTGCGAGCCGACTTATCACGGACGGATTCTCATTCCAGACGGGCGCCGGAGGAGTGTCGCTGGCAGTCGCGCAATACGTTCATGAGATGATGCGGGACCGAGGCGTCCAAGGAAGCTTCGCTGCAGGCGGCATTACCGGAAAGATTGTTTCGATGCTTGAAGAGGGGCTGTTCCGCACACTCTTCGACGTGCAATGCTTTGACCTCGACGCGGTCAGGTCCTACCGAGAGAATCCGCATCATCAGGCGATGTCAGCCTCGCTCTATGCGAACCCTTCAACGCGCGGTCCGGTCGTGAATCGTCTTGACTCGATGATTCTCGGTGCGTCCGAGATTGATTTAAGCTTCAATGTAAACGTTTCGACCCGCTCTGACGGCCGGCTGCTCGGTGGCTCGGGCGGGCACAGCGATACGGCCGCAGGCGCCAAGTTAGCCATGGTCACAACCAAGTTGAACGCCGGCTCATTCCCCAAGGTCGTGGAGCAAGTCACGACCGTCACTACGCCGGGCTCGTCAATTGACGTGGTTGTCACGGAGGCGGGTGTGGCTGTGAATCCATTACGAGCCGACCTGACCGACCTTCTTCTTTCAGCCGGTCTGACCGTGTTGCCCATTCAAAAGCTCTATGACCTCGCACAGGGTGGCGTGAAGCAACCGAGTTACCAACGAGTGCCAGACGAGTCACGTCGAGTCGTTGCATTACAGGAGTACCGCGATGGAACCATCGTCGATGCTCTGCTTCAGGTCTAAGTAGATCTATTGTCAGCGCGACAAGCCAGTGAGCTTCCCTCGGCTGTTCGCCTTCCAGAGGCCCCGAGTTATTCAGCCGTATCCTTTGTCCGCTGAGCCGCAAGCCAGTCTTGCATGAACTGAGTTGGCGACATGAAGCCGAGCGATGAATGACGACGACTGCGGTTATAAAACACTTCGATGTATGCGAACAAGTCCGCAACGGCATCGCGATGCGTGCGATAACGGGTGCCGTGCACCCGCTCGTTCTTCAGGCTAGTGAAGAAGCTTTCCGTCGGCGCGTTGTCCCAGCAGCTGCCTTTGCGACTCATCGAGCAGCGCATCCCGTACGGGGCCAGCTTGCGCTGGAGGTCGTGGCTGGCGTATTGACTGCCTCTATCGGAATGATGCAGCGCGCCGGGCGCGGGCCGGCGGCGGAACCACGCCATTGTCAGCGCGTCAGTGACGAGCTCCGTCGCCACGCGGCGGCTTGATGGACCAACCCGCGACCTCCCGATTGAACAGGTCGAGCGCGACCGCCAGATACAGCCAGCCCTCATTTGTCCAGATGTACGTGATGTCCGAGGTGAACACCTGATTGGGCTCGGCCGGCGTGAAGTTGGTGTTCAACACATCGGTGCGACCGGCAGCTTGTGCCGAGAATCGGTTGTCACGCGATAACGGCGCTTGTGGCGGGCCCGAATGCCATTGGCGCTCATCAGCCGCTCCACACGTGCTTTGCTAGCCGGAAAGCCGCGAGAACGCACCGCTTCGGTCATGCCCGGCGAGCCGTAAGCGCCTTTGAACCTGGCATGAATCGTTCGAATCAACGTCAGCAGTTGCGCATCGGCCGTAAGCGCTAAAACGAGCACACCTTTCTTCGAGGGGCGTTAAGAGCGACGATTGCGTCCGCAACCCACATTGCGGACGCAGACCATGAGCGACGATGAGTTTGACTTTCTGCCACTCCGAGTCATCCGAGAATGCTCCAACGGCAAACGAAGGTATGATCCTGCCTCGTTTCCACGTACAGCAAATTATGCAGCGATCATCCTAGCCTCGTAATCGACGGGAGTGGAGAAAT
>NZ_FCNX02000002.1 GCF_001544835.2 Caballeronia fortuita | reverse complement strand
CCGCCGTTGCCACCGCCGCCGTTGCCACCGCCGCCGTTGCCACCGCCGCCGTTGCCGCCACCGCCGTGTCCGCCGCCGCCATTGCCGCCGCCGTGACCGCCGCTGCTGCCGCCATGACCGCCAGTCGAACCGTTTCCGTGGCCGCCGTCGCCGTGGCCTACGCCATGACCGTCGCCATGACCGTCACCATGACCGTCGCCATGCCCATCACCGTGACCGTCGCCATGCCCATCGCCGTGACCGTCGCCATGGCCTACGCCATGGCCATCACCGTGGCCATCGCCGTGACCGTCACCATGGCCATCGCCGTGGCCATCACCGTGACCGTCACCATGGCCATCACCGTGGCCGTCGCCATGGCCATCACCGTGACCGTCGCCATGGCCATCACCGTGGCCGTCGCCATGGCCATCACCGTGACCGTCACCATGGCCATCACCGTGGCCGTCGCCATGGCCATCGCCGTGGCCTACGCCGTGGCCGTCGCCATGGCCATCACCGTGGCCGTCGCCATGGCCTACACCATGACCGTCACCATGACCATCACCATGCCCGTCGCCGTGTCCATGTCCGTCGCCGTCACCATGCCCGTGGCCATGTCCATGACCGTGGCCTCCCGAATCGCCGCCCGAGTCTCCACCGGAATCGCCGCCGTCACCGGGACCCGAACTGCCGTTTCCGCCGCCCGTCGATCCCGATCCCGTGCCTCCGCCGCCCGTACCGCCACTCGCACCGCCGCTCGTCCCGCCACCCGCGCCTGCGGTGGAGCCAGGTCCACTGCTCGCCGAGCCCTGACCCGAGCCCGTGCCGGTTCCGGACCCCGACCCGCTCGACGTACTGCCGCCCGAACGCGCGCCTGCCGACCCATCGCTGCCGCGCCCGCCGTCGAGCAAAGGCACGACCGCCGACACGGTATCGACCGTCGGCTCAGTCGTCGGCGACACGCGCGTCTCCGAGTCATTCGCCGCAACCGTCAACGCAACGCTCGAGCTGAGCGGCACGCAGCCCTCGGACGACTGGTTCGCGCAAGGAATCCCCGTCGTTTGCGCGCTTGCGAAATTCGATATGGCCGCCGCGATTACGATCACGCTCAGCTTGATCGCGGTATTCAATTTGAATTTTTTAGGATTACTCATTTGTGCCCCTTGTAGTGTTTCTTCACCACGCGTCACCTGGAGAGAGAAACGCGATGTGGGGCAAGAATGACAGGCTGTACGCCGCGTTCTGTGCGCTACTTAACCGGACGCGAGGCCAGTGCCGTGACAGGCCGTGCGCGAACGCGCAGAGAACGTTTGCGAGTGATCGGAAACGCTCACAACGTGAAGAGCCGTTGCGGTCTCGCTGGCCCTGTCGCAAGCGGGAATCGCGGGCGGTGACGACCGCGCGTATCGAACGTCGATGAAGCGGCGCGATCCAAAATCTCGCGCGCATTTTTGAAACATCGAAAGCTAAATGTAGGCTATCTGTATGGAAGGTGCGGCGTCAAGCGCGCTTGGTGCCGTGGACCACAAACCGTCTTACGCAGGCTCTTTCCGCTGATCCAAACACTCTGCATCGAGATTGGCGAAAATTTGAACTAGAGTTAGTCATTGTTCGCTTTCCTGATCTATTGCATGAACGCGCGCGATTCGTCGAAGTTAAGCGCGCGCTGTGGCATCGCCATGCATCCGATGAATCAGACCACGAACGCATCCATGTTCATAAGAATTAGGATTGCCAAACAACGGAAGATCGATGTTCATCTGACACATCGTATCTATCAACCGGAGGGTGTCATGAAAAGATCGAAACGAGTGGCCTGCGTGGAGGCGACGGCGGTGGTCGCATTGTCGATGACGAGCGCAGGCATCGCGCATGCGGACGATGAACTCGTCGTGAATACGAATCCCGCCGCGTCGCGAGAAGCGCCGGCGGATCTGTCGAGTCTGAAGCCGGTCGTCAATGTGCTCGCTGCGCCGGACACATCGTCGATCGTGCCCGACACCGGTCCCAGCCCCTACGTGCCCGGCGTGAACACGCAGAGCGGCATCGTGACCGACGCACAGACGCGCGCCTACGGCTCCTTCGCCATTCCTTATACGACGGGCCGCGTGCAGGACGGCAATCAGAGCGCGCTCGGCACCACGAGTGCGAACTTTCTCAGCACGACCTATCCGTATCGCGCGATCGGCAAGCTCACTTTCTCGGCCGGATACTGCACCGCGAGCCTGATCCGCCGGAGCGTGATCGTCACGGCGGCGCACTGCATCCAGAGCTTCGGCAGCGGCAGCGCGATCTATTCGGGCTGGCAGTTCCGACCCGGTCATTACGGCGCATCGGGCGCCACTTCCGCGCAGATCGCGCCTTATGGAACATGGACATGGGCGGCGCTCGTGCGGCCATCGACGTGGGCGAACGGCACCGATACCGGATCGGGCGCGGCGCGCAACAACGACATCGCCGTCATCGCGATCGCGAAGAACGCATCGAATCAGTTCATCGGCGACCTCACCGGCTATCTGAATTACGGCTGGAACAACTATTCGTTCGTGTCGTCGTCGAAGACCGGCAATCTTCAGACGGCGTCGGTCACGACCTTCGGCTATCCCGCGCTGCTCGACGGCGGCGCGATCATGCAGCGCACCGATGGCCCGACGTACACGACGACCGTCAGCGGCGCATCGCAACTCTGGCAGGGCAGCAATCTCACCGGCGGCGCGAGCGGCGGTCCGTGGATCGTCAACTTCAGGGCGCGCGATGCCGTGCTGTCCGGCGGCGCGGCTGTAGGCAGTTCGCCGAATCTCGCGATCGTCGGCGTGACGTCTTGGGGATCGGCCGATCCGAACGCGTCCAAGGACAACTACGCGTCGCAGTTTCGCCAGAACACGCAGTATCCGAACGCGACGTATGGAAACTACGGCTCGGGCAACATCGCGTCGCTGCTGAATACGCTGTGCACGACCGCGGCGCCGGGCGGCGGCACGTTCGCTTCGCAGGGATATTGCAACTAGCATCGACGATGACGGCGGCCGCATCGCTCGACCGGCCGCCGTCACGAATTCCTCCGAGCGCAGGCGCAACGCCCTTCGACTGCGAAGTGACCCGGTTCTCGGTTCATCGGCAGCATCGCTCACGCATGAAGGGCGCATCGAGCAAGCGCAAACGCCTCGGCCGCCCGACGGGCAACATCGATCAACGCGAAAGCATTCTCGACGCAGCCGGGGTCGACTTGTCTCAGCGCGGCCATGCGGGCACGTCGCTGAAGGAAGTGGCTGTGTCGTGCGGTGTTACTCAGGCGCTCATCACGTATCACTTCGGAACGAAGCAGCAGCTCTTCGAACAGGTATTCCTGCGCCGCGCGATGCTCATCTCCGAGGAGCGCGTGCCGGCCATGCACCTTACCGGTCGAGTTCCTGACTCATCTTTGCTTCCTGTCGATGCGGTGAATTGAAGCGCGCCGCGCGATAGGAACACGGCGCGCGGAAAATCGGACGCGCTCCGTTTCACCAGGCATCAGCGTGCCGACACACCGCGAGAAAGAATAGTTCGCCACGCACGGTGCAGAGCGATCCGGAAGCATCCGAACGCCCGTTCCGGAAAACCGCTACGCTGCTACGCTGCGCGGGCGCGTCCGGGCTTGCCGCAGTGCGGAGTCGAACCGGGTATGATGCGCACCGGCTGAAACAGGAATTAAAACTTTCGGGATTGTCGGCGTCATGTGGGCTGCTGCGAGACATCGGCCCAGCGCGACTTCACGCTATATCGGAGCTGTCTATGCCTTTGCGGACCGGTGTCGACGAGGCGAGCTTTCGTCGCATTCTTTTTCGCAACATCGCGCTGCCGCTCGGGACGGGCGTCGTCACGGCGGTCGCGTTTGTCGCGCTCGTGCTGTATCTGCTGTCGGGCATCAACTGGGTCGAGCATTCGGAGCGCGTGATCGGCAACGCGCAGGAACTCGGCCGGCTCGTCAGCGAAAAGGAAAGCGCGATTCGCGGTTACCTGATTACCGGCGACGAAAATTTTCTCGCGCCCTACGAAACCGCAAAACCGAAACTCGGCGCCGATATCGATACGCTCGCCGATTCCGTTTCCGATAACGCGCCGCAGGTCGATCGTCTGATCCGCATTCGCGCGTTGCAGGCGCAATGGGACAAGGTCGCCGACAGCCTGATCGACGCTCGCCGCCACGCCCAGGATTCCGCCGCGCTCGTGCGCATCGGGCGCGGCTCGGCCGAACGCGCGGAGACCGAGCGCGAACTCGCCGCGTTTCTCAACATCGAGCAGACCTTGCGTTTGCAGCGCGTGGAATCGGCAAAACAACTGACGACCATCACCGTGGTCGTTTTTCTGATTCTGAGTCTTGCTCTGTCCGTGAGCCTCGCGATCTTCGGCCGGCGCGAGCTGATGCAGCTTTCGAACGCGTTCGGCGCGGCGATCGCCGAGCAGGAACGGCAGACGCGCGCGCTCCAGGAGCAGGCGTGGCTGCGCGACGGCCAGACTCAACTCGCGCAACGGGTGATCGGCCAGCAGTCGCTGGAACAGCTTTGCCAGACGATCCTCGATTTCCTCGCGGACTATCTGAAGGTATCGATGGCCGCGTTCTATGTGCGTGAAGGTGACGGCGCGTTGAAGCGCACCGCGAGCTTTGGCTTCGATCCCGACGGCGCGCCCGTGCCCGATGCGCTCGCGGGCGTGAAAAGCCTCGTCGGACAGGCGGTGCGCGCGCGCAAGCTCACGACGATGAACGACGTGCCCGCCGGTTACTGGAAGGTGACGTCGGCGCTCGGCGCGAGCGCGCCGGCGAGCCTCGCGATCCTGCCGATCGAAAACGAAGGCCAGGCCAACGGCGCGATCGAACTTGGCGCGATGCACGCGCTGACCGATCGCGACCAGCAGTTCCTGAAGACGATTGCAGGGAATATCGGCGATTTCGTCGAGGCGGCGCAGTATCGCGAGCGGCTGCAGCGCGTGCTCGACGAGACGCAGCAGTTGAACGAAGAGTTGCAGATGCAGCAGGAAGAACTGCGCACGACCAACGAGGAACTCGAACAACAGACGACGGCGCTATCGCAGGCGCAGGTTTATCTCGCGAATCAGAAGTCGGAGCTCGAGCAGACCAACGATCAGCTCGCGGAACAGGCGCGCGTGCTCGACGAACGCAACGTCGCGCTCAACGCCGCGCAAGGCGAACTCGAAGCGCGCGCGGAAGCGCTGCAGCGCGCGAGCCGCTACAAGTCCGAGTTCCTTGCGAACATGTCGCACGAATTGCGCACGCCGCTCAACAGTTCGCTGATCCTCGCTAAGCTGTTGTCCGAGAACAAGACCGGCAATCTCACCGCGGATCAGATCAAGTACGCGCAGACCATCTACTCGGCGGGTAACGATCTGCTCAACCTCATCAACGATATTCTCGATCTCTCGAAGGTCGAGGCGGGCAAGCTCGATCTGCATATCGAGGACGTGCCGTTGCAACGCATCATGGATTCGCTCGCGCGCACGTTCGATCCGCTCGCGCGCCAGAAGAAGCTCAGGCTCGAACTGCGCAACGATATCGACGGCTATCCGACGCTCACGACCGATTTCCGCCGTCTCGAACAGGTCCTGAAGAACCTGCTGTCGAACGCGGTGAAGTTCACGGATTCGGGCGCGGTCTCGCTCACGCTGAAGCGCGCGGACAAAGGGACGGACATGAGCGCGGTGCAGTTCGTCGTGACGGACACGGGCATCGGCATCGCGCCGGATCAGCTCGACGCGATCTTCGAAGCGTTCCAGCAAGCCGACGGCACCACGAGCCGCCATTACGGCGGCACGGGCCTCGGTCTCTCGATTTCGCGCAGTCTCGCGCATCTGCTCGGCGGCGAGATTTCGGTGCGCAGCACGCAAGGCGCGGGCAGCACCTTCACGCTGACGATGCCGCTCGTCTACGGCAAAGCCGCCGCGTTGCCGAGCGCCGTCGTGCAGGAGCCGCCGCCGCCTGTGGCCGTCGAGGAACCGGAAGAGCCGATCGAATCGATTCCCGTCATCGACGACGATCGCGCCGATCTCACGCCCGGCCGGCGTCTTGTGCTCGTCATCGAAGACGAGCGGAACTTCGCGCAAGTGCTGCTCGATCTGGCGCACGAACTGGGTTATCGCTGTGTCGTGACGGGCACGGCGCGCGAGGCGCTCAAGCTCGCGCAGGACAGCGCGCCGAACGCGATCCTGCTCGACATCGGCTTGCCGGACCGCTCGGGACTCGTGCTGTTGCAGGAGTTGAAGGCGAACCCGAAGACGCGGCACATTCCGGTGCATGTCGTGTCGGCGTCGGACAAAAGCGAGGCCGCGCTGCATCTCGGCGCGATTGGCTACGCGGTAAAGCCGACGACGCGCGAGCAACTCACGGCGATCTTCCAGCGGCTCGAAGAGAAGGGCAGCCAGAAGATCAAGCGCGTGCTGCTCGTCGAGGACGATGCGCGTCAGCGTCAGAGCATCGTCGAACTCATCAGCGATACCGACGTGGAAATCACGCCGGTCGAATTTGGCCGCGACGCGCTCGAACTGCTGAAGACGACGATCTTCGATTGCATGATCATCGATCTGAAGCTGCCCGACATGCAGGGCGGCGACCTGTTGCGCCAGATGGCCGCGATCGACGCGTATTCGTTCCCGCCGGTGATCGTCTACACGGGCCGCAATCTCACGCACGACGAGGAAGCGGAGTTGATGCGCTATTCGCAGTCGATCATCATCAAGGGCGCGCGCTCGCCGGAGCGTCTGCTCGATGAAGTCACGCTGTTCCTGCACAAGGTCGAGACCGATCTTTCCGCCGACCGTCAGGCGATGCTGCACGTCTCGCGCTCGCGCGACCGCGTGCTGGACGGCCGCCGCGTGCTGCTCGTCGACGACGATATCCGCAACATCTTCTCGCTGTCGAGCGCGCTCGAGCATCAGGGTTTGAAGGTGAATATCGGCCGCAACGGTTTCGAGGCGATCGAGTCGCTCGACAAGAATCCGGACATTGACATCGTTCTGATGGATGTGATGATGCCCGGCATGGACGGACTCGAAGCGACGCGGCGCCTGCGCGAGGATGCGCGTTTCAGGAAGCTGCCGATCATCGCGATCACGGCGAAGGCGATGAAGGACGATCAGGAGCAATGTCTCGCGGCGGGCGCGAGCGACTATCTGGCAAAGCCGATCGATATCGACCGGCTCTACTCGCTGCTGCGCGTGTGGATGCCGCGGCGCGTTTAGATATTCAGCGCGCGCTTGTCCACCGCGAGCGCCGCTTCGCGCATCACTTCTGAAAGCGACGGATGCGGATGGCAGATACGTCCGATATCCTCGCTCGCCGCCCTGAATTCCATGGCGACCACCGCTTCGGCGATCAGATCCGACGCGTTCGCCGAGATGATGTGCACGCCGAGAATCTCGTCCGTTTTCGCATCGGCGATGATCTTGATGAAGCCGTCCGTCTCGCCGATGCCCATCGCGCGGCCGTTGGCGAGCATCGGAAACTGGCCCGCCTTGAACGCGCGGCCTTCGGCCTTCAGCGCCTGCTCCGTCTGCCCGACCCACGCGATCTCCGGATGCGTGTAGATCACCCACGGAATACAGTTGTAGTCGATATGCGGCTTTTGCCCATCGATGATTTCGGCGACCAGGACGCCTTCGTCCTCGGCCTTGTGCGCGAGCATCGGGCCGCGGACGACATCGCCGATCGCGTACACGTTCGGGACTTTCGTCGCGCAATGACCGTCGACGGGAATGAAGCCGCGTTCATCGACCGACAAACCGATCGAATCGAGCCCGAGATCGTCCGTGTTCGGCACGCGGCCGATCGACACGATCAGGCGGTCCGCATCCAGCGTCTGCGCGTTGCCGTCCTTGTCCTTGTATGAGATCGAGACGCTCGAATCGGTCGTCTTCACGCCGTCGATTTTCACGCCGAGATGGATCGTCAAACCTTGCTTCTTGAAGAGCTTGGCGGCTTCCTTTTGCAGCGCGGTATCGGTCGTGCCGAGGAATTCGGGCAGCGCTTCGAGGATCGTCACATCCGCGCCGAGCCTGCGCCACACGGAGCCGAGCTCCAGGCCGATCACGCCCGCGCCGATCACGGCCAGTTTCTTCGGCACGGACGTGAAGGCGAGCGCGCCTTCGTTGTCGGAGACGATCTTGTTGTCCACCGGCACGTTCGGCAGATGACGCGCTTTCGATCCCGTCGCGATGATGACGTGCTGCGCGGTGTGCGTTTGCCCGCCTACGTCAATCTTGAGGTTCGCGCCGTCCTTGCCCGCGAGCTTGCCGTGACCCTTGAGCCAGGTGATCTTGTTTTTGCGGAACAGGAATTCGACGCCGCCCGTGATCTTCTCGACGATCGCTTCCTTGCGGCCGACCATCTTGCCGACATCGACGGACAGGTTGTCCATGTTGATGCCGAGTTCGTCGAAATGGAGTTGCGCCTTTTCGAATTGCTCGGATGACGCGAGCAGCGCCTTCGACGGAATGCAGCCGACGTTCAGGCACGTGCCGCCGAGCTTCGGCTTGCCGGCCGGATTGATCCATTCCTCGACGCACGCGACCTTGCGCCCGAGTTGCGCGGCGCGAATCGCGGCGATATAGCCGCCGGGACCGGAACCGACGACGATGACATCGAAGTCGGCTTTCTGGCCCGAGGTCTGAGGCGCGGGCGTAGGCGTCGAAGCCGGCTTCTCAGGCGCGGGCGCAGGGGCAGGGGCAGGGGCAGGGGCAGGGGCGGACGCAGGCGCGGCGGCGGACGCCTTGGCGTCCGTATCGACGATCGCGAGCACGTCGCCCGCATGCACGATATCGCCCGCGTTCTTCACCACTTCGACGAGCGCGCCGGCGGACGGCGCGGGCACTTCGAGCACGACCTTGTCCGTTTCCAGTTCGACGAGGATTTCGTCTTGCGTCACAGCGTCGCCCGCTTGTCTCTTCCACGGCAACATCGTCGCTTCGGTGACGGATTCGGAAAGCTGCGGAACCTTGACTTCAACCCTGGCCATTCAGATTCTCCTGTTGAGCGATTTTTCGCGATTGGAAACGTCCGGCGCGACGAAGGACACAGGATACGCCGTGTAAGAAGTGCGCGTGCTTTTTGCAGTCGCTATATTCGGTGGTATATTGCGAAACACGAAAGCACGAGGGCCTTCATGCAGACTCCTCCTTTTCAACGCGCCCGCGCGAGCGTGCTCGGCGCGCGCGATGCCTGCTGGCAGCCGACCGAGTCCGATTTGCGCGCGTCGCGGCGCCGCGCGCGTCTGTCCGAACTGGACGCGCATCTGCATTGCTCGGTGATCGGCACGTGTCTTTCGACGGGCGAGCTTCGCAGGCTCGTGCCGAAGTTCACCGATCTGGACCGCTATCACGCGAGCGATCTCGAGATTCATCACGCGGCCGTCGAGCTTGCGATCGCGGGCGGCGCGGGCGCGAAGGCGCTGAACAAGGCGCTCGACGAGCGGTACGCGGGCGCGATTCGCCGCTTCGACGCCGCGCGGGATCCGCGTGCGCTCCTCGATCTTTGGAACGATGCGCTCAAGTCGGGCGATATTCCGCCTGCGTACTGGGCGTTGATGTCGCATCCGCACGCGAGCATCGAAATGCGCCAGTCGGCGTTCGGAGAGCTGCATATGCTGTCGCATCTGGTCGGCGCGGCGAATCGCGCGGACATCCGGCGGCTCGTCGCGCTCGAAGCGGAAAACGAGGCGCTCAAGGAGAAGATCGAGCGTCAGCAGGCGCGTCTTGTCGAAGTGAGCGCGGAGCGCGACGCGGCGGTCAGGCAATCGAACGAACACGCGCTGCAGCTCGCTGCGCGCGTGGAGCGCAAAGCGGATCTGTCGACGGCGCAGCCCGAAGCCGAAATCGAGCGATTACGCGATAAGGTCGAGGACGGCGAGCGCCGGCTTGCGCTGCACACGAGCCGTCGCGAGGCCGCCGAGCAGCGCGCGCAGCGGGGCGACGACGAAACGCGCGTATTGCGCAACAAGCTCGGCGAAGCGCAGGCGCTTCTGAAGGTCGTGCAGGCCGAATGCGCGGCGCTGGAACGCGCGACGCTCGATGCAGGCGCGCAGCCTGACGCACGCCGCCGCGCGGTCGAATGGGTGAGCGGCAAGCGTGTCGTTTATGTCGGCGGAAGGCCGAACTCGAATGCGGCGCTGAAGGCGCTCGTGGAAGGCGCGGGCGGCGAGATGATCGTTCACGATGGCGGCATCGAGGATCGCAAGGGGCTGCTCGCGGCTGCGCTGCCGAATGCGGATGTCGTGCTGTTCCCCGTCGATTGCATCGATCATGATTCGATGAGCATGCTCAAACGCGTGTGCGAGCGGCATGGCGTCGATTATTCGCCGCTGCGCACGGCGAGCATCGCGAGTTTCGTGGAGTTCGTCGCGCGGCTCGGGGCGAGCGGGCAGAACGTGCAGGACGCAAGGAAGGCGCAGACGAGCGCGCCGCCGCCGTCGGCATTCTGTTTGCGGCACGGCTAGGGTTTGAGCAGTTGCGTGAGCGCTTCGATCTGTTCGGCGCATGCCGCTTGCGCCTGCGATTCGACATCGCGATAAAGCCGCACGATGCTTTCGCCGACGGGCGTCAGCACGCAGCCGCCGCCGCTTTGGCCGCCTTGCTCGGAAATCGTCGCGGGCGACTTGAGCGAGCGATTGAGTTCGTCGATGAGCAGCCACGCGCGCCGGTACGACATGTCGAGACTGCGCGCCGCCGCCGATATCGAACCGTGCTTGCGCACCGCTTCGAGCAGCGAAATCTTGCCCGGTCCGATCGCGATGATGTCGCCTTTCGTCACGCGCATGCGAAAGCGCACTTCGGCGGGTTGATCGGCCGGGGTGGCTTCGCTTGCAGGTTCGGGGGTGTGTGGGGTCGTCGCCATGGTGGGGAGGATACACGAAGGCTATGAGGTCGTTGGTTTGGCGGGGGCTAGCGCTCAACCTCAATAACAAACCCCAAAATCCTCACACCCCGGACAACCCGGCGCAGGCATCGGCGGGACGCCTCTCGCACGCGCCACTTCCATCGCGAGAAACTTTTTCCACCGCATGTTCGTGACGTTGCGCGCGACGAGTTGGGGGTAATGACGTACGAGCATGTCGGTGACGTCGTCGCGACTGCTCAGGCCGAGATCGCGCCACAGATGATCGGGACGCAGCGACGCGGCGCAGATGATCGTTGCGAGACAAAGCGCGTCTTGCCGATGACGCGTCGCCGCGCGGTCGTGCCACATCAGCAGGCCGCGCAGATCGCGCACGAATGGCGTGTGCGCCGGCCAAAGCATCGTCACCGATGGACGACCGACCTGCGCGCCGGGAAAATGCCGCGCTTCCAGCGCCGACAACGCGTCGGCGTTGAGCCCGAGCAGCGGCAGATCACGCGATTCGACGCGCGCGCCGATCAGCCTCGCGAACAGCACGGTATCGGACGCGTCGGGATCGACGGCGTGCGCGAGCAATGCACGCGCAGCAGCATTCATCGATGCGGCGCGCCCAGCACGTGCGCATCGACGCGCACGAGGCGTTTCATGTGGCGCGGCGCGCGCACCGTATCCGCGCCGGACACGAGCACCGGCAAGCCATCGTCAATGCCGAGCGCGCGATCCTCGCACTCATACGCGACGATCACCTGCGCGCCGACCGGCGTATTGAAAAGCTCGTGCCAGGAGAACGTCACCGCGTAGCCGTCGTGCGCGTGGGCGAGGAACACGGTGCGCTTGAAATCCGTGTTGTCCGGGCGGCGCACGCCCGCGGCATCCAGCAGCACGCGCAACTGCACGCCGCGATAGCGCCCCATCGGACGGATATAGCGGCCCGTCGAAAAACACACGAGATCGAACGGTTCGATGCTCGCGCGCTCGAACTCGCGCATCGCGGCGACATCGAGCGCAAGCGGTCTTTGCACCGCGCCGCCGATTTGCACGCTTGGGCTGCTCAAAACACTCTGCCTCAGTGACGTCATAAGTCCTCGACAAGGGTCGCGGATCGCCGCGCTATATCGCAGAATATATTACGTTGTCTCGCCTGTGACATTTCTGTCCGCGCATAATCGCCATGCCCGGTGCGCAATCCGGGCAACAAAGCCGGCAAACGTGTACTGTTCTATCCGCAAGAACGCCTCAGCCGCAATCGGGCCGGGCAATCCGCCCGGTTCAGCAACCCGCTCCATCACCTTCAACGAGAGGATTGTCATGCCGTTCGTCACGACCAAAGATAACGTCGAGATTTTCTACAAGGATTGGGGCCCGAAGGACGCACAACCCATCGTCTTTCATCATGGCTGGCCGCTTTCCTCCGACGATTGGGACGCGCAGTTGCTGTTTTTCGTGCAGAAGGGCTTTCGCGTCGTTGCGCATGACCGGCGCGGGCACGGCCGCTCGTCGCAGGTGTCCGATGGTCACGACATGGACCACTACGCCGCCGACGCCTTCGCGGTCGTCGAAGCGCTCGATCTCAAGAACGCGGTCCATATCGGCCACTCGACGGGCGGCGGCGAAGTCGCCCGCTATGTCGCGAAGCACGGCGAACCTTCGGGACGCGTCGCGAAAGCAGTGCTCGTGAGCGCGGTGCCGCCGCTCATGCTCAAGACCGAAGCGAATCCGGAAGGTCTGCCCATCGACGTGTTCGACGGTTTCCGCAAGGCGCTCGCCGATAACCGCGCGCAATTCTTCGTCGATGTTCCCGCCGGTCCGTTCTACGGCTTCAACCGGTCGGGCGCGACGGTTCATCAGGGCGTCATCCAGAACTGGTGGCGTCAGGGCATGATGGGCAGCGCGAAGGCGCACTACGAAGGCATCAAGGCGTTCTCCGAAACGGATCAGACGGAAGACCTGAAGTCGATTTCCGTGCCGATGCTCGTGCTGCACGGCGAAGACGACCAGATCGTGCCGATCGCCGATGCCGCGCTCAAGTCCATCAAGCTGCTGAAGAACGGCACGCTTAAAACCTATCCGGGCTACTCGCACGGCATGCTGACTGTGAACGCGGACGTCCTCAACGCAGACCTGCTCGCTTTCATTCAGGGCTGATTCCCGATACGGCGCCGACGGGCCGGCAACGCGCCGGTTCGTCGCGACGACGCTTCTTAAGCGCAGATTGTTCGGCGATGCCGGCAACTCTGTTCAAGGCTCGATGCTTTTTCCGGAGCGAAGCCCGACATACAGTGTCCGACTTCAATCCTGCATCCTTGCCATCATGCAAATCGATACACCCACACTCGCGGCATCAACGGACGGAAGTTCGACATCGATGCGCCAATGGCTCGCCGTCATCGCCGTCGCCATGAGCGCGTTCGCGTTCGTGACGGCGGAATTCCTGCCCGTCGGCCTGCTGCCGCAGATCGCGCACGATCTCGGCGTATCGACCGGCGTCGCGGGTCTCATGGTGACGACGCCCGGCGTCATGGCCGCGATCTTCGCGCCAACGCTCATCGTCAGCGCGGGCCGCATGGACCGCCGGTACGTCTTCCTGCTGCTCACCGCAGTGCTCCTGATCGCGAATCTCGTGAGCGCGGTCGCGCAGAACCTGCCCGTCATGCTCATTGGACGCGCGCTGCTCGGCGCCGCGCTGGGCGGCTTCTGGACGCTCGCGACCGCCGCGGCGCCGCGGCTCGTGCAGGCGAAGGATGCCGCGAAGGCAACCGCGACGATCCTGACCGGCGTGACGTTCGCGACCGTCATCGGCGTGCCGCTCGGCACCTTCATCGCGTCGTTCGCGTCGTGGCGTCTGTCGTTCGCGGCAACGGCGGGGCTCGTCGCGGTCGCGCTCATCGCGCAGGCGCTGCTCGTGCCGTCGTTGCCGTCGGCATCGGCGTTGCGCATCGCCGATTTCAAGAAGCTGCTCGCGCGGCCTCATGCGCGTCTCAGCATGTTGATGGTCGCGCTCGTGTTCGGCGCGCATTTCTCGACGTACACGTACATCGCGCCGCTGCTCGAACAGGATTTCTCGCTGAGCACGATTACGCTGCTGCTGTTCGGCTTCGGGCTGATCGGCTTCTTCTCGAACGCGCTGATGTCGATGGTCGTCTCCGGCCATCTCAAGAAATCCGTCGCGGCGATGGTGTTGCTGCTGCTCGGCGCGATGTCGTCGATGTTGCTGCTCGAGCATTCGCCCATCGGCGAGACGACGGGCATGCTGCTCTGGGGCATCGCGTTCGGCGCGTTGCCGCTGTGCTTCAGCGTCTGGATTCAGCGCGGCACCGCTGATCTGCCCGAAGCGGGTTCGGCGATGTTCGTCAGCGTGATTCAGGTCGCCATCGCGGCGGGCTCGGCGGTAGGCGGCACGATCGTCGACCGCGCGGGCGTGCACGCGGACTTTACGCTCGGCCTCGGTCTCGCGCTTCTCGGCCTCGTCGTGCTGCAACGGCTCGCGGCATCGGAAAAGGCGCCCGCGCCGTCGTCGTTCGAGCGTGCGTGCGATGCGCCGTCCGACTGACATTTCGCTTTGAGCGGCGCCATGTCGGCGGCTATATTACGACGTCCGGCGCTGGCGTCGTTCAAGGCGCATCGGCGGTAAATCGACGTAATCGACGGGAGCAGCGCATGAAGCGTCGGCTGATGGCGGCGATCGCAATGACGGCTTTCGTCGCGGCGTGCGGCTCGGTCGCGCCGGGAACGAGCGTGCAGACGGTGCCGCTTGCAGGCACGCCGAACGGCGTTGCGGTGCGCGATGCCGACGGCGCCGTCTTCGTCACCGACGACAGAACCAACGGCATCGTGATGACGACGCATATCGGCGATGAAGACGCGCCCGCGTTCTCGCTCTACGCGCGCATTCCGGCGGCCACGGGCGAACGCACCGGCCTGAGCCAGATCGCGTTCGCGCCGAACGGTCATCTGCTCGTCGAGCAATTCGGTTTCGGTATGTCGAGCGCGATCTACGATATCGCGCCGAGCGGTCAGGTCGCGCTCGCCTCGGACACGAATTCGGCGCGTCGTCGTCTAGGATTGCTCGTGCTCGACGGCGGCACGTTTCTCTCGAGCTGGTTCACGAAGGAAGGCAGCGCGCCCGCCGTCGGCGGCGTGAGCGTGATTACGCGCGGCACGGCGCCGCGTCAGGTGATCGAGCGCGACATCGTCACCGGGCTCGCGAAGCCCGTCGGACTCGCGGCGGCGGGCGACACGCTCTACATCGGCGATCAGACCGCGAACCGCATCTACAAAGTGGATTTGCAGGCAGCGCGCGCGGCGAGCGCGCCCGTGGCCGCAAGCGATGTCTTCGCGGCCGTCGACGCGCCCGATCTGCTGGCAGCGGCCCCGGACGGCACGCTTTACACGAAATGCGGCGCGCACGCGGTATGCAGCGTCTCGAAGCGCGGCCGCGCGACGGTCATCGCCGACGGTTTCGAGTCGCCGCGCGGCGTCGCGGTGGACGTCGCGCGCAGGCGGCTCATCGCCGTGGATCGCTCGGGCGCGCCGAACAAGCCGAGCGCGCTGCGCGTCGTCCCGATCAAATGACGATGCCGCTCAACGCGGCGACGACCAGCCCTTGTAGCTGCCGACGTTCTCGCGCGTAACGAGCGTCGACGGCAACAGAATGGTCGCGTTCGCGGGCTTCTTCCCGTTCATCAGGTCGTAACCGACGCTCACCGCCTGCTGCGCCATCGCCCACGGATCCTGGCTCGCCGACGCCTGGATCATCGTGTCGGACTTGAGCGCGGTTTCGATATCCGGCGCGCCGTCCACCGACGTAATCACGATGTTGTTCCGATGCAGTTGCTTCGCCGCGAGGTCCGTGCCGATCGCTTGCGGATCGTTGATCGCGAACACGCCGTCGAGCTTCGGGAAACGCGTGAGATAACCCTGCATCGCATTCATGCCGCCTTCGCGCGAGCCTTTCGCGTCCTGATCGTCGGACAGAATCTTGATGCCCGGATTCTTCGCGAGCACGGTCTTGCAGCCGTTCACGCGATCGATCACCGCCGACACTTGCGGTCCGTTCTCGATCACCACGTTGCCCTTGCCGTTGAGCTTCTTCGCCAGAAAGTCGCAGGAAATTTCGCCGGCCTGCACGTTGTTCGTCTGCACGGTCGCGTCCGCGCCCGCCGCCGCGACATCGACCGCGACCACGACGATGCCCGCCTTCTGCGCCTTCTTCACCGCCGGCTCGATCGCCTTCGGATCGACGGCGTTGAGCAGGATCATGTCGACGTGCGCCGAGATGAAGTTGTCGATCTGCGTGAACTGCTTGTTCATGTCGTAATCGGACGAAACCGCCGTCACTTTCGCGTTCGGATTGAGCGTTTTGGCTTTGGCTTCCGCGCCTTTCGAAATCGTGACGAAGTACGGATTGCCGAGCGAGCCGACCGTGATGCCGATGGACTTCAACTGCTTGTCGGCGGCGTGCGCGGATAGCGACATCGAGAAACCGAGAGCGAGTGCGACGCTCGCGAAAAGCTTATTGTGTTTGCGCATGTTGTTGTCTCCGGGGTGGTCCATTTTTTCGAGGGCGGGCGCAAGCGGACCCGAATGCGCCCGGTTTAGACAGGTCAGGTGCGAGCCGAGCCGCGCTGGCGGTAACGATCGAGCGCCACCGCGCCGATGATGACGAGGCCCTTGATGATGTACTGCCAGATATCGGACACGCCGAGCAGCACGAGACCATTGCTCAAGACTGCGATGATGAGCGCGCCGACCAGCGTGCCGACGATCGATCCCACGCCGCCGACGAAGCTCGTGCCGCCGAGAATCACGGCCGCGATGGCATCGAGTTCATATGACTGGCCGAGCTGCAAACCGTTCGCGGCATAGAGGCGCGCGGCGGACATCACCGCGCCGAGACCGGCGAGCAGGCCCGAAATCGCGTAGACGAAAAGCTCGATGCCCCACACCTTGATGCCCGACAGACGCGCCGCTTCCGGATTGCCGCCGACCGAATAGATGCGCAGGCCGAGCACCGTGCGTCGCAGGATGAACCACGACACGATCACCACGAGCAGCGCGATGATGACGAGCCAGGGCACGCCGAAGAGCGTGTCGTTGCCGATGAACGCGAACGACAGTTGCGGATTGAAGATCGTCGTATCGTGACCGATGAGCCGCGCAATGCCGCGCACCGCGGTCAACGAGCCGAGCGTCACGATGAAAGGCGGCAGCTTGAGCAGCGCGATCAGCAAGCCGTTGATGACGCCGAAGCCGAGGCCCACGGCGAGCGCGGCGGGAATGCCGAGCCATCCCCAGCCCGGAATGTTCGATGCGAGCAGCGCCGCGACCGCGCCCGCCGAAAGAATCGAGCCGACCGACAAGTCGATCCCGCCCGTCAGAATCACGAACGTCATGCCCGCCGCGAGCACGATGTTGATCGATGCCTGCTGCGTGACGATCGACAGATTCTGGAAGCTGAAGAAGCCGTCGGTCACGATGCCGAAGCCGATGCACAAAAGGATCAGCACCGGCAGCATGCCGGCGGTTCGCATCAGCACCTGCATGCGTTCGCGATGCTCGATGCGGTTCTGCCGCTGCGATACGCTCTCCGCCTTTGCGGCCGGCGCGCTGTCGTGGTGTTTCGTCGTGTTAGCCATGTCTCTCTCCAGATATCCTTTCGTCCGTCACGCCGCCTGATCGAGCGCGACCTTCGAGCCCGTCGCCAGTTCGATGATCCCTTCCTGTGAAATCGGCTTGCCGGAATGCCCGCCGAGTTCGCCCGCAATTTCCCCCTCACGCATCACGAGCACGCGATCCGCGACGCCGATCACTTCCGGCAGTTCGCTCGAAATCACGATGATCCCCACGCCCGAGCGCGCCAGATCGTTGATGATTCGATAGATCTCCGACTTCGCGCCGATATCGACGCCGCGTGTCGGTTCATCGAGGATCAACACTTCCGGTTTGGTTTCGAGCAGGCGCGAGAGCAGCACCTTCTGCTGATTGCCGCCCGAGAGCGCGCCCACGTTCACGCGCATGTTCGGCACGCGGATCGTCAAGGCGGCGATCGCGTCCTTCGCGCGCGAGTTGCCGCGCGGCAGGTCCATCACGCCCATCTTCGCGTCGCGTCCGGCAATCGTGATGTTGATGTTGTCGCGCACGCTCATGTCGAGGAACAGACCCTGATGCTTGCGGTCTTCGGTGAGATAGACGAGACCGGCGTCGATCGCATCGCGCGGCGTGCGCAGGCGCAAAGGCTTGCCGTGCATCGACACTTCGCCGCGCGTCGCCGGTTCCGCGCCGAAGATGAGGCGCGCGAACTCGGTGCGTCCCGCGCCGACGAGTCCCGCGATGCCGAGCACTTCGCCCTTGTGCAGATCGAGGCTGCATCCTTTGACGCGATTGCCGTCGGCCATGTCGCGCACGGAGAGCACGACGTTGCCCGGGTCGTAGGGCGCGTGCTGCTTCTTGTAGAAGCCGGAGATGTCGCGCCCGACCATCATCTTGACGAGGCTGTCGGCGGAGAGTTCGTCGCGCATCAGCGTGCCGACGTACGCGCCGTCGCGAAGCACGGACACGCGATCGCTCAGTTCGTAAATCTCGGCCATCCGATGACTGATGTAGATGATCGCGATGCCTTCCTCGCGCAGTTGCCGCACGAGTTCGAAGAGACGGTCGGTTTCGCGCGAAGAGAGCGGTGTGGTCGGCTCGTCCATCACGAGGATGCGCGCATGAGCATGCACGGCGCGCGCGATTTCGACGAGCTGCCGCTCCGCAATCGACAGATCGCCGACGAGCGTATGCGGCTTGAAGTTCGCGCCGAGACGCTTGAGCACGTCGACGCAACCGCGCTCCATGCCCGCGCGATCGACGAGCCTGCCGCGCCGCAGTTCGCGCCCCGCGTAAATGTTCTCCGCGACGGACAGATTCGGCGCGAGGCTAAGTTCCTGATAGATCACGGCGACGCCGAGCGAGCGCGCGGCGAGCGGACCGTCGATGGTAACGGCTCGACCGTCGATGAGAATTTCGCCGCCTGCATCGGCCTGATACGCGCCCGAGAGAATCTTCATCAGCGTGGATTTGCCCGCGCCGTTTTCGCCCATCAGCGAATGCACTTCGCCGGGAAAGACGGACAGGCGCACGTCGTTCAGCGCGCGCACGCCCGGAAAGGTCTTGCTGATGCCGCGCATCTGGAGAAGCGGCGGCCGGCTGGAAGCATCATGCGGCATGGTTCATCTCCTGCGGTTTGATGCCCGCGTGGCGGATCGCCGCGCGCGGTGAGAAGTTGAAGAACATCGGCAACGTGGCCGCGCCGATCGCGCCCGCATCCGGGCCGAAGGAGCCGCGCACGAGCGAAGGCGTCCCGCGCGCTTCGGGCGCGGTGGCGGCGAGCGTCGTCGAAAGGCGTTTGACGAGCTTGTCGAGCAGGCCGCCGTCGATGTCGGAATCGATGACGACCATCGGCACGTCGAGCACGCAAAGCGTCGCGCGCAAGGCAGGCGCAAGCGCCTCGATGCAGTCGTCGATCCATTCGTCGACGGCGGGCAGACTGCGCTCGATGCACGACTGCAGGTCGACGCGGTTGTCCGCCGACGCGCCGCAGTAGTTGAGATGCCGCACGAGCGCGTTCAGCGACGCGCGCGACAGCAGGATGTCCCACTGGCCGTTCGGCTGCGGCGCGGACGGCAGGCGGCTCGGCGGCACCGGAATCACGCCGATGTCGCCCGCGTTGCCCGACGCGCCACGCAGACAGTCGCCGTTGATCGCGATGCCGCCGCCGATTGCCGAGCCGAGAAAGAGATAGACGAAGTCGTCGCAACTGCGGCCGTGGCCGTAGAAGAGTTCCGCGGTCGCGGCGGCGTTGCCGTCGTTCTCGCTGAAAACGGGCAGCGACAGCGCGCGGCCGAGTTCGTCGGCGAAATCGGTTTCGTCCCACGCGCGAAAGCGTTCGGCGGGCAGGCCGAGCTCGCGCAGCCAGCTTCCGAGATTGAACGGCTGCGCGATGCCGACGCCGGTCAGGCGCTCGCGTTCCACGTCGGAAAGCAGACGAAGCATGCTTTTGACATCACGTTCCACGATTCTCAGTACGTCCGACGGATGAGGGAGCACGGCGTCGAGCGCGCTGCGGGCGAGCACGTCGCCGGCGAAATTGACGAGCACCGTCTCGATGCCCGTGCGATCGAGCCGCACGCCGATGCCGAACGCGCCGCGCGGATCGAGCCGGATCAGCGACGCGGGCTGGCCGCGCTGGCCTTCGAGGCGCCGTCCTGTGTATTCGATCAGCCCGGCATTTTCAAGCGATTCGACGATACTGCCGACCGCCGTGCTCGTCAGGTTCGCGTGCCGCGCGAGATCGGCCTTCGATGCAGGCTCTGCGCGCCGCAGCGCCTGCAACAGCAGACGCTCGTTGTACCGGCGCACGCTCGCGGAATTGCTGCCTCTACCGCTTGGGAGTTTCACGCGCTGTCTCCGAAATGACCGGCCATCGAATCGCGGCCATTAATTAAATCAAGTTGATTTATTTAAGAACGACGGCGCGACGAAGTAAAGCAGGGAAATCCCGAAGCGGCGGTTAAACGCTTCCAGAAGAAACGACGTGCCCGCTCGTTGCAAATCGCGGACCCGATGCGCTTTCACACTAGGCGATGCAATCCGGAGTGCCAAGCCGCGCGCCGCTCGTTTGCGCCGCGCTTACGAACGCCGGTCGATCGCCTTTCGACGCTCGCTGCGAAAGCGCGCCCAAAGCACGTCCGGCCGCCGGATGCGTGCGCTTACAATGAGACCTTTCCGATCCGTCCTAAAACGCCATGCCGAGCCTTGTCCGCCGACGCCTGCTTGCCGCGTGCGCACTCAGCGCGTGCGGGCTCGCGCACGTGCGCCATGCGCACGCCGCATCGGATAAAGCGACTGTCGCGCTCGTGATGAAATCGCTCGGTGATCCGTTCGTCGCGTCGATGATCGACGGCGCGCGCAACTACCAGCGCCACTACGCGTCGCAACTCGATCTCACGACGAACGGCACGCTCACCGACAACGACGTGGCCGGGCAGATTCATATCGTCGAAACCTTCATCGATGCGAAGGTCAACGCGATCGTCATCGCGCCCGCCGACTCGAAGGCGCTGTTGCCGGTGACGGCGAAGGCGATCGCGGCGGGCATCATCGTGATCGCCATCGACAATTCGTTCGACGAAGCCGCGCAGGACGCGGCGCGCATCACGATTCCGTTCGTCGGGCCGGACAGCCGGCGCGGCGCGAAGCTCGCGGGCGCGTACCTCGCGTCGAAGCTGAAGGCGGGCGATGAAGTCGGCATCATCGAAGGGCCGCCGAACGATCGCAACGCGCAGCAGCGCACGCTCGGCTTCAGGGAGGCGATGAACGCGGCGGACATGCGTATTGCCGACACGGACAGCGGCGACTGGACCGCCGCGAGCGGCAAGGCGAGCGCGCTGCAGATGCTCTACGCGCATCCGGACTTGCGCGGCCTGCTCTGCGCGAACGACAACATCGCGATGGGCGCGATCGAGGCGATCCGCATCGCGGGGAAGAAAGGGCGCGTGCTGGTGACGGGCTACAACAACATCGACGCCGTGCAGCCGATGCTCGACGACGGCCGCCTGCTCGCGACGGTCGAGCAGTTCGGCGCGCGGCAGGCGGTGTTCGGTGTGGATGTCGCGGTGAAGGCGCTCGTCGAGAAGCGGCGGCAAAGGGATTTGTCGCCGTACATGGAGACGCCTGTTCAGCTCGTGACGAAGGGCGCGGCGAAGGGCTTTCGGCTCGGGGCCTCGTGAATCCGGTCAGACGAGCCCGCGCGCCGCGAGACTCCGATACAGCGCCCGCACGCCGAACGTCCACGGCTCGATTTCCGTCGACAGCCGCACCGTATTGACGAGCGCGCCGAGATTCGGCGTCGAAATCGTCACGACATCGCCGAGATGATGCGTGAAGCCGCCGCCTTCGGTATCGCGATCCTTGATCGGCGAGAACATCGTGCCGAGGAACAGCATGAAGCCGTCGGGATACTGATGATGCGCGCCGTGCGTCTGCGTGACGAGATCGGCGGGATCGCGGCTGATCTCGCTCATGTGACTCACGCCTTCGAGCACGAAGCCATCGTCCGCGCCTTCGATGCGCAGCGACACGCTCGTCGCGCGCACCGAATCCAGGGTGAAGCGCTCATCGAAGAGACGCACGAACGGGCCGATCGCGCACGACGCATTGTTGTCCTTTGCCTTGCCGAGCAACAGCGCGCTGCGGCCTTCGATATCGCGCAGATTCACGTCGTTGCCGAGCGTCGCGCCGACGATCTCGCCGCGCGCATTCACCGCCAGCACGATCTCCGGCTCCGGGTTGTTCCACTTCGATGTCGGATACAAACCGACATCCGCGCCGAACCCCACCGACGACATCGGCTGCGATTTGGAAAACACTTCCGCGTCCGGCCCGATGCCGACTTCCATGTATTGCGACCACGCGCCGCGCCGCTCGAGTTCGGCCTTCAGTTTCATCGCCGCGTCCGAACCCGGCTCGATCTTCGACAAATCCGCGCCAATCAGCTTGTTGATCGTGTCGCGCACTTCCTGCGCGCGGGTCGCGTCGCCGCCCGCCTGCTCTTCGATCACGCGCTCCAGCAAGCTCACCGCGAACGTCACGCCGCACGCCTTCACGGCCTGCACGTCGCAGGGCGCGAGCAGGCGCGGGGCATCGGTGGAAGCGTCGAGCGTCGCTTGCAGCAGGTCCTGAACGTTGCCGAGATGCTCGCCTTGCGCATTGCGGGCGATGTCGAGCGCGTCGGCGTTATCGAAGAGATCGGCGGTGGTGGGCGCGGCGCGCGTGATGTCGAACACTTCGCCACGGCGCACCGCGACGACGGCGGGACCGTTCACCGGCGCGGGGCGCCACACGCGGCCGATCAGCACGGCATCGGCGAAATCTTCGGGCAGGCAGGAGGAAACGTTGACGTTTTGCATGAAGGCGGATGACAGGCGGAAAAAGGAAAGCCGATCGTAGCCCGCGCGTCCGGACGTGTCCATTGGGTTGATTGATTATCCAACCTGTTGGAATAATATGCGGATGGAAAAAACCTACGACGTGCCCGCGCTGCGCCGCGCGAGCGACATACTCGACGTTCTCGCGGCCGCCGCCAAACCGGTGCGCGCCGCGGCGCTCGCGGAACGAACCGGTCTATCGCGCAGCACGCTTTATCTGATGCTGGAAACGCTCGCGCGCATGCAGTGGATCGAAAAGCGCGACGACGGCTACATGATCGGCGTCGGCCTCTTCGAACTCGGCAATGCCTACGTGCGCCACGACAAGCTGCAGGCCGCGTTTCGCGAAGGCGCGGGCGCGTTCATCAACAAGCACAACGAGGTCGTGCAACTGGCGGTGCTCGACGGCGTGCAGGTCGTGTATATCGCGCGCGAGGACGCGCATCGTCCGGTGCGGCTCGTGTCGGACCTCGGCTCACGGCTTCCCGCGCATTGCTGCGCGCTCGGCAAGGCGCTGCTCTCCGGCATGACCGACGAAGCCGTGATCGAGCGACTGCCCGAGCGTCTCGAAGCGGTGACGCCGCGCACCATCACGCGACGCGCGGCGCTGTTGCGCGAGCTGGCCGCGATACGCGCGAGCGGGCTTGCCGTCGAGCGCGAAGAAGTCGCCGAAGGTCTCGCGTGCTTCGCGGCATATGTCGGGATGACGCCGGCGGGCAAGCGTGTCGCGGTATCGACGAGCGTGCCGGTCGGCCGGCTCGATCCGAAGCGCGAGAAGCAGATATCGATCGGCATCGTGCAGCTTGCGGCTCACTTGCGCGGCGCGCTGTGACGATGTGATGCGCGCGCGCCCGTGCAGGCCGAAGCGACGCGCGCTGCTTGCGTATCCGTCGCGGGCGCTGCGCTCGTATGCGCCGCGATCAGCACGTCGCAGCGCGCGTGTGAACAGACCACATCGCGCAGGCGCGCCTCGCCGTGCAGCCAGCCGGTATCGGCTTCGCCGCCGAGCACGATGAGATCCGCGCCCACCGCATTCGCCTCGCGCGCGATCAGCTCGCCGACGCTCGTGCCGTCGAGCGGCTGCGTGACGCTGCGCGCAATGCCGTCGATACCGGCACTGTCGATCAGCCGCGCCGCATAGCGCGTGACGGCGCGCGCGTGGTCGTCGATGACATCGAGCGTTTCGCCCGGATTGCTGTCGGCGGTGACGATGGCCCACCACGGCGTCTGATCGACGATATGCAGCGCCGTCAGCCGCGCGTTGCAGTCGCGTGCGCGCGTGATGGCGGTGGTCAGTGCGTTTTCGCTGAGGCTCGTGCCAACCGCGACGAGAATGTGCTTGTACATGATGAGTCTCCATTCCGGTTCGTTCAGACGCGATGATCGGCGTGCAGAGTTAGCGGCGAATGAGCACGCGGCTACTGTTTTTACAAAGGGGACCCAGAATCGCGACTGAGGTGACGCTGGCGTTTTCATGCCAGCCCGCACACACGTTCGGTTTCAGGCAAATCGGGCAGCGCGGGGAACACGGCTTGCTTGCCGGCTGCGAATTGGGCCTTGCACTTCCCACCTGAATCCACCCGAAAGCCACCCGAAAGCGAGCGGTGATGTCAGACCGAGACGACTCAGATACTCAAGACGAAGCGCGCGATCGCGAAAGCGACGATGCGAACGGCAAAGACAAGCAAGACGAAAGCGGCAAAGAGAAAGACAAAGACAAAGACAAAGACAACGACAAACCGCGCAAGAAGCCCGGCAAGAAGCCGCTGATCATTCTGGGCATCGTCGTCGTGGTGCTTGCCATCGGCGCGTTCATCTGGTGGTTCATGACGCGCAACCAGGTCAGCACCGACGACGCCTACACCGACGGCGACGCCGTCACCATCGCGCCGAAGGTATCGGGCTATGTCGTGACGATGAACCTCGACGACAACCGCTTCGTGCACAAGGGCGATCTGCTCATCAGGATCGATCCGCGCGACTATCAGGCGCAACTCGATCAGGCGAACGCGCAGCTCGGGCTCGCGCAGGCGCAACTGCACGCGGCGCAGACGCAGCTCGAAGTCGCGCGCGTGCAGTATCCCGCGCAGCTCGCGCAAGCTCAGGCGCAGGAGCAGACCGCGCGCGCGAATCTCGCCCAGGCGAGCGCGGCGTACGAGCGCCAGCATTCCGTCGATATCCGCGCGACGTCGCAGCAGAACATCGACACCGCGAACGCGCAGCAAAAGAGCGCGCAGGCGAACGTCGCGCAGGCGCGCGCGCAGGTGCGTACCGCGAGCCTCGTGCCGCAACAGATCGCGCAGGTGGTCGCGACCGTCGACGAGCGGCGTCAGCAAGTGCGTCAGGCAGAGGCGCAGGTCGAATCCGCGCAACTTAATCTCTCGTACACGGAACTGCGCGCGCCCGCCGACGGCTGGATCACGAAGCGCAACGTGCAATACGGAACCTTCCTGCAGGCGGGCACGTCGATTCTCACGCTCGTCACGACGCGCGTCTGGGTCACCGCGAATTTCAAGGAGTCGCAACTGGATCGGATGCAGCCGGGCGACAAGGTCGATCTCGACGTCGATGCGTATCCGGACATGAAGCTGCACGGCCATGTCGACAGCGTGCAGCTCGGCAGCGGCTCGCGCTTCTCGGCGTTCCCCGCCGAAAATGCGACCGGCAACTTCGTGAAGATCGTGCAGCGCGTGCCGGTGAAGATCGTCATCGACGATGGACTGAAGCCGGGCACGTCGCTGCCGCTCGGACTCTCGGTCGTGCCGACCGTCATGCTGCGGCACTGACATCATGAGCGACAGCACCGCCGAACACGATCACAGTAACTGGAAGCCGCGCTCGAACCCGTGGCTGATCGCCGTGGTCGTGACGCTCGCCGCGTTCATGGAAGTGCTCGATACGACCATCGTGAACGTGGCGCTGCCGCACATCTCCGGCACCATGTCCGCGAGCTATGACGAAGCGACGTGGACGCTCACGTCGTATCTCGTCGCGAACGGCATCGTGTTGCCGCTGTCCGCTTACTTCTCGAAGATACTCGGCCGCAAGCGCTACTTTCTCATCTGCATCGGGGCGTTCACGGTCTGCTCGTTCATGTGCGGCATCGCGTCGAATCTCGGCGAGCTCATCATCTTCCGGATCCTGCAAGGCTTCTTCGGCGGCGGTCTGCAACCGAGCCAGCAATCGATCATCCTCGATACCTTTCCGCCCGAGCAGCGCGGCCGCGCGTTCTCGATCTCGGCCGTCGCGATCGTCGTCGCGCCGGTGCTCGGCCCGACGCTCGGCGGCTGGATCACCGATAACTTCACCTGGCGCTGGGTCTTTCTGATCAATGTGCCGGTGGGCGTGCTGACGACCATCGCGGTGATGCAGTTCGTCGAAGATCCGCCGTGGGAAAAGAAGCAGGACGCGAAGAAAGTGGGCATCGATGTGGTCGGCATCGGTCTCATCGCGCTCGGGCTCGGCTGCCTGCAAGTGTTCCTCGACCGCGGCGAGGACGACGACTGGTTCTCGTCGAGCTTCATCGTGACGTTCGCGGTGCTCGCGGCGGTCGGTATCGTCGGCGCGACGTTCTGGCTGTTGTACGCAAAGAAGCCCGTCGTCGATCTGCGCGTGATGAAGGACCGCAACTTCGCGCTCGGCTCCGCTGCGATCTTCGGCTTCGCGTCGGTGCTGTACGGCAGCGCGGTGCTGATACCGCAACTGGCGCAGCAGCAGCTCGGCTATACCGCGACGCTCGCGGGGCTCGTGCTGTCGCCGGGCGCGATCTGCATCGTGTTCCTGATTCCCATCGTCAGCAAGTTGATGAACGTGATCCAGACGCGCTTTCTCGTCGCCTTCGGCTTCTTTCTGATGGGCTGCGCGCTCCTGTATTCGCATCATCTCGTGCCGAACATCGACTACGTGACGCTCACGAAGATGCGCAGCGCGCAATCCATCGGCATCGGCTTTCTGTTTGTGCCGGTGACGACGCTCGCGTATCTGTCGCTGCCGAAGTCGCTCAACAACGACGCTTCCGCGCTCTTCACGATGTTTCGCAACGTCGCGGGATCGATCGGCATATCGCTCGCCACCGCGATGATCCGCGAGCGCACGCAGGCGAACATGGCGCATATGGTCGAACATCTGACGCCGCTCAATCAGCCGTATAACGAGTCCGTGCAACGCATCGCGCGCACGTTGATGGACACGGGGCAAACCATGTCGCAGGCGATGTCCGCGGCGACCGGCCAGATGTACAAGACGCTCGTCTCGCAGGCGACGATCCTCGCCTATCTCGACGTATTCGCCGCATGCGCGATCTTCGCGTTCATGTTCATACCGCTGTCCTTGTTCTTTTCGCCCGTGAAGGCATCGGGCAAGGCGGGAGGGCATTGAGATGAAACTCCGTCCTTTGATTCCGATGCTCGCGCTGGCTTTGAGCGCATGCGCGGTCGGTCCGGACTTCACGCCGCCGAAAGCCGACGTACCGGACAACTGGAGCGACACACGGCGCGCGCAGAACGCGCCGGACGATCCGCGCGTGCCGCACGCGGATTCGCCATCGACGGCGCAGACCTCGGCCGATCCCGATCCGCGCTGGTGGAAGCAGTTCGGCGATGCGACGCTCGACTCGCTGATCGATCGCGCGATCGCGGGCAACCTCGATTTGCAGAGCGCCGTGCTGCGGATCGCGGCGGCGCGTGAAGAGAGTGTGTCGGCGGCGGCGCAGGGCTTGCCGCAACTGAGCGCGAATGCGAGCGTGCAGCGTCAGCAACTCGGCCTGAAAGGTCTGCTCGAATCGCAAGGCGTATACGACCGGCTGAACGGTCTCGGCGCGAACGGTGCGCAGATTCGTCAGGGGCTCGATTCCGCGACCGGGCCGGTCACGCTGTATCAGGACGGCTTCGACGCATCGTGGGAACTCGACCTGTTCGGACGCGTGCGGCGTTCGGTGGAATCGGCGAATGCGCAGACGCAGGCCGAGATCGAAAGCCGCAACGATGCGCTCGTGTCGCTCGAATCCGAAGTCGCACGCACGTACGCACAGTTGCGCGGCGCGCAGGCGATCAAGCAGATCACGCTCGCCGAGATCGACGCCGAGGAGCAGATTCTCGACCTCACGCGCGAACAGGCGCGCGTCGGCCTCACGAGCCAGCAGGACGTGCAGAGCGCGAGCGCGCAAGTCGGGGCGTTGCAGGCGCAATTGCCGACGCTCGATGCGCAGATCGCGCAAGCGCTGAACGGTCTCGCCGTGCTCACGGGCAGCGCGCCGGGCACGCTCGACGCGGAACTGTCCGATGCGCGCGCGGTGCCGCCCGTGCCGCCTATCGTGCCGGTCGGCTTGCCATCGACGCTCGCGCGCCGCCGTCCCGATATCCGCCGCGCCGAAGCGCAACTGCATGCGGCTACGGCGGAAGTCGGGGTCGCGGTCGCGCAGATGTATCCGGATATCTCGCTAACCGGACAAGTCGGCACGCGCGCGACGAAGGCGCGCTATCTCGCGCACTGGTCGAGTCTTTTCTGGTCGGTGGGGCCGAGCATTTCGCTGCCGATCTTCGAAGGTGGCGCTTTGCGCGCGAACGTTCGCGTGGCCAAGGCGCAGGCGGGGCAGGCGGCGTTGCAGTATCGGCAGACAGTGCTGAATGCGTTGCAGGAAGTCGATAACGCGCTCGTTTCGTACCGCACCGAGCAGGACCGGCGCGCGGCGCTCATGCGCACCGTGGAGGCGAACCGCGTCAGCCTGCAACTCGCGACGGACAGCTATCGCAAGGGGCTCACGCCTTTCGTGACCGTGCTCGACGCCGAACGCCAACTCGCGCAGACGCGCGAGCAGCTTGCGCAATCGACGGTCAACGTGACGACCGATCTCATCGCCGTCTACAAGTCGCTCGGCGGCGGATGGCAGGACGAGGCAGCCGCCACCGCCGCCACCGCCGCGACCGCGCAGGACAACTAGCGCCGGCGCTTCTTCCAGTCATAGCCGGCGGGCGGATCGGCGGCGCCGGGCTTGCCGACCGAGTGCGGGTTTTCACTGCATAGCGTGATGAAGCCGATGTCCTCGCCATCGGCCTGGCGGCGGCGCAGGTCTTCGGTGAAGCGCAGCGCGTCGGCGAGCGCGTTTGCATCGAACAATCGGAAGCGTGCCGTCCCGTCGATATCAGGGTTGCCGCCGAGCCAATACACGACGAACATCGTTTAGCCTCTCGTTTTGGGGATGTGTGCACCATCGTCGACGCTCATGCGACGCCGATGCAAATCCTGCACGGCGCTCGTGCATCGGCGCGCCGCGACAGCCACCGGGTATTCCCGAAGTGTAACGTCGGCGGGCCGCGTGCCGCCTGGCGATAGGCTTCGGGGCATCCGCAAGGGAATGATCGTTGCTCTTATCTCCTTCCATTCCGAGGCTATAACGATGCAACGACACGACCGTGTTCCTTCGCAGGCGCTGTGGCAGATTCCGTCGCGCGCGATGTGCCATGACGAGCCGCGCGTGCTCATCGCCGATGACGATCTGGATGCCACGCGCGCAATCTGTCTCGCGCTGGAAGACGCCGAGTTCAGCGTGCGCGCCGTGCATACCGGGCTCGACGCGGTGTCGCTCGCGCGCAAATGGCGGCCCGGCGTGGTCCTGCTCGATCTGATGATGCCGCTCGGCGATGGCTGGGAAGCCGCCGAAGCGATCCGCGCCATCGATTTATCGATGTTGCTGCTCGCGCATACGAGCCGCACGGACCCGGACGACCTGACGCGCGCGCAGCGCACCGGCTTCAACGGCTATTTCACGAAACCGACGGAACTCGACGGCATGATCGCGTTGCTGCGCGATTATTTTTCGGTGCCGGAAAGCGCGCGCGATCACGCATCGGTGCGCGTGCGCTGAACGTGGCCGGGTGCGGGCGCGAGCGGCTCCGCATCGCGTTGAACGTGCTCTTTCAGCATGTCTTCCCAGTATTGACAATAGCCGGCCCAGAACGGTATTTGCGTGTGCGCGGACGCGGCCGTCGGCAGCGGATCGGGCAGCATTCTGGACAAACGCCGGATTTCCTTATGCTTCCATTGCAGCAACGTGCGCCGATGTCCGCGCCGCGGCGGACACATTTCGTTCATCCGCGCGACCGCGATCGAATAGCCTTCAGCGGGCCGCGACGCCATCTTCGTCAGCACCGCGGTCTGCGGGCGCGGCCCGTTCTCATGACAGATGATCGCGCCTATTTGCCCGAGGATGTACATCGCTTTGGCCATCGGCGGCTCGGAAGGAAGTTGCATGTCGCCTCTCTCTTTATCGTTATGCGTTTTCGTGCGCGGGCGCTGAAATCGTCCCGGCCTTGGTATCGATACGTTGCGTGTCTTATTAATAAGATACCGTATCGAAAATAAGCCGAACTCCATATCGACAAAAAGATACAGTTGCGCGATGCCTTCAACGCCCGGACAGCACGTGCCGCGAGAACAGGTCGCGCACGCCTTTGGGCGACGAGTCGTTGTCGCAGGTTGCGGCCGCGACGATTCCCTCGCGCGGCGCGACGAAGATGAACTGCTCGCCGTGCCCGGCCGCGAAGACATAATGCGGATCGATCCAGCAGAGATAGCCGTAGCGCGCGCCGTCCATCGGCGGGCCGCCGTCGCTTTGCACGGACATGGCTTCGTCGATGAACGTTTCGTCGATGATCCGCGCGCCCTGCCACGCGCCGCGCTCCATCATCAAAAAGCCGAGCTTGATCATGTCGCGCGTGCGCAGCATGAGTCCGCGGCCGCCGAACGTGTGGCCGTCCTCGTCGCCGATCCATTCGCTCACCGCGATGCCGAGCGGCGCGAACAGCGTATCGCGCGCGTAGCGTTCGAGCGTGCGGCCCGTCACGGTTTCGATGACCAGCGACAGCAGTTGAACCGCATGCGAGTCGTATTGGAAACGCGTGCCCGGCTGCGCGAGCGGACGTGACAGAATGAAATGCAGACGGCTTTCCTCGCGGAACCGGTCGCAAGGACCGAGCACGCATTCGTCGATGATGCCTTGATCCCATTCGAATCCCGATGTCATCGTGAGCAGATGACGCAGCGTGATGTCCCGCGCGCGCGGGTCGAAGCCGGACGCGCGCATGATCGGCAAAATCTGGCAGACGGGCGTGTCGAGCGAAGGCAGCAAGCCTTGCTGCCGCGCCGCGCCGACTGCCAGCCCGACGACCGTCTTCGTGACCGAATTGATGTCCTGCAAGCTGTCCGGCGCAATGTCGTGCCGATAATGCTCGAACACGATGCGCTCGCCGTGCGCGACGACGAAGCTCCGCACGCCGCACTGCTCGTCCAGTACCTGCTTCAATTTTTTTCTCGATGTCATAAGGATGTCGAAACAAGTGTCGAGGAACGTGCTGCGTGCAAGTCTAGCCGAATCGTGTTAAACAATGAGCAATCCGGATACCACGATCGACGGCATTTCGGTCTTCCAGCGGTTTCACTTTACTTTCAGCGAGCCTGAATTTGTTCGTCCGACGACTCGCGACGCTCTGGCGTCTCGGCCGCGCATTCGTGCACGAGAGCCATCAGACGCATCTCGCCGATGACGGCACGGCGATGACGCGCGTCGCGCGCTTTTTCGCATCGCATGGCGCGCGCGCCGCGCCGCTCGGTGCGGGCGTGCCGGCGCCGGCGCTGTCGCAGTTGTCGCGCGTGCTGGAGAACGCATCGGGCGCGCTCGCGCGTCATCCCGCGCTCGCGGAAACGGCCGTGCGCGTCGCGCTCGCCGAACTCGACGGACTCTTCACGCCTTACGATGCCGCGCGTTTTCGCGCCGCATGCGCTGCGGCGTTTCCGGCCACGCTGGCGTTCGAACTCACGGCGTTGAGCGACGTGCCGTTGCGCTCGGGCGTCGCGGAGCAGACGCACGTCGCGCGGATCGGCAAAGTGCCTGTGCGTGTCACGCTGCTGCGCGCGGATGCACATGCCGAACTCGAAGACGATCTCGATCTCGCGCTTGCGGCGGCGCGTTTCGCGGAGCGGCGCTCGTCGAAGGCGCGCGAGATGCATCCGGTGGAATGGGTGCGGCGCGCGCGGGAGAGCGTCGACGCGATGATCGATCTGCGCCAGCGCGCCGCCGATCAAAGCTATCTGCGCTTTCGTCTGCGCGAGGACAATCGGCTCGCCGTGCCCGAAGTGCTCTGGGATTATTGCAACGACGCCGTGCTGACTACGCGCGCGATCGATACCGTCGCGTTGTCGGATGCGGCCGCGCTCGCATCGTGCGGACTCGATCAGGCGAACGTCCTCGCGACGCTCATCGAAGCGTTCTTCGAAATGGCGCTTGGTATCGGCCTGTATCACGCGGGTCTCGACGCGGCGGGCGCGCGCGTGAGCATCGAGCCGGACACGCGCGGCCAGATCGTCCTCGAAGCCGATAACCCGATGATGATCTTCGCGGCGCACGAGCGCGACTTCATCGTCGGTGTGTCGCATGCGCTCATGGAAGGCGATCACAAGGCGGCGGCGCGCGCGCATCTCGAGCACGGCCGTCCGCAAGCCAACGTGACGCATCACGAGGTGCGCGTCGAGGCAACCTACCGGCGCGAGGCCGAGCGTTTCGCGTCGCCGCAATCGAGATGCGGCGCGGGCGTCGCGCATCTGTTCGCGGCCATCGGCAAGGCGCCCGCCGAGCACATGTTCAGCGCGTCGCACGGGCGGATCGCATCGCGCGCGGTGTTGCTGGCCAGAGCGGCCGAAAGGATCGAGCGTGTCGCGCAGGACATTGCGCCGAATGTCGACGTATGGAAGATCGCGCGCAAGGTCATCGTGCGGCTCGTCGCGGATCAGTTCAGCATGCGAGGCATGGCCGCCCGTTTCGCACACGAAGCGACGCATTGGGCGCATACGTTGCCGCGCTTGCCGTCGCTCATGGCGAGACGCGCGGCGGCTTCGCAACGAACGGGCGGCACGAGCCGCTAGCGCGTGCCGGGGCTCATGCGCTCCGCGATCGCACGGCATGCTTCCCTGAGCGGCGCGATGTAGGTATCGAGCGGCGTCGCGCTCTTGCGGAACAGCGGAATGCTGATGCTCACGCAGCCGAGCGTCGCGCCGTTCGCGCCGACGATCGCGCTGCCGTAGCAGAAGATCTGCGCCTCGTTTTCCTCGCGGTCTTCGGCGTAGCCGCGCGCGCGTGTCGCGTCCAGTTCGGCGTCGAGCGCGGCGCGGTCGATGATCGTATTCGGCGTGAAGCGCTCGAACGCGATGCCTTGCAGGAGCGCATTGCGTTCGGCGGGCGATTGCATCGACAGATACGCCTTGCCGACGGAACTCGAGTACAGCGTCACGCGCGTACCGATGCGCGAGGCCATGCGCACCGCATGCGGGCTTTCGAGCTTCTCGACATAGACCATCTCCGAGCCGCTGCGCACGGCCAGATGCACCGTTTCCTGCGTCGCGTCGCGCAGCGCCTGCAATGCATCGGCGGCGGCGATGCGCAAGTCGGAGCGCTCCCAGCTGCGGCTCGCGAGCGTCATCAGCCGCGGACCGAGCGCATAACACGCGCCGCGCGCGCCTTCGACGACGAGCCCTTCCGCGATCAGCGCGCCGACGATGCGATACACGGTCGGACGCGGATAACCGCTCGCCGCCGTGAGGCGCGCGATGGTCGGCGGTTCGTCGGCATCGGCAATGAGTTGCAGCACCGCCATGAACTTGGAGAACGCGGCGGTGCCGGTGGTCCTGGCGGCGTCGAGGGCAGTCGTGTCTGAAGGCATGATGCGCGAATCATGCCACGAGATAGCCGCCATCGACGGGAACGATCGCGCCCGTCATGAACGACGCCGCCGGCGACGCGAGAAACGCCGTCACCCGCGCGACGTCTTCCGGCAGGCCCCAGCGCTTCATCGGCGTGCGCTCGAGGATCGCTTGCGAGCGGCCGTCGTCGTCCTGCAGCGCCTGCGTGAGCGGCGTCGCGATCCAGCCGGGCGCGATCGCGTTCACGCGGATGCCGTCGGCGGCGTAGGCGATCGCGAGCGACTTCGTCAGTTGCGCGACGCCGCCCTTGCTCGCGCTGTATGCGGGCACGAGGCCGCCGCCGAAGAACGTCAGCATCGACGCCGTGTTGACGATCGAGCCACGGCTTTCTGCGAGCAGCGCGCGCGCGGCCGCGCACATGCGCATCGTGCCGTTGAGATTCACGGCGATCACGCGCTCGAACGTGTCGATGTCGTGCTCGTCGCCGCGACGGATCATTCCCGCGCAGTTGACGAGCACGTCGAGCGCATCGACACGTTCGTACAGCGCGGCGACGCTCGCGCCATCGGCGACATCGAGTTCGACGACCTCGATGCCGGGCATGTCGATGCGCGCGAGTCCCGCCGCTATCACGCGCGCGCCGAGCGCCGCGAACTGCTGCGCGATGCCCGCGCCGATGCCCTGCGTGCCGCCGGTCACGACGACGGTCTTGTCCTTGAAGAGATCAGCTTGAAAAGTCATAACGTTGTGATTTATACGGCGGGGACGGGCTCGGCCTTCTGACCGGCGTCTTCGATCGGCGCGCGCACGACGAACATGTACACGAGCGCGGCGGCGAACGCGACGCCCGCGCTGATGAGGAACGCGTTCACGAACGAGTGCGTCTTGTCGACGACAAGACCGGTGATGAACGGCGCGAACGAGCCGCCGAAATAGCCGCCGAAATTCTGGATGCTGCCGAGCGACGCGACCATGTGGCGCGGCGCGGCGACCGAGACGAGCGCCCATGCCGCGCCGCTCGCCATGTTGACGAAGAACATCGCGGCCGAGAGATAGACGATCGCGAGCGTGAGATTCGGTGTGAACGCGGCCGGCACGGTGAAGAGCGCGCCGCCGATGAGACCCGAGCAGATCGGCCACTTGCGGCTCCTGATAGGCGCGACGCCGCGCGCCATCAGACCATCGGCGATGAAGCCCGACGACAGCATGCCGAGCGTGCCGGCGAGATACGGGATCGTCACGACCCAGCCGGTCTTCGCGATGGTCAAATGACGCTCGTGTTCGAGATACGCGGGCAGCCACGTGAGATACAGCCACACCATGTAGATCACGCCCATGAAGCCGAAGATCATGCCCCACGTGGTCGCACGGCCGAACAGGCCGCGCCATTCCGCGAAGGTCATGTTGCGTTCCGCGCGCTGCGCCGGCTCGCCTTCGGTCAGATGCGCGAGTTCGTGCGATTCGAGCTTCACGTCGCGCCGATTCCGATACACGATGTACCAGCCGATCGATACCGCGATGCCGAGCGCGCCCATGATGATGAACATGTTGCGCCAGCCGAACGACAGCAGCAGCACGGTGAGGATGGGCGGCGCGAGCGCGGGGCCGATCGTCGACGACGTGACGAAAATGCCCGTCGGCTTGCCGCGTTCGCGCTGCGCGAACCATTCGGACACGACCTTCGCGCCTGCCGGAAACTGCGGCGCCTCGCCGATGCCGAGCGCGATGCGCGCCGCGAGAAACTGATGCAGGGTGGTGACGAGGCCGCCGAACAACTGCGCGACCGACCACACGAACATGCCGAGGCCGAGCATGACGCGCGCGCCGAAGCGATCGAGCATCGCGCCGATCGGCAACTGCGAGAACGCATACGCGAACGAGAACGCGGAAAGCAGCAGGCCCATCTGCGAAGCGGACAGGCCGAGTTCCTGCGTGACGGAGTGATTCGCGATCGACAGCGTGCTGCGATCGAGATAGTTCACGATGCCCGCGAGCATCAGAAAAGTGATCGCGATGACCTGAATGCGCTTCAGGCGCGGTGATTTTTCCAGCATGTTGTCTCCTCCGGATGCTCTTTTGAGTCTGTCGAGGGTTGAAGTTGAAGCTAGCGAATGAACTGATCGACGAAAGCGGCGCCGAGACCGACCGATTCGTAATGCTTGCGGCACATGTCCACCTTGGTGAACACGTCTTCGTAACCGGTGTAGTTGCCGTATGGATCGCAATAGAACATCACGCCGTTGACCTGGAAGTAGGTGATCATCTCTTCGACGTCTTCCGGCACGTAGAGCGTGTGCGTCTCGCCGGGCGGCTCGAAGACGTAACTGCCTTCGGTCGCTTCCCAGTCATGTTCGAGATAGCGCCAGCGGCCTTTGAGCACCATGCCGTGCACCGCTTGCGGATGACGATGCCGCGACAGCACGCCCGACTTGCGCACGCGCAGCAGGTTCATCCAGTAACCGGTCGATACGTTCAGGCACAGCGGGCGAAACCACACGTTTTCGGCTTGCGGAACCCACTCGCGTTCGTCGGCGGGAATCGCGGAAGGAACGACGATTTCCTTTTGCGCTTCCTTGGGAAAGGGAAGTTGATACGGCGTCATGGCGTCTGCCGAGGGCTTTGGCGCGCTCATCGTGTCTCCTTGTCCATAATGTGGATGTTGAAATCAAATTATGGACAGATATTCTTCCTCACTCTGCTAATTGTCAAGATTCTTCATCGGATGCCGAATTCGTGCAGGACCGGCGATTTGGGCGCGCGAAAAAAAAGGCGGATCCGAAGATCCGCCTTGCCGGTCGATGTAGCCGCGTCGATTATCGCGCCATCATCAACGTGTGCACGTTATGCATCACCCACACCGTGCCGACGATCAGAATCAGCGACATGAGAATGGTGTAAGCGAAGGACATCGCGTGCCAGCGCTGTCCCTTCGATGCGTTCACGTGCAGGAAGAAGATTACATGCACGATCACCTGCACGGCGGCCAGCACCGCGAGCGCGGCAATCGTGCCTTCGCCCCTGAACGCGCCCGAAGTCGCGACCCAGAACGACGCTACGGTCAGCACCACAGCCAGCACGAAGCCGACGAGATAGCCGCCCACGGTCACATGCGGAAAATCGCTCGAATTGCTATGCGAATGTGCCATCACACCATGCTCCCGAGATAGACGAAGGAAAACACGCAAATCCAGACGATGTCGAGGAAGTGCCAGAAAAGGCTCAGGCAGGCGAGGCGGCGCAGTTCGCGCTCGTTCATCTGCGGATTGCGCGCAATCTGCACCGCGAGCACGACGAGCCAGATCATGCCGATGGACACGTGCAAACCGTGCGTGCCGACCAGCGTGAAGAACGCCGACCAGAACGCGCTGCGCTGCGGACCCGCGCCTTCCGCGATCAGATGCGAGAACTCGCGCATTTCCAGGCACAGGAAGCCTGCGCCGAGCAGGAACGTGACGAAGAGCCACGCGAGCACCGCGCCCGTCTTGCGGCGCGTCGCAGAGATCATCGCGAGGCCGAAGGTCAGGCTGCTCGTGAGGAGCAGGCCGGTTTCATACGCGACGTCCGTCAGCTTGAACAGATCCTTCGGCGTCGGGCCGCCCGCGGTTTGCATCGCGAACATCGCGAAGGTCGCGAAGAGCGACGCGAACAGCACGCAATCGGTCATCAGGTAGGCCCAGAAGCCGAACACCGAATGCGACTGGTGCTCGTGCTCATGGCCGTGCGCGTGTTGCGCGGAGAGTGTCGATTGCGACATTACATTGCCTCCAGTTCGAGTTCGCGCGCCGCGCCGGATTTCGCGGGCGTCTTCGGCGGACGATTGCGCTCTTCGGTCGCCTTCACGGTCGCGGCCGGGATGATGAAGCCAGCGTTCTCGCGGAAGCTGTAGCCGATCGCCGTCGCGAAGATGCCGACGAGACCGGCGACTGCCAGCCACCAGATGTGCCAGATGGCGGCGAAACCGAAGGCGAGGGCGAACACGCCGATCGCGAGTCCTGCGCTCGTATTCGACGGCATGTGGATGTCGCGATACTCACGCGTGTCGACGCGGCCATGCTCCTTCGCATCGGCGAAATCGTCGAGTGCGCGCACGGCCGGGATGTGCGCGAAGTTGTAGACGGGCGGCGGCGAGCTCATCGTCCATTCGAGCGTGCGCGCGTTCCACGGATCGCCCGTGAGGTCGCGGTAGGCAGGCTGATTGCGGCGGATGATGCTCACCACGATCTGCGCGACCTGGAACACGACGCCCAGCGCGATGATTCCCACGCCGACAGCGGCCACGATGAAGAACGGCTGCCACGCGGGGTTGTCGTAGTGATTCAGGCGGCGCGTCGCACCCATGAAGCCGAGGATGTAGATCGGCACGAAGGCGACGAAGAAGCCCACGAACCAGCACCAGAACGCGTTCTTGCCGAGCTTTTCGTCGAGCTTGAAGCCGAACACCTTCGGCCACCAGTAAGACACGCCCGCGAAGTAACCGAACACCACGCCGCCGATGATCGCGTTATGGAAGTGGGCGATCAGAAAGAGACTGTTGTGCAGCACGAAGTCCGCGCCGGGGATGGCGAGCATCACGCCCGTCATGCCGCCGAGCGTGAACGTTATGACGAAGCCGATGGTCCAGAGGATCTGCGACGTCATCTGCACGCGGCCGCGGTACATCGTGAAGAGCCAGTTGAAGATCTTCACGCCGGTCGGGATGGAAATGACCATCGTCATAATGCCAAAGAAGGCATTGACGTTCGCGCCCGAGCCCATCGTGAAGAAGTGGTGCAACCACACGAGGAACGAGAGAACCATGATGCAGCAGGTCGCCCAGACCATCGTCTTGTAGCCGAACAGCGGCTTTTTCGAGAACGTCGCGACCACTTCGGAGTAGATGCCGAACGCGGGCAGAACCAGGATGTAGACCTCGGGGTGACCCCAGGCCCAGATCAGGTTCAGATAGACCATCGGGTTGCCGCCGCCGTCGTTCGTGAAGAAGTGCATGCCGAGATAGCGGTCGGCAGCGAGCAGCGCGAGCGCGACGGTCAGGATCGGGAACGTCGCCATGATGAGCACGTTCGAGCAGAAAGCGGTCCACGTGAACACCGGCATCTTCATCCACGTCATGCCGGGCGCGCGCATCTTCACGATGGTCACGAAGAAGTTCACCGCCGTCAGCAGCGTGCCGACACCGGACAACTGCAGCGCCCAGATGTAGTAGTCGACGCCGACGCCCGGACTGAACTGCGTCTCGGAAAGCGGCGGATACGCGAGCCAGCCCGTCGCCGAAAACTCGCCGATGAAAAGCGACAAGTTGATCAGGATCGCGGCGACCGCCGTCATCCAGAACGACAGCGAGTTGATGAACGGGAACGCCACGTCGCGCGCGCCGATCTGCAGAGGCACGACGAGGTTGAAGAACGCGACCAGCAGCGCCATGGCCATGAAGAAGATCATGATGGTGCCGTGCGCCGAAAAGACCTGGTCGAAGTGATGCGGCGGCAGATAGCCGGGCGAATCGAGCGCGATCGCCTGTTGCGCGCGCATCATGACGGCGTCGGCGAAACCGCGCACGAGCATGAGACCGGCGACGACCAGATACATGACGCCGATGCGCTTGTGATCGACCGAAGTCAGATACTCGCGCCAGAGCCAGCCCCATTCGCCGAGTTTGGTGATGAGGCCGACCGTACCGAGCGCGAGGATCGCCATGAAGACAGTCGCCCCCATGATGATTGGCTCGTGATACGGGATTGCCTCAAGCGTTAGTTTGCCGAACATGGCTTACCCCTTGGTTACACAATTTGCGCCTACGACCGAGTTGCCGTAGTTGTACTTCGCGACGATGTTGTTGAAGAGCTTCGGATCGACGTTCGAGAAGTAGCGCACCGCGACCTTCTCGCTCGGGCGCGCGACGCCCGCATAGACGTCCATGCTCAGGTTCTCGGGCGCGTTCCTGACCTTCTTCACCCATGCGTCGAAGTCGGCGCCGGACATGGCCAGCGCGCGGAACTTCATGTCGGAGAAGCCCTGGCCGCTGTAGTTCGCCGAGATGCCGGCGTAGTCGCCCGCGTGATCGGTGAGCAGATGCAGCTTCGTCTGCATGCCCGCCATCGCGTAGATCTGGCTGCCGAGCTGCGGGATGAAGAACGAGTTCATCACCGAATCCGACGTGATGCGGAAGTTCACCGGCGTGCCGACCGGGAACGCGAGCTGGTTCACCGACGCGACGCCCAGGTCCGGATAGATGAACAGCCATTTCCAGTCGAGCGCGACGACTTCGACGTTGATCGGCTTGACGTTCTCGACCTTGATCTCCTTGTACGGATCGAGCTCGTGCGTGGTTTTCCACGTCAGGACGCCGAGGAACAGGATGATGGCCGCGGGAATCGCCCAGACGACGATTTCGAGCGCCGTGGAATGCGTCCACTTCGGCGCATACGTGGCCTTCGTGTTGGACGCGCGATAGCGCCATGCGATGAACAGGGTGAGCAGGATCACCGGGATCACGACCAGAAGCATGGCGTAAGTCGCGGTGGCGATCAGCGAGGATTCCGCTGCGCCAATCACGCCTTTCGAGTCCAACACCTCCAGCTTGCATCCCGAAAGACAGAGACTGGCTATCGACCCCGATAACAATGGCACTGCTAAACGTTGGCTATTTTCATTCATTGCATTCGCTGGTTTCTATGATCGAAGCGTCCCGGGAGAACGCCAGTGCACGGCTTTGCGCCGCGTCGAGATCATGCCACGCGCGATTTTTCGCGATGGCGCGAATGGTTGAAATTTTGTTTCAGATCAAGCTGATGCGACAGGGTGTCGCGCGGAATCGGGCGCTTGCGGGCCGTGGCGCAGGGAGCAGGAGTCTACAACGAAGTAATGCGATCGCGGATGTAATAAAGCATCGTCAAAGCGCGCGTTCCAGGCGCGCGGCGACCTGTTGCAGCACCGGCAGAAAGTAGAGCGTCATCGCCTCGACGCTCACACGCGCCGATGACACGCTCACGCTCACCGCGGCCTCGATGCCGCCCATGCGGTTCTTCACCGGCACGGCCATCGCGCGCATGCCGAGTTCCAGCTCTTCGTCGCTGATCGCGTAGCCGTCGGTCTGCACGCGATGGATCGCCGCGATCACGTCGTCAGGCTCGCTGATCGTGCGCGGCGTGAGCTTCTTCAGCGGCAGCGCGGCAATGTGCCGCGCGATTTCGCCTTCCGATTTCTGCGACAGCAACACGCGGCCCGTCGCCGAGCAATACGCCGGCAGGCGTCCGCCGAGCTTCGCGCCCGTCGACACGATGCGGATCGCTTCCGCGCGCCCGACGAACACCGAATGACCTTCGTCGAGCACGGCGAGCGACACCGATTCCTGCAACTCGTCGCGCGCGGCGGCGAGCAGCGGCTGCGCGATCTGCGCGAGCGACGACGTGCTCAGGTACGCGCCGCCCAGTCGCAGCATGCGCGGCAGCGGTGTGAAGAACTTGCCGTCGTGCAGCAGATAGCCGAGATCGACGAGCGTGAGCAGACAGCGGCGCGCGGCGGGGCGCGAGACGTCGGCGAGGCGCGCGGCTTCCGCGACGGTCATCCGCACGGTCGTCGTGCTGAACGCCTCGATGATCGCGAGGCCCTTCGCGAGCCCGCCCATTCCTTCGCGCGCACGCGGTTCCGACGCTTCTTCGCCGGCGAATTCGGACTCGGCGACGGACGCGCGCGCGCCGTCGTCGCCGTTGACAGGCAATTTGACGGATGTCATGATGGTTCTATATTCGAACAATGTACGGTATTCGAACACGGCGGCAACGCTGTGTCAAGCGCCGGAAAGATGAGACATCCAAGGAGAACGACTTGAACTACATCCCCATCAAACCGGCGCCGCGCGCCGAGGTGCGCTGGCCCGAGGAAGGGTTGACGCGCGTGCCGTACAGCGTGTTTCAAAGCGAGGATGTCTACGCCGACGAGCAGGACAAGGTCTTTCGCGGCGCGAACTGGAACTTCCTGTGCCTCGAAGTCGAGCTGGCGAATCCGGGCGATTTCCGCGCGACGTTCGTCGGCGACACGCCCGTCGTCGTCACGCGCGACGAAGACGGCGAGCTGTATGCATTCGAAAATCGCTGCGCGCATCGCGGCGCGCTCGTGTGTCTCGAAGATCAGGGCAATGCGAAGGATTTCAGTTGCGTCTATCACGCGTGGACGTACAACCTGCAAGGCGACTTGCAGGGCGTCGCGTTCAAGGACGGGATCAACGGCAAGGGCGGCATGAAGCCGGACTTCTGCATGGAAGACCACGGCCTGCGAAAGCTGCGCGTCGAGACGCTGCATGGCCTCGTCTTCGGCAGCTATTCGGACGACGTCGCGCCGCTCGACGAATATCTCGGCGACGAAATCGTCTCGCGCATCGCGCGCGTGTTCGAAGGCCGCAAGCCGGTCGTGCTCGGCCGCTTCACGCAGATGCTGCCGAACAACTGGAAGCTCTATGTCGAGAACGTGAAGGATTCGTATCACGCGAGCATCCTGCATCTGTTCTTCACGACGTTCCAGTTGAACCGGCTGTCGCAGCGCGGCGGGATCATCGTCGATCCGAGCGGCGCGCATCACGTCAGCTATTCGGCGGTCGATCATGCGAAGGAAACCGCGAGCACCGATTACGCGCAGCAGAACATTCGCTCCGAAAGCGGTCATCGTCTGGAAGACAGGTCCGTGCTCAAAGGCACCGATGAATTCGGCGACGGCATCACGCTGCAAATCCTTTCCGTGTTTCCCGGCTTCGTGCTTCAGCAGATCCAGAACGCAATCGCCGTGCGCCAGATCCTGCCGCGCGGCGTCGCGGAAACCGAACTCAACTGGATCTATCTCGGCTTCGACGACGACACGCCCGAACTGCGCGAAATGCGTCTGCGTCAAGCGAATCTCGTCGGCCCGGCGGGTTATGTGTCGATGGAAGATGGCTGCGTCGGCGGCTTCGTGCAGCGTGGCATCGAAGGGGCGGAGCATGCGTGCTCGGTGATCGAAATGGGCGGCGACACCGCCGAAAGCAGCGAGAGCCGCGTGACGGAAGCCTCGATTCGCGGCTTCTGGAAAGCGTATCGCCACGCAATGAGCTATTGAGCACGACGGGGACGAGCACCATGCAAGACACTTTCCAGACGATCGCGCGCGCGCAGGCGGAATACGCGCGCTGTATCGACGACGGCGATCTCGCGCAATGGCCCGACTTTTTCGTCGGCGAATGCGTGTACAAGGTGACGACCGCCGAGAATCACAAGCGCGGTCTCGCAGCGGGACTGATCTACGCGGCATCGCGCGGCATGCTGGTCGACCGCATCGCTTCGTTGCGCGATGCGAACATCTACGAACGCCATGCGTATCGGCATGTGCTGGGCCAGCCGTACATCGTATCCGACGATGGCGGCGAAGTGCGCAGCGAAACGTCGTTCATGGTCGCGCGCATCATGCGCGACGGCACGACGAGCCTCTTTGTCACCGGCCGTTATCTCGATGTCTACGTGCGGCACGGCAACAGCGTGAAGCTGCGCGAACGTATCGCGGTGTGCGACAGCTCGCGCATCGATACGCTGCTCGCGTTGCCGCTATGACGCGCGCTTCTTCCGTCATCGCGCTTTCCATCGGCGATCCGAACGGCATCGGGCCGGAGATCGCCGTGAAAGCGGCGGCGCGCCTTGCGATCGATGATGGCCCGCGCGCCGTGCTCGTCGGCGATGCACACGTGATCCGCTGGTATGCGCAGCGTTGCGCGATTCCGTTCGATACGCTCGATGTCCTGAACGTCGATGCGCTTCCCGTCGCTTCGTTCAAACCCGGCGAAGTGAGCGCGGCGGCGGGTGCGGCGACGCTTGCCTACGTGCGCGCGGCGCTCGATCTCGCACGCGCCGGACACGCCGATGCCGTGATCGCTTGCCCGCATTCGGAAACGGCGATCAACGCGTCGGGCACAGCGTTCGCGGGCTATCCCGGCTACGTGGCGAAGCATCTCGGCCTCGCATCGGACGATGTCTATCTGATGCTCGTCGGCGGCGGCTTGCGCATCGTGCACGCGACGCTGCACGAAGGACTCGCGGGCGCGCTCGCGCGTCTCACGTCGAAACAGGTCGAAGGCGCGGCGCGCGCGGCGGTGCGCGCGATGCACGCGATGGGTGTCGGGCGTCCGCGCATCGGCGTGATGGGCATCAATCCTCATGCGGGCGAAGGCGGCCTGTTCGGCCGCGAGGATATCGACGTGACCGAGCCCGCCGTCGCGAGATTGCGCGATGAAGGCATCGACGTGATCGGCCCGCTTGGCGCGGACTTGCTGCTCACACGCGAGGACATCGACGTGTTCGTCGCGATGTATCACGACCAGGGCCACATTCCGGTGAAGCTGCGCGCGGGGCGCAATTCGGCGGCGATGTCGATTGGCGGCGATGTCGTGTTTTCGAGTGTCGGACACGGCAGCGGCTTCGATATCGCGGGACAGCTCCTGGCCGATCCCGCGCCCTTGCTCGGCGCAATCGGACTCGTGACGCGCGGTGTATCGCCCGCTTGAAAGGAGCTTGAGTGTCTTATCAGATCAGCGTCGCTTCGAGCGACATCCGTTTCGATTGCAACGATGGCGAGAGCGTGCTCGATGCCGCCGAACGCGCGGGTTTCGCGCTGCCGTATTCGTGCCGCAAGGGCGTGTGCTCGGAGTGTCAGGGCGGCGTGGTGAATGCGCGGGGCGAGACGGAAAAGGCGCTGCTGTGCTGCGTGCGTCCCGCGTCCGATATGACGATCGTGCCGCGCAAGATCGAGAAGCGCGAGCGCATCGTGCGCAAGAAGCTCGATGCGTCCGTGTTCCGCATCGCGCAGGCCGCGCCCGATGTCACGCTGCTGCAACTGCGCTTGCCTATCGGCGTGCGCACGAAGTTTCGCGCGGGCCAGTATCTGCGGATTCATCTCGACGATGACACCGTGCGCAATTATTCGATGGCCAACGCGCCGCATCAAAGCGACAGCGTGCATCTGCATGTGCGCCACGTGCCTGGCGGCCGCTTCTCCGATGGGGTGTTGAAAGAACTCGCAACCGGCAGGAAGCTGCGCATCGAACTGCCTTATGGCGAATTTTTCTTTCGCGACGAATCGTCGAAACCGGTGATTCTCGTCGCGACGGGAACGGGCTTCGCGCCGGTGAAATCGATCGTCGAAGATGCGATCAAGCGCAAGCTCGCGCGGCCGATGAAGCTGTACTGGGGCGCGCGTCGCAAGGAGGATTTGTATCTCGCCGATCTCGCGCAGAAGTGGCACGACGAAGGACATGTCGAGTTCATTCCAGTGCTTTCCGATCCAGGCGACGACTGGACCGGACGCACCGGACTCGTGCATCGCGCGGTGCTGGCCGATCATGCATCGCTCGATGAACAACAGGTCTACGCATGCGGCAATCCGGCGATGACGCGCGCCGCTCGCGACGAGTTCACGCAGGCGGGCTTGCCGGAAGACGAGTTCTTCTGCGATGCCTTCGTGCAGACCGATACGCAGCAAGTCGCGGCATAGCGATAGTCAGATAACAAACAAAACGGAGACAATAAAGTGGGTTCCCCAAGTATCGACGTTGCCGACATCATCGAGCGGCAGCGCATCAACGGCCGGCAATATCTGATCGTGCTGCTGTGCGCGCTCCTGATGTTCCTCGATGGTTTCGACACGCAGGCCGTCAGTTACATCGTGCCTGTGCTCGCGAGAACATGGCACTTGCCGCGCGAGATTCTCGGCTCGATTTTTTCGGCGGCGCTCGTCGGCCTGATGGTCGGCTATCTCGCGATCTCGCCGCTCTCGGGCCGCTTCGGCCACAAGCGCATGATGGTCTTCAGCACCGTGTTCTTCGCGATCTTCACGCTGCTCACGGTCTTCGCGACGAACGTCACCGAACTGATCGGCCTGCGCTTCCTGACGGGCATCGGCCTCGGTGCGGCGGCGCCCAGCGCGGTCGCGCTGACGTGCGAGTTCGCGCCCAAGCGCGTGCGCTCGACCTTCGTGCTGCTCGTGTATTGCGGCTTTTCGCTGGGCTTCGTCGTGGCGGGCTTCACGTCGGGCGTGCTGTTGCCTGCATTCGGCTGGCAGTCGCTGATGCTAGCGGGCGCGGTCGCGCCGCTTCTGCTGACCTTGCCCCTCGCGTTGATGCTGCCCGAGTCGCTTGCGTTCCTGAAGAAACGTCCGCAAGGCGAAGCGCGCGTCCGCAAGCTCGTGCTGAAGGTGTTTCCCGACGCGAGGATTCCGGAAGGCAGCCGCTTCATTCTCGAAGACGAACAGGAATCGCGCGCGAGTGTCGCGGCGTTGTTTCGCGGCCGCACGTCGATCGGTACGCTGCTGCTGTGGGGCGTGTTCTTTCTGAATCTCGCGGAGTTCTACTTCCTGCAAAGCTGGCTGCCGACGATGCTCACCGGCCTCAATTATCCGGCCGCGACGGTCGTGTGGGTGACCGCGCTGCCGACGATCGCGGGCGTGATCTCCGCCGTGCCGCTCGGACTCGCGATGGACCGCGTCGGCCCGTATGTCACGTTGACGGTGATGTACGCCGCCGGATGCCTCTTCATGTTCATGGTGGCATCGACGTTCGCCGCGCCCGTGTGGCTGCTGATGATCGCGGTGTTCTGCGCGGGCTTCTGCATCAGCGGCGGACAGAAGAGCGTGATCGCGCTGGCGGCGATCTACTATCCGTCAAACCTGCGCTCGACGGGCGTGGGCTGGGCGCTGGGCATCGGGCGTCTCGGCGGGATCGCGGGACCGTTGATCGTCGGCGTGATGTATTCGGCGCACTGGACGCCCGCGGAAGTGTTCCGCATTGCCGCGCTGCCGGTGCTGGTCGCGGGCGTGGCGGTATTTTCGATGGGGCGTTTGTCGGGATCGCCGCATGCGGTGGAGAGGCGGCGCGTGCCGGGGTGAGTCACGCGTCAAATGATGTTGCAAGGCTGAACGGATCGAAGCGCGTCGTTCAAAATGCCCATCCGGCGCGGGCCCACTGGTTTGCGCCGTCATCTCAGAAGGCGTTAGACGACATGAACAAGAAAGCTTTGATTCTCGCCGCCAGTTTGCTGGCGCCCGTGTTCGCTCATGCTGCATGTACCGATTTCATGCAGACGTGGGTCGACAAACTCCACCCCGGGCGAACGCTCGACACGACCCTTGCCGTGTGCAAACAATGGCCAGCGAATCCGGATCTCACGCTTGCGGTGCTGCCTCTCGAGCAGAAGGGCAATAGCGACGACCAGGGCACTGACGATCTGGCGATCCTGGTCGCCGACAGTACTTCAGGCTCGGTGATCGCACGCCTCTACGAGCCCGATGCGATAACCTTCGATGCGGTTCGGGTTTCCGCCATCGAACTCGATACTGCGCGCTATCAATTGAAGCCGGGCAATCGTGCGTTTGGCGTGCGCGTCCACTACTCCGGATCGTCAAGTGCGAATTCCTTCGGCGGGACGTCGTTGAGTCTGTACACGATCGAAGGTCAAACGCTGCATAAAGTAGTCGACCGCCTTGCCGTATCGAGCGGCAGTGGCGAAACCAACGGAGAGTGCGACGGCTTCTACGACTCGACGGACAGAACGATCGACATCGGTCCGATCAGTCGCGAAGGTTACGCGGTCCTGAAGATGTCTGAAAAATCGACGCACACCGTCAGCAAGATGGTCAGCGGAAAATGCGTCGACAAGGACACATCACAGCGCAAAAGCTTCGATCTGAACTACACCAACGGACGTTACGCGGTATCGAAAGCGCTGCAATGGAACTGATCCGCACTGCCTAAGCCACGTCGTTCCCGCATCGAACAAGCGCGGCCCGGCCCCCAAGCCGCGCCGCGCTTTTCATTTCACTGCGCAGAACGCCCGCCGTGCCAGCGCATCATCGGTATTTTCCGCAGGGTTGTTTGCTTAGATGCCTAAGCATATGATGCCCTTCATCCGATGACACTCAGTCGATCACTTCGAGGAGGGGCCGCGCTTGGAACTGACATTCGATGCGATGAAAGCGGCTCTCACGCGTTCCAGGCGGCTCGATGCCAAGTGGCTCGTGATCGGCGGCGCTGTCGCGATCGCAGGCGTGCTTGCGCTGATCCCGCTCGTGTTCCTGTTCTGGCAGAGCTTCTTCACGCCGCAAGTCGCCGACGATCCCGCCGTCTTCACCTTCGGCAACTACAAGCTCGCCTACGGCAGCCCCGAAACGCTGCGCACCCTGTTCAATTCGCTGAAGTTCGCGTCCGGCGCGGCGTGCGTGTCGTTTTCCATCGGCACCGTGCTCGCGTGGATCATCGAACGCACGAACACGCCGATGCGCAGGTTCTTCTATGCGATCACCATCGTCCCGTTGATCGTCCCGAGCATTCTCTTCACCATCGCGTGGATCTTTCTCGCGAGCCCGAAGATCGGCGTGCTGAACGTGGCGCTCGCCTCGCTCTTCGGCGTGACGAAGCCCGTCTTCGACATCTACAGCATGGGCGGCATGATCTGGGTCGATGGCCTGCACTATTCGACGATGGCCTTCCTGCTGATGTCGGCGGCGTTTCGCGGCATGGACCCGTCGCTGGAGGAATCGTCGCTGATGAGCGGCGCGGGCATCGCACGCACGATGTGGCGCATCACGATGCGGCTTGCGTTTCCGGCCATCGTTTCGACGATGCTCATTCTCTTCGTGCGCGCGCTCGAATCGTTCGAAGTGCCCGCGCTGCTCGGCTTGCCCGTAAAGCTGCAGGTGTTCACGTCGTCGATCTATGAAGCGATCGAGCAGTATCCGAGTCAGATCGGGCTCGCATCGTCGTATTCGATGCTGCTGCTCGCGATCACATCCGTCGGACTGTATCTGCAAGCGCGCGTGTCGTCCGGAGGCGGCAAGTATTCGACGATGAGCGGCAAGGGCTTTCGTCCGCGCGTCGTCGAAATCGGCAAATGGCGCTTTTTGACGGCGGGCGTATTCGTCGTGTACTTCCTGCTGATCGTCGCGCTGCCGTTCGCGGTGCTGCTGTGGTCGTCGCTGCAGAAGTATTACCGCACGCCGTCGCTCGCCGCGCTGCATGATCTTTCCTTCGACGCCTACCGCTACATCCTGCATCTCTCGACGCTGCGTCACGCGGTCATCAACAGCCTGCTGCTTTCGTTCGGCTGCGCGACCGCGGTCATGTTGCTGTCGGCGGTGATCTGCTGGATCGTCATCAAGACGAAGCTGCCGGGCCGCTGGCTTCTCGATAATCTCGCGTCGCTGCCGCTCGTGTTTCCCGGGCTCGTGCTCGGTCTGTCGTTCATGATCGTGTCGCTCAAGGTCGATATCGGCATCTACGGCACGTTGTGGATTCTGCTGATCGCGTACATCACGCGCTTCATGCCTTACGGCATGCGCTACACGACGACATCGATGGTGCAGATTCACAAGGAACTCGAAGAATCCGCCGCGATGAGCTGCGCGAGCTGGAGCGCGACCTTCTTTCGCATCGTGCTGCCGCTGCTCAAGCCCGGCCTGCTCGCAGGATGGATCTACGTGATGATCGTGTCGATACGCGAACTGTCGAGCTCGATCCTGCTGTACAGCCCCGGCTCGGAAACGGTGTCGATCGTGATCTGGGAACTGTGGCAGAACGGGCAATACGTGGAGCTTTCGGCGCTCTCGGTCATGCTCGTGCTCGCGTTGCTCGCGCTCGTCATGCTGCTGCAATGGATCGGCGGGAAGTTCGGCGTGAAGGCGAGCCACGGCTAAAACATCGGAGACGAACGTGCTGAACGTACAAGGTCTGAACACCGAATATGTCGATGGCAACAACGTGCGCGTGCGCGCGGCGCGGGACGTATCGTTCGATGTGCCGGAAGGCAAGCTCTTCACGCTGCTCGGCCCGAGCGGTTGCGGCAAGACGACGACCTTGCGCTCCATCGCCGGACTCGAACGTCCGGTCGGCGGATCGATCTCGGTGAACGGCGTCACCGTGTTCTGCGCGCGCGACGAAACCTTCGTGCCGCCGAATCGCCGCAAGTTCGGCATGGTGTTTCAGTCGTACGCGATCTGGCCGCACATGACCGTGTTTCGCAACGCGAGCTTTCCGCTCGAAGTCGGCGAGAAGAAGTATTCGAAGCGCGAGATCGAAAAGAAGGTGATGCGCGTGCTGACCGCGGTCGGGCTCGATCACGTCGCCGATCGCGAGGCGACGCGCATGTCCGGCGGACAGCAGCAGCGTCTTGCGCTTGCGCGCGCGCTCGTGATGGAGCCGAAGCTCTTGTTGCTCGACGAACCGCTCTCGAACCTCGACGCCAAACTGCGCGACAAGATGCGCTTCGAGTTGAAGCGCATGCAGCGCGAGCTGCGCATCACGACGATCTACGTGACGCACGACCAGGAAGAGGCGCTCGCGCTGTCGCATGAAATCGCGGTGATGAAGGACGGTGAGGTCGTGCAGAAGGCCGCGCCGCGCGCGATCTACGATCTGCCTAACTGCAAGTTCGTCGCGGACTTCGTCGGCACGACCAATTTCATCGATGGCCGCGTGCGCGAATGCGCAGGCGAGGACGGCAACGTGCTGATCGAATCGTCGATCGGATCGATCGCGGTGACGAACGCGGTGTCGTGCCGTCCCGGCGACGAAGTCGCGATCTCCGTGCGTCCGGAAAACGTCATGGTCCACGAATCGCTCGATGGCATCGGCGAGCGCAACGTGTACACGGGCACGGTCGCGGCGAAAGTGTTTCTCGGGGAAACGCTCGATTTCCAGATCAGGGTCGGCGAACAGATCGTGCTGGCGCGCGTGCATCCGTCGCACAAGACGCCGGTCGGGGAGACCATCCATTTTTCGATCGATCCGGCGAGTTGCATCGCGCTGGCGTCTCATAAGGCCTGAAGCCGAAATCGCTAGTCCGTCCGGACTACGCCGCATGAACTAGCGACACAGCGCCGCCGCATCCGCACGGCGGATAGGCGTTTCGCGCGACGCTCCTTAACCTTGTCGGGAAAGTTACAACGACAAGGAAAGGACGATGAACGTCGTCGACTCGACCCTCGCTTCGGAAGCATCGACCGATGCGCGCGCCTGGCGCGTGCTCGGCGCGAGCACTTTCGCATTCACGATCTGCTTCGCCATCTGGATGGTCTTTGCCATTCTCGGCATTCCTCTCAAAAAGCAGCTTCATCTCACCGATACCGAATTCGGCCTCATCGCCGCGACGCCCGTGCTCACGGGTTCGCTGCTGCGCGTACCGCTCGGCCTCTGGACCGACCGCTTCGGCGGGCGCATCGTCCTTTTCTGCACGATGGCCGTGACCATCGTGCCGATCTGGCTGATCGGCTACGCCACCGAGTTGTGGCAATTCCTCGTGCTCGGCTTGTTCGTCGGCATCGCGGGCGCGTCGTTTTCAGTCGGCACGCCGTATGTCGCGCGCTGGTTCCCGAAGTCGCGCCAGGGTCTCGCGATGGGCATCTTCGGCGCGGGCAATTCGGGCGCGGCGCTGACCAAGTTCGTCGCGCCGGTGCTGATTCTCGCGGCGGGCACATGGACGATCGTGCCGAAGGTCTATTCCATCGCGATGCTCGTCACCGCGCTCGTTTTCTGGTTCGTGTCGGCGTCGAACCCTGCGCACCGTAGCGCGAGGACGCAGAGTTTCACGGCGCAGATGGCCGTGCTGAAAGACCGGCGCGTGCTGCGTTACGCACAGTACTACTCGGTCGTGTTCGGCGGCTACGTTGGCCTCGCCTTGTGGATGCCGCAGTACTACGTGAAGTGAACGAATCCATCGAGCGCTTTGGCACGCAGACGGCTATCGTTCCATCGCTTGAATATCGCGGAGAAGGAGGCTTGCCCTTGCCGCCGGATCAGCAGTTGCAGGTGCTTTTCATTCTGCAGGAGGCGTTGTCGAACATTCGAAAGCACGCTGAGGCGCAGCGCGTTTTCGTGACGATCGTCAATGGTCGCGACTTTAGCCTCCTTGTCGAGGATGACGGTCAGGGCTACGATCCAAAGGAAATGGCCGTCCTGGGCGAGACGCATGTCGGCTTTCATATCATGCGCGAGCGCGCGAAAAGGCTCGGCGGCATGCTTCGGCTGACCGGAGCGCCGGGACGGGCCGCGCGTCGAACTCGTCTTGCCGGCCCCGGCACGTCAGGCTGTCTGAACATGGTCACGCGCGCTCGCTTCCAGAGCTGCTTCGAGTTGTGTCATGAGCATTTGCATTCTGTTGATCGACGATCACGCGCTATTTCGCTCGGGCGTTCATGCGCTCCTGCAACGTCAATCCGATTTCGAAGTTGTCGGCGAAGCTCCCGATGGGCTCGAAGGTCTGAAGCGCGCGAAGCCGTTTCGCCCGGACGTAATTCTGCTTGATCTCAACATGCCCGGACTGCAACAAGGAAATCGCGCGCTCGCTGATGCTCGCGGAAAGCACGGTGAAGATCCACGTGCGCAACATTTTGCGCAAGCTCAACCTCACGAGCCGCGTGCAGGTCGCGATCTACGCGGTCGGGCACGATGCGGTGCAGGCGACAGAAACCGCCTGAACGGTCGTCGCGCTGCATCGAAGCTCGCATCACATCAAGCTGCAGACCATGAATTCACATCACACTGAGTTGCCCATGACCTCTCACGCCCATTCCTTCGCGCCGCTCATGATTCGCGGCCGCACTTTGCTGCCGATCGTACAGGGCGGGATGGGTGTCGGCATTTCCGCGCATCGGCTTGCGGGGAGCGTCGCGCGGGAAGGCGCACTCGGCACCATCGCGAGCATCGACTTGCGTCACCATCACGAAGACTTGCTCGCGATGTGCCGTGAAGACCACTCGCGGCCCACGCTGGAGCGCGCGAACCTCATCGCGCTCGCGCGCGAGATCAAGTCGGCGCGCGAGTTGTCGGAAGGGCGCGGCATGATCGCGGTCAACGTAATGAAAGCCGTGAGCGCGCATGCCGATTACGTGCGCGTGGCGTGCGAAGAGGGCGCCGATGCCATCGTGATGGGCGCCGGCCTGCCGCTCGATCTGCCCGATCTTACGCAAGGCTGCGATATCGCGCTGATTCCCATTCTGTCCGACAGCCGCGGCGTCACGCTCGTCCTCAAGAAATGGATGAAGAAGGGCCGCTTGCCCGACGCCATCGTGATCGAGCATCCGGGGCACGCGGGCGGCCATCTCGGCGTCGCCGACGTCGCGGACATGAACGACGAGCGCTTCGGATTCGAGCGCGTGCTGAAGGAACTCGATGCATCGTTTGCGGCGCTCGGGCTGAAGCGCGAAGACGTGCCGGTAATCGTCGCGGGTGGCATAAGCAGTCATGAAGCCGTGCCCAAGTGGCTCACGGCCGGCGCGAACGGCGTGCAGGTCGGCACGCCGTTCGCCGTCACCGAGGAAGGCGACGCGCATCCGGAGTTCAAGCGCGTGCTCGTCGAGGCGACGCCCGACGATATCGTCGAATTCATCAGCGTGACGGGACTCCCCGCGCGCGCTGTCAAAACGCCGTGGCTCATGCGCTATCTGCGCAACGAAGAACGCATACGCACGAAAATCGGCGCGCGCAAACAGACGTGCCCTTCGGCGCTCGAGTGTCTGAGCGCGTGCGGATTGCGCGACGGCATCGAGAAGTTCGGCCACTTCTGCATCGATACGCGTCTTGCCGCGGCATTGCGCGGTGACGTCGGCAATGGCCTATTTTTCCGCGGGCGCGAGAAGCTGCCGTTCGGCGCGGCCATCCGCAACGTGCGCGATCTGATCGAACTCCTGTTGACGGGCGCGGCCAAATCGTCTCCGGCGGCGTGCTGAAAAACCGGAACGCGTGTTTCGCCGCGAGCCGTAACCGATCGTGCCGGGTTCTATCGGCTCGGAATGAAACCGGTCTTGGGCTTGACGCCAATGGCTCGCACGCCACGATCCACGGAGTATCGAACGGGCGAGTCGTGCAACGGTTAAGTAACCTGCATTCCGCGAATCGCGACGGAAATCGATGCGATCCGTTGCATCGCTTCGCTATATCAAACCTGTGGCAAAGACGTGAACGCTCTCTTTCATGCACGCGATAACGATTTCGTCGTGTTCCGAACTTCGCGGCAAGCTCGGCTTTCTAGAATCCGGTCACTTCATCGATACCGGACATCAAGCCTCATGCCGACCAAGCTCGAATTCTCCACGCCTGAAGGACGCATTTCGCTTTCCATAGACGACGTGCAGTTCATGGCGTACGACGCCGGCGAACTCGCAATGAAATCGACGCGCGATTTCGTCGGACGCATGCGCGCGATGGGACTCGGCGAACTCGCGGAAACTTATGCGCGCCTGATCGCGCAATACAAGGTCTCGGAGTTGGAGCTGCGCGAAGCGCGTGAAGAAGCCGAAGCCCTGCTCGGCAGCAAGGAGGAAAGCGGCACGATCGAGAAGCGCATCATGCCGCGCCTCGAAGCGGTGCGCGAGACGATCGCGCGCACGCAGATCGATCTGCGCGAGAACGTCGAACGGATGGCGGCGCTATCAGCAGCATGCGATTATCCGTTGCATCAGATTCCGGGTTATCGGCCACCCGCGCGAACCGCGAGATAATACGAAGTACGAAGTAATAAGGCGGTCGGGCGCGTTGTCCTGAGGCGGCGCGTATACTCGTCGATAACGAACGAGGACCGCGATGGCAAAGCGCGCACCCGAGCCTTGGTATCGACCGGCTCAAGAAGAAATCTGTGCGCTGTGCGGGCGCGCAGTGCCGCCTTCCGAGCGCGATCTGCATCATCTCGTGCCAAAGTCGCAAGGCGGGCGGCAGACCGCGGTGCTGCATCGCATCTGTCATCGGCAATTGCATGCGCTCTTCACCGAGAAGGAACTGGCGCAGCGCTATTCGACCGTCGAGGCGCTGCTCGCGCATGAAGCGGTGCGCAGCTTCGTCGAATGGGTGAAGACCAAGCCGGATGGCTTCTATCAGCGCACGCGTCGCGCGCGTTCGCGCTGAAACATGCTCGCCGCGCGCTTACTGCGCGCATGAAGCCTCGCCCTGATACGCCGTCATGCCGAAGCGCTGCAAGATGAAATTCTCGACGACGAGATGAATGTCCGCTTCGCGCGGCCGCGTGCCCCAGCGGCTGTTGCCCGCCACCGATGCCACCGTGAACCACGATTGCGGTGGAAACAGTTCGACGCGCAGCATGTCGCGCTCGAAAATTCTAAGACGCCCCGTATCGATGTGAAATTCGGCGCTGACTGCGCCTCCCGGCATGCCGATGCGCGCCGTGATTGCCTTTGCCTTCATGGTCTCGTTCTCGCGTGATTGTCGCCGCGCTGTCATTCGCGCGTCGTCGATTGTCAGATTCTCCAGCGGCATGCGCGGCGCGCTGTCGTTTCGGCAGATATTCTTTTATAGGCATACAGTACTGACGTTGCGCATTGCCGCCCGAACATAGGCGCAATCGGCAAATCGCTCGCAACGCGTGGCGCAGCATGATGTCGAACGTTCGCTGCCGCACACAACACCGCATACAGAAAACCATCTCGCACGTCTTACCCCATAACCGCGCTCGCTCGTCGTTAGCAAGCGCCGGTCCTGTTCACACGATGCAAATCTCAGAGGAAGCAAACCATGTTCGAAGCGTATTCCTACGCAGCATCCGCCGCCGATAAACCGCTCGGCCCGCACGAAATTCAGCGCCGCGACGTCGGTCCGAACGACGTGCGTATCGACATCCTGTTCTGCGGCGTGTGCCACTCCGATCTCCACATGGCGAGAAACGAGTGGGGCGGCACGAACTATCCGGTCGTGCCGGGTCATGAGATCGTCGGGCGCGTCGCGGCAGTCGGTTCGGACGTGTCGAAGTTCGAGGTCGGCCAGCTCGCGGGCGTCGGCTGCATGGTCGATTCATGCCGCGTTTGCAATGCCTGCAAGGAAGGACTCGAACAGTATTGCGAAAGCCCGGAAAGCTTTACGCAAACCTACAACTCTCCGGACAAGAAATCGGGCGGCGTGACCTTCGGCGGCTATTCGACGAGCATCGTCGTCGACGAGGCGTACGTGCTGAGCGTTCCCGAGAATCTCGAACTCGCGGCGGTCGCACCGTTGCTGTGCGCGGGCATCACCACGTATTCGCCGCTGCGTCACTGGAACGTGCAGCAGGGGCACAAGGTCGGCATCGTCGGGCTGGGCGGCCTCGGTCACATGGGTGTGAAGATCGCCGCCGCGATGGGCGCGCACGTCGTCCTCTTCACGACATCGCCCGGCAAGATCGAGGACGCGAAGCGGCTCGGCGCGCATGAAGTCGTGATCTCGAAAGATCTCGATCAGATGGCCGCCCACGCGAACAGCTTCGACTTCATCCTGAACACCGTGGCCGCGTCGCACGATCTCGATCAGTTCATGGCGCTGCTCAAGCGTGACGGCACGATGACGCTCGTCGGCGTGCCGGAGCATCCGCATCCGTCGCCTTCGGTGATGAACATGATCTTCAAGCGCCGCTCGCTCGCGGGCTCGCTCATCGGCGGCATTGCCGAGACGCAGGAGATGCTCGACTTCTGCGGCAAGCATGGCATCACGTCGGACATCGAGATGATCCGCATGGACGAAGTCAATCAGGCTTACGAGCGCATGTTGAAGAGCGACGTGAAGTACCGCTTCGTGATCGACATGGCGACGATGGAAAGATAAGCCTGTGTATCAGCGAGGCGTTCTCATCGCCTCGCGCATGCTTTCGACGAAGCGCTCCGTCACGGCCGGCAATGTCCGGCCTTTCTTTTTGACGATGGCGATCGGCCGCGCGAACGCCGGATGGCCGATCGGCTTCACGACGAGCCCCGGTTCCGCGCGCACCTCGCGCGCGGTCTCCGGCAGGATCGTCACGCCGAGTCCCGCGCGCACCATCGCGACCGCGGTCATCATGTAAGTCGGCTCGCATGCGATATCGAGCGCTTCGCGCGTCTCGCTGAGCGCGGCATCGACGACCGCGCGCACGCTCGTTCCCGGCGCGGTCAGCACGAGCGGGACGCGCGCGAGATCGTCGGGCACGATGCGGCGTTTCTTCGCGAGCGCATGTGATTTGGGACATACCGCGACGAGCCGGTCGACGCCCGCGTGCAGCACGTCGATCAGCGGATCGGTCACTTCGCCGCCGGTCAGCCCGATATCCACGTCCTCGTTGCGCACGAGCGCATTCACGGTGCTCGCGACGACATCGCGAATCTGGAAGCCTACGCGCGGCACGTCGCGCTTCATGCCGATGATCAGCTCAGGCAACACGCTCGCCGCGAACGTCGGCAAGCACGCGATGCGGATCGTGCCGCTTTCGCCCACGCCCATCGCGCGCGCATCGCGCAGCACGTTCTCCATGTCGCGCAACGACTTGCGCAAGAGCGGCAGGAGTTCGCGGCCCGTCGGCGTCAACGCGACGTTGCGGCTATTGCGGTCGAGGAGCCGCGCGCCGACGGCCTCTTCCAGCCTGCGTATCTGCACGGTCAAGGCGGGCTGCGACAGATGCAGCCGTTCGGCCGCCCGCGTGAAGCTGCCCGCCTCGGCCACGGCGACGAGCGCGCGAATATCGCGAAGATTCAGATCCATTATGGTTCGTGATGGCTGCGATCAAATCATTTCAATTGTTTTATCGCCGCTCCGAACTTACTCTCGGATACATCAAAAAACAAGATTCGGAGACACGTCATGTTGCCGCTGCTCGGCCTGGCCACCATCGTCGTCCTGCTCGGGGCGATTCTTTCCAAACGCATGTCGCCGCTCGTCGCGCTCATCATCGTGCCGATCGCGGCGTCGCTGATCGGCGGCTTCGGGCTTTCGACGAGCAAGTTCGTCATCGACGGATTGAAGAGTCTCGCGCCGGTCGTCGGCATGTTCGTGTTCGCGATTCTCTACTTCGGCACGATCACGGACGCGGGCACGCTCGATCCGATCATCGACCGCATTCTGCGCGCGGTCGGCACGAAACCGACGCGCATCGTGATGGGCACGACGCTGCTCGCGCTCCTGATCCATCTCGACGGCTCGGGCGCGGTGTGCTTCCTCGTCACGATTCCCGCGATGCTGCCGCTCTACGAGCGCCTCAACATGGACCGCCGCGTGCTGGCGGCGGCCGTGTCGATGGCGGCGGGCATCAACTTCCTGCCGTGGACCGGACCGATGATCCGCGCCTCCGCCTCACTGCATCTGCCGATTTCATCGCTCTTCAATCCGCTGATTCCAGTGCAGGCGATCGGACTCGTGTTCGTCTTCGGCGTGGCGTGGTGGCTCGGGCGGCGCGAGGAAAAGCGTCTCGGCTATTCGAGCGCGAAGGGCGCGATTCCGGTTCCGAAGCGCGAACTCACGCCGGAAGAACAGGCGCTGCGCCGCCCGAAGAACTTCTGGTTCAACATCGTGCTGACCCTCGTCGTGCTCGGCACGATGGTCGTGATGGGCGAGAAGATTCCGCCCGCGATCATGTTCATGGTCGGGCTGTGCATCGCGTTGTTGGTGAACTACCCGAACGTCGACATGCAGCGAAAGCGCATCGACGCGCACGCGCGCGCCGCGCTGATGATGGCCGGAATCCTGCTCGCGGCGGGCGTCTTCACCGGGGTCATGCAGGGCAGCGGCATGCTGAAAGCGATGGCGCAGGCGGCCGTCGGCTTCGTGCCGCCCGCTTTCGCGGGGCACATTCCGGTCGTGCTCGGTCTCTTGTCGATGCCGCTCTCGATGCTCTTCGATCCCGATTCGTTTTATTTCGGCGTGTTGCCGGTGGTCGCCGAAGTGGCGTCGCAACTCGGCGTGCCGGCGGTGCATGTCGGCCAGGCGGCGTTGCTCGGGCAGATGACGACCGGCTTTCCCGTGAGCCCCCTCACGCCCGCGACGTTTCTCGTCGTCGGCTTGTGCGGCATCGATCTCGCGGATCATCAGAAGTTCACGTTCCCGCTGCTTTTCGGCGCGTCGATCGTCATGACGATCGCGTGCGTCGTGCTGGGCGTGTTTCCGCTGTAAAGGACAAGCACCATGAAAGACATCATCAGGATCGGCGCGGGCGCGGGCTATTCGGGCGACCGCATCGAGCCGGCCGTCGAACTGGCCGAGCACGGCGCGCTCGACTATCTCGTGTTCGAATGTCTCGCCGAACGCACGATCGCGATTGCCCAGCAAGCGCGGCGCGGCGATCCTTCGCTCGGCTACGATCCGCTGCTCGAAGCGCGCATGCGCGCCGTGCTGCCGGTCGCGGCGAAGAACGGCGTGCGGATCGTATCGAACATGGGCGCGGCGAATCCTCACGCGGCGGCGAAGAAGACCGCGCAGATCGCGCGCGAACTCGGCTTGCACGGAATGAAGATCGCAGCCGTCACCGGCGACGACGTGCTCGATATCGTCCTGCGCTCGCCTCATCGCTTCGAGGAATCCGGCGACGATGTGAGCGACTACGCGGAGCGCATCGTATCGGCGAATGCGTATCTCGGCGCGGCGCCGATCGTCGCGGCGCTCGCGGCGGGCGCGGATATCGTGCTGACCGGGCGCGTCGCGGACCCGTCGCTGTTCACGGCGCCGCTCATCCACGAATTCGGCTGGAAGATGGACGACTGGGCGACGCTCGGGCAGGCGACCGTCGTCGGCCATCTGCTCGAATGTGCGGGGCAGGTGACGGGCGGCTATTTCGCCGATCCGGGCTACAAGGACGTGAACGGTCTCGCGCGTCTCGGCTTTCCGATCGGTGAAGTGCGCGCGGATGGTTCCGTCGTCGTGACTAAGGTGGCGCACGCGGGCGGCAGCGTCACGGAAGCGACGTGCAAGGAACAACTGCTCTACGAGATTCACGATCCGGCGCGCTACTTTCAGCCCGATGTCGTCGCGGACTTCACGCAAGTTCGCGTCGCGCAGGAAGCGCCCGACCGCGTGCGCGTGACGGGCGGACGCGGCCAGGCGCGCACCGGCACGCTGAAAACGTCGGTGGCGTATGTCGATGGCTATATCGGCGAAGGGCAGATTTCCTACGGCGGTCCGGGCGCGGTCGCACGCGCGCGGCTCGCGCTCGATATCGCGCGCGAACGTCTCGCGATCACGGGCGTCGATACGAGCGAACTGCGCTTCGATCTGATCGGCGTGAATGCGCTGTACGGCGACGCGCTCGCATCGTCGAACGGCGGCGAGCCGTATGAGGTGCGCGTGCGCGTCGCGGGGCGCGCATCGAGCGCGAAGGAAGCGGCGCGCATCGGCAATGAAATCGAGACGCTCTATACCAACGGCCCGGCGGGCGGCGGCGGCGTGACGAAGACGACGCGCGAAGTCATCGCCGTGCAATCGGTGCTGCTCGCGCGCGAGCATGTGAATCCGGTATTCGAATTCGTGGAGGCAAGCGATGAAACTGCGTGAACTGGCGCACGGCCGCACCGGCGACAAAGGCAACACGCTGAACGTTTCGGTGATCTGCTTCGACGCGAAGCATTACGCGCAACTGCGCGATCAACTCACGGCTGAGCGCGTGAAGGCGCATCTCGCCGATGTCGTTAAGGGCGATGTCGTGCGCCACGAACTGCCGCTGCTGCATGCTTTCAACTTCGTTCTCGGTCAGGCGCTCGGCGGCGGCGTCACGCGCTCGCTCGCGCTCGACGCGCATGGCAAGTCGGTGAGCTCGGCGCTGCTCGACATCGAAATAGACATGCAATCCTAAGAGGAAAACCTGGGCCTCGCTTCGGGCCGCATCGTATCTTGGGAACGCTAGTTAAACAGGTAAAAAGCACCGCTCCAAGCTAGACAAAAACTCGCCAATGCACGCTCGCACGCTCTCGTTAGACTTTTTTACATTTTAGTTGGCGGGCGGTCCTAAGCGTCTGAATACAATCGGAATTATCCAAGATTGTGTAGTCGTCGGGACCCAATGAACACGAAGCGAACAACGATCCTTTTCCTTCTCGGCAAGCGTCCTCGACTCTTCGACGCCGTTTCCGATGCCCGCGGCGACGCCATCGCCGCACCGGCGCAACGCCTTCCCGGCGACTTGAACGCCGCCGCGGCGTTCTCCCGTCCCTTCGACGCATTCGTACACGGTCCGCGCCGGAACATAGGCGCGCATCGTGTCATGCGCGAAGCGATCGCGTAGGAATCAGGCATACGCAATCGAGGCGGCGCGCGCGACATGCACAGGCATGCGCCCAATCCGCCACGTTGCGCCCACTTCGAGTCACTCAACTTGGTCAACGACATCTTCAAGCGGCGCGGACTGCGCGCCGTTCTGGCATCCATGAGCCTGTGCGCCGCGCTGTTCGCGGGCTTCCAGCACGCGGCGTTCGGCGCAGCCACGACTGACGGCGATATCGCGGGCGCGATCGGGCGGCTCGGCCTCGACATGCGGGAAACGCGCACCGTGACGCTGCGGCAGCTTGGCCTGCTCGAAAGCGTGACGCTCAACGCGCCCGACACCCGCCGCGAATTCTTCCTGCCGGTGCCCGCCGGCATTCCTATCTCCGATGCCACGCTGCAATTCGATGGCGGCTACGTGCGCGGCGACGGCGGCCGCGTGACGATGCTCCTTTCGCTCGACGGCTCGCCGGTGCTCGCACGCGCGTTCACGCAGGATGCGGGCGGCGTGTCGGTGAATCTCGGCGTCGACGGCGCGGCGCGCGGCGCGGGCTTCGTGCGCATGGGGCTCGGTTTCGCGTCGGTGATCAATCAGAACGAGTGCGCGGATCAGACGGCAATCGGCAATGTGCTGCGCGTCGATCCGACGACGCGTCTCACGTTCCGCTTCGATCCCGCCGACGTGCGCGACTTGCGCACCGCGTGGAGCGCGCTGCCGTTCGCGCCGGTGCTCGCGGTGTCGGGCCGCGCATTGTCGACGAGCGCATTCGACACGGCCTGGCGCACCGATGCGCTCTTGCAGCGCGACGGCAAGCGTCCCGTGATGCAGGCGTTTCCCGCCGTGGGCGATACGGTCGATCTCACGGCCGTCGACGTGCCCGCGGCGCTGCGCGGCATACCCGCGTTCGCGGCGCTGTCCGCGGGCGGCAAGCACGTCATCGGCGACGATGCGCAACGCGGCGCGCTCGTCGCGCTCGGCGCGCGCGCGGCGTTCGGCCCGGACGTGGTCGTCGCCGACGATGCGCTGCGCAAGTCGATCGGCGGCGCGCTCGATGCGCTGCGCGCGCAGGTCGCGAACACATCGGCGGATGCGCTCGCGGCCTTCGACGCGTGGCGCGCGCACACCGCCGCGCAACTGACCGCGCCGCTCGCGGCGGGCGAAGTGCGCGTCGCGCACGTGGGCGGCCGCGCGATGATCGTCGTCGGCGACACGCTCGGCATCGGCGCGCTCGCGCACGGCTGGCGGCCCATCGACGTGTCGGATCGCGTGGTCGTGCATCGCATCGACGTGGCGCAGCAAACGCGCGGCGACACCATCGCGCTGTCCGATCTCGGGGGCGATCCGCGCAGCGTCGACGTGCAGACGGCCGCGTCGTGGGACGCGCGCTTCGACCTCGCGGCGGCGTCGGGCAATGGCCGGCTGCCGGAGCAGGTCGTGCTCGATCTCGCGGCATCGCCGACGCTTTCCAACGGCGGCGCGACCGCGACCGTCTATTTCAACGACGTGATGATCGGCGCGAAGCTCATCAACGTCGACGGCGCGCGCCAGCGTCTCGTCGCGCCGATTCCGCGCTATGCGCTCGCGCGCACCAACGATCTGCGCGTGACCTTCCGCCGTCAGCCCGACTCGGGTTGCCAGGCGCGTCAGACGTATCCGGTCGCGGTGTTGCCGTCGAGCCATCTGCGGCTCGCGAAGGCTGCACCCGACGACACCTTCGCAGGAATGGCGGCGCGCTATGCGTCATCGGCGACGGTGTATGTGCCGCGCGCCTGGCTCGACGACGCGCTTGCCGCCGTGCCGCGCTTAGCCGTGCTGACGGGCGCGGCGGGCATCGCGCCGGTATCGGCGAAATTCGCGGTGAAGAGCGGCGACACGCCCGCGCAGCCCGACGGCCCGTTCCTCGCCGCCGACGTCAAGCTCGCCAACGAGAAGAATCCCGCGATGTATTCGGCCGAGCGGCTTGCGCTGACATCGCCCGCGGGCGATACGCTGCTCGACATGTCGGGGCTCTCGCGCGTCGCGGTCGTGAGTGTGGCGAGCGCGGGCGGGCAGCGCGGCGTCGTGTACCGGTCGGCAGGCGCGGCGCCCGTCCTCACCGACAAGTTGCAACTTTCGCGCGGCAACATCGCCGTCGTGGACGGCAGCGGCGTGCTCAAGCAATTCGACACGGTCAATCCCGAAGCGATGACCGACGAACCCGCGTCGAGCACCGACTGGGTCACGCGGCACTGGGCGCGCTGGGGCATTCCGGCCGTGCTCGTCGTGCTGCTCCTTGCCCTGATCGCGCTCGCGGGACACGCGCGCCGCAGGCATCGCAACGGACGTGGCGGCGGCGATGCCGAGGACGACGCGTGATGCTGGAGACGCTCAGGTGGTACGGCGAGATTCTGCTCGCCGACTACTACCAGGGACTCGAGTACGTGGCCGCGACGGTCGCGGCGATCATCCTGCTTTCGAGCCTGGACGATCTTTTCATCGACATCTGGTACTGGACGCGCAGGCTCTGGCGGCGCGTGACGGTCGAACGCCGCTACGCGCCGCTTACCGTCGAGCAGTTGTACGCGCGCGACGAGCAGCCGATCGCGATCATGGTGCCCGCGTGGCACGAGGACGACGTGATCGCCGCGATGATCGAGGATCTCGTGCGCGTGCTCGATTACCGCGCGTACACCGTGTTCGTCGGCACCTATCAGAACGATGCCGCGACGATCCGCGAAGTGGAGCGCATGCGGCATCGCTATAAGCATCTGCATCGCGTGGAAGTGCCGCACGACGGCCCGACGTGCAAGGCCGACTGCCTCAACTGGCTCGTGCAGGCGATCCTGCATTACGAGTTCGAAGCCGGAACGGAATTCGCGGGCATCGTGATGCACGACAGCGAAGACGTGCTGCATCCCGTCGAACTGAAATTCTTCAACTATCTGCTGCCGCGCAAGGACATGATCCAGTTGCCGGTGGCGTCGCTGGAGCGGCACTGGTTCGAGCTCGTCGCGGGCACGTACATGGACGAGTTCGCGGAGTGGCACGCGAAGGATCTCGTCGTGCGCGAGAGTCTTGCGGGCGCGGTGCCGTCGGCGGGCGTGGGCACGTGCTTTTCGCGCCGCGCGATTCTCGCGCTCGTCGAAGAGACGGAGCATCAGCCGTTCAATACCGAAAGCCTCACCGAGGATTACGACATCGGCACGCGCATCACGCGGCTCGGCATGCAATCGATCTTTCCGCTCTTTCCCGTCGAATTCACGACGCGCCGCAAGGGCTGGTTCGGCTTCGGCCGCGAGCGCGAAATCAGGATGACGATGCCGCTGTGCGTGCGCGAATTTTTCCCCGACACGTTCCGCACCGCGTACCGGCAGCGCGCGCGCTGGACGCTCGGTATCGGCTTGCAGGGATGGGCGCTGACTGGCTGGAGCGGCTCGCTCGCCAATCGCTATCTTTTGATGCGCGATCGCAAGGGCGTCGTGACGGCGTTCGTCGGCATGCTCGCGTATCTGCTGGCCGTGCAGTTCATGCTGTTCGCGGCGGCATCGTATCTCGGGCTTGCGAGCGAGTTCTTTCCGTCGCCGTTCGTCGATTCGCACTGGCTGCAATTCCTGCTCGCCGCGAATTCGGTCGCGCTCGTGTTGCGCGTCACGCAGCGCATCATTTTCACGACGCGGCTTTACGGCTGGGAGCACGGCGTGCTCTCGGTGCCGCGCATGGTCATCAGCAACGTCATCAACTTCATGGCGGTGGCGCGCGCGTGGCGGCTTTTCATCGTGCATATGGTGACGGGGCGGCGGCTCGCGTGGGACAAGACGATGCACGATTTCCCCAGCAACGAAGGCCTGCGCGACACGCGTCAGGAACTGGGCGAACTGCTGGTCTCGTGGCAGGCGATCGATCCCGAGCGGCTCGAGGAAGCGCGTCAGACCGATCATGCGCGCGAGGCGCCGCTCGGCCGCGTGCTCGTCACGCGCGGCTGGCTCGACGAGGAAACGCTTGCGGAAGCCATCGCGTTTCAGGCTGACTTGCCGCGCGGCCATTTCGATGCAGCGCGCGTCGATCTGACGAGCATCGCGACACCCGATACGCTCGTGCGCCTGCGTGCGCTGCCGCAGGGCGTCGACGCGAACGGCCACGCGGTGTTCGTCTGCGCGAGCCTGCTCGACGATGCATCGCTCGCGGAACTCAACGCGGCGTCGGGCCGCACGGTCGCGCTGCAGATCGTGCGCGAAAGCGAGATCGCGGCGGGCTTGCGGATGCTGCGCGCGGTCGGCATGCCTGTCTATCCCGGCGATGCCGACGACGAAGCACCGCCCGCGCTCGCCGATGCCGCCTCGGCGCGCGGCGTGCCCTTGCTCGGCGACATCATGATCGAGATGGGACTCGTCACGCGCAGCGCGTTCGAGTCGGCGTTGCGCGACTATCGGCCGGAGCGGCATGGGCGCATCGGCGATTACATGGTCGCGGAAGCGGTCATCGCGCCCGATGCGCTGACCGTCGCGATCGCCGAGCAGCGCCGCCGCTATCTCGCGCAGGCCGGACTTCGATGACGCCGCGTCGCGCGTCGTTCGCTGCGCTTTGCTTTTGCGCGTCGCTCGCCGCCCGCGCCGACGAGACCTTGCCCCTGCCGTTGAGCGGCGCGGCGTATCGCGTCGCGCGCGAGGCGTTCGCGGCCTACGGCGAGCATCGTTATGCCGATGCCATCGCCCGCGCGCAAGAGGCGATTCGCCAGCGTCCCGATGTCGCCGATCTGCGTCTGTTGCTCGCGAATGCGCTCGCCGCGCGCGGACGTCTGAAGGACGCGAGCCGCGCGCTTGCCGACGCCATCGCGCAACTCGGACCGTTGCCGGCGCTGACCGCGCGGCACAGGCAGATCGACGTGCTGATCGCATCGGGCGGCGCGGGCGGCTTGCCGGGCGATCTGCCGGAACCGGCGGCGAAGGCGGCGCGCGCGGCGTATCGCGCCTACGGCAAAAAGGATTACGCGGCGGCGGTGGAGCAAGGCCGCGAAGCGGTGCATCTCGCGCCGCAGGCCGAACGCTTGCGCTATCTGCTGATCGATGCGCTCGCCGCAACCGGCGACGATGCCGCCGCCTGGGACGCATCCGCCGATGCGTCGGCGCGCTTCGGCGATAGCGACGCCTTGCGCGAGCGGCGGCGCTTCATCGGCGACAGGCTCGCGCCGGCGGAATCGAAGGCGGCGTATGCGGCGCGCGAACGCGGCGATCTCGACGCGGCGCAGGTCTTCGCGCGCAAGGCGGTCATGTATGCGCCCGCGCGGCTCGCGTTTCGCACGCAGTTGATCGACATACTCTTCGCGCGCGGCGATCTCGCGGGCGTGGAAGCCGCCGCAAGCGATGGCGACGACGCGCTCATGCAGGCGTTGCGCGGCTATGCGCGCGCGGCGCAGGGCAAGCGCGCGGACTTCGCGCTCGCACCGGTCGACACCGGCGACGAACGCAGGAATCGCGATGCCCGCGTGGCGCGCACGATCGTCGCGGACGTGCGGCTCGCGCAGGGCGATCCGCAAGCGGCGCTCGACGCGCTGCCGCCCGTCACGACGCCAACACCCGACGACGCCGATGCCGCCATCGTCCTGCGCCGGCACCGCGCGCAGACGATGTTGCGCATGGGCGCGACGCAGGCCACGCCGATCGATCCGCGCGCGCGCCCGGCGTTCGAGTGCCGCGCGGATGCGTTCGGCGCTTCGTGCGATGTCTACGCGCACGATCCCGCGCTCGCCCCGACCCGCGAAGCGCGCCTCGCCGAGCAGCGTGGCGATCGCGGCGCGGCCATCGGTTACTGGCGCACGGCAATCGCCGAAGTGTCCGACGATCCGCAGCCACGCATCGCGCTGATCGATGCGCTCGCGGCGACGGGCAGAACGCGCGAGGCGTCGAACGAAGCGCGCGCGCTGATCGATGCGAACCTGCTCGATTCGATGACCGATATGCAAGCCGCGTTCATCGCGCGGCGCGCGGGCGACAACGCGCTCGCGCTCGATCACTTCGCGCGCGCCGAACGCGCGGGCGCGCTCCCGGCATCGGCGCAGGCGGACGCGGGCTATGCTGCGCTCGGTCTGCATCGCAACGAAGAGGGCGCGAAGTACCTTGAACGTGCGATCGACCACGACGACGAAACCCTGACGCCGCAAGCCCTGAGCGACGCGCGCGCGGCGCACGCCGAAGCGACGCGCGACTGGGGCTTCAGCGCGACCGTGAACTATCGCGGCAACGGCGCGCAGCAAGGTTTCGCGTTCGCGCCGACGCCGGGCGTGTCGAACAACTGGCAGGCGGGCGTGGAGGCGTACTGGCGTCCGTTCGGCAGCCTCGGTGCGCGCATGTTCGAGGTGTACGCGCGCGGTTACGAGAACTTCGGCGTGCAGGGCGGCGGGCCGACCGGCGTATCGACGTTGCAGGCGGCGATCGGCGCGCGCGTGAAGCCGTTCGCATCGGCGAATGCGGTCTTCGCGATCGAGCGCATCGTGCCGATCGGCTCCGACGTGCGCTCGGACTGGCTCGCGCGCGCCGCGTATTCGAACGGCTTCGGCGACACGCGCCGCCTCGACGCGCCGGGCTGGTGGACGGGCACGGTGTATGGCGAGGCGGGGCATTACATCGAAAATCATTCGACGTACGCAACCGCGAACGCGCGTCTTGGCCGAACGTACCGGATCGATTCGGTGAGCCCGCGTCTTACGGTGTTCCCGCATGCGGTTGTCGGCATGGACTACGATTCGGCGGTCGATCATAGCGTGCCGGTGGGCGTCGGCGCGGGCGTGGCGGCGCGCTACTGGTTCCGCGACGGCCCTTACGATGCGCCGCGCTCGTTCGTCGATTTGGCCTTGCAGTATCGCTTTCGCGTCGCGGGCGACGATCGCGCGCGTGGCGTGTTCTTCGGCGCGGTATTCTCGTATTGATGATGCGCTCGCTACTTGCCTCGTTCACCGTGTCCGCTGCGCTCGCCTGCGCCTGCTGCATGTCCAGCGCAGCGAACGCGGACGCCTCGCGCATGCGTCTCGTCGACGGCATCGTCTGGCAGCCCGATAACGCCCATGCCGATCCGCGCGGCGCCTGGGACCGGATCGGCGCGCGCGAACTCATCGTGCAATGGACGGCGGTGGACGGTATCGCGTTCGTGCCGGGCACCGGGATGCGCGCGGCGGCGCGGATGCCGGACTGGGAGCGCATCGGGCGGGAGCCGTGGGCGCGCGATGTGATCGTCGGGCTCGCCGGACGTTTCGACGAAGCGGCGGCGCGCGCGAACGCAGCGCAACTCGCGATCGAATCGATGCAGCTTGCGGATTTTCGTCCGCCCGTTCATGTGACCGGCTATTACTTTCCCGTCGAGATCGATCCGACCTGGCAGACCGCGAGCACGCTGCGCTCGTTGCTCGATGCGTTGCCGAGGCCTTTATGGATCAGCGTGTACGATCGCGCGAACGTGGGCGGCGCGGCGCTCGCGGAATGGCTCGATCAATGGCTGCCGCGCGATGTCGGCGTGTTGCTGCAGGACGGCTGCGGCGTGTACGCGCGCGAACCGAAGATCGCGCGCGAGTACGCGGAGCAGCTTGCCGCGAAGCTCGGGCACAAGCGTGTGCGGATCATCGCGGAGGCGTTCCGCCCGCAAGTGGGCGGCGGGTTCCGCGCGGCGAGCGCCGATGAACTGAAGCCGCAGATCGATGCGTATCGAGGCTTCAAGACCTATCTCTTCGATGGGCCGCATTATGTGGCGGCGGAACTGGTGCAAGGCCTGCTGGATGCCTACCGGCGGCGCTGACGCCCACGCTTACTTCACCGATGCCGTATCGATGGCGCGCGCGGAATCCGCGGGCAACACTGACGTCAGCACATTGGCCGGCACATGCTGCGCTTCTTCCGTCGACACCGCGCCGACGAATTTCCATCCCGACGGCATCTTCACGAACGTAAAGCCGGTCGGCTGATCGACGAACACCGAATACGGCGCGGGCGATGCCGCGGTCTCCGTAGATTGCGCGAACGACACCAAGGGGCTTGCGAGCAACAACGCTGCGGCAAGCGCGGACAAAGTGGATTTCATGACGAGACTCCTGAAAGACGCGAGATTAATGTAACGATCGACACAGATATTTAAACATCGGCGCGCGACAGCGTCCAGTATGTTTGTTACGATCGACACATAATTCAGAATTGCGTTGCGTGCAGTAATCACAGGCACGCCAGAAGGAGCGAGACATGTCGTCGGAAATGCGCGAAACGCAGCACAAGACGCGCGGACGCCCGCGCACGTTCGACCGCGATGCGGCGCTGCGAAACGCAATGAAAGTGTTCTGGGCGAAGGGCTTCGACACTTGCTCGATGGCCGATCTCGTCGGTGCCATGGGCATCAATTCGCCGAGCCTCTATGCAGCGTTCGGCAGCAAGGAAGACCTGTATCGCGAGGCGGTCGAACTCTACACGGACGCCGAAGGCGGCGCGGCGCTCAGGCTGTTTCAGGCGCATGAATCCGTGCGCGATGGCTTGCGCGCGATGTTCCGCGCGAGCGTCGAGTTGTTCACCGGCTCGCGCACGCCGCGCGGCTGCATGATCTTTCTCGGCGCGATGTCCGTCGGCAACGAGCACGCGAAGCTGCGCGCGGAGATGCAGAAGCGCCGTCGCAAGGTCGCGTCGATCGTCGCGGCGCGGCTCGCGCAAGGCGTCGAACATGGCGAACTCGACGCCCGCACCGATGTAGAGGCGCTCGCCGCGCTGTGCATGACGCTGTTCGCAGGCCTGTCGATTCAGGCGCAGGACGGCGTGCGCCGCGCGGCGCTGTTCGCGGCAATCGACCAGTTCATCGGCACGCTGCCGCTGCGCGCGAAACGCTGAGCGAAACGATCGTGGCTTCCTGAACCCGACGTTGAAACAAACTGTCTGGGCGCTTGCCTGGGCGCCAAGGGCGGGGACAAAATCCCGGACACGCGGCCCAAGGAGCATCGCCATGACGACTCACGTCATCAGTTTTTTCGCCGACGATAGCGCTCGCGCATCATTCGAAAATCATCGCCGCTATTGCGCGCGTCGCGCCTATACGCACGACTATGTCGATACGAGCGCGATCGGCTGGCCGCATCTGCGCATGCTGCTCAAGTATCAGACGCTGCTGCGAAAGCTGCGCGCCTGCGCCGACGGCGATCTCGTACTCTTGTTGACGCAGGATTGCCTGCTGCTGCGCGACGTGCCGTGCGAGACCTTCATGCGCGACGAAAGCCGGGACTGGCTCGTGTCCTATCGAGATGCCAATTGCACGGACGTAATGGCTGCGTTCCAGCTCTGGCGCAACACGGCCGCCGCGCGCGAGCGCGTGGAGCGGCTTTGCGACGGCGCGAAGTTCGGCCGCGCGCTCGCTGACGAAACCGCCTTGCTGAGCGCGCTCGGACCGCAGCCGTTCAACATCAGGATAGAAGGGTACATGCCCGTGTTACTCGCCGCGCTGCATGTGTCGCCGATATGGACGGAATGGCCCGCCTTCGCGATCGCAATCGGCGATCAGCCCGACGCGCCGAATGATCAGCCGGTTTTCGCCGGCCTGCGCGACCTGCTCGCCGAGCACATCAACGATCATCAGGCGCGCGGCCTGCCTTACCTCGTTCTCCCTTTGCCGGACGAAGGCGATGCACGCTACGAGGCGCTAAACCGTCATGCGCCCGTCGCGCTCGCGATGCTCTATACGCCGAACATCCGCGAGTACGGCGCTATCGCCGAGCGCAATCTGCGGCGTTATTGCGAGCGGCACGGCTACGCGCTGCATCTCTATCGCGACGTGCCGCCGGAAGCGGGCGAGTCCACGAGCGGCAACTGGGTCAAGCCGTGGGTGTTGCTGCGTCATCTTCCCGAACACGAATGGGTCCTCTGGATCGACGCGGATGTGCTCATCGCCGATCAGAGCAGGCCGCTCGAACCGCTTCTCGCGCACCGCAATCGGGTGATCGCAACCGACGTGAGCTGGCAGTTCAACTCGGGCATCATGGGCTTTCGCAACACGCCGCAGAATCTCGATGTCCTGTCGGAGATCGATCGCAGCATAGGCGGTATTGCGGATAAATCGTCGACGTATGCGAGCGGCGGCGATCAGGACGTGTTCATCAACGTGCTGCAGCGTCACGGCCTCGCCGGCAACCGCGAACTCTTCGATTGCGTGACGATCAACACGCCGTATCAGTTGCAGTCGCGCGACAGCTTCATGGTCCACTACATGCATATGTGGCCGTCGCTGCGCGCCCTCGCGATGCATCACGGCGATCTCGCGAGCCAGGTGCGCAGCGCGCGCCGTCCTTGACTTTCTAATCCATTACGCGCGAGCATGGAGCGTCGCGCGGGGCTGTCGCGCGCGCATCGATTTTGTACGTAGTCCCTACATACCCATCATCCGATGATGCCGCGCCCGCCCACGCCACGGCAGCACATCCGCCTTTGCACCGCGAGCGACGGCGTGCGCATCGCGTACGCGACATGCGGCGCCGGGCCGCCGCTCATCAAGGCGGCTAACTGGCTCAGTCATCTGGAGCTCGATTTCACGAGCCCGGTCTGGAGCCATCTGATGCTCGAACTGTGCAGCCGTCACACGCTGATTCGCTACGATCAGCGCGGCTGCGGTCTGTCCGATCGCGACGTCGGCGATATTTCCTTCGACGCCTGGCTGCGCGATCTCGAAACCGTCGTCGAGGCGAGCGGGCTCGAACGCTTTCCGCTGCTGGGGATATCGCAGGGCGCGTCGATTGCGGTGGCGTACGCGGTCGCGCATCCCGAACGCGTCACGCATCTCGTGCTGCACGGCGGCTATGCGCGCGGCCGTTTGAAACGTACGTGCGATCCGGCGCAGCACGAAGAAGCCGAAATGCTCGTGAAACTCGCGGAACTCGGCTGGGGCAAGCACAATCCGGCGTTCCGCCAGTTCTTCACGACGCAGTTCATTCCGGGCGGCACGCCGGAACAGCATCACTGGTTCAACGAACTCGAACGCCTGACGACCACGCCGCGCAACGCCGCGCGCATCATGCGCGTGTTCAACGAGATCGACGTGGTCGAACTGCTGCCGCAGGTGCAGTGCCCGACGCTCGTGCTGCACGCGAGCGGCGATGCGCGCGTGCCGTTCGACGAAAGCCGTCTGCTCGCCGGGCAGATTCCCGGCGCGCGCTTCGTGCCGCTCGAAAGCGAGAACCACCTCACGCTCGAATCCGATGCTGCGTGGCAACGCTGGCGCGAGGAAGTGCGCGCGTTCCTGCCATCGGCGCAAGCGAGCGATCCTGCGTTCTCCGCGTTGACGCCGCGCGAGCGCGATATCGTCGAATTGCTCGCGGGAGGGCGCGACAACGCGCAGATCGCCGCGCGCCTTGCGCTGAGCGAAAAGACCGTGCGCAATCACATCACCAGCATCTTCGCGAAGCTCGAAGTCGAGAGTCGCGCGCAGGCGATCGTGCTCGCGCGCCGCGCGGGCTTCGACGCGCCCGCTCCCTGAACGCCGGGACACACGTCCTGCTTCCTGCCCGCCAGATCGAGCTGTCCCGGCCCGCGACCGGGACTTGCGCCTCATGTGCGAAAACGCGCCGCTCTCGACAATGCTTCGCAGAACGGTGACGCGACGCACGACCCAACGCCGACCTGTTCGACGCAAGCGCCTTCATCGGCGCTCGGCCCATCGCAAGTCATCGACGCAGAGTCGTTCCGGAGTCAGCACATGAAAGCCGTTCAGCACGAGTCCCGTTCCCCGAAGATCAGCCCGCAGCAACGTTATGCGAAGTGCATCGAAGTATCGCGCCGTATCCGCTGGGACATCGATCGCGACGTCCTGCGCGGCCGTCACTTCGATCCCGCGCACAAATTCATGCCCGACGGGCTCTCCGAAGTGGACCGGCTGCCGTTCCTGGACGCGCGCGAACGCCGCCTGATGTCGCAGATTCAGGGCCGCACGTACGCGAACATGTTCGGCATGATCGAGCGATTCGTCGGCGCGAAGATGCTCGAAGTCGGCCGCGATCACGCGCTCGGCGATCAGACCGCGCTGGAGGCGATCGTCCGCTTCACCGACGAAGAGCTGAAGCATCAGGAACTGTTCCGGCGCGTCGAGGCGCTCGCCGCGCAGGCGCTGCCGCCCGGTTACCGCTTCGCCGCGCAGGCCGACGAGGTCGCTGCATTCGTGCTCGGCAAATCGACATGGTCGATTCTCGCGCTGACGTGTTGCGTCGAAATCGTCACGCAGGTGCATTACCGGCAGAGCATGGAGAGCGACGCGACGCTGTCGCCGCTTTTCAAGGACATCTTCCTGTTCCACTGGAAGGAGGAGTCGCAGCACGCGATCATCGACGAACTGGAGTGGCTGCGCGAAGACGCCCGTATCGACGACGACACGCGCGACGCGGCGATCGGCGATCTGATCGAACTCGTCGCGGCCATCGACGGCATGATGCAGGCGCAAGCCGCCGCCGATGCACATTACTTCGTCACGCTGCTCGACCGCGCGCTGTCCGCTGACGAAGAAGCGTGCGTGCATGCGGGACTGATCGATGCGTATCGCTGGCAGTACATCATTTCCGGCGTCGACGAACCGCGCTTCGGCCAGATTCTGTCGGGCATGATCAGCGAAGCGCAGGGCGAACGCCTCGGCGCGGCGCTCGCGCCGATCCGCCGCCGCGCGCTCGCAAGCGAGCTGGATGCGCTCGCGTAAAGCCCAGGAGAGAAGCCGGCGACGGATGTCCGGCTTTTCTCATTTTCGAAAGGAATACGTAAGACAAAGCGTTTGCTGCTCTGCAAAACGCTGAATTACCGTGAAAATCTAGTCGTTACCGACGTACCGAAGCCGATTTGTTTCGGGCAACATGAGCGAACCTGGTAGCCGCCGCTCGCTGTCCCAACTGAACAGATTGGACCATCATGCTCGCCGAACCGTTGCCGCACGCATCCGACATCGAAAAATTCGCGGAAGATCATGAGCGCTTCGCGCGGCACACGCCATCGGAGATATCGATCGTTCTGCGCAGTCTCGTGCAACGGCGCGACATGCTGACGGTGACGAGCGGACACGGCCAGATCGTCACGCAATTGCTGGAAATCGACGTGCGCGAGGCGCGCATCGTGTTCGACTGGGGCGGCGTCGAGTCGGACAATCGCGCGCTGCTCGCGGCGCCGCAGTTGTATTTCAAGGGCGCGCCGGACGGCGTGCGCGTCGAATTCACGACGCCCGCCGCGCATGCCGTGACCTACGAAGGCCGGCAAGCGTTCGAAGTATCTTTCCCCGACAAGCTCTATCACTTCCAGCGGCGCGAGTTCTTTCGCGTGCCGGCGCCGATTCTCGAACCGTTCTACGCGAAGGGCGCATTCGCCGACGGCGAGCCGTTCCGCTACGAAGTGCACGATCTGTCGCTCGGCGGCATCGCGCTGCGCATGGACACGCCGCGTCTCTCGGAAACCGCGCCCGGCACGCTCTTCGACGACGTCGTGCTCCATCTCGGTCCGGGCGCGGCGCTGCCCGTCGATCTCGAACTCGTGTCGCCGCGCTCGGTGACGACGCCGCGCGGCGACGTGCGCTATGTCGTCGGCTTTCGCTTCGTGCGGCTGTCGGGCGCGGCGGAGAATGTGCTGCAACGCCTCATCACGCGTATCGAGGCGAAGCGCCGCAGCCTGTCTGCGTGAGCGGGCGAGAGGGCGAGAGGGCGCGAGGGCGGGCGCGTGGAGTAAAATGCGTGCCTCCTTTCACCGCACGACGACGCATGTTGCGCAAGGCCTGGCGCGGAGAAGAACGCTTCTGGAAAGTCTGGTGGCTGTTGGGCGTGCCGATCCACGTGGCGTGGTGGTTCGTCTACCTCGACCTCTGGACGAGCGGCGTCGCTCCCGAATCATTTCTGCTGATCACCGTCTGGTTCTGGCCCGGCATGCTGGGCGTATTCGCCGTGTGCGCGGCGCTGTATCTGCTGTGGTGCGCGCTCGCGTGGCGCTGCTCGGGCAACGTCGATCGCCGCGTGTGGACGCTCATCGCGCGCGTGCTGATCGGCGTCGGGCTCGGATCGTTTCTGACCGAGTGCACGCTGATCCTCGCCGCGCCGTTCGTCTGACCACGATGTAAATTCGCGCACGCGCGCCGAGTTGGCTGCACAATGTCCGGGCTTGCAGCACGCCTTTGACGAACGGACAACGACGCGCATGCTCAACGAATTCGCCAAGACGGTTCTCGTGATCGTCGCCGGACTCTTCCCGATCATCAATCCGCCCGCGACGGCGCTCGTCGTGCTGAGCATGCTGCCGCATATCGGCGACGCCGATCGCGCGGAGCTTGCCCGGCGCATCTGCATCAACAGTTTCGTGATTCTGCTGGCGTCGCTGTCGATCGGCGCGTACGTGCTGTCGTTCTTCGGCATTTCGATTCCGGTGCTGCGCGTGGCGGGCGGTCTCGTTGTCGCGATGGCGGGCTGGAGCCTCCTCCAGACGCCGGATGACGACGACGGCGCCGACGGCGTCGATGCCGCGCCCAGACCGCGCGGCGGCGCGTCGCTGCGCGCGAAGGCGTTCTATCCGCTGACGTTGCCGATCACCGTCGGGCCGGGCGCGATCGCGGTCGCCATCGCGCTCGGCACGGGGTCGCCGCGTCAGGGACTGCAGCCGGTGCATCTCGCTGGCGTGGGCGTCGGGCTCGTCATCCTGTGCGCGAGCATTTATCTGTGCGTGCGCTTCGCGGGCCATCTGGAGCGCCTGCTCGGCGCGGTCGGCACGCAGGTCGCGATGCGCCTTTTCGCCTTCATCATCTTCTGCATCGGCGTGCAGATTCTGTGGCTGGGGCTAGCCGAACTGATTGCATCGGTGCGGCTGAACATCAAGTAGAACGAGGGGACATCGTTTGACTTCGAATCGCAAGAAGCCGGAAGAACTGCGCAGCCATAGCTGGTACGGCGTGAACGATCTGCGCTCGTTCGGTCATCGGTCGCGCACGGCGCAGATGGGCTATCACCCGTCGGATTACATGGGCAAGCCGGTGATCGCCGTCATCAACACGTGGAGCGAGATCAACCCGTGCCACACGCATTTCAGACAGCGCGTGGAGGACGTGAAGCGCGGCGTGTGGCAGGCGGGCGGCTTTCCCGTCGAAATGCCGGTGATGACGCTCGCGGAGCCGTTCCAGAAGCCGACGACCATGCTTTATCGCAATTTTCTTGCGATGGAAGTCGAGGAAGTGCTGCGCTCGTATCCGTTCGACGGCTGCGTGCTGATGGGCGGTTGCGACAAGACCACGCCCGCGCTGCTGATGGGCGCGATCAGCATGAATCTGCCCGCGATCTATCTTCCCGCCGGCCCGATGCTGCGCGGCGACTGGAACGGCCGCACGCTCGGCTCGGGCTCGGACACATGGAAGTATTGGGCGGAACTGCGCGCGGGCAAGATCGGCGAGGACGAGTGGAAGGGCGTGGAAAGCGGGATCGCGCGCTCGGCCGGCCATTGCATGACGATGGGCACCGCATCGACGATGACGAGCGCCGCCGAAGCGCTCGGCCTGACGCTGCCTGGCTTCGCGTCGATTCCGGCGGTGGATTCGCGGCACGCGCAATATGCGTCGCTGACGGGGCAGCGCATAGTCGAGATGGTGTGGACGGACTTGAAGCCGTCGGACATTCTGACGCCGAAATCCTTCGATAACGCCGTGACGACCGTGCTGGCGCTGTCCGGCTCGACGAACGCCATCGTGCATCTCGTCGCAATTGCGCGCCGCGCGGGCGTGCCGCTCACGACCGCGCGCTTCGACGCGCTCGCGCGTGTGACGCCGGTGATCGGCAATATCCGCCCGGCGGGCAAGTATCTGATGGAGGACTTCTTCTATGCGGGCGGCCTGCGTGCGCTGCTCGCGGAACTCGGCGATTTGATCGATGGAACTCAGCTCACCGTCAATGGCGCGACGCTCGGCGAGAACATCGCGGGCGCGCGGATTTTCGATGAAGACGTGATTCGCCGTCGCGACAATCCGCTGGTTGCGAGCGACGGCCTTGCCGTGCTGACGGGCAATCTCGCGCCGGATGGCGCGGTCATCAAGCCGGCGGCGATGGAAGCGCATTTGCTGAAGCATCGCGGGCGGGCGGTCGTGTTCAGGGATCACGCCGACATGACCGCGCGCATCGACGATGAAGCGCTCGATGTCACCGCGGATTCGGTGATCGTGTTGCAGCACGCGGGTCCGGTCGGCGCGCCGGGCATGCCGGAGTGGGGCCAGTTGCCGATCCCGCGGAAGCTCTTGAGGCAGGGCGTGCGCGATATGGTCCGTATCTCCGATGCGCGCATGAGCGGCACGAGTTATGGCGCTTGCGTGCTGCATGTGGCGCCGGAATCGTTCGTTGGCGGCCCGCTCGCGCTGGTGAGGGATGGCGATATCGTCGAGTTGGATGTGGCGGCGCGGCGATTGCATCTCGATGTCGATGAGGCGGAGCTTGATGCGCGGAGAGCGGCGTGGACGGCGCCCACGCGGCCGTTCGAGCGCGGGTTCGGTGTGATGCATCAGTTGCATGTGATGCAGGCGGATAAGGGGTGTGATTTTGATTTTCTTGAGAGGGGGGATGATGGGGGTGGGGGGCGTTAGGTGTGGGGGGCGGGGAGGTCCGTTTTGCTTTTGGTTTATAGGTACTGCACCTGTGCGGGGCGGCAGTCACGTTCTTTGCTGCTGCAAAGGAAAGTGACCAGAGGAAGCAGCTTTTTTACGCCTGCAGTCACACTCAGTTTGAGTAGTCCTCTCGTCCCCGGCGGCACTCGCCTGAAGAGTGCCCTCACAAATCCTATCGTGCCTGGAACGCGCACGATCGACTAGCTAGTCGTTTGATGACGCGGGTTCGGCACCGAATGGTTCCGGCACAGCGCTACGTGCCGCCGTTGGGTATGTGTGGGAAACCCACTGGAAGCGAATGAGTGAACGAAGACACAAATGACGACGCCGGTTATGCCGAGTGCGAGTTTCAGGCATGCCACGGCGTCAAAGTTTGTGGATTTTGATTTTGCTTGCCGGTGTTTCGTTGCACTTCCTCAATGCCCTCGTATGCTATCGGCACCATTCATTCGAATGGCGACTTTCGCTGACTTTAGATAGCATGACTGACAGACTTGTTGCAAAAGGGGATTGGACGACCACGAGGGGCCGTGTTCTAGGTGGATCCTCTTCCTTCTACGCCTCCAACGGCCAAACACTCGCTCGCCGTAATGATCTTGCAACGTGCGGGGACTGCAAAGGTGCTTTTCCCATCTTGGGGACAGCGGATACGTGGCTCGATGAGGGGTTACCAACGGTCAAGCACATGGACCGAGTCTTGTGCCCGTGCGGACAGAACCGCGTGCTTTCGGGAAACCGGGAGTTTCTCTTCACGAGCAGCGGCGCACCTAAAGAAAGCGCAACACCGATGGCGTCGTTTGCAAGTTCGGCGGCATCCAAGTCCGTGTTCGATGAAACGTACGTCCTTCGCGACAGATCGAGCGGCCGACCGCTTGCCAACATGCCTTATCGCTTGGTCAGCACCAGCGGAATCGTCGTGCAGGGCGTTACCGACCAAGCTGGACGGACGCAACGCATCGAGACCAGCGCGGCCGAGGAAATCACGGTCGAGATCGAGGAAGCGTTGTAATGGCAGGAGAATTCTTCAACGTCCATTCTTCGATGACCAACACGGTCGAGGGTTCGTCTGTTGATGTGTTCGTCAATACGGAGCGCATCTGCCCAAACATGACGAATGCAGAATTCCGGAACGCCTTTGCCGATGCACAAGCGGAAGCCATCGCGAAGATTGAAGTTCGGCTAGAAGCCTTGAACGCGTGGCGCGCCGGCGAGAAGAATCGAGTATTCCAATGGTTCGGCCGCAGTGACCAGCATATGCGCGAACATTTGCTCGCTGGTCTAGGACGGGTGCTCGAGGTCGTGCGTCGATTCGGACCCGAGAACGTTGTTCGCACCGACAGCGAAGCAGACAAGGCGACTGGATGCCTGCCCAACCCGCGTGGCCTGGATGCTGAAGCTGCGCACGTATGCGCCCCTGACACAGCAACTCATACAATCGCTATTAGCCTCGGTTTCTGCACAATGAGGCCAAGAAGCGGCGGTGGCGATTCACGCGTCTCGACCATAATTCATGAGGCTAGCCATTTTCTCGATACCATGGCGACGGAAGATCCCAAGTACGGCATCGTTCCAATGCTTAAAACCTGGGGCCAGGCGCACCCAGAACTTGCGATAAAAAATGCCGATAGCGTGGCGGGTTATTGTGTTTATTCGGATTAGAAAAATATTAGCGTTTGCGGCTTTGGCTTGGTGCACGCAATCAGTTGCTTGCGACGGTTCTCAGAATCGGCCGGGAAAGCAGATCGACGTGCAATTCCAAAAGAACTCGATCGATCTCACGGGAGCGGAGCTCTCGCGATTGTCCGCGTGGGCGGCCGATATGCGGCAGTTCCGATTTACAGACGGTATCCTCGTAAGGGGGTTGGCAGAACCGTCGGAAACGAAGCCGCGCGAGCTCTCGGAAAAGCGTGCCGCAAAAGTGTGGGTCGCGTTGCAGCAGTTCGGGCTACATAGCACAAGCTTATCGGTGTACGGGCGAGTCTATGAAGAGAGTAAGCCAAGGAGCTTCTCTGAACCGGGAGGGCGGCGAGTCGAAGTGACATATATACCAGGATGTCCGAACAACTGTTGCACGCCTTGATTCGCGTTCAGGTGACGCTCGTCTAAGGAGTGCCCTCGTAGAACCGAACGAGATTGGATCGCGCACGGTCCGCCCAGGTAGTCATCTCACAGGTTGTTAAAACGGCGGAAATTCTGCGGCTGGCGGTTTGAGTGGCGATGCAGAAGGTCGCTCATGCCCACAGCAAGTAAGTGGCCCACGCAGAAACCACGGAGCGCGAACCGCAAGGGCTCGTAGAGGCGCGTTGAATCGCAGGAAAGCAGTTGGTCGCACAACTCGGCCTCCTCAGGGCAGAAGTTAAACGGATATGCAAAACTGTGAACGGACCCGCTGACGGACGAAAAGCGGGTTGACGTCGCATTCATTTCCGACTGCCTTAACGTTCGTTGCCGAGCCGACGCGAACCTTCCCAATCACTAGCACGATGGCAGCCTGCAAGAACGCGCCGCGGCTTCGCCTTTCGATGTCTCCCGCTTCGTAACGCAAGCCGCAGGCTGCTGGCGACGAATGCGCGTTCGGGCACGGTGACGCGCCGCCTCGCTCGCATCTACAAACGATCGGCGCATCCCCTGCGCCGATCCCCCATCTCACCCCACCAGATTCCACTTAACAATCGCCCTCACCTCCCGCTCGAACCCGAGCACACTCATCGCCGCCGTATCCATCACCAGATGCGCCCCAAGCCCGGGCGCCCCCGTCGCCCATTGCGCACCGAACACCCGCGAAAAATGCGCGTGCGAAAAAAGCGCGATATTCATCGCCTTCGTATCGAGCAGCTTGTCGATGAGCGCCTGCGCCCGCCTGCCGACATCCGCGAGATTCTCGCCTTCCGGAATCGGCGATGTCCACACCGACCAGTCCGGCACCTCCGCACGAATATCCGCCGTCTTGCGCCCCTCGTAGATGCCGTAGTTCCACTCGTGCAGCTCGGGCTCCACCTGCGCGCGATCGCCCAGACCCGCAAGCCGGCATGTCTCGATTGCACGTCCCATCGGGCTCGTCAGCACGAGATCGAACGTCTGCGATGCAAGCACCGGCGCAAGCGCGGCCGCCTGCTTGCGGCCATCGTCGGTGAGCGGGATATCCGTCGTGCCCGTGTGCTGGCCCGACTTGCTCCACTCCGTTTCGCCATGCCGGATCAGCCAGATATGGACGCCGCCTTTCATGTTCATGTCGTTCACCCGGTGTATGAGGATTGATGCGATGCCCGCGCCCGCGTGGCGCTCAGTCCAGTTCGTTCATCGCGAACGCCTTCAGCAGATGATGCGCGATCGCAAACGGCTTCGGCGCAGAAAGGCCGTTCTCGTGCGTGCCGTCGAGCATCGCGCCGACCTCCGCTCGCGTGAACCAGCGCGCGTCTTCGAGCTCGTTCCTGTCGACGACGATCCCGGTCGACGCCGCGCGCGCGAAGCAGCCGATCATCAGCGACGACGGAAACGGCCACGGCTGGGACGCGTAATAACGCACGTCCGTACAACGAATGCCCGCTTCCTCCAGCACCTCGCGATACACCGCATGCTCGAAGGTCTCGCCCGGTTCGACGAAGCCCGCCAGCGCCGAATACATGCCAGGCAGAAATTGCGGCTGTCGTCCGAGCAGACATCGCTCGCCATCGGTCACGAGCATGATGACCACCGGATCGACACGCGGAAAATGCTGCGCCTTGCAGTTCGGACAGATGCGCCGCCAGCCCGCGCCCGCCGAATCGGTCGACTGGCCGCAGTTCGCGCAAAAGCGATGACGCCGATGCCAGTCGAGCATCGAACGCGCTTCGCCCAGCGCGCTCACGAGCGGCGGCGGCACGAGACCCTGCATCGCGACAGGGCGCAGTTCGACGGCTTCGACATCGTGCAACGCCTGCGCGCCTTCGTCGAACGATGCGGCGAAGAGCGCGCGCCGGTCCGCGTCGCGGCCGAGAAAAACGGTTTGCAAGGGCGTGCCGAGCGTCTGCGCTTCCTGCGCGCCGAAAAGTGGATCGTGCCCGGATGCGCGCTTGAAAAGCGGCACGTTGTTCACGAAGAGCAGAAAGCGCGTTGCGGGATCGGCGCGCAGCGCGTGGACGAAGCTTTCGTCATCGCGCTTTTCCGACACGCGATCGAGCGGATCGAGTGTAAAACCGATGGCATGAGGCGGCGTGGGCATAGTATTTTTCGTGTGTGGCGGCGCGCGCCTCGTCGGCGGCGCCACGTGACGGGAAGATGCAAGGCCAGTCGCAAATCGTAGCGAAGTTGGCGCGTCCTTGCAGGGCGGCGCCCCGGAGACGTCGATGATCACGCTCTACTCGTATCCTCGGTTGTTCGGCCTCGAAGACAACAACCCGTTCGGACTGAAGGTCTTCGCGTTCCTGCGGCTCGCGGGCGTTCCATTCGAGCATCGTCATGTGCTCGATACGAGCGCCGCGCCGCGCGGTCAGCTTCCGTATCTCGTCGACGGCGATGAAACCATCGGCGATAGCGATACGATCATCGCGCATCTGAAAAGCCGCCACGCAATCACGCTGGACGACGCGCTGACTTCCGCCCAGCGCGATCTCGACCTGCTGATCCGCCGCACGCTCGACGATCTTTACTGGGTGATGTCCTACTCGCGCTGGCGCGACGACCGCTACTGGCCGCAATTTCGCGATGCGCTCCTCGCGCAGCTCCCGGACATCGGCGGGCAGGCGCTGGAAGGCGCGCGTCAGTACAACTTCGAGCGCTATCGCTATCAAGGCATCGGCCGATACGAACCGGACGCCGCCTACGCGCGCGGCATCGCGAGTCTCGGCGCGCTCGCAAATCTGCTCGGCGACGGCCCGTTCATGTTCGGCGATGCGCCCGCAAGCACCGATGCCGCGCTGTACGGGTTCGTCGCGAACATCTGGTTCTACGACATCGATACGCCGTTGAAGGCATTCGTCGCGACGCGCAAAAATCTGATCGCGCATTGCGCTGCGTTGCGCGAACGGATGGGGCAGCGCGCGGCGCCGTAAATCTCACTCCGGCGCCGTCTCCACTTCCTTGCCCGCCCAACTGATGCTCGACACGCCGCGCTCCATGCTCATCCGGCTCGCCATGCGTTCGAGCTTCGCCTGATCCTTCGGATGCATGCGCACCGTCGCCGTCACCTTGATGCGCGGCGGCTCGCCGTCGACGTCCTCGCTCGTCAGGCTCTGGAAGGAAAGCGGTTGCGTGTCCATTGCGTTCGACAGCAGCGTGCGGATGTGGATCTCGTCCTCCTGCCGGCCGATCACCGTCAGCACGTATTCGCGCACGATATCCGCGCTCGATACCGGCGTCGCGTTGATGAGACGGCTCAGCTCCCGCAGCAGCGTGTTGGTCGCGAGCACGACGCCCGTGCCCGCGATCGCGGGACCGTAATGCCCGGTGCCGCATAGCACGCCGACGGCCGCCGAACACCATAGCGTCGCCGCCGTGTTGATGCCTTGAATCGAGCCCTTGTCCCGCATGATGACGCCGCCGCCGAGAAAGCCGACGCCCGACACGACATACGCGGCGATCTGCGTGACCCCCGCGACGCCGTTGCCCGTCAGCATGCCGAGCGTGACGAAGAGACACGCGCCGCTCGCGACGAGCGTGATGGTGCGCAATCCCGCCGTGCGCTGGCGCAACTGCCGTTCGAGACCGATGGCGACGCCGCACGCGAACGCAGCGAAAAGACGCAAGGCGAAATCGAGGCTCATCGGCGGGTAAGCGATATCGTTTTTCGGAAACAAACCCGAAAGAATCGCATCGGCAGATGTCGCCATCGTGAAACGTAAATCGGAATTCTCTAGTGGCCCGCATCGGACGGACACACCTAGAGTGGGTTCTCTACTAATCCGAATGGAGAGAGACCTTGGAATCCAAAATGAACGTTTCATTCAATGAGAAAGGGCACGCAGTCGTCACGTATTCCATGCCGTTGAGCGACTATTGCATACAGCGGGCAAAGACCTTGCGCGCAATGGTGCAGGTCGTCAGCAGCCTAAAAGGCACGGGAACAGGAACGGAAGAGAGCGCCGCGCTCGTCAAGCCGCTGATGGATCTGATCCGTATGCACGTCGACGAACTCGAGCCGCTTTTCAGATCGCTCGATCAACGCGCTTACGAGAAGGGATTCGAGGACGGGCGGGACGTCGGCTTTCCAAAGGCAAAGAATCCCATCGAATTCACCAAGGCACCCGCCAGCGACGCCACCGCGCTCAGATCCGCGCGAGGAACTGCCTAACGCTCATGCGCACGAGGTCGTAGTCGGGCGACGCATCGAACCAAGCCGGCGCGGCGGCGGCGTCGCAACACGCCGCGATGCGCGGTGAGACGATCTCCGTCGCGCCGGATATCACGCGCTCGCACACGCGCTCGAACGCACGCGCCTCTTCGCGCATGCTCACGAGACCCGCCGCGCCCGCGCGCTGCATGTCGGCGAGCACGTGGGCATCGGTCGAATCGGTGAAAGCGACGATAGGCGTCTGCGGATACGCGTCGCGCAGGGCGCGCAGCAACGCGAAGTCGTCCGCTTGCGCGCCTTCCATGCCGCCGCTCAGTACGATCAGGTCGTAGCGCGCGATCTTGAGCCGCGCGAGCAGTTGATCGGTGCTTCTGACACAAAGAGACACGCTAAAGCGCTCGTGCGACTCGAACCAGCTCTGAAGTCCATACAGGACGACGGGGCGATCGTCTGCGACGACGATTTTGATCTTGTTTTCTCGGTTCATAACCTCTGGCCGGCCTCGCGGACATTGTGAGGGGCGCCGTGCCTACGCCGCCCAAAAATCGCGCAAGTTAGCAAATCGACAGACCTTACGCTGCGCCGCACAACAAAATTTTTCGGATCGCTGTCGATTGCCACGCTTTTCGTTCGTCGAGCAAATAACCGGCGCCTCGAGTCGGACGACAAGGAGACTGTCAGATGAGCCTGCAACTCTACGCCCACCCGTTTTCCTCTTACTGTCAGAAAGTTCTCGTCGCGCTCTACGAGAACGGCACGCCGTTCGAATGGCGCGCGCTCACGCCCGAAACGCCGCACGCGATGGCCGAACTCATCGAGATCTGGCCGATGAAGCGCTTTCCCGTGCTCGTCGACGATGGCCGGCCGGTGATCGAATCCACGGTCATCATCGAGCATCTCGGGCTGCATCATCCGGGCCCGGTGCGCCTCGTTCCTGACGATCCGCGCGCCGCGCTCGAAACGCGCTGGATGGACCGCTTCTTCGACAACTACGTGGCCACGCCGCAGCAGAAAATCGTCTTCGACGCAATGCGCGAGCAGCACGAACGCGATGCGCGCGGCGTCGCCGATGCCCGCGAGATGCTCGATACGTCCTACGCGTTTCTCGAGCGCAAGATGGCCACGCGCCAGTGGGCGGCGGGCGACGCGTTCAGCCTGGCCGACTGCGCCGCCGCGCCGTTCCTGTTCTATGCGGACTGGTGTCATCGCATCGGGGACGCGTATCCGAACGTGATCGCGTACCGCAGGCGGCTGCTCGCGCGGCCTTCGTTCGCGCGCGCGGTCGACGAGGCACGGCCGTATCGGCCGCTCTTTCCGCTCGGCGCGCCGGATCGCGATTGAGCACGCCACCGCCAAAGGAGATCGACATGAGCACGACCACGAACCTCGTTCCCGCCGATGAACTCGCCCGGCGCGCCTCGATGCGCTTCCCCAACGAAAGCGCGGAGTATCGCCAGGCGCGCACCGCGTTGCTGGCCGAGGAGATCGAGCTGCGGCGGCATATCGAGCGCGTCGCGCAGATGCGCCGCGCCTTGCCGCCGGGCGGAGAGGTGAAGGGCGACTATCGATTCGACGGCGAACGCGGCGCCGTCGATTTCGCGGGCCTCTTCGACGGCAAGGACACGCTCGTCACCTACAGCTACATGTTCGGGCCGCAGCGCGAGCGGCCTTGTCCGATGTGCACGTCGCTGTTGTCGGCGTGGGAAGGCGAGGCGCGCGATATCGAACAGCGTGTGGCGCTCGCGGTGATCGCGCGCTCGCCGCTCGCGAAGCTCGTCGCGTTCAAGAAGGCGCGCGGCTGGCGCGACCTGCGGCTTTTCTCCGATACGAACGGCGATTTCAGCCGCGACTATCACGCGATATCGAAGGAGGGCGGCGACGAGCCCGCGCTCAACGTCTTCACGCGCCGCGACGGCGTGATCCGCCATTTCTGGAGCGGCGAGATGGACTTCGCCACGGCCGATCCCGGTGAAGACCCGCGCGGCGCGCCCGACCTGATGCCGCTGTGGACGGTGCTCGACATGACGCCGGAAGGACGCGGCACGGACTGGTATCCGAAGCTGGACTACGGCCCGCGCGACTGAGCCGACCCGGACGGATACAATGCGGCGGCGCGCGATTCAGGCGCGCGAGGCCGCAGTCATCCGATCCGAGTCATGAATAATTCGCCCCGGGCCTTTTTGCTGGGCCCGCTTCTCAAGAGCGTGTCGCGCTCGTTTTATCTCACGCTGCGCATTCTGCCGACGGGCATGCGCGATCCCATCGGGCTCGCGTATCTGCTCGCGCGCGCCGCCGATACCATCGCGGATACGTCGCTGATCCCGCCGCAGCGTCGGCTGGAATTGCTGCTTTCGCTGCGCGCGCAAGTCAATGGCGCATCCGATGACGGCGCGCTCGCGCGCATCGCGGGCGAAGTTGCGGGTCAGCAGGCACAGCCCGACGAACGCGCCTTGCTCGAATCGCTCGGCGCGGGGCTCGCGATCCTGCCGCAACTGAGCGCGCAGGATCAGGCCGCCGTGCGCGGCATCGTCACGACGCTCTCCACGGGTATGGAGTTCGACCTGCGCACGTTTCCCGACGAGACATCGGGCGAGATCGTCGCGTTGAAGGAATACGACGCGCTGGATCGGTACACATATCTCGTCGCGGGCTGCGTCGGCGAATTCTGGACGACGATGACCTACGCGCACATGCCCGGCACGCTGAAAGCCGCGCCCGGCACGATGCTCCCGCTCGGCGTGCGCTTCGGCAAGGCGCTGCAGATGACGAACGTGCTGCGCGACTGCGCCAAGGATTTGCGCATTGGCCGATGTTATCTACCCGAATCGATGCTCGCGCGTCACGGCCTCGCGCCGCGGGATTTGCTGCGGCCGGAGACATCGGCGCGCGCGCGACCCGTGCTCTTCGACTTGCTGCGCACGTCGCTCGCGCTCTTTCAGGACGCGGTCGAATACACGCTCGCGATTCCGCCGGGCGCGATCCGTCTGCGCCTCGCGTGTCTCTGGCCGATCATGATCGGCCTCGAAACGCTCGTGCTGCTCGCGCGCAACGACGCGTGGCTCGATCCGCAGAAGGTCTCGAAAGTGCGCCGTAACGACGTGTACCGTGTCATGGCGGCGTCGCTGCCGATGGTGGCATCGAACGGCATGGTGCGCGCGTGGGCTTCGCGCCGCATGCGCGCAATCGAAGCTGAAATCAGCGCCGCAACTCGGCCGTGATGCGTTCGGCGAGAAAGTCGCACGGCGGCCGGTTCGACGCCGCGCTGCGCGCCAGCACCACTTCCAGCGTGCCGATATCGGGCAGACCTTGAGCCGGCCCGAGCAGCGTGAAATGCGCCGGCACCGCGCATTTTGCGAGCGGCGTCACGGCAAGACCCGCTTCGGCCATCGTCAAAAGACCGAGCAGGCTCGGGCTTTCATACGACGTCCGATAGCCGATGCGCGCGCGCTCCAGGCTGCGGATTGCGTTCTCGCGTGCGACGCTGCCCGGCAGGAACACGGCGATCGGCAACGGGCGCTCCTTCCAGATTTCGGTGCCGGGCGCGGCGGCCCAGACCATCGGCTCGTGGCGCAGGAATTCGCCCGACAGACCTTTCACGCGCGTCGCGCAAACGAGATCGACGGAGCCGTCTTTCACCATCGGCGCGAGCGCGAGGCTCGGCAAGCCGACGACCTGAATTTCCACTTTCGGATAGGTCGCGGAAAATTTCTTGAGGATCGGCGGAAAAAGCGACGACGCGTAATCGTCCGGCACGCCGATCACCACGCGCCCGGTCACGTCGGGCCGCACGACCGCCGCCCACGCCTCGTCGCGCAGCGCGATCATGCGGCGCGCGTAGGTGAGCAGCACTTCGCCGTCCTGCGTCGGCACCACGCTGCGCGGCTTGCGCACGAAAAGCGGCTTGCCGAGCGCGGTTTCCAGCGTCTTGATCTGCATGCTGACCGCCGATTGCGAGCGATGCACCAGCTCGGCCGCGCGGCTGATATTGCCGGTGTCCGCAACGGCGATGATCATCGCGAGAACGTCCAGATCGAGCGCTTTCATGGTGAACGGCCGGCTGGCGCGGCTTGCTATCAGAAAATCTGAACGATTCTATCAAAATTATGCGTTTTTCTTTTGCTTCGGCGCGGCGCATAGTCGCATTCATAGGAGCTTATTCATGAACGCGCGAACCGATCTGTCCGTACTCACCGCCGTGCAAGGCCTGCCCGAACCGTCGTTCGCCACGACGAAATCGGGTATTTCGGTGCCGTATGTCGAGTGCGGCGAGGGCGAGCCGCTCGTTCTCGTGCACGGTTCGCTGTGCGATTACCGCTACTGGGACGCGCAAATCGTGCCGCTCGCGAAGCAGTTCCGCGTGATCGCGCCGAGCCTTTCGCATTACTGGCCTGCCGTCGATGCCTTCGTGCAGGGCGAGTTCAGCCTCGAAGCGCATGTCGCGGAAATGGCGGAATTCATCGAGTCGCTCGATCTCGCGCCGGTGCATCTCGTCGGGCATTCGCGCGGCGGCTGTGTCGCGTTTCATCTCGCGCGCGAGTTTCCGCGTCTCGTGAAGACGCTCACGCTCGCCGATCCGGGCGGCCCGCTGCAAACCATGCCGCAGGCCGTGACCGCGACGCTGCCGCCCGCGACGAACGCGTTGCGCACGCGCGTCGCCGAGCTGATCGAAGAAGGCGAATTCGATCGCGGTCTCGAAATGTTCGTGGATTCGGTCAGCATGCCGGGCTTCTGGAACAAGAGCACGGAGAGCTTCCGCCGCATGGCGCTCGACAATGCGCTCACGCTGCCCAAGCAATTCCGCGATCCGCTGCCCGCATACACGCGCGAAGCGGCGCGCGACATCAAGTGCCGCACGCTTCTGATCGACGGCGAGAGAAGCCCGCGCATGTTCCGCAACAACGTCGAGAAGCTCGAAGAGTGGATCGAATTCGCCGAGCGTCAGACGATCGCGCGCGCATCGCACGGGATGAATGTCGCGAGTCCGGGCGCGTTCAACCGCGCGGTGCTGGCGTTCGCGGGCGCGTGGTGAGCCGATAGACCCTCATTGCAGCTTCCACAGATTCGCCGCGATCGTGCCCTGATCGTTGAAGACGTTGATGATGTCGGGCACGTCGGCGATCGGCACGTTGTTCACGACGAGCGCGAACGCGAGCCGGCGTCCGCTCTTCGCGTCGATATAACCGGCGAGCGCCTGTCCCTTCAGCGTGGTCGTCGCGGTGCCGTCCGGATTGTCGGTGCCGGTCACGTACGTGCCGGTTTTCGCGTACACCTTGCCCTTCGCGCCCGCGAGCGTCGGATCGGTTTCGAAATCGGTCGTGCTCGCGAGCGAGCCGTCGACGCCGAGAAAGGGCAGCGAATCCACATAAGCGGGGAATGCCGGGCGGCCGCCCATCGCGCGCAGCATCGCGATGACCGCGACCGGCGTGGCTGTCGTTTCGCCGCCGCCGCTGCCGTCGATGAAATGCGTCTGCGTCATCGGCACGTTGAACGGCGCGGCCGACAGCTTCGCGTTCTCCGCCGCGAGCGCCGTTTGCAGCGTGGTCGAGCCGTTGTTCGCGACGCCGAAGAGCATGAGACTCGTATCCGCGCCGATGTTGTAGCTGACCTTCAAGATCCACTTCGAATATTCGCTGAGCGGTTGCGACGTGAGTTGCGCGACGCGCGTGTCGGCAGAATACGCGTTCTTCGCGGGCAGCAGTTGCACCGGATTGCCTTCGACGGCCGGCGCGGTCACGGTCACGCCTGCGCGCGCGAGCGCGTCGATGAGCACGGAGCGCGCGTAGTTCTGCGGCGCGGTGATGCGAAACGTGCGGATCACCGGGAAGCTCGGCACGATCGGCGGCACGTAACCCGCGGGAATCGAGCCGCCGATCGCGCCCGTGCAAGGCAGCGTGCCGAAGCACGTCGGGTCCGCCGGCGTCACGGTGATGTTCGCCGCCGTGCCCGCCTGCCCGGTCATCAACGTGGACTGCACCGTGAACACCGATGACTTCGGCCGGTAATCCACCGGCGTCGCCGAGCCTGCGCTGCCCTGCGAGATGATCGTATCGACGACGTCGTCGTTCACGAAGATCGGGCGCAACATGAATTCGCCGCGAAACTCGAAGGGATCGAAAAGACGGTCGTCGATCACGACTTCGCCGTTGATCTTCCTGATGCCCGATGCCGCCACCTGCGCGGCGAGCGAATCGTAGCCCGCGAGCGGATCGGGCGCGGTGATCTGCGCGTTGCCGAGACTGTTGGCCTCGTTGTGGTCGAAGTTGGTCCAGGCGAGCGTGCCATCGGGGTTCGTGCGGCCGCCCATCGAGAGATCGCCGCTCGCGACGAGCACGAGATTGCCGTTGAGCGTGCCGCTTGCGTCCACCGTGCCCATGCGATAGACCGGCGTCTGGAACTGATGCTGCGCGCCGTACTGATCGAGCGTCGCGCCGAGCGAAAACACCTTGCGCACCGATGCGACATACACCTGCGCGTTCGAATTCATGTCGTAGATGAGATCGCCCGAATTCAGATCGACGACGCGCAGCGCCCACGTCGCGCCCTGATACATGGGCTTTTTCATGACCTGGGTGATGGCGTCGGGGACGGAGGTATCGTCGGAATCGGAGCCGCCGCATCCGGCGATGAGCGCGGCGAGCGCGCAGGCGAGAGCAAGAGCGGCAGCGCGTGCCGGACTTCCTGAAAGCGGGTTCATGACGCGGCTCCGATAAAGGCACATCGCGCTCCACATGGAGCGAACAACCAATACGTCGGGACTGCTTCACAGCGCAGACAGGAGATGTCGGCCGCCGCCCATCGCTTTCTCGCGTGGCGGGTGAGTGAATTAAATACCTTGCGCGCGCCTTGTCAAGCGAGGGCTATCGCGAATCCGGCGCTTTAGGCAAGCGCTTTTTGTACGATTTCGTCGATGCTTTTCGTCTGCATGTTGTGGAGCGACAACGGCAAAACGTTTGGCGCGGGCTAACATCCACAGCACCTCATCGCGATGAAGAGGACACCTTGAGCACGGCCCACGACGATTTCGATGCATGGAAACGCCGGCGCACACTCGAACTGGCGTACGAGCTGGCCGATAGCGGCCGCTACGAAGACTTCACCGATATCGCCTATGCGCTGCAATTCGAACGCGGCATGGCGACCGCGCAGGCGCTGATCGACGACCCCGACATGCGCCGCGTGCTCAATCAGCGTTGCGGCGATGCGCGCGAAAAGCTCGCTCCGCTTCCTGCGCCGGAAGCCGTTGCAGCGGTCGAAGCGGTCGAAGCCGTTGCGCAGACATCGAACGATCATGCGCAACTGCCGCAAGCCGGCGACTTCGCACGCGCGCCGTCGTTTCTGCGCCGCGCACTCGCAACCTTCACGCGCTCCGGCAATGCGGGCGATCTCAATTCCGCCGCTTCCTGATTTTTTCCTGTCGCGGGCTGTGCGTTAGCGCACGACATCGCCCCATTTGCGCGCGAATGGCGGATTTACACGGCTTGAGCGTTCGTCAAAACCATTACACTTGCAGAAGTTGAACCATAAGCCCGGACTGTGTTTGCACAAGTCCGGTGTTTGAACTTCGAGGAGGAAATGTTCGTGGCTAACGAAAAAATGCTCGCGCAAATGGCTGAGAAGGATGGTTTCATCGCCGCTCTGGATCAGAGCGGCGGATCGACGCCGGGCGCGCTGCGGCAATACGGCATTCCGGACGACGCCTATAACGGCGACGCCGAAATGTTCAAGCTGATGCATGAAATGCGCGTGCGCATCGTCACGGCGCCGTCGTTCACGGGCAAGAAGGTCATCGGCGCAATTCTGTTCGAGCGCACGATGGACGGCGAAGCGGAAGGCAAGCCGGTGCCCACGTTCCTGTGGGAAGATCGCGGCGTCGTGCCGTTCCTGAAGGTCGATAAAGGTCTCGAAACCGAAGCCGACGGCGTGCAGATCATGAAGCCGATTCCCGGCCTCGACGATCTGCTCGCGCGCGCCGCGAAGCTCGGCATCTTCGGCACGAAGATGCGCTCGGTGATCCATCAGGCCGATGAAAAAGGCATCGCCGCCGTGGCGAAGCAGCAGTTCGAAGTGGGCGCGCAGATCATCGGTCACGGTCTCGTGCCGATCCTCGAGCCCGAAGTGTCGATCAAGAGCCCGGACAAGAAAGGCGCGGAAAAGATTCTTCGCGACGAATTGCTGAAGGGCCTCGACGCGCTGCCGGAATCGAGCCAGGTGATGATCAAGCTGACCATCCCCGATGAAGCGGATTTCTATCGTCCGCTGATCGAGCATCCGCGTGTCGTGCGCGTCGTCGCGCTGTCGGGCGGCTATACGCGCAGCGATGCGTGCAAGAAGCTGGCGCAGAACCACGGCATGATCGCGAGCTTCTCGCGCGCGCTCATCAACGAGCTGAAGAAGGACATGAGCGACAGCGAGTTCGACAAGACGCTCGAACAGTCCATCGACGAAATCTACGACGCTTCCGTCAAGAAGGTCTGATTCGTCACGCCTCATCCGCGCGTTTCGGCAGGCGGCGGCGTTTGTACGACGGGCGCCGCCGCCCTGAACAGATCTTCGCGCGTACCGCCCTTCGGCGGATAGATGCGCTCGCCGTTGATGGTGCGCTTCGTCGCCTTCGCCGTCTCGCCTTCGGAGACGAGCTTCCGGTCCCAGCCTTCCGTGTACACCGCGCCCCACGGCCCAAGATCGCAGATCGTCGCATACCAGTCGATCGATAGCGGCAGCATCTCGATGCCGTAAAAATCGCAGACGGCGTTATTGCCCGCATAACGTCCCATCGGCCGGCCATGCTGGCATGACATCACCGATGGCCGCGTGCCGTCGATCAGGATCCGCGCGCAATCGCCCGCAGCGAACACATCCGGCACGCCTTCCGCGCGCAGGAACGTATCGACGGGCACGCGGCCGAGCGGATCGGGCGTGACCGGCAACTGCGCCGCGAGCGCATTCGCGTGCATGCCGCCGCACCAGACGACCGTCGCCGCCTCGATGCGCTCGCTGCCGGCGCCGTCGCGCAAGGTGACGCTCTGGCCGTCGAGCGATTCGAGCGTCACGCCCGGCCGCATCTCCACTTCGAGCGTCGACAACGCGCCTTCGATGACATGCTGCGCGCCGCCCATCGATTGCGCGATCTTCGACGAACGATCCGCGAGAATCACGCGCACCTTGTCGCGATCGCATTGCGCGACGATTTCGCGCAAGCGCGCGGGCAGCTCCGCCGCGAGTTCGATGCCCGTCAACCCCGCGCCGACGACGACCGCCGTGTAGCGGCCCGGCGTGTCGGGCAGCGCGGGCAATGTCAGCAGATGCGCCTGGAGCTTGCACGCGCCGGCGTAGGTATCGACATCGAACGAGAAGTGTTCGAGGCCCGGGATCGGCGGACGCACGAGCACGCTGCCCGCCGCGAGAATCAGCCGGTCGTAGGTGAGCGTTTCGGATGCGCCTTCATGCTCGATGGTCACGCTGTGATTCTCGCTGTCGAGCCCGGTGGCCTTCGCTTGAATCAGGCGCACGCCCGCGGGTCCGAGCACGGCATCGAGCTGAACGAGCGTCGGATCGAGCGGCAGCTCGTAGTTGCGCACGCGCACGCTATGAAAAGGCACCGGATTGACGATGGCGACTTCGGTTTCTTCCGTGTGCCCGAGTTCGTCCAGCTTGCGCGCCGCCGACAGCGCGCTCCACAGACCGGCGAAGCCTGCGCCGATCACAAGGATTCGGTTCAAGGTCATTCCCCTGAATAAACGATCGTTCGTGCTATGCGCCGTTTAAAAAGGGCGCTCCGCTCTTGGTTATAGGCGATACGCGAGCACTTGGTTCGCTTCGCGCGCTAACCGGATTAGTCGGGTTTTCGCCAAAAGTGATTTCGCCGTTTAGGTATTTACCCTAGGACGTGCGATACCTAAACTCTCTTCAACGGTCGCGAACGAGCAGAACACAGCAGCGTAAGCGGCAACTCAAAACGTCCGTACGGAGGAAAGGATCATGAAGAAGCTCATCGGTATCGCAGCGGTCGCGCTTGCTTTTGCGGCTCCCGTCGCATCGTTCGCACAATCGAATCAAGGTTTGACGCGCGCCGAAGTCCGCGCGCAGATCGTGCAACTCGAGAAGGCCGGTTATAACCCCGGCGTCGTCAGCGATACGACTTATCCCGCCGACATCCAGGCCGCCGAAGCACGCGTCGCCGCGCAAAACGGTTACGGTGGCGTGGCCGACGGTGCGGCGCAGTCGGGCGCTCGCGTGAATGCGGTTCAGGCCGACGTGTTCCCGACGTTCGCGCATCATTGAACGACGCATCGTCGAAAAAACGCGCCCGCTGCAAAGCCGGCGCGTTTTTTCGTTCTAGAGCGGAAAGCCGCCCGCAAACGTCTCGCGCAGATATCCAATGAAGAGCGCGACCGCACGCGGCACGTGCGGCGCATAAGGCCGCACGACGAAAAGCTGATCCGCGAACGCGCCGACCGGCCGCCATTCCGGCAACAACACGACGAGCTTGCCCGCCTGGACGGCAGCCTGCGCGGTGAAATCGGGCAATAGCGCGATGCCGAGATCGTCGAGCGCCGCATCGCGCAAGACTTCGCTGTTGTTCGCCGCGAACGGCCCGTTCACCGCGAGCGTGTACGGCCCGGCGGAACTCTTGCGGCCGCCCTTGCGCTCGAACGACCAGATGCTCGACGCCTGCGGACGCGGATAGACGAGACAATCGTGCGTGGCGAGATCGTTCGGCGTCGCGGGCGTGCCGCGCCGCTTCAGGTAAGCGCGCGTCGCGACGATCACCGAATGCGTGTCGCAGAGCTTCCATGCGACATGCGTATCCGGCACTTGCGCGCTGTGCCGCACGGCGAGATCGAAGCCTTCGGTCGCAATCGAACTCAGTCTGTCCGATGCTTCGAGCTGCACCCGCACGTCAGGGTGCGCGTGCAGAAAACCCGACATGCGCGGCACGAGTTGCTGCCGCGAAAACGCCATCGGCGCGGTCACGCGGATCAGCCCGCGCGCGACGCCCGCCATCTCCTTCACGCTCATGAAACTCGACGCGATGCGCTCGTACTGTTCGCGCGTGTCGTCGACGAGCCTGCGGCCCGCTTCGGTGAAACGCACGCTGCGCGTCGTGCGCGTGACGAGCTGCACGCCCGCCGCGCGTTCCAGTTCGGCGATGCGCTGGCTCATCGCCGCCTTCGATACGTTCAGGCGCGCCGCCGCCGCCGTGTAGCTGCCTTGTTCCGCGAGCACCGTGAGCCAGTGCAGATGCGTCCAGAGACCTTCGATCTTTTGCTCGTCCATCAGCCGATTGTTTGCCGATATAAACAATGAGTTCAATCTTAGCGTCTTTGCAGGAGCCGCATCGCTTCTTACACTGTATCGGTCGCCAAACCAGTTCCTCCGAGGAGTCGAGATGCAAGCGTTCAACGATACCGCCGACGTCGTCCATTACATCCACGGCGAGCGCACGCACGGCTCGGCCACGCGCACGCAGCCGGTGTTCAATCCCGCGACGGGCGAGCGTCCGCGCAATCTCGTGCTGGGCGACGCCGCCGATGTCGATGCCGCCGTCGCGAGCGCGAAAGCCGCGTTCCCGGCCTGGCGCGACACGCCGCCGATCCGCCGCGCGCGCGTCATGCTCAAGTTCCTCGAATTGATGAACAAGCATCGCGACGAACTCGCCGCGATCATCACCGCCGAGCACGGCAAGGTGTTCTCGGATGCGCAGGGCGAAGTGTCGCGCGGCATCGACGTGATCGAATTCGCGTGCGGCATTCCGCAACTGCTGAAGGGCGATTACACCGAACAGGTCTCGACCGGCATGGACAACTGGACGACGCGCCAGCCGCTCGGCGTCGTCGCGGGCATCACGCCGTTCAACTTTCCGTGCATGGTGCCGTGCTGGATGTTCCCGGTCGCCATCGCATCGGGCAATGCGTTCATCCTGAAGCCGAGCGAGCGCGATCCGTCGGCGTCGCTGTTCATGGCCGATCTGTTGAAGCAAGCTGGTTTGCCCGATGGCATCTTCAATGTCGTGCAGGGCGACAAGGTCGTCGTCGACGCCTTGCTTACGCATCCTCAAGTGAAGGCGATCAGCTTCGTCGGCTCCACGCCGATTGCCAACTACATCTACGAAACCGGCGCGAAGCACGGCAAGCGCGTGCAGGCGCTCGGCGGCGCGAAGAACCACATGGTCGTGATGCCCGATGCGAACATCGAACAGGCTGTCGATGCGTTGATCGGCGCGGGCTACGCTTCGGCGGGCGAGCGCTGCATGGCGATTTCGGTGGCGGTGCTCGTGGGCGATGTCGCCGACAAGATCGTGCCGATGCTCGCCGAACGCGCGCAGCAGTTGAAGATCAGGAACGGCATGGAAGACGACGCCGAAATGGGCCCGATCGTCACGCGCGCCGCGCTGGAACGCATCGAAGGATATATCGCGCTGGGCGTCGACGAAGGTGCGAAGCTCGTCGTCGATGGACGCGGCTACAAGGTGCCGGGCCACGAAGACGGCTTCTTCACGGGCGGCACGCTGTTCGATCACGTCACGCCGGACATGCGCATCTACAAGGAAGAGATTTTCGGGCCGGTGCTCGCGTGCGTGCGCGTGAAGGACTTCAGCGAAGCGGTCGATCTCGTCAACGAGCACGAGTTCGGCAACGGCGTCGCGTGCTATACGAGCGATGGTCATATCGCTCGTGAATTCGGACGACGTATCGAAGTGGGCATGGTCGGCATCAACGTGCCGATTCCGGTGCCGATGGCATGGCACGGCTTCGGCGGCTGGAAGCGCAGCCTCTTCGGCGACATGCACGCGTATGGCGAGGAAGGCGTGCGCTTCTATACGAAGCAGAAGTCGATCATGCAGCGCTGGCCGGAGAGCACGGAGAAGGGCGCGGAATTCGTCATGCCGACGGCGAAGTAAGATATCCGATGCAATTTCGAAAAAGGGCCGCGTATGCGGCCCTTTTTGCATTAACCGTTTACTCGACGCGGCACGGTCTTTGCGCAGCTTATTGTCGAGCAGACGTACGACACGGCGTCTGTGTCCATTAATTCTGACCGATCAAGGAGGAACGGATCATGAGCAAGGCAACCAGCGCACTGGTCGCGGCCATCGCCGCACTCGCGATGTCGGGCGGGGCTTACGCACAAACGGCCGGAGGCGGTTCTACTGGCAGCACGGCCAGCCCGGCTAATCAGGTGAATCGCTCGGACAACGGCTACGGCACGCCGGGCGTGACCGGTTCGCAGAGCGGCATGGGCGCACGAGCACCGAATTCTGGCCTGCCGAGCAGCACGAATAGCGGCTCCCCGGCCACCAACGCAGCGCCCGCGACGAGCAATAACACGCTGGCGACGCCGAGCGTCGTCTCGCCGGCGGCCGGCAAGTCGCAGTAATTCAGTGTGAAAAAGGGCGCCGTCCTGCGGGGCGGCGCCCGATATGACCGGCGGCACAAAGCAAATACAAGAGCCGCGTGAACCGCGCTCGCCCGATCGGCGCGCGGAAATCGGAACTTATGGGTAAGTAGTGACGGCTTATCGAGCAACTTCTACTCAAGTCAAGGCATAAAACTTCTTGACCGTCTTCCGAGCAACACTTTCCTACCAAAAATTACCAAAAATTCCGGGAAGCATTACCGGTTCGTTATAATCTCGCCGATTCAAAATCGGAGCCAGACGAGGCCAAAGCCGAGCGCCTGTACGCCCTGTGCGCTTCCAGACCACACAGGCCGAGCGAGAAAGTTGTGCGGTGAACGTGTCGGCCCACTCCTGCCGATGTGTCCGCACCAAATCACTTACCTGATTTCAACGGCGAAGAACGAATCAGAAAAGACGTCGTTGCTGCCATCCCGTCCGGTGTCTACCAACGGTGTAAAGCGCTTTTCGATCGTTTGAAGCCGACGCATGAGCCGATCTTGTCTTGCGTGAGTGAACGCGTGTCCGCGCGAGATAGCGGAGGCTCCAGTTTTTGAATTTCGTTTTGCGCAAAATTAGGTATCTATCGATATGAACCCTCATGCAATTCCTTCCGGCTCACCGCTGGCGGCCCTGCGGTCGATGCGCTCCAACACGGACCTGATCCTGAACCTGATCAGTCGCGAAGTGATCGGGCGCTACCGCGGTTCGTTCATGGGGCTTCTGTGGTCGTTCTTCAATCCGGTGCTCATGCTCGCGGTCTACACGTTCGTGTTCAGCGTGGTATTCAAGACGCGCTGGGCAGGCGCATCCGGTTCGCGCGCGGAATTCGCGCTCGTGCTGTTCGCCGGGTTGATGTGCTTCAATTTCTTCTCCGAATGCGTCAACCGGGCGCCGGGTCTCATCCTGAGCAACGCCAACTTCGTCAAGAAGGTGATCTTCCCGCTCGAAGTCCTTCCGATCGTCGCGCTCGGTTCGGCGGCGTTTCACTTCTGCGTGAGCATGTCGGTCTGGATGATCTTCTACGTCGTGTTCCTCGGCATTCCGCACGTCACCGCGCTTCTCGCGCCGATCGTCCTCATCCCGCTCGTGCTCTTCACGCTCGGCTGCGTATGGATGCTGTCCGCGCTCGGCGTCTATCTGCGCGACGTGTCGCAATTCATCGGCGTCGCGGTATCGGTGCTGATGTTCCTGTCGCCGATCTTCTATCCGCTGTCCGCTTTGCCTGCCGAGTACCAGGGCATCATCGCGCTCAGCCCGCTTACGTTCATCATCGAGCAGATCCGCAATTCGTTGATCTGGGGCATCGGTATCGACTGGCGCCTCTGGGCGATGTGGACGATAGCGACGGGTCTCGTCGCCGCCCTGGGTTTTGCCTCGTTCCAGAAGTCGCGCAGGGGTTTCGCAGATGTCATCTGAATTCGCCATCAAGGTAGACAATCTTTCGAAGTGCTACCACATCTACGACCGTCCGCAAGACCGCCTGAAACAGACATTCGTGCCGCGCGTGCAGCGTCTGCTGTCGCGCCCGGTCACGCAGTATCAGCGCGAATTCTGGGCGTTGAACGACGTCTCGTTCGACGTGAAGCGCGGCGAAAGCGTCGGCATTCTCGGACGCAACGGATCCGGCAAGTCGACGCTCCTGCAACTGATCTGCGGCACCTTGACGCCCACGAGCGGCTCGGTGGAGGTCAATGGCCGCGTGGCCGCGCTGCTCGAACTCGGCTCCGGTTTCAATCCCGAGTTCACCGGGCGCGAGAACGTCTATCTGAACGGTTCGCTGCTCGGCCTGAGCCGCGAGCAGATCGACAATCGCTTCGATGAGATCGCGTCCTTCGCGGACATCGGCGCGTTCATCGATCAGTCGGTCAAGACCTATTCGAGCGGCATGCTGGTGCGTCTCGCATTCGCCGTGCAGGTGCAGCTCGAGCCCGACATCCTGATCGTCGACGAGGCGCTCGCGGTCGGCGACGCGTTATTCCAGAAGCGCTGTTTCCAGCGCATCGAAAAGCTCGTGAGCGATGGCGTGACGCTGCTCTTCGTGTCCCACGACATCGAAAGCATTCGCACGCTCACGCACAAGTCGCTGCTGCTCAAGGAAGGGCGGCGCGTGGCGTATGGCGTGAGCTCGGATGTCGTGCTCGCCTATCGCAAGCAACTGCATGCCGAAGAAGCGGCCTATTTCAGCTCGATCACCGCGCAAGTCGCCGAGCGCGCTGCGACGCAAGACGAAACGCCCCGCGCGCCGGCCGCCGAAGCCAGCGCCGAGATGGAAAGCGACGTAGCGGTTGCCGTCGAATCGACGCAACCGGTCACCGCGCGTTCGGACAAGCTCGAATTCGGCAGCGGAGAAGTGGAAGTCGTGTCCGTCGAAACGCGCGATGCGTCGGGCGAGCGCGTTCACGTGTTCTATCCGAACGAGCCGCTCACGGTTCGTGTCGTGTGCCGCGCAAAGAAGGACATGACGCATCTGAATGTCGGCATGCGGATCCGCAACAAGGAAGGCGTCAAGCTCTATTCATGGGGCACGCTCAATCAGGACATGGCGAACATCGCCGCGAAGAACGGCGAAAGCCTCTTCTGGAATCGTGAGGTGACGGCCGGCGAAGAGTTCGAGGTCATCTTCAAGGCGCCTTGTTCGCTCGGCGTGAATCTGTACGAGATTCAGGCGGCCGTCAGCTACGAAGGCACGCCCGATTACCACAACCAGAGAATGCTCCACTGGCGCGACGAAGCAGCGTTCTTCCAGGTGCTCATCAAGCGCGAGGAGTACTTCTTCGGCGGCGTGCTGGACATGCGCATGGAGGCGCAATGGTGAGCGGCGATTCCAGTCGCGCGCGGTTCGATGCTTACTGGTCCGAGAACGATCGATCGACTGCCCGCGCTCACGCCGATGGCGTCGCGAAAGACATCGTTCGCGCTTTCGGCATCGGCCGCGTGCTCGATGCGGGCTGCGGCAATGGACGCATCGTCGGCGAATTGCTGCAGGCCGGCGCGGACGCTTACGGAGTCGATGTGTCGCCGGTCGCGGTCGAATCGGCCAATCGCAAGTATCCGTCGCGTTTTCAGGCGGCCTCGCTGCTCGCGCTGCCGTATGTCGATGGCGCGTTCGATACGGTCGTCGCCGCGCGCACGCTCGAATATTTTCCGGCGACGGACATCGCGCAGGCGCTGAAGGAGATTCACCGCGCTTCGCGTCGCTATGTGTTCCTCCAGATCGGCACGGCAGCCGATGCCAACGACGCCTGGGTTCTGACGAATGAAAGCCGGGCCTGGTGGGAGCAGCGTTGCTTCGAAGCGGGCTTCCGAAAGCATCCCGCCCACTATCAACTGCACGGCTACGAGCGTCTGAACGACGAGCAAAGCCCGATTCTTCTGCTGCTCGAGAAGGTTCCGCAAGCCGCGCTCGCGCGCTATCCGTTCGCGACGCTCGCGGAATCCGACGCGCTGCGCGAAACCGGTGCGCGCGCGGACGGGGAAGTGGTGCGCTACAAGTGGGCGTCCGATTACATCCGGCAGGGCGACACGGTTCTCGACGCGCGTTGCGGCGCGGGCTGCGGCACTTATTACCTCGGCCAACTGACCAAGGTGGCGGCGATCACCGCGATCGATGCCAGCCAACACGCGATCGACTATGCGAACGCCAATTTCGCGTCGCTCGATCGCAAGCTGACGTTCCGAGCCGGCGTGCTTTCGCAATGCCTTCCGACGTTCGCCGACGGACGATTCGACACCATCCTGTGCTTCGACGCGCTCGAGCACGCCGAGAATCCGCGGGCGCTTCTCGACGAGTGCCATCGGCTGCTGTCGCCGGGGGGACGCGTCGTGGCCGGTGTCCCTGCAAGCGCATACACGCTCGACGCGCTGAAAGCGCAGTTCAGCGACCGGTTCATGATCGAAGCGATCTTCGAGCAGAACGGCGGCGGCAGCCATGGCGACGCGCCCGAGTCGTCGCAGCATGAAGGGCGCAGGGCGTTGCGCCCGATTGCGCTCGACGATGCATCGCCGGAAGCTGGCGAATGGTGGCTCATCGTCGGCATGAAGCATCCTGCGCAGGGCGCGGTGCCGTATCGGGAAAGCGTGTACGGCTACAGTTCGCCGCCCGCGCATCTCTTGCAGTTCGAGCGTGACTACGACAATCCGTGGCTCGTGCGTTCGATGCTCGAATTTCAGTTCCGCGCGAAGGATCAGAGCGTTCTCACCAAGATCGCCGCCGACACGCTCGAAGCGAAAGCCGGCCGCGCATGTCCCGATGCCGCCGCCGCGCTCGCCGTGCTCGGCTATCGCCTGCAATCGAATCCGGATGCTTCGGCGCGGGATATCGAAGCGTTCATCGCGCAGATCGATCCGCACATCACCGACGAGGCGCAGCAGGGGCATCGCTTGCGATGGCGTGTTTCGCTGTCCTTTCTCGCCGCCGCGCTGTATCGGAAGATCGGCAAGCTCGATGCCGCGCTCACGTTATTCAGGCAAGTCGCGACGACTTCGATCGATGGCTTCAGTCCTTCGCTGGGCACGAAGGTCGTCGATGCCGCATTCGATGCCGGCATGTTGCACGCCGGCCGCGGCGAGATCGCCGAGGCGCGCGAACTGTGGAAGCTGGGCGTGACGCGTGCTTATGCACTGCTCGCGACGCCGATGACCGCTCATGTCGGCGATATCGAGGAGCCGCACGAATTCACGAGCATCGTCGCCGTCGAATATCTCGATTCGGCCGTGCGCTGCATCAAGGCGTTGCGCTGGACGGCGCAAGGCAGGGAGCGTCCGCTCGCGCCGTTGCCGACGATCGCGAACGAGAACTGGAAGAGCATGCTCGCGGAGCGCGCGGACACGATCGGCAGCATGGAACGCGTGCTCACGGATCGATGGGACCTTATCCGGTCCGTCGAGCAGGCGGTGCAGGCACGCGACGAAGTGATCACCAGCCAGAGCAAGCTGCTCGACGAGCGCTGGATGATCATGCAATCGATGGAGAAGGCCGTGCGCGCGCGCGACGAAGCGATCGCCAGCCAAGCCACGTTGCTCGATGAACGCTGGGACATCATGCAATCGATGGGGCGTGAAATCCAGGCGCGCGACGAATTGATCGCACAGCAGAACAAGTTGCGCAAAGGGCGCTGGGGCGTCATGCGATCGATGTGGCACGTCCTGCACGCGGGCGACCAGGCGCACGCCGCGCACGACGATTCGTCAAAAGAAGATTCGACAGTTATGAAATTTCAGGTGCAAGACGCCGCTTCGGTGATTACGAATCAGGAAGGCGTCATCGCCGCCTACAAGGAAGCGCTTCGCGCCGTTGCCGGCAAGCAGGGCGATGACGAAATCGTCAACAAGCTGTTCGCCGCGGGACCGCGAAACGCGCCGTTCGAAGGCATGGCGCTCACGATGTATCTGTTCACGCGCCGGCTGTACGAGACGGCGCTGAACGACGGCGTCACCGAGCTGTTCTTCTTCGCGCGCGAAGGCGAACTGCTCAAGCGCATGTTCGACCTGCTGCAGTCCTGCAATGGCGGCACGGGCATTCGTACGCATTATCTGAAAGTATCGCGCCGCTCGACTTTCCTTCTTTCGTTGCGCCCCTTGCACGAAGAAAAATTCGATGTTTTGTTCCGGCAATACCGGCGCATCTCGATCATCGAATTCCTCAAGAGCCAGGCTCTGGAGGAATACGCGCCGGCATTCGCCGCGGACCTCGATGTTTCCGTCGAAGACTTCGCGCGGCGCAGCCAGGACTTGCCGCACGATCCGCTCTTCGCCCGTCTGATGGCGCTGCCTGCGTTCGCGCGCGTGTACGAAGCGGAGCGCGTGTCTCGCAGCAGCGCATTCGCGAAGTATGTCGGCGGGTTCGTCGGCGGCGGGGTGCCGGAACGGATGAGCGTCGTGGATGTCGGCTGGAAGGGTTCGATTCAGGACAACCTCTTCGGCTGGCTGCGCAACGTTCATGGCGAGCGCGCCCACGTCAAGGGCTATTACGTCGGACTCGTCGCGTCCGGCAATGCGGGACCGGCGAACGAAAAGAGCGGCCTGCTCCTGTCGAACGTGGACACGCTGACGCCGGGCTACTACGTCTTCAACGAGAACAGATCGTTGTTCGAAGTGCTGCTGCATGCGAATCACGGCTCCGCTCAACGCTATGTCGAGACCGGTGACGGAGAGGTTGCCGTCGTGGAAGACGAGTTCGTCGAAGGCCCGATGATCGAAGCGCATATCAAGCCTGTCGCGGAACATATCTGGACGAAGTTCAGGCAGCTTGCGACGGTGATGTCGACCATCGACATCGCCGATCAGCAACTCCTGACGCTGGCGGTGCGCGAGCATGCGCGCATGGTGTTCTCGCCATCGGCTGCGGAGATCGACTGGATGTATTCGCTCTCGCACGTCGAAAATTTCGGCGTGTTCGAAGAGTCCACGTTCGGCAGCAGCCCCAGCCATAAATCGCTGACGGCGCGGCTGCGCTTCACGATCAATCTGGTCAAGCGCCGCCGTCCGTCCGAGCTCGGCTTCTGGCCGTGGCTCACGGTCAAGGAGCGCGCCGTTCAGGGCTTGAGTGCGGCATATCGCGCGGTTCGTCTTTGGCAGAACCGCCGGACCTATCGTCCGGGTTTGTGAGAATGAGAAATATGGGCGACGTAAGAATGAAGATCTGCTTTCTTGTCGGATCGATGACCATCAGCGGTGGCACGTATGTCATCGTCCAGCACGCCAGCTATTTGCGCGACCACAGCTACGACGTCACGCTCGCGGTTCAGGAGCCGTTCACCGCGGCGACGCTCGCGTGGCATAACGAAGCCAGCCGGCTGCATTGTGTGCCGATCGAGGACGCGAAGCGCGAGCGCTTCGACCTCGTGATCGCGACGTGGTGGAAGACCGCGCTCGAATTGCCGGCATTCGACGCGGACCGTTACGCGTACTTCGTGCAGTCTATCGAGTCGCGCTTCTATCCGGAAGTCGAAGTGCCGCTGCGCGCGCTCGTCGATTCGACGTATCGGCTGCCGGTGCGCTACATCACCGAGGCCACGTGGATCAAGGCGCATCTGCAAACGGCCTATGGCCAGGATGCCGCGCTCGTGAAGAACGGCATTCGCAAGGATGTTTACGACACCGCCGGACCGACGCTCGCACAGCGCAACCCGAAGCGTCCGCGCGTGCTCGTGGAAGGTCATTTCGGCGTCGCGTTCAAGAACACCGCCCTGGCGATACGGCTCGCGCGCGAAGCGGGCGCGAAGGACATCTGGCTGCTGACCGGATCGCCCGTTAAATGGGTGCCCGGCGTGTCGAAAGTGTTTTCTCGCGTGCCGATGGTGAAGACCGCCGAAATCTACCGCTCCTGCGACATCCTCATCAAGCTGAGCACCGTGGAAGGCATGTTCGGCCCGCCGCTCGAGATATTCCACTGCGGCGGCACGTCGGTCGTATTCGACGTCACCGGGCATGACGAATACATCGTCCACAACGAGAACGCGCACGTCGTGCCGGCGGGCAATCTCGACGGCGTCGTCGCATCGATCCGGACATTGCTGAACGATTCCGGAGAACTGTCGCGCCTGAAGCAAGGCGCGCTGAACACCGCGCGGAACTGGCCGTCCTGGAGCGAGTCGTCCGCGCAGTTCGCGGACTGGGTGCGCTCGTGTTTCGACGAACCCGCCGTGTCGCGCGAGACGTGTGCTGCGATCGTCGCGGACGCCTGGAGCGTGTACGGGCGCGACGAGAAACTCCGTCTCGCCAACATCGCGTCGAGCGTGCGTCGCCAGAAGCTGCGGTCGCTGGCCGGCCGGCTTCCGGCTGAATGGGCACGCCGTCTGAAACAGTTCGAAGCGGTGGGCGAGGTGCTCATCGGCAAACGCAAGGCTTACTGATGTACAAGCTCAGGACCATCGATGTTTGGGACACGCTGCTCAGGCGCCGCTGTCATCCGGAATTCGCGAAGCTGGCCACGGCGCTGCACGCGTTTCTGGATCCGCGCCTCGGCATTTCCGAGCGTTTCGATAGCGTGTGGGATGTGTACCGTCTTCGCGTCGAGCAGGAGATGGAGCTTGCCGATGCCGCGCGCGCCGCGGGCCGCGACAACGAGTACGAGATCGTCGATGTCCTGACGCATTGGCTGAAGAAGCTCGTCGATCAAGAATTCGATGCGGGCATTCCCGCGCAATTCGCCGATTTCGAAGTGAACTTCGAATTGCGCCACACCTATCCCGATCCGACGATCAGGCAGGTGGCCGAACAGCATCCGGCCGAGAACACGATCTTCCTCTCGGACTTCTACATGTCCGCCGAGCGCCTGAGCACGCTGCTCGAAGGGCATGGCATCGACGCGTTCGTGCCCGGCGGAATCAGCTCGTGCGATCTCGGCATGAACAAGCGTTCCGGGAAACTGTTCGGGCATGTTCAGGCGCTTTACCAGGCTGCGCCTGCGGAGCACGTGCATATCGGCGACAACGCGGTGGCGGACGTCGAAGTGCCTCGCTCGCTCGGCGTGAACGTGGTCGGATTTCTACCGGAAGCCGAGCATGCGAAGCGGCTGGATCGCGAGTTGCTCTTCGCGGACCGGGCGGCGCTCTTTCAGCGTATCGATGCCGAAGTGCTCGCGGATCTTGGCGAGCGCGCCGATGCGTTCCCGGCGCTCTCGGCGCGCGAAGCCGCTATGCGCGCCGGTGCGCACGCAGCGCCGCTCGTGATCGGGTTTTGCCTCGATATCGCCCGGCGCGCGATCGTCGAAGGTCTCGAACAGGTCTATTTCTTTTCCCGCGAAGGCGAGTTCTTTCTGCGCGTGTGGCATGCGCTCTTTCCTCGCGGCGAATACGCGGGTCACGTCCTGCCGAAGGCTTCGGTTCTCGAAGTCAGCCGGTTCGCCACGTTCTGCGCTTCGCTGAGGGAAGTCACGCCTGCCGAAATGCGCCGTCTGTGGAATCTGTATACGACGCACTCGCTTGCCGCGCTGCTCAAGTCGATCGGCATGGAGCCGGAATCCTTCTCGGCGCTCTGTGCAAGGCATCGGTTGTCGCTCGACGAAGACATCACGCATCCGTGGAAGGACGAGCGCATCCAGCGTCTGTTCGCCGACGCGGACTTCTCCTCGCGGATCGAAGAACGCGTTCGCGCCGAACGGGCGGCGCTTCTCGCCTATCTCGCATCGCAAGGATTGAGCGACGAGGCGCGCATCGTGGGCATCGTCGATATCGGCTGGCGTGGAACGATCCAGGACAACCTCGCCTTGCTGCTGCCGGCAGTGCAGTTCCGCGGCCATTATCTCGGCTTGCAGCGCTATCTGAACGAACAGCCTTCGAACGTTTCCAAACGCGCTTTCGGTCCGAATCGCAATGAGACGTCGGAAGACGCGTCGCTTCTCGACGCCGTCGCGCCGATCGAGATGCTGTTCAGTTCGTCGGCGGGATCGGTCTGCGGATATCGCACGTGTGGAGACGGCGGCAAAGTCGCCGCGATTCGCGCCGAGCCGGACGTCGAGCACGCGTCGAGCAAGGACTTCATCGAGGGCTTCCAGGCGGGCGTTCTACGCGGCGCGCGCGCGTGGGCGGGGCATGTGGAAATGTGCGGCATTACCGCCGACGAACTCAGAAAGCCGGCGCTCAAGATCTGGGCCAGCGCGCTCGAAAATCCGCTCGACGAGTTCGTCGCGGCCTATAGCGCGCTCAATCAGAACGACGTGTTCGGCGCAGGCCAGTTCGTCGATAAATCCGTCGTGCCGGGCATCGGAAAACTGTTCAGGAGTCTCGTGTCTGCGCAGGCGCGTCGCGAAGTGATCATGTATATCCGCCAGAATCAGTGGACCGCCGGCATTCAGGGGCGCCGCGATCTGGGCGTCGTGCATCGGACCGTGCTCGTCCTCGTCATGAGACTGGCGCAAGGCTACAAGCGATGGATGTATCTGCGCCGTGACAAGCGTTCGATCGCACGCAACGGCCGCGAGCGCGACGGTCGTCTGACCTGACGCGTCAGCCTGAGCGAGCCGGTGCACGCCGGCTCGTTCAAGCTCGAACGACAGTGAAGCCACGGGAGCACTCTGCCTGCCACTGCCATGTCGATAAAGAAATCAATAAATAAAATAGCGCTTCTGCTTTATCTGCTCGTCTTGCCGCTGGTGACGTTACTGATACTGGCTCTTGTCGTGTCGCTGAGCGTGCTGATCCGTGTGACGGGCAGATTCACCACGACCGGCGATCGACTTCGGATCCGGCTGCTCGAAAATGCGTTTCCCCGCTCGCCGTATCACAAGTACTATGCGCCCGATACGAAACGCAAACGGGACCGCTCCGCGCCCTGATTCGCCGGCCTTAGGCCGCGCTGCTTCGAGCTATGACAAAATCGGCCTCGCTCCCACTCGCGCGATTTCGTCATGCGGCCTCCTTCCGCCACTGTTCCCATTTCGGTCGTCAACGGCTTTCTCTCGGGCGCCGATCGCGCCGCGGTCGCGCGGCTCGCGGAGCACTCCGGCATCCCGCACGAACTGCTCGCCATGCCCGCCGCGCGCGTCACGCAAGAACAGTTTTCGACGCTCTATCGCCTGCTCGCGATGGAACTCGATGACGAAATGCCCGGCATCTTCACGCGTCCGCTGCGCAACGGCACGCTCAAGTTCCTGTGCCTGAGCCTGCTCGATGCCCCGCGTCTCGAAGTGGCGCTTCATCGTTTCGGGCAGTTCTTTCATCTGGTGCTCGACGAATTTCAACTCGTGTCGCGCCGCGAAGACGCGTATGCGAGCGTCGAATTCGTCGCGAATCCGCATGGGCCGCAAGCGAGCGTGCTTGCGCGGGAACTGATGCTCAAGCTCGTGCACGGCGTCGCGTCGTGGCTCATTCGCGAAAAGATTCCGCTCGTCGAAGCGGCGTTCGAATTCCAGCGCCCCGCGCAATCCGGCGATCTGCTCTATCTCTTTCCCGGCCCCGTGCGTTTCGGGCACGAGCGCACGCACATCGCGTTCGATTCGCTCTATCTAGACCGCCCGATCCGGCAGCGCAAATCCGATCTCAACGCGTTCCTTCAGCGCGCGCCGGAGGACTGGATCTTCGTGTCGTTCACGGAAGAGATGGTGTGTCATCGGGTGCGGCACTGCATCGCCGCTGGCCTGCCGGCGACGCCGACCGTCGATCACGTTGCGCAGCAGCTTCACTACTCGGTGCGCACGCTGTGCAGGCGGCTCGAAGCGGAGGGCACGAGCTTCCAGGCGATCAAGGACGAAGTGCGCCGCGATCTCGCGATTCAGCGTCTCACCCGTTCGAACGATGCCATCGCGGCGATCGCCTACGATGTCGGCTTCGACAATCCGACGGCGTTTCATCGCGCGTTCCGGCACTGGACGGGCAGCACGCCCGCGGCGTATCGGCAGAGAACGGCCCAGGACGCGCGCTAGAAAACGGTGACCGTGTTGGCAGATTTTGTCAGTGAAAGGGCAGGTTCCGGTAGCGGGAAAGACAGGCAGCGTTGATACCATGCACCGCAATACATCAACATTTGCTGCCGCAGCGGGCGTTTCGTCGAAAGCTGTGGACCTTGGAGTCATCGATGAATTACACGCCGCCCGTCAAGGACATGATGTTCGTCATCGAGGAATTGGCCGATATTGCAAGCATCGCCCAGCTTCCCGGTCTCGACGATTCGAACGCGGACACGGCCCGCGCCGTTCTCGACGAAGGCGCGAAGCTCGCTGCCGACGTCATCGCGCCACTGAACGCGCGCGGTGACCAGCAGCCGAGCACATGGCACGACGGCGCAGTCACCGCGACGCCCGGTTTTGCCGACGCATACCGCCAATACATCGAAGGCGGCTGGCAGGGCATCAGCCATCCGGCCGAATTCGGCGGACAGGGACTGGCAAAGCTGATCGCGGCGCCGTGCATCGAAATGCTGAACGCGTCGAACCTTTCGTTCGCGCTGTGCCCGCTGCTCACCGACGGCGCGATCGAGGCATTGCTGCTCGCCGGTTCCGATGAACTGAAGGCGCGCTATCTGCCGAAGCTGATTGAAGGCGTCTGGACCGGCACGATGAACCTCACCGAGCCGCAAGCCGGCTCCGATCTCGCGCTGGTGCGCTCGCGCGCCGAACGCCAGGGCGACGGCACCTACAAAATCTTCGGCACGAAGATCTTCATCACCTGGGGCGAGCACGACATGGCCGGGAACATCGTTCATCTCGTGCTGGCGCGCACGCCGGATGCGCCGGCGGGCGTGAAGGGCATTTCGCTTTTCGTCGTGCCGAAGTTCCTCGTCAACGACGACGGCAGTCTCGGCGCGCGCAACGACGTGCATTGCGTGTCGATCGAACATAAGCTCGGCATCAAGGCGAGCCCGACCGCCGTGCTCCAGTACGGCGACAACGGCGGCGCGACCGGCTATCTCGTCGGCGAGGAAAATCGCGGTCTCGAATACATGTTCGTGATGATGAACGCGGCGCGCTTCGGCGTCGGCGTGCAGGGCATCGCGTTGTCCGATGCCGCGTATCAAAAGGCCGCCGCGTATGCGAAGGAACGCGTGCAAAGCCGTCCCGTCGATGGTTCGAGCGCGGGCTCCGTCGCGATCATCCGTCATCCCGACGTGCGCCGCATGCTCGGCACGATGCGCGCGATGACCGAAGGCGCGCGTGCGCTCGCGTATGTCGCGGCGGCGCACGCGGACATCGCTCATCACGACGATGACGCGGCGCGGCGCGCCCGCCATCTTGCGATCAACGAATTCCTCGTGCCGGTCGTGAAGGGCTGGAGCACCGAAGTGTCGATCGACGTCACGAGCCTCGGCGTGCAGGTCCACGGCGGCATGGGTTTCATCGAGGAAACGGGCGCGGCCCAGTTCTATCGCGACGCGCGCATCCTCTCGATTTACGAAGGCACGACGGCGATTCAGGCCAACGATCTCGTCGGCCGCAAGACGCTGCGCGACGGCGGCGCGGCGGCGCGTGCGCTGCTTGGCGAGATCGGCGAGACGCTCGACGCGCTTGAATCAGTCGATGCCGGCGATGCCGCGCGCGTTTTCGAGTCGATGCATCGCCGTCTCTCCGATGGCCGCGACGCGCTCGCGAACGTCGTCGCCTATGTGCTCGACACGGCGAAGCGCGATCCGAACGCGGTGTTCGCCGGCAGCGTGGCGTATCTGAAGCTCGCGGGCATCGTGCTGTCGGGCTGGCAGATGGCGCGCGCGCTGCTCGCGGCGCAACGCAAGCGCGCGGACGATCCGCTCTTCCACGATGCGAAGATCGCGACCGCGCACTGCTTCGCCGAGTACGTGCTGACGCATGCGCGCGCGCTCGAAACGGCGATCGTGTCCGCGCGCGGCGACGATCCGCTGCACGCGTTGAGCGAAGCGCAATTCTGACGCCTGCGGGCAAAACCGAGCGGGCACAACCAAGGAGCGATGCGATGCGTGACGTTGTCGTGGTGAGCGGAGTGCGGACTGCGATCGGAGATTTCGGCGGCGCACTGAAGGACTTTTCTCCGACGGAACTGGGCGCGATGATCGTGCGCGAAACGCTTCGGCGCGCGAACGTCGCCGGCGATGAAGTCGGTCACGTCGTGTTCGGCAACGTCGTGCACACGGAACCTAAGGACATGTATCTCGCGCGCGTCGCGGCGATCGACGGCGGCGTCACGCAACACGCGCCCGCGCTGACGGTGAACCGGCTGTGCGGCTCGGGGCTGCAGGCCATCGTCTCGGCTGCGCAGACGATCATGCTCGGCGATGCCGACATCGCTATCGGCGGCGGCGCGGAGTCGATGAGCCGCGCGCTCTACGCGCTGCCTGGCGCGCGCTTCGGACAGCGCATGGGCGACGGCAAAGTCGTCGACATGATGCTCGGCGCGCTGCACGATCCTTTCCAGACGATCCACATGGGCGTGACGGCGGAGAACGTCGCGCGCAAATACGAGATCTCGCGCGAGGCGCAGGACGCGCTCGCGCTCGAATCGCATCGCCGGGCGGCGCACGCGATTGCGGAAGGACGCTTTCGCGATCAGATTCTGCCGGTCACGGTGCGCGCAAAAAAAGGCGAAACCGTCTACGATACCGACGAGCACGTGCGCCACGATGCAAGCCCCGCCGACTTCGAAAAAACTCAAGGCGGTGTTCGTGAAAGAGAACGGCACGGTGACGGCGGGCAACGCATCGGGCATCAACGACGCGGCCGCAGGCGTGCTGCTGATGGAGCGCGATGTCGCGCAGCGGCGCGGCGCGGCCCCGCTCGCGCGGCTTGTGTCCTACGCGCACGCGGGCGTCGATCCGGCGTACATGGGCATCGGTCCCGTTCCGGCGACGCGCAAGGCGCTCGAACGGGCGGGCCTGACCGTCGACGACCTCGACGTGATCGAGGCCAACGAAGCCTTCGCCGCGCAGGCGTGCGCGGTGACGAACGAGCTCGGACTCGATCCGCGCAAGGTCAATCCGAACGGTTCGGGCATCTCGCTCGGCCATCCGGTCGGCGCGACGGGCGCGCTCATCACCGTGAAGGCGCTTTACGAACTGAGGCGCATCGGCGGACGGTATGCGCTTGTCACGATGTGCATCGGCGGCGGTCAGGGCATTGCGGCGATCTTCGAAAACCTTCAGTGAGTTCAGCCGTTGCCGGGGACGACCTGCAATAGCGGGTCGGGCTTCACGGCGATATCGCCGGAGAACGGGCGATCGTGCGAGAGGATCAGCAGCATCGTCGTGGCGAGGCTCGCGCAGAACAGCACCGTCGCGATCGCCGATGCCAGCCGGTTCTCGCCGTGCACCAGCGCGATGGCGAACACGAGACAGACCGCGAGGAAACTCAGGCACAGCCATTTGACGCCGCTGACTTCGGAGCGGCTCACCAGAATGCGCTGCCGCCGCGCTTCGAGCGCCTGTTCCAGCGATACGGCCAACTGGCGCTGCGCGGTCTGCTGGCCGGTCGTGCTTGCGGGCAGGGCGAGCGCGAACTGCAGCGCTTCGTTGAGCGTAGGCGGACTGATCTTGAGCGTGACGGCGCCTTGCGCCATCATCGGCCATTCGGTGCCGACCGTGTATTCGATGTAGTCGCGCACCAGCTTTCGCAGATGCGCCTGCGCGTCGGGCGCGAACATCGCCGAAAGGACGACGACGGAGCGCAGCGCGCCCGCTTCGGCGTCGACGGCGGCGTTGGCGCGTTCGGTATCGTTCCACACCTGCGCGGCGGTGAACGCGATGAGCAAGCCGAAGATGACGCCGATCGGCGAGAGCAGGCCGGGCGACAGCGCCGTGAACGAAAGGCGGCGCGCGCCCTTCAACAGCCGTCGCGTGACGAAATGGATCGCCGCGCCCGCGATGGCCGTCGCGCCGAACACCACGAGCGTCATCTGCCAGAGCGGAAGGTTGTGCAGCCAGGTGCTCGTCATCGGGATGCGCTCCGTCGATCTGAACGGAGCCCATTTAATCACAGTCGATCGGCCTCCTCGAACGTTCCGGTGCGCACGTCGCCGTCGCGCTGATAGCGCGTGACGAGCACGCCGCCGGGCGTATGCCCGACGTGCGCGAGCGTGAACGCGGACGCGAGCGCGTCGTCGCCGAACATGCGCTTGCCGCGACCCAGCATGACGGGAAAGATGACCAGGCAGAGTTCGTCGACGAGACCGGCTGCGAGCAGTTGACGCACCATGTCGCCGCTTCCGAACGTCAGCAGGTTGGCGCCGTCCTCGCGTTTGAGCGCGCGCACGGCGTCAGCGAGATCGCCCGTGAGCGCGCGGCTGTTGTGCCAGTCGAGACCGTCGGAGCGATGGGTGGCGACGTGCTTGGGAACGCGGTTGAACAGATCGGCCATGCCGCGGCTTTTCGAATCGGCGGGAACGTGCGGCCAGTGCGACGCGAAAATGTCGTACGTCCGACGCCCGAGCAGCAGGTCGAATGGCGGCGCGAGCAGGCCTTGCACGTGCTGGCCGATGGCTACGTCGGCGTAGGGCACGATCCAGCCGCCGAAGCGGAAACCGCCGGTCGTGTCTTCGTTCGGGCCGCCGGGCGCCTGGATCACGCCATCCAGACTGATGAATGTCGATACGACGAGCTTGCGCATGAACGCTCTCCTGATCCGCCGATATGACTTACGACGAACGGCGCGGCGGAAAATCGACAGAGGCGGGCGCGGTCAGAGCAGGCGGAGCACGATGCGCTGGAGCAGGGCTTGAACGTCGCGTCGTGTATCGCAGACGAGGTGAACGTAGAGAACATCGTCGCGCACCTGATAGATGACGCGGTTCTTGCCGGAAAGCACCTGCCGGAACGTGCCGTCGGCGAAACCTTCGAGTTCGACAGGAACGTGACCGCTCTCGGGAAACTGCCGGATTTGGGCGATGGCCTCCTGCAATTGCGCCGATGTCTCGCGCCAGGTTTCCCATCCGAAAGTACGGACGATATAGCCTCGCAGTTCATCGATACCGATTCGCGCCGTGGGCAGGACGCGATACTGCAACAGCATGGGCGGCATCAGCGGAGTTTTTGCTGGCGGTCGAGTTCGTCGAGTTCGGCGAAGAATGCGTCGCCTTCGACGTGGTCCGCGCGGTCGATCTGCCTCTGGCCGATCGCCAGAATCTTCAGGAGGGCCAGCGTCTGCTGGGTGGCTTCGTACGTGCGCACGTCCTGCACGACGAGTTTCACCTCGCCGTTCTGCGTGATGACGAGCGGCTCGCCTGAGTCGGTCAGGTCTTTGACGATTTGTGCTGCTTCGCTTTTGAGATAGCTGATCGGCTTCACCCGGTTTGCGAGGTGCATGATCGGTTCCGGTTCAAGAAATTAGACTTAATATAGTCCAAATTCGGTCCGTGCTCAATCGTCGCCACTCATCGCCCCAACCCGCTTGCCGCAATCTGCTGCTCGACGAACTGCGCAAAGAGCGCGTGCATGCGCGTCGTCGGATGCAGGTCGTCGGCGAACATGTAGGTCTGATCGGCGTCGGAGGACACGTAAGTCGCCCGCGAGCACAGCAACGACGTGTCGTGCGGCGTTCTCGCCGCGTCGCAGGCCTGTCCCGTATTCGACACGCTGAAGCCGTTGGCCCGATAGTTCGCGATGGTCTGCGTCGTCCACGCATACGAATCGATCACGATGACCTTGCCTTGCAGACCGTTCGCCTGCAATGCGGATGTCAGCGTCGCGTTGAAAAGCTGCGAAAGCTGCGTGAGATTGCCGCCGCCATCGGCCGATTTGATGCCGTCCGGCGACAGTCCGATGTTCGGCACGTTGACCACGACGACATGCGCGGCCCCGCTCTGCACGATCTTCGCGACCTGTTGCGCGAGCGTCGTGGCCGCCGTCTGGACGATGGTGTTGGCGGCGGGCGGGCTGCCCGCGCGCAGCACGTCGTTCGCGCCCGCCCAGACGAGCACCAGTTGCCCCGCGTTGAAGCTGCCGTGCGCGGAGAGATAGCTCGAAATCTGCTGATTGACCGGCATTTCGATGTCGCCGATCACGTCGGCGAGGAACGGGTTCTGATCGGCGGGCGTGGCGACCGTGGAGCCGCCTTGCGCGTAGCCGAGTCCGCTTTGCGGCTTCAGTTCGTGTCCGAGGTCGATCGTGAATGCCGCCGTGAGCGTGTCGCCGTAATACTGCGCGACGTCCTGCGCCCAGACCTGTCCCGGATTCGTCGTGAAGCGCCCGCCGCCGACCGTGCTCGCGATCGGCGCATACGTTCCGACGTCCGAAAGACTGTCGCCGAACGCGACGACTTGCAGTTTCACGCCGCCCGCCGGCGCGGACGAACCGCTTCCGGCCGAATCGCCGCCGCCGCTTCCGCCGCCGCATGAGGTAAGGAGTGCAAGCAGCAAGGCAGAAATTGCGCGGCGAATGGCCGCTGTGTTTCCGTGGTGGCGCATCGCGCTTCTCCGTCCCGTGGTTGGCCGGGCGGCTTCGCGCGTGGCGGCGGTGCGTCGTCAGGCGGGCATGAAGCCGCTTCCTCGTTCATCCACGAATCGACAAGCAAGAAAGATGCGCTTCGCCTATCGCCCTATCGCCCTATCGCCAGTACCCGCCCGCATAGCGCCGATAACCCCAGCCCGGATGCCCGCCCCAGTACGCGACCGCGACGGACGGCGCATACACGGGCGGCGGCGGCGCGTAATACGCGACGGGCGGCGCATAGACGGGCACCGGCGTGAAGGGCGCAACGGGCACCACGGGCGCATACGGCGCAACGGGCACCATCGGCATCCCGACGTTCACGCCGACGAACACATGCGCCTGAGCGCTGCCCACGATTCCGATTCCGAGCACCGTAGCGACGGCGACATATCCGATCTTCTTCATGATCCTTCTCCAGGGAACGCGTTGCGCGCGTAGGCGCATCGGCTGGGAAGGATTGTCGACGCCGACAATGAGCGAAGAATGAGCGCGCCGCCGTCATTCGGTGCCGCAGCCGTTGCAGGTATTGTCGATGTACTTCGCCGGCTTGCCGCGCTCCGGCGGGGTGATCTGCATATAGCCGCCGTCGAGGATGTTGTGACGCACGACATTGCCGCTATAGTCCACGCCGCCTTCACCGTTCGCGCCGCCCGTGATGTTGCCGCCGTTGACCATGCGGTTGCATTCGAGGACGTTGCCGCCGGTGTCCTGCGTGGCGTCGTTGTTCTCGGGGCCCATGCGGCAGTTGTCGGCGAGGTTGTAGGCAATGCGCCCGTTGACCGATCCCACCAGCGCGATGCCGTACAGCGGGCAGTTGGCGAACGAGTTGAACACGAGCACCGCGCCTTTGCCGCCGCCCTGGCCTTCGGTCTGGAACATCGACTGACCGAAGAAGTCGCGGAAGCTGTTGCCCGCGAGCACGAAGTCATCGACCGCGCCGTTGGTCTGGACCGGAATGTCGTATTCGCCGGGACGATCCCATTCGCGGATGCGCGTCGGATTTGCGCCCACGAAATTGCAGCCGACCAGACTGTTGCCCGTCGACGGCCCTTCGTAGTTGAACATGTTGCTGTTGCCGCGCACGGTCTTTTTGAGCGTCACGCCCGGCTCGCACTGGATATGCCGATGACTCGCCGTGATGACGACCGTTTGATTGAGCAGATAGGTTCCGGCAGGCACGAGCACGTCGCCCGCATCGACGGCGGCCTGGAAAGCCTTGGTGTCGTCGGTCTTGCCGTTGCCGGCCGCGCCGAAGTCCTTCGGGCTGCGCGGATCGACGAGCTTGGGCGGCTTGAACGAGGTCTCGGGACAACTGGCCGTCGCCGGGACGGGCGAACTCGTGAGGCTCGCGCGATGGTCGCCGTCGTAGTTCTCGTTCCTGAGCCGGTGCCACCAGCGCACGAAGGTTTGCCAGTTCAGCCGCTCCAGCACCCGGCCGTCGTCCCAGACCGAGTAGACGGTCTGCACATGCTGCGTCACGCGCGGCGTGTTTATCGCGAGCACGGAAACGACGATCAGGATTACGACAACCCAAATGGTTTTCTTCATTTGCCTTCCGTACGCGCGGTGATAGTAACGATGACGATGCTCCGATGATGCGGCGCGCAGCCGCAACTCTCGCATGCCGGCGCCGCCGAGTTCTGCACGGTAGCGCACCCGGCAAGCGCGCAATTCGCCCGCGCGTGCCAGCATGACCGTGCGTAACGACTCGCAAATGGCCGGCGAACGGCTGACGACTGGCTGGATCGGGACGCCGCATCGGCGCGCGCCGTGCTGTGGCGAACAGTACGGCGATCCCGTTTGATGCACTCTCCCCCGATGCGCGAGCGACCAGCCGGTCCATCGCCAATCGAGGTCAATTTGCCGGAGGGGAAGTGCTGACCGCAACAGTGCAATCGCTAAGAGAGCGTCTGCTCGGCGTTCATCAGGATCACAAGCGCATCGCGAGGAGCGCATTCGTCCTGTTGTTGTTCGTGCTTGCTGGGAAATTCATCGGCGCTACGAAGGAAATGGCGGTCGCGTATCGATACGGCATCAGCGGCACCGTCGACGCCTATCAGCTCGCGCTCACGATGGTCACCTGGCTGCCCGCGACGATCACCAATCAGTTGAGCGTGCTGCTCGTTCCCGCGCTCGTCGCATTGCGCAACGACAAGGCCCAGCAAGACCGCCTGCTGAGCGAAGTGGAAGGCGCGGGGCTCGCCATCGGCATCGTGTTCTCGCTGCTGCTCTATTTCTTCTGGCCGCACATGGTCGGCTTCTTTTCGGGTTCGCTGCCCGAATCGACGCGCGAGATGTGCCGGCAGATGGTCGTCGGGATGACGCCGGTCGGCGTGCTCGCCTTCACGATCTGCGTTTCCGCGGCGCGGCTGCAGGCGTCGGAGAAGCACATCAACACGCTGCTCGAATGCGTGCCGGCCATCGCGCTGCTGGTGTTCGTGCTGAGCGCGCGCAACAACACGTCGATCATGCCGCTCATCGTCGGCACGACGATCGGCATCGTGATTCAGGCGGTGTGGCTGCGCATACTCGCGCGCCGCGCCGACGGCGTGCCGGCGCGGCCGCGCCTGTCGCTGCGCGCGAAGCAGTGGCCCGGCATGACGCGCTCGCTCGGCATGTTGCTGATCGGCTCGGTGGTGGCGAATCTGTGGCTTCCCGTCGATCAATACTTCATGGCGCATATGGGCAACGGCGCCATCGCGACGCTCGGCTACGCGAACCGGCTGCTGTCGCTGCTCGTGAGCATGGGCGCGATCGCCATCAGCCGCGCGACCTTGCCGATCCTGTCGGAAATCCTGCATCGCGGCGATCATGCGCGCGCACGCAGCACGGCGCGCAAGTGGTCGTTCGTGATGCTCGGCGTGGGACTGGCCGGCTCGGTCCTCGCGTATGCGCTCGCGCCGTACGCGATCAAGCTCTTCTTCCAGAAGGGCGCCTTCACGAGCGAAGACACGATCGCGGTCACGAGCCTGTTCCGCTGCGGGCTTTCGCAGATTCCGTTTTCCTTCGGCATGTGCGTGCTGATCCAGCTTTTCGCGAGCGAGGCGCGCTACAAGGCGATCACGGTGATATCGGTCATCGGCTTCGCGACCAAGCTCGCGGCCAATGCGGTGCTGATCCGCTTCTACGGGCCGCTTGGCGTGCCGCTCGGCACGGGTGTCGGCGCGGCGAGCGTCTTCATCTGCTACTTCATCTGGACGCGTTACGCGCCGCTTCAGACCGGCACGGGCGAGCAGAACCCGCGCGCGGATTGATCTTCGCCAGCCGCCCGTGTCCGACGGGCGGCCGGCGATCATCCGGCTTCGCTACGCGCCCCGCGCGAGCACGTGATGCCCGCGCCGCTCCACTTCCGCTGTTTCCGCGAGACCGTAATCCCTGTCGAGCGCGGCGGCGGCGGCATAGACGCCCGGCTCCTCGATGACGCCCGCATGGTTGCCCGGCACTTCCGCGACCGTCAGCCCGCCGCGCGCGATCTTGCGCCACAGCGGCAGCGGATCGCCCCGGTCTTCCTCGCGCGAGGCGGCGCGCACGTAGACGATGGGACCGCCCGCGTAAGGCTTCGGCCGATAGTTGTTCATTGCCGTGCGGAACGTGTCGCGCATGCGCCGCAATACGGGCGGCATCGGATCGGCGGCGGTGGGCGCGGACTGCGCGCACGGCACGCGGCCGAGCCGCATCGCCACCTTGTTCGCGGCGGCGGCGAGCTTGGCCCCCGCGAAGCGCGCGCGTTCGCGCCGCGACATCCCCGCGAGCGTCCTGCACAGGCGGCTCGCGTAATCGCGCCTGAATTCGAGCAGCGCGAACCACGGCAGCCAGCGTTCCTGCACGTAGGTATCGAGCAGACACACGAACTCCGTCTGCTCGCCCGCGCCGAACAGTTGCTGGGCGATCTCGAGCGCGACCAGGCCGCCGAACGAAAACCCGGCCAGCGCATACGGCCCGTTCGGCTGAACCTTGCGAATCTGCTCGACGTAAGTCTTCGCCATGTCCTCGACACGGCGTTGCGGCGACGTTTCGCCATCGAGCCCGAGCGCCTGCAGGCCGTACACCGGGCGCTGCTTGCGCATGCTGCCGATGAGCCGCGTGCATTCGAGCACCGATCCCGTCACGCTATGCACGAGGAACAGCGGCGCGCCTTCGCCTTCGCGCATCGGCACGAGCACTTCGGAGCTTTGCGGCAGCGCGCCGTTGTCGATGACATCGGCGAGTTTCGCGATGGTTGGCGCGCGCAGCATCGTCGCGAGCGGAATCGGGCGTCCGATGACCGGCTGCAGTTCCGCGAGCAGGCGCGCGGCGAGCAGCGAGTGGCCGCCGAGCTCGAAGAAATTGTCGCCGCGTCCGATCGGCGCGAACGCGAAAAGCTGCTCCCATTTCGTCTGCAAGAGCCGTTCGAGTTCGTCGCGCGTGGCGTAGCTTTGCGGAACATCGTCCGGGCGCGGCTGCAGCGCCGGATGATGCCGGATCGCATCGAGCGATGCCGGATTGCGCAGCGCGGCGGCGTTGGTCACGTCGAGGCCGTTGACCGCGTTGCGCACGGCGGCTTCAGTGAGCTTGCCGCTGTGCGTGACCGGCAGATCGTCGACGGCGGCGATCACATCGGGCACATGCGCGGCGGACGTGCGGCGCACGAGATCGCGCCGGATACGCGCGATCAGCGTGCCGGTGAGCCGCGCGCCGGCTTTGAGGGTGACGAGCAGCACGAGCCGCTCGCCGATGGCATTGCCCGGCGCATCGGCGGCGGTGTCTGCGGCGCGCATCCGTTGCTGCACGACGATGCCGTCGCGGATCTCGGGGATATCGTTGAGCACGCGATAGATCTCGTCCGGCCCGACATTGATGCCGCGCACGACGAGCACGCCGTCGCTGCGTCCATGCAGGCGCGCCGTGCCTTCCGGCGCAAACTCGATCTGGTCGCCGTGCGTCCAGACGCCTTCGTTCGCGCTGAAATAGGCTTTGTGAAAGCGCTCGCCGTCCGGATCGTTCAGAAAGCCGAGCGGGCGCGACGGGAACGGATTCACGCACACCAGATCGCCGACGCCCTGCGAGCGCGCGCCGTCGCGCCACGCCTGCACATCGAAGCCGAGACTCTTGCATTGCGCTTCGCCGGCGTACACGGGCAGGTCGGGATTGCCGAGCACGAAGCAGCCGAGGATGTCGGTGCCGCCGGAAATCGATTGCAGCTGCAACGGCTTCACGTTGTCGCGGACCCATTCGAATTGCGCATCGAAGAGGATCGCGCCGGTCGACATCATCGCGCGCAGGGCGCCGAGATCGAACTCGCGCGACGGCACGAGGCCCGCGTCCTCGCACATCTTCAGATACGCGGGGCTCGTGCCGAACACGCTCACGCGCTCTTCGGCGACGATGCGCCATAGCGTGTCGACCGAGGCGATCGGTCCGTCGTAGGTCACGATTTCGACGCCCGATGCGAGCGCCGACAACTGCCAGTTCCACATCATCCACGCGCAGCTCGTGTGGAAGTACAGGCGATCGCCAGGACGCAGATCGCTATGCAGCCGATGCTCCTTCAAATGCTCGATCAAACTGCCGCCCGTGCCGTGCACGATGCATTTCGGCTTGCCCGTCGTGCCCGAGGAAAACATCACGAAGAGCGGATGATTGAAGTCGAAGTGCTTCCATTCGACGCGTTGCGGGTCGCCCGCCGCGAGCAGCGCGTCGAGCGAGTTGACGGGCGGCGCGGCGTGCAGCGCGGACGGATCGCCGTCGAGGCACACGATGCCCGCGAGCGACGGCAGCGCGTCGGCGAGCCGCGCGATCTTGTGCGCGAGCGGCGTGCCGGTATCGAAGCACTGCGGAGCCGTGTGCGCGAACAGGAAGCGCGGCTCCAGTTGCGTGAAGCGATCGAGCAGCGTTTCGATGCCCATCTCCGGCGCCGCGGTCGACAGCGTCGCGCCGACGGCGGTCACGGCGAGCGCGGTGACGATCGCATCGGCGTCGTTGCGCATGACGCCCGCGACGCGGTCGCCTTCGCGCAAGCCGAGTTGCGTGAGCGCGTCGGCGAGGCGGGCCACGCGCGCGCGCAATTCGCCGCGCGTGAGGCGCACGCGGCGTCCGTCGGCATGACGCGCGGTGAGTGCGGGCGCATCGGCGGGCGCGATCGAGAAGCCGAGCAGATTCCCGGCGTAGTTCAGCCTTACGTCTGGAAAGAATCGCGCGTGTTCGCAGATATCGCCGACACACACGGGCTCCGCTTCGCCGGACCATTCGAGTCCCGGCGTCCATTGCATGAATGATTTCCAGAAGGTCCGGTAATCCCGGATTGAAAAATCATGCAATTCGCTATAGCGCGTGAATGGCTGCCCAGTCTGTTTTCGCAAAGCCTCGGTGAATGCGGCCATGTGCGACGATGCGGTGCGATCAGTGGGCGGGTCGAAAATCGGCAGACGTGACTTCGCCTCGTTGGGCGGTTCCGAACGATCCATTGAAAAGCTCCCTCAGCGGTTATGGCAATACCTTTGTCCCATTGGTTTGCCTTCTTATTTTTGACTCTTCGTCTTGTGCACGGCGCCTTGGGCGCTCTGTCATTGTTCAGGTCCGGTCCTGGCGAACTGTTTGGCTGTTTGTAATCGTCGATGAAGCGTAGCGAGCCATATCGTCCCGTAATGTGCGGAGCAGAACATAAGTCGCCGGCTGTCTTGAGGCGCGCATCGCGATTCGGTATGAATGACATCGGTGTCGAATATCACCGATCGGTCGTATGGCTTATTCCCGCGATAATGCGTTGCTGTGTTGCGAAGAGCGCATTCGATGCGTGAATTAAACGCCGCTTTAATCGCGCTGTATGCTTGCCGGACGCAGCCGCACAACGAGATGTTCCGTACTGACAAACGACACCGCGCATCGTGTAATGCCGGTTCGAAAAGGAAACTGATCGCACATGCATTTCCCGGCAAGAAGAAAGTTCATCGCGCTTGCGCTGGCCGCCTGCGCGGGCGGCGTACTGGCGACCCGCGCGCTCGAGCGCGGCGACGAGCGTGCCGACGGCATCGCGTACGGCAAGGACGCTCGCGAACGGCTCGATATTTACGCGCCGAAGGTGAGCGCGAACGCGAAACGGCCCGTCGTCGTGTACTTCTACGGCGGCGGCTGGCAAAGCGGACATCGCACGGATTCGCGCGATATCGCGCAGGCGCTTGCCGAGCACGGCATCGTCACGATCGCGCCGGACTACCGCATCTATCCGGAAGCCGTTTTTCCGGGCTTTCTCGACGACGCCGCGCTCGCCGTGCGCTGGGCCCGCGATCACGCGAGCGAATTCGGCGGCGATCCCGATCGCATCTTCGTCATGGGACATTCCTCCGGCGCGCACCTGGCCGCGATGCTCGCGACCGATCCGCGCTATCTCGCGGCAGAGGGCATCGCGAATACGTCGCTTGCAGGGATGATCGGGCTTGCCGGCCCATACGCCGCCATCCCGACGAGCGATCCGCACATGGACGAGATATTTCCGGCGGCGCTGCGCGACCGGGCGCTGCCAATCACGTTCATATCGGGCAAGGAGCCGCCGATGCTGCTTGCCGCCGGCACCGCCGACACCGACGTCGATCCGCGCAACAGCACGCGTTTCGCGGACGCGTTACGCGCGCATCACGACCTCGTCGAACTGAAGATGTATCAGGGATACGGCCACGACACGATGGTCAAATCCTTCTCGCCGGCGCAGCGCAAGGATTCGCCCGTGCTCGCCGACGTCATCGCGTTCATCGACGCGCATCGAGGCAGCGCGAGGACAGGCTAAAGTTTCTGCGATTCGTTCCGATATCCCGTTGTCGAGGCGCCCCCGAAGGCGGCGCCCGTGAACAATCGGATGCCAAAAAACGATATGAAACTGCTCGCCCGACTCATGCTGCTTTCCCTGCCCATTCTCGCCGCGTGCGGAGGCGGCGGCGACGATCAGACCTGCGTGTCCGATCTCAGCAATCTGACCAAGTCCTGCACGCCGGTCACGTCGCATGCGTTGCCCGAAGGCATCTGGTACGGCGCGGTGAATTCGTCGCAGTCGATCGCGGCGCAGACCATCGTCATGGAAAACGGGCAGTATTTCAGCATCTACACGCAGGGCGGTTCGTTCGTCTGGTTGATCGAAGGCATCATGACGGCGACCGACGGCACCTTCACCGATACGGCGACCAACGGCTTCCACTCGCTCGGCGCGATCCGCGGCGGCTCGCTCTCGGGCAATTTCTCGGCGAAGAGCACGCTCACCGCGACGACGACGCTCTTCGTCAGCCCCGACACCGGGCCCACGAACTTCAACGGCAACTACAACGCGACCTACGACACGCCGATCGCCGTGGCCGATGTCGCGCGTAGCTGGACGAGCGCTTCGGGCGTGACGCCGGCATCGACGATCACGTTCTCCGCCGACGGCACCGCGAAGGGCGTTCAGGGCGCGTGCACATTCTCGGGCAGCTTCAGGCCGCGCGCGAGCGGCAAGCATCTGCTCGACGGCACGCTCGCGTTCACGGGCGCGCTGTGCTCGCTCAATAATGTGTCGATGCCCGTCGAAGCGACCGTCGTGAACGGTCAACTGACCGTCGTCGGCGTGACGGCGCAACGCGATCAGGCGTTCTATCTGTCGGCACAGTGAAGGTTTCGCGCGCACGACGTTGCATCGGAAGATGAAACGGCGCGCGCTCTTGCTCGACTCCCAATATCCGGGACGACCCGGATTGCAGCGACCGGGGCGCGCGGCCTACTATCGAATCCCGCTGCCATTGCGGCCAGAGGTACCCCCGGGTCGGGCGTGACGCAACGCCGGCCTTCATCAGTTACTCGAACGATGGGGAGACAGGTATGCTCAGCGCACACGAATTCGCGACACTCATGCTAGTCAAGGATGCCGCCGATCAGATCATCGACCGGCACGAGCTCGATACGCTTCTCGAACGCCAGCTCATCGCGATGGAACAACTCGTGAGCGGCGCGCGCCTGCCGCGCATCACCGAAGACGGCGATCTGCTGCTGCGCGCGGTACGCCGCGTCCACTGAAGCGCCTATCCGTTTCGCTTTATCGCCTGGCTTTATCGCTGCGGCGCGCCTTCCCAGGCGGGCAGCGTCGCGCCGTGATAGACCTTGAGGATCGACGAAGCCACGTTGGTCTGCTGATAGCTCTCCACGAGCGTCTTGACCCACGGCGCCTGCGCGTCCTTCGCGTTCACCGCGATGAAGTTGCGATACGGATTGCTCTCGACCTTTTCCTGCGCGATGCGTTCGTGCTGGATGTCGATGCCCGCCTTGATCGCCCAGTCGGTGTTGACGACGGCGGCATCCACGTCGCCGATCGCGCGCCCGACGATGCCCGCGTCGAGTTCCTTGATCTGCACATGCTTCGGATTGCTTGCGATATCGCGCGCGGTCGGCAGGAGGCCGACGTTATCGCGCAGCTTGATGACGCCGTTGGCCTGTAGCAGAAGCAGCGCGCGTCCTTCGTTGCTCGGATCGTTCGGCACGCCGATGGCGGCGTTCTGCGGCAAGGCATCGACCGATTTCCACTTGCGCGAGTAGAGGCCGATCGGCTGCACGTAAGTAAAGCCCACGGGCACGATGTCATAGTGGCGCGCATTGATCTGCGCATCGAGATAAGGCTTGTGCTGGAACGAGTTGGCGTCGAGATCGTGCTGCGCGAGCGCCTCGTTGGGCTGCGTGTAATCGGCGAAGGTCGTGATCTTGACCGTGATGCCGTGCTTCGCCGCATTGGCCGCCACGGCGCGCCACACATCCTCGTCTTCGCCGGACATGATGCCGACGCGCACCGTCTGATTCGCCGCAAGCGACGGCTGCGCGCTCACCACGCCGCACGCGAGCAGGATCGAAAACAGAGTGGTCTTGAATGGATGCTTGATCTTCATGAATGCACACGCATGCTGATTGGAGGAAGCGTGATGCTAGAGGCGCGGCGTGCGCACGCCAAATAATTTCGGGCGCTATCGATATGCCGAAACCACGAAGCAGCCGACAAAGCAGCCGACGAAGCATCGCGCGGCGCACTATCGATATCACGATTTCTCGTTTAGCCCGTGCGATGCGCGTTGATAGCATCGTCGGCAATGGCATCGTCATCGGATGCCTTCGCTCATCGAGGAAACCGCGCATGTCCGACCGCAAGAACACGCCCTTCATTCCCGCGCGCCGCCGCACGCTCTTCACGCTCGCCGCGCTCGGTGCGGGGCTGTCGGGCGGATTCGCCGCGCGCATCGCGCAAGCCGCCGATGCGCCGAAAACCTTGCGCATCGGCTATCAGAAGTACGGCAACTTCGTCGTGCTCAAGGCGCGCGGCTCGCTCGACAAACGGCTCGCGGCGCAAGGCGTGACCGTGCAATGGCTCGAATTCCCGGCCGGGCCGCAACTGCTCGAAGGACTCAACGCGGGCGCGGTCGACATCGGCACGGTCGGTGAAACGCCGCCGATCTTCGCGCAAGCCGCGGGCGTCGATTTCGTCTATATCGGGCACGAGCCGCCCGCGCCGCACGCCGAGGCGATCGTCGTGCCGAAGGATTCGAGCATTCAGTCGGTCGCGCGACTACGCGGCAAGAAGGTCGCGCTGAATAAAGGATCGAACGTGCATTATCTGCTCGTCGAGGCGCTCAGAAAATCGAACCTTGCATGGTCGGACATTCAGCCGGTCTATCTCGCGCCCGCCGATGCGCGCGCCGCGTTCGTGCAAGGCAGCATCGACGCGTGGGCGATCTGGGACCCGTATCTCGCCGCCGCCGAAAAGCAGGCGAACGCGCGACAGCTCACCGATGCTAACGGCATCGTGCGCAACGTGCAGTACTACCTCGCGACGCGCAAGATCGCAACCGCGCAGCCGCAACTGGTGCATGCGGTGCTCGAAGAACTCGATCAGGTCGATCGCTGGGCGCGCGACAACGTGTCCGCCGTGGCCGCGCAACTGTCGCCGCTCGTCGGGCTCGATACGGGCATTCTCGAAACCGCGCTGAAGCGCACGTCGTACGGCGTGCAGGCAATCGATCCGGCCACGCTCGCGTATCAGCAGCAGATCGCCGATACCTTCACGAACCTCAAGCTGATTCCGAAGAAGCTCGACGTCACCGAGGCGCGCTGGAACGTCGCCTGATTCGGCGCGCGGCGTTAGCACGAACACGCACATCCTTAGCGCGAATCGATGGTTCGGTTGCGCGCGTCGCGTCGTTAGACTCGTTCGGGGCGGCACTCATCTACATCACGACCAACATGAATGTTTTCTGGTTCATTCCGACTCACGGCGACAGCCGATACCTCGGCACGTCGCAAGGCGCGCGCGCCGCGAATTACGATTACTTCCGACAGATCGCCGTAGCCGCCGACACGCTCGGCTACGAAGGCGTGCTGCTGCCCACGGGCCGCTCGTGCGAGGACGCGTGGGTGGTCGCGTCTAGCCTCATTCCTGCCACGAAGCGTCTGAAGTTTCTCGTGGCGATTCGTCCCGGCCTGAGTTCGCCGGGATTGTCGGCGCGCATGGCATCGACGTTCGACCGGCTGTCGAACGGGCGGCTGCTCATCAACGTCGTGACAGGCGGCGATCCGACCGAACTCGCGGGCGACGGCGTCTTTCACGATCACGACACCCGCTACGAAATCACCGACGAATTCCTGACGATCTGGCGTGGCCTGCTCGAACAGTCGCACGAAAACGGCGCGTTCGATTTCGACGGCAAGCATCTGCAATCGCAGGGCGGCAAGGTGCTGTATCCGCCGGTGCAGAAGCAGCATCCGCCGCTGTGGTTCGGCGGATCGTCGGCGGCGGCGCACGACATCGCGGCGAAGCACATCGACACGTATCTCACGTGGGGCGAGCCGCCCGAGGATGTCGAAAAGAAACTCGCCGATATCCGCCGCCGCGCGCAAGACGAAGGGCGCGACATCAAGTTCGGCATTCGCCTGCATGTGATCGTGCGCGAGACCGAGCAGGAAGCCTGGGCCGATGCCGACAAGCTCATCAGCAAGCTCGACGATGAAACCATCCGCCGCGCGCAAGCCTCGTTCGCGAAGATGGATTCCGAAGGCCAGCGGCGCATGGCCGCGCTGCATGGCGGCCGGCGCGACAAGCTTGAGGTGTATCCGCATCTGTGGGCGGGCGTCGGGCTCGTGCGCGGCGGCGCGGGCACGGCGCTCGTCGGCAATCCGGAGCAGGTCGCCGGATTGATGAAGCAGTATGCGGAACTCGGCGTCGACACGTTCATCCTGTCGGGTTATCCGCATCTCGAAGAGTCGTATCGGTTCGCCGAACTCGTGTTCCCGCTCTTGCCGCGACAACAGCGCGAGCAGGCAAGCGGGCCGCTGTCGGGACCGTTCGGGGAAGTTATCGGCACGTCGGAGTTGCCGCGCGCATCGGCATCATGACGCGCAACGTGATCGTTCGCCGCGCGTTGCCGTGGCTCGTGCCGCTGCTGATTCTCATCGCGTGGGAAAGCGCCGCGCGCACCGGCGGGCTGTCGGCGCGCGTGCTGCCCGAACCGCTTGCGGTGGTGAAGGCGGCGTGGTCGCTGATCGAATCCGGCGATCTCTGGGCCAACGTCAAGGTCAGCGCGGGCCGCGCGCTCGCTGGCTTCGCGATGGGCGGCGGCATCGGCTTTGCGCTCGGTCTTGCGACGGGTCTTTTCAAGCCTGCCGAGATCGCGCTCGATTCGACCGTGCAGATGATCCGCAACATTCCCGCGCTCGCGATGATCCCGCTGCTGATTCTCTGGTTCGGCATCGGCGAGGAGGCGAAGCTCGTGCTCGTCGCGCTCGGCGTGTTCTTTCCGGTGTACGTCAACACGTATCACGGCATCCGCTCGGTGGATCGCGATCTGATCGAGATGGCGAGGAGTTACGGCTTGTCGGGCATTGCGCTGTACCGGCATGTGATTCTGCCGGGCGCTTTGCCTTCGATACTCGTCGGCGTGCGCTTCGCGTTCGGGCTGATGTGGGTGATGCTGATCGTCGCCGAAACGATCTCGGCGCAATCGGGCATCGGCTATATGACGATGAACGCGCGCGAGTTCCTGCAAACCGATGTCGTCGTGGTCGGCATCCTGCTTTACGCGCTGCTCGGCAAGCTCGCCGACATGGCCGCGCGCGCGATCGAACGCGCCACCCTGCGCTGGCATCCCGCGTATCAAACGAAAACGCAAACATGAATCTGACCGATACCGGCACGCTCGCGCCCGCTTTCAGGCGCGCACAAACGCATGCACGCGCGCCGCTCGCCGGGCGCGATCTCGCCGTGTCGCTTCGTGGCGTGGACAAGCGCTTCGGCGAGCGCACGGTGCTCGACCGGCTGGACTTCGCGATCGAGCGCGGCAGCTTCGTGTCGATCGTCGGACGCAGCGGCTGCGGCAAGTCGACCTTGCTGCGGCTCATCGCCGGACTGGAGCAGCCGACGGGCGGCGTCCTGCAGCGCACCGCGGCTGGGTCGTCGGCCGAATTGCAGGTGCGCATCATGTTTCAGGACGCGCGCCTCTTGCCGTGGAAGAGCGTGCTGGACAACGTGATGATCGGCTTGCCGCGCGAGAAGCGCGACGAAGCGCGCGCGACGCTCGCCGAAGTGGGGCTTGCCGAGCGCGAGAAGGACTGGCCGTCGCGTTTGTCGGGCGGGCAGCGTCAGCGCGTGTCGCTTGCGCGCGCGCTCGTGCATCGGCCGGATCTGTTGCTGCTCGATGAACCGCTCGGCGCGCTCGATGCGTTGACGCGCATCGAAATGCACGGTTTGATCGAACGTTTGTGGCGGGAACATCGATTCACCGCGCTGCTCGTCACGCACGATGTGCAGGAGGCGGTGTCGCTCGGCGATCGCATCGTGCTGATCGACGCGGGCCGCATCACGCTCGATACCGCCGTGCCGTTGCAAAGGCCGCGCACGCGCACCGCGCCGGGCTTCGCGGAGCTCGAAGAGCAGGTGCTTTCGCGCGTGTTGCAGCGCGCGCAACCCTAAGCCTCCAGCGGCACTGCGCTCACGCACTTCAGTTCGTCGAGACACACGCTCGACTTCACGCCGCTCACGCCGGGAATGCGCATCAGCGTATCGAGCAGAAATTCCGACAGGCCTTTCAGGTCTCGCGCGATCACCTTCAGCATGTAATCGATATCGCCCGTCACGGCGAAACATTCCTGTATCTCCGCGAGCTTGCCGACCACGCCCTTGAACTTGGCGAGGTCGCGCACATGGCCGCGCTCCATCGTCACCTGAATGAACGCGACGACGCCGAAGCCGAGCGCCTGTGCATCGAGCCGCGTCTCGTAGCCCTTGATGACGCCGAGCTCTTCCAGCCGGCGATGCCGCCGCAAGGTCTGCGCGGGCGACAGATTGATCGCCTCCGCCAGCTCGAGATTCGAGATGCGTCCGCGGGACTGCAGCATCCCGAGCAAACGCACGTCGATACGATCGATCTCGATAGTCTGCAATTTAATTTCTCCAAGCCACCATCGATGAAATCCGCGCGCGCAAACTAGGGTTTGTCTGCGCGCCGTAGGAAATCATATTGTGCCGTAACAAATTTACACTGATTCCCCTAAATCGAGCACAAGGAGAGAGACACGTGGCACAAGAGGGACACGGCACGCTCAAGCGCGGTTTGAAGAACCGCCACATTCAGTTGATCGCGCTCGGCGGCGCGATCGGGACCGGATTGTTTCTCGGCATCGCGCAGACGATCAAATCGGCGGGGCCATCGGTGCTGCTCGGTTACGCGATCGCGGGCATCGTCGCGTTCTTCATCATGCGGCAACTGGGCGAGATGGTCGTCGACGAGCCGGTCGCCGGTTCGTTCAGCCACTTCGCGGACAAGTACTGCGGCCAGTACGCGGGCTTCCTGTCGGGCTGGAACTACTGGGTGCTCTACATTCTCGTGTCGATGGCCGAACTGTCCGCCGTCGGCATCTACGTGCAGTACTGGTGGCCGGGCATTCCGACGTGGATCTCCGCGCTCGTCTGCTTCTGCGTCATCAATGCGATCAATCTGACGAGCGTGAAGTCGTATGGCGAGCTGGAGTTCTGGTTCGCGATCGTGAAGGTGGTGGCGATCGTCGGCATGATCGGCTTCGGCGGCTGGCTGCTGTTCTCGGGCGGCGCCGGGCCGGAAGCGAGCGTGACGAATCTCTGGCGTCACGGCGGCTTCTTCCCGAACGGCGTCTCCGGTCTCGTCATGGCGATGGCCGTCATCATGTTCTCGTTCGGCGGTCTGGAACTCGTCGGCATCACGGCGGCCGAAGCGGACGATCCGTCGCACACGATTCCGCGCGCGACCAATCAGGTGATCTATCGCATTCTGATTTTCTACGTCGGCGCGCTGGGTGTGCTGCTTTCGCTGTATCCGTGGCAAAAGGTCGTGACCGGCGGCAGCCCGTTCGTGTTGATCTTCCACGCGATGAACAGCAACTTCGTTGCCCATGTGCTCAACGCCGTGGTGCTCACGGCGGCGCTCTCGGTCTATAACAGCGGCGTGTACTGCAACAGCCGCATGCTCTATGGTCTCGCGCAACAGGGCAATGCGCCGCGCGCGCTGCTGAAGGTGAACAAGCGCGGCATTCCGCTGATGGCGCTCGGCGTCTCCGCGCTCGCGACGGCCGCGTGCGTGCTCATCAACTATCTGATGCCGGGCAAGGCGTTCGAGTTGCTGATGGGACTCGTCGTGTCGGCGCTCATCATCAACTGGGCGATGATCTCGCTCATCCATCTGCAATTTCGCCGAGTGAAGGCGCGTAACGGCGAAACGACCGTGTTCAGGAGCCTCGGCTATCCGCTCACGAACTATCTGTGTCTCGCGTTCCTTGCGGGCATTCTCGTCGTGATGTGCCTGATTCCCGATCTGCGCATCTCGGTTTATCTGATTCCCGTGTGGCTCGCGGTGCTCGGCGTGGGTTATGCCGTTCGCAACCGCCGCCGCGCGAGTGCTGCGCTGTCGCGCGTCTGAAGGAGACGATCATGTTCGAACATATCGATGCCTATCCCGGCGACCCGATTCTTTCGCTGAACGAGGACTTCGCAAAGGACCCGCGCACGAATAAGGTCAATCTGAGCATCGGCATCTATTACGACGACGAAGGCCGCCTTCCCGTAATGCATGCCGTGCGCGAGGCGGAGGCGCAGTTGCTCGCGCAACCCGCCGCTAAACCGTATCTGCCGATGGCAGGCCTCGCGCCGTATCGCGATGCCGTGCAGGCGCTCGTATTCGGCGACGATTCCGCCGCGCGCATCGAAGGCCGCATCGCGACGGTGCAGACGCTCGGCGGCTCGGGCGCGCTCAAGGTCGGCGCGGACTTCATCAAGCGCTATTTCCCGGCCTCCCAAGTGTGGGTCAGCGATCCGACGTGGGACAACCATCGCTTCATCTTCGAGCGCGCGGGCTTCGCCGTCGGAACGTATCCGTACTACGACGAAGCGAGCGGCGGCCTCGACTTCGACGCGATGCTCTCGGCGATCCGCGATCTGCCCGCGAAGAGCGTCGTGCTGCTGCACGCGTGCTGTCACAACCCGACGGGCGTCGACCTGAACGATGCGCAATGGGTGAAGCTCGTCGGCGCGATGAAGGAGCGCGACCTGCTGCCATTCATCGACATGGCGTATCAGGGCTTCGGCGCGGGACTCGATGCCGATGCCTTCGCGATACGCGAGCTCGTCCGCCAGAACGTGCCGGCCTTCGTCGCCAATTCGTTCTCGAAGAACTTCTCGCTGTACGGCGAGCGTTGCGGCGCGCTCTCGGTGATCTGCGAATCGGCGGAGTCGGCTGCGCGCGTGCTAGGTCAACTGACGAGCGCCGTGCGGGCGAACTACAGCAATCCGCCGACGCACGGCGCGAAGATCGTCGCGCGCGTGCTGACGACGCCCGCGTTGCGGCAAGCGTGGGAAGAAGAGCTCGCGTCGATGTGTACGCGCATCGCGCGCATGCGTGGCGCGATTCACGCGCGCCTTGCCGGCAACGTGCCCGATGCGATGCTCGCGCGCTACGTCGAGCAGCGCGGCATGTTCACGTACACGGGACTTTCCGCTTCGCAGGTCGATACGTTGCGCGAGCGGCACGGCGTCTATCTGATCCGCTCGGGCCGGATGTGCGTTGCCGCGTTGAACGATCGCAATGTCGAGGCGGCTGCGAAAGCGATCGGCGACGTGCTATCGAAAGAGATCGCGTAGCCGCTCATTTTCGCCTCATTGTGCGCGCGCACACTGCATCCATCGCTGATGAAGGAGGGATGCAGTCATGGAAACTTTTCGCTCTTATGTCGATGTCCTGCTCGATCGGCTCGACGCCCACGCCGAACGCGCGGTGCTGCGCTATCTCGACGAGGACGTGACCGGCGGCGCGTTCGCCGCATCGATCTATCGCTATGCGCGGGCGCTCGCGTCATTCGGCGTCACGCGCGGCGCGCTCGTCGCGATGTTCGCGCCGAATTGCGCCGATGCGCTCGCCATCCGCTACGCGACGAATCTGCTCGGCGCGGCGACGATGTTCCTGCCCGCGATCGCATCGGCGGAACAGCGCGCCGCGTTCGTCGCGCGCATGCAGCCGATGTGGCTGATCGCGTTCGAAGAGACCAAGCATCTCGTGCCCGCGCTTGCCGGCGCACGTCTCGCGTATGTCGGCACGGGACCCGCGCGCTTGCGGCTGGATATCCGCGCGCGCGTGCAGCACGATTTGCCTGTGCAATGCCGCGCGCGTGCCGACGATCTCGCCGTGATCGTCTCGTCGGGCGGCTCGACCGGCACGCCTAAAGCGAGCCGCCGCAGCTTCGCCGCCTGGTCGACGATGGTGAGCGCGCCGAGTCCCGAGGACCGCCGTCAGCTCGTCAATGGCGCGCTCGCGTATCTGTCGCAAGTGCTCGTCGACAACACGTTGATGGGTGGCGGCGTGGTCGTGCTCAAGCCCGGCTACGATCCCGCGGACACGCTCGCGGCGATCGAAGCCGAGCGCATTACGGACGTGCTGCTCGTCGAGCCGCAACTCTTCGAGACGATGGATCATCCGGACGTGGCCCGACGCAATCTCTCATCGTTGCGCTCGATCGCGCATATCGGCGGATCGGCGCCCGCGATTCTGCGGCGGCGCGCGATTGCGCGGCTCGGTCCGGTGCTCACGCACATGTATGGCGCAAGCGAAGCGGGGCTTGTGAGTGTGCTGACGCCATCGAACTATCTGGCCAATCCGGATTTGCTGGAGAGCGCGGGGCGCATCCGGCCCGGCGTCGACGTGCGGATTCGCCGCGCTAACGGCACCTTCGCGCGCGAAGGGCAGCACGGTGCAATCGAAGTGCGGTCGAAGGCGGTGGCGCAGGGTTATTACCGGCAGCCGATCGAGGCCGCGCAGAAGTTTCGCGACGGCTGGTGTCTGACGGGCGATATCGGCTTCATCGACGAGACGATGAATCTGCATGTGCTCGGACGCGCGGCCGATGTCGCCGTGATCGATGGCGTCGCAATCGGGCCGGCGCGGATCGAGTCGGCGCTGTGCGCGTTGCCCGATGTGCGCTATGCGCGCGCTGTCGCATCGAGCGATGCAGCGCGCGGTTATGTGTGGGATGTCGCCGTCGTGCCGTGGACGGGAAGGCGTGTCGATGTCGCGCGCTGCATGCGGGCGGTCGAGTCGGCGTGTGGTGTGTCCGTTGCGAGGGCCGTGCGCATGGCTTCGATGCAACGCGTGCCGCTTACGGAGCAGGGCAAGGTGAATCGGGTGGCGATCGGGTTTTGGTGCCGGAAGGCGGTGAATGTGCGCGTCGAGACGGACGAGCCCGCGCATAGCACGTAAGTCAGCGCGCGTGCTTCGCTCTGCCGAGAACGAGATGCGCCAACGCCCCCAACACGATCCCCCAAAAGGCCGACCCTAACCCGAGAAAGCTCATATTCGAAGCCGTCGCGATGAACGCAATGAACGACGCTTCACGATGCGCCTCGTCCTGCACCAGACCGACGACATTCGCTGTAATCGCGCCGAGCAACGCAAGACCCGCGAGCACGGCAACGAATGCGTTCGGCAGCGCGGCGAAGAGCAAGAGGATCGCGAGCGGCCCCGCATACGAGATGATGACGGCAAGCAGCCCGGCGCTCGCCGCCGATACGGACCATGCACTTTCGCGCGCGGCCGTGTCGCGTGTCATCGAATCGACGACGGATGATGCGCGAGCGCGGTCACCTGCATCGTCATGTATGGAAACAGCGGCAAGCCCGACAGGATGGCATGAAGTTCATCGTGCGAATCGACATCGAACACGCTGTAGTTCGCATACTCTCCGACCACGCGATGCAACTGCTGCCACTTGCCCTGACGTTGCAGCCCTTGCGAGTATTCCTTTTCGCGCGCCTTGATTTCATCGGCTTGCGGCGCGGGCATGTCGTGCGGCAGATGAACGTCCATTCTGACGAGATAAAGCATGGCGGCCTCGATCGATATTGACTGAGTGGATTCACGCGCGCTGGTCGCGGCGATAGAACGCGAGCTTCTCTTCATCGATCTGAAGACCGAGCCCCGGGCCTTGCGGCATGTGCAGATCGAAGTCGCGATAATGCGGGCGCGCCGTCACGATGTCGTCCTTCAGGAGCAGCGGGCCGAAGAGTTCCGTGCCCCACGCGAGTTGCGGCAGTGCGCTGAATCCATGCGCCGATGCAATCGAGCCGATGCTGCCTTCGAGCATCGTGCCGCCGTAGAGCGACACGCCCGCCGCATCCGCGATGGCGGCCGTGCGCATCATTCCGTAGATGCCGCCTGACTTCGCGATCTTCAGCGCGAAGACATCGGCGCATGCGTGGCGCACGAGTTCGAGCGCGTCTTCGGGGCCCGTCACGGCTTCGTCGGCCATGATCGGCACGATGAAGCGCGCGGCCAGCCGGGCGAGCGCGCTGCGTTGCTCGCGCGGCGTCGGCTGCTCGATCAGATCGATGCCCGCGCTTTGCAGCGCTTCGATGCCGAACGCCGCATCGGTTTCGCTCCAGGCCTGATTCACGTCGACCGTGACCTTCGCGCCATCGCCGAGCGCGCTCTTGATCGCCGATACATGCGCGACGTCATCGCGCACGCTGCGCCTTCCGATCTTCAGCTTGAACGTGTTGTGACGTCGCTCGGCAAGCAGCATTTCGGCTTCTTCGATATCGCGCTGCGTATCGCCGCTCGCGAGCGTCCACAGCACCGGCAGCGTCTTGCGCACCGCGCCGCCGAGCAACTCGGACACCGGCACGTTCAGGCGCTTGCCCTGCGCATCGAGCAGTGCCGTTTCGAGCGCACACTTCGCGAAGCGGTTGCCGCGCGCGACCTTGTTCAGGCGCAGCATCGCCGCGTTGATGTTGCTCGCATCCTGCCCGATGAGCGCGGGCGCGAGATACGTATCGATCGTCAGCTTGATGCCTTCGGGACTTTCATCGCCGTAAGACAGCCCGCCGATGGTCGTGGCTTCGCCAATGCCCTCGATGCCGTCGCTCGTGCGCAGACGGACGATGACGAGGGTTTGCTGCTGCATCGTCGCCATCGCGAGTTGATGCGCGCGAATGGTCGGGAGATCAACCAGAATCGCTTCGACGGAGGTGATTTGGGCGTTCATACCTGAGATGTCGGAATGGATGGGTTGATGAGATATTGCGTGCCCGTTTGCCGCCTGTCCAAGACCGTTGACGTCTAGTGTCATACCCGCCAGGTATCGCGCGTCAGCGGCCGCGATCCGTGCGCGGCGTGTAAGCGATCTTCTCCTCGTCGTACAGCCGATAAATCAGTTCGAGCATCTCCTTGATGTCGCGCGATTCGTCGAGCGCGCGCATGCTCATGATGATCGGCGAGACGAGCGTGGGATCGTCGAGCTCCTTGTAGCTCACGTCGTCGCGCTTGAGGCCATAGACGCTGCTCGGCACGACGGAGATGCCTTCGCCCGCCGCGACGAGCCCGAGCGCGATCTGCAACTCGCGCACTTCATAGATCTTGCGCGGCGCGAGCGCGCGGTCCTGGAACGCCGACAGCACCTGATCGGCATAACTCGGGCGCGGCGCTTTCGGGAAGATGATGAGCGTCTCGTTGATGAGATCGCGCAGCGCGAGCACGGGTTTCGCCACCGACAGCGGATGCCCGACCGGCAACGCGACGATCATCTGTTCTTCGCGCAGGATCACGCGGCGGATGTTCGCGTCTTCGTGCCGGATGCGCCCGAATCCCACGTCGATGCGGCCATCCTTGAGCGCGCGAATCTGGTCCATCGTCGACATCTCGTGCAGGCTCAGTTCGACGGTGGCATTCTCGTCGCGAAAACGGCGGATGATCTTCGGCAACATGCCGTATAAGGTCGAGCCGACGAATCCCACCGACAGACTGCGCTCGATATTGCCGACGCGCCGCGTCATCGATTCGAGTTCGGCGGTCTGCGCAAGCAGCTGCACTGCATGCGAATAAAAGAACTTGCCGGTCTCCGTGAGCTTGAGCGGACGCGAGTTGCGTTCGAAGAGCTGCACGCCGAGCGTTTCCTCGAGTTGCTGTATCTGACGGCTCAAAGGCGGTTGCGCGATATGCAGCCGCTCGGCCGCGCGCGTGAAGTTTCTTTCTTCCGCCACTGCCACGAAGTAACGCAGATGCCGCAGCTCCATTCAATACCTCCTGGATATAGCCCGATACTAAATCAGTGTTGGACTGGCCAACTTTGCGTCCATTATCCTGCCTTCACGCTCTGTTTCAACACCCGACCATACCTTCCAAGCATATCGACGCAGGTGCTGAAGCGAGGGTTAACCCCCACCATAAAATTGCGAGATTCAGGAGTAGACATGAGCATCAAAGTGTTCGATACGAAGGAAGTGCAGGACCTGTTGAAGGCCGCCGCGAACCTCGGAAGTCAGGACGGCAATGCTCGCGCGAAGGAGATCACGCATCGTCTGTTGAGCGACCTGTTCAAGGCGATCGACGATCTCGACATGACGCCCGATGAAGTCTGGACTGGCGTCAATTACTTCAACAAGCTCGGTCAGGATGGCGAAGCGGCGCTGCTCGCGGCCGGCCTCGGACTGGAAAAGTTTCTCGACATCCGCATGGATGCCGAAGACCGCGAAGCCGACATTCACGGCGGCACGCCGCGCACCATCGAAGGTCCGTTGTATGTGGCGGGTGCGCCGGTGCGTGAAGGCGTATCGAAGATCGATCTCGACGCCGATGAAAACGCCGGCCCGCTCGTCATCCGCGGCACGGTCACCGGTCCCGACGGCAAGCCCGTCGCGAATGCGGTGGTCGAATGCTGGCATGCCAACTCGAAGGGCTTCTACTCGCACTTCGATCCGACCGGCGCGCAAAGCGACTTCAATCTGCGCGGCGCGGTGAAGACGGGCGCCGACGGCACCTACGAATTCCGCACGCTGATGCCGGTCGGTTACGGCTGCCCGCCGCAGGGCGCGACGCAGCAGTTGCTCGATTCGCTCGCGCGTCATGGCAACCGTCCGGCGCATGTGCACTTCTTCGCGACGAGCGACAAGCATCGCAAGCTGACGACGCAGATCAACATCGAAGGCGATCCGCTCATCTGGGACGACTTCGCTTATGCGACGCGTGAAGAACTCGTTCCGCATGTCATCGATAAAACAGGCGGCACGGCGCTGGGACTCAAAGCCGATGCGTACCGCGAGATCGTGTTCGATATCCGCCTGACGCCGCTCGTGCTGGGCAAGGACAACCAGATCGTCCATCGTCCGCGCGTGTCCCTCGCCGCATAAGGCACATCGACGGCGGCAAACGCGCCGCCGCTCCGATCTCCGCACGACCCCTTCGATACCGATGCAATGCGCTCCGTCGCCGGAACGCGCATAGGGAGAACTCATATGTCCGCCATCACCGACAAAGCCGCGCAGCTCGACGAACTGCTGCAAAACGCCGTCCAGGACGACAAGGAAAGCGGCGTCTATCGCTGCCGCCGCGATATCTTCACGAACGCCGATCTGTTCGATCTCGAGATGAAACATATCTTCGAGAGCAACTGGGTGTATCTCGCGCACGAGAGCCAGATTCCGAACAACAACGATTACTACACGACGTGGATCGGCCGGCAGCCGATCGTCATCACGCGCGACAAGACCGGCGCGCTCAACGCGGTCATCAACGCATGCGCGCACAAAGGCGCGATGCTCTGCCGCCGCAAGCACGGCAACAAGGGCAGCTTCACATGCCCGTTCCACGGCTGGACGTTCTCGAACACCGGCAAGCTGCTGAAGGTGAAAGACGAGAAGACGACCGAATACCCGATCCAGTTCAACACGCACGGCTCGCACGACCTGCGCCGCGTGCCGCGTTTCCAGAACTATCGCGGGTTTCTGTTCGGCAGCCTGAATGCGGACTCGATGCCGCTCGAAGACTATCTCGGCGAGACGAAGATCATCATCGATCAGATCGTCGATCAGGCTCCCGATGGCCTCGAAGTATTGCGCGGCAATTCGTCGTACATCTACGACGGCAACTGGAAGATGCAGATGGAAAACGGCTGCGACGGCTATCACGTCAGCACCGTCCACTGGAACTACGCCGCGACGATGGGCCGCCGCAAGGTCGAAGGCACGAAGGCCGTCGATGCGAATAGCTGGAGCAAGTCGGTCGCGGGCGTGTATGGCTTCGATCATGGCCACATCCTCTTGTGGACCAGGACGATGAATCCGGAAGTGCGGCCCGTGTATCGGCATCGCGAAGAGATCAAGGCGCGCGTGGGCGACGTGCAGGCGGATTACATCGTCAATCAGACGCGCAATCTGTGCCTCTATCCGAACGTGTTCCTGATGGATCAGTTCAGCACGCAGATTCGCGTGGTGCGGCCGCTCGGCGTCGACAAGACCGAAGTGAGCATCTTCTGCTTCGCGCCCAAAGGCGAGAGCGCGGAAGATCGCGCGACGCGCGTCCGCCAGTACGAGGACTTCTTCAACGTAACGGGCATGGGCACGAGCGATGACCTCGAAGAATTCCGCGCGTGCCAGTCCGGTTACGCGGGCATCACGGCGATGTGGAACGACCTGTCGCGCGGCGCGCCGCTGTGGGTCCACGGCCCGGACGAGAACGCGCGGAACATGGGCATCCGGCCGCTCATCTCGGGCGAGCGCAGCGAAGACGAAGGACTCTTCGTCGTGCAGCACGAATACTGGGTGAACGTGATGCGCGACGCGCTGAAGAAGGAGCAAGGGGAGGCACTGGCATGAGCTTCGACTACTTGAAAATCTGCGCGACGCTGTATCGCGAAGCGCGTTTGCTCGATGACCGTCAGTGGGACGAATGGCTCGGCTGCTATGCGGAGGACGTCACGTACTGGATGCCCGCATGGGACGACGACGATCAGCTCACCGACGATCACGAAAGCCAGATCTCGTTGATGTATTACCCGGATCGCGGCGGCCTCGAAGATCGCGTGTTCCGCATCAAGACCGAGCGCAGCGGCGCATCGATGCCCGAGCCGCGCACGAGCCATAACGTCACCAACGTGGAAGTGCTCGCCACGCGCGAGAGCGAGGTCGACGTGCGCTACAACTTCGACACGCTGAATCATCGCTACAAGATCACCGATCATTTCTTCGGCACGATCTTCGTGACGCTGAGAAAGGTCGACGACATTCTGGTCATTTCGCACAAGAAGATCGTGCTGAAGAACGACTACATCCGGCAGGTGCTCGACGTCTATCACGTCTGAGACTCACGGTGACGAGACAGGAAGTAGGAGGCAACATGTCCAGCTACAACATTGCACTGAATTTCGAAGACGGCGTGACGCGTTTCGTCGAATGCAAGGCGGGCGAGAAAGTGCTCGACGCCGCATTTCGCGCCAGGATCAATCTGCCGATGGATTGCTCCGACGGCGTATGCGGCACCTGCAAATGCCGCGCTGAAAGCGGGCAATACGATCTCGGCGACGAGTACATCGAAGACGCCCTCTCCGGCGACGAAAAAGACAGCGGGCTCGTGCTCACGTGCCAGATGGTGCCGTCGAGCGATTGCGTGATCGCGGTCCCGGCATCTTCCACCGCATGCAAGACCGCGCAGAGCAAGTTCGCCGCGACCGTCACGAAGATCGAGCCGCACAACGATGCCGCCGTCGTGCTCGAACTGGACGTGGATGCCGCCACGCCCGCACCGGTTTTCCTCCCAGGCCAGTATGTGAATATCGACGTGCCGGGCAGCGGCCAGCATCGTTCGTATTCGTTCTCGTCGGCACCGGGCGCAACGAAGATCAGCTTCCTCATCAAGAAGATTCCCGGCGGTGTGATGAGTACGTGGCTCGAATCCGCGAAAGTGGGCAGCCCGGTCGAACTGACCGGTCCGCTCGGCAGCTTCTATCTTCGCGCGGTGGAGCGTCCGCTTTTGATGCTCGCGGGCGGCACCGGTCTCGCGCCTTTTCTCTCGATGCTCGAGGTCCTCGCGCGCACGAACTCGCAGCAGCAGATTCATCTGATCTACGGCGTGACGCGCGATCTCGATCTCGTGCAGGTCGAAGCGATCGAGGCCTACACGGCGAAGCTGCCGAACTTCACGTTCAGCACGGTCGTCGCGGATGCGGCGTCGAATCATCCGCGCAAGGGATGGGTGACGCAGCACATGCCCGCCGAATCGCTGAATGATGGCGATGTCGATGTCTATCTCTGCGGCCCGCCGCCGATGGTCGATGCGGTGCGCAAGCATTTCGACGACAACGGCGTGAAGCCCAATAGCTTCCACTACGAGAAGTTCACGCCCAACGCCGCGCCGGTGACCGCATGAATACGCAACGATTTGCTGGCAAGGTCATGGTCGTCACCGGCGCGGCGCAGGGCATCGGACGCGGCGTGGCGCTGCGTGCGGCGGCGGAAGGCGCGAAGGTGTTGTTCGTTGATCGCGCGGATTTCGTCGAAGAAGTGGCCGCGGAAGCCGTGCGCGCCGAAACAGCGGGCTTCGTCGCCGATATGGAAACGTACGAAGGCGCGGCATCGGCGATGGCGTTCGCGGCGCGCACGTTCGGCGGCATCGATATCCTGATCAATGGCGTCGGCGGCGCGATCCGCATGCGGCCTTACGCGGAGTTCGAGCCTGCGCAGATCGACGCCGAAATCCGGCGCTCGCTGATGCCGACGCTGTACGCGTGCCATGCCGTGCTGCCGCATCTGCTGGAACGCGGTCGCGGGACGATCGTGAACGTGTCGTCGAACGCGACGCGCGGGATTCGGCGCGTGCCGTATTCGGCGGCGAAAGGCGGCGTCAACGCGATGACGCAGGCGCTCGCGATGGAATACGGCGAGCGCAACATTCGCGTGGTCGCGGCGGCGCCGGGCGGAACCGAAGCGCCGCCGCGACGCGTGCCGCGCAATGCGAGCGGCGACAGCGCGCAGGAAAAAGCATGGATGGGCGAAGCGGTGAAGCAGGTCACCGAATCGACGTTCTTCAAACGCTACGGCACGCTCGACGAACAGGTCGCGCCGATTCTCTTCCTGGCATCGGATGAAGCGAGCTATATCACCGGCGCGGTATTGCCCGTCGCCGGTGGCGATAACGGTTGAGCACGCGGGAGCCGCATATGAGGATTGAACGCAAGGCCATCGTTCCGGCGGCAATGCAAGCCGTGTATGAAAAGATCCGTTACGCGCCGGCGGTGAAGGCGGGCAATACGATCTACGTGTCCGGGCAGATTGGCCGCGACGCGAACATGCAACTGATCGAAGACCGCGAAGCGCAGATCGTGCAGGCCTTCGAGAATCTCAAGCTCGTGCTCGAAGAAGCGGGCGCTTCATTGAGCGATGTCGTGGACGTGACGACCTTTCACACCGACATGCGCGATCTGCCGCTTTTCATGCAGGTGCGGGAGCGCTATCTCAACACGCATCCGCTGCCCGCGTGGACGGCGGTCGGCGCGCATATGCTCGGCGGTGCGGCGGGTTATATCGTCGAGATCAAGGCGGTCGCCGTGATCGGCGATTCCGTCTGACTACGTTCACGCGCCCGGCTTTCATTCTTCGACAGGCTTCGGCTGCCGGGGCTCGTGCGGCTCCGACGGCGCGCCGCGTTGCGTCGGCGCTCGCGTGCATGCGTCGGGCGGCGTGACGTAGGGCACGTCGTCGCAGCAGCATGCATAAACCGGGAAGCCGTATGCGTTCGTCCGGATGATGGTTGTCGGCCCGTGCAGCGGGCACACCGCTTTCATGGCATTTCCTCCAGATCGTCGGTCTCTCGTCTGCATGGTACGCGCATCGCGCTTCGGCTTTACGTTCCTTGATCGAAGTCAATCGATGCGCGCGCCGTCGCGATACTCTGGGTGCGTTCGTCATGCAGCAAGTCGAAACACTAGACACGTTAAGTCACGTTAAGTCACGTTAAGTCACGTTAAGTCGCGCGGCGCGGACGAATGCGCCGACGTCCATCATCGAAGTGCCTTGAAACTGGAACAACGATGTATCGCACGATTCTGGTTGCGCTCGATGGCAGTGAATGCTCGCAACACGCGCTCGACGAAGCGATCCGCATTGGCACGCGCGCCCGCCTGCATGTCGTGTCGGTGATCGACGTGGCCGCGCTTTCGTCGTATCCGGCGCAGTATCGCGTGAACGTCCGCGAAGAAGCTGGGCACGCGCTGGACATCGCATACGCGCGCGTGCTCGAAGCGGGCGTCGCGTGCGAAACGGAACTCGCCGAGACGCGCAACGTGACCGATACCATCGCCAAATGTCTGCAGCGCCGCGCGGCGCATCTGCCCGCCGATCTCGTCGTGATGGGCACGCACGGACGCACCGGCATGCGGCGGCTCGCGCTCGGCAGCGTCGCGGAAGCCTTCGTCAGACGCTCGACGTGTCCTGTGCTTCTCACGCGCGGATCGAAGAACGCCACGCCGGACGCATGACGACGGGCAGCAACGCACGGCGGACCGAGAAGACTGATCGGAGAACGACCACATGGGCCTCGGAATGCAGATCGCGTACCTAGGATTCACCGGATCGGGCGCGATCGAGCGCGAGGCGGGCATCGAACTCTTGCGGCTCGCGGACGTGGCGAGCGATGTCGTCGATTGCAAGCTGACGATCAAGGCATCGCCCGATATGGATGGGCGCACGGTCTTCGATGCGCAACTGGTGCTTCTCACGCGCGCCGCCGGCCCGCTGACGGCGCAGTGCAGCACAGAAACGGACGCGAGCGCCGCCATGCATCACGCCTTTGACGACGCCATTCGTCTGCTGAGCCATCGACGCCCGCCCGGCGCGATTTGATCCAGATCAATACGGACCGTGAACGGGTGTCCGAGACTGAAGGGATATGTGCTTCGCGTCGAGCCAGTCCGAATCCACGATCCACGAGGTATCGGCATGATCATCACGTTTGCCAGCCAGCCGCCCGTCTATCAGGGCGACGTTCCATCACTCACGTTCGCTGCCTTCGCCGATGGCGAACACATCGCGTGCACCATTTCCGCCGAGGCGCTCGAGGATCATTTCGGCGCGGCGTCGTGGCGGGAAGAGGATCTGCAGCAGGCTTTCGAGAGCCATCGCTCGTCGATCGAAGGCGCGGCGGAGCACGTGCTGAGCCGTGTCGGCGGGACGTCGACGTCGGTCATGCTGCGCAGCGGCTTTTTCCGCTTCCGCGAAGCGCGCGCTCAGACCTCTTCGAGCCGCGCCTGATCGAGTATCCGCACGTCCTTGCCGCGTGCGTCGATCACGCCGGCTTTCTGCAGCCGGGAAAACATGCGGCTCACCGTTTCGATCTTCAGCCCGAGATAGCTGCCGATCTCCTCGCGCGTCATGCGCAGCACGAGTTGCGCGGGCGAGTAGCCGCGCGCCTTCATGCGCGTCGAAAGATTGAGCAGGAAGGCGGCGACGCGCTGCTCCGCCGTCATCGTGCCGAGCATCATCATCAGACTGGATTCGCGTACGATTTCGCCGCACATCATGCGATGCACGTGATGCTGGACCGCCTCGATCTCGCGGCATAGCTGTTCGAGCAGACCGAACGGAATGATGCAGACGACGCTGTCTTCCAGCGCGATGGCATCGCACGCGTGATGGTCGGCGCTCACGCCGTCGAGTCCGAGCGCGTCGCTTGCGAGATGAAAGCCCGTGACCTGCTCGTGTCCTTCCCGATGCACGACGACGGTCTTGAGGCAGCCGCTGCGCACCGCGTAGAGACTCTGGAAGGCGTCGCCGCAACGAAAGAGCGATTCGCCGCGCCGCAGCGATCGCGTCGAGCAAATGATCGCGTCGAGCCGTTCGCATTCGAGCGGCGATAGCCCGGACGGCATGCAGACGTGCTGCACGGAACAGTTCGAGCAGCGCGCATTCGCGTGCTTGATGTCGGCGTGCGGGCCGGATGTGTCTGCGCTCGCGGAAGTCATGCTCGGCTCCAGTCGGACCGGATCGCGCATCGGCGCGCGAACCGCGATTGCGTTCCACGCAAATTATCGGACGGGATGTCTCGAAAAAATATCGGCACGGGCGGAACATGCTGTAGGCATTCGCGAAACCGTGTAGGGCAATGCCGACACGCGCGCTCACGCGCCGTCGTCGTCGAACAGACGATGGCGCACCGCATAGCGCACGAGCGCGGCTTCGTGCGGCATCTGCATCTTCTCGAGCAGGCGCGCCTTGTACGTGCTGACGGTCTTCGCGCTCACGCACAGCGCCTCGCCGATATCGCCGATGGACTCGCCCGCACACAGCCGCCGGAACACCTCGAACTCGCGATTCGAGAGACGTTGATGCGGCAGCGCGTCGGCAGGTTCGTTGAGGCTTTGCGCGAAGCGTTCGGCCATCGCGAGACTCACGTACACGCCGCCCGATGCGACCTTGGCCACCGCCGCCACGAGTTCCGCGCTCGCGCTTTCCTTCGTCAGGTAGCCGGACGCGCCGGCCTTGAACGCGCGCGCCGCGTATTGCTGCTCGGCGTGCATCGTGAGCACGAGAATGCGCAGCGCGGGCTTCTCGTCCTTGATCTGCTTGAGGAGATCGATCCCGCTGCGGCCCGGCATCGAGAGATCGAGCACGAGAACATCGGCGTCGGTGGCGCGGGCGAGCGTGAGCGTCTCCGGCCCGTCGCCCGCCACGCCCGCGACCTCGAAGCCGTGCGCATGCGCGAGGATGTGGCGCAGCCCGTCGCGCACGAGTGCGTGGTCGTCGGCGATCAGCACTTTCGTCGTCATGGATGCGGTTCCTATTGCCCGACCGTCGCGTCGTCGGCGGGACGATTCAGCGGAATATCCACGACGATGCCAAAGCCCTGGCCCGGCCCGCTGCGAAACTCGATGACGCCGCCCAGTTGCCGCACGCGCTCGCCCATGCCGATCAGCCCGAAGGTGCCGGCTGCGCGCGGACGGGAGATATCGGCGCCGCGGCCGTCGTCGTCGATCGTCAACTTGCAGCGCGCGTGCGCGCAGACGATCGCGATGCGCACTTCGTCCGCGCGCGCGTGACGCACGATGTTCGTGAGCGCTTCCTGCACGATCCGGAACACCGATGTGGACGCGGACGCGCCGAAGCCGTCCTCGTCGCCTTCAATGTCCAGCCGGATCGCCAGGTCATGGCGGCGGCGGAAGTCGCACACGAGCCAGTCGATCGCGGCGAAGACGCCGAGGTCGTCGAGCACGGGCGGACGCAGGCCCGCCGCGATGCGCCGCACCGAGCCGATGATCGTATCGATCTGCGTGAGCGCCTGCCGCGCGATGCACGCGTCCCGCGGGGTGGTATCGAGAAGCGACAACTGCATCTTCAGCGCGGCGAGCTGCTGGCCGAGATCGTCGTGCAACTCGCGCGCGATCGACGCACGTTCGTGTTCCAGCGCGGTCTGCACGTGCGCGGACAGTTCGCGCGCGAGTTGCAGTTCCGCGAGTCGCAGGCGGTCGGTCATGTCGCGCGTGACCTTGACGAAGCCGATCAGCTCGCCGCGCGCATCGCGCAGCGACGTGATGACGACGTTCGCCCAGAATCGGCTTCCGTCCTTGCGCAGACGCCAGCCTTCGTCTTCGACACGGCCATGGCGCGTCGCCGTCGCGAGTTCGCATTGCGGCTTGCCCGCCGCGATGTCGCCGGGCGGATAGAAGACGGAAAAATGCCGCCCGACGATCTCGCGTGCGTCATAGCCCTTGATCCTGCGCGCGCCGTTGTTCCATGTCGCGACGTAGCCGTGCGCGTCGAGCAGAAAGATCGCGTAGTCTTCGACCGCTTCGACGAGCAGACGGAACGAGGCGTCGTCCTGCAGCGAGGACGGCAGCGCGGCGGGCGCGTCGTCGGGACCGGTCGCGGAGGCGTTCGTCATCGTTGCAGTGGCGCTCGCCCATGCAACGTCCGGGGCGCCGCGCGCTATTGCGTAATCATCTGGAAAGGCGGCAACGGCAGATCGTCGCCGTCGATGAACGCGGTTGCACAGCGCACCGCGAAACCGAGCGCGCCGTCCTTGCTGGCGAACGCGCCCAGATTGCCGAGCGAGGTTGCATGGCCGTCCTCTTCGAGAATCGAAGCAGTGGCGACGAATGCGTTGCCCACACGGGTGGCGGAGGGCTGAAAAGCCGCTCCCCGATGATAGATGATCATAGGTGTGACCTGTCGAAGTGAACGGCGCGTTTTATCCGAACGGGCTTCACGACGGCGCGCCGTCGCTGTGGCGCAAGTCGTGCGCAGATTGTCGATGGTCGATTTCGGCCATGCCGTACGCGAACGCGTATTGCAGCGCGCCGATGGCACTCGCGAATTCGCCGAGCATTCCGCTCGCATGGCGGGCGCCGCCCGGGTCGCGGACGACGAGCACGGCGGCGTACCGGTCGCGGTCCAGCACGGCGGTCGCGCTCAGTACGTGCCCTTTATAGATCACGTTGTTGGCTTGGCTCATTGCTCTCTCAGGTTCTGATGTGTAATCGGTGAGGCAAATCTGACGTTGCCTTCATTCCGTAAGCAGTAAGCCTAACCGTTCAATTTTTGTCTTCTTATCCGATTTAAGCTTTTTTACTTTTCCCCGGTGCTCGCTTAAGTCAGATCATGGACGTCCTGCGTAGCGCGTCGACCAGTTTCGATACCGACCGCGCCGTTAGAACGAAAAGCGCGCCGGCGACCCCGGAGTCGGACCGGAGCATCAAGTCGGTCATATGGAGCGCCGCGAGCGCGACGAACGGGTGGCACAGCACCTGGGCGATCAAGCGTTTCATTTGCGTCTCACCTCGAAAACTTGGCGGATTCCGGGCAAGACCTCATGCAAAAAGTGCTTCCAGCGGGGCTTGTCCTGAGCCTTACTTTGCCTTTCGTTTCGATGGCGGTCCTTCCCGCGCGTCGGCGCTTCCTGCCCGATCGTCCGTGTTTTTTCACGCATTCGTCATACGCAGAATCGATGTCAACCGACCGTTCCGCCAAACGCTAGCTTTCCGCAGACGAACGCTCCCCTTGTTAAGCCGCCGCAGACAATAATCGGCAGACACCGGGGCCGGCTGCTCCTGATCGGAGACTCACAGATGAAAGGGCACATATCGGTTGGCGCAATCGCGGTGGCCATCGCCGCAGTCATCGGCGGATGCAGCGGCGGCAGCTCGAGTTCCGATCCGGCGGCATCCGGCGGCGCGTCATCGGCGTCCGGTCCCGCGGCGGCGTCGGGCGCGGCACCCGCGAGTGGCGCGAACGGTGCAAGCGCGCCGGCCAGTGCGAGCACGCCGTCCGGGGCCAGCGCGCCCTCCGGCGGGAATTCCACTGGAAGCGCCAGGCCCTCGCCCTCGAATCCGATGGATGTCACCACGTATCACAACGACATCGGCCGCACCGCGCAGCAGCTCGCCGAGACGCGCCTCACGCTCGCCAACGTCAATTCGTCGACATTCGGCAAGCGCGGCTTCTATCCGGTCGACGGCCCCGTCGACGCCCAGCCGCTCTTTCTCGCCGATGTGCCGATGGCGGGCGGCACGCACAACGTGCTGTACGTCGCGACCGAAAAAGCCAGCCTCTATGCGTTCGATGCCGACAGCGGCGCGGTGCTCTGGCAGGTTTCGACGCTCGGCGCGGGCGAAGTGCCGAGCGACGATCACGGCTGCGACCAGACGACGCCGACCATCGGCATCACGGCGACGCCGGTCATCGACCGCTCGCGCGGGCCGAATGGCGCGATGTATGTCGTCGGCATGTCGAAGGACAGCGGCGGCGCGTATCACCAGCGCATTCACGCGATCGACATTGCGACGGGCGCCGAACTCTTCGGCGGCCCGACGGAAATCACGGGATCGTATCCCGGCACCGGATCGGGCAGCGTGAACGGCGTCGTGCCGTTTACGCCGGGGCAATACATCGAACGCGCATCGCTGCTGCTGCTCAACGGCGTCGTCTATACGGCGTGGAGCTCGCATTGCGACGCGCTGCCGTACACCGGCTGGCTCATCGGCTACAGCGCGGACACGCTCCAGCAGACGGGCATCGTCAATGTCACGCCGAACGGCGAAATGGGCGGCATCTGGATGGGCGGCGCGGGTCTCGCATCGGATGGCACGTCGATCTATTTCCTCGACGGCAACGGCACCTTCGACGCGACCATCAACGCGCAGGAAATGCCGATCCGAAACGACTTCGGCAACGGCTTCCTCAAGGTCACGCCGGGTTCGACGCTCTCGCTGCAAGTCACCGATTACTTCGAGCCGTCCAACACGGTGGTGGAATCGAGCCAGGACCTGGACCTCGGCTCGGGCGGCGTGCTCGTGCTGCCCGATCTCACCGACATCAACGGCAACGTGCAGCATCTCGCGATCGGCGGCGGCAAGACGCGCGTGCTCTACGTCGTGAACCGCGACGCGATGGGCAAGTTCGATTCGAACGCCGACCACATCTACCAGCCGCTCTATTCGACGATCACCGGCCCGATGTTCACCGCGCCCGCGTTCTACAACAACACGATCTACGTCGGCCCGGCGGGCGATCATCTGAAGGCGCTGCCGGTCGTCAATGCAATGGTGGCGACGAGCGCATCGAGCCAGACGACGAGCCCGGCGAACAACTGGAATTTTCCGGGCCTCGCGCCGGTCATTTCTGCGAACGGCAACACGAACGGCATCGTGTGGGGCGTCGAAAACACCACGCCGACCGCCGTTTTGCATGCCTACAACGCGGCCAATCTCGCGAACGAGCTTTACAACAGCAATCAGGCGGGCACGCGCGATCAGTTCGGCAACAACAAGTTCATTTCGCCGACGGTCGCGAACGGCAAGGTCTATGTCGGCACGAAAACGGGCGTGATGGTGTTCGGCCTGCTCGGCGGATGAACGGCGTTTCATTCGACATGACGCCCCGCACGCCGCCCCGGCCGGGCTGAAATCGCGCGACTTCGGCACAATGCTTGCGCAGACCGGAACAACGACCTTGCGCGATGCGACCTACCGACCCGAACGTTTTCCCCGCCCTCGAATGCCGCCGCCTGACGAAGAAGTACGGCGGCGGCCGCATCGTGCTCGACGCGCTCGACTTCGCGCTCGGCGCGGGCGAGTTCGTCGCGATCATGGGCGATTCCGGCGTCGGCAAGTCGACGCTGCTCAATCTGATCGCGGGCCTCGACAACGCCGACGGCGGCGACGTGCTGATCGACGGCACATCGATCAGCACGCTTTCCGACGACGCCGCCACGCGCCTGCGCCGGCAAAAACTCGGCTTCGTGTTCCAGGCGTTTCACGTTCTGCCGCATCTGACGCTCTATCAGAACGTCGCGGTGCCCTTGCTGCTGAACGGCATGCCACCCGCGCCCGCGCGCGAGATGCTCGCCGCGGTCGGGCTCGACGGACGCGGCGACGACATGCCGCGCCAGCTTTCCGGCGGCGAATTGCAACGCGTGGCCATCGCGCGTGCGCTGGTGCATCGGCCGCGCCTTTTGCTCGCCGATGAACCCACCGGCAATCTCGATCCGCAAACGGCGCACGAAGTGCTCGAATTGCTGCGCGCCGAAACGAAGGCGACGCGCGCCGCGACCGTGATGGTCACACATTCGGAAGCGGCGGCCGCGTTCGCGGATCGCGTCGTGATTCTGAGCAACGGCGCTTTGCACGCGGCGACGCTCGCACGATGAGCGATATCGCTGCCAGAAGCGGATTCTTCGACACGCTCACGCGCTGGCTGCTCGGCGCGCAATGGCGCAGTCATCGCGGCCGCGCGCTCGTCGCCATGCTGACGATCGCGCTCGGCGTCGGGCTCGGCTATGCGGTGCAGCTCATCAACGGTGCGGCCTTCAACGAGTTTTCGGCCGCCGCGCGCAGTCTCTCGGGGCAGGCGGACCTGCAGGTGCGCGGCGCGCAGACTTTCATCGACGAGAGCGTTTATCCGCAACTCGCAACGCATGCCGGCGTCGCGGTCGCGAGTCCGGTGCTCGAACTCGATGCCGCCGTACCCGGCAAGAACGCGCCGCTGAAACTGCTCGGCATCGACGTGTTCCGCGCGAGGCGCATCGCGCCCGATCTGACCGGCGTGCCGTCGCCGGATGCATCGCTCGATGTCTTAGCTGGCGACGCGATCTTCCTGTCGCCCGCCGCGCTCGAATGGCTCGGCGCGCGCGCTGGCGGGCGCATCGAGTTGCAGAGCGGCACGTCGCCGCTGAGCTTGCGCGTGGCGGGCGGCATCGCGCGGGCGCGCGCCGGGCAGCGCATCGCCGTGATGGACATCGCTGCCGTGCAGAACCGCTTCGGCATGACCGGCAAGCTGTCGCGCATCGATCTGCAGCTCGCGCGCGGTGTCGATCGCGACGCGTTCCGCGAGGCGCTGCAACGCGAACTCGGCGCGCGGCTCGTCGTCACGCGCACGCAGGACATCGAGAGCCGCACGGATCGGCTCTCGCGCGCGTATCGCATCAACATGAACGTGCTCGCGCTCGTCGCGCTTTTCACCGGCGCGTTTCTCGTCTTTTCGACGCAAGCCGCGGGCGTCGTGCGCCGCCGCGCGCAATTCGCGATGTTGCGCGTGCTCGGCATGACGCGCGCGTCGCTCGTGCGGCAGATCATGCTCGAAGGCGCGTTGCTCGGCGTCGCGGGCGGCGTGCTCGGCATCGCGCTCGGCTTCGCGGTCGCGGCGCTCGCGCTGCGCTTTTTCGGCAGCGATCTCGGCGGCGGCTACTTTCCGGGCGTCGAGCCGCGTGTGGTCTTCGAGCCGGTCGCGAGCGCCATCTTCCTTGCGCTCGGTATCGGCGTCGCGCTCGCGGGCACGCTCGTTCCCGCGCTCGAAGCGGCGCGCGCGCGGCCCGCGCCCGCGCTGAAGGCGGGCAGCGAGGAAGCCGCGCTCGCGCCGCTCGGCACGCCGTGGCCCGCCCTCGCGTGCCTCGCGACAGGCGCGGCGCTGACGCAGGCGCCGCCCGTGTTCGATGCGCCCATCGGCGGTTACGTCGCCGTCGCCTTGCTGCTCGTCGGCGGCATTGCGCTGATGCCGCGTCTCACGGCGATCGTATTCCGGCGCGCGATGAAGCCGCGCGGCGCCATCGCGACACTTGCGCTCGCGCGTCTCGCGAACGCGCCGGGGCAGGCGTCGATCGCGATGGGCGGCGTGCTGTCGAGCTTCACGCTGATCGTCGCGATGGCGATCATGGTGACGAGCTTTCGCGTGTCGGTCGAAGACTGGCTCGCGCATCTGCTGTCGGCGGATCTGTATGTGCGCGTGGCGTCGAGCGGCGACACCGGCGGCTTGCAGCCCGATCAGCAGAAGCAGATTGCCGCCGTCGATGGCATCGCGCACGCGGCGTTCACGCGCGCGTCGAAATTGACGCTCGATGCCGCGAAGCCGCCCGTCGCGCTGATCGCGCGCGAACTCGATGCCGCCGATCCCGGCGCGTCGCTGCAAATGACCGGCGACACGCTGCCGCCCACCGCGTGGCGCGCGGGCGAAACGCCGGTCTGGGCATCAGAAGCAATGGCCGATCTGTACGGTTATCGCGTGGGCGAGCGCGTGAGTCTGCCCATCGGCGGCGCGGGCGAGCGCTTCGTCGTCGCGGGCATCTGGCGCGACTATGTGCGGCAGACGGGCGCGCTGCAAATGCGCATCGTCGACTACCGGCGGCTTACCGGCGATACGACCGCGACCGATATCGCCATCACCTTGCGCGCGGGCTCGGGCGCGGCGCGCGTCATCGAGTCGATCAAGAAGCTGCCCTTCGGCGATGCGCTCGAATTCTCGCAGCCGGGAGAGATTCGCGCGCGCACGCTGACGATCTTCGATCGCAGTTTCGCCGTGACGTATCTGCTCGAAGCGGTGGCGATCGTGATCGGGCTGTTCGGCGTCGGCGCGACTTTTTCGATGCAGACGCTCGCGCGCTCGCGCGAATTCGGCATGCTGCGGCACGTCGGCGTGACACGCGCGCAGATTCTCGCGCTGCTCGCGTCCGAAGCGCTGTGGCTCACGCTGCTCGGCATCGCGATGGGCTGCGCGCTCGGCTTCGCGATCAGCCTGATCCTCGTGTTCGTCGTGAATCCGCAGTCGTTTCACTGGAGCATGTCGCTGCACATCCCGTGGACGATGATCGGGACGATCGCGTGCGTGATGCTGGCGTCGTCGTGCGCGACGGCGGTGCTGTCGGGGCGGCGCGCCGTGTCGGTCGATGCGGTGCGCGCCGTGCGGGAGGATTGGTGATGCGCGCGCTGCTTCTGATGCTGCTGTTCACGGCGACGCACGCCTTCGCCGACGAGCCGCGCTTCGCGCCGGTCGTGCCGGGCCACGCGATCGACTGGCCGAAGGACGGCGGCGCGCATCCGCCGTATCGCACGGAATGGTGGTACGCGACCGGCTGGCTCGAGACGCCGGATCATCGGCCGCTCGGTTTTCAGATCACGTTCTTCCGCTCGAACACCGGCCAGAAGGCGGGCGCGAGCGCGTTCGATCCGTCGCAGCTCGTCATCGCGCATGCGGCGCTGTCCGATCCCGCATACGGGCGACTCGTGCACGACCAGAACATCGCGCGGCAGGGCTTCGGGCTTGCCTACGCGAAGGAAGGCAACACGGACGTCAAGCTCGACGCCTGGCGCATGACGCGCGCGGCGGACGGCAGCTACACGGTGTCCGCCGATGCGTCCGGCTTCGCGCTCCATCTCACCTTCACGCCGACACAGCCGCCGATGTTCCAGGGCGAAAACGGCTACTCGCGCAAGGGGCCGTCGCCGGAGCAGGCGAGCTATTACTACAGCGAGCCGCAACTGAAGGTGACGGGAAGCGTCGTTCGGCCATCGGCATCGGGAAAGGCGAATGCGAGCGTCGCCGTGACCGGCCGCGCGTGGCTCGATCACGAGTGGTCGAGCACGCTGCTTTCGTCCGATGCCGCTGGCTGGGACTGGCTCGGCGCGAATCTCGACGACGGATCGGCGCTCATGGCCTTCAAAGTCCGCGCCCGCGATGGCCGCGCGGTCTGGACGCACGCCGCGCTGCGCGATCGCGATGGCCGTACGCGGCAATTCGGCCCGGGCGATGTCGATTTCACGCCCGAACGTCAATGGCGCTCGCCGCGCACGAACACCGTCTATCCGGTGGCGATGAGCGTGCGCGTCGGCGGAATGCACTGGCGGCTGAGTCCGCTGATCGACGATCAAGAACTCGACTCACGCGATTCGACCGGCGCGCTGTACTGGGAAGGCGCGGTCACGCTGGATGGAGACGGCGGAAAAGGGCGCGGCTATCTCGAACTGACGGGATACGCGAAGACGATCGAGATCGAAAAGCGCTGATTTTTTGTCATCAGCGTGCAACTGCGTTCAAACATCGTACAAAAGTTAAAAAAGGGGCAGCTTAAGCTTCGTTTAAGAATCTTCTCATAGTCTCGTTCCAGACCGTCTCCGCCGTATTGCATATTGATGTCAGCGCGCCGTTTTCCGCGAAATTACCCGACGATCTGCCCGAATTCGCGGCAGATCGAGTAACGCGCGCATCACTTCGACGCTCGCGGCACGCTCGCCGCGCCTTCTGATTCGCGCGCGATGCACCTGCTTTGCATCGCCCGTTCCGTTTTCCATCGATGCCTTCACTTTCATCCACCGCCTTGCCCGGCAAGGCAGGCCGACTGCTTTTCACTTGCGCGATCGGTTCGCTGTCGACCATCGTGATATGCAACACGCTGCATCGACCGCCGGCGCCGCCCGTCGGCAAGGACGACACGCCCACGGTCACGCTTCCACAACGCAACGCGCGTCCCGCGCCGCCGCCTGCGCCCGCGCGCACGACGCAAAGCGCAACCGTCGACGAAACGTTCTCCGATGCTGCCCAGACACTCGGCATCGACGACAGCACGATCGCGACGCTCACCGAGGCGTTCGCGAGCACCGTGGACATGCGCCGCGACATTCGCAAAGGGGACACGCTCAGTGTCATCTACGAACGTCCGCAAGGCGGCGCGGCGGCGCATGATGAGCCGCTTGCGGTGCGTTTGACGACCGGCGCGTCGTCGCACGATGTCTTTCTCTACCGCGATCCGGCTGGCGAGCCGCGTTGGTATTCGAAGGACGGCGAGAGTACAAAACCCGCTTTCTCTCGTTATCCCGTTGCGTTCACGCGGGTATCGTCGGACTTCTCGCTGCGCAGATTCGATCCGGTCGTGCATCGATGGCAAAGTCACGATGGCGTCGACCTTGCTGCGCCCATCGGCACGCCGGTACATGCGGCGGCGCAAGGCACGGTGAAGTTCGTCGGCAGGCAGACCGGATACGGCAAGGTCGTGATGCTGGAAAATCCGCCGCCGTATTCGACCGTGTACGCGCATCTGTCGCGCTTTGCGAAGGGCCTCAGAAACGGCGCGACGGTCAGGCGCGGGCAGGTGATCGGCTATGTCGGCGAAACGGGCTGGGCGACGGGGCCGCACTTGCATTACGAAGTACGTGTCGATGACGTCGCGATGGACCCGCTCACCGTCGAGCTACCTGGCGACGACCCGCTGCAAGGCGAAGCGCGACGCCGCTTCGCGAAGGAAGCGCAGGCCCTGAGCGCCGAACTCAGCAGTTGACCGTTCAGGCGACTACGCCCGCCAGCTCACGCGCGCTAGCGGGGATCCAGCGGCCTTTGCCCGCGCGCTTGGCTTCGTAGAGTGCGTTATCGGCGCTGCGCAAGACGCTGTCGAGTTCATCGTGACGATGGTCGAACAGCGCAATGCCGATGCTCACGCCGATCTCCAGCATGACCCCGCTATCAGTGAGAAAGGGTTTCGACAACTCGCGCACGATGACATTGGCGAGCGCGGGCGGGTCGGCCAGCGGCGGCGTCACGATGACGAACTCGTCGCCGCCGAGCCGCGCGACCAGCGACCCATCGCCGGAAAGATGCCGCAGCCGCCGCGCGACGAGCGCGAGCAGCGTGTCGCCGACTTCGTGGCCGTGGGCATCGTTGACGGCCTTGAAGCCGTCGAGATCGAGATAAAGGAGCGCCGAGTGCGCGGGCGCGCGCGAGCGCACGGCCTGAAAGAGGCCCGCGCGATTGAGCAGGCCCGTCAGTTCGTCGTGGCGCGCGCGGCGGTCGTTTTCCTGTTCGGCTTTCATCGTCGAGACGAGCATGCCGTTCAGGCGCCAGGCGGCGGCGCTCATCGCGAAAAGATAGAAGGGGATTTGCAGCAGCGTGAGCCAGAGCGTCGGCTCGCCCGCGAGCACCGCGCCGATGCAGCACGGCCCGAGCGACAGAAAGATCATCACCGCGACGAGACGCGGCGCGCCGAAATTGCGGAAGCAGATGCCGCCGACCATCGCGGCGGCGGACAGGAACGACAGCGTCGCGGCGATCCAGTCGCCCGATAGCACGCAGACGAGCGCGCCATAGCCGACCGTCGCGCCCCAGAGCGGCGCAAGCAGCACGTAGGTGTCGGTCAATGTCGATTTGCGCTCGCGCGCGCGGCGGCGCGCGACGACGAGCACGATGAGCCGCGCGAGACACACGGCGAATTCGAGCGCGAGCCAGATATGGAACGCGTTCGTCGGATGCCGGCGATCGAGCACCCACGCGACGGCGACCGTGTTCAGCACGCCGCCCGCGAAGATCGGCAGCGTGCCGAACAGGCTCCCGACGAGGGCGACGCGGATCGCGCGGGGAATATCGGCGCCCGCGTGCAGCAACCACGTGGCGGCACGTCCGCGCGGCAGGGTGAACACCTCAGTTTGTTGTTCCATGTCGGATTTTGGAGGCGGTCCGGCGCTGGCTGAATGCTCGCGGGAGAGCCGGACGACATGTCGGATAACGGTCGCGCGCTTTGGAACTTTAGCGGGGACGTCCGGCAGCATCGCGCCGGCTGCTTCGCGCGTGCGAGGCGTTTGTCGGTGCAAAAGCGCATCGCTCGCGCGTCTGGTCGATAGATGCCACTCGCGAGAAAACATGACCATGACGCAACAGCCGAACCAAGCAGCGCCATCGCCGCTCGGGCGCGTTCAGGCCTGCACCGATGAGCGCGCTTTCGGCCTCGGCGCTCGCTTTCGAGTTCTCGGAGACGGCCAGTTGTACCGGTAACAAAGCCGCGCTCTTATACTGATGTCACCCCGCAGGCTCCCAGTCCAACTTGCTCCTCACCTATCCCATGCCCCTCATCAATTACATCACGCAGATTCAGTTCGATTTCGGCGCGGTGCGCCTGCTCGCGAGCGAGTGCGAACGCATCGGGATTCGCCGTCCGCTCGTCGTGACCGATGCCGGCATCCGCGCCGCCGGCCTGCTCGACACCGTGCTCGATGCGCTCGGTTCATCGTCGAACGCGCCGGTATTCGATGCGACGCCGCCCAATCCGAACGAAGCCGCCGTGCGCGCGGCAGTGGCGATGTACACGGAACATCAGTGCGATGGCGTGATCGCGGCAGGCGGCGGCTCGTCGATCGATCTTGCCAAGGGCGTCGCCGTCTGCGCCACGCACGACGGCCCGCTGCAAAGTTTCGCGGTGATCGAAGGCGGCCTCGCGCGCATCACGGCGAAAACCGCGCCCGTCATCGCCGTCCCGACGACCGCGGGCACCGGCAGCGAAGTGGGGCGCGGCGCGATCCTGATTCTCGACGATGGCCGCAAGGTCGGCGTGATCTCGCCGCACGTCGTGCCGAAAGTCGCGATCTGCGATCCGGAACTGACGCTCGGCCTGCCGCCGATGCTCACCGCCGCGACCGGTATGGACGCCATCGCGCATTGCCTCGAAACCTTCATGGCACCGACGTTCAACGCGCCCGCCGACGGCATCGCGCTCGACGGTCTGTGGCGCGCCTGGCGTCACATCGAGCGTGCGACGCGCGACGGCTCGGACCGCGCGGCGCGCTGGAACATGATGAGCGCATCGATGCAAGGCGCGCTCGCGTTCCAGAAGGGACTCGGCTGCGTGCACAGCCTGAGTCACTCGCTCGGCGGCATCAATCCGAAACTGCATCACGGCACGCTCAACGCCATCTTTCTGCCGGCGGTCATCGCCTTCAACAGCAGCGCGCCGACGATGCGCGAAGAAGGCAAGCTCGAGCGCATCGCGCAGGCAATGAGCCTCGCATCCGGCGATGAGGTCGGCGAAGCGGTGCGAACGATGACCGCCACGCTCGGGCTGCCAAACAGTCTCGCCGAAGTCGGCGTCACCCGCGAACTGTTCCCGCGCATCATCGCGGGCGCGCTGAAGGATCACAGTCACAAGACGAATCCGCGCGAAGCATCGAGCGCGGATTACGAGGCGATCCTCGAAGCGTCGATGTAAAAAGGGCCGGGGCGCAACGGCAGTAACGGCGGTCGATTTGCGGCATTGCAACATCGTATTAGGGGAAAACCCTTAATCTTGTTACAATGTCACAAAGTTTGAGGAATCGATCAATGCGCCGCCGTTACGAAGTGCTCGAAAAAGTTGCTTTTGCCTTGCTGACCCTGTCCGCCGTCATGGACGCGAGTTACATCACCTGGGAAAAACACCCTAACTTCCGCCAAAATGTCACGGAAATCGTGAAGTTGAGTTCGGATCTGTCGCTGGCCAATCCCGGCGTAGGCGAGCCGACGCCGCTCGTTCCGATGGCGTTCAACTAAAGCGTCGCTCCCCCGTTGGCGCGACATTCGCCGCGCCTTCTGCAGCAAGCCACATACAGGTTATTCGGCCCGCCGCCGCACGGCGCGCGCCGGCTGCTTTATGCTGGCGGCTTCCCGTGCCGTCGCCGTCCAGCATGTCTTCCGCTCTCCATTCGAACGCCGCCGCCGGCGATCAGCTTCGCAGCTTCGCCCGCGCGATCGGCCAGATCGTGCTTCAGCGCAATGCCGTGACCGGCGCGCTGCTCTTTGTCGCCGTGCTGTGCGCGAGCCCGCGTCTCGCGTGCGGGCTTTTGATCGGCACGCTCACGGGCAATGTCATCAGCGTGATCCTCGAAGACCGCGACGCGCCCGCTTTCCGCGATGACCTCTACGGCTTCAACGGCGCGCTCGCATCGCTGGCCGCGTTCACCTTCATCGGCGATGCCTCGCAGGCCGCCGCCGTCGCGATCGTCGCGGCGATGTGCGCGACCGTCGTCGCCAGCAAGCTCACGCGGCTCTTCGCGCGCTACCGGTTGCCGATCTTTTCGAGCCCCGCCATCATCGTGACGTGGTGCTGGCTGCCGCTGTTCGCCGATCGAGGCGACACGGGCGCGATCCCGCAAGTCGCCGCCGGTTTCGTGCCCATGCTGCAAGCCGCATTCGCCGGACTCGCGCCCATCACATTCGCGACCGGCGCGCTCGCAGGCGCGTTGATCGCGGCGGGACTCGCCGCTTCGCGGCCGTCGCAGGCGGCGTGGGCGCTTGCGGGCAGCGCGCTCGGCGCGATGCTGCACGGACTCGGCGGCGCAAGCGATGCCGTCGTGCTGTCGGGCGCGTGCGGCTTCAACGCGGCCCTCGCGGCGCTTGCGGCCGCACCGCTCGGCAAGCGCTATGCGTTCGTCGCGATCGTCGCGGCGGTGCTGATCGAGCGCGTGATCGATTGCCTCGGCATCGCCGCATTGACCGCGCCCTTCGTGCTCGCGTCGTGGGCGGTGATCGCGCTCGAACGGCGCCTGGTCCGAACATCGAAACAAGGAGACTCGCATGTCGTTCACCCACACGCCTGAGCGCCGGATCGCGGAAAGCGGACCGCGAACGGCCGCCGAAGAAGCGGCGCGCATCGACCTCGCGGCAGCTTACCGGCTCGTCGCTCTCAACGGCTGGGACGACGTCGTGTACACGCACATTTCCGCGAGCGTGCCGGGCGAGCCGGGGCGGTTTCTGATCAATCCGTTCGGGCTTTCATTCGATGAGGTCACGGCGAGCAATCTCGTCAAGATCGATATCGACGGCAACGTGATCGGCGAGAGCGCGCATCCGGTCAACGCGACGGGCTTCGCGCTGCATGGCGCCGTGCACGCCGCGCGCGAGGATGCCGTGTGCGTGATGCATCTGCACGTGCGCGAGGCGATCGCGGTGTCGACGCAGCCGCAGGGCCTGCTGCCCGCGTCGCAACACGCGATGCGCTTCTACGGGCATCTCGCCTATCACGATTACGAAGGGCTCGCGTTCTCGCCGGCGGAAGGCGAGCGGCTCGTGAAGAGTCTCGGCGCGCATCGTGCAATGCTCTTGCGCAATCACGGCCCGCTCACGCTCGGGCGCACCATCGCGGAGGCTTATGTGCTGATGGATATGCTCGTCAAGGCATGCGATATTCAGCTTCGCGCGCTTGCGGGCGCAGGCAAGATGATCGTGCCGACGCCGGAAGTCGTCACGCGCACCGCGGCGCAATTGCACGACGACGACGCCATCGAAGGCGCGCTCGAATGGCCCGCGCTAGTGCGCAAGCTCGATCGCATCGACGCGTCGTATCGCGACTGAACCATTTTCAAAAGGGAGATAGACGCAATGCCGACATTCAACATTCAGCTGTTCGAAGGCCGCACGCCGGAAGAGAAACGCAAGTTCGTCGAGGCCATTACGCGCACGACATGCGAGACGCTCGGCTGCGAGCCGGGCTCGGTGGACATCATTCTGACCGACGTGAAGCGCGAGAACTGGGCGACGGCGGGCAAGCTCTGGTCGAAGCAATGACCGCCGCCGCCTGACGGCTTACATCGATTCCTTGGCGGCGAGACGGAACTTGTGCAGCAGCGGTTCCGTGTAACCGCTCGGCTGCGTGCGTCCTTCGAAGACGAGCGCGCACGCGGCCTTGAACGCGAACGAACTGTCGAACGCGGGCGACATCGGGCGATAGTACGGGTCGGCTTCGTTCTGCTTGTCGACGACGGCGGCCATGCGTTCGAGCGTCGCGCGCACCTGCTCTTCCGTGACGATGCCATGACGCAGCCAGTTCGCGATGTGCTGGCTCGAAATGCGCAGCGTCGCGCGATCTTCCATCAGGCCGACGTCGTGAATGTCCGGCACCTTCGAGCAGCCCACGCCCTGATCGACCCAGCGCACCACGTAGCCGAGAATGCCTTGTGCGTTGTTCTCGATTTCGCTGGCGATGTCCTCGTCCGACCATGACGGCTTCTCGACGACGGGAATCGTCAGCAGGCCATCGAGCAACTCGTTCTTCTGCGCGTCGTAGTCGACGCTTTCCAGCTCTTGTTGCACCTGTTGCACGTCGACCATGTGATAGTGCAGCGCGTGCAGCGTGGCCGCCGTGGGCGAGGGCACCCACGCCGTGTTCGCGCCGGCCTTCGGATGCGCGATCTTCTGTTCGAGCATCGCGTGCATAAGGTCGGGCATCGCCCACATGCCCTTGCCGATCTGCGCGCGCCCGCGCAGGCCCGTATTCAGCCCGACGAGCACGTTGTTGCGCTCATACGAGCTGATCCACTTCGACGACTTCATGTCGCCCTTGCGCATCATCGGGCCGGCTTCCATCGACGAATGCATCTCGTCGCCGGTGCGATCCAGGAAGCCGGTGTTGATGAACGCGACGCGTGCGCCCGCCGCCGCGATACATGCCTTGAGGTTGACGCTCGTGCGGCGCTCCTCGTCCATGATGCCCATCTTGATCGTGTGACGCGGCAGGCCGAGCAGCTCTTCGACGCGCGTGAAGAGTTCGTCCGCGAACGCCACCTCGGCGGGGCCGTGCATCTTCGGCTTCACGATATAGATGGAACCCGTGTGCGAGTTCATCTTGTTCTTTAGATCGTGCATCGAGCCGAGCACGGTCATCACGGCATCGAGTATGCCTTCGGGAATCTCGTTGCCGTCGCGATCGAGCACGGCAGGATTGGTCATCAGATGGCCGACGTTGCGCACGAAGAGGAGCGAACGTCCGTGCAGCTTGACGGTGCCGCCGTTGGGCGCGGTGTATTCGCGGTCCGGGTTCATGCTGCGCGTGAAGGACTTGCCGTTCTTCGTGACCTGTTCGGCGAGATGGCCTTGCATCAACCCGAGCCAGTTGCGATAGAGCTGCGTCTTGTCGGCGGCATCGACGGCCGCGACCGAGTCCTCGCAATCGATGATCGTGCTCACGGCCGCTTCCATCAGCACGTCCTTGACGTGCGCGGCATCGGTCTTGCCGATCGAATGGTTCGCGTCGATCTGAATCTCGAAGTGAAGGTCGTTGTGCTTGAGCAGAATGGCGGCCGGCTCTTTCGCGTCGCCCTGATAGCCCGCGAACTGCTCGGCGTTCGCGAGGCCGGTCTTGCCGTCCTTCAGCGTGACGACGAGCTTGCCTTGCTCGACGCTGTACCGGGTTGCATCGGCGTGCGAGCCGTGATCGAGCGGCGCGTTGTCGTCGAGGAATGCGCGCGCGTAGGCGATCACTTTCGCGCCGCGCTTAGGATTGAACTGCGCGGTGCGCTCGGCGCCGCCGCTTTCGTCGATGGCATCGGTGCCGTAAAGCGCGTCGTAGAGGCTGCCCCAACGCGCATTCGCGGCGTTGAGCGCGTAGCGCAGATTCGAGAGCGGCACGACGAGCTGCGGGCCGGCCTGCTCGGCGATTTCGCGATCGACGTTGGCGGTGCTCGCCTGCACGTGCGCGGGCGCGGGGACGATATAGCCGATCTCTTCGAGAAACTTGCGATAGGCGCGCAGATCGCGCACGGGGCCCGGATTGCTGCGATGCCAGTTGTCGAGCTCGGTCTGGAGGCGGTCGCGCTCGGCGAGCAGCGCGCGGTTCTTCGGTGCGAGATCGTGGACGATGGCATCGAAACCCTTCCAGAAGGACGCGCTATCGACGCCCGTGCCGGGGATGGCTTCTTCGTCGACGAACTTCGCAAGATTCGCGTCGACCTGCAGGCCGTGTTGTTTGATCATGTCGTTCATGGGCACTCCGGCTGAAGATTGCTGCTACACAGGGGTTTGGGGAATGGGCTGGTGCTTATGGTAGCGCGTCTTGAGGGAGGGACGAAGCGGGCGGGGGCTTGCAATGCATGTGCCTGGACGGGCCGTCCGCTCATGGTCGCGTATTGGCGGAGCAGCCGTCGATGAAGAGGGGCAATTGCCGAACGTCGCGATGAGTGCCGCGATGCGGCGTTTGAACGTCGTTAGATAGCGATGATGGTTGCCGAACAATTTGTGACTCGAGCCGGTGTAGCCGTGCGCGAGCACGTTGCGCATTTCGTACGCAGCAGAAAAGGCCTGGCTTCCGCGCAGACAAACCGCGCGAAAAGCCAGGCCGCTCGAACAGCGCAATGAGACCGAAAACTACGCCTTCAACAAATCCTCGATCATCACCGGCAGCTTTCTCACGCGCACGCCGGTCGCGTGATACACCGCGCTCGTGATCGCCGCCGCGATGCCCGCCAGCCCGATCTCCGCGATGCCGCGCGCGCCCAGCTCGTTGAAGACCGTGTCGGGATAGTCGAGGAACGTCACGTCCATCTTCGGCGTATCGGCATTGGTCGCGACAACGTAATCCGCGAGGCTGCTGTTGATGGGCGCGCCGCTTCGCTCGTCGTAGACCGTGTGCTCGAAAAGCGCCATGCCGACGCCCATCACCACCGCGCCTTCGATCTGATTGCGTCCCGCACGCGGATTGAGGATCTTGCCGCCATCGATGACGGTCACGACGCGGCTCACGCGCAGCCGCGCGGTCGCCGGATCCCAGGTCACTTCGGCGAAGTGCGCGCCGTAAGAGTGGATCGACCACTTCTTCTTGAGCGGATCGTCGAAGCCGCCTTTCGCGCTGCCGCTGCCCGATGCCGCATGCAGCTTCGCCGCATCGAGAATGCGCGCGAACGGCACGCCGCTCTCCGGCGGCTCGTTCTTGCGATGCACGTGCCCGCCGCTCATCGCGAGCTCTTCCGCCTTCGCGCCTTTGAAAGGCGAGCCTTCGATCTTCGCGGCGCGCGCGAGCAGCGTCTTGATGGCTTCGCGCACCGCATCCGATACCGCCGGAATCACCGATGCCGTCGCCGCCGATCCGCCCGACACCGGACCGAGCGGCAGCGACGTATCGCCGAGTCCGACTTCGATCTTGTCGAGCGCGATGCCCGTATGTTCCGCGACGAGTTGCGCAAGGATCGTGTACGTGCCCGTGCCGATGTCCTGTGTGCCGCATACGACGCGCGCCGTGCCGTCCGCGCGCAGATCGACCGTCGCTTCCGCCGAAAAGCGCAGCCCGGGCCAACTGCATGCGCCCATGCCCCAGCCGAGCGTGAGTCCGTCGCGCTTCATCGAACCGACTTCGGGCGTGCGCTTCGACCAGCCGAATTTTTCCGCGCCCGTCTTCAGACATTCGACGAAATGCCGCGACGAAAACGGCAGGCCGCTGCTTTCATCGACTTCCGGTTCGTTGCGCAGCCGCAGCTCGACCGGATCGATCTTCAATGCGATGGCGAGCTCGTCCATTCCCGATTCGAGCGCGAAGAGGCCGGGCACCGCGCCCGGTCCGCGCATCGACGTGGGCGAGCCGACATTGCGCTTCACCGTGCCGCCCGTCACGCGCAGATTGGGCGTGCTGTACATCGACGGCGTCGCTTCGCCGCAATCTTCCGTGTAGTCGTCGGCGATGGCCTCGTGGTTCACGAAGTCATGCTGCAACGAGACGAGCTTGCCGTCCTCCGTCGCCGCGAGCCGCACGCGCTGCTGCGTGGTCGGCCGATGCCCGACATTCTGGAACATCATCTTGCGCGAAAGCACGAGTTTGACCGGGCGTTCGAGTTGCCGCGTCGCGGCCGCCGCGAGCAGCGAATGCGGCCACATCCACAGCTTGCCGCCGAAGCCCGAGCCGAGATAGCGCGAGATCACGCGCACCTTCTCTTTCGGCAGGCCCATCATCTGCATCATCGTGCCCTGATGGTTCGCGACCGCCTGGCTCGTCTCGTAGAACGTGTAGCTCTCGCCGTTCCAGTGCGCGATCGTCGCGTGCAGTTCGATCGGGTTATGCGTTTCGACGGGCGTCACGTATGTTTCGTCGATCTTCACCGGCGCATCGTCGAACGCCTTGTCGGGATCGCCGCGTTCGCTTTGCGTTTCGAGCTTCCCGTCGGGTTCGAGCGTCGTGCTGACATCGTGCGGTGTCTTGTCGTAACCGACCTTGATCGCCGCCGCCGCCGCGCTCGCCGCTTCGAACGTTTCCGCGACCACGAGCGCGACGTATTGCCCGTAGTAGCGAATGATGTCGTCCTCGAACGGCGGACGATTTTCATCGACGAAGCCGGTATCGATCGAATTGCCGGCAATGCGATAGAAGCGGCCGATATTGCCGCGATGAAGAATCAGCTTCACGCCGGGCATCGCTTGCGCGGCGGCGAATTCGAGCGACGTGATCCTGCCGCTCGCGATGGTGCTGCCGACCGGCACGGCATACAGCATGCCGGGCAGGTCGACATCGGATGTATAGGTCGCGCGGCCGCAAACTTTCAGCGGTCCGTCGATGCGCGACTGGGGCCGTCCGATGAACGCGGACGGTTTGATATCGGGCGCCGTGGACATTGAGCGATCCTCAGGAAGTTTGCGTGGTGACCATCTTGAGCGTGTGCACTATGCAGCGCCTGGACAGCTCGACCTTGAAGCCGTTTTCGCTTTGCGGCTTCGCATCGGCGAGAGCTGCATCGGCGGCGCGTCTGAAGGTGGCTTCGTCGGGCGTCGCGTTCAGCAGTTCCTGCTCCGCTTCGCGCGAGCGCCACGGCTTCGTGCCGACACCGCCGAGGCCCACGCGCGCATGTGCGATGCGCCCTTCCTTGACGCCGATCACAATGCCCGCCGACGCCAGCGCGAACTCGTACGACGCGCGGTCGCGCAGCTTCAGATAAGCCGAGCGCGCGCCTTCGACCGGTGGCGGCAACGTGACGTGCGTGACGAGATCGCCCGCATCGAGCACGTTCTCGCGATCCGGCGTCGTGCCCGGCAGCAGGTAGAACTCGTCGATGGGAATCGCGCGTTTGCCGCCCGTGCCTTCCACGTGAATGGTCGCTTCGAGCGCCTGCAATGCGACGCACATGTCCGACGGATTGCTCGCAATGCACGATTCGCTCGTGCCGAGAATCGCCATCATGCGATTGAAGCCTTGCATCGCCGAGCAGCCGCTGCCCGGCTCGCGCTTGTTGCATGGAGAGGTCGTATCGCGGAAATACACGCAACGCGTGCGCTGTAGCAGATTGCCGGCGGTGGTCGCCATGTTGCGCAGCTGCACCGACGCGCCCGCGAGCACCGCTTGCGAAAGCACCGCATAACGTGCCTGAATCAGCGGATGATGCGCGAGGTCCGAGTTGCGCGAAGTCGCGCCGATGCGCACGCCGCCGTCGCCCGTTTCCTCGATCTCGTCGAGCGGCAGACGGCTGATGTCGACAACGCGCATCGGCCGCTCGACGTTGAGCTTCATCAGATCGAGCAGCGTCGTGCCGCCCGCGAGGAATCGCACTTCCGCGCCTTGCTGCGCGGTATGCGCGAGCGCGCCGGCATTGATCGCGTCGCGCATGTCGCGTGCGCGTGAGAGTTGAAACGTGTCCATGTCGCGCTCCTTATTTCGACGAGGGCTTCGTCGCCCGCACCGACTGGATCGCCTCGACGATGTTCTGATACGCGCCGCAGCGGCACAGATTGCCGCTCATCGCTTCGCGCACGTCGTCGTCGCTCGGGCCGATGGGCTCGTCGAGCAGCGCGACCGCCGACATCAACTGACCGGCCGTGCAGTAGCCGCACTGATAGCCGTCGCATTCGACGAACGCGGCCTGCAGCGGATGCAGCGCCTCGACTTCGCCGATGCCTTCGATCGTCGTGATGGTGTCGCCATCGCAGGCCGCGGCGAGTGAGAGACAAGAGTTCACGCGGCGTCCGTTCACATGAACGGTGCATGCGCCGCATTGCCCGTGATCGCAGCCTTTTTTCGTGCCGGTCAGATGAAGATGTTCGCGCAATGCATCGAGCAAGGTCGTGCGCGGATCGAGCGAGAGCGTTTCGTTGCGGCCGTTGACGGTCATCGCGAACGTGATGGTCGCGTCGTCCGTCTTCGCGCGCCGTGTTTCGTTCGGTGTATCGGCGTGCGTAATTTTCGATTGGGGGATGGGACGTTGTGGCATCGGGCAATCTCCTGGAATTGCGCAGCAAGCTGCCGCGCGAGTGCGGCGATGAATCGGCCAAGCGTGAGAGAGGCGAAGATGCGGGCAAGCGTGTCGGGCGCCGATGGCGCGGAGGAAGGGCCGCGACACAGGAGTCTGCGCGGCAATGCGCAGGAACTTGGCGCGACGACGATGCGGCGAAAGACGACACTCAGCCAGTATAGGCATCCGCCGCGAAACTTTCCCGATCGAAAGCTGGCGCGATCATCCGATGCTGCGGCGCAGGAAGCATGCCCGCGCGCCGGATTGCTTCAGTGCGCGAACACGGCGCGCGCGACGAGCGAGAGAAGAAACACGCCGACCGTGGTGAAGATGACGAGGGCCATGAGGATCAGAATCATGCGGGAAACCATCTGCATCGCGCGGCTCCGGCAAAAAAAATGGCCGCTTGCGCGGCCGGAAGGAGGGTGGGTCGGTCAGACTTTAGCGTAAGCGCGCTTCCTTAAATCAGACTTAAGCGTGCAGTCTTCCGTGCGGCCGCCCATTGTCCTTCGTTTGCGGACACCATGCATCGAACTTACCGCAAGGCGTCGCTGTAGCGGTCGCGCAGCGGCAAGATCGTCAGGAGCGCAACGGCGCTGCCGAAAATCACGTAGTAGCAGATCGAGAGCGGATCGCCCGTGGTCATCGTCAGCCATTGGACGATGGCCGGCGCGAAGCCGCCGAAGATCATCACCGCGACGTTGTAGCTCACCGAGATGCCCGTCGAGCGCACGCTGGAAGGCAGCAGTTCCGAAATGAACGCGGGATAGCAGCCCTGGAAGATGCCCAGATAGGTCATCAAAAGCGCCTGGCAGACGATCAGCATCGGCAGGCTGGGATGCGCGGTGAGCACGGCGAAGATCGGATACGCGGTGACGAGCGACAGCGCGAGCGCGGTCGCCATCAGCTTCTTGCGGCCGATGCGGTCCGACAGCCGGCCGAACACCGGACAGCAGACGAGATACACGAGCGCGCCGATCGTCGAGCTGATGAGGCCGTCGGTGAGCGCCATGTGCAGCACGCGCGTTGCGTGCGTCGGCAGATAAAGCAGGAAGATATACGTGCCGATGGTGCCGAACACCGTAAGGCCGAAGCCCGCGAGCACGGGCATCCAGTGCTTCGTGGCGGTATCGCGGATCGGGCGCGTGGTCAGTTCGTTCTTCTGCGCCTTCTCGACGAATACCGGCGATTCATCGAGCTTCGAGCGCAGATAGAGACCGACCGGCACGATCAGCAGGCCGATCACGAACGGCACGCGCCAGCCCCAGCTATTCAGATGTTCCGGGCTCAGCGTGCGCGTGAGCACCGCGCCGAAGAACGAACCCGCGAGACTCGCCGCGGCCTGCGCGACCATCTGGAAGCTGCCGAAATAGCCGCGCTTGTTGGCGGGCGCGTATTCGACGAGAAACGCCGTCGCGCAGCCGACTTCGCCGCCCGCCGAGAAGCCTTGAATCAGCCGGCCGAGCAGCATCAGCAAGGGCGCGGCGATGCCGATGGCCGCATAGGTCGGCGCGAACGCGATGATCGCGATGCCGACCGCCATCAGCGAAATGGTGAGCGTGAGCGCAGATTTGCGGCCGACGCGATCCGCGACCGCGCCGAGCACGATGCCGCCGAGCGGCCGCGTCAGGAAGCCGACGCCGAAGGTCGCCCAGGTTGCGAGCAGTGAGATCGTGGGATTTGTTGCGGGAAAGTACAGCTTGGCGATGATGACGGCGAAGAAGCCGTAGACCATGAAGTCGAACCATTCGAGCGCGTTGCCGATGGTCGATACGACAATCGCTCGTCGGCCGGACAGGTTCGATGCGGCGTCCTGATCGGCCGCGTGCGCTGCAGGTAGTACGGTGCTCATCGAATGGACTCCGTGGGATTTTTCGTTGACCGCTGCAACACGCAAACATTACGCCGAGTTGAAATAAGAAAATATAGAATTTTTGAACTGACACTCAAGCAAACCTGATCGAACGATCGGGGATAACCCGCACGCACGATGAGCAATATCCGTTTTTTGCGCACGTTTATCGCCGTCGCGCGGTACGGCTCGTTCGCCGCCGCCGCCGAGAAAGTCGCGCTCACGCAAGCCGCCGTGAGCATGCAGATGCAATCGCTGGAAGACGATCTGAAGCGTCCGCTCTTCGATCGCGTGGGCCGCACCAACCGGCTGACGAGCATCGGCAAGCAGGTGTTGCCGCAGGCGGAGCGCATCGTCGCGCTCTACGACAGCATGCGCCTCACCGGTCTCGACGACGAGATCGCCGGATCGGTGTCCATCGGCGCGGTCGATTCTGCGATGGGCGCGCTCGCCTCCGTCGTCACCGAACTGAAAGGTCAGTATCCGCGGCTCGATGTGCGGCTTTTCACCGGCAAGGCGCTCGCGCTCGCGCCACAGGTCGAGGCGGGCGAGATCGATGCGGCGGTGATCGTCGAAATGGCGGGCAAGACGCCGGCGAGCCTCAACTGGACGCCGCTCTACTCGGAGCCGCTCGTCGCGATAGGCACGCCTGCCAGCGCCGCCGCGAGTGCCGCCGAGATGCTTGCGAAGCGCCCGTTCCTGCGATTCGATCGCGCGCAACGCACGGGCGCGCTGATCGAGCGCGCGCTGAAGCACAACAGGCTCGTTGTAAATGAGTTTCTCGAACTCAATTCGCTCGAAGTGATCGTCGAACTCGTGCGGCAGGACGCGGGCGTTTCCGTGGTGCCGCTGCTCGAATACGGTTCGTGGGCGAGCGATCCCGCCTTGCATGTGATCGCGCTCGCGAAGAACACGCCGCGCCGCGTGGTCGGCATGCTGGAGCGCAGAATCCATGATCGTCACGCGGTGATGAGCATCGTGCAGGAACGCATACGCATACGTTCGCACGGCGCGATCGCGCCGGATCAAAGCTAAAGCTTTGCTTAAGTCACGGACAAGAAATATCAGCTATCGCTGTGAATTGCGGCCATCGACAATGTTTCGATCATTCAACAGCACACGAGGAAAGCATGCCGATCATTGCCGAGATTGCACAGTCGCGCGACGAGATTCAGGCCATTCGCCGCGACATCCACGCGCATCCCGAACTCTGCTACGAAGAAGCGCGCACCGCTGAGCTCGTGGCGCAAAAGCTCGAGGGCTGGGATATCGAAGTGACGCGCGGGCTCGGCAAGACGGGCGTCGTCGGCGTGTTGAAGAAAGGCGCGGGCACGCGCGCGATCGGTCTGCGTGCCGACATGGACGCGCTGCCGATCCCCGAGTCGAACACGTTCGCGCATGCGTCGCGTCACGAGAACAAGATGCACGCGTGCGGTCACGACGGACACACCGCGATGCTGCTTGGCGCGGCGCAATATCTCGCCAAACATCGTCATTTCGACGGCACCGTCGTCTTCATCTTTCAGCCTGCCGAGGAAGGCGGCGGCGGTGCGAAAGCGATGATCGAAGACGGCCTTTTCGAGCGCTTTCCCGTCGATGCCGTGTTTGCGCTGCACAACTGGCCGGGCATGCCGGCGGGCGAGTTCGGCGCGCGTGTCGGGGCGACGCAGGCATCGAGCAACGAGTTCGAGATTCGCATCGAAGGCGTGGGCGCGCATGCCGCGATTCCGCACGATGGCGTCGATCCCGTGTTCACCGCGCTGCAGATCGGCACGGGCTTGCAGAGCATCGTGACGCGCAACAAGCGGCCGATCGATGCCGCCGTGCTCTCGATCACGCGCATGCAGGCGGGACATGCCGTCAACGCGATTCCGACAACCGCGACGCTCGCCGGGACCGTGCGCACGTTCTCCGTTGACGTGCTCGATCTGATCGAGACGCGCATGAAGGAGATCGTCGCGGCGACGGCGGCCGCATATCGATGCAAGGCCGAAGTCAGATTCGTGCGCAACTATCCGCCGACCGTGAACACGGAAAGCGAAACGCACTTCGCGCTCGGCGTGATGCGCGATGTCGCGGGCACGGACAAAGTGAACACGAACGTCGATCCGACCATGGGCGCGGAGGACTTCTCGTACATGCTGATGGAACGCCCCGGCTGCTACGCGTATATCGGCAACGGACGCGGAGAACATCGCGATCATGGCCACGGCATCGGGCCGTGCATGCTGCACAACAGCAGCTACGACTTCAACGACGACGTGCTCACGCTCGGCTCGACCTACTGGGTGCGGCTCGTCGAAAAATTTCTCGCGCGCGCCTGAGGAGGCGGACATGTTTTCATCGACCTACCGCGAAGCGCGCCAGCGTTTTCTCGATACGGCCGCCGCATGCGAGCTCGCCGTCGATACGCGCGTGCTCGACGGCATCGCGGGTCTCGAAGGCGAAACGCTCGCGGCGGATGTCGTGCGTATCGGTCCCGCCGATGCAAAGCGTCTTCTCGTGCTGACGTCCGCGACGCATGGCATCGAAGGCTTTTGCGGCTCGGGCGCGCAGATCGCGTTGCTGCGCGACGACGTGTTGCCCGCGTTGATGGACAAGCTCGGCGTCGCGATGCTGCTCGTTCACGCGATCAATCCGTACGGCTTCTCGTACCTCAGCCGCACGACGGAAGGCAACGTCGATCTGAATCGCAACAGTGTGAATTTCGACGGCGCGTTGCCGCAGAACGCGGGCTATGCGGAACTGCACGATCTGCTGATTCCCGCGACCTGGCCGCCCGGCGAAGCGAATGTCGCGGCGATTCGCGCGTATATCGACACGCATGGTCAATGGGCTTATCAGCAGGCCGTGACGACAGGGCAGTACACGCACGAACGCGGCATGTTCTACGGCGGCGCGCAGACGGCGTGGAGCACGCGCACGATGCGCGAACTGCTCGCGCAATACGGCGAGGCGTGCAGCGCGATCGGCTGGATCGATTTTCATACGGGCCTCGGGCCGAGCGGCTTCGGTGCGAAGATCTGCGTCGGCGATGTGGCGCGCGCGCGGCGCTGGTGGGGCGCGGACGTGACGAGTCCGTCCGATGGCACGTCGATCGCGGCGGACGTCGCCGGACCTTTACTCGATACGTTGCGGCAGACGTGCGGGCATGCGGCGATCGCATCGATTGCGATCGAGTACGGTACGGTGCCGCTCACCGATATGCTCGACATGCTGCGCGCCGATGTCTGGGTGCGTCATCATCCGGACGCGCCCGACGCGTTGAAAGCGGACATTCGCCGCCAGATTCGCGCGGCGTTTTATATCGACGACGATATCTGGCGCGGCATGATCGTCGGGCAGGCGCGCGTTGCGGTGTTGCAGGCGCTGTACGGGCTGTCGCGCGAAGAAGGCTATTGACTCGTCAACGCAGTTCGAGCCACATCGGCTGATGATCCGATGAGCGGCTCGACTGGTCCACTTCGCATCCGGCGATGCGCGGCTTCAGGTCTTCGGTGACGAAAATGAAGTCACACGCGAACGGGCCATCGGGCCATTGAGCGTGATCGTACAGGCCGACGGTCGCGGCGCGCGGCTCGCCGGGATGCGCGCAGGTCCAGGCATCGGCGAACGAGGGCGCATCGGCGATGGGTTCGAGCATCGCACGATACGCCGATGCATCAAACGCGCTGTTGAAGTCGCCGCAAATGATCGCGGACGCGGGGCGCGCGGTATCGGCGAAAGGGCTTGCCCGACTTTCAGCCTTCGCGGGCTGGCGCTCGTGCGCGCACGCTTCGGCGTGCAGCTCACGCAGACGCGCGACCTGCGCGAGGCGCTGCTTCTCCGAATAGAACTCGAGATGCGTGCTGATGATGCGCAACGGCCCGACGTCGGTCTCGACGACGGCTTCGAGCGCGATGCGCAGCATCGACGGCCTGGCGGGATCGGCGGGCCACGGCAGCGAATGGCGCAACACCTGGCGCACGGGCAGGCGGCTCACGATCGCGTTGCCGAACTGGCGGCGCGCGATGCCAGCGCCCGCCGGCGGAAGATCGGAGCCGATTCCGTCGATGACGGTCGCGCCGGGAACGAGCGCTTCGAGTTCTGCGAACTGATCGGCGCCGGGGCGGCCCGCGAGTCCGCCGGCTTGTTCGCTTTCGTGGAAACCGCGCGTCACTTCCTGCAGGCAGAGGATATCGAAGTCGTGAAGCGCTTTCGCTTCTGCGACGATGCGCGCGAGATCGACGCGGCCATCCACGCCGCGTCCCCATTGGATGTTCCAGTCGACGAGTCGCATGTCGTGCCTCGGCGCGAGGGTTGGAGCCGATGTTTGTAATCGAAGCAGCAAGACGTGTGCGTGATCGGAAAACGCGCCATTTCGTGACAAATTCTGAAACTAAGTATTTCTTACCGTCATGGACGGCGGCGGCGATACAATTTGCGTCGTAGAAACTAACGTCGTCCGCAACATGAAAGCAGGCATCACACTCTCGCTAGCCACGCTCGTGCTCGTCTCGACGGGCATCGCGTGCCAGGCACAGGTTCAACCCGCGGCCCAGTCGCTCACCAAAGAGCAACAGGCCGCGCTCGACAAACAGGATCGCGACATCGCGCAAGTCGCATCGGTCGTCATCCGCATGATCGATCAGGGCAAGGCGGGCGAAGTGTGGGATCAGGCCTCGCCCATCGCGAAACAGATCATCTCGCGCGATGACTTCATGAAGAAGGTCACACGCGACCGTGCGCCGCTCGGCGCGCCGGGCCTGCGCATGCCAATGGGCGCAAAGCACTATCACTACGACGGCACCGGCAACATGCCCGCTGGCGCATACATCAACATCCTCTTCGATACGCAGTTCAATCAGGTGAGCCAGTCGTCGCGCGAGATGGTGACTTTCATTCTCGACGCGGACAAGGTCTGGCGCTTCGTCGGCTATTCGGTGCGTTAGAAGCGCATCACATGTTCGTCCAGGATGCGCACCATCCCTTGCCGGCCACGAGTTTGCCGTTGAAGAGCGTGCAGCCGCCCCAGGCGTCGCTTTCCTTGCCCTGATACAGCGAGCAGTTGCCGCAAGTCTGTCCCGCCGCGAAGGTTGGATATTTCGCTTTGTCCACTGTCGCGGCGTCTTCCTTATAGCCGACGGCGACCGCCGCCGGGTCCGATTCGCTCAGATGCGGCGCATCGGCGCGGGCTCGCGTGAGCCATAGCGCGGAGCCGATGCCGATACTGACAACCATGAAGCTGCGACGTGACGTGTTCATTGTCGTGGACCGATCTTTTGTCTGTGGGGAATGTCGTCTATGCGCGCGGGCGCTAATGGAACGATACGCCGGCGCACGCCGCCGTGCCCGGATCGCGGCGCTTTGCATGCCGGGTGCGAATAAATCGAATGCCCGTTCGCGCTTCGTCCTTCAACGCGATGCCAACGTCGTTCATTCCGTCGCGCTAAACCTTTGCGCGCGCGTGCCGTAAATCAGGCCAGAACGTAGTTGCAATCGCGTGAATCACCCCCGCGGCGCCCCGGCCGCGGATCAATTCGAAGGAGAACGACCATGAGTGAACTCGACTGGATGATGGCAGGCGTTTATGTGGCAGCACTCGTGTGCGGCACGCTCTTCATGAGCGCGCTCGCGCGCCGCAGCTTGAACCGCGTGGAGGATCGCGGGCACTGAGAACATCGCATGCCGCTTGCGGGAAGCTCACGCAAGCTGTAACTGAAACGCGCGCCGCAAGCCGATCGAATCAATCGAATCAATCGAAGCAATCGGCTCCGGCGCGCGGCTACATCATCGACGGCATTACTGGAACAGCTTGACCGCCTGCGTCAGCGTGTTCGTCACGCCCCACGCCAGCGGAATCAGCACATACGCCCAGAACACCAGCAACAGCCCTTTATTCGACGGGTGGACTTCCCGGCTATCGATGCGATCGTTCATCGCGAATCTCCTCGTTGACGCTCAAATGGCGGTCTGCGCCGACATGTTCATATGATGCTTCTCGTGCACGCGCGAGACGAGCAGATTGCAGACGAAGCCGATGACGAGCAGGCCCGCCATGATGTGCAGCGTCATCGTGTAAGCCGCCGCGCCGACGACGCCGTGCGACACCTGAAACGCGCGCACGTAGTTCACGAGCACCGGACCCGCGACGCCCGCCGCCGCCCACGCGGTCAGAAGCCGCCCGTGAATGCCGCCGACGAACGCCGTGCCGAACATGTCCGCGAGATACGCGGGGATCGTCGCGAAGCCGCCGCCGTACATCGACAGGATGATGCCGTATGCCAGCACGAAGAGCGCGATGTTGCCCGCGCCCGCGAACTGCGGCACGAGGAAGTACAGCACCGCGCCGAGCGCGAAGAAGACGAAGTACGTGTTCTTGCGCCCGATCCAGTCCGACGCCGACGCCCACACGAATCGACCGCCCATGTTGAAGAGCGACAGCAGCCCGACGAAACCCGCCGCCGCGCCCGCCGTGATCGACGCCTTGAAGCTTTCCTGAATCATCACCGATGCCTGGCCGAGCACGCCGATGCCCGCCGTCACGTTCAGGAACAGGACGAGCCACAGCAGATAGAACTGCGGCGTCTTCAGCGCCTGATCGATATGCACGTGGTTCTTCGTGATCATCTTCTTGGCGGTCGTCGGCGGCGTCCAGCCAGCGGGCTTCCAGTCCTTCGGCGGGATGCGGATCGCGAGCGCGCCGATGGTCATCGAGATGAAATAGAGCACGCCGAGCACGACGAACGTTTCGGCAACGCCCGCGCTCGTCGCGCTCTTGAAGTGGTTCATCAGCGCGACGGAGCCGGGCGCGGCGATCATCGCGCCGCCGCCGAAGCCCATGATCGCCATGCCGGTCGCCATGCCGCGACGGTCCGGGAACCAGCGGATCAGCGTCGATACCGGCGACACATAGCCGAGCCCGAGTCCGATGCCGCCGATCACGCCATAGCCGAGATACAGCAGCCAGATCTGATGCAGATAGACGCCGAGCGCCGAGACCAGAAAGCCGCCGCCGAAGCAGCAGGCCGCGGTGAACATCGTGCGGCGCGGGCCGACCTTCTCCAGCCACTTGCCCGCGAACGCGGCGGACAAGCCGAGAAACACGATGGCGAGCGAGAAGATCCAGCCGAGCGTCGTGAGCGTCCAGTCATCCGGCGCGGACTTCGTGATGCCGATGATCTTCGTGAGCGGCGCATTGAACACCGAGAACGCGTAAGCCTGCCCGATGCACAGGTGAACAGCCAGCGCGGCGGGCGGCACCATCCAGCGCGAGAAACCCGGCCGGGCGATGGTCGCCTCCTTGGAGAAAAAGCCTGTCGGGCCGTGCGCGGCCCCTCTATTGATGGTGCTGTTCATGGTGGTCTCCGTGGCGCGTCATGTCTCTCACGTGCGCGCTCATCGTTTGCATCGATTGCGTTGAGGTGCCGTCCGGGGTCGCCGGCCAGCAGCCCGCCGTGGTCATGCGCGCGGCGATACGATTTGCATCGCGCGTGCGCAAGGCCATTTCGCGCCGCCCAAACATGCGATGGAACGACATATGAGTGCGACGCTTTGCCACGGCTGGCATGACCATAGACAAGTGCGTAAGGCTTTGCAATATGAACACTCGTGCCATAAGCGTTTGCCCGCAGCGCATCGGCGGTTTGCGCGGCGATTCGAGTGTGGGCGGCGTCTGTATCGCATCGCTACAGCGCGGGGCAGGTGTTCCGAATGTGAACACGGCAAAGCGCCCTCGTACAAACCCTGACGATGACCCGCGAAACCGCATGACGATGCGGCTCGCGCCCGATCGGCGCGACGTGCCGCGCGATGGCATGGAACTCGCAAACAGGAACGACCGGCGCCGGACATCGGCAGTGCCGGCCCGTTCATGTCGACATGCGAGGAGCACATAGAAATGAATCACGCAGAGATGCAGTTCCTGAGCACCGAATATCCGTACAAGAAGCAGTACGGCAACTTCATCGGCGGCAAGTGGGTGCCGCCCGCGGGCGGCGAGTATTTCGACAACATCTCGCCGATCACCGGCGAGCCGTTCACGTCGATCCCGCGTTCGCGCGAAGCCGATATCGAAGCCGCGCTCGATGCCGCGCATGCAGCGAAGGCGTCATGGGGACGAACCTCCGTCACCGATCGCGCGAACCTGCTGCTCAAGCTCGCCGATCGCATGGAGCAGAACCTGACGCGTCTCGCCGTCGCGGAATCGATCGACAACGGCAAGCCGCTGCGCGAGACGATGGCCGCCGATATCCCGCTCGCGATCGATCACTTCCGCTATTTCGCGAGCGCGGCGCGTTCGCAGGAAGGCGGTATATCGGAGATCGATCACGACACGGTCGCGTATCACTTCCACGAGCCGCTCGGCGTCGTCGGGCAGATCATTCCGTGGAATTTCCCGATTTTGATGGCCGTGTGGAAGCTCGCGCCCGCGCTCGCGGCCGGCAACTGCGTCGTGCTTAAGCCGGCAGAGCAGACGCCCGCGTCGATTCTCGTGCTGCTCGAAATCATCGGAGACCTGTTGCCGCCGGGCGTGCTCAATGTCGTCAACGGCTTCGGTCTGGAAGCGGGCAAGCCGCTCGCATCGAACAAGCGCATCGCGAAGATCGCGTTCACCGGCGAGACCACGACGGGCCGCCTCATCATGCAGTACGCGAGCCAGAACCTGATTCCCGTCACGCTCGAACTGGGCGGCAAGAGTCCGAACATCTTCTTCGACGACGTGCTCAACGCCGACGACAGCTTCTTCGACAAGGCGCTCGAAGGCTTCACCATGTTCGCGCTGAATCAGGGCGAAGTGTGCACATGTCCGTCGCGCGCGCTCGTGCAGGAATCGATCTACGAGCGCTTCATGGAGCGCGCGTTGAAGCGCGTCGCGGCCATCGCGCAGGGACATCCGCTCGACACGAAGACGATGATCGGCGCGCAGGCTTCGCAGGAGCAACTGGAGAAGATCCTGTCGTACATCGATCTCGGCAAGCAGGAAGGCGCGAAGTGTCTTTCCGGCGGCGAGCGCGCCACGTTCGATGGCGAATTGAAGAACGGCTACTACATCAAGCCGACGGTCTTCAAAGGCCACAACAAGATGCGCATCTTCCAGGAAGAAATCTTCGGGCCGGTGCTTTCCGTGACGACGTTCAAGACCGAGGAAGAAGCGCTCGAAATCGCGAACGATACGCTCTACGGTCTCGGCGCGGGCGTGTGGACGCGCGACGGCACGCGGGCGTATCGCTTCGGCCGCGCGATCCAGGCGGGCCGCGTGTGGACCAACTGCTATCACGCGTATCCGGCGCACGCAGCGTTCGGCGGCTACAAGCAGTCGGGCATCGGACGTGAGAATCACAAGATGATGCTCGACCACTATCAGCAGACGAAGAACATGCTCGTCAGCTATAGCGACAAGCCGCTCGGCTTCTTCTAAAGTGCGGGGGCCGCCGTATCGATGCGGCGGCCCGCTTGAACGACGGGGACATCATGAGTGAACAGGAAGTGCTGCGCGTGACCGCGACCCCGGCCGCCATCGACCTGATCGAGAAGCTCAAGGCCGAACACGGCGACGTGCTGTTCCATCAATCCGGCGGATGCTGCGACGGCAGCGCGCCGATGTGCTTTCCGGTCAACGAATTCATGGTCGGCGGCTCGGACGTGAAGCTGGGCGCGATCGGCGGCGTGCCGTTCTACATGACCGGATCGCAATACGAATACTGGCAGCACACGCAGCTCATCATCGACGCGGTGCCGGGCAACGGCGGCATGTTTTCATTGGAGCGCCCGAGCGGGCTGCGCTTTCTCACGCGCTCGCGTCTCTATAGCGACGAAGAGAACGCGTGGCTCGACGAACATCCGGTCGAGCATGTGAGCTGAGCGTCACTTCCAGCGCGGCGCGCGTTTTTCGATGAAGGCTTGCGTGCCTTCGAGCGTGGCGTCTTCCATCATGTTGCAGGCCATCGTTTCCGATGCGAGCGCGTATGCAGCCTCGATGCCGCTTTCGAGTTGCCGATAGAACAAACCCTTGCCCGCCGCGACCGCTTCGCGCGGTTTGGCGGCGATGGTCGCGGCAAGCGAGCGCACGGCATCGTCGAGTTCGTCCGGCGATGCGACGCGATTCACGAGGCCGCGTTCGCGCGCGGTGGCCGCATCGATGAACTCGCCCGTGACGAGCATTTCGAACGCCGCCTTGCGCGCTACGTTGCGCGACAGGGCCACGCCGGGCGTCGCGCAGAAGAGCCCGAGATTCACGCCCGATACCGCGAAGCGCGCCTCGCTCGATGCAACCGCGAGATCGCACATCGCGACGAGCTGACAACCCGCCGCCGTCGCAATGCCTTGCACCCGCGCGATCACCGGCTGCGGCATGCGCTGAATGGTCAGCATCATGCGCGAGCAGCGCGCGAAAAGCTCGCGATAATAATCGATGGCAGGCTCCGCGCGCATCTCTTTCAAATCGTGGCCCGCGCAGAACGCGCGGCCTTCGCCCGCAAGCACGACGACGCGCGCATCCGATTGGGCTAATTCTTTCAGCGCGCGTTCGAGCGCGTCGAGCATCGCTTCGGACAACGCGTTGAACGCGCCGGGCCGATTCATCGTCAACTTGACGGCGCCTTTCACGTCATACGCATCGCGCTCGATCAGTACGAGGTCGCTCATTGTCGTGTCCTTCATCAAACGTCGATTGCGGCGACGGAGCCCGCGCGCTTGCGCAATTCGAACTTCTGAATCTTGCCCGTCGATGTTTTCGGCAACTCGCAGAACTCGATAGCGCGCGGCACCTTGAAGCCTGCGAGATGCTTCTTGCAATGCGCGATCAGTTCTTCCGCGCTCGCCTGCGCGCCGTTCTTCAGTTCGACGAACGCGCAGGGCGTCTCGCCCCAACGCGTATCCGGCTTCGCGACGACGGCGACAGCCAGCACGCCCGGATGCCGGTACAACACATCTTCGACCTCGATGCTCGAAATATTCTCGCCGCCCGAAATGATGATGTCCTTGCTGCGATCCTTGATGCGCACGTAACCGTCCGGATACGCGACGGCCAGATCGCCCGTATGAAACCAGCCGCCGCGAAACGCTTCTTCGGTCGCGGTTGCATTCTTCAGATAACCCTTCATCGTGATGTTGCCGCGAAACATGATCTCGCCGATGGTCTCGCCATCGGAAGGCACACGTTCCATCGATATCGGATCGCGCACGCTGACCGCATCCTGCAAGTGATAACGCACGCCTTGCCGCGCATTGAGCCGCGCGCGCTCGCCGATATCGAGTGCGCTCCATTCGGCCTGCTGCGGACAGACGGTGGCCGGACCATAGACTTCGGTGAGGCCGTACACGTGCGTCAGTTCGAAGCCCATGCGCTCCATGCCTTCGATCATCGCGGCGGGCGGGGCGGCGCCCGCGACCATCGCGTGAACCTTCTGCTGGATGCCGGCCTTCATCTTGTCGGGCGCATTGACGAGCAGGTTCTGCACGATGGGCGCGCCGCAATAATGCGTGACGCCTTCATTGCGAATGAGATCGAAGATGCTGTGCGCATCGACACGGCGCAGACACACGTTCACGCCCGCGCGCGCCGCGACGGTCCACGGAAAACACCAGCCGTTGCAATGGAACATCGGCAGCGTCCACAGATACACGGCGTGCTTTGGCATGTCCCATTCGAGGATATTGCTCACCGCATTCGTGTACGCGCCGCGATGATGATAGACGACGCCCTTTGGATTGCCCGTCGTGCCCGACGTGTAGTTCAGACAGATGGCGTTCCATTCGTCCGGCGGCGGCGACCATTCGTATGCGGGATCGCCGCTCGCGAGCAGCGCTTCATAGTCGATCTCGCCGATGCTTTCGCCGCTCCCCGTGTACTGCGGATCGTCGATATCGATGACGAGCACGCGCTGCGGCACATCTTTCAACGCACGACGCATGACGTCCGCGAACTCTCGATCGACGAGCACGGCCTTCGCCTCGCCATGCGTGAGCATGAACGCGAGGGTGGCGGCGTCGAGCCGGGTGTTGAGCGTATTGAGCACCGCACCCGTCATCGGCACGCCGAAGTGCGCTTCGACCATTTCGGGCGTGTTCGGCAGCATCGCGGCGACGGTATCGCCCACGCCGATGCCGCGCGCCACGAGCGCCGATGCGAGCCGCCGCGTGCGCGCGTAAGTCTCGGCCCAGTTGCGACGCACGTCGCCGTGCACGATGGCGGGCCGCGCCGGATACACGGTCGCCGCGCGCTCGATGAACATGAGCGGCGTCAGCGCCGCGAAGTTGGCGGCCGTTTTGGGAAGGCCATCGTCGTACATGCTGGCGGTCATGCTTGTCTCCTCGGGCGCGGATCTATGGAATGGCGTCAGTGTCGCTCAGGTTTCTTAGATGATCGTTATCACGCGCGCAACTTACGTTAGCCTGACGCTCCCTCTCATGGTTTGCCCTGATCAGACGAGATCGTCGAGCTTGACTTCGAAGCCGCGCTTCACGCCCGGACGCGCGAACAGCGCTTCGTACCAGCGTTTGACGTTGGGAAAATCATCGAGCGAAACCTGATGACGTTCGTGCCGCCACGCCCAGCCGAGAATCGCGAAATCGGCGATGGACAAGTCTCCGGCGACAAATTCGACTTGCGCGAGACGCCTGTCGAGGACGCCATAGAGACGGCGCGTTTCGTCGGAATAACGCTTCAGTCCATAACGCCGGTCGCTTTCCGCTTCGACCATGCGGAAGTGATGCACTTGTCCCGGCATTGGGCCGAAGCCGCCCATCTGCCACATGAGCCATTCGAGCACCGGCACGCGATCGCGCACACTGGCGGGCAGGAACTTGCCCGTCTTCTCGCCGAGGTAGAGCAGGATCGCGCCGGACTCGAACACGCTGATGGGCTTGCTGTCCGGTCCGTCTGGATCGACGATGGCCGGAATGCGGTTGTTCGGGCTGATGCGCAGAAACTCGGGCGCATGCTGTTCGCCCTTCGTGATGTTCACCGTCTTCACGATGTACGGCAGTTGCATTTCCTCAAGCGCGACGCTGATCTTGCGTCCGTTGGGCGTGTTCCATGTATGCAGTTCGATGGTCATGGCGATTCGTCCCGTTCAGGTCAGCGCGGGCGCGACGTGACGCGCGAAGCCCGGGCGCTGTGTGATGCCCACGTACCAGCGTTCGAGTTCGGCGAGCGAGGGGCGCGCGAGTTCGACGATGCCGAACCAGCGGCGCGCATACGCGGCGATGACGAGATCGGCGAGCGTGAAGGTGTTGCCCTCGAGATAGTCGCGGCCTTGCAGATGCGTATCGATGACGCGCCAGAGTTTTTCGACTTCGCTCGCGGCGGCGGCGAGCTGCTTCGTATCGCGATCGGCGGCGCTCGTGCGGATATAGCCCCAGAAGAGCGGACGTTCCGCGGGTTGCAGCGTGGAGAGCGCCCAGTCGAGCCAGCGGTCCGCGCTCGCGCGCACTTTCGGCTCTGCGGGATAGAGCGTGCCCTCGGCGCCGTATTGCATCGCGAGATAGCGGATGATCGAGTTCGACTCCCACAACACGAAGTCGCCGTCGACCAGCGTGGGCACGCGGCCCATCGGGTTCATCGCAAGATAGCCGGGCTCGTTGTTGCGCCCGAATTGCAGGCCCGCGTCGATGCGTTCATACGCGAGCCCGAGTTCGTCGCAGCACCACAGCACTTTCTGCACGTTGACCGAGTTGGCTCTACCCCAGATCGTCAGCATTCGATGTCTTCCTCCGTACTTGTCGAAGGATCCATCTTAGCCGTGTTTCGCGCTTGTCCTCAGTCGATGTGCGCGCCAAAGCCGCTCGTGCCCGCTGCGAGCTCGTCGCGCAGCACGAGTTGCGGAATCGCATAGTCGCCGTGATTCTGCTTGCGATACGCGATGGGCGTGTCGTCCCAGAGACGATCGAGCCGCGTGCCGAGCGCGTCGTATGTGGCCTTCAGACGCGCGTCATCCATGCGATGCGTCTCGTAGAGAACGAAGGGCGGCAGCACGTCGAAACCCGGATAGAACAGCACGCCGTGCTGGATCGGAAAGAGAATGTCGTCGATGGGTCCGTTGATGCCGCGCGCGCTGTAGTGCGATTCCCAGCCACCCGTCGTCACGACGATCATCGCGCGCTTGCCCGCCATCATGCCTTCGCCGTAGCGGTCGCCCCAGTGCGTGTCCGAATGCTCGCCCACGCCGTAACCGAAGCCATAGGCATAGACGCGTTCGACCCAGCCCTTCATGATCGCGGGCATGGAGAACCACCACATCGGAAATTGCAGGATCAGCGCATCGGCCCAGCGCAGCTTGTCCTGCTCCATTTCGATGTCGCGGCTTTGCAGGCCGTTCGCGAATGCGTGTTTCGAGTCGCGGCTCGCGTGAAAGGGCGCATCGGCGTTGCGTTCGCGCACGTCGTTCGCATCGAGCGGGGCTTTCCAGTTCATCGCGTACAGGTCGGACACTTGCACGTCATGACCGTTTGCGCGCAGGCGCTCGACGGTGAAATCGTTGATGGCGCCGTTCAGCGAGCGGCGTTCCGGATGGGCATAGACGATTAGCACATTCATGGTCTTTCTCCAACTTCGATTCGGGAATGGAGCAAAGAATAGGGGCGCTGCGGGTATATTGGAAATGAATATCGAAAATTACAGGCATTGCCATGAATAATATCTTGCGTAGGCTCGATCTCAATCTGCTCGTCACGCTCGATGTCCTGCTCGACGAGCAGAACGTCACGCGCGCCGCAGAGCGCCTTCATTTTTCGCAGCCGTCCGTGAGCGTGCATCTGGCCAAGCTGCGCGATATCTTCGACGATCCCTTGCTTCTGCCTGGCCCGCGCGGCATGCGTCCGACCGCACGCGCGCAAAGTCTGCGCGTGCCGTTGCGCGCGGCGCTGGCGTCGCTGGAACGCGCGGTGTCGCCGGAAGCCGCATTCGATGCCGCAACCGCCGACAACACATGGCGCATCGCGGCGACCGACTACAGCGAATCCACGGTGCTGCTGCCTGCGTTGAGCGGCTTGCGCACGGCCGCGCCGCATACGCGTATCGCGGTGCTGGAGATGTTGCCGCCGCGTCTCGCGAAGCAGGCGGAGAACGGCGAGATCGATCTCGCGTTTCACATCACATCGCCGGATGCGGACAACTTCCATCAACAGGCGCTCTTCGAGGAAAGTTACGTGCTCGTGGGACGCAAGGATCATCCGCGTCTGAAGCGCCGTCCGACGCTCGCGCAGTTCTGCGCACTCGATCACGTGATCGTTTCGCCCGATGGCGGCGGCTTTGCCGGTCCGACCGACGACATGCTCGCGAGCCTCGGCATGCAGCGGCGCGTGGCACTGTCCGTGCCACATTTTCTCTTCGTGCGATCGGTGCTGGCGACGACCGATCTCGTGTCGATGCAACCGGCGAGGCTCGCGCGGCGCTGGCCCGAGATGCGAACCGTCGCGCCGCCCGTCGACGTGCCCGGCTACGAGATGTCGATGTATTGGCACGAACGCGTGCATCGCGATCCCGCGCATCGATGGTTACGTGAGTTCATCGCGCAAGCCGTTTGAAAGAATATCGCTTCATTGATGACCTTTACGCATGACCGTCTTTATCGTTATTACCGATTCAGTGCGTGAAAGGCGAGTGCTACTGTTTGTCGGCAAATCCTTAATTGCTGCATGTGTCATGTGTCTGGCTGGCGTCGCTCCACGATCGAATACACAGAGGAGACTGATGATGTCAAAGCGCAAGACGTGGCGGGCAATGAGCGCCGTCATTGCAACGGGTACGGCGATGGCGGGACTGGGCGTCTCCGTCACGGCGCATGCAGCGGGAGAGCCGATCAAGATCGGCGTCATCAGCGAAGAGTCCGCGGTCGCGGGCGCATCGATCAGCAAGGCCGCGCAGCTCGCGGCGGAAGAGATCAACGCGAAGGGCGGCGTCGACGGCAGGCAGATCCAGATCATCGCGTATGACGATCACTCGTCAGCCTCCGACGGCGTGCGCGCGTTTCAGCGCGCGGCGAGCCAGGACAAGGTGGTCGCGATCATCGGCAGCTATATCAGCGAAGTCGCGCTCGCGATGGAGCCGTGGTCCGCGCGCCTCAAGATGCCTTTCATCACGCCGGGTGCCGCGAGCAATGAGATATCGAAGCGCGTGCATGACGACTACGACCACTACAAGTACACGTTCCACGGCTGGATGACATCGGCGTTCATCGCGCAATCGATCTGCGATTTCTCGCATGACGTGCTCGTCGGCGAGTTCAAGATGAAGACGACCGTGGTGATGAGCGAAGACGCCGCGTGGACCAAGCCGCTCGACGAGCGTTACCTCGAATGTCTGCCGAAGGCGGGCCTCAAGGTGCTGGATCACATCCGCTTCAATCCGGATACGTCGGACTTCACGCCGATCTTCAACCAGATCGAAGCGAAGCATCCCGACACGATCACGACGGGCATCAGCCACGTAGGCGTGCAGCCCACGGTGCAATGGCACGATCAGCAAGTGCCGATTCCGATGTCGGGCCAAAGTTCGCAAGCCACGACGACGAGCTTCTGGAAGGACACCAACGGCGCGACCGAAGGCGTCATCACGGCTTCGGCGGCGGCGCCCGGCGTCGCGATGACGCCGAAGACCGTGCCATTCGTCGAGTCGTACCAGAAGCACTTCGCAGGCGTTTCGCCCGCGTATGACGGCTTCACGAGTTATGACCTCGTGTACATCATCGCGGATGCGATTCATCGCAATCAAGGCTCGACCGATCCCGACAAGATGGTCGATGCGCTCGAAAAGACCGATTATGTCGGCACGATCGGACGCTGGCAGTTCTACGGCAAGAACGATCAGTTCACGCATGCGTTGAAGTACGGCGAAGGCTATATCACCGGCATCAATCTGCAATGGCAGAACGGCAAGCAGGTGGCGATATGGCCGAAGTCGGTCGCGAACGCGAAGGTCAAGTTTCCGGCCTTCGTGAAGGTGCAGGCGGCCGCGAACTGAAGCCGTTGCGCTGCGTGTTACGGGGAGCGGGTCCGCGTTGACATCGACATAAAAGGCCGCCTATGTTGCCGTTGCAAATCCTCATCGATGGCTTCGCGATCAGCTCGCTCTACGCGCTCGGCGCGATCGGCTTCACGCTGATCTTCGGCGTATCCGGCGTGCTCAATCTCGCGCACGGCGGCGTGATGCTGATCTCGGCGCTGCTCGGCTGGGCGCTCGCGGGCGAAGCCGGATTGGGCACGTATCTCGGCACGCCGCTCGGCGTGATCTGCGGCATGATCGCCGCGTACATCACGTACTTCATGGTCGTGCGGCCCATTCAACGTTCGAACGCGATCCCGCGCGAGGAGAAGGAAATCTTCGTGCTGACGGGCACGCTGCTCTGGGGCATCATGATCCAGCAGGGCATGGCCTACCTCTTCTCCGACAACCCCATCACCATGCGTCCGCTGATTCCCGGCGTCGCGAGCGTCGCGGGCGTGCGCGTGCCCTACAACGAAATCATGATCGCGGCCGTGTGCTGGGTCGTGATCGGGTTGCTATGGCTCTTCGTGAATCGCACGAAGGCGGGCAAGGCGCTGCTCGCGGCGTCGATGAATCCGCGCGGTCTCACGCTGCTCGGCTTCGAGTTGTCGAACATCTATCTGCTCGCGTGGACCCTCTACGGCGTGCTCGCGGGCATCGCGGGCGTGCTGCTCGCATCGTTCCTCGGCGTGAGCACCAACAACACGGGACAGCTCACGGCGAGCGCGTTTTCCATCGTCGTGCTCGGCGGCCTGGGCAGCGTATCGGGCTCGTTGATGGCGGCGTATGTCGTCGGCTATCTGGAGACGGTCACCGCGTATCTCATCGCGCCGACGCTGCGGCCGCTGCCCGCGCTGCTGCTGCTCGTGCTCGTCGTGTATGTGCGCCCGCAAGGCTTTCTCGGACGGCGCTGATGATGAAATACATCGCTCGCTCGCGCCTGATCGTCGTCGCGGTGGTGCTCGCAATCGTCGCCGCGACGCTGCCGTGGTGGCTCACCGGCTATATCCTCGGCGTGCTGACCGTCGCGTATTACTTCGGCGTCTTCGCGATGTCGTGGGACTTGCTGTTCGGCTTCGCGGGTGAAGTCAACTTCGGGCCGACGTTCCTGATCGGACTCGGCGCGTATTCCGCCGCGATACTGAACGCCCACGCCGCCGCGCCGATACCGATATGCGTGATGGCGGGCGGCCTCGCCGCACTCGTCGGCGGCCTGCTGCTCGCGGTGCCCGCGTTGCGCTTGCGCGGGCCGTATTTCGGTCTCGTCACGCTCGTCGCGGTGTTGCTATTGCAGAACGCGATCGTGATTTTCGCGGGCGTCACGGGCGGCGAGATCGGCATGATGGTGCCCGATGTATTGTCCGTCGATGCGAGCAACAACTACTGGATCGCGCTCGCGTTTCTCATCGTGTGCGCGATCATTCTCTTCGGTCTCTCGCGCTCCGCGATCGGTCTCATTCTGCAGGCGAGCGGTCAGGATACCGTCGGCGCGCAGGCGCTCGGCTTCAACGTCGTGAAGCACAAGCTCGCGGCGTTCTGCATCAGCGCGGTGTTCTCCGGCGTCGCGGGCGCAATGCTCGTGTTCTATCAGGGCACGGCATCGGTGAGCACGGTGGTCGATATCGGCATCGGCGTGCAGATCATCATCGCGGCGGTGCTCGGCGGCAGGCGCACGATACTCGGCGCGGTGCTCGGTTCGATCTTTCTCATCGTCGCGGGCGAGTTTCTTCGTCCGCTCGGGCAGATCAATACGTTCGTGGTCGCGGCTGTCGCGCTCGCGGTCATCCTGTTCTTTCCCGATGGATTGCTCGGCAACATCCTGCGTGTGAGGGAGCGCGAATGAACGATTCACCCTTGCTCTGCGTGCGCGGTCTGACGAAACGCTTCGGCGGTCTCGTCGCGGTGAAGGACATCGGCTTCGATATAAAGCCCGGCGAGATACTCGGCCTCATCGGTCCGAACGGATCGGGCAAGTCGACGGTGATGAAGCTCATCATGGGTATCGAGCGGCCCAACGCGGGATCGATCAAGGTCGATGGTATCGAGATGGCCGGCTGGCTGCCGCATCGCATCGCGCGCGCGGGCGTCGGCATCGTGTTTCAGCACTCGCGGCCGCTGCATCGGCAAACCGTGCTCGAACACATCAAGCTCGCGCTGCTGCCCGATTCGCTCGTGAAACTCGCCGCCGATCCGCACGTGAACGTGCGCGCGCGAGAGATCGCGGAGCGCGTGGGACTCGGCAAGGTGATGCATCGTCATCCCGCGACACTGCCATTCGCCGATCTGCGCCGCATGGAAATGGCGAAGGCGATTGCGCGCGATCCGCGCGTCGTGCTCGTCGACGAACCGTTCGCGGGTCTGACGGCTGCCGAATCGGAAGCATTCTCCGATCTGATTCGCGGCTTTCGCGCGGAAGGGCGCGCGGTGCTGCTCGTCGATCACAACGTGAAGAGTCTTGCGGCGCTCGCGGATCGCGTGCTCGCGATGTATCTCGGCGAGTATGTTGCGCAAGGCACCGCCGAAGAAGTGATGCGCAACGAGACCGTGCGGCGCGTGTATCTCGGCGGCAAGATCGAGGCGCGCGAACGCGGCGCGGAAGTCGTCAACAGCAAGCCCTGCATTCTCGAGGTCGAGAATATCGGCGTGCTGTACGGCAAGGCGCGCGCGCTCGACGACGTGAGCATGCATGTGCGCGAGGGCGAGTTCGTATCGGTCGTCGGTCTCAATGGCGCGGGCAAGACCACGCTGTTCAACGCGATCTCCGGTCTCGTGCCCTATCAGCAAGGCGTAATCAGATATGGCTCGCAAGATATGAAGGGCATGAGCGGCGCGGCGATCGCGCGCGGCGGCATCGTGCAATGTCCTGAAACGCGCGAATTGTTCGGCGACATGACCGTGCGCGAGAATCTGGATCTCGGCGGCTATCATCTGCCCGACAAGAAGCGTGCGGCTCAACTCGAATGGCTCTTCGAACTCTTTCCGATACTCGAGTCGCGTCAGGCGCAGACCGCGCGCACGTTATCGGGCGGCGAGCAGCAGATGCTCGCAATTGCACGCGCGTTGATGATGCAGCCGAAGCTGCTCATTCTCGACGAGCCCACGCTCGGTCTCGCGCCCGTGATTCTGGAGCAGTTATCGAAGGCGATGGAACTGATGCAGCAGACCACGCCGATCACCGTGCTGCTAGGCGAGCAGAACGTCACCTTCGCGTTGCCGCATGCGGACCGCGTGTATGTGCTGGAACACGCGCGCATTGTATGGGAGGGAACGCCGTCACGCTTCGAAAAGGAAATGGGGCAAGGCTTTCTCGAAGCCGTGCCCGCCGAGGCCGCGCAGATTGCGCAGGCCAAAGCTTAAAGAGTACCGCGCGCAACTGAACAAATAAACGTTGTTGATTAAAACGCCACACGTATTGCGCAGATCGAGCGTCACGACAATCGATGTGTTACAAAGCCGCGTGCTTTCATGCATCGCGCTAAAGCTGTCTTCCATGAAGACAGTTATCTGAAAGGCGTCGCATGAGAGCTCATTAAAAATATCGCTAATAAATAGACGCTCCGACACATCATGAAGACAATCACATCGCGTGCCATCGCAGGCATCGGCGCATCGGTCATCGCGCTCGCGTGTCAATCCGCATTCGCGCAAAGCTCGGTAACGCTTTATGGCGTCGCCGACGTGAGCGTGCGCTATCTGACGAACGCCAACGCCAACAACGACGGCAAGGTGTTCATGACCAACGGCGCGGTCACCAACAGCCGCTGGGGCCTGAAAGGAACCGAAGATCTCGGCGGCGGCTTGCAGGCGATCTTCCGGCTCGAAAGCGGTGTCGAACTGGAGAATGGTCAATACGCCGACAGCGCCCGCGCATTCAATCGCGCGGCGTATGTCGGACTCGCGAGCCAATACGGCACGCTGACGCTCGGTCGTCAGAAGACGCCGCTCTTCGACATGCTCGGCGACACCTACGATCCGCTCACTGTCGGCAATTACTTCGAAAATGCATGGCTGCCGGTTGCGCTGGGCGCGGGCCTTTATGCCGATAACGCCGTCAAGTACAACGGCACGTTCGCGGGCCTGACAATCGGCGCAATGTATTCGTTCGGCACGAACTATACGTCGACGGGCGCGGGCGGCTTCTCGGGCCAGGTGCCGGGACACATGGGCGCGGGCAACATGTACGGCTTCACGGCGTCGTATGCGATGGGTCCGCTGTCCATCGGCGGCGGCTATCAGCAGAACAGCGACAACTCCGCGAACAAGCAAAAGATCTGGAACGCGAACGCCGTCTATGCGATCGGCGCGGCGAAGCTCTATGTCGGCTATCTGCATTCGACCGACGACACCGGCTTCGTCGACAGCGTTCTGCAACAACGCGGCCTCGTCAACGGCACCGATATTTTGAAGGGCTCGGGCCGCCGCGACGATGGTCCGTTCGCCGGCATCACGTATCAGGTCACGCCGGCGCTGTTGCTGACGGGCGCTTTCTACTACGACCACATGAAGAACGCGGCCATCGGCGGCGGCGCGACGGGCAGCGGGAACCGCTACACGGGCGTCGCGCTCGCGGAGTACGCGCTGTCGAAGCGCACCGAAGTCTACGGCACCGTCGACTTCAACAAGGTGACGGGCGCGGCCGATGTCGAACTGCCCGGCCGCTCGAATCAGACCGGCGTGTCGATCGGCTTGCGCAATCTCTTCTGATGACGCGTCAACGCACGCGCAACGTATAGCGCGTGCGTTGACGATACACGTCGCCGGCACGCAGGACGGCGCGCTCGCCGCCGTCCATGTTGATCTCGTTCGGAAAGCCGCCCGCTTCGAGGCATAGTCCCGCATGCTTGCGATAACGCAAGCCGTCACGCGCAGGCACGCCTTCCAGATAATTGCCCGAGTAGAACTGCAGGCCGCGCGCATCGGTCGATACGCTCAGTTCGCGTCCGCTCGATGCATCGAACAACACGGCCACGGTGCGCGGTTCTCGCGCGTCGCCGTTCAACACGTAGCAATGATCGAAGCCGCCCGCGAGCGCGAGTTGTGGATGCGGCGCTTCGAGCCGCGCCCCGATCGATGCGCGCGCGCGCACATCGAACGCGCTGTCCTTGACGCTTTCGCGCGCGACGGGAATCGATGCCGCATCGATGGCGAAGTACGTATCCGAGTCGATCGATATCTCGTGCTCGCGGATGCGCGCGTCATCGCCCAGATTGAAGTACGCGTGATTCGTCAGGTTGACGGGCGTGGCTGCGTCGCTGCGTGCTTCGTAATCGATCGATAACGTGCCCGCGTCGTCGAGCGCATAGCGCACGGTCACATCGAGATTGCCGGGAAAGCCCGCGTCGCCCGCTTGCGAATGCAGCGCCATGACGAGCGCGCCGTCGATCTCTTGCGCGCGCCATATCTGCCGATGAAAACCCATCGCGCCGCCATGCAGATGATTCGCGCCTTCGTTGCGTTCGACCTGATGCGCGGTGCCGTCGAGCACGAAGCGCGCATCGCGGATGCGATTGGCCCAGCGCCCGATGGTCGCGCCCATGAACGCCGTGCCGTTGCGATAATCGTCGGGCGTGTCGTGACCGAGCAGGACATCGGCGATGCGGCCTTCGCGATCGGGCGCGAGCCATGAAACGAGCGTCGCGCCGAGATCGCTGATGTCGATCCGCATGCCCGACGCATTGCGCAATGTGTAGAGATTCACATCGCCCCAGGGGCGAACGTCGATGGAAGAAGAGGTCGTCATGTCGCGATCATCTCATGGACGTGCCGCGACTTCATCCAGATGGAGCAGCAAGTCCGCCGGGTCTTCGTACACGCGCAACGCGCCCGAGCGCTCCAGTTCATCGCTGCCATAACCGCCCGACAGCAAGCCGACGCCGAGCGAGCGGCAACGGCGCGCGGCGAGCATGTCCCAGATGCTGTCGCCGACGACGACGGTATGTTCGATCGGCACGTTCAGACGCGCGGCGGCGGCGAGGAACAGATCGGGATCGGGCTTCGCGTACTTGACCATGTCGCGCGTGATGACCACCTGCTTCGCCGGATCGACGCCCAATGCTTCGAGATTGACCTGCGCGGTCTCCATGCGTCCGCTCGTCGCGATGGCCCACTTCGTACCCGCTTGCGTCAGCGCGTCGAGCAACTCGCGCGCGCCCGGCAGGGGACACACTTGCGCGCGCAGCCGCTTGTAGGCTTCCGCATGCAACTGACGCAGCCGTTCCACGCGATCCGCGCTGATCTCGCCATGCGTCTCGCGCAGCAACTGATTGGTGAAAAGCCCGCCGCTCATGCCGATCTTGCGATGAATGCGCCACACCGACAACCCGATGCCCTCCGCATCGAGCGCTTCCTTCCATGCGAGCACGTGCTGATACACGCTATCGACGAGCGTGCCGTCGAGGTCGAACAGGAATGACGTTTCGATGCGCATGATCGCTCCTCTCAGTGATGGGGTATCGGCTTCATCATACGCACGATCCGGCGAGCACGCGGCGGCAAATGCGATAATGGATATCTGCGCCGCGAGCCGTTGTATCGCGGAATGCACGCATAAAGTCCCTGAATTTTGCATCAATTACGCATGACGGAGCTTATCTTGACCCGCATCGACAATCCCTCCCGCGATCAGGAGGCAGGCGTGGCCGACTCCACGCAAGACACCACGCGCATCGACGATACGCGCATCGGCGCGGTGCGTCCGCTGATCTCGCCCGCGTTGCTGCTCGACGAACTGCCGGTCACGCCCGCCGTGCAGACGCTGGTGGAAGAGAGCCGCGCGGCGATCGCGAACATTCTGCATGGACGCGATGACAGGCTCGTCGTGGTCGTCGGTCCGTGCTCCATCCACGATCACGATCAGGCGATAGAATATGCCCGGCGCCTGAAGCAGGTCGCGCACGACTTGCGCGACGAACTGTTCATCGTCATGCGCGTGTACTTCGAAAAGCCCCGCACGACGGTCGGCTGGAAAGGCTATATCAACGATCCGCGTCTCGACGGCAGCTTCCGCATCAACGAAGGCCTGCGCCGCGCGCGCGAGCTTTTGCTCGATATCAGCGGCCTGGGTCTGCCGACCGCGACCGAGTTCCTCGATCTGCTCAGCCCGCAATACATCGCCGATCTGATCGCGTGGGGCGCGATCGGCGCACGCACGACGGAGAGCCAGAGCCATCGCCAGCTTGCGTCGGGGCTTTCGTGCCCGATCGGTTTCAAGAACGGCACCGATGGCGGCGTGCAGGTTGCGGCGGACGCCATCGTCGCGGCAGGCGCGAGCCACGCGTTCATGGGCATGACGAAGATGGGCATGGCCGCGATCTTCGAGACGCGCGGCAACGACGACTGCCACGTGATCCTGCGGGGCGGCAAGAAGGGACCGAATTACGATGCGCAAAGCGTCGCGGCCGCGTGCGGCGCGCTCGCTGCGCTCGGCCAGCGCGAGCAGGTTATGATCGATTGCTCGCACGCCAACTCGAACAAGTCGCACCTGCGTCAGGTCGATGTTGCGCAGGACATCGCGCGGCAACTGGAAGCGGGCGAGCGGCGCATCACTGGCGTGATGATCGAGAGTCATCTGGAAGAAGGCCGTCAGGATCTGAAGCCGGGCGTGCCGCTGAAGCACGGCGTATCGATCACCGATGCCTGCCTCGGCTGGACGCAAAGCGAGCCGGTGCTCGAACTGCTCGCGCAAGCCGTGAGGAAGCGCCGCGCGGGGTGATCGGCCGGGCGGTGAAGTTCCCGGCTACGTCTTCACCGCCGCATTCAACGCTTCGACGAGCGCGAGCGGATCGAAAGGCTTGCGCAACTGGACCGCGTTCGGCAGCGCGCGCCGCTCGTCCTCGCCGAGCGCGAGATCGTAGCCCGTCACGAACACGACGCCCAGCGACGGCGTTTCGCGGCACGCGGTAATAGCCAGTTGCACGCCCGACTGCCCGGCGAGATCGACATCCGTCAACAGCAGATCGAAGCGATGCCGCGCTAAAAGCGCAAGCGCTTCATCGACGCTCGCCGCCTCCATCAAATCAACGTCGAACGTGCGCAGCAGTTCCGCCGTGCTCGCGCGCACGAGCTCGTTGTCTTCGACGAAAAGCACGCGCCTGTGCGACAGCGCATCGTGTTGCGCGGCGTCCGCTTCGATATCGGCTGACGTGAGCGCCTGCGGCTGCACGCGTTGCCCCAGCACGAGCCGCACCTTGCGCGCCAGCGCTTCGTGCGTATAAGGCTTGCTCAAGAGATCGATGCCCTCGTCGAGCCGTCCCGCATGCACGATGGCGTTGTCCGTATAACCCGACGTGAAGAGCACGGCGATTCCCGGCACGCGTTCGCGCGCCTTGCGCGCAAGCTCGGTGCTGCGCAATGGACCGGGCATCACGACATCGGTGAAGAGCAGATCGATCGGCACGCCGCTTTCGACGATCGCCAGCGCGCTTTGCGCATCCTTCGCACGCAACACGCGATAGCCTAAGTCGGCGAGCAGTTCGACGACGGTCGCGCGCACTTCCTCATCGTCCTCGACGACGAGAATGGTCTCGCTGCCGCCCTTCGCCGGGCCCGCTTCGACATTCGTTTCGAGGTCTTCCTCTTCGCGCGCGCGTGGCAGATAGATGCGCAGCGTCGTGCCGTGCCCTTGCTCGCTGTACACCTTGACGTGGCCGCCGGACTGCTTGACGAAGCCGTACACCATCGAGAGTCCGAGGCCCGTTCCCTGGCCTTCGCGCTTGGTCGTGAAGAACGGCTCGAATGCGCGTTCCTGTACTTCGGGGGACATGCCCGTGCCGGTGTCGGTGACCGCGACCATCACGTACTGGCCTGGCGTGACGTCGGCATTGCGCATCGCGTAGGCTTCGTCGAGCGATGCGTTGCCCGCTTCGATCGTGAGCTTGCCATGACCGTTCATCGCGTCGCGCGCGTTGATCGCGAGATTGAGCAGCGCGTTCTCCACCTGGAACGGATCGACGAGCGTATTCCACAAACCGCCCGACACGATGGTCTCGATCTCGATGCCATCGCCGAGCGCGCGGCGGAACATGTCGTCGAGACCGCGCACGAAGCGGCCGAGGTTCACGACCTTCGGCGCGAGCGGCTGGCGTCTGCCGAACGCGAGCAATTGCGATGCGAGATTCGCCCCGCGCGCGACGCCCGCGAGTGCATTGCGCACGCGCTGCTCGGGCTTGTCGTGTCCGGCGACATCCTTCGCGAGCAGTTGCAGATTGCCGCCGATCACTTGCAGCAGGTTGTTGAAGTCGTGCGCGACGCCGCCCGTCAGCTTGCCGATTGCTTCCATCTTCTGCGCCATGCGCAGCGCTTCTTCGGCATGGCGCAAGGCGTCGGCGGTATCGCGATCCGAGGTGACGTCGCGGCCCACGCCGTGAATGCGCCGCGTGCGCGGATCGAGCGACACCGTCCACGCGATCCAGCGCCAGCCGCCGTCCGATCGGCTCAGGCGGCATTCGTAGCGCACCGGCTGGCCGCTCGCGCGCAGCCGGTCGAGTTCCGCGGCGGCATCGCGCGCGTCGTCGGGATGCACGAGGTCCATCACCGTGTGCGAATGCAGGCGCTGCGAGTCGAAGCCGAGCACGCGCGTCCACGACGGACTCACGCGCAAGAGCGCGCCTTCGAAGCTCGCGACATAGAACAGGTCTTCGCTCAGTTCCCACAGACGATCGCGGTCCGCGACGGCATCCGCGACGCGGCGCTCCAGCGTCTCGTTCAGGTCGCGCAGCGCGGCTTGCGCCTTCGTGCGTTCGGCGATTTCGTCCTGCGCGGCCTGAAAGAGACGCGCGTTGTCGATGGCGGTTGCCGCCTGCGCCGCGATGCCGGTCAGCACGTGCTCCGAGCGTTCCGTGAAGACGCCCGGCTCGGGATGCCCGAAGAACAGACCGCCAAGCACTTCGCCGTTGCGCGAGACGACCGGCGCCGCGAGATAGCTGCACACGGCGAGATGGCCCTTCGGCATGCCGTGATGCGGCGCGTTGTGACCGTAGCGCGGGTCTCGGGTGATGTCGTCGGAACGCACGATGCCAGCGCCTTCGAACGTCGGGCCGAACACGGCCGTGTTGCGCGGCATCGGGAAGCGGGAGAACGTGTCTTTCGGCACGCCGGAGAGCGTGTAGAGCGTGTAGCTCTCGCCCTTGTCGTCGAGCACGTTGTAGAAGAACGAGCCGAACGCGGCGCCGGTCAGCTCCGTGGCGGCATCGACGACGACCTGCACTGCGCGGCTCAAATCCAGTTCGCCCGCGACCGCCGTCCCGACGCGATTGAGAATCTCGAGCGTGTGCGATTCGTCGCGCAGCTTTTGCTCGGTCGCATGGCGCAGCCGCGCGAGGCTCAGATTGCTCGCGACGCGCGCAAGCAGTTCGCGCGCGGAGAATGGCTTGGTCAGGTAGTCGTCCGCGCCCGCTTCGAGGCCGCCGACGCGCGCTTCCTCGCCCGCGCGCGCGGACAGCAGCACGACGGGCGTTTCGCGCAACGCTTCGTCGTTGCGCACGGCGCGCAGGAGCCCGAAGCCGTCGAGGCGCGGCATCATCACGTCGGAGACGATGACTTCCGGGCGCACCTCGCGCGCGATTGCGAGCGCGTCTTCGCCATCGGCGGCGACCCTCACGTCATGCCCCGCCGCGATCAGCATGCGGCGCATGTAGTCACGCAGATCGGCATTGTCGTCGACGATGAGCACGCGGCCCGGCATCGCGCCGGCGGGCGGCGGCTCGTCGGCGGCGCGCACGCCGAGCGGCGCGTCTTCCTCGCTTTCGACGACGCGCGCTTCGTCGGCGTCGGGCATCCAGCGCATGGCGGCATCGACATACGAGCGCGCGCGGATGCTCGCTTCGGCGTGCGGCGCGTGCGTGTCGTCGTGCAGAGACGCCTGCGACGCCGGCAGCGTGACGGTAAAGCACGCGCCTTCGCCGGGCGTGCTGTCGACGCGGATCGTGCCGCCGTGCAGCTTGACGAGCTCCTGCACCATCGCGAGACCGATGCCGCTGCCTTCCACCGAGCGGCCCGCCGCGCCCGCGACGCGGTGAAACCGCTCGAACACGCGCGTGAGTTCCGCCTCCGGAATGCCGATGCCCGTGTCGCGCACGCGCATTTCGATGCCCGCGCCGGCGCGCGCATCGAGCGAGATGCGAATCACGCCTTCGAACGTGAACTTGAAGGCGTTCGACAGCAGGTTCATCACGATCTTTTCCCACATGTCGCGGTCGATATCGGCGACGACGGGCGTGGGTGCGATGTCGATCTCGAGCCGCAGACCCGCCGATTCGATCGCCGACCGGAAGAGCGATGCGAGCTCGGCGGTGAAGAGCGCGAGGTCCGTCGGCTGGCGATGAATCTCGATGCGCCCGGCCTCGATGCGCGAGAAGTCGAGCAGCGCGTTCACGAGCTTGAGCAGCCGCAAGCCGTTGCGATGCATGATCTCGACGAGCCGCAAATCTTCATGGCTCACGCGCTCGGGATTGGCGAGCAGTTCTTCGAGCGGGCCGAGCATCAGCGTGAGCGGTGTTCTGAACTCGTGGCTGATGTTAGAGAAGAACGTGGTCTTCGCGCGGTCGATTTCGGCGAGCGCTTCGGCGCGGCGGCGCTCTTCGTCGTAGGCGTGCGCGTAGCCGAGCGCGGCGCCGATCTGCCCGGCGACGAGATTCACGAACGCGCGATAGCCTTCGTCGAAAAGGCGGTACGGATTGAGCGCGGCGATCAGCACGCCCGCGCGCCCGGTTTCGCCCGACGGCGCGATGGGCACGATGACGGCGCTGCCCGGCGCCACGCTCCATGCGCCCGTTGGAAGCGGCGCGCCGATCAGGCGATCCAGACCGGTGACGACGCGCGTCTGGTTTTCGCGCAGCGCGGCGAGCGCGGGCCAGGGACCGCCGTTCGCGGCGTGCAGGATCGCGGGCGCGCCTGGCTCGCCCGGCTCGATGCCGCAAGCGCCGACGAGCGCCGCCGCGTCGCCGCCCGGCTCGGCGGCATAGAGCAGCGCGAAGGGGAGGTCGCGCGATGCGTTCCTGAGTGCGCTCATCGACAGTTCGCAGGCGTCGCGCCACGAACGCGCATCGGCCGCGGACGCCGCCAGCTCGCGCAGCACGTTCAACTGGCGCTCGCCGAGCACGCGCTTGGTTTCGTCGCTATTCGCGCAGATGATGCCGCCGGCGCCGCCGCGATCGTCGGGAATCGGGCTGTAGGAGAACGTGTAATACGTTTCCTCGGGAAAGCCGTTGCGCTCCATGATGAGGAGCTTCTGTTCGACGAATGTCCCTTCGATGCCGCTCAGCGCGGTCTCCAGCAGCGGGCCGATGTCGCTCCAGATTTCGCGCCACACGACCGAGGTGGGCTGGCCAAGTGCCTGCGGATGCTTGCCGCCGATGATCGATTTGTATGCGTCGTTATAGAAGAAGAGCAGGTCGGGACCCCAGCCGACCCAGATCGGCTGGCGCGAGGTCAGCATGATGCGGATGGCCGTCTTCAGGCTTTGCGGCCAGTGTTCGGGCGAGCCGAGCGCGGTTTGCGTCCAATCGAAACTGCGGATGAGCGCGCCCATTTCGCCGCCGCCCAGCAGGAAGCTCGGGTCGCGCCCGTTCATCCTCGTATCCGCGATCAGATTGTCAGCTTTCATCGACGCTTGGTCTCCTCGCCCTGTGTCTCGATGTGGCGACGTGCTTGCTTGAATTGGGGATCGAATGATTCGCGCAACGGTTTTCATCGCGTGCGCGATTTTGGATTCTCGCATGGAAAGCGTCTTTCCATCAGGACGACCGCATGCGACACGCCCAAGCGACAAGGCGCTCGGGCCGCAGCGAGCGGTGCGCGCGCTCGGAACGCTTATTGCTGGGTCGATGACGACACAAGCACATGGCGTACTCACGCTGCCTGCCCTACGAAAGAACATGTCCAGACCGATGCCCAAAACCACCCCGACATCCGAAGCAGGGACCTTCGAAGGCTTCGACATCTACGCATCGTACGTGGTCAACGCGACGGGCCTGCATATCGGCACGCTGAAGGTCGTGCGCAAGCGCGACAAGCGCGTGCTTTATCCGTTCGATGGCTGCGAGACTATCGGACCGTTCGAATCGAGCGAGGATGCGCGGCGTGCGGCGGAGGCGCTGGGCAAGCGCATCGTCGAGGCGGATATTGCTAATCCGGAGCCTTGAGGGCGGCTTGTTGAGGGATTGTCGTAGGGCGACGTTTTATCGGCGTTATAGCCCCGGCGCTTTCGTTTGAGCTTTGTTGGCCGGATCCCGATTTCTTGGTGGTTTATTAGCACTGCCCCTGTGCGGGGCGGCACTTACTTTCTTTGCTGCTGCAAAGAAAGTAAGCAAAGAAAGCAGCTTTTCAGGCCCGCGGTCACACGCAGTTTGGGTAGTTCTCTCGTTCGAGGTGGCACTCGCCTAAAGAGTGCCCTCGAAGCAATGACCGGGCTTGGATCGCGCACGGTCTGACTAGTTAGGCGGTTTGAGGTGCTGGTTCAGCGCAATATAGCTCCGTCCCGCTTCGCGGCCGATGGGTTAACCGGGTGCGCGAGCGCAGGCGCATTCGCACGCGTCCCGACGGTTTCCCTCGCAGACCCGGCGGCAGCGCGTAGCGCTGGGCCGATGCTCTTTCGTGCTGAACCTGCGCCTTCCGGCAACTAGCTAGTCAGACCGTGCGCGAGCCAAGCCAGGTTGGGCCTATGAGGGCACTCTTTAGGCGAGTGCCACGGAGGACGAGAGAACTACCCAAACTGCGTGTGACCGCGGGCGTTGAAAAGCTGCTTTCTTTGGTTACTTTCTTTGCAGCAGCAAAGAAAGTGACTGCCGCCCCGCACAGGGGCAGTGCTAATGGACCACAGAGAAAACGGGATCCGGCGAAAAGAACGTAAAGACCGCTTGAGTGTCACCAACGACGAGGGATTTACCCAAACCGCGTGTGGCCGCGGGCCAGAAAAAAGCTGCAAAAAAAGCTACCGCGCCACCTCAACAGAACCCCGCTTCCCCAAAACCCGCGCCTGCAAAACAATAACAAGCAAAAGAAACAACCCACGAATAACCGACTGCCAATAAGCTGAGAGCGAAATAAACCCCAACCCATTCTCGAAGTTGAGAAGATTGAACACGAGGCCAAGCAACGCGACCCCCGCGACGGTCATCGCAATCGACCCATCCCCTCCTGTCAGTCTCGTCCCCCCGAGCACCACAGCCGAAATCGCAAACAACTCCCATCCGACGCCTTCATTCGGCTGCCCCGCGCCGAACTGCGCGGCCAAAATCGCGCCCGCGATCCCCGCAAGCAATCCGCTCACCGCATAAACGAAAACCAGCGTGCGGTCCACGTTCAATCCCATCAATCGCGATGCCTCTTCACTGCCGCCGATAGCCAACGCATGCCGCCCAAACCGCGAGCTGCGCAATGCAATCCATCCGATCACAGCCGCCGCCGCCCCCACGATACCCGGAATCGGCAACTCCAGAAAATCGCCCTGGCCGAACGCCGCGAATCGCATATCCGACGATATCGCCACCGCATCGTTATGACCGAGCAGCAGCGCAAGCCCGTGCGCGCCGAGACTCGTCGCGAGCGTGACGATGAACGGCAAGATCCGCATATGCGTAATGACGAGCCCGTTCAACACGCCGACCGCAAGACCCGCGAACGATCCCGCGAGCACGCCCGCAATCGCGCCATGCGGACTCGCCAACGCGGCCACGACGCTCGCGAGCGCCGCCACCGCGCCGACCGACAGATCGATGCCGCCCGTGATGATGACGAACGCCATGCCGATCGATATCAGCAGGAACATCGAGTTGTAACGCCAGAACGACGTCACGTTATACGCCGACAGGAAATGCTCGTAGCGCGTGACGCCGAGCACGAGCAACGCGACGAGCGCAACCAATATGGGCAGATTCTTCTTCATGTCGATGTCAGCCTCGCTTGCGTTGCACGTACACCGCGGCAATGATGATCGCGGCCTTGAGCACGAGCGCGGCGGCATCGGGAATGCCGTGCGCGAGCAACGTGTAACGCAGCAACTGGATGATGAGCGCGCCGATCAGCGTGCCGGTGATATACGCCTTGCCGCCCGTCAACGCCGTGCCGCCCACCGCGACCGCCGCGATCGCATCGAGCTCCACGCCAAGGCCCACGACATTCGCATCCGACGACGAATTCACCGAGATCGATATCAATCCCGCAAGCCCCGCAAGCGCCGCGCATGCGGTGTACGCGATCATCTTCACGCGCGCCGTCGGAATGCCTGAAAGATAGGCCGCGTCCTCGTTGCCGCCCGTCACGAGCAGATACTTGCCGAACAGCGTCTTGCGCACGATCCATGTGAACACCGCGACGAGCGCGAGCATCAACAGGATCTGGAAGGGCACGCCCGCGATCTTGCCGAGCGCGATCCACTGAAACGCGGGGTTGTTGAACGCCTGCAGACTGCCATCGGTGACGACCTGCGCAATGCCGCGCCCCGCGATGAACAGCACGAGCGTCGCGACGATCGGCTGCACATGCAGACGCGTGACGAGAAAGCCATTGAAGACGCCGCATAAAGCCGCCGCGATGATCGGCAACGTGAACGCGAGCACGATGCCGAGCGGCCCGTCGATGTTCATGAAGAGCATCGGCGCGAGCGCACCCGCAATCGCCATCGACGCACCCACCGACAGATCGATGCCGCCCGTCGCGACGACGAGCGTCATGCCGATGCCGACGATCACGATCGTCACGACCTGCGTGAGATTGACGTTGAATGTCTGCAACGAAAGGAAGTGCTGCGTGAAGATCAGATTGAACACGATCATCGCGAGCAGCACCGCGACCTCGCGCTGAATCGCGACGCCGCGCTTCTTCTTCACGCCCGCCTGCACGATGGGCGCGGCGCGTTGCGTGTCATCGATCATGTTTCGCTTCCTCCACCGCTTCCGCGAGCGTCGACTCCGCGCCCGCGCCGTACGCGATCGCATCCATGATCGACGCCTCGGTCATCTGCGCGCCGTCGAGTTGGGCGACCGTCTCGCCATCGCGGATCACGACCGCGCGATCGGCGACCGCCGTAAGTTCTTCCAGTTCGGACGCCGACAACAACACCGCAAGCCCCGCGTCGCGCAACTCGCGCACGATCTTCGCGACATCGGCTTTCGCGCCGACATCGATGCCGCGTGTGGGTTCGTCGAGCAAGAGAAGGCGAGGGTTCGTCGCGAGCCAGCGCGCGAGCAAAACCTTCTGTTGATTGCCGCCCGAGAGTTCGCGTATAGGCTGATCGGGCGAACGCAGCTTGATGCCGAGCGATTCGATGAAACCATCGACGATCTCGCGCTGCTTCGCGACATCAACGACACCGCGCTTCGTCAACGCGGGCAGGCAGACGAGCGTGAGGTTATCGCGCACGGACAATTCCGGCACGATCCCTTCGGCCTTGCGGTCTTCCGTCAGATACGCGATACCGCGCGCGATCGCATCCTTCGGCGATCTGAACGCGGCCTGTTCGCCATTGATGCCGAGCGTGCCCTTCGCCGGACGATCCGCGCCGAAGAGAAGGCGCATCGTCTCCGTGCGTCCCGAGCCGAGCAAGCCCGCGAGACCGACGGCTTCGCCCGCATGCACATCGAGCGATACGTCCGTGACTTTCGCGCCCGCCGCAAGCCCTTGCGCGGATAGCGCCACCGGCCCGCGCTTCGCGAGATTCGCTTCCTTCACGGCGCTGTCCTCGTGCACGACGGCGGCGAGCGTGCGGCCGAGCATCGTCGTGACGAGCTTGAGCTTGTCCATCTCGTGCATCGTGCTTTCGGCGACCGTCTGTCCGTCGCGCATCACGGTGACGCGATCGCACAGCGCATAGAGTTCGTCGAGCCGATGCGATACGAAGATCACCGCGCGGCCATCGTCACGCAACCGGCGCACGACGTTGAAGAGCAGTTCCACTTCGCGTTCGTCGAGCGAGGACGTCGATTCGTCCATGATGACAAGCTTCGCATCCGACGAAACCGCCCGCGCGAGCGCGATCATCTGCTGGATCGCGGTGGAAAACTCGCGCACGGGCTTCTTTACATCGATTCGTAATCCGAATGATTCGAGCAGTTCGGCGGCGCGTTGCTGAACCTTCTTCCAGTCGATGAGACCGAAACGGCGCGGCTCGCGTCCCAGGAAAATGTTCTCCGCGACCGAGCGGAACGGCACGAGATTGATCTCCTGATAGATCGTGCTGATGCCCGCTTCGCGCGCGTCCTTCGGCGTGCGGAAATCGACTTCGCGGCCATCGAAGCGAATCGTGCCGGCGCTCTTGCGATACGCGCCCGTGAGTATCTTGATGAGCGTCGATTTGCCCGCGCCGTTCTGTCCGATCAGCGCGTGCACTTCGCCCGCCGCAACGGTCAGGCGCGCGTGCTTCAACGCGGCGACACCGCCGAACGCGATGTCGATGTCCTGCATGTCGAGAAGGGGAGTCTGAGCCATGCGTGGTGTCCGTCGAAATGAAAAAGCGAGCGCCTTGTCTGGCGCTCGCAAGTCACACACGCTTCGCTCAGTACCCGTATTGCATGCTCGCGTCGACGTTGCTCTTGTCGTAGAAGCGATCCGAGACCTTCACCCACGGCGGAATCGTTTCGCCCTTCGCGTACTTCTGCGCGACATCGCATGCGAGCGGGCCGAAGAACGGGCTCGACTGCACGCTCGCGCCGAGCTCGCCCGCCTTGATCGCTTCGAGGCCGCCCTTCGTGCCGTCGATCGTCACGAGGATGATGTCCTTGCCCGGCTGTTTGCCCGCGGCCTTGATCGCGGCGATCGCGCCGAGCGCCATCTCGTCGTTGTGCGCGTAGACGGCGGTCACATCCGGATGCGCCTGCAGCAGCGTTTCCATCACCTGACGGCCCTTGTCGCGTGCGAAATCGCCGCTCTGCGATGCGACGATCTTCATGCCCGAATTCTTCGCGATGACATCGTCGAAGCCCTTCTTGCGGTCGTTCGCGGCGGAAGCGCCCGTCGAGCCTTCCAGTTCGATGATCGTGGCCTTCCCGTTGGTCGCTTTCACGAGCCAGTCGGCGGCGCGTTGACCCTGATCGATGAAGTCCGAGCCGATGAACGTGATGTAGTCCTTGCCCGCCTTCGCCATCGACTGATCGATGTTGCGGTCGACGAGGATCACCGGAATGCCCGCCTTCTTCGCCTGCATCACGACCGGCACGAGCGGCTTCTCTTCACGCGGCGGGAACACGAGCAGATCGACGTGCTGCGCGATCATGCTCTGAATATCCGAGACCTGCTTCGCGGCCGAACTGTTGGCGTCGGTCATGACCATCTGCCAGCCGCATTTCGCGGCGATGTCCTTGAAACTTTTCGTTTCCGCGAGACGCCACGGGTTGTTGCTCTCGGTCTGCGCGAAGCCGACCTTCAGCGGTTTCTTGTTCGGGATCTTCGGCAGGCCGTCGTCGGCGGCGTGCGCGGCGGTGAAGCCGGCAGTCAACGTGAGCGCGGTCAGTGCGGTCAGTGCGGCAGCGAGCGGGCGCAGGCCCAGGCGCGATTTCTTCTCTAGCGACAGCATGTCTTCCTCCATGGAATGGTTTGCCTTTTTCTAGTAGTGCCGATGCTTGTGGTGCCCGGTCTGCCTCTGCGAGAGTGATGCGAACTTCGGCGATTATTTCATCGCGTTTTATTAACGGTCAATCGCTAATATTATTAATTGCGAGCTGTTTCGCCTCGGTGATTTCCCTTACGGAACCGCGTTCGATCAACGGTCCGTCGAGCTTGACGGTGCGGCGCCGAACCGGCGCGCCCGCCGCGCGATTCTCTTCTTCTTGAAGCAATGTCTCGACGGCCCAGCGGCCCAGATCGTAGTTCGGCAGCACGACGGTCGACAGCGGCGGATGCGTATGGCGCGCGATTTCCTGATCGTCGTAACCGAGCACCGAGACATCGTCCGGCACGCGCAGGCCGAGTTGTTTCAGCGCCTCGATCGCGCCGAGCGCCATCAGATCGTTGGCGCAGAAGATCGCGGTCGGCGGATTCGGCTCGCGCATCAGCGCCAGCGTCTGCTCGAAGCCGGTGTCCGGGCTCCAGTCGCCCTCGCGCACGAGTTCCGGCGCGTACGGCAGATCGGCGGTCGCGAGCGCGGTCCGATAACCCTTCAGCCGATCGCGCGCCGCGTCCTGCCACGGCTCGCCGTTGATATAGCCGATGCGCTTGTGGCCCGCTGCCAGCAGATGATCCGTCGCCGTGTGCCCGCCCGCGACCTCCGCGGGCACGACCGACGACACGCTCGCATCGCTCGTATAGCAGTTGAGCAGCACGGTCGGCACGCGCGCGAGCGCCGCAGGCAACGTCACGCGGCGCGTATAGACCGTCGCGTAGATCACGCCGAGCACGTTCGGATTGCCGAGCGTCGCGTCGAGCACGCGCGCCTCGATCTGGGCGTTGCCGTGCGTCGAATAGACCGCAAGCATGCGCCCGTTGGCGAACGCGGCATCGCGCGCGCCGTCGATGCTCACGACCGGATGAGGACTCGTCGAGATCTCATCGGCGAGATAGACGATGAGATTGCGTTCGCTCTGGCTCTCGAGCGCGGCGACCGGCTCGCGCTGCGTCATGCGGTAGCCGAGATCCTGCGCGGCGCGCAGCACCTTGTCGCGCGTCGTGTCGGAAAACTTCGCGCCGCTCGCGTTGTTCAGCACGAGCGAAACCGTCGATTGCGAGACTCCGGTGAGCTTCGCGATGTCGGTCATCGTCGGGCGGCGTTGAGTGGTTTTTTTCATGGTGCGCGTCACTTTGGGCGGCTGAACGCTATGTGGATCAGGTCCCTGATTTCTGCCACTAATATTAGTGATGAACGCTGCGGAAAGCACGGATTTATTGGTCATTGAGCGTCGGGGTTTTCACCAGTTATTACTAATAAAATTGACGAACCGATTACATGCGTGCGATTCTGGATTCGATCAAAGGGTTCGTTACAAGGAGACATTGCATGGGCAAGTACGACGACAGCACGCGAGACGCGCTCGCCGAAGCATTCGAACGAGACGGCTTCGTGCTGCTGCGCGAGCACTTCCCGCGCGCGGCGATCGAAGCCTGGCGCGATGCGTTCGCGCCGCTTTTGCAACCGCACGTCGATGCGGCGCGCGAGGCATCGGCGAGCGGCAATCGCGGGCCGGGCCGCTATTACGTCACGCTGCCGTTCGAAGGCGAGTTCGCGGACCCGTCGATCTTTTGCGACGAAGACATCGTCGGCATCGTCGAGCGCGTGGCCGGACCGGATCCGGTGATGTGCCAGCTCGCCACCGATACGCCCGTGCGCGGGTCCGAATTTCAGGACTGGCATCGCGACACGCCGCCGCTTTTCGATGACGCGCCGGAAACGCCGTCGTTCCAGCTCGCGGTGAATTTCCCGCTCGTCGATGTCGATGACCGCAACGGTCCGCTTGAAACGACGCGCGGCACGCATCGCATGTCGCGCGACGATGCGCTGGCCGGTCTGGAAGCAGGGCGCTTCGCGGCGGAGCGCGTGCCGATGCGCGTCGGCGACGTCATGATTCGCGACGTGCGCGGTCTGCATCGCGGCACGCCGAATCTCATCGATGAGCCGCGGCCGATGGTCGTGATCGGCTATAGCCGCGCGTGGTATTTCCGGCCCGAAGTGCAGATCCAGGTGCCGCGCGACGTGTTGGCCGCTTTGCCCGCGCGGGCGCGGCGTCTCTTGCGCTTCAATCCACTCGTCGACAAGACGCCGCGCACCTTCGATGAAAGCTACCGGCAGTTCGCATATTGAGCGCCGCGCCGGACACGCTCGTCGAGCTGCGCCATGGCGCGCGGCGCGTGCTGCTCGCGCCGCATGTGGGCGGATCGATCGCGGCCTTCGATGAATCACGCGACGGCCGCTCGATCGACTGGCTGCGTCCCGCGACGCCTGCTGCGCTCGCCGCGCGCGATCCGCTCGGCATGGCGAGCTTTCCGCTCTTGCCGTATTGCAACCGTGTCCGCGATGCGCGCTTTTGCTTCGACGGCGCGCTCGTCGATCTTTCCGGCGATGGCAATGCGTTCGCGCACGCGCTGCACGGCAACGCGTGGCGTCTGCCGTGGCGAGTGGGCGACGTGTCGGAGTCGCGCGCGCGTTTGCATTTTTTGCACGAGCCTTCGCGCGATGCCGCGCGGCATTGGCCGTTCGCATACGAGGCGACGCAGGACATCGCGCTCGATGCCAGCACGCTAACGGTCACGCTGTCCGCGCGCAATCTGTCCGATCGGCCAATGCCGTTTGGCATGGGGCATCACCCTTACTATCCGCGCACGCGCAACACGCGCGTGCATGCGCGCGTCGCGGCGATGTGGCATAGCACGCCCGATCTGCTGCCGACGCACGCGGGACCGCATCCGTCCGTCGGCGCGATGGCGTCGGAACAAGGCATGTCCGCCGATGCCTTCGATCTCGACAACAACTTCGCCGGCTGGTCGCGCACGGCGACGATCGCATGGCCCGACGAAGCGCGGGCGATCACCCTCAGCGCCGATGCGCCGTTCCATCACATGGTGGTGTACGCGCCGGCGTCGCACCCCGATCTGCTGTGCGTCGAGCCGGTGAGCAACGTGGCGGACTGGATCAACCTCGATGTCGACCGCGCGCTGAAGGGCGGCGCGGTGCTCGAGCCGGGCGAGTCGGTCAGCGCGAAGTTCGCCTGGACGACTCGCGTGGAAAATAGCGCCGGCGCTTATTGACCGAAGAACGTCTTGCAGCTCGCCGCGCTGCAGCCGCTGTCGCCGTCGTTGTAGCCGTCACGATGTCCGCTCGCGGAGGCGGGTTTCATGCCGCCGTATGCACTGTCGTCGCCGGATGCTTGTTGCGGGGCGGCTGCGGTTTGCGCGGGCATGTCGGCGGTCGAGTCTAGCGACATGTATATCGGACGCATCGTCTGAACGAGTTGCTGCGCGTCGGCGGGCATGCCCTGAGCCTGCGCCACGCCGATCGCGACCAAATTGGCCGCGACCGCAATTGCGGCCATTATCGCGAGAAGTTTGCGGTTGATCCTTGCCTTCATGTTCCAGCTCCTTGAAACGAATGCACAAGCAGCCGGGAACGCGATTCTCGGACTCCTTGCAGCTTTGTCGATGAACAGGTGATCGAGCGCGCATGATTCACACGTCGCTCAGCGACTAAGTTACGGCGATGCGGGAGCGGGAAAAATCCCTATGTCGGAGGGATGCTTTGGAGGGGAGCAATTGAAAACGCGCCCGGGCTTCGCGAAAAAGCCGGGCGCGCTGGAAAAGCTGGAGCAATACGCTTAGTTCGAGTTCGAAGCGCCGCCGTTCGACATGCCCGAACCGGAACTGCTCTTCTTGTTCTTGTGCATCTTGCTGCTGCCTTGCGACGAGCCCATCGTATTCGAGCCCGATGCGCCCGACGTCGAACCCGTCACGCCATTGCTATTCGGCGTGCCCATGCCGGTGCCGCCTTGTCCGGCGCCGTTCCCGCCCGCCGTGCCGCCGCCGGCACCGCCGCCCGCGCCCTGCGCGAACGCCGCACCCGACAGACTCAGAATCATGGCCGAAACAAGCAGACCTCTCTTTGCGCTCTTCATGGTGTCCTCCCGTTGATCGATAATCTTGATGCGCGCCGCCTTGCAGGAAGCGGCGGCGTCGCACTTCGTCAAGCGCAATCGCCGTGCCGGGAGAAGACGTGGTTATGCAAGCGCCTCGTCACACCATTCGATAGCCCACGCTCTCGCGCAATGCACGGCGTCTGATTCGCTCGTGAACGCATCCAGCTCGCCGGATTCGAAGACTTCCACGTGCGCCGTATGTTCTGCCGGCGAACGCGTAATGCGGGCGTGCGCGTAGTAGCTGCCGTCCTCATCGTGATGCGCGGTGCAATCGATGTGAAACGTCTTGTAGTCGAATCGCATAAAGGGCTCCGTGTGAGCGTTCGAGGGCAGGCGCGAAGCGTGCGCAAAGGTTTTTGCGTTTGACTCCAATGCCTTTGTGACGTACTGTATAAACATACAGTATCATACTCAAGATGGATCTCTCCGAAAAGCTCGAAATTCTCGCCGACGCCGCCAAGTACGACGCGTCCTGTGCGAGCGGCGGCGCGCCCAAGCGCGAGTCGCGCGGTATCGACGGCCTCGGCGCGAGTACCGGTTCAGGCATCTGCCATAGCTTCACGCCCGACGGGCGCTGCGTCTCGCTGCTCAAAATTCTGCTGACGAACTTTTGTCTCTACGACTGCCGCTACTGCATCAATCGCAGGTCGAGCAACGTGCCGCGCGCGCGCTTCACGCCGGAGGAAGTCGTCAACCTGACGCTGGATTTTTATCGCCGCAATTACATCGACGGTCTGTTTCTCAGCTCCGGCGTGATTCGTTCATCGAACTACACGATGGAGCAACTTGCGCTCGTCGCGAAGACGTTGCGCGAGAAGCATCGGTTTCGCGGCTATATCCATCTGAAGACGATCCCCGATGCCGACCCCGAGATCATCGCGCAAGCTGGACGCTACGCGGATCGCCTGAGCGTGAACATCGAACTGCCGACGGAAATCAGTCTCGAACGGCTCGCGCCGGAGAAAAGCGGCCGCACGATCAAGCTGGCGATGGGCAATATCCGCGTCGCACGCGAGGAGTCGCAGGCGGAGCCGCGCGCGCCGAAGTTCGCGCCGGCGGGGCAGAGCACGCAGATGATCGTCGGCGCCGACGAAACCGACGATCGCACGATCCTTGGCACCGCCGAAACGCTTTACGGCTCTTACCAGTTGAAGCGCGTCTACTACTCGGCGTTCAGTCCGATCCCCGATAGTCCTTCGGGCGTGCCGTCGAAAGCGCCACCGCTGTTGCGCGAGCATCGGCTGTATCAGGCGGATTTTCTGATGCGGGGTTACGGTTTCGCCGCCGCCGAACTGCTGGGCGACGCCGGCAATCTGCCGCTCGATGTCGATCCGAAACTCGCATGGGCGCTCGCGCATCGCGAACGCTTTCCGGTCGACCTGAACGTCGCGCCGGCGCGCATGATCGCCCGCGTGCCGGGCATCGGCATGCGCAATGCGAAGCGCATCGTCGAGTTGCGGCGCGCGCGGCGCATCCGTTACGAAGACCTCGTGCGGCTGCGCTGCGGCATGGACAAGGTGAAGCCATTCGTCGTCACGGCGGATTATCGGCCGCCGCTCGCGGAAGCGCCGTCGGACAGCCTGCGGCGCGCGCTCGCCACGGGTCCGGTGCAGCTTTCGCTGATCTGATCGATGCGCGTCATCGTCATCGACGACGAATTCGATGCGTGGCGCGCAGCCGCGCTCGACGCGCTCGCGCAAAAGCTCGCGCCCGAATCGGTCGACTGGCGCACGGCGGCGCAAGCGGAGCCGGGGCTGTTCAACGAAGCGGCGCCCTCGGAGAAACAAGCGGCAGATGCGCCGCAGATTCGCGTGTCGCGCGAACTCGCCACGCTGCTGAAAGACGCCGCGCACTTTCGCGATCCGCGGCGCTGGAGCTTTCTCTATCGCGTGCTGTGGCGTTGGGCGCAAGGCGACCGCGCGGTTGCATCGCCCGCCGATGAAGACGGCGCGCGTCTCTACAAGATGGCGAAGTCCGTGCGCCGCGCGCAGCACGACATGATCGCGTACGTGCGTTTCCGGCAGCGCGACGCGTCGCTCGGCGCGCCCGAATACGTCGCGTGGTACGAGCCGGATCACGACGTGCTCGCCTGGGGCGCGGAGCATTTCGCGGCGCGCATGGGACGCTCGACCTGGCTCATCGCGACGCCCGACGGCGCAGCGATGTTCGACGGCGAGCATCTGCGCCTCGAGCGCCGCCGCGCGCTTGCATCGGAACATGCGACCGACGTGCCCGATGCCGCCGAAGCGCTCTGGATGACCTATTACCGCAGCATCTTCAATCCGGCGCGCCTGAACGAATCCGCGCTCGAACAACATATGCCGGTGCGTTTCTGGAAAGGTCTGCCGGAAGGCGCGCTGATTCCGAAGCTCGTGAGCGATGCGCGGGGCGGCGCGCGGCGCGTCGCGCAGGCACAAAGCGTCGGCGCGCTCGGCGGCAAGGCGGTGCAGGTCGATGCCCACGACGCCCAGCCCGAACGCGATGCGCCCACATCGCTCGACACCTGCCGCCGCTGCGATCTGTGGCGGCACGCGACGCAGGCGGTGCACGGCGCCGGTCCGTCCGATGCGCGCATCATGCTGCTCGGCGAACAGCCGGGCGATCAGGAGGATTTGAAGGGTGAGCCGTTCGTCGGACCGGCGGGACAACTGCTTCAGGACGCGATGCAACGCGCCGGCGTGGCGCGCGAGCAGGTTTATCTGACCAACGCGGTGAAGCATTTCAAATGGGAGCCGCGCGGCAAGCGGCGTCTGCACAAGACGCCCGCGCAGCAGGAGGTCGAAGCGTGTTCGTACTGGCTCGAGCAGGAACTGCACGATGTCGGCGCGCGCGTGATCGTCACGCTCGGCGCGACGGCGCTGGCCGCGCTCTTCGGCCGGCGCGCGACGCTTTCGGCGCATGTCGGGCGCGTGGTGCCGTATCGGGACAAGCTGGTCGTCGCGACGTATCACCCGTCGTATGCGCTGCGCCAGAACGACGAAGCTGCGCGCGAGAAAACCGTCGCGGACATCGTCGCGGCGCTGGAACTGGCCTCGTCGCTGAAGACGTAGCGGTGCTCAGAACGCTGCGCGCACGACACCGCCATCCGCGCGCAGGGCCGCGCCGTTCGTCGCCGATGAAAGCTCCGAGCACACGTACGCCACCATGTTGCCGATTTCCTCGGGCGTGATGAAGCGCTTGAGAATCGAGGTCGGCCGCGCTTCCTCGAAAAATTGCTTCTCGAATTCGCCGAAACTCTTGCCGCCCGACAGCTTTTCGACGAACTCCGTGACGCCTTCCGAACTCGTCGGCCCCGGCAACACCGAATTGACCGTGACGCCCGTGCCCGCGCAGGTTTCCGCGAGACCGCGCGCGAGCGAGATCTGTGCGGACTTCGTCACACCGTAATGAATCATCTCGACGGGAATCTGGATACCGCTCTCGCTGCTGATGAACACGACGCGGCCCCAGTTCTTCTCCTTCATCTTCGGCAGATACGCGCGCGACAGCCGCACGCCCGACATCACGTTGGTGCTGAAAAAGCGCAGCCATTCCTCGTCGGGGATGTCTTCGAACGCTTTCGGATCGAAGATGCCCATGTTGTTGACGAGAATGTCGACGTGCGGAAAACGCTTGACGAGTGCATCGACCTGAGCTGCGTCCGCGATGTCGCCGGCGAAGCCTTCGGCCTGCGCATCCGGCACGAGTTCGCGCAGCTTCGCGAGCGCCGCATCGACCGACGCCTGGGAACGGCCGTTAACGATCACGCGTGCGCCTTCGCGCGCGAGCGCGACCGCGATGGCATGACCGATGCCCTTGGTCGATCCGGATACCAGCGCGAGCTTGTTGCCGATCTTGAGATCCATGTCTGCTCCTTCGAACGGGTTTGTGATGAGCGCCGATGCTGCTTTGCGACGCGCTCCGGCGATGTTAACCACAAGTGCCGTTGCGCGCTGAAGCCGCGCCCGGCGAGCCTGCGCCGCCCATGAAACGCCGCGACATAAATGCTCGATGGCCTTCGCCGCGGTCATCGTCCATAGTTGCGTCCAGCGTGAAACGACGCACATGCAGCAGCGAGAAACGAGAGCCGTGTCACGCATCCACGAACCCATATACGAAAGGTGCACCATGTCCAACTCGATCAGATTCTCGTCGCTCAATACGGTTTTCAAGAAGGTGCGCGGTGCGGCGCTGGCGGGCTTCGTCGTCGGTACGGCGATCCTCGCGGGATGCGCCAGCAATCCGGCGCAGGCTTCGAGTCAATATGATCAAAACGCTCAATACGCGCAGACCGCCGCGGCCGCCGTTCGCCCTGACACGATCTACGTCTACACGTTCGCGAGCGATGCCAGCGACGTCAAGCTCGACGACCACGGCCTGATCTCGAAGATCGGCTCGGCGATGTCCGGCGATTCCACGGCGCAGAAGCAGGCGCAGGACGCCATTGCGGCGCGCGAGGAAGTCGCCAATGAAATCGTCGCGAAGCTCCAGTCGATGGGCCTGCCCGCGATTCGCACCGACGCGCCGCCGCCGCAGAATCAGAGCGTTCTAGTCGTCGAGGGCAGCATCAATACGATCGACGCGGGCAATCGCCGCCGCCGCGTGATGATCGGACTCGGTGCGGGCGAAAGCAAGGTCGGCGCGACGGTGCAACTCGTCTTCAAGCCCGCGAACGGCGCGCCGCAACTGCTCGAACAGTTCGACGCCAAAGCGGACAGCGGCCACGCGCCAGGCGTCGCGGAAATGGCGGGCGTCGGGGCCGCGGCGGGGCATGTGGCAAGCTCGCTCGCGGTGTCGGGGGGGCTGCACGCGGTATCGGAGAAGAAGCACGCGGATGTGTCGTCGGACGAAAAGCGCCTCGGCGACACGATCGCCAGGCAGATCGCCAAAGTCGGCCAGACGCAGGGCTGGATGCCGGCAAAAAGCTGAGCGAGGAACGGACATGCGCGGTCCGGAACCTGCTTGCACTATGATTCCGGACGAATGTTCGCTTCGTGAGGTCCGCGCATGCCAACGATTGCCCTGATTGTCCTGACCGTTGTGGTGACGCTCGTCATCGTGCTGGTGATTGCAAATCTGACGAGCGGCGAGAAGAAGATCGAGCACAAGATCGAACGGTTGTACGCCAGCGACGATCCGCAGTTTCTCCGCTCGATGGGCCTGCTGCTCGGACCGCCCGTCATCGGCGGCAACCGCTTCGAGGTGCTCGTGAACGGCGACGAGATCTTTCCGTCGATGCTCGAAGGCATCCGCTCCGCGCGCGCGACGATCACCTTCGAGACGTTCATCTACTGGTCGGGCGCGATCGGCGAGGACATCGCGCAGGCGTTGTCCGATAAAGCCCGCGAGGGAATCGCTGTGCATGTGCTGCTCGACTGGGTCGGCTCGTCGAAGATGGACAAGCGCTATCTGCGCATGTTGCGCGACGCGGGCGCGGAGGTCATCCAGTATCACAAGCCGCACTGGACCGGGCTCGGGCGCATGAACGACCGCACGCACCGCAAGCTGCTCGTGATCGACGGGCGCATCGGTTTCACGGGCGGCGTGGGCATCGCCGAGGAATGGACCGGACACGCGCAGGACGAAAAACACTGGCGCGACACGCATTTTCGCGTGGAAGGTCCGGCGGTCGGCCAGATGCAGGCCGTGTTCATGGACAACTGGATCAAGACGACGGGGAACGTGCTGCACGGGCCGCGCTATTTTCCGGACATCGAAGACGCGGGCGACGGCTGCGCGCACATGTTCAGCAGTTCGCCATCCGGCGGCAGCGACGACATGCAGCTCATGTATCTGCTCGCAATCACCGCCGCGACGCGCGCCATCCACTTGTCGAGCGCCTATTTCGTGCCGGACAAGCTGACGATCAACGCGATCGTCGAAGCGGCGAAACGCGGCGTGCGCGTGCGCATTATCACGCCGGGCAAGCGCATCGACACGCATACGGTGCGCGAGGCGTCGCGCGCGTGCTGGGGCGACCTGCTCGCGGCGGGCGTCGAAATGTTCGAATATCAGCCGACCATGTTTCACTGCAAGCTGATCGTCGTCGACGAATATCTGGTGTCGGTCGGCTCGACCAATTTCGACAGCCGCTCGTTCAAGCTGAACGACGAAGCGAATCTGAACATCTACGATCGCGACTTCGCGCGGCAGCAGACGGCCATTTTCGACGACGACGTCGCCCATGCGAAACGCATCACGCTCGACGACTGGCGCCGCCGTCCGCTGCGCGAAAAGCTGATCGACCGCGTGGTCGCGCTGCTCGATTCGCAGCTCTGACGTTTGCGCGCGACGCGTTGCGACTATTTCACGTTCGGAAGCTAAAGATCGCCACATGTCAGCCGATAAGACGCTCACGCAAACGAGTCTTCCCGGGTCTACTGGCAAACATGCACGGCACCTATAACCTCTGGCTGGTCGCGGCATCGCTGGTAGTCGCGACACTGGCTTCCTATACCGCGCTCGATATTTCAGGCCGCATCGCGTCGCTTGCGCGTTCGCGGATGCGCCATGTATGGATCGCGGGCGGCGCAGCGTCGATGGGGATCGGCATCTGGTCGATGCATTTCATCGGCGTGCTCGCTTTCGAACTGCCGATTCCGCTCGGCTACGACTTCAGGATCACCGCCGGATCGCTCGGCATCGCGGTGCTCGTGTCGTTCTTCGCGCTGCTCGTCATCACGAGCAGACAACTCACGGCAAAGCGCCTCGTCGTGAGCAGCCTGCTGATGGGCGCGGGCATCGCCGCGATGCATTACACGGGCGACGCCGCGATGCGCATGCGGCCGGCGATCACCTACGATCCGCGTCTGTTCGCGGCGTCGATCGTGATTGCAGTGGTGGCGTCGGGCGCGGCGCTGTGGATCGCGCACACGCTCTCCGATGCGAACCAGACGAACGTGCTCGCGAAGCGCGTGGGCTCGGCGCTCGTGATGGGACTTGCGATCACCGGCATGCACTACACGGGCAACGCGGCGGCGGAGTTCCTGCCGGGCTCGATTTGCGGCGCGGCCAACGACGTCGATGCGCGCTGGCTCGCGACGACCGTCGTGCTTTTCACGCTGGCGATTCTCATCATTACGCTCGTGCTGTCGCGGTTCGATGCGCGCACGGCGCTGCTCGTCGGGTCGGTGTCGCGTCTGAACGGCCAGATCGTGCGCATGGCGACCTTCGATACGCTCACGGACTTGCCGAATCGCCGCACGATGAACGAGCGCATCGACCGGGCGATCAGAAGCGCGAAGTACAGCGGCAGCCACTTCGCGATTCTTTTCATGGACCTCGACGGTTTCAAGACGATCAACGATTCGCTCGGCCACACGGTTGGCGACGAAGTGCTGAAGGCGTTCGCGCGACGTCTGCAGGATTGCGTGCGCGGCGGCGATACGGTGGCGCGTCTGGGCGGCGACGAGTTCGTCGTGATGCTCGAAAACCTGCATGCGCCGACCGATGCCGGGAAGATGGCCGAGCGCATCCTCGATACGATGAAGAAGGGCCTCGTCGTCGGGAATCATCCGTTGCAGGTGATGCCGAGCATCGGCATTGCGCTCTTTCCGCAGGACGGCGAGAGTGTCGAGTCGCTGCTCAAGCACGCGGACATCGCGATGTACGAGGCGAAGCGCGGCGGGCGCAGCACGTATCGCTTTTTCGAAGCGAGCATGAACGAGGCGGCGGTGCGTACGTTGCAGATCCAGCAGGCGTTGCACGAGGCGCTGAACGGCGGTCATTTCTATCTCCTGTTTCAGCCGAAGTTTCGCGGCAGGAGCGGCGAGCTGGCGGGCGCGGAGGCGTTGATCCGGCTGGATCATCCGCAGATCGGCACGCTGACGCCGCTCGAATTCATCCCGATCGCGGAGCGTTCCGGGCAGATCGTGCAGATCGGTTACTGGGTCGTGAGCGAGACTTGCCGGCATCTGTCGCGCTGGCTCGCGGACGGGCATCCTCCGGTGAAGGTGGCCATCAACCTGTCGCCGCGGCAGATGCACGAGGCGGACCTCGTCGCGAACATCATGCAGATCGTGCGCGAGCAGGGCGTCGCGAGCGATCAGATCATGTTCGAGATCACCGAGACGGTGGCGATGCAGGACGCGCCGCGCACCATCGAAATGATTCGCGCGTTTCAGGAGAACGGTTTTGAAATCGCCATCGACGATTTCGGCACGGGATACTCGAGTCTCGCGTATTTGCAGCGATTCAGGGCGAAGCAGTTGAAGATCGACCGGTTCTTTACGAATGGACTGGATGAAAATGGTCACGAGGGGCGCGCGATCGTATCGGCGATTATCGCGCTCGCGCATTCGCTCGATATGGATGTGGTCGCGGAAGGCGTCGAAACCGGGTCGCAGCTCGATCGCCTGCAAGACATGATGTGCGATGAAATGCAGGGGTTCTTGCTGGCGATGCCTTTGTCCGCCGATGCGTTCGGGGGAATGTTGGAGAAGGCTGTGGTTTGATCTTCGCGGAGCACGACATGCACCCACCTCCTTATGGACTCACTCATCACCGCCGCCGCGCGTGCGCTCGCGGCGGGTGATCCGCTCGGCGCGCTGAATCGCATTGCGCTGCGCGACGATGCAAACGCGCTCGCGTTGCGCGGCATCGCCATGGCGCAGCTCGGCGACTTCGTGCGTGCGCGTGCGCTCGTCAGGAGCGCGGCCCGCGCGTTCGGCACGAAGGAAGCGCTGGCGCGCTCGCGCTGCATCGTCGCGGAAGCGGAGATTGCGCTGGCATCGCGCGATCTCGCCTGGCCCGCGAAAGCGCTCGACCACGCGCGCGCAGTGCTCGAAGCACACGGCGATCACGCGAACGCCGCGCACGCGCGCTATCTGGAAGTGCGCCGCGCGCTGCTCATCGGACGTATCGACGATGCCGCGCGCATGCTCGCCGGGCTGGATCCCGCGACGCTTCCCGCTGCATCGCAAGCCGCGCACGAACTGATCGACGCGGGCATCGCCATGCGCCGCCTCGACACCCGCTCGGCGCGCGCGGCCCTCGAACGGGCAACGCTTGCCGCGCGGCAAGCCGCGATTCCCTCGCTCGCCGCAGAAGTCGACAGCGCGTGGCGCATCCTCGACGCGCCGGCCGCGCGTCTCATCGCGCAGGGAAGCGAGCGAATGCTGAAACTCGCGGATGTCGAAGCGCTGTTCGCATCCGATGCCTTCGTCGTCGATGCATGCCGTCTTTGCGTGCGTGAAAACGGCACGTCGATATCGCTCGCCACGCGCCCCGTCCTCTTCGCGCTTGCGCGCATGCTCGCGCAAGCCTGGCCCGGCGACGTCCCGCGCGACACGCTTATCCTGCGCGCGTTTCGCATCCGGCACGCGGACGAGACGCAGCGCGCACGGCTGCGCGTCGAGATCGGCCGGCTGCGCAGGATGCTTCACGCGCACGCAGGCATCGACGCGACGTCACGCGGCTTCGCGCTGAAGCCGCATCGCGCGCGCGAGGTAGCCGTGCTCGCGCTGCCTGTCGAAGACGCCTGCGCGCCGCTTCTCGCACTGCTCGCCGATGGCGAATCGTGGTCGAGCTCCGCGCTCGCCATCGCACTCGGTGCGAGCCAGCGCACGGTGCAGCGCGCGCTCGATGCGCTCGCGGCGAGCGGCAAGGCGCAATCGTTCGGGCGCGGCCGCGCGCGCCGCTGGACCACGCCGCCGATGCCCGGATTCACGACGGCCTTGTTACTCCCCGTCGAGCTGGCAAGCGATTAGCATGGACTCACGCAAGCATCCATCGGGAGACAGGCGATGAAACGGGCAAAGGCGGAAATCATCCGCGAATACGGGCCTTTTGCGGATACAGACGGCGTGCACGGCGTGACCTATGACGGCGAGCACGTATGGTTCGCCGCCGGCGATACGCTCAACGCCTTCGATCCCGAAAGCGGCGAGAAGACGCGCTCGCTGAATGTCGCGGCGCACGCGGGCACGGCGTTCGACGGCGAGCATCTGTTCCAGATCGCCGAGGACCGCATCCAGAAGATCGATCCCAAAACGGGCCGCGTCATCTCGACGATTCCCGCGCCCGGCGGCGGCGCGGACTCAGGGCTCGCGTGGGCCGAAGGCACGCTGTGGGTCGGCCAATACAACGCGCGCAGGATTCATCAGGTCGATCCCGACAACGGCGCGATCCTGCGCACCATCGAGTCGAATCGCTTCGTCACGGGCGTGACGTGGATCGACGGCGAACTGTGGCACGCGACATGGGAAGGCGACGAAAGCGAGCTGCGCCACATCGATGCGCAGTCGGGCGAAGTCATCGAGCGGCTGGAAATGCCGCAGGGCGCGGGCGTGTCGGGACTCGAATCGGACGGACGCGACCTCTTCTTTTGCGGCGGCGGGCGCACGGGCAAAGTGCGCGCTGTACGCAAGCCAAAGCGCGCCTGAACGTCCAGCTTTCGTCCGCTGCCGCGCGCGATGCATCCACGCGACGCTGCGGCCAAAAGCGCTTAAAGCTGCTGCGTTTAGCCTTTATGCTGTCGAATTCGCGAATGACCATGCGATTCTTCAGACAGGAAAGGGCTGGGCTTTGACTTCGAATATCTCCGATCATCGTCAACTCGATTCATGGATCGGCGAAATGGCGCGCGCCATTCGCGACTTCGACTGGGGCGCGACGCCGCTCGGACCCATCGACGCCTGGCCGCAAGTGCTGCGCTCGGTCGTGCAGATCATGCTGCGCAACGCATTGCCGATGGCCGTGCTATGGGGCGAAGAAGGCACGCTGCTCTACAACGACGCCTACGCGCGCTTTTCCGGCGGGCGTCATCCGGGCATTCTCGGCATGCCGATCGAAGCGGCGTGGCCCGAGGCGGCGGAGTTCAATCGCAATGTCGTCGATACCTGCCTGCGCGGCGAGTCGCTCTCTTATCACGACATCGGCTTCACGCTGCCGCGCGACGGGCACGACGCGCAAGTGTGGCTCGATCTGCACTACAGCCCGGTCGCGTCGAACGAAGGCGTGCCGGTCGGCGCGTTCGCGATCGTCGTCGACACGACCGCGCGCGTGCTGCTCGAACGCACGCGCGCGGACGCCGAAACGGCGTTTCGCGAAGCCGACGAGCGCCTGCAGCTCGCGCTCAATTCGGGCGCCGTGCTCGGCACCTTCGTCTGGGAGATTCAGGACAATCGCGTGAAAGGCGACGAACGCTTCGCGCGCACGTTTCTCTTCTCGCTCGACGAAGTGGCGACCGGCCTGCCGATCGAAGCCGCCTTCGCCAAGATCCATCCCGACGATCTCGAAGCCGTGACGGCGCTCATCGGGCGCACGTTGCGGGAGAACGTGCCGTTTCGCACCGAATACCGCATCCGCGCGCGCGATTCGGCGTGGACATGGATTCTCGCGGTTGGCCGCTGCGACTACGACGACAATGGCACGCCGACGCGTTTTCCCGGCGTCATCATCGACATTCACGATCGCAAGATCGCCGAAGAAAGTCTGCGCGAACTGACGCGCGATCTGGAACACAAGATCTCCGAGGCAGTGGCCGCGCGCACCGCGGTGGAAGCGCAGTTGCGTCAGAGCCTGAAGATGGAAGCGCTCGGCGCGGTGACGGGCGGCGTCGCGCACGACTTCAACAACACGCTGCAGGCAATCAGCGGCAACCTGCAATTGCTGCAATATCTGCCGCCGACCGACAGCCGCGTGCCCGAGCGCGTGCAGGCGGCGATGGAAGCCGTCCAGCGCGGCGCGAAGCTCGCGTCGCAACTGCTGTCGTTCGCGCGTCGCCAGCCGCAGTCGCCCGTCGTCATCAATCCGCGGCGTCTGTTCGACGAGATGCACGAGCTTTTGCAGCATGCCGTGGGGCCGTCGGTGTCGATCAGCACGCTGCTCGCCGGCCCCGCATGGAACTTCAGCGTCGACCGCAATCAATTGGAGAATGCGCTGCTCAATCTCGCCATCAATGCGCGCGATGCGATGCAGGGCGACGGCAAGTTCACGCTCGCAAGTTCGAACGAAGTGCTCGACGCGCAGGCGTGCGAGGGCAAGGACCTGCATCCGGGCGAATACGTCAAGCTCTCCGCATCCGATACCGGCGCGGGCATGGCGCCCGACGTCCTCGAACGCGCATTCGAGCCGTTCTTCACGACCAAGCCCGAAGGCCACGGCACGGGCCTCGGCCTCTCGATGGTGTTCGGCTTCGTCAAGCAATCGGGGGGGCATATCGCGGTATCGAGTTCGGTCGACGTGGGCACGACAGTCGAGATGTTCTTCCCGCGAAGCTTCGACGACGAAACCGCGCAGCCCAAAGCCATTGCGATGAGCGCGCCCACGGGCGGCGCGACGGTGCTCGTCGTCGACGACGATCCCGCGGTGCTGGCTTCGACGGTCGCGATTCTCGAAGCGATGCGCTACACGGTGCTGCGCGCCGCGAACGGCGATGCCGCGATCAGCGTGCTCGAAAGCGGCGTGAACGTCGATCTGATTCTCACGGACGTCGTGATGCCTGGCAAGACGAAGTGCGCGGACCTGGCGGAATGGGCCTTCACGCAGCGCAGGCCGGTGCCGGTGATCTACGTGTCGGGCTATACGCGCGACATCATTTCGCGCGACGGCGTGCTGCGGCCGAACGTGACCTTGCTGAGCAAGCCGTATCGCGCCGAAGCGCTCGCGAAGGAAATCGCGGGCGCGTTGAAGGGCGCGGGATGAACGTGCGATAAACGTGCAATAAACGTGCTATAACCGCCGCGCGCACTGGCCCTTTCTAAAGACTTCATCCCTCGCGCCGATAAAACACCGAACAAACCAATTATCAGAACAGGGCTAGAACGGTGCAGAGAGGCGCCAACGATTTTCTCGGGACCATCGGCGAGAACGTCGCCAGGAACTTGCCGTACATCGAATACGCACGCCGTTTCGATGGGCTGGGACTCGCGCCGCTCGCGGTGCTGATCGCCGCGTGCGGAACCTTCTTCGTGCCGCTGCCGTGGAACGCGCTGCTCGCCGCGTTCGTCGTCGGCGCGATGATCGTCGTGCATCGCATGCAGGAAGTGAACCGCAAGGCATTCGTCGCGCGGCAGGTCGCGCACGGGCTGCTGTCCATCGCGGAGGACTGCCTGAAGCTGCTTTCGCTCGAAGGCCGCATCATGTGCATCTCGGATGTCGGCGGCAAGCTCATCGAAGCGCAATGTGCCGACGATCTCGTCGGCTTCGACTGGCTCGGGCTTTGGGACGGCCCCGACGCGCGCCATGCGTTCGAGCGCGCGAAGGCGGGCGAATCGACGTCGTTCTCCGGCGCGTGCCGCACGATGAGCGGCACGCTGAAATGGTGGACCTCGACGTTCGCGCCGGTCTACGGCGAGCACGGCAAGGTCACCGCCGTGCTGTGCAAGTCGCGCGACATCACCGCGGAAGTGAATCTCATCGACGAATTGCGCGGCAACGCGCGCGTGCAGAAAGACATGGAAGATCACGTCGATGCCGTCTTCTGGACCGCGACGCGCGATTTCCGCGAACTGCTGCACGTGAGCTCCGCGTTCGAGCGCATGTGGGAAATGCCGATGTCCGTGCTCGAAGCCGATCAGACCGCGTGGTCGCAGCGCGTGCACGCCGAAGACCTGCCCGCGCTGCGCGACGAGATGCGTACGGCCGTGAACACGGGCGCGGCCACGCAAAGCTATTTCCGTCTGAGCCTGCCGCACGACCGCACGCGCTGGGTGCGCGCGGACATTTATCCGGTTATCGAGGAAGGCGCGGTGTCGCGCGTCGTGAGCGTGTGCGTCGATGCCACCGACGAGCGCCAGCGTCTGCAGGAACTGCATCGTCTCGCGAACACCGATAGCTTGACGGGCCTCGCCAATCGCAACGCGATGATGGACGCGCTCGTGAAGCGCTGCGAGGCGGACGCGCCGTTCGCGTATCTCTTCATCGACATCGATCGCTTCAAGTCGATCAACGACACGGCAGGCCATATCGCCGGCGATGCCGTGCTGCGCACGATCGCGCGACGCATTCAGGAAACGCTGCCCGAAGGCACGGTGGCCGCGCGTCCGGGCGGCGACGAATTCACCGTGATCCTGCCCGGCAGCTTCGAGCAGGAAAGCATCGCGCGCGCGTGCCGCAGGCTCTCGCTCGCGTGCCATCGCCCGATCAAGATCGAATGCAAGAACCTGACGATGACGTGCTCGATCGGCGTCGCGCTCTATCCCGAGCATGGCCGCACGCCCGAAGCGCTCTTCATCAGCGCCGACATGGCGATGTATGCCGCGAAGCGCGCGGGCCGCAACACGTTCCGCGTGTTCGGCGATCGCGAGAAGGACGATCTCGCGCGCGCGCATCTCGAGGCGGAACTGCACGGCGCGATACGGGAGAATCAGTTCGTGCTCCATTTCCAGCCGCAGTATCGCGTTGATTCGGGCGAACTCGTCGGCGTCGAGGCGCTGCTGCGCTGGGAGCATCCGCAGCTCGGGCTGCTCGCGCCGGGCGCGTTCGTGCCGGTGCTCGAAGAAAGCGCGCTCATCGTCGAGGCGGGGCACTGGGTCATTCGTGAAGCCGTGCTCGCGGCCTCGCAGCTCGCGCTCGCGTTGCCGCAAGCCTCGTCGGTGGCGCTCAACGTCTCGCCGAAACAGTTTCGCGATCCGCGCCTCGTGTCGGTGTTGCGGCATGCGATCAGGCGCGGCTGCATCGAACCGGGGCGCATCACGCTGGAGATCACGGAGTCCGCGCTGATCGAAAACGTCGACGATGCGCAGGTCGTGCTGTCGAACGTGCGCGCGATGGGCGTGCGCATCGCCATCGACGATTTCGGCACCGGCTATTCAAGTCTCAGCTATCTCGCGCGTTTCCGGCCGGACGTGCTGAAGCTCGACAAATCCTTCGTCGACAACATCGCGACCGACGTGATGGGGCGCACGGTCGTCGAAGGCGTGATCGATCTCGCGCACAAGCTCGGCGTGATGGTGGTCGCCGAAGGCGTCGAGACGCAGGAGCAGCTCGACACACTGCGCGCCGTGGGCTGCGACAAGGTGCAGGGCTATTTGCTGAGCCGTCCCGTCGGGCTGAACAGCCTGATGGCGCAGGCTGGCGCGCGCGAGGCGGCGGCGAGCTGACGCGCACGTTGCCGCGCGCGCGGGCCGGCCGGCGTTATCATCGCGGCATTCGCCGTGCGCGCCGGAACGGAGGATGGACGCAATGAGCCACCTGATCTTCGCGTTGGGCGTGCTGCTGCTCATGTTCGCGAGTTCGCTCGCCGGTCTCGCGCTCGCGCGGCTGCTGCCTTCGCATCATCTGAGCAAAGACTCGGCGAAGGCGATCCGGCTCGCCATCGGGCTCGTCGCGACCATCGCGGCGCTGGTGCTCGGCTTTCTGATTTCATCGGCAAAAAGTTCTTTCGATGCGATCAACAACGACCTCGTCCACAACGCGGCCAACATGATCCGGCTCGACGGCACGCTCGCGCAATACGGCGCCGAGGCGCAGCCGCTGCGCGCGACGCTCAGACGCGACTACGGCGAATGGATCGATCTGCTGGTCGCGAGAGGCTCGGCGCGCGCGGCGGGCCTCGACAGTCCCGGCATCATCCTGCGCATGGAGCAATTCGAGCACGATGTCGCGATGCTCGCTCCGAAAGACGATCATCAGCGCGCATTGCGCGCGCGTGCGCTCGCCATCGCCGACGACGTCTTCGCGTCGCGCTCGCTCGCGCTGCTGCAACGCGGCGGCTCGCTGCCGCAGGCGCTGATGTTCGTGCTCGTGTTCTGGCTCGCGATCATCTTCGGCACGTTCGGCGTGCTCGCGCCGCGCAATGCCAGCGTGATCGTCGCGTTTCTGGCGTGCGCGCTGTGCGCGTCGGGCGCGGTGTTTCTGATCCTCGAAATGGATACACCGCTCGACGGCATCGTGCGCGTGTCGATCGGCGCGATGCGCGATGCGCTAGCGCGCATGGGCGGCGTGTAAGCGCGATCGAACCTCATGGAGACAAGCGATGAAAAATGTTTGCCTGGGCGTTTCGCTGGCATTGGCCGGCTCGCTCGCATTCGCGCAATCCGCGCCGCCGTGCACGGGCGCTTCTGACGCGAACGCGGGCAAACCAGTGCAGGTCCGCGAATTCACGCCGGTCAGCCGCGAAGGCGGTACGTCGCGTCTGCCCGGTTCGCGGCTGCGTGCGGCGCGCAACGCGGCGAAGGTAAATCAGAACGCATCGGCGCTCGCGGACGGCATCGTCGAGGCGCTGAACGCGAAGGGCATCGCCGCGTGTCATCTGACGGCGGATTCGCCGCCGCCGGCCGTGGGCTGGCTCGTGAGCGGCGAGTTCGATGAAACGCTGCCGAGCGGATTCGGCGCCGCGCTTCCGTCGATGGGTTCGTCGGACAAGCCGCCCAACACGCACGTCACCGTGCAACTCGCCGATCTCGCCGCGCGCCCCGATGCGTCGCCCGCGCAGATCGACGCGAGCGGCGAGCTGAAAGGGCAGAAGTCGGCGGCGGCGCCCAAGCCCTACGGCGCGGCGGCGCGCTTCGTCATCAACGAAGTGCAGTCGATTTCCTCGCTCGATGCGCTCGCCGCGAAGATCGCCGATCAGATCGCGGCGGAGAAGGCGAAGCTCGACGGCGGCGGGCAGTAACGATCTGCATTAACGCGCTTTCGCTGGCCGCGCCTTGCGACGCGGCGGGCGATTGCGCGCGAACATCGGCATTCGCGCGAGGATCCAGTCGAGCAATTCCTGCGGCCCCGCCGCGAGCGGACGTCCGCTCTTCACGAGCAGCTTTGCCTGCGCGCTTTCGAAGAGCGGATGCGCGACGGGAATCGTCGTCAGTTCGCCGCTCGCGAGTTCGCGGTACGCCGCGAATTCACCGATCAGCGTCATGAAATTTTCCGCGGCGACGAAGCGTTTCAGCGCGCCGAGCGAGTTCGTCGTGAGCGTCGGGCGGACGGCGAAATCGTCGGTGGTTTCGAGCATCTTCACGACATGGCCGATGCCGAACGTGGGCGGCATCAGCGCGAGCGGATAGTCGAGCAGATCGCGAATCCGCGCGACGCCGCCGCGCAGCGCCAGCGGATGATCGCGCCGCGCGAGCAGCACGACCGGCTGCGGCGAACTCGCGCGAATCTCGATGCGCTCGTGCGGCGGCGGGTTGTACGCGAGCCCGATATGCGCGCGGCTCTGCGCGACTTCGTCGAGCAGATCGTCGACGGCGAGCATCCGCACGTCGATCTCCAGGCGCGGATAACGCGCGCAGAACGGCGCCAGCACATCGTCGACGAGCGTATCGACATAGCCTTCGCTCACCGCGAGGCGAATCTGCCCTTGCTGCAAGCCCTTGAGCGCATGTAGCTGATCCTCCAGCTTCTCCTGCTGCGAGCGATAGCCGCGCCAGAATTCGAGCAGATGAAACGCGGCCTCCGTCGGCCGCACGCCGCGCGCTTCGCGTTCGAAGAGCGTCGTGTCGAGTTCGTTTTCGAGCAGCCTGATCTGCCGCGCGATCACCGACGGCGACGTGTTCAGGTGATCCGCCGCGCCGCGAATCGTGCCGTGCGTGAAGACTTCGTGAAAGTAGCGCAAGCGTTGCTGGTTGATTTCGCGCATGGCCGCCGTCCGTATCGAAAGAAGAGGTGTTGCTCTCAGGGCAACGATACGTGAACTTTGTTGCTCTTGCTCACACGCTAGCCCGCGCTCAACATCGCCTTACCCGATCAAGGGAAGACGAGACAAGGAGACGCGAATGTTCACGATTCAGACCTGGCGCGGCGGCGATGCCGATGCCGTCGCGGCGCTCTACAGCAGAATCAACTGGCGGCTTTTGCCGCTGCTCATCGCGTGCTACATGTTCGCGTATCTGGATCGCGTGAACGTGGGCTTCGCGAAACTTCAGATGCAAAGCGATCTTGGCTTCTCCGATGCAGCTTACGGCGTCGGCGCGGGAATTTTCTTCATCGGCTATGTGCTGTTCGAGATTCCGAGCAACCTTATGCTGCCGAAGATCGGTGCACGTCTCACGTTCAGCCGCATTCTGGTGCTGTGGGGTATCACGTCGGCGTGCATGCTTTTCGTGCGCAGCGTGCCCGCTTTCTACGCGATGCGCTTTCTGCTCGGCGTCTTCGAAGCGGGCTTCGCGCCGGGCATGATCTATTACCTTTCGTGCTGGTACGGACCGAAGCGCATGGCGCGCGCCATCGCGCTCGTATTCGTCGCAGGGCCGCTCGGCGGGGTCGTCGGCGGGCCGGTGTCGGCGTGGCTGATCGCGTCGCTCGGCGGCGTCGGCGGACTCGCGGGCTGGCAGTGGATGTTTCTCGTCGAAGGCCTGCCGTGCATTGCGCTGGGTGCGCTCGTGTGGCGCGTGCTCGCCAATCGTCCCGCCGATGCGCGCTGGCTCACGCACGACGAACGCCGTGTCGTCGAAGCGGAGGCGGGCGATCACGGCGGCGCGTCGCATCGCATTGAATCGTTCGGCGAGATCGCGAAGAATCCGCGCATCTATCTGCTGGCGATCGCGTACTTTTGCATTATCTTCCCGATCTACGCGATCAGCTTCTGGCTGCCGACGCTCGTGAAGGACCAAGGCGTGCATGACACGATAAGCCTCGGCTGGTACGTCGCGATTCCATACGTCGCCGCGGCGATGGCGATGTACGCCGCCGCGCGCCGCTCCGACAAGGTCGGCGAGCGCCGCTATCACAGCGCGCTGCCCGCGCTCGCCGCCGCCGCGCTGCTCGTGGCGACGCCGTATGCGAACGGCCATCTCGTCGCGACGCTCACGCTGCTCACGCTCGCCACCGCCTGTATGTGGATGGCCTACACGGTTTTCTGGGCGATCCCTTCCGAAACGATATCCGGCCCGGCGGCGGCGGGCGGCATCGCGCTCATCAACACGATCGGTTTGTCGGGCGGATTCTGGGGCCCGGCGGTCATCGGCTGGGTCAAGTCCGCGACCGGCAGCACGAACGGCGGCCTCGTCGTGATGGCGTGCATGGCGGCGCTCTCGTGCGTGCTGATTCTCGCGAACCGGCGCAAGCTCGCGGCGGTCGAGGCGCGCACGGCCTGAACATCGATCGATACTGACAAGGACCAGGGTCATGAAAATTCTCATCGCGGGATTCCAGCATGAAACAAACACCTTCGCGCCGACGAAGGCGAGCTACCAAAGCTTCATTCAAGGCGAAGGCTTTCCGCCGATGGCGCACGGCGACGATGTCCTGAGCTTGCGCGACGTGAACGTGCCGATCGGCGGTTTCATTCAATGGGCCGAGTCTCACGGGCACGAGTTGATACCGGTGATCTGGGCGGGCGCGAGCGCATCGGCGCATGTGACGGAAGATGCGTACGAGCGCATCGCGGGCGCGATCGTCGATCGTGTTCGCGAGGGCGGCTTCGACGCGATCTATCTCGACCTGCACGGCGCGATGGTCACCGAACATCTCGACGACGGCGAGGGCGAACTGCTCGAGCGCGTGCGCGATATTGTCGGCGATGCGATGCCGCTCGTCGCATCGCTCGATCTGCATGCGAACGTCACGGCGCGCATGGTCGAACTCGCGGATGCGCTCGTCGCGTACCGCACGTATCCGCACGTCGATATGGCCGAAACGGGCTTGCGCGCGGCGCATCTGCTCGAGCAACGCATCGCGCACGGCAGGCCGTTCGAGCGCGCGATGCGCCGCGTGCCTTTCCTGATTCCGGTGAACGGCATGTGCACGCTCGTCGAGCCTGCGCGCGGCATGTACGGCATGCTCGAAGCGCGGGAGAAAGACGTCGTGTCGCTGTCGTTCGCGCCGGGCTTTCCGGCATCCGATTTCGACGAATGCGGTCCGGTGTTCTGGGGCTACGCGCGCGATAGCGAGGCGGCTGAATCCGCCGTCGATGCGCTCTGGACGCAACTCGTGAACGACGAAGCGCGCTGGGACGTGCCGTTCCTCACGCCCGATGAGGCCGCGCTCGATGCCATCGACGCGAGCCGCGATGCGGGCAGGCCCGTCATCATCGCGGATACGCAGGACAACCCGGGCGTCGGCGGCGATTCGAACACGATGGGCATGGTGCGCGCGCTCCTGCGCCACGATGCGCGCGATGCGGCCGTGGGCGTCATCTGGGACGCGCGCGCGGCGCAGGCGGCGCATCGCGCGGGCGTCGGCGCGCGCGTGAAGCTCGCGCTTGGCGGCGGGTCGAACGTGCCGGGCGATGCGCCGCTTGAAGGCGAGTTCGAAGTCGAGTATCTGTCGGATGGCCGCTTTCGCTTCGACGGCCCGATGCTCAACGGCATGACAGGCGAACTCGGGCCGACCGCGTGCCTGCGCATCGGCGGCGTGCGGATCGCGGTGAGCAGCATCAAGATGCAGGTGTTCGACCGCAATCTCTTTCGCGTCGCGGGCATCGAACCGGAACGCATGAAGATTCTGGTCAACAAGAGCTCGGTGCATTTTCGGGCCGACTTCGAGCCGATCGCCGCGCGCATTCTCGTCGCGAAAGCGCCGGGCCCGATGGCCGCCGATCCCGCCGATCTGCCGTGGCACAAGCTCGATGCGCGCATGCGCGTGCGTCCGCTCGGACCCACGCTCGGGGCGCTGCGGGCATCGGCTGCGTGAGCTTCATTTCATCGATTTCATCGGATACGTCAAAGGAGAATCGAAACATGCCGGATGATCAGATCAACGCATGGCGCCGCCGCTTTCTCGGCACGGCGATCGCCACTGCCGGCGCGATGCAGCTCGGCTTCAGCGACCTCGTGCGCGCGCAGAGCGCCGCGCCGCGTGCATCGTCGAATGCGGGCTTCGCGCAGATTCGGCAGATCGATGCGGGCGCGCTCGATATCGGCTATGCCGAAGCGGGGCCGGCGGACGGTCCCGTCGTGATCCTGCTGCACGGCTGGCCGTACGACATCCACGCGTTCGCCGAAGTGACGCCGATACTCGCGGCGCAAGGATATCGCGTGATCGTGCCGTATCTGCGCGGCTACGGCTCCACGCACTTTCGCTCCGCCGACACGCCGCGCAACGGGCAGCAGGCGGTGGTCGCGGTGGACATCGTCGCGCTGATGGATGCGCTGAAGATTCAGCAGGCCACGCTCGGCGCGTTCGACTGGGGCGCGCGCACGGCGAACATCATCGCGGCGCTGTGGCCGGAGCGTGTCAAGGCGATGGTGTCGGTGAGCGGGTATCTGATCGGCAGCCAGCAGGGCAATCGCGCGCCGCTGCCGCCGAAGGCCGAGTTCGCGTGGTGGTATCAGTTCTACTTCGCGACCGAGCGTGGCCAGGCGGGTTACGAAGCGAATCGCCACGACTTCAACAAGCTCATCTGGCAACTCGCATCGCCGAAATGGAACTTCGATGACGCGACGTATGACCGCTCCGCGAAGTCGTTCGACAATCCGGATCACGTCGCGGTGGTGATTCATAACTATCGATGGCGGCTCGGGCTCGTGCAGGGCGAGCCGCAATACGACGCGCTGGAGCAGCGCCTCGCGAGCGCGCCGACCATCGCCGTGCCGACGATCACGATGGAAGGCGATGCCAACGGCGCGCCGCATCCCGATCCGTCGGCGTATGCGAAGAAGTTTACGGGCAAGTATCAGCATCGGAATGTCGCGGGCGGCATCGGACACAATCTGCCGCAGGAAGCGCCGAAGGCGTTTGCGGAAGCGGTGGTGGATGCGGGGCGGATGTAGGACCGTCGTGCCGAAGGCGCACGTCGATGCGCCTCCGCCGTTTCGCGCCTTCCCCTATCATCCCCAAAACCACCCAATTACACCCGCCTGTCAAACAGGTTTCACATTCATTTCCTAAAGTAGCGCGTCAACCGGCACGTCGGGCCGCAACGGCCTGAAGCAGGGACGTTCATCGCCGGTACACAACCCACGATCAAGGACTTGAAACCACACATGGCGCAGCCACTCGACCTTTCCCGCCGCAAAGCCCTCAGGATTCTCGCCGGCGCGCCGATGCTGCCGCTCGGCGGCGCAGCAGCCGCTTCGCTGCTCGCGACCGCATGCGGCGGCAGCGACAGCAACGCGGCGCCCAGCGCATCCGCGCCCCTATCGACGGCCGCCTTCACCACCGCGACCTTCAGCAGCATGGCCGCGCCGACGCTCGCCGATCCCGCAGCGATGGCCAAAACTTCCGTTGCGTCGACGATGACCGTGAACCTGAGCGATGGCAGCAGCCGCGCGTACAAGCTCGCGTATCAGCCCTTCTTCGTGACGGGCGATGTCGTGACGAACACCGCCGGCGGCACGATCGTCGCGGGCGGCTACTTCGATATCGACAATCAGCCGATCATCGACAAATCGGTTGCCGGTAAGGAGCGTCAGTTCTTCTCGGACTGTCCGGACGGGACGTCGCTCATCAAGCTCGACAAGCCCAACGTCAAGGGCGTGAAGGGCAACGCCGTGTTCGCCGTCGTGCAGTTCGAATACACGACGCGCGACCAGAACGCCGCGAGCATGTACGGCCGCTTGCCGTCGCCGATCGCCGTGCTCACGCTCGATCAGGACCCGGCCACCGGCAAGCTCTCGCTCGTGAGCTACGCGAACGTCGACACGTCGAAGGCCAATGGCCTGTGGATCACCTGCGGCGCGAGTCTTTCGCCGTGGAACACGCACTTGTCGAGCGAAGAGTACGAGCCCGATGCGGCGCTCGGCTCGAAGGACGCGCAGTTCCTTGCCTACAGCAAGAACCTCTACGGCGACCAGACGAAGGCACGTCCGTATCACTACGGCCACGTGCCCGAAGTCACCGTGAACGCGGACGGCACCGGCACGATCAAAAAGCATTACTGCCTCGGCCGCATCTCGCACGAACTGATTCAGGTGTTGCCCGACAGGCGCACCGTGATGATGGGCGACGACGCGACCAACGGCGGCGTCTTCATGTTCGTCGCGGACAAGGAAGCGGATCTGTCGGCGGGCACGCTCTATGTGGCGAAGTGTGCGATGACCTCATCGGCGGGTGCCGGCTCGGCCAATCTGACATGGATGAACCTGGGCCACGCGACGAGCGATGAAATCGAGAACCTCGCCAACACGCTGAGCATCACCGACATCATGGACGTCGTGAGCGACGCCGCCGTCGGCGCGACGCTCGACGCCAGCTACACGCGCATCAACTACAACGGCGCGTTCAACTGGATTCGCATCAAATCGGGCATGGAGAAGGCGGCCGCGTTCCTGGAGACGCATCGCTACGCGGCCTTGCGCGGCGCGAGCATGTCCTTCACGAAGCTCGAAGGCACGACGGTCAACGCGAAGGACAAGATCGTGTACTCGGCGATGTCGCAGATCGTCAAGTCGATGGTCAAGGGCGACGCGCACGCCACCGATTTCGCCGTCGACAAGACGATCAACTCGGGTGCGGTGTACGCATTCAACCTGAAGGGCGGCCAGCGCGATCTGACCGGCGCGGCGATCAATAGCGAATGGGTGCCGGTCGACATGGCCGCGCCCGCCGCGCTCGTCGGCGAGGACATTTCCGCCGATGCGCTCGGCAACATTGGCAATCCGGAGCGCATCGCGAATCCGGACAACCTGAAGTTCTCGGAGAAGCTGCGCACGCTGTTCATCGGCGAGGACAGCGGCCGTCACGTCAACAACTTCCTATGGGCGTACAACGTCGATACGAAGTCGCTGTCGCGCGTGCTGTCCGCGCCTTCGGGCGCGGAATCGACGGGCCTGCATGCCGTCGACGAGATCAACGGCTGGACCTATATCATGAGCAACTTCCAGCACGCGGGCGACTGGGAATTGCCGCTGCACTCGAAGGTTCAGGCGACGCTCGATCCGCTGATCCGCGCGAACTACAAGGATCGTTACGGCGCGGCGGTGGGCTATCTGACCGCCGATCCGACATCGATCAAGCTGGCCTGACGATGGACCGCCACACTGTCGTTTTCGTGTGGCGCCGAAAGAGAAAACGCCGCGAGCATGTCGCGGCGTTTTTCATTACCGGGCCGCAATGCGCATTCAGCAGCGCTGCTCGCAGTCGATATATTCGAAGCCCGCTGCAATCGCGAAGCGGATCGCTTCTTCGATGTTCGGGAATTCGCCCGGCAAGCGCACGGAACGCTCCATGCCGTTCAGATCCTGAATGCGCGCGGTCGCGGCGAACGCATTGCCCTGCCGGATCGCTGCCGGCGTGACCATCATGTCCCTGTAGCTGAAGACCATTTCTCTCTATGTCCGATGTTGTCGGCCCGCGCCGATGGCTGCGAGACACGCGTCCTGGATATCGAAAACGCCCGGAACATTTGTCCGGCTCCTTCTGGTTCATTTATCGGCAACGGAAAACGTTTCTTTACGTGTGCGCTTAAATGCGCCTCAAAACTGCATGCGAGGCACTTTCGTCTGATTTATCGATTCATCGAATCGCCGGGAACGGCGTGAACGCCTTGCTGCAATCGACCGGCGCGGCGCTTTGCGCATGCGCGGCGGCGCGCGTGATGCTGACGCTGTCGCTTGCTCTGAACGGCAGCGTCGTGCCGCCTTCGCCGATCGTGACGAGCGCATCCGCGACGGTGAAGTTCAATGGCGCGGCATCGGCGACGACGTTGTTCAGCGATATCGACAAAGGATTCCCGACCGGCGGATTCGGCCAGCCGACGGAGCCGGCCGACCAGCCCGCGCCCTGCAGAACCGGGCTCGCCGAATTGAAGCCCTGAAACGTGTAGCTCGACGCATTCACGATACGCACGCCATCGAGCGCGATGTTTCGAAAGTTCGGGTACAGGCCGTTGTTCTTCGTCGGGCTGTAGTACGGCGAAAAGATCAGCGCTTGCGGCTTGCCATCCGGCGACGATTCCGGCGTGCGGATGCATACGTTCGAATAACGGATATCGGCGACGAGACCGCTGCGGCTCCAGTCCGACTTGATGCGCAGACCGTTGTCGGCGCCATCGATCACGAGATCGTAGACATTGACGTTGCTCACGCTCGGCAGGACGCCATCGATCGGCGTCACGTTGGCGTTCGCCGTGCCGTTGTCCGTGCCCGCCGTCTCGCTGCCGATCGACATGCCGTGCCCCGAATAAAAGCGGCTATGCGCGACGGTGATGTTGTACGTGCGCCCGTTTGTCGTGCTCGTGCCGCCCTTGATCGCGATGTTGTCGTCGCCGGTGCGGATATGCGTGTACGCGATCAGCATGTTGCTCGCATCGCCCGTCAGCTTGCCCGGATTGCCGGGATTCCTCGTGATCGGGCCGGAACTCGCGGGATCGATGCCGTCGGTGTTCTTCGCCGTGTCGGGACTATAGGGCATGCCGAGATAGTTCTTCATCGCTTCGTAGGCAGCAGTCGGCGTATAGATCTTGACGCCCCATGCCGTGAAGCCCTCGACGCCGCTCGGCACGACATGGAACTTAGGCGCGTTCTGCAAGGTCACGCGATACAGCGTGAAGTTGCGGCCATTGCTGATCTGGATGAGGCGCGGATTGTTCTGCGCCTGATTGAGCACCTTGTTCGCCATCCAGCCGAGGTCCCACCAGCTCATCGTGCCGTCGCCGCCGGGGCGTTGCATCAGGTTCGGATCGTTGGCGACACTGCTGACGAGCGGACTGCCGCCGCGTCCGTCGATGACACCATCGCCCATGACGGCGGCGTTCGCGATCTTGCTCGCGTTGATGAGCGCAAGACAGCCGTTGTCGCTCGCGGTGATGATGCCGCAGCTTGCGGTGCCCTTGACCTTGTCGTAGCGACGCGGATCGCGCGATGCGAACAGCGTCACGCCGGTGTCGATCCAGAGCGTGACGCCGCTCGACAGATTCAGCGCGCCCGCGATGAATGCATTCTCGCCGTTCGCGCCCGGCACGAGGCGCACGGCTTTGTTCGTCGCGAGACCGCTGCTCGACGGGTTCTTGCACGCATCGAGCGCGGCCTGGATGCGGGCGGTATCGGGCGCGGTATCGGTTGCGTCGGCGCTATCGGGCAAGAGTCCGTTTGCCTGCGCGGTCAACGATGCGGGCAGCGTCGCGCAGACTTGGGGCGCGAAGGGAAGCGAGGGTTCGGGCGGCAGCGCGGGATCGTATGCGGTGGTGCCGACCGGAAAGCCCGCGGGCGTGGGATCGGACGCGGGTGCTTCGGGCGTTGCAGGCGACGCGGCCGATGCGGCCGATGCGGGCGCCGTAGCGGATGCAGCCGATGCCGACGGCGTGACGTCGGCTTGCGCTGGCGCATCGGCCTGCGGCGATGCTGCGGCGTTCTGCACCTGCGGCGACGATGCATCCGAGCCGCCGCAAGCGTTGAGCGTCGATGCGAGCAAGGCGATGCCGGAGCATGCCAGCGCGGACAATGCGGTTCTCGTGTTCAATTCCCGGGCCTCTGTATAAGCGATATCGAATCTCGAAAGTCGTACGATATCGTTTCAACATTAGGCATCCGAATGATTGAGCCAGCACTTGGTGTTCGCCCTTAAGCCAATTCGATGGCCGGTCCGCAGTGCGCCTGCACGAACATCGAATCACAGGCGCGCGCGTTTCATCCAGTGTCAGAGGAGCCAAGAAATGCGTTTCGGACTGAGCCATGCCGCCGTAGGCGGCGCTCAGGACAGGAGCCGCGCGATCAGCTCTTGCGTCGCCCGCGCGCCGTATTTGCGCAGCAGGCTTGCACGATGAATATCCACCGTGCGCGGGCTGATGTTCAGTTCCTTGCCGATCTCCTTGCTCGTCATGCCATGAACGAGCAGGGCGGCGACATCACGCTCGCGTTCGGTCAACATGCTCGCGCTGTCCGATTGCTTCGTGCCTTGCGACCTATCCGTGAACGTCCAGACCGCAAGCTCGAAAGGGCGCTTCGGGTTATAGCCGAAGCCGCCGACCGTCACCCAGAAATAACTTCCGTCGACGCGCCGCATGATGCGGTCGTCGCTGAACATCGTGTGTTTGGCGAGCAAAGGCGCGAGGCGGCGGCCCGTGGTGGCGAAGTCTTTCCGCTCGGGATACAGCTTCGAGAACGACTGATCGATGATGTCGCCGCGCGTCGCCCTGAAGAGCTCCAGTGCGCGCGCGTTGCAGTCCACCATGATCCGCTCTCTCGCAACGATGACCGCGACGGGCAGATGCCTGAACAAGTCCTCGTAGTCGAGCGTGGGCGTCGGATCGGTCATGTCGGGAAGGTCGTCGCGTCGGGCGAAACGTTACTCTACCGCGCGAACCTCTGCGATGTCCTCGAAGCGCCGGCGTTACGCATCGCGCAGATCGCGGCGTTCGACGTCGGTGCCGGCGCGCCTGATCGACGAGCCCGCGTCTTCGAGCGCGGTCTTCGATGTTTCGCGCAGCGAGAGGCCGCCGATCATCGCGAGGATCGACACGGCGATCAGGTAATACGCGGGCGACAGATTCGTTCCCGTCTCGGCGATGAGCCATGTCGCGACGAGCGGCGCGGTGCCGCCGAAGATCGTGTAGGCGAGGTTGTACGTGATCGCGGACGCGGTGTAGCGCGTCTTCGTCGCGAAGACTTCCGATAGCAGCGGAGCCGTGACGACGCCCGACAGCACCGCGCCGATCGCAAGTAGCGCGACGCCCGCGAGCGAATGCGATAGATCGCCCGATCCGCCGAGCGCGAAGGCGGGATACACCGACACCATGATGAGAACGCACGTCGTCGCGATCGTCGCGCGGCGTCCGACGAGATCGGAGAACAGGCCTGCGAGCGGACACAGCGCGGCGGCGAAGAAGAGCGCGAGCACGGTGACGAGCAGCGACGTTCCGCGCGACAGATGACCGGCGACCTGCATGTAGGTCGCGAAATACGTCGTGAACGTGTAGAAGGACAGCGCCGTCACCGAGACGAACGCGCCGAGCTTCACGATGTTCAGCGACTGCGAATGCAGCGTTTCGACCAGCGGCGCGTGCGCGACTTCGTGCTTGCCTTCGAGCGCCTGGAAAGCCGGCGTCTCGTGCAGATTCACGCGCAGATACACGCCGATGAGACCGACCGGCGCCGCGATCAGGAACGGCACGCGCCAGCCCCAGTCGACCATCGCGGCAGGCGACAGCGACGATTCCAGCGCATACGCGACCACCGCCGCGCAGGCGAACGAGGAGAACGTCGAGACCGGCACGAAGCTGCCGAAGAACGCGCGGCGGCGGCGCGGCGCGTGCTCCATCACGTAGGCGCAGGCGCCCGCGTATTCGCCGCCTGCGGAGAAGCCTTGCACGCAACGGATGATCGTGAGAAGCAGCGGCGCCCAATAACCGATGCTTGCGTACGTCGGCAAGAGGCCGATCAGCGTCGTCGCCCCCGCCATCAACAGGATGGTGAAAGCGAGCGTGCGCTTGCGGCCGATCCGGTCCCCGACGACGCCGAAAAAGAGCCCGCCGAGCGGACGGAACGCAAAGGCGACCGCGAATACCGCGAAGGTCTTCAACAGACCGACGGTCGGGTCGCCGCTCGGAAAGAACTCGCGCGTGAGAATGGTGGCGAGAAAGCCGTATGCGGCGAAATCGAACCATTCGACGAAGTTTCCGATGGACGCCGCAGCGATGACGCGCCGGAGCGTCTTCGTGTCCACCTCTCGGGCTGCTTGATCTGGCATGGTCCTGCACTCCTTTCGCGAGTCGGTTTCGGTCCGTTGAAAGCAGCCTAAGGGCTCAAATTACTTAGGTCCATACGTGTCAATTACCTAGGTAATCTGCCATGCGCGGAGATCGAACTCATGCCTGCGGCCGCTTGAGATAACGATGCCGATAGAAGATTGTCCAGAGCGTCAATCCGCCGTACACGAGATACCGTACCCATGTGGAAAACCGGCCGGCGTCCGGTTCGCTGAGCGCAAGCGTGATCCACAGACGCGCGAGATTTTCTCCGACAAGACCCGCGCCCCAGACTGCCGTCATCATGCGGATCGCTCTTGCGAGCGGCGGGCGCGTATGCCATTGCGAATCGAATTCGGTTTCGCGGCCTTGCGTTTCGCGCGACAAGGTCGAGCGCGCGAGGTAGTACACGAGCGGACGTTCGAGAAAGAGCGAAAGCAGAAACAGCATGCCGATGACGCCGCTCACCGCGGGCTCGCGCGCCTCGCCCATCCAGCGCGCCGCGCCGGAGAGCAGCACCATCAGCGACAGCGCAATTCCCGCGAGCACGATGGCGCTGAGCGCGTCGAAATGACGGAAGCGCACCACGTCGAAAATCATCCACGCGATAAGCGGCACCGCCGATGCGATGAGCGCGTCGACCACGCCGAAACGCCCGAGCGTCAACCGATAGGCGAGCGCGGGCAACGCCACGTTGACGACGAACGCGAGTCCATATCGCGCGGACGGAATCTTCATCGCAAACTCGCTGCTCAGGTCAGTTACTCGAACGTCAGGCCTATCCGGTGTTGTTCAACTTTTGATCGTGCCAATCGTGATTTTCGTGCGTGCTGCATGGCATTGGCGGATAATGCATCAGGTAATCGTGACGCGGCGGCGCTGCGCCACGTTTCCAATTTACCGCGCCATCGAACGCGCGTGATCCCGTCACCTTGAAATCATGCGAGAAAGTCTCGAGCAAGGCCATGCGCCGTCCGGCATCGCCGCGCTGCCTTCGATCACCTGGGGAAGTCATATCGGCCAGCTTTTCGCGTCGGCTGCCGACTTGCGCGACACGCTCGTCCCGTACTTTCGCGCCGGACTCGAGAACGGCGAGCGCTGCCTGTGGGTGACGGACGCGCCACTTCGCGCGCATGAGGCGCGCGCGGCCTTGCGCGAAGTCGTCCCCGATCTCGATGCACGCGAAATGCGCGGCCAGATCGAGATACAGGACGGCGCGGCTTTCTACGATCCGGCTCAGCGTCTGCGCCCGGCCGATCTCGTCGCGGGCCTTCTGCAGCGCGAGCGCGATGCGCTGTCGGCGGGTTATCGCGGGCTGCGCACCAACGGCAACTGCGCGTGGGTCGGCAAGACGCACTGGAATGACTTCCTCGACTACGAATCGAGCGTTCAGGATGCGGTGCGCGGCCGGCGTCTCATCTGCATGTGCAGCTATCGGCACGACGGGATCGATTCAGCGCAGACGCGCGATGTCATCGACCGGCATCATCTCGTGATGCACAGCACCCAAACAGATACGCAAATGGAAGCGCGTAAAAGCGAATTGCACGAGTCACTCATCGGCGATGCAGCCGACGACTTCAAGGACGATATCGTCGCCATTCAGGCGATCGCCGCCGTGCCGACGATCCTGCAGGTCATCTGCAGCACGACAGGCATGGGCTTTGCCGCAATCGCCCGCGTGACGCGGCAACGCTGGGTGTGTCTCGCCGTCCACGACGAAATCAGCTTCGGCCTCAAGCCGGGCGGCGAACTCAGCGTGGCGACAACCTTGTGCCACGAAGTGCGGCAGTCGCGCGATGCGATCGCGATCGATCACGTCGCCGAAGACGCGCTGTATCGGCAACATCACACGCCCTCGATGTACGGCTTCCAGAGCTACATTTCGATGCCGATCTTCCTGCGCGACGGCAGTTTCTACGGCACGCTCTGCGCGATCGATCCGAAGCCCGCGAAGCTGAACGATCCCGCCGTGATCGGCATGTTCCGCATGTTCGGCGATCTCATCGCCTACCATATCGAGGCCGAGAAACATCTCGCCAAGGCGCAGGCCGATCTCTCCGATGCGCTGCTGCGCAGCGGCTTGCGCGAGCAGTTCATCGCGGTGCTCGGTCACGATCTGCGCAACCCGATGGCCGCCATTTCCGCCGGCGCGACGGTGTTGCGCATGAGTACATTGGGCGAGCGCGAGCGCGCGGTCGCCGAAGCGATCTCGCGCAGCGCGACGCACATTACCGCACTCATCGACGACATTTCGGATCTGACGCGCGTGCGGCTCGGTAGCGGCATCGCGCTGCGGCTTACGCGCGATGGCCTGGAGCCGGCGTTGCGTCATGCCGTGGAGGAAATGCGGCTGCTCTATCCGCGCCGCAGGATCGAGGCTGAGATTTCGCTTGCCAAGCCGGTCGAGGCCGATCCCGTGTATGTCGCGCGGCTTCTGTCCAACCTGCTCAAGAACGCGCTCACTTACGGCGCGGCGAGCGAAGCCGTGAGCGTGTCGGTATCGGCGGGCGATGCCTTCGTGCTGTCGGTCACCAATGCGGGCCCGCCGATCGTCGACAGTCTGAAGACCGGCGTGTTCACGGCGTTCACGCGTGGCGCCGGACGCAACGAGCATCCCGGGCTCGGGCTGGGGCTTTTCATCGTCGCGGAGATTGCGCGCGCGCATGGCGGCACGATCGACCTCGTCTCCAACGATCAGGCGACGACCTTCACCTTCCGAATGCCGCTCGCAACCGACCGGTAGCGTCGCGCTGCCGTCGCAGTGCGGGTTTTCCCCGATGCTTGCGTGTGTCGATTCACGCAGCGATGCATCGTCGTGAAGATATCTATCTCACGAACAAGGAGAACACATCATGGCTACCGGAACGGTTCGACTTCATCGCGTGTTGCGTGCGATGCCAGAGCGTCTTTATCGCGCATTCCTCGAACCTGATGCGATCGTGAAATGGCTTCCGCCCTACGGATGCACGTGCCAGGTCCATCAACTCGATGCGCGCGTGGGCGGCACGCACAAGATGTCGTTTCGCAACTTCGGCACGGGCAAGGGTCACTCGTTCGGCGGCGAGTATCTCGAACTGGTGCCGTTCGAGACGATTCGCTACACGGACCGCTTCGACGATCCGAACTTACCTGGCGAAATGCACATCACGGTATCAATGCGGCAGGTCATGTGCGGGACCGAGTTGACGATCGTGCAGGAGGGCGTGCCCGAAGCGATTCCGGTGGAGATGTGTTATCTCGGATGGCAGGAATGTCTGGAGCAGCTTGCGCGACTCGTCGAGCCGGAGATTCCTGATTGACTCGACGTGGACGATGCGCCGCGGCGATTCGGATAAGATTGGCGCCCCGCATCGTCAATTCAAAACGTGGAGTGCTTTTCGTGATTCAGCCGAGCAGCGTATTCAAGGATAACCTCGCCCAATTGCCCGCCATCGATGGCATCGAGCGCGTCGATCTGATCGATGCGAAGGGCGACGTGGTATCGAGCATCGAGAACAAGCCGGGCAAGCAGGGCTCGGTCGCGGTGTACAACTATCTGAAGCAGATGTTCGGCGCGCTCGATACGCGCGCCGCGCAACATGGTCTCGCCGTGTTTGCCGAACATACGATCGATGCGCGGAATCGTCCGGGCGCGCATCCGAATGTGGATCGGCTGATCGGGATCGTGGAGGGCGGGGAGGGGTTGAGGGTCGAGGTGGTTCGGGCTGGGTGATCGTGCGGCCCGTTGCGAAGACAGCGCAACGGGCCGGTCACGCGTCAGACCTTCAGCTCCACCCGCCGGATATCCTTCACGATCACGAGATAACTGAACACCGTGATCAGCGCATTGATCCCCACGAACGCCAGCGCGCCGTTGAACGAGCCCGACTGCGCCACGAGATAACCGATCACGATCGGCGTCACGATTCCCGCGATATTGCCGAACATATTGAAGATCGATCCGGACAGCCCGATCGCTTCCTTCGGCGACGTATCCGCGACCACCGCCCAGCCGAGCGCGCCGATTCCCTTGCCGAAGAACGCGAGCGACATCAGCGCGACCACGATCCAGTCCGTATCCACGTAATTGCAGCCAATGATGCACGACGACAGCAACATACCGCCGACGATCGGCACCTTGCGCGCGACCGTCAACGACTTCCCGCGTCGAATCAGGCCATCGGAGATCACGCCGCCGAGCACGCCGCCCGTGAAGCCGCAGATCGCCGGCAGCGACGCGACGAAGCCCGCCTGCAGAATCGTCATGTGACGCGCCTGCACGAGATAGATCGGGAACCACGTCAGGAAGAAGTACGTCAGCACGTTGATGCAGTACTGCGCGAGATACACGCCGAGCAGCATCCGGTTGGTCAGCAACTGCTTGACGACCGGCCAGCCCACGGCGTTGTTGTTCGTCGGCGCGCGCGTTGCGCCGCCCGCACGGCTTTGACCGTGCACGAGACCACCGCCTTCCTCGATGTACTCCAGCTCCTGCCGGTTCACGCGCGGATGCTCCGCCGGATTCTTCATCACCGAGAGCCACGTGAGCGCGAGCAGCAGCCCCGCCACGCCCATCACGATATACACGTGATGCCAGCCGAACGCGTGCGTGAGCCACGCCATCAGCGGCGTGAAGACGACGGCCGCGAAGTACTGCGCCGAGTTGAAGATCGCCGATGCCGTGCCGCGCTCCTTCGTCGGGAACCAGCTTGCGACGACCTTCGCGTTGGCCGGGAACGCGGGCGCTTCCGCCGCGCCCATCGCGAAACGCAGCACGAAGAGGGCGGTCACGGCCGTCGCCGCGCTGCCGAGCAGACCGATCGAGCTTTGCAGCAGCGTGAACAGCGACCACAGGAAAATGCTCGCCGCATACACGCGCCGCGCGCCGAAGCGGTCGAGCAGCCAGCCCGCGGGCAACTGCGAGAGCACGTACGCCCAACTGAATGCCGAGAAGATGTAACCCATGCGGATCGCGTCGAAACCGAATTCGGCGCGCATCGCGGAGCCGGTCACCGACAAGGTCGCGCGGTCCGCATAGTTGAACGTCGTGATCACGAAGATCAGCAACAGAATGAGATAGCGCACCTTGGTGCGTTTCATGGCGTCCGCGGGATTCGCGGCGTGGCTCATCGACATGGATGTCCCCTTCGATTCGATCGTGCGGCTGCACGGAGGACCGCGCGTGCGGCCCTCACGGGCGAAGCGACACGCGGCGCCGTTGCGACGCCGCGCGTTCCCCCGCTTCGCTTGTCTCCTTCCGTGTTGCTTACTGCGCGCCGAGCTTCTTGATCAGCGCGTCGAGCTGTTCGAGCTCGTCATCGGTCAGATCGGTGAGCGGCGCGCGCACCGGGCCCGCGTCGTGGCCGACGAGCTTCGCGCCTGCCTTCACGATCGACACCGCATAACCCGCCTTGCGGTTGCGGATCTTCAGATACGGCAGGAAGAATTCGTCGATCAGACGGCCGGTCGTGGCGTGATCGTCGGCGGCGATCGCGCGGTAGAACTCCATCGCGGTCTTCGGAATGAAGTTGAACACCGCCGACGAGTACACCGGCACGCCCAGCGCCTTGTACGCGGCTGCGTAGACTTCGGCCGTCGGCAGGCCGCCGAGATACGAGAAGCGGTCGCCGAGACGGCGGCGGATCGTCACCATGTTCTCGATTTCGCCGACGCCGTCCTTGAAGCCGATCAGGTTTGGGCAGCTATCCGCGAGTTGCTCCAGCATGTCGGCGTTGAGCTTCGAATTCGCGCGGTTATAGATAATGACGCCCATGTTCGGCACGGCGCGGCAGACTTCTTCCGCGTGCGCGCGAATGCCTTCCTGCGATGCTTCCGTCAGATAGTGCGGCATCAGCAGCACGCCTTGCGCGCCTTGCTTCTCGGCTTCCTGCGCGAACGCGATGGCCGTGCGGGTCGGCCCGCCCGCGCCCGCGAGGATCGGCACCTTGCCGCGGCACACTTCGGTGGCCGTCTTCACGATCTGCGAGTATTCGGGTTGCGTCAGCGAGAAGAACTCGCCCGTGCCGCCTGCGACGAACAGCGCCGACGCGCCGTACGGCGCCAGCCATTCGAGGCGCCCCGCATAGGTGTCCGCGCGGAAGTTGCCTTGCTGGTCGAAGTCCGTGACGGGAAAGGAAAGCAGGCCTTCGGAAACGATCTGCTTGAGTTCTTGCGGTGTCGTCATGTCGATGTATCTCTTTGGTCAGTCACCGGCGAGTGCCGAGCTTATAAGTCATCGTACAACATGAATTGGCGCCGTACAATCGCTGAAAGCCAATCATATCAATGGATAAGGGTAATTACTAACCAATTTTGACTGTCTATGTTGTAGGATGACATAACTCCAGCCGCAGGCTTGCGGCGTGATCGCTCAAGGATTCGCCAGAATGAATCAGTCCCCTCTCTATATTCGCGTCCATCCGGACGACAACGTCGCGATCGTCGTGAACGACGGCGGGCTCGGCGAAGGCGCCACGTTCGCCGACGGCCTCGTGCTGCGCGAGCGCGTGCCGCAAGGCCACAAGGTCGCGCTGAAGGACCTTGCCGAAGGCGATGCGGTGATCCGCTATAACGTCGTGATCGGCTATGCGACAAAGCCGTTGCCGAAGGGAAGCTGGATCAACGAGCACGTCACGCGCATGCCGACGCCGCCCGAACTGCACGACCTGCCCATCGCGACGAACAAGGCGCCGGACGAATCGCCGCTCGAAGGCTTCACGTTCGAGGGTTACCGGAACGCGGACGGCTCGGTCGGCTCGCGCAACATCCTCGCGATCACGACCACCGTGCAATGCGTGGCCGACGTCGTGCAGCACGCGGTCACGCGCATCAAGGCGGAACTGCTGCCGCAATATCCGAATGTCGACGATGTCGTGAGCCTCGGCCACACGTATGGCTGCGGCGTGGCTATCGACGCGCCCGACGCGATGGTGCCGATCCGCACCGTGCGCAACATCGCGCTGAATCCGAACTTCGGCGGCGAAGTGATGATGGTGTCGCTCGGCTGCGAGAAGCTGCAACCCGAGCGCCTGATGCCGCCGGGCACGATTCCGATCGCGTCGGCATCGGCGGAAACGGAAGACGTGGCCGATATCGGCGACAACACGCACGACGACAACGGCGGCACGGTCGTCTTGCAGGACGAGGCGCACGTCGGTTTCGGGTCGATGATCGAGTCGATCATGCGCATGGCCGAGACGCATCTGAAGCGCCTGAACAACCGCCGTCGCGAGACGTGTCCGGCGGCGGATCTCGTCGTCGGCGTGCAGTGCGGCGGCAGCGACGCGTTCTCCGGTCTGACGGCGAATCCGGCGGTCGGTTTCGCGACCGATCTGCTGGTGCGCGCGGGCGCGACGGTCATGTTCTCCGAAGTGACGGAAGTGCGCGACGGCGTCGCTCAACTGACGGCGCGCGCGGCCAACGGCGAAGTCGCGCAGGCGATCATCCGCGAGATGCAGTGGTACGACGATTATCTGAAGCGCGGCGGCGCGGACCGCAGCGCGAACACGACGCCGGGCAACAAGAAGGGCGGGCTGTCGAACATCGTCGAGAAGGCGATGGGATCGATCGTCAAGTCGGGTTCGTCGACGATTTCGGGCGTGCTGTCGCCGGGCGAGAAGGTGAAGCAGAAGGGCCTGATCTACGCGGCGACGCCCGCGAGCGATTTCATCTGCGGCACGCTGCAACTCGCGGCGGGCATCAACCTGCACGTGTTCACGACGGGCCGCGGCACGCCGTACAGCCTCGCGGAAGTGCCGGTGCTGAAGGTCGCGACGCGGTCGGACCTCGCGCGCCGCTGGCACGATCTGATGGACGTGAATGCGGGCACCATCGCGACGGGCGAGGCGAGCATCGCGGATGTGGGTTGGGAGCTGTTCCGCCTGATGCTCGATGTCGCGAGCGGCAAGAAGCAGACGAAGGCCGAGGCGTTGAAGCTGCATAACGCGCTCGTGCTGTTCAATCCGGCGCCGGTGACCTGATCGAAGCGCGCTCGCAGGGCGTTCTCGCGGCGATGGTCGCCGAAGCGGCGCCGCCTTCGCTGCGCGGCACCGTGTTCGGCGTGTTCAACGTCGCGAGCGGCGCGTGCATGGTGCGGTCGAGCGATCGCGGGATGGATCTCGGATCGATATGGCGCGCCGGCGGCTTGCCATGCCGGCGCGGCGCTCGCGGTGGTGCCGCTCGTGATGTGCTTCACTCCACCGGTATCGGATTCTCCACCACGAACCGATTGAACTGCTCGACGAAAGCGTGCTCGTTCGGCCCGGCGTTATCGCGCATCGGCCTGGCCGGATCGACCACGACTTCCGTCGTCGCGTCGGGCAGCTTCGCCATCACCTCGTCGATGAACGCGTCGAGCGGCATCGCGCGGGGATCGCCGCTCTTGTGGATCAGGTCCGTATCGACCCACGGCGGCGTGAGTTCCAGCACGCGCACGTTCGTATCGCGCAGCACGAAACGTTGCGACATGGAATACGAATGAATCGCGGCCTTCGTCGCCGAATACAGCGCGGTCGCGGCGAGCGGCACGAACGCGAGCACCGAACTGTTGTTGACGATCCACGCGCGCGGCTGCGCTTTCAGATGCTCGACGAACGCCGCGCTCACGCGCACCGGACCCAGCAGATTCGTTTCGACGAGACGCACGGCCTGCGCGTCGTCGAGCGCGCCGCCGGCATCGTCGAACGGCATGATGCCCGCGTTATTGATGACCACGTTCAACGCCGGATACTTCGCGATGAGCTGCCGCGCGACTGTTCGAATCTGCGCAGCATCGCCGATATCCAGTTCGACCGTATCGATGCCCGGGTTCGCGCTTGCCACTTCGTCGAGCAATGCGCGGCGCCGGCCCGCGACGATCACCTTGTTGCCCCGCCGATGAAACGCTTCGGCCAGCGCCCGCCCGATGCCCGACGTGCCGCCCGTAATGAAGATGGTGTTTCCCGTCATGTCCATGATGTCTGTCCTTTTTATCGTTCAAGCGACGTAGCGCGCCGCTGGCTTGTTCGTCGACAACTCGGGCGCCATCGCCTGCCGCGCCGCTTCGAACGCGTCCCACTTCGCGCCGTCGTGCAGCGACGGAATCGACACCAGTTCGTCGCGATCGAAACCGACCAGCGCCGCATCGACCAAATCGGCCGCCGACATCACGATCGCCTTGTCGAGATTCTCGATCGGCAAGCCGCCCGTTTCCCAGAACTCGGTCGCCGTCGCGCCAGGCAGCACGGCCTGCACGCGCACGCCCGTGCCTGCAAGCTCACGATGCAACGACTGGCTGAACGCCAGCACGAACGCCTTGGTCCCGCCGTACACGCCATTCAGGATCTCCGGGGCGATGCTGACGATCGACGCGATATTGATCACCGCGCCCCTGCCGCGCGCGACGAAGCCCGGCACCGCCGCATACGTCAGACGCGTGAGCGCCGTCACGTTGAGGTCGACCATGCGCGTCATCGCATCGACGTCGCTGTCGAGCAAAGGCGTATGCGTGCCGAAGCCCGCGTTGTTCACGAGCAGCGTGATGCTCGCGTCTTCCTTCAGCTTCGTTTCGATCGTGGCGAGCGCGTGCCGGTCGTTCAGATCGGCGTCGAGAATTTCGACGTTGCGGCGCGTGTCGTTCGTGATGCGCTCGGCGAGCGCGGTCAGCCGTTCGCGATTGCGCGCGACCAGAATCAGATCGTAGCCGCGTCGCGCGAGGCGTTCCGCGTAGATCGCGCCGATGCCCGAAGATGCGCCCGTGACGAGCGCCGTGCCGAGGTGTGTCTGAGTCATGATTTCACTCCGTCCGAAACAAGTAGTTGATCGAGTGAGTGAATTCTGGGCGAATTTGACCGTGACGCAAATGACGTATAAGGTACGGATTCGTGACATTGCGCGACAGGACAACGAAACGGGAAACGACATGCACCGCATCGGCTATCTTTTGAGCGACGGCTTCCAGATCATGGCGCTCGCATCGCAGACGGTCTTCGAAATGGCGAACGACGTCGCGGGCGAAGCGTTCTACGGCGTCGAGAATTTCTCGGAAAGCGGCGGCGAAGTGCGCTCGTCGCTCGGCATGAGCGTCGGCACGCGCCAGATGACGGCGCGCGCATCGATCGATACGTGGCTCGCCGTGGGCGTCACCGCGCCGCTCGCGCAACCGTCGCCTCTCGGCGTGCGCGCGTTTTTACGCCGCGAGGGCGCGCGTGCAAGACGCATCGCGGGCATCTGCACGGGCGGCTTCGTGCTGGCCGAGGCGGGCCTGCTCGCGAACCGCCGCGCGACCACGCACTGGGTCTACGCGCGTGACATGCAGCGCCTTTTTCCCGACGTGCGCGTGGAGGAAGACCGCATCTTCATCGTGGATGGACCGATCTGGACATCGGCGGGCATGACCGCGGGTCTCGATCTCGCGCTCGCGATGGTCGAGAAGGATCTCGGCGCGGACATCGCGCGTTCGGTCGCGCACAAGCTCGTGATGCATCAGCGTCGCGCGGGCGGCCAGTCGCAGCACTCGGAAATGCTCGATCTCGCACCGAAGTCCGACCGCATCCAGAACGCGCTGAATTATGCGCGCAAGAATCTGAACCGGACGCTGACGGTCGAGGAACTCGCGGGCGAAGCGCATCTGAGCCCGCGTCAGTTCAGCCGCGTCTTCACGATGGAAACGGGGCAGTCGCCGGCGAAGGCTGTCGAAGGTCTGCGGCTGGAAGCGGCGCGCCTGATGATCGAGCAAAGCCGTCATTCGCTCGAAACCATCGCGCAGGAAACGGGTTTCAGGGATCGACGCCATATGCGCGAGGCCTTCATGCGCGGCTTCGGCGTGCCGCCGCAGGAAGTGCGGCGCGACGCGCGCACGCCGGCGTGAACTTCATCGACAAGGACTTTGCCGTGCTAAAAATCAATCCCGCGCGACTGCTCGCCGATCTCCGCCATCTGCGCACGTTCGGCGCGACCGGACCGGGCGTCGTGCGCCTGTCGCTCTCACCGGTCGATATGGACGCGCGCCACTGGCTCGTCTCGCGCATGAACGACGCGGGTCTGTCCGCGACCATCGACGGCGTCGGCAATGTGTTCGGCCGCTCGCGCAACGCCGGGCCGGCGCTGCTGATCGGCTCGCATACCGATACGCAGCCGACCGGCGGCTGGCTCGACGGCGCGCTCGGCGTCATCTACGGCCTGGAAATCGCGCGCGCGCTCGCCGAGTGCGAAGCAACGCGGGATTTCGCGGTGGACGTCGCATCGTGGATCGACGAGGAAGGCACGTTCGCGGGCTTTCTCGGCAGCCGCAGCTTCGTCGGCGAACACGTCGACGATGCCGTGCGCGGTGCGCGCAATCGCGAAGGCGTCCTGCTCGGCGATGCGTTGCGGCAAGCCGGACTCACCGGCACGCCGCGCGTGCATATCGACAGGACGCGGCACAAGGCCTATCTGGAACCGCACATCGAACAGGGCGGGCGGCTGGAGGCGAACGGCAAGTCGATCGGCGTGGTGACGACGATCGTCGGCATTCGCGAGCTGAAGCTGCGCTTCACGGGACAGCGCAATCACGCGGGCACGACGCCGATGTCGATCCGGCGCGATGCGGGCGCGGCGCTCGTCGCGTTCATCGCCCGCATGGACCAAGCGTTTCGCCGTATCGCGGATGCGGACACCGTCTGGACCGTCGGGCGCATCGAGCTCGATCCGGGCTCGTTCAGCGTGGTGCCGGGCGCGGCGGACCTGTATCTGCAATATCGCGACGCCAGCGCGCATCGTCTACGCGCGATGGACGCCGCGCTCGCCGCGCTCGTCCGCGACTTCAACGCCGAAGGGAAAATCGGCGTCGCGGTGACGGACAGCGAGCCGCCCGAGCAACCCGTCCAGATGGACGCCGCGTTGCAGACGCACCTCGCCGACGCCGCCGATGCACTCGCGCCGGGTCAATGGGAGCGCATGCCGAGCGGCGCGTCGCACGATGCGCAGGTCATCGCGCATCATGTGCCCGCGTGCATGCTGTTCGTGCCGAGCATCGGCGGAGTCAGTCACGATTTCATCGAGGATACGGCCGAGGCGCATATCGTCCTCGGCTGCGAAGTGGCGGCGCACGCGGCGGCGAACATCCTGCGCGGCCTTCGGGACTGATCGCGCCGCTCAGAACGGCACGTCGCCGATGATGCCCGCGCGCTCCATCTTCCGATGGCACGGCGGATAGTCCATCACCGCGTAATGCTGCGTGCTGCGGTTGTCCCAGATGGCGACGCTGTTCTTCGACCAGCGCCAGCGCACCTGATATTCCGGGATATACGCCTGGCTCAGCAGATACGCGAGCAATTGCCCCGCGCCGGGATTCGCGTCCTGCCCGAAGCGCACGCGCCCGGGCGTGTGATAGTTCGTGAAGTGCGTCGTGAACGCGTTGACGAACAGCACCTTCTCGCCGGTTTCTGGATGCGTGCGCACGACCGGATGCTCGGCATCGGGAAATTGCGCCTTGAGCGCGAGACGCTTCTCGATCGGCATCGCAGCACCGAAGCTCGCCTCGATGCTGTGCCGCGCGCGCAGATCGGCGATCTGTTCCTTGATATGTACGGGAAGGTTTTCATACGCGAGCGCCATGTTCGCCCACATCGTGTCGCCGCCGACGGCAGGCGTTTCCACGCAGCGCAGCACGCAGCCGAACGGCGGCGCGGCGCGCCAAGTCGCATCCGTGTGCCACGCGTTCTCATAGCGGTCGTTCGGCTGATCGGGCGACTTGTAGATACGCACGAGCCCCGGATACTCGGGATCGCTGCCCGCAACCGGATGATCCTCCAGTTCGCCGAAGCGCCGCGCGAACGCGACATGCTCGGCGCGTGTGATGTCCTGATCGCGCAGAAAGAGCACGCGATGCGCGAGCAGCGCGGCGCGGATATCGGCGAAGAGGGCGTCGTCGTGAATGGCGTCGGCGAGATTCACGTCGACGAGTTCCGCGCCGATCGCGCAGGTGAGACGTTCGATATGCATGATGTGTCCTCAGACGACGAACACGGACGAACCCGTGGTCTTGCGCGTTTCGAGATCGCGGTGCGCCTCGCGCGCATCCTGCAATGCATAACGCTGATTGATCTCGATGCGAATGCGCCCGCTCGCCACATGATCGAACAGTTCCGATGCGAGCGCATTCTTCTCGGCCGGATCGGCGATGTAATCCGCGAGCGCGGGGCGCGTCAGATAGAGCGAGCCTTTCATCGCGAGCAATTGCGGATCGAACGGCGGAATCGGCCCCGACGCCGTGCCGACGCACACCATCAAACCGCGCCGCGCGAGCGAATCGAGCGATGCGTTGAAGGTCGTCTTGCCGACGCTGTCGAAGACCGCGTTCACGCCTTTGCCATCGGTCAGTTCGCGCACGCGGGCGGCCACGTCCTCGCGGCTGTAGTCGATCACATGCGCCGTGCCGTGCTCGCGCGCGACGCGCGCCTTCTCTTCGCTCGATACCGTGCCGATCACCGTGACGCCGAGCAGCTTCGCCCATTGCGACACGATCAGCCCGACGCCGCCCGCCGCCGCGTGCAGAAGCAGCGTGTCGCCGCGCTCGAAGCGCCGGATGCGCGTCATCAGATACGCGGCGGTGAGGCCGCGCATGGTCATCGCGGCGGCGCGCGTGCAGTCGATCGCATCGGGCAGCTTGATGAGCGGCGCCGCGGCGATGATGCGCTCCGTGCTGTACGCGCCGAGCGTGTTGATGAAACCCGTGTAGGTCACGCGGTCGCCTTCCTTCAGATGCGTGACGTTCGCGCCGACCTTCTCGACGACGCCCGCCGCCTCCACGCCCATGCCCGAAGGCAGCGGCACCGGATAGAGGCCGGAGCGGAAGTACGTGTCCGCGAAATTCAGCCCGACGGCTTCGTGACGCAGACGGACTTCGGACGGGCCGGGCTCGCCCACGCCGACTTCTTCCCAGCGCAGCACGTCGGGGCCGCCGGTTTCGTGGAAGCGGATTGCATGTGCCATCGATTTCATCTCCTTCGGTGTCTGTTTCGTTGATTGCGTCAGTGAGCGCCGTCGGCGAGCGCGCTCCAGTCGGCGTCGCGCAGGCAGCGGCGCGCAGCCGGCAGCACGACGCCTTCGATACGTCCCATGCGCTCGCACGCGAAGCGCGCACAGGCGAACAGGCTGTCGTCCGCGTGCTCGCCGTTTTCGATCGCTTGCGCGACGCGGGCGAGCAGCGCCGTTTCGCGTTCGGCGAGGCGCGCGAGTTCGTCGAGCTCGGCGTCGAGCGTGGATGTTCGCTCGCGTATCGCCGCCGTCAGCGCGCCTTCTTCGCGATGTACTTCGCGAAGACGCGCGATGGTCCGCGCATCGGGATGCGGCGTGCGCAGCGCGTCGTCGTAAGCGTCCGAGCGCATGCGATGCACGGCGAGCAATGCGCCGACCGCTCTGGCGACCATCGGGCGCGCATCGCACGGACACACCAGCACGGCGACGCCGGGCACGGGCGGCACCGCGCTGCCTTGCGCGATGCACACGAGGTCGTAATCGCGCGATGCCCGCTCGCCGATGCCGATGCCGATGCCGTCAGCCGCCAGCACCGACGCCGGCACGCCCTGTGCGCGCGCCGCGGCCTGAGCGCGGGCGAGCAGCGCCGCCTCCCGCCGATGCCGCCGCGCATCGTCGTTCGCGCTCGCATGCAGGCAGGCGAACGTGATGCGCGCGCCGAGCGAACGCGCGAGCTCGGCCGCGTGGCCGATCGCCTCGACGCAGGCGTCGCTGCACTCGACGGGCACGAGCAGATGTCGGTACATGATGATCCTTCGGCTTGCAATAACACGATTGACTGAATCGTAGTGCGGACGTCGCGTGTGCGCCCCTCTCGCGGCGGGAGGGGCTTGACGCATGCGCGCGATCCGAACCATCCTAGAAGAATCACAAAAATCAACGATGCCCACCGACCCTCCATCCACCGAACTCGTCCTGAAGACGATGGCGCCGCGCGCGCCGTCCGGGCTGCTCGCGCGCGCACGCCTGAACGCCGACACCGCGCGCAGCCAGATCGTGCTCGTGCAGGCGGGCGCGGGCTACGGCAAGACCTCGCTGCTCGCGCAATGGCGGCGCGAGTTTCTCGCGCGCGGCGCGGCTGTCGCGTGGCTGCTCGCCGACGACCGCGACGACGCCAACCGCTTTCTGCGCGGGCTCGTTCACGCGATCCGCACCGGCTGCGCGCGGCCCTCGTTCGGGCGTCTCATTGCCGACAGTCCGGGCGTGCCGGGCGGCGCGTCCGATCTCGCCACCGCCTGGCTCGCGGAACTCGCGCAGCTTTCGATGGACGTCGTGCTGATCGTCGACGAAGCCGACCGGCTGCCCGAGGCGGGCGCGCACATGCTCGACTACGTGATGCACAACGTGCCGCAGAATCTGCGCGTGGTCGCGGCGGGCCGGCAGGGTCTCGACAAGCACGCCGGAGAACTCCTCGCTTACGGCCAGGCCGAGCTCGTCGCGCCGGAAGCGCTGCGCTTTCGCGTCGATGAAACCATCGCGCTCGTCACGCAGCGTTTCGGCGCGCGCGTGGATGCCGACGCCTGCGCGCGCCTCTTCGAAATCACCGATGGCTGGCCGCTCGGCCTGCAACTCGCGCTCACCGCGATGGCGCGCGCGCAGGACCCGCGCGCTGCGCTGGACAATCTCGCGGCGGGCCCGCGCGGGCTGCGCGAACCGCTCGTCGCGGCGCTCTTGAGCGAGCTTTCGTCCGGCGACGAGCGCTTTCTCGTCGACATCAGTGTCGTGGACGTGCTGCATCCGATCTTGTGCGCGGAGCTGACCGGCGACGCCGATGCGCCGCAGCGCCTCGCGCGCCTCACCCGCGACACGCCCGTGTTCGTGACGGCGGAGGACAGCGACTGGTGCCGGCTTCATCCGCTCGTGCGCGACGTGCTGCAAACGCGCTTTGCCGCGCTCGCGGACGACGCACGCGCGGGCTTGCACCGGCGCGCGGCGCGCTGGCTCGGCGGGCGCGGCATGCTCGAACAGGCGGCGCGCCACGCGCATGCGGCGGGCGAGCGCGAGCATGCGTATGCGCTCGCAGAGCAGTCGCTGCACGACGCCGTGAAGCAGGGCCAGCTCGATACCGTCCTCGACTGGCTGGAGCGCCTGCCGGAAGCGGAACTCGAAAAGCGCCCTCGCCTGTGCCTCGCCGTCGCGTGGGCGCTCGCGCTGGGCGAGCGTCATCCCGAGGCGCAGCGGCAGGTCGAGCGCGTGCTCGCATCGCCCGGCGCCGACGACGCCCTGCGCTACGAATGCGCGCTGATATCGAGCGCGGCCGCATGGTACGCCGACGATCCCGACCGCTTCCTCGCGCTCTTCGAGCCGTGGGCGCACGCGCCGCCGCCGCGCGATTCGTGGCTTGCGCAGGCGCACGCGAACCGCCTCGCCGCCCGCGCGATGCTGCTCGGCGAACCGGCACAGGCGCGCCGTCTGCAGCAGTCGGTGACGCGCGCGCAGACCGGCAAGGGACTCGGCTATGTCGTGCGCTGGGGCGATCACATGGTCGGCCTGACATGGCTGCGCGAAGGCCAGGTGAAGCTCGCGGAGAGCGTGCTGCTTCCCGCGCTCGCGAGCGCCGAAGACGATCTCGGACGGCGTCATCCGCTGACGTGCATGTTCGCGGCAACGTGCGCGTCGATCGCGTATGAAAGCGACCGTATCGACGAAGCCGGCGCGCTGCTCGCCAATCGTCTCGACGTGCTCGAACGCGCGGCGATGCCGGAGACGGTCGTGCTCGCGTATCGCACGGCGGCGCGCATCGCGGCCTTGCGCGGCGACGAACATCGCTCGCTCGATCTGCTCGAAATGCTGCACGCGATGGGCGTCGCGCGCGATCTGCCGCGCCTGTGCGTGACGAGCCTCGCGGAGCAGGTGAGCGCGCATGCGGGACGCTATCGCGCGCAGACTTGCGATGCGCTCGTCGAACGCATCGATGCGCTCGTCGCCGCCAACATCGCAGGGCGCGGGCCGGTCTGGAGCGGCCCGGTGCACATGCTTCAATCGATGGCGCACGGCAGCGCGGCGCTCGCGCGTCTGGACTGGGCCGCCGCGATCGAACCGCTCGCGCGCGCGGAAAAGATCGCGGCGACGATGAAGCTCGGCCGCCAGCGCATCGAACTGATGGCCTTGCGCGCGCTCGCGCAGGAACGCGCGACGGGCGAGGGCGAAGCGCCGTTTCTCGAAGCGCTGAATCTTGCGCGCACGTTTCACCTCGGGCGCGTGGTGATCGACGCGCATCCCGAACTCGCCGACTGGGCGCGGCGCGTGAGCGAGGCGGGCGCGCTGCAACCGGGCGAGCGTCCGGTGGTGCCGCCGCATGTGGTGCGCGTGCCGCCGCGCGCCGGCGAGGGCGGCCCGCGCGCGCTGCCGAGCGTGATCCTCACGCCGAAGGAGCGCGAGATCCTCGAACTGCTCGCGCGCAACCTGAGCAACAAGGAGATCGCGCTCGCGGCGATGGTCGGCGAGGGCACGGTCAAGTGGCATCTGAAGAATCTCTTCGGCAAGCTCGACGCCAGTTCGCGCAAGCACGCGGTGCGCCGCGCCATCGCGCTCGGGCTGCTCGAAGGCGTGCAATAGCCGATGCTTCTTCCGAAGAATCGTCGTACGACATCGTTACGGATATCGAAACAGCGGGCGCCGCACGCATGCATCAATGCTTGCACCGATGCTGGACGCCGCGCCGCAAAGCGCCTTTAATGTTCGTGTACTGCTGAGTTGCTTGGTCCACCCAACAGGAGGCGGCATGGATGCAGTCAGGACCTTCCTCGAAAATCAGTCGCTGTTTGCGCTCTTTCTGACGATCGCGCTGGGTTATCTGATCGGCGAGATCAACATCAAGGGCGTGGCGCTCGGCTCGGGCGCGGTGCTGTTCGTCGGGCTCGCAATCGGCGCGTTCGCACCGAAGTCCGCGCCGCCACCGCTGCTCGGCACGCTCGGGCTGCTGCTGTTTCTGTATGGCATCGGCATTCAATACGGCGCGCAATTCTTTCGCGGACTGACGAGCCGCGAGGGCGTGAAAGCGAATCTCGCGGCGTGCATCGGCGTGATCGTCGCGGGGCTCGTGTCGTGCGCGTTCATCCGCTTCGGCATCAAGCTCGCCGATGCGCTCGGCATGTTCGCCGGCAGCGGCACGAGCACGGCGAGTTTGCAGGTCGCGATTGCATCGATGAAGAACAACGACGCCGCCGTGGCCTACAGCATTTCCTATCCGTTCGGCGTCGCGGGTCCGATCCTCTTCATCTATCTGCTGAACGCGACGCTCAAGGTCAAGATCCAGAAGCCGCCCGCGAAGATTCTCGAAACAGCGGAAATCGCGCTGAAAAACGCCAGTCTCTTCGGGCTGAAGTTATCGGAACTGGCGAGCCGTCTGCCTTCGGGCGTGATGATCGCGGCGGTGCGGCGCGCGCATCACAATCAATTGCCGACAGCCGATTTCACCTTGCGCGCAGACGACGTGCTGCTCGCCACCGCCACCGACCGCCGTCTGCTCGACGATGCCACCACGCTGTGCGGCGAAGCGCAACCGGGCCGCATGTCGAGCCATCGCGAAGACCTCGACTACATGCGCGTGTTCGCGTCGAATCCGGCGGTCGTCGGCATGGCGCTCGGCAACATCCGCTTTCCCGATGGCGTGAACTGCGCGATCGCGCACGTGCGGCGCGGCGACGCCGACATGATCTCGACGCCCGACCTGATTCTCGAAGCGGGCGATCGCGTCGGCCTGCTCGTCAATCGCGCGCATCAGGCGACGATGCGCACGTTCTTCGGCGATTCGATCAAGGGCACGGCGGACCTGAGCTTCATCTGTCTCGGCATCGGCGCGGCAGTCGGCTTGCTGGTCGGCGCGATTCCGCTGCCGGTGCCGGGTCTCGGCGCATTCAGCCTCGGCCTCGCGGCGCTGCTGCTGGTTGCGCTGTGTCTGGGCAAGGCGCGCCGCAACGGGCCGTTCGTCTGGGTGATGCCGCTCTCCGCGAACCTCGTGCTGCGCAATCTCGGCCTCACGATCTTTCTCGCGCAAGTGGGCATCTCGTGCGGGCCGAAGTTCGTCGCGACGGTCGGCACCGCGGGCCCCGCGCTGCTGATCTACGGCATCGTCACGCTGCTCGTTCTCGTGGCCGTGACGGCGGTGTGCTGCCTGTGGATCTTCAAGCTGCCGTTCGACACATCGATCGGCGTGATCTGCGGCGCGACGGGCAATCCGGCGATCCTCGCGTTCGCCAATCGCATCGCGCCGACGGATCAGCCCGACATCATGTACGCGATGATTTTTCCGTCGATGACCATCGTCAAGGTGCTGTTCGTGCAGATCGCCATATCGCTTGCCGCGGGTTAGGCTTTGCCCCACCATGCCATCACACATTTTGCAAGGAGCGCATCATGGAAGTGGCGATCTACAGTTCAACGCCTTACGAAAAGACGTTCCTCGACCAGGCGAACAAGGTGGAGAACCATAAGCTCAGGTATCACGACATGTCACTCGACATGGACACCGTCGAGCTGGCGGCGGGCTATGGCGCGGTCTGCATCTTCGTCAACGACAAGGCCGATGCCCAGGTTCTCGAAGCGCTGCACAAGGGCGGCACGCGTCTCATCGCGCTGCGCTGCACGGGCTTCAACAACGTCGATCTCGCGGCCGCCGCGAGGCTCGGCATTCGCGTCGTGCGTGTCGTCAACTACTCGCCGAATTCGGTCGCGGAGCACGCGGTCGCGCTGCTGCTCGCGATCAATCGCAAGGTGCATCGCGCTTATAACCGCACGCGCGATTCGAATTTTTCGCTCGATGGCCTGATCGGTTTCGATCTGTACGGCAAGACCGTGGCGGTGGTCGGCACGGGCAAGATCGGCTGCGTGTTCGCGAAGATCATGCAGGGCTTCGGCTGTCATGTGTTCGGCTACGATCCTTATCCTTCGCCGCAGTTCGAAGCGCTCGGGCTCAAGTACGCGACGGCGGGCGAGATCGGCGAGCGCGCGGATATCGTCGCGCTCTTCTGTCCGCTCACGCCGCAGACGCATCACATCATCAACCGGGAAACGCTCAAGCGCGCGAAGCCCGGCGCGCTGCTCGTCAATACGAGCCGTGGCGGGCTCATCGACACCGAAGCGGTCATCGAGGCGTTGAAGACCGGCCAGCTCGGCGGTCTCGCCATCGATGTCTACGAACAGGAGGCCGATCTCTTCTTCCGCGATCTGTCGAGCGAAATCATCACCGACGATATCTTTCAGCGGCTCGTGTCGTTTCCCAATGTCATCGTGACCGGGCATCAGGCGTATCTGACGCGCGAAGCGTTGACGACGATCTGCGAGACCACGCTGCAGAGCATCACGGCGTTCGAGAAGAATCAGCCGCTGGAGAACGAGGTGAAGGTCGGCTAGGCGCGCGCGTCCATGCGTGCGCCGAACGTGCAGACCGTTCCCGGCGAGCGGGCGCGCAAACCGGTGCTCGATACGGTCGATCGCGTGTCGGAGATGTGCTTCGGCCTCTTCATGGCGCTGACTTTCGTCGGCACGGTATCGGCGGCGACGGGCGGCGACGCGGCGGGGCACAAGATGCTCTACACGGCGCTCGGCTGCAACCTCGCGTGGGGTCTCGCCGATGCCGTCATGTATCTCGTGCGCACGATCGCGGATCGCGCGCGCCGGCATGCGCTCGCACTCGCCGTGCATCGCGAACGCGACGCGGCGGCGGGCGTGCGCGCATTGCGCGAGCGCCTGCCCGCCGCGCTCGATCCATTCTTCGCCGACGCCGATCTCGAAGCGATCCGCACACGCATCGCGGCGAGCGCGAGCCTGCCCGAACGCGCGCGCTTCGAACGCGACGACTTTCTCGCGGCGCTGGGCATCTTCATCATCATCGTGCTGTCGACGTTTCCGGTCGCCGCGCCCTTCGTCCTCATCGCACACGTGCCCACCGCGTTGCTGGTTTCGCGCGTGCTGACGCTCGCGATGCTGTTCGTCTGCGGCTTCGCGCTCGGCGGCTACGCGGGCTGGAGCGGCTGGAAAGCCGGTCTTTCGATGACGACCCTCGGCGTGCTTCTGACGATGGCGATCATCGCGCTGGGCGGGTGAAACGCGCGAAGAAGAGCGCCGACGAACGATCGAAGAAACACCTATGCGGCGATTCTTGAAATCGCTGAAAGGTTCGCATATCTTCGAATGGCCGATCATCGCGGCGCTCCATTCACATTCCCGTTCTCGCAGTAACCACCGCGTCGTGCATCGAAACAGTCGCGGGGCGCGCGCGCCGCATCCGATGGAATCGAACTCTCGACAAGAGGCAAGGAGTCGCCATGAATGCAATGATATTGCGTGCGGGCTGCGCCATCGTGATCGCCGTGATGGCGCTCGATGCGCTCGCGCAGGGCAAGCCGATCGCGTATCCATCGAAAGGCCAGAGCGCGCAGCAGCAACAGAAGGACGATGGCGCCTGCTATAGCTGGGCGAAGAGCAACACCGGCATCGATCCGGCGACGGCATCGCAGGCGCCTCCGCCCCAAGGCGGACCCGCGGTAGGCGGCGGCGAGCGCGTGGGCGGCGCGGCGCGCGGCGCGGCGGGCGGCGCGGTGATCGGCGCGATTGCCGGCGATGCGGGCAAGGGCGCGGCCATCGGCGCGGCGGCGGGCACGATGGGCGGCGGCATGCGCGCGCGGCAGAACAAGCGCGCGCAGGAAGCCAATGCGCAGGCGCAGAGCCAGGGTGCGATGTCGACGTACTATCGCGCGTGGGCGGCGTGCATGCAGGGACGCGGCTACTCGATCCAGTAACACGCAGTGGTGACGACGAACGAGGCGCGTCAGCTTCGATGGCGCGCGCGCGGAGAACAAGAATGAGAAAACGCTTCGCATTCGGGTCGATGCATGGGATTGCCACGGTCATCGTCATCGTCATTGCGCTCGGCGGTTGCGCGCAGCCCGGACAGCGCGTGCAGCCGGGCATGGATCAGCAGGCGGTGATCGCGACGCTCGGTCCGCCGAAGGAAACCTACGATCTGCCCGATGGCGGCAAGCGCCTCATGTGGCCCACTCAGCCGATGGGCTCGACGACCACCGCCGTCGATATCGATGCATCGGGCAACACCGTCAGTGTTCGGCAAGTGCTTCAGGAAAACGAGTTCTATCGCGCGGAAGTCGGCAAGTGGACGCGCAACGATGTGATGATCGCGTTCGGCCGTCCGTTCGAGACCGCGTATTTCAAGCGCATGGATCGCGAGGTGTGGACGTATCGGTACCTTGAAAACAATATCGACCACATGCTGTTCCATTTTTATTTCGATGCGCAAGGCGTGCTGCGGCAAACGCAGAAGCAGCCGGACCCGCGATACGACCCGAGCCAGCGCAACGTGCTCTAGCAACGTCAGAAACTGACCGCGAAGCCGAACGATACGCCGTGTACGTTGTGACCGAACACGTAGCGCACCATCGCGCGCGTGCGTGTGATGACGACGGGATAGCGGCTGCTGTCCAGTTCCAGCCCGACGCCGAGCGAGGTCAGATCGTTGAAGCCGAGCACGCCCGCGCTGTCGCCGAAATAATGCGAATACGCGGTTTCGAGCACGTAGCGCACGGGCCTGTCGAGCGCGGCAAGGCCCGTCGGCGCACGCCAGCGCGCCCACAGGCTGAACTGCTGCGCGGTGGCCGAACCCTGCACGGCCTCCGACGAACTGCCGAAGCTGCGTAGATAGATATCCGTTGCGCGCAGTTCGAGATCGATTTCATAGTGCTCGCGGTAGTGCTCCAGATCGAGCATCAGCGAACCGCCGAGGCCGTATGCATTGAGCGCGCCGTCTTCGAGAAATTGCAGATTGGCATTGGCGACGTGATTGAACACCGTCTGCGCGACGCGCAAATCGCTCGCGACGCGGCCGATCATGCCGTTGAGTATCGGCCGCAAGCGCAGCTCGTCGGTGATCGGAAAGTCCCAGCCGATGCCAATGGTCGTGCTCGCTGTGTTCCATTTCGCGGGCACCGGGCGCTCCTGGTTGCCGTCGGTGGCGAGAAAGGTCGGATCGTAGCGGCTGTACGCGACAGTGCCTTCGAGATAGAGCGGAAACGACCGGCTGAGGGTGAAGCCGCCGCCGAGCTGCGTCTGGCCGAAGCCCGGATTGCCGCTCGTGCTGCTGTTGATGGAAAGCGAACTCGTCGTGACGTCGGGCACGGCGGTGTAGGACATGACCGCGAGCACGGCGTTCGCGTAGTTCTTCACGTTCGCGCCGACGACCGCGCGATCGGGCGCGGCTTGCGCCCGCGCCATTGGAGGCGCGGCGGCGAGCGCCGCGAGCATAACAAGCGTGGCGAGCACGACGAAGCGTCGCGGCAGGCTCGAAGAATCGATCGGCTTTCGCATGTGCGCGGCGTGACTCAACGTTGAACGGCTGGTTGGTCGTACGTTGCATTCGGCTGCTCCGCCGACGTGTCGTCGCGTGCGCGGAGCCGTTGCCCGATCCCACGGTCATACGCAGAAAATGTAGCGTAAGGATCGCCGCGCGCCAAGCTCGCACATGCACGCGTGTTCACATAGCGACGAAGGATTTCCTAAACTGAAGCTATCTCGCGTCGAGCATCCGGAGACATCGATGAGACTGAACGAGCCGCGCATGGTGGTTGCATCGATCGGCGTTTTCATCTGGCTGGCCGGGCTGTACTTCACGATTCACGGGGTGCTGTACGACGTGAAGCCCGAATTCCGCTATGGCATGTGGGCGCTCGGCATCGGCATCGTGACCTTCGTCGTCGCTTTGAATCCGCTCGCGCAGCGTAAATCGAGAAACCGTGACGGATCGACCTGAGACGCGACTTGGTGTATTGCTTCGAAAAGGTACCGCGAAACTTTACGGAGAACCTTGCAATGGGCGATCTTTGGCTAGGCAATGTGGACGAGTCCGCGACCGACGAAGAAATCCGTCAGTTTCTCTGCAACTACGGCTTTCCTCCCTACGATTCGATCCAGCGCGTGCCCGGCACGGGCGAGCATCCGGCGGCGGTCGTCACCTTCGATTCGGTCGAGCCGCACGTGCTGCGCACGTTCCAGCCGCGCATCCACAACATGTTCTGGAAAAATCGCACGCTCGTGGTGCAGGTCATGCCCGAGCGCAACGAAAACTGACGGCGGCGCGACAAACAGGCGCGCCGCGCGCATCGGTGCGGCGCGGGGTATCGGCATGGCTGCGCGGGTCGCGTCGCACAACATGGGGAGACCGCGATGAAGGACGACAAGGCTGAAGGCGAGTCGAAGGGCGCGCACGAAGGCGCGGGAGCGGGCGCGCATCGGCGATTGAGCCGCAAGCAGTACGAGAAGGAACTCGCGCGCCTGCATGTCGAACTCGTGAAGCTGCAGGAATGGGCCGTCTACACGGGTGCGAAAATCTGCATTCTGTTCGAGGGGCGCGACGGCGCGGGCAAGGGCGGCACGATCAAGGCGATCACCGAACGCGTGAGCCCGCGCATCTTCCGCGTGGTCGCGCTGCCCGCGCCGACCGAGCGCGAGAAAACGCAGATGTACGTGCAGCGCTATCTGCCGCATCTTCCTGCTGCGGGCGAAATCATCCTCTTCGACCGGAGCTGGTACAACCGCGCGGGCGTCGAGCGCGTGATGGGTTTCTGCACCGAGGAGCAGTCGAAGCACTTTCTGAAGGGCTTGCCGCTGGTCGAGCGGGCGATCATCGATTCGGGCGTGATCCTGCTCAAATACTGGCTCGAAGTCGGACAGGAAGAGCAGACGCGACGGCTCGAAGAACGCATCCAAGACGAACGCAAGATCTGGAAGCTTTCGCCGATGGACCTGCGCTCGTACAGCCGCTGGTACGACTACTCGCGCGCCCGCGACGACATGTTCGATGCGACCGATACCGATCACGCGCCGTGGTACGTCGTGCGCTCGGACGACAAGCGCCGCGCGCGCCTGAACCTCATCAGCCATCTGCTCACGAACATTCCGTACAAGGCCGTGCCGCGCGAGAAGGTGAAGCTGCCGAAGCGGCAAAAGCCGGAAGGCTATCGCGAGAGCGACCGGCCGTTGCGCTACGTGCCCGAACGTTTCTGAACGCGGCAGCGGCGCACGGCAACGTCATGTCGCATCGCGTGTCCATCGCGCCCGAATGGCTGTTTCACTACCGGAAACAGTGGGCGCGCGCCGATATCGTCGCGGGACTGACGGCGGCAGCCGTCGTCATTCCGAAGGCGCTCGCCTACGCGACGATCGCGGGCTTGCCGGTGCAGGTCGGCCTCTATACGGCCTGCGTGCCGATGCTCGTCTATGCGTTCGTCGGCACGTCGCGCGCACTGTCGGTCAGCACGACGACCACGCTCGCGATTCTCGCCGCAAACGCGCTTTCCGCGACCGTCGCAGGCGACGATCCGGCTGCGCTCGCCACCGCCAATGCGACGTTGACGATGCTCGTCGGCATCATGCTTGCGGCGGCCGCGCTGCTGCGCCTCGGCTTCGTCGCGAACTTCATTTCAGAGCCGGTGCTCGTCGGCTTCAAGGCGGGCGTGGCGATCGTCATCGTCGTGGATCAGTTGCCGAAGCTCTTCGGCATTCACTATGCGAAAGGATCTTTCTTTCATAACGTCGGCGCGTTCGTCGCCGGATTGCCGCATCTGTCGGCGAGCACGCTCGCGCTCGCGCTGGCGACGCTCGCCGCGCTCATCTTGCTCGAACGCTTCGTACCGCGCGCACCCGCGCCCTTGTTCGTCGTCGCGGCGGCGATCATCGCAGTGGCCGCGCTCGGTCTGCGCGCGCACGGCGTCGAAACCGTCGGCGCGGTGCCGGCCGGATTGCCGTCGTGGACAAGACCGGATGTATCGCTCGCATTGAAGCTGTGGCCGGACGCGCTCGGCATCGCGTTGATGAGTTTCACCGAGAGCATCGCGGCGGCGCGTGCGTTCGCGCGCAACGACGAACCCGCGCCCGATGCGAACCGCGAACTGCTCGCAACCGGCCTTGCGAACGCGGGCGGCGCATTGTTCGGCGCGATGGTCTCGGGCGGCGGAACGAGCCAGACGGCGGTCAACCGGCAGGCGGGCGCGCGCACGCAGCTCGCGGGACTCGTGACGGCGGCGCTCGCGCTCGCGGTGATGCTGCTCTTCGCGCCGCTCATGGCGCTGATGCCGCATGCGACGCTCGCCGCCGTCGTCGTGTTCTATTCGATCGGCTTGTTCAGTCCGGCGGAATTCCGCGCGATCCTGAAGATTCGCCGCACCGAATTCGTCTGGGCGCTCACGGCATGCGCGGGCGTGGTGCTGCTGGGCACGCTGGAGGGCATCGTCGTGGCGATCGTGGTGTCGCTCTTCGCGCTCGCGCATCAGGTATCGAATCCGCCCGTGTACGCATTGAAGCGCATACCGGGAACCAACGTGTTCCGTCGCGCTTCATCGAAACATCCCGAGGACGAAGCGTTTTCCGGCCTCTTGCTGCTGCGTCCCGAAGGGCGCATCTTCTTCGCGAACGCGCAACGTGTCGCCGAAAAGATCAGGCCGCTCGTGCGCGAGTCCGGCGCGAAGATCGTAGTGCTCGATCTGAGCCGCGTGTTCGATGTCGAATACACCGCGCTCAAGATGATGATCGAAGCGGATGAACGTCTTGCGTCGAACGGCACGACGCTGTGGCTCGCGGGCCTGAATCCGGGCGTGCTCGCGGCGGTGCGCCGTTCGCCGCTCGGCGCGCGGCTCGGCGAGGCGCGCATGTTCTATAACCTCGAACATGTCGTCGCGAAGTACCGGGAGATTGTTGCGCGCAATGACGACGATGCCGCACCGCGTTAGCTGCGTCGTTTTTGCCACTTCCCTGTCGCACATTGCGCATATATTTTATTGATGGTATCCAGATCATCGGTCCGCTTGCTCCCAGCGTTATCCCCTTGCACGCAGTTCGTCGCGGAGGTTACGTCATGACGTATGCAGGTCAACTGGCGCGCAGCCAGCAAATCGCGCAAAAGGTCGCACGTGTGTTTCAGAAGCGCGCGGAACTGGCGCAGCGGCAATTCAGCGAACGCGCGCGCGAAGCAGGCGTGCGTGCCTTCGGCAACGGCGAGGCGGATCGTTTCAACGGCTACGCCTACGCGGTCGATGTCATGCAGCGTTCGATTCTCTTCTGGGACACGCTGCGTCAGCGCGGCAACAACTTCATCGAGCAGACGAAGCGCGGCCTCGAACCGGTGCTGCATTTCGCGCATGAAATGCTGCTCGATGGCCGCACCTTTGCGCGCCCCGTGAACTACGCGTTGTTGCGCATCGTGCCGCCCGAGGGTGTCGTCGTCGATGCGTCGAAGCGGCCGTATCTCATCATCGATCCGCGTGCGGGGCATGGTCCCGGCATCGGCGGTTTCAAGGACGATTCGCAAGTCGGCGTCGCGTTGCGCGCGGGTCATCCGGTGTACTTCGTCACGTTCTTCCGCGATCCGCAGCCGGGCCAGACGCTCATCGACGTATGCGCGGCCGAGCAGCAATTCGTCAGGCACGTGCGAGAGCTGCATCCCGGCAGCGCGAAGCCCGCGATCGTCGGCAACTGTCAGGGCGGCTGGGCCGCGATGATGCTTGCGAGCTCCCAGCCCGACGATACCGGACCGCTCGTCATCAACGGCGCGCCGATGTCGTACTGGAGCGGCGCATGGAGCGAAGGCGAGGGCGACAACCCGATGCGCTATTCAGGCGGCATGCTCGGCGGCACGTGGCTCGCGTCGCTGACGGCGGACCTCGGCAACGGCAAGTTCGACGGCGCGTATCTCGTCGAGAACTTCGAGAACCTCAATCCTGCGAACAGCTTCTGGGACAAGTACTACACGCTCTTCGACAAGATCGATACCGAGCCGCCGCGCTTTCTCGACTTCGAGCGCTGGTGGGGCGGCTATTATCTGATGAACCGCGAAGAGATCGAATGGATCACGCGCAATCTCTTCGTCGGCAATCAGCTCTGGTCGGGAGAAGTGCGCGGCGTGTCGGGCGCGTCGTTCGATCTTCGCGCGATCAAGTCGCCGATCATTCTCTTTGCATCGATGGGCGACAACATCACGCCGCCGCAGCAGGCCTTCAACTGGGTCGCCGATATCTACGGCAGCACCGACGAGATCAAGGCGCGCGGACAAGTCATCGTCGGGTTGATGCACAAGAGCATCGGGCATCTCGGCATCTTCGTGAGCGGCAAGGTCGCGAAGAAGGAGTACACGCAGATCGCATCGGTGCTGGAGACGATCGAATCGTTCCCGCCAGGACTGTATGGCATGGAGATCGCGGAACGAAGAGGCGAGAGCGGCAAGATCGAATACGACGTGAGCTTTCAGGAACGGCGTCTCGAAGATGTCGCCGCGCGTTTCAATCGCTTCGAGCGTATCGACGAATTGCCGTTCGAAGCGGTGAAACAGGTATCGGATTTCAATCAGCGCGCATATGAACTCTTCGCGCAGCCCTTCGTGCAAGCGATGGCCAGCGACGCCACCGCGACCATGCTGCGCGCGTTTCATCCGCTGCGCGCGCAACGCTGGATGTTCTCCGATCTCAATCCGTGGCTCGCATGGCTCGGCCCGGCGGCGAACGCGGTGAAGGCCGCGCGCCGGCCCGACACCGGACGCGACGTGTTGCGGCGCGCTGAACATTGCGGCTCGGATATCGTGAGCGCGAGCCTCGACTACTATCGTGCGATGCGCGATGCGACGACCGAAGCGATGTTCTTCTCCGTGTACGGCAACATGTTCACCGCGCATCACGCGCAGGAGCATGCGTCGACCGAGCAGAAAGCCGATCCGCGCGATCTGCCGTTCGTTCAGGAAGCGCTCGCGTCGGTGGCGCAAGGCGGCTATGCGCAGGCCGTCGCGCGCGTCGCGTGTCTGCTCGTGCGGCACGACGAACCATTGCCGCTCGCGCGCATGATTCTGCGCCAGGAACTCGCGGCGGATTACGCCGAGTATTTGCCGCAGATGCCGCGCGACGAATGGCGGCGCATGCGCGGCGAACAGGAAATCATCGTGCGCTACGAGCCGGAAGAAGCGCTCGCGACGCTGCCCAGTCTGCTTCAGGACGGCGACGATCGCAAGAAGCTCCTCACGCTCTTCGACAAGCTGCACGCGGACAGCCGCCTGCAAGGGATCGAACTGACGGCGGCGCAGCAGGACATGCTCACGCGTATCCGTGCGGCGCTGCCGGTCAAGGCGACGCGCGCCGCGCGACGTTCGGCGCCCGCGCATTGAGGCGGCAAGCGCATCTCACATCCACACGGAGGGCGATATGAATCAGCCGCGCGAAAAATATGTACGGCTCATCGAGGTTTGCCAGGCGTTGCCGCCGCTCGCGGTGGCGGTCGTGCATCCGTGCGACCGGACATCGCTCGAAAGCGCGGTGAGGGCGCACGAGATGCGCCTGATCTCGCCGCTCCTCGTCGGGCCACGCGATCGCATCCGCGAAGTCGCGGACGAATGCGCGCTGAACATCGCCGGCTTTCCGATCGTCGATGCGCCGCATAGCCACGCAGCCGCGGAGAAAGCGGTGGAACTCGTGCGCGAGGCGAAGGCCGAGGCGCTCATGAAAGGCAGCCTGCACACCGACGAAGTCATGGCCGCGGTCGTGAAGCGCGAGGGCGGACTGCGCACGTCGCGGCGCGTGTCGCACTGCTTCATCATGGACGTGCCGGGCCACGACGACGTGCTCATCATCAGCGATGCGGCCATCAACATCGCGCCGACGCTCGCCGATAAGGTCGACATCCTGCAGAACGCGATCGATCTCGGCCACGCGCTGCGCTTCGCAGAGGTGCGCGTCGCGATTCTGTCGGCGATGGAGACGGTGAACCCGAAAGTACCGTCGACGCTGGAGGCCGCCGCGCTCTGCAAGATGGTGGATCGTCACCAGATCACGGGCGCGCTCGTCGACGGGCCGCTCGCGCTCGACAACGCGATCGATCTTGAAGCGGCGCACACGAAGAAGATCGATTCGCCCGTCGCGGGACGCGCGAACGTGCTGATCGTGCCGGATCTCGAAGCGGGCAACATGCTTGCGAAGAGTTTGTCGTTTCTCGCGAACGCGGATGCTGCCGGCATCGTGCTCGGCGCGCGCGTGCCGATCATTCTGACGAGCCGCGCCGATTCGCTGCAATCGCGGCTCGCATCGTGCGCGATCGCATCGCTCGTGGCGTCCAAGCGCCGCGAAGAAGCACAGGTAATGGGGTGAATTCATGGCGGATGTCATTCTGGTTCTCAACGCGGGATCGTCGAGCATCAAGTTCAGAGCGTTCGATATCGAAGGCGCGCAACTCGCGCTCGTCTCCCACGGACAAGTGGAAGGCCTCTTCACCGCGCCGCATTTCGTCGCCTATAACGCGAAAGGCGAGAAGACGGGCGAGAAGAGCTGGGGCGAGGGTGCGAAGCTCGAACATTCGGACGCGATCGCGCATCTGGGCGCGTTCTTGCGCGGACATGGCGCGGGGCATCGGTTGATCGGCGTGGGGCATCGCGTCGTGCATGGCGGTGCGCATTTCACGAAACCCGTGCTGACGAGCCCCGAGGTGCTCGATCAACTCGACAAGCTCACGCCGCTCGCGCCGCTGCATCAGCCGCACAACATCAAGCCGATACGCATCATCGCCGAGCGCAATCCGGGCCTGCCGCAAGTCGCGTGTTTCGACACGGCTTTTCATGCGACGCAGGCGCCGATCGCGCAGGCGTTCGCGCTGCCCGAGTCGATCACGAAGAACGGTGTGCGGCGCTATGGGTTTCATGGCCTGTCGTACGAATACATCGCGAGCGCGCTGCCGGATATCGCGCCTGAAGCCGCGCGCGGGCGCACGGTCGTCGCGCACCTGGGCAACGGCGCGAGCCTGTGCGCGATGCGCGCGGGCAAGAGCGTCGCGAGCACGATGGGCTTCACCGCCGTCGATGGCTTGATGATGGGCACGCGCTGCGGCAACCTCGATCCGGGCGTGCTGCTCTATATGCTCGACGAACTCGGCATGAACGCACGCGATATCGAAGACGTGCTGTACCGGCAGTCGGGATTGCTCGGCGTGTCGGGCATATCGGGCGACATGCGCGCACTTCTTGCCAGCAGCGAGGAACGCGCGCGCTTTGCCGTCGATCTCTACGTGTATCGCATCGGCCGCGAACTCGGTTCGATGGGCGCGGCGCTGCAAGGGCTCGATGCGATCGTGTTCACGGCGGGCATCGGCGAGCATTCGAAGGAGATACGGCAGCGCGTGTGCGAAGCGGCGGCGTGGTGGGGCATCGAGCTCGATGCAAGCGCCAACGCCGATGCCAGCGCGAACGGCGGCGCGCGCATCAGCACGGCGTCGAGCAAGGTGAGCGCGTGGGTTATTCCGACCAACGAGGAACTGATGATCGCGCGTCATGCACTGGCGCTGATCGACCGACAACGCAAAGGAGCAGCCGAGTGACGCCAACTGTCCCGCAGCCCGTGCTGAAGGGCGCGAAAGCGCTCGTGACCGGCATCGCCAACGAACACTCGATCGCCTACGGATGCGCGAAGGCGTTCCGCGAACTGGGCGCCGATCTCGCCATCACCTATGCCGACGACAAGGCGCGGCCCTATGTCGAACCGATCGCGAAAGACCTCGGAGCGCCGATCTTCATGCCGCTCGATGCGTCGAGTCAGGATCAGATGGACGCGGTGTTCGAGCGCATCGCGAGCGAGTGGGGCACGCTCGATATCCTCGTGCATTCCATCGCGTGGGCGCCGAAAGCCGATCTGCAGGGCGGCCTGCTGAACTGTTCCGCCGATGGCTTCGCGAAAGCGATGGACATCTCCTGCCATTCGTTCGTGCGCATGGCGCGGCTCTCGGCGCCGCTCATGAAAGACGGCGGCACGATGTTCACGATGAGCTATCACGGCGCGAACAAGGTCGTTCCGAACTACAACGTGATGGGTCCGGTCAAGGCCGCGCTCGAGGCCTGCGCGCGCTATCTCGCCTACGAACTCGGGCCGCAGGGCGTGCGCGTTCACGCGATCTCGCCGGGGCCGCTCAAGACGCGCGCCGCATCCGGACTCAAGGACTTCGATGTACTGCTGACCGAAGCCGCGCAGCGCGCGCCGCTCGGCGAACTGGTCGACATCATGGACGTCGGCTTCACGTGCGCGTTCCTCGCGACGCCTTTCGCGCGCCGCATGTCGGGCGAGACGCTTTACGTGGATGGCGGCGTGCACATCATGGCATGAACGTGTTCGACTGGCTCTTCCGGCGCGATCAGTCGCATGCGCGTGACGATGTCAGGCAGGCGCTCGGGCGCATCGTAGCCGTTGCGCCGCAGGTGCGTCTTGCGAATCGCTACGAGCAGCGTCTTGCGCCTGCCGTCGGCAAGACGATCGATCATGCGCGCGAACTGGTCGCCGCACTGTCCGCGCCACGCGATGCCGCGCCCGATGCATGGGCGAGCGATCCGTATCTGCGCGCGAAGTTCGCGACGCCGGACGACATCGTGCATGTGATCGGCGAGTCGCACGAGGTGCGCGGCTGGTTCGACGACAACATCGCCGCGGACCATGCCTTTGCTGTGCTGGGCGCGACGCTCGTCGAGCGCGGCGTGCTCGTCGCGGCATTGGAGGGCGGCGCGTTGCGCACGGATGTCGCGCGCACGGCGGTGAGTTTCGACGACAAGCGCATGCGCTTTTGCAGCGAGACCGACGAGGCGCTCAGACACGAACTCGTGCAGCGGATCGTCGAGCAGTTCGCGCTCGAGGCGATGTCGCGCGTCGGCGCGAAGGAAGCGCGGCGCGATGCGTTGCAGGAATATCGCGCGCTGCTCACCGCGCGCATGCAAATGCTCGGGCGGCGCGGCGCGGGGATGAGCAGCCTGATCGCATCGACCGATCTCGCCGGCGACGCTACGCGTCTGCAGCGCGATTTCGAAGAGAACGAAGCCGCGCTCGCGTCGCTCGGCTCGCTCGCGGATGCCATCGAGATGCAGATTCAGACGATCATCGAATTGCTGGATGAGCCGTCGGCGCTCATTTCGTTGACCGAGCGCACGCTGTGCCTGAATCAGATGAATCTGTTGATGGAAGCGCGCTGCGACGAACCGCACGCAGATATCGCAATTCAGTTGGCACGCCTGCCGACGCAGCCGCCGCAAACGCGCGCGGTGGAGATCGTGCGCATCGCGAGGCGCGATGTGCCGCCGGCGGGTGCGGCGTTTGCGGAGGCGGCGCGGATGATTATTTGATGTGTGCGTCTATCGCACGGCACTTCCCGCAATCGCCCCCGCGATTTCCCGGCTCACCCGCGCGAGCGCGCGGCTATGCGCGGCCACGAGCGCATCCCAGCCATCGCCGTTCACCGGCTCGCGCACCATCGAGCGGCCCGTGAGCGCGCTCTCATCGCCGAAGCGGCGCACGGTCCACTGCGCATCGATCATGACGGCATCGCCCGGAACGGATTCGAACTGCTGGATATCGACGCGCACGCGCCACGCGTCCGGGTCCGCGATCGCGCGCGAGGCGGGCGCCACTTTGCCGGAGGCGAGCAGCACCGCGAGATCGGCCGCGATGGCATCCGCGATACTGCTCTTGAGCGGCTCTCCCCAGCGCGCATATTCGTTGAGCGCGACTTCGTTATCCGTGTTGCGCGTGACGATCTGCGGCCGGTCGACGAGATCGGGCACCGTCACCGGTCCGACGATCACGGGCCGCGTCGTCGCACGCGTGGCCGTGGCCGTCGAAATAGCGGTAAGCGAGGGATCGGCGCTCAGGCGATAGAAGCTTGCGCGCGGCGATGCGCAGCCTGCGAGCATCGACATGAGAACGACGAAAGACACGAGTACGGGCCGCATCACTTCTTGTCCTCCGGCTTGCCGCGCAGCAACGCTTCCGGATGCTGCTGCAGATAATCCGCGAGACTGCGGAACGAGGCAGCGGTGCGCGTGAGTTCGCGGATCGCTTCGGCCGTGTCCTGCTGCAAGCCGGAATCCGGCATGAGCGTCGAATGCGCGGCGTCGAGCGCGGCGCGCGCGGCGGCAAGCGTCGTCGCGGCCTGCGGCACGACTTCCGTGTTGAGGCCGCGCATCAACGTCGTCGTGCTGTCGAGCGTCTGCCGCGCGCTCGCGGTGAGTTCCTCGATCGGCAGCTTGTCGATGCGCGTCATGATGCGGTTGATCGAATCCTGCATTGATTCGAGACCGCTCGGCGTCGTCGGCAATTCGGGCGGCGAGCGGTTCCAGTCGATGCTCGCCTTCTTCGCGTGCGGGAAAAAATCCAGCGACACATAGAGCTGACCCGTCAGCAGGCTGCCCGTGCGCAACTGTCCGCGCAAGCCGCGCGCGACGAGCAGATCCGCCAGGTCCTTGCGATCTTTCACGAGCCGTCCGCCGCGCGGCACGTTCTCGAAGCGCGACGTGAACCGCTCCGGATACAGGTTGACCTCGACCGGAATGCTGATGCGCTTCGTGACCGGATCGAAGCGCGTATTGATCGACGCTACTTCGCCGATCTGGATGCCGCGAAACTCCACCGGCGCGCCCACCGCGAGGCCGCGCACCGAGCCATCGAAGGCGAAGACGTATTTATCGACGATGTGTTCCTGCACGCGCAGCGCCTCGGCGCGCGTCGGATGCAGCGTGAACACCGTGTCGCGCGGCGCCTCCGCCCAACTGAGCGACACGGCGGGCGTCTCGAATGCAAGCCCGCCGATCAGGATCGACACGAGCGACTGCGTGTTGACCTTGAGGCCGTCCGTGCCGAGCGTCACGTCGATGCCGCCCGCCTGCCAGAAGCGCGAATCGGCGTTCACGTAGCGATCATAGGGGGCGTTCACGAACACGTGCAGCGTGACGCCGCTGCCGTCCTTGTCGAGTTCGAACGACGTCACCTGACCCACCTGCAGCCGCCGGAAGTAGATCGGCGTGCCGACATCGACCGAACCGAGATCGGTCGCCTTCAGAACGAACTGCCGCCCCGGCACGTCGCTCGCGAAGACCGGCGGCGTTTCTAGGCCGGTGTAATCGTGCCGCGTCTCCTTCGAGTGGCCGATATCCATGCCGATATACGCACCCGACAACAGCGTGCCGATGCCCGACACCGAGCCGCCCGCGACGCGCGGACGCACGACCCAGAAGCGCGTGTCGTCGACGAGCATGTTGGCCGCATCGCGCGTCAGTTCCGCCGTGGCGACCACGTGCCGGTAATCCTTCGAAAGCGCGACCGACTTCACGAGCCCGATGTCCACGTCCTTGAACTTGATCTTCGTCTTGCCCGCCTCCAGCCCCTCGCCGGTCTTGAAGCTGATCGTGACCGTCGGGCCCTGCGCGAGCACCGCCTGCACCGCGAGCCAGATGCCGACCGCTACCGCGATCGCGGGCACGACCCAGACCCACGGAATGCGCCAGCGTTTTTTCGGCACGACTTCGGCGTCGGGCATGTCGTCGGGGGAGCTCATCGCGAACCGTTCCGGGGCGGCGAGAAATCCCAGATGAGGCGCGGATCGAACGACATCGCCGCGAACATCGTCAGCACGACGACCGCGCCGAACGCGATCGCCGCCGGCCCCGCCTCGATCGTCGCCATCGCGCTGAACTGCACGAGCGCGACGAGCACGGCGATCACGTAGATATCGAGCATCGACCAGCGTCCCACCAGTTCCACGATGCGATAGATGCGCGCGCGTTGCGCACTGCGCACCGTCATGCGCAGATTCGCGGTCGCGGCGAGATAGCCGATCGCGAGAATCTTGAGCATCGGCACGGCAATGCTCGCGATGAACACGATGATCGCGAGCGGCCACGAGCCCGAGTGCCACAGGTACGCGACGCCGCTCATGATCGTGTCCTTCTGCGCGCCGAAGAGCGAACTCGTGTTCATCACCGGCAACATGTTCGCGGGAATGTACAGAATCGCCGCCGCGATCAGATAGGCCCACGTGCGCGAGAGGCTTGCCGGTTTGCGCAGATGCAGATGCGCGCCGCAACGCGGGCAGCACAGATGCGTGCCGTGCAGCACGCCGCGCGTCGACAGCCCGCAATCGTGACAGACGCAGATGCCGCTTTGCGCCGCCGTGCGGCCCGCGAGCGGCGTATCGGACGGAACGCCCGGCGGCGCGCCTTCGATGCGCTGCCACATCGCGCGTTCATCGTAAGCGGATGCCGCCGCGACGAGCAGCAGCATCAGCGCCGCGAGCGACCACAGCGCCGGCCCCGTCACCACCGACGCGATATGCGCGAGCTTCACGACCGCGACGAGCAGGCCGAGCATCAGCACTTCGGTCATGCCCCAGTTGCGCGCGACGCGCAGCAGACGGAACACGGCGTCGGCGCGCCACGGACGGCGCTTCAGATGGAGCGGCAGCAGCAGCCACACCATGCCGGTCGCCTGGATCGCGGGCATCAGGATCGTCGTCACGAAGATGAGCGCGGCGAGCGGCCACATGCCATCGCGATAGAGCACGCGCACGGCGCCGAAAAGCGTCGTCTCGACGAGGTCGCCGTTCACCGCGAGCCCCACGATAGGGAACGCGTTCGAAATCAGCCACAACACGCACGCGGCGAGCGCATATGCGAGCGCGCGATCGAAGCCGCGCGCGCGGCGGCGGTACAGCACCGCGCGGCAACGGCAGCAGCGCAGCGTGCCGCCGGGCGGAACGTCGGACTCGCGCTGCATGAGGTCGCATTCGTGGCACGCGATCAGCGGCCGCGCAGTGCGATCCTCGGTTGTGACCGTGTTCATTGCACCGTCTGCGAAGCGGGCTGGCCCGGCCTGGGCGAATCGGCCGATGGCGTCGCCGTCTGCTGCTGCGTCGTCATCTTGTCGGCCGCGACGACCCAGCCGCCGCCCATCACCTTGTAGAGCGTGACGAACGACACGAGCGCCGCCGCCTGCGTCTGCGTCTCCGAAAGCTGCGCGTTGAATAGGCTGCGCTCGGCGTCGAGCACTTCGATATAGCTCGTGTAGCCGCCTTCGTAACGCGCCCGTGCAAGACGCGAGTAGGTCGCGAGCGCCGTGACCTGGCGGCCCTGCACTTCGAGTTGCTCGTGCAGTTTCTGCGAGGCGATGAGCGCGTCGTCGACTTCCTGGAACGCGACCTGGATCGCCTTCTGGTACGTAAGCAGCGCCGCCTGCTGCTGCGCCTCGGCGGACTGCACCTGACCGGAGATGTTGCCCGCCGTGAAGATCGGCTGCGTGACCTGTCCCGCGAACGACCAGATGCGCGACGGCCCCGTGAAGAGCGACGAGAACTGGCCGCTCGCGGTGCCGAGCAGACCCGTCAGCGATATCTGCGGAAAGTAGAGCGCGCGCGCCGCGCCGATGAGCGCATTCGCCGCGACCAGATCCTGTTCGGCCTGCAAGAGATCGGGCCGGCGCTCCAGCAAGTCGGACGGCAGGCCGGCGGGAATCACAGGCGTCGCGAACTCGCCGAGCGTGCGGCCGCGCACGATGGGTCCGGGATTCGCGCCGAGCAGCACCGAAAGCGCGTCTTCCTGCTGCGCGATCTGCGTTTCGAGCTGCGGAATCGTCGCGAGCGAGGCTTCGTATTCGGACTGGCTTTGCGCGAGCTCCATCTGCGAGACTTCGCCGCCTTCGAAGCGCAGTGTGAAGACATGGACCGATTCCGCGCGGCTTTGCGTCGTCGCTTTGGCGATTTCGAGCTGCTTGTCGAGGCTGCGCAGATTCAGATACGACGACGCCACCGACGCCACCAGTGAGAGGATCGTCGCGCGCCGTCCTTCCTCGCTCGACAGCAGATTCGCGCGCGCCGCTTCGGTCAACCGACGGTTGCGGCCGAAGAGATCGAGTTCCCACGACGCCGACACCGACGCCTGGAAGTCGTTGTAGATCGGCCCGAAGCCGTTGAGCGGTTGCGGTCCCGCTGCCGACGCGCGCTGCCGCGAAGCCGATGCGCCCGCCGCGAGCTGCGGAAAGAGCGCAGCGCGCGTCGTCACGAACTGGCCCAGAAACTGATCGACGCGCGCCGCCGCGATCTTCACGTCCTTGTTGTTCGCGAGCGCGGTCGAGATCAGCTCGTCGAGCACCGGGTCCTGGAACTGACGCCACCATTCGCTGTTCGCGGCGTCGGCGACTTCGGGCGCGGCGAAGCGATACGTCGCCGGGGTATCGACAGGCTGACGCGAATAATCAGGACCGAGCAGGCAGCCGGAGAGCGACAGCGCGACGGCGACGCCCGGCAGAGACAGAATGAGCCTCACGCGCCTCATGTCACTCTCCCTTGTCCGGAGCGGACGGCGATGCGTTCGGGCCGCTGCCGCCGTGCGGATGTTGCGCATCGGCGGGGCGCGCTTCGGCGCTCTTGTTTTTCTTGGAGCGCGACGACATCGTTTCGAGTCCCCAGAAGAACATCGGGATGAAGAACACGGCGATGACCGTCGCGCCGAGCATCCCGCCGATCACGCCCGTGCCGATCGAATGGCGGCTGTTCGCCGATGCGCCCGTCGCGATCGCGAGCGGCACGCAGCCGAGAATGAACGCGAGCGAGGTCATGACGATCGGGCGCAGGCGCTCTTCGGCGGCGGTCATCGCGGCATCGTAGACGGAGGCGCCCGCCTCGCGGTTCAGCACGGCGAACTCGAAGATGAGAATCGCGTTCTTCGCTGCGAGCGCGACGAGCATCGTCAGGCCGATCTGGAAATACACGTCGTTGTTGAGGCCGCGCAAGAGGATCGCGAGCAGCGCGCCGAAGATCGCGAACGGCACGGCCATCAAGACGCCGAACGGCAGGCTCCACTTCTCGTACTGCGCGGCGAGGATCAGGAACACCATGATCAGACCGAAGATGAACACGAGCGCCGACGAACTGCCCGACTGCTTCGCCTCGTAAGCCTCGCCGCTCCAGCCGATGCCGTAATCGGTCGGCAAGTCTTTCGCGATGTCTTCGAGCGCCGCGATCACTTGCCCCGACGCGTAGCCCGGCGCGGCGTTCGCCGTGATCTTCACCGCGGGGAAGTTGTTGAAGCGCGTGATGAGATCGGGTCCGGTCACATACTTCGTATTGACCACGGCCTTGAGCGGCACCATCTCGCCGGTCTTGCTCTTCACGAAGATCTGCGTGAGATCGTCCGGCTTCAGCCGATACTGCGGCTCGGCCTGCAGAATCACTTGCCACAGGCGGCTCGATCGATTGAACTGCGACACGTAGAGCGAGCCGAACATCGTCTGCATCGCGCTATAAACGTCCTCTACGGGCACGCCGAGCGTTTCGGCCTTGTCGCGATCGACGTTCGCGAGCAGTTGCTGCGACGACGCATTGAAGGTCGAGGTCACGCCGGTCAGCTCGGGCCGCGCTTTCGCCTTCGCAACGAAGTCGTCGACGATTCCCGCGAACTGCGCGATGGTCGCGTCGCCCTTGCTCTGAATCCACATCTCGGTGCCGCCCGTCGTGCCGAGACCCGGAATCGACGGCGGATTGAGCGGCACGACGATGCCCTCCCTGATCTGCGACAGATGCTTGTAAGCGTCGACGAGCACGGCGCGCGCGTTCTGCGTGCGGATATTGGCCGACGTATAACGATCCTCGAAACTCTTGAAGCCGACGAAGAACGTAGACGCGTTGTTCTTGTTCTGGCTGTCCAGAATCGAAAAGCCGTCGACGGTCGTAATGCTGCCGACCGCGGGCTGCTTCACGAAGTATTCGGTCACGCGATCCGACACCGCGCCGGTGCGATCGAGCGACGCGGCATCGGGCATGATGACCGCGCCGAGCAGATAGCCCTGATCTTCCGGCGGCAGGAAGGCGGTCGGTATGTCCTTCATCATCACGACCGCGAGCGCGATCATGCCGGCAAAGAGCAGAAGCGCGATCGCGAAGCGCTTGATGATGAGCCGCACGACGCTCGTGTAGCCGCGCGTCATGCGCGCGAACTGGTTGTCGAACCAGCGGAAAAAGCCTTTTTTCTCGTGATGCCCGGGCTTGAGCAGCAACGAGGCGAGGGCGGGCGACAAGGTCAGCGCGACGATGCCCGAGATCACCACCGATATCGCAATCGTGATGGCGAACTGCTTGTACATCTGCCCGGTGATGCCGGAGAGGAACGCGACCGGCACGAACACCGCGCACAGCACGAGCACGATCGCGACGACCGGCCCGGCCACTTCGTCCATCGCCTTCTTCGCGGCGGTCTTCGGATCGAGCTTGTGCACGGTCATGTTCCGCTCGACGTTCTCGATCACGACGATCGCATCGTCCACGACAATGCCGATCGCGAGCACCATGCCGAACAGCGTCAGCATGTTGATGGAGAAGCCGAGCGCCTCCATGCCCATGAACGTGCCGACGATCGACACCGGCACCGCGAGCACCGGAATCAGCGTCGCGCGCAGGCTTTGCAGGAACACGAACACGACGATGACGACGAGCACGACCGCTTCGAAGAAGGTGTGCACCACGTCGGAGATGGACGCGCGCGTGAACTCGGTCGTGTCCATCGCGATTTCGTAATCGATGCCTTGCGGGAAGGTCTTTTTCATCTCCGCGAGCGCGGCGCGCACCTGCTTCGACACGTCGAGCGCGTTCGCGCCCGGCTGCTGATAGACGGCGAGCACGGTCGCGGATTTGCCGTTGAAGCGGCTGCGGATCGAATAATCCTTTTGCCCGAGCTCGGCGCGGCCCACGTCTTTCAGACGCACGATCGCAGCGCCGCCCGACTGCGCGCGGATGATGATGTTCTCGAACTCGGAAGGCTCGGTGAGGCGGCCGGTCGTCGTCACAGCGAAGGACTGTTCGACGGGCGCGCCGGTCGGCGATTGCCCGAGGCGGCCGACGGCGAACTGCTGGTTCTGATTGGCGACGGCGCGCTGCACGTCGGCGGCGGTGATGCCAAGCTGCGCCATGCGATCGGGCTTGAGCCAGATACGCATCGCGTAATCGGGCGTGCCGAAGATGCTCGACTGGTTGGCGCCGGGAATGCGCTTCAGCGCATCGAGAACATACACGTTCGCGTAGTTCGCGATGTAGGTCGCGTCGTAACGCTCGTCGGGCGAATAGATGGCGATGACCATCATGAACGCCTGCGACTTCTTCTGCACCTGCACGCCCTGCGCCGTCACCGATTGCGGCAGTTGCGGCAGCGCGAGATTCACGCGGTTCTGCACGTCGACCTGCGCGAGTTCGGGGTTCGTGCCGATCTGGAAGTACGCGTTGATCGTGAGATTGCCCGTCGACGAACTCGACGAGCTCATGTAGATCATGTTGTCCGCGCCGTTGACCTGCTGCTCGATCGGCGCGGCGACGTTGTTCGCGACCACGTCGGCGCTCGCGCCCGGATAGGTCGCGGAGATCGTGATCTGCGGCGGCGTGATGTCGGGATACTGCGCGGTGGGCAGCGCGAGCATCGTCAACGCGCCGCCCAGCGTGATGATGATCGATATGACCGACGCGAATATGGGACGGTCAATGCAGAAATGTGAAATGTTCATTGGCCTCTTCCGCGCGACGTCCTGCGATAGTCGTCAAATCACGTCACTTTCCGGTCCCGCCGCTTGCGCTCTTCGTCTGTCCGAGCGACGCCTCCTGCGCGCCCGATGCCCCGGCATCGGCCGCGGCCGGCGGCGCGGAGACGACGCGAACCTGCGAGTCCGCGCTTACGCGTATCGCGCCATCGACGATGACGCGCTCGCCCGCTTTCAGGCCGCTCGTGACGAACCAGTCGTCGCCGTGCCACTCGCCGACTTCGACGACGCGCTGATGCGGCTTCGACTGATCGTCGAGCGTCCATACGTAATGACTCTTCGCGCCTTGCAGCACGGCGCGTTGCGGCACGAGTATCGCGTCGGGCCGCACCGCGCCCGCGACCCGCGCCTTCACGAACTGGCCGGGGCGCAGCGTGCCCTGCGGATTCGCGAACACCGCGCGCACGAGGAACGTGCCCGTCTCCGTGCTGAAGGCCGGATTCGTGAAGTCGATGCGGCCGGTCTGCGGAAAGACCGAGCCGTCGGCCTGGATGACGGTGACATCGAACTTGTTGTCGGGCGGAAAGTGCAACTGGCCTTTCTTGATCTGCTCGCGATAACCGAGCAACTCGTTCTCGGAAATGCTGAAGTTCACCCACATCGGGTCGAGCTGATAGACGTAGGTGAGCAGGCCGCCTTGCGTCGGCGTCACGTAGCTGCCTTCCTGCACCCGCGCGAAGCTGGAGAGGCCCTTGAGCGGCGAGCGGATCGTCGTGTAGCTCAGGTTCAGCTCGGCGGTCTGCACTTCGCCTTTCGCAGCGATGACGGCCGCCTCCGCGCTCTTTTCGTTGCCGACGGCATCGTCGAGATCCTTTTTGCTCAACGCATTCATCGCGGCGAGCGGCTTCACGCGCTGGAGGTTCTGCTGCGTGACGAGCAGGCGCGCCTGCTGTTGCGCGAGCGAGCCCTTGGCCGTCTGCAGCGCCGCCTCGAAGGGCCGTTTGTCCATGATGAACATGACCTGATTGGCCGAGACGAGCGAGCCTTCGATGTACATGCGCTTTTCGAGGAAGCCATCGACGCGCGCGCGGATTTCCACTTCGCGCGAGCTTTGCGTCTGCGCGGTGAATTCGAAGTCGACGGGCGTCGATTGCGCGGCGACGGTCACGACGGTGACATCGACCACGGGTTTCTGCGCTTGCGGAGCGGGCTTCTTGCACGCCGTGAGCGCCAGCGACGCGAGCGCGGCGGCTGCGGCGAAACGCAGCGCGCGCATGGAGCGCGACGGTTGAACGAACGAACCGCGGTTGAGTACCTGTTCCGACACGAACGCCATGGGCGCCTCCCCCGTTGGGATGGCCGATCGTTGATGAGCGAGCGCGCCGCAAAGGCGCCTCGCCACGACAATGCTCGCGGTGTGCGTTTCAGCGAAAGCCCGCCGGAAAAGCGCGCGCTTTCCAGACATGCTTCGCCATGCGATGAAATCGCGCGGGACAGGGCTTTATGGCGACGTCAACGAACGCGAGCCTGGTGCTTGTGATGTGTCGTAGCTGCCTCCGGTATTCACGGTCGAGTTATAGCCAGAGATGCTCATGGTTCGCCACCGTGCAGCGTGACGTGCGTGACGAGTCTACTAATAGCTGAATACGGATGAAAACGCCATAGCGTTTAATGCGATTTTGGCTGAACACAGGGGAACGGAATGCGCAGCAATTACTGACCGATGCGGTGCGGATCGCCGCGCATGACGACGTTTCATCGTCACGTTTTTTGCAACGCTGACGTGCATCGTGAACGCCTGCGTCGTACGTGCCTACTTACAACGGAACATCGCTGATGCGATGTAATCGCGCCCGATGGTTCGCGTAAACCCCGTCGAAAGAAAACAGCGCGCGTAAGAAACGGGTAAGCGCGCGCTTTTACCTTAGTCTCCAGCGCATCGGCGGCGACTCGCGTCGCACCGCTGCGCGAAGCATCGCATGAACGCCCCGCCTGGGGTTTCCTTGAATCAACGCATCGCTGACCGTTCGCGCGCCGCGCCGAACGCGGGCGCCTTTGCACGCAGAGAAGAGACATCCATGCAGGAGACGGAAATGGATCTGAAGATCGTGGAGAAAATCAAGTCGAGCGCCGCTTACGGCGAACTGGTGCGCAAGCGCTCGAAGCTCGGCTGGACGCTGACGGCGCTCGTGCTGATCGTCTATTACGGCTATGTGCTGCTGATCGCGTTCGACCGCGACCTGCTCGCCGCGAAGATGGGCGCGGGCGTGATGACGTGGGGCATGCCGATCGGCCTGTTCGTCATCGTCTTCACGGTCGTCATCACGGGGCTCTACGTGCGTCATGCAAATAGCACGTACGACGAGCTCACCGACAAGATCAAGCGGGAGGCCGCATGAACGCGCATCGTTCAATCGCCGCGGGCGCGCTTTTCATCGCGTCCGCGAATGCATTCGCCGCGGGCGGCGATCTCGGCCAGGCAGTGAAGCAGGCGACCAACTGGACCGCGATCTGCATGTTCATCGCGTTCGTGATCGCGACGCTCTTCATCACCAAGTGGGCCGCGAAGAAGACGCGCTCGGCGGCCGAGTTCTACACGGCGGGCGGCGGCATCACGGGCTTCCAGAACGGGCTTGCGATCGCGGGCGACTTCATGTCGGCGGCGTCGTTTCTCGGCATATCGGCGGCGGTCTATAGCAACGGCTACGACGGGCTCATCTATTCGATCGGCTTTCTCGTCGGCTGGCCGATCATCACGTTCCTGATGGCGGAGCGTCTGCGCAATCTCGGCCGCTTCACGTTCGCCGATGTCGCCGCGTATCGCTTCAAGCAGACGCCGATTCGCGCGTTCGCGGCATCGGGCACGCTGGTTGTCGTTGCGTTCTATCTGATCGCGCAGATGGTCGGCGCGGGACAACTCATCAAGCTGCTGTTCGGGCTCGAATACTGGATCGCGGTGGTGATCGTCGGCGCGCTGATGATGGTGTACGTGCTCTTCGGCGGCATGACCGCGACGACGTGGGTGCAGATCATCAAGGCGTGTCTGCTGCTCGCGGGCGCTTCGTTCATGGCGTTCATGGTGCTGTGGCAATTCCACTTCAGCCCCGAGGCGCTCTTCGCCAAAGCCGTCGACGTGCACGAGAAGAAGGCGTCGATCATGGGGCCGGGCAACTTCATCAAGGACCCGATCTCGGCGATCTCCTTCGGCATCGCGCTGATGTTCGGCACGGCCGGGCTGCCGCATATCCTGATGCGCTTCTTCACCGTGCCCAACGCGAAGGAAGCGCGCAAGTCGGTGTTCTGGGCGACGACGTGGATCGGCTACTTCTACATTCTCACGTTCATCATCGGCTTCGGCGCGATCGTGCTCGTGAGCACCAATCCGATGTTCAAGGATGCGGGCGGCAAGCTGCTCGGCGGCACGAACATGGCGGCGGTGCATCTGGCGAGCGCGGTGGGCGGCAACGTGTTCCTCGGCTTCATCTCGGCCGTTGCGTTCGCGACCATTCTCGCGGTCGTCGCGGGTCTGACGCTCGCGGGTGCGTCGGCGGTATCGCACGATCTCTATGCGACCGTGTTCAAGAAGGGCCAGGCGTCGAGCAAAAGCGAGCTGAAGGTATCGCGCATCACGACGATCGTGCTCGGCATCGTCGCGGTCGTGCTCGGCATCGTGTTCGAGAAGCAGAACATCGCGTTCATGGTGTCGCTCGCGTTCGCGGTGGCGGCATCGGCCAATTTTCCGGTGCTCTTCATGTCGGTGCTGTGGCGCGGCTGCACGACGCGCGGCGCGGCCATCGGCGGCTTTCTCGGCCTCCTCTCGGCAGTCGTGATGACGATTCTCTCGAAGGCCGTCTGGGTCGATGTGTTCCATTACGCGAGTGCGCCGTTCCCGTATGCATCGCCCGCGCTGTTCTCGATGGCGATCGGCTTCATCGGCATATGGCTCTTCTCGGTGACCGACAGATCGGCGCGCTCACGCATCGACAAGGCCGGTTTCGAAGCGCAGACCGTGCGTTCGGAAACGGGCATCGGCGCGGTGGAGGGCGCAAGCCATTGATGTGATGTTCTTGCGGCGCGCGCGCGGCATTCATATACCGGAGATGCCGCGCGCGCCCGAATGGCGCGTAGAAAATGCGTTAAGCTCGATGCAACTGAATGCACGAAGCCCCGAACGCATTGGAGCGAGCCATGAACCTGCAGTGCCCCAGTCTTTTCGAGCAATCGGCGTATATCGGCGGCGCGTGGGTCGACAATACGTCGCTGCCGCGCGTGCCGGTCGCGAATCCATCGTCGGGCGAGATCATCGGTTCGGTGCCGCAGGTCACGGCGGAGCAGGTGAGCGAAGCCATCGAATGCGCGAGCGCGGCCTTGCAGGACTGGCGTAGCTGGAGCAGCCGCGAGCGCGCGTCGGTGTTGAGAGAGTGGGCGCGTCTCGTCGAGCAGCATCGCGACGATCTGGCCAGCATCCTCTGCAGCGAACAAGGCAAGCCGCTGCACGAAGCGCGTTCCGAAGTCACGCAGGCCGCGAACTACCTCGACTGGTTCGCGGAGGAAGCGCGCCGCATCTATGGCGACAACATTCCCGCGCCGCGGCGCAATCAGCGTATTCGGGTGCTGCATCAGCCGGTTGGCGTGTGCGGTGCGATCACCTCATGGACCTTTCCTTCGTCGATGGTCGCGCGACGCGTCGGCGCCGCGCTCGCGGCGGGCTGCACGGTCATCCATCATCCCGATCCGCAGACGCCGTTCTCCGCGCTCGCGCTGTGCGTGCTCGGCGAGAACGCAGGCTTGCCGCGCGGCGTGCTCTCGGTGCTGACGGGCGAGGGCGAGCCGGTCAGGAGCGCGCTGCTCGCGAGCGCCGATGTGAGGAAGGTATCGTTCACCGGTTCCATCGAAGAAGGCAAGCGGCTGATGAGCCTGTGCGCGCCCACGGTGAAGAAGATGTCGCTCGAACTGGGCGCGAACTGTCCTTTCATCGTGTTCGGCGATGCCGACATCGACCTCGCCGTGAAGGGCGCGCTCGATGCGCGTTTCCGTCACTCGGGCCAGGCGGCGATGTGCGCGAATCGCTTCTTCGTGCATGAGGACGTTTACGAGACTTTCGTCGCGAAGCTGGTGTCGAAAGTCGCGTTGCTGAAGGTGGGCGACGCGCTCGACGAGGGCGCGCAGATCGGCCCGCTCATCGGCGAAGCGGCGGTGGCGCGCATCGAAAGCCTCGTCGATGAAGCGCTGAGGCTCGGCGCGACGGTCGCGGCGGGCGGCGCGCGCGTGAAGCCGGGATCGAACTTTTTCAGGCCGACGGTGCTGACGGGCGTCGATCCGTCGATGAGCGTCTGCGGCGACGAAGTGCTCGGGCCGATTGCGAGCGTGCTGCCATTCAGGGACGAGGACGATGTCATCACGCTCGCCAACGACACGCGCACGGGCCTCGCAGCGTACTTCTACACGGCGGATATCAGCCGCGCGTTCAGGGTGATGGAAGCGCTGGAATGCGGCGTCGTCGGGGTGAACGACAGCCTCGTGTTCAACGAGGTCGCGCCGTTCGGCGGCATCAAGGAATCGGGAATGGGACGCGAAGGGGCGTCATCGGGTGTCGAGGAGTATCTCGAGGCGAAGTATGTTTGCTTTGGGAATCTGGAGCGATAACCACTAACGCCCCATCTCAGCCGCCGCTTGTTCGTTCAGTCGCACGGCCATGACAGGCGCTTCCGGCCCGACATGCGACAGCTTCATCAGACGCGGTTGCAGCAGCAGCGCAACGAGCCCGCTCCATCCGGTCTGATGCGAAGCGCCGACGCCGCGTCCGTTGTCGCCATGAAAGTACTCGTGAAAGAGAATGAGATCCTGCGAGCGCGGATCGGCTTGCAGCATCGGATAGGCGGCCATCACGGGACGCTTGCCATCTGCGTCTTTCAGAAAGAGCGTGCCGATGCGCCGTGACAGATCGTCCGCGATCTCGCTCAGCGAACGCATGTTCCCCGAGCCAGTCGGATGCTCGACGCGAAAGTCATCGCCATAGTAGCGATGAAACTCGTAGAGCGATTCGATCAGCAAGTAATTGACCGGCATCCAGATCGGGCCGCGCCAGTTCGAATTGCCGCCGAACACGCGCGAATCCGATTCGGCGGGCAAGTAGCGGATGCAGACATTCACGCCATCGTGATCGAAGACATAGGGCTGGTCGCAATGCACGCGCGATAGCGCACGCACGCCGTAATCCGAAAGGAACTCGCACTCGTCGAGCGTGCGACGCAGCAGCGCCTTCATGCGATGTCCGCGCAACAGCGAAAGCAGCGTGGTGTTGCCTTTGCCGGGCTCGGTCCAGCGCGAAACGAGCTTCGCGAGGTTCGGCCGATGATCGAGAAACCAGACGAGCCGTTCGCGCAGTCCGGGCAGATCGCCGTACACGCGTTCCTCGAGCACGTGCACGGCGAAAAGCGGAATCAATCCGACAATCGAGCGAATGCGCATCGGCACGCGCGTACCGTTAGGCAAATGCAGCACGTCGTAGAAGAATTCGTCGCTGCCGTCCCATAGGCCCGTGTTGCAGACTTCGCCGCAACTGACCGCTTCCGCGATGTATAGAAAGTGCTCGAAGAACTTCACCGCGATCTCGACATACGATTCGTTCGTCATCGCGAGTTCGAGGCCGATCTGCATGAGGTCGAGCGCATACGACGCCATCCATGCGGTGCCATCGGCCTGATCGATGCGGCCGCCGGTCGGCAGCGGCTGCGAGCGATCGAAGATGCCGATGTTGTCGAGCCCGAGGAAACCGCCCTGAAAGATGTTGCGATCGTCGGCGTCCTTGCGGTTGACCCACCATGCGAAGTTCAGCAGCAGCTTGTGGAACATCACTTCGAGAAACGCGTGATCGCCGATGCCGGTCATCTCGCGATCGAGCTCGAACACGCGCCACGTCGCCCACGCGTGAACGGGCGGATTGGCATCGCCGAACGCCCATTCGTACGCGGGCAATTGCCCGTTCGGATGCATGTAGCGCTCTTTCACGAGCAGCAGCAACTGCTTCTTCGCGAAGTCGGGATCGATTGTCGCGAACGCGACCGCATGAAACGCGAGGTCCCACGACGCGTACCACGGATACTCCCACTTGTCCGGCATCGACACGATGTCGCCATTGCACATATGCCGCCAGTCCGCGTTGCGGCCGCGGCGGCGCGCGGGCGGCGGCGCGGGCAGGCCCGGATCGCCGTCGTGCCAGCGCGTGACGTCGAACTGGTAATACTGCTTCGTCCACAGCATGCCGGCGAGCGCCTGATGTTGCACGAGGCGCGCGTCGGTATCGCCGATATCGTGTTGCAGCGTCGCGTAGAACTCGTCGGCTTCCGCTTGGCGGCGCGCGAAGAGTTGCGCCATGTCGAGCGGCGGATCGTTCGATATCGACGCCGGACGCCAGCGCAGATACATCACCGAGCGTTCATGCGCGCCGAGCTGCAGATGCGCGTGCGCCGCGCTGCGCGTGCCACGATCGCGACGGATCGCCTGTTCGTTGCCTTCGACGAGATAGTCGTTGAAGCCGTCCTTGAACGGTCCCGCGCCTTCCATGCCGAAGATGCGTCGAACGTTCGTTTCGTTCTCGCAGAAAAGCCATTCGACCGGCACCTGGGCCGTTGCCGTGACGAACAACGTGTCATGCGCTGGATTGTGCGCGACAACGCGCGTGCCTTCGCGCGCATCGTGCTCGAGCCTCAACGATGGCTTGCCCCATTTGCTCGACCACGTCCAGCGATTGCGCGCCCAGAACTGCGGCAGCACGTGGAGCGACGCGGCCTCGTTCGCGCGATTCTCGATGGTCACGCGCATCACGATGTCATCCGGCGCGTGCTTCGCATATTCGACGCAGACATCGAAGTAGCGATCGTCGTCGAACACGCCCGTATCGAGCACTTCGTATTCGGGCTGATCGGGTCCGCGCCGCCTGTTTTCATCGATAAGCTGCTGATACGGATACGCGTCGTGCGGATACTTGTACAGCATCTTCATGTACGAATGCGTCGGCGTGCCGTCGAGATAGAAGTACAGCTCCTTCACGTCTTCGCCGTGATTGCCTTGCTCGTTCGTGAGGCCGAATAACCGTTCCTTGATGATAGGATCGCGGCCGTTCCAGAGCGCGAGGGACACGCACCAGTCGAGCGGATCGTCGCCGAATCCCGCGATGCCGTCTTCTCCCCAGCGATACATCCGGCTGCGCGCATGATCGTGCGGAAAGTAATCCCACGCGGTGCCGTACTCGCTGTAATCCTCGCGCACCGTCCCCCACTGGCGTTCGCTCAGATACGGTCCCCAGCGGCGCCAGCGGCCGAGTTCCGGGCCGTGCAGACGCGAGCCTTCTTTCGTCTGCAGAAGATGGATTGCGCGTAGCGGTGGCATGCGACCTCCGATCCGGTTGCCGATCCGATATGTTCGATGCGCGGAGTTCCGATGATAAGCGAACTGATGAACATGTTCAGGCCGGCGTGGCGCGAGTGTAGTATCGAAGTGATCGGTCGACGTTCGATTGCGAAGGAGGATGTCATGCACACGAGCACGGCGGCTGCGTCGACTATCGTGATGCTTGCGAGCCTGGCGTACGTCGCGGACGCCGATGCGCGAACGATCACGATCGTGTCGGGCACCTACGGGGCGAATTGCGGCGCTGAAAACGGTAACGCGACGCGCGATCTCACGCGTCAATGCGATGGTCTCGATACCTGTAGTTATATGCCGAATCCAAAGCGCATTGGCAATGCCGCGCAGGCGTGCAGGAAAGACCTTCAGGCGAACTGGCGGTGCACGGACAGCGAGTTTCATACGGCGATGCTCAGTCCGGGAGCGGGCGCCGGCAGCACGCTCGTTCTGAGCTGCATCGAATGGAACGGGCCGGGACATTGATGCGCGGCACGCGCATCGATGACGCGGCGTCATCAATCCTATAACTCTCGCGCCATTTTTCAGCATCGCTCCGCGCTCTAACATGCGATCCGTCGTAGTCAAACGCATGGCTTAAGGAGCCGGACATGTACGTCATCACCGGAGTTACCGGACAAGTCGGCGGCGCGCTCGCGAACGCGCTGCTTGAAGCAGGCCAACCCGTGCGCGCCGTGATGCGCGACGAGAAGAAAGGCGCCGCATGGTCGGCGCGCGGCTGCGAAGTCGCACTCGCAACGATGACCGACGCCGATGCGCTCGCACGCGCGTTCGACCGCGCCGATTGCGTCTTCATACTACCGCCGCCCGAGTTCGATCCCACGCCGGACTTCCGGGAAGCGCGCGAAGTCATCGACGCGATCGTTGCTGCGCTCGCGCATGCGAAGCCGCGCAGGATCGTGTGCCTCTCGACGATCGGCGCACAGGCCACGCAAAGCAATCTTCTGACGCAGCGCACGTTGCTCGAAGAAGCGCTTCGCGAGCAATCGATTCCCGTGACCTTCTTGCGTCCTGGCTGGTTCATGGAGAACTGCGCATGGGACATCGATTCGGCGCGTGACGAAGGCATCGTGTACTCGTTTTTGCAGCCGCTCGATCGCGCGATACCGATGATCGCGACTGCCGATATCGGCGACCTCGCGGCCAAGCTGATGCGCGACGCGTGGACGGGCGTACGCATCGTCGAACTCGAAGGACCGCAACGCGCGAGCCCGGACGATATCGCCGCTGCGTTTGCCGGCGTGCTCGGCAAGCCGGTACGCGCGCAAGCCGTGCCGCGCGACACCTGGGAAGCCTTGTTCACGAGTCAGGGCATGCAGCACCCGATGCCGCGCATTCGCATGCTCGATGGCTTCAACGAAGGCTGGATCGACTTCGAAGGACCGCGCGGCGAAATCGTCAAGGGAAAGACGCCGTTGATCGATGTCATCCGCAAGCTCGTCGCGGCATCGGATTCAGCGCGCGTCATATCGACTTGACTTCGCCACCGTCCATTCGCAGCGTGCTGCCCGTCATCCATTTCGCGGCGGGCGATACGAGAAACGCCATCAGTTCCGCGATCTCGCTGGGCGTGCCATATCGTGCGATGCCCGCTTCGGCGGGAAAGCGCGCGGTCGCTTCTTCGACGCTCATGTCGTGCAGCGGCGCCCAATGTTCGAGATACGAGCGTCGTCGTCCTGTCATCACCGGGCCGGGCAACACGCTATTGACCTGCACGCCATCGGCAATGCCACGATCGGAAAATGCCTTCGCCAATGCGACGATCGCGGCGTTGATCGTGCCGACCGCCGCGTACGGAGCCTTCGGAAACAGCGCCGAATTGCCCGACATCAATACGACGGAACCCGACGACGCCTTGAGCGCAGGCCACGCCGCGACAGTCAACCGACGCGCGCCGTGGAGCTTCAAAGCGAAGCCCGCGTCCCATTGTTCGTCGCTCATGTCGAACAGATCGATCTGCGGCACCGCGCCCGCGATATTGAGCAGCGCGTCGATGCGGCCGAACGCACCGAGCGTTGTATCGATGACTTGCCGCGCCGCGTCGGGCTGCGCGAGATCGATATCGATGCTCAGCGTGCGTGCGCCTTCCTGCTCGACCATGCGCGCCGTTTCGTCGAGATTCACGCGATTGCGCGCGACGAGCACGATCGAATCGAAATCGCGCGCAAGGCGAATCGCGCTCGAACGTCCGATGCCCTGACTCGCGCCCGTGACGATCGCTACTTTGTTAGTCATGTCATCTCTCCCGTTTCAGTGCACGACGACCATCTTGCCGTTCGCTTCGTTGGCTTCCATCACGCGATGCGCTTCGTGTATCTCGTCGAAGGAGAACACGCGCGAAGGCTTTGCGTCGAAGCGGCCTGCGGCGATATCGGCGGCGATCGCTTGCAGCGGAATGTCGGACAGTGCAAAGCCCGGCGTGCCGAACACGAAGCTGCCGAAGAAGGTCAGATGCACGCCGCTCGGCATCTGCAGAAGCGGGTTGAAATCCGCGATCGGCGCGAGACCGCCGAGCCAGCCCGCGAGACACGCGCGGCCGCCGCGACGCAGCATCGCGAGCGAATCGAGAATCGTGCTGTTGCCGACAAGATCGAGCACCGCGTCGATGTGCTTCGCCTGCGCGATGTGCTTGCTCAAGTCGGGACGTTCGAGTTCGACCTGCGATGCGCCCAGCGCTTCGAGCGCCGCGAAGCGATCGCGGTTGCGCGTCGTCGCGATGACCTTCGCGCCCGCATTCACCGCGAGATTCACGGCAGCCCGTCCGAACGACGACGTCGCGCCACGAATAACGACGGTCTGTCCCGCCTCGATCTCCAGATTGCGAAAGAGACAGGTCCACGCGGTCGCATAGGTCTCGGGGATCGCGGCGAGTTCGGCCCACGGCAATTCCGATTCGATCAGCGCCACGTTCGATACCGGCGCGCGCGTGAGCTGCGCATAGCTTCCGTTGATCGTGCGCCCGAGTCCGCCCATCAACGCGGCCACTTTCGCGCCGACGGGGAACTCGCCGCCCGGACACGACTTCACGATGCCCACGCATTCGATGCCGCTCACCCTCGCGGCCTCGGCCCACTCGCCGCGCCGCATGTGCATCTCCGCATGATTGATGCCGAACGCCTTGATCTCGATGACGACATGCCCCGCGAGCGGTTCGGGCTCGGGAATGTCGGTGTAGACGAGGCTATCGAGGCCGCCGAATTTGTCGAGCACGATGGCGCGCATGATGTTCTCCTGTGATGTCGGATTAGCGAGCGAGGAAGTCGATGATGGCCGCCGCGATCTCGGCCGCGTGCGTTTCGAGCGCGAAATGGCCCGTGTCGAAGAAGCGCACCTCCGCGTCGGGGATATCGCGCTTGAATGCTTCGGCGCCTGGCGGCAGGAAGAACGGATCGTGGCGGCCCCACACGGCAAGAAACTTCGGCCGATGTTCGCGGAAATATGTCTGGAATGCGGGATACAGCGCGACGTTGTTCCGGTAGTCGCCGAAGAGATCGAGCTGCACTTCGTGCGCGCCCGGACGGTTCAGGTAGTAATCGTCGAGCGAATAGCCGTCGGGTGAAACCGCGGAGGCGTCGGGCACGCCATGCGTGTATTGCCACCTGGTCGCGTCCTTCGTGAGCAGCGCGCGCAGCGCATCGCGATTCGTTTGCGTCGGCGCTTGCCAGTACGCGCGAATCGGATTCCAGCCGTCGCTCAGTCCTTCTTCATAGGCGTTGCCGTTTTGCGAAACGATCGCCGCGATGCGCTCGGGATGCTTCAGCGCAAGCCGGAAGCCGGTGGGCGCGCCGTAATCGAAGACATACACCGCATAGCGATCGAAGCCGATCACTTCGGTAAACCGGTCGATCACGTTCGCGATGTTGTCGAACGTGTATGGGAATGCATCGCGGCTCGGCATATCGGAGAGGCCGAAGCCGGGAAGATCGGGCGCAACGATATGAAAGTGCGCCGACAGATGCGGAATCAGATCGCGAAACATATGGCTCGAACTCGGGAAGCCATGCAAAAGAAGCAGCTTCGGTGCGTCAGCCGGACCGGCTTCGCGATAGAACACGTTGAAGCCGTCTACGTCGATATGTCGATGCGCGATGTTTGACATGAGCGTTTCTCCGCAGGTCAGGTGGGGGACGTTGTGTAACCGTTAAAAGCATGGTAGAAAGGTTACGTATCTTGTGCGTAACTTGTCAAGACGTTTTTTAGCGGTTACCATGAACTCACCGTCGAACATGGCTGAAGAAAGTAAATGGACTACCGTCACGTTCCACCTATCCTGCTGGCCGACGCGCCCGGCCTCGATTTCCTGAACTCGATCGCAACACCGGTCGATGAACCCGTCGACTGGATCGCCGACGGAGAAGGTTTGCTGTCGTGGCTCGAACAGGCGCAACTCGTACCCGCCGATGTCATCGCGCACGTGCGTTCGCATAGCGCGCGCGCGGAACTCGACGAAGCCGCCACAAAGGCGCGGGGCTTGCGCGAATGGTTTCGCGCGTTCGTGCAGACACGTAAGGGAAAGCCGCTAACGGCAAAGGATTTGAGCGAGCTCGCGCCGCTCAATCAGGTGCTGCGGCGCGATGAGCAGCATGGCGAGATCGTCGCGGATGCGACCGCCGCGAACGGGCTTGCGTTCGGCATGCAACGGCGATGGCCGAACGCCGAAGCGCTTCTGATGCCGGTCGTCGAGGCGCTCGCGAAGCTCGTCTGCGAAGAGGACTTCACGTACGTGAAGGCGTGCGAAGGCCTGAAATGCACGCTGCTTTTCGCAGACCACACGCGCGGACATGCGCGGCGCTGGTGCAGCATGGCGATCTGCGGCAATCGCGCGAAGGTGGCCGCGCATCGCGCGCGGCTGAAGGAAGGAAAGGGCGCTTGAAGAAGCGCGTTACTTGACGTCTTGCGCGCGCGACGCGCACAAGCGCCACGACGACGCCGTCTTCGGCGTGTCGGCGGTTTCGCGCCACCATCGATCGCCGCGATGTGGCGCTTCGAGAGCGAGCCGCTCGCCCATGCGCGGTGTCGCCACGGCAACGCCACGTGCGAGCGCAAGGCCCGTCACGCGCTCGAACGGCTCCTGCCACGGATGCATCGCGAGATCGAACGTGCCGTTGTGGATTGGCACGAGCCAGCGTCCGCGCAGATCGATATGCGCCTGCACCGTTTCCTCCGGCTGCATGTGAACGTACGGCCACTGCGCATCGTAGGCGCCGGTTTCGATCAGCGTGACATCGAACGGACCGAGGCGCTCGCCGATCGTCCTGAAGCCGTCGAAATAGCCCGTATCGCCGCTGAAGAAGACGCGCATGTCATCGTCGACGATGACCCACGACGCCCATAGCGTGCTGTTGCCATCGAAGAGACTGCGGCCGGAAAAGTGTTGCGCGGGCGTCGCGGTGAACGTGAGGCCGTCGATCTGCGCGCTGTGCCACCAGTCGAGCTGACGCACTTTCGATGCATCGATGCCCCATTCGATCAGCCGGTCGCCAACGCCGAGCGGCGCGAGGAAAGTGGATGTCGTCGCGGCGAGCGTGAGCACGGTGTCGCGGTCGAGATGATCGTAGTGATCGTGCGACAGGATCACGCCGCGCAACGGCGGCAGATCGCCGAGCGCAATGGGCGGCGCATGAAAGCGCTTCGGCCCGACACGCTTGAACGGCGACGCGCGTTCGCCGAACACCGGGTCGGTCAGCCAGTACTCGCCGCGCAGCTTGAAGAGCATCGTCGAATGGCCGAGGCGGAAAAGGCTGCGGTCGGGCGCGGCATCGAGATCGGCGCGCGTGAGCGTATCGACGGCGGGCGCCTGCGACGGCACCGCGTTGCGCGGCTTGTTGAGCAGCATGTTCCACATGATGCGCAGCGTCTTGCCGACGCCTTCCGCCGGACGCGGCTTCACGTTGCGAAAGCGCTCGCCGTCATGCTGCGGCGACGCACCGGACAACGCGCGGCCGCGTTTCGCTGCGGCAAATCCTAGGGCACGGCTGATGTGATCGGCGAACGAAGTCATGGACGTGGCAGGGCGCGAGCCCGAGGCGGAAAGTAGACTGCACAGTGTAGTTTAACTTTGAGAAGAAAGTAAACCGGACGGTGTAAAATATGGGGATGGATTCGAGCAGAAACATTGAAGCACCATGAACGATATTCCCCAACGCCTGACGGACCGCAAACGCGCCGCGATAGTGAACGCGGCTGTCGAGGAGTTCATCGCAGCGGGTTACGACGCGACCAGCATGGACCGCATCGCCGCGCGCGCGGGCGTTTCGAAGCGCACGGTCTATAACCACTTCGACGGCAAGGAGTCGCTGTTCGCGGCGATTCTGCATCGGCTGTGGGATGCGAGCGAAACCGGCGACGCGCCTGTCTATACCGCCGGCGAACCGCTGCGCGCGCAGTTGCTCGCGCTGCTTTCGCGCAAGCTGCGTCTCATGACCGACGACGCGTTTCTGTCGCTTGCACGCGTGGCGATCGCGGCGGGCATTCACTCGCCGGAGCGGGCGCGGGACATGGTGGCGCGCATCGGCGAGCGCGAGGAGGACGTGACCGCATGGATCCGCAAGGCCGCCGCCGATGGCCGTCTCACCGTCGCGGATCCGGTCTTCGCGGGGCAGCAGCTTCACGGCATCGTCAAGGGTTTCGCGTTCTGGCCGCAAGTAACGATGGGGCAGCCGCCGTTATCGAAGAGCGAGCAGAAGAAAGTCGCGGAAGCGGCCGCCGACATGTTCCTCGCGCGTTATGAACGTGCCGCGTCCGAACGTTCATGCGCGAATCCGGAAGGTTGAGCGTTCGATGCGGCGGCATCGCGCTTGCATCGCCTGGGGTATATGGTTTACATGTGCGCTGTGTTCGCGCACCCGGATTACCCGGCGTTCGCCGCCGGGCAGCGGCAAGCCTTCGTTGAAGGAGAAAGTCATGAAGACCGTCCTCGTATCGACCACGCTCGTGGCCGCGTTTTCAATCGGCGGGCTGGCTCAGGCGCAAGAGCCGTCCGATACCTTGCAGTCCATCCCCGCACCGCGGCAGCAGAACGCCCAGAGTCCGTCACCTTCCGCCGATACCGCTTATGGCGGCGTGGCCGATGGCCAGAGCGCGAGCGGAAGCATGTCGAAGTGGAGCGGCGTATCGGCCAACTGCGCGCCGCGACCGTTCTGCAACACCTATTCGGGCGGACAGTAAGCGTATGTTCGCTGCGCGGAAATATTCGGAATCGGTCAGCCGGCAATGAGTCCGTCACCGCAGGCTGGTAAAATTCCACAACGATTTTTACGGGCACGATGTGATGGGTTTCGAACAACTCGCCGGACTGAAAGAACAACTCGCGAAACAGGCTGCAAGCAACGCAGCGAAAAAGAAGGCGCCGCGCGTGCGGCGGCCCGCGCCGGCGGGCACATCGAAGGCGGCGGCTCCGGCCCGGCCGGCTGCGGCGCCATCGAAACCGGTGGATCCCGTCGTGCATACCATCGGAAAGCTGCAAAAGCGTTTTCCGCTCGCGTTTCCGAAGAATCCCGCACCGAAGGTTCCGCTGAAGGTCGGTATTTTCGAAGACCTGATGAAGCACGCACAGGAACTCAAGCTCGACGAAAAAGAACTGCGCAGCGCGATCAAGGTCTGGTGCCGCGGCAACCGCTACTGGACGTGTCTCGTGCAGGGCGCGCCGCGCATCGATCTGGCGGGCAGCCAGGCGGGCGAAGTGACATCGGCGGATGCGGAACGCGCCGTGTATCTGGAAACTAACCGGCTGGCGCGGTCGAACGCAGCGCAGAAAACCGCCGAGCCCGCGAAGTAAAGCAAAGAGCACACCGCGCGCACCGTTCCGTGGGCGCCAACGAAAAAAGCGCGATGCCCGGCATCGCGCTTTTGTTTTATCGGCGTTCGATCAGAACTTGTGACGCAGACCGACGCGCGTCACGAATTGCGTGTTCGCGCCCGCATTGCCGATGAACGACGACGACGAGCCGATCTCCGCCTGCACCGGCGTGCCGTTGTTGCTGCCCGACGCCTTCTGGTAAGCGCCGGTCGCGTAGACATCGGTGCGCTTGGAGAGCGCGTAATCGACCACGGCGTTGACTTGATGCCACTTGCCGTCGAAGTTGCCGCCGAGGTCCGAGAACGTATAGCCGAGACCCGCGCTCAGCGCCGGCGTGAACGCGTACTTGCCGCCGATTTCATAGTTGTTCAGATTCGACGATGCCGCCGTGATCGGCTCGAACTTCGTGTGCGTCCAATTCGCCCAGATCGTCGCGGCGGCGATCATGTAACGCGCGCCGACACCATACGTTTCGAGATCGCGCAGGCCGCCGGTGTTCACGTTCGCGATGTTGACGCTGAACGCCGGCGTCGCGCCGTTCGGGAAGCGAATGTTGGTGTACGCCGCGCCGATGCCGAACGGGCCTTGCGCGTAGTTCAGGCCGAAGCTGTACGCGCTCGACGAGCCTTGCACGGCGGCCGCGCCGGTGCCCGTCGTCGGCGAGCCGGCGAAGTTCGTCGAGTTGGAGAAGCCGTACATCGCGCCGAATGTCACGCCGGAGAAACTCACACTGCTGAACTTGACCGAGTTGTTGATGCGGCTCGACGTCAGCTGATCCAGATCGTTGATGTGATACGCATAGTTGCCGGCGGGCGTCTGGCTGCCCATCGTGTAGCTGCCGCCGAGATAATCGGTCGAAAAGGAGTATTGGCGGCCGAAGGTCAGCGAGCCGAATTCGTTTTTCGCGATACCTACGTACGCCTGACGGCCGAACAGCGCGCCGCCCTGGCCGAGCGTGCCGTCGCCGCTATTGAAGCCGTTCTCGAGCACGAAGATCGCCTTCAGACCGCCGCCCAGATCTTCCGTGCCGCGCAGGCCCCAGCGGCTGCCTTGCGCGACGCCGTCGCCGTATTTGACGATGTCGTCGTGGCCGTTCGGAGTCGCGACCTTGTTCGCATACGTGATGCCGGCGTCGATGATCCCGTACAGCGTGACGCTGCTTTGCGCGTGCGCCGCGATGCCGAACATGCCGAGTACCGCCACCGCAACGATGTGCTTCTTCATTTCTTCTTTTCCCTGGTGTTGTCCGCGTGACGCGGATGCCGCGCGACGCGGCCCGATTAAGGAACGTCGCGATGCGTTGGATGCGCGAGCGCGATCGTCCCGGCCTCGCGCGATAAACACGCGAAGGTCGAGTGCTTCGTGATGACTTGGGTAATTCGCCCGGCGATTCGGGGTGGGTTCCCGATGCCGGGAAAGGCAAGTAGCGTTGCCTCGACGCCTTCAGCCGATGACTTACGCTATAGCGGGTGAAATATAACGGTTCGTCAGCTTTTGGTAAATTTGCGTCACGCTATCTGTAGCATTTCATCCACATAGATGTCCCGAACGGAAAGCGTCTGTCTCCATCTTCGTCGCAACTAACCGTCAAGGCCACATGCGCCACTTGAGCGGAACAGGCGCGAACATTGCAACGTCGCCCGCGACACCATGCAAGCGAGGCGTTTCCGTCGCCGGACGGGAAACGCGAAAATCAAAGGAGACGGCATGTCCGAACACAAAAGTCCTGACGCCTGCCGAATCGGCGTCGCCTTCATCGAAGCACAACTGACGGCGCTCCACGCCTATGCGAGCCTGTTGTCCGACTGGATCGAGCGCGGCGCGCCGCCGCCGGACTTTGCCAAGGCGCATTCGCTGTTGGCGCGCAAGCGTTCGCATCCGGAAGCGCACACGCATAGCGAAGACGGCACGCCGACCAAAGGCACGCCGCCCGAGGACGCGCTGTCGTGGCCATCGTTCGATACGGCCGAGAAGCGCATCGCGTTCGCGCTGCTCGTGCCGTGCACGAACGCGATCGTCGCCATCGCCGACTACTTCGATGTTCATCGGCTGTCGGCATCGCGCGCGCCCGAAGTGCAATTCCTGATGCGTCTGCGCGATGCGGCCCTCAACGGCAATACGTTCAGCCTCGCCGCCGACGATTACATGCCGCACGCCGCCTATGCCGGCCTGATCGTCGATCATTCGCTCGATGGCACGCTGCTTTTCAGCGACGGCGTGAGGCCGGGCTTCATCGAGTTCGGCGATACCGTCGGCTTGCTGCGCTATCTCTCGAAGCTCCTGAAGAGCATGCAGACGGCGATCAGCGCCGGCGATGCCGGATGAGGCATCGGGCGCGAAGCTTGCGCAATACCGGTGACATCACCCGGTCACACGAAAATGAACGAATCGCTGACATGCCTCAGAACACGCATCGCGAAACAGATCGCGCAGCGTGAAGCCGCGCTCGACGCGCTGCGCCAGAACGCGACGCTTGCAAGCACGAATCAGGACCGCGAGCGCATTCTTCTGACGCTTGCCGTGCTCGACGAAGAACTCGCTGGATGGAAGCAGGTCGCCGCGCGCATCGAACAATCGGTAATGTTCGAGCCGCGGAATCATCGCGCCATTCGCATGCCGGCGTTGCGCTGAACGCGCCCGGGCCGTCGGCGCAGGCCTTGCGAATTTGCGTCACTATGTAGCTTGCAGCTGCAGCGCCATCCCGAACACATGCGCGCGCATACTGGTCAGATTGGCCGGATGCCGCGCATTTTCCATGGAGAAACGCAATGTCCGCTTCCAACGGCAACATCGACACGCCCGTCTGGTTCATCACCGGCTGCTCGACCGGCTTCGGCCGCGAACTCGCGGCCGCCGTGATCGACAAGGGCTGGCGCGCGGTGGTCGCCGCACGCAATCCGGATAGCGTCGCCGATCTCGTCGAACGGGCGAAGGGACGCGCGATCGCGGTGCGCCTGGACGTCACGCGCGCCGATGAAATCGCGTCGTCGATCCGCGATGCCTACGCCGCCTTCGATCATATCGACGTGCTCGTGAATAATGCGGGCTTCGGTTATCTCTCGGCGGTCGAAGAGGGCGAGGACGAAGAAGTGCGCGCGATGTTCGAAGCGAACTTCTTCGGCGCGGCGGCGATGATCAAGGCCGTGCTGCCGCGCATGCGCGAGCGGCGCTCGGGCCATGTCGTGAACATCACGTCGGTCGGCGGGCTCGTCGGCAATCCGGGCAGCGGCTATTACGCGGCGACCAAGTTCGCGCTCGAAGGCTTGGGCGAAGCGCTCGCGCGCGAAACCGAAGGGCTCGGCATCAAGGTCACCGCCGTCGAGCCGGGACCGTTCCGCACGGACTGGGCGGGCCGGTCGCTCAGGCAGACGCGCAATACGATCGACGCTTACGCGCAGACTTCGGGCACGCGGCGCGCGGCCATCGCGGAGCGCAGCGGCAAGCAGCCGGGCGATCCGGCGCGCGCGGCGCAGGTCATCATCGAAGCGGTGACGTCGACGAATCCGCCGGGACATCTCGTGCTCGGCGGTCCCGGCCTCGAACTCGTGCGCACGAAACTCGCGAATCTCAACGCCGATATCGATGCGTGGCAGGCGCGCAGTCAATGGACGGATCATCCGGGAGACTGAACGTGAAGCGGCTGCGCGCGCAAGAGGCTCGCATCGTCTCGCTCGTCGCCGCCGACGCCGCGCTTCTGCACGTCACGCCGCCGCATGTGCGCTTCGTGACGACATCGGCCGGGCCTTGTTATGAGGCGCTCTTCAACCGCATCGAACTCGATCGCGCGACACTCGCGTTGCCGGAGCCGTTGCTTCGTATCGTGGTGGCGCATGAAGTCGGGCACGCGACGCAGCGCAGGACGATGCTGCTCGACTTCGCGTTCACGGTTATGTTCCTGATGGCGTTGCTGTCGATACCGTGCATCGTTTTTGCACTCGCGCCCGATGAAGAACTGTGGCGCGTGAGCGTTCCGGGGATCGGCTTCGTGCTCGCGTTTTTTGCATGCATGAAGAAAAGGCGTGCGCATGCGGCGAGCCGCGCCGCGATGTTCGAACTCGATGCGGACGCGAAAGCCGCATCGATCTGCGGTGCCGCATCGGCACTGGCCGCGCTCGAAGCGATGGCATCGCGAGGATGGATCGATGCCGCGCGCATCGAAGCGATGCGGATGCGCGTACACGGGCGTCGATAAACGGACGCCCGTGCATTTATGAACGCCGCGTTACTGCGTCTGTGATGCGGGCGGCGTCGTCGACTTCTTGTGATGATGCTTCTGGCCTTTCTTGTGATACGCAGGCCGGGCCTTGTTGTTCGGATAGTCCGCCGCCGCGAACGACAGCGTCGGGGCCGCGAAGGCCGCCAGCACCAAAAGCACGAGAGACTTCTTCATGGACGTTTTCATTGGAGACTCGCTTGGAGGAGAAGGCCTTGGAAAAGAACATCGACATGCAATCGAGAACCGCGCGACGCCGTCCCGGTTCCTGCCCGCGCCGGCATCGCTGAGGCAACAGTATATTGCACAAAAAAGCGCAATTCATCGGTTCATGCACATAACGCGTTGAAGCGGCGGCATTTTCGTCGTTTCGCAGTGCTGCGTTCGGCGCGTATATGCTGCCCGCCGTCCGCGACAATGTCATCAAGTGACACTACCATCGTGCCTGTTCTCAACTCAGGGACGACCCAGTGAAAGAAGACGACATCCGCAGGAATGCATTCGCCATGCCTGTGCACAATCCCGCTTACCCGCGTCCGCCGTTCCGCTTCCTCAATCGCGAGTACTTCATCATCTCCTACGAGACCGATCTCGACGCGTTGCGCGCCGTGGTTCCCGAGCCGCTCGAAGTGGATAACGGCCTCGTGCATTACGAATTCATTCGCATGCCCGATTCATCCGGCTTCGGCGATTACACCGAGAGCGGCCAGGTGATTTCCGTCATCGATCCGGACGGCAGGAAGGGCAGCTATACGCATGCAATGTATCTCGATGACGAAGGCCCGATCGCGGGCGGCCGCGAGATCTGGGGCTTTCCGAAGAAGCTAGCGTCGCCGCGTCTTGCCGTCGATGGTAAAGACACGCTGCTCGGCACGCTCGACTACGGCACGCAGCGCATTGCTACGGGCACGATGGGCTACAAGTATCGTCCGCTCGATCTCGAAGCCGAGCGCAAGAAGCTCGCCGATGCGCCGAACTATCTGCTCAAAGTCCTGCCGCACGTCGACGGCAGTGCGCGCGTGTGCGAACTCGTGCGCTTCTTCTTGCGCGACGTGAACGTGATCGGCGCGTGGGAAGGTCCGGCCGCGCTCGAACTGCACGCACATGCGCTTGCGCCTGTCGCGGATCTGCCGGTGCGCAAGGTCGTCGGCGCGCGGCATGTCATCGCGAATCTCACGCTCGATATCGGCGAAGTCGCATACGACTATCTCGCGCCGCACGACGAGTTGAAGCTCGCGGTCAATCAATAACAACGCACAGGAGTAATCGTATGGCACTGCAGGGAAAAGTCGCGCTCGTGACGGGCGCAGCGAGCGGCATCGGTGAACAGACGGCGAAGAAGCTCGCGGCCGATGGCGCGGCGGTCGTCATCGCCGATCTGAATCTCGCGAATGCGCAGAAGGTCGCGGACAGCATCGTGGATGCGGGCGGCAAGGCGATCGCCGTGTCGATGGACGTGACGAGCGAAGACGCCGTGAACGCGGGCATCGAAGAGACGGTGGCGAAGCTCGGCGGCATCGACGTGCTGGTGTCGAACGCGGGCGTTCAGATCGTCGCGCCGATCGAGGAATATGCCTACGCCGACTGGAAGAAGATGCTCGCGATCCATCTCGACGGCGCGTTTCTCACGACGAAGGCCGCGATCAAGCACATGTACGCGTCGGGCAAGGGCGGGTCGATCATCTATATGGGATCGGTGCACTCGCATGAGGCGTCGAAACTGAAATCGGCCTACGTGACGGCCAAGCACGGCTTGCTCGGACTCGCGCGCGTCGTCGCGAAGGAAGGCGGTCCGCGCGGCGTGCGCGCCAACGTGGTGTGCCCCGGTTTCGTGCGCACGCCGCTCGTCGAGAAGCAGATTCCCGAGCAGGCGAAGGCGCTCGGCATCTCCGAGGAAGACGTCGTGAAGAACGTGATGCTGAAGGAAACGGTCGATGGCGAATTCACGACCGTCGCCGATGTCGCGAACACAGTGGCGTTTCTTGCAGGCTTCGAATCGAATGCGCTGACGGGGCAATCGGTCGTCGTGAGTCACGGCTGGTTCATGCAGTAACGCATCCATCGACTATAAGGAGAATCCATGCGCCGCAGTCAACGCAACACACTCACGCAGGCGAATCGCATCGCGCTGCCGGACTACGATGACGTTTGCCTCGTGCTGCAAGGCGGCGGCGCGCTGGGTTCCTATCAGGCCGGCGTGTTCGAAGGGCTCGCGGAAGCGGGCGTCGATCCGACGTGGACGTCGGGCATCTCCATCGGCGCTCTGAATACCGCGATCATTGCGGGCAATGCGCCGGAGCATCGCGTGGCCGCGCTGCGCGGATTCTGGAACACGGTCTGCCAGCCTGCGGATCTCATCGGACATGTGGGCGCGTTCATGCCTGCCGCGTTCGGCTTTGCGAACATCGGCCGGAAGTTTTCGAGCATGTGGGCGGCCGCGCGTGCGCTGACCGAAGGGCAGAAGGGCTTCTTCTCGCCGCGCGTGCAACTGCCTTTGGCGCAGACGAAGAGCAAGCGGCCGAGCGATGTGAGCTTCTACGACACGTCCGCCTTGCGCGCGACGCTGCTTCAGTTCGCCGATTTCGACCGCATCAACGATGGCGCGATGCGTGTATCGGTCGGCGCGGTGAACGTGCGCACGGGCAACCTCGTCTATTTCGACAATACGAAGATGCGGCTCGCGTCCGAGCACTTCATGGCGTCGGGCGCGTTGCCGCCGGGCTTTCCGGCTGTCGAGATCGACGGCGAGTTCTATTGGGACGGCGGCCTCGTGTCGAATACGCCGTTGACCGAGATCATCCGCGAAAGTCAGCACAAGGACACGCTCGTGTTTCAGGTGGATCTGTGGAGCGCGCGCGGCACCTTGCCCGGTGATTTTCTCGACGTGAGCGAGCGCACGAAGGACATCCAGTATTCGAGCAGAACGCGCGCGATCACCGATTTCGTTTCGCATAACCAGAAGCATGCACGGCTCATCAAGGAACTGCTTGAGCACGTGCCGGAGAAGGTGCGGCGTGCGCATCCGTTATTGCGCGAAGCGCAGAAGGTGGCGGATGGCGGCGCGGTGAACGTCGTGCATCTCATCTACAAGAACAAGTTCTTCGAAGGGCATTACAAGGACTACGAGTTCAGCAACGACACGATGGACGAGCACTGGGCGAGCGGGCTCGAAGACATTCGCCGCTCGTTCGGGCATCCGGAATGGTTCGAGGTGCCGAGTCACGATCTGGGCTTCGTGACGCATGACGTACACCGGTATGAGCCTGCGCCGAAGGCGACGGCGGAGATGCCGGCGGCGGTGTCGAAGAAGCTGGATGATGTCGTCGAAGGCGTTTGATGCGATGACCGGTTTGATTTACGCTGACTAGCCTCGTCACCACGCCCGCGAGGCAAGTCATGCCCGACTGGAAACCCGCCGCCTACCCATCCGTCAGCCCCTATCTGGTCTGCCCGAACGCGGAAGCAATCATCACCTTTCTAGAACACGTGTTCGACGCACAGCTCGTGCGCCGCTTCGACCGTCCCGATGGCTCGCTGATGCACGCCGAAGTTCGCATCGACGACAGCATCGTGATGATCGGCGGCGGCGCGACCGATCAGCAATCGTCCGGTCCGCACATCCACGTCTACGTGCGCGACGTGCAGGCCGTCTACGATCGCGCGATGCGGCACGGCGCACTTGGCGTGCAGCCGCCCGCGCGCAAACGTGCCGACGACGACCTCAGAGGCGGCTTCCGCGATGCGGCCGGCACGACGTGGTGGGTCGCCATGCAATGATGCGTCAGCGTTTTTTTCGCTTCGCATGACGCTTTGTATCGCACTGTATCCGCACGCTGCGCCGACACACGGCGTTTCATAACCGCTTTCGCGCGACACAAGCCAGATACGTCCGGCGGTTCAAATACCTCCAAGCCCGAACGATTCGCAACGCACCGCGGATCGGTCAAACGGGCCTTTCCATCAAACACCTGGAGGTAAATCATGAAAGTCATTCAATCGCTCATCGCCGCCGCCGTCGTCGCGCTTCCGGTTTTGTCGTTCGCGCAGTCCAGTCAGCCAATCACGCGCGCGGAAGTGCGCGCGGAACTCGTCGAATTGCAAAAGGCCGGTTACAACCCGGCGAGCGATCAGACGCAATATCCGCAAAACATTCAAGCCGCCGAAGCACGCGTGCAAGCGGCGAAGGGCCTGACGGCGTATGGCGCGCCGGCGAGCGGCGGCGTCGCGTCGGGCACGCGTTCGGCGTCGGCCTCAGCCGATACGGATGTTATCGGCCTCGGCCCGGTTTTCGCCAAGCCGTAATCGCGCGGTTTCTGCCGCTTTCGAAAGCCCGGACGGATTTTCGCCCGGGCTCGATGCATTTCTGTGAATAACGTATTACGTCCCGAAATCAAGCGCACGCAGGCGATACACTCTCGCTGCGAATCCGGATTTTTACCGGCATGTGACGTGCTTTGAATGGCGGATCGCGGAAAATGGGTATCATCCATTTCCGCCCTGCGCGGATTCAGCCAAATGTAACAACGTATCGCAGTTTTTTTGAGTGCGACGCCACTGATTTTCGAGGCGCTTATGCCCACAGACGTAGACAACATCACCGACGAGCAGATCGCGTCGATCGCCGATCGCCTGACCGAAGAAGGTCGCAAGGTATCTCCCGTGACCGTTTGGCAGGAGGCCGGCAACGGCTCGGTCGTCGCCATCGCGGCCGGCCTGCAGCGCTGGCGCGAGGCGCGGTCGCCCGAAGTGCCGCAGCAGCAGTCCCCGACCGGCCTTCCCGACGATCTCGCCCAAACCCTCGTGGACGTCGCGCGGCGGCTCTGGACCGTCTCGCGCGACGAAACCGAGCGCATGTCCGGCCAGCGCCTGTCCGCCGTGAGCCAGCGGCTTTCCACCGCGCTCGCGGAGCGCGACGAGGCGCTCGCCGAATTTCAGAAGACCGGCGACGAAGCCGCGCAAAACCGCCAGCAGATGACGGAAATGCTCGGCGCGTTGCGCGCGTCGGAAGAGTCGGTCGCGCATCTGCGCAGCGAACTCGACGCGGCCACGGCCCGCGCGCAGACCGCCGAAACGCGCGTCGCGGAAGCGGCGCAACTGGCGTCGGCGGAACAGTCTCAGCTAGAGGCCATGAAGGCGGCGCTCGAAGAGGAGCGGCGCGCGAAGGAGGCGCTGAGCGCGGCGTTGTCGGCGAAGGACGAGGACATCGCGCGCATGGCGCAAGAGCTCGATCAGGCGCGCCAGCAGCACGGCGAACTGCATACGTTACTCGCCGGCAAGGACGAGGAACTCGCGCGCGCCGCCGACGAGCGGGACCAGGCGCGCCAGCAGCACGAGCAATTGAGCGCATCGTTCGCGGGCAAGGACGAAGAGTTCGCGCGCATCGCCGAGGAACTCGCTCAGATGCGCCAGCAGCACGGCGATCTGCGCGCGTCCCTCGCGAGCAAGGACGAGGAACTCGCGCGCCTCGCCAGCGAGCGCGATCACGCGCGCCAGCAACACGAAGTGCTGAGCCTTGCGTCGCAGGAAAAATCGGCGGAAGCCGAACGCTGGTCGCAGGATGCGAACGCGGCCCATGCGCGCGCGCAGGCCGCCGAGACCCAGGCGAGCGAAAGCCTCGCGCGCATCGCCGCGCTGGAAGCGGAGCTGAACGAAGGGCGAAACGCGCTCGTGACGGAGCGGGAAGGCGCGGCCGCGCGCAGCGCCGAGATGTCCGCGCAGCGCGATCACGCGGGCCGTATCGGCGGCGAACTGGACGAAGCCCGCAAGCAGATCAGCGCGTTGATGGAAGAAAAGGCCGAGCAGGGCGCGGAACTCGCGCGTGTATCGAACGATGTCAACGCACTGCGCCAGCGCGCCGAGGCCGCCGAGAAAAACGCGACCGAACTCGCCAGGCGTCTCGTCGAGAAGGAACAGGGCGAGGAGTCCGAACTGGCATCGCTGCAGCGTCAGGTGTCGGCGCAGGCCAAGGCGCATTCGAAGGCCTACGACGACCTGCGCGCCAACGCCGAGCAATGGGTCACCTACGCGAAGGATTTGCGTCAGCGTCTGGACGTGGCCAACGAGAAGATCCTTTTCATCGATGCCCGCAGCACCGGCGAAGTCGCGCTGATGCGCCGGCTCGCGGTCGAGCTGGAGCGCCTGAAGCCGGATCACGAACTGGTGTTCCGCGAGGCGCAGCAGAAGCTGATCGGCGACAAGATGGCCCAGCAGCTTGCGCAGAAGGGCTATCGTTACGATCCGGCGACGGCGGTGATGTCGAAGATCGAAACATGACACGCGCGTGACGCTCTGTTGGCGATGCGCACGCTTACTATCACCGTGACGATCGCGCGCGACTGGCGCGCGCTCTACGAAGCGATCTGGCGCCCCGAGGTCTTTCCCACGTGGGCGTCGGGTCTCGCGCAGTCGACGCTCGAAGAGATGGGCGACCACTGGCGCGCCCGCGGCCCCGCGGGCGACGTGACGATCCGCTTCACCGGGCACAACGCGTTCGGCGTCATGGATCATCGCGTGCAACTGGCCGACGGCGCCGAAATCTACGTTCCGCTGCGTGTCTATCAGAACGGCGCGGGCGCCGAAGTGGCGCTCACGCTGTTCCGTCAGCCCAACATGTCCGATGAACAATTCGCCGCCGATGCCGACTGGGTCCGCCGCGATCTCGCCACGCTCGCCGCGCTTCATGCGCAGCCCTGAGCGGTTCTCGTCTCGAGGGCGCACCGCGCCCGGCCATCTCCCGATCTGATACCTCGCTGCCGACAAGCTATCATGTGCGCATTCAAACATGCCGCACGGGCTGGAGAGTCATCACATGGCTGGACCTCAGGAAAGCGTCAGCATGGCGTTGTTCTGCGATTTCGAGAACGTCGCGCTAGGCGTTCGCGACGCGAAGTACGAGAAATTCGATATCCGACCCGTACTCGAACGCCTGCTGCTGAAAGGCAGCATCGTCGTGAAGAAGGCCTATTGCGACTGGGATCGCTACAAGGGCTTCAAATCGGCGATGCACGAAGCCAGCTTCGAGATGATCGAGATTCCGCACGTGCGCCAGTCGGGCAAGAACTCCGCCGATATCCGCCTCGTTGTCGATGCACTCGATCTTTGCTACACCAAATCGCACGTCGATACCTTCGTCATCATCAGCGGCGATTCCGACTTCTCGCCGCTCGTGTCGAAGCTGCGCGAGAACGCGAAGAAGGTCATCGGCGTGGGCGTGAAGCAGTCGACGTCCGATCTGCTCGTCGCGAACTGCGACGAATTCATCTTCTACGACGACCTCGTGCGCGAGCAGCAACGCGCTATCGCCAAGCGCGAGCAGCGCGAAACGAAGCGCGCGCCCGACGAAGAGCGGCAGCCGAAGCAGGAGACGGAGTCGCGCAAGTCGCAGGCGATCGCGATCGCGGTCGAGACTTTCGAGGCGCTCGCCTCGGAGCGCGGCGAGAGCGGCAAGATCTGGGCGTCGGTATTGAAGAGCGCGATCAAGCGGCGCAAGCCGGGCTTCAGCGAGACGCAGTACGGCTTTCGCGCGTTCGGCAATCTGCTCGATGAGGCGCAATCGCGCGGCTTGCTGGAAGTAGGCCGCGACGATAAATCCGGCGCGTTCGTTTTTCGCTCCGCTCAGACGTCTCAAACGGTGCAGCCGATGCAATCCGTTCAGCTTGCCCCGATCGACGTGAGGCCCAATGAGCCGGCCGTGAAGGAACACGAAGGCGCGTCGAACGGCAGGCGCAAGGAGAAGCGCGGCGCGAGGAAGGCGGCGCGCGGTTCGGTGCCCGCACCCTCGCCGGATGCAGTCGCGGTCGCGCAAGAAGCGCCGGCGCATGTCGAACCGGAAGCGCCCGCGCCGCAAGCCGAACCGGTCGCGGAATCCGCGCCGGAGCTCGCGCCGGACCCCGCGCCGAAAAAACGCGCTGCGCCGCGTCGTGCGCGCAAGACCGCGGCGAAGCAGAGCAATGCCGAGGCGCCTCAGGACAACATCGCACCGGCCGCCGAAGCGGTTGTCGAGCCGAAGGAAGAAAGGCCAGCACGCAAGTCGTCGTCGCGCGGCGGCCGTTCGCGCAAGACAGCCGACAAGACAGCCGACAAGACCGGCGAATAGCACGCCGGCGGATCGCAGCGGCACTCAGCCGGTGCGCTGCTCCGCCGCTGCCTGCTCCTCGGCGCGCCAGCGCTGCCGCGATCGATACATCGTCGCGACCGCGATGCGCGCCATCTTCACCCAGCCCGAGTGCCGCGGATCCGCGAGCATGCTGAGCGCGCGCGCATAGTCGAGCGTGAGGCCGGGCGTCCACGCCATTGTCGCGGCGCGCTTGCGCACTTGCGCGGCGACCCATAACTCGGGCGTCGTCATGATGCGCACGAGCGGCTTCCAGCCGCCGCCCTTGCCCCACGCGCGCGCCGACGCGCCTTCGATCGCCGCTTCCAGCGCCCGCGCCACGGAACTCGAACAGTTGCGATACGTGAGGTTGTACGTGGCATCGCGCCGATACTCCTGCCAGAAGCGCGCAAGCCGCGCCGGATCGTAGTTGCGGATGCGCACCTGCTGCGTCGACGGGCACCATGCTTTCGATTCGGTTTCGTAGTCGGGCTGGAACAGGCCGGGCACGTCGTTCTCGCGCGTCGCGCGCAGCGTGCGGCTGAATTCGTTAGGCGAGCGGTCGATCTCGACCGCGGGATACAGGCTGATGTACACGCCTTCGGGTGTCTCGAGCGCGGCGTGCCCGGTCGAAATGGTGCCGTTCCTGTCGACGGCGGCGATATAGCGATCGACGATCAACTGCCTTCGCGGCTGCGACTTCGCCGTGCCGACGGGCGTCCACACATGCACGGTCAGTGCCGCCTCGCCGGGCGCGGGCGGCCCGTCCCAGACCGCGCCCGCGAACGGCGACGCGGCGGGCGGCGTGCCGCTTTGCGAGGCCGGATCGGCAATGCCTTCGACAGCCGGATTCGCCGCCATGCGCCGCACGCGCGCGGCAAGCAGGATCATGTTCCAGCCGCCGAAGAAAAGCCCGAAGGCGACGCAGTACGCGACGGTGCCCGCGTAATGATCGGGATAAGGCTGATAAAAGAAGATTGCGATGGCGATTTCGAGCACGCCGCCCGCCATCGCGAGACGCCATTTGCGAAAGCGCACCACGCGCGCCGAGACGATCTGCAGCGCGCCGTCGACGAGAAAGAGCGTGCCGAAGATGAGCGACAGCACGAAGTTGCCGTGCTCGCCGCCGAACAGGACGAGCAGCGCCGACAGGCAGAATGTTGCGCCTTTCACATAGCGCAGCTTGCGTTGACCGCCCATGCCGGTCCAGGCGACGGCGAGCGTCGCGAGCCCTTCGAGCAGCATCATCAGCACGAACGGGACGATGGGAAAGTAGAGCGAGCCGTCGAGCGCGTCGATGAAAATGACGCCGCCGAGCGCGATGCTGAGCAAGCCGAGCGTCAGCACCGCGCGCCAGCGCGTACGCAAATACTCGACGCCGAGAAGAATCATCACGAGCCGAACCATCGATTTCCTCCGTTCCTTCGTTCGATGCCTCTTGCGGGACACGTGCGGCCACACACTTTATAAGGCATTCGCCGGGATATCGGCAAGGAGGAAAACCGCAGACGAATGCGGTCGACGCCTGATCGGCGGGCCAAATTGATTTGCGATCCGAACTAAGTTTGCTTACATGCGCCTGTCGGCCTCGACGATCACTCTGCGCCACGCCGGACTCAAGTTTTCCGGGTGCGCGCCGATAGGCAAGGGGAACCAAGCGCCGCGCTCCAACGCGGCGTGAGGCGAAACCGAGTCGGTGCGCAAGAAAGAAAAAGCAGTCGCTAAAGACTGATACGAAACACGAGAGAGAGCCGATGACTGGGATCTACAATCCGCTGCTGGTCTGCCTGTCGCTGGTCGTCGCGTTCCTCGCGTCGTACACGGCGATGGAGCTTTCCGGCGGCCTCAATGCGCTCGCGAGCGCGAAACGCCGCCCAATATGGCTTGCAGGCGGCGCGGTGTCGATGGGCGTCGGCATCTGGTCGATGCACTTCATCGGCATGCTCGCGTTCTCGCTGCCTATCGCCGTCGGCTACGATTTCTCCATCACTGCGGCCTCGCTCGTGCTCGCCATCGGCGTGTCGTTTCTCGCACTCGCCACCGCGAGCCGGGGCGCGCTGTCGCGCGCGCGGCTCGTCGTCGCGGGCACGATCATGGGCGCGGGCGTCGCCGCGATGCACTTCACCGGCATGCAGGCGATGCAGATGTCGCCCGGCATCGACTACACCTTCTGGAAGCTGGCGCTTTCGCTGGCCGTCGCGATCGTCGCGTCGATGGCCGCGCTCTGGCTTGCATTCACGCTGCGCGCGTCGAATGTGGAGAACCTCGTCGTCAAGCGGCTCGGCGCGGCCTCGATCATGGCGGTCGCGATCACGGGCATGCACTATCTCGGCATGAACGCGGCCAACTTCGCTTCGGGCAGCCTGTGTCTCGCCGATGCCAAGCTCGACGCGAACTGGCTTGCGCTCGCCGTCACGGCGATGTCGTCCATCGTGCTCGTCGGCACGCTCGCGCTGCTCGGCTCTCATACGAGCAGCCTGTCGATCTCGCTGAAGCGCGCGAACCGCCAGTTGCATTATCTCGGCACGCACGACGCACTTACGAACCTGCCGAACCGTCAGCAGCTTGCGCTGCATATCGCGCAGTCGATCGATGACAGCGCGCGCCGCGCATCGCCGTTCGCGGTGCTGTTCGTCGATCTCGACGGCTTCAAGTCGATCAACGATTCGCTCGGCCACGGCGTCGGCGACGATCTGCTGAAAGTCTGCGCCCAACGCTTGCGACAGGATTTGCGTCATACGGATATCGTCGCGCGGCTGGGCGGCGACGAATTCGTGATCGTCGTCGAGAACGCGGTGGAGATCGCGTCGGCGGTGGCGGTCGCCAATGGCGTATTGCGGCGGCTGTCGCAGGAGATCGTCGTCAACGGCTTGCCGTTGCGAGTGAGCGCGAGCATCGGTATTGCCATTCATCCGCGCGATGGCGCCAATGCCGATGAACTGCTCCACAGCGCCGATGCCGCCATGTACGCGGCGAAGCAGAGCGGGCGCAACACGTATCGCGTGTTCGAACCGCAGATGAATCACACGGCGCTCAAATCGCTGATCCTGCAGCGCGACCTGCATCGCGCGCTGAGCGAGCATCAACTGAGCGTGTCGTTTCAGCCGAAGTTCAGCGTCGCGTCGCAATCGGTGACGGGCGTCGAGGCGTTGATACGCTGGCGTCATCCTGAACTCGGCGATATCGCGCCGCTCGAATTCATTCCGATGGCGGAGCGCTCGGGCCTCATCGTCGAGATCGGGGAATGGGTGCTGCGCGAAGTGTGCCGCAACATCGCGATGTGGGATGCGCAAGGCTTGCCCGCGATTTCGGTATCGGTGAATCTTTCGGCGATCCAGTTCAACGTCCCCGATCTCGTCGGGCGCATCGACGCGCTGCTCGCGGCGGCGGGCGTCGATCCGTCACGGCTCATGTTCGAGATCACTGAAACGACCGCGATGCAGAACGTCGACAAGACGAGCCGCACCATCGAAGCGTTGCAGTTGCGCGGCTATGCGGTCGCCGTCGACGATTTCGGCACGGGCTATTCGAGCCTCGGCTATCTGCAGCGCTTTCGCTTCGATCAGATCAAGATCGACGGCTCGTTCGTGCGCGATCTCGATTCGGCCGGACAGCGCGGCAGCGCGTTGCTGTCGGCCGTAGTGGCGCTTGCGCGCGCGTTGCAGATCGAAGTCGTCGCGGAAGGTGTGGAGACGGAGTCGCAATTTCGCACGCTCGGTGAACTCGATTGCGATCAGATGCAAGGCTTTCTGCTGAGCCGTCCGATGCCCGCGGCGGACTTCGTAGACTTTCTCGGCACGATGGCCGAACGCGTCTGCGTCTGATACGTCCGGCAGTTCACGATCCTTCCGGCATCGCGTTTCAAGGCGCGAGCCAGCCGCGCCGTATCGGCCACGACAACAGCTTGCGGTAGAGCACGATCAACAGTCGCATCAACGCATCGCCCGCGCGCGCCCAGAGCGGCGCAACGATGGCATACGCGACACACGAGACGCCAACGGCACCGAGCATATCGAGAGGAAAATGCACGCCTATACGCACCCGCGCCCATGCGATCAAGACGCCCGCAAGCGCAACGGCCAAGCCGCAGCGCCTCAGCCCCGCGAGCAGGAACGTCAACGCGACGCTTGCGAACAAGGTCGCGTGATCGCTCGGAAACGACGAATCCGGCGCATGCTCGATGAACGTATGGCCGAGTCCGATCATGAACGGCCTCGGATGCATCCATACCATGCCGATCAGTTGATTGAGTCCGAGCGCGAGCAACGCGACGCAGCACGCGCGAATCGCCGCGCTTCGCTGACGGTGATCGCCAAAGAGCCACAGCAACGCGAGCAGTGCTGGAACGAGATAGAGCAGATCGTTCGCGATTGCGAGCGCGACATCGATCTGCCAGTGAGGCGTGTCGGTTGTTGCGTTGATCGCGAGAAACCACGCGTGGTTGAGCGCTTCGAGTGAGTGCATGCGGCAGGTTCGCTGGCTACGTGGAAGCCGCCGATCGTAGCGCGCGAACCTTATGCGAGACTTAGCTGTGCGCGTTCAGTCGAGCGGCACGGTAAGCCGCCCGGTCGGACGGCAGCACGACGATGCTCCAGCCCGGACGGCTCTCGCTCGTGCTTATCGATCCCGCGCTGAACGCCCGTGCCGCACGTCGTTCACCTCGATTGGCAGAAGAAGGCCCCATGTTCAGCCGGGTGACATGCCCGGCAGAAAGCGATAGTCGCTTTGCGTCTCGAGGCCATCGGCGATAGCAAGCCCTAAGAGCCCATGCGCGACGATGCAATCCAAGTGGCTCGCATCTGCATGACCGATGCGAGTCACGGCACGATCTCGCGGTGCACACGTGCCCGATTGCCGTCGACGGCTTCGCCGTGCGTCAACCCTCGCACGCGCGTTACTTGCCCTTGCCATTCTGCGCGAGTGTCTCGTCGGTCTGCCAGCCGCCGCCGAGCGCGCGAAAGAGATTCACCTGATCGATCGCGACCTGACCTTCGGCCGCCGCGACCTGTGCGGCGACGCCGGTGAGCGTGCGCGTCGCATCGAGATCGTTGAGGAAGGACTCGCGTCCCGCGCGATACAGGCGGTTGGTTTCGTCGGCGGATTGAATCGCGGACTGATACGCGGTGCGCAATGCGTCGGCGCGCGTGGTATCCGATGCATATGTCGCGAGGCTGCTCTGCGTTTCCTGCAACGCCTTCAGCACGACGCCGTCGAAGCGTGCGAGCGCGCCGCTCGTCGATGCTTCCGCCTGACGCACGCGCGCGCGCTGACCGTTGATCGGAAAGCTCCAGCTGATGAGCGGCCCGAACGCCCAGCGATTCGTGTTCGCGCCGAACAGGTCTTCCGCGACACCGACCGATCCCACCGATGCACCGAGACTCACCGACGGATACAGCGCCGCCGTGGCGACACCGATGCGCGCCGTCGACGATGCGAGTTGCCGCTCCGCCTCGCGCACATCGGGACGGCGCTTTAGCAAGGCCGCGCCATCGCCGACGGGAATTGGCGCGCGCAGCTTCGGCAGCTTCTTGCAGCCGAGGGCCGCCTTGGGCAAGTCGGACGGTGCGCGGGCAAGCAGCATCGCAAGCCGATACTGCGCGACTCGACGGCGTGCGACGAAGCGCGGGATGTCGGCGGCGAGCGTATCGGCCTGCGTCTGTCCGCGCGTCACTTCCGACTGATTGCCGCGGCCCGCATCGCGCAGACGCCGCGTGAGCGTCACGCGCTGCTTCTGCAAGTTGAGCGACTTCTGCGCGATGTCCAGCTCTTCGCCCGCCGAACACGCTTCAACATACGCGCGCACGACATCCGCAACCACCGTGATGCGGGCGAGATCCTGCGCAGCCTCGACGGCTTCGTCGTCCGCATTCGCCGCTTCTACGCCGCGCCTGAGCTTGCCGAAGAGATCGATCTCGTAGGAGATGGACAGATCGAGCGCGCCTTCATTCACGACGGGAAGCTTCTCCGACAACAGATATTGCTCCGCCGATTCCTGCGCGCGCTGGAACGCGGCCGATGCCTTGCCGGAGAAACCGCCTTGCTTGTTCGCGAACTCGACTTCGGCGCGCGAACGCGCGAGATTCGCGGCGGCTACGCGCAGATCCGCGTTCGATGCGAGTGCTTGCGTGACGAGTTGATCGACGACGGGATCGTCATAGAGACGCCACCATTTGACCGGCACTTCGCCTTGCGTGACGGGCGCCTGATCCGCGCCGTCGATGGCCGCGTTCGCATACGGCGCGTTGATCGCGGCGTGATCGGGCAAGGTGTAGTTCGGTCCGACGGTCGTGCAGCCGATGAGCGCGACGGCCGCGCTTGCCGCAATGGCGATGGCTTTCATTGCGATGCGCCCGATGTTCTCGACGTGCTCGACGTCGGCGCGGGCGCGGAAGCCGGAGACGTTTCCGATGCAGCGCGCCTGCCGATGCTCGGCCCGATGCCGTGCACCGATACCGTCGCCGTGCGGCCCGCGATCATGCGGAAATCGGCGGGGATCTCATCGAGCGTCACGCGCACCGGAATGCGCTGCGCAAGACGCACCCAGCTGAACGCGGGATTCACGTTCGGCAGAAGACTCGGGCTTTGCTGACGGTCGCGATCCTCGATGGCGGCGACGATGCTCTGCACGTGGCCGCGCAGAATGCCGGGCTCGCCCATCACCTTGATGTCGACGGGTTGACCGACATCGATGCCGCCGAGCTTCGTTTCCTCGAAGTAACCATCGACGCGGAACGAATGCATGTCCACGACCGACAGCACTGCGCGTCCCGCCGATACGAATTCGCCGGCACGCGGCGCGCGATCGTTCAGATAGCCGTCGACGGGACTCACGATCTCCGTGCGCTGCAGATTGAGGCGCGCGGTATCGATGGCGACGTCGGCATCGGCGAGCGCGGCGGCCGCCTGCTCGACACGCGAATGCGTTTCCTCGACCACTTCGCGCGCGACGAGATTGCCGAGCGCGCGATTGCGCACGTCTTCGCGGCGCGCCTGATCGAGCGTGGCGCGGCGTTGCTGCGCGGTGGCCTGCGCGTTGCGCAGCGCGAGCGCGTAACGCGCCTGATCGATCACGAAGAGCACGTCGCCTTTCTTCACCTGCTGATTGTCGGCGACCTTCACTTCGGTGATGAGGCCGGAGACGTCGGGCGCGACCTGGATGACATCGGCGCGCACGTGGCCGTCGCGCGTCCACGGCGCGAACATGTAGTAGTCGACGAGCTTCCACAACACGACGCACGCAATCGCGACGACGATGAGCGTAAGCAGAATCTGTCCGAGAGAAAACCAGGTTTTTTTCACGAGATGAGCCGCTGCGAAACGATGACGACAACGCCCAGCACCAGAACATAGATGCCGAGATCGAAGATGGAACGGTGCCACACGAAACGATAGAAGCCGACGCGCGCGAGCACGTTGCGGATCGCCAGATTCAACAGATAGGCGATGAACATCAGCACGAGCACGGCGGGCACGAACACGCCGAGAATGTCGATTTCGCCGATCATGTAGGGCGTTCCGATGAAGAATGAATGACGAAGATCATGCCGGCTCTTCCTGCGTCGTGGGCGGATGCAGCGACAGCCGCATGCCCACGAGCGCGTGCAGCGTATCGCGCAGCCATTTCTCCGCGACGACATCCTGCGACTGCGTGATGGCGCGTGACGTGACCTGCGCGCTCGCCGTGTCGATGCTGCGAATCAGGTCGGGCGGCACGGGCTGGCGTGCGCGCCGCGCGATGCACGATTCGAAGTAGCGGCGCAAGGCATCGAGCGTGGCGTCGACGGACGATTGAATCTCGACAGGCAGCTTGCGGCGCGTGCGGCGCAGATCGAGCGCATTGAGCGCGACGCGAAAATCGCGGAAGCTCTCGATCGACGGATGACGATGCGAGTCGGTTGCCGCATGACGCGGCAGCAGTTGCATCAGACGGTCGAGCATGCGTGCATAGAGATTGCGCTGATCCTCGATCACTTCCGCCGCCGACGCGCTCACCACGATATCCGCCCACGCCGAACGCGTGAGACGCGCCGCCGCGAGCTCCGCACCGAAGGGCCGCGTCATGCGCGTCCAGATGAACGCGAAGAGCAGGCCCGCGACGCCCGCGAGATTGCTGTTGATGAACACGAAGAAGTCCGCTTCGTAGGCGCTCTGAATGCTGATGAACGTCGCGGTGTTGACCGCGGTGAGCATCGTCACGAGCGTGAAGCGCGGACGCGGAATGAGCGTGCCGATGATGAGAAAGGGCACCGCGAAGATCACGACGAGCATCGGGAAATCGTGCACGTGCGGCAACACGGCGAACACATAGAGGCCCGCGAGCACGACGCTCAGGCAAGTCGCGAGAAAGAACGTGAACACTTGCGGCGCGGGCTCGTCGAGCGCGGCGAAAAAGCAGCACGCGACGGCGGCGAGCGTCACGGCGCCCGCGCCATCGTTCCAGCCGGATTCGATCCACAGCCCGCACGCGACGATGATCGCGCTCACCGCGACGCCCGTCGAGAAGAGCATCATGCCGCGATCGAAAAAGCGCGCCGTGCCGCCGAGACGCCAATGACGAAAGTGCGGACGCCATTCACTCGTCTCGTTGAGAATGGCCGCGCGCAGCGCGCGAATGTCCTGCCATACGTCGATCACCTGACCCAGACGCCATAGCGCGTTCGAAAGCAGCGCGCTGTCCGCGTTCGCGAGCGTTTCGACCGATGGCCGCATTGCGGCGATGCGCTCGCGGAAGGCGTCGGGTGCGCGCTCGTCTTCGACATCTTCCTTCGCGCGCGGCGCGGGCGAGCCGACCCACGCGGCCACTTCGTTCAAGAGCGCTTCGAGTCCTTCAGGATGCTTGCCGTGCTTCGCGACCAGTTCGATGAGCGGATCGGCCATCGACGAAATCAGTGGCAGGAATATCTGCATCCGGCCCTGCAATGCACGCGCGCGACGGATGATGTCGGGCCGTGTGTGATCGTAGGTCAACTGGCTCAACAGGAATTCGAGGCCATTGACGGTCGTCGCAAGCCGCTGGCGCGCCGCCGATATCGACGCGCCCGCGATATGTCCCGAGAGCGTTTCGCTCGCATAGAAGGCGGCGTCGCGGAACCATGCGTCCGTTCGTTCGATGAGCGTTGGCGCGAGGCGGCTCGGAAACACCACGCTGCCGACGATGCTCGCCACCACGATGCCGAGCAAAATCTCTTCGGTGCGCGTGATCGCGAGATCGAAGACGGTGGTCGGATTCGTCACGGCGGGCAGCGCGATCAGCGGCAGCGTGTAGCCCGCGAGCAGGAACACATAGCTGCGCGCGCTGCGATCGAACATCGACAGATAGAGCAGCGTACCGGTCCATAGCGCGACGATCACGCTGAAGAGAAACGGCGATTCGACGAAGGGCGGCACGATCAGCACCGCGCCCGCCGCGCCGATCATCGTGCCGAGCGCGCGATACAGCGCCTTCGAGCGCGTCGCGCCGACGAACGGATTCGACACGATGTAGACGGTCGCCATCGCCCAATAGGGACGCGGCAATTCGAGCCTGAGCCCGATGTAGAGCGCGATCATCGCGGCGGCGAAGGTCTTCGCGGAAAAGAGCCACTCGCGCGCGGAGGGAAAGGACATGGCGCTAGGCTCCGCGCTTGCCCGTTGCGCGGGCGGGCTTCGCAGGCTGGTCGAGCGCTTCGAGCGCCGCGAGCAGCTTCGCATCCGGTGACGCGCTGAACACGTTGAGCACGCGCAAGGTCGTTTCCAGATCTTCCCGGCTCACGCCCTTGAGCAGCCGCGCGCGCAGCGTGACTAGGCGCTCTTCCATGCGCGCGGTGACGGCGCGGCCTTCGTCGGTGAGCGTGATCGTCTTCGCGCGCTTGTCTTCCGGATCTTCGTCGCGGCGCACGAGACCCGCCGCGCAAAGCTGATCGAGCAGCCGCACGAGCGACGGCCCTTCGATGCCGACATGCTCCGCGAGCGTCACCTGACGCACCGCCTCGCCGAGCCGGTTGGCCGTGAGAAGCGGCACGGCGCACGCCTCCGACACGCCGTACGAGGCGAGCACGCCGTGGCTCGTGCGGCGCCAGCGTCGCGCGGCAAGCACGAGCGTGCTGCTCACCGAGCGGCGCAGGAAGTCGAGATGGTTCATGCGGCGGGATTATAGCGAGAAACTATATTCGTTAGCATGCTATCGACTAATGTTTTTCTTTCAGTTAGCGTACGGCAGGCACGTCCGGACAGGCGAATTGTCGTGCTATCTTTTCGGCTCGATCATCCCGCCCGCGCCGCCATGCCGATCGCCTATCTCCGGGGTTTAACCTCGCCCAGCCGCACCGATACCGCCAACCGGCGTCTGGGCTGCGCGCTTGCGTTCGTCGCGGGTGCGGCGAACGCGGGCGGCTTTCTCGCCGTCGGGCAATACACGTCGCATATGTCGGGGCTCGTGTCTTCCATCGCGGATAATCTCGTGCTCGGCCAGATCGCGCTCGTGTTCTCCGCGATCGGCGCAGTCGGTGCGTTTCTGAGCGGTGCGGCGACGTCGGCGCTGCTCATCAACTGGGGACGGCAGCGGCGCGCGCATAGCGTGTTCGCCACGCCGCTCCTGCTCGAAGCCGCGCTTTTGCTCGTGTTCGGCGTGCTCGGCGCGAACCTCGAAACGCATCGCGTGTGGGACGTGCCGCTGACGGTCGCGTTGCTGTGCTTCGTGATGGGGCTGCAAAACGCGATGATCACGAAGATATCGAAGGCCGAGATACGAACGACGCACGTGACGGGCCTCGTGACCGACATCGGCATCGAGATTGGCAAGAGCCTTTACTGGAACCGTGGCATCGCGCGCGACGACGCCGGCTACGTGCGCGCCAATCACACGCGTCTCATGCTGCTGAGCGCGCTCTTCGCGATGTTCATCTCCGGCGGTTTCGCGGGCGCGGTCGGCTTCGCGCATCTCGGTTTCGCGACGACCGTTTCGCTCGCCGCCTTGCTGCTGCTGTTCTCGTCCGTGCCGCTCGCGGACGATTTCGCGGCGGGCCGGCGCCGCGCACGCCGCTGAAGCGCGATGCCTCTCAAGCAACAACCACAATAAGGGATTCGTACGATGAAGCTCTGCGCGCCGCGTCTTCTTGCGGCAGCCATTTTTTCCTTGAGCGCGATGTCGGGCACCGCGCACGCAAGCGATGCATCGAGCATCGAAGCAACGGTCGATCGCACTATCGAGCCCTTGATGACGCGCAACGGCATCGCCGGCATGGCGGTGGGCGTCGTCGTCGACGGCAAGCCGTATGTGTTCGACTACGGCGTGGCATCGAAAGCGACGAAGCAGCCCGTCACGCGCGATACGCTCTTCGAACTCGGCTCGATCAGCAAGACGTTCACCGCGACGCTCGCGTCCTATGCGCAGATCGAAGGCGATCTTTCTTTGAACGATCCGGTGAGCAAGTATCTTCCGTCGCTCGATGGCGCGGAGTTCGGCAAAGTCACGCTTCTGAATCTCGGCACGCACACGCCGGGCGGCCTGCCGCTGCAAGTGCCCGACGAAGTCAGCGACAACGATAAGTTGATGCAGTACTTCAGGACGTGGCGTCCGTCGAAGCCGCCCGGCACGATCCGCACCTATGCGAATCCGGGCATCGGCACGCTGGGGCTTATCACCGCGAGCAGCATGAAGCAGGACTTCGATGCGTTGATGCAGACGCGCCTCTTTCCCGCGCTCGGCCTGAAGCATAGTTATATGCACGTACCCGCGACGAAAGAGCGCGACTACGCGCAAGGCTATGCGAAGGACGACACGCCGATCCGCATGAAAGGCGGCGTGCTTTCATCGGAAGCGTATGGCGTGAGAACGACGGCGTCCGACATGACGCGCTTTCTGCAGATCAACATGAACATGGTCCGCATCGATCCGGCATTCCAGCGCGCCGTCGATGCCACGCATACGGGCTATTTTCAGGCCGGCCCGATGACGCAGGACCTCATCTGGGAGCAGTATCCGTATCCGGTCCAATTGCAATCGCTGCTCGACGGTAACGCAGCTTCGATGATCCTGAACGCGACGCCCGTCACGCGCATCGATCCGCCAGAAGCGCCGCGCGACGACGTGTGGATCAACAAGACCGGCTCGACCAACGGCTTTGGCGCGTATATCGCGTTCGTGCCGAAGGCGCGCGTGGGCATCGTCATGCTGGCGAACCGGAACATCCCGAACGAGGAACGCGTGAAGGCGGCGTATGCCATCATCACGTCGCTGACCAGCGCGCAGTAAGTACGACGACGATGCGTATCGATCCCTATAGTCTCGAACTCTTCATCGCGGTCGTCGAAGAGGGATCGATCGCGCGCGCGGCGAGTCGCGGTCACATCGCGCCATCGGCGTTGAGCAGGCGTATCGCGGATCTCGAAGCGGCCATCGGCGCCGCGCTTCTGATTCGCTCGCCTTCGGGCGTGCAACTGACCGAGGCGGGACAGCACGCGTATGCGAGCGCGCGTTCGATTCACGGCCAGCTCGAAAGCATGGCGCGCGAAGTGCAGTCGATGAGCGGCCAGATTGCGGGCGTCGTGCGTCTCTTCGCGAACGCATCGGCGATCGTCGGCTTTCTGCCCGAGCGTCTCACGATGTTCAAGGCGCGTTATCCGCTCGTCGATATCGCGTTGACCGAACAGATCAGCGACGAAGTGATACGCGCGTGTCTCGACGATCGCGCGGACGTCGGCATCTCGGCGAGCGCGACGACGCACGCGGGTCTCGAATCATGGCACTTCGTCGACGATCCGCTGATGGTCGTTCTGCCGCCCGGCCATGAACTCGCGCAGGCGAACGCGTTGAGCTTCGCCGAAGTGACGCGCTTTGCCCTCGTCGCGTTGCAGGCGGGCGGCTCGCTCGATCAGACCTTGAAGGAACACGCCGATGCCGCGCGCGTGCCGCTCAACGTGAGCGTCACCGTCAACAGCTTCGATGCGCAATGCCGCATGGTCGAAGCGGGCCTCGGCATCGGCATCGTGCCGACGAGCGCGGCATCGGCGTTCGCGGGCACGCGCGGCTTCGTTCGCGTGCCGTTGCGCGAGCCTTGGGGCAGCGGCAGACGCCTGAACGTGCATGCGCCGCGCAAGTATCCGCGCCTGAAGGCGGTGCAGGCGCTGATCGACATGCTCGTCGACGAGAGTTAATGCGGGTTGAATAGGGGTTAATGCGGACATCGCATCTCGCGATGGCCCCATTGCCGAAACAACACTTCCGGCTCGCGCGCGTGGGCATCTACATTGGCAGCGAAGGAGAATGCGATGGCCAATCTGGATGTGAGCGGGCGAATCCTGTTTCTCGCCTCGGACCCGGCGAAGGTCGAGCGGCAACTCGCGGGCATCGACCTGACGCTCGATGAAGCCGGCGCACTGCGCGACGACGTATCCACCGACGAGATCACGCCGATCAGCGTGCTCACACGTTTCGACGAGCGTCTCGGTCAATGTCCGTATGTGGGCTTTCATGCGGGCGGGCGCAATCCAGTCGGCCACGATGCCGTGCGCGCGGGCCGCTTTCAGGTGACGGTCGCGGGCAATCGCTATGGGAAGGGATCGTCGCGCGAGCATAGCCCGCTCGCGGAATATAGCGCGGGCATTCGTCTCGTCATCGCGCGCAGCTTCGAGCGGATCTACCGGCAGAACGCGGACAATCTCGGGCTTTTCACGTCGACGGACTTCGGCCTGATCGAACGCATCCGGCGCGGCGAGAAGATCGATATCGATGAACTCGTCGCCGGTCGCGATCCGCTCGCGGCGGCGATCCTGAAGAGCGGCGGTCTGCTGCGATTCGGCCAGTTGCATATGCAGCGCGTGAACATCGGCGGAGCATCGGACGATGATGCGCCGCGCACCCTCGTCGAAAAAATTCTCGCGCGCCACGCATTGACGACCGATGTGACCAATGCATCGCTCGAAGCGGGCAACGGCATCTTCGTGCGCGCCGACTGGCGCTTCATCCACGAGTATTACACCGGCATGGCCGCGCACATGCTGCACGCGACGTTCGGCCGTCCGCTCACGCTGCACGAGCCGCGCAGCATGATCGCGTTCGAGGATCATCTTTCGTATTCGCATCGCAGCGAACTGCATGTGAAGAATGGCTTGCTTCCGAACGTGCGTGAGTTGTCGGACGCGCATCGCACGTTCGCGCGCGATTACGGCGTGCGCAATCACGGCTATCTGAGCGAAGCAAACAGCGAACTCGACGAAGGCTCCGAAGGCATCTCGCACGCGATGATGGCCGAGCGCTACGCATTGCCGGGACAAGTCGTGGCCGGCACGGATTCGCACACGCCGCATAGCGGGGCGCTGGGTTGCGTGGCGTTCGGCGTCGGCACGACCGATATGGCGAACGCGTTCGTAACGGGCGCGGTGCGCATGACCGTGCCGCAAACGTTGCGCATCGATCTATCGGGGCCGGTTGCGCCGGGCGTCACCGCGAAGGACATCGTGCTTCATCTGCTGGCGGATGCGCGCATCCGCGCGGGCGCGGGCGTCGGCAAGGTATTCGAGTTCGCGGGCACGGCTATCGCGAGCCTGTCGACCGACGAGCGCACGACGCTCACCAACATGACCGCCGAACTCGGCGGCTTCACGGGCATCGTCGCACCCGACAATGAAACCGTGCGCTTTCTGAGGGAGCGGCGCGGTATCGACTTCATCATCGAACCGTGGATGCGAAGCGATGAAGGCGCGCGCTACGCCGATGTCATCGGGATCGATTGCGCGCGCCTCACGCCGATGCTCGCCGCGCCCGGCGACCCCGGCAACGGCATCGCGCTGACAACGCTCGATGAAAGGCCCGGCATCGATATCGCCTATGGCGGTTCATGCACGGCGGGCAAGCGCGAAGACTTCGATCATTATCATGATGTACTCGCGTGGGCGGCGCATCGCGGCCTGCGCGTGCCCGGGCACGTGAAGCTGTATCTGCAATTCGGCACGCAGGACGTGCGCGACTATTGCATCGCGCAAGGCTATATCGATGCCTTCGAACGCGTCGGCGCGATTCTGCTTCAACCATCGTGCGGCGCGTGCGCGAACTGCGGACCGGGTTCATCGACGCAAGCGGAACAGGTTACTATCAGCGCGATCAATCGAAATTTTCCGGGCCGCTCGGGGCCGGGCAAAGTGTGGCTCGCGAGTCCGCCGACGGTCGCCGCGAGTGCGCTCGCAGGACGTATCGCATCGTTCGCGGAGTTGCAGGAACGCTTCACGAAGTAGACGCATGAGCAGTACCGAGCCGCCATCGATGCGGCATCAAAATACATACAGGAGACAGCAATGGCCATCATGCAGGGCACTTCGCGTCTGGACGACGCCGCCGGCCGCGCACTAACGGATGCGCCCGCCATCGCGGACACGGCGGGCATTTCGGCGCGCCTCGATCGTCTTCCCGCGACGCGCGCGGTGTGGAAGCTCGTCTTCCTGCTGAGCCTCGGCTTCTTCTTCGAACTCTACGATCTGCTCTTCACGGGCTACGTCGCGCCGGGTCTCGTGAAGAGCGGCATTCTCACATCGACGACAGCGGGACTCTTCGGCACGACCGGCGTCGCGAGCTTCATCGCGGCACTGTTCTGCGGCCTGTTCATCGGCACGATCGCGTGCGGCTTTCTCGCCGACCGATACGGACGCCGCGCGATCTTCACGTATTCGCTGCTCTGGTATGTCGCGGCGAATACCGTGATGGCGTTCCAGGATACGGCGCTCTGGCTCAACTTCTGGCGCTTCGTGTCGGGGATCGGCATCGGCGTGGAGCTCGTGACCATCGGCACGTATATGTCGGAGCTCGCACCGAAACATCTTCGCGGCAGGGCGTTCGCCGTGTGTCAGGCGATCGGTTTTTCGGCCGTGCCGGTCGTCGCGTTTCTTTCGTATTTGCTCGTGCCGCACGCACCGTTCGGCTTCGACGGCTGGCGCTGGGTCGCATTGGCAGGCGGCGTGAGCGCGTGCTTCGTCTGGTACTTCCGTCGCAACCTGCCGGAAAGCCCGCGCTGGCTCGCGAGCAAGGGCCGCTTCGACGAAGCCGATGCGGTGCTGCGCCGTCTGGAAGAAACGGTGGCGCGTCAGCACGGCAAGCCGCTGCCCGAGCCGGGTCCGTCCGATCCGATCGCGCGCAAGGCCGGTTTCGCCGATATGTGGAAACCGCCGTATCGCACGCGCACGATCATGCTCATCATCTTCCATATCTTTCAGACGGTCGGCTTCTATGGTTTCGCCAACTGGGTGCCGACCTTGCTCGTCAAACAAGGCGTGACGGTCACGTCGAGCCTGCTTTATACGACCGTGATCGGGCTTGCCGCGCCTGTCGGTCCGTTGCTCGGCTACTGGATCGCCGATCGTTTCGAACGCAAGCATGTGATCGTATTCATGGCGGGCGTGAATATCGTGGCAGGCCTGCTGTTCAGCCAGGCGTCGGCAGCCGTGATGATCGTCACGCTCGGCGTGCTGCTCACGCTCGCGGGCAACATTATCTCGTTCACGTATCACACCTATCAGCAAGAGCTTTATCCGACGGCGATCCGTGCGCGGGCCGTCGGCTTCGTCTACTCGTGGAGCCGGCTGTCGGCGGTGTTCAGTTCGTTCGTGATCGCGTTCGTGCTGAAGGAAGCGGGCGTGACCGGCGTGTTCGGCTTCATCGCGGGCGCGATGCTGCTCGTGATGCTGTCCATCGGCCTGATGGGACCGCGCACGCTCGGACGCTCGCTCGAGAGCATCTCGCATTGAACGTTGAGCCCCGCGCGCTCGTATCAGGAAGTGCTGTACCGCCGTCGACGGGGCGCTGAGCGTAGCGCCCCATTACGCGTCTAGGAAGGAATGATCCGTTCTTGCTTCAATTGATCGAAGAGGGCGAAGAAGGCATCCGGCGTCGACTGATAATCGAGAAAGCCGGCTTTGCGGCTCTTGCCCATGTCGGTCAACACTTCCATCGGACGTCCGAGATCGGCATCGGTATGCCACCATGACACGAGCCTGTCGATATTCGCTTCCTTCAACTGATAGCGGCTCGCGATGTCCGTCCATCGTCTGCCCGCGTCCTGCATGCGGTGTTCGAGCGGGCGTGTCTCGCCGTCGAAAGGCGCGGGCTCGATGCCGAAATACTGCGCGAGCTGGGACCACATCCATTTCCAGCGGAACACGTCGCCATTGACGACGTTGAAGTCCTCGTTGCGCGCATTGGGCGAGGTCGACGCCCATTCGAGATGCCGCGCGAGCAGTCGTGCGTCCGTCATATCCGTGAGACTGTTCCATTGCGCCGCCGAGCCGGGAAACACGAAAGGCTGTCCCGTCTCCTTGCACAGCGTTGCGTACACGGCGAGTGTGACGCCCATGTTCATCGCATTGCCGAGCGCGAAACCGATGATCGTATGCGGCCGATGCACGCTCCAGCCAAAGTCATATCGACGCGCGGCTTCGAATAGCCGGTCTTCCTGCTCATAGTAGAAGTTATCGACGGGCTGCCGGCCTTGCTCCTCCCGAAACGGCGTGAGCGGGACAGTGCCTCGCGCATACGCTTCGAAGGGCCCGAGGTAATGCTTGAGGCCCGTGACGAGCGCGGCGTGTTCGAGCTTGCCCGAAGGGCCGAGCGCGTCCAGCACGTGGCGCACCATTGCGCCGTTCACTCGAATGTTCTCGCGCTCGGTTGCCTGTCGCGACCATGCCGTGAAGAAGACGTGACTGAAATGCTGCCCTTGCAGCGCGTCCGTCACGGATTGCGCAGAAGTGAGATCGGCGATGACGGATTCGACCCCGTCGGGCGCTTTCGTGCGTCCGCGCGAAAGACCGGTGACGTTCCATCCTCCGCGTGCAAGGAGATGTTGCGCGAGATTGCCGCCGACGATGCCGGTCGCGCCGATAATGAGTGCCCGTTTGTTCATGAAGGTGAATATCGAGGATAACGGTGTTTGGTGGAGCGAATCCGCGGATGCGCGCGTCGCCCTGAGGACGCGATCTGCGCGCACCGGAAGATTCGGATGTGAGGCTGTATGCCGTTGGAAGCATACGCCAGCAAGGGATGTACCGCTTCGCGGGAGCGGGTCGGCGTCCACGCGCGCTCGATTTTCGGTGCCACGGGAAGGGGATGATTCTGCGCGCCGTGGCACACGGACTCGTCGCTTCAGCGCCGCCGCTCAGATGCGCACTTTAAATTCTGCTCGGCGTCGCCGTCGTCAAATCACAAAGAATCCGTGCGTGCCGTCGCGCTCGAGTTGCGCGACGAGGCCGTATTCCCAATCCAGATAGGCCTGCATGGCTTCGCGTGCATTGCCGACGCCCTCATACGGACGCCGATAACGATCGATGCGCGGCGACGCGAGCCTGTTCTCGCCGCACTCGTCCGGCAGACCGGCGCGCGTCCAGGCCGCATTTCCGCCGTCGAGCACGGCAACGGGCTTGCCGGTCAGCGCGGCGACATCGGCGGCTGCGAACGAGGCGAGCGCGCCCGTGCCGCAAGTCAGCACGTACTGCCTGGCGTCGGGCAGACCGCGCATATCGTCGTAACCGGACGCGAGATGCGAACGCAGGATCCAGTGCGCGCCGGGCACATGCGACTTCACGAAATCCGCGCTCGGCGCGACGTCGAGCAGCACGACGCCGTTCGATGCATCGGCGAGCAGCGCGGCGAGGGCATGCGGCGTGATCGTCCGTGAAGGCGCGCGCTGTGGCCGCTCGGGACGATACGCGCCGGTCCCGGTCAGATCGCCGCGATGCGCGCCATCGACGACATAGGTTTCGATGTTCATCTGCGCGAGCCACGACGCGGTCATGTTCGCACGCACGCCGTCGTCGTCGAAGAGCACGACGCGCGCGCCGCGCACCGGCGCGAACATCTCCGTTTCCTGTACGAGCTGGCCGCCCGGCGCGCCCTGAAAACCAGGTGCATGCCCGGCCTGGTATTCATCCGGCGTGCGCACGTCGAAGCGATACGTCGTACGCGATGTTTCGGCGGCCCAGCGCGCCGCTTCGCCGAGCGATGTGCGGCGCACACCCGCGCGGGTCGCCAGCGCGAGCGCGGCCTGGCGCGATGCTTCGAGCGTATGCGGATCGCGCCCGGCATCGGTATCGAAGCGCCGTTCGCTGCCGTGTTCGAGCGATATGCCCGCGAGCGTCCAGCCGATCGTCCCGTTGCGCAGCGCCGCGACGCGATTCGGCAGCTTCGCGTTGACGAGCGACTGCGCGCCGATGATGCTGCGCGTCCTGCCCGCGCAATTCACGACGATGCGGGTCGCCGGATCGGGCGCGAGCGCACGCGCGCGCAGCACCAGCTCCGCGCCGGGCACGCTGATACTGCCGGGAATGTTCATCGTTCGGTACTCTTCGAAGCGGCGCGCGTCGAGCACGACCACATCCTCGCCGCTCTTTTGCAAGGCGTCGAGCGCTTCGGCCGAAAGCGATGGCGTGTGCCGCCGCGCTTCCACGAATTCGCCGAACGCCTTGCTCGGCACGTTGACGTCGCGGAAGACTTCGCCGCCCGCGCGAATCCAGCCGTCGAGTCCGCCCGCGAGCAACGCGACCTGGCTGAAACCGAGCGCGGTGAACTTGTCGAAGGCGCGCGCCGCGAGCCCTTCGCCGTCGTCGAGCAGCACGATCGGCACATCGCGGCGCGGCAGGCGGGTGTATGCATCGAGTTCGATGCGGGCAAGCGGAAAATTCGCCGCGAACAACGGATGACACTGCGCGTGCGGATCTTCCTCGCGCACGTCGAGCAGGGCGATCTCTCGTTTCGAGAGCAGCGTTTCGCGCACGTCTTCGAACGTGCGCAGTGGATAGGAAGTCATGCCGGCAATTCGATGTGACGGTTCATTGGACGTTCATGCGGCGTTCCAGCCAGCGGGTGAAGCGCGAGATCGGATAGCAATACGCGAAGAACACGACGAGCGTGGCGACGTAGGTCAGCACCGTGAAGCTGGATCGCGCGACCGTGCTGCTCGCGATCTGCGCCGTGTCGATCAGATCATGGATGCCGACGAGCGACGACAGCGCCGTGCCCATCGTGATGATCGCGTACACGTTGGTCCACGGCGGCAGCATGCGGCGCGCGCATTGCGGCAGCACGATATGCACGAGCACTTGCCGCCGCGAGAAGGCGAGGGATTGCGCGGCCTCCCATTGCGTCGTCGGCGTCGAGGCCACCGCGCCGCGAAAGATTTCCGCGATGTTCGCGCTCGCGGGCAGCGCCAGCGCAAGCGTCACCTTGAGCCAGTCGGGGAACGGCAACGTCTTGCCGAACACGGTGAACTCGAAGGGAAACACGTAGGTCGTGAAGTAGATCAGCACGAGCCACGGCGCATTGCGAAACGCCTGGATCGACCATCGCGCGATGCGTCCGGCCAGCGAGCGCGACAGCGCGATCGCACCGGCGACCACGCCAGCGACGGTGCCGATCGCCACCGCGCCCAGGCTGATGAGGATGTTGAGCGAAAAGCCGTGCGCGAGCGCGGGCGCCCATTCGACGAGCTGCCTGAGCGTGTCGAGGCGCGAGCCGGATTCGGGCGCGATCGCCCAGAGCAGCGCGCCGAACACCAGCACGCCGACGATGGCGCCCGTTCCCGACGCGAAGCCGGACAGCGGCCGCGTCCTGCCGCGCGAAGCGGCGATCACCGATGAAGGAGCGAGCGTGTCATGCGCCATAGCCGGGCACCCATAGACGACGTTCCAGCCAGCGCCCGGCGCGGCTCACGAGCCACGTCAGCGCGCCGTAGAACAGGAGGATCAGGACCATGAGCGCGAGCACGTTGTCGCGCTGCGTCCAGATCATGATCGACTGATACGTGATGTCGCCGACCGCGATCGCCGATGCCAGCGCGGACGCCTTCACCAGTTCGACCGCGTTGTTGACGAGCGTCGGCAACGCGGTGCGCAGCGCGAGCGGCAGTTCGATGCGCCAGAAGCGGCTCCTGCGGTCCAGCCCGAGCGACATGGCGCCTTCGATCGTCTGCGCGGGCAGCGCATCGAAACCGGCGCGCAGCGCCTCCGCATGAAACGCGCCCTGGTGCAGCGACAGCACCAGCACGATCCAGAAGAACGGCTTGAACGGATTGTCCACGTGATGCATCTGCAGCCACTGCGTGATGAGCATGTTCACCACGAGAAATCCGCAATACAACTGCACGAGCGTCGGCGTGCTTCGCGTGAGTTCGATGAACGCGCGCGCGGCGTTCGCGAGCCAGACGCGCCGGCCGCGCACCGCGACGAGCAGCGCGAGCCCGGCGATCGCGCTGCCGGCCATCGTCGCGACGATGATTTCGATGCTCACGACGATGCCGTGCAGGAACGGATCGCGCTCGTAGGCATCGAGCAGGAAGCGGAAGTCGAACCCGGCGCGCGCGGCCGCCGCGAGAATCGAATGCAGCGAGGCGTCCATCTCACGGTCCTTTGGGCAGATTCGCATGCCATTCGACCAGCGCGGGCGACGGCGGCAACCCCGCCTTCGCTTCGGACGCGATCAGAAAGCCGCTTCGGTGCCACTCTTCGACGATCCCGTTCAGCTTCGCCGCCGTGTCCTTTTCGCCCTGGCGCACCCAGATCACCGACGACGCCGGAATCAGCTCCGGCTGCAAGGTCCGGTAATCGCGCCATTCGGGATCGTGCTGTTGCAGCGGATAGAGCAGCGGCGCGGCGTCGTGCACGGCCGCCACGCAACTGCCGCCGCGCAGCGCGAGCAGCGATTGCGACGCGCCGGGGAACGCGTGCGGCACCGCGCCATAGCGCTCGACGATCGGCCGGATATAACTGCTGCCCTGCGAGATGCAGACCGGCTTGCCGCGCAGATCTTCCCAGCGCGTGATGCCGCTGTTGTTCGGCGTGATCGCCGTGCCGCCGACACGGTAATAGGGCGTCGGCACGAAGTCGAGAATTTCGGCGCGCTGCGGCGTGTACTCCATGTTGGCGATCAGGATGTCGGCCTTGCCTTGTTGAAGAAACTGCACGCGCGTCGAAGGCTGCACGGACACCAGATTGACCTTGACGCCGAGTTTCTTGCCGATATCGTTCGCGAGATCGACGTTGATGCCGCGCGGTTGCTGCGTCTGCGGATCGAGCGAGCCGAACGGACTGCCCGCGATCATCACGCCGACGTCGATCTCGTGACGCGATGCGATGCGATCGAGCGTGGCGTCGGCGCGCGCGGACACGCTGAGCGAGGCGAGCAACATAAGCGCGCCGAAGCGGCTGAACAAGGTCTTTGTAATCATGCGGGGAAGATGAAGGACACGCGGCCTCGCGACGCCGTGGCTGGCAAGGGCAGCGCATCACGATAGCGTCATGACCGCGCGCCGGAAACGAAGCGAATCTGATAAGCAAATGGCGCGGCGTGGCAGATAGGCATCGCAAATCGTGCGATATGCATGTGTCCAATCGTTGGTTAGCGCGCACGGAAGCGGTCCATAGAATCGCTGGCTTACCTGCACAGGATTCGCCGATGACCCAACTGATTCTTTCCCGCCGCGCAGAGCGCATCGGCCTTGCGCCCAATGCCGCGGCCAAGGCGCGCGCGCAGGCGCTCGCGGCCAGCGGACGTTCGATCATCGAACTGACGGCGGGCGAGCCCGATTTCGACACGCCCGCGTCGATCAAGCAGGCCGCGATCGACGCACTCGCGGCGGGCGACACGAAGTACACGCCGCCCGCCGGCACCGCCGACCTGCGCGCCGCGATCCGCGACAAGCTCGCGCGCGAGAACGGCCTGGACTACGCGGCGGAGAGGATCATCGTCGGCAGCGGCGGCAAGCATGTCATCTACAACGCGTTCGCCGCGACCTTGCGCGAGGGCGACGAAGTGATCGTGCCCGCGCCGTACTGGCAGTCCTTCCCGGCGATGGTGTCGATCAACGACGGTACGCCGGTGACCGTCGCATCGCGTCCCGAAGACGGCTACAAGCTCACGCCGGCGCGGCTTGATGCGGCCATCACGCCGCGCACGCGCTGGCTCATCCTGAACACGCCGTCGAACCCGAGCGGCGCGGTGTACGGCACCGGTGAACTCGCCGCGCTCGCGGATGTCTTGCGCAGGCACCCGCACGTGTGGGTGCTGCTCGATGAGATCTACGAGCACATCCGTTTCGACGGCGGCGCGCGCGAACACTTCCTGCGCATCGCACCCGATCTGGCGGGCCGCACGCTGATCGTCAACGGAGCATCCAAGCCTTATGCGATGACCGGCTGGCGCATCGGTTACGGCGCGGGGCCGGTCGAACTGATTCGCGCGATGACCGTCGTGCAGTCGCAATCGACGTCGTCGCCTTCGTCGATCGGTCAGGCGGCGCTCGCGGCGGCGCTGCGCGGCGATCAGGCGTTCGTTGCTTCTTCCGTGGCGGCGTATCGCGAGCGGCGCGATCTGCTGCTCGACGCCTTTGCGAAGATCGACGGCGTGCGCTGCGTGCCGCCGCAAGGCGCGTTCTTCGCGTTCGTCGACGTGAGCGCGCTGATCGGTGCAACGACGCCCGCGGGCGAAACCATTGCCAGCGACATCGATCTCGTCGCCTATCTGTTGTTCGAGCACGGGCTGGCGGTCGTGGACGGCACATCGTTCGGCACGCCGGACCATATCCGCTTCTCGATGGTCGCGAGCAACGCGACACTCGCCGAAGGCGTCGCGCGGCTCGCGGCCGGCGTCGCGGCTTTGCGACGTGCGCAACGGGAGGCCGCATGAACCGCATCGCGCTCGCATCTTCTTCGACCCTAAACGCATCGCCCGCCCGCGACAGCCACACGCAAGACCCGCTGCTCACGATCCGCGATCTGCATCTGAGCTATGACGGCGTGCCGGTGTTGAACGGCATCGACCTGACGGTGAAGCGCGGGCAGGCCGTGTCGATCATCGGGCCGTCGGGGTCGGGCAAATCGACGATCCTGCGCTGCATCAACGGCCTCGTGAGCCCGCAACGCGGTTCGATCGACATCGCCAGCATCGACGTGCGCGCGCAACAGAGCGATGCCGAGCGCATCGCGCTGCGCAAGCGCGTGGGCTTCGTGTTTCAGCAGTACAACCTGTTTCCGCATCTGAGCGTGCTCGACAATCTGACGATCGCGCCGCGCCGCGTGCTTGGCAAAAGCCGCGCCGAAGCCGAAAGCGACGCGCACGCGCTGCTCGCCAAAGTGCGTCTCGCGGACAAGGCGCACGCGCATCCGGGTGCGTTGTCGGGCGGCCAGCAGCAGCGCGTGGCGATCGCGCGCACGCTCGCGATGCGTCCCGAACTGATCCTGTTCGACGAAGTGACGTCGGCACTCGATCCGGAAACCGTCGGCGAAGTGCTGAACGTCATCGGCGAACTCGCGGATGAAGGGCAGACCTGCGTGCTCGTCACGCACGAGATGCGCTTCGCCGCCGAGATCAGCGACGAGGTCTTTTTCACCGAGCGCGGCGTGATCGTCGAGCACGGACCGGCCGCGCAACTCTTCGGCCAGCCGCGCCACGAACGCACGCGGCTTTTCCTGCAACGCGCGCGCGGCGAGGACCGCAGTCATCCGCCGCTGCGCGCCGTCTAACTCGCCCCCATTCCAATGACCACCACGCAACAAGAACAACGACGCAACGATGCTGTCCAGGCGCTGCTTGCGGATGCCCGCCGCATCGTCGATGAAGACGGCCTCACGCGTGCCGCGCTGTCGCGCCTGAGCGAGCGTCTCGCGAGGCTTGCCGACCATACCGATCTCTTCGATGCCGCCGACTTTCCGCCGCCGCAAGCGCAGAGCGGCGATACGTCGGTGCGCTATCGGCTGAATCCGGGCGAGGACGGCTTCGCGCTATATCTGAACTCGCTGTTGCCCGGCAAGACCACGATCCCGCACAACCACGACACGTGGGCGGTCATCGTCGCGGTCGCGGGCGACGAGCTGAACCGCGTCTACCGGCGTATCGACGACGGCGCCGATCCCGACCGCGCGCAACTCGAAGTCGATCGCGAAGTCATCGTGCGTCCCGGTATGTCTATCGCGTTCTTGCCCGAGGACATTCACAGCATTCACGTGAATGGCGCTGCGCCGACGCTGCATTTCCACCTTTACGGCCGTCCGCTGGAAACGCTGACGGGGCGTCTGGGCTTCGAACCGGACACTGGACGCATCGTGCGGTACAACGCCACGCATATGCAGCGCGCGACGCAGGCGGTGGGTTGATGACGGAGCGTCGCGATCATCTTCACACCCGCGTGCTGCATGCGGGCGCACCCGCGTTCGACGACGGCGCCGCGCCCGTCAACGCGCCGCTCGTGCGCACGAGCACAGTCCGGTTTCGCGACGACGCCGCGCGCGTCGACTTGCATCATCGGCGCGAGGCCGGCGAAGCAGTCGCGACCTACGGGCGTCACGGCACGGCGACGCATCGCGCGCTCGAAACGGCGCTCGGCGAACTCGAAGGCGCGGAGCACGTGCTGCTGGCACCGTCAGGACTCGCGGCGATCTCGCTGACGTTCATCGCGCTGCTGTCGCCGGGCGATCACGTGCTGGTGCAGGACAGCGTGTATGGCCCGGTACGCGAGCGCATCGAGCCGTTGCTGACGCGCCTCGGCGTGTCGTTCACGTACTTCAGCGCGAGCGCCGGCTTGCCGGAGCGCGATGTGCGTGCGCAGACGCGGCTCATCTATGCGGAGTCGCCGTCGTCGTTTCTGTACGAAGTCATCGATCTTCCGGCGCTCGCCGCCTTCGCGCGGCAGCATGGCGCGTTGCTCGCAACGGATAACACGTGGGGCGCGGGCGTGCTCTACCGGCCGCTCGAACTCGGCGCGGACATCTCGATCCAGGCGATCACGAAGTACGTCGGCGGTCATTCGGACTTGATGCAAGGCGCGGTGGCCGTGAAGGATCGCGAGGTCGCGCGGCGTCTGCGCGATACGCACGAGGCGCTCGGCTTGTCCGTCGGCGCCGACGATGCCTGGCTCGCGTTGCGCGGCGTGCGCACGCTTGCCGTGCGGCTCGCGCAGCATCAGCGTCATGCGCTCGAAGTCGCGCACTATCTCGCCGATGCCACGGACATCGTCGCGCGCGTGTTCTATCCCGCGCTGCCCGACGATCCCGGCCACGCGCTCTGGCGACGCGATTTTCATGGCGCGAACGGCCTCGTGTCGTTCGCCTTGCGCGATGCGTCTCATGCCGATGCCGTCGCACTCGTCGATGCGCTGCGCCTGTTCGCCATCGGCGCGTCGTGGGGCGGCTACGAAAGCCTTGCGCTGATCGCGCCCGCCGCGCGGCTCGCATCGCAAAGCTTCTGGCGCAGCGGCGCGCCGGTTGTCCGGCTGCACGTCGGCCTAGAAGATCCGCGCGATCTGATCGACGATCTCGCGCAGGCTTTCCGACGCATCGCGCGCTGAGCTTTTTCCTTCACAAACGGATGATCCGAATGATGCATCGCTCAAGCATTCGCGCGCGCGGCGCCGCGCTTTTCACCCTCGCGCTCGCCGCCGTATCTCACCTCGCGCACGCGGACGCCACGCTCGATCGCATCAAGTCGCGCGGCGTGCTCGTTGTCGGCGTCGTGCTGGACGGCACCTACGGCTCGCTCGATCCCGTGACGCGCAAGCCGGTCGGCTACAACGTCGAACTCGGCGAGAGCCTCGCGCAACATCTCGGCGTGAAGTTCGAGGCAGTCGAAGTGACGCCGCCGAACCGCGTGCAATTCCTCCAGCAAGGCAAGGTCGATGCGCTCATCGCCAGCATGCAGTACACGAAGGAACGCGACGAAATCCTGAGTTACGTGCCGACACCGTTCGAGGAAATCGGCGGCTCGGCGATGGTGCGCAAAGGCGCGGGCATCCACGACTGGGCCGATCTGCGCGGCAAGCCGGTATGCGTGTCGCAAGGCAGCAACTACACGAAGCCGCTGATCGAACAATACGGCGCGCAGGTCAAGGCGTTCAAGGGCATGCCGGAGGCGCTGCTGGCGTTGCGCGGCGGTGCGTGCGTCGCGTCGGTGCATGTGACGCCGGGCATCGAGGCGCGGCTTCTGAGCGAATCGGGCGAATGGAAGGACTATGAATCGCCGATCAGGACGCAGCTCATTCCCTCGCCGTCCGTGGTCTGGGTCCGCAAGGGGCAGACCGATACCGTTGCCGCGTTCGACGGCATCGTGAAGGACTGGCATCGCACGGGCTTTGTGATCGACGAAGGCAACAAGTGGCACATGCCGCCGTCGCCGCAACTGCTCGCGTGGCATCGGCAGTATTCGGGCAAGCAGGGCGCCGTCGCGCAAAACACGACGAGCAAGGACTGAAGCATGGACGAATTCTTCGATGTGGACGGCGAAGCGCGCCGCGCGCTCGATCTGCTCGGACCTGCGCCCGAGAACTGGGTGCCGGCGCGCGCGGGCATCGATCACGATGTGCTGATCGTCGGCGGCGGACAGACCGGCTGCGCGTTTGCCTTCGCGTTGCGCCGGGCAGGCATCGGACGCGTGAGCGTCATCGACGCCGCTAACGATGCCGGCACGGCGGGCGTCTGGCTGAATCGCGCGCGGATGAACACGCTGCGCACGCCGAAAACGCTCGTCGGGCCGGAGGGCGATGTCGCGGGCCTGAGCTTTCGCGCATGGTACGAAGCGCGCTACGGCCGCGACGCGTACGGGTCCATCGAACGCGCGCCGCGCAGGGAATGGGCCGCGTATCTCGCGTGGTTTCGAACGTTTCTCGACATTCCGGTGCGCTACGGCGTGCGTCTTTCGCGGATCGAGCCAGCGGGCGACAGCTTTCGCGTGCACCTCGAAGTCGATGGCGAAGCGCGCGTCGAAACCGTGCGCAAGATCGTGCTGTGCAACGGCGTCGCGGGCAACGGACGCGCCTTCGTGCCCGATGTCGTGGCGCATTTGCCGCCCGCGCTTCTTGCGCATACGTCGCAGGCCATCGATTTTTCCGCCTTGCGCGGCAAGTCGGTCGCCGTGATCGGCGCGGCGGCGTCCGCGTTCGACGCCGCCGCGACCGCGCTCGAAGCCGGCGCCGCGGATGTGCATCTGTTCGCGCGCCGTGCCGCGCTCGCCGCGAAACCGGTCTCGCGCACGCGCGGCTATCCGGGCGCGTACGACAACTATCACGGCTTGCCCGATGCGCTGCGCTGGTCGCAGGCGCGACGCTTTCGTCGCGAAGGCTCGACCGCGCCGCGCGATTCGATCGAGCGCGTGACGCGCTTCGCGAACTTCCGCCTGCATGTCGGCGCGGCAATCGAGGCGGCGCGCGCCGTGGACAAGCGCATCGTGCTGAATGCGAACGGCGATGCCTTCGCGTTCGACTTTGCGATTGCGGGCACCGGCTTCGCCGTCGATCTTGCGGCGCGTCCCGAGCTTGCCGATATCGCGCCGCACGTGCGCCTGTGGCGCGACCAATACACGCCGCCGCCCGCCGACGCCGATGCGGCGCTCGGCGCGCATCCCTATCTCGGCGAGGCGCTCGAGTACCTCGAAAAGACGCCGGGCGCCGCGCCGTGGCTGCGCAACATCCACGTCTACAACCCAGCGGGCTTCGTCAGCGCGGGCGTGCCGGTCGGCGACGTGCCGAGCATGAGGCGCGACATTCCCGCGGTCGTGCGCCGCATCAGCCGCGATCTCTTCCACGCGGATATCGACACACACGCCGCGCGCCTCGACGCCGACGTTCCCGCCGATTTCGACGCGACGCTCTATGCAGCTAACGTGTGGAACGCGCAGGAACACGATCAACCGCTTTCTCAAGGTATTTCATGACTGCTTCGACACACGGCATCAAGCGCATCCAGACCGGTACGCTGCTCGACTGGCTCGGCGACGAACGCGAGATCGCACTCGTCGACGTGCGCGAGGAAGGCGAGTTCGGCTGGAACCATCCGCTGCACGCGATCAACGTGCCGTACAGCACGCTCGAACGCGACATCGCCACGCCGGTGCCGCGGCTCGCGACGCGCATCGTGTTGATCGACGACGGCGAGCACGGCGTCGCGGTGCGCGCGGCACGCCGTCTTGCCGCGCTGGGGTATAGCGATATCGCCGTGCTCGAAGGCGGCGTCATCGCGTGGCGCGAGGCGGGGCAGACGCTCTTCGAAGGCGTCAACGTGCCGAGCAAGGCGTTCGCGGAATTCGTCGAGCTCGCGTGTCACACGCCGCAGCTCGATCCGCAGGAACTGAACGCGCGGCGCGAAGCGGAGCCTGGCCTTGTCGTGCTCGATTGCCGCACCGCCGAGGAGTTCGAGCGTTTTCACGTGCCGGGTGCGATCAGCGCGCCGGGCGCGGAATTGCTGCATCTCGTCGATGCGTATCTCGACGATCCCGCGCGCACTATCGTCGTGTCGTGCGCGGGCCGCACGCGCGGGATCATCGGCGCTCAGGCGCTGATCAATGCGGGCGTGCGCAATCCGGTGTTCGCGCTGCGCGGCGGCACCCAGGCATGGCGGCGCGCGGGCTTCGAGCTGGCGTCGGGCGCCGTGCCCGCCGCACATGCGGACGCCGCGCCCGGCGATGCCGCGCAAGTCCGCGCCGATTCCCTCGCCGCGCGTTTCGACGTACGCTGGATCGAGCACGCGCAACTGCGCGAATGGCAAGGCGATGGGTCGCGCACGACCTATCTTTTCGATGTACGCACTGCCCGTGAATTCGACGCGGGCCATCTCGCGGGATCGGTCCATGCACCGGGCGGACAGCTCGTGCAGACCACCGACCGATGGATCGGCACGCGGCGCGCACGCGTGGTGCTCGTCGACGAGCATCGGACGCGCGCGATCGGCACCGCGCATTGGCTCGCGCAACTCGGCATCGACGTGTACGTGCTGCGCGATCCGTTCGCCGGCGTGACGCTCGAGCGCGATCGACGCGCCTTCGCATTCGAGCCGCCGCAGCCCGCGCCGGACTGGATCGATCCGCATGAAGCGGCGCAACGGCTGCGCGATGGCGCGGCGGGCTTCGTCGCCGGATCGAGCGCGGCGTACCGGAAGCGCCATCCGGCGGGCGCGGAATGGGTCAACCGCGCGCGTCTCGATGCGCTCATCGACACGTTGCGGACGAAACGGGCAGCGGTCATATTCGGCGACGACGACACGCTCGCAACGCTCGTCGCGATCGATCTGCGGGAGCGTCTGCCGGATGCGCGCGTCGAGTGCGTGCGCGGCGGCGTCACGGCGTGGCACGCGGCTGGCTTGCCGGTCGATTCGACGCCGCAGCATCCCGCCGACGACGAGCGCATCGACTATCTGTTCTGGGCGCACGACCGTCACGAGGGCAACGTCGCAGCGATCACGACGTATCTGCAATGGGAAGAGCAGTTGCCTGCGCAAATTGGCGATCCGGCGCGCGCGGGTTACCGGTTGCGCGCGGCGCGTTGAGAGAGGGGAAGAGGGCGGCTCCTCGGCGGCGGCCTCGCGACAGGACGCGGTCGCGAAACCGCGCAGCCGCCCGCGCTAACTGGCGATCGAGTGAACGTGAGGAGCCACGTCCGCTTCGGCACGTGCATCGCACATTGCTCGACGCGCCGTCGCCGCGCTTCGGTCAGGCACAACGAATAATGTACCGAGTACGAGGTCCGTACCGGGCCGTCGCTATTTGCTGCCCGATGGCCGAAGCGCGCGGTCGGCATCAGCCGGCGCTCACTTACTGCCGTTTCAAGGTGTCTTGGCTTAAAGGACGTCGACGCCGCCAGGCGGGCGGAAAAACCCTGCCCTGTGCGTCATCGTGGGACATCGGGCCGTTCAATGCGCCACAACTGCGTCTCGAGGCGCGGACCGTTCTCGGGCTTGAACCAGCTCATGTCCTGGATGCGGGAACTGGTGACATAAAGGGTTCCGTCGGGTCCCTCCGAGAACGTATCGGGCCAGCGCAGCCGCTTGTCCTGCACAACGGTAGCAGTGCGATCCCCGTCGCGGACTTTGACTGCGTTCTGCTCGAAAGCGCTCAAATAGAGCCGCCCGCGTTCATCGATCCAGAGACCGTCCGTCGGCTCCGTCTCGGCGACACGCTCCACGCGCGCTTCGAGATCCTTCGCCGGCAGACGCGGGTTCTGCAGTGCGCCCGTCGCGATGCGATAGAGCGTGCGACCGGTCAGTGCTTTCCAGTAGAGCGTGCGGCCATCACGCGAAAGCGCGAGGCTGTCGGCGGCGAATTCGACGCCGCGTCCGTCGGGTCGGCGCAGCGGCTGCCCGTCGATCTTCACGACGACGTCCTTTTCCGGCTGCGTGCTCGCGTGGCCGTCGAGCACGCGTCGGGCATTGCCAGAGCGCAGATCCACGACGAGGAGCGCTCCCTTCGCTCCGGCATCGGTCAGATAGGCATACTTGCCATCCGGCGAAAAACGCACATCGTTCAGGTAGCTTCCCTGAGGTGCGACGGTCTCGTCGAAGCGGATCACCTGCGCAACCTCGTTCGTCTTGAGGTCGATTCTCACGAGCTTGGGTCCACCCGGCACCAGTGACGCTGTCGCTGGCGCGGCCGGATCGACGACCCAGAGATTACCGTGTGCATCGGTCACGACGCTCTGAACGCACACGAAATGATCTCCGGCGGACATCTGGTTCTTCTTGCCGTTGCGCCACGAATTCCACTCGTCGTCCGGATAGGCCTTGAGCTGGCCGTCGTGTGTCACTTCGGCGACCGAGATCGGCGCATCTTCCGTCCAGCGCGGAAAATTGACGAAGATGCGCCCATCCTTCGAAACGGTCACGCCGGTGACCTGATGCTCGAATCGCGCGACCTGCTGCAATCGTGGCGTATCGGATGAAGGCGCCGTGTGCTGCTGTGCGATGGATGCACTGGCGAGAAGCGTCATCGCCACGACGGCGGACGCGGCTGTGATGCGGATCATGGTCGTTTCCTTTGCATGGCGGCACCCGGACTGCACGGGAAGTTACGGCGCGAACACGGCACGGACGCAGCCGTCTGTCTTGTGCTTGAACATGTTGTAGCCGCGTGGTCCGTCCTCCAGCGAGAAGCGGTGAGTGGCGAGGTAAGCAGGGTTGAGTTCGCCTTTCTGCGCGTGCGAGAGCAGCCGATCCATATAGGCTTGCCCGTGTTGTTGGGCGCTGCGCACCGTCATGCCCTTGTTCATGATGGCGCCCATCGGGAACTTGTCGATCAGCCCGTAGACGCCCAGCACCGACAGCGTGCCGCCCTTGCGGCAGGCCATCACGGCCTCGCGCAGCGCCTGGCCGCGGTCCGTCTCGAGACGCAGCGCCTGCTTGACGCGGTCATACGCGTATTGCGGCCCGGTGCCGTGCGCTTCCATCCCCACAGCGTCGATGCAAGCGTCGGGGCCCCGTCCGCCGGTCATCTCCATGAGCGTTTCCAGGACGCTGTCGACCGCCGTGTAGTCGATCGTCTCCGAGCCGGCGTGCTCGCGCGCCATCTCCAGACGCTCGGGGAAGCGGTCGATCGCGATGACCCGCTCCGCGCCCATCAGACGCGCGCTTTGCTGCGCCATCAGCCCAACGCCACCGCAGCCCCAGACCGCGACCGTGTCGCCCGGCTGGATGTTGCAGAAGTCGGCGCCCATGTAGCCGGTCGGCGCCGCATCCGAAAGGAACAGCGCCGTATCGTCCGCCACGCCGTCGGGGACCTTGAAGCAGTCGTTGTCGGCAAACGGAACGCGCACGTATTGCGCATGCGCGCCCGCATACCCGCCGAACGCGTGGGTGTAGCCGTAGATTCCTGCCGTCGTATGTCCGCCCAGAAGCGGCGCCTGTAGCTCGGGCTTCGGATGCGTGTTGTCGCACAGCGAGTAGAGGGAATGCTGGCAATACCAGCATTGGCCGCAGACGATGAACGAAGGAACCACGACGCGGTCGCCTTTCGCGAGGCGTTTCACCTCGGGGCCGACCTCCTCGATCACGCCCATGAACTCGTGGCCGATGACATCGCCGGACTTCATTGTCGGGATGTAGCCGTCGATGAAGTGAAGGTCCGAGCCGCAGGTCGTCGACAGACTGACGCGCAGGATCGCGTCGTGAGGATTGGTGATCTCCGGGTCTTTCACGGTCCCGACGCGCAGGTCGTTTACCCCGTTCCAGTAAAGTGCTCGCATGCTCACTCTCCTTAGCGTGTATTCGCGCGAGCAGCGGGCTGCCGCTCAGTGGTAGGAATCTCGCCGGTTTCGGCGAGGTTCTTGAAGCGCCGCAGCGCGTTGTCCGCGACCAGTTTCAGCGGCGTGGTCCCGAGGAGCTTGAGTAACCCTTCACCGAGCGCGCCGCCGGGCGGGTCGAACCGGACGTGCAGCGTCGCCACCGTGCCGCGGTCGTTCGGGGCGGAGTCGAAGCGGACGGATCCTTCGTTCGGCACGGCGGCGCCAGGCAGCGAGCGCCAGCCGACGCCTGCGCCGGGACCGTCGACACGCTCCGATTCCCATCTGTAGGCGCGACCGAGCGGCGTCCTGATCTCCCAGCGCATGCGGCCGTCGCTCGTCGGGTGCAACGTCGCGAAGCCTGCCAAGAGTTGCGGGAGCGTTCCGGGCTCAAGCCAGAGACGACGAAGATCGTCCGCGCTCCTGCCGATGGTGATTGCGCGTTCCACTTCCGGCGTCGCGCCAGAGGTCCCGCTTCGCTCCTTGCTGTTCGCCCCTCGATGCAGCGGGACAGCGTACCCGGCCCGCACCGCGGCGACGCCCGCGCAAGCAGTGAGCGCGAGCGCCACGGCGCCTTTCTTTCGTCCGGCGAGCCCGGACACGATCAAGGCCGCGCTGAGCGCGACGGGGATCCAGCCAATGCCTTGCATTGTTTCTCTAGCCGGGATGCCCGAAGAAGGGCGGCCGCGCTGCAATGTTTCGCGCGACCCGATAGCAAGAATGTTGCTTGCCATAACGAATGCTCCGAAGGTTACTGACCGCTGCGGTATCCGCTACGCGGTTCGTGCCGTGCAGCGGTATCGACGATAGATGTGGGCGGCGCCCGAGCGCATCGCACGGCTGCCATGAGTCGTGGAACCGGGCTGAGGGGATGCATCGCCCCACCACAGATGGAGCGATGAGCCCGAGTGCGCATGCAACGACAACGCGCGTCGCTTTGCTAACCTCCCGGATGCAGGACCACCTTGGTCCAGCCATGCTCGCGCACGTCGAAGTGCTTGTATGCTTCAGGCGCCTGGTCGAGTTTCAACTCATGCGACACGATGAAAGATGGCTTCGCGCGGCCGGCGTGAATCAGGTTGCGCAACTGCCGGTTGTACGCCTTGACGTTGCACTGGCCCGTGGCGATGTGCTGGCCTTTGAACCAGCACTTGCCCCAGTCGAATGCGATCTGCCCTTTCTTCGCCAATTCGTCCTGCGCGCCCGGGTCTTCCGGCACGAACACGCCGACCACGCCGATCCCGCCCGTGAACTTGACCGACGAGACCAGATTGTTCATCGTCAGATTGGGGCTCTCATGACGATGCGGAGACGGATCGTGACACTGATAGCCGACGCATTCGCAACCCACGTCCGCGCCCATGCCGTTTGTCAGGTCCATCACGCGCTGCACCGGATCTTCCTTCGAATAATCGATTGCAGTTGCGCCGATCGATTCAGCAAGCTTGAGACGGTCGGGATGGCAATCGACCACCATGACGCTGCGTGCGCCCTTTATCATGGCCGAGTGCGCGGCCATCAGACCCACCGGTCCCGAGCCATAGATCACGATAGCGTCTCCGGGCTTCAGGCCGGCAAGTTCGGTCGCGTGCCAACCGGTCGGGAAGATGTCGGCGCACATCACGTAGTCGGTCTGCTTCGACTCCGCGTCCTGCGGCAGCTTCAGCGCCATGAAGTCCGCCCACGGTACGCGAAGATATTCGGCTTGTCCGCCGGCCCACGGCCCCATGTCCGCGAAGCCGAATGCGCCGCCCGCGATGCCCGGCTGATTCGCGCTCAGGCAAAACGCAGTGAGGCCGCGCTCGCAGTTCACGCAATGGCCGCAGCTAATGTTGAATGGCAGACACACCCAGTCCCCGGGTTTGAGCCGCTCCACGGCGGGTCCTACTTCCTGCACCACGCCCAGATTTTCATGACCGAAGATGCGGCCTTGCTCGAAGTCTGTTCGCCCCTCGTACATGTGCAGATCCGAACCGCAGATGTTGGTAGTGGTGATTCTGACGATGGCGTCGGTCGGACGCTCGATCTTGGGATCCGGCACATCTTCTACTGCGACCTGGCGAGGACCGCGATATACAACGGCTTTCATATCTTTCTCCCGAGAGTCAACTGCGAAGAGCCTCAGCCACATCAATTCTTCAGCGGCTGACGGCGTCGATAAGCCCGCACGCATATCTGCGGGCCGTCCCTGACATATTCAGACCGGCACCTTGAAGGCCGCGTCTGCTATTGCTCGTTGAGGCTGGAAAGTCTGTCGCTATCCTAAACATTGCGTGCGAGGCGCTCCAGATTTTTCGTCGCGGTGCGCTATCACATCGGCAGCTATCCGCGTGCCTGATTGATGCCGGGCGAGGCAATCGCGGATTAGCGCCGTTCAATCCCGAATTCGGTGCGATTCGACGGGTCGGCTCATCGGTGCGTGATGGGCAGCGGCTACTGCGTATTCGCGGAAAACGTACATCAGGCCGCACATTTTGCAAAAGCGGCTCGATTTTGCGAACCGGAGATGCCGCAAATTGGCCAGCCGGCATGCTGGCGAAGTCTGCATCGCCACGTCTTTTCGGAAGCACTTGTCGGCACGACGCAGCGTAACGATCGAGTGGATAGGCTGCAGGTCTGACTGAACGCAGACGTGGTCATCCGCGATTTGCCACGCAGCTCATCAAAATGCTCTTCTGACATGGACACCGATGCGGCGTCATCGGGCCACCAGTTCACCATACAACGATCATCCGATGCAAGAAGCTGATGGCGGCAAGTCAGGAGGCCTTGAACGGAACGATGAATGCTTCTTGCATGACGGGTGCCGCGCTGCTGAGAGGCGAGGAGAAGCGCGTTCCAAGATCGGTGATTGCGTCGCTGTGCCCTTCGCGATCATCAGCGGCGCATGTGACCAGTGCAAACGTGTCAGCTTCGCGGTCGGCAAACCGGGCAAACGGACGCCGGGACGCGGCGAACAACGTCTCACGAGTCTGAATCCTCACGCCTTTCACGTGCACGCTTTCCGCAGTGTTTCGACGGCCAGGATTGTTCAGGCTGCGTGGCGGCGACGCGTCCAGCACCGGATGTCGACGTGGCTACGAAGGCAGCTTCGCCGCGAGTACATCGATGTTCATGATCTCCGGCGAATGAGCGAAGAGTTCCGGGGCTTTCGCCATCAGCGCCTCGGCTACCTTGCCCGAAAGGTGCGCCTTGCGGCCAGCGTCGTCGGGGAATGCGTCGAAGATGCCGTACACCGATGGCGCGATTTTCAGCCCGAACCACGCAATCGTGGCGGGCTCCTGCTCGACGAGCGGCAAGCCGCCCATCAGGAAGTCTTCGACTTCCTGCTCCTTGCCCGGCTTCGCTTCAAGTCGGACGAACAACGCTTTCGTGACCATGCCTGCCTCCGTTTTGATGACGCTTGTGGGTCGACGAGAACTTCTTTCCGATCACTTCACGCATGCGTGGCGCGCGCCTTGGCCACCGGGCCTTCTCATGCAAGGCAGTTCCTTGCCAGCGTATCCACAAGTCGATCGCGGCAATCCAAAGAGTGCTGCGCCCGCTGCTCAGTGTCCGGGCCACATGTTCGGCCCCGGCAAGCTTCAGCCATTCGGTCGAGCACTTGCAAATCGGCGCTTAGATGGAGCGAGCCTTCAAGTCTTCAGCGGTAGTTGCGAGCCGGCCTGCGGGATATCGCGACCCATGCTGCCGTCGGTGACGACAATTTGCGAAGTGCCGACCCCGGTGCGCCTCTCGGCGTGGTCGGTCGCGGCCTCGGCGGTCATCGCAAATCGTCGCATCACGCAAGCGAGCTTGCCTGTCGGTGATAGTCGGTAAGTCCGTGCTCGCCGCCCCCATCGAAGATGCGGCATCTCTTCGACCTAATGCGGGCGAGGCTCGACGCACGGGGCGACGACACTTTCGCCCCGCTCGTTCTCGATGAATGCCTCTGCTTTCGGCTGAACAGCAGACAGTGCGACTGGCATCATTTCATTGGGCTGCAAGGAGGGGTGCGATATGCGTCCTACGTGCCACAACTGCATGAACATCAACCCGCCTGCCTCGTGCACGGCGTCCGCTACGGACAGGGCTATGCATGGACGCCCGGCATACATACCGCGGCGCAGATCGCCTTTGCGGGTTCGAACAGCTTGTGAAGGAAATCTGCTCGGCGTGCTGCCGGGCTTCTTGTTTTTGGAACGGTCCGAACAGATTGCCATATCGAACCGCCGGCGTCAGCACATCGACACGATCCCGGAAGTTTAGCCATGACCGCGCATGGGCTTCTTTCCAGTTTCTGCTCAGATATGTCGCGATCCTGCGAATTTCGGGGCAGCAAAGGCGAGCGCATTGTTCGATGCAGCCAAGCCGCCGTCGGGCGGAACGCGAGGCGACGGTCCTGCGTGGGCTGTCAAACCGGGGCGAGGTTTCAAAAACGTTTCTCTGCACGATAGGAGCCGGACCCTGTTCGAATTAGCGACTAGACTAAAAAGGTCGGTGGCGCATGCATATTAGCGTAATCGTGTGCGCGCACTGGTCACGATCCGGACATCAAACCGAAGGAGGCAGACAGATGCCTAAAATCGTTCGAACCCCTGAGCAGATTCGCGACGAACTGCAGAACCGCATATCGAAAATCGACCCTGACGCGTCGGGAGCTTTGCACATGCGCATACCGCTACCAGAGCGTCACCCGCCCGACGCATCGGGCCGCAACTGGAACATCGTGCCGCTTAATGACCTCGGTGCGCGTTACGTGCATCACGTCGGGAAGGTGATCGAAGACATGCGCACCGAGTTCGTGCTTCCAGATTGACGCCGCGATACGAAAGCGGAGCGGATCATACAAATGCACGCGTGTGAGCATCGAAGCCGGGCGATCGTGGCACGGCAAAGGCCGGAGCAGAACGGACACGGAGCGTAGCCGGCGCACCGTGGCTGTGCGTCATGTCGGCAAACCGTGACGGAACATCGTCCAGAGACGGCTCATTCGGAATGACTTGCGCAGCGGCATCGAATGGGGGTACGCGTTGTTGACCGCAGCGAAGAGTCGCACGACCGACGTCATGAAAGCGTCGGCAGAAAACCAACAAAATCCGGCAGAATTGCGAAAGACCCACACCCACGATGCGCCTAACGTGGAGTAACGCGGTCTATCGCGGTTATCGGTGCATGCCGCCAGGACGCAAAGAGCAGGAAACGAAGAGAATCATCGATGTCCTCAAAAGCGGACAAGTTCATGGTCAGGATCTATGGATGCATGCGCAGCGCGAACGGCTACGCGATACGCGACTTCCTCCATCGTTGCGATATACCGTTCGAATGGATCGAACTTGGCAGCGATAAAGAAGCCAAAGATCTCGCGCACGTGCAGCATCTTTCCGACTCCCGCTTGCCGGTCTGCATCTTCCATGACGGCACCCGCCTCGAATGTCCCACTGTCCGGCAAATCACCGAAAAGCTCGGCTGGTTTACCACTCCATCCAGGGAAGCCTACGATCTGGCGATCTACGGCGCGGGACCGGCTGGATTGAGCGCGGCCGTGTACGGAGCGTCAGAAGGGCTGCATACCGTACTGGTGGAACGTTGGGCATTGGGCGGTCAGGCGGGCAGCAGTTCGAAAATCGAGAACTATCTGGGCTTCCCGCACGGCGTGTCCGGCGCCGAACTGGCAGAACGGGCGCGCGACCAGGCCTTCAAGTTCGGCGCGGAAATCCTGATCGCGCGCGAGGGCGTGCGTGCGGAGTTTCCGCCCGGGCAGGGCATCGTGTACCTGGAGGACGGCACACGCATTACGGCGCGCACGTCGATCTGCGCAACCGGCGTCGCCTATCGCACGCTCGGTCTCGAAGGTGAAACGCGCTTCTTCGGCGCCGGCCTTTACTACGGCGCCGGCACAAGCGAAGCAGCGCTGGTCCATGGTGACGACGTCTATGTGGTTGGCGGCGGCAATTCGGCGGGACAGGCCGCCATGCACTTTTCGCAATCGGCCAGGCGCGTCTATATGCTAGTCCGTGACGCTTCGCTCAAGAACACGTTGTCTCAGTACCTGGTGGATCGCATCGCGGCGGCGCCGAACATCGAAGTTCGGACGAACACCGAAGTTACCGCGCTCGCAGGCAGGGACACGTTGCAGGAGATTACGCTGACCGATGTGCACACGGGACAGCGAAGTTCGGTCAAGACCAGTTGGCTATTCGTCTGCATTGGCGGACAGCCCAAGACCGAATGGGCGCAGGAGGTTGGCGTTGTCCGGGATGAAGGTGGTTATCTGGTGACGGGTCCCGACCTGCAGGCATATCGGTCGAGCCTGAAATGGCCGCTCGAGCGAGCGCCGCTACATCTGGAGACGAGTGTGCCCGGCGTATTCGCGGCGGGCGACGTGCGCCACGGGTCGATCAAGCGTGTCGCGTCGGCAGTCGGCGAAGGGGCGATGGCCGTTGCGCTGGTGCATCGCTATTTAGAAAGCGCGTGAGCGTTGGCGCGATCTTGATTTGCGCGCCCGTCCGAGGAGTACGGTCATGAACACTGGTTGCACGCATCTTGGCGAAGCCCGCATTTCCCACACGTCCATCAATTACTGCGAGGACTGCATCAAGCTTCGCCAACCGTGGGTCCATTTGCGGCTTTGTCTTTCATGCGGACACGTCGGCTGCTGCGATTCGTCGCCCAACCGGCACGCAAGCAAACATTCTCACGCGACCGGACATCCGCTGGTGCGCTCAATCGAACCCGGCGAGACCTGGATCTGGTGCTATCGCGACGAGATTGTCGTCGGCGAAGTCGCATCCTGACAGCATGCCGCCCTCGCGGGCGGCGCCGTTCAGGTAAAGCCGGATTCACGTATGCGCCGGTTCTGGCTTGGCCGCTTCGATCGGCGCTTGCGCAGGTGCTGAGTCCTTCTGCACACGCACGGATCGGACACCCGGGTCGTAGGTGATGGTGACCTTGTCGCCGTCGCGAACGTCACCCCGCAGCAGCGCATCGGCCAATTGCGATTCCACTTCAGCCCGGATCTTGCGCTTGAGCATCCGTGCGCCGAACTCGGGGTCGTAGCCGACCTCCGCGAGATGGTCACGCAGCGAATTGTCGAACGACAACTCGATGTTCTGCCCGGCCGCAGTGCGCCGCACGCGTGCCAGTTGCAGATCCACGATGCTACGGATCTGCTCCTTGCCGAGCGCATGGAACACGACGACTTCATCGACCCGGTTCAGGAACTCGGGTCTGAAGTGATGCCGCAGTATTTCCATCAGACGGTCGCGCAGCGCGGGGTAATCGAGCTGCTTTTTGTCGGAGCGCACGTTGTCCTGGATCAGCTGCGAACCGATATTGCTCGTCGCGATGATGATCGTGTTCGTGAAATCGACGAGACGGCCCTTGCCGTCGGTGAGGCGGCCTTCGTCGAAGAGCTGCAACAGGATGTTGTGCACTTCCGAATGCGCCTTTTCGATCTCATCGAGCAGTACGACGCTATACGGACGGCGTCGCACGCGCTCGGTCAACTGGCCGCCTTCCTCATAGCCGACATAGCCCGGAGGCGCGCCCACCAGCCGGGCTACGGTATGCCGCTCGGCGTACTCGCTCATGTCGATGCGCACGAGCGCGTTCTCGTCGCCGAACACCGTTGCGGCGAGCGCTTTGGCGAGCTCGGTCTTGCCGACGCCAGTCGGTCCGAGAAAGAGGAAGCTTGCGGTCGGCTTACCGCCTTCGGTGAGACCGGCGCGTGAAAGCCGGACGGCCTTCGCGACGGCGCTGACGGCCTCGTCCTGGCCGATCACGCGTTCCTTCAGCCGGTCTTCGAGACGCAGCAGCTTCTCCCGGTCCTCGGCGGTGAGCTCGGACACCGGCACGCCCGTGAGCGACGCCACGATCTGCGCGATGTCCTCAGCCGTGACCTCTTGCGAATTCGTGCCGCGTTCCTTCTTCCATGCTTCGGTGGCATCGTCTAGCCGCTTCTGTTCTGAGACGAGCTTGTCTTCGAGTTCCTTTGCCTTGTCGAACTGCTTGGCGGCGCTTGCCGCGTCCTGTTCCTGGCGTGTTCGGCGGATGGTCGCCTCGATGTCGCGCAACTGCCCCGGCCGGGAATTCGACGAAATGCGCACGCGAGCGGCCGCCTGGTCGAGCAGGTCGATGGCCTTGTCGGGCAGGAACCGCGCTGCGATATACCGGTCCGACAACCTGGCAGCGGCCGCGATGGCCTCCTCGGTGATCTTCACCTTGTGATGGGCTTCGAGGCGGTCGCGCAGTCCGCGCAGGATTTCGATCGTCTCCGCGACGCTCGGCTCGGGCACGTTCACCGGCTGGAAGCGCCGTTCGAGCGCGGAGTCTTTCTCGATGTACTTCTGATATTCGTTGAGCGTCGTCGCGCCCACGAGATGCAACTCGCCGCGCGCGAGCGCCGGCTTGAAGACGTTGCCGATATCGAGGCCGCCTTCGCCGCCGCCCTGGCCGGCACCCACGATCGTATGGAGTTCATCGATGAAGATGATCAGCCGGTCCTGGTTCTCGACGATTTCGTCGAGCACCTGCTTCACGCGCTCTTCGAACTCGCCGCGATACTTTGCCCCCGCCACCACGCTGTTGATATTCAACTCGACGACGCGCTTGCCACGCAGCACTTCCGGCACCTGGTCCTGGACGATGCGCTGTGCGAGTCCTTCGACGATTGCCGTCTTGCCGACGCCGGGTTCGCCGATCAGCACCGGGTTGTTCTTGCGCCGACGCGCAAGGACTTCGATAGTCGTTTCGATCTCCTTGTCGCGGCCGATCACCGGATCTAGCTTGCCACGCCGGGCGAGATCGCTGAGATCGCGCGCGTACTTGTCGAGCGTCGGCGTGGTGGAGCGGCCCTCGACGGTGCCTTCCTCCGCGCCCTTGCCGACTACCTTGACCGTCCTCTGCCTGAGCGCATGCGACGATAGCCCGTACTTGCGCAGCAGCTCACCCGCGAAGCCGTCCTCCTCTTCCACGAGCCCGATCAGGATATGCTCTGGCCCAACGTAGCTATGGCCGAGCTCGCGCGACGCGGTGAGCGCGTTTTCAAGCGCACTCTTCGCGCGCGGTGATACGCCGATGCGTTCTTCGTCCGTCCTCTGCTCGCGGTTGCCGCGTGGCGCGTGCTGGTCGATGTTCTTCCTGATCTCATCGGGATCGAGCTTGAACTCGCGCAGAATTTCCTGCACCACGTTATTGCTGACGAGTGCGAGCAGCAAGTGCTCGGTATCGACTTCGGACTTGCCGAATTCGACCGCCGTTTGCGCAGCCGCCTGCAAGCGGTCCAGGCCGCTTTCGCTCAGGAACGTCTGCAGATCGACGGCTTCACGCGCGCGGCGATGCCGGCGCGGCCGGCCGCCCGCAGGGGCGCCGGCGGATTCATCCCTTTGTCCGCTACCGGCGTCTGCACGCTGGTCCGGGCCGCCGGATTGTCCAGGCGCGCGTCCAATGCGTGGCCGGCCACCTTGGCCGCTTTCCATCTGCGGCCACATGTCGTCGAACAAACTCTCGAACAGCCCGCCGTGAAAGAGGGACTCGAGCGGCGACAGACTGCGCTGATTGCGCGCCATGAACTGCATGTAATGCTCATCGCACAGCATCAGCTGGCGACGCTGACCGTTTTCGGTGATCGTGATCTGCGAGGTTGCCGGTTTGCCGCACACGCTGCAAGTAGGCATGATGTTCTCCGTGGGGTGGGCAGGGACGTCCTTCTCGTTACGCGTGCACAGCCTGATGAGTTTCGTCGCGAAGGTGGGTATCGACGAAGGCCGTGGAAGCTGCCGCATCGTCCGATGCCGGCTTGTACGCAACGCGCTATGTAATCTCGAGGCGCCGCTTCGCCGCGGGAGCATTCGCCGCTTTGGGCACCCGCACGGTGAGCACGCCGTTCTGGAAATTTGTCTCGGCTCGTTCGAGATCGACGCCGGAGGGCAGCGGAACCGCGCGCTGGAACTGTCCGAACGCCCGCTCCACCCGGTAGCAGCCTTTCTCGTCGCTCGTCGATTCGATGCGCTTCTCGCCGGTCAGCAGCAGCATGTCATCTATCACTTCGAGCTCCACATCCTCGCGCGATAGTCCTGGCAATTCGGCCACGATGCGAAGCGCGTCGCCGTCGTCGACCACTTCGAGGCGCGGCTGAAAGCGGCTGGGACTGAAGTCGCCGAACCAGTTGCCAAGCGGCCCCATCCCGCCGAAGGGATCGCGTATGAGGTCGGTGAGAAGATGCAGCGGATCGGGCAGCGGCCAACGCGCCGCATCGAACGAGGCCGGCCATGTGGACGTGTCCGCGTCTGAAGCAGACGGCGTGGGAGCTTGCTGCGTGGGTGGGGCGTTCAGCTTCGCGCCTGCTCCCTTTTCCTCGGGACTCTTGCGCAGGAAGCGAAAGGGATTCCATTTATCGAGGTCCAACAGCATTGCAATGCTCCTTGTTCCGATGAGCCGCAGGAGCGGCCCGAATCTTCAGTGACTGCCGCCTTGGCGCCCGCGGCCAATGTCAGCTCTTGGCATATTCGAACTCCGGCAGTTTCTTGAGCGCGTCCTTGTTGGCGCCAGCCAGGATGGCCTTCGGCGCGATCTGCTTGAACTGCTGAATGGGAATGGCGACACGGTGCGCCGCCACGCCGAGAAAGCCGCCGACGTCGATGATCGCGACCGAAAGCGAGCCATCGGGCGCGACAATCAGGTCGTCGACGCGGCCGATCTTTTCGTTCTTTTCGTTGTAGACATCGGCGTGAATCATCTTGGATGCGCGCCAGCCTGTTGCGACCACTTGCTCTTCGGTGACGGTCACCCCGAGCGTCGCCTTGCCGGCGATGGGCGCATTCTGCGCGCTCGCGCCGCTGGCCGAAAAGCCACAGACGCACAGCGCGAGGATGAATGACGACAGCCTTGCGGCCGATGCGAGTTCGAACTTCATGGCGTTCTCCAATATGCGCAACGGACTACGTGGACGCCGGGCGCGAGATGCGCTCATGAGTGCAGCGGCGTGTTCGGTTGTTTGAGAAGGACGGCGCTGCGCCAATTCCGTGCGCCGAGGCCGAGGACGAGCAGCAGCGCACCGGTGACGATCGCGTAGGTGCCGATCATCCAGACGAGGGCGAGCGCTCCGGCACCCGGGACGGCCCGCACGAAGATGCCAAACAGAACCGACAGGCTACCGATGAACAACAACAGCCAGTGCGTGCGGCCGCGCCTTTTCAGGCGAACCCAGGCGACGAGGTCGAGCACGCCGGTGACGATGGCGTTCGCCCCCATCACGGCGATCAGCACGAGCGCCGTGACGCCCGGCGCCGCGACGGCGATCAGGCCCGAAGCGATCATGCACAGACCGAGCAGCAAGGGGATCCACCAGTCGGTGCGGATCGACCGATGGCGTATCGCCGCGCTGACCGCGGCCACGCCTGTGATGAGCGCATACGCCGCGAACATCGCGACAAGGAGCAGCAGCGTGAGACCCGGCCAGCAGAGCGCGAGTAGACCGAACAGGATTCCCGCGGCGCCACGAAGCGTGAGCATCCACCATGCGCGACCAAGCAGTTCGTCCATCGTGGGCCTCCTCAGGCGGGTCGCCGCTATTCGGCGAACACAGCGCATCGAATTCCTGTTTGATCAAGCCTACGTCTGCAGAGGGCGCTCTTCTTTCGAGTTCCTGCCTAAAGGTGTCGGATTTCTGCGTTTGTTGGTGGCTCACCGATCTAGTCGAAGATCCCTCACGCCTGATCCTTGGGGACGTAATGTGCAATGCGGAACGCGCGGGGCGTGCACCCCACATATCGATGAAATACTGCGGTGAAATGCTGCTGAGTCTGAAAGCCAACGCGTGCTGCGATATCGATCAGCGGGAGACTCCCTTTCGAAAGCAGCGACCGCGCAAGTCTCAACCTTTCGGTGGTCAGGTAGAAGTGCGGCGGATGCCCTGTCGTGTTCTTGAAAGCCCGCGCGAAATGCGACGGACTCATGTGCAGGAGCGCGGCAAGGTCCTCGATCTGAATATTCTGCGCAATGTGCTCGCCTATGAAATGTTCGACAACGCTTAGCTTCGACTGAGTAAGGCTTGTACCCGTGTCGCGCGTATCAGCGGTGTGTCCATAACGATGCACGAGATGAAGCGCGAATACGTCGGCGAACGCGGCGAGGCATCCAGGATCCGGGCTGCTGTTGGCATGCAACGCGGAGAGTGTGTCGCCCGCTTCACGCAGGAAAGGGTCCCACGCCTTGAACCAGCAAGGGATCTCGCAAGTCGTCGTGCCGAGTGCATGTCGAGCGGTTTCTCGCAGCCTCGCCCAACGGAGCGCAACGACAAGGCCGCGCGGATCGTCGTCATTGACGAGCTCGACACGAGCCCAGGCCGGCACGATCGCAATGAACGGCGCACTGACGCTGAGATGCTGATCGGCGCGCGCGCTGCTGCCGGCGGTGGTCGCATGCACGGTGGTCCGGTCCGCCGGGATGATGCAAAGGATCCATTGCGCCGAATTCTGGGCGCAGTCGGTGCCTGACGCACCGATCCAGTGGCATCGAAGGTATTGCAAGTTCAGAGAACGGTGTAGTTGCTCCATTGGAGGCGACCCTCGGGGCGGGCATCGTTATCAAGCCTTGAATAATAGTGTTCAGCTTCCGTCCAAGCTAATTCGTAACGCATGCTTTCCGTACTGTCACCGGGCGGAAATGCACCTTCGCCCTGATGCACGAGAGGCGCAAAAACACAACGACGAATTTGGGGATTCTTGAAGGAGTGCAGGTCTGTGCGTAGAACGGGCGAAACTCGCGGGTACTCGGGGACCTTTCAGCGAACGCAGGTAGATCAAGGGCGCTCTTCGCGATTGCGCGCGGCGCGCTCTGCAATCGCCGCATCGATGGGATCGTCGCGCTGCCGCATGAGCCAATAGACGATGCCGAGCGCGATCAGGGCTGCCGCGAGTGCGGCAATGCGACCGGGGTCCGTGGCCGGATCAAGGATGATGAACTTGCGTGCTATCGCGAGCATCGCCACGAGGAGCACTGTCTTGACCTGCACGATGTGATCGCGTCTCAACATGACGCGGGTGATCGAACGCTTGAATTCCATCGCGATCAACAGCGTCATCACCATGCCGAAAACCGCTTGAAAGATCGCATGATCCAGCGGATCGAGTGCCCCGGACAGCACTAGCGCCACGACCGCCCGAATCAACTGCCACAGCGATACGACGACGATCGCCGAGATCACGACGCTCAGGATATGGGCGACGATCTGCTCGAAGCGCTCGTAGAAGGTCATCACGCGCCATTGCAGCCGAAATTCTTCGAGTTTCACGGAAACCTGGGGTGGCTTGCTCATGGTTCGGGGCGCAGGAGGACTCGGGCACGGAGTGACGCCAAAGACGGTGTGGCCGACCTCGTGAGCTTGAGCCATCCGCGTGGTCTTTTCTTTCGTCTTCGTGCTGATTTTTTTGCCTTATCTGCTGCTTGTTTCCGCACGGGCGCAACGCCTTCTCCCGCAGCGCGCTGCATGGCCGGCATGACACACGGAACAGCAAGGCCTAGCGCGGCAGCGCTTTCTCGAATCGCGGATCGCCGAGATACGCGACATTGAAACGAAACCACGGGGAAACGATATTCGGCTGCGCTGAGAAGATCGTCCCCGGCGCGAGGATGACATGCTTGTCGAGCATCTCTTTCGCGAACGCTATCGAGTCGTCGCAAGCCGGCAAGCGCGCCCATAGATAAAGACTCTGATCGCTGACCTTGAAGATGGTCGCGTTCAGACGCGTCAACGCTTCGACGCCCGTCGCAGTCGCGCGTTTGAGGCGGTCCTGCAAGCGGTTCGTGTGACGCAGAAAGTGTCCGTCGCTGACGATCGCATCGAGCGTGCGCTCGCAGTATTCGCTGCTGCTCACGTGCGTGAGCATCTTCACATCGGCGAGATCGCTGGCAAGATCGGCATGGCAGGCGAGAAAGCCCGTGCGCAGCGCCGCCGACACCGACTTCGAAAAACTGCCGATATAAATCGTGCGCCGCAGTTCATCCAGTGCGCTGATGCGCGTCGCCGATCGCGGCTTGAGATCGGCGAGGGCGTCGTTCTCGACGACGATCAGATCGTGCGCTTCCGCCAGTTGCAGGACGCGATGCGCCTTCGCCGCGCTGATGTCCGTCGCCGTCGGATTGTGTCCGACCGATTGCGTGAAGAAGAGCCGCGGCCGATGGGCTCGTAACCGCTCCTCCAGCGCCGCGATGTCCGGCCCGTCCACCGCGCGCGGCACGCCGACGATATTCGCGCCCGACAGTTTCAGCTTGCCGAACAGCGCGTAATAGCCGGGATCGTCGACGAGCACCGTGTCACCCGGCCGCACGAAGTAACGCACGACCATGTCCATCGCCTGATTCGCGCCGTGCGTGAGGACGATCTGTTGCGGCGCGGCTTCGATCTCATAGCCCGCGAGCTTCTGCTGCAGATGCTGACGCAAGGGCAAATAACCGAAGCGGCTGCCGTAACGAAACAGCGACGCGACACCGGTTCGCACCACGCGCTGGTGGAAGTGATCGAGCCGCGTCTCCTCGAGCCAGGCAACGGGCGGAAATCCTTCACCGAGATTGAGAAAGTCCGGCTTGCTCTGTAACTGTTCGCGCATGAGCCAGACCGAATCCATCGCGCGATCGAGCGTCGGCGCATCTTCGTCGTGTTGCTGCGGCCTCGCCACGCTCGCGACGAAAAAGCCCGCGCCGCGTCGCGGTTCGATGAGTCCGTTCGCCGTCAGCATGTCGAACGCGCTGATAACGGTGTTCTTTGCGCAACCGTTCGCCTCAGCGTATTCCCTGATCGACGGGAGTTTGTCGCCCGCGCGCAGGACACCTTCGGTGATCTGTCTGGCGAGATTGTCCGCGAGTGTTGCAGACAGGCTCGGCTTCTCATGACGCATCGTATCGACCTGGTCGGAAATGATCCTGCTGTCATGGGTACAGCAAAATCACTGTTTGTCGGAATTGTACCTTTGCAATGGGTACAGTCAGCCTATTATTCGCTCACCCGGTGCGTTGCTGCAAGCATCGAAAGGAAATACTCACGACACACATCCGGACAGAAGAGGAAGACACATGATCGATTCGAAGTTGCCGAATTTTCGCGCGATGTCACCCGCGCAACGCCTTTCACACATCGCGAAGGCGGCGGATCTCGATGACGCCGAGCACGCGCTGCTCGCGAAACCCGGCGCGCTGCCGCTCGATACCGCGAACGGCATGATCGAAAACGTCGTCGGCACGTTCGAACTGCCGATGGCGGTGGCCGGTTACTTCCAGATCAACGGCCGCGACGTTCTGGTGCCGATGGCGGTCGAAGAGCCGTCGATCGTCGCTGCGGCGTCGTTCATGGCGAAGCTCTCGCGTGAGGCGGGCGGTTTTCGCACGTCGAGCACCGGGCCGTTGATGCGCGCGCAGGTGCAGATCGTCGGCGTGTCCGACCCGTATGGCGCGCGGCTCGCGATTCTCAAGCATCGCGACGAACTGATCGAGATGGCGAACGCGCGCGACAAGGTGCTGATCGGCCTGGGCGGCGGCTGTCGCGACATCGAGGTGCACGTGTTTCCGGACACGCCGCGCGGCGCGATGATCGTCGCGCATCTGATCGTCGACGTGCGCGACGCGATGGGCGCGAACACCGTCAACACGATGGCCGAAACAGTCGCGGGCCGCATGGAAGAAATCACGGGCGGCAAGGTGCGTCTGCGCATCCTGTCCAACCTCGCGGACTTGCGCCTTGCACGCGCGCAAGTGCGCTACAGTGCGGCCACGCTGCAAACGAAGGAATACGCGGGCGAGGACGTGATCGCCGGCGTCGTCGATGCGTATCTGTTCGCGGCGATCGATCCGTACCGCGCCGCCACGCACAACAAGGGCATCATGAACGGCATCGATCCGGTGATCGTCGCGACGGGTAACGACTGGCGCGCGGTCGAAGCGGGCGCGCACGCCTACGCGAGCCGCGGCGGGCGCTATACGTCGCTGACGACGTGGGAAGTGGCGAACAACGGCGACCTCGTCGGCACGATCGAGATGCCGATGCCCGTCGGACTCGTCGGCGGCGCGACGAAGACGCATCCGCTCGCTCGTCTCGCATTGAAGATCATGAATGTCAGCTCGGCGCAGGAACTCGGCGAGATCGCGGTCGCGGTCGGTCTCGCGCAGAACATGGGCGCGTTGCGTGCGCTCTCGACGGAGGGCATCCAGCGCGGACACATGGCGCTGCACGCGCGCAACATCGCGCTGGCAGCGGGGGCGAGCGGCGCGGATATCGACTGGGTCGTGAAGAAGATGGTCGCGGCGCGCAACGTGAGCGTCGATTACGGCATGAGTCTTCTGCAAGGGCCGCGCGATGAATGAGCTGCCAAAGCGCGTTCGCATCGTCGAAGTCGGTCCGCGCGATGGCTTGCAGAACGAACCGTCGCACGTATCGGCGGATGTGAAGGCCGAGCTCATCGAACGCCTGATCGATGCGGGCGTGCGCTATGTCGAAGCCGCTTCGTTCGTATCGCCGAAATGGGTGCCGCAAATGGCCGATGGCGCGCAAGTGCTCGAACGCGTGCGCGACAAGGCACGCGCCACGCGCACGACGCTCGCCGCGCTCGTGCCGAACATGAAGGGGCTCGACGCCGCGCTCGCATCGCATGTCGATGAAATCGCGGTCTTCGCGGCGGCATCCGAATCGTTCTCGCAGAAGAACATCAACTGTTCGATCGACGAGAGCATCGCGCGCTTCGAACCGGTGATCGTGGCGGCGCGCGAGGCGAACGTGCGCATTCGCGGCTATGTATCCTGCGTGCTCGGGTGCCCGTTCGAAGGCGAGATCGCGCCGCAAGCCGTGGCGCGCGTCGCCAAGACGCTCTTCGACATGGGCTGCTACGAGATCAGTCTGGGCGATACCATCGGCGCGGGCACGCCACGAAAGACCCAGGCGATGCTCGATGCGTGCATCGAGCACATTCCCGTCGATGCGCTCGCCGGTCACTTCCACGATACGTGGGGCATGGCCGCCGCGAACGTCCACGCGGCGCTGCAACGTGGCGTCGCCGTGTTCGACGGCTCCGTATCGGGCATCGGCGGATGTCCTTATTCGCCGGGCGCGACGGGCAACGCCGCAACGGAGGACATCGTCTATTTGTGCGAGGGCATGGGCATCGAAACGGGCATCGATCTGAACGGTCTTGCGCAAGCGGGCGCGTTCATTTCGACGGCATTGAAGCGCGAAACGTCGTCGCGCGTGGCGCGTGCGCTCGAAGCCAAGCGTCAGCGACAAGAAAAGCAGTGCATTTGATAACTCCATTCAAGGAGGAGACATGGAACAGCAACTCGCCGCGCACGAGCGCGGCCGGGCGCTTTCGCAAAGCGCCGAAACGACGGAGTATCGGCTCGTCGAAATCTGGGGCGATACCGTCGATACGCGGCATCTCGCGTGGTCGGTCGTGCTCGGCATCGGAATCAGCTACGGCGCGTTCGCCGTCGCGAATCGCGTGCTCGCCGCTTATGTGCCCGATGCCGCGATGGCCCGCGCTTACGCGATGCTCGTCGGCCTCGCCGGATGCCTGATCGCGGGCGCGGTCTGCGCGAAGCTCTTCAAGCCGAAGCGCGAAGTGGTCGAGGAAGCGCACGGCGCGGCGGGACGCGAGGAAGTGCTGAAGCAGCTCGCGAACGAAGCGGGCGGAATCGGGCGCGTCGCGGATCTGCCGCCTTCGGTCGTCGCGGAGATGAAGGAACTCGGTCTCTACGAGCTTTTCGCCGAATATGAACAACGCGATGAAAAACGCGAAGGAGCGCGCTGATGGAACCGTTCGTCACTCAGCTGCTCGTCGCGCTCGGCATGGGACTCATCGGCGCGATCGTGTTTTCCGGCATCGGCCTCATTTCGGGCACCGATGAAACCACGACGCTCGCGCCGCTCACCTTGCTCGTCGTGCTGCTCGGCGTGCCGCCCGTCGGCGTGTTTTCGTTCTTCATGGCGGGCGCGGTGTCGAAGCACATGACGCACGCGATTCCGACTGCCTTGCTCGGCATTCCCGGCGACACGCTCGCCACGCCCCTGCTGCAACAGGCGACGATGCTGCGCAATCTCGGCGTGCCGCATATCGCCCTGCGCAAGATGATCTCGGGCGCGATCGTCGCGGCGTTCGTCGCCGTGCCGCTCGCAGTGCTGTTCGCCGTGCTGCTCGCGCCGTTCGGTCCGGTCATCACGAAGGCCGCGCCGTGGGTGTTTCTCGCGGCATCGGTGGCAATCGCGTTCTTTTCGTCGGGTCGATGGGCCTCGGTGTTTCTCCTCGTGCCGTTCGTGCTGGTGATCGTCGGCCTTCAGGCGCTCACGGGCAAATATGGCGTGAAGCTATCGGTGAGCTACTTCCTCGGCATCGCGATCGGGCCGCTCATCGCCGATCTGTTTTCGATACTCTCGCCGGCTGATCGCGCCCGCATGCGCCGCGAACGCGTGCGAACGTTCTCGCTTGCGCCCGACGTGAAGGGCTGGAGCGGCTACTTCCCCAATCCGATGAAAGTGCTCGACGGACAGCAGCGCGGCTGGGTCGCGGCCACGGCGGCGATATCCAGCGCGACGTTCGTGTTCAGCCCGGTCGCGATGACGGTCGTGCTCGGCGAACTCGTCGGCTCGCGTGTGAAGCATGCGTATCATCGCCTGACGACGGTGATCTCCGCGCGCAACGGCGTGACCGAAGCCACGTACATCGCCGAAGCGCTGATTCCGCTGATCGCGTTCGGTCTGCCGCTGAGTCCCGTCGCGGCGGGACCGGCTGCGCCGCTATTCAACGCGCCGCCGCGCTTTTTCGTCGATACGGCGACCGGCCATATCAACAATCTGCATACGTTGATGACGACGTGGCAGTTCCTCGGCTTCGGCCTGCTTGCGGTCGTGCTCGCGGCGCTCGTCGCGTATCCGCTTTCGATGAACTACGCGCATCGCGCGGCATCGTTCGTCGCGAGGAAGCTGAGTCACGAGGCGATCATCGCGACGTTCGTCGGCCTGATCGTCGTGATCAGCGTGTGGGAAGGGCAGTTGCTCGGTCTGCTCGTGATTCTGAGCGTGGGCTTGCTCGGCGGATTGCTGTCCCGCAACTTCGGCTTCAATACTGGCGTGCAGTTCATGGGCTATTACACGGCGGTGTTGAGCGTGCCCGCACTCACGAAGGCATTTGGCGCGTAAGACGAAGAAGTCGTATCTCGACGGAGTGTCCTGTCGAGATACGACAAGCTCTCACAGCCGACGACAGGAAACGCGCGGCCGCTATACCCGGCACTCGCTTCGAAGGTGGCCATCGCGCGGTCGACGAAGTCACGGAGCAGAACGCGCGCTCGTAGAAGGGGTCCGGCGCGTCGTCTGAAAGTCGGGCAAGGTCTGACATTGAACCTGTCGGCGAAGAATGCGCGCGAGGGCGCGGACACGTCGAGGTTGTGGAAATCAGCGTCACTAAAAAATTTACGCCGGCGCGTGGGGCAACATACCGCTTTGCGCGTGAGATAGGCATTGCGGCCCAGCGTCATGGGCACTCCGACGTTCACGCCGCGTGGATGAATCGCGCCGTCTTCTCCGCAGACAATGCCTCCGTCCAAGTATGCGGATTCTCTCAACTGTAGCGTGATCAGGCACAGCCGGCATCCTTGTTGGATCGTGTCCCGTGCAACGTTCGCTCACGACGCGCTGGCTCGATTGCGCCCAATTTCCCGCCGACAGCCAGATCGCCGAGATGAGGAAGTACACGACGCCGACGCCTGCGTAACACGCTACTTTGAATATGGCCAGCGTGAGCGGCGCAGGCGCAGGCGCAAGCGCGAACGTCGGCAAAGGCCGATCTGCAAGCGTAGGGCGTCGGACAGGTGCCGGCCAGTAGCAGTCATTCTGTTCCGCTATCGGTTTTTGAAATGATTTTTGGCGCGGAATAATGACCTCGTATGACTATGCAATGTAAAACGAGGAACCGATGTCTCGCCGACTGCCCAGCATGAACGCTCTGCGCGCCTTCGAAGCGGCGGCGCGGCATCTCAACTTCAGCCGCGCAGCGGAAGAACTGTTCGTCACGCAAGGTGCGATCAGCCGTCAGATCAAACTGCTCGAGGAGTCGTTCGGCGTGCCTCTGTTCAGGCGGCTCACCCGAACCATCGAACTGACGGAGCACGGGCGTGAATATCTGCCCGTGGTGCGCGATGCGTTCGATCGCATCGAACAAGCGACGCTGCGACTCGTCAATCGCGACCGGCATCGCATCCTCAACGTGAATGTGCTGCCGACCTTCGCGATGCGCTGGCTCATCCCGCGCCTGCCGCACTTCGCAATCGAGCATCCGGATATCGAAGTGCGGCTTATCACGTCGATCCGTCCGGTGAACTTCTGGCGCGAGGATATCGATGTCGCCATTCGCGTGGGCGTGATTCCCGACAGCGATCCCGGTGCCGATGTCGATCCCGCCATGCGTCCTCGCATCAGCCTGCAGATGGCGGAGGACTGGAGCAATGTGCGCGCGTATCGGCTGTTGCCGGACGTCCTGGTGCCGGTGTGCAGTCCCGAACTGATGAAAGGCGTCGCGCAAGTGCATGAGGCGCGCGAGCTTCTGCAACTTCCGTTGCTGCATATGGCGACGCGCGTGCATGCGTGGCCCGACTGGTTCCGTGCAAGCGGCGTCGAATACGATATCGCCGCGCACAATCACGCTTACGGACACTTCTTCATGGTGCTGGATGCGGCGCTCGCCGGGCGCGGCGTGGCGCTCGTGCCGCGCATGCTGGCGGCACCGGACATTCAGGCCGGGCGTCTCGTCGTGCCGCTGGAACTGGAGCATGAAAGCGCGGGCGCGTATCACATTCTGTGCCGCGAACATCAGGCCGACTCGGCGACCGTGCGCGCCTTTCGCGATTGGCTGTTTGCGCAGCGCGATGAACAGCAAACGCTCAAAGAGACCGCTTCGCTGAGCGAAGCCGATCTCTAGTCTTCCAAGGCTAGATAAGGAACGGCGCGAGCTTCGCGTCGATGCTGCGAATCGTATCGACGGTCCAGTCGCGGTTCACATACAGCTGTATCGGCAAGCCATCAGGATCGTGCACCAAGACCACGCGGCGCGCGGCGTGATCGTGCGCGGCGATCAGCTTTCCGCCGGAACGCTCGATGCCCTCCAGCGCGGCATCCAGATCAGCTTCCGAACTGACTTCCACGCCGATGTGATGCATCCGCATATGCGATTCCACATCGCTGCGGTACAACGCGAGATCTCCCATGCTGTGCGTGCCCGCAAGCAGCGCGAACGCGCGATCGCGGCCACCGGCGACCACACTAAGCCCGACGATGTCCGTATAGAAATCGAACATGGCCTCGAAGTCCTGCGCGATCAGCGCAACGTGCGACACGCGGCGGGCGTGAACGAGCGCAGCATCGACGACCCGAATCTCGGGATCGACAGGAAAGAGCGGTTGAGCAATCGGAACATTGGTTTCGCCCGGCACCCACTTTGGCTTCTTCTTGCTGAACGAGCCTTTGCGTGCAGAGCGCCAATCTTGCACCACGTCCGCGTAAATCTCGACTTCGTTGCCGTCCGGATCCTTTTGATAGAGCGAATGCGCGACGTCGTGATCTTCCGTCGAACGATACACGACGCCCGCCGCCACCGCCGCGCGATAGCCTTCCACGAGCGCCGCTTCGCTTTCCACTTCGAACGCGACGTGGTTGAGTCCCGGCTGCTGTCCCGGCTTCGCATACCGGCTGTTGATATCGACCAGTGCAAAGTCGTGGTATGTGTTGCCGTTGCTGATGAAACTCGCCTTGTTGTCCGGCTGGTTATAGACCTCTTCGAAGCCGAAGACGTCGCGATAGTAGTCGCTGGCGCGCTGATAGTCGCCGACGAAGATGTTGGCATGCGCGAGGCGGCGCGGTTTGAAGAAGCGTGAAGTCATGGCTATGTCCTTTGGATTGCGTGCATCAGGTGCCCACGCGCAGCGGCGCGCGCATTTTTTCCAGCAGCGCGACGACGCTCAATGCGGTAATGAGTCCCGTCTTCGGATTTGCGCTCGGGATGTTTTCGATCGTCATCGTGAAGCGCGCCGAGTCCGAGTCGATTTCGATCGTGTGCGTGTTGCGCGTCAACGCCGGATCGGCCCAGATTTCGAGTTCGGTGTCGTCCGGGCCGATGCCCGCGAGCGACAGCGCCACGGACACGTTCAGGTTCGCTGGAAAGCCCTTGGCCGCATCGCGCGGCGTGCCGGCGAAGATGCGCATCGGTGTTTTGATATCGTCGATGCGAATGTTGTTTTCTTCGAGGAACGGCGCGCCGAGCAGGCCCGTCACCGGTTTGCGGGTGACCATGCGCGCCGAGCGAATCGTGCCTTTGGCGGCGGCGGTCACGGCATCGAGGCCGAGCAGCGCGCCGGTCGGCACGCTGATCTGGCCGCCATGTTCACGCGCGATCTCGACCAGGTCCATATGATCGAGCAGTGCGCCGACGCTCAACGGCACGACCGTCTTGCCCGCGCGCAGCATGGGTTCGGCGATCTTCGGCAACAACTGCGAAGGCGCGCATTCGATGACGACATCGGCGTAGAGCGGCATCTCGTCGAACGAGACGATGCGCGGCGTGCAGTTCAAGTCCGCGAGCCAGGCGGCGGCGGCCGACGCATCGCGCACGCTGACGGCGGCGAGTTCGAGGCCGTCGATGCCCGCATCGATCGCTTTCGCAACGGTCTTTCCCACCGTGCCCAGACCGGCGATACCGACACGCAGCGCGTGCTTGTCGTGCTTTTGATTCATGCTGTTTCTCTCCAAGGGATGAACGCATCTTAGGGGCGCCAAAACGCGGAAACAAACGAGATTTTCTGCGCGGACGGATGAGGTGTCGTCATGCGTCGCCATGAACTGATCTCATCGACACGCATCACAAAAGTCGTTTGCCCGGCGCGTTTTTGGCTCGCGATAATGAGTTTTTACTGCTGCCGAAGGATCAGTCGATGCCATATCTCGATCATGGCGCGAGCCGCCTCTACTACGAAACGCATGGCGAAGGCACGCCGCTCGTGCTGCTGCACGGCGTGGGCGGCAATCATGCGAGCTGGTTTCATCAGGTCGTGGCGTGGCGCGACAAGGCGCGGATCATTACGTTCGATGCACGCGGCTTCGGCAATTCGACGGACGCCGAAGGGCTCGGACGCGCAGCCTTCGCCGACGATCTGGAAGCGCTGCTGGATCATCTGCACCTTTCACGCGTCGCGTTGATTGCCCAGTCGATGGGCGGCGGCGCGGCCGTGCCGTTCACTGCGCGTTCGCCCGACCGCGTGCGCGCGCTCGTGCTGGCGGATACGCTTGTCGGATTGACGCTTCCTGATGACCTCGCGGCGCGAATGCAATCGATTGCTGCGCGCACCGCCCATCTCTCGCAGCTCGAACGTGTCCTCGGTCCGACATTCACGCGATCGCAGCCTGCGTTGTCTTATCTCTACACAGCACTCGCGAGCTTCAACGACACCAATGTGCACACCCTGCGCGGTGATCAGCCGATGACATCGCTTGCCGCGCTCGATGCGTGCGGCGTTCCGGTGCTGTTCGTGGCAGGCAACGAAGACGTGCTGTTTCCGCCGCAGGAAATCAGGGCGGCACAGCAATCGATGGCGCGCGCCGACTACCTGGAAATCGAAGCGGCCGGGCATTCGGCTTATTTCGAAGCTCCGCAGGCTTTCAACGGACGGGTCTTCGAGTGGCTTGCAGCGCAACGGTAAGCGCGTCAGTGACCGCGTCAGTAACCGCGTGACGGATCGACACGCCCGGTTACGGCGCGTCCCGCTTCGATCGCGGCGATCTTGTCGGCGACCTGACGCGCGGAATCGTCGATCAGGGTGACGGCGGAAATATGCGGCGTGACCATCACGCGCGGATGCCGCCAGAACGGATGCGCTGCATCGAGCGGTTCGTGCGTGAAGACATCGAGCATGGCGAAGGCGAGCTTGCCGCTGTCGAGGGCATCGAGCAGATCGGCTTCGTGCACATGCATGCCCCGTGCGAGATTGATGACGCAGGCGTTATCCGCGAGACGCGCCAGTGTTCGTGCGTTGATGAGGCCGTGCGTATCGGCCGTGGCGGGAAGCAGGTTGACGAGCACGTGCAGGCCCTCGAGAAACGCGTCGAGTCCGTCTGGCGAGCCAAACGTTTGGATACCGTCGATGGTCTTCGTCGAGCGGCTATAACCCCGCACGATGAATCCGTCCGCTGCCAGTGTGCGCGCTACATGCTCGCCCAGACTTCCAAGTCCCATTACGCCGATCGGCATGTCGCGCCGATGCATCGCATCCAGCGCCTTCCATTCCCCGCGCGCCGCCTGCTGCCGGTATGCCTCGAAACGCCGCATGTGATGCAGCACGCCATAACGCGCGTAATCCGCCATTTGTTGCGCCATGCCCGCATCTTCCAGGCGATAGATCGGCGCTTCCACGAGTACGCCGGGCAGCATGGCAAGAAGCGCGTCCACGCCCGCGCCAAGATTGAAGACCGCCTTCAACCCGGCCCGTGGCTTCAACGCAGCGGCGTCGCATTTCCAGACGAGTGCGTAATCGGCGGGCTCGTCATCGCCTTGCCTCCACGCGCGCACGTGCGCTTCGGGTAAAACGCATTGCACCGCCTGCATCCAGCGCGACGCGTGCGGCGTGCCGACCGCCATCAGAATGTCCATGGAAAGCTCCGTTCGTCGATGAAAACCCCGCACGATAGAACCTGCCGATACGCAGATCAAACGAATAAATTAACCGGCGCGCATGAGGTCAGGTCATGCCTCGATGCATGACCTGACCTCATCGAAACCTCGCGAAAATCTCGTTTGTTGCCGCTTTTTCGCCTTCCTATGATGGCTTCGACTCAAGCCCACATGCACATCGAAAGCATATTCATAAGGAAACGAAAACATGAAACGTCTCGCACTGCCGTTGTTCGCTTCACTGCTGGCCGCCGCGTCGTCGCAGACGTTCGCGCAGAGCGCAGTCACCTTGTACGGCGTCGCCGATGAAGGCATCACCTATGGCAACAACGTCGGTGGCGGCGCGCAATGGGCGGCGGCGAGCGGCACCATGTCGGGCAGCCGCTTCGGCCTGCGCGGCGTGGAAGACCTCGGCAGCGGCCTGAAGGCGGTGTTCAATCTCGAGAATGGCTACGATCTCTCGACAGGCTAGCTCGGGCAGGGCGGGCGCATGTTCGGCCGCAAGGCGTATGTCGGCCTGGCCGATGCGCGCTTCGGTTCGGTCACGCTCGGCCGTCAGTACGATCCGACCGTCGATCTCGTGCAGGGCATCACCGGAGACGGCGTGTTCGGCGCTTTCTTCACCACGCCCGGCGACGCCGACAACAACGACAACAGCATCCGCGTCAACAACTCGGTCAAGTACACGAGCCCGACGCTCGCAGGCTTCACCTTCGAAGCGATGTACGGCTTGGGCGGCACCGCGGGCAGCATCTCCAGCGGCAATTCGATGGGCGCGGCGCTCGCATGGAGCAATGGCGGGCTGAATATCGCGGGTGGTTACCTGTACACGAAGAACGACACGCTGGCGAATGCGTCGTCGGGCGGCTTCATCAACAACGGCAGCCTCGTCACCGCCGGTTATGGCGTCACGCCCGGCTCGTTCCAGACGGCGCACGCGGCCATCTCGTACGCGTTCAACAAGTTCACGGTCGGCGCGCGCTATTCGAACTCGCAATACAAGACCTACACGCCGAGCGCCGTCTTCAACGACACCGAAAAGTTCAACGTCGTGAGCGGTTACGTCGCTTATCAGTTCACGCCTGCGCTGATGGCTGCCGTCAACTACGGTTACACGAAGACGAGCGGCGCGCAGTCCGCTAACTACAACCAGGTTTCGGCGGGTGTGGATTACTTCCTGTCGAAGCGCACCGATCTGTACGCCATCGCCGGCTATACCAAGGCCAATGGCTCGACGCTGTCCGCCGACGGCGCGTCCGTGGTCGCCGCGACGGCGAACGTGGGCGACTACAACACGGCGTCGTCGAACAGCAAGCAGGTGCTGGCCGTAGTCGGCATGCGCCACAAGTTCTGATTTTTGATCACGGGTAAGCGGAAATTTGGCTTGGTCTAATCGGACTTTGAAGGCTTCAGAAACAGCATGCAGCTCGTAATCGAAAATCTGTACGACAGCGCCGGTCTTCTCGGCGCACGGCGCGTGTTTCGCGTGCCGCGCACGCTGCCGGCGACTGTGCGGGCGCTGGATGCATCGCGCTGGCAGGTGCATCCGGCCCTGTACGACGCCGATACGCTGCTCACCCTGCGCGATGCCCGTCTCGACGAGAACGATCGTGAGATCGCGCTGGCGGGCGGCGTGGCGCGGCTCAATGCGAGCATCGGCTGGCAGCGCATGGCCGATCGCGAAGATGCGGCTGCGTTGCTGCGCATGGCAAGAGACAGCGTCATGCCGCGTGTCCGCCTGCTTCTCTCCGTCATGCCGGATCACGATACTTCCGGCTTTGCGGCCTGGTTCGCGGAATTCGCGCCACATGCGCCGACGGAGGACGGCACGCTGGTGCGCGCCTGCAAGCTGTACGGACGCGAGCCGCATTTCCAGCGCAATCTCGATGCCGTGTGGGATGCGGACTGGTTGCCGGTCGTCTTCACCGCCGATCCGCGCGCGGTGCTGGCGCAGGCGGCCCAGCGCCAGTGCGCGGTCGTGTTTCGCCACGCGGCCAGCGCCGCCGATGTCGATGCGATGCACGCCGGTCCCGCGCTCGACGTGTCGCGCTGGGTCGCGAGTTCGCCGCAGTATCTGCTGCCGGTGGAGGCATCGCGGCGCGCATCGCTGATCGTGCGTCCGCCCTTGTCCGATGACACCACACGCGATGCACTGCTCGCCCGCTTCAACGAAATCGATCTGATTGCAACCGATCACGTCGCGCGCGGCTCGACCACCGGTCCGGGACTGCAATCGCAACATCACTTCCTGCCTGCGCTGCTGACGCTGGCCGATTCGCTCGATGTTCCCGCGCACGCCGTGCTCGGCCGTGCATCCAGCCGTCCGGCGATGCTGTTCGGTCAGGACCCGACCGACTGGGCGGCCGCGCTCGTTTCAACCGATCCGCCGCGCGAAGGCAGCGTTTCCGGCATTGATGCCGCGCGCGACCCGTTCAATGCGGCGTCATTCAAGCCACGCGTCATGGCGATCGTCCACGGCGATACGTTGTGGCCGACGCGTCATCTCATCGACTCAATCCCTCTGGAGTAACTATGTTTCGTTCCGCCTTCCTGACGGTCGCCACGCTGGCGTCCGCACTGTTTGCGCTGTCTTCGGCTTCCGCACACGCAGCCGCTTTGCCGAGCTACGATGCGTTCGGCAAGAGCGCCGAATGCGTCGCGCTGCGCAAGCAGTATCCGACGCTCGTGGGGCAGCATCTCAAGATCGGCCTCGGTGGGTACACGGCCGGTTTCGAAGCGCCCGCGAAAGACGATCCGTCGAAGATCGAAGGGCTCGATCCCGATCTGATCGCATACATGGGCGCATGCCTCGGCTATACGCACGAGTTTCAGAACGTCGCGTTCAACGTGCTGCTGACCGGCATCACCGGCAAGCGCTTCGACATGGGCCCGAATCTCTACGTCACCGATGTTCGCCGCAAGCAGGTGGCGTTCGTATCGTCGTTCGCGGTGATCGACGGCTCGGTCATCAGGAAGGGAAATCCGAAGAAGCTGACCTCGCTCGATACGCTATGCGGCGCAACAGTCGCCGCGGCGGCAGGCACGTATGAAGCGGTGACGCTCGTGCCCCAGGCCACCGAAAAGTGCAAGGCGGCGAGCAAGCCGGAAGTGAATCTGCTGCTTCTGCAGGCGACCGACGCGAGCGTGCAGGCGGTCATGAGCGGCCGCGCCGACATCTATCTCACGGCGCACTCGGATGCAAAGGCGCTGGCGGCATCGGTGCCGGGTCTGGAGAGCGGCTTCACCGTCGATCTGCCGATTCTCAACGGCTTCCCTATCGCCAAGGAGAACACGACGCTGCGCGGCGCGGTGCTCGCTTCCATGAAAGTGATTCAGGACAAGGGCATCGAAAAGTCGCTTCTCGACAAGTGGGGACAAGATGCGGCGTCTCAGCGTCCGGCTGCCGACGCGGAGTAAGCGAAGTCGCGGATGCCTTCGATCTGGAAGGCATCCGCATCGGTTTGAGTATCCGAAGTAGCCCAGCGTGCCCGACATGCAAAACTTTCTGCATTACCTGACTTTCCCATACCTGCTGCAAGGCTGCATCACCGCGCTCGGCCTCTTGTTCGGCGCGCTTGCGGGCGGCCTGCTGATCGGCTTCGTGCTCGCGCTCGCCGCCGATTCGCGATGGCTCTGGCTGCGCTATCCGGTGCGCGCCTATATCTACGTGATACGCGGTACGCCGCAACTGCTGCAACTGATCCTGCTGTTCAACGTGCTGCCGCAGGCGGGCATTACGCTCGCGCCGTTCGTTAGCGCGCTGCTGGCGCTGACCATCAATGAGACGGCGTTTTGCGCGGAAATCATTCGAGGCGGCATTCGCTCGGTGAATCGCGACCAGCGGATCGCGGCGCAGGCGTTCGGCTTTTCCGCGTTGACGGAACTCGGGCATGTCGTCGTGCCGCAAGGTTTGCGCGCGATCATTCCGGCGCTCGGAAACGAAGCGGTCGGTCTTTTGAAATCGACGTCGCTCGCCTCGGTCGTCGGCGTGAGCGAACTGACCTTGCGCAGCCAGACCATCGTGTCGCAGAACTTCGAGTTCCTGCCGGTGCTGCTCGCATCGGGCGTGATGTATATCGCGCTGTCGGCGCTGATCGCGGCCATTCAGAACTGGTGCGAGCGCAATGTCGGCACCGGCCGCCGCGCGCGTCGCGGCGCGCAGCCGGAGCTTCGTATCGACGATCCTGGTCCGGTCGGACGCATGGCACCGGTCGAATCGGCGAGCGATGCGCATGTGCCGCAGCTCGAGATCGACAAAGTACGCGTAAGTTACGGCAGCAAGCAGGTTTTGAAGGACGTGTCGCTGTCGGTTGCGCCGGGAGAAGTCGTGGCGCTGCTCGGCAAGTCGGGATCGGGCAAGAGCACCTTGCTCAAGACCATCCTCGCCCTCAATCCGCTCGATTCGGGCAGCATTCGCATCGAAGGCCGTTCGCTGACATCGACCGGGAGCGGCGCGCCGATGCCCCGTCGCCGTCTCGCGAAAGCGCGTGCGGATGCGCGCATCGGTATGGTCTTTCAGAACTTCGCGTTGTTCGATCATTTGAGCGCGCTCGACAACGCCGCATCCATTCCGGTGCGCGTGCAGCATGTGCCGCGCGTAGAGGCTGCGCGCCGCGCGCGCATTGCGTTGTTGAAAGTGGGCCTCAAGGACTTCGCCGATCACATGCCGCACGAACTGTCGGGCGGACAGCAGCAGCGCGTGGGCATCGCACGGGCGCTGGCGAGCGATCCGCGCGTCATTCTCTTCGATGAACCCACGTCCGCCCTCGATCCCGAACTCGTCGGCGAAGTCGATGAAACTATCCGGCGGCTCGCGCGCACCGGCATCACCATGTTGTTGTCGACGCACGATATCGATTTCGCGGCGAGCGTCGCGGATCGCATCGTCTTCCTGCACGATGGACGGATCATCGAACAGGGCACCCCGGATATCCTGCGTGCGCCGAAAACACCGGAATTCGCGGCGTTCCTGCGTCATCCGGAAGACGACGGCGATGCGCCGCTTTTAAAGCCTGCCATGCTCGAGGCCGCCCGATGAAAGACTTCCGCGATGCCTCGCGCGCCGCACTTGGCGCGGAGTTATACGGCTATCTCGCCGGCCGTCCGCACGACATGCGCCCCGACGACGCCGATCCCAATGAACTCGCGTGGTCGCGTTACCGGCTGGTGCCGCGCGTCTTGCAGGGCCACGATCATGTCGATGTCACGTGCCGCCTGTTCGGCTGCGACTATGCCGCGCCGATCGGCGTCGGCGCATTTGCGGCGGATCGTCTGTTCGGCGAGGAGGGCGTGACGGCAATCGCTCGCGTATGCGCGTCGCTAGGTTTGCCGGTCGTCGTGTCCGAGGAAGCGGTGACGCCGCTTGGCGACATCACCGCGACGCGCGCCGATTGCTGGTTGCAACTGCGCGCAGCCGGACCGCTGGAACGTGCCGTGCGCCTCGCGCGAGAAGCGTCGCGGGCGGGTTGCCAAGGCATCGTGCTGACGGTGCTGGCGCCCGTGCATCCGGTGCCGGGCCTGCATCCGGGCGGCGTCGATGTCGCCGCGCAAGTCGCGCAACGCGGCTGGGCGACCATCGGCGCGAGCGAGGGCGTGGCGCGGCTGCCTGCGTTTCCATCGTGGGGCATGGACGCGATGAGCGAACTGCTGACCGTGGTCCATGCGCTCGGCATGCGCCTCGTGCTCAAGGGCGTCCTGCATCCCGACGATGCACGCGCCGCGCAGGCCGCCGGTTGCGATGGCGTGATGGTGTCGAACATCGGCGTGCGGCAGTCGTATCGCTGGGCGCCGGTCGCGGGGCAACTTGCGAGCATCGGTGCAGCACTCGAGGACGGCATGGCGCTGCTCGTCGACGGCGGCATTCGCCAGGCCGCCGATATCGTCGCGGCGCGTGTGCTGGGTGCGCATCTGTCGATTGTCGTGCGCCCCGTCGTGCATGCGCTCGCGGCGGGCGGCGAAGCGGCGGTACACGACCTGCTGAGCGGCCTTGTCGGCGAAGTGCAGGCCATTTGTGCGTGGATGGGCGCGGCATCGCCCGGCGATATCGCACGCGATCAACTCATCAGGCTCGACTGACCATGTTCGATCTCATTCTGCGCGGCGCGAAGCTCGTCGACGCCAACGGCGAGCGTTGCGCGGATCTTGCCATCATCGATCAAAAGATTGCCGCACTCCTCGCACCGGGAACGCCCGCCGAAACCCGCGCGACCCGCGATGTGCGCGGCCTCGTAATCCTGCCCGGGCTCGTCGATACCCACGTTCATCTGTGCGATCCCGGCTACACGCACAAGGAAGACTTCGATTCGGGCACGCGCGCTGCCGCGCTCGGCGGCGTGACTACGCTACTCGACATGCCGACCGACCTGCCGATCACAACCCATGCATCGGACCTGCGCGAGAAGATGACGCTGGCAGGCGGACGCATCCATGTCGACGTAGGTTTTCAGGTGGCGAAGCTCCGCGATCATCCGTCAATCGATGATGTGCGCGCGCTCGATCCCGTATCGTTCGAACTGTTCATGGCGGGCGTGCCCGAGGCATATCGGCACGATACGCAGGAGGCGCTCATGAATTCGCTCAAGGCGTTGAGACCGCTGAACACGCTCGCTTGCATATCGCCGGGCGATCACTCGTTGCAGAGTGCGCCGCAAACAGATACCGGAAGGGCTGGACTGAATGCTTTGCTCGCAAGCCGTCCGCCCGTTTTTGAAGCGGCGGGTATTGCGAATGCCGTGCTCGCTGCCGCCGCGACGGGCGCACGCGTGCATCTGCGCCAGGGCAATTCGAAGCTCGGCGTCGATACGTGGCGACGCCTGCGAGATCTTGCCGACGTGAGTATCGAAACTACACCGCAGGCATTGCTGCTGACAGAAGACGTTTACGACGAGCGGCGCAATTTCTTCAAGGCGTTGCCGCCGTTTCGCCCCGAAGGCGACCGGGTGGCCTTGCTGGCCGCCGTGCGGGAAGGGTTGATCGACATGCTCGTCACCGATCACGCACCGCATGCTCATGCAGAGAAAGCTGCGCACTACGATGATTTTCGCGACGTTCCCAGCGGCATGCCTGGCGTGCAGACCTTTCTTGCCACGCTGCTGCATCTGGTCGAAAGAGGCGAAATCACCTTGCGCGATATCGCGAAGCTCTGCGCGCACAATCCGGCGCAACGCTTCGGTCTCGGCGCGACGAAGGGTTTGCTCGCTCCGGGATACGACGCGGACTTGCTACTCCTCGACCCCGAACGATCGACGACCTTGCGCAACGAAGATCAGCGCTCGAAGGCACGTTACACGCCGTTCGATGGCATGCACGTGTCATGGTCGCTGGCGGCGGTGTACTTGCGAGGCGCGTTGAAGGGCGAAACAACTCCGGCGAATGGAAGGGTGGTGACGGCGAGCGCCTGACATCTACCGCGCATTGTAAGGCAAGAGGCAGAATGGACTTCTACCTTTGAGGTGCTGTCCGGATGCGCGGTGAATAGCGCGTGCGAAGCCCCGCGCACTTTCACGCGCGGCAGCGAGGAGGCGAGCCGTGTGGAGCGGCGCGAACACACCGCGTTGTTCGCGCAGGCGGCGTATTCAGCACGCAAGCATCCTGGTTTGCCCCGGCCGGCCGAGCGGTTCGCGGCGGCCGAGGTGCGCCGCGTCGCTCAGAACGTGCGGCCTTCCACCAGATGCGTCTTCACGCCGTTGAGCACATAGTCGCCGACGACCCTGGCCTTGTGGTGCAGCGGGTTGTGGCTGAAGATCGTGCGGAGATTGCGCCAGTGGCGGTCGAAATTGTGCTTGCGAGAGGTCGCCGATGCGCCGCCTGCATCGAAGAGCCGCTCGCCCGCCTGCAACGCCAGCCTGCCGACGACGATCTGCGTGCGCGCTGTGGCGAGCGCACCTTGCAGCACGCGTTCGTCCGCATCGTGATCGCCGCGCAGAATGGCATCCGACGACGCTCCGAGCGCGCGTGCGTTCTCGCGCACCAGCACGTCGATGGTATGGCTCAGCGCCGACAGCTCGCCGACGACCTGCTGGATGAACACGTCCTCGCGGGCGCTCGGCGCGGTCGAGTGCATGACGGGGCGGCCATGCGCGCTCACGTAGGTCCGTGCATCGGCGACGATATTGCGCACGATGCCCGCCGCCACCGCCACCAGATGCAACTGACGATACGCGCCGCCATGCCGCCCGGCGAGCGAGCCATAGCCCTTATCGACGACTTCGCTCGCATCGACGCGCACGTTGTCGAATACGGTGCTGCCGCTCGCCGTCATGCGCTGTCCCATGCCGTCCCAGTCGTCGAGCACTTCCACGCCCTCGGCGCGCACCGGAATGATGGCGGTGACGCCCTTGCCGTCTTCATCGACGAGATTGGTGCGAACGAAGTCGGCGTAGGCGGTGCCCGTCGTGTAGTACTTCTTGCCCGTCACGCGAAAGTGATCGCCTTTGCGCCGAAGCACGGTCTCGATCTCGCCGGCGCGCGCGGTGCCTTGTTCGCCCGATGCGCCGCCGAACAGCGCCCCTTCGACGATGCGGCTCACCTGCCGGTCGTGGAACGTCGTGCGCGGCGCGAGCCGCAAGGACTCGACGACATCGAAATGCACGCGCAACGCATGCGCGACGTTCGATTCGGCGGCGGCGAGCGTCGTCACGACGTGGATCGCGTCTTCGAGCGTGCCACCGAGACCGCCGCGCTCGGCGGGTATCCGCAACGCGCCGAGACCGGAACGGCGGAAGGCGTCGAAGGCCGCGAACGGCAATTCCCGGCGGATTTCGCGCTGCGCGGCATCGACGCCGATCTCCTGCGCCAGCGCGGGCAACGCGGCGAGCGCGTCGGAAAGCAGAGTGGTCTGGATGCTCATGTGAAGAGTAGATGGTTATCGAAGACGAAACGCCGCGCCGGGATGCCGCCGGTTCAGAAGGCTGCTCGCGCCCCCGAGTTTCTCGCGAAGGGTGCCTGGCGCGTAGGCGGTCTTGTAGCGGCCGCGTGCCTGCAACTCGGGCACGACGAGATCCGCGAAATCCTCGTAGGCTTCCGGCGTGACCGCATAACTGAGGTTGAAACCGTCGATGTCGGTTTCATCGACCCATTCTTCGAGCGCGCTGGCCACTTCATCCGGCGCACCGATGAACACCGGCCCGCGCCCGCCGATCGCGTTGTGCAAGGCGAGCTCGCGCACGGTCCACACGCGTTCCGGATCGAGCTTCGTGAAGCCTTCCAGCGCGGACGACGTGCCCGCGTCGAGCTGCATGTAGCGGATCGGCTCGTCCGGATCGTAGGTCGAGAAGTCGATGCCGGTCCAGCCGGAGAACATCGCGAGCGCAGCCTCCGGCGTCACGTAGCGGCGATAGTCCTCGTATTTGTCGCGCGCTTCTTTCGTCGTGCGGCCGGTGATGATCGTCGCCATCGTGAAGAACTGGATGTCGCGCGCGTCGCGGCCGGCTTTCACGGCTTCGGCGCGCGTGCCGGCCACGACCGGCGTGAGCACTTTCTTGCTTGGCCCGCTGAGATAGATGCCTTCCGCGTGACGCCCCGCGAAACGCTGCCCGCGCGCCGACGATCCCGCCTGAAACAGCACCGGCGTGCGCTGCGGCGAAGGCTCCGTCATGTGGATGCCCTGCACCTTGAAGTACTTGCCGTGATGGTCGACGCGATGCACCTTCGACGGATCGGCGAAGATGCCGCTCGCCGTGTCGCGCACGCTCGCGCCGTCTTCCCAGCTGCTCTCCCAGAGCTTGTAGACGACGTCCATGTACTCGTCGGCGATGTCGTAGCGTTCGTCGCGCGAGGCGATGGCGTCCTTGCCGAGCACCTTCACGCTGCTCTGAGCGAAGCCCGTCACGATGTTCCAGCCGATGCGCCCGCGCGTCAGATGATCGAGCGTCGACATGCGCCTCGCGAATACGTAGGGCGGCTCGTGATTGGCGTTGCTCGTCACGCACAGGCCGAGATGGCGCGTGGCGTAGGCCATCGCGGAGAGCGCCATGACCGGGTCCTGCTTGGGCACCTGGGCGCCGTGACGCAATGCGGTGTCGATGCTGCCGCCATGGACATCGTTCACGCCGATGCTGTCGGCCATGAAGAGTGAATCGATCAGCCCGCGCTCGAGCGTCTTCGCCAGATCGACCCAATAGTCGAGCGTGTTGTACTCGAGCGAGCGGTCGCGCGGATGGCGCCACATGCCCGGCGAATGATGCACCGGACTATGCAGCGCGAACGCGTTCACGCGAATCTCCTTCTTCGTGCTCATAGGAAAGGCTTGTCCCCGTTGATCGTCACGCGATAGCCCGAGCGCACCTCCGGGTAGTAATCCCAGACGGCAAGATGCTGCACGGCGCGGTTGTCCCAGAAGGCGATCGAATGCGGCTCCCAGCGAAAGCGCACCTGGAATTCGGGCGACGCGAAGCGTTCGTAGAGCAGGCGCAGGATGCCTTCGCTCTCGGCCGCCGGCACGCCGTCGATATGGGTGGTGAAATTCGGGTTCACGAAGACGCCCTTGCGGCCTGTCTCGGGATGCGTGCGCACGACCGGGTGCGAGGCGCGCGGAAACTGCTTGCCGGTGTCGTCGATGCCGCGCAGGCGGTTGCGTTGGCGGTAGGTCGGCTCGCCGTCATGCGTCGCGGTCAGTCCTTCGAGATAGGTTCGAAAGCCCGGAGAGAGCGATTCGTACACCGCGTATGAACTGGAAAAGAGCGTGTCGCCGCCGTGCGAGGGCAGCGTATGCAGATGCAGGATGCTGCCCATCGGCGGTGCTTCGTCGCATGAGACGTCGGAATGCCAGCGGTCGCCCGCGATGCGCTTCGTCGTCGCATCGCTGTGAATCGGCAGAATTTCCGGATAGCCGTCGGGGCCGGGGCTGTTCGGATGAACGTGCAGCGTGCCGAAATGACGGCCGAGCGCGAGATGCTGATCGAGGCTGATCGGCTGGTCACGAAAGAAGATCACCTGATGCGCGAGTAGTGCGCGGCGCACGTCGGCGACTTGTTCGGGCGCGAGCGCCCGCGTGAGATCGATGCCGCCGATCAGCGCGCCGATATGACGCGTGAGCGGCTGCACGGTGATGGTTTCGTACGCGGTATCAAGCATGAGTGTTCTCCTCGATGAATGCTGCGCGATGCGTGGCCGCGGGATGCGGTGCGTCAAGATGCGCGTGACCTTCGCCGTACAGCTTTTCCCGCAGCGTGCCCGCGCGATAGGCGTTCTTGTAGACGCCGCGACGCCGCAGCTCGGGCACCACGAGATCGACGAAATCCTCGTGCGTGCCGGGCAGCAGCGCGTGACTGAGATTGAAGCCATCGACGCCGGTCTGCGCTTTCCAGCTTTCGAGCGCATCGGCGATTTCGGCTGGCGAGCCGATGAACACCGGCCCCTTGCCGCCGATCGCGTTGAAGACCGCCAGCTCGCCGATGGTCCATACGCGCCCGGGGTCGGCGACGGTGAAGGCTTCGATCGCCGACTGCATGCCTTCGCTCTTCACGTATTGCAAGGAATCGTCGGGGCTGTACTTCGACAGGTCGATGCCGCTCCAGCGGGAGAACAGCGCGAGCGCGCCTTCGAGGCTCACGTGGCGCTGAATGTCCTGCCATTTCGCCTGCGCTTCGTCCGACGTCGGCGCGACGATCACGGTGGCGAGCGAGAAGAACAGCACCGATGCCGGATCGCGGCCGAGCGCGGCGGCACGTGCGCGCACGTCGGCCACATCGCGCGCGATCAGATGCGCGGTCGGCGAGCTGAGAAATACGCATTCGGCATGACGCGCGGCGAAATCCTTGCCGCGATTCGATGCGCCCGCCTGATAGAGCAGCGGCGTGCGCTGCGGCGAGGGCTCCGAGTAATGCGTGCCCTGCATCGAAAAGAAGCGGCCTTCGTGACGGATTTCATGCACGCGCGCAGGGTCAGCGAACACGCGCGCGTCGCGGTCACGCACGGCCGCGCCGTCTTCCCAGCTCTCTTCCCAGAGCCGGTAGACGATTTCCATGTACTCGTCGGCGAGGTCGTAGCGCTCGTCGTGCGGACGGGCGTCCGCCTGGCCGATCGCCCGCGAGCCGCTTTGCCCGAAACTCGTCACGATGTTCCAGCCGACTCGCCCGCGCGTCAGATGATCGAGCGTCGACATGCGCCGCGCGAAGAGGAACGGCGCTTCGTAGCTCACGCTGCTCGTCACCGCGAAGCCGAGATGTTCGGTGACCTGCGCCATCGCGGAGACGAGCAGCAGCGGATCGAGCCGCGGGAATTGCAGGCCCCAGCGCACGCCCGCCGCGTTCGATCCGCCGTAGACGTCGTACTGGCTGATGCCATCGGCGAAAAAGAGCGCGTCGTAGCCGCCGCGCTCGGCCGTGCGCGCGAGATCGGTCCAGAGCGCGAGCGAGTTGTAGTCGAGGGCACGGTCGCGCGGATGCGCCCACAGTCCGGGCGACAGATGCGTCGGCGCGAAAGCCAGGAACGCGTTGATGCGAATCTCTTTTGCCATGACTCAAGCCTTCGATGTGAGCGGAAAGTGACACGTCACGCGATGTGTCGCCGAAAGATGCTGCTCGGGTGGCGCGACACTGCGGCAAAGTTCGCGCGCGGCAGGGCAGCGCGCGTGAAAGACGCAACCGGCGGGCGGCGCGAGCGGCGACGCAATCTCGCCGCCGATCGCCTGCACGCCGTGGGCTTCCGGCTCGGACGCGGCGATCAGCGCATGCGTGTACGGATGCGCCGCGCGCACCACGATGTCGTCGCGCGTTCCTTGCTCCATGAATCGCCCGAGATAGAGCACGCCGATATGGCTGCTCATGAAGGCGACCACGGCGAGGTCGTGCGAAATCAGCAGATAGGAAAGGCCGAGTGCGTCCTGCAGATCCTTCAGCAGATTGAGCACTTGCGCCTGAATGGAGACGTCGAGCGCGGAGACGGGCTCGTCGAGGACGAGAATTTCCGGCTCCAGCACGAGCGCGCGTGCGATCGCCACGCGCTGTCGCTGGCCGCCGCTCAGTTCGCCTGGACGGCGGCGCTTGAACTCGGCGGGCAGGCCGACTTGCGCGAGCAATTCGTCGAGGCGCCTGTGCAAGGCGTCGCGCACGAAGCCGCTCTTCTGGATGCGCAACGGTTCGAGGACGATGTCGCCTATGCTCATCTGCGGATCGAGCGAGCCGAACGGGTCCTGCAAGACCGCTTGCACGGCGCGCTGCCGCCAGCGCCGGTCGGCGTCGCGCGGCGACCGGCCGAAGACGCGCTCGCCGAAACGCACGCTGCCGCGCGTCGGCTCGTCCGCGCCGAGGATGATTTTCGCGATCGTCGACTTGCCTGATCCGGATTCGCCCACCAGCCCGAACGTGCCGCCGCGCGGCAGCACGAAGGAGGCGTTCTCCACCGCGCGCAGCAGTTTCGGCCTGGCGAACAGTCCGCTGCGCACGGGAAAGGCACGTACGATGCCGGACACTTCGAGCGCGCTCATGATGCGGCCGTCGCGAGAAGCGCGTCGGGCGTCCGCGCGTCCGGCTCGGGATGCCAGCAGGCGACGCTGCGATGCGCGTCGACGGCGCGTGTCGCCGGATACGCGCTCAGGCAGTCGGCTTGCGCGCGCGGGCAGCGCGGCGCGAAGCGGCATCCCTGCGCGATGCTGCCGGGCGAGGGCGGCTGCCCTGGAATGACCGTGAGCCGATGCTGCAGATCACGCAGTCGCGGAACGGCGCCGAGCAGTCCTTTCGTGTACGGATGACGCGGCCGCGCGAACACCTGTTCCACCGGTCCCTGTTCGACGATGCGCCCGGCGTACATCACCGCGACGTCGTCGCAATAGCGGCGCACGAGAGGCAAATCGTGCGTGACAAGCATGATCGCGGTGCCGCGCTCCGCCTGCACTTCGCGCAGAAGGTCGAGAATCTGGAGGCGCACGGTGATGTCGAGCGCGGTCGTCGGCTCGTCGGCGATCAGGAGGCGCGGATTGCACGCGAGATTCATCGCGATCGCGACGCGCTGGCGCATCCCGCCGCTGAACTCATGCGGATAGCTGTTCAGGCGGCTCTCCGGCGCGGCAACGCGCACGCGGCGCAGCAGTTCGACCGCGCGCGATTCGCGTGCCTTGCGGTTCGCGACGCCTTCGCGATACCGGTACATCTCCGTGATCTGCCGGCCGATCGGCAGCAGCGGATTGAGCGAGGTCATCGGATCCTGAAGGATCATGCCGATCTCGCGTCCGCGCAGCGCGTGCAGTTCGGCGGGCGTCTTCGCGCGCAGATCTTCGCCGTCGAACAGAACGCGCCCGCCCGAGACCTGCACGCCGCGCGGCGGCAGGCCGAGTACGGACAGGCACGTCACGCTCTTGCCCGAACCGGATTCGCCGACGAGACCGAGCGAGCGCCCGGCGCGCACGGCGAAACTCACGCCGTCGACGACACGCGTGGGGCCGCTCTGTGCGACGAGATCGTGAACGCTCAACAAGCTCATCGGGACACTCCGTTGCCACGTTGCAGGCATTCGCCGATGCGGTTGCTGGACAGCACCGTCGCGATCAGCACGAGGCCGGGCAACGCCGAAAGCCACCACGCGGTATCGAGATAGTTGCGGCCTTCGGCGATCATGCCGCCCCACGAAGGATTGGGCGGCTGCACGCCGAGTCCGACGAAGCTCAGCGCCGCTTCCATGAAGATCACGAGACCGATGTCGAGCGTGAGAAGCACGACGAAGGTATTGCGCACGTTCGGCAGCAGATGGCGCAGCACGACATGCAGCGGCGTCGCGCCCGCGAGCTTCGCGATCAGGACGAAGTCGCGTTCGCGCAGGCTCAGCGCCTCGGCGCGGATGATGCGCGCAAAGCGCCCCCAGTTCGCGAGCGTCACGACGATCACGATGTTCGTCATGCTCGGCCCGCATATGCCGACGATCAGCATCGCGAGAAAGACGGGCGGCAGCGCGTATTGCGCATCGACGATGCGCATGAGCGCGGCATCGAAACGTCCGCCGATGTAAGCCGACAACAATCCCGCGAGCGCGCCGAAGCAGCCCGCGAGCAGCACCGCGCAGAACGCAATCGCGAGCGAGATGCGGCCGCCGTAGAGCGTGCGCGTGAAAACGTCGCGGCCCATCTGATCAGTGCCGAACCAGTGGTGCCACGTCGGCGACTGGAACGTGGCCGACAGGTCGATCGCGTTCGGATCGACATTCGACAGCCAGGGCGCGAACAAGGACGTCGCGACGATCGCGGCGAGCAGAGCGCCGAACAGCACGAATCGCGCGTTCATTGCCGGTACCGGATGCGCGGATCGACGAGCGCGTAGAGCACGTCGACGGCGAGGTTGATCGAGACGAACAGCAGCACCGACACGATCACGGCGGCCTGGACCACGGTGAAATCGAGCGTGCTGATGGCTTCGACCATCAGGCTGCCGAAGCCGGGCCACGAGAATACGGTCTCGATCGCGACCGCGCCTCCGATCAGCACGCCGAACTGCGACGCCGTGAACGCGACGATCGGCAGCGCCGCGTTGCGCAACGCGTGCGTGCCGATCACGACGTGCGCAGGCAGGCCCTTGATGCGCGCCATGCGGATGTAATCGGCTTCGAGCACGGTCAGCATGTTGGCGCGCGTGAGCCGCGCGATGCCCGCGGCCGAATACCACGCGAGTGCGCACACCGGCAGGATCAGATGACGCCAGGAACCGTGCCCGCCCGTCGGCAGCCAGCCCCATTGCACGGAGAAGAGGCGGATCAGCAGCAATGCGACGAAAAAGGGCGGCGCGGCTTGTCCGAGCACAGCAAAAATCGACGCGAGCCGGTCTGTCCACGTTCCGCTTCGCACCGCCGACGCGACGCCGAGCGACAACCCGACGGCCAGCGCCAGCGCCAGCGAAACGCCGACCAGCAGCAGACTCGATGCGAGCCGGCTCAGCGCCATCGAGAGCGCGGGCGCGCCGAAGTGGAAGGAGTTGCCCATGTCGCCGCGCAGCATGCCCGCAAGAAAGCGCGCGTATTGCAGCGGCACCGGATCGGCGAGGCCGAGTTGTGCGCGAAAGAGCTGACGATCGGCCTCGGTCGCTTCGGGCGGCATCAGCAGATACGCGGGATCGCCGACCATCCGCACCAGCACGAAGATCAGCAGCGACATCAGCCACACGGTGAGCAATGCGGAGCCGAGGCGGCGCAGAAGATAGCCGGGCATCGCTCAGTTGCCGGCGACCGCTTGCGGCGCCCACTGGATCGTACGGAAGTTGAGGAAGCCGCCGCCTTGCTGCGGTTGCCATTGCAGCGTTTTCTTCTTCGCGTAGACGTAGGTGAACTCGGAGATGAAGAACGCGGCGGCGTCGTCGTGGAGTTCGCGGCCGATCTTCTGGAACACTGCGCCGCGCTGTTTCGTATCGCTGACGCGGGAGACGTCGGCGAGCAGTGCATCGACTTTCGGATTCGAATAGTCGGACCAGCTTCCTTCCGATGCGAACGCGCCGCCGACCGGATGCACCGGGTCATATAGCGCATTGGTGAACTGGCTCAGCGCGAGCGGCCCGGATGTGTGCGTGTTGTTCAGGCGCTGGAACGTGGCGTACGTCAGGCGGTTGAGCTTGACCTTGACGCCCACTTGCCCCCAATAGGCCGCGATCGCTTCGGCGACGCCTTGCGGCATGTCGCCCTGAATGTTGAGCGTGGTCTCGAAGCCCTTCGGAAAGCCCGCCTGCGCGAGCAGGGAGCGCGCCTTCGCGGGATCGTAGGGATAGGGTTTGATCGAGCGATCCGCGCCGTACGGATAGTAGTTCGAGATCATCGTGCCGAGCGGCTCGCCGACGCCGTACAGCACGCTCTTGATGATCGCGTTCGTGTCGATCGCATAGCTGAGCGCCTGGCGCACCTGGACGTTGGAGAAGGGCGAATTCTTGTCGGTGGTATAGACGCGCACGTAGACCGGCGACGCGACGCGGCTTTCGATCACGTCGAGCCCGCTTTCCTTTTTGAGCCGCGCGTAGTCGGAGAACGGCAGCGCGACCGAGAGATCGACTTCGCCGCGCAGCACGGCGTTGACGCGGCTCGCCGGCTCCGTGATCGCGCGGAAGATCAGCGTCTTCACGCGCGGCTTGTCGCCCCAGTAATCGTCGAAGCGTTCGAGCACGAGTTCGCTGCCGCCAGGAGCCAGCGACCTGAACTTGTATGGACCGAGCGAGACGGGCTTTTGCGCGAAGGCATCGGGATTCGGCAGGCTCGCGAGATAGTCGGCGGGAATGATGTAGAGATAGCCCGCGACCTTGTTGGCGAACGCGCCGTCGGGCTGCTTCAGCCTGAAGACGACGGTGAGGTCGTCGGGCGTCTCCACCGTGTCGACGACGGGCGCGAAGAACGGGCGGCGCGTGCTCTTGCTGCGCGGATCGAGCACGTGTTCGAGCGATGCCTTCACGTCCCGCGAGGTCAGCGTCGCACCGTTATGGAACTTGACGTTGGGACGCAGCCTGTAAGTGAAGACCCGCGCGTCCGGCGAAACGGTGACGCTCGTCGCAAGGCGCGGCACGAGATTGCCTTTGAGATCGAAGCCGTAGAGCGTGTCGTAGATCTGCCAGCCGTAGCGCAGCGAATCGCCGCTTACGGCGACGAGACCGTCGAGGTTATAAAACTCCTTCTCGACGCCGATCACGACGGTGTCGCGATCGACGGCGGGCGTGGTGCTCGCCGCCTGCGCCGTCTGGATGAATGCGCTGGACAAGGCGACGCAGATCAGTCCGCGAAAGACTGACGAAAGCGTGTGCATAGTTGGGCTGAGTGCCGGGCGCGGTTGCGCCCACGTCTGTTATGGAAGCCTGCTTACGAAGCAACCATGATGACGCGCACGCGTCCGAATTCGAAGCGAGCAAAAGAGATATCGATATCAGGCCCGTACTCACGTCGATTCGACCAGCGGTCATGAAGACAGTGCGTCGGCAGGCCAGGCATTGTCGAACCGCACCATGATTCGCACTCCGCTCATGCCGGGCATGGCATATTCCACCTCCGCCGTCCTGACAGCAGCCGGACGCGGTGTTGCCGGTCTGCTTGCTGCCGGCCGGTGCGGCGGCGTATCGAGGCGCTACTCCATGGGCGTGGCGGGGCAAGGCGGCCGTCCCCCGGCGGCGCGACGAAGACAGCCGGCGCGCGACGGAGGTGAGTCCGGCGACATCGACGGCGTTGCCGCGCCCGGAGCAGTAGCGAGTCTGACTCGTACAAACGATGCGCTACTGAAGTGGCGGCACCACGCCCAACTTTTCAGCGAGCATCCTTTCGTAGACGCCGAAATGCAGATCGACCTCTTCTTGCGTCACTACCGTTACGAAAATATTGATCTGCGCGGGTTGCAAGCCGAGGACGGTCGCGATCGCCGCTTCGAGCTGGGGCGCGCATAAGCGGTCGTCGGCGAAGGTGGTGCCAACCGCGATGTCGAAAGTGGATTCCTTCCGGGCCACGACTTCGACCATGCGCGCACGCGCACTCATGTTGTTGTCTATGGCAAGCCGAATGACCTGTACCGCCGCACGCATGGTCTCGCCCGGAAATCCTTTCATCGAGCGCAACCGGATACGGTGCCGGCCGAGAGTCAGCCAATCGTATTCGAATTCCATTGTGTCCTCGCACGGGCCGTCGCAAACGTCGAGAAAATAGGTCGAGGCCGCCGGATTTCAAGAGCAAAAAAGTCGCAACGTCCCCTTGAATTTTTTGCGCGACATCCTATCTTGAATGTCGCTCAGGCAGTCGCGCGAGCAGTTCGGCGCGCTGCGTGTTTCGATTTGTTTGCCGCAGCACGGCAGACGAACTGGAGCGCGTAGGCCGGTTCGTCTTCCTGCTGGTATCCAGGAGGAAATGATCATGAGCGATCTCTATGCGGGGACCGACCTTTTCAGCGAGTTCGATCGTCTGCAACGGCAGATGGCGAGCATGTTCGGCGGGTTCCCTTCCAGCATCCGTTCCGGGCGCTTCGGCGCTTTCCCGCAAATCAACATCGGCTCGACCGACGAATCGGTCGAGATCGTTGCGTTTGCGCCCGGGGTCGATCCGAAGAGCCTCGACGTTTCAATCGACAAAGGCCTGTTGAGCATCAGCGGGGAGCGCGTTGCCGCGCAGCCGCAGAGCACCGGCGACGACATGCGCACCTATGCGCAGGAACGCTTCGTGGGCTCTTTTCGACGCGTCATCGAGTTGCCGGAGCATGCGGACCCCGATAAGGTCACCGCGCGGTATACCAATGGCTGCCTGACGGTGAGCATTGGCAAGCGCGAGGCATCGAAGCCACGCGCTATTACGGTTCAATGAGATGTCGGAAGTCGAAGGAGGAACATCATGAACGCGACAACAGAGCTTGCCAGCAGAGGCGAGAGCGCGGCAGCCGGCAGGGAGGCGGACGCGTCCGAGCGGCGAATGACCCTGACGCCGCCGGTTGACATTTTCGAGAATAGCCAAGGCGTGATCTTATGGGCGGATCTGCCGGGCGTAACGAAGGACCGGCTCGACGTGAAAATTCACGACGGTAATCTGTTCATCGAGGCAGAGGCTGTGGTTCCGACCCCGGCAGGATTGCGCCTGCAGCACGCGGAGATCCGCCAGCCCCACTTCGCGCGAGCGTTCTCTCTCGGGTCCGACCTGGATGCCTCGAAGATCGATGCCAATCTGAAGGACGGCGTGCTGCGGTTGACGATCCCGCGTCGTGACGAAGCCCGCCCTCGCCGAATCGATGTGCGCACGGGCTGATGAGGCAAGCGGGGAAGCAACAGGAGACTTCGAGGTGGCGGTCCAGGAGGCCGCCACCCTCTGATCGAGTCGATTTGCCGACGTAATTCGCGGGAGCAAACCATGAACACCGATCCGAAGAAATGGAACCCGTTCAAGTTTCTCCGCGGGTCGACGCGAAAGTCCGACGCGGACCACGCGGAGCGCCCGCCGGGCGGCGAACAGTGGCGCTCGGCGGGGCCTGACATGTCCCGATTCTTCTCGCGCGATCCGTGGCGTGCCGTCGAAGAGTTTTTCCACGATCCCTTCGCAGGACGGGGGGCGCTGGAAAGATGGTTTGGCGACTTCAGTTCATCGCGTTTTCAGCCGCGTATCGACGTGGTCGACGAAGGGAAGGTGCTGCGCGTAACCGCTGAGCTGCCCGGGATGGAACGCGAGGACGTGAGCGTAAGCGTCGAGGATGGCGCGCTCGTCTTGCGCGGCGAGAAGAAGCAGGACGTCCGCAGCGAAGAAGATGGCTGCTATCGATTGGAGCGGGCCTATGGGCGCTTCACGCGGACCATCCCCATGCCGGAAAATGCCGAGCCGGACCGAGCCTTGGCTAAATTCGACCGCGGCATACTTACACTGACCGTGCCGAAATCGGATTCGCTGCGCTCCGCGAGCCGCACGATCGACATTAGCTAGGACGACCGCGCTGATCGTGATAGCCGCAGCACGTCCGTCGGAAAGTTGGGCCGTTAGCTCAGCGGGTAGAGCAGCGGACTTTTAATCCGTCGGTCACTGGTTCGAATCCAGTACGGCCCATTAAGAATCCTAACGTCAATGTGCTGCAGGTCTCGTGCCTTCAAATCGCTCTGCGGCCTAACGTGTGAAGCCTCATGCGCGGCACCGGCGGCTGGGACTACGTTATCCGGCGGCCGGTCGATCACGAATCAGCGAAGCGGCGTGATGCCCTCGGCTACGCCGGCCGGCATGCAGATGTGCTTGATCTCGGTGAAGTCGGCGAGCGCATCGTATCCATGCAGGCGCCCGAGCCCGCTTTGCCGGTAACCGCCGGTTTCCGCTTCCGCAAACAGCTTGTTGTGGTCGTTGATCCAGACAGTGCCGTTGCGCAGCGCCCGCGCCATGCGAAAGGCGCGCGGACCGTCGTGCGTCCAGACGCTGGCTGACAGACCGAAGACGCTGTCGTTGGCTTTCGCGAGCGCTTCCTGTTCGCTCTCGAAGGTCTCGAGCGTGACGAACGGCCCGAAGATTTCTTCTTGACAAAAAAATGCTTTCGGATCGCTGTGCTCGACGAGCGTCGGCGAAAGAAACGCGTATTCCGAGCGGCCTCCGCGCAGCAGAACGTGATCGGCGACATCGCATGCCCGCTGGATGGTGCGGTCCACCGCATCGCGCGTCGGGGCATCGATGAGCGCCCCGATATCCGTCGCCGGATCGATGCCCGGTCCCACCTTGAGCGCCGCGAGCGCGCCCGCTAGATGTTCGCGCATTTCCGGCGCACGCGACGCATGCACCAGTACGCGCCGCGCGGCCGTGCATTGCTGGCCGGAGATGATCGTCGCGGCGCGCGCCAGGCGCGGCGCGATGGCGGCGATGTCGGCGTCGTCGAAGACGAGACAGCACGACTTGCCGCCGAGTTCCAGCGACAGCTTCTTCATGCTGTCCGCCGCCGCGGCCATGATCTTCTTGCCCGTCGCGGTCGATCCGGTGAAGCTCACCACGTCCACGCCGTGCGAATCCGCAAATCGCTGACTGGCAGCGTGACCTTGCTCGTTGACGAGATTCACCGCGCCTTTCGGCAGCGCGGTCTGCTCGAAGCAGCGCAGCATCGCGGCCGTGAGGAGCGACGTCTGCGCCGCAGGCTTCACGATCGCCGTGCAGCCCGCCGCGAGCGCAGGCGCAAGCGAGCGCACGAGCAGCACGGCCGGCGCGTTCCACGGAACGATGATCGCGGCCACGCCTGCGGCCTCGCGCAGCATCGTCGAGATGGTTCCGGGTTCGGGTTCGAGCACATGCCCGGCGATATGCCGCGCGAGCCCCGCGTAATAGCGCGCTTCGGAGATGGCGCCCGCGATCTCGCCGCGCGACTGGGCGATCGCCTTGCCGTTCTCGCGCGTAAGCAGCGCGGCGAGCGAATCGCGCTGCTGTTCGAGGGCTGCCGCCCATGCAAGCAGCACGTCCTGGCGCAGACGCGCATCCTGCGCCCATGTCGTGCGGTCGAAGACATGGCGCGCGGCGGCAATGGCGGCGTCCGCTTCGTGCGCGCCGCCGTCGGCGAACCGGCCGATGGTCTCGCCGGTCGCGGGATCAAGGCTGTCGAGCGTCGGCGCGCCGGTCCATTCGCCGCCGATCCAGTGCAATGCATTCATGCTGAGCGTTCCTTCATTCAGGGTTGCGGTTCGGACGCCGAAGTATTCGACGCCTGGTGTAGTTCGTCGCCGATCACCGTGATAAGCGCCTCCGCTGCCGTGCTCAACGGCCGGCGCGGATGGCTCACGCAAATGATATGGCGCACGATGCGCGGCGCGAGAATCGGGCACGTGCGCAAGGTTCCATGCCGGGCGGCGCGCTCCACGACGATACGCGGAAGAATCGTTGCAAAGCGCGTGTGCTCGACGAGCTTGAGGATGGTGGACAGCACGTCGATCTCGAAGCGCGGCGCGAGCAGCACGTCCTCATGCTGCGCGGCGTTGTCGAGCACGCCGCGTAGTCCGTGGCGCTTGGTCGGCAACACGAGTTCGAGTTCGGGCAGCTGCGCCAGTTCGATCGCATGAGGCAAGTCCGGGCCGTGCGCGGCGCTCGTTGCGAGCACCATTTCCTCGTCGAGCAGCGCACGCGAATCCAGCGAAAGGCGCGCGCGCGGCTTGTTGATGATCGCGGCATCCAGTTGACCGCCCGACACCCAGTCGATGAACGTCGCGCTGTAACCATCGGCGACGGTTACTTCGACGTCCGGATAGCGCGCATGAAAACGCGAGAGCGAGTCCGCGAGCACGCTTTCCGTCACCGACGCGATCAGTCCGATGCCCACATGTCCCGTCACGACCTCTTCACGCTGCACGAGCTGCTGGCGTGCGTGCGCAAGGTCCCGCATGATCGGCAAAAAGAGGCGATACATGAGCCGCCCCGCCGCGGTCGGCGCCATGCCGTGCGCGCCGCGCTCGAAGAGTTGTTGATGCAGTTCGTCTTCCAGCTTGGCGATCTGCATGCTCAACGCCGGCTGGACGATATTCAGCCGCTTGGCCGCGCGCGTGACCGAGCCGTCTTCGAAGAGCGCGATGAAGTACTGGATTTGCTTGAGGTCCATTCCGTCCTTTCGGCATCAGCGATGCTAATACCTTCTGCATGCACCATCACTGCGTGTCGTTCGCGCTCGATGCGCGGTTCTCCTTGTGACCTCGGCCGCACGGCGTACGGGGAGGGTCTATTGATACGCAACTGTAAGAACGCTGTCATCGGGGCAAACACGGATATAAGAGCCAGTGATTCGGCGCATCAGAAAACGCTATTAGAACTTATGGGGTGATCTGTTTACGCTTCATCCATGCACTGACCGCGGCATCTTCAGCCGCCATGCAGGCAACAGATGGAGACACCCATGAACACACGCGATGCTGCACCGAACGCCCCATCCACGTTGCATTGGGCCCGTGAGGGCGCGGACGCCGGTTCGATCTCACTGCGCGACTGGCTCGCGCATCTCGCGAAGACCGGACGCGTCGCGACGATCGACAAGCCCGTGGCGCTCGAACATGAACTGGCGGCCATCGCGAAGCGGCTCGACGGATCGCGCGCGGCTTTTTTCACGCGTCCGGGCAAACATGCGATGCCGGTCGTGAGCGGTTTCATGGCGAAGCGCGCATGGATCGCCGAGGCGTTGGGCATCGAGGAAGCCGGTCTGCTCGCGCGCTTTTCGGCCGCCGTTGCCGCGCCGCTCGCGTCGAAGACCGTCGGGCGTGAAGACGCACCGTGTCAGCAAGTCGTCCATATGAGCGGGATCGACCTGCACGCGCTCTTGCCCATTCCCACGCACAGCGAGCATGACAACGGGCCGTACATCACGGCGGGTCTCGTGATCGCGCGCAATCCCCGCACGGGCGTGCAGAACGTATCCATCAACCGCATCCAGGTGCATGGCCGCGACCGCATGGCGATTCTGCTGCTGCCGCGCCACTTGTACGCGTTTCAGCGCGCAGCCGAGGAAGCGGGCGAGGCGCTCGACGTGGCGGTCGCAATCGGCGTCGATCCGCTGACGATGCTCGCGTCGCAAGCCATCACGCCGATCGATTGCGACGAACTCGAAATCGCGGGCGCGCTGCACGGCGCGCCGCTTCCGGTCGTCCGATGCATGACGAACGGTGTGCATGTGCCGGCGTCCGCGGAGATCGTCATCGAAGGCCGCATTCTGCCGAACGTGCGAGAGCCGGAAGGCCCGTTTGGCGAGTTCCCGAAGTACTACAGCGCGAAGGAAGCACGCGAAGTCATCGAAGTCACTGCGGTCACGCATCGGCGCGACCCGATCTTCCATACCATCGTGCCGGCCGAGATGGAGCACCTGCTGCTCGGCGCGATTCCGCGCGAAGCCACGCTGCTCGCGCACCTTCAGCGCAGTCATCCGTCGGTGAAGGACGTGCATCTTTCGGTGGGCGGCGTGTGCCGCTATCACCTTTGGGTCCAATTCGACAAGAAGCGCGAAGGCGAAGCGAAGAACGTGATTCTCTGCGCGTTCGGCGCGCACTACGACATCAAACAGGTCGTCGTGGTCGATACCGACGTGGACGTGCACGATCCCGCCGAAATCGAATGGGCAATCGCCACGCGCTTTCAGGCCGATCGCGACCTCGTGGTCGTGGCCGGGGCGCAGGGCTCGCCGCTCGATCCGTCGACGACCGTCGGCCTGCCGGAGGACGCGCCCGCGCATCTGCAAGGCGTGAGCGCGAAGATGGGCCTCGACGCCACGCGACCGGTCGCCTATCCGGCGCACGTCTTCACGCGCGTGCGGATTCCGGGGCAGGACACGGTCGATCTCGATGCGCTCATCGCGAGCGACAACGGCGCATTGGACGCCTACCTCGCGTGCAATCATGGCTGAACGCAAGAGGCGCATCGTCGTAGGCATCTCGGGCGCGAGCGGCGCGGTGATCGGCGTGCGGCTGCTCGCCGCGCTGCGCCGGCTCGGCACGCACGAGACGCATCTGATCGTGTCGGCGTCGGGGGCGGTCACGGCGGCGCAGGAACTCGGCCTCGCGCGCGGCGACCTCGACACGCTCGCCGATATCGTTCACAACGTGCGCGACATCGGCGCGGCGGTGGCGAGCGGATCGTTCCTGAGCGACGGCATGGTGATCGCGCCGTGTTCGATGAAGACGCTCGCAGGTGTCGCGAACGGCTTCGCGGACAACCTGCTGACGCGCGCCGCCGACGTCATGCTCAAGGAGCGCCGCCGCCTCGTGCTGGTCGCGCGCGAGACGCCGCTCAACCTCGCGCATCTGCGCAACATGACGCTCGCCACCGAGATGGGCGCCATCGTGATGCCGCCAGTCCCCGCGTTCTACGCGCATCCAGAAACCATCGAGGATGTCGTCGACCACACGGTCGGACGCATCCTGGATCTGTTCGGCATCGAGCATGATGAAATCGCGCGCCGCTGGAGCGGTCTCGCCGATGAATTCGGCGGCCGGCGCGAGCAGGGAGTGACGCCATGAACCAGCGCGATACAGGATTCGCCGATATCAACGCGCGCGTGGCCGGGAACCGCCTCGACGGGGCCGCCGCCGCGCCGGAGCGCCACGTCGGACGTCCGATGCTGCGCGTCGAGGATCCCGCGATTCTGACGGGCCGCGGCCGTTACGGCGACGACCTCGCCGTGAAGCCCGGCACGCTGCAGGCCGCGATCCTGCGCTCGCCGCATGCGCACGCGGATATCGTTTCGATCGACATCGAAGCCGCGTCGAAGCTGCATGGCGTGCGCGCGATTCTCACGCGCGACGATTTGCGCCCGTGGTCGCGGCCATTCGTCGTCGGCGTGAAATCGCCGATGGAGCAGTGGGCGCTTGCGATGGACCGCGTGCGCTATGTCGGCGAACCGGTGGCGGTCGTGATGGCCGAGTCCCGCGCGCTCGCCGAGGACGCGCTCGATCTCATCAGGGTCGAATACGCGCTGCGCGATCCGGTTACGTCCATCGAGCAGGCGGTGAAAGACGACGCGCCGGTGCTGCACGAGCGCGTCGGCACGAACGTCATCAGCGACCGGCACTTCAGCTATGGCGATCCGCAAGCGGCGTTCGAGCGCGCGCCGCATCGCGTGAAAGTCGTCGCGCATTATCCGCGCAATACGTGCGCGCCGATCGAATGCGGCGTGGTGATCGCCGAGTATCTGTCCGGCGACGAAGGCTACGACGTGACCTCGAACTTCATGGGTCCGTTCTCGCTGCACGCCGTCATGGCGATGGCGCTCAACGTGCCAGCGAACCGTCTGCGCCACAAGGCGCCACGCGATTCGGGCGGCAGTTTCGGCGTCAAGCAGGCGGTGTTTCCGTATGTCGTGCTGATGTGCCTTGCATCGCGCAAGGCCGGCGCGCCGGTGAAATGGGTCGAGGACCGACTCGAACACCTGAGCGCGGCGACCTCCGCGACCGCGCGCCTTTCCACCGTCGAAGCCGCGGTAGAAAGCGATGGCCGCATCGTCGCGCTTTCATACGACCAACTCGAAGATGTCGGCGGCTACGTGCGCGCGCCCGAACCCGCGACCTTCTACCGGATGCACGGCTGCCTGACAGGCGCGTACGCGATCCCGAATCTCGCCGTGCGCAACCGCGTGGTGCTCACCAGCAAGACGCCGACCGGCCTCGTGCGCGGCTTCGGCGGACCGCAGGTGTATTTCGCGCTGGAGCGGCTGATTCAGCGCATCGCCATCGAACTCAAGCTCGATGTGCTCGACGTGTACCACCGCAACTTCGTTCCCGCCGATGCCTTTCCGTATCGTGCGGCGGCCGGCGCGCTGCTCGATTCGGGCAACTATCACGAGGCGCTGCGTCTTTCGAACGCGCAGGGCGGCTACGAGGAACTCGTTGCCCGGCGCGACGCGGCACGCAAGGAAGGGCGCCTCTATGGCATCGGCTTTGCGGCGATCGTCGAGCCGTCCGTATCGAACATGGGCTATATCACGACCGTGATGCCGGCCGACGCGCGCAAAAAGGCCGGTCCGAAGAACGGCGCGATCGCGAGCGCGACCGTGAGCGTGGATCTGCTCGGCGGCGTGGTCGTCACGATTGCCTCGACGCCTGCGGGCCAGGGCCACATGACGGTGTGCGCGCAGGTCGTCGCGGATGTGCTCGGGCTGGACCCGAAGGACATCGTCGTGAACGTGGAATTCGACACGCACAAGGACGCGTGGTCGGTCGCGGCGGGCAACTATTCGAGCCGCTTCGCGGGCGCGGTGGCGGGCACGGTGCATCTGGCCGCGATGCGCGTGCGCGAAAAGCTCTCGCGCATTCTCGCGAAGCAGTTCGGCTGCAGAGCGGACGACGTGCGCTTCGAGCGTGCGCGCATCTTCCCGAAAGACGCCGAAGACCGCGCGCTGCCGTTCGCGCGCGCGGCAAGCAACGCGCCGCACTGGGCGCCCGCGCTTCTGCCCGATGGGGAAGAGCCGGGCTTGCGCGAGACCGTATTCTGGTCGCCGGCGCACATGGACGCGCCGGACGAAGAGGACCGCATCAATACATCTGCGGCGTATGGCTTTGCGTTCGACATGTGTGCCGTCGAAGTGGACCGCGCGACCGGGCGCGTGCGCATCGACCGCTACGTGACCGCGCACGACGCCGGCACGATTCTGAATCCCGCGCTCGCGGACGGCCAGATCCGCGGCGCCTTCGCTCAAGGGCTGGGCGCGGCGCTGATGGAAGAGTTCCGCTACGGCGCGGACGGCAGCTTCCAGTCGGGCACGCTCGCCGACTATCTGATGCCGACGACCTGCGAAGTGCCCGATCCGCTGATCGTGCATCTGGAGACGCCATCGCCGTTTACTCCGCTCGGCGCGAAAGGGCTCGGGGAAGGCAACAACATGAGCACGCCGCCGTGCATTGCAAATGCAGTGGCGGACGCGCTCGGCGTCGAGGACATTCGTTTGCCGCTGACGCCGCAGAAAGTCATGGCGCTGATCGGCATCGACGATCCGGAACCCTCGCGTCCCGAATATCGCGAAGCAGCCGCGACGAAGCCCCCGGCGCCGGGCGGCGGCAAGGCGCTGACGGCGCAAGGCGCGGTCGACCTGCCCGCGACGCCTGAGGCCGTATTCGCCGTGCTGCTCGACCCGAAGGCGCTCGCCAACGTCATTCCCGGCTGTCATGCGCTGGAGGAGACCGCGCCGAATCAGTATCGCGCGGACGTGACGGTGGGCGTCGGCATGATCAAGGCTCGCTTCGAGGCGCGCATCGGCTTGTCCGAGATCGACGCGCCGCGACGGCTGCGTCTCGCGGGCGCCGGCATCTCGCCGCTCGGCAGCGCACGCGGCAACGGTCTTGTCGAACTGACGCCGCAAGGCAGCGGCACGCGCCTCACATACGACTACGAAGCGCAGGTCTCGGGCAAGGTCGCGGCGGTCGGCGGACGCATGCTCGAAGGCGCGGCGAAGGTGGTGCTCAGGCAATTGTTCGAATCGCTCGGCCGCCAGGCGGCGGGCAAGCCGGTCGTGCAGCGCAGGTCGTGGCTTGCGCGGCTCCTCGGCCGCTTCCGGAGGCACGCATGAAGCCCGCACCGTTCGATTATCTGCGCGCGATGACGACGCAGGACGCGCTCGACGCGCTCGCGCAACACGGCGAAGACGCCCGCGTGCTTGCGGGTGGCCAGTCGCTGATGGCGGTGCTCAACATGCGGCTCGCACAGCCGCGCATGCTGGTCGATATCTCGCGCACCGCCGAACTGGACGCCGTGCGCGTCGACGACCGTGCGGGACATCTCGTCGTGAGCGCGGCGGCGACGCAAGGCAGCGTGGAATGGCGCCGCTCGTTACGCGACGAAGTGCCCTTGCTCGCGATGGCCTTCCCGCATATCTCGCATTTCCAGATTCGCAATCGCGGGACGGTGTGCGGTTCCATCGCGCATGCCGATCCGAGCGCGGAACTGCCGCTCGTGCTCAGCGCGCTCGGCGGCGACATCATGCTGCGCTCAAAGAAGAAGCGGCGCACGCTCGCCGCGCAGGACTTCTTTCAGGGAATGCTGATGACGGCGCGTGAGCCGGACGAACTGGTGGAAGCCGTGCGCTTTCCGCTGAAAAAGCCCGGCGAGCGGCACGCGTTCGCCGAGTTCTCGGCGCGGCACGGCGATTTCGCGCTGGTCGCGTGCGCGGCGGTCGTGACCGACGACGCAATCCGCATCGCGGTGGGCGGTGTGGCGGACCGGCCGGTTACGGAGATCTGGCCGCGTCTCGCGGGCGACGACCTGCGCGGCGCATTGAACGACCTGAGCTGGAAACTGAACGCGCAGGACGACGCGCACATCAGCGCGAAGTATCGCCGGAATCTGGTCCGGCAATTGGGATGGCGCGTGATCGAGGAGGCGAAGTGAGCAACACGACGAACAACATCATGCGGCACGGCGAACAGCAGCGCATCACGCTGACGCTCAACGGCCGCGAACGCAGCGGCCATTGCGAGCCGCGCGAATTGCTTTCGGATTTCATCCGGCACGGGCTCGGCGCGACCGGCACGCACGTCGGCTGCGAGCACGGCGTCTGCGGCGCCTGCACGGTGCACGTGGATGGCGTCGCGGCGCGCTCGTGTCTGATGCTCGCGGTGCAGGCGGACGGACGGCGCATCGATACCGTCGAAGGTCTCGCGCCAGAGCAGACGCTCGGCGACCTGCAGCAAGCGTTTGCCCGTCATCACGCCTTGCAGTGCGGCTTCTGCACGGCGGGCATTCTGATGTCGTGCGCGGACTATCTTCAACGCGTGCCGGACCCGAGCGAGGAACAGGTGCGCGAAATGCTCTCGGGTCATATATGCCGCTGTACGGGCTATACGCCGATCGTTGCGGCCGTGCTCGACGTAGCCGCGCGCCGTCAGGCCGAGGCAGGCGCGAAGGAGGCCGAACATGCTTGATCTTGGCCGTACATTCCTGCAAAGCGTCGAGCGCAGTCCGAACGCACTCGCGCTCGTCGACGGCGACCTGCAACTGACGTACTCGGCGTGGCATCGCCTCATCCTGAATGTCGCCGATGGCCTGCGCGCGCTCGGCCTGCAGCGCGGCGACCGGCTGCTCGTCGTCCTGCAGAACCGCTGGGAAATGGCGACGCTGCACTGGGCCGCGCAGTTCGCGGGCATCGTGGTCGTGCCGCTCAACTGGCGCGCGAAGCCGGAGGAAGTCGAATACTGCGTGACCGACGCGGGCGCGAAGGCCATCGTCTACGAGCCCGTTTGCGCCGATGCGGTCGTGCAGAGCCCGGCCGCGCAAGACATTCCGCGCATCGCACTCGACGACGCGCCCGGCGGCACGATGCGCTTCGATGGGCTCATCGTCGAAGGAAGGGACGCCGAACCGGCGCCGCACGCCACCGCCGACGACATCTCGCTCATCCTCTACACCTCCGGCACCACCGGCAAGGCGAAGGGCGTGCCGCGCCGTCACCGGCACGAACGCGCGGGCGCCCTTGCGCACGTTGCGCAGAACCTGTACCGGCGCGGCGAACGCACGCTCGGCGTGATGCCGCTCTATCACACGATGGGCGTGCGCTCGCTGCTTTCCATGGCGCTCGTCGATGGTGTCTTCGTGTGCGTGCGCCGCTGGAATGCGAAGCTCGCGCTCGAATCCATCGCGAAACATGGGCTCACTTGCCTGTATCTGGTGCCGACGCTCTATCACGATCTGCTCGCGGACAGCGCCTTTGCGAGCACGGATACGTCGTCGGTCAGAAAGCTCGGCTTCGCGGGCGCGCCGATGAACGACGGCCTGCTCAAGCGACTTTCGGCCGCCTTCGAGCCGGAGCTGTTCGTCAATCACTACGGCTCGTCCGAGGTCTACACGTTCAGCATCGACCAGGACGCGACGAAGAAGCCGGGCAGCGCGGGGCGCGCGGGCATCAACACGCGGCTGCGCGTGGTCAGGCTCGCTGCCGTCTCGCCCGACGAAACCGCCGCCGCCGGCGAGGAAGGCCAGATCATCGCGGACCTGCTCGGCGACGAAGCATTCGAAGGCTACTGGAACCGCCCGGACGCGAACGCGAAGTCTCTGCGCGACGGCTGGTACTTCACCGGCGACACCGGCTACTTCGACCGCGACGGCGATCTCTACGTGACCGGCCGCGTGGACGACATGATCATCAGCGGCGGCGAGAACATTTCGCCGGTGGACATCGAGTCGGTGCTTTCCCTGCATCCGGCCGTCGATGAAGTCGCGGTCGCCGGCGTGAAGGACGAGCGTTGGGGCCAGCGCGTCGTCGCGTTCATCAAGCGGCGCGAATACATCGACGGGGAGGGCCTCGACGCCTGGTGCCGCCAGTCCGACCTCGTCAACTTCAAGCGCCCGCGCGACTACGTGTTCGTCGATGACATTCCGAAGTCGCCGGTCGGCAAAATCCTGCGCCGCAAGCTCTCGGCGGGCGAATATGCGCCCGACAGCCGGACAGCGGCCGCGCAACCTACAGAACCCACGAAGGAGTAATTCGCCATGACCGAGCTTAACCACCGCGGCCAAACGTTGCTGCAAGACCTCGACGGCTTTTCGGTCGCGATCGACGCCGAACGCGAGCGCGCCGACATCGTCCTGCACCGGCCGCCATTCAACGTCATTTCGATGCACGCCCGCGACCAGTTGCGCGCCGTCTTCGAAGCACTCGACGACGACGCGCGCGTGCGCGTGATCGTCGTGCGTGCGAACGGCGAGCACTTTTCGAGCGGCGGCGACATCAAGGGCTTTCTGGAAGCATCGCCGGAACACGTGTCGAAGCTCGCATGGAACATCGCGGCGCCCGCGCGCTGCTCGAAGCCGGTGATCGCGGCCAATCGCGGCTTTTGTTTCGGCGTGGGCTTCGAGTTGTCGCTGGCGTGCGATTTCCGCATCGTCACCGACACGACGTTCTACGCGCTGCCCGAACAGAAGCTCGGCCAGATTCCCGGATCGGGCGGCTCGGCGCGTCTGCAGGCGATGGTCGGCATCGGCAGGACCAAGGACATCGTGATGCGCTCGCGCCGCATTCCCGGCAAGCAGGCGTATGAGTGGGGCATTGCGGTGGACTGCGTGGCTGACGCCGAACTTGAAGCGGCCACGGACGCGCTCGTCAACGAGCTGCGTGCGTTCTCGCCGCTCGCCCAGCGCACCGCGAAGAAGCTCCTGAACGACACGGAGGACACGCCGCTTTCCATCGCGATCGAGCTGGAAGGGCATTGCTACAGCCGCCTGCGCTCGTCGGACGATTTCCGTGAGGGCGTCGAAGCGTTCCACGGCAAGCGCAAGCCCGTGTTCCGCGGCTTCTGACCACGCAAGGGAAGACGACATGGAACGCTTCGATTACGTGATCGTGGGCGGCGGTTCGGCGGGGTGCGTGCTGGCGCACCGGCTGTCGGCGCTGCCGTCGCTGCGCGTCGCGCTGATCGAGGCGGGCGCGGACACGCCGCCGGGCGCGGTGCCCGAGGCCATCCTCGACAGCTACCCCATGCCGGTGTTCTGCGGCGACACTTATATCTGGCCGGAGCTGAAAGCGAGGGCCACGCGGGACGCCGCGCCGCGCGTGTACGAGCAGGGCCGCGTGATGGGCGGCGGGTCGAGCGTCAACGTGCAGTCGGCCAATCGCGGATTGCCGCGCGACTACGACGAATGGGCCGCGTCGGGCGCCCGCGGCTGGGCCTGGCGCGATGTGCTGCCGTACTTTCGCAAGCTCGAGCGCGACCTCGACTTTCCCGGCGGCGAACTGCACGGCGGCGATGGCCCGGTGCCGATCCGCCGCATCATGCCCGAGGACTGGCCGGCGTTCTGCCATGCGTTCGCGAAGGGGTTGCGCGCGCAGGGCGTCGCGGAACTCGAGGATCAGAACGGCGAGTTCGGTGACGGTTTCTTTCCCGGCGCGTTCTCGAACGAGGACGACAAGCGCGTGTCCACGGCCATCGCCTATCTGGATGAGGCCGCGCGCAAGCGTCCCAATCTCACTATCTATTCCCGGCTGCGGGTCGAGCGGATTGTGATGGACGGCGCCGCGGCGCGCGGCGTGATCGCGGTGGCCGAAAACGGCGAGCGCGTGCGTTTCGATGCGGGCGAGGTCGTCATGAGCGCAGGCGCGCTGCAGTCGCCCGCGCTTCTGATGCGCGCCGGTATCGGCGATGCGCGCGAACTTGGGGCGCTCGGCATCGCGTGCGCGGTCGATCTGCCGGGCGTCGGACGCAATCTGCAGGATCATCCGTCGCTCACGTTTTGTCATTTTCTCGAGCCGCGCTTTCGCATGCCGCTCACGCGCCGCCGCGCGAGCATGATGGCCGCGCGCCTGAGTTCAGGGGTCGCGGGCTGCGACGAGTCGGACCTGTATCTGTCGAGCGCAACGCGCGCCGCATGGCATGCACTCGGCAACCGGCTCGGGCTGTTTTTTCTGTGGTGCAACCGGCCCTATTCGCGGGGCCGCGTGCAGCTCGTTTCCGCCGATGCCGCCGCCGCGCCGCGCGTCGATCTCAATCTGCTCGACGACGCGCGCGACCTTGAGCGGCTCGCAGCGGGCGTGCGAATGCTGGCGCGTGTCGTCGAAGCGTCGGGCTTGAGCCGAGATGGCCGCGACTTCTTTCCGGCGGCGTTTTCGCCGCGCGTCAAGGCATTGAGCCGGGTGGGCGAGGGCAACGCGCTCCTGACGTCCGCACTCGGCATGCTGCTCGATATACCCGCGCCCGCGCGCCGCTTCCTGATTGAACGCTTTTTCACGCGCGGTCTGAAGATGGACGCGCTGCTCGCCGACGACCGTGCGCTCGCGGACTTCATCCGGGCGAACGTGTTCGGCGTGTGGCACGCGAGCGGGACGTGCCGCATGGGCGGCGCGCACGACCGCGATGCCGTTACCGACACCGAAGGGCGCGTGCATGGCACACGAGGGCTGCGCGTGGTCGACGCCTCGCTGATGCCGAGGCTGCCATCGGCCAATACGAACATACCGACCATCATGATCGCCGAGAAGATCGCCGACGCGATGATCGCGGCGCGGCGCGCAGGCGTCGATTCGAAGGCGTCGGACCTGCCGCCGCTCGCTGCCGCCCACTGACGATTTCTTAAACCTCGACAAGAGCACGCAAAAACAACGTGCCTTCGACACGGGCGATCGGAAGACCGCCCGGTCACAATCAAGGAGATGCAAATGTCCGTAGCTGCACAAGAAGGAGCCGCCGCGCTTCCGGTGAATCAGCGGCAGATCATGGGCGCAGTGCTCGCCTCTTGCATGGGCTGGGCGCTCGACCTGTTCGACCTGTTCGTGTTGTTGTATGTAGCGCCGGTAGTCGGGCGTCTGTTCTTTCCGTCCGAGCACGCGATGCTGTCGCTGGCGGCGGTGTACGCGTCGTTCGCCGTGACGCTGCTGATGCGTCCGCTCGGCTCGGCGCTCTTCGGCTCCTACGCGGACCGCCACGGCCGCAAGGGCGCGATGATCTTCGCGGTGGTCGGCGTCGGTATTTCGACGGCGGCGTTCGGCCTGCTGCCGACGGTCGCGCAGGCTGGCCTCGTCGCGCCGATCCTCTTCCTGCTGCTGCGTCTCGTGCAGGGCGTGTTCGTCGGCGGCGTGGTCGCGTCGACGCATACGATCGGCACCGAATCCGTCGCGCCGAAGTATCGTGGAGCGGTCTCGGGGCTCATCGGCGGCGGCGGCGCGGGTATTGGCGCGTTGCTCGCGTCGCTCACGTACCTCGCCATGTCGTCGCTCTTTCCCGGCGATCTCTTCGATGTATGGGGCTGGCGCTGCATGTTCTTCACCGGCATCGTGAGTTCCGTGCTCGGTCTGTTCGTGTTCAACAGCCTGGAAGAATCGCCGCTCTGGAAGAAGCTCGCCGCGGAGAAGGCCGCCAAGGCCGCCGCGCAGCTCGACACCGCGCCGCGCGAAGTGGTGCGCTCGCCCATTCGCACGCTTTTTTCACGCGACTATCGCGGCGTGCTGTTCGTGAACCTGCTGCTCACCATCGGCGGCGGCAGCGGCTACTACCTCACGTCGGGCTATCTCCCGACATTCCTCAAGGTCGTGAGCCATGCGCCGAACGGCGCGGCCGCCGCGATCCTGATGATCTGCAGCGTGGCGGTGGTCGTTGCATCGGTCGCGGCCGGGCATCTGAGCACGTTCATCGGGCGCAAGAGCGCGTTCGTGTGGATCGGCCTGATCCGGCTCATCGCGCTGCCGGGCCTGTTCCTGCTGCTGCCTACCGCGCAGAGCATCACGATGATCGGCGTCTATGCGGTCCTGCTGTCCGCGCTCGGCAGCGCCGGTTACGCGCCGATCCTGATCTTCCTGAACGAGCGATTCCCGACTGCGATCCGCGCGACCGGCACCGGCCTTTCGTGGAATATCGGCTTTGCCATCGGCGGGATGATGCCGACCTTCGTTTCGCTGGTCGCCAAGGACTCGAGCCAGTTGCCGTCGACGCTCGCCATCTTCGTCGGCGCGATCAGCGTGATCTTCCTCGTCGGCGCGTTCGTCGTGCCCGAGACGCTCGGCAAGCTGGAGAACAGCGCGGCGCGCAACCCGTCCTGAAGCGCGGTCACCCATCGGGCGCGCGAGAAACGCGCCCGTATCTTTCGACAGAGAAAACAGGAGACGCTCATCATGAAATATGACGAGGACATTCGCACGCGGTCCCACAAGTTCCGCGACGAATATGTCGAGGCGACACCGTGGTGGTATCGCGGAGAGATGCATCTGGGCTTCACGCTCGTGTTCACGGCGGCGGTGATTCTGTATTGCGCCGCGCAGCTTCACGCACCGACGTTCGCGGAATGGCTCGCGGTCGTGCCGCTCTTTTTGTTCGGCAACTGGGCGGAATGGGCCGCGCACCGGTACGTGCTGCATCGGCCAACCCGGTACTTCAGCATGATCTACAAGCGTCACTGCGCCGTGCATCATCGCTTCTTCACGCATGTGACGCTCGAGTACAAGGGACACAAGCATTGGCGCGCGCTGCTGTTTCCGCCGTTTGCGCCGGTCGCTTTCGTGCTTGCCGCAACGCCGCTCGCCTTGCTGATCGGCTTCGTGTTCTCACGCAATGCGGGGCTATATCGCGTTGCTGACCATGGCCGCTTACTATCTGATGTACGAAGGGCTGCACACGCTTTCGCATGTCACGGACAGTCCGTTGCTCGACCGTGTGCCGTTCGTCAACACCGTGCGTCGCCTGCACGTGACGCATCATGATCCCGAGCAGATGGCGACTCAGAACTTCAATCTCACGTTACCGATCTGCGATACGCTTTTCGGCACACGCAGCGATGCGCCGCGCGCCTCGCGCGAGCGGACGACCGCGCGACGCGGCTGATCCGCGCACGCATCGTCATGGCGTGGGCGCTGGTGCGCCCGGCGCTACGCGCCGGATTTCCTCGGTGATGATGGCGATCAACGCCTGTGCCGCCGGTCCAATGGGCCGCTTCGGATGCGTGACCTGGATGATGTGACGCACGATTGGCGGCGAGCCGATCGTGCGCGCGCGCAGCAGCCCTTCGTCCACCTTTGCCTGCACGACGACGCGCGGCAGGATCGTCGCAACATGGCTTTGCTCGACGAATTGCACGATCGTGCTCAGCAGGTCGATCTCGAACTTCGGCTTGACGACGACATCGGCCGCCATCAGCGCGGCGTCGAGCGCGCCGCGCAGCCCGTTTCGCCGCGTGGGCAGCACCAGTTCGATATCGGATTGCGTGACGAGATCGATGCTATCGGGCAGTTCCGGCCCGTGCGCCGCGCTCGTTACGAGCACCATTTCTTCCACGAGCAACGGCTCGACGTCGAGCGAAAGCCGCCCGCGTGGCTTGTTGATGATCGCCGCATCGAGCCTGCCGGACTCGACGGCGTCGATGAGTTGCGCGCTGAAACCGTCTGCCACCGACACTTCGACTTGCGGAAAGAGCGTGTCGAACCGCGCGAGCGATTCGGGGAGCACGCTTTGCGCTTCTGACGACACCATGCCCAGCGACACGCGGCCCGTCACGATGACATCGCGCCGGCGCAGGTTTTCGCGCGCATGGTCGATATCGCGCATGATCGGCGTATATAGCCGGTACATGAGGCGCGCGGCTTCGGTCGGCGCCATGCCGTGCGGCCCGCGCTGGAAGAGCGTCTGCCGCAGTTCGGTCTCGAGCTTCGCAATCTGCATGCTGAGAGCGGGCTGCGCGATGTGGAGCCGCCTGGCCGCCCGCGTGACCGTGCCTTCCTCGAACAGCGCGATGAAATACTGGATCTGCTTGAGTTCCATGTGACAGCCGTGCAGCGAAACGGACATGGTACCGCCACGCGGCCATCCACCGCTGTCCGCGCAATCGGGCAATCGCTCAGGCGATCAGTGCCCGCTGTAGCGAGGCTGCTTCCACGATTGGTTTCGCTGGTCGGGCTGTGCGATGGCCGTCGCTGCGCGAACATCGGAAGATCGACTACGAGGTCATGCAGAGAGCGAAGGACCGAGCAGGCCTCGCACATCGATCCTGTCTGGAACGCGGCTATGCTCCGTTTCCGTCGGTTCCGCGAACGCCGCCGTATCCGGCTCGGCGGCACTGGCAAACAAGACGTCCGCCAGTTCGGCATGCAAACGAATGGATCATCCGATCGTGATGAGCTCATGATCGTCGTCCTGCGCCGCGAACCCCGCATGTCAGAAGCGCACGCGCACGCCGCCGAACGCCGCCACTTGCCGGTTCGTCGACGACGGTGTGCCCGCGTCCGCGATTGCGGCGATCTTCTGATAGCCGTTGCCGACGCGCGTCGAGGCATCGCCCGCCGCGAGCTGGTAGACGCCCGAGAGATAGAGATCGGTGCGCTTCGACAATACATAATCGACGCCGAGCGTGAACTGATGCCAGCGTGGCTTGAGTGTCGCGCCGCCGGTGCCGGGCAGGCTGTTGGCGCGGCCATCGGTGAAGCTGTACACGCCGATCAGCGTCGTCGCCGGCGTGATGTTGTAGCGGCCGTTCAAATCGTAATTGTTGAACTTGCGCGAAGAGCCGTCGTTGTAGTCGAGTTGCGTGTGGCTCCATGCGAAGCCGACCGTCACGACCGATCCGAACGCGTAGTTTCCGCCGGCCACCGCCACTTGCTGCCGCGCGACGCCGCCGTTCAAGCCATAGAAGAATGCGCCGCTGTAGTCGTCGCCGGACGTGGTCGATGCACCGCCGATCGCGCCGCTCGTGTTCGACGCGACATTCGGATGATCGAGCAGCAGATAGCCCGCGCCCACTTGCAGCGGCCCGGCGACATAGCTCGCCGATGCGCCCCACGCGCGGTTGTTGCCGAAGCCCGCGCCCGCGCCGTTGCTGGCCTGATTGCTGAAACCGTAGAGCGCATCGACCGTCACGCCTGCGAACGTATCGCTCCTGAACTTCACGGCATTGTTGATGCGAAAGGTCTGGTTCAGATTGTCGTTATCGCCGACGTGCGTGGCGGGCGACCAGAAGCCCGGCCCCGCGAAGAGCGCGACGAGGTCGGTATTCGGATCGTACTGACGACCGAGCGTCAGGGTGCCGATGCCCGTCTTCGCCACGCCCACATAGGCTTGCCGTCCGAATTCGCGGCCACCCTGAGCGAGCGTTCCGTCGTTGACGCGATAGCCGCCTTCGAGCGTGAACAGCGCCTTGTAGCCGCCGCCTAGATCTTCGACGCCTTTGATCCCCCAGCGGCTGCCGTTGAGCTTGCCGCTCGTCGCCTGCACGTTGGACGCGCCGCGCTGGTTGTTCGTATAGGCGAAGCCGGCGTCGACGAGCCCGTACAAGGTGACGGAACTCTGTGCCTGAACGACGCCGGGAAGGGCGACCAGTAAGCCAGCGGCGCCGGCGAGTGCGACTCGTTTCATTCGCTTCCTTAGGTATTAACCATGAGTTCGAGGAAGCCGGATATTACGGTCGTGCTTACCGAAGTCCAACGAAGGATTTCTCGTTTGTAATGGTCAGAATGCCTAATTTACTTTTCGGTTCAGGAAATAGGCCATCGCAAGAGGTTGCGCATGTCGCGCATAGCGGGAGGCATTCGCACGCTAGCGTAAGAAGGGTAAGCGGAAGACGCGTAACGAACGCGCCGCGCCGCGGGAGCGCGGGTCATATCGATATGAGGCTTCGTTGGTTAGCGCACTGGCCGGCGCTACATAACATGAGCGGCTCCGCGTGATACCACGCATTCACACCGACAGGAGTACCATGAGCGCCGACGAAAGACTCAAACGTCTGATCGACCCCAACCGCACTTCGAGCAACCCGAAGGCGAACTATCGCAATGCCACGCGCTGGGGCGACCTCGTTTTCGTGTCGGGCAAGTCAGCGGGCGCCGCCATCGACGGTAAGCCGTCCAGAGGCAGGCTGGGTGACACGCTCACGCTCGAAGACGGCGTTTCGTTCGCGCGTGAGGCGGCGTTGGAACTGCTGCTGGTGCTGCGCGACGAACTCGGCTCGCTCGAACGCGTGAAGCAGGTGCTCGACGTGCAGGGGTTCGTGAACGCCGACGCCGCTTTCGAAGACCACGCGAAGGTGCTCGACGGCGCATCGGACTTGCTCGTCGAGGTTCTCGGCGATGCCGGCGTGCACGCGCGCTCGGTGTTCGGCGCCGTGTCGTTGCGCGGCGGGCAGCCGGTGATCCTGCGCGCCGTTGTGGGTGTGAGCGACTGATTGCGCCGGAGATTGGCGCAACGCATGCACGCAGGGCGAGGGCGGTTGACCGCCGTCGAGGACGCTGCCCGCGCGCCCCGCCGCGCTACTCGATTCGGGTGTTGCGGCGGGTTCAGCGAGACACCGCGGCGTTTCCCTGAAACCGCTGGAATGCGTCGAACAGCCGGGCGCGTAGCCGCGCTAGCTCGGGATCGCGGCGATCGCGAGGACGCTGCAGTTCGACTGTCAGTTCACCTTCGATGCGTCCGGGATCGGCGGCGAGCATCAGCACGCGATCGCCGAGGTAAAGCGCCTCGTCCAGATCGTGCGTGACGACGACGGCGCTGGCGCCGTGACGCGCCACGATGTCGAGCAGCAGCCCTTGCAGATGCATGCGCGTGATGGCGTCGACGGCGCTGAACGGCTCGTCGAGCAGCAGCACGTCCGGCTCGCCGAACAGGCCGCGCGCGATCGCCGCGCGCTGCGCCATGCCCCCGGACAGCGCCGAGGGCAGCATATCGGCCGCGGCGCTCAGCTGCACTTCGTTCAGCAAACGCGCCACACGCGGATCGCGCCCGCCGCGCCGGCCCGCCGCGAAACCGACATTCTCTGCAACGGTAAGCCACGGTAACAGGCGCGGCTCCTGGAAGATTACGCCGACGCGCGGCGACGGTCCGTCGAGCGGCGTGCCGCCCAGCGTCACCGAGCCGCGATAAGCGCGGTCGATCCCTGCGACGATGCGCAGGAGCGTGCTCTTGCCGCACCCGCTCGGGCCGACGAGGCAGACGATCTCGCCACGCCTCACGGTCAGCGAAACGTCGGCGAGCACGGTGCGTCGCGCATAGCTCTTGCGCACGACGCGGGCTTCGAGCAGCACAGGCGGCGCGAGGTTCATCGCCTCTTCCCGTGCGCAGCGCCATCGAAGGCGTCACGCCAGGCGAGCAGGCGCGTCTCGATGCGCCGCATCGCGCCGTCGGTCAGCTTCCCGAGTAGCGCGAGCAGCAAAATGGCGCCGAACACGAGATCGGGGCGTCCTGTCTCGCGACCGTCGCTTAGCATGTATCCGAGCCCGCGCGTGGCGGCGATCAGTTCGGCCGCGACCATGAACATCCACGCGAGACTGAGGCCGGTGAGCAGTCCGGTGACGATCTGTGGCAGCGCGGCGGGCAGGAGGATGCGCCGGAAAAGCGCAAACGGACCCAGCCGGTACACCGCGCCGAGTTCGACGAGCTTGCGATCCACGCCGCGAATGCCCGCGACCACCGCGAGATGCACCGGAAAGAATGCGCCGATGGCGATCAGCGTGATCTTCGGTGCTTCGTCGATGCCGAGCCATAGAAGCAGCAGCGGCACCCACGCGAGCGACGGAATCGAACGCAACGCCTGGAAAGTCGGTTCGAGCAGCGCCTCGATGCGGTGCGACAACCCCATCGCCGCGCCGACGACGAGCGCCAGTCCTGCGCCCGCGCCGAATCCCGCTAATACGCGCAAGGTGCTCGCGCCGATGTGTCTTGCAACGCGCGCCGCGCCCATCTGCGCGAGCGTACGCAGGATTTCGCTGGGCGCGGGAATCAGGTGATCGGGCAGCCATCGTGCGCGTACCGCAAGCTCGACCGCCGCAAGCGCCGCGAAGGGCAGCGCGATGCCGGCGATGCGCCAGCGCCGCAATGCATCGCGCGGTGCGTGCGATGGCGCATCGAGCACGGACGCGAGCGCATCGCGGCGTGTGGTGGTATCGGTCATCGACGTAAGCATGTCAGCGCGATGCGGCCGCGACCGGCCGCGCGAACGCCGGATCGATCAGTGCATCGACTACCTTCGCCGGGTCGACGCCGCCCTTCACGAGTTGTTCCTCGCTCAGGATTGGCGCGGCCGCCTTCAGCGCCGCACGTTGCGTGTCGCCGGGAAGCGGATCGCTGAAATCGTTGCGCGTCAGTTGCAGTTTCGCGACGGGCAACGAGACCCTGGACTCATCCGCGAGAATCTTCGCCGTATCGTCCGGATGCGCGATGATCCACACGCGCGCGCGTTCGTAGACTTTCAGCACCCGGCCGACAGCCTGCGGATACTGATCGGCGAACGCCTCGCGAACATTCAGGAAGCCGTATGTGTTGAAGCCGACGTTGCGATAGAGCAGACGCGCGCCATCGTCGACCTGAGCGGCGGCCATGTGAGGGTCGAGGCCGGCCCATGCATCGACCTGTCCCTTCGCCAGCGCGGCGCGGCCGTCCGGATGCTGAAGGTTGACGATCTCGACATCGTCGCGCGACAGTCCTGCGGTCTTCAACGCACGCAGGGTGAAGAGGAACGGATCGGTGCCGCGCGTGGCCGCGATCTTCTTGCCTTTCAGGTCGGCGACCGAGTGGATCGGCGAGTCCCGGCCCACGACGAGCGCGGTCCACTCCGGACGCGAGAAGACATAGACCGCGCGAATCGGATTGCCATTGGCGCGCCCGAGCACCGCCGCAAGCCCGGCGGTCGAACCGAAATCGACCGCACCGCTGTTCAGATATTCGAGCGCGCGATTGGAGCCGAGGCTCAGCACCCAGCGGATAGCTGCACCATCCGGTTTGAATTCTTCCTCCAGCCAGCCGAAGTGCTTGATGACGAGACTTTCGGGCGAGTAATACGCATAGTCCACGCGGATTTCGGCGGGCGTGGCGGCCGTCGCCGCGCGGACATGCGCCGACATGACGCTCGCCAGCGAGACGCATAGAAGAACCGCGTAGCGCAGCGCGCGCGAGCAGAACGGCTTCATCGGAAAAACTCCGGAAAAAAGAAGAGGGATGCCGCGTGACGTGGGCCCAACCGTTGAATGTAGTTCGGCGCATGCCCGTAAAGAACTAAGAAATCCTCGTTTGAAAAGTGCGTGAAGTGCTAAAGCGTGAAAGGCGCATTGTCATGCGCGCCGCAGATTTGGTTAGCAGATCCAGTTCGTTCCAATCCGCCTGCGAGATGGCTACGCTGTGGCGCTCTCCATCACGCATAGCACCGACCATGACCCAACGCGATCTGCTGATCCTGCTGGAACCGGGCTTCACCGATCCGGCGCGCCCGGGCGAAGTATTCATCTGCCCGGACGGCGCGCCAATCGAAGGCCTGCTCGCAAGCGATCCGGCGCGTAGCGCGCGGCTCGATATCCGCCGCGTACCGTTCGAGCGTCCGCGCCGGGCAGCGGTCGAGGCACTGAGCGAGGCGCATCAGAGTCTCCCCGTGCTGGTGCTGGGCGACGCGTATCCAGCACCGTCCGATGCGCAAAGCCTGGGCGAGAAACGCTTCGTCACCGATCCGCGCCGCATTCTCGCGTTGCTCGCGCAGCGGCACGGTTTCCCCAAAGTGCATGACTGATCCGGCAAACGGACTATCCGCTCATGGCCCGACCCATACATCTGAATCTCTTCGTTCACGGACGCGGTCATCATGAAGCAGGCTGGCGTCATCCCCGCGCGACGCGCGAGGCGCTGACCGATATCGGCTATTTCCGCGATCTCGCAGTCAGGGCCGAGCAGAGCCTGTTCGATTCCGTGTTTCTCGCCGACGCGCTCGCCCTTGGCGATGGCGCGCAATTCGTCGCGTCCGGCGCCCTGGAACCGATCACCACGCTCGCGGCGCTCTCGCAGGCGACTTCGCGCATCGGCCTGATCGCGACGGCATCGACCACCTACACGGAGCCGTTCAATCTCGCGCGCCAGTTCGCGTCGCTCGATCACATTTCGCGCGGGCGCATCGGCTGGAACATCGTGACCTCGTGGGTGGGCGGCGCCGGTCCGAACTTCGGCTACGAGCAGCAGATCGAGCATGCCGAACGCTACGCACGCGCGCACGAGTTCCTCGAAGTCGTCAAACAACTGTGGGATAGCTGGGCCGATGACGCCATCGTCGACGACGTGCCGAGCGGCCGCTTCCTCGACCCGGCGCGCGTACGCAAGATCGGCTATCGCGGACAGTTTCATCGCGTGGCGGGGCCGCTGAATCTGCCGCGCCCGCCGCAGGGGCATCCGGTGCTGGTGCAGGCGGGATCGTCGGCGACGGGCAAGGCGTTCGCCGCGCGCCACGCCGAAGCGGTCTTCACCGCGCATCTGACGAAGCAATCCGCGATCGACTTCTACGCCGAACTCAAGGCGGGCGCGAGGGCCGCGGGCCGCTCGGACCAGGACATCGTCATTCTGCCGGGCATCAGCGCGGCGATCGGTTCGACGGAAGCCGAAGCCAGCGCCCTGCTCGACGAACTCGACGCGATCACCGATATCAGCGTGGGGCTCGGCCGCCTTTCGAGCCGCTTCGGCGGCCACGATTTCTCCACCTTGCCGCTCGATCAACCGCTGTCCGTGGATGACTTTCCCGACCCATCCACGGTGCAGGCCGCGCAAAGCCGCGCGGCAGTCATCACGCAACTGGTGGCGCGCGAGCGTCCGACCTTGCGCAGCCTGTTGAGGACGCTTGCGGCGGCTCGCGGGCATTTCACGCTCTCCGGTACGCCGGAGCGGATCGCGGACGTGATCGCCGACTGGACCGAAAGCCGTGCCGCCGATGGCTTCAACGTCATGCCGCCCGTGCTGCCCGCGCAATTCGAGCACTTCACCGAACACGTCGTGCCGATCCTGCAAAGGCGCGGCCTGTTCCGCCGCGAGTACCAAGCCGACACGCTGCGCGGTCACTACGGTCTCGCGCGTCCCGCCAATCCCTACTTCCCGTCCTGATGCCGATCCGATCCCTGAAGCACCTCATCGCCGCCGGGTGCCTCGCCGCCGCGTGCGCGGCGCACGCCGACGAGGGCTATCCCGCGCGGATCAACATCGGTATCCAGAAGGGCGACGGCCTCGTTGCGCTGCGCGCATCGGGCAAGCTGGAGCAGGCGTTCGCGTCGCATCACGTGAAGGTTTCGTGGCATGAGTTCGTGTATGGCGCGCCGCTCGTCGAAGCCATCAATGCGGGCGACGTGGACGTAGGCACGGTCGGCTCGACGCCGCCGATCATGGCGCAGGCGGGCGCGGCGCCATCGGTCGTGTATGTGGCTTATGCGCCGAGACTCGTCAAGAGCTATGCGATTGTCGTGCCGAAGGATTCGCCCGTGAAGGACCTGCGTGATCTCAAGGGCAGGAAAATCGCCTTCGCCAAGGGTTCGCAAGGGCACCTGTTCGTGCTGAAGGCGATGCAGGACGCGCACATGGACCCGTCCTCGGCGCAGTTCACCTATCTGTCCTACGGCGATGCGCGCTCGGCGTTCGAACGCGGCTTCATCGACGCTTGGGCTGTGCCCGATCCGCGTTACGCCGACACGGAACTCACCACCGGCGCGCGGACCATTCTCACCATCGGCGATCTGTCGGTGCCGCAATACGGCTTCTATATCGCGACGCGCGACTTCGCGCTGAAGTATCCCGCCGCGCTTCGTCTGCTGTTCGATCAGCTTGCACGTCAGACGAGCGACAGCCTCGCGCATCCGCAAGAGACCGCGCGCTTTTTGTCCGCCAATACCGGCGTGCCGCTCGATGTCTGGAGCCGGGCCATCTCGCGTCTCGAGTGGGGCGCGAGCTACCCGATTCCCGACGACGTCGTCCGCGCGCAACAGGACTCGGCGAATCTGGCTTTCGACACGAAGGTCATCCCGCGCCGCATCGATGTGCGTCAGGCGGTGGTGCAGATCAGGTGAGGATGGACTCGCGCGCTGCACGAGCCTCATCGGTTTAGCGCCGCCGTTCATATGCTTTGTCGAAATCGTTCTTGGCGTCGTGGGTGTCTCTCGCATCAGAATCGAAAGTTACCTTTTTCTCCGGAGCTTTCCATGAGCGGCGATGCCCCGCGCCAGTTGCATCTGAACATCAACGCGCTTCACTCGGGATTCGTGCCGTCGGCATGGCGTCTGCCGGGCGCGGACCCGAACGTGTTCCTCGATGTAAATCACTACGTGCGACTGGCGAGAGTAGCCGAACGCGCGTGTCTCGATGCAATCTTTCTCGCCGATAGCGCCGCGATCTCCGATCAACTCGACATGCGCCCCATCACGGCGCTCGAACCGACGATGCTCCTCACGAGCGTTGCCGCTGCAACGACGCATCTGGGACTGATCGCCACGGCATCGACGAGTTATAACGAGCCGTACAACATCGCACGCCGCTTCGCGACGCTCGATCTGATCAGCGGCGGACGCGCGGGCTGGAACATCGTCACGACGGCCGACCTGCCGTCCGCGCGCAACTTCGGCCACGACACGGTGCCCGACCATTCAACACGCTATGCACGCGCCGACGAGTTCGCGGCGCTCGTCAAGACGCTCTGGAATAGCTGGGACGACGACGCCTTTCTCGCCGACAAATCGAGCGGCCGTTTCGTCGATCTCGACAAGGTGCATCCGGCCGATCATCGCGGGCGATTCTTCAACGTGCGCGGCGCGCTGAATCTCCCGCGCTCCGCACAAGGTCATCCAGTCCTGGTGCAGGCGGGCGCATCGGGCGACGGACGCGAGCTTGCCGCGCGGCATGCAGAAGCGGTGTTCTCGGCATCGCAATCGTTCGACGAAGCGCGTGCTTACCGCGAAGATCTCAACGCGCGGGCGGCGCGTTACGGGCGCGGTCCGAACGCCGTGAAAGTGCTCGCGGGGCTGACCACGATCATCGGTTCGACAGAGAGCGACGCGCTGCGGCGCCGCGACGAACTCGTCGACCTGATTCCGGTGCAGTACAGCCTCAACCGCATCGCCGGCACGCTCGGCGTTCCCGTCGATTCGCTTTCGCTCGACAAGCGCTTGCCCGACGACTTGCCGCTGCCCAACGGCGGCAACGGCAATCACACGTTCTTCAACGCGACGCTCGCGCAGGCTCGCACGCACGGCTATACGGTGCGCGAACTCATTCGTGCGCTGGCGGGCGGCGGCGGACATCGCGTGATCGTCGGCACGCCGGAGCAGATTGCGGACGACATCGAGCACTGGTTCAGGAACGGCGCCGCCGACGGCTTCAATCTGATGCCCGACGTACTCCCCGATGGTCTCGAAGCCTTCACTGAAGGTGTCGTTCCGATACTTCAGCAGCGGGGCATCTTCCGTCGCGCATACGAAGGCAAGACCCTGAGAAGCCATCTGGGGTTGTCGGTGCCCGAGGGCGCGGCGCTCGACACGCATTAGCCTGGCGGCACCGTCGACGCTCCGGCGACGCGGACCGGACACTGCTCGGCCGGGCGCATGGAGTGCGCCCGTGATTCCGTCAGAATGCCGGAATGATCGCGCCTTGATAGCGCGACAGGATGAACTGCCGGACTTCGGGGGACTGATATGCGGCCACGATCTGCCGCACCCAGGGCTTAGCCGCGTCCTGCTCGCGCACGGCGATCAGACACGCGTACACGCCGGAGCCGTCCTCGCGCAAGATGGTGTCCTTCGCCGGATTGAGCCCCGCCTTTATCGCATAGTCCGCATTGACGGTCGTGGCGTCGAAATCGTCGAGCGTTCGCGGAAGCTGCGCCGCATCGACTTCCTTGAAGCGGAAGTGCTTCGGGTTGTCGGTGATGTCGAGCGGCGTCGCGTTCACGCCCGTCACAGGATCGATTCCCTGACGCAGCCGGATGCTGCCGTTCTTCTGCAGGAGCAGAAGAATCCGGCTCTCGTTGGCGGGATCGTTCGGGATGCCGATGGTCGCGCCGTCCGGCAGATCGGCGAACTTGCGGTAACGCTTCGAATAGAGTCCGATCGGTCCGATCCACGTGCGGCCGATGCCGACCAGCTTGTAGCCGCGCGCGCGAATCTGCGAGGCGAGAAACGGCCGGTGCTGGTAGCTGTTTGCGTCGAGATCGCCTGCGTCGAGGGCCGCGTCCGGCTGGATATAGTCATTGAACGACACGATTCTGATGTGCAGACCGTAGTCGCGCTCCGCGACCTTTTTCACCGCCTCGAAGATTTCCTCGTGAGGTCCGCTCGTCACGCCGATTTTGAGCGCGGGCGCTTCGGCATGCGCAGCGGCGCTCACGACTATAGCGAGGAATGCGCATAGCAGCACGCGCGGGAGGTGGAGGGAGAATCGTTGCACGATGGCAGGGTCCTTGTTTTGAAGTTGGCGATCCGGGTCGTTTCATGGAGCCGGTGCTGTTCATGTAACCAATCGGTTGGCGTGACCTAATCCTGGCCTGCCCTCGGTTTGGCTTCGGCGCCGATCACGGCAGGATGTAAAGGTCCGCGAAATTGCCTCTCAAGCCTTCGCCTGTCGATGCATAGTCCTTCACTTTGGTCGACGCGATCGTGACGTTCGGATTGGCTCCGAATTCGATCGACGGAATATCGTCATGCACGATCCGCTGGAACTGCCGGAATAGCTGACGGCGCTCGTTTTCGTCGGTTTCGACCGAGGCCGCTTCGAGCAGCCGGTCCACTTCCGGATTCGAATAGTGCGCGGCGTTGGAGAAGGGCAGGCCGATCTTGAAGTTCTTCGACCAGAAGACCCGCTGGACGCCCACGGTCGGATCGAATACGTTGGCAAGCGCCTCGAGCGTGATGTCGAACGCGCGATCGGTATACGCCTTGACCACATATGTACCGAAGTCGTAGCTCTGCACCTGCGCGTCGATGCCGATGCGCGCGAGCGACTGGCGCACAAATTCGGCGGCGCGCGGGTCCTGGAACGGGTTGTAGAGGAGCCGCAGCGCGAAGCGCTTGCCATCGGGGCCGCGCTTCAGGCCCAGACTGTCGAGCGTCGCGTTGGCCTGAGCGGAATCGTAGGGAAAGTAGTGAATGTCCGGGTCGTGATAGCGCGAGTTCGCCACGCCGATTGCGGCGGCGGAGACCGTGCCATAGCCGTACCAGACCACGCGGTTGAGGGCGTTGACGTCGACGGCCTGTGAGATGGCCCGGCGCACGGCCTTGTCCTTCAGCACGGGCGTGTCGAGATTGAAGATCAACTGCTGGTGATTGCTGGCATAAGGCCAGTTGGTCGTGTCGACTTGAAAACCGGGCAGCGTGGAGAAGCGTTTGACGTCGGCGAGCGGAATCGCCTGATCCCCGAGATTCGCCGCGCCCGTTTCCAGCGCGGCTGCGCGCGCGGCCGCATCGGGAAGAAAGCGCACGATGATCCGGTCGACGTAGGGCTTTGGCTTGTCCCAGTAGTCCGGATTGCGCTCCAGCAGAATGTGGTCGCCCCGCACGAACTCCTTGAAGACGAATGGGCCGGTGCCGATCGGCGCGCTGTTGTGCGGATTCGATACGATGTCCGTGCCCTGATAGACGTGCTTCGGGACGATCGGCGACTCCGAGCCCGACAAGGCGGTCAACAGGAAAGGCGCCGGCTTCGACAACTCGATGACGACGGTGTAGGGGTCGGGCGTCCTGACATCGGTCACGTTCGCGAAGGTGCTCCGGCCGCGCGGATGCGCCTGCTTGAGCGTCAGAATGGAATAGGCGACGTCGTCGGACGTGAAGCTCGTGCCGTCATGCCACTTTACGCCGCGACGCAGGGTGAAGCGGTATTGGAGCCCATCCTTGCTGACCGACCACGCGGTCGCGAGAAGCGGCTTCGGATTGAGCTTCTGATCGTAGGTGAGCAAGCCTTCCACGACTTTCGGGCCGATCTCCGCGTTGCCCCCTGCAGTGGTGGTGAGGGGAACGATCGACGAGGGTTCGGGTGTCACGAGCCACGTCAATGTGCCGCCCCTGACCGGCGCGGTGCTGGCTTCGGTTGCGACAGCCGGGTGCAGGCCGATGAAACCCGCTATCAGGAGACCGCCGAAGAATCGCTTGCCAACGCTTGTCATCATGTTCAGTACGCCGATTTTTTTGTAAGTCTCCCGGATGTTATCGGGCGCGGTGTCGATGGGAAAACGAAAAATACAGCTTAGCTTGTGCGGCTCACGAATCGGCTCACGAATCGGCTCACGAATCGGTTCACGAATCGGCGCGCGTTTCGGCGCGCGGCAGAATACCCAGCGCGGCACGCCCGGCGTTGGCGCGAATCAGACCGTTGACCGGCGCATGAATGCGCCCGCACTGCACGTCCCGATAATGCCGTTCGAGCGGATTGCGCCGCGCGAGGCCGTGATTGCCCGCCAGGTCGAGCGCGATGTCCACGCTTTGAATCGCGTTGTCGATGACCGCGTGCTTCACGATCGCCGCGAGCGCATCGGGCGCTTCATTCGTATCGACGGCGCGGGCGTGGGAGTCGAGCAGCCAGTCGCTCGTCGCGAGCAGCGTCTCGATTCTGCCGATGCCCTCCTGCACCGCCGAGACCGTCGCGAGCGGCGCGCCGCCGAGGGCGCTCGGCTTACGCTCCTTGACGAACGACACGATCCAGTCCCGCGCCGCACGGGCGACACCGTCGTAGACGGAGCCGACGAGACTCAGATACCACGCGATGCTGTGCGGGTCGCGCTGCAAGCCGAGGTGCGCGGGCTGCAGCGCGACGGCGTCGTCGCGTGCGAGGGCTACGTCGTCGAACAGCACGTCGTGGCTCGCGCTCGCGCGCATGCCGATCGGGTCCCACGTTTCGACGATGCGCACGCCCGGTGCGTCGCGCGGCACGAGAAAATGCCCGAGGCGCGGCTCGTTTTCGTCGGTGCGCGCGAGCACGTTGATCCATGAGAGCAGCGGCGCGCCGGTCACGTAGACCTTATGGCCCGAGATGCGCCAGCCGTCGCGCGTGCGCTGCGCGATCGTATCGGGCAATCCGCCGAACGATGGCGAGCCGAGCGCCGGTTCCACCTGCGCCGCGTTGAGCAGCGCGCGGCCTTCGACGGAAGCCCGCCGCAAGCGTCGCGCGAGCGCGGGCGGCCAGTCGTCCGAACCCGTGCGTTCGGCGCGCGTGATGATCGCGTGCTGGCAATAGTGCATCGACAGAATCAGCGCGACGGACGGATCGCCGCGCGCGATTTCGCTCACGATCGCGCGCGACACGGCCAGTCCGGCGCCGTGTCCGCCTTGGCTGGCCGGTATGTTGGCGCGCAACAGGCCTGCCCGTTCGAGCGCTTCGAACTGCGCGACGGGCGCCGCGCCAGTGCGGTCGTGCTCGGCCGCTTGCGCGGCGAAGGCCCGCCCGAGTTCGGCTGCGGCATCGATCAGTGTCCGGGCTGCGTTCATCGCGTCACCGCATCGTCGTGCGTGCCATGCCGCGGGACGCGTCCAAAGAAGGGATGGCCCGGATCGTTGAACCCCGGCGTCGACGGATGACCGGTCGCGACGAGCGCATCGACGAAAGCCTCGTCCCGCGCATCGAGCCTGAAGTCGAGCGCGGGCAGATAGTCCTGCCACTGCGCTTCGGTACGCGGCCCGGCGATGGTCGATGTCACGTAACGGCTGTTGAGCACCCACGCGAGCGCGAACTGGCCGGCCGTGACGCCGCGCGACGCGGCATGCTCGTGCACGCGGCGCGCGAGTTCGATCGACTCGGGACGCCATTCGGTCTGTTGCAGGCGGCGGTCGTTGCGTCCCGCGCGGGTGTCGGCGGCGGGCGTCGCGCCCGGCTGGTACTTGCCTGTCAGCACGCCGCGCGCGAGCGGGCTGTACGAAATCACGCCGAGACCGTAGCGGTGCGCGGCCGTGAGCTGCTCGGCCTCGACCTGACGATTGGCGATGTTGTAGAGCGGCTGGCTCGCGACGGGACGCGGCACGCCGAGTGCATCGGCGATATGCGCGAACTCCGCGATGCGCCACGCGCGATGATTCGACAGTCCGTAATAGCGAATCTTGCCGGCCGCGATCAGATCGCCGAGCGCGCGCACGGTCTCCTCGACGGGCGTCGCGTGATCCTCGCGATGCAGATAGACGAGATCGATGTAATCGGTGTCCAGACGCGCGAGGCTCGCGTCGACCGCGCGCAGCACGTGCTTGCGCGATGCGCCCGCGGCGTTCACGTCCGCATCCGCGTGGCCCGATGCGTCGCGCAGCGGATTGCCGAGTTTGGTCGCGAGCACCCAGCGATCGCGCTGTCTCGCGATATGGCGCCCGACGACGCGCTCGGATTCGCCGCCGTTGTAGACGTCTGCAGTGTCGATCGAGTTGACGCCATGTTCCGCCGCCTGATCGATGATGCGCGCTGACGTCGCATCGTCGGTGGCGCCGCCGAACATCATCGTACCGAGCGTGAGCGTCGAGAGTTTCAGGCCGCTTTGGCCGAGCTGGCGATATTCCATGTCGTTCGTGTCGTTGAGGGTTGAGGTGTCAGCGTTGCAGCCAGACATCGGCGAAACTCGCGGCCGTACCGTCGGGCGATGTCGTGTGATTGCGCACGTCGCGTGAATAGACGGTCACGTATTGAGGCGAGACAAGGTTGAGGTCGGGCAGGTCTTTCACGAGAATGCGCTGGATCTGCGCGAAATACTGCTTGCGATTCGTTTCGTCGGATTCCTGCGCGGCGTCGGCGAACAGCCGGTCGATCATCGGATTGCTGTAGTGCGAGCCGTTCGTGAATGGCACGCCGGGCCGGAAGTTGTCGGTGGTGTAGAGACGGGCCACGCCGACCACCGGATCGAACAGGTTGCTCATGCCGTTGATGCTGAAATCGAAATCGCGATCCGTATAGATGCGCTTGAGATAAGCGGGCAGGTCCTGCGTGCGGATCGTCACGGTGATGCCCACACGGTTCAGCGCTGACTTCACGTACTCGGCCGTGCGCGACGGCAGATCGCCGATGGGTAGCGGATCGACCGTCAGCGCGAAGCGCGTGCCGTCCGCGCGGCGCGGATACCCGGCTTCGTCGAGCAGCGCGTTGGCGCGCGCGAGATCGAACGGATAGGGCGTCGGCGCGGGGTCGTAGTAGGGATTGCCCGGCATCAGCGGACTCGCGCTCGCGGTCGCATAACCGTAGTAGACGACCTTGCGGATCACCTCGCGATCGATCGCGGAGGCGATCGCCTGACGCACCTTCAGGTTTTTCAGCACCGGCTGGTCGAGATTGAATTCCATGCGCGCAACGCCCGCCTGGAACTCGTAGCCGCGCGTCTCGATGCCGAGCTTCGGGTCGGCTTTCAGACGCGCGAGATCGGCGAGCGGCACGGGCGTGTCCGCACCGAGATCGACGGAGCCGTTTTCCAGTGCGACGGCGCGCGCGGCCGGGTCGGCAATCACCTTCACGATGAGCTTGTCCAGATAGGGCTTGCCTTTGTCCCAGTAATCGTCGTTGCGCACATATTCGATATAGCTGCCGCGTACCCATTTGACGAACCGGAACGGCCCGGTGCCGACGGGCGCGTTGTTCGCGGGGTTGCTCAGCACGTCGCGGCCTTCGTACAGATGCTTCGGCAGGATCGGCGTTTCGGAGGCCGAAAACGCGCGGATCAGATACGGCGCCGGCTTCGCCAACGTGATGACGACGGTGCTCGCATCGGGTGTGTCGATGGCGCTCACGTTCGCGAACGTCGTCTTCGCGCGCGGATGCACGGTGCGTAAAGTCTGGAGCGACCACGCAACATCCGCCGATGTGAACGGCTTGCCGTCCTGCCACTTCACGCCCTGGCGAAGATGGAACACGTAGCGCTCGCCGTTGTCCGCGACTTCCCACGAGGTGGCGAGCGAGGGCCGGGGCTTGAACTGATAGTCGTAGTCGAGCAGTCCTTCAACGACTTTCGGGCTGACCTTCAGCACGTTGACCGCCGTCGTCGCGAGATCGACGAGCGCGGTGGGTTCGGGCGTCACGACGAAATTGAGCGTGCCGCCGCGCGTCTGTGCGAGTGCGCCGTGTGTCATGCAGGCGAGGCTCGTCGCGACGACAAGGAGCGCGCGACGTATCGGGAGTCGATTCATGGGCAATCGGTGGAGTGGGAAATCCATCAGGCAAACTGCTTCTGCCTCTTGCGCCCGCCGGCGTGCGATGACGGCTTCGAGCGGCGCGGCATCGACCCAGCCGTCGAAGTCGAAATCGGCGGGCAGGAAGGCGTGATGCAGCAGGAAGTCCTTGAAATGGGCGAGGGCGTCGAGCGCGTCCGGGTCGAGTGCCAGTTCGAGTTGACGATGCAGACCGCAAGCGTACGCGCGCGATATCCAGTGCTCGGCGCAGCGCACCTCGCGCGCGACGTACGCGGCGATCTCAGCGGGATGCCCGCGCGCCCAGGCCGCTGCGTCGAGAGTTCGCTCCAGCACGCGCTCGACGAGATCGGGACGTTCTCGCAGCAGTTGCGCGTCGACGGTCAGCGGACGTGGCGTGCCATTGTTCGCATGCGCCCGGCGATCGCGATGCGCGGATATGTCGATCAGCACGCGCGCGCCGAGAACGTTCGCGATGTCGAGACCCGTCGCGCCCTTTACGAACACGACGTCCGCCTCCGCCCGCAGCAGCGCCTCTGCCTCGCGCGCGAACTCGTGCGCACGCTGCGCGTCGAGCCATGCGCCGACGGGAAGATGGTCGGCGGGTTTCGCGTCCGCGAGCCCGCGCGGCGCGTGAGGCAGATCGACGAGCTGCACGTCGTCGAGTGTCGTATCGGCCGCATGCAGCAGCGACGAGAAGCCGCGCAAAGCCGTCGCGCGATGGAAATCCACCGCCTGCGCACGCGTATTCAGCGGCAGGCCGAAGCGACGGCCCGCGAGGCTTGCGCGCGTCGGCTGCAAGCGCGTGTCGAGCGTGATGAGCGCCTGAAACTCATCGACCCATGTGAGGCCGATGAGCCGTGTGTCGCTGCCTTGCGCGCGCGCCCACAGCGCCGGAATGTTGCCGCCCTGGCGGAACGACCACGGCTGCGCATGCGTGAAATGCGAGCGGCGCACGAGCGGATCGTCGGCGTCCTGCAGCGCTTTCACGTCGATGCCCTCGGCGGCGAACTCGGCCTGTAGCGTGCCTCGTTGAGCGGCGATGCCGAACGGCGTGGGCGCGGGGCAACGGGTGTACCAGATTCGGCTCATGGGAATGTGCAGGCGTGAAGTCAATGCCGCAGGCCCGCGTCGCGCAGCAGCGGCAGGACACGGTCGCCGAAGAAGTCCAGGTCGGGTTTGAAATCGAAGAAGCTCAACTGCACGCCGTCGATGCCGGCGCGATGCAGGCGCACGATGGTGTCGGCGACTTCCTCCGGCGATCCGGTGATCGAGACGTTGCCGCCCACCGCGCGCGCCGCAGCTTGCGTGCGCTGATCGATGCCGCCGCGCCACGCGTGCGCGTCGCTGTCGAAGCGCTGGAAGCTGCCTTCGTCGGCATGGGCGACGATCGCATCGCGATATGCGCGTGCTTCGGCCGCCGTCTCGCGGCACACGATGAGCGGGTTGAGCAGTGTGCGGACGGTGCGGCCATATTTCGCGGCGGCGGCTTTCACGCAGCGGCATGAGCGGGCAGCGCCTCCAGCGCGCGATCGATGTCCGGCCCCGCCGGGCTCGTGATGAACACGACGTCCGAATAGCGCGCGGCGAATTCGATGCCTGCGTCCGAGCCAGTCGCATTGATGAGCAGAGGCCTTCCATAGCGAGGCTTGGGCGTCACGAACGCGCCATTGAGCTTCCAGCTCGACAGCTCCGGCTCGAAAGTGAAGTTATCGCGCTGCGCCCAAAGCTGCTGCACGGCATCGACGAACTCTGCGGCCATCTCATAGCGACGATCGTGCTCGATGCGGTTCCAGCCGAACATCTCGTGCTCCACCGCGCGATGTCCCGTCACGATGTTGATTCCCCAGCGCCCGCGCGAGATGTGATCGAGCGTCGCCGTGAACTTCGCGAAGTGCAGCGGGTGCCACGGGCCGTACAGCACGTGGCTGGTCGCCGCGAGAATGATGCGCTCGGTGCGTGCGGTGAGCGCGGCGAGCGTCATGAAGGAATCGAGCGCCTCGCCGTTGAAGACGCCGCCGTAGCCGCCTTTCGGAAGCCATTGAGACAGCGCGAACACGAGATCGAAGCCGAGCGATTCGGCCTTCAGCACGAGATCGGCGTTGTAGTCGAAGGACCAGTCGGTCGTGCGCGGCAGCGTGGATGCGCTCCAGCCGCCTGCCTGGATCGGCAGGAAGAGTCCCAGCATGAGCGGCTGCGCGAAGACGCGCGACACCGGACTGTCGGGGAACTGCGCGGGCGAAGCGACCTCGACGAATGCGCTCGCACGCGACTGCGAGGCCTGTACTTCAGCGTAAGCGGGGTGCGTGGTTTCGCTCATGTTGCGTGTCCATATGGTTGGCCTCTCGCCGTCATGCATCAGGGCACGAAAGTTAAGCACGCGCTCATGCCAGCCGACAACGAATCATTTATGGTTTGTTTTCGACGTGCCGCATTGCCGCCGACGTCATATGCTTTTCGAGCCGCCGTGCTTTCCATATGCATAACCGTTCGTTCACGCGCGTGCGATGCCGTTCTATCGTGATCGCCGCGGCGCGTCACATTCGGCCGCCGAACAACGAACGGAAAGGAACGGCATCACATGGCAGGCTTCAAACGACGCGATTTTCTGGTTTCATCAGGTGCGGCCCTCGCGTCCGCCGGCCTGTCCTCACTCCCCTTCGCGCAGGAAGCGGCACCCAGGCGTGGCGGCACGCTCAACATGCTGATCAATCCCGAGCCGCCCGTGCTCGTATCGATCTTCCAGACGACGGGCCCCGCGCTCGTCGCAAGCTCGAAGGTGCTCGAAGGCCTGCTCGCCTATGACTTCGATCTGAAGCCGAAGGCGCAGCTCGCTACCGCGTGGACCGTGAGCCCCGACGGTCTCAAGTACACGTTCACGCTGCGCCAGAATGTGAAGTGGCACGACGGCGAACCGTTCACATCGGCGGATGTGGCGTTTTCCATCGACTTGCTGAAGTCCATTCATCCTCGCGGGCGCAGCACTTTCGCCAACGTGACGCGCGTATCGACGCCCGATGCGCGCACCGCGATCATCGAACTGTCGAAGCGTGCGCCGTATCTGCTGAAGGCGCTGTCGGCGGGCGAATCGCCGATCGTGCCGAAGCATCTCTATGCGAACGGCGATCCGCTCACGAACCCGCACAACAATGCGCCCATCGGCACCGGGCCGTTCCGCTTCAAGTCGTGGACGCGCGGGGCGAGCATCGTCTATGAGCGCAATCCGGACTACTGGGACGCGGGCAAGCCGTATATCGATTCGCTCGTGTTCAAGGTGATTCCCGATGCCGCCGCACGCTCCGCCGCGTTCGAAACCGGCGCGCTCGATTTAGGCGGCGAGAATCCCGTACCGCTCTCGGATCTCCCGCGTCTCACGCAATTGCCGCAACTCGCCGTGGAAACGCGCGGTTATCGCTTTCTGGAGCCGCTGGCGGAGATCGACTTCAATCTCGATCATCCCATCTTGAAGGACGTGCGCGTGCGTCAGGCGATTGCCCACGCGATCAATCCGCAGATCGTGCAGAAGACGATCGCCTATGGTTACGCCGACCTATCCCCGACGCCGATCACGCCCGCCTCGCCGTATCACGACGCGAAGCTCGCGCCTTACGCATTCGATATCGCCAACGCGGAAAAGCTGCTCGACGCCGCGGGTTATCCGCGCAGGAACGGCGGCCCGCGCTTTCAGTTGACGCACGATTTTCTGCCTTACGGCGACATGTACCGCCGTCAGGCCGATTACGTGAAGTCGGCGCTCGCACGCGTGGGTATCGAGGTGACGGTGCGTTCGCAGGATCTGCCTTCGTTTCTCAAGCGCGTGTATGCGGACCGGCAATTCGACTTCACGAGCATCGGCGTGAATACGCTGTTCGATCCGAGCGTGGGCGTGCAGCGTCTCTACTGGTCGAAGAACATCCGGCCCGGCGTGCCGTTCTCGAACGCGCCGCACTACAGCAATGCGGAAGTCGATACGCTGCTCGAATCGGCATCGATCGAAACGGACGAGAAGAAGCGCGTGGCGCTCTATCAGCAGTTTCAGCAGATCGTGTATCGCGACCTGCCGATACTGAATCTCGTCGCGCCGCGCATGGTCACGCTCGCGAACCGGCGCGTGCGCAATCACACGGTGTCGGCGCAGGGGCTGGAAGGCAATCTCGCCGATGTGTGGCTGAGCGCCTGAGGATCGGCACCGATGAACCGACGCACGCGCTTCGCCGCCATCGCGCGACGCACCGCATGGCAAGCCCTGCCGACGATGCTCGCCATCGTCGTCCTGAACTTCTTCCTGCTCAAGCTGATGCCCGGCGACGCCGCCGATGTGCTCGCGGGCGAAGCGGGCTCCGCGACCGCCGAAACGCTGCAGGCATTGCGCGCGAAGTTCGGCCTCGATCAGCCGGTGCTGCATCAGCTCGGCGCGTATCTGTCGCATCTCGCGCACGGCAGTCTCGGCTATTCGCCGCGATACGACGCGCCCGTCATGCAGCTTATTCTCTCGCGTCTGCCGAACACTTTGCTGCTGATGGGCACCGCACTCGCCCTTGCGATCGTCGCGGGCATCGTGCTCGGCGCGGTCATGGCGCATTGGGCGGGCAAGTGGCCGGATCGCGTGTTGTCCGTGCTCGCGCTTCTGCTGTATTCGACGCCCGGCTTCTGGATCGGCCTGCTCGCCATCGTGCTGTTTTCGGTGCATCTCGGCTGGCTGCCGAGCGGCGGCGATATCACCGTCGGCGCGTCCCTGCACGGCTTCGCGTATGTTGCGGATGTCGCGAAGCATGTGCTGCTGCCGGCCGTGACGCTCGCGACTTTCTTCGTCGCCATCTATGCGCGTCTGACGCGCGCCGCGATGCTCGAAGTGAAGCGCCAGGATTTCGTGCGTACCGCGCATGCGAAGGGACTGCATCCGCTGCGCGTCACGGTGCGTCATGTGCTGCGCAACGCGCTGATGCCGCTCACGACGATGGTCGGCATTCACTTCGGCACGCTGCTCGGCGGCGCGGCGGTAACTGAGACGGTGTTTAGCTGGCCGGGCCTCGGGCGTCTCGCGCTCGACGCCGTCATGGCGCGCGATTTCAGCGTGCTGCTCGGCGTGCTGCTGCTTTCGTCGCTGCTCGTGATCGTCGCCAACGTGGCGGTCGATCTGCTGCAGGCGTGGCTCGATCCACGCATCGTCTGACTCATCGAACCCGAGAACGCATGGCTTCCGATTCCACCGAACTCGCTTCATCCGGCCACGGCTCGGCCTGGCGGCGTCAGCTCGCCGGCGCGCTGTTCGGCGCGCGGCGCGCTCAACCAGCGCCCGACGCCTACGCTCACGCATCGCGCGGCGTGTGGCGCGCGCTGCTGCGCAATCCGTCCGCGCTCGCGGGCATCGTCCTGCTGACCGCGTTCATCGCGCTTGCGCTGAGTGCGCCGCATTTCTTTCCCGGCGATCCGCTCGATATGGTCGCCGCGCCGTTCGAATGGCCCGGCAGCGATCCGCTATACCGGCTCGGCACCGATTCGCTCGGCCGCGATGTCGCGGCAGGCATAGCGCACGGCACGCGCGTATCGCTGCTGATCGGCGCATCCGCGGCGGGCATCGGGCTCGTCATCGGCACGCTCGTCGGCGCGATCGGCGGCTTCTTCGGCGGCGTCATCGACGATCTTCTGGTCCGTGTCACCGAGCTCTTTCAGACCGTGCCGTCGTTTCTGCTCGTGATCGTGATCGTCGCGATCGGGCGGCCGAGCGTGACGGTGATCGCGCTGGCCATCGGCATCGCTTCGTGGCCGACGGTCGCGCGTATCGTGCGCGCCGAGTTCCGCACGCTGCGTTCGTCCGATTTCGTGCTCGCCGCGTGCAGTCAGGGCTTTTCCGATGCGCGCATCATCTTCGGCGAGATTTTGCCGAACGCGCTGCCGCCGGTGATCGTGACCGCGTCGGTGATGGTCGCAAGCGCGATCCTGATCGAGTCTTCGCTGTCGTTTCTCGGCATGGGCGACCCGAACGTCGTCACCTGGGGCGGCATGATCGGCGCGGGGCGCGATGCGCTGCGTACGGCGTGGTATCTGACCGCCGTGCCGGGCGCGGCGATCGTGCTCGCGGTGCTCGCGCTGAACCTGCTCGGCGATGGCCTCAACGACGCACTCAACCCGCGCATGCGCGAACGTTCCTGAACCCGAGACCTGTCCCGTGGCGAATCTTCTCGAAGTGCGCGATCTGCGCGTGAATTTTGGCGCGCTTCGCGCGGTGCGCGGCATCGATCTCGACATCGCCGAAGGCGAGACGCTCGCGCTCGTCGGCGAGTCCGGCTGCGGCAAATCAGCGACGGCGCTCTCGCTCATGCGGCTCGTGCCGGGGCCGGGCCGTGTGACAGGCAGCGTCCGTTTCGACGGGCGGGACGTGCTCGCGCTGAGCGCGCGCGAAATGCGCGATCTGCGTGGCAGCGAGATTTCGATGATCTTTCAGGAGCCGATGACATCGCTCAATCCGGTGCTCACGGTCGGCGCGCAGATCGTCGAGACCTTGCGGCGGCATGAAGCGTTGTCGAAGGAAGCGGCGATGAAGCGCGCCGTCGAACTGCTCGATCTCGTGCATATTCCTGAGCCGCACCGGCGCGTCTTCCACTATCCGCACGAGTTGTCCGGCGGCCAGCGCCAGCGCGTGATGATCGCGATGGCCGTTGCATGCCGCCCGCGTCTGCTGATCGCCGATGAACCAACCACCGCGCTCGATGTCACCATTCAGGCGCGCATTCTCGAATTGCTCGCGGAGTTACGGCGCGATCTTTCGATGTCGCTGCTGCTCATCACGCACGATCTCGGCGTCGTCGCGGAGCACGCGGATCGCGTCGCCGTAATGCTTGCGGGCGAGAAGGTCGAGGAAGCGCCGGTGCGCGAACTCTTCGAGCGGCCGCAACATGCGTACACGCGCGGGCTGCTGGGCGCATCGCTGAACGTGGCGACGGAGTTGCATTACCGCGACTGGAAGCTGCCGGAGATTCGTCATGTGCAAGGCGCCGATGGCAAGCCCGCGTTCAACGTGACGCCGCTTGCGCCTGTCAGCGCGCCGGAAACGCCATTCGACGACGACGCGCCGCTGCTCTCGGTGCAGCATCTGACGGTCGAGTATGCGCATCGGCATGGCAAGGGCGCGCTGCGCGCCGTCGACGACGTGTCGTTCGATATCGCGCGTGGCGAAACCGTGGGCCTCGTCGGCGAATCCGGCTGCGGCAAGTCGACGCTTTCGAAAGCGATCCTGCGTCTCGTGCCTGCGTCGAGTGGCGCGATTCGCCTGCGCGGCGTCGATCTCGCGCCGCTGAGCGAACGCGCGTTGCGTCCGCTTCGCGCGCAGGTGCAGATGGTGTTCCAGGACCCGTATGCGTCGCTGAATCCGCGCCGCAGCGTCGGCGATATTCTCGATACGGTGATGACCGTGAACGGCATCGCCGATCCGCGCGAACGGCGCAGACGCGCAAGCGCCATGCTCGATCGCGTCGGCCTGCCGAGCGTCGCTCTGAATCGCTATCCGCACGAGTTTTCGGGCGGCCAGCGGCAGCGCATCGGCATTGCGCGCGCGCTCGTGCTGGAACCTGCGCTCCTGATCTGCGACGAACCCGTGTCCGCGCTCGATGTGTCCATCCAGGCGCAGATACTCAATCTGCTCGTCGAGTTGAAGCGCGACCTCGGGCTCGCCTATCTCTTCATCTCGCACGATCTTTCGGTCGTGCGCTATATCGCCGACCGCGTCCATGTGATGCATGGGGGGCGCATCGTCGAGAGCGGAGATCATCGCGAGATATGGCGCGCGCCGAAGCATGCGTACACGCGCACGCTGCTCGATGCGATCCCCGGCAAACGATTCGACGCGCAGGCCGCGTAGAGCTTGCATCAAGACCATAGGAACTTCACGTCACATGTCGGATAGAAACCAGAAACTCGAAGCGGCGCTCGCCGCGTTGCCTGAACTGGCGAAAGCCATCGGCGAAGATGCGGCCGCTCGCGAGGCGCGCCGCGAACTGCCGTTCGAGGCCTTTGCGCTGTTTCGCCAGTCGGGACTCGGCACGTTGCGCTTTCCGCTCGAATGGGGCGGACTCGGCGGCTCGCTGGAAGACGTCTTCGAGGTGATCGCCACGCTCGCCGCGCACGAAAGCAACGTCGCGCACGCGTTGCGCATTCATTTCGACCAGACCGAGGCGCTGCTGCTTTCGCCGTCCACGCCGTTCAACGCATTGCAGATCAGGCGTGTAGCCGAAGGCGCGATCTTCGGCGGCGCATCGACGGAAGCGGGCACGTCGCGTCCTGGTGAAATCACGACGCAACTTCGGCGCGAAGGCGATCACTTCCGTCTGAGCGGCCGCAAGTACTACGCGACGGGTACCGCCTTCTCGGACTACGCGCGACTCAACGTGCAGGACGAACACGGCGAAGCCGCGATAGCGGTCGTGCCGGTTCGGCGCGAAGGGCTGCGCGTGCTCGACGACTGGGACGGCATGGGACAGCGCATGACCGCGAGCGGCAGTCTCGAGTTCGACGATCTCATCGTGTACGCCGACGAAGTCGCGCCGCGCGTGCAGACGACGCTCGCGGGCCGTCACGGCGGCGCGCTGCGTCAGTTGCATCTGGTGGCGGTGGCGGCGGGCATCGTACGCAACGTCGTCGCAGATGCCGGGCGCTATGTGCTGAAACATGGGCGGCCCGTGCTGCATAGCGCGGCGCCATCGGCGCGCGAGGATGCGTTCATTCAGCAGGTCGTCGGCGAACTGAGCGCCAACAGTCACGCAATCGATGTGCTCGTGCGCGACAACGCGCGCGTGCTCGAACGTTCGTCGCAGGCGATCCGCAACGGCGATGCCAACGCCGGCGCGCTCGTGCTCGAAGGCGCGCTCGCGACGGCGCGCACGCAGATCGTTGTCAGCAAGCTTGCATTGAGTGCCGCGGAGCGCATGTTCGAGGCGGGCGGCGCATCGGCGACGGCGCGCGCGCATAACTTCGATCGTCACTGGCGCAATCTGCGTACGATCTTCAGCCACAATCCGCTGCTGCACAAGGCGCGGGTGATCGGCGATTACACGCTCAACGGCGTGACGACGCATCTGACGGAAGGGCGCGTGTTTTGACGATCTGCGCGGATCGCGTCATGCAAGGCTGCATTCGATAGTCAGCTCGTCATGCGCTGCGCGATTCGCCGATTGGCGCGCATGACGAGTCTCGGCGCCGTATCGAGCGCAAGCCGCTTCTCGAAAGCGGCCGAACGAGTGCAATGAACGCTGTGTCAGCGCTGTGCGAGAACGACATCGCGCCCGACGTCATGCCACGCATCGGCCCGCTGCGCGCCGAACGCCAGCGCGAAGTCGGATGCCTGCTGGCCTACGGTGCGAAGCTGATCCACGACCTTCGGGTCCGAGCAGGTCTGTGCCGTTTCGAAGCGCGTTTCCAGCGTATTGACGGCAGCGCCGAAGGGCGTCGGCCAGCCGCGCAACGCATGCACGATGGAACGCAGCGATGTCAGCACCGTGCCCGCCGCCTGCCATCCATACGCGGTGACGATGCTGCCCACGGCGCGGCCGTCGAGGTAAGGACGTTCGTCGTCGCGCAGTTCCTCGAGCGTGTCGAGCGCGTTCTTGACCAGCCCGGAGATGCCGCCGTGATAGCCGGGCGTCGCGATGACGAGGGCATCGGCGGCGCGCACGGCTTCGATCAGCTCGCGTTGTGCGGCGGTGAGTTCACGCGTTTCGGGCGCGTAGTGGGGCAGGCTGTACAGGAACGCGCCGCCGAAGAGACGCGTGCGAGCGCCGGATTCTTCCGCGCCTCTGAGCGCAAAGCCGAGCGCGCGCTCGGTGGACGATGCGGGGCGCGTAGTGCCGCCGATGCCGACGACGAGCGGCCGGCGAACAGGTTCGATACGGGACAAGATGACAACTCCGGACGGGGCGGGTGCCGCGCGGTGTTTATTCAGCGGGCGGCTAAGAATGACCATCATAGCCAGCCGATCCCGGAATCGGAACGCATGAATCGAGCTAAGGTTATGCGATGTTGCCGCGCTGCCGGGGGCGTTGGCCCGACTCGAGCAATGGGCCGACATCGCGCGGATCGGGCCCGTGCAAAAACGCAGATGCACCGGGGCGAGCGGGTGCGCGCCGCGCCATGCCGGACAGGCATCGTCTTACGAATAGAACGACGGCTTCGGAATTCGTCCGTTGAGTGCCCAGTCTCCCAGCTCGCGCACCTTGTAGTCGAGCGGATCGTGCAGTGTGTGCACGCGCACGTTGCGCCAGAAGCGGTCGAGCCGCAACGCCGCCGTGGTCGAGCGCGCGCCCGTCACTTCGAACATGCGATGCGCGACGTCCAGCCCCGCGCGCGCCGCCGCCACCTTCGCCGAGGCGACTGCCACGGCCACTTCGCCGCGTTCGCTTTCGGTGAGTGCAAGGCCGCGCTCCCACGCGCGATCGAAGGCCTGCATCGAACGTTCGACGAGCAGACGGGCACCTTCGAGCGCGACGAAGAAGTCGCCGAAGTGCACGATCACGTATGGGTCCTCCGCAGGACGTTCGGCCTGCGAGGCAATCCACGGCCGCGTCTGCGAGAGCGTCGCGTCGCGCGCCGCCTGCAATGCGCCTTCGCCGATGCCGAGATAGATATGGCACAGGATCGACTGCGCGAGCAGCGGCCGCAGCGTCGCGAACGGGCTGGAAAGCGGTCCGGGATTGAGCAGCAATTCGTCCGCCGCGATGGGCACGCGCTCGAAGATCACCGTGCCGCTGTCGGTCTGGCGCTGCCCCATGTTGTCCCAGTCGTCGAGCACGGCGATGCCCGCGCGATTCGTCGGCGTGACGCCGATCAAGAGACGCCCGTCGCCATCGAATGCGGACGCGAGCAGCTGGTCCGAATCGCGGGCGCCGGAACAGAAGCTCTTGCGGCCATCGAAGAGATAGCCGCCGGCGTCTTCGGCGTTGCTTGGCAGGGCGCGCGTGCTCTTGTCGAGCGGGTTGAGCGCGTTGCCCCAGAACCAGCCTTGCGCGACGGTCTCACTCGACCAGTGATCGATCTGTGCGTCGCTACCGAACAGGCGGATCGTTGCGAGTTGCAGATGATGGAACGCGAACAGATGCGCGAGCGAGCTGTCCACCTGAGCCATGCGTCTGACGACATCGAGCGTCGTTGACCATGGGGCGCCATCACCGCCGTACTCCACCGGCAAGGACAGCCGCAGCAGGCCGCTCTCGCGCAACAGGCGGCGCTCGTGAAAGGCGGTGCCGCCGGCCTTGTCGCGCGCGGCGGCGGTTTTCGCCCATTCGCGCAGGACCGCTTCCAAAGGCTCGGACCACGGGGCGTCTTGAGTGCGGGTCATTGCAGTGTCTCCTGTCGATAAAGGGTGCGCCGCGATCGACGGCGTGCTTTTGCGTCGATTCGGAAGACCATAGATAAATACATTGGTTTGGCCCGGACGTGCCGATTTGTAAGCTTGTCGCGCACCATGACGATAACCGCTTCGCGGCTCCAGGGCGCGAAGCAAGAGGAGAATCCAATGAACAAGTTTCATGCATTGCGGGCCGGCGTGCTGGCCCTCGTGTCGAGCGCGATGATCGCATCGCTCGCGCAGGCCGCCGACCCGAACAAGCCCGAGATCCGCTTCGGCGCGACGGCCGGTCCCTACTCGGATCAGATTCGCTACGGTATCAAGCCCCAGTTGGAGAAGGAAGGCTACAAGGTGACGATCGTCGAGTTCAGCGACTACGTGCAACCGAATCTCGCACTCGCCGACGGCGCGCTCGACGCCAACGCCTTCCAGCACGAGGTGTATCTCAAGAAGTTCTCGGCGGATCACAAGCTCGCGCTCTCGGAACTCGTGAAAGTGCCGACCGCGCCCATCGGACTCTATAGCCACAAGCACAAGCGTCTCGACGAACTCAAGGACGGCGCGACGGTGTCGCTGCCCAACGACGTCACCAACCAGGCGCGCGCGATCATCCTGTTGCAGCAACTCGGCTGGGTGACGCTCAAGCCGGGCGTCGATCCGGTGAAATCGTCGGAGCGGGACATCGCGTCGAATCCCCACAGGATAAAGCTCGTGCCGCTCGAAGCCGCGCAACTGCCCCGTTCGCTCGACGACGTCGACTATGCCTTCGTGAACGGCAACTTCGCGCTCGCGGCGGGCCTCAAGCTCAATGACGCGCTTCTGCTCGAGAAGATTCCGCCGTATTACCTGAACCTCGTCGCGGTGCGCACGGCCGATCTGAACAAGCCGTATGTGACCGACATCGCGAACGCGTACCGGTCGGCGGAGTTCGCGCGCGTGATCGAGCAGCGCTTCGCGGGATTCTCCAAGCCGGCGCAGTAAAAAGGGCGCGTCGCGACGGTCGCGGCGCTCATTGCCCCTGTCCGGAAAAATCGCGAAACCCGGCGGCCGTATGACGCGTGCCGAGCCGCGCGCCGCCGCCGAATAGCTTTTCGCGCAGCGTGCCTTCCGCATATGCGGTCTTGTAGATGCCGCGCGACTGCAATTCGGGAATGACGAGATCGATGAAGTCCTCGTAACTTTCCGGCGTCACGGTGCGCGTGAGATTGAAGCCGTCGATGCCGGCTTCGTCGACCCAGGATTGCAGCGCGTCGGCCACCTGAACCGGGTCGCCGACGATCGTCGTGTAGCGGCCGCCCAGTTGCATCTGTTCGAGCAGATGCCGCACCGTGACGCCGCGCTTGCCGTCGGTCACGCGCTGCACCGACGATTCGATGCCGCGTCCCTTGTGGCCGCCTGGCGGCGCGAGTTCGTCATCGGGCGCGTAGGTCGAATAGTCGATGCCGCTGCCCGCCGCGAAGTGTGCGAGACCCGCCTCGGGACTCGCGTAACGCGCGTACTCGGCGAACTTCTCTTCGGCTTCGCGCTGCGTGCGGCCCACCACGACGGTGATGCCCATGATGATCTTCAGGTCGCGCGCATCGCGTCCGGCTTCGACGGCCTGCGCGCGCAGCGCGTTCACGAGCTTGCGCGTGCCTTCCTTGCTCTGGCTCGACACGAACACGCATTCGGCATGGCGCACCGCGAACGCCTGGCCGCGCCCCGACGATCCCGCCTGGAACAACACCGGCGTGCGTTGCGGCGACGGCTCGCACAGGTGATATCCCTCGACGTCGTAATAGCGGCCGCGATGCCGCACCTTGCGCACTTTCGCTGGATCGGCGAACACGCGCGCCTCGCGGTCGCGCGGCACCGCGTCGTCCTGCCAGCTTCCTTCCCACAGCTTGTAGAGCACGTCGAGATACTCGTCGGCGCGATCGTAGCGCTCGTCGTGCGCGATCATCTCCGTTGCGCCCATCGCGCGGGCGGCGCTGTCGAGATAACCGGTCACGATGTTCCAGCCGATGCGCCCCTCGGTCAGATGATCGAGCGTCGAGAAGCGCCGCGCGAGCAGATAGGGCGCTTCATACGTGAGATTCACGGTGATCCCGAAACCGAGGTTCTGGGTCGCGGCGGCCATCGCGGAGACGAGCAGCATCGGGTCGTTGACGGGCAACTGCACCGACTCCTTTAGCGTGACATCGACCGATTGCCCGTAAACGTCATACACGCCGACAATATCCGCGATGAACAGCCCGTCGAACAGGCCGCGCTCCAGCAGCCTTGCGAGATCGGTCCAGTAGGAAAGTTTGCGATAGTCCGTCGAGCGGTCGCGCGGATGGGTCCAGAGGCCATGATTGATATGGCCGACGCAGTTCATGTTGAACGCGTTGAGAATGATGTGCTTCTTGCTCATGAAGGGGCGTGGGGCGAACGAAGGAAAAGTCAGGCCACGCCGATGCGCCATTGTCCCGGCGGCAGCGTGCCGTTCACGGCGAAATCGCCGACGATCCGGTCCACGTAAATGCGCGGATTGTGCGACGCGATGGTGCGCGCGTTGCGCCAGTAGCGGTCGAGTCCGGCGGTGCGCAGCGTCGCGGACGCGCCGAGCGCGTCGAATACGCTCGCGCTGGCGTCGAGAACGAGTTGCGACGCGACCGTCTGCGCCTGCCAGATCTCGATCTCCGTTTCCGCGATGACGGCGAGGGCATCCGGACTGTCGAAGGATGCCACCGCGCGTTCGAGCGCGCGCGCTGCCTGCGCGACGATCGCGCCGGCGGTCCAGGCGTGTGCGCGGGCGCGGCCGACCACTTGCAGCAATTGCGGATCGTCGGCGGCGCGCGTGCTCACCGCGTGGCTGTAACTGCGCTTGCGCGCGGCGATGGCGGCTGCCGCATCGCTCGCGACGGCGCGGCCGATGCCCGCGAGCGTCGCCAGATGCACGAGCTGATAGAACGCTTCGGAGTACGGAAACGGCGCGCGGCCCGCGACGATCTCGCGTTTGTCGACCGTCACGTTGTCGAAGCGGCTGGTGCCGCTCGCGGTGAGGCGCTGGCCCATGCCGTCCCAGTCGTCGATCACGTCGACGCCCGCCGCGCGACGGTCGACCGTGACGGATACCGCGTCGCCGTTTGCATCGGTTGCGCCGACGTGGATCCAGTCGGCGAAAAGCGAGCCGGTCGTATAGAACTTCGTGCCGTTCAGGTGCCATCCGTTCGCGTCGCGCGTGAGACGCGTCGCGAACTGGCTGCGCGGCGCTTCGCCCGTCTCGGACCACGCCGCGCCGACGATGGCGCCCTTCGCGAGCCGGCCGAGCCAACGCTCGCGCCGTTCGACAGGGCTGTCGAGCGCGTGCTCGATAAAACCGAAGTGCGCGCGCAGCGCCTGCGTGATGTTGGAATCGGCTTCCGATAACTCAATCAACAATTCGAACAATTCGACGAGACGTACGCCCGGACCGCCATGATCGGCCGGCACGCGCAAGGACGTGAAACCGGCGTCGCGCAGCCAGGCGATTTCGTCTGCGGGAAGACGGCGTTCGAGTTCGCGCGTGACGCTCTGTGCGCGGATGCGCGCGAAGACGGGCCGAAAGCGCGCGGCGAGCGCGGCGTAATGCGCGGTCGGACCGAGGCCCCACGCAGCGCCGACGGCGACGCCGGAAGGCAAGGGCGCGTTGCGATCGAAAGGCATGGCGCTCCGATGTGATTCGTGAAACCGTCGATTATCTGCAACGGGCGCGCCAGAGCTAAACGATGAATCGTCAGAAGCTAAGCGCGCTCGTCGCTAATCGACGCCGCGCAGCCGCGGGCTTGATCGATCGCTATATTCAAAGACAAAAAAGTCATTTCCGCCGCGCGGTGGACGATTTCATACTGAACCGCTACACCAGACACAAAGGGGAAATACGATGAGCGAGAGATCGATTGCCCGCGAAAGCGCCGGCGGACACGCGGTGACGGCGAGCGAGGCGCGCCGGCCGTTCGGCACGGAGGACTGGTGGGCGGTCGCAATCGGCTTGCTGGCGATCGTGGTCGCGTATGCGCTCTTCGCGTCGGGCGGCAGCATCAAGTGGCTCGCCGTCGCGCCTGCGAAGTGGTCGGACATCGGGCAGCTCGCGGGCGATCTCGGCAAGCATGCGGGCGGCTACGTTGCGCTCTTCATCGCGTTCGCGGCGGTGTTCTCGGTGGCCATCGCCGCGCTGGGCCTGCCGATCGGACAATTTCTCGCGGGCTTTCTCGTTGTCTTCATCGTGTCGACGGCCATCTTCGCGGCGGGGGCGTGGGCTAAGGCGAGCAGCTATAACCTCGAGCCGCCGCTCATCGCGCTCGCGCTCGGGCTGATCGTCTCGAACGTGTTCCGCTTGCCCGCCTGGCTCGCGCCCGCGTTGCGCGTCGAGTTCTATATCAAGGTCGGGATCGTGCTGCTCGGCGCGACGCTGCCGCTGACGCTGATCGTGTGGGCGGGACCGGTCGCCATCGGGCAGGCGACCATCGTCTCGCTCGTGACGTTCTTCGTGATCTACGGCGTCGCGCGCGCGCTCGACATCGACAAGCGTTTCGCGGCGGTGCTGGGCGTGGGCGGCGCGGTGTGCGGCGTATCGGCGGCCATCGCGATTGCCGGCGCGGTGCGCGCGCGTCGCGAGCAGGCGTCGGTGGCAATCACGCTCGTGGTCATCTGGGCGATCGTGATGGTCTTCGCGCTGCCGGCCATCGCGCGCGCGCTCGGGCTGCCGACGGGTATCGCGGGCGCGTGGATCGGCACGTCCGAATTCGCCGATGCCGCCGGGATCGCCGCCGCACAAGCCTATGGCGATTTCGCGCGCCATGCGCCCGGCGTCGTGGCCGGCGCGCCCGATGCGTCGCTGCAAGCGTTCGTGCTGATGAAGGTCGTCGGCCGCGACATCTGGATCGGCATCTGGGCCTTCGTGCTCGCGATCGTCGCGACGACGCGCTGGGAGCGCGATACGGCCGACGGCGTGCAGGCGAATCCGCGCGCGCGAGAGATCTGGACGCGCTTTCCGAAGTTCGTCATCGGCTTCGTCGTCGCGTCGGCGATCGTCACGTGGATCGCATCGCATTACACGCTCGCCGACTATCGCAGCGTGGTGACACCCGCGTTCGTCGCGCCGATCGTCGCGCTGCGCACGTGGGCGTTCACCTTCTGCTTCCTGAGCATCGGCCTCACGACGCGCTTCTCGACGCTCGCGGGAACCGGCGCAAGACCGCTGGCGGCGTTCACGGCGGGCGTCGCGGTGAACGTCGTGATCGGCTATCTCCTGTCGGTGCATCTGTTCGCGCCGTACTGGTCGGCGCTCGGGCAATGAACGCCCCGGCATGCGAACACTGCCGGCACTGGGCCGACGACCGGGCGCTGCTGGAGAAGCGCATACCCGGCCTCGCGTCGTTCGGTTCGGCGTATGGCGCGAGCGTCGGGGAGAGCCGCCTGTGCCTGCATCACGACCGCCTGACGATGCCGCGCGATCGCTGCACCGCGTTCGCCGCGTGCAATGCATTGCAGAAAAGCTTCGTTGTGGAACCGTTCCCGCGAGCCTAGATTCGATGTGTCGAATTGAGCGAGCGGGGCGTGCAATCATGAGCGATGTCGTCATCGAGCAGCCGGTCGAAGTCGAGGCCGGGCTGAACTATCTCGTGCCCACGGGCGTGAAGCCCGCGTCCTACGCTTACGATCCGCCGCCCGGCGTGCCGCGCAGGACCGGCGAATATCGCACGCATGCGGTGAGGATCTCGAATGCGCGGCTGCGGCCGCCGCCGGGCGGACTGTCGCTCGACCAGAACGGTTTCGAGTTGCATCGCGAAGCGAGCGCGCTCGGCGATTTCTCCGACGATGCCGCGATTCGTTCGATCTACTATCCGCAATCCGAGCGCCTGCTGAAGCAATGGACAGGTGCGAAGCGCGTCGTCATCTTCGATCACACGCTGCGGGACGGTGCGGCCGCGCGCGCGAACGGCGTGAAGGAGCCGGTGCATCTGATCCATAACGATCAGACCTTCGTTTCCGGGCCGCGCCGCGTGCGCGACCATCTTCCCGCCGATGAAGCCGACCGGCTGCTGCAAGGGCGCTTCGCGATCGTCAATCTGTGGCGGCCTGTGGGTGAAGTGGTGGAATCGTCACCGCTCGCATTGTGCGATTCGCGCAGCATCGACGAACGCGATGCCATCGCGCAGGACTTCATCTATCCGACGATGACGGGCGAAACCTATGCGTTCGTGTTCAACCCGCGGCATCGCTGGTACTACTTTCCGCTGATGTCGCCCGACGAGGCGCTGCTCATCAAGATCTACGACTCGGCGGGCGACGGCGTCGCGCGCTTTACCGCGCACACGGCCTTCGACGATCCGGCATCGCCGCCCGATGCGAGGCCGCGCCGCAGCATCGAGTTGCGCAGCCTGCTGTTCTTTTGAGCGGATCGTGCGAGGGGCGTATCGACAGCGTCAACGTGGGCGTTCTTCGATTGATCCGAACGCTCGTGCATGACGGCCGCGCGACGCCATGCGTCGCGATAGATCACCCCCCTCGCACCCGCCGCGCCGCGAACAAACACAACATCTCATACATCAAGGTCGCGGCAACGAGCGCCGTGTTACCGCCAGGATCATAAGGCGGCGATACTTCCACCACATCGCCGCCGACCCAGTTCAATCCATCGAGTCCCCGCAACAACGCAAGCGTTTCGCGCGTCGTCAACCCGCCGATTTCCGGCGTCCCCGTGCCAGGCGTAAATACCGGATCGAGCCCATCGACATCGAGCGAAAGATAGACGGGCGCATCGCCGACCACGCGCCGCGCTTCTTCGACGATCGCCGCCGGCCCGCGCGCTTCGAACTCTTCGATGAACACCACGCGCATGCCGTGATCCAGCGAATAACGCCAGCCTTCGTCGGTATTCTGCGCGCCGCGTATGCCGATCTGAATCGTGCGCGTGGGGTCGAGCAGACCCGCTTCGACCGTGCGTCTGAACGGTGCGCCGTGCGTGAACTTGGAGCCCTTGAACGCGTCCCACGTGTCGGTGTGCGCGTCGATATGCACGAGCGCGAGCGGCTGCTTCGGCGCGATCGCCTGAAAGACCGGATAGGTGATCGAGTGATCGCCGCCCGCGATCAGCGCCATCTTTCCGGCGCGGAATACCGGCTCGAAAAAGCGGCGGATATCGCCGTGTGCGGCTTCGAGATCGTAGAGATGCTCGAAGGGCACATCGCCGATATCGGCGACGCGGCACGCTTCGAACGGGTTGAAACGCGTGACGTGATGGATGGCGCGCATCATCGTCGACATGTTGCGGATCTCGCGCGGCCCGAAGCGTGCGCCAGGACGCGCGGTGACGCCGCCATCGAAGGGCACGCCCGCCAGCGCGATATCGAGCGCCGCGAGGTCGCGCTCGAACGGCACGCGCATGAAAGTGGGAATGCCGACGAAGCGCGGCAACTGCATCTGCGAAAGATCGGTGCTGGCCATGATGAGTTCCCGCTAGTCAGAACGTGGGCGGCGTGTTGACCCAGAGAATGCGCGTGACCGCATCGCCCGGATTGCGATAGCTGTGCGGCTCGGTGCTCGGGAAATAGAATGAATCGCCCGCCTTGAGCGAATAGCTCTGATCGCCCAGCGTGAGTTCGAGTTCGCCTTCGAGCACGTAACCCAGCTCTTCGCCGATGTGATGAATCTGCTCGTCGCTGCGCGCAAGCGGCTCGAGGACGTGAATATCGCCCTGAAGCAACTGGCCCGGACTCGGCACGACGAGCCGTTCGAGCGTGATGGAACCTTCGGCGCGCCTGCTCTTTGCCGAAGGCGTCGCGGCGCGCGCGGCGGGAAAGCGCACCGACGGCCGCTCGCTCGCGCGTTGCACGGGCGAAGACGTCACGGCCGGCGCGGACAGCAGCGCGGCGATGTTGGTATCGAGCGCGATGGCGAGCTTGTGCAGCATCGCGAGCGATGGCGTCGCGTGGCCGCCCTCGACCTTCGACAGAAGACTCTCCGAGCAGCCCGCCGCTTCGGCGAGCGCCTTGAGCGTCATGTGCCGCACCATGCGCGCGTGACGCAGACGCGTGCCGAGGCCATCGGCGGCGGACGGCGGCGCCACTTCGGCTTTACGTGAAGTACGCGCTGCAGGTGAAGAAGGTCGTTTGCTGGCCACGAATGAACACCATCGAAAGGATGAAAGGCGCGCTTATGCGAGCACCGTGAACTCGACTTCGAGCGGGTTCAGCGCGTTGATCGGAATGATATCTTGCGGACACGCCGACATCACCACGACGCAATCCATCGCGGCCTTGATATCCACGTAATCGCCGGATTTCGACACGGGCGGCAGCCAGTCGATCGAATAATCCGGCTTGACGGGAATGTTCATCCACAGATTGAACGGCTGCGGCACTTCCTTCGGGCGCAGGCCGATAGCCTTCAGCGCAAGCCGCAGATTGTCCGCGCAGTTGTCGTGATAGTGCTCGACGCCGAGATTGCGATAGCGGTACAGATCGCACGCGGCGATGAGCGTATCGTGCACGCCCGGCGACGTATCCGCGACGAGGTCGGCAATCGGGCGGCGCTGGTTGGTTACGAGAGGATCGCCCGCCTGCGGAATGATCTTGTCGATGAACGCGCGCGTATGTTCGAACGACAGGAACTCGTTCAGATGCTGGGCGTTGAAGATCCACGTATCGCACACTTGCGTGCCGTGCGGATTGGCGATGCGGATGGTCTGCCCGGCCTTCACGCGCACCGCGCGGCCGCAGCGCGCGGGCACCGTGTACGTCTTGCCGATTTCAGGCGTGCCGTCCGGCGAGATGGGTTCGTTCAGCGTGGCGTTGACGCCGGTTTCCTGGCCGTTGTCTTCAGTGCTTGCGAGAGTCGTGGCGGGTGCGTTCATGGTGGCTCCTTCAGTCGTTGCAGAGTGTGGTGAGGCAATGGGCGAGCGCGCGTGCGCCGAGCACGAGATGTCCGGCGTCCGTCGCTTCGGCGGGGTTGTGGCTGATGCCGTCGATGCTGGGCACGAAAATCATGCCGCTCGGACAATGTTTCGCGAGATACATGGCGTCGTGGAAGGCGCCCGAGGTCAGATGCAGCGCGCGGGCATCGAGCGCGCGGCAGGCTTCGTCGATGCGCGACAGCACGCGCGGATCGAACGCGACGGGCGCATGGGCGAACAGCGCTTCGATGCGCGCGCCATGACGTCGCGCGATGGCCTGCGCGTGTTCATCGAACGCGCCGAGCACGTGCGCGTCCGGGTGGCGGAAGTCGACGGTGAAGCACACCGCCGACGGAATCGTGTTGATCGAATTCGGCGCGATGTTCCAGCGGCCGAACGTGACGCGCGTATCGCCGCGGCCGAGTTCATGGGCGATGGCATCGAGTTCCCGATGCAGCGCGATGGCGAGCGTCATCGCGTCGCGGCGCAGCGGCATCGGCGTGGTGCCCGCGTGGGCGGCAGTGCCTTGCACATGGAACGCGTACCAGCGCACGCCCTGAATGCCGCCGACGACAGCGAGCGGCACATCGGCGTTTTCGAGCTGCGGACCTTGTTCGATATGCAGTTCGACGAAGGCATGCGCGGCGTCCTGCTGCGCGCGCGGCGGCAGTTCAGGGAACGCGCTTACGTGCCGTTTCAGCGCCGCGCTCAGGGTGATGCCTTCAGCGTCCCGCACGTCCACGTAACGCGCCATCCGCGACGGCTCCACGAATGCGCTCGATCCCATCGCGCCCGGCGAGAAGCGCGTGCCTTCCTCGTTCGTCCAGATCGCGACTTCCAGCGGGCGGCGCGTGCGCACGTTCGCATCGTTCAACGCGGCGAGCACTTCGAAGCCCGCGAGCACGCCGTAACATCCGTCGAGCTTGCCGCCGGTCGGTTGCGTATCGATGTGGCTGCCGGTCATCACCGGCGCGAGTGCCGCGTCGCCTTCGCGGCGGAAGAACAGATTCGCGCATGCATCGACATGCACGCTGCAGCCGAGCGCGCGTGCGCGGTCGATCAGAAAGCGCCGTGCTTCGATATCGCGTTCGCCGAGCGCGGGGCGGTCCACGCCGCCGTCATCGCGCGCGCCGAACGCAGCGAGGGCTTCGATCGATTCGAGCAGGCGGGCCGCGTTCACGGCATCCGCGACGTGTCTTGCGCTCACGATGTCACTCCTTCGCTCACGAAATTGAGGCTGCGTTCGAGCCACGGTTTGAGGAATTGCTGCAAGCGCGGCGTGCGCGTATTGCCGAACAATTGCGCGGGCGGTCCGGCTTCGACGATTTTCCCGGCTTCCATGAACACGACCTTGTCGGAGATCTTCGCGGCGAAGCTCATCTCATGCGTGACCATCACCATCGTCATGCCTTCCTGCGCGAGCGAACGGATCACGTTGAGCACTTCCTCGACGAGTTCGGGATCGAGCGCGGACGTGGGTTCGTCGAGCAGAATCACTTCCGGTTCGATGGCCAGCGCCCGCGCGATGCCCACGCGCTGCTGCTGTCCGCCGCTCAGCCGCGCCGGATACGCGTCTGCCTTGTGTTCGAGACCGACGCGCGTGAGCGCGGCCAGCGCCTTCGCGCGCGCGTCGCGTTTGTTCATCTTCTTGGCGAGCACGAGCGGCGTCGCGACGTTGTCCAGCGCATTCATGTGCGGCCAGAGATTGAATTGCTGAAAGACCATCGAGATAGGGCGGCGCACCTCGGCGATGCTGGCTTCGCTGTCGCGGTCCTTCGCCGTGCGTCCCGCCGATCGATAGCCGAGCAACTGGCCCTTGATCCACACTTCGCCTTCATCGTAGGCTTCGAGAAAATTCATGCAGCGCAGCGCGGTGGTCTTGCCCGAACCGGACGGCCCGATCAGCGTGACGATCTCGCCGCGCATCACATCCAGGTCGATGCCCTTGAGCACGCGGTTCTCGCCGTACGACTTGCCGACGGCGATCAGCTTGAGTATCGGAAGGTCGCTCATGATGTCTTCTTCAGAAACGGAATGCGTGAAGTGGCGGCCTGCGCGATCATCGACACGGCTTGCGTGAGCAGCCAGTAACACGCGATCAGAAGCGCATACGGGCCGACATACGTGTAGCTCGACGCGACGATATCGCTGGCCGTCATCGTCAGTTCGGGCACGGTGATGATCGACGCGACCGCGCTCTCCTTGATGACGAGAATGGTTTGATTCGCGATGAGCGGCGCGGCGAACGCAAGCGCCTGCGGCAACTCGATTGAGCGGAACGCGTCACGCCGGCTCACGCCGAAAGCGGCGGCGGCTTCGAGCTGACCGCGCGGAACGCTCGCCCATGCGGCGCGAAAAAGCTCCGCGAAATACGCGCTCGAATAGAACGCGAGCGAAAGGATCGTGGCCTGCACGGCCGACAACGTCACGCCTAAAACCGGCAGCCCGAAGTAGACGATCACGAGCTGGGACAAGTAAGGCGTGCCGCGCACCAGCCACACGAACGCGCCATAGACGAGCGCGAACGGACGGCCGAACGCGAGACGCATCGCGTTGATCGCGAAGCCCGCGACGATGCCGATGAACGCCGCCAGCACGCTCACTTCGAGCGTGATGCCCATCGCTTCGATGAAGCGCGGAACAAGTGCGATGAAGTTATTCATGCCGATGCCTCACGGACGCCGTGCCACACGCAGCGCGTACACATGACCCGCGCCCGCGAGCAGCGACGTGATCGCCAGATAGAACACCGCCGCCAGCGCGTAGACTTCGAGCGGCCGGTATGTCGATGACGAAAGCTGCTGTCCCACGCGCATCAGATCCGTCACGGATATCACCGACACCACCGCCGACGCCTTGACGATATCGATCATTTCGGAGACGAGCGCGGGCAGCGTCGCGCGCACGACCTGCGGCACTTCGATATGCCACAAGGTCTGGGCCCGCGTGAGATTGAAGGTCGATGCCGCCTCGATCTGCCCCGGCGCGATGGAGCGAAACCCCGCGCCCAGAATCTGCGACTGATACGCGCCCGTGTTGAGCGACAGCCCGATCACGGCGGCCGCGAGCCCCGGCAATTCCAGCCCGAGCGCGGACGGCACGTAGTAGAACACCAGCAGTTGCGCAAGCACGGGCGTGCCGCGCAGCACACTGACATACACGCGCGCCGTGCCGCGCATCAGCCGGCTGTCGCTGACCGACATCGTGTAGACGAACACGCCGACGAAGAAGCCGCAGCACACGGCGACGGCCGAGAGCAGGAATGTCGTCAGTGCGCCGTCGAGCAACTGCGGCGAGTAGCCGATGCAGCGCGTGAGCAGATCCGGACCGTTCATCGCGATGTCAGATGGACGGTGCCGGAAGCGTGGCCGGAACGTCCATCGTCGAGCCGAACCATTTCTCCTGCAGCTTCTTCATGGTGCCGTCGCTGTTTGCTTTGGCGATGCCATCGCTAAAGAGCTTGAGCAGCGCGGCGCTGTCGGCGTCCTTGCGCGCGACCCAGGCGAAGTAGCTCTTCGGACCGATAGTCTGCGGCAGCACCGCGAACACGCCCGGACGCGATTTCAGCAACGGCCCGAGATTGGCGACGGACTGCGCGACGGCATCGAGCCGGCCAACGGCGAGGTCGGCATAGGCTTCGTCGAACGCGACGTATTGCTTGATCTGCTTGATGCCGGGACCGCCGGCTTCCTTCAGCTTCTTGTCGAGCGCCATCAGCGCCTGCAATTGCGCGGAGCCGGTCTGCGAACCGACCACCTTGCCGTTCAGATCGTTTGGCCCTTTGATGGAGGTATCGGCGGAGCGGGTGAGCACGCCGGTGGTCGCGTCGGCGACGGGAACGGTGAACGCGAAATGATCGGCGCGGTCCTTGTTGACGGTCACGGCCGTCACGACGATGTCGAAGCGCTTTGCATCGAGACCGGGCAGCAGGCCCTGAAACGGCAGGTCGAGTTGCTTGACCTTCACATCGGGCAGGGACTTGAGGACGTAGGCCATCAGATCGGCGTCATAGCCGACGATCTTGCCGTTATCGACGTATTCGAAGGGCGCGTAACGCGCTTCCGTGGCGATCGTGATTTCCTTGTTCGACTTGACGCGGCCGAGCAGATCGTCCGCGTGCGCGAGAGACGGCGCAGCGGCGTTAAGCGCGAGCGCGCCCGTCAGGATGGTCAGCAAATGGCGAAGACGTTGGTTCATGATGCTCCCCTTGCGTGTGAGCTATTGTGAAAACAACCGGAATAAAATTCAAGTGACTTGAATAAAATTCAATATGCATGATGTGTGCCAGCGCGAGGCGCCTTGACGGGCGGACCTGCGAGTTTTCGCATGCACTGAAAGAGGGGCGAAGGGATCGGGCAAATGCACCGCCGCGCACGGTGATGCACCAGATCGGAGAGGAAGATGACAACGCGAAGGGCGATGGCGCGCGCGTTCGATGCCTGCGTCCGTTCAACGCGGACGCATCGAATCGAAGCGCGGAATGGACGTTTCCAGGCCATTCGCTCGGCTAAACTGGGCGCTTCATCGATCACCGACGCACCGAGCCGACATGGACCGAATCGACGCGATGAAAGTCTTCATCGCCACGCTCGACGAAGGCAGCCTGGCGGGCGCGGGGCGGCGCCTCGGCCGCTCCCCCGCCGCCGTCAGCCGGGCGATCGCCTTTCTCGAGGAACATACGGGGACGGCGCTGCTGCATCGCACGACGCGCACCATCAAGCTGTCCGAAGCCGGCGAACGCTATGCCGTTGCGTGCCGCCGCATCCTTACCGATCTCGAAGAAGCCGATCTGCTGATCGCGCACGAACGCGCCGCTCCGCGCGGGCTGCTGACGATCACCGCGCCGGTCGCGGCGGGCGAAGATCTGCTGCGTCCGCTGCTGGACGATTTCATCGCGCGCTTTCCCGCGGTTTCCGTGCGCCTGCAACTGCTCGACCGGCCCGTCAGCCTGATCGATGAAGGCATCGATGTCGCGTTGCGCATCGCACATCTTTCGGACTCGACGCTCGTCGCGATTCCCGTCGGCGAAGTGCGACGCGTCGTGGCCGCGTCGCCGGGCTATCTCGCGAAGCATCCGCGCATCGGCAAACCGGCCGATCTCGCGCAGCATCAAATCATTTCAATGACGCACTTCGGCCTCGATTCATGGAGCTTCCCGACCTCGAACGGCTCGACGATTCCCCAGGTCGTGCAGTTCGCGCCGCGTTTCATCGTAAACACGGTGCGCGCGGCAGTTGCGTCCGCCGTCGATGGACATGGCCTCACGCGGCTCTTTTCCTATCACGTCGCGAGAGAAGTGAAGGAGCGGACGCTGCAGATCGTGCTGCCGGACAGCGAGCATGCGCCTTCGCCGGTGCATCTGCTGACGCCGCACGGACGTCTTTCGGTGCCGAAGGTGCGCGCGTTCGTCGACTTCGCCACGCCGCGCCTGCGACGCCGCTTCAGGCAACTGCAAATCGATTCGATCGAATAGCGGAAGATTGTCTTCCGATCCGCGTCGATTCTGTCCAGGTTCGATCGAATATAGACTGGCCTTCATCGGGGGCGCGCATGTTGCGTCCTGCGCGATGATGGAGGGCCTATTCATGAAGCAACTGGCATACGAGCGGTTCCAGGTCTCGCGGCCTGCGCTCGCCGCCGTTCCGTTCGCTGCGTCGAGGTCGACATGAGCGAGATCGTGCAATCCCCGATGCACCTCGGCTATGCGGAACGCAACGGCCAGTACTGGCGGCGCAATCTCGCCGTCTGCGTGTTCGGTTCGTTCACGACGCTCGTGAGTCTGAGCATGCTGCTGCCGTTTCTGCCGCTCTACGTGCGGCAGCTCGGCGTGAATTCGCAGGCGTCGGTGATCGAATGGTCGGGCGTCGCGTTCAGCGCGACGTTTCTCGGCACCGCCGTCACCGCGCCGCTCTGGGGACGTCTCGCCGATCGCTACGGCCGCAAGCCGATGCTCGTGCGCGCGGCGCTCGGCATGGCCATCGTGATGTCGCTGATAGGCGTCGCGCAGTCGGTGCATCAACTGGTGGCCTTGCGTCTGCTCGCGGGGCTGATCGGTGGCTACGCGTCGGCTTCGACGGTGATGATCGGCACGCAGGCGCCGCGCGAGCGGGCAGGGTGGGCGCTCGGGATATTGTCGACGGGCGCGCTCGCGGGCAATCTCGCCGGGCCGCTCATCGGCGGGATGCTGCCGGGACTGATCGGCATTCGCGGAACGTTTTTCGCGGGCGCGGGCATGATCGCGGTGGCCGCGCTGTTCACCATCGTCCTCGTGAAGGAAGACTTCCATCCCGCCGATGCGAAAAAGCGCGCGACGCATACGGCATCGACCCACGCACATCGTGCGAACGGTCTCGTCGTGGCGGCGCTCCTTGCGACCGCGATGATGGTGCTGCTCGCGAACATGTCGATCGAGCCGATCATCACCGTCTATATCGGCGGGCTCGGCGTGACGGGCGATCGCGTGGCGCGCATCGCGGGCGTCGTCATGGCGTGCTCCGCGCTCGGCAGCGTGCTCACGGCGGCGCGGCTCGGCGCGCTGGCGGACCGCATCGGAAGCTGGAACGTGATCATCGGATGTCTCGTGCTGACCGGTATCGCGATGATTCCGCAAGCGTTCGTGCATCAGTGGTGGCAACTCGCCGCGCTGCGGGTCCTCATGGGGATGACGCTCGCGGGCTTGCTGCCGTCGATCTCGAAGCTCGCGCGCAGTGCCGTCGATGAAAGCCGCAGCGGGCAGATGCTCGGCTATCTGCAATCCGCGCAATTCAGCGGGCAGGTCGCCGGGCCGCTGATCGGCGGGCAGATCGGCGTGTGGCTCGGGCTGCACTCGGTGTTCTTCGTCACCGGAAGCCTGCTGCTCGCCTGCGCGGCTCTGGTGTACTGGGCGCGCACGCGCTGAACCCGCAACCTACGGCAGCGGGCATGTCGGCCCGCTGCCGCGCCGTTCAGCGGATCACGCGAACAAAGCGCGTCGCTGACGAAGCCGACACCACTTACTTCTCGATCTGCTGATTCCAGCGCTGATCCCACTGCGCGCGATTCGCGTTGATGGAATCCCAGTCCACGACGGTTACCTTCTTCACGAGCGCGTTGAGGTCGCCGAGATTCTTCTCCATGTCGGGCGTCATCTTCGCCTGCGTGTTGGTGGGAATCTGCTTGCCGGCCTCCGCCGCCTTGGTCTGCGCGGGCGCGGACAACAGATATTGCGCGAGCTTCTGCGCGAGCGCCGGGTCCGCATTGTTCTTCACGACGCACACATCCACGAGCAGCAGCACCGCGCCTTCCTTCGGCGCCACGTAAGCCACCGGCAGGCCCTTGTCCTTGAGATCGCCGATGGCGGTCGGCGTGAGCGGGAAAAGGCCGGCTTCGCCCGTCGTGATCATCTCCGAGAGCTTCGCCGAGTTCGGAATATATTCGACGACATTCGGGCCGACCGTCGTCGCCCATTTGCTGAAGCCCGGCTCGACGTTCTTCTCGCTGCCGCCCCATAGGCGATTGAGCGCGAGAAAACCATGCAGGCCGAAAGTGCTGCTCGACGCCGACTGGAACACGACCTTGCCCTTGTACTTCGGATCGGCGAAATCGAGCCACGAGGTCGGCGGCGCCCAGCCCTTGTCCTTGAAGAGCTTCGTGTTGTAGCCGATGCCGGTCATGCCGAGCTGCACGCCCGCGCCCATGTCGTCCTTCAGGCGCGCGAACGGATACAGCTCCTTGAGCACCGGCGCGTCGTCGAGCTTCTGGCACACACCCATGCTGACGGCGCGGGCCATCACGCCGTCATCGAGAAACGCGACGTGAATCTGCGGGCTGTTGCGGTTCGCGAGCAGCTTCGCCAGCACGTCGGACGAAGTGCCCGGCACCACGACCACCTTTACGTTGTTGGCCTTCTCGAAGTCGGGCAGCACCTGGCTCGTGTAGGCCTTTTCCATCGGCCCGCCATTCATGCCGATGTAGAGGGTCTTGCTCTGCGACCAGGCGGAAGTCGACGCGCCGAGCGCAACGAGCGCGGCGAGCGAAACGAGTGTGCGGGGCAGCTTCATCGAAATTTTCCTTGTTATGACTGGGGAATGGCGGAAAGAGGCATCGAACTGAACCGTCCGATCGAGAAGGCGCCGATCGGCGTGCTGGTTTCGCCCTGCGTGACGAGCTCGGCGAGCACTTCGCCGACGCCGGGCGCAAGCAGGAAGCCGCCGCCCGAGAATCCGAATGCATGAAGCAGGCGCGGCGTGGTGAGGCTCGGTCCGATGACCGGATTGTTGTCGGGTGTCTCGCCCTCGACGCCGCTCCATGTGCGAATCAGAAGCGCATCGCGCAATGCGGGCAGGAGCGCACAGGCGTCGCGCATCACGGCACGCGTGGTCGCCGTCGATGGCTGCGCGTATTCGCCGTCGCCATGACCGCGCCCGCCGCCGATCACGCAGTTGCCGCGCTCGACCTGCCGCGCATAGATGCCGCCGCCCACCACGCCGAGACTGTGACCGATGAAAATTGGCAGCGGCTCGGTCACCCACATGTTCGGATAGATGGGCTTCATTGGCGCGCTCTCGCCGAAGCTGCCCGCGATGCGATTCGCCCACGCGCCCGCGCTGTTGACGAGCCAGTCGGCGCTGATGCGTTCGTTGCCCGCGCGCATCTGAAAGCGCGTGCCGTCGAAGACGATGTCGGCAAGCTCGGTCTGCTCTCGCACGTCCGCGCCGGCGCGGCGGGCCGCATGTGCGAAGCCGGGCGCTACGAGGCGCGGATTCGCGTGACCATCGGACGGACAAAGCGAACCGCCGATCGCCGCCGCGCCAAGCCACGGATAGCGCGCGCGAAACGCCGCGCCGCGCATTACCTGCGATTCGACGCCGTGTTCGCGCGCCATCGCCGACCATCGATCGAGCACGTCGAGATCGGCTTCGCGCCGCGCGAGCCTTAGATGACCCGACACCACGAGTTCGCCGTCGATGCCGATGAGTTCCGGCAGCCGCGCATAGACGCGGCGCGCGCGCACCGCGAGCGGCAGTTGCTCTTCGGTGCGCCCCTGCGTGCGCACGCCGCCGTAGTTCACGCCGCTCGCCTGGGCGCCGCAAAAGCGCCGTTCGACGAGCGCGACGCGCATCCCCTGCTTCGCGAGCGCGAGCGCCGTCGAGGAACCGACGAGCCCGCCGCCCGCGATGACGACATCGAAATGACGCGTGTCATTCATCGTGCGCTTCCTCCGGCTGCACGCTGACGCCGTCGTCGTAGAGCATCGGCGTGATCGGAATCGGTTTGATGGGCGCCTGACTGCGCAGACGGCCGACGTCGGCGAGCGGCTTGCCGGTTTCGGCAGCAAGCAGCGCGGTGGCAGACTCGCCGCACATGCGCCCCTGACAGCGCCCCATGCCGATGCGCGTGAGCGCCTTCAGGCGATTGATTTCCGTCGCGAGGCCGCCGCGGATGCACGCGCGCAGCGCGCCCGCGGTTATTTCCTCGCAACGGCAGATCACGAGATCGTCGGGCCAGTGCTGCGCGGCGTTCGACGGCGGCGCGAATGCCTGCTCGATGCCCGCGCGAAAAGCGGCGATGCGCGATAGTTTGCGTTCGAGCGCCGCCGCATCGGGCGGGGCGCTTTCGTGGGCCACGATGCCGATATCCTCCAGCAGCGCGAGCGCGGCGCGGCGTCCTGCGAGTTCGGCGGCGTCCGCGCCCGCGATGCCCGCGCCGTCGCCGGCGAGATAGACGTGGCGCACGGAACTGCGGCCCGCCGTATCGCGTTCGGGAATCCAGCAGCGATTGAGCGCATCGAAGCGAAAGCGGCAACCGGCGAGATCAGCGAGTTGCGTTTCGGGACGCAGGCCGAAGCCCATGCCGACGGCATCGCAATCGAGCGTGCGCGATTCGCCGCGACGCGTGCGCCAGCGGATGCCGTGGACGGCTGCGTCGCCATCGATGCCATCGAGCGTCACGCCGCGCTCGATGCGCACGCCGCGCGCGTGCAACCAGCCGACGTAGAACATGCCCTTGGCGAAGGTCGCGGGCTGATTCAGCATGCGCGGGGCGGCGGCGACCTGTCGCGAAAGCGGGTTCGTGTCGAGCACGGCTGCGACCTTCGCGCCCGCCTTCGCGTACTGATACGCGACGAGATAGAGCAGCGGCCCGGTGCCTGCCAGCACGACGCGCGAGCCGATCGCGCAGCCCTGCGCCTTCAACGCGACCTGTGCGGCGCCGAGCGTGAAGACGCCCGCGAGCGTCCAGCCGGGAACCGGCACGATGCGATCCGTCGCGCCGCTCGCGATGATCAGATGCGTGAACGGCACGCTCGCCTCGCGGCCCGCGCGGAGCGTGTCGAGCCGGTTCTGCTCGCAGGACCAGACGAGCGTGTCGGGGCGGTAGTCGATTTTCGGAAGCAGCCGGGCCATCGTGTCGTGCAGGGCTTCGGCTTTGGGGGCCTCGAAGCCGTAGAGCGTCGACTTGCGGCGCACGAAGCCCGCATCTTCCGGCGGCTGTCGATAGATCTGCCCGCCCCAGCGCGCGTTTTCGTCGATGACGACGGGACGAACGCCTGCCGCCACGAGTGTCTGCGCCGCGCGGATTCCGGCAGGCCCCGCGCCGACGATCACAACGCGCGGATTTGCACTCATCGCGTCTCTCCGGCGTTCGTGACCACGGACATGCCCGCTTCGATGCGCGTCGAGCATGCGCGCAAGCGCCGGCCGTTTTCATCGCGCACCCAGCAGTCCTGACACGCGCCGATCAGGCAGAACCCCGCGCGCGGTTTGCCGCTGAACTCGCTTTGCCGCACGTGACGCTGCTGCATGAGGATGGCCGTCAGAAGGGTGTCGCCTGCGAGCGCTTCTGCCGGCGCGCCATCGAGAACGAAGGCAATGCGCGCACGGTCTTTCTCGGCGAGGCGAACGAACTGCGGCGCGTGATGAGGCGTTGCGTGGCTCATGGGATGAATTCAGTGCTGGCCGATCAGAATGCGGTTGAGCCCGTACACGCGGTCCAGAACGAGCATCGCGCCGGCGGTGATGAAAATCACCAGCGCCGAGACGGACGCCATCATCGGATCGATCGACTCGGTCGCGTACATGTACATGCGCACCGGCAACGTGACGGTCTGCGGCGACGTCACGAAGACCGACATCGTCAGCTCGTCGAAGCTGTTGATGAACGCGAGCAGCCAGCCGCCCGTGATGCCGGGGAGAATCATCGGCATGGTGACGCGGCGGAACGTGGTCCACGCGCTCGCGCCGAGCGAGGCCGCGGCGTGCTCGATGCTGCGGTCGAGGCCGCTCACCGAGGCCAGCACGAGCCGCATCACGAACGGCGCGATGACGACCACGTGTGCGAGGATCAGCCATGCGAACGAACCGGTTGCGCCGATCATCGCGAAGAAGCGCAGCATCGCGATGCCGAGCACGAGGCCGGGGATCACGAGCGGCGAGAGCAGCAGCGCGTTGAGAAAGTTGCGCCCCGGAAAGCGCGCGCGGCCGATCGCGAGTCCTGCCGGCAGCGCGATGACGAGCGCGAGCGTCGCCGAGGCGAACGCGAGCTTCACGCTGTTGAAGAACGCCGATATGAAGTCGGGATAGTCGAGAATCGCGCGGAACCAGCGCAGCGAGAGCCCGCGCGTGGGCAGCGTGAGCGTTTCCTCGGGCGTGAACGCGACGAGCACGACGATGACGAGCGGCGCCAGCACGAACAGGATCACGATCGTGTGGAACGCCAATGCGACGGGACCGTTTTTGCGCATGATGATTCGATTCTCTCGTCGGCGGTCAGCCCATGCTGCGCGCGTAGCGCCGCTCGAGCACGCGGTAGTAGGTGAGCATCACCACGAGATTGGCGATGAGCAGCAGCAAGGCGATGGTCGCGCCGAGCGGCCAGTTCATCGAACTGAGGAACTGGTCGTAGACGGTCGTGGCCGCGACCTTGAGACGCCGTCCGCCGAGCAGGCCCGGAATCGCGAAGGCGCTCGCGGAGAGGCCGAACACCATCAGACTGCCCGAGAGAATGCCGGGCACGAGTTGCGGCAGCACGATGCGCCGCAGCGTGACGGCGGGCGAGGCCATCAGCGAGAGCGCGGCGTTTTCCGTCTGCGGATCGATGCGTTGCAGCGCGGTCCACACGGGAATCACCATGAACGGAAGCATCACGTGAACGAGCGCGATGACGATCGCGAACGTCGTGTAAAGCAGCTTGTACGGTCCCATGCCGAACACGCCGAACAACTGGTTCACCAGTCCGTTCACGTTGAGCAGCATGCTCCAGCCGAACGCGCGCACGACGACCGAGACCAGCAGCGGCGCGATGATCACCAGCAGAAAAATCGAGCGCCACGGATCGCCCATGCGCGAGAGGATGTACGCCTCGGGCGTGCCGATCACGACGCACAGCAGCGTCACCAGCGCGGCGATGCCGAAGGTGCGCAGGAATATCGTGTGGTAGTAGGTCGAGCCGAGCACTTCGGCGTAGTTGTGCAGGTCGAACGCGGCGACGGGGCCGAGCGACGGATCGAAGCGATAGAAGGTCAGCGCGAGCGTCATCGCGAGCGGCACGATCACGAGCACCGAGAACAGCAGCAGCGCGGGCGCGCTCATCATCCACAAGGGCAGATAGGCGTGCCACGGCGCGCGGCGTGCGCTTTCGGACCCGGCCGGTGCGGCGGATTCCGCCGATCGCAACGTGCTATCCACGGGCCGTCTCCTGAATGAAGCGGATCGAGTCCGCGTTCCAGTCGATGCCCACCTGCGCGCCTTCTTCCAGCGGCTCGTCGCCGTGATTCTGGCAGCACACGAGCATTTCGCCTGCGCGGCTGTCGAGCCTGTACAACCACTGACTGCCGAGGAAGAAGCGGCTCGCCACGCGGCCCGGCAGGCGTCCGCTGCCCGCTGCGCCGAGCCTGAGCTTCTCCGGACGGATGCATACGGTGATCGCGTCGCCGACGCCAATCGCCCGCTCGCGCTCCGGTAGCTGCAAGGTCGAGCCGGTCTCCGCGAGATCGTGGCCGAGATCGATGCGAATGGCATCGCCGTCGCGCGCGACGATCGTCCCGCGCAGCATGTTCGCCTTGCCGATGAACTGCGACACGAAGCTCGTCTCGGGACGCTCGTACGCGCGGTAAGGCGTATCGACCTGCGTGATGCGGCCCGCTTCCATGACGACGACGCGATCGCTGATCGACAGCGCCTCGGACTGATCGTGCGTGACCATGATCGTCGTGGTGCCGATCTTGCGCTGAATGCCGCGCAGTTCGAACTGCATGTCCTCGCGCAGCTTGGCATCGAGGTTGGACATGGGCTCGTCGAGCAGCAGCACCGGCGGCGCAATGACGATCGCGCGGGCGAGCGCCACGCGCTGACGCTGGCCGCCCGAGAGTTCGCGCGGAAAGCGATGCGCGAACTTGTCGAGCCGCACGAGCGACAGCGCTTCCTGCACCCGCTCGCGCCGCTCGCGTTTGTCGATGCCGCGCATCTCCAGGCCGAAGCTCACGTTCTGCTCGACGCTCATGTGCGGAAAGAGCGCATAGCTCTGAAACACGATACCGAGGCCGCGCTTGTTCGGCCGCAGGTGCGTGATGTCGCGGCCGTCGAGCACGATTCGTCCGCGCGTCGCTTCGATGAAGCCGGCGATCATCTGAAGCGTGGTGGTCTTGCCGCAGCCGGACGGGCCGAGCAGCGAAACGAATTCGCCTTTTTCGACGGTGAGATTGACGTCGGCGACGGCGTGCAGATCGCCGAACGACTTCGATAGATCCGTCAGAGTGAGGAACGACATTGTCTTTCCCTTCGGCGTCACGCGCGCCGCTGCAGGTGTGAGTTCGATGAACCGGCTTTCGATGAGCCAACTTTAGCCAGCCAAATTCCGCCCAGTCAATGCGAAATTCCGGCTTGCGAGAAAGACTTGAATCCGGATTTCATTCGACGGAATATCTTGGTGAAATGAACGCCGAACGTTTCACTCAGCGTGATTTGGGTAATCCCTGACTCCGATAGAGATTGTGCGATGCGGCCGAATCGGGTCGAATGAAAAGCATGAATGCGCGGCATCAATCGCATTCCGCTCAATGGAATGAACGAGGTCCGGGTGAAGGCATCGAACGAAGAAAACGGAACAGACGCGCCCGGCACGGGCACGCTCCAGCGCGCATTTGCGGTCATTCGCGCGCTCGGCGCGGATCAGTCGGAAGGCAGCCGCGTCACCGCGCTTGCGAAGGCCGTCGGTCTCACACAGGCTACCGTGCATCGGATGCTTCAGGCGCTGATGGCCGAAGGCGTGGTGGAGCAGGACGAAACGAGCAAGCGCTATCGGCTGAGCGTGGACTTCTTTTCGCTGGCCGCGCAGGCGGGCCATCCGAGCCGGATGCGCGCGCTGTGCCGGCCTGCGCTGCTGCGTCTGTGCGCAAGTCTCGGCGAAACCATCTTCCTGCTCGTGAAGAGCAGTTTCGATGCGGTGTGTCTCGACATGTGCGAGGGCCCGTATCCGATCCGCTCTTTCACCGGCGATGTCGGCGGGCGCGTCGCGCTGGGCGTGGGACAAGGGAGCCTCGCTATTCTCGCGTTCCAGCCGGAAGCGGAGCGCGAGGAAATCATCCGCTACAACGTGCCGCGGCTGCACAACTATGGCGTGTTCGACGAGGTGTATCTGCGCACGGAGATCGAGCGCGTCCGCGTGCAGGGCTACGCGGGCCGCAACAGCGGCCTGATCGACGGAATGGCGGGCGTGGCCGTGCCGATTCTCGATCGCTCGGGGAATGCGCTCGGCGCATTGAGCGTCGGCACGCTGTCGACGCGCTTAGGTGAGGACCGGCTGCCGATGGTGGTCGAACTGCTGCAGCGCCAGGCGCAGGCGCTCGGTCCGCAAATCAATCCGTTCGATGTGGCCGTGCGCCGTCCGGTTCATGGCCTGACGCGCGCGATGGCGACGAGGCCGCTGTCGGGAGCGGGGGATCAGGCCTGACGACTCGCTTCAACGTGGGCGCATGTCGGGGCCGCTCGATGCCGCTCGAACCATAGCGCCTCGTCGACCGTCGTTTTGAAGCATCGGCCATGACGAAGCCTCGAGGCAGCGAAGCCGCGAAGCCGCATGACCCGCGGGCTTCGCGCCTCTTCGTTGAGCCGCGCTACTTCGCCGTCTCGAGAAGACCGAGCAAGGCCGGTTGCAGCCGCCAGTCCGGGGTGTGCATGAGCGGCCATGCACCCGGCGAGTCTGGCGAGTTGAAGTAGACGATAGCCGTAAGAGCGGGCATATGCGGCAGCACGTCGCGCAAGGTCGTCAACACCGCGCGCTGGCGCTCCGGCGTGCCTTCCACGCCCAGTTCCGCGACCATTACCGGCAAGCCGTATTTCTGGACACGCGCGTACTTCTCGCGAAGAATCGCCGTGGCCGACGGCGCGCCTTCCTTCGCGCCCATCGCGCAAGTCGGGCAGTCGAAGACCGACAGGCCTACTTCGTCGGCATAGTCGCGGCCCGGGAAATACGCTGGCAGCGATGTATCTCCGCGCGGCGACCAGACGAAGCGCAGTGACTTCGAACCCGCGCGGCACCGGTCGACGAAGTGCCGGTACGCGGCGATATAGCCCTCGGGGTTGTTCACGGCCCACGGATAGCGGCCGGTCGCGGTCTCCATCTCCTGAGCCCATCGAACCCTCACGGGCGCTTCGAGCGAACGCAGCGCGCCGCACACGCCGTCGATCTCGGCATCGTAGGCGCCGAGGGTGACGTCGCGCAGCAAAGTATGCGAGTTGCGCGACACCGCCGGCCACGGTTCGACCGTCACCATCAGGCCGCGCTTGCGCTGGCTCGCGTAGCTGCCGGCGTCGCGGATCGCGGCGGGCGCGCCCGGATCGGCCCAGGACACGAAGATATGTTCTACGTCGAGCGTATCGGCGAGGGCGTAAGCGTGATCGGGATCGTAGGCGCCGATCTTCGGCGGCTCCGCGGCTACGGCGAGCGTGATCGCATCGCCGCGCCACATCAGCGCTTCGATCCCCTGGCCGAGCCTCATATAACCGGCTGCGACGAGCACGAGCGCCGCCGTGACGAAGAGGCCGCGCCGCGCGAGCGGGCCCTCGGCGAGCAGCATCCCGAGCGCCGAACGGCGATGTCCGTTCTCACGCGCATGCGCCACGACGATCACGATGGCAATGACGAGATAAACGAGGGCGTTGAGCATCGACATCACGTAAAAGCCGCGGGCGTTGTCGGCATCGTCGACGAGCAGGACGGGCAGCGCGCAGAACAACACGAGCCACAGATAAGGCGCGACCACGCGCATGGGCGCGACCGGATCGGCGGCTGCGCTCTTCGGCGTCACGCGGAACGCGAACTCGCGGCCGCGCACGCAGTCGAGCGCAGCCGACAGCACGCCCAGCAGCGACCACGGCCAGCGCGCGAACAGGAACGCGAGCCCTTCCCACGATACGACGTTCGCGTTGTGCGGGCGCAGACACCCTGTGGTCTTCACCCAGGCCATCAGCAACAGGATACTCGCCGTCACCGGAAGCGCGTGCAGCAGGTAATCCGTATAGGGCACGTCGGCCCAGACGCGATGCGTGAGCAGGGCGAACACCGGCATCGCCACGCTGGCCGCCATCGTCAGCGAGAAGAGCGGATACCAGAGTTGCGCGAAGAGAAACTGCCCCTTCAGGCGCAACGGCAGGCGGCCGAAGTACGTCGACGTATAGCGGAACAAAATCACCGCGAGGCTCTTCGACCACTGGAACTCCTGCGTCACCATGTCCGCGAAGGTGCGGGGGCCGTCGCCGTTCGCGATCGCATCGAGCGCGTGCACGCCGCTCCAGCCGTGGGCGTTCATCATCAGCGTGGTCGAGTGATCCTCCGCGAGTTCGGGACCGAGACCGCCGATGTCCCGCAACGCCCGCGTGCGCACCGCATAGTGCGAGCCGATGCAAAGCGGCGCGAGCCCGCCGTTATGGCCCGCCTGCAGTGCGCCGTGCAACGCCGCCTCCGCATGCAGCCGACCGCGCGCCGCCCAGCTTTCCGACGCGTTGCTGTCGCAGATGCTCGGCGCCGATACGTAGCCGACATGCGGATCGGAGAACGGACGCAGCATCGCTTCGAGATAGCCGGGTTGCGGAACGTGATCCGCGTCGAGCTGCGCGACGAAATCGTAGCCGGCGTAGCCGAAGCGGTCGTAGAAATACGCGAGATTGCCCTCCTTGCAGCGCGTGCGGCGAGGCCACGATGCATTGTGGTAATCGGCCACGTCCTTGCGCGTCGAGAGTTGGACGCCGTGACGCGCGCACCATTCGATCGTCTCTTCGGACGGATCTTCATCGGCGAGCCACGTGTCGTGCGGATAGGACTGCGCGAGCATGGCGAGCAACGTCGTCTGCACGATCTCGAACGGCTCCGACGGCGCTTTCGTCACCACCATCGCCACGCGAAGACCGGCAGGAACTGCCCGCGCGCGATTGGGCACGCGGGCGCGCGAGAACACCAGCACGAAGTAGCCCGGAATGACCGTGGTCCAGAACAGCACCGCGCAGTTCAGCGCATAGCGAAACGTATCGACGTCATGCTGCGGCTCCAGCCACCACGCCCAGAATCCGGCGAGGCTCAGCAGCCAGCACGCCGCAAGCACGGTGAAGGAGACGCGTTGGCTTGCGGACATCAGCGGCACGAGGAAGGGCGCGGCGAGGTTCGGCGTGTCCGCCTCGCTCGCCGGCCCGCCACGCTCCGCCTCCGGTTGCCCGGGACGGGTGACCGGCGTGCTCATACGGCCTCGCTTGCTTCGACAGTGGAGCGAGCTTCGGCACGCGCTTTGTCATGCACGTGCCGGGATGGCACGGCGAGCGGAACACGCGTGCGCGGAGCGCGCCGCTCGTTGCCCGGTGCGCGGCGCTCGCCTACGGTCTTGCGCCCGATGCGCACATACTGGCGAAAGCCGCTTTCGCGCACGGCGTCTTCATCGAACAGATTGCGCAGATCGACCATCACCGGATCGGCCATGTAGTCGGACAGCTCGCCGAGATTGCACTCGGTGAAGTCCTTCCAGTCCGTCAGGATCACGAGTGCGTCCGCGCTGCGCGCCGCGCCGATGGGCGTCGCCGCGATGCCGATATTCGGCAGCATGCGCGCTGCTTCAGCAGGACGGGACGGATCGTATGCACGAACCTTCGCGCCCCGTTGCTCCAGCATCTGTATCAACCCGACGCTCGGGCTTTCGCGCATGTCGTCCGTCTGGCCCTTGAAGGTGAGGCCGAACACCGCGAGCCGCCTGCCCGCGACCGAGCCGCCGCACGCCGCCTCGATCTTGTCGAACATGACCGTCTTGCGGTTCGCATTCGCCTCGATCGCCGCTTCGACGATGCGCATGGGCACGATATGCTCCGATGCCGTCGCCTTCAGTGCGCGCGTGTCTTTGGGAAAGCACGATCCGCCCCAGCCGGGACCGGCCTTCAGGAATGCCGCGCCGATACGCCGGTCCAGGCCGATGCCCGCCGCGACGCGATCGACGTCCGCGCCGACCACTTCGCACAAGTCCGCGATCTCGTTGATATAGCTGATCTTCACGGCGAGGAACGCGTTGGCGGCGTATTTGATGACCTCGGCCGTTTCGATTTCGGTGGCGAGCACTTCGTAGCCGTTCTGCGCGAGCGGGGCGTAGATGCGGCGCATGATGGCGGCGGCGGCTTCGCTGTCGGTGCCGAATACGACGCGATCCGGATGCATGAAATCTTCGATTGCCGAGCCTTCGCGCAGGAACTCGGGGTTCGACGCCACCGCGAACGATTGTCCCGGCGCGAGGCAACGCTCGGCCACGCGCTGCACCTCGCGGTTCGTGCCGACGGGCACCGTCGACTTGGTTACGAGCACCGTGAATGCGTCGATGTTCGGCGCGACCTGCTCCGCGACCGCCATCACATAGCGCAAATCCGCGCGATCCGTGCCCGGATGCGAAGGCGTGCCGACCGCGATGAACACCGCTTCGCGTCCCTTCACGCTCGCCGGGAGGTCGAGGCTGAAGCGCAGCGTGCCGCGCTTGACGTTGCGGCTGACGAGTTCGTCGAGGCCCGGTTCGTAGATCGGCATGCGGCCGTTGTTCAACGCGTCGATCTTGGCCGGATCGTTGTCGATGCAGATGACGTCATGACCCAGCTCGGCCAGGCACGCGCCGCTCACCAGTCCGACATAGCCGGTCCCCACGATAGCAATACGTACGCTCATTTCGTTGCTCCCCGATTTTCGATTGATTCTTTCTGGTCTGTGCTGCTTTTATTGCGCCCGCTGTGCGTGTGCCGTTCAGGCGTCGACCGGGCTGGCTGTTTCGATGAACCACTTCGCGGCCGTGCCGACGATCGGACCGATGTCCGTGTACTGCGGCTTCCAGCCGAGCACACGCTGCGCTTTCTCCGCTTGCGCATAGAGCGCGGGCGGGTCGCCCGCACGGCGCTTCGCAAGGGTTGCGTTCACGCGCTTGCCGGTTGCCGCGTGCACGGCGTCGAGCAACTCGAGCACGGATGTTCCGCGGCCCGTCGCGAGGTTGAACGCGCCGCTATCGCCGCCTTGCAGCAGATGCGTCATCGCGCGCAGATGCGCATCCGCGAGGTCGTTGACATGCACGTAGTCGCGCACGGCGGAGCCATCGGGCGTCGGATAGTCGGTGCCCATCACGTTGAAGGCCGAACCCGTACCGAGCGCGGCGGCGATCGCGAGCGGAATCGCGTGCGTTTCCGGATCGTGACGCTCGCCGAGTTCGCCTTCGGGATCGGTGCCCGCCGCGTTGAAGTAACGCAGCGCGATCCAGCGCAGACCGTAGGCGCGCGCGTAGTCGGCGGCCATGCGTTCGGTGACGAGCTTCGTGAAGCCATACGGATTCACCGGGTGCTGCGGCGTGTCCTCGGTGATGGGCAACACGGCGGGAATGCCGTAAGTCGCGCAACTGGACGACAGCACGATGCGCGATACGTCGTGACGGCGCATCGCATCGAGCAGCGACTGCGTACCGTCGACGTTGACGCGGTAATAGCTCGCCGGGTCTTGCATCGACACACCCACGTAGGCGAGCGCGGCAAAATGAATCACGATGTCGGGACGATGCTCTTCGAATGCGGCGTCGAGCGCGGTGGCATCGAGCAGATCGCCGATGCAAAGCGGGCCCCACTTGACTGCGTCGGCATGACCCGTCGAGAGGTTGTCGAAGACGATGGGCGTATGCCCCGCGCGCGCGAGCATCTTGCACGTGTGGCTGCCGATGTAGCCGGCGCCGCCGGTAACGAGCGCTTTCATGATCAGCATTCCTCCGCGAGCGGCGTGAGCCAGAGTTCGGCGCTGAAGTAGGAAACCGTCGACGACAGTCCTTCGCGCAGCGGAATCTGCGGCTTCCAGCCGAGCAGCGATTGCGCGATGCCGATATCGGGGCGGCGCTGCTTCGGATCGTCGATCGGCAGCGGCTTGTTCGTGATGCTCGACGACGTGCCGGTCATGCCGATCACCAGGTCCGCGAGTTCGCGCATCGTGAATTCGCCGGGATTGCCGAGATTGATCGGACCTTCGGGCGCTTCGGGCGCGCGCATGATGCGGAAGAATCCTTCGACGAGATCGTCGACGAAGCAGAACGAGCGCGTTTGCGAACCGTCGCCGTAGATTTCCAGTGGATCGCCGCGCAGCGCCTGCACGATGAAGTTGGACACGACGCGTCCGTCCTGAGGGTCCATGCGCGGACCGTAGGTGTTGAAGATGCGCGCGACGCGCACATCGGTGCCGTACGTGCGGCGATAGTCGAAGCACAGCGTTTCCGCGGCGCGCTTGCCTTCGTCGTAGCAAGCACGCGGACCGATCGAATTCACCTTGCCGCGATACGACTCCGTCTGCGGATGCACTTCGGGGTCGCCGTACACTTCGCTCGTCGATGCCTGAAAGACGCGTGCGCCGGTGTCGTAGGCAAGATCGAGGCAGTTCTTCATGCCCATGACGTTGGTGAGCATGGTGTGCACCGGATCGATCTGATACGTCGGCGGCGATGCCGGGCAGGCGAGATTCCAGATCTCCGAAGCATCGATCTGCGGAAGCGACACGGAGATGTCGGCTTCGATCAGCGTGAAATAAGGCGAGGCCCTCAGATGCGCGACATTGGCGCGCCGGCCCGTCATGAAGTTGTCGACGCAGACGACGTGTTTGCCTTCCCGCACGAGGCGGTCGCATACGTGACTGCCCAGGAAACCCGCGCCACCTGTCACCATCACAAGTGGCCGATCGTTCGCCTTACTAAATGATTTCGTAGTCATAGTGGTCTTTTTTTAAATTTGATTTCTTGTCCGGGTTTTCGGTCCATCGAGTTGATGGCCATCGACCGCTTGCCCGTCCTGTTCATTCACCCCGCAGACGAATACTCGATCTCCAAATGTCTGGACACTGTTGTGCCCCGCACAATTTTCCACTGGTTGAGTAGCGCTAACGTTCAGCGGAATTAATTACGCGGCTAACGTTTGCGTTTCAGGGGAGCGCGAAGCCATGGTGATGGCGCGCGGCACGATGCCCGGAGGAAGGGGGATCGGTCGAACGCCGAACAATCATCGGCGAACCGGCGCATGCGCGTTGCTGCGCGGCGTGGTTCATCGTTTTCATCGCCGAGAAAAGCAACATCGCGTCGAGGGATACGCAAACGCCGCTGATCCAACCGAAGGAGCGCATGCAACGCGATCGACGCGAGATTGCCTTGCAGAGGGCTGCGGATGCGCGACGGCACAATCGGAAGACGCGCCCTCGCGGCTGGCATTCAGCGCCGCTAGTTGCCCTCGATCTGGCTCGCGCTCAGATCGGTCGGCAGGCAGTGCGGATGCTCGAAGCCCATCGGCGATGCGCCCGTCGAATACAGAATGTTGTCGGTATTGTTCGGGCCCAGCCCTTTCGGCACCGCGCCGAGTCCGGCGAGCTTGCGCATCCGGTAGGCGATCGCGTGATCGGCGCACGCGGAGTCACCGCTCACGCCCAGGCCGCCGATCACTCTCCCGCCCGCATACAGCGCGACGCCACCGCCGAAGGTAATCACGCCGCCGAGCACGCGGCCGATGCCCGTGCCTTGCTCGAGAAAGCGCGGGTCGAATGGATTCGAGTTGTTCAGGCCATAGAGCGAGCCGCCTGGTTGCGTCGATGCGTAAAGGTTGGCAGTCGAAAGAGCGAGAGCATCGTTGCTGAAGCCGTTCGCCGTGAAGGCCTTTGCGATGGCGATCGCGCGGCTTCCCGGCCAGGCATCGCCGGTCTTGATCACGGAGCAGAGATGACCCTGCCTGTCCACGATGGCGGCCCACATGCGGTTCGGCGTAAAGATGCCGCCATTGCCGCTCTGCACGACGGTAGCCAACTGCTTCTCCACGAGCGAAATCGTTCCCTGCGGCAGCATGCAGCGCCCGGCCGGACCGTCGTCGTTGTCGTTGGCATGTGCAGGCGCCGACAGCGCAGCGGCCAGAAGTGCCGGAAGGGCGGGAAGCAATGAACGGCAATCGATGATGCGCATGGCGAATCTCCCAACGAAAGAAGGCCGGACGCGAGCCGCCTACGGAGGGCGGACGATCGTACGGAACCGAGAACTCGCAGGCTCAATAAACTTAGGAAACCGAATCTACGACGACGAAGGCACGTTTGTCGGGACGCCCGTTCAATCGTTTGTGGAGGGAGATAGAACGGTCATCTCAATCGCTTACGGTCGAGAAATCGAATACTGCTTCACTGTTCTCGCCAGCATTACGTCTGCTTGTTGTGTGCAGCCGTGTAGCGATGGGAAGTGTAGGCAATCTTTTCGAAAAAGGGTAAGCCTGAAAATGCGTGCGCGTATGCATCGAAAGAGAGCTCATGCTAAGCCCCGCACGCATGAATCAAGAACTGCTGCACCGCCGTCGACGGCGCGCTCAGCGTAGCGCCCTTGCGCCAGATCATGCCCGCTTCCATGTGAGGAATGGTGTCGTCGACAGGCCGCGCTTCGATGCGCTTGCCTTCCAGCGACCAGGGCCGAAACACCATATCCGATAGCACCGTCACGCCGAAACCATGCGCGACGAGCCCGCGCAACGCCTCCATCGAACTCGTGCGAAACGCGATGTTCGGTTCGAGGCGTTTCTTGTGCCAATAGCGCATCGTCGATTGCTCGCCTTCATCGACAGTAATCAGAATGTAGGGATGCGCGGCGATATCTTTCAGCGAGACCACCTGCTGCTGCGCGAGCGGATGCATTGGCGCGACCCACAACTGCCTGCGCGAGCGCATCAGCACCTGACTGTCGAACTTGTTCGCGCGCTGCAAATTCGATAGCAGCACGACGCCGATATCGACATCGCCATTCGCGACCGCTTCTTCGATCTGCGGCCGCTCCATGTCGCGCAAATCGAAATCGATGAACGGATACGTCGCACGAAAGCGTGCCAGCAGTTCCGGCAAAAAATACCCGAGCACCGTATAAGACGCCGCGATGCGCGCGACGCCACGCATGTCGTGCGCGCGAAACGGCGGCATATGCATTGCGTCGCGCGCCGCGTCGAGCACGCGGCGCGCGTGGTTATGAAAGTCCTGGCCATCGGGCGTGAGCGCGACGCCTTGCGGCAGGCGCTCGAAGAGCTTCGTGCCGAGCGCGCTTTCGAGCGCGAGAACCGCGTTCGTGATCGCCGACTGCGATACGTGCTCGTTCGCCGCCGCCATCGAGAACTGGCCGGTCTGCGCGGCGGCCACGAAGTAACGCAACTGTCTGAGCGTGAGATCGAAAGCCATCTGATTTTCAGATACCAGAGTTGTCTATTCGTGATTTTACGATCGCAAATCGGCTTTCTATACTCGGCGAAAAAACAAATTCCCTATTCTGGAGACGTGCCCACATGAATGCACCCGATCGCGCCGCGCTCGCCGCCATCACACTCGACGATAAATACACGCTTGAGACAGGCCGCGTCTATATCAGCGGCACACAGGCACTCGTGCGGCTGCCGATGTTGCAGAAGGCGCGCGATCGCAAGGCCGGGCTGAACACGGCGGGCTTCGTGTCGGGCTATCGCGGATCGCCGCTCGGCGCGCTCGATCAATCGCTATGGAAAGCGAAGGCGCATCTGAAGGACAACGACATCGTCTTCCAGCCGGGCGTGAACGAGGACCTCGCGGCGACGTCGATCTGGGGCACGCAGCAGGTCAATCTATGGCCGGGCGCAACGCGCGATGGCGTGTTCGGCATGTGGTACGGCAAGGGACCGGGCGTCGATCGCACGGGCGATGTCTTCAAGCACGCGAATTCCGCGGGCACCGACAAGCACGGCGGCGTGCTCGTGCTGGCAGGCGACGATCACGCGGCGAAGTCGTCATCGGTCGCGCATCAGTCGGATCATGCGTTCATCGCAGCGGGCATTCCTGTGCTGTATCCGTCGAACGTACAGGAGTATCTCGACTACGGCTTGCACGGCTGGGCGATGAGCCGTTACTCGGGGCTATGGGTCGCGATGAAATGCGTGACCGACGTGGTCGAATCCACCGCATCGATCGATCTCGATCCGGATCGCGTCGAGATCGTCACGCCCACCGATTACGCGATGCCCGAAGGCGGTCTCAACATCCGCTGGCCCGATTCCCCGCTCGCGCAGGAAGCGCGTCTCCTCGATGAGAAATGGTACGCGGCACTCGCCTATGTGCGCGCGAACAAGCTCAATCGCGTGGTGATCGATTCGGACAAGCCGCGCTTTGGCATCATCACGGCGGGCAAGGCATATCTCGACGTGCGTCAGGCGCTCGTCGATCTCGGTCTCGACGATGAAACCTGCGCGCAGATCGGCTTGCGCGTCTTGAAAGTGGGCTGCGTATGGCCGCTCGATGCGCAGGACGCACGCGCGTTCGCGACCGGTCTCGAAGAAATTCTCGTCGTCGAAGAGAAGCGGCAAATCCTCGAATATGCGCTGAAGGAAGAACTCTATAACTGGCGTGAAGACGTGCGTCCGCGTATCTACGGCAAGTTCGACGAACGCGACAACGAAGGCGGCGAATGGTCCGTGCCGCGTGGCGACTGGCTGCTGCCGGCGCATTATGAGCTGTCGCCCGCGCTGATCGCGAAGGCCATCGCGCGCCGTCTTGCCCGCGCCGATCTTCCCGGCGACGTTCGCGCGCGCATGCTCTCGCGCGTCGAGACGATCGAAGCCAAAGAGCGTGAGGCGATCAAGCCGCGTGTCGATGTCGAGCGCAAGCCGTGGTTCTGCTCGGGTTGTCCGCACAACACGTCGACGCGCGTGCCAGAAGGCTCGCGCGCGCTCGCGGGCATTGGCTGTCATTACATGTCGATGTGGATGGACCGCAAAACCGAGACCTTCAGCCAGATGGGCGGCGAAGGCGTCGCGTGGATCGGCCAGATGCATTTTCACGGCGACAAGCACGTGTTCGTCAATCTCGGCGATGGCACGTACTTCCATTCGGGCTTGCTCGCGGTGCGCGCGGCGATCGCAGCGAACGCGAACATCACGTACAAGATTCTTTATAACGATGCAGTCGCGATGACGGGCGGCCAGCCCGTCGACGGCGTATTGACGGTGCCGCAGATCGCGCATCAGGTTCATGCCGAAGGGGCGAAGCGCATCGTCATCGTGACGGACGAGCCGCAGAAGTACGATGCGAACGTGACATTGCCGCAGAGCGTGAACGTGCATCATCGCGACGAGCTCGATCGCATTCAGCGCGAGTTGCGCGATACGCAAGGCACGACCATCCTCATCTACGATCAGACATGCGCGACGGAAAAGCGCCGTCGTCGCAAGCGCGGCACGTATCCCGATCCGGCGCGTCGCGCGTTCATCAACGATGCGGTTTGCGAAGGCTGCGGCGATTGCTCGGTGCAATCCAATTGCCTGTCCGTCGAACCGATGGATACGCCGCTCGGCACGAAGCGCAAGATCAATCAGTCGTCGTGCAACAAGGATTTCTCGTGCGTGAAGGGCTTTTGCCCGAGCTTCGTCACGGCCGAAGGCGCGCAGGTTCGCAAGCCCAAGGCGGCGAGCGGCGCGAAGCCCGATTTCGATAAGTTGCCGTTGCCATCGCTGCCGGCGTTGTCGAAGCCTTACGGCATTCTCGTGACGGGCGTCGGCGGCACGGGCGTCGTGACGATCGGCGGATTGATCGGCATGGCCGCGCATATCGAACAAAAGGGCGTGACCGTGCTCGATATGGCCGGTCTCGCGCAAAAGGGCGGCGCCGTGCTCAGTCATGTGCAGATCGCGCCGCATCCGCAGGCGCTGCATGCGACGCGTATCGCGACGGGCGAAGCGCGGCTCGTCATCGGCTGCGATGCGATCGTGTCCGCATCGAACGATGTGCTCTCGCGTACGCGTCACGGCATCACGCAGGCCGCGATCAACAGTGGCGCGACCCCGACCGCCGAATTCGTGACGAACGCGCAGTGGGCGTTCCCCGCCGCGCAAACGGAACAGGCGCTATCGGAGAGCATCGGCGCGGGTTGCGCGTTCATCGACGCCAATGCGCTCGCCTTGAAGCTGCTCGGCGACACGATCTATTCGAATCCGCTGCTATTGGGTTTCGCGTGGCAGAAGGGCTGGCTGCCGCTCGAACTCGCGAGCCTCGAACGCGCGATCGAACTGAACGGCGTGGCCGTCGAAAAGAACGTGCTCGCGTTCAACTGGGGACGCTTCGTCGCGCACAACGGCACCGGCGATCTGCTCAAATCGACGCAACACGCGGTCGTCGTGAAGATGCCCGAATCGCTCGAGAACGTGATCGCGACGCGCGAAGCCTTGCTCACCGCGTATCAGAGCGAAGCGTATGCGCGCTCGTATCGCAGCGCGGTCGAGCGCATCCGCGAGAAGGAAAAGCCGCTGAACGCGAAGCTGACACTCACGCGCGCGGTCGCGATGAATCTCGCGAAGCTCATGGCTTATAAGGACGAGTATGAAGTCGCGCGTCTCTATGCCGTTCCCGCGTATCTCGACAAGCTGCGCGATCAATTCGAAGGCGAACCGGGCCGCGATTACAAGCTGATGTTCCATCTCGCGCCGCCGCTCATCGCGAAGCGCGACGAGCACGGTCATCTCGTCAAGCAGCGCTTCGGCGCGTGGATGTTGCCCGCGTTTCGCGTGCTCGCGAAGATGAAGCGTTTGCGCGGCACATCGCTCGATATCTTCGGCAAAACGGAAGAGCGCCGCACGGAGCGCAAGTTGATTGCGGATTACCTTGCGCTCGTCGATGAATTCGTCGCGACGCTCGACGAAGCACGCTACGACACCGCGCTCAAGCTCGCGAAGCTGCCCGACGAAATCCGTGGCTTCGGCCATGTGAAGGAGCGCAACATGGCGGCGGCCGCACAAAAGCGCGAGCGTCTGATCGAACGTTATCGCGCGCCGGTTGCGATGGCGGCGACGGCCTGATCGCCGTACACGTCGCGGGCGGATGCGCGCAAGGCATCGACCATGACTTCGGTCGCGGGCGAAAAGAGCCGGTCCGCCCGCGTGACGATGCCGAAGTCGTCCATGCGGCAATCCATCGGCAAGGGCAGCATCGCGACGACGCCATGCCGCGCGTAATACAGCGCGACGTCTTCGGCGAGCACCGCGATCATGTCGCTCTGTTCCAACAGTTGCGTGACGAAGAGAATGGCCGAAGTCTCGACGACGTTCGCCGGCAGCGCGAGGCTCGCGCGCTGAAACATCAGATCGAAGCGATGCCGCAACGCACTGCCCGAAGGCGGCACGAGCCACGCGGCGTCACGCACATCGTTCAGGGCGAGCGTCTTCGCTTTCAATAACGGATGCCCCGCGCGCACGACCGCGCGCACCGGCTCGCCCGCAAGCGGCTCGTAACGCAGGCGCACTTTGTCGTGCTCGGCGGACAGGCGGCCGATCACGATATCGAGCTTTTCCTGCGCGAGCTTTTCGAGCAGCACGTTGCTCGTATCGATCTCGACGGAGATGCGGATATCCGCGTGCATGCGCTTGACCGCGGCCACCGCGGCGGGCAACAGACGCACGCCCGGCGACGTGATCGCGCCGATCGCCACATGCCCGAGGCGTCCCGAGGCGAGCGCGACGAGTTCTTCCTGGGCCTGATCGAGACTGCCGAGGACGGCGCGCGCATGACGAACGATGGCGTCGCCGTATAACGTGGCGCGCACGCCGCGCGGTTCGCGGTCGAAGAGCGTGACGCCGAGCGTCTCTTCAAGTTCGCGCAGAAGTTTCGACGCGGCGGGCTGCGTCATGTTCAGCACCGCCGCCGCGCGATGCACGTTGCCTTCTTCCGCGAGCGCCACGACCAGCATGAGTTGCCGCGTCTTGAGACGATTGCGTACGTACCAGGGATTGGGATTCAGCATGTCAGGGTTTGTACGAATGCTGGATTCGATATCGATACCGTCCAACTTTTCATTAGTCGATTATCGCGCGGCCTTTTAGACTTCGCCAGATACCGATTATGAAAAGGGATGAACGCGATGTCCGCATCGAAGCCCAAGCTGCGCTCCACGCAATGGTTCGGCACCAACGACAAGAACGGCTTCATGTACCGAAGCTGGATGAAGAATCAAGGCATTCCCGATCACGAGTTCGACGGCAGGCCGATCATCGGCATCTGCAATACGTGGTCGGAACTCACGCCGTGCAACGCGCACTTCCGCAAGATCGCGGAGCACGTGAAGCGCGGCGTCTACGAGGCGGGCGGCTTTCCCGTCGAGTTTCCGGTGTTCTCCAACGGCGAATCCAACCTGCGTCCCACCGCGATGCTCACGCGCAATCTCGCCGCGATGGATGTCGAGGAAGCGATACGCGGCAATCCCATCGATGCGGTCGTGCTGCTCACCGGTTGCGACAAGACCACGCCCGCGCTGTTGATGGGCGCGGCAAGCTGCGATGTCCCCGCGATCGTCGTGACGGGCGGGCCAATGTTGAACGGCAAGCTCGATGGCAAGAACATCGGCTCGGGCACGGCGGTGTGGCAACTGCATGAGTCGCTGAAGGCGGGCGAGATCGATCTGCATCAGTTCCTGTCGGCGGAAGCGGGCATGTCGCGCTCGGCGGGCACGTGCAATACGATGGGCACCGCATCGACGATGGCGTGCATGGCCGAAGCGCTCGGCACGTCGCTGCCGCACAATGCCGCGATCCCCGCCGTCGATGCGCGACGTTACGTGCTCGCGCACATGTCGGGCATCCGCATCGTCGAGATGGCGCTCGAAGGTTTGACGCTCTCGAAGATCCTCACGCGCGAAGCCTTCGAGAACGCGATCCGCACGAACGCGGCGATCGGCGGTTCCACCAATGCGGTGATTCACCTGAAGGCGATCGCGGGGCGCATCGGCGTGCCGCTCGAACTTGAGGACTGGACGCGCATCGGCCGCGATACGCCGACCATCGTCGATCTGATGCCCTCGGGCCGCTTCCTCATGGAAGAGTTCTATTACGCGGGCGGCTTGCCTGCGGTTCTGCGGCGTCTTGGCGAAGCGAACCTGATTCCGCATCCCGATGCACTGACGGTCAACGGCAAATCGCTATGGGAGAACGTGAAAAGCGCGCCCATCACCGACGACGAAGTGATCCGCAAGCTCGATAACGCGCTGATCGACGATGGCGGCATCCGCATCCTGCGCGGCAATCTCTCGCCGCGCGGAGCCGTGCTCAAGCCATCGGCGGCGAGTCCCGAACTGCTTAAGCATCGCGGACGCGCGGTCGTGTTCGAGGACCTGGAGCATTACAAGGAACGCATCGTCGACGAGTCGCTCGATGTCGACAAGGATTCGGTGCTCGTGCTGAAGAATTGCGGTCCGAAGGGTTATCCCGGCATGGCCGAAGTGGGCAACATGGGCTTGCCGCCGAAGCTCCTGCGTCAGGGCGTGAAGGACATGGTGCGCATCTCGGACGCGCGCATGAGCGGCACGGCGTATGGCACGGTCGTGTTGCACGTGGCGCCCGAAGCGGCGGCGGGCGGGCCGCTCGCCGCCGTGCGCGATGGCGACTGGATCGAACTCGATTGCGACGCGGGCACGCTGCATCTCGACATCAGCGACGATGAACTCGCGCGCCGCATGAGCGATCGCGAGCCGCCGCGCAAGCATGGCGAAGGCGGTTATCAACGGCTCTATGTCGATCATGTGCTGCAAGCCGACGAAGGTTGCGATCTCGACTTTCTCGTCGGCACGCGAGGCGCGGCGGTGCCGAGACATTCGCATTGAATATTCCCAAAAGAACCTGAGAGCGTTGCACGGTCCGGCGCGGCGTGGCTGAATAGGGCCTCGCCGCGCGTGCGGCCGTCGATGACGTCACCAAGACATATACAGGAGACCGTATGAAATACGACACCGCGATCGCGCTCGAGGGCGCCGCGCCCGCCCCGGGCGACATCGCACGAGAGGAGAGCGGCACGGAGCGGCGCATCGTCGGCATGCTGATCCGCAAGCTGATGCCGTTTCTTGCGTTGATCTATGTAGTCGCGTACATCGACCGCACCGTGGTCGGCTTCGCGAAGCTGCACATGAATGCCGCGGTCGGTCTGAGCGATGCTGCTTACGGACTCGGCGCGGGGCTCTTCTTCATCGGCTACTTCCTGTGCGAAGTGCCGAGCAATCTTGCGCTGGAACGCTTCGGCGCGCGCGTGTGGTTCGCGCGCATTCTCGCGACATGGGGCGTCATCACGATGGCGATGGCCCTCACGCAAGGCCCGATGAGTTTCTACGCGCTGCGCTTCCTGCTGGGCGCAGCCGAAGCGGGCCTCTATCCCGGCATCCTGTACTTTCTGACGAAGTGGTTTCCGCTGCGTCATCGCGCGCGCATCATCGGATTGCTGGTGCTCGCGCAGCCGCTCTCGGGCATCATCACCGGACCGCTCGCGGGATGGGTCTTGTCGACGCATGGCGTGCTCGGCATGTCGAACTGGCAGACGCTGTTCGTCGTGAGCGGCTTGCCCGCCGTATTGCTTGCGTTGCCGACCTTGCGCGTGCTGCCTGAATCGCCCGCGCAGGCACGCTGGCTCGCACCGGCGGATCGTGCGTGGATCGAACGCGAACTGGAGCAAGATCGCGCAGCGTATGCACTCAAATCGCACGGCAATCCGTTGGCGGCGTTGAAGGACAAGCGCGTGCTGCTGCTCGCGTTGCTGTTCCTGCCGTTTCCTCTCGCGATCTACGGCCTGTCGCTGTGGCTGCCGACGATCATCAAGGGCTTCGGCGTCACCGATTCGACGACGGGCCTGCTGTCCGCCGTGCCGTATCTCTTCGCGGTGATCGGCTTGTGCATCGTGCCGCGTCATTCCGACATCAAGCGCGAACGCTACTGGCATATCGCCGCCGTGACGAGCTTCGGCGCGGTGATGCTCGCCGCGAGCGCGTGGGCGGGCAGCGTGCAGTTGCAGTTCGCGTTCATCTGCTTCGCCGCATTCGCGCTATATTCGATCCAGCCGGTCGTGTGGGCGTTGCCGGGGCAATTCCTGACGGGTGCGAGCGCGGCGGTCGGGATTGCGACGATCAACTCCATCGGCAATCTCGGCGGATACTTCGGGCCGACGGGCGTGGGCGTCATCAAGGATCGCACGGGCAGTCTCGCGGCCGGCCTGTACTTTCTTGCGGCGACGCTGATCGTCGCGGTGGTCGTGACCTTCGTGGTGCGCGCCGTGCTCGACAGACCGCGCGCGCAGTGACGCGCCGAACATCAACCAACTCTCTCCGGACGACAACATGGCCAGTCTCGCCAATCCACGTTATCGCGGCATCTTTCCGGTCGTGCCGACGACCTTCACCGAATCGGGCGAACTCGACCTCGACAGCCAGAAGCGCGCCGTCGATTTCATGATCGACGCAGGATCGGACGGTCTCGCGATTCTCGCGAACTTCTCCGAGCAGTTCTCTTTGGCCGACGATGAACGCGATACGCTCACGCGCACGATTCTCGAACATGTCGCGGGCCGCGTGCCGGTGATCGTGACGACGTCGCATTACGGCACACGCGTATGCGTCGAGCGCAGCCGCCGTGCGCAGGAACTCGGCGCCGCGATGATCATGGCGATGCCGCCGTATCACGGCGCGACCTTTCGCGTGCCGGAGGCGTCGATCTACGAGTTTTACGCGCGCCTTTCCGATGCGCTGACCATTCCCATCATGATTCAGGACGCGCCCGCCGCGGGCACGCCGCTGTCCGCCGCGTTTCTCGCGCGCATGGCTCGCGAGATCGAACAGGTGTCGTACTTCAAGATCGAGACGCCGGGCGCCGCGAACAAGTTGCGCGAGCTGATCCGGCTCGGCGGTGAAGCGATCGAAGGTCCGTGGGATGGCGAAGAAGCGATCACGCTGCTCGCCGATCTCAATGCAGGCGCGACAGGATCGATGACGGGCGGCGGATTTCCCGACGGCATCCGGCCGATCATCGAGGCGCATCGCAATGGGCGCGTGGATGAAGCATTCGATCTGTATCAGCGCTGGCTGCCGCTCATCAATCACGAGAACCGGCAGGCGGGACTGCTTGCGGCCAAGGCGTTGATGAAAGAGGGCGGCGTGATCGCGTGCGAAGCGCCGCGCCATCCGCTGCCGGCGATGGGCCGGGAGACGCGTGAAGAGTTGATCGGGATCGCGCGGCGGCTGGATGCGTTGGTGTTGCGGTGGGGAGGATAGGATATCTTTACGCTCGAAGACACTTGAAGCAAATCGAGCCACAAGGAGACATCGCATGACCCGCACCTACACACTCGCCGTCGTCGGCATCGGCAAGATCGCGCGCGATCAGCACTTGCCCGCGATCGCCGCGCAACCCGGCTTCGAACTCGTCGCGTGCGCGAGCCGCAATGCGAGCGTCGAAGGCGTGCGCAACTATCCGGATATCGCTGCGCTGCTCGCGTCCGAGCCGACGATCGATGCGGTGTCGCTCTGTGCGCCGCCGCAAGTGCGCTACGAGCAAGCGCTCGCCGCGCTCGACGCGGGCAAGCACGTCATGCTCGAAAAGCCGCCCGGTGCCAGCGTGAGCGAAGTCGCGGCCTTGCACGATATCGCGCATGCACGCGGCTGCACGCTTTTCGCCTCGTGGCATTCGCGTACGGCGAGCGCGGTCGTTCCGGCGCGCGCGTGGCTCGCGTCGAAGGAGGCGGGCGCGATCCGCGCGGTCGAAGTGCGATGGAAGGAAGACGTGCGGCGCTGGCATCCGGGACAGCAATGGATCTGGGAACCGGGCGGTCTCGGCGTGTTCGATCCGGGCATCAACGCGCTGTCGATCGTCACGCACATCCTGCCGCATGAAGTCGCATTGCGCGGCGCCACGCTCACGGTGCCGAGCGATACCGCCACGCCCATCGCAGCCGAACTCGATTGCATCGCGACCAACGGCGCGCCGGTGCGCGCGGTGTTCGACTGGCGTCATGGCCCGGTCGAGGAATGGGACATCGACATCGAAACCGACGCGGGCCGCCTGTCGATGCGCGAAGGCGGCAAGCGTCTGTCGATCGCGGGCAAAGAGATCGACGTTGGTGCGGAGCGCGAATATCCCGCGCTGTACGAGCGCTTCCACGAACTCATCGAAACGAAGACGAGCGATGTCGACGTGCGCCCGCTGCGTCTCGTCGCCGATGCGTTCCTCAACGGCCGGCGCATCGAAACAGAAGCGTTCGGCCGCTGACTCCTCAGCGCATCACGAAGCGCGATACGCCGCGCTTCGGATCGCGTTGATCGCGGATACATCGCCCTCGGGCGAAGCACTCACGTTCGTATGCCGCGCGACGAGCGGGATGCGTCGCGTGCTGCCCGGCGCGAGATGAAACCAGTCGATGCGCGCGTAATAGTTCGGATCGACGATATGCACCCAGCGCGCAAGCTGCGCCGTTCCGATAACGAGGCTCCAACCTTCGTCGTCCTTTTCGACGGTGACATTCAGGCCGATATCGCGCCGCTCGCCGATCGACGGATCGGGAAAATGAAACGCTTCCGATAGCACTTCGTTCGTATCGGCATCGCGCAACACGACATGCGTTGCATCGTGCGCGCGCGGGCCGAAGCGATACGCATACGCGATATCGAAGAACGCGCCGATCAGTGCATTCGACGACACACGCTGCACGCTGCGCGGCTGCAACACGACATCGCTCGATCCGCCCGCGACCTTCACCGCGCCTTCACGCAGACAAGCCAGTTCGACGCGCGCGCGAATCTCACGCGCGGTGTCGTTGACGAGATGAATGTCGAGACCGTCGAGACCTTCATCGAGGATGAGCGCCTGCACGGGTTGGAGCACGCGCGCGAGTCCATGCAGCGCGCTCTTCGGTGCGCCGAGCACGTCGATGACGCCCCAGCCCGCGCCTGGCCGGACATCCAGCAGATTCCATACGATGCCGCCCGCGCAACTCGATCCTTCGCGACGCCATTCGGAGAACACCGCGCCGATCACGTCCGCGACGACCGCGCGCGACAACTCCAGATAACGCTCGGGGTTCTCATAGCGCAAACGCGGCACGTCCACGCGATAGAGCGTTTGCATGTAGTGCTCGCGCACGTCGTCGAAGTCCCATGCGGAGCCCGGATCGCGCGGCACGCCCGCTTTCCAGCGCGGTTCGTGCGCGCGCGGATTCGGCAACGCGCGCAGTGCGATATCGTCAGGGACGTTCGCGAACGCGAGGCACTCGGAGGCGAAGCGCACTTGCGCGCGACGAACATCGTCGAACGAACGTTGATATGCCGGCACGCCGTAGTAATGCGTGATACCGCCGCGCGTGCCGAAGGGCATCGATGCCGTGTCGCCGGGCGCGGCGCTCGGCGAGTTCACCACATACGCGACGTCAGGACGTTGTGCGGCGATCGCATTCGGCAACAGCTCGGTGAAGAGGCGTTGCTGATAGGCGTCGAAGGGCAGGCCGAGCATCGCGGCTTGCTGGTGCACTTCGCTTCCGCCGCACAGCACCGCAAGCGATGCGAAGCGGCGCGTGCGTGCAAGGAACTGTTCGGCTTCGCGTTGCACGCTCGCGCGAAAGGCTTCGTCGTCGGGATAATCGAAGTTGGCGAACGCGAAGTCTTGCCACACGAGCACGCCATGTTTGTCGGCGAGTTCGTAGAACGTGTTCGATTCGTAAAGCGTGATGCCGCTCACGCGAATGATGTTGAGGCCGGCGTCGCGCACGAGCGTGAAGATGCGGTCGAGCTTTTCGGGCGACGCATCGAGCGCGACAATATCCGCCGTTGTCCAGCACGCGCCGCGCGCGAACACGGGCGCGCCGTTCACGACGAGCTGAAAGCCCTTGCTATCCGCGCCGCGATCGACTTCGATCGTGCGAAAGCCTACTTCACCGAGATCGATATCGCCGAGCTTCACCGCATAGCGCGACGGCTCGCCATGCGTATGCGGATACCACAGGCGCACGTCCGGCACGCGCACGCGGCCCGTGAGCGTGTGCGCGTCCTGCCATTGCATCGCGGCTTGCGCATCGCCGCATGCGATGCGAAGCGGCGCCTGCTCCTGCGCATGAAAGTAGCGAACGGTCACATCGAGCACGCCATCGTTGCCATCGATGCTCGTGCGCAAGTCCACGTCGTCGATACATGCGCGCGTTTCACCGATCATGTCGATCGCGCGCCACGGTCCCGCCGGTTGAATCGACGGACACCATCCGGACATATGCCCGAGCAGCGTCGTGCGAACGTTGCGCAACGTGGCCGGTTGCGCGAGCTTAGGACGCCAGCGTGCGCGTCCGCGTTTTGCAGCAAGCGCGGGCGCGATCGAGCGGAAGCACAGATGCAGCACGTGCTCGCCATTCAGGTCGACATCGAGATCGTGCGCCACGAACATCGAATCCGATTCGAGCAGCTTGCGATCGTCGAGCCATACTTCCGTGATGGTCGCAAGACCGTTGAAACGCAAGCGCCGCTTGCCGTTCCCCGCGAGCTTCACGCGATACCAGTGGTCCGCATGCGCGAACGGTTGCGCGAGCGCCTCGTCGCTCATGCCTTGCGCACGCAATGCGGAGGCGATGGTGCCGGGCACGGGCGCGTCGATCCACTGTGTGAACGTATCGAGCGATGCGGGCGTCGCGCACGCACCCGCAGGCGTGCTCACGCATTGCCAGCCCTCGGAAAGACGCCGCGGCGCGTGCGCGCACAGGTCGTGCATGTAGCTACCTCGTCGATGGGATGCCGGATAGACACCGAAGCCGCGCGATGTGCGCGGCCCCGGCGTTCAGAGAAAGCGCGCGGCGAGCGGCTCGATGACCTTGTCGTACGAAGTCTGCATCGAGTCGAGGCAGTCTTCGCAAAGATCGACACGCGAGCGCATGCGGGCGCGCGCGAGACGGAACTGCATGACCATCGCTTCGCTTGCGATCGCCTGGGCGCTCGACTGAATCTCGCTCGATACTTCCACACCGTGCCGGTTCAGCCAGCCGAGATACTTCGACAGCAACTCGAAGTTCGAGCCGAGCTGACGCATCAGGTTGAAGGTGTAGAGATGGTAGTAAGCGGGATCGCGTTCGAGCAGCGCGCGCATGTGCTCGGGAAACGCCGCGCGCCATTGCGCGACGGGGTTCGCCGCCGGACGGTCTGCGAGACGCAGCTTGAGCAGATCGACCGAGCGTTGCACCATCGCATCGCCTTCGAGCGGAGCACGCGCGCGCTTCACGAACTCGACGTACGGAAAGAGCGCGTGCACATCGCTTGCGAGACCGGGCATCAGACGGAACACGCCATCGTAGTCCTCATCCGACAACGCGAAATAGCCCGCGTTATGGAAGTAGGTGATGCGCTTCGCGTCGGTGTCGATCTTGTCGATGGCGATGGTCGTCTTCGTATGCGTCTGCCGGTACGCGGTCGCGCGCGTATCGGGCAGATAGTACGAGTCCATCTCCACGATGACCATCTGCCCGCGACGCGTCTGCTCGCGAACGTGCGCTTCCACCGTGTCGTAGATCGCAAGCTCTTGTGCCTGAAGGCCGTAGAGCCGCGAGATATCGTCGAGCGAGAACTTCGGGAACGTGAACTGATCGCCCTCGAATGCCTGCGTCACCGTAAAACCGAGCGCCGCATGCGGATCGCAGCCGTAGTGATGCAGCAGTTCGATCCACAAATCGACGTAGCAGTTCGTCTCCAGCCAGACGCGCTCTTCGCGATGCAGCGCGTGCTGACTGAAAGCGGTGTCCGCGGGCAGTGACGTGACGGTCACGGCTTCTGCCGGCGAGCGCGCGTTCATGCTTGGTTTCCCAGGTTCGCGAGACCTTCTTCGACGAGCGGCGCCTTGTCGCCCCAGAGCAACTGACGCACTTTCTCGGGCCACGCGTTGACATCGAGACCGTGATGACGGAAGAGCGCGAGGGTCGTGCGCTCCATGCCGAAGCCGACACATGCGGTATGCGCGACTTGCTCGTCGGCCTGACGGATATGCCACAGCTCGCCGAAGTGATCCTGGTGATAGTTGAACGACAGGCATGCGGTCGGACGGTCGGGCGTGGCGACGGGCACGAGCAGTTCGAACTTCAGTTGCTGCGCGCGCTGGCTGTCCGCGACGATCATGCCGCCACGACCGAAGAACGGGTCGTTGGCGAGATCGATCTCGAACGGCAGTTGCAGCAGGTTCACGAGCAGCGAGCCACGCTCGATCCACTTCTGGCGGAATGCCATCACTTGCTCGGGGCTGCCCACGCGAATGTATTCGCGCATGCGGAACATCTGCATGCGGCCCGGATCGATGGACGGCTCGTGACGGAAGCAGTACGAGAACGCGTCGAAGGTCGCGCCGTCTTCAGGCAGGTTGCCGCGCTTGGCGACGAGCGGATAGATCGGATAGCAGGCGGCCGGCGTGAGCACGAGGCGCGTGGGCTTTTGCTGATCCATCCATTCGTCGGAGCGCTCTTCTTCTTCGCCGATATGCACGACCTTGTCGAGCGCTTCGAGCAGGCGATGATGCCCGCGGTCGTTGCCCTGGAACGAGTGGATCGTGCCCGCGAGATTCGGGAAGCTCTTCAGATACTCGCTGTCTTCGAAATCGCGGCGGCGCATCGCGGGCGGAAAGCGCAGCACTTCAGCGTGCTGATCCGCGCCGAGCATCGTGATCGCCTGATTGAGGCGCTCGACGATATCCTCGAAAACTTCGCTGCGGCCATAGAGACCGTCTTCGCCCGTATCGAGCAGAATGCCTGCCTCGATCAGACGATCGCGCAAGGTCAGGTCCGATTTGTCGTACGGTGCCTGAGTCTCTTGTGTTTGTGCTTGTGCTTCGGCCTGCATCATGGCGGCCTGTTCCGTCGGCATGTTCATCGTCAAATGGTCCCCGTTGCGGCGCGCTGCGCAAGCAGCAGATTCGCCGTGTTCAATTCGATGCGATCGTTGCTGATCATGAGCGGCGCGGAATGCAGATCGCGCAGATGGCGGCCCACGCTGAACGGCGTGTCGTTCTTGTAGCCGGCCATGCCGCAGATCATCAGCGCTTCCTGCACGACATGCAAAGCCGATTGCGAGATCGCCAGCTTGAGCATGTTCAGATCGGCGTTGATGCCGATCGATGCCGCGAGCGGCGCGTCGTCGTCATTGCTCTGGCTCGCCTTGCGCGCGGCGCGTTCGGCCTGCGACGCTTCGACATTCGCGAGCGATTCGCGCAGCCGCGCCTGCATCATCTTGATGAGCGTGAGCACTTGCGAAAGACGTGCGGCCGAAGGCGGCAGCGCCGGCTTGCCGCGTGCCTGATTGCGGAAGAACTGATGCGCGCGGTTGGCCGCATCGCTCGCGATGCCGCACCACACCGCCGACCACAACGTGTGCGATACGGGCAGCATGCTTTCGTCCGCGATCTTCGAGAACGGTGTCGGCAGAATCTGTTCGGCGATGCCGCTCGCAACCAGACGATGTCCTTCGCTGCACGTTCCGCGCATGCCGAGCGTGTTCCACACGCCGCGCTGCTCGAGCGTGAACGTCTCACGCGGCGCGACGATCAGCACTTGATCCGACGGCGGCGCATCCGGATGACGGCGTGCCGTGACGAGAATGGCGTCAGAATACTTGCCGTACGAAATGGTCGGCGCGAGCTTCTCGATGCGAAACGCGTTGTCGACGAGATCGACCGCGCATGCGCTCGTGCGCATGTTGCCGCCGATGTTCTCTTCCGAGGTCGCCGATGCGAGCAGCAACTGCTCGCTCACCATGCGTGCGAGGAAGTCGCGTTGCCACGCCACGTTCGCGCCATGATCGACGATGCACACGACCTGGCTCTGATGCATCGCATAGATCATCGCGGAGGATGCGCAGCCTTGCGCCATCGCCTCGCACAGGCGCGCGACGCCGGTGAGCGAGAGGCCGTCGCCGCCGAATGCCGTCGGGATCATCGCGGAGAAGAGACGCTCCTGCCGCATCGCCTCGACCGCTTCAGCGGGAAAGCGCGCTTCGCGATCGACCGCATCGGCGTGCCTGGCCGCGACCGCGGCAACACGCTTCGCTGCTTCGATCAGCTCGCTCTCGCCGCGTGCGCCCGCGCTTTGCGCAAGCTCGGCGATTTCGAGTTCCTGGGCGGGCGCGTTCATGCTGCCGCCTGCGAACGACGCAGTTCGTCGACGGCCGATGCGAGCGAATCGACGCTCGAAAAGAGCCGGCGCGTGAGCATGTGGTCCGGAATCTCGATGCCGAATTCGTCTTCGATCGCGAGCATCACGTGAACCGTGGCAAGCGAGGAAAGACCGGCGGCGTAGAGATCGTCGCCATCGGCAAGGGTGTCGATGGGCACGTCGAGACGAGCAGACTCAGCGAGGATGCGGCGCAATTCAGTTTTCATTGTGTGTGTTTTCCCTTGTACCCGGCCATTGGTGCAACTAACCCGGATCGCGACGAAGAGTTCTTATCGAATGTCGCAAGCCCCGGTGCGAATCGGCAGTAGCGTTGTTCGTGTCCCGTGAAGACGATTTCACGAGGACCCTCGCACGCACTGTCTTCTTGTCCGTTTTGTTTGATCGTATTAAACGAATTTGCGGCCCTGTGCGTCCGTGCGATGGCGCACGGAGGGCTTCGATGAGAAACCGGCGCTTTGTGCGATATCAAGCACGTCCTTATGCGAAGCGATAATTCACACTGACGAATCGAAACGCATTGCCTCGAACAGGTAACTACTGCGCGTTCTTCATAAAGCGCCTTGCAAAAACGATACGGAAGTTGAAAGCATTCTGAAACTTTAGATAACCGGGGTGTGTTAATTGGTACTTGGATCGCTATTATTGCTGTTTGTCGTGCTGTTCGTTGTTTGGAAGAAGCAGCGCGGCAAGATTGTGCTGCTGACCGTCGCCGTATTCTGGATGCTCGGAAGCTGGTTGCCTAACCCGCTCATACGGCTCGCGAACGATCGTTATGCGTCGATGGAAGACCCGCATTTCGCTTCACGCATGGCGATCATCGTGCTGGGCGGGGGCACTTGGTACGATCGACAACGACGCCTCGTGCCGAAGGGCGATGCGATGACGCGCATCGATCTCGCGGCGTCGCTCTACAAGCGCTGCGTGGAGATGGAGAAGGCATGCTTTGTGGTCATGACCGGCGGCAACCCGCAGCATCATGAGCAAAGCGAAGCCGATGTTTATGGAAAGCTGCTTCTCGATGCGGGCGTGAAGCGTTCGGATCTCATCCTCGAAAACGAGAGTCTCGACACGTACGAGAACGCGCGCAATACGGAGAAGCTCCTACGGTCGCGCGAATACGACACGTCCGTGCTTATCACCTCGTCGCTGCACATGCGCCGCGCGATGCTCGCGTTCGAAGCGTTCGGTCTGCATCCGCAGCCCGCGGTTGCTTATGTCCGTCCGCAATTGACGTGGTGGCGGCCGCATCGGAAAGGATGGTTCGATTCGAACAGCGCGCTGCATGAACTCGTGGGTATCGCGCGGTTCTATGCATGGCGGTGGATTGGGTTGTATTGAGAGTGACGCGTCGAAGCGGGACGTATACTTGCCCGTATATGTCACCTGGAAATCAGTCAATGAATCAACTCATTCGGGCCATTGCGTTCGCTGCGGACAAGCATCGCGATCAACGCCGCAAAGACGCCAACGCCTCGCCCTATATCAATCATCCGATCGCGCTCGCGAACGTGCTCGCCAATGAAGGCGGCATCGATGACGAGCGCGTGCTGATCGCGGCCATCTTGCATGACACGATCGAAGACACGGACACGACCTACGATGAACTCGAGCAATGCTTCGGCGAAGAGATCGCGCGCATCGTCGTCGAAGTGACGGACGACAAGTCCTTGCCAAAGGAAGAAAGAAAGCGCGCGCAGATCGAACATGCGGCGCATATCAGTCACCGTGCCAAGCTCGTGAAGCTCGCGGACAAGATCTGCAATCTGCGCGATATCCTCGTCACGCCGCCTTCCACCTGGAGCGATGAACGAAAGCGCGAGTACTTCGATTGGGCGAAGCGCGTGGTCGATCAATTGCGCGGCGTGCATGCCCCGCTCGAAGCGGCATTCGCAGTGGTGTATTGCGAGGGGATGCCTTCAGGACGCGCTCTGGCATGAGTTCAACGTGTCGTGCAGATAGCGCGCCGTGCGGCTTGCCGCATGTCGTGCAATATGCGGCGGCGTGCCCGCCACAACGATGCGCCCGCCATCTTCACCCGCGCCCGGCCCGATATCGATGACCCAGTCGGAGAGCGACGCAACGCGCATGTCGTGCTCGACGACGACCACCGTGTTGCCCGCATCGACGAGCCCTTGCAGTTGCACCATCAGGCGGTCCACGTCGGCGGGATGAAGACCGGTCGTGGGTTCGTCGAGGATATAGAGCGTGTCGCCGCGATGCGCGCGCTGCAGTTCCGTCGCGAGCTTGATGCGTTGCGCTTCGCCGCCCGAAAGCTCCGTCGCCGGCTGACCGAGCCGCAGATAACCGAGGCCGATGTCGCGCAGAACGGCGAGCGAGCGCATCACGTTCGGCTCATCGGCGAAGAACTCGCATGCTGTCTCGACGGTCATGTCGAGCACTTGCGCGATGTTCTTTCCTTGCCATTCGATCTCGAGCGTCTGCGGGTTATAGCGCGAGCCGTGGCATGTCGCGCATGAGGTATAGACGCTCGGCAGAAACAGGAGCTCGACGCTGACGAAGCCTTCGCCTTCGCATGTCGGACAGCGTCCCTGCGCGACGTTGAACGAAAAGCGTCCTGCGCCGTAGCGGCGTTTGCGCGCGGTGGGCGTATCGGCGAAGCGTTTGCGCACGTGATCGAAAAGCCCCGTGTACGTTGCGAGATTCGAGCGCGGCGTGCGGCCGATCGGCTTCTGATCGACGCGCACGAGACGCCGTATCGTCTCCATGCCTTCGACGATGCGTCCTCCCGCCGACGTATCCGCTTGCGCGAAGAGCGGGTCTTGCTCTTCGTCTTCGGTATCGTCGAGTGCGCGTCCGAGACGCTCCGCGACGAGTTCGGGCAGCGCCTGACTCACGAGACTCGACTTGCCCGAGCCCGAGATGCCGGTGACGGTCGTGAAGGCGCCGAGCGGGAACGCGGCGTCGATGCCATGCAGGTTGTTGCGCGTGATGCCCGCAAGCCGCAGCCAGCCGCGCGGCTCGCGCACGGCGCGTTCGATGGTACGTTCAGGCGCGAACAGATGCATGCGCGTCTGCGATTCATCGACAGAAGCGAGGCCTTCCGGCGGTCCGCTATACAGCACATGCCCGCCGCGTTCGCCGGCGGCCGGACCGACATCGACGAGCCAGTCGGCGCGCCGCATCGTATTCAGATCGTGCTCGATGACGAAGAGCGAATTGCCGGCTGACTTCAGGCGCTGCAACGCGGCGAAGAGCGCTTCGCTGTCGGCGGGATGCAGGCCGGCCGACGGTTCGTCGAGCACATAGACGACGCCGAAGAGTTGCGACGCGAGCTGCGTCGCGAGGCGCAGTCTTTGTAGTTCACCCGACGAGAGCGTCGGCGTTGCGCGATCGAGCGACAGATAGCCAAGACCGAGGTCGATGAGCGTGCCGAGCCGTTCCAGCAAGTCGGCGGCGATGCGCTCGGCCGCGGCGCGTTTCTCGTCGGAGAGATTGGCCGTGCGGCGCACATCGGGCGCTGCAGTGTGCGCGGAACCGCCTGCCGCCACGCGCTTGGCGGTCGCAGCGAGCCGGTCCTTCTTCGCGAGCACGGAACCCGGAGCGTCGTCATGTGCAAGCCATTCGCCGCGCGCAATGGGCGCGAGCAGATCGGCGAGGCGGCTCAATGGCAGACGCGCGAACTCGGCGATGTCGAGTCCCGCGAACGTCACCGACAGCGCTTCTTTCTTGAGACGCTTGCCGTGACACGCAGGGCAATCGCTGCCGACCATATAGCGCGACACGCGTTTCTTCATCAGCGCGCTTTGCGTATGCGCGAAGGTATGCAGCACATATCGGCGCGCGCCGGTGAAAGTGCCCTGATAGCTCGGCTCCGCGCCGCGCTTCAAGGCGGCCTGCGTTTCCCGGGGCGTGAGGCCGGCATACACCGGCACCGTCGGCTGTTCTTCGGTGAAGAGAATCCAGTCGCGATCTTTCTTCGGCAGGTCGCGCCAGGGTGTATCGACGTCATACCCGAGCGTCACGAGGATGTCGCGCAGATTCTGCCCGTGCCACGCGGGCGGCCAGGCAGCGACGGCGCGTTCGCGGATCGTGAGGGAGTCGTCGGGCACCATCGACTTTTCTGTGACTTCGTACACGCGCCCGAGGCCGTGGCATACCGGACACGCGCCTTGTACCGTGTTCGGCGAAAAGTCTTCCGCGTAGAGCATCGGCTGCCGGGGCGGATAGCTGCCGGTGCGCGAGTACAGCATGCGCACGAGGCTCGATAGCGTCGTGACGCTGCCGACCGACGAGCGCGCGTTCGGCGTGCCGCGCTGCTGCTGGAGCGCGACGGCCGGCGGCAGACCTTCGATCGAATCGACCTCCGGCACGCCTACTTGTTCGATGAGACGACGGGCATACGGCGCGACCGATTCGAAATAGCGACGCTGCGCTTCGGCGTAAAGGGTGCCGAAAGCCAGCGACGATTTGCCCGAACCCGATACGCCGGTGAACACGACGAGCGCGTCACGCGGCACGTCGACATCGACATTTTTCAGGTTGTGCTCGCGCGCGCCGCGAACGCGCACGAAACCTGCTCTCGATGCATTCGCGGCATCGTCGCGTTCGGCCGGCTTGCGGTTGTTTTTGCGGACATCCATGTGAGATCTCGGACCAGACGCGGCAACGGGAGAATCGAGCGAGCATGCGGCATGCCAAATACCAGATGGCATCTTGCGTTATGCATTTTGCATGCGAAATGCATTCACACTGAAGATCAACCTGATTGACGAGGAAAAAATGAGGATAGTCGGAATGAAGAACCTGATCGCGCTGGCGGCCGGCGCGACGATAGCCGTTTCGGGCGCAGCGATGGCGCAGGCGGGCGGCGGAAATGGCAATGGCGGTTCGGGCGGCGGCAATGCCCACGGCGCGGCGACGGCCGGGCCGACCGTTGGCGGCGACAATACGTCCGCGCCCGGCAGCACGCGCCAGGGCGGCTTTCACAAGCACAAGAAGAAGGCGAAACCCGCGACGACGACGCCGCAGTAAAGCGGTGGCGGTAGTGGCGTTCGCGCGGATCAGGCAGCGACGCTTTCCATGTCGATATCGTCAGTGCCGAGCCGGGAGAAGATGTCGCACACCGCGCGCATCTCCGCTTCGTCGCGAATGCTGACGATCACGCGTGTAATGCTGCATGCCATATCCGCGTCGCCGCCGTCCGCGCCGAACGAAGGCAGGATGTCGTCGCTCGACACGTCGAACCCGAACGGGTAGTCGTGCGTATCGACGACGCCCAGGTGTTCCCCGTGTCCCGCGTATTCGGCGGCGATCCACTGCGTCTGCGCATTATTGCTTTGCGTCTGCGACGTATGGAAATCCGCGAATCCGCTCAAGCTCGCCACGCGAACGCGGTCTCCCGCGATACCTTGCGCGCGTAAATCTTCAAGTGCTTCGTCCAGCTTACGGGAGCCGTAGAACGCTCCGCTTACTTCACGCATCATTTGCTCGTCTCCTTGCCTGCCAACCTCGATGCCGCGCTTCCAGTATCGCGATGAAATTTGCGAATGTGAATACGGAGGTCCACCGGGGTCGCCTCTGAGCCCTGAACGCCACGGACAGGCGACGCACCTTGCGTGGCGTAGCGCACAGACTCCTAGGGCGTAAACCAGTGAACCGCTGTGCTCGGGCCCGCGATTGCGCGAGATGAAGGCGAATCCAACGGATGCGGCATGGACTCACGAGCCAGACGATCAAGCGAAAAGGCGCGTGCGTCTGGCTGATGCGGCCTTGGCTGGTGCGATTTCACTTCATGCGGTACTTGAACTTTACGCCGCAACAGACGGTTAATCAACGCTTTGCTTTGTCGCTAATCGGATGATTTGGCTGGGGTTTTCCATCAATAGCCAATAACTTCAGGAGATTCTTCACTACAGCGAATATTGCTTCTAGAGACCGTGCGCGCGCCTCCCGCATAGCGGGCTTGAATCGATAGTCATCGTACAAGCTGTCGACCGCCCTATAATTGCTGATCGAGCACATAAAAAATCGACCTTTCAATGTCCCAAGCCCTCGCGTCCGGCGCGCTTCGCCGCTCCCGCAATCTCACCGAAGAAGTCGTCGCCGAGTTGTCCGAGCGCATTCGCAGCGGGGCGCTGCAACCGGGCGACAAGCTGCCGACGGAGTCGGAGATCATGGCGCAGCTCGGCGTGAGCCGGACGGTTGTGCGCGAATCGATCTCGCGTTTGCAGGCGGCGCGCCTCGTGCAGACGCGGCATGGCATCGGCACTTTTGTCCTCGAAGCGGGAGATCAAGACCGGTTCCAGATCGAAGCCGCAGGCGATCTCACCGTGCGCGACGTGATGGCGATTCTCGAACTGCGCATCAGTCTCGAGGCAGAAGCAGCCGGTCTTGCGGCAATGCGCCGTACTGACGAAAACCTCGCGCAGATGCGGCGCGCGCTCGATGAGTTCGAGCGATTGATCGAAGCAGGCGAAGGCAACGCGGTCGCAGCCGATGTGGCATTCCATCTCGAACTCGCTAAGGCCACCGGCAACCGCTACTTCCATAGCATTCTCAGTCAATTGGGTAATACCATCATCCCGCGCACGCGCGTCAATTCAGCGGCGCTTGCCCACAACGATCCGTCGGGGTATCTGGATCGCGTGAATCGAGAGCACGAAGATATCTACGATGCGATCGAGCGTCGTGATCCCGAGGCTGCGCGTGCGGCCATGCGCATGCATCTCTCCAATAGCCGCGAGCGGTTGAGGCGCGCGCATGAAGGGTCGTCGAAGACGCAGGACGCCCAATAGCATCGATCGGTATTGGCGTCGTTATCGACTTTCGAATTTATTAAGCAGGCGGTAAAGGCGTTTCAGCATTCGCTGAAATGTTTTTTATCAGCTGTCGACGAATCGTCCATCGCAATTTACGCCTAGCGGATGAGCGACAAACGTTTGCGGTCGCAATGCTTTTCTTAGGGTGTCCTTAAGCCCCGCGCATCCCACGGTCTAGCGCCAAGTCCTGTCGATTCCGCGCTAAGATCGCCATCAGGCTAACTGACGAAATTGCCATCTACGCGTCAACCGTACGCGCAAGTCAGCCGTTAGCTCGTCAGGTCATCAGGTCGCTTCGTCGCACCATGTCAATCGACCTTTGAACACAATGTCGATTGGTCATGTGGAGCACCTTCCGCAACGCGCATTCAATACGCTTGCAAGCCCTGCGTCTCTGTCGATAAGCCTCGTTCGAGGCTTAAATCAATTCTTTTCTTTTGCTTACGAATAACGAAGTGCAGAAAGGTAATCGAATTATTACCAAATATTTTTGACGGCAAGGCTGTCGAAGTTGTGGAGACCAAGCGGTTGAAGATTCTACATAGCGAATCCTCGAAAGGATGGGGCGGTCAAGAAGTCCGTACGTTGAAAGAGATGGTCGCGCTACGGGAAGACGGGCATACCGTCGAACTGATTTGTCCGAGCGATGCGCGTCTCGGTCAGCGTTGTATCGAGCTCGGCTTCGCCGTCCATCATGCCCGCATGCGAGGGGGCGGTGACATGCAATCGATGCTGCGCATCAAGACGCTTCTACGCCGCCGCGCCTTCGATGTGCTCAACACGCATAGCGGTCACGACAGTCTCGTCGCAGGCACGGCAGGAAGGCTGGCCGGCACGCCGCTCATCGTGCGTACGCGTCATCTCGCGCTGCCGATTTCATCACTTGCTACTTACAACTGGATTCCTCACCGCGTGATTGCGGTGAGTCATTTCGTGCGTCGCTATCTGATTTCCGCGGGCGTCGCGGAGAAGCGCGTGCAGACCATCTACGACGGCATCGTGAAGCCGCAGCCCGTCGCGCATTCGACGTTGCGCGCGGAACTCGGTATCGGCGACGATGCATTCGTCGCATGCATGGTCGCGATCATGCGCGACAAGAAAGGTCATGAAGATCTGATCGCCGCAGTGCGCCCGCTTGTCGATACGCATCCGAAACTGCACGTCGTGATGGCGGGCGATGGTCCCTGGCTCGAACGCATCAAGGGCATCGTCGATAACCTTGGGCTTGCTCATCGCATACATTTGCTCGGCTTTCGCAGCGATGTGCCCAATATCTTTCGCGGCTCCGATATCTTCGTATTGCCGACGCATCAGGAAGCGCTCGGCCAGGCATTCATCGAGGCGATGGCAGCGGGCTTGCCCGTCATCGGTACGCATGTCGATGGCGTGCCCGAACTCATCGAAGACAACGTGAGCGGCTTGCTCGTGCCGCCTCACGATCCGGTTGCGTTGCGTGCCGCGATCGTGCGCATGATGGACGAGCCGGCGCTGCGTGAGCGCCTGAAAAACGAAAGCCTGCGCATTACCGAACGCGGCTTCACGGTCGGCGACATGGCGCACGAAACGGCTAATTTCTATCGACGTGCATTGCACGAGCGGGGCCATCGACGATGAATGCAAAGCCGGCGCGCGCCGTTCCCGTGTTGATGTATCACCACGTCAGCACGTCGCCCGGCATGATCACGGTGTCGCCCGATAACTTCGCGGCGCAAATGGAATACCTTGCGCGCGCGGGTTATCGCACGATCGGCTCGGCGCAACTCGCCGCCTTTTTGAGCGGCGAAGACGTGCCGGAGAAATCCCTCGTGATAACTTTCGACGATGGTTATCTGGATAACTGGGTACACGCGCATCCGGTGTTGAAGCGCCATGACTTTACGGCATTGTGCTTTCTCGTCAGCGATTGGCCAGGCGAGGGCGATGTGCGTCCGAATGCATCGACTGTATCGAATGCATCGAATGCGCTGGCGGGACTGCCGCGCTTGCTCGATCATCACGCGGGCGAGTACGCAATCGAAAACGGTCGCGCCGACGATGTGATCCTGCGCTGGTCGGAAATCGAAGCAATGCGCGATGCCGGGACTTTCGAATTTCATAGCCACACGCATACGCACGTTCGGTGGGATCAGGCCACGGTATCGACGGACGACAAGCGCAAAGGCTTGAAGGACGACTTGAGTCTTGCGCGTGCCGCGTTACGCACGCGACTCGGTGAAGTATCCGATCATCTGTGCTGGCCGCAAGGCTATTACGACGACGACTATCGCCAAGTAGCGATGCACGCGGGATTCAGGCACTTCTATACGTGCCACACGGGGACCAACGTCGGAGCGAATCCGCTCGATCGCCATGCATCCGGCGATGCCGAGCGCACGATCAAGCGCCTCGAAGTGCGCGACCGCCCGGCGTCGTGGCTGGCATCGCGCTTATGGGTCCATACGCGGCCCGCGATCAGCCGCGCATATCTCAAGATCAAACGCTGACTCAACGCTGATGCGATTGCATGAAAGCGGCGATGGCATCGTTCACTGCATGCGTTGCATCGCGATGCGGCGAGTGTCCGCATTGAGTCAGCTTGAGCAGTCGTGCGTGTTCAACGGCCGCCTGAATCTTATCGAGTTGCAGCATGGATGCGTATTCGTCGTCATAACCTTGAATCACGAGCAATGGCCGTTTGATCGACGAAATCTCTTGAGCGATGTCCCATTGCAGGAATGCCGGGTTCAGCCAAGCATCGTTCCATCCGTAAAAGGCCGAATTCACATCGTCGTGATATGCGCGCAGCTTGTCCTTGAACGATGTCGTTTCGTAAGTGGCACGCACCTTTTCAATGGCTTCCACGGTCATCGGTTCCACGAAGACATGCGGCGCGAGGATAGCGAGTCCGGCGAGCGCTTCCGGGAACGCGCTGGCATAGAGCAGTGCGATCGTGCTGCCATCGCTATGACCGATGAGCCACATGCGTTCGCGTTCACGCGTGTCGATCTGGAGGGCGTCGAGCAACGCGGGCAATACCGATTGCGCTTGCCGATGCAGGAACTCAACCGGCCACTTCTCTTCGGGCCGGCGCGGCGTCGAGCGGCCATAACCCGGCCTCGAGTAAACAAGACCGCGACAGTTCAAACGATCGCATAGCATTTGCGGCCAGTCTTTCCATAGTGCGATGGAGCCGAGCCCTTCATGCAGAAAGAGCGCGATAGGCGCGTCGGTACGGTCCCCATTCAACCACTGATATTCGATATGCACTGGATACGCGCCGCTCGTCAGTTCAACAATGTGCGTCGTGTCGGTGCTTGCTGCCGGATCGTTCATCTGTTCGGGAGTTATTCGTGGGACGCTAAAGGTTATCAGAAGCAATGCTGAAGCCGACGCATCGTTTCCGTGCATGGATTCATAAAAGAATCAAAAACCCGCTCGACTGATTTATTTCTCTAGACATAACTGAACTTTTCCTGCGAAAGTCATTCGTAAGAAACGCTGCACTGCAGCGTGGATGCGTCCCTTTTCGAGGAGAGAATGCATGAATCGACCAAAACGAATGCTGCTGGAAAACATTGCCTGGGCACGGGAGACCGCACACGCCGATGCGCAGTTCTTTCCGCGTCTCGCGCAAGGTCAAAGTCCCAAGGTGCTCTGGATCGGTTGCGCGGATAGCCGCGTGCCGGCCGAGACCGTCACCAATGCCAATCCCGGCGATCTCTTCGTTCATCGCAACATCGCGAATCTTTTTTCTCCCGGCGATGACAACACGATGAGCGTGCTGGAATACGCGGTACGCGTGCTCAAAGTCGATCACGTGATCGTATGCGGCCATTACGGATGCGGCGGCGTGCGCGCCTCGCTTCTGCCGCAGTCGAGCGACTTGCCGCACGTGAATCGCCGGATCGCGCCGCTATGCGCGCTGGGCGAGCAACATCGAAAAGAACTCGATGCATTCTCCGAACTCGACGCGCGCGCGAATCGCCTCGCCGAATTGAACGTGCTCGAACAAGTGCGTCTGTTGCGGCAACACGCGATCGTACGCGATCGCGACGAGCTGCCGCTCGTTCACGGCTGGATCTTCGGGCTGCATGACGGCCTCATCAAAGTGCTTGCTTCCGGTTACGCCGAAGACAGCGAAACACACGACGCCGCGCGCGCTTCGGTCACATCGCTTCGGGCCGCCTGAAGCGGTCATTAGCGGTCATTTCCTGTAGATCGCTTGTCGATGCGAGGTCGCTTTCGCGACGGTCGCAGGCCCCAACTCGTTCGAAGAAAAATCATGACATCAAGTAATCGTCTCGCCAGCTTTCCGCGCGACATGTTCGCGGGCACCGTTGTCTTTCTCGTCGCGATGCCGCTCTGTCTAGGCATCGCCAATGCATCGGGCGTCGAGCCTTTTGCGGGGCTCTTGTCGGGCATCATCGGCGGACTCGTCGTCGCGCTTCTGAGCGGCTCGCAATTGAGCGTGAGCGGTCCGGCAGCGGGCCTTATCGTCATCGTCGTCGATGGCATCGCGGGACTCGGGAGCTTCTCCGCGTTCCTGCTCGCCGTGTTGCTATCGGGCGCGATTCAGTTCGGCTTCGGCATGCTGAAGGCAGGGCGCTTCGCGGCGTATGTGCCTTCGTCGGTCATCAAGGGCATGCTCGCCGCGATCGGCCTTTTGCTCGTCATCAAGCAGATTCCGCTTGCGGCGGGATTCGCCAATGAAGGCGCGCCCGCCGCGACCGGCGCCGGAATGCTCGGCACGCCGTTCGGTCCCATATCGATGGCGGCGTGCCTCGTGGCAATCGTTTCGCTCGCGATGTTGATAGCCTGGGAAACACGCGCGATGCGCCGCTTCGCGCTCGTGCGCGCCGTGCCCGCGCCGCTCGCGGTGGTTGCGTTCGGTATCGGTGCGACGCTGTTGCTCGATCTCTTTGCGCCCGGCTTTGCGCCACCCGCGCAACATCGCGTCGCGTTGCCGTCGCTCGAATCCTTCGCTGCGTTCACGAATGCACTCGAATTGCCTAATTTCTCGCAGTTCGTGAATCCCGATGTATGGCGGCTTGCATTTACGCTTGCTATCGTCGCGAGTCTCGAAACACTGTTGAGTCTCGAAGCGGTCGAGCAACTCGATCCGAAGAAGCGCGCCGCGCATCCCGATCGCGAATTGAAGGCGCAAGGTATCGGCAACATGATGGCCGGTGCGATCGGCGCGCTGCCGATCACGTCGGTGATCGTGCGCAGTTCGGCAAACGTTCACGCGGGCGCGCAAAGCCGATGGTCGTCGTTCGTGCATGGCGCGTTGCTGCTGGTGAGCGTGTTCGCATTGACGAGCGTCATCAACCTGATTCCGCTCGCATGCCTGGCCGCGATCCTCATCTTTACGGGTCTCAAGCTCGCCAAGCCTTCGTTGTTCGCGGCCGTCGCGAAGCAGGGCATCGAACGCTTTGCGCCATTCATCGTGACGATTGCGGGCGTCTTGTTGACGGATCTTTTGATGGGCATTCTGCTTGGCATCGCGTGCAGTCTGCTGCTTGCGATCCGTGCGAATCTCCGACGTCCCATCACGGTCGCGCAGCACGACGATCACTATCTCGTGTCGTTCCGCAAGGACGTTTCATTTCTCGGCAAGGTCACGTTGAAGCATCACTTGCGTGCGATACCCGATGGCGCCACCGTGATCTTCGATGCATCGCGCGCGGACTACATCGACCCCGATGTGCGCGAAGAGATCGAGAAGTTCGTAGCCGCTGCGCCTGCACGCGGCATGCATGTCGAATGCAGGAAACTGCCGCGTCCTGCATCGCAAACGGGCATGCCGACCGTGCGTGGCAAATGGCTTGGCCTGAACCGGCAGGAGATGTCGTCCGAATAGCGAGATCAACCGAACGTCGGTAGCATCCATTGCGCATGGACATCGTGTGCAAGTTACGTTGCGATCGATGCCGCCGGAGATCGGCAGTTATACAAGGGCGAAAGGCGTGAGTGCGCGGTCGATCGTCGAATCGCTAACACTCCGGACGATCGCCTTTTTCCATCGGCCCCTGGATCATCGTCGCAGCGACTCGCGATGCAATTCGTGTCCGAGCTGATCGACCGTCAGGCGTATTGCATCGATCAACGCGCGCGCCGCCGGCGATGGCGTGCCGCCCGCGCGCAGCGTAAGCCCGATATCGCGCCGCGTGGCTTGAAGCGCAATATCCATCACGACGAGCTGACCCGATTCGCGCTCGTAGTGCAATTGTTGCGCGGATACGGCGGCGAGCATATCGGTATGCGTCAGCACGCCGCGAATGACGGCGAGGTCGGCTGTCTCGACGGTCGGCATCGGCGGTTTCAACTTCAGGCGCTTGAATTGCGCTTCGAACATGCCGCGCGCGGGCGCCTGGCTGCGCGGAAGAATCCATTGCGCGGCGGATAGATCCTTCAGCGTCAATCCGTCCTGACTCGCAAGCGGATGCCCGCGACGCGCAATCACGACGATGTCTTCCGACATGAGTCTTTCATTGACGAGCCCGCTCGACGCATCGTTATGACGCAGCGCGCCGAGCACGAAGTCGATATCGCCCGCGCGCAATCCCGCGACGAGCGTCTCATACGAACTTTCATCGGTGACGATGCGCACGCCCGGATATTGCGCGGCCACGCGCGCGATTGCACCGGGCAAGATCAATGTTCTTCCGAGCGGCAGCGCGCCGACCGTCACATAACCTTGAATCGTGCCGCGCAACGCCGCGAGATCGTCGGGAATATGGCGCAGTTCGTTGAGCGCGCGGCGCACGTGCAGCACGAAAGTTTCGCCTTCGCTCGTCAACAGAAGCCCGCGTGGACTGCGATAGAACAACTGCATGCCCGCACCCGTCTCCATGATGCGCACTGCGCTGCTGACCGCGGGCTGACTGAGCCCCAGCGTCTGCGCGGCGCTCGGCATATGACGATGTCGCGCGAGCGCCGAGAACAATTGCAATCGCCGCGTGTTGAGCAGAAAGGCGGGAAGCGTGCCGCCTGTCGCGGTTCGACGGCGCGATTGCCGCGTCGCGCACCATTGCGCGAGTTCTTCGAGTTCGGCAAAGATGCGCTCGCAACGCAGCAGCACCGCGCGTCCGGCGGGCGTGGGCAACATACCCGATGGACGACGTTCCAGCAGCGTTTCGCCGACCGCCGCTTCGAGTTCCTGCAGTGAACGCGTGACTGCCGATTGCGCGCGAAACAGCGCGGCGGCGGCGCGCGTGGCGCTGCCAGTTTGCGCGACGAGTCTGAACGCACGCAAATACGCGAGGTTGAGCAGTTCGCGGTTATCCATATGCAAAGTTATCTTGATGCCATCCGTATGATTTATCGCATCGTAACGTTAAGCGAAGCGCATGCTCACGTTCCGCTAATTGTTCGCGCCGATCATGACCTCATGAACAAACGCGACGACGCCACACACGATGTCGTCCGGCTAATGATCGGAGGGTTGCGCCATGTATCAACATATCCTTGTCGCCGTGGGTCCGAGCTTCAGCGAGGCCGCGTTATCGACGGCCATCATGCGCGCGCGCGAAAGCAATGCGCGATTGACCGTGCTGCATGTGATCGAATCGTCGCCTTGGTGGGCGGGCTGGCAGATGGAAAGCCTGTGCGACATGCCCGCGCTCGTCGAACAACTCGCGCTCGTGATTCGCCGCAGCAGCGAGAAGATGCTGCGGCGCTCGGGCATGAACGCCGATTGGCAGACGCGCACGCTCCCACGAGATGGCCATAGCATCGGGCGCGTGATTGCCGATGAAGCCGATCGACTCGATGCCGATCTCGTCGTGCTCGGCACGAAGAAACGCGGCCTATTCTGCTTCGGCGTGAATCACGTGCGTAATGTCGTGTGCCGTCGTACGAATCGCGAAGTGTTGATCGCCACGGCACGCGTGGAAGAGACAACGCGTGTGATTCGGCTGCAGACGCATCGCGTCGTATAACAAGCGAAGTTATCGACGCGGTGTCACGCCTCGTGTCTGCGTTGCGCGCAGGAAATCGAAATCGACGCCCTTGTCCGCTTGCGTCACCGTGTCGTAAAAGAGCTTGCGATAACCTCGATCCGCGCTCGGTGCGATAACCGGCGATGCCTTTGCGCGCGCGGCGAGTTCTTCATCGCTGACAAGCAGACTTATCTCGCGATTCGACACGCTCAGGCGAATCCGGTCGCCGGTGCGAACATATGCAAGCGGTCCGCCGACCGCTGATTCAGGCGTCACATGCAACACGATGGTCCCGAATGCCGTGCCGCTCATGCGCCCGTCCGAGATACGCACGGTATCCTTCACGCCCTGGACCGCGAGCTTGCGGGGAATCGGGATGTAACCGGCTTCCGGCATGCCCGGTGCACCTTTAGGGCCGATGTTCTTCAGCACGAGGATATCGTCGGGCGTGACATCGAGATCGTCCGCATCGATGCGCGCCGCGAGATCGGCGCCATTTTCGAACACGACCGCGCGTCCCTCATGTTCCATGAGCTTCGCATTCGCCGCGGATTGCTTGATGATTGCGCCGCCCGGCGCGAGATTGCCCTCGAGCACTGCGATGCCGCCTTGCGGATAGATCGGTGCGTCGAAAGGGCGTACGACGTCCTGCTCGAACGCCGGTCCCGCGGCCTCGATCTCTTCGCCGAGCGTGCGGCCCGTCACGGTCAACGCATTCAGGTTCAGAAGCGGCTTCAGCTCGCGCAGAAGCGTGGTCATGCCGCCTGCCTTGTGAAAGTCCTCCATGTAATGCGATCCCGATGGCTTCAGGTCGACGAGAACCGGCGTCTCGCGTCCCATGCGATCGAGCGCCTTCAGATCGACGTCATAACCCATGCGTCCCGCGATCGCCGTGAGATGCACGACGCCGTTCGTCGATCCGCCGATAGCGAGCAGCACGCGCATTGCGTTCTCGAATGCTTCAGCCGTGAGTATCTTGTCGATGGTGAGGTTATCGCGCGCGATTCTCACGGCTTGCGTGCCCGTGAGTTCGGCGATACGCATGCGATCCGACGTCACCGCGGGCGGCGACGCACCGCCGGGCACCGTCATGCCGAGCGCTTCGGCGATGCACGCCATCGTGCTTGCCGTGCCCATCACCGAACATGTGCCGACGCTCGCGACGAGTTGATTGTTCACGGCGGCGATCTCCGCTTCGTCGATTTCTTCCGCGCGAAAACGGCCCCAGTAACGCCGGCAATCGGTGCACGCTCCAACGCGCTCGCCACGATGCGCGCCCGTGAGCATCGATCCAGTAATGAGCTGGATCGCCGGAATGCCCGTAGATGCAGCGCCCATCAATTGCGCGGGCACGGTCTTGTCGCATCCGCCAATAAGCACGACCGCGTCCATCGGCTGCGCGCGAATCATCTCCTCGGTATCGATCGACATCAGATTGCGCAGATACATGCTCGTCGGTTGCGAGAACGATTCGGCGATCGATATCGTCGGAAAGTCCATCGGCAAGCCGCCTGCAAGCATCACGCCGCGCTTCACGGCTTCGATCAGTTGCGGCGCATTGCCGTGACACGGGTTATAAGCGCTGCCCGTATTCACGATGCCGATGACCGGGCGATCGAGCGCGCTATCGGTATAACCCGCGCCCTTGATGAACGCTTTGCGCAGAAAGAGCGAAAAGCCGTTGTCTCCGTAACTCGTCAGCGATTTGCGCAGGCCGCCGGGTTGCGCGGATTCGTCGTCGGGCTTCTTATCGAATGTATCGGTCATGATTCGACTGCCTTTTGTAAGCGTTGAAAAGTCGTCGTGACTCGATTATCGCGGGTTTGCGGCGTGGAGCGATCTCGATGCTATGAAGCCGGATCAGCCATCGATCGTTTCATGCACGGCCTGCTCGCCGCGTTTCCAGTAAGCCGACGCACGAATGCGCTTCTTGTCGATGCCGCGTTCCTCGCATAACAGCTTGCGCACCGCGCGCATGAGCGTGGCTTCGCCTGCTGCCCATACATAGCCTTCGCCCTCCGGCACATAGGTTTCGCGCAACGCGAGCAGCAACGCGCCGCCCGGATGTTCGCTCTCGTTGCGATAACGCCATTGTGCGTACAGATCCGCGCGCGTATCGAATTCGATGCGTGCCGACGAATCGCCCACTTCGATGAGCGTCGCAACGCGTGTGCCCTCGGGCAGCTCTTCCAGACGACGCGCGATGGCCGGGAGCGCGGTTTCATCGCCGATCATCAGATGCCAGTCGAACTGCGCCGGAATCACGAACGATCCACGCGGCCCGCCGATGCCGAGATGTTGACCGGGCGCGGCTTGCGCGGCCCATGCGGTCGCGGGACCGGCTTCGTGCAGCGCGAATTCGATATCGAGCTCGCGTGCCTCGCGGTCGAAACGGCGCGGCGTGAAATCGCGCGCAACGGGACGCGGCTTCGAAGCATCGAACTCGGGACCGTTGGGGCCGGCTTGAGGCAGCGCAGGCATCGTCTCGCCCGGCGCCGGGAAAAACAGCTTCACGTGATCGTCGAACGAGGCGCTCACGAAGTCTTCTAGCGAGTCGCCCGTGAAGGTCACGCGTACGTAGTGCGCATTGAGCTTCGTCACGCGCGTGACTTGCAGCAGACGAAACTTGAGCGGGTGGCGCACGCGCGTCACTTCGAGATCGGGCCGGTCTTGCAGGATGGAATCGGTCATCGTGTGCGGCTCCTTCTTACGCCTGTTTCGGCGCGGGGTTCTGTTCGATTTCGGCCGTCGCGCGCGCAAGGATCCCGGCGATACGGCGTTGCTCTTCTTGCGATGCGTCGGTGCGCAAGAGCAATGCTTTCTTCAGCGCACGGCGCGCGGCGATCAGCTCGGGCGCCCAGCCGTTGTCGGCAGCGGTGTCGTCCGCATCCTCGCCCATGTAGGCGCGGCGCACGAGATCCATTTTGCGGGCGAAATGCGTGAGCTTCGCAAGCATGATGTCGACGCGCTCCTGATTCGATGCAAGGTAGTCGCGCCCTGCATCGGACAGCGCATAGCGCTTGCGATTGCCTTCCAGTTCGACCGTCGTATAGCCGAGTTCTTCCAAATAGGTGAGCGCCGGATAAACCATGCCGGGGCTCGGCGCATAGAAGCCATTCGAGCGGTCTTCCAGCGCCTTGATGAGTTCGTAGCCGTGACGAGGCGCTTCGGCGAGCATCGCGAGCAGCAGCAGTTGCAGATCGTCGGAGGAGAACTTGCGGCCGCGCGGCATGCCGTCTTCGCCGCCGAATCCACCCATGCCACCCATGCCGCCCATTCCACCCGGACCGCCGCCGAAGCGGCCGCCGCCATGCCGATGCCGGCCGATCATGCCCCAGCGCTCGAAGGCGAAACGTTCCACCCATTCGGGCGTGTCAGAAGGAAAACCAGAACCGAAGGCGCGGAGGCTGGCTTCGCGCGCACGTTGAAAGCAACGGGATTTCATGTGAGCCACTCCAGATATGTCGTAAAACATATCTAAAGATATATATCGTAAGAGTGTCTGTCAAGTCGATTTTCGTCGACGCCTGGCACGCGACGACGCGCATTTTGTACGCCGCATACAATTGCGCGAATCGTCTTTTGCATACATAAACCATGAGCCACTTTCGTCCCGTCAAGCTGGAACACGCCAGCCGTCTCATCAATCATGGCCCGACCGTTCTCGTCACGAGCGCGCACGGCGGACGCCGCAACGTGATGGCCGCCGCCTGGTCGATGCCCGTCGAGTTCACGCCGCCGCGCATCGCCGTCGTGATCGACAAGAGCACGTACACACGCGAACTCGCCGCCGCGAGTGGCACGTTTGGCGTCATCGTGCCGGGTGCGGCGATGATCGATCTCACTTACGCGGTCGGCTCGACGAGCGGGCGCGACATCGACAAGTTCGCCACCTTCGGCATCGACACGGTCACCGGACCTGTGCTCGGGCTGCCGCTCATCGAGACGAACTGCGCGGCGTGGCTCGAATGCAGACTCATCGACGAGAAGCACACCGAAGACGCGTACGACACGTGTTTCGCCGAAGTCGTCGCGGCCGCCGCCGATGCGCGCGTGTTCGTCGATGGCCACTGGAGCATCGACGAAACGAATCAGCCGCTGCACACCATTCACCATCTGGGCGCGGGCAAGTTCGTGCGCGCATCGTCGATGGAGCAGGCCAGGCCGCTGCCGCGCTGATGCGTCTGGTGCCTCACCTCTAGCCCGTCATGAAGGGCTAAAGATTCCCCGTTTTCCCGTCGATAAAGAGCCGACGACCGCGAAAGACCGAAAGGCTATTCGCGGCGGCGCTTTTGCGCGCGCGATCCGTCATGCGAATTCGGACGCGGGCGATGGATGGGCAAGAACTGGTTGCATAAGGTTTCGGGCAGTGCGAGACCGTTGTGACGACCGTTCGCACCATCAGGGGAAAGGGGTGCGGTATGAAACAGCGTTTTTCGGTTGTGCGGTTTCTGGTCTATCTCGTCGGCTTCACGAGTCTTCTGTTGTTGCGGCTCGCCGTTTCGCCGGACGGGCAGGCTGGCACCGCGGCTTTCGTCGCGTGCGTGGCGTCGATCGCGGCGGGATACATGGTGTATTACGCGTCGTCGGAAGGATATCTGCGCAATCTCATGAGCGGCGTCGTGGTGTATCTCGCGCTCGTGGCGGTCGTCGCTGCGTGTCCGCCGTTCGTGCTCGTGCTGGCGCTCTGGTCGATCGCGGGCCTTGTCAAGCGGCGGCACGCGCTGCTCGTTCACGCGATGTCGAGCATCGTGCTCTTCGTTCTCGTTTTTCCGATGCCGCTCGCGCAGCGTATCGGCATGCCGGAACTCGCGGGCGCGCCGGCGGGCATCGCGTATCTCGGCTTCGCGCTCGGGTGGTCCGCATGGGCTTCGCGCAGTCCGTTGAAGCTCGGCCTCTTCAAGTTCGCGACGATGCTGCTCGCGGTGCCGCTGATCGCGTCGTTCGTCGCGCTCGTCGGTGGCGGGATGTTGAGCCGCCCGGAGCATCGCGTGCGCAATACGATGACGCGGTCGCGCCGGTCGTTTCCAGCGCCGGTGCCGGTGCCGAAGATGACGCCGCAGCTCGCGAATCCAGGAACCGTCACAGCCGGGACGGCGGCGAATGCGCTGGCCGCGTTGCCCGACTAGCGAAGTCTTCCGCGCGCAAAGGAAAGACATCGAATTATGGTATTAAGCACGTTGCATCCATAATTCAAAGTCGTTCCAGGCATTTCTGCATCGCGGCAGCCGTGTGAGAGTGATCTTTGCGGATCGAACCACGATCCACGGCTGCGCGAGAAAACGGAGACTGCATGACCTTCCCCAGCCGCGACCCGATCGACCACGAACCCCCGCACGAACCTCTCACGTCCTACTACGCCGACGAATCGAAACGGCGCCTCTGGCTGCGCGGCATCTTCGACCGAACCGCCTCCGACTATGACGCGATCGAACGCGCGATGGCGTTCGGCTCCGGCCCGTGGTATCGCAATCGCGCGCTACGTTCGGCGGGATTGTCGCGCGGCATGCGGGTACTCGATGTCGGCATGGGAACGGGGCTCGTCACGAAAGAAGCCGTCGCGATCACGGGCGATCCCGCGCTCGTCACGGGCGTCGATCCGAGTCCGGGCATGGTCGGCGAGGCGCGTCTGCCGGCCGGCGTCGAGACGCGCATCGGCACCGCCGAAAATCTGCCGTGCGACAGCAACGCCTACGATTTCCTGAGCATGGGCTTCGCGCTGCGCCACGTGAGCGATCTCGCGAAGGCCTTCGACGAATACTTCCGTGTGCTCGCGCCCGGCGGGCGTCTTTGCGTGCTGGAGATCACGCGGCCCGCGCACGGCGTCGGCGTCGCCGCGTTGAAGTTCTATATGCGCGGCGTCGTGCCGATGATCGCGCGCATCGTCGGGAAGAAAGGGGAAAGCGTCGAACTGATGCGCTATTACTGGGACACGATCGAGGCCTGCGTGCCGCCCGATGCCGTTATCGCCGCGATCCGGCGCGCGGGTTTCGCGGACGTGCGCCGCGATGTCGAACTCGGCATCTTTTCCGCTTATTGCGCGACGAAACCGGCGATCTAACCGGCTTTCCGAGCCGCGTCGAGAATCACGGCGGCGCGTCCGCTCAAAAGCAACTGGCCGGCGCAGTGAACAGCGAAGCGATACAGCACCGTGCTCGCATCGCCGCCGATGCGCTCGGCTTCGATATCGAGCGGACCGTCGAGCGTATCGAGCCGTTCGACATGCAGCGCCACGCCGCGCAAGCTCGTCAGCATGCCCACACGCGGTTTCGCTTCGTTCGCGCCGACTAGCGCGCCATGCGTCGCCATCGCCTGCGCCGCGTATTCGATGCCGCATACCGACGCGAGCCGGCCCTTCGAGCGCAACGGATTATCGGGGCGAAGATGGCTCGTCGCCGTGCAGCGGATGCGGTGCGCGTCCCACGCGAGAACCGCGTCGAGCAGACACATCCCGCCGTCGTGCGGAATGCGCGCGGCGATCCAGTCGCGATCGAGCATCATGACGGAGCGATATCGACGGCAAGCTGCGTGCCGTCGAGATAATCGAGCACGACATTCGATGCCACGCCGCGCGCCAACGCATCGAGCAAAGGCAGGGCGCGCGCGGCGGGATTCGACAGACGCAGCGCTTCGAGCGCGGCATCGGCGAAAGTGAATGCGTTCGCGTCCGAGAGACGCGCTTCGATACGCGCGAGCGTCCGCTCGTTCTCTTGCGGCGCGAGAACCAGCGCGACGCCGAATGCGTCGGTGATCGGGCGCACGCGGCGCAACGGCTCGGGATAATCCGTGTCGTAGGCGACGAGCAAGGTCGCGGTTCCATCGACGCTCACTTGCGCGAGACTCTCCAGCAGCCCCGCCGCGAAGCTGCCGTCATAGGCGCAGAGCACGTTCGATGCCGCCATCGCGCGCGTCGCGATGCTCCAGTAGCCCGCGGGCGCGTTATGGACGGAGTTGTGAAAGCGCGTCGGCGAGAGTTGCGGATCGTCGCTCGCGAGGGTTTCGCAGATCGCGTGGAAATTGCCGCCATCGCCGCCCGATGCCGCGAACACGGCGGCGAGCGTCGCGGCATCGCGCGCGCTCTGCGCGACCGCTTCGTGCGCCGCCGCGAGCGCCGCACGCACGACCGGTCCGGTGCGCCGCCGCTCGGCGGAAGGCAAGCTTGCGGGCGCGGGCAACACGGTCCTTGCCACGTCGAGCGCGCTGCGTTGCGCGAGCACGTCGGCGGCATGAGACCAGTTAGTCAGTCCCGGCCCCACTACGCCGACGCCTTCAATATACGCACGCAATGAAGTCATGCCGATACCGCTCCCTTGCGCCCGAACACGAGACTGCAGTTCGTTCCGCCGAAGCCGAACGAGTTGGACAACACCGCGCGAAGCGGCGCGGCGCGCGTCGTCAAAACGTAGTCGAGACCGAGCGCGGGGTCCGGCTCGCTCGTGTTGACGCCCGCCGGAATGACCCGATGCCGCAACGCGAGCGCCGCGATCACCGCTTCGAGCGCGCCCGCCGCGCCGAGCGTATGACCGGTCGCGCCCTTCGTGGAGCTGCACGGCACGCGGTCGAACAGGCTCGTCAGCGCGCGGCTTTCGGCGGCGTCGTTGCTGGGCGTGGCGGTGCCGTGGAGATTCACATAGCCGATGTCGGCGGCGGCGAGACCGGCGCTCGCGAGCGCCTGTTCCATCGCGATGCGCGCGCCGAGTCCTTCGGGATGCGGCGACGACATGTGATACGCATCGCTCGATTCGCCGATACCGAGCAGAAGGATCGCGTCGTCTTCAGTGTGAGCGGCGTGAGCGGACGGCTCGCGTTCGAGCAGCGCGAACGCCGCCGCCTCGCCGATGGAAATGCCGTCGCGCTTCACGTCGAACGGCTTGCACGGACCCGGCGCCAGCAGTTCGAGCGAATTGAAGCCGTAGAGCGTCGTGAGACAGAGCGTATCGACGCCGCCGACCACGGCTGCATCGATCAAGCCGGTTTCCAGCATGCGCCGCGCCGAGCCGAACACTTTCGCGCCCGACGAACACGCCGACGACACCGACACCGCCGGCCCGCGCAAGCCGAAATACGCGCGCACGAACGCGGCGAGCGAATAGGGATTGTGCGTGCTGGCGTAATCGAAATCGGCGGGCAGCGCGCCGGTCTGCGCATCGCGGCGCTGGTAGGCGAGTTCGGTTTCGAGAATGCCCGCCGTGCTCGTGCCCATGAACACGCCGACGCGCCCCGCGCCGCAACGTGCGATCGCGTCGCGCACGCGTGCCTCGAAGCCGTCCTCAAGCAGCGCGAGTTGCGCGAGACGATTGTTGCGGCAGTCGAATTCGGCGAGGTCCGCGCGCACCGGCGCATCTTCGACGCCCGCGACGCGGCCCGTGAACGTGTCGAGCGCGGCGCCCTCGAAGTCGCATCGCGCAAGGCCGCTGCGCGCTTCGGTGAGCGCGGCGAGCGTCGCGTCGAGGCCGCGCCCCGCGCAACTCGTCGCGGTGAAATGCGTAAGCAGAAGAGGATTCACTACGGGCTCGTTTCCCTAAGTCCGACGTCGTTCGAATTCGATGAATTGTAACAAACCGAGCCTTTCGGACCGCGCAGACCCAAGCGGACCCAAGCGGACCTAAGCGGACCTAAGCGGACCTAAGCGGACCTAAGCGGACCTCAGCGGGCGGGCCGCGCGATCAGCAGGCGATTGGCGTGGTGCGTGCCGTTGCCCATCGGCCGGATGGTTACGTCGAAACGCAGCTCGCCGAGCAGCTTGAGCCATTGCGCCTCGCTGCGGACCGTGAGGCCGCTCGTGCGTCCCGACCGGGCGATCTGCATGCCGAAATCGACGGCGCGATCGAGGTGCGCGCGCCAGCCGGCGGCGGCGTCGCTGACGCGCAGCAGGAGCATGCCGTCGACGGCGAGGTTCGCCCTCACGCGATGAAGGATCGCGGCCTGCGCGTGGGCATCGACGTAATGGAGCACGTCGCACACGAAGCGCACGCGCGCCTCGTGTGCCCGCAATGCGATGCGCGCGCGGTCCACATCGCGCCGCGTCAGTTCGATGCCGTGAATCGACGACGGCTCGGCTGGCGCGGGCCAGTGCGCGGGCCACGCGCCTCCCTCATGCCGATGCCACGCGTGCGCGCCGAACAGCCACGCGGCGAGCAGACCCTGGCCGCTGCCGAGATCGAGGATGCGCGCGCCGTCGGGAATCAGGCCGTGCGCGAGGACGTGAGCGAAAAACGGATCGTGCCGCAGCTTCGCCGATGCGAAATGCCACGCGAAGCGGCCCGCCGCGCGATACGGACGGCTGACGGTTTCGATGAGCGCGTTCGGCACCATGCGGGCGAAGGTCGATTGAGGGTCCGCGCAGTCTAGCCGACAATCGCCTCGCGCAACGTGACCGTCGCAAGTCCGCGATCCGACGCCGCGCGCAACACCGTGTCGAGCGCGGCGAGTATCACAGGCGCGCCGTGCGCGTCTGTCGCGGCGTGGCCGTCGTGGACGAGCAGAATGTCGCGTGATGCAAGGCCATCGAGCAAGCGGCGCGCGACGAGCGATGCATCGCCCGTGCGCGTATCGAAACCGCGCCGCGTCCAGCTCGCGAGATGCAGGCCCAGCCCGCACAACACGGGCTCGAGAAACGGATTGCGCAATCCCGCCGGAGCGCGGAAGAAGAGCGGCTTTGCGCCCGCGATCTCGCCAAGCGTCGTCTGCGCCGCGTTGATTTCGCTCCGCAACGCGCGCGGTCCCATCAACGAAAAATAATGCCGATGCCGCTCGCTGTGATTCTCGACGGCATGCCCGCGCGCGACGATCGCCTCGACGACTTCCGGATGCGCGCGCGCCCGTTCGCCGATGCAGAAGAACGTCGCCCGCGCGCGATGCGTATCGAGCAGATCGAGCACGCGCGGCGTGACATCGGGATCGGGACCGTCGTCGATGGTGATGGCGATGCTTGCGTTTGCCGATTCGGGCAGCCTCGTCCAGTTGTGGCCGAGCAATGCGCTTCGCGGCCAGAGTCCCGCCGCCGTCAGCGCGAGATGCGACGCGATCACGCCGCCTGCCGCCCACGGCCACGTCGCGGGCGCGGCCAGCCACGACGCGAGCGCGCCGGCGTGCACGGCCGCCGCGCCGCCGATCAGCGGCGTCGGCGTCCAGCGGCGCGGCCTGCCGGGCGCGTTCATCGCGACAAGTCCGAACGCGGCGCGAGGATCGCCGAGAACAGCAGCGCCAGGATCGCGCCGGGGCCGACTGTCAGGCCAAAGGTTTTCAGCATCGGCACATTGGACAGCGCGAGCAGGCCGAAGCCGAGCACCGTCGCGAGATTCGCGATCACGAGCGACACGAGCGTCTGTGGCGAAACCGCATTGTCATCGGCGTGCGCCCGATAGTTGAAGAAAAGGGCGTAGTTCGACCCGACCGCGACGATCAGCAACATGCCGATCAGATGCAGGATCGTGAGCGACATGCCCGCGAGCGCCAGCCCCGCGATCACGACGATCACCGCCGCGACGAGCGGCGCGAGCGTGCGCGCCGCGCGCAACGGCGAGCGCAGCGCGAGCACGAGGAGCACGACGATCGCGGCGAATCCGCCGAGCGACAGGCGAATGTCCTCGTGCACGTAGTTCTGATAGAGGTGATCGGCTTCGGCTTTCATATCGACGAAAAGCGCGTCCGGCACGCGCGATGCGGTGACCGCCGCGCGAATCTTCTGCGCCTGCACGTCCGAGCCTTGCGGCGCGCGCAGCGGCAGCATCGCGGTCCAGCGGCCGTCGCGTTCGGTGAGAAGCGAATCGACGCCGAGCGCCATCGACGTGCCTTGCAGATCGGCGCGTCGCAGAAGCGGCTGCGCGCGGGCCGCTTCGGTATCCGCGATGAAAGGCTCGAAAACCTCGGGCTTCACACGGATCGTCTGATCGTGCAGGGCGAGCGCGAGCCGCGCGCGCAGGACATCGGCGGCGGGCAGGCTCGCAATGCGCGCACGCTGCGCGGCATCGCTCGGCAAATACTGCGCGGGGCTTTCGAAACCGGCAATCACATGCGCGTCGGCAAGCGGCTGCAACTGCCGCGCGAGCGCTTCGGCGCGTTCGAGCGCGGCCTGCTCGCTCGCCGCCGACACCACGACGAGATAGCGCACGTCCGGCGCGCCGACATCCGCGCGCAGGCGTTCGTCGAGATCCTGGCTCGCTTTCGGCACTGGACTGAGCGCGGCCAATTCCTGGCTCCACAAGCCGTGGCGCTGCATCAAAAGCGCCGCCGCCGCCGCGAGAAGCAGCACGGCGAGCGCCACGCGCAGACGCGAGGCGCGCGCGGCGAGTCGCGCGAGCAGATTGCCGAGCCGCGAGACGTCGCGGATCGCGAAGCCTTGCGGCAACAGATGCGGCAGCACGAAACGCGTGACGATGCCCGCCGTCGACAGACCGACGATCGAATACAGCCCGAGTTGCACGAGGCCCGGAAAGCCGGAGAAGAGCATCGACGCGAACCCGCAGATCGACGTCAGCACGCCGAGGCGGATCGTCGGCCAGAAGCTCGCGACCCAGTCTTTCAGCGATTCGCGTCTTCCGTCGAAACGCACGCCCGCCGATTGCACGAAGAGATAGATCGAATAGTCGACGGCTTCGCCGATCAACGTCGTGCCGAAGCCGAGCGTGAGGCCGTGCACGGTGCCGAACGCGAGGCTCACGGCGGCCACCCCCGCCGCGACGCCCGACATGACGGGCATCAGGCCGAGCAGCAGCGTCGGCACCGAGCGATACACCGCGAGCAGCAGCACGACGATCAGCACGATGCTCGCCGCCGACAGCCAGCGCACGTCGCGCATGATGGTGTCGCGCGTTTCGACGGCGATCACGCCCGGCCCCGTCAGTAAAAGGCGATACGGCGTCGCGCCCGGCGCGGCCTGTGCGAACGCGGCGCGGATCGCGGCGATCGCGGCTGCTTGCGCGTCGGTGTCTGAACCGGCGCTTGCGGTCTGCGCGAGCAACACGGCGCGCGTTCCGTCGCGCGATGCCCACACGCCGTCCTGCATCGCCGGTTGCGCGCCGCTGTCGAGCCGGCTGACGAGCGCGGTGACCTCGCCGGTCGGATCGTGCGGCAGCAGGTCTTTCGTTATCATGCCGGCGGACGAGGCGAGCAGATCGAGGCTGTCGGCGAGCGCGTCTTTCAGGCCGGCTTCGGTGAAGCGTTCCGGTGTCACGGCCGAACTCAACTGATAACGGTGTTCGAATACGAAGCGTTCGTCGCGCGCCTGTCCGTTCGCCTCGCCATTGTTGATCGCGGAAAAGCGCTTGTCGCCGCGCAGCGTCGCCGCGATCCTGCGCGATACGTCCGCGCGCCCGTTCGCATCGCCGCCTTCGACGCCGGCAAGAATCAGCCGCGATACGAGTCCATCGCGCAATTGCTCGACGAGCACGCGCTGCTGCTCGCTCGGCGCGCGCGGCAGGAAAGCGGAAAGGTCGGCGGAAAAATGCGCGCGCGCGATGATTGCCGCGCACGCCGCGAGAAAGCACAGCCAGACGATGACCGCCGGCTGCCGCAAGGACCGCGATACCGCGCGCATGATGCGTTCAGTGCGCCGACGCGTCTTGCAGGCGCATCAGCGAGCGGTCGCCGTCGGCCTGCCGGATCTCGACGCGCGAAAGCGCCGCGCCCGTGCCCGCGAGCGTGATCGAGCTGACCTTCTGCTTCATGCGCGAATCGGAGGGCACGAGCGTCATCGTCCAGTCGTCGCCTTTGCCGTCGATGGAAACCCGATATGCGTTTTCCAGCGCGAAGCGATTGCCCGCGAGCGTCGCGCGAATGCTTTCGATGAACGCGCCGAGTTCCGGATAGTTGCGCAACGGAATCGTGACCTTGCGGCCATTGCGCTCGACGGTGAGCATGTCGCCATCGACGACGAGATTTTCCGGCTTCGGACTCGTCGTGTGCTTTTCCAGATGATCGGGCGCGGCGAACACGAGCTCGCCCGACGATTCGAGCGGCTCCTGCGCGATCTTGAGATAACGCGTCTCGGTGAAATGCGCGCGGCCGGATTTCTTCGCGCCGAGCGTGTTCATGAGGCGATCGAGCGTCCAGGGCGCGTCAGCGGCGACGCTGATCGTCGATGCCGACAGCAAGGCAGCCGTCAGAACGGCAACGAAAACTCGCATGAGATCAGGAATCCCTCGTTGCTTCCCGCAGGCGTGCCGCGTTCGCTCGCGCGGGTTCCTGCGCCGCGTTCGCCTGCCAGAAGTCGAAATAGTTGAACCAGTTGTACGGCGCCGCGCGGCAGTATTTTTCGAGCAACGCGACATAACGCGTGAGCGCGGCATCGACGGCGGCGGCGCGTTCGCCGCGCTCGATCTTCGAAAAATCGGCGAGCGTTTCGAAGTGAATGTCGTAGCGGTTGCCGCCGAGATACAGCCCCGTCATGAAGACCACCGGGCGTCGCAGCACCGCGGCCATGTGCAGCGGCCCGAGCGGAAACGCGGCGGGCGCGCCGAGAAAGTCGCGTTGGCCGAGCGCGTCGCCGGCCTGGCGCAGCGTGCGATCCGCGAGAATGCCGACGAGACTGCCCGCATCGAGCCGCTCGCGCACTTTCAGCATCGCATCGACCTTGCCGAGTCCGATCACGTCGTGTTGCGCGGCCGGATTCACGGCGGCGAGAATCGCGTTGATCTTGCGCGCGTTCTCCTCGTACATCGTGATCGCGATGCGGATATGCGGCTGCGCCCGACCGATCGCCCGCACCACTTCGAAGCTGCCGAGATGCGCGCCCATGAGAAAGGCGCCGCGGCCATCGGCGAGCGCGGCTTCGACGTCGTCGGCGCCGTGCGTGCGGATATCGAAAAGATCGAAGCGCTCGTTGAGCAGATAGATGCGGTCGTGAATCGTCGATGCGAACGCAAACACGTGTCGATAACCATCGCGCCAGCCCGCATGCCGCCCGAGCGCGCGATTCAGAAAGCCGCGCGACGCACGTCGCGCGCGCGGCGCGAAAAGGACGAAATACGCGGTGATGATCCGCAGCAGCACGCGCCCGATGCGCCGCCCGAAGCGCAGCGACACCCACGTCATGAAGCGCAGCAGCGCGAGGTTGCTGCGTTCCTGACGCTCGGCCCAGTCGTCGCGGTTGCGCGGCTTGTTCACGATGCGTGCGCGTCCTTGACCGATCGCGCCACGAGCGCGCCGCTCGCCACCGTGCGCGCGCCCGCGTGGATCGTGAAGCGGATTGCGCCGCTCGCCGCCATTTCGTACGCGATGTCGAGCAATTCGCCGGGTTGCGCCGGGCTCAGGAATTTCGCGGATTCGATCCTGCCCGCGTCGAAATTCTTCCCGAGCGCGGCCCCGATCGCATCGAGCGCGTGATCGAGCAGCACGACGCCCGGCACGATCGGATGACCGGGGAAATGGCCGGCGAGCGCGGGATGTTCCGGCGGCACGGTGAACGATAGCGTCGCGCGCCGGTTGCGTTCCTGTTCGATCAGTTGCCTGAGCACGTTGCGCGGCAGCTTGCCGGTCGCGTTGCGCGGCAGCGTATCGACGAACAGCAGCGGACGCGGCATGAACGCGGCGTCGATACGCTCGCGCAACGCGCGCTGCAGATCCGCCGCCGCGATTTCCGGCGCGACGACGAGCGCCATCAGACGGCGCACCGGTTCGCCGTCGGCTGGTGTGTCGTCCGGCATGTAGAACACGCCATCGACCACGCCCGGCACCGCGTTCAACTGATGGTTCAGATACGCGAGCGACGTGCGCTTGCCCGCGATATTGATGAGATCGGCCTTGCGCCCGTGCAGCAGGAAATGCGTGTCGTCGATGCGTTCCAGCGCGTCGCCCATCGGCACCGGCGTTTCGACGTGGCCGCCGGATGCCCACATCGTGGGTTCATCGGCATCGTCGGATTCATCGTCTCGCGGCGTCAGCGTGATGTCTGGAAACAGCTCCCACGCGGCGGTGCGCGCGGTGCGGCGCGTCGCGATCTGGCCGGTTTCGGTGCTGCCGTAGATTTCCATGAGCGGGGCGTCGAGGCGCGCTTCGGCGTCGAGCGCAAGCTTCTCCGAGAGCGGCGCGGTCGCCGACAGCACGAGCGATGCGCGCGGCAGCGCTTCGTCGTTGGCGAAGAGCGCGCGCAGATGGACCGGCGAGCTGACGAGCACGCGCGGCTCGGGCACGGCGCCGAGTTCCGCGCGGATATCGACGGGATAGAACGGCTGGCGGTTGCTGAACGCGAGACCGCCGATGAGCGCGAGCAGCACCGTCGACTCGAAGCCGTACATGTGTTGCGGCGGCACGGTGCCGACGAGCGTCGCGCGGGCGCCGGCGAGCAGGCCTAAGCGGTCCGCGGCGGCGCGCACGTTCTTCACGAGAAAGCCCCACGTCTTGCGATGCGGCACCGGCACGCCCGTCGAACCCGACGTGAACACGTAAGCGACCACGCGCGCGCCGTCGATATGCGGCACCGGCGCTTGATCCGACACGCGAGCGTGCGCGAGATCGGGATAGCGAAAGCAGGGCAGATCGATCGCGCAATCCTCGCTGTCGTGCAGACAGAACGCATCGGGCGCGAACGAGGCGAGGGCGCGCACCATTTCGGGCGTGTGCGTGGAGGGCAACAGGCTCGTCTTGCCTGCGACGAGCGTCGCGCACAGGCTCACCGTGAAGCGGTAGCGGTCCGTGCACACGTTGAACACGTGGCCGCCTTCAGGAAGCGCGGCGGCGAGCGCGTGCACGTCGGCGAGAAACGCGCGCACGCTGACGGGCGCGCCGTCGCGCCAGGCGATCGTCTCGTCCGGCGACGCGTGAAAGACCAGCGGAAAAGTCTGCATGGACGATGAGGTCGACGGCATCACTGCGCTCCGCTGCGACGCATCTGCATCGAATGCGTGTAGGCGCGCACGGCATCCATGATGCTCGACGGCTCCATGTCCGGCAGCGCGACGCGCCGGCACGCGTATTCGCCGACGAACATCAGCCCGACGAGCGGCAGCGCGAGGTAATTGGCAAACGTCGACCACGTGACGATCGATGCGAACGCGAACAGCATCGTCGACACGAACGCGGTCGCGACGAAAAAGCACGTCCACGCGAGCGTCACGCCGCGCGTGTAGCGCACGACGCGCGCTTCGAGCTTGCCGTGGACCATCGTGGCGAACTGCGTGCAGAGCGGCTCGCGGCCCGATGCGAGCGTGCGGCCGAACATCCATGCGAGCACCATATTGAAGCTCGCGTGTTCGAGCCACAGTCCCCAGCCGAAATGTGCGGTGAGCGGCGCGCGCGCGAGCCACAGCGCGATACATCCAAGCGCCCAGAGCGGCAGCAGCCACACGCGCGCGTTCGAGCGCACGGCGGCGTTCAGCGCGATGAGCAGAAGCGGCGCGAGCACGAGCGCGAGGCCGAGCCCATGCGCGCCCGGCGTCGACGCCGCATGATGCGCGCCGACCTGATAAGCGACGAGCGCGGCCACGACGCCCGCTGCGCGCATGAAGCGTGTGGCGTTCATCGGTGCACTCCGGCGGCGCGCAATGCACGCGAAAGGATTACGAAAGACGCTGGTCGAAAGAAAAAGGTACGCAACATGGGACGCGGCTGCGGCGCTCTTTTTTGAACGCTCGGTTGATAAAAAAATTCGGCAGTCGCCCGCCTGACGATCATTTTCCCGCGAGGCCGCGCGGGCGGTCTGTAACCGATTGTTCCATGATCTTACATTCGTCAGACGGGCGGATTTTACCCTACGCACGCAGGGGTCCCGCCCTGCGGCGAAATCCCTGATTTTTCTCAGAATTACCTCGATGCGACACCTGCCGCCGCCGGTTACCTTTCCTACTAGGCGTCCCCAAGGGCATCGTCTAGAATTTCGCCACTGCAATTATCTCGATAACAGGCAGCCGACGACGCGCGGACAACGCGGGGCGCGCGTCTTCCGAGCCGCCTTTGGCGCGTTTTGCGCTGGTCTGTGCACACGATGAATGAACTGGAAAGAGAGCTCGCCGAGCTGATCGTCGCCGAACTGAATCTCGAGGACGTCGATCCCAAGGCCGTCTCGGCCGATACGCGGTTGTATGAGGAAGGCTTCGGGCTCGATTCCATCGACATCCTGGAGATCGCGCTCCTGATCTCGAAGAAGTACGGTTTCGAGTTGCGCTCGGACAATCCGGACAATCAGAAGATTTTCGCGAATCTCGGCGCGCTCGCGGCGCACGTCGCCGCGCATCGCACCAAATAACGCCATGCGCGCCCTCGTGACAGGCGGCAGCGGCGCGATCGGGCAAGCCGTCAGCCGTTCGCTGGCGGCGGCCGGACACGAAGTCTGGATCCACGCGCACGGCGGCATCGAGCGTGCTGAAAGCTGCGTGCAAGCCATTCGCGCGGCGGGCGGCGCGGCCCATGCCGTCGCTTTCGACGTGACCGATCCCGATGCGACCGGCGCCGCGCTCGCGCGCATCCTCGAAGACGGCCCGGTGCAGATTCTCGTGAACAACGCGGGCATCCACGACGACGCGCCGATGGCCGGCATGACGCGCGCGCAATGGAAACGCGTGCTCGACGTGACGCTCGACGGCTTCTTCAACGTCACGCAGCCGCTTCTCATGCCGATGATCCGCACGCGCTGGGGACGCATCGTCAACATGTCATCGCTGTCGGGTCTGATGGGCAATCGCGGGCAGGTGAACTACGCGGCCGCGAAGGCGGGGCTGATCGGCGCGACGCGCGCGCTCGCGCAGGAACTCGCGTCGCGCGGCATCACGGTGAACGCGGTGGCGCCGGGCGTCATCGATTCGCCGATGCTCGGCAGCGCGTTTCCGCCCGAGCGCATCAAGCAGCTCGTGCCGGCGCAGCGCGCGGGCACGGCGGAGGAAATAGCGGGCATGGTCGCGTATCTGGTGTCGGATGCGGCGGCGTATGTCACCGGACAGGTCTTGTCGATCAACGGCGGGATCGCCTGAACAGAGCGGGTTCGAGGGACGCAGATGAGTGAAACGACGCAAACCTGGGACGTCGTCGTGATCGGCGGCGGACCGGCCGGATCGACGGCAGCGACGCTTCTGGCAAAACGCGGTTATCGCGTGCGCGTGCTGGAGAAGGCGCGGCATCCACGCTTTCATATCGGCGAATCGCTGTTGCCGGCCAACTTGCGGCTTTTCGACAAGCTCGGCGTCGCCGATGAAGTGCGCGCCATCGGCATGGTCAAGCTCGCGGCCGAGTTCGTGTCGCCGCAGCACGGCAATCGCACGCAGCGTTTCATGTTCGCCGATGCGTGGGACAAATCCATGCCGAGCGCGTATCAGGTGCGGCGCTCGGAACTCGACGACATCCTTCTGCGCAACGCCGCGAAACAGGGCGCGCATGTGAGCGAAGGTTGCCGCGCGCGCGATGTCGCATTCGCCGCGGACGGCTCGTTCGCGACGATCGACGCCGAGCACGACGATGGCCGCATCGAAAACGTGCGGACGCGTTTCGTCGTCGATGCCTCCGGGCGCGACACGCTGCTCGCGAACCGCTTCAAAACCAAGCGCCGCAACGAGCGGCACAACTCGTCGGCGTTATATGGCCATTTCAGCGGCGCGCGGCGCAACGAGGGCGAGAACGAAGGCAACATCACCGTGTTCTGGTTCGAGCACGGCTGGTTCTGGTTCATTCCGCTCGCGGACGGCGCGACGAGCGTCGGCGCGGTCGTGTGGCCGGCGTATCTGAAACGGCGTCCGAAGGGCACGACGGTCGAAGCGTTTTTCCGCGAGACCATCGCGCTGTGCGGGCCGCTCGCCGAACGCCTGAAGGATGCCGAACTGATCAGCGAAGTCCACGCGACCGGCAACTATTCGTACACCGGCGACATGACGCACGGCCGCAACTTCCTGCTGCTCGGCGACGCCTTCGCATTCATCGATCCGGTGTTTTCGTCCGGCGTGATGCTCGCGATGCAGAGCGCGTTCGCGGGCGCGGAAGCGATCGACGCGGCGCTCACGAATCCCGCGAATGCGCCCGCCGCGCTCGCGAAGTTCGATCGCGACGTGCGGCACGGCCCGCGCGAATTCTCGTGGTTCATCTACCGCATGACATCGCCGACGATGCGCAATCTCTTCATGGGACCGAAAAACCCGCTGCGCATGAAGGAAGCGCTGCTGTCGCTGCTCGCGGGCGATATCTTCGGCAATACGCCGATCTGGCATTCGCTGCGCGCGTTCAAAGGCGTGTATTACGTTGCGGCCGCGCTCGACTGGCGCAACTCGCTGCGCGCGTATCGGCAGCGCCGCCGCAATCTGAGCGATGCGCAACGCGCGGAGCCATCCGTCAATTGATCGCGATTCCGGCCTTGCGCGTCTCGCGCCTCGCGCCCGCGCTGCTCGCCGCCGCGAGCGTATGCGCGCGCGCCGACGAAGCGCCGCCGCCGAGCAAGCCGCTGTGGGAAGCGGGCATCGGCGTGGGCGTGGCAGCGTTTGCGCACTATCCCGGCTCGAATCAGACGCGCGCGTGGGTCTTTCCGTTTCCGTACGTGATCTACCGCGGCAAGTTCTTCCGCGCCGATCGCGACGGCGTGCGCGGCCAGTTGCTCGATACCGACCGCGTCAACTTCAACATCAGCCTGCTCGGTTCGCTGCCGGTTTCGAGCCGCGACGACAACGCGCGCGCCGGCATGCCCGATCTCAAGCCGACGATCGAAATCGGCCCGTCGATGGAAGTGCATCTGTGGCGCACGCCGTCGCGCGACATGCTGCTCGATCTGCGCATGCCGTTGCGTATGGGCATCACGCTGGAATCGTCGCCGAAGACGGTGGGCTGGCAGTTCGAGCCGAACCTGAACCTCGATATCGTCGATGTCGCGGGCGTCTCCGGATTGCGCGCGGGCATGTTCGCCGGGCCGATGTTCGCCGACGGTAAGTACAGCGACCACTACTACACGGTCGCGCCGCAATACGCGACGCCCGGCCGCGCGGCGTTCCAGGCGCACGGCGGCTACGCGGGCGCGCAGGCGCTCATGTCGATGTCGCGGCGCTTCAGCCGCTACTGGGTCGGCGCCTTCGTGCGCTATGCGAACCTGGCCGGCGCAAGTTTCGCCGACAGCCCGCTCGTGCGGCAAAAGAGCGTGCTGTCGGGCGGCATCGCGGTGGCGTGGGTGTTCGGGCAGTCGTCGAAGATGGTGGCGAGCGATGAGTGACGCGCATCGCAAAATCGGCGGCCCGCACGCGAAGCTCTCGCTTGCGGGCGTGCTCGAATCCGCGTGGCAAGGCGTGGCGTTCTACTTCGCGCTCGCCGTGCTCGCGCTCGTGTGCCTCGCGTGGTTTCCGTTCGCGTCGATCTTGCGGCGCGTACTGAGCCCCGACGCGGGACGGCGCATCGGGCGCGCCGTCGTGCAGCGCGTGTGGCACGGCTACTTCGCGCTGTTGCGCGCGCTCGGCGCGTGCCGCTTCGATCTATCAGAACTCGACACGCTCGCCGGCCAGCCGCCGATGATCCTCGCGCCGAATCATCCGTGCCTGCTCGATGCATTGCTGATCGCCTCGCGCGTGCCCGACACTTGTTGCGTCATGAAGGGCGACGTCGCCGGCAACGTGTTTCTCGGGCCGGGCGCGCTGCTCGCGGGTTATATCGTCAACGACACGTCCGTCGGGCTGATTCGCGCGGCGGTCGGCGAACTGCATCGCGGCAGTCCGCTGCTGCTTTTTCCGGAAGGCACGCGCACCGGCAATTCGTCGGTGAATCCGTTGAAGGGCGGCATCGCGCTGATCGCGGCGCGCGCGCAGGTGCCGGTGCAGACTTTGATAATCGAAACGGATTCCGCTTTTCTCGGCAAGGGATGGCAGATTTTCCGGAAGCCCGCGCTGCCCATTACCTATCGCGTGACGCTCGGCCGCCGCTTCGCGCCGCCGGGACGCGATCACGCCGCGCTGCAGGCGTTCATCGCCGAATTGCAGCGCTTCTACGCGGGCGAGCTCGACGCGCATCGCACGCGCGACTGAAAGCATCTCCATAAAGCATCGGCGTCGGCAGACGTTAGAATTCGTCGGAACTCATTCCGCTTTTTTTGCAATGCCCTCGACTCGCGCATCGTCCACGCATCTCGTCCTGATCCCGAGCTACAACCCCGGCGAAAAAGTCGACGAAACCGTGCGCGGCGCGCGCGAGCAGTGGAATCCGGTGTGGGTCGTCGTCGACGGCAGCACGGACGGCAGCGCCGAACGCCTCAAAAAAATGGCGCAGGCCGATGCCGGGCTGCGCGTAATCGTGCTGCCGGAGAATCGCGGCAAGGGCGCGGCGATTCTTGCCGGTCTCGACGAAGCCGCGAAGCTCGGCTTCACGCACGCGTTGACAATGGACTCGGACGGTCAGCATCCCGCCGCGCTGATCCGCGCGTTCATGGAAGCGTCGATGAACACGCCCGGCGCGATGATCCTCGGCCGCCCGAAGTTCGATGCGAGCGCGCCGCAGTTGCGCGTGCAGGGACGGCGCGTCTCCAACGGCTGGGCGAATCTCGAAACGCTGTGGATGGGCATCGGCGATTCGCTGTACGGCTTTCGCGTCTATCCGATCGCGCCGCTCGCCGCGCTCATGCGCAAACAGACCTGGATGCGCCGCTTCGACTTCGATCCCGAAGCGGTGGTGCGTCTGTGCTGGCGCGGCGTGCGCCCGATCAATCTCGACGCGCCCGTCCGGTATTTCACGCCGGATGAGGGCGGCGTCTCGCATTTCCGCTATGTCCGCGACAACGCGCTGCTGACGTGGATGCACACGCGGCTCTTTCTGGGCTTCCTCGTGCGTTTGCCGTTGCTCGCGTATCGGCGTCTGACGCAACGATGATCAGCGCGCGTCGCTGACCGTCTTGTTCATCGCGACGCCCGCGATCAGCGTGTTCGACAGCACGATGTCGTGCACGTTGTACGCGTAGATCGGGCCGGGCGTCGCCGCCGTGGCCGGGCCTGCCGCGACCGGCGTGCCGAAGTCGCAATCCGTGATCGTGACGCCGGTGATCGCCGGAATCGCGGGCGTCGGCGCGGGGCCGTTGTAGTCGAACGCGACCGGGCCTTGCGCGACGATCGCCTGAAAGCACGAGCCCGTCACGCCGTTGAGCGACACGTTGCTTGCCTTCAGGTTCGAGATGTTCACGTTCTGCACCAGCGCGGGCCGCGTGCGGATCGCGTCCTTCGACGGCTGATAGTCGCAGTCGAACGTGACGATGCCGCCCTGCGCCGCCGACGGATTCGCCGCGGTCGCCGTCGCCACGCCGAGCGGTACCGTCGCGTTGATCGGGCTGCCCGCGAGCAGGCTGCTGCCGTAACCCGAAGGCGTGAGGCTCACGCCGTTGGGCAGCGTCACGTTGTCGACGTAGAAGTCCTTCACGAAGCCGCCGCGATTCATGTTCGTCTTGATGCGGATCGCGATGTTCAGCGAGTTCGTCGCCCAGAACTTGTTGAGCATCTGCAGATTGCGCGCGTAGATCTTCTGCACGCCGCCGCCCATTTCGCTGCCGAGCGTGATGCCGCCGTGGCCGCTGTTCATCGTGCAATTCTGGATGACGTGGTTTTGCGCCGGCCCGTATTGCGTGTCGAGATCCTTGCCCGACTTGATCGCGATGCAGTCGTCGCCCGTGTTGAACGTGACGTTCTCGCAGAGGACCGTGTCGCACGCGTCGGGGTCGAAGCCGTCGTTGTTCGGGCCGATGCTGTCCACCGTCACGCCGCGCATCGCCACGTTCTGGCAATCGGTCGGATGATGCTGCCAGAACGGCGTATTGTTCGTCCGATAGCTTTCCATCAGCACGTTCGTACAGCCGATGAATTCGACCATGCAAGGCCGCAGATAGTGGCCGATGCCGAAGATGCGCTTCTCGATCGCGACGCCCGCTTCCGATAGCGCCGGCAGATAGTTCTGGTCCTGCTGCCAGGGCGTGGCGGGGTCGGTGAGTCGGGCGTAGAGCGCATCGGGAATGCCGGGCACGGCGGTCTTCAGATCGACGTTGTTCGCATTGATCGATGCCTGCGACGGCGTCGACGAATTCACGCAGCCATAAACGCCGTTGTTGCCTTTCCACGTCCACCAGCACGTCGCGGTGTTGCCGCTGCCGGCGAACGGCGTCATTGCCTGGCCGTTGAGCACGGACGTGTCGCCTTCGCCCGTCACCGCGATGTTCTTCTGGTTGCGCGCATAGACGGGCGGGCCGTAGTTGAGGCAATCGTTTGCCTGCCAGCGGCTGTAGAAGAGCTTGCCGTTCGCGCCGCAGTCCACCGGGCCGTCCTTCGCGTAGTCGGCGGGATTCGGGCTGAAATAGATCGTGCAGTTCGCGGAAAGATGAAAGTCGACGTTCGACAGCAGCACGATCGGCCCCGCGCAATACCAGGTGCCCGACGGCACGACGACATGTCCGCCGCCCGCCGCATTGCATGCCGCGATGGCCGCGAGAAACGCGGGGCGCGAGTCGAAGGAGCCGGGCGCGTGGGTCTGATCGGCGCCGGTGCTGAGCGGCGACTTCGCCGGATCGGTGTAGGGATTCGCCGCCGCGACGACCGCGCACGGTTTCGCGCCGTAATCGGTGACGATGAACTGGCGGCTCGGAAACATCGACGTCGATACGCTTTGCAGCGCGTTCACGATCTGCGTTGCCGAGCCGGACGGGCCCCAGATCGGGTCCTGCGCTGCGGGCGGGGGCGTCGAACCAGAACCGGAACCGGAATCGTCGTGGCCGCCGCAGCCCGCGAGCGTGCCGAGCGTGCCCATCGCGCCAAGCAGCGGCGCGCTCGCAGAGATGCCCGCGAGCTTTACGAACGTACGGCGTGCGCGATTGTGAGGGAGTTTCATCGATTGTCTCCTGATCCGGTATGTCCCGGCTGTCTATGGGAATATTCGAACGATGTCGTATGACATCGCAGAATCAGGAAAACGTTATCCTAGCGACACGTTAGGCGTCAACTCGGTGCAAACGTGGGGTTCGGTAATATCGGACGTCGTATGTGATGATGCCCGGAAAGATTGCCTCAATCGGGCTTTTTGAGCACGAGGCGCGCTTCCAGCCCGCCGCCTTCACGTTGATGCAGCGTGAGCGACGCGTCCATCGCGAGCGTCAGTTGACGCGCAATGGCAAGACCGAGGCCGGTACCGCCGGTTTGCCGGTTGCGCGAACCTTCGAGCCGCACGAACGGTTCGAACACCGCTTCGAGCGATTCGTCCGGAATGCCCGGCCCGCGATCGAGCACGGCGATGACCGCGCGGCCATCGGCGCGCGTGGCGACTTCGATTTCAGCGGCGCCCGCATACTTGATCGCGTTATCGGCGAGATTGCCCACGATGCGCTTCAACGCTTGCGGCGGCGCCATCAACGCACCGCCGATGCTGCCCGTGAGCGTCACCGATTGCCCTGCATCGAGATAATCGTCGACGATGCTTTCGATGAGCGCGTCGGCATCGATGCGGCGCGGCGCTTCGTTCGTGCCGTGCAGCGTGCGCGCGTACGTCACGCCTTCCTTCACGAGCGATTCCATCTCCTTCAGATCCTGCTGGAGCTTCGTGCCCGTGGATTCGTCGTCCATCACGTCGACGCGCAGCCGCATCCGCGTGATCGGCGTTTGCAGATCGTGCGTGATCGCCGCGAGAATCTGCATGCGCTGGGCCATGTACATCGACACGCGATCCTGCATCGCGTTGAACGCTTTCGCGGCGCGCGCGACTTCTTCCGGGCCGGATTCCGGCAGACGTTCGGCCTTGAGATCGGGGCCGAGTGTGTCCGCGGCGTTCGCGAGGCGCTTGAGCGGGCCGGTTGCGAGACGCACCGCGAGCCAGCAGCACGCGCCGAGCACGATCAGTTGCAGCACGAGCACGAAGGGCAGCCAGCTCGACAGCGGCATGCCGACCATCGGACCCATGTCGATGGTGAGCGGCGAGCCGTCGGACAGTTTCAGATGTACCTGGAAGCGCTCCCTGTCGCCGGGCACGGCATTGACCGTCATCGGATAACGCTTGCCGATGCCATCGCCGATCGAGCGTGCGAAGCGCTCCGACAACGCGGCATCGGGCGCGGCGCCGGTCTGATCGCCCGGTCCGAGAATGAACTCGTAGCTGCGCCGCGCGAGCCGCGGCACCCACTGCGCGCGTTCGTCGGGCGGGAGATGATCGAGCAGCGCGACCGAGCTCGCGACTTCGCGCTCGACGTAACCCATCATCACGTGGGTCATCGATTCGTCGCGTTCGTGCATCGTCAGCAGGAACGAGAAAGTCTGCGCGAGCGCCAGCCCGACGACGAGTATCAACGCGAGCCGCGCGAACAGCGTGCGCGGCCAGTGCAGCAAGAAAGCGGAAGACGCGGTGCTCATCGGGATGACTCGACGGGTGTGACGTCGGCGGAGAACACATAGCCCTCGCTGCGCAGCGTCTTGATGTAGCGCGGCTCGCGCGCGGTGTCACGCAGACGCTGGCGCAGACGCGAGACGAGCAGGTCGATGGAGCGGTCGAAGGCATCGGCCTGGCGGCCTTGCGTCAGATTCAGCAACTGATCGCGCGTGAGCACGCGCTGCGCGTTGTCGAGGAAAACGCGCAAAAGACGGTATTCTGCGCCGGAAAGCGAAACCATCGTGCCTTCGGCATCGAGCAGATGGCGCGCGGTCGTGTCGAGCCGCCAGTCGCCGAAGCCGAGCATCTGCGACGATTCGGTCACTTCCATTCCAGGCGGCAACATGCGCGTGCGACGCAGCACCGACTTGATCCGCGCGAGCAGTTCGCGCACGGCGAAGGGCTTGGGCAGATAGTCGTCGGCGCCCATTTCGAGGCCGAGAATGCGGTCGGCTTCTTCGTTGCGCGCGGTGAGCATCAGCACCGGCACGTCGCGGAACTTGCCCGCGCGCAATTCGCGGCACAGCACGAGGCCGTCTTCGCCGGGCAGCATCAGATCGAGCACGACGAGATCGGGCGCGCCGGTTTGTTCCAGCACGGCGCGCATCTGCCGGCCGTTCGCCGCGAGCGATACGCGCATGCCGTTCTTCTCGAGATACGACGCGAGCAGTTCGCGAATGCCGCGATCGTCGTCGACGATCAATACGTGATCAGTGGTTTCCATCGATGGATCGTTGTCGTTGACGCTTGAGTTGCACCCGGCTCGGGCTGACCAGCAGACACTGAACCGGATGGGCCATTTCCGTCGCGATCCCGCCGATGAGCAAGGCGAGGACCGTCAGCATGCGTTTCATTCGAAGCTCCCGCTCGACGCGATGCAGGCGTTATAGCGCGCTTTGGCGGAGGTTTTGTATCGCAGTGTATCCCGCCTGTCACGCGATACATAACATTGCGCAACGCGCCTCTTCGCGACACAAGCGGGATACGCGCGCGCAGTCCAATGCGGTCATGCCGATGCAAACGTCGGCTCGCCGGAGCGATGCATCGCCAACACGCCGCTCCGAATTCAACCGGATTCAACCGCATTCAAAAAGGACTTCATCATGCTCGCCGCCATCAGAAACGCCGCCGTGTGCGCAGGCATCGCCGCGTGCGCGGCTGTCGCGCCCATCGCGCCCGCAAGCGCTCATGTCAACGACAACGTCGCGCCGGAATTCACCGGCATCGACAAATGGCTCAACAGCGAGCCGCTCACGCTCGCGCAGTTGCGCGGCAAGGTCGTGCTCGTCGACTTCTGGACTTTCGCGTGCGGCAACTGCGTCAACACGCTGCCGGCCGTGAAGTCGTGGAATCAGAAGTACAAGGACAAGGGGCTCGTGGTCGTCGGCGTGCACACGCCCGAGTTTCCGTTCGAGCAGGACACGAACAACGTGAAGCGCGCGATCGAACGTTTCGGCATCACGTATCCGGTCGCGCAGGACAACCGTTACGCGACGTGGGCCGCGTACGGCAATCAGTACTGGCCGGCGTTCTATCTGATCGACAAGCACGGTCGCGTGGCCTATACGCACTTCGGCGAAGGCGATTACGCGCAGACGGAAGCGGCTATCGGCAAGCTGCTCGCCGAGCATTGAGGCGCGCTCTGTATCGCAATGTATCTGACACGCACGCGATACAAAACATTGCACAAGGCCCGCATCGCCGACACAACCCAGATACGTGCGGGCTTTCAAATACACACAACGACGGCTCACGAGTGAATGCAAGACGAACACCGCGAAGCCCGAGTGCCGTAATCGATTCAACTTACTTTTTATCCGCCAAGGAGAAACACCATGAAATCCACGATCGTTGCTTTCGCTCTTGTCGCCGGCGCCATGACGGGCATGACCGGTGTGGCCCACGCCGCAGTGCAGAACGTGCCGATGAACGTGCCAATGAACGTGCAGACCGAACAGGCCGCCGCCAATCACGCGTATGCGGGCAAGACGCGAGCAGAAGTAAAGCGCGAACTGGTCCAGGCACAACGCGACGGCGAGATCGCCGCATTGCGCAGCCTCTATCAAGGTAGCTAATCCTTAACCGACATCACGCAAACGAGGCTCCATCATGATCAAGCAATTCGTCACCGCCGCAGTCATCGCCGTCAGCGCAGCCGCCGCCGGTTCCGCGTTCGCTAGCAGCGGCTACGGCCCCGCGCCGCACTATGACCCGCTCGCGGGCGCGCCCGCATCGCAGCGCGGCGTGAGCACGCAGACCATCGCCACGGAAAGCGCGGCCATGCCGATGCAGGGCTACGGCGGCACGAGCGACACCGTCTCGCACGCCGGCGCGCGCAGCGTGGCGACGAGCGACGTCGCAAGACTGTTCGCGCATCACTAACCCGACCGACTTTCGAACACATACCCGATAGGCATTCATCATGACCCAGATCGACACCGTCCTGTACACCGGCAAAACGCACGTCACCGGAGGCCGCGAAGGCCACGCGAAGAGCACCGATGGCCGTCTCGACGTCAAACTCTCGCCACCCGGATCGACGGGCGCGGGCACCAATCCCGAGCAGATGCTCGCGGCCGGCTGGTCCGCGTGTTTCATCGGCGCGATGGGCAAGGCCGCCGCGAAGCTGAAGACGCGTCTGCCCGCCGATACCGCCGTCGATGCGGAAGTGGACCTCGGCACGAGCGGCGAAGCGTATCTGCTGCGCGCGCGGCTGAACGTGAGCCTGCCGGGCATCGAGCGGGCGCTGGCCGAAGAGATCGCACAACTGGCGCATCAAACCTGCCCGTACTCGAAGGCGCTGAAGAGCAATATCGACGTAACGGTCTCGGTCGTATGACGCGTTTCACCGGCGCGCGGCGCAGAGACGTCGCGCGCGGTTCAAGTTCTGGATTAAGTTTCACTTAAGACTTGGCACTTACGGTAGCGGACTCCATCGCCGTCGCAAGTCCCATGTCGCCACGCTCTTCAAAGACGCGCTTCTGAACGCGTCATGCTCAAGCTCCATCTCCTCTTCATCGTTTTCTTCTTCGCGAGTCTCGTGCCGCTCGTCGCGCACGCTAAGCGCGTCGCCCACAAAGCCGCTTCGAAGCCGGCGATACAGGCGCGCGCCGCGATTGCCGTCGATCTGACGAGCGGACGCACGCTCTACGCCAAAAACGCCGATGCGCGCCTGCCGGTGGCATCGCTCACCAAGCTCCTCACGGCGATGGTCGTGCTCGACTCGAAGCGCTCGCTGCTCAAGCCCGCGCGCATCACCGACGCCGATGTCGACCGGCTCAAGTATTCGCGCTCGCGTCTGCCGGTCGGCTCGCTGCTGCTGCGCAGGACGATGCTGCATATCGCGCTGATGTCGTCGGAGAATCGCGCCGCGTTCGCGCTGAGCCGCGACTATCCCGGTGGACGCGCGGGCTTCGTGCGCGCGATGAACCGCACCGCGAAGCGCTTGCACATGAACCGCAGCCATTTCGTCGATCCGACCGGCCTCTCGCCGCACAACGTATCGAGCGCGCGCGATCTCACGAAACTCGCGCGCGCGGCGTATCGCTATCCGGTGATCCGCGATTACGCGACTTCGCATCACAAGCTCGTGCTCGGCGGCGACGGCCCGCTGATGTATCGCAACACGGACCCGCTCGTGTACGACGCGGCATGGCGCGTCGGCCTGCAGAAGACGGGCTTCACGAACGAGGCAGGGCATTGCCTGATCGTCGTCGCGCAAGTGCATGGAAAGCCGACGCTCTTCGTGATTCTCGGCGCGCTCGCCGCGCACGGGCATGTTCAGGACGCGGCGAATCTGCGTAGCTGGCTGATCGGGCACAGCAAGCGCTAGAGGTAGTACTGACGCAGCGGATCGTCACGCGGCCGCGAGCGAATCGCCGGCGACGGGGCGGTCGTCGATCGGAAAATGCAGCAGCGCCGCGACGAGACCCGCGACGGCCGTCGCGCCCCAGATCAGCGAATACGAACCGGTGGTGTCGAACACATAGCCGCCGAGCCACGCGCCGAGGAACGAGCCGAGCTGGTGACTGAGAAACACCACGCCGAAGAGCGTGCCGAGATGCCGCGTGCCGAACACTTTCGCGATGAGCCCGTTGGTGAGCGGCACCGTGCCGAGCCACGTCAGCCCCATGACGGCGGCGAAGACGACGACGGAAACGCTCGTTGTCGGCAGCAGCACGAAGAGGGCGATGGCGCCGCCGCGAATCAGATAGAGCCATGCGAGCACGCGATGCTGTCGCCAGCGTCCGCCGAGCCAGCCGCATCCCCAACTGCCGATCATGTTGAAGAGGCCGATCAGCGCGAGCGCCGTCGCGCCGAGCCCGACGGGCATGTGGCACAGCATCAGATAGCCCGGCAGATGCGTCGCGATGAACGCGAGCTGGAAACCGCACGTGAAGAAGCCGAGCGTCAGCAGCCGATACCCGCGATGCCGCGACGCATAGGCAAGCGTTTCGCGCAGCGGCATTGCGGGAGCCTGCGCGTTGGTTTCGCGCAAGGCCGTGGCGCGGCTGCGTCGGCTTGCGCGATCGAGCACTATGCCGAGCGGCGCGGCGAGCAGCAGCACGAAGGCGAGAGCGTAAAGCGATGCCGGCACGCCCGCGTGCACGCGCATTTCCTGCGCGAACGGCACCATCAGCACTTGTCCGAGCGAACCGCCCGCGCTGGCGAGACCCATCGCGACACTGCGCGTTTGCGGCGACGCGACCCGCCCGACCGTCGCGAGCACGACACCGAAGCTCGTGCAACTGATGCCGATGCCGACGAACACGCCGAGCCCGAGCACGAGCATCCAGCCGGAAGTCGCGGCGGCGGCGAGCGCGAGTCCGGCGGCGAACGTGGCCGCGCCTGTCGCGACGACGGGCGCCGCACCGTAGCGGTCGGCCGCCGCGCCCGCGAACGGCTGCGCGAAGCCCCACACGAGATTGTGCAGCGCGATCGCGAAGGCGATGAGCGTGACGGGCATCCCGCGATCGAACGAAAACGGCCCGATGAAAAGCCCGAAGGTCTGGCGCACGCCCATCGCGGCGCTCAGGATCAGCGCGGCCGCGCCGATGAGCGCCCAGGCCGCCGCGCGGTTCGTGCTGGATTGACTGAGCGATGACGTCGACATGGTGGCTGCTCCTCCTTGCGGCCATCCTCGCAGGCGAACGCCCGTGCTGACAAACGAAAATATTTCGTGGACGCATGAGCGGGGCTCAATCGCCCGTTCCATCGCTATCGACAAATTCGGCTGCTTGTTCGATGAGCCAGTCGCGAAACGCGACGAGATCGGCGCGCGCGCTCGCCCTCGGCGCCTCGCAGAGCCAGTACGCGGTCTGCGTCTCGACGCGCGTCGCCGATGCCTCGACGAGCGTGCCCGCCGCCAGTTCGCGATCGACGAGCGGACGCCTGCCGATGGCGACGCCCAGCCCGGCGGCGGCGGCATCGAAGCCGAGCTGGACGGTATCGAAGCGAAGCCCGCCGCGCAGATCGAGGCCGTCGACGCCCGCGCCGTCCATCCACGCCTGCCAGTCCTGACTCGCGGTATCGATGTGGATGAGCGCGGCGCGCGTGAGATCGGGCAGGCCGTTCGCATCGCACAGCATCGCCCGGTAAGCCGGGCTGCACACCGGCACGAGACGCTCGCCGAAAAGACGCTGCCACGACGCGCCGTCCACTGGGCCACGCGAAAGACGCAGGCCGAAATCGAAGCCGTCGACCGGAAAACCCGCCTGACGGCGCGAGGTATCCACGCTGACGTCGATGTTGGGCCAGCGCGCGCGGAAACCGCCAAGGCGCGGGACGAGCCAGCGCGCGGCGAGGGTCGGCGCGCAGGTGACGGAGATCGTGCGGCGCTTGCGCCTGTCGGGCAGCGCCTGCGTGCCGACGGCGATGAGCGAGAACGCCTCGGCGATGTACGGCAGATACTGCTCGCCGGCAGCGGAAAGCGACAGCCCGCGCGGCTCGCGCACGAAAAGCTCGACGCCGAGCATGTCTTCTAGCGCGCCGATGCCGTGACTCACCGCGCCCGGCGTCACGTTGAGTTCGGCGGCGGCGAGCTTGAAACTGCGGTGGCGCGCGGCGGCTTCGAAGAGGCGCAGGGCGTTGAGCGGCGGAAGGCGCTGGGGCATGTTCGCGGATCGATCGGCGGCGTGAGCGCTTATATTGCCATCGCCCGATGATGCCGCGGATCATCGGATCATCGGATAAGTGGATCAGCGGGCCGGCTCGCGCCACGTCCTCCACCAGTCGAGCATGCGCCGCGCGATGAGCTTGTACGGCGGATTGGCGAACAGCACCGCCGCGCCCAGCGCAATGCAACCGCACACGAGAAACGTGCCGCGATAACCGAGCGCCGCCACGAGCGCGCCGGACAGCACGCCGGAGAGAATAGAGCCGACGCGCGACGCGTTGAAGAAAAGCGCCGTCGCCGATCCGGGGCTTTCCGGCATCAGATCCTGCATGTAGGTCATGCCGAGACACGACGTCACGGAGACGACGAAGGCGTTGAACGCCTGCATCGGGATCAGGAAATGGACGTTGGGCGATGCCGCGACCGCGATGAAATAGATCAGATGCACGACCGCGCACGATGCGAGCCATCGTTGCTTGTCGAGACGCGAACCGCGCGCGCCGAGCGCGAGCATCATCGGGATTTCGAGAAATGCGCCGAGCCCGAGCATGATCGACACGTCGATGCGCGTGCCGTGCATGCCATGTACGACGAAAAGCGGCAGCACGATCATCGTTGCGCTCGCGGCAAGGCCGATGAGCGTCATCGCGACGGTTGCGCGCCAGATTTCCGCGCGCGAGTGCCGCACGCCGGGGTGCGGCGGCACGATTTCCTCGGTGTCGGGCGCGGTCACTTCGAGCAGCGAGGTCGGATCGCCGGCGTAGTGCGCGGGCGCGCTGTGCGGGTCACCCTTGGGCGAATCGTGCATGCGCCAAACGATTGCGCCGCACGCGATGAAACACGCCGCCGCGAAGAGAAAGAGGCCGTAGAAACCGGCCGCGGCCAGCACCAGCGCGCCGACGGAAGGGCCGAAGACCCACGCCATCGAAAGGACGGTTCGCAACGTGGCGAGCGCGAGGGCGCGTTCGGCGTTGTCGTCGATGGGCAGCGCGGTGCGCGCGAACGAGAACACGAGCGACATCGCCGACCCGCCGGCACCGAGAAACGCGACGCCGATCGCGACCAGCGCGGCGTAGTCGCGCACGAGGCAAAGCAGCAAGAATCCCAGCGCCGACGCGATCAGCGCCGCAAGCAGCAATTCGCGATGATGCCCGTGCTTGTCCGACCACTTTCCGGCGAAAGCGCTGGCTACGACGCCGCTCGCGGCGATCAGCGTCATGAAAAGGCCCAGCTTCCGGGGACTCATGTCCGCCTGTTCGACACTGAACAGCGACAGATACGGCGCGGTGAACGACAGTGCGACGCCGAGCATCAGGGTCGTGCCGGCGAGCGGCAGAAAGAACGGGATGCGGACGAGATTGAGCAGACGTTTGTTCATTGCGAGAGTTTGCCATCGGCGGCGCGATGGCGTCTGTCGCAATCGGTGCATCGTTATCGAAATAGGAATTCGGCACGCGTCGTCGGGCGCGCATTTGCACGGAATGCCTTCGGAAAAAGAAGCAGGCACGCGGGCTGCTTTCCGTCGACGTCCGGGCGCACGAGCGTTCCCGCTTATATCAAGCGCAACAAGACGTGAAACATGAATAATGACCGTGAGTTGCCCGTCGATGCCTATCAGATCGTCTTCCAGCTGCTTCCCAGCCCGTGCCTGCTGCTGAATGCCGACGCCGACTTCACGATACTCGATGCCAACGACGCTTATCTGCGTGAAACAGTAAGCGCGCGCGCCGATCTGATCGGCAGACCGGTATTCGATGCTTTTCCCGACAGTCCCGCCGATCATTCCGCCGACCAGACGACGCCCGCGGCCGGCGCGCTGCGCGCCTCGCTGCAACGCGTGATTCGCCTGCGCCGCACCGATGCAATGGCGCTTCAGCGTTACGACGTGCCCGACCGGGCGAACGGTGATGGAACTTTCATCGAGCGCTACTGGAGTCCGATCAACATTCCGTTCGTCAAGGCGGACGGGTCGGTTTCGTTCATCATCCACCGCGTGGAAAACGTCAGCGACTTCGTGCTGGAAGTGCAGAGCAGCACGCCGGGACCGGACGAACGCGCGGACGCGGCGCGATCCCGGCGTGTCGAAAGCGAATCGGAGCTGATCCGGCGCAGCAGGCAGCTTTCCAACACGAATCAGGAATTGCGCCGCCTGAGCGAAGAGGCGTTTGCGCTCGCGGCCCAGCTCAGGGACGAAAGCATTCGCAAGGACGAGTTCCTCGCGATGCTCGGACATGAGCTGCGCAATCCGCTTGCGGGGCTGGCGTCGGCGTTTCAGGTCATCGACATGAAGGCTGCGACCGAGCGCGCGCCGCCGGGAATCGGAGCGCTCATCAATCGTCAGATCGCTACGCTCACGCGGCTCGTCGATGATCTGCTGGATGCGTCACGCGTGGCGCGCGGCGCGATTCGACTTCATCGCGAGGCCATCGATCTGCGGATCGTCATCGAAGCGGCGGCGTATTCGGTGCGCAGGGAATTCGAAGCCAAGGGTCACGCGCTGGCGATCGATCTCGCGCCGGGCGACTATGCCACGCAAGGCGATGCGACGCGTTTGCAGCAGATTGTGGCGAATCTGCTCTCGAACGCCGTCAAGTTCACGCGCCCCGGCGGCACCATCCGCATGCGACTGGCGGCCAACAAGACCGGCGATGCGCGGCGCGCGGTGCTCGTCGTCGAAGATAATGGGCGCGGCATTCCCGCGCGTTTTCTGGAATCGATCTTCGATCTCTTCACGCAGGTCGACACGACGCTCGACCGCTCCGAAGGCGGGCTGGGCATCGGTTTGAATCTCGCGCGCCGCCTCGTCGAGCTGCACGGCGGTACGCTCGTCGCCCGCTCGGACGGCGAGGGAAAAGGCAGCCAGTTCATCGTCGAATTGCCGCTCTGCGAGGCGTCGGTCGAACCGGCACCGAAGCTGGGCGAGCACGTTGCGGGCTTCGTCGACGAGGCCATCGCGGTTCTGCTGGTCGAAGATAACGAGGACGTCAGGCTGGCGACCTCGGCGATGCTCGACGCGCTCGGGTACGCGGTGTCGAGCGCGGCGGACGGCGGGAGCGGACTCGAAGCGATGACGTCCGGAGCGCCTGCGCTTGCGATCGTCGATATCGGACTGCCCGACATCGATGGTTTCGAAGTCGCGCGGCGCGCCCGCGCCACGCTGGGCGAGCGATGCCCGCGCCTCGTCGCCCTCAGCGGATACAGCGGCCCAGACGTGACGGAACGAGCCCTGGACAGCGGTTTCGACGAAGTCTTCGTGAAGCCCATCGACATACGCAGGCTGCAGCAAGTGGTGCAAACGGCTCGGCTGGCTATGGCGTCGCTATAACCGGGCGTTATCCGGTCTTCGTTCGAAGCCGAGAGAGGGCGCGTCAGGAAACTGAGCGCCGCGTCGAGCGCTTCCAGCCGGCGGCCAGATTCGGGCGCGTGCGTCGTATCGCTGGCAGAATCGGATGCAATGAAAGCTGAATGACCTGTCGATTGGAGCGCGAGAATGGATGCACGGCTGCTGGAAATACATGTCCCTGACAGTCAGATCGACGACCTCAAGCAGCGCCTGCGAAACACTCGCTTCCCTGCAAGTCGCGATGCGCAGCAGTGGGACGATGGCGCGAGCCTCGCCTTCGTTCGACGCCTGACGGACTATTGGCACAGCGAGTTCGACTGGCGCGCGCAGGAAGCACGGCTCAATCGTCTGCCGAATTATCAGGCGACCATCGGCGGATACGACATTCACTTCGTGCATCAGAAAGGCAAGGGACCAGCGCCGATGCCGCTCGTGATGACGCATGGCTGGCCGGGCTCGTTCATCGAAATGGAGCGCGTGCTGCCGCTTCTGACGGACCCCGCATCGCATGGCGGCGATCCTGCCGATGCTTTCCATGTCGTCGTGCCTTCGTTGCCTGGCTTCGGTTTCTCTTCGGCGTTGGGCGCTTCGGGGAGTGGAGCACACGGCGTCGCCGGATTATGGCTCGACCTGATGACCGGGCTTGGCTATGACCGTTTCGGGACGCAGGGCGGCGATATCGGCGCGGCGGTTTCGATGTGGCTCGCGCGCCGCTTCCCCGAACGGATGATCGGCGCGCACGTCAACTACGTGCCCGCAGGCTTTCGGCCAGCGATAAACGACAGCACGCACCCGCTGACCGATGAGGAACGCGCCTATCTCGATGCCGTCGCAGCCTCGGTGAGCACCGAAGGCGCGTATGCGGCGATTCAAGGCACCAAACCGCAAACGCTGTCCTACGCGATGACGGATTCTCCCGTCGGCCTGGCTGCGTGGATCGCGGAAAAATTCCGGACCTGGAGCGATTGCAATGGCGATATCGAAAGCGTCTTCACGATGGATCAACTACTCACCGACATCTCGCTCTATTGGTTCGGCCACACGCTCGACGCGTCGTTTCATATCTACAAGGAGAACCGGCAGCGTCCGCTGACATTCGATCCTTCGGAACGCGTGACAACGCCGTTGGGCGTGGCGGTGTTTCCGCGCGAGTTGCCGATGCCTCCGCGTTCCTGGCTGGAACGCGTCTTCGATGTTCAACGCTGGGCCTCGATGCCGCGTGGCGGACACTTCGCGGCGCTCGAGCAACCGGAACTGCTGGTGGAAGAGATTCGCGCGTTCTTCCGGCCGCTGCGCGATGCCGTCGCGTAGGGCGTAGACGGCTGCGCGAAGCGTTATCCGCATCAATCGACGGGCGGCACCGCACCTTCGAGCAATGTCTTGACGAGCCTCGCGCGACGCTTCTCGAGATCCGCGATCTGCCGATCGATGGCTTCGAGCCGTTCACGCTGGACATCGGTGATTTGATCGCAGGAACGTGCGCCTTCGATCAGCAGCATGCAGTCGGGAAAGCCGCGAATATCGTCGATGGTAAAGCCGGTCGCGATCATGCGTTGAATCTGCTTGACCTGCGTGACGGCTTTCTCGGGAAACATGCGATAGCCATTGCTCGCACGTACCGAAGCGAGCAGACCGTGTTCGTCGTAATGCCGGATGGATCGCACGCTCGCGCCGGTGCGTTGCGAGAGTTGACCGATCGTCAGCGGTTCATCAGCGGGAGCGTTTCTCATGTCAAGCAGGCTAGCACGATATCGCTTGACTCTCACACCAGTGTGAACGTTCAAACTAAGGCTCACCGATACCTCTTTCAGGAAAGGCAATGAGCTTGCGAACGTGTTCTCACTTTTTGATTTCGATGCTTTCGGCGACGATGCTCGTCGCAGCCGCGCCCGATGCCATCGCGGCGCCACACAGTTACACGGTGTCATCGACGGATGGCGTGAAAATCGCGGTACAGGAAAGCGGTGATCCCGACGGACCGCCGATCATTCTCGTGCACGGACTGCTCGGCAGCCGCCTGAACTGGGAGGCGCAGGTGCAGAGTCCGGCATTGCGCTCATATCGGATCATTACTTACGATTTGCGCGGCCACGGTCTGTCGGACAAACCCGCTGGTGCCGCCCCTTATCACGACGGCAGCCGTTGGGCCGACGACCTCGCCGCCGTGATCCAGGGCTCGCATGCGCAGAAGCCCGTCGTAGTGGGCTGGTCGCTCGGTGGCGTGGTGATATCGAACTATCTCGCGCGATATGGCGATGGCGCGATTGCGGGCGCGGTGTATGTCGACGGCGTGGTCGAGCTCGCTGCGGGACAGATCGTCGATCATCCCGGCGTGTATCGCGACATGAATTCGCCCGACCTGAAAACGCATCTCGATGGCGAGCGCACGTTCGTCGGCCTGTGTTTCAATCATCGGCCCGACACGGAGACATTCAATCGACTGCTCGCGAATGCGGCGATGGCATCATGGGACATGCAAAAGGAAGTGCCGACAATGACGGTCTTCGCCGCCGATGGGCTCGGCAAGGCGCGCGTACCGCTGCTCTTCATCTACGGCGCTCAGGACGCGCTGGTCGATACGCACGCGACGCTGGCCCGCGCGGCTGCACTGAATCCGCGCGTGGTCAGCAAGGTGTATGCGGATTCGGGACACGCGCCGTTCATCGAGGAAGCCGAGCGTTTCAATCGCGATCTGGCGGAGTTCGTCACGTCGGTATCGCAGCGATGAAGTCATGGTTTGAGAGGATAGGCTGATGGCGCACGAAGTCGAGCATGACTTTTTTCCGGGCCTCGCGAGGCTCGAAGTCGAAGCGGGCGATGTTGCGTTTCGCGGCCGGATCGGCGGAAGCGGATCGCCGGTTCTGCTGTTGCACGGCTATCCGCAAACACACATCGCGTGGCGGTTCATCGCGCCGGCGCTCGCGCGGTCGCACACCGTCGTCGTGCCGGATTTGCCGGGCTACGGCGACAGTCGAACGCACGACGATCAGCCGCGATGGACCAAGCGTCGCGTAGCGAGCGCGCTCGTCGCGTTGATGCATACGCTCGGACACGAGCGTTTCGCGGTCGTCGGGCACGATCGCGGCGCGCGGGCCGGATACCGGCTTGCGCTCGATCATCCGCAGCGCGTGAGCGCATATGCGTCGCTGACCGTGATTCCGACGCTCGATGCCTTCGCTGCCATCGACAAGACATTCGCCCTGAACGCGTGGCACTGGTTCTTCCTGGCGCAGCCGGGCGATCTGCCGGAGCGCATGCTCGCCGCCGATCCCGATGGTTTTCTCGACCGCGCGCTAGAGAAGATGGCGGGCGGTCTCGATCGCATCGATCCTCTGGCGCTCGACGCATATCGAACCGCGTTCAGGGATCCGCGCGTGCGCCACGCGATGTGCGAGGACTATCGCGCTGCGGCATCGGAAGACATCGAACACGATTCGATCGACGCGGGCGCGGGTAAAAGGCTCGCCTGTCCGGTCCTCGTATTGTGGAGCGAGCGTGAGCAGAAGGGGCGCAACACGTTGCCTCTCGATGCATGGTCACGATGGGCAACGAACGTAACGGGCAAGGGATTGCCCGGCGGTCATCTGCTGCCTGAGGATGCGCCCGATGAAGTGCTGGCGTCGCTTGAGCAATTCCTCGCCGGATAGTTTTGCAAGCGATCATCCGTGCAATTCCCGATATAGAAGCGCGCAGGCGCTGGCTAAGATGCCTGGTTGATCATCGCTTATAGCGCACTGCGTACATGAAGGACGAACGCCTCGTCGAGATGAGGATTTTCAAGGCCGTCGCGGAAACCGGCGGCTTTACCGCCGCGGCGCTCATGCTCAATCTGCAGCAGCCGTATGTGAGCCGCGCGGTTTCGGCGCTCGAAAAGCGCCTTGGCGTCGCGCTGCTCAGGCGTTCGACGCGCAGTCTTCAGGTCACGCAGGAAGGCAACGAATATCTCGCGCTGTGCAAGCGCATTCTCGACGACATCGACACCGGCGAAGCGCAGCTCGCGCGCGCGGGTCAGCACATGACGGGCAGCATCCGCGTGACGGTGGCGACTTCATTCGGCATGGATCAGATCGTGCCGCTCGTTCCGGGTTTTCTCGAGCGCTATCCAGGCTTGCGCGTGCGTCTTTCGTTGTCGGATACGCTCGCCGATGTCATCGGTGAAGGATTCGATGTCGCCATCCGCATGGGAAGCCTGCAAGATTCGAATCTGGTGAGCCGCAAGCTGTGTCATCTGCAACGCGTCGTCACCGCGTCGCCTGCGTATATCGCACGGCACGGCGTGCCCTCGGTGCCGGCCGATCTCGTCGACCACAACTGCCTGATGTGGGAGCCGCCGATGGATCATCTGAACCATTGGCCGTTCGTGGTCGGCGGCGAGCGCACGTCGATGCTCATCAACGGCAACTTCCAGACGAGCAGCGGCGTGAGTTCGGTCTATATGTGTCTCGCCGGCGTCGGCATCACGCGCATGGCCGAGCATATGGTGCTTCCATCGATTCGCAGCAACATGCTCGTGCCGCTTCTGACCGACTTCCAGCCGAACGACGAAACCGCGATCTATGCGCTGTATCCGCGCGATTCGTCGCTGCATCCGCGCGTGCGGGCATTCATCGATCACGTCACGGAAAGGCTCAGGCGGCCGCCTTGGGCCGCCTGAGCGATTGCTTTACTTGTCGTCGAGCGTCTTCGGCAGAAGCATCGTCATGAATGCGCCGAACACGAGAAACGCGGAGATCACGTACATGCCGATTTCCGCGTGACCGACCATCACGTTGAGCAGGCCGACGAGATAGGGCGAGATGAAGCCCGCGATATTGCCGACGGAGTTGATGAACGCGAGTGCCGCCGCCACCGATGCGCCGACAAAGAGGCTCGTCGGCAGCGCCCAGAAGAGCGCGACGCAGGAGTAGATGCCCGCCGCCGCGACCGACAGGCATACCGTCGTCACGATCGGTCCCGCCGAAAGCCACATGCTCGTCGCAAGTCCCACTGCTCCGATCAGCATGAAGAGGGCGAAGTGCACGCGCCGTCCGCCGGTTCGATCGGCGCTGCGATTCGACAGATAAAGCGCGATCGCCGCCACGATGTTCGGCACCGCCGAATACAGGCCGATGGAGAACGGATCGAGCACGCCGCTGCGCTTGATGAGCGAAGGCATCCAGAAGCCGAGCGCATAGAGGCCCATGATGAGGCAGAAGAAGATCGCGCAAAACCACCACAGCTTGCGGTTGGCGAGAAACGCGCGCACGCTCGGATGATCGATCTTGCCCGCGTTCTCCGCGCGGATTTCGGCGAGCACGTTCGCGCGCTCGTCCTCGGTGATCCATCGTGAATGCGCGGGATTGTCGTCGAGAAAGGCAAGCACGACGAACGCGAGCACGACAGCCGGAATCGCTTCGATCAGAAAGAGCCATTGCCACGCGGCCAGATACGTGTTGCCGGAGAACGCGTGCAGGATGTAGCCGGAGATCGGCCCGCCGATGACGAACGCGAGCGGCGCGCCCATCACGTAGATGGACATCGCCCGGCCGCGATAGCGCGCAGGAAACCAGAGCGTGAGCAGATACATGATCGCGGGCGCGAAACCGGCTTCGGCCGCGCCGAGCAGAAAGCGCGCGACGTAGAACTGCATCGGCGTCTGCACGAACATCATCGCGGCGGAGATGATGCCCCACGTCAGCATGATGCGGGCGATCCACTTACGCGCGCCGACACGGCGCATGACGAGGTTGCTCGGCACCTCGAAGAAGAAGTATCCCGCGAAGAAGATGCCCGAGCCAAGGCCGTAGATCGCATCGTCGAAATGCAATGCGTCGAGCATCTGCAGCTTCGCGAAGCCTACGTTCACGCGATCGAGATAGGCAACGAGATAACAGACCAGCAACAGCGGCAGCAGTCGCCAGTAGGCGCGGTAGTAAGTGCGGCTCATGTCCGTCTGTCTGACGGCTTCTTCGCCATATAGCGCTTCCATGCGTGTCTCCAATATAGATATTCTTGAGCGCTCTCTTGAACATGCGCGGATCGATTGCGATACCGCGCATGTCACGGCCGGACCCTGAACTCCGGTATATCAGTCCAGGTAATCGGGCTCCTGTTCGTTGATTTCGTAGAGCATGGTCTGGAAGTGCAGCCAGCTGATGAACGAATTGCCCAGATGCCGGTGCGAATACTCCGCAAATTCCGGATCGATCTCGATCGGACGCGATTCGGTCGCGTCCATCAGCAACTGCATCTTGCAGCAATGATCCAGCGCGATAAAGGTCCACACGGCATCGTCGATACTGTGACGGCTGGCCGTCAGCAGCCCGTGGTTCTGATGGATGATCGCCTTGTGATCGTTGAAGGCGTGCGCGATCGGATTGCCCGAATCGTTCGCGACCGGCACCTTGCCCGCGCCATCGCGCACGACGGTATGGCTGCCGTAGAACATGCACGCGTCCTGCGTCACGTAATCGAGCGGCTTGCCCATCGCGGCCCACGCGTCGCCGTTGACCGTATGCGCGTGGCACGAGCCGATGATGTCGGGATTCTCCGCGTGAATCGCCGAATGCAGCACGTAGCCCGCGCGATTCACCGCGTACTTGCCTTCGATCACCGTGCCCGCATGATCGACGAGTATGAGTTGCGATGTCTTCGTGCGCGACCACGGCACGCACATCGGATTGGTCCAGAAGAGTTCCGGATGCTCGGGATCGCGCACCGTCAGATGGCCTCCGAAGCCGAAGCTGAAGCCATGTCGCGCGAAGATGCGGCACGCGGCGGCGAGATGCTCCTTGCGATAGCGGCGTTCCTCGGCGGAGCTCGAGAACGTCGGTTCTTGCGGGAAGATCAGATCGTCCTGTGTCGGGCTGTATATCGAGTCCTTGGCGTCCATCAACATCGTTGCGTCTCCTCGTGAAAGTATGGAGTGTCAGTATAGAAGCTGACTTTCCGAGGATTCAGGGGCTGTCCGGAATAGGATTTATGCAGGCGGACGCCCCCGCGACGACAGCGACGGTGTGGCCGTCGCTTATTCTTCAGGACGATGGCGTCGCCCCGCGTCTACCGATAGACACACGCAAAACTTGCCGCATCGTTCACATCGCCGCCGACGAATTTCGGCCACGCCGGATAACGGCACAGCGGCCGGGTGCGTCCGAGCGTTGCCGTGTTGAGGTCGCTCATCTGCAAGTTCTCGGGCGCAGTACCCGATTCGACCCAGCGATCGAGCGCGGACAGCGAATCGATTGCCGGATGGAACGGCCCCGTTCCATGCCCGACCCCGGGCATCAGATAGAAGCGCACGAAGTCGTCGACCTTGCGGCGTCCGTATCGCCCGACCAGTCCGTTGTAGTAGTCCGTGCTCGAATCCGTGCTGACGATTTCATCGGCGAGGCCATGTGTGATGATGATCTTGCCGCCCCTCGCCGCGAACGCGCCGAGGTCCGTGTTCGTTGCATCGCTCAGCGCCGAAACGGTCTGCACGCGCGATCGGTATGCGCCCGGATCGTACGGATCGAAGGTCAGCGAATCGAATGTCGGCACGCGTGTGACGAAGAACTTGACCCATTGATCGCCCGTCACCCATTGATTCGCGTCGTTTTTGCTGGCGGGATTCGACGGCGTTTTCGACTCACCGAAATCGCGCGTCGTGAACGGTCCCGCAAACACCGAGCCGGCGAGAATGTTGTAGCCCGCATAGCGATGCACGCCGTTGGCGAGCGGATAAGGCAGCAGCAGCGGAGAAGCGATCGTGACGACGGTCGCGAGTTGCGGATCGGAGAGACAACTATCGCCCGCATCCTTGCCGCCCGGACAACGCACCGACGCGAGCACTTTGAGCGCGTGCAGCTTGCAGGCATCGACGTTGGAGATGATGCCGTCGGCCACGCCGTCGAGCGTATCGCATTCCTTCATCACGGCGTTCTGCAGCAGTTCGGTCTTGGCGACGTCGAGCCAGCCCGCGCCGTTGCGCAAATAGAGCGCGCGTCCCAACACGACGTTCGACAGACGCAAGCCCGTGTAATTGAGCGCGGGCCGATTCACGACGATGCCATCGTAATCGCCGGGCCAGCGCTGAATTTCTGTGAGACCGTCGCGGCCGCCCGTCGAGCTGCCGAAGAAGTAACGCTTCGCGGGCATCTGCGCGTAGCGCTTCTCGATGAGCAGCATCGCAACATCGTGCGTCTTCTTCAGGCTCAGGCCGCCGTAGTTGGCGAGCGCCTCGTCGTTGGCCGCGAAGGAGCCATTCGTGATGCTCGAACTCTGATGCCCCGAATCGTCGCCGAACGTAACGTAGCCGGATGCGAGCGGCGTTGGCGTGCCGGTGGGCGCCATGTCGAGCGCGGCGACGCCCGTGATGAGCGTGCCATCGAAACCGCCGCCGCCATAGTGCAGCGACTTGTGGTTCCAGTTGGTCGGCAGGTTCACCTGGAAGTTGATGACGGGCGCTGCCGGATCGACGGGTGCAATGGCGCCGTTCACCTGGCAATACTCGCCGCTCGTTTCGACGAGCGTCGCGGTCGTGATCTTCGCACCGCTCGTCGGCGCGCCGATGGATGACGCCGGAATCGCCATGCCCGCGAGCGCGGCGCATTGTTGCGATGATGTTTGCGTTTGCGTCTGCACGTTTGCGACTGCTGCAGGCGAGCCGCCGGTATCGCCGCCGCATCCGGCGATCGTCATCGAAAGCGCTGCGCATAGCGCACCGAGGGCGAGCGTGCGCCCCGAGGTTCTGTTCATCATCGTCTCCTGTGACGGCACGGATCGAACGCCCGGGCCGGTTGAAAGTGCTGCTCTTATTCGCTCGCGCCGCCCGCATCGCCGGCGACGGATCGCACGAGGCGCGCATCATCGCCGAAGAGCGCGCGTATGCCTGCATCCGATACGAACATCGCTTCGCCGCTATGACCCGCGTCCGGCACTTCGTGATAGCGATGCATCAACCGAGGATGCCGCGCCCGCAGGTACGCGTAATACGCCCGGCCCCGCGCCAGCCGATGCGGACCCTGTGCATTCGCCGCGCACGTGCGATCCAGCGCCGGATGCAGCGGATCGCAATCGCGTTCGCCCAGCAAATACGTCACGTCGCTGCGCGCGTAATGCGCTTCGAGATCGCGCGTGTGCGCGTCGTCGCGTGCGTAGCGCGGCAAGCGGCCAAGGCCGTATTTCCAGTCGTTGACGTCGTCGCATGGAAGGCTCGCCGGATAGGGCCGCGATGCATCGAAATACACATACGACGATGGATTCGCAATCACATGACGCAGCCTCGCCGCACCGCTCGATGCGCGCCCGACGATTGCATAGCGATGCGCCACCTGCGCGCCGCCCGAATGTCCCGCGATCACGATGTCGCGCATCGCCGGATAGCGCGCGTGATCCGCGTAGTGCGCGATCAATGCGTCGAGCACATCGAACGAACTCAGCGCGCACGGACCGGGCGCATCGAGTCCGCCCATCCATGCGGTCCATTCCCAATGCAGCGTGTCGGCATCGAGCGCGTGATGCTCGACATCGGCGGTCGCGAGAAATTGCGGCGCAACGAGCAGCGTCGTTTCGCGCGCCACGGACGATGCATCCAGCGCGCGTTCGACCGTGCGCAGATACGCATCGGCATCGCGCAAACGACCGTGCAACATGATGACGACGCGCTCGACCAACAACATATCCGATGCGCCGCCGAAGAACACCGGCACGCTGCCGTTGCCTCGCGGCGTCGAGATGCGAAAGCGCGCAGCGCCGACCGCGCGCACCGGCGCTTCGTTGCGCGCTCGCGCTTCGTTCACGGGCATCGTCATGAATGCGCGCCGTCCTTCGGCCACAGATTCGGCTCGCGGCACAACCGCCGTCCCGATGCGCTCAGTCCCACGAGCAGCAGCGACACGATGCCCGCGAACATCAGATACCAAGCAGGCACCATGCGCGATCCAGACACGCCGATCAACGTCGAAACCGTCAGCGGCGCGAGGCCGCCGAACAGGGTCACGGCGATGTTGTACGAGAGCGCGACGCCCATCGAACGCGTCGCGGTCGGGAACAGTTGCGTCAACATGCCGGGGTGCGCGCCCGACATCAGACTCAACACGACGGTGGCGATCATCTGCGCGGCGAACACGCGCTCGGGCGTCGGCGCGGCGAGCACCCAGGAGAACAACGGCCACGCCGCGCAGATCCACACGATGGTGATCGGAAAGAAGAGCCGATACGCGCCGAAGCGATCCGCGAGCCTGCCCGCTAGCGGATAGCCAATGATGCCGATCAAACCTGAAATGGCCGTGCCGAGCAGTGCGTTCTTCAGCGGCAGATGCAACTGCCGTTCGACATACAGCGGCATATACGAATGCCACAGGTAGTTGGTCGCCGTGCCGACGATGATGACGCCCATCGCGCACAGCGCCGCATCGCCGCGTTCACGAAAGAAGGCGCGCAACGACTGACGCGGCGCGTGCCCGAGTTGCTGGCGCAATTGCACGAATTCCGGCGATTCGGAGACCTTGTGGCGGATATAGAAGCCGACCGGGCCGACGAGCGCGCCGAGCAGAAACGGCACGCGCCAGCCCCACGAGGTCAACGCGTCGCTGGAGAGATTCGTCGTCAGCAGATAGCCGCACGACGACGACAGCAGCAGCGCGACCGCTTGCGATGTCATCTGAAAACTGCCGAAGAACATCTTGCGGCCGGGCGGGGCATATTCGGTAAGCATCGCGGCGGCGGTCGCGAATTCACCGCCGACCGACAAGCCTTGCAGCACGCGTGCGAAGAGCACCAGCAAGGGCGCAGCAACGCCGATGCTCGCGTAACCCGGCGTGAGACCCATGAGCAATGTGCTAACGGCCATCAGCAGAATCAGCATCGAGAGCGTCTTGCGCCGTCCGTGCCGATCGGCCCACGCGCCGATCGCGATGCCGCCCAGCGGCCGCACGACGAAGCCGATTGCGAACGTCGCGAGCGTCAGCGTGATCGACAGGAAGTTGTTATCTACCGGGAAGAACACATGCGCGATGGTTTTCGCGAAGTAGCCGTAGATCAGAAAGTCGAACCATTCGAGCCCGTTGCCGATGACCGACGCCAGCACCGCGCGGCGCACCTGCGAGTTCGACAGCGGCGGGGCGGCGGCAAGCGGCGCGCCCGTGTTCAGCACGGATTGCATACGTCTCCTTCGATCTTTCTTCGTGTGAACCCAGCTTAAGAAGCGTCGCGCCAAATGTAAAATACATATCGGATGACGTTGCCATATTCATCGGATATACCAAAAGGAAAACACGATGGAATTGCGCCATTTGCGTTACTTCCTCGCCGTGGCGGAAGAGCGGCAGTTCACGCGCGCGGCCGCGCGATTGCACATGCAGCAACCGCCGCTCTCGCAGCAGATCCAGGAACTGGAGCAGGAATTGGGCTTCGCGCTCTTTCTGCGTCAGCCGCGTGGCGTCGAGCTGACCGCGCCCGGCGAAGCGTTCGCCGAACATGCACGCGCGGCGTTGCGCACGCTGGAGCAGGGCGTCGCACATGCGCGGCGTGTGTCGATGGGCGAAGTCGGGCGCGTGCGCATCGCGCTGACGAGCTCGGCGGCGTTTCATCCGCTCGCGACCACGGCGATCCGCGGGTTTCGTGAGACGCATCCGGGCATCTCTGTCGAACTGAGCGAGATCAACGCGGCGGAGATCATCGAGATGATGTCGAATGGCGAGATCGACGTGGCGATCTTGCGCAAGCCCATCGAAACACCCGTCGAGTTGCGCTTCGAATTGCTGGCGCAGGAACGCATGCGACTGGTGCTGCCGCTCGGCCATGCATTGATCGGCACGCGCGCGGTTGCGCTCGATGCGCTTGCCGGCGAGCCGTTCATCTTCGTGCGCAGGCCGGGTGCGCCGGGCATGTACGCGGACTTCATCCGCGCGTGCGAGGCGCGCGGCTTCACGCCGCGTGTTGTCGACGAAGTACCGCGCATGGTGACGGCCATCAATCTCGTTGCGGCGGGCGGCGGTGTGACGCTGGTGCCGGCGTCGATGCAGCGGTATCGACAGGAAAGCGTGCGCTACTGCCGCGTCGCCGGCGACGATGCGTTTCGTGCGCCCTTGCATCTCGTCACGCGCCCACAGACACAGACGCCCGCAGCGGCGCGCTTCAGAGCGATGGTGCTCAAGTTTGGTCAGGTATCGGCGTAACCACACAATTCGCGCACGACACTTCAGACCATTCGCCTTTGGGTTTGCCCCAATGGTCTCGCGTTCAAGATTGAACGACATTCAATCTACGACGCGACTGCGCTTCCATCGCGCGGCGTCGCTTCCTGTTGAGGAGCGTACTTATGGGTCATGCATCGGCGCGCGCGACGGCTGCGCATCCGCCTTCCCAGATTCTCCGCCGAGCGCGGCGCATCGGATGGCTTTGCCTGCCGCCGTCGACTTTCGTTGCACTCATTGTCCTGTGGGCGGTGGCCATTCCGCTGTTCAAGATTCCGCCCTATCTCGTCCCAAGCCCCGGCGGGGTCTTCGCACGCATCGTCACCGACTGGCGCGACATCTGGGCCAACTCGCTGATCACGCTCGCCGAAATCCTGCTGGGCTTCGGCCTGACCGTCGTGACCGCGATTCCGCTGGGCCTCGCCATTGCGCTCTCGCGCGTCGCGAAGCAGATCATTTATCCGCCGCTCATGTTCATGCAGCTCGTGCCGAAGATCGCCGTCGCGCCGTTGTTCCTCGTGTGGCTCGGATTCGGCATGGAGTCCAAGGTGCTGCTGACCGTGCTGATGACGTTCTTCCCGCTGCTTCTAGCAAGCATCAGCGGATTCCAGATTCTGGATACGCGCCTGCTGTATCTGACGAAGTCGATGGGCGCATCGTCGTGGCAGACGTTCCGCTTTCTTCGGCTTCCCGCCGCGTTGCCCGTCATCTTCTCGGGCATCAAGACGTCGGCGACCATCGCTTCGACGGCGGCGATCGTGGCCGAGTTCGTCGGCTCGAACAAAGGGCTCGGCTACGTGTTGCTGAAAGGCACGAGCACGATGGACGTCGAGTTGACGTTCGCCGTCCTCGCGGTCCTGACGCTGATCGGCATCGCGATCAACTATGTCGTCGAATTCGCCGAATGGGCCATGACGCCCTGGCAGCGCGCGAAATTCAACTAATCCAACTACAAACCGCACACGGAGCGCACACATGCATACGACCATCGGCAAACTCGCTTCGGCCACGCTGGCTCTCGCTCTCGCGGCGGGCGTCTGCGGCAGGGCCGTCGCCGATACCGAGGTTCCGTTTCAATTGAACTGGACGGCCGGTGGTCCGAACGCAGGCTTCGCGGCGGCGGCTGCGGAAGGGTTCTACAAGCAGGCGGGGCTCGACGTGAAGATCACCGAGGGCAACGGTTCCGGCAACACGGCGCAGCTCGTCGCGAACGGCCGCGCCCAGCTCGCCTATGCCGATGCAGTCGCGGTGAGCCAGTTGATCGCAAAGGGCGCGCCGATGCGCATCATCGCTACCGTCTATCAGTCCAACCCGAACGAGGTATCGGCGCTGAAGAAGTCCGGCATCAAGTCGATCAAGGATCTCGCCGGACGCAAGGTGGGCGTGCCGTCCGGTTCGTCGCAAACGACGATGCTGCCTTTGTTCCTCAAGGCAAACGGCCTGAAGGAATCGGATGTCACGCTCATCAACATGCCGGTGCCGAGCATGGTGCCCGCACTGTTGCAAGGTCAGGTCGACGCGATCCTCGGATCGATGGATTCGTATCAGATTCAACTGGAAGCGCAGGGCGCGGAACTCGTGAACTTCCGTTTCGCGGACTACGGCGTGCCGACGGTCAGCACGTCGATCTTCGCGACCAATGACTATCTGAAGAGCAATCCCGATGTCGTCAAGAAGTTCGTCGCGGCGAGCCTGAAGGGATGGAGCTTCGCGATGGACCATCCCGACAAGGCGGTGAAGGATCTCAAGACCGTGTTCCCGAACGTCAACGAAAAGCTGGCCGCCGCCGAACTCGCCGCGATCACGCCGCTGTTTTGCAGCGGCGGCGCGAAGAGCGTCGGCAAGGCCGAAGACGCGTCGTGGACCAGGACGCAGGAACTGCTCTCGGAAGTGAAGCTGCTTCCCGCCGGGCAGGACCCGAAGAAGTACTACACCGACGAGTTCCTGCCACCCGCGAATCAGATGCGCGCGTGCAAGTAAATCGAATCGATACGGATACCTGAATATGACCGATGAGCGACGCATTGGATACCGCTATGCGGATCTTCACGAAGGCATGCGATTCCGCAGTCCCGGCCGCACGATCACCGACGCGGACCTCGTAGGCTTCGCGGGCATGACGGGCGACTTTTCGGAGCTCCACACCAGCGACGTCTACGCGAAGAACAGCCAGTTCGGCCGGCGCGTCGCGCACGGCATGCTCGGGCTCGCCTACGCGCATGGCCTCATGTGGGCGCGCACCGGCGAGCTGCGCGAAACCGCGATTGCCTTTCTCGGCATCAACGACTGGAAGTTCGTCGCGCCGCTTTTCATCGGCGACACGATGTTCGTCGACTATTCGATCAAGGAGCTGCGCGACAGCAAATCGAAGCCGACGCAAGCCATCGCGATCTTCGACGTGAAGATCGTGAATCAGGACGGACAGGTCGTGCAGCAGGGCACCAAGGCGCTTCTGTGCTCGAAGGTGCCGCTTGCCGCCGTCGAGCAATCCGCCTGACCGATCACATCATGACCACCGAAACGATCATGCCGACAACCGCAAGCAATGACGTGACGCCGGCCGGTGTGCCGATTCGCATCGACGGCGTGTCCAAGATTTTTGGCGAGGACACGGACAAGCCGTTCCGTGCGCTCAAGTCGCTCAGCATCAACATCGAGGCGGGCGAGTTCGTGTCCGTCGTCGGGCCGTCGGGCTGCGGCAAGAGCACGCTCATGCTGATGGTCGCGGGCTTGCTGGAACGCTCGGAAGGCACGATTGTCGTCGGCAATCGAGCGGTGGACAAGCCCGTGACCGATGTAGGCATCGCGTTTCAGGATCACTTGCTGCTCGAGTTCCGAACGGCAATGGAGAACGTGCTGTTGCAAGCCGACATTCGCGGACTGCCGCGCGACAAGATCGGAGCGCGTGCCCGTGAGTTGTTCGCGCAGTTGCGTCTGCAACATGCCGTCGACAAGTATCCGAGGCAGCTTTCCGGCGGGATGCGTCAACGCGTGTCGTTGATTCGCACGCTCGTCCACGATCCTTCGCTGATCCTGATGGACGAGCCGTTCGGCGCGCTCGATGCGCTCACGCGCCTTCAAGTGCGCATGGATCTCGAAGCGCTGTGGATGCGGCGCCGTCCCACGGTGCTCTTCATCACGCATAGCGTCGAGGAAGCGGTGGGCCTGTCCGATCGCATCTTCGTGATGAGTCCGACGCCGGGCGAAGTCGTCGACGAGATCGTGGTCGAACTGCCGCGTCCGCGTCCGATCGTGCTCGGCGACGCGCCCGAATTTGCCCGCTACGTCGACACCATCTACGGGCACTTCGCGCGCATGGGCGTGCTGCACGGCATCGAAGTGCCGCGCGCCAGCGCGGAGCAGCCATGACAGACGCATCCGAAGGCGCGGTGAACGTGCACGTCGATGGCCGCATCGCGGAGATCGCGCTCGCGAACGGCCCGCTGAATCTCGTCACGCGCGCGTTGCTGCGCTCGCTGAACAAGATCATCGACGAACTCGAAATGCAGGACGATCTGCGTTGCGTGATCGTGCATGGCGGTTCGGCGCGCGCGTTCTGCGCGGGCAGCGACATCAAGGAATTCGTCGACATCTTTGCGGATGCCAGCGAGAAGAAGATCCTCTTCGAGGACATGGTGCTGCGCCGTCTCGCCCGCCTGTCGATGCCGACGATCGCCGCCATCGATGGCCCCGCGCTCGGCGGCGGTCTCGAACTCGCGCTCGCGTGCGATCTTCGCGTGTGCCGCGCGGGCGTCGCGCTCGGTCTCACCGAAGCGCGCCTCGGCGGACTTGCGGGCAATGGCTCGTTGCGGCTCACGCGTCTCGTCGGTCCCGCGCGCGCGAAGGAACTGTTATTCACCGGCGCGACCATCGACGCGGAACGGGCGTTGTCGTGGGGCCTCGTCAACCGGGTCGCGGCGCAAGGCTCCGCGCTTTCGGCTGCGCGCGAGTTGGCGCACGCGATCTGCGCGCGCGGCCCGCTGTCGAATCGCTTCGCCAAGCAACTCGTCGATGCCGCGCTGGACCAGCCGCTCGATGCCGCGTTGTCGTTTTCAACCGTCGTGCAGCAAAAGATCTTCGACAGCCACGATCTACACGAAGGCGCCGCCGCATTTTTTGCCAAACGCGAACCTGAGTTTCTCGGACGATGAACGCGAAAACGGATCAGCCCGCCGACAACCCGATTGCTGGCCCCGCGCTACTAGGCAGCGGCATCGTTCTCGTGTGGAACGACATCGACGAAGCCGGGCGCGAACAGTTCTACGCATGGCACGACAAGGAGCACATTCCCGAACGCCTGGCGATTCCCGGATTCCGGCGCGGCAGGCGGCTTCGTCGTGCGGGGCATTCGCCCGAGTGGCTGACGATGTACGAAGCCGCCGATCTCGATGTCATGAGCTCGCCCGACTACATGGCGCGCCTGAACGCGCCGACGCCGGCGACGACGAAGACGCTCGCGTATTTCCGCAACACGTCGCGCGCGGTGTGCCGGCCCGTGTTCAGCGTGGGTGAGAGCACGGGCGGCTATGTGCTCGCGATGCGCATCGACCGGGCTGAATCGGCGGACGCGACGCCGGAAGCTTATCTGCGGGATGTCGCGTTTCCGCAAGCGATGGCATCGACCGGCGTGCTCGCGTGTCATCTGTTCGCATCGGATCAGGCGAGCTTTCTCGATACCGAAGAGTCGCGCACCCGCACGTTCGATGTGCCCGCGTGGATTGTGCTCGTCGAGGCATCGACGGAAGAGGCCGCCGAACGCGCGCGCGAATGGATCGATGCCCCGCAACTGCGCGACGCCGGATTGCGGCCGAGAGCCGACGCCGCGGTCTATACGCTCGAGATATGCCGGTTGGGCGCTGCATCGCGTGCGCCCTGAATTCAACCTGGTCAACGGAATCACTATGTCGCACATTCCAGCGGAGCGGTGCCTGGACATCATCGGGCTTCTTGCTGAGGGTGCCAACATGCTGCCCCTCGGAGAGATCGCGGATCGTCTGTCGTTGCCGAAGAGCGGCGCGCATCGGCTGCTCTCGACGCTCGTCGATCTGGGCTGGGTCGCGCAGGAGCCGGACACGAGCTTCTATCGGCTGACGATGCGTCTCGCGGTCATGGGGCAAAGGTTCTACGCGGCCACCGGCATTCCCAACATCTGCCAGCCGGTACTCGACCGGCTCGCGCAGGAAACGCGCGAGTTCGTGCGCCTCGCCGTCGCCGATGGCGATACGCTTGTCTGGCTCGCGCAGGCGCAGGGCGCGACCGCCGGTCTCATCTACCAGCCGCCGAGTTCCGCGACGGGGCGCGTCACCGTGTACTCGACGGCGACCGGCAAAGCGTGGCTATCGACGATGCCTCGCGAACGCGCGATCCAGATCGTCACCGACATGGGCTTCAGCGATGTGGACAGGCAAGGGCCAAACGTCGTGCGATCCATCGACGATCTCTTGAAGGAACTCACGCACACCGAGCAGCGCGGTTACGCGATCGCGGTCAGTGAAGCGGAGCCTGGCGTGTCCGCGCTCGCGGTGCCGATACGCGTGAATGGCACGGGCCCCGCACTCGGCACTGTCAGCGTCGCGGGTCCGAGCGTGCGCATGACGGCCGCGCAGATCGAAGCGATCGCGCCGAGGCTGCAAAACACGGCCGTCGAACTCGCCGGGCTATGGCCGTTGCGACCGAGCGGCACCGGCCTGCCCGACCGGCGGCCCGCACGCGTCGCGTGACCGATGATGCAACCGCCCGCTATCGAATCGTCGCGCGTGGTCGCCGGCATGTGGCGCGTCATGCGCTGGAACATGTCGCGCGAGGCGCTCGCGGCGTTCATCGAAGAATGCGTCGCGATGGGCGTGACGAGTTTCGATCACGCCGATATCTACGGCGGCTACGAAGCCGAAGCGTTGTTCGGCGATGCGCTGGCGTCGCGCCCGGGCTTGCGCGCGCACATCCAGTTAATAACGAAAGCGGGAATCAAGCTCGTGTCGCCAGCGCGCCCCGGGCATCGCGTGAAGCATTACGACAGCAGCGGGGCGCATCTGCGCGAAAGCGTCGAGCGATCGCTGCGCGCGTTGCGAAGCGAGCGCATCGAACTGTTCTTGCTGCATCGGCCCGATGCGTTGATGGACGCGGAAGAACTCGCGCGCGAAGTCGAACGGTTGAATCAGGAAGGCAAGGTCGGCGCGTTCGGCGTATCGAACTTCGAGGCGCGCGATTTCGATGCGCTCCATGCGCGCCTTCCCCTCGCGACCAATCAGATCGAGCTGTCGCCGTTTATGTCGACGCCGCTCGAAGACGGCACGCTCACCGCGCTGCAAGCGGCGCGCGTCACGCCGATGATCTGGTCGCCGCTCGGTGGCGGCAGATTGTTCGACGAACAGGATCCCGTCGCGGCGCGCGTGCGTGAGACGTTGCAGGCGATACAGCGCGAACGTGGCGTGGCGAGTTGGGTATCGATCGCGTATGCGTGGATTTTCAGGCTGCCGTCGCGTCCGATTGCAATTGCGGGCACGCAGCGCATCGACGGCATGCGCGACGCGGTGAATGCGCTCGATATCGAATTGACGCGCGAAGAGTGGTACGCGATCTGGCAGGCCGCGCGCGGGCGCGAAGTGGATTAGGCGCGCACGCGGCGCGGTTCGTTGACTCAGGCAAAGCGATACAAGACAAACCAAGACGAGGCATTTCATGGAACGAATTTCCAGCGACGACGCAGCCGCTCTGGTGCGTTCGGGCGATTCCATCGTGATCAGCGGATCGGGCGGCGGACATGCCGTGCCCGAAGCGTTGCTCGCGGCGGTCGAGCGGCGCTTTCTCGCGGATCAGGAGCCGCGCGGCATCACGTCGATCAGCGTGGTCGGCATCGGCGACCGCGCCGCGCTCGGTGCGAGCCATCTCGCGCACGAAGGTCTGCTCAAGCGCGCGATCACGAGTGCGCTTGTCGATTCGCCGGGCCTCGTCACGATGGCCGCGAACGACAGCATCGAGGCGTACACGCTGCCGCAAGGCGTGCTGTCGCAAATGATGCGCGAAATGGCGGGCGGGCGTCCCGGCCTCATCACGAAGACGGGGCTCGGCACGTTCGTCGATCCGCGTCAGCAGGGCGCGCGGCAGAGTCCGTCGACGGAAGAGATGCTCGTCGAACTGATGCATATCGACGGCGAGGAATGGCTGCGCTTCAAGCCGTTTCCCATCGACATTGCATTCCTGCGCGGCACCACCGCCGACGAAGACGGCAACGTCACGATGGAGCAGGAAGCCGTGCTCGGCGAAATGCTCGCGATGGCGCAGGCGACGCGGCGCGCGGGCGGCATCGTCGTCGTGCAGGTGAAACGCATGGCGCGGCGCGGCACGCTGCCGCCCAAACAGGTGAAAATTCCCGGCATTCTCGTGGATTTCGTCGTCGTCGAACCCGAGCAGCGTCAGACTTACGCGACCGACTACGACCCGAGCTATGCGGGCGAATTGCGCGTGCCGCTTTCGGAGATTCGTCCGTTGCCGTTCGGGCCGCGCAAGGTGATCGTGCGGCGCGCGGCGATGGAACTGTATCCGCATGCCGTATGCAATCTCGGCGCGGGCATCTCGACAGGACTCTCGACGGTCGCCGCCGAAGAAGACCTGCTCGACTCGGTGATCCTCACGAACGAACAAGGCCTGATCGGCGGCGCGCCGATCACGGGCCGCGACTCGGGCGGCGCGCAGAACTTCGCCGCGATGATCGAGCAGCCGTCGCAATTCGATTTCTACGATGGCGGCGGCCTCGATCTCGCGTTCCTTTCGTTCGCCGAAGTCGATGCGCACGGCAACGTGAACATCAGCCGCTTCGGCGACAAGATCATCGGCGTGGGCGGTTTTATCAACATCAGCCAGAACGCGAGGCGCGTGATCTTCAGCGGCACGTTGACCGCAGGCGGGCTCGACGTGCAATGGGAGAACGGCAAGACGCGCATCGTGCAGGAAGGCAAACATCGCAAGTTCGTGCGTTCGCTCGAACAGATCTGTTATAGCGCGCCGCTCGCGCACGCGCGGGGCAACTCCGTGTTGTTCGTCACGGAGCGCGCGGTGTTTCGTGTCGGCGATGAAGGGCTCGAGTTGGTCGAAGTCGCGCCGGGCATCGATATCGAACGCGATATTTTTGTGCACATGGATTTCCGGCCCACCATCGCGACCGATGTGCACGAGATGGACGCGCGCATCTTCGCGCCGGGTCTCATGGGCATCAAGCAGGAAACGGTGGCGCGCGAGCGGCGGCATCGTTCTGCGCGCATAGCAGAGTGGCATCGGAGCCGCGCATGAGTGCCGCATCGATCACGGGGCGCACGCGGCTGTACGGGATTATCGGCGATCCAATCGCGCAGGTGCGCTCGCCCGAAGTCTATACGCGCAAGTTCGCCGAAGCGGGCATCGACGCCGTGCTCGTGCCGATGCACATCGATGCAGGCGAGATCGATGCGGTGCTGCCCACACTCTTGCGTTTGAAGAATCTCGACGGCCTGCTCGTCACGTCGCCATTCAAGACGCATGCGCTCGCCATCGCCGACGAAGTGCATTCGCGCGGCGCGCGCATCGGTGCGGTGAACGCATTACGTCGCGATGACGAAGGTCGCTGGCACGCCGACATGTTCGACGGCGAAGGCTTCGTGCGCGGCCTGCTCGCGAAGGGCCACGACCTGAAGGCGAAGCGCGCGCTCGTGCTCGGATGCGGCGGCGCGGGCGCGGCCATCGCGGTATCGCTCGCGGATGCAGGCGTCGCGCATATCACGCTCTGCGATATCGATCGCGCGAAGGCGGGCGCGCTGGCCGCGCAACTGTCGGCGTCGTGCGAGGGCTGCGAGATCGTCGCCGGCGATGCCGATGCGCCGCGCGCGGACATCGTCGTGAACGCGTCGATCGTCGGGATGAAGGCGGGCGACGGCATGCCCGCGCCGTTCGATGCGTTTCGCCCCGAACAGATCGTCGGCGATGTCGTGTTGCGTCCGCCCGGCGAGCCTACGGCGCTCATCGCGAAGGCCATCGAATGCGGCTGTCCTGTCGTGACCGGCATCGACATGCACAGCGGCCAGATCGACGCGATTCTCGAATTCTTCCACGCTGCCTGAATCCGCTCACTCAAAGGAGCTAACGACATGAAACTTCTGCGTTACGGTAATCCCGGTCAGGAAAAGCCCGGCGTTCTCGACGATGAAGGCCGCATCCGCGATGCCTTCGCGATCACCGACGACTTCGATCCCGCGTTCTTCGCGCAAGGCGGGCTGCAACGCCTTCAAAGTCTCGACATCGCGACGCTGCCGTTGGTCGAAGGCGATCCGCGCATCGGCGCGTGCATCGCGCGGCCGGGCAACTTCATCGCCGTGGGACTGAACTACGTTCAACATGCAATCGAAACGAACGCGCCGATTCCCGAAGAGCCGATTCTCTTCAACAAGGCGCCGTCGTGCATCAGCGGTCCCAACGATCGCGTGCTGTTGCCGCGCACTTCGACCAAGGCGGATTGGGAAGTCGAGATCGCGCTCGTCATCGGCAAGCGCGCGCACTACGTAAGCGAGGACAACGCGCTCGACCATGTCGCGGGCTATTGCGTGTGCAACGACGTTTCCGAGCGTGCGTTCCAGCTCGAACGCGGCGGTCAGTGGGTGAAGGGCAAGATGGCGCCGACGTTCGGGCCGCTCGGTCCGTGGCTCGTCACGCCCGACGAACTCGGCGACGTGCAGAACCTGCCGCTGTGGCTCGAACTGAACGGCGAGCGCATCCAGAATTCTTCGACCTCCGACATGATCTTTCCGATCAGAAAGCTCGTCTCGTACATCAGCCAGTTCGTCGTGCTCGAAGCAGGCGATGTCATCACGACGGGTACGCCGCCGGGCGTCGGCCTCGGCATGAAGCCGGAGCGCTATCTGAACCCGGGCGACGTGATGAAGCTGTCCGTCGAAGGCTTGGGCGTGCAGGAGCAGACCGTCGCCCGCTGGGACGATCAGTGAGGCGGTAGTCGTGCTGGCAAGAGAGCGGCGGGCCTTCGTGCCCGCCGTTTTCATTTGCGATCCACGATTTGACTCGAAGTCATTGCGTCAATCGAAATGTGTACAAATACTAGGTGCATTCCCGAGTAAAGGCGGAAAAGCGCGCACGCTACACAGAAATTGTGTACATTTTCAGCACCCGAGACTCGATCCATCGATGCGGCCCGGGCGGCGAAAACATACATGGCGGAGACAGCGAAATGACGACGCAAAGTGTCATGGCGGGACCGAGACTCGACCGAATGCCGCTCAGCGGCTTCCACACCAAGATGCTATGGCTTGTGGGCGGCGGCCTGTTTCTCGATGGATTCGATGTCTATCTCGCGGGCGGCGTGCTCGGCTCGCTTCTGAAAAGCGGCTGGTCGACGCTCGCCATGAACGCGTTCTTCGTCACGGCGACCTTCGCGGGCATGGTCGTCGGCGCATTCATGTCGGGCGTGCTCGGCGACCGCTACGGCCGGCGCTTCTCGTATCAGGTGAATCTGGCGATCTTCGGGCTGGCGTCGTTCGCGGGCGCGTTCGCTCCGTCGATGGAATGGCTCATCTTTTTCCGCCTGGTCATGGGCATCGGGCTCGGCGCGGAACTCGCAATCGGTTATGCGACGCTCAGCGAGTTCGTCCCGGCGGCCAAGCGCGGCCGGTGGATCGCGCTGCTCGCGCTGATCGCGAATGCATCGCTGTTCGCATCGTCGCTGCTCGCGTGGATCATCATCCCGGCGCTCGGCTGGCGTCCAATGTTCCTCATCGTCGGCGTTGGCGCGGCGGTTATCTGGATGCTGCGCAAGAAGATGCCGGAGTCGCCGCGCTGGCTCGAAGAGCAAGGCCGTTTCGACGAAGCCGAAGCGATCCTGCGCGACATCGAAGAGCAGGGCGAGCGCGCAACGGGCAAACCGCTGCCGCCGCTTGCGCCAATCGCGGCCGCCGCGCCCGCGCAAAAGCGTCAGTCGATCTTCGTGCTGTTCACGCCTGCCGTGATCCGCCGCACTTTTCTCGGCGCGACGTTCAGCGTGGTGCAGGGCCTGTCGGTGTACGGGCTCGTCGGCTGGCTGCCCAGCTTCTTCGTCAAGGAAGGCGTAAGCGTGGCTTCGTCGCTCGGCTATACCACGGTGATGAGCCTGGGCGGCCCGCTCGGCGCGCTGATCGGCTTCCTGCTGTCGGATCGCATCGGGCGGCGGCCGCTGATGGTCGGCGCTTCCGCGTTCACCGCGCTATGCGCCTTCGTTTATCCGCTCACCGTTCACAACACGCCGCTTCTGCTCGTCGTCGGCTTGCTGCTGGTGACGTCGATCTTCGTGTGGCTCACGATCGGCTACACGCTCCAGACCGAACTCTTCGCGACCGAGTACCGGCTGCGCGGCACCGGTTTCTGTCAGACGATGGGCCGGCTCGTGACGGCGTTCGTGCAGTTCATCGTGGTGTCGCTGTTCACGTGGGGCGGCGTGACGGCGGTGATTACGTCGCTCGCGGGCGTGCTGATCGTGCAGGCGCTGATCTTCCTCATCGCCGGTATCGAGACCAAGCGCAAGCCGCTCGAGGCGCTCACGCCGGAGGCCGCGGACGGCGCCGCTTTCCCGGCCGACATGGCGCTCAACGCGGAGGGCAAGACGCGATGAGAGACTATCTCGGCTCGCGCTGCATGTTCGGTATTCCAACGCCCTCGGTGAATACCTGCGTGCAGCCCGAATGCGACGACATGCGCCCGGACGGCGTCACCAACCACATCGCGCGGATGCACGTTCCGGATCTCGCCGTGCGCTCCGACGAAGATTTCGAGCGCGGCATCGACGCGCTGTTCGGGGCGCTCGATAACGCCGTCGATCAGGTGATGACATGCGGCCCCGATCATCTGATTCTCGGCATTTCCGCGCTGGCGATCTGGGGCGGCAGCAGGGCGAAGTCGGACGCGCTGAAGGCGCGCATCGCGCAGCGGGCGAACGCCAGTGACCGCAACATCGGCGTGACGCTCGCATCGGACGCGGTGCTCGAGGCGCTCGCCGCGCACGGCGTGAAGCGGCGCATCGCGATCGTCGAGCCGTATTACCCGGTGATTCAAAAGCATCTCGAAGCGTTCTTCGGCGAGGCCGGGTTCGATGTCGTCAAGTTCAATCATCTGCAAGGCAAGCAGTTCACAGGCTATACGAAGGTCGATGCGCGGTATCTGATCGATGCCCTGCGCGACACCGATACGCCCGACGCCGAAGCCATTGTCCAGTTCGGCGCGAATCTGCCGATGGCATCGCTCGCCGATGAAGCCGAACGCTGGCTCGGCAAGCCGGTGATCGCGGTGAACATCGCGAACTACTGGCACGCGTTGCGTCACAACGGCATCGACGACCGCGTGCGGGGCTGGTCGAAGCTCATGTCGCAGTTCTGATATCAACGACAAGCACGGGACACAACGCATGAAAGCACTCTCGAATATCGTCATGCTCGACTTCACGCACATGCTGTCGGGGCCATACGGAACCATGCTGCTCGCCGATCTCGGCGCGCAGACGATCAAGATCGAGCCGCCGGGCGCGGGCGAAGGCACGCGGCGGCTGCTCGCGAACGATCCCGATCATTCCATTGACGGCATGGGCGCGTACTTTCTCACGCTCAACCGCAACAAGCGCAGCGTGTGCATCGATCTGAAGACGGATCGCGGCCGCGCGCTGCTGCTCGAACTCGTGCGTCAGGTCGATGTCGTCTTCGACAACTTCAGCAGCGGCGTGATGACGCGCCTCGGTCTCGGCCACGAAGAACTCGCGAAGATCAATCCGCGCATCGTGACGTGCTCGGTGACGGGCTTCGGCGAGAGCGGCCCGGCGCAGCATCGTCCGGCGTTCGATCTCGTCGCACAGGGCATGGGCGGCGGCATGTCGATCACGGGCGAGGAAGGCGGACGGCCGATCCGCGCGGGCATTCCCATCGGCGATCTCGGCGGCGGACTCTTCGGCGCGATCGGCGTGCTCGCGGCGCTGATGGCGCGTCACGAAACCGGGCGCGGCCAGCACGTCGACATTTCGATGCTCGACTGCCAGGTCTCGATGCTCAACTACATGGCGACCATGCACGCGATGTCGGGCAAGAATCCCGAGCCGCTCGGCAACCGCCATTTCGTGCACGTGCCTTACGACGCGTTCCGCACGTCGACGCGCCACGTAATCATCGCGGTATTGACGGACAAGTTCTGGGAATCGCTGATCGAACTGCTCGACATCGACGAACTGCACGATCCGGCCTACAAGAGCCAGCCGGGCCGCTATGCCGCGCGCGAACGCATCAACGCGCTGGTGCAGCAGAAGTTCGAGACGAATACATGCGAATACTGGCTCGAGCAGCTTTCCGCGCGGCGCATTCCGTGCGCGCCGGTCAACGACTTCGAACACGTTCTGAGCGACGAGCAGATCCGCAGCCGCAAGATGTTCGTGCCCGTGCGCGCGCCCGATGGCCGCATGGTCGAGATGCCCGGCAATCCGGTGAAGCTGTCGGAGACGCACGAAGACACGTACACGCCGCCGCCGACGATTGGCGAGCACACTGCCGAAGTGCTGTCGCAATTCCTCAAGCTGAGCGAGGCCGATCTCGCCGCGCTCGCCCGCGAAGGCGTCATTCAGTGAGATGAGGCATCCATGCCGGAGAAGATTCGCATCACCGAAGTCGGCCTGCGCGACGGCCTGCAGAATCAGCCCGTCGCCGTGCCGGTCGAGGGCAAGCTCGCGCTGCTCGAACAACTCATCGAAGCGGGCGTGCGTCATGTCGAACTGACGAGCTTCGTGCGTCCCGACGCCGTGCCGCAACTCGCCGATGCCGCGCAACTCGTCGATGCGGCCATGCAGCGCGGCCTCGCGTCGCGGCTCGATGACTGCATGGCGCTCGTGCCGAACATGAAAGGTTACGAGCGCGCCCATGCGGCGGGCGTGAAGTCCGTGGCGCTGGTGCTCGCCGTGTCGGAAACGCTGAATGTGAAGAACATCAACATGACGCTCGATCAGGCGAGCGGCATCTGCGAAACCGTCACGCGGCGTGCAGCCGACGACGGCGTGCGCGTGCGCGTCTATCTGGCGGCGGCGATGGGCTGTCCGTTCGACGGCCCGAGTCCGCCCGCGCGCGTGCAGGCGCTCGCCGCGCGGATGATCGATGCGGGCGCCGATCGCATCGCGGTCGCGGACACCATCGGCGCGGGGCATCCGCAAGACGTGCCCGCGCTCTTCGAACCGCTCATGCGCGCGCACGGTCAGGCGCGCATCGCGGCGCATTTCCACGACACGCGCGGTCTCGGCAGCGCGCTCGCGTGGCAGGCGGCGCTTTGCGGCGTGCGCCAGTTCGATGCGTCGATAGGCGGGCTCGGCGGATGCCCGTTCGCGCCGGGCGCATCGGGCAATGTCGCAACCGAAGACCTCGCGTTCCTCTTCGAACATGCGGGCTTTGCGACGGGCATCGATCTCGACCGTCTGCTCGACGTGCTCGATACCGTCGAAGCACTGCTCGGCCGGCGGCATCAGGGACGCGTCGCGGCATGGCTCGCGAATCAGCGCACGAAGCGCCGCGCGCAGGCCGCGCAGATCAACGCACTTTCCTCGTGAGCCGCCCATGACAAGTCCAAACATGTCCTCACCGCTCGCCGAGCCGTTCGTGCTGCCGGGCGGCACGCGGCTACGCAACCGCGTCGTGCATGCGTCGATGAGCACCTTCATGTCCGACGACTCGCACGTCACCGATCGCCTGATCCGCTACTTCGCGAATCGCGCGCAAGGCGGCGCGGGCGCGGTCGTGACCGAGCCGCTTTCGATGGCGCGGCATCAGCGCGTCTGGGACCGCGTGCGCGTCTGGAACGACGACAATCTCGACGGCCTCACGCGCTGGGCCGAAGCTGTCGAACGTTACGATTCACGTCTCTTCGGGCAGATTCAGGACCCGGGACGCGCGCGCCACGAATCGGGCCGCAGCTTCAACGCGATCGGGCCGTCGCGCCTCGCCGACGATCTGAGCTGGTCGATGCCGCGCGAACTGTCGGCGGGCGAAATCCGCGAACTGATCGACGATTTCGCGGCTTCGTCGGCGCGGCTCCATCGCTGCGGTTTCGCGGGCGTCGAATTTTCGGCGGGACACGGGCATCTGTTCCATCAGTTCCTGTCGCCGCAATCGAACGTGCGCACCGATGAATTCGGCGGCGACCGCGAAGGCCGCACGCGTTTCTTGCGCGAGCTGATCCAGGCGATCCGCGCGTGCTGCCCGCGCCACTTCGCGATCGGCCTAAAGCTGCCCGGCGACGATGGCGTGCCCGGCGGCATCGGCCCGGACGAAGCGGCGCTCGTCACGTCGATGCTGACGAGTTCGGGCGATGTCGATTACGTGTGCTTCGCGCAAGGCTCGCATGCGCGCTCGCTGGAAATGCACGTGCCCGACCGCTTTGGCGAGCGCGTGCCGTACACCGGCCTGATCCGGCGTCTGCGGGAATCCGCCCACGGCGTGCCGGTGATGGCGCTCGGCCGCATCACCGATCCCGCCGAAGCCGAAGCGATCCTGACGAACGGCGACGCCGAACTGATCGGTCTCGGGCGCACGCTCGTCGCCGATCCGGCGTGGCTCGACAAGGCGCTCGCCGGGCGTGCGCACGACATCCGCTATTGCGTGTCGTGCAATACGTGCTGGGACACGATCATCACGTATAACCGGCCGATCGCGTGCATCAACAATCCGCGCGTGGCCGAAGCCGATGAAGTCGATTTCCGGCCGCCGCCCGCGCCCGAAAAAAAGCGCGTCGCGGTGGTCGGCGCGGGCGTCGCCGGTCTGGAGGCGGCGTGGGTAGCGGCGGCGCGCGGCCACGACGTGATCGTGTTCGGCGCGAGCCGCGAGCCGGGCGGCAAGGCGCATCTGCGTTCGCATCTGCCCGGCGGCGAGACCATCACGAGCGTCTACGACTATCAGTTCGTCGCGGCGCAGCGGGCGGGCGCGCGCTTCGAGCTCGGGCGTCGCGCGGGCATCGACGAAATCAGCGAGTACCGGCCCGATGAAGTCATTCTCGCGACGGGCGCGACGCATAGCGTGCCGTCGTGGGTGCCTGCGGACTACGCGGAAAGCGGGCTGATTCCCGACATCAACACGGCGATGGCCGAGCTATTGCGTCATCCGTCGCGACAGCCGGGGAGCGCGGTCATCTTCGACATGGATCAGGGCGAAGGCACCTACGCCGCCGCCGAACTGCTCGCGACGATCTTCGAGCGCGTCGCGATCATCACGCCGCGCGAATCGATTGCCCAGGAAGTCGCGCTCGTCACGCGGCAGGGCTTCTTGCGACGCCTCGCGCTCGCCCGCGTGCAAGTGCTGACGCTCTGCGAACCGGTCATCGGAGAATCGTTCGAGAGCGAAGGGCGGCTCGAATATCGCAATGTGTATAGCGGCGACGCGGGCTTCATCGACGATGTCGCGTTTCTCGCGTATGCGACGCCGCGCGTGCCCGACATCTCGCTGCTCGGCGCGCTGCAGGAGCATGGCATTCCGACACGGCTCGTCGGCGATTGCCGCACCGGACGCGGCATTCTCGCCGCCACGGCCGACGGCCACGACGCCGGCAACGCCGTCTGAACGTTCATCGATAACAAGGAGAATCACGCATGACCTCGATTTCCGTACGCAGCATCGACGCCGTCACCGCCCAATCCGCCATCGCCGCCGCCGCGGAGCATGCACGCTTACAAGGCTTGCCGATGTCGATCGCGGTGTGCGACAACGCCGGCCTGCTGAAGGCGTTCATGCGCATGGACGGCGCCTCGCAGATTTCGCTCGGCATCGCGCAGGACAAGGCGTACACGTCCGCCGCGACCGGCCTGCCGACGCATCGCTGGCACGACTTCATCAAGGACGATGCGCCTCTTCTGCACGGCTTCGTCCATACGCCGCGGCTCGTAGTGTTCGGCGGCGGATTTCCGATCGTCGAAGAAGGCGCGGTGATCGGCGCGATCGGACTGAGCGGCGGCCACTATGCGCAGGACATGGAATGCGCGCGCGCGGCGCTGAAAGCGATCGGCGCGGCGTCGAACGACTAGCGCGGACTAGAATAGCGCTTCGGCAACGCAACCATCATTACTATCCAGCACCATGAAAAGGGCCGTCGACAAGGCTTACGAAGCGATTCGCGAAGCCATTCTCTCGCGCGAGCTGCATATCGGCGCGCAACTGACCGAGACGGATCTCGCGGCGCAGCTCGGCGTGTCGCGAACGCCGGTGCGCGAGGCGCTGCGGCGTCTTTCGAACGACGGGCTCGTGCAGTTCACGTCGAGCCAGCGCGCGTCGGTGGCGTCGTTCGATATCGACGATGCCGTCGAAATCTTCCAGTTGCGCGCGACGCTCGAAGGCATGGTGTGCTCGATCGCGGCCACGCGCATTGCCGATGACGAAGTCGCGCTGCTCGAAGGGCTCGCCGACAGCATGGAACGCGAAGCGCGCGAGCGGGAGGAGGGCTTCATCGAGCGCATTTCGTCCTTGAACAGCGAGTTCCACAAACGCATTCTGGAGGCGGCCGGGACGAAGCGGCTCGCGAACGTGCTGGCGGGCATCATCGAGCTTCCGGTCGTGCTGCGCACGTTCCATAAATACGACGACAAGCAACTTGCGCGCAGTCTCGGGCATCATCGCGAGATCATCGACAGCTTCAAGGCCGGCGATGGCGAATGGGCGCGCAGCGTGATGCAGGCGCATATTCTTGCGGCTCGCGCGAGTTATCTGAAGAGCGGGAGCGATGGCGGCGCGGGGTGACGCAGGCTTCGTGCGCAATGCCCGTCAGCCGAATGCACATGTGGAACACATGCGCTAACATGCATCGACATCAGAAAGGGCAGGCCGTTCTGGGACGTGGCGGGTCGGAAGTCGGGACCGTCGAGTAAGCCGGAGTGCATATACGCTATCACGGGGTGTGACACCGGCTGTTCATTCGAAAGCGAACCGTGCCAGCGCATCCCGATCGAATTCGACGCCCGTGCCCGGCCGATCGGGAATGTGAATCGATCCATCCTCGAGTTCGAATGGCGCCTGCAAAATCGGATTCACCCAGTCCTGCCATTCGAGCCAATGTCCCGTTTCCGTGATGCGCAGAAGATGCGCCGAAGCCTCGGGATACAGATGACTGGACACGTCGATGCCCAGCGCGCCCGCGATCGGCACCGACCGAAGCCAGCCCGACACGCCTCCGATACGCATCATGTCCGGCATCATGAACGTTCCTGCCTTGGCCATGACGGCCCGCGACAGCGCGCGCGGTCCGTAGAAGTTTTCACCGAGGCAGAGCGGCGTCTTGAGACCTGCCGCTAGATCCGCATAGCCGTCGATGTTGTCATAGGCAATGGGCTCTTCGAACCAGTAAAGCCCGAAGTCGTCCAGTTCGTGGCAACGACGCACCGCATCGCCGAATCTCAAGCCCTGATTGAAATCGACCATGATCTTGATATCGCTGCCCACGGCATCGCGGACCGCTTCGATCGCGTCGATATCTTGCTGCAATCGATCGCGCCCGAGCCGCAGCTTGATGGCGTCGAAGCCGCCTTCCGCGACCAGCGCGAGGGCTTCGTCGGCGAGGTTTGCGATATCCGTGAGCCACAGCCCGTTGCTGTTATAAGCGGGCACCGCGCCGATATCGCCGCCGAGCAATCTCGCCAGCGGCAGATTCGCGGCTTTCGCCAGCGCGTCCCATGCCGCCATGTCCAGGCCCGCGACGGCGATCATCGCGAGCCCTTCGTATCCGATCAGACTCAACGACTTGCGATCGGCCTGAAAGTCGGACAAGGGCGTGATGCGCTTGCCCTGTTTCGCGACGGCGAGATCGCTCATGATCGATACGATGTACTTCATCGAATGCGCGAGGTACGGTTCGAGATAGCTGCATCCGCTTACGCCTTCGCTCGTTCTGAGCGTAATGGCTACGACCGGCCAGTCCGCATAGCTGCCGACGCGCGATACGATCGGCCGTTTCAGCGGGATTCGCACGGGCTGCAATTCGAGCGAATGAAAGGTCAACGGCTCGAGTGATCTCATGTCTTCCTCCAGACGCTGCGATGGATTGCTATTGCAGGCTAGTCGGCGGGCGCGTACTGCATTTCGCCATTGCCGAACGACCAGTTTTCGCGCGCGACCTCGACCAGGCTGATCCAGACATCCTCTTTTCGCAAACCTGCCTTTTCGGCGATGCCGCGGGCGACGGCGGCATAGAACGCCTTCTTGACATCGATCGAACGCCCCGTGTTCCATGTGATCTGTATGAACACGATCGATGGCGAGTATGAGATGCCGAGATAGCCATCGGCGGGGTAGACGAGTTCATCGGCATCGTGACGGGTGATGATCTGGAACTTGTCGTTGGCGGGGACGCCGGCGATCGAAGTCATCGCCTCGTAGACGGTGTCGCTGACGGCGTGGGCGACAGCGGGCGACGCAGCTTTCGAAAGATCGATTCGTACGATTGGCATAGGGGACTCAAGGCGAGAGTGCGAAATAACGTCCACTAGGCTAGACTCAAATGATGCTTTCCAAAAGCGAATATTCAGATTGACTTGAATGCCGGACCGGAATAATGATCGATGAACTCAAATCCTTCGTGGCGGTGGTCGAAGAAGCATCGTTGACCCGCGCCGCGCAGAAGTTATGCGTGACGCAATCGGCGGTATCGAAGCGTATTCATCGGCTGGAAGATGTGCTCGGCGCACCGCTGCTCGACCGCCATTCCAAGCCACCGCGTGCGACGGCGCTCGCGCATCGCATCCACGAACACGCCGTGCCGTAGCTCGCTGCCTTCGACCGGCTGATGGATGTCACCCGCGAGGACGGCGATCCTTCGGGAAAACTGCGCTTTGGTTTGCCGCAAGGTATCGCCGATATCGTCTTGTTCGACGCCCTGACCGCGCTCAACGATTCATTCCCCGCGCTGGACGTGGCGTTGAAGTCCGACTGGACTCCGGTACTCCTTCGTCTGCTCGATGCGGGCGAACTGGATGTCGCCGCCATACTGAGTCCGAAGGGCAGACAGCCCGCCGATATCTACGCGCGCCGGCACGTTTCGACGCTCGATCTCGTCGTCGTTCAAAGCAGAAAGCGTCCGGTGGTTTCCAGTCGCGCGACGCTTCCAGCCATCGCGGACGCCGGCTGGATTCTGAACCCGGAAGGATGCGGCTATCGGGCGGCGCTGCAACACGCGATCGAAGCAGCCGGTTATGCATTGCACGTCAAGGCGGACACGCACGGCAGCGAGATGCAACTGCAGCTCATCGCCTCCGGCCTCGGGCTAGGTCTGGTTCCGCGCAGCGTGCTAACGCATAGCGTCTGGAACCGGCGGCTCGAAATCGTGAAAGTCACACGCTTTGCGCCTCAGCTCGACGTATGGCTGTTGCATTCGCCTCATCTCGGGAATCTCAGCCGCGCAGTTTCGCACCTCGGAGAAACGATGCAGGCGTCGTTCAGATCTTGAAGTCTGCCGCTGCAAAATCGTCCAATACTTTTGGAAAGGAAAGCCATAGCATTCTCTCCACGGCCAGTTTCTTTGGAGAGAGGCAGTGTCATTGCGAACCGACGCTCGCACAGAGCGCTGTGTCATCGATGCAAGAATCACATCCAGACTCGATGGCCATATCCGGACCATCGGAATCGATCGCCCCGAGAAGCGCAACGCGCTCGATGCCGCGATGTTCGCAGCATTGGCCGATGCGTTGCTTCACGGGCAGTCCGACGCACAAGCGCATTGCGTCCTGCTGCACGGAACCACCGATAGCTTCTGCTCAGGCCACGACACCGCCGCGTTCCGAACGCTGTGGCCGCAGCCCGCCGACGGCGTGGTCAGACGCTGCATACAAGCGTTCTCGGAACAATCGAAGCCGCTGGTAGCCGCTGTCAATGGCGCAGCCGTGGGATTCGGCGCGACCATGCTGCTGCACGCCGACTGGGTTGTCGCCGGAAAAAGCGCGACTTTCCGCTTTCCCTTTGCCGATCTCGGCATCGTCCCCGAAGCGGGCGCAACGGCATTGCTGGCCCGCCGCGTGGGCGATCTGACGGCGCGCGACTGGCTCTTGAGCGGCCGCACGATGACTGCGAACGAAGCCTTGCGGCATGGGTTCGTTTCGCGCGTCGTATCGGATGCGAACGTGCGCGACGCGGCCAACGAATACGCCAAGTGCCTCGCCGCCAAACCGCCCGGCGCGTTGCAAGTCACGCGACGTCTGTTGCTGGAAGGCGCGAGTTCATCGGCGCAAGCGGCAATCGAGAACGAGTTCGCTCATCTCGACACCTTCATTCCGGCGCTTGCATCGACATCGACCGCTCATGGCTAAAGTTCACGTCGTCCATGCGCACCCGGAACCGCGCTCCTTCTGCACGGCAATGGCCCACGAGGCCCGACGCCTGATGGAGTTGCGCGGCGACGACGTGAGCTTCTCGGACCTGTATGCACTCGACTTCGATCCGGTAGTTCGCGCCAGCGAGTTCGTGCGACGCGCCAACGTCGACTATCTCGTCTATTCACTGGAGCAACGCCACGCGCTTTTGCACGACGCGCTTGCGCCCGACGTGCGGCGCGAGGTCGACGCACTTCTCGCGTGCGATACGCTGATGCTCGTGTTTCCGCTCTACTGGTTTTCGGTGCCCGCGCTCATCAAGGGATGGATCGACCGCTGCTTCCTGTCGGGCGCGCTGTACGGCGGAAAACGCATCTATGGCCGTGGCGGCATGGCCGGCAAGCGCGCGGTCGTCGGCGTGACTTTGGGCGGCCGGGAACATATGTTCGGTGAGCGGGGCATCCACGGCGAACTGGCGCGCGGCATGTTGCGCCATTTGCTGCAAGGCACGTTGGGCTACGTGGGCTTCGAGGTGCTCGAACCGTTCTTCGCGTGGCACATTCCCTACTGCACAGACGAGCAGCGCGCGGATACGATGGCGCGCTGGCGCGGCTTCATCGATCGACTGGACGAACAACCGCGTATTCCGATGCCGCGCCTCGAGGACTATGATGACGTGTTCCGGCCACTTCGCGATTCGTCCGATCATGAAAGCTAAAGCGCCGACGCGTTCGGTCAAGGTCTGGCGCGCGCCAGACGTCATGGACGCCGTCATGCTCAAGGGCCAGTTCATCGGTCACCGGTATCCTCCGCACGCACACGATACGCATTGCCTCGCGGTAATCACCGGCGGCGCCCTGGCGGTCGATGTACGCGACCAGCGACGCATATGCCGCCCCGGCGATGTCATCGTCATCGATGCCGACGTCGTTCATTCCGGCAGCGCGGCAGCAAACGGCCAGTGGAAAATGCGCGTCGAACACGTGCAGCCCGAGGCGCTCGCCGCCTACTGTGACGGGCTCGGCATTGCTCGGCGCGATCGATTCGATCTCGATAGCCCGTTTATCGTCGACGCCCAATTGTCACGCAATCTCTACGGCATCAACTGGTGCTCCGAAGTCGACGACGATCCTTTCAAGCGCAGTGAGGCGCTGGCTTGCGTGGTCATCGGCTTGCATGGGCTGCACGCGAGCCGTTCGGCGCGCTTGCCCGTCGTGCGCAGGGAGCCTGCACTCGTGCGGACGGTGAAGGCGCGTCTGCGCGAGGACTTGCATGCGCGGTTGACCTTGTCGACGCTCGCATCCGAGTTCGACGTCACGCCCTTTGTGCTGCTGCGCGCCTTTGTCCGCGAGACCGGATTGAGTCCTCATGCGTTCCAGCAGCAGACGCGCGTGCGCAATGCAATGCCGATGCTCCGTCAAGGCAAGTCCCTTTCTGAAGTCGGCGCACGCACCGGCTTCGCGGACCAGTCGCACTTTACGCGCGTCTTCAAGCAACAGACCGGCGTGACACCAAAGGTCTATCAGGCTGCGTTCTTCACGATGGCTCGGTGAACGTCGATTCAATAGCAATATCAACCGTTCCTGCCGCGCCCGGTCTTTGCCTGAAGTTCATCGATTCTGCGCGACGCATCGGCCTTGGTCAGCGATCCGTCGAAAGGCTCCTTGGCTTCCTCGCACAAGGTCTTGAGGTAGGACGCCTGCGCGCCGGTCATGGGCTCGTCGCCCGTGGTCCAGTCGTCCGGATCTTTCTCCGCGTTCGATGTCGGATGGGATTTCGGATTGTCGTCGTCGCTAAGGTTGGCGGCGTCATCGGCGGGTCGGTTCGTCATGGCGTTTTCTCCTGAGTGCTTTTCCTCGAAGCGCAAACATCATGCCGCGCGTGCCCTTCTTCGACTTGTGCTGCAATAGCGGCTGCGTTTCGGGCGTGAAAGGTCGCCGAAACGACGCAACGCTTTTGCTGGAAATCGCAATGCCTTCGCTTTGGGGGTTTTCATGCTCGACAAGACAACTGCGCGTCTCACGAAACTTGGACTGGTTCTTCCGAAACCCATCTCGCCGCTCGGTTCCTATCAAACCGTGTCGATCGTTGGCAATCAGGTGCATGTTTCGGGCCTCGGCCCATTTGAAGACGGCGTGCCTGTGACGGGTATCGTCGGCGCGGATATGACGTTGGAACGCGCGCAACACTGCGCAAGATTGACGATGCTGATGATCTTCGCCTGTCTGCACGAAAAGTGCGGGCTGGATCGCATCAGCCGATGTGCGCGGCTGACCGTCTACGTGCGTGCCTCGGAGTCTTTCACGCAGCACCCGATGGTCGCGAATGGCGCGAGCGACATCTTGCGAGACCTTTTCGGGGCGAAGTCGCTGCCCGCTCGAAGCGCCATCGGCGTTCATACGTTGCCGATGGGCATTCCCGTCGAGATCGACAGCATCTTCGAACTCGAAGCGGGTTAAAGGCTCGACGGCGCTCGCCGCCGATCAAGAAAATACTGGAGTTGGACATTTTTGCGTTGCACAATTTGCCGCCGAGAGGCGATGACCGGCCGTGCCTGCAAAAAAGTACATAAAAAGAGGCGAAAAGTTGGTAGAAGCGCGACACTGACCGATTTAAATTGGCGTCAATAGCCGGCGCCCCGAAAGCAAAAGCAGCCGGCAATAAAAGGAACTGGAGACGGCTTCATGAGGCACCCCGATCTAGAGGTGGTCGACGTCCGGCACGGCGAGTCCTTCAAGGCCTGGTCGCACGGCTATCCGTACAAGACGGTGCGCTGGCACTTCCATCCGGAATTCAAGTTGCAGTTGATCGTCGCCACGCACGGCAAGTTCTTCGTCGGCGATCATGTCGGCTCGTTCGGCCCGGGCAATCTCGTTCTGATGGGAGAGAATCTTCCGCATAACTGGGTCAGCGAAGTGCCGGACGGCGAACACGTGGAGCGGCGCAATCTCGTGATCCAGTTCGGCACGGACTTCGTCAAGCGCTGCATGGAAGCGTTTCCCGAGTGCCGCGATGCTCAACCGTTGCTCGATAACGCACGTCGCGGCATCCTGTTCGACTCGCAGACGAGCGCGGTCGTCGCGCCGCTGTTCGAAGAACTGTTGACGGCGCGCGGCATCCGGCGCATTTCGCTGTTCCTTCGTATTCTCGAATGCCTTTGCGATGCGAAGGAACAGACGCTCCTCGCGAGCATCGCTTATGAACAGAATGTCGCCTCGTCCAAACGGTTCGGTCATGTACTTGCGCATATCGGCAAGAATCTGGCGTCGGATCTGCGCGAGTCGGATCTCGCCGGGCTCGCCGGACAAAGCGTCAGCGCATTCTCGCGCGCGTTTCATCGTCATACGGGCGCGACGTTCGTTCAGTACGTGAACCGCCTGCGTATCGAAGCGGCGTGCCACATGCTGCTTGCCGATGAGATCAACATCACGCAGATCTGCTTTCAGGCCGGCTTCAATAACGTGTCCAACTTCAATCGGCAGTTCCGGGCGGCAAAGGGAATGACGCCGTCCGAGTTCCGCGCGCTGCAGCGGATCAATGCGCGCAGCCGGGAAGTCAACCTGAACGCGCCGTCGGAAGGCAGCCCGGAGCATGTATCGCCGGGACGCACAGCCGCCGGCTACGCGTCGTCCGTCGAACGACGAATGCGATCGTCGCCCACGTAACGCGTAGCGCGCGCACGCTCGCGCTCTTTTCGCCGTACAGCAGCCGTCTTGTCGAGATTCGCCCATCGCTCGCGCGAGGGCTTCATTCACCCTGAAGAAGTGCAAACTAATTAGGAGACACAACTATGAACCGCATGCCCGTTTCGTCGCTGCGCCGGGGCGCGTTTATCGGCACACTTGCCTTTGCGGGCGCGCTTTCCAGTGCCGCACACGCGGCGGCACCGCTCACGATCGGCATGACCTTCCAGGAAATGAACAACCCGTATTTCGTCACGATGCAAAAGGCGCTGAACGAAGCGGCAAATTCGATTGGCGCGAAGGTCCTCGTCACCGACGCGCACCATGACGTCAGCAAGCAGGTCAGCGACGTCGAAGACATGCTGCAGAAGAAGATCGACATTCTGCTCGTGAATCCCACCGATTCGACCGGCATTCAATCGGCCGTCACGGCGGCGAAGAAAGCGGGCGCGGTCGTCGTTGCAGTCGATGCGAACGCCAACGGTCCTGTCGACTCGTTCGTCGGCTCGAAAAACTACGATGCCGGCGTGATGTCGTGCGAATACCTGGCGAAGGCGATCGGCGGCAGCGGCGAAGTGGCGATCCTCGACGGCATTCCCGTCGTGCCGATTCTCGAACGCGTGCGCGGCTGCAAGGCGGGGCTCGCGAAGTTCCCGAACGTGAAGCTCGTCGATACGCAGAACGGCAAGCAAGAGCGCGCGACCGCGTTGTCGGTGACGGAGAACATGATCTCCGCGCATCCGAACCTGAAAGGCATCTTCAGCGTGAACGACGGCGGCGCGATGGGTTCGCTCTCGGCGATCACGTCCTCGGGCAAGGACATCAAGCTGACGAGCGTCGATGGCGCGCCCGAAGCGGTCGATGCGATCCAGAAGCCGAACTCGAAGTTCATCGAGACGACGGCGCAGTTCCCGGCGGATCAAGTACGCATCGCGCTCGGCGTCGCACTGGCGAAGAAGTGGGGCGCGACGGTGCCGAAGGCCGTGCCGGTCGATGTGAAGGTGGTCGACAAGGACAACGCCAAGGGCTTCAGCTGGTAAAACGCGATGTCTGCGGACGGCTCGCCGTCCGCCCGAAAGAGGCGCAGATGGACACCATTCTCAGGCTCAAGCACATCACGAAGAGCTTTCCCGGCGTGAAGGCGCTGCAGGACATTCACATCCAGATCGCGCGCGGCGAGATTCACGCGCTGCTCGGCGAGAACGGCGCGGGAAAATCGACGTTGATGAAGATCCTTTGCGGGATCTATCAGCCCGACTCGGGCGAGATCGAGATCGACGGGCAGACGCGTCAGTTCGACAACTATCACGATGCGGTAGCGGCGGGCGTGGGAATCGTGTTTCAGGAATTCAGCCTGATTCCCTATCTGAACGCGGTCGACAACATCTTTCTGGGCCGCGAACGCCGCACGGTATGGCGAACGCGCGACCGCGCCGCGATGCGCCGCGAAGCCGCGGACATCTTTGCGCGCCTCGGCGTCGGTATCGATCTGGATGTGCCGATCCGTGCGCTGTCGGTGGCGCAGCAGCAGTTCGTCGAGATCGGCAAGGCGTTGTCGCTCAACGCGCGCATCCTGATTCTCGACGAGCCGACCGCCACGCTGACGCCCGCCGAGGCCGATCACCTGTTCGCGATCATGCGGCAGTTGAAGCAGCAGGGCGTGGCGATGATTTTTATCTCGCATCATCTGGAAGAGATTTTCGATGTCTGCGACCGCATCACCGTGTTGCGCGACGGCCAGTATGTCGGCATGACGGACGTGGCGAAGACCGATGTCGAACGGCTCGTGGAGATGATGGTCGGGCGGCGTATCGAGAGCAGCTTCCCGCCGAAGCCCGCGTTACGCGACGATGCGAAGACCGTGCTCGACGTGAGCTCGCTGCAGATCACGAAGGATGGTCCTGTCAATGCGTTCACGCTGCGCGAGGGCGAGATTCTCGGCTTCGCGGGGCTCGTGGGCTCGGGCCGCACGGAGACTGCGCTTGCCGTGATCGGCGCGGAGCCGGTTCATGCGAAGGAGATTCGCGTGCACGGCGCGATGGCGAAACTATCCGATCCCGCCGATGCGCTCCGGTCAGGCATCGGCATCCTGCCCGAGAGCCGCAAGACGGAAGGGCTCGTCACTTCGTTCTCGATCCGCGACAACATCTCGCTGAACAACCTCGGCAAGTATCGCTCGCTGCGCTGGTTTCTGAACCATCGCATCGAAGCACGCACGACGGCGGAGATCATGAAACGCGTCGGCGTGAAGGCGCCGTCGATGAACACCGAAGTCGCGACGCTGTCGGGCGGAAACCAGCAGAAAGTCGTGATCGCGCGCTGGCTGAATCATCACACGCGCATCCTCGTCTTCGACGAGCCGACGCGCGGCATCGACGTCGGTGCGAAAGCGGAAATCTACGGGCTGATGCGCGAGCTCACCGCGCGCGGCTACTCGATCATCATGATCTCGTCGGAGCTGCCGGAAATCGTCGGCATGTGCGACCGCGTCTGTGTGTTCCGCCAGGGACGCATCGAGGCGATCCTGAGCGGCGACGAGATCGATTCGAACACGGTCATGACCTATGCAACAGCCGGGGCACGCGGAGCGACACATGAACACGCCTGACACATCTTCTCCGAACTCACGCGACGTGGCCGCCGCCAGCACGCACCACAGCGCACGTTCGCGCATCGCGAGCTTCAGACACTCGACGCTCTTCTATCCGCTCATCGGCCTCATCGTCGTCTGTATCGTGATGATGGTCGCGAGTTCGAGTTTCCTGTCCGCCGCGAACCTCGAAAACGTGCTGCGGCAAGTGTCGATCAACGCGATCATCGCGGTCGGCATGACCTGCGTGATTCTCACGGGCGGCATCGATCTGTCGGTCGGTTCCGTCATGGCGCTGTCGGGCGCGATCGCGGCCGGATTGATGGTCTCGGGTCTGAATGCGGTCGCGGCCTTGGTGACGGGCATCGCGGTCGGACTCGGCTTCGGCGTGGCCAACGGCTTCTTCGTGGCGTTCGCGCGCATGCCGCCGATCATCGTCACGCTCGCGACGATGGGCATCGCGCGCGGCCTCGGTCTCATCTATACCGGCGGCTATCCGATCGACGGCCTGCCCGACTGGGTCAGCTTCTTCGGCAGCGGCAAGGTGCTCGGCATCCAGGCGCCGGTTCTCATCATGCTCGCCGTCTATCTGGTCGCGTGGCTGCTGCTCGACCGCATGCCGTTCGGGCGCTATGTCTATGCGATCGGCGGCAACGAACAGGCCACGCGCTTGTCGGGCGTGCGCGTGGCGCGCGTGAAGCTGATCGTCTACACGCTGTCCGGGCTCACGTCCGCGTTCGCCGCGATCGTGCTGACCGGGCGTCTGATGAGCGGCCAGCCGAACGCGGGCGTCGGCTTCGAACTCGACGCGATCGCGGCGGTGGTGCTCGGCGGCACGTCGATATCCGGCGGACGCGGATCGATCCTCGGCACTCTGGTCGGCGCGCTGCTGCTCGGCGTGCTGAACAACGGCCTCAACATGATCGGCGTGAATCCTTACGTACAGAACGTGATCAAGGGCGGAATCATCCTGCTCGCGATTTATATCAGCCGCGAACGCTCGCGCTGATCTCCTCAAGCCTCCTCAAGCTGCGAACTTCCAACGAGAGACATATGACGACACAGAACACCGAGTCCCGGATGACCGCCATCGTGTGCCATGCGCCCGAGGATTACCGCGTTGAACAGGTGACGAAGCCGCGCGCCGGCCGCAACGAACTCGTGATCCGGATCGCCGCCTGCGGCATCTGTGCGAGCGACTGCAAGTGCTACACCGGCGCGAAAATGTTCTGGGGCGGATCGAGCCCGTGGGTAAAGGCGCCGGTGATCCCGGGCCACGAGTTCTTCGGCTATGTCGAGGAAGCGGGCGAGGGCGCGGCCGAGCATTTCGGCGTGCAGGTCGGCGATCGCGTGATCGCGGAACAGATCGTGCCGTGCGGGAAATGCCGCTATTGCAAGTCGGGCCAGTACTGGATGTGCGAAGTCCACAACATCTTCGGCTTTCAGCGCGAAGTCGCCGATGGCGGCATGGCCGAGTACATGCGTATTCCGCCGACGGCGCTCGTCCACAAGATTCCGCTCGGCGTATCGCTCGAAGATGCGGCGATCATCGAGCCGCTGTCGTGCGCGATCCACACGGTCAATCGCGGCGACGTTCAACTGGACGATGTCGTGGTCATCGCCGGGGCGGGTCCGCTCGGTCTGATGATGACGCAGGTCGCGCATCTGAAGACGCCGAAGAAGCTCGTCGTGATCGATCTCATCGACGAGCGCCTCGAACTCGCAAAACAGTACGGCGCGGACGTGGTCATCAATCCGACGAAGGACAACGCGCTCGACGTGATCAAGTCGCTGACCGATGGCTACGGCTGCGACGTGTATATCGAAACGACCGGCGCGCCGATTGGCGTCACGCAAGGTCTCGATCTCATCCGCAAGCTCGGGCGCTTCGTCGAGTTCAGCGTGTTCGGCGCGGATGCCACGGTGGACTGGTCGATCATCGGCGACCGCAAGGAACTGGACGTGCGCGGCGCGCATCTGGGACCGTACTGCTATCCGATCGCGATCGATCTGCTCGCGCGCGGGCTCGTCACGTCGAAAGGCATCGTCACGCATGGATTCTCGCTCGAGGAATGGGACGAGGCGATCAAGGTCGCCAATTCGACCGATTCCATCAAGGTGCTGCTCAAGCCCGCCGGTGAGCATTGAAGACGCGCGGAGAAGCGATGGAATACGTGATTGGCGTGGACATTGGCACGCAGAGCACCAAGGCGCTGCTCGTCGCGCGCGATGGCGCGATCGTCGCGAAGCATTCGAGCAGCTATCGGCCGGATACGCCGAAGCCGCTTTGGGCCGAGCAATGGCCGTCGGTGTGGTTCGATGCCGTCGGCGAATGCATCGCGCATTGCGTCGCGGAGGCGGTGGCCCAGGGCATCGATGCGGCATCGATTCGCGGCGTGTGCGTGAGCAGTCTGTACGGCGGCTCGGGCATTCCGGTGGATGAAGCGATCGAACCGCTGCATCCCTGTCTCATCTGGATGGACCGGCGCGCGACCGCACAGGCCGATCGCGTGCGCGAGCAGGTCGATCTAGATCGATTGCAGGCGATCACCGGCAACGGCGTCGACAGCTATTACGGCTTCACGAAGATGCTGTGGCTGCGCGAGCATCGTCCGGACGTGTGGGCGAAGACGCGCTATTTCCTGCCGCCGAACGCATACGTCATTCATCGTCTCACCGGGGAGATCGCGGTCGATCACAGTTCGGCGGGAAATATCGGCGGCGTGTATGACGTCGCGCGGCGCGGCTGGTCCGCCGAGATGCTCGACGCGCTCGACATTCCCGCGCGCATGATGCCCGAGCGGCTGGTCGAATCGGCGGATATCGTCGGCGGGCTGCTGCCGGAATGGGCCGCGCGATGGGGCCTGGCGGCGGGCACGCCGGTCGTCGCGGGCGGCGTCGATGCGGCCGTGGCGACCTTCGCCGCCGGCGCGACGCGCGCGGGGCAGCATGTCGCGATGATCGGCACGAGCATGTGCTGGGGCTATATCAACCAGCACGTCGATGCGCGTCATGGACTCGTGTCGATGCCGCACGTTCTCAACGGCACGCGCGATCTGTACGTGTTCGGCGGCGCGATCACGGCGGGCGCGTCGGTGACGTGGTATCGCGAGCAGTTCTGTCAGGCGGAGGTCGCGGCGGCGCTCGCGTTGCCGCACGGCGATCCGCACGTGCTGCTGGAAGAAGCCGCCGCGCGCGTGCCGGCCGGCGCGCAAGGCGCGATGTTCCTGCCGTATCTGATGGGCGAGCGCAGTCCGGTCTGGGATGCGAAGGCGAGCGGCGCGTTCGTCGGCCTGAGTCTCGCGCATACGCGCGCGCATCTCTACCGTGCCGTGCTCGAAGGCGTTGCGTTCGCGCTCAGGCACAACATCGAAGCGGGACGAAAAGGCTCGGAGTCGCTCGACGACAAGCTGATCGTCGTGGGCGGCGCCGCGCATTCGCCGCTGTGGATGCAGATCATCGCGGACGTCACGGGCTTTCCTGTCTGGACCATCGGCGAGGAAGTGGAAGCTGCGTTGGGCGCGGCGCTGCTCGCGGCGGTCGGCACCGGACTGGTGACGTCCGACACCGCGCAAAACGGCTGGTCGACGCTCATCGAGCGTGCGCAGCCGGACGCTGCGCGCGTGGCCCGTTATGCCGATTATTTCGATGTCTACACGGCGCTTTATCCGGCGCTCATGCCATCCATGCACAGGTTGCAATCGATATGAAAACCGAGTTCGACTTCAGCGGCAAGCGCGTTCTGGTGACGGGTGCATCGAGCGGAATCGGGCGTGCCTGCGCGCAGACGCTGGCGCGTTGCGGCGCGCATGTCGTCGCGGCGGGGCGCGATGCCGCCGCGCTCGATACGCTCGCCAGCGAAACGGGCTGCGCGACGCTGCGGCTCGATGTGGGCGCGCATCGTTCGGTCATCGATGCGGCGCTGGAGCCGTTCGATGCGTTCGATGGTCTCGTGAACTGCGCGGGCATTGCATCGCTCGAACCGGCGCTCGAACTCGACGCGGACGCATTCGACCGCGTAATGGCCGTCAATGCGCGTGGCGCCGCGCTGGTCGCCCGCGCCATCGCGCTGAAGATGCTCGGCCGTGGCGGCAGCATCGTGAACGTGTCGAGCCAGGCGTCGCTCGTCGGCTTGCCGGACCATCTCAGCTATTGCGCGTCGAAAGCGGCACTGGATTCGATTACTCGCGTGCTTTGCATCGAGCTCGGACGGCATGGCATTCGCGTCAACAGCGTCAATCCGACGGTTACGCTCACGCCAATGGCACGCTTCGCCTGGAGCGATCCGGTCAAGAGCCAGCCGATGCTTCAAGCGATTCCGCTTGGACGTTTCGCGGAGCCGGAGGAAGTCGTGGCGCCTGTTCTGTTTTTGCTGAGCGATGCGGCATCGATGATTAGCGGAGTTTCGTTGGCTGTCGATGGGGGATATACGGCTCGGTGAGTCTGCGTGAATCGATGTAAATAATATTGCATACCGATCATCCGTAGACCCATGCAATAACTAACATTGCACGTGGACTGCGCGCTGAAATTTTCGCGCGCTTGGCGAATGTCCCGGGCAGCAATGGCAGGGCTCTCAGGCTGGACGCGATGCTGCCGGTTGCTATCGGTGCTGACGAGAGTGCCACACTCGCAGATTAGCAATCGTGGTGGGTGATCGTCGACGTGCTGAACCCAAGAGGCTGCCGAATTGACGAAGGCATTCGTGTCCGGTGCGCCTCACACTCCACCGTGCGTTCGCGCAAGGCGAAACGCGAATCTCTTCGACGATTGCCGCCCCGGCCGCACAATGTTCATGCTGCTCCGCTGTTTTTATTTCCGTCGTTTTCATCAGACAAAAGTGGTCCAACGCACGTTGTCACGGTGAGTCCAGAGTTAAGTTAGCGTTTCCAAAACTCATGCATCCCGGCGCGCGGCGAGTCCGCCACAGCGATGGGGCAACGGACATGGCACTCGTCAAAATCACCGCCCGAGAGCTGGAAATCGGATCGCCCCTTCCGTTTGCCGTCTACTCGGCGAGTGGCAAGCTTCTCCTGGCGCGTGGTTGCCTGGTTCATTCGGAGGGCCAGCGGGACAGAATTCTGTCGGCAGGCGCGTTGCGGAGCGAGAGTGCGTCGACCAGTCCGTCCGGCGAATGCGCACCGCGTCCGGACGAACTGCTCATCTCGACCACGAGACACGACGGGGAGCCGGCCGTTCCAATCGTCGATGCGGCCACCGTCAGTTTCGAAACGCTCCCGAAGACGATCGACAGCATACAGGTGACGGTGATCGGCAATGACCCCGCGCCAGTTCGGACCGACTTCGTCGGCTCCGTTTCCGGAAATGCATTGCTCGTGACGGCCTCGAAGGGGCATGAATTGCTGAGGGCCGGCATCGAAGTCTCCTGCAATGCGCTTCGCGGGCGAAAGATCCATCAGTTCCGCAGTACTGTGCTCGGGCGAAGCGAGACGCCCGTCAGAGTGATCTACCTTGCGTGGCCTGAGTCGGTGCAGACGCAGGTCGTGCGCAGCCACGTGCGAGTGCCGACGGAAATGCCCGGGCGGCTCATCAGGAACGACTGCGTGGCGGCGGGGTTCGACGTAACAGTCACGAACGTGAGTCTCGGCGGCGTCGCCTTCCGGGCGTCAGATGCCCTTGTCAACGTAACAGAGCACTTCCGCCTGGCGCTGCGTCTGCGTGCAGGGGGTAAGCTCCACGCGGTCATGTTCAACTGTATCGCGCGCAACGTGAGGCGTATCGATGGTGGCGTCCAGATGGGTGCCGAGTTCAGCAGTCAGGCAGCGGACGTCATGTCGCTACTCAGGCAGCACATGTTCGAGACCGCGACGGGAAGCGCGGCGCAGTGACACTGACGTTCACTCGATGACCTTTTGATTGGTTCCGTTGCATAGCCGTTAGAGATGCATCCGGCTATCGCTAGAACCCGGCGGCAGAATGCGCTTTCATCGACTCGAGGGTTCGTTACGCCGGCAAAGGCCGCTTGATGTATCGTCCCTAGCGTGGCAACCGCTGATTGCGGACGTGCCCGTGGCGGACCAGAGTGCGTGACCGAGTTCCAGTAGCTGTCGGTCCTTGGTTTTGTCGCCCGTCGCCAAAGCATGGTCTCCCGCGCGGCGGATCCGGCTCGATAGCGGAGCGTTGACATCGACGGATCTTCAGCGGCGGTAAGGCACAAGGTCGTGAGAATAGAAGGCGATGCATCACTTGGCCGACGAACAACGCTGCCACGGATCAGGTTCGATCGTCACTGGCTGGTCACCATAGTCGAGCGCGTACCGACGCGATCATCATTTACCTCGAGCGGATGGCTCAGCGCGCCATGCTTGAGATTCTGCGCACCCGACTGGCAAAACGTGAGTAGAACGATATCGCAAGTTGCGTGAACCAACGCGTTGATCTGCGCGTCGCTTGCGTTTCCTGAGCTTCTTCGCCACGGCAAGCGTTAGTCGCCACCTATCATGCTCGAAGTGCGGCGGGATGGCATCGCAGTGATGCCGCCATTAGCGTTCCCTCTTGATCAGCGCCGGCCTCGTAGGGGCGACATTAGCGTGGTCTTGCGCGAGAGGGCCTAACAGGCTCCCGCTAGCATCCAACATCCGTGACAAAGCAGTTCGTCCATCGTTGGCTTCCCAGGAAGATCTCCACCATCCGCTAACACGGCGCGTGCTATTTCTATTTGATCGAGCCTACGCATGCGAGGGGCGCTCTTCTTTCGAGTTCCTGACCAAAAGTGTCGGTATTCTGCTTACGTTGGTGGCTACTTGATAGCGCCGATTCAAAACTGACCTCCTTGAGTCTTCGGACCGTTCTTGGAGAATGGCGTTGATTGCCTCAGTTGATCAGAATCGATGCTTGTACTTGTCGGGCGTCAAGATATGCCGGCTCAATGCGGCCGGATGGCATTTTAGCGCGCCTCCACGGCTTGATCACGACGTTCCCTTCCGGGCGGGTTCCAAACCACTCAAAGCCAAGACGTTCATCCCGGAACTCGCCGTTAAACCTTTCTTCCGCGCCGTCCTGTCACGGCATGCCGGAATCGCTGAGCGCCATGTTCATGCCGTTGTGCGTAGCCCACTTTAGGATACCCCGCCAGACGAACTCCGGACCGTTGTCGGAGCGTAGGTAGCAAGGAGCACCATGAGCCCTGATCAGTTGGGACAGCACTTCGTTCTCGCGCCCCCGATCGAAGCGATCAGGCCACGTCAATGGCCAGCCATTCACGCGAGTACTCATCGATCACGGTCAGACTCTCCCGTGCTGACCATCGGGCGCACGCATCGAATATGAAGCCGTACGCCCAGTCGCGCTGTGCCCCTGCGCCGGCGATGGGACGCGGCCGATGAACCGACACGCGACGGCGCGGGCGTTCGCGTGGCATTGGATGCGGGCAAGACGCCACAGCCGTCCTGCCAGGTCGGCGCTCATCGGTTACCAGTCCAGTCCGCCATCGTCTCGGTGCGCGTCGCGCACGCGAACGTGTAATTCGACGCGCCGAGCACGGCAACGAACACGTGCGGCTCGATGTCGACGCCGCCATCGCGGGCCAGGATCGGCATGCTGAGCTCCTTCGACGAAGCCATCCGACGCGCGAAGCAACGCGTTGAACAGCAGGGCGCCCTGAAGCGCCGTCTTCGCGAACTCGATGTTCAACTAAAGCGAACGCGTCGGGTCGAGTGGAACCCGCATTCTCAAGACCTCGTCGCCTTCTGGCACGGTAACTTTTTTCATTTCCCTGCAGTTTTTCCTGCCGAGTCGCAACGAACTCTCGTAAACCCGCTTGCAACACAATTTTGACAGTCCTATATTAAATTCCACCATTAACTATCACTATGCGATAAGAAATGAGCGAAGACGTCTTGTTCTCGAACCACGGCCGCGTGGCGGTCATTACGCTGAATCGTCCTGAACGCCTGAATGCGTGGACCACGCCGATGCGCAACCAGATCATCGAGGCGCTGGACCGCTTCAATGCCGACGACGAAGTCGCGGCGATCATCATGACGGGGGCGGGCGATCGTGCGTTCTCGGCGGGACAGGATCTTTCGGAAGCGCATGACTTCGACGGCGAACGCGCGGTCGCATGGGTCAAGGAATGGCAGCTTTATTACGCGGCGCTGCGCAACCTCTCCAAGCCGCTCGTGATGGCGCTCAACGGCACGGCGGCCGGCTCGGCGTTCCAGGTCGCGCTGCTCGGCGACATCCGTGTGGGTCATCCGGGCGTGCGCATGGGTCAGCCGGAAATCAACGCGGGCATCGCCAGCACGACCGGCCCCTGGATCATGAATTCGATGCTCGGCATGTCGCGCACCATCGAGTTGACGCTCACTGGACGTCTGATGGACGCGGACGAGTGCCATCGCATCGGGCTGATTCATCACCTCGTCGATGAGAGCAAGGTCTTCGAAAAGGCGCTGGAGATCGCAACCGAACTCGCCGCGAAGCCGCCCGTCGCCATGCGCCTGGACAAGCAGCGTTTCCGCGAGATGACCGAGCCGGGTTTCGTGGATTGCATCGAGGCGGGCATGCGCATTCAGCGCGAAGCCTACGACTCCGGTGAACCCGCACGCATGATGGAAGAGTTTTTCAAAAAGCGCGCCAAGTAAGCACTCTTCATTCACCTACCCAGTGCGGGAGACCTGAGTCATGACCCAAGCATTCAACCCGGCGCGACGCCGGATTCTTCACGGCGCGGGCGCGCTGGCCGTCGCCGGCGCCATGCCGCTGGCGGCGCGTGCGCAGAGCAAGCAGATCGTCGTCTCGGACCCGGGCGGTCCTTACACGACGGCGTATCGAGAGGCCTTCTACGATCCCTTTGAGAAAGCGACGGGCATCAAGGTGGTGAGCGTCGCGCGCGAATCGCAACCGGTCGCGCAGTTCGCGGCAATGGTGCAGACCAAGAACTACGTGTGGGATGTGACCACGCTGACGCTGTCCGCCGACATTCCCTATCTCGAATCGAAAGGCTTGCTCGAACCCATCGGCCTGAAGGCGAGCGACTATCCCGACGTCATGCCGGAGGCGATCACGCCAAACTGGCTGGGCGTCGACGTGTACTCGACAGTGCTCGCCTATCGCACGGACAAGTTCAAGGACAATGGGCCGAAGTCGTGGGCCGACTTCTGGGACGTGAAGAAGTTTCCGGGCCGCCGCTGCCTGCGCCGCAGCCCGCTCGACACGCTCGAACAGGCGCTGCTCGCTGACGGCGTGCCGCTCGACAAGCTCTATCCGCTCGACGTGGACCGCGCGTTCAAGAGCCTCGACAAGATCAAGCCGCACATCAACATCTGGTGGACCTCGGGCGCACAGGCGATGCAGGCGATCCAGAGCGGCGACGTCGACATGATATCGACCTGGAACGGCCGCGCGCAGGCAGCGAAGGACGGCGGCGCGCCGGTGCAGATCGTGTGGAATCAGGGGTTGTATTCGATCGAAGGCTGGGGCATTCCGAAGGGCACGCCGCGCGCCGATGCCGCGAAGCAGTTCGTCAAGTTCTGCGCCGACGCGAAACGTCAGGCGCTGCTCACGCGCACGCTGGCGTATGGTCCGACCAACAAGAAGTCGTTCGAGAGCATCACGAAGGAGCGCGCGACGCTGCTGCCGACGGCCCCGGACAACATCAAGGACATGAAGCTGCCGAGCCCTCAATGGTGGGAGGAGAATCGGCAGAAGGTCACCGAGCGCTTCAATTCGTGGATCCTCTCCTGAGGACGACATCATGAGCTCGAAACTCGAGGCGATCGGCATCGCCAAGCGCTATGGCGAGGCGGTTGCGCTGGAACCGACGGATCTCGCCGTGCAGGCGGGCGAATTTCTGACGCTGCTCGGTCCCTCGGGTTCGGGCAAGACCACGCTTCTGCAGATGATCTCCGGGCTCGTTGCGCCGAGCGCGGGGCGCATCGAGATCGATGGACGCGACGTCACCCATGTGGAGCCGGGTAAGCGCGGCATCGGCATGGTGTTTCAGAGTTATGCGCTGTTTCCGCACATGAGCGTGTGGGACAACGTCGCCTATGGTCTGCGCATGCGCCGCAAGTCGCGCGAAGAGGTGCGCGCGGCCGTGGACGATGCCCTCGCGATGGTCCGCATGAGCGAATACGCGAAGCGCTTTCCGAAGGAACTGTCGGGCGGGCAGCAGCAGCGCATCGCGCTGGCACGCTGCTTTGCTTACCGGCCCTCGGTGATTCTGCTCGACGAGCCGCTCGGCGCGCTCGACAAGAAACTGCGCGAGCACATGCAGTCCGAGATCCGTCGCCTGCACAAGGAGCTGGGCGCGACCTTTGTCTATGTCACGCACGACCAGGACGAAGCGTTGACCCTGTCCGATCGCATCTGCCTGATGAATCAGGCGCGCATCGAACAGGTGGGTACGCCTGCGGATCTCTACGACCGGCCTGCGACGCGTTTCGCGGCCGGCTTCATCGGCCATTCGAACCTGCTCGAAGGCGAACTCGATAGCACCAGTGGCACCAGCGGCGAACCCATCCTGCTGGCGGCGGGCGGCCGCATTCCGCTGCCGCTGGGCGCGTCGATCGCGCCTGCCGCGCGTCATACGTTGCTGGTGAGGCCCGAGGCACCGCGTCTCGTCGAACCACAGGGTGGCTATGTCGACGGCACGATTTCGGATGTCGTGTTCTTCGGCAGCGACACGCGCGTGCAGCTCGCGATGAGCGACGGCAGCGAACTCACCGTGCGTTGCGAGCGCAGCCTGTCGCCGCGTATCGGCGACAAGGTGGGGCTGACGTGGGACCCGTATCGCACCACCTTGCTGCACGCCTGAGGAATCGTCATGACTCTTGCACTACATGCCCAGCGCGAGCATGAAGGCGCGCGCCACGGCTGGTCCGTCGCGCTGGCGCGCTGCGTCCGCTTCCTGCCGGTCGTGCCTACGCTGCTTTTCCTGCTGGTGTTTTTCATCGTGCCGGTGGGCGAGATCCTGCAAGGCGGTCTTGTCAGCGCCGACGGCCAGTTTGGCTTCGCCCAGTTCGAGCGCATCGCGCGCACGCCGGTCTATGCGAAAGTGTTGTGGATCACCTTCGCCATCTCGTTCCTGACCGCGGCGCTCTCCATCCTGCTCGGCTATCCGGTCGCGTACATGCTGAGCCGCCTGTCCGAGCGCGTGCGCGAACGCTGGCTGCTGTGGATCATGCTGCCGTTCTGGACGAGCTACCTCGTCAAGACCTATGCATGGATGCTGCTGCTCTCGAATACCGGCGTGCTGTCGACCATCGCGCTTTCGCTCGGCCTCGTGCGCGAAACCACGGGCACGATTCCATCGCTGACGGGCGTGCTCATCGGCATGGTGCATTCGATGCTTCCGCTCGCCGTGATGACCATGCTGCCCGTGATGCGCGGCATCGACGACCGCCTTGCACAAGCGGCGGAGACGCTCGGCGCGGAACGCAGCACCAGTTTTTTCACGGTGTTCCTGCCGCTGTCGTCGCCGGGCGTGGCCGCAGCCGGACTGCTGGTGTTCATCTCCAGTCTCGGCTTCTTCATCGTGCCCGCGCTGCTCGGCTCGCCAAAGGAAACGATGATCGCGCAACTCGTGATCTCGTCGGTGCTTGAACTGTTCGACATGCGCTTCGCGGGCGCGCTGTCCACGGTGCTGCTCATCTGCTCGATCTTCATCTTCTTCGTCTATGACCGCATGGTAGGCCTGACCTCGCTGACCGGCGAGATCAGCGAGAAGACGCGCGGTTCCCGCGCGGCGGGGCTCAGGCTGGCGTTACTGATGACGGCGGGCCGCGTGTGCGCGCCCTTCATGATGCGACGCCGTGCGCTTGCCGAGCCGGTGGCGCGCGCAGTCAGTCCGCTCGGACTGTACACGTGCATCATCATGGCGCTGCTGGTCCTGCCGGTGCTCTCGGTGATGCCGTACGCGTTCACGAAGAGCGATTACATCGGCTTTCCGCCGAAGCTCTTCAGCATGAAGTGGTTCGGCACCTTCATGGACTCGCCGGTGTGGCACAGCGCGGTGATCCGGTCCTTCGAAGTGGGCTTCGGCACGGCGGTGCTCTCGCTGCTGCTCGGCTTCGGCGCCACGCTCGCCATGACGCGCATGCCGCGTCGCGCCAGCAAGCCCTTGTTCGCGCTGCTGGTCGCACCGCTGATCGTGCCGCGCATCGTCGTGGCCGTCGGGCTGCTGTATCTGTTCGGGCGCTTCGGCCTGACGGGCACGAACCTGGGCCTCGTCATCGGCCACACGGTGCTGGCGATTCCCTATGTGGTCGTTACGCTCGCTGCGGGCTTCCAGCGTTTCGACTGGCGTCTGGACGATGCCGCACGCGTCATGGGCGCTTCGCCGCTGCGGCGCATCACGTCGATTGTCCTGCCCCTGCTGATGGCGAGCGTGACGGCAGCGTTCCTGTTCGCGTTCCTCGTCTCCTTCGACGATCTGACCATCGCCATCTTCGTGAGCGGCGGCATCAATTCGACCTTGCCGAAACAAATGTGGGACGACATCCAGCTCGCGATCACGCCGACGCTCGCTGCCGTTTCCACCACGCTCATCATCCTGATCGCGCTCGTCGTCGCGGTTTCCTCCTGGCTCAAGCGCCGTGCGCGCTGAACATCGGGCTCTCAAATCGGTTGAACCATGCATCGCTACCCGGAATACTTTGCCCATCGCCACGCGGACGACGAACTCGACTGCGTTCCCCTCCTCGCGGCAGGACTGCGCCGCGACCCCGCGCGCATCGTCGCGGACTTCGACGGTCACGCCATCACCTGCGGCGACGTCATGCGGCGCGTCGCGCAATTGCAGCGCTGGTTCGCACACGAAGGCCTCGTGCCCGGCGACCGCGTCGCCGTCATGCTGGGCAACAGCGCGGAACACGTTCACCTCATCTATGCGCTGATGCTGAGCGGCCTGGTATGGGTGCCGGTGAACACGAAGCTGCGCGCGGCGGGCCTCGAATACCTGTTGCGCCACGCCGAGCCGAAGCGCTTCATCATCGAAGACGAATTCGATGCGGTAACCGCAAACATCGATTGCGGCGAGTCGCAGCGCGTGCGTCTGCCTGCCTTCGATCCGCGCGATGACGCCACCGCGTTCACCACGCCGGCCATTGGCATTCACGATCCGCTGTGCATCATTTATACGTCGGGCACGACGGGCGCGCCGAAGGGCGTCGTCTTTACGCAGCGGATGATGCGCATTGCAAGCGAGGCGGCATTGCGCGTCGCGGACGTGCGCGAGGGCGACCGGCTGTTCCTCTGGGAGCCGCTGTGCCACATCGGCGGTGCGCAGATGCTGCTGCTGCCGTTCCTCGACATGATCACCCTGCATGCGGTGCCGCGCTTCTCGGCCTCGCAGTTCTGGTCGCAGGTGGAACGCGCGGGCGCGACGCAACTGCATTATCTCGGCGGCGTGCTCGACATCCTGATGCAACTGCCGCTCGATGCCCAGCCCAATGCGCACACGTTGCGCGTCGCCTGGGGCGCGGGCGTGAGCGCCGCAGCATGGGAACCCATTCAGGACCGACTCAAGATACGGCTGCGCGAGTGCTACGGCATGACGGAATGTTCGAGCTTCGCCACCGCCAATGCCACGGGCAAGCCAGGGTCAATCGGCCGCGCGTTGCCGTGGATCGATATCGAATTGCTGGATGAACATGCGCAGCCGGTAAAAGAGGGCGAAGCGGGGGAGATCGTGCTGTCGAGCAAGGTGGACGGCACCTTCCTGCCGACCTATCTCAAGAATCCCGAAGCGACAGCTTCCACGCTGCGCAACGGCAAGCTGCATACCGGCGACCGCGCGCGCCGCGACGCCGATGGCGATCTCTACTTCATCGGCCGGCAGACGGACAGCATGCGGGTGCGTGGCGAGAATGTGTCGGCATGGGAGATCGAACGGATCTTCGCCGCGCATCCGGCCGTGCGCCTGAGCGCGGCGATTGGCGTGGCATCACCGATCGGCGAGCAGGACATCCTGCTCAACGTGCAGTTCAAGGATGCGCCAGTGGACTGGGAAAGCATGCACGCGTGGGCGCGCGAGCGCCTGGCAAGCTTTCAGTTGCCGCGCTATTACCGCGCGGTGGAGGGCTTCGAACTGACGGCCAGCGAGCGGATCAAGAAGCATCTCCTGCCGCGCAACACCGACGATGCATGGGACCGGCTCGAGAAGGCGCAGGCATGATGGCGCCATGAATATCGCCTAAAGATAGCGTGTTAGGGCTATGCGATAATTCGTCGACAATCGAAAACGATGAACAACGTGATGATCGAAGAGCCCAAAGTGCCGCGCAAGCGCAAGAGCTCCGCAGCGAAGGCGCGCGGCGAGGCGGCGGACCCGAGCGCGTCTTCGCTGTATGTGCAGTCGGTCGAGAAGGCGATGAAAGTGCTCACCGCCTTCGACGGCAGCAAGCGCCAGCTCTCGCTCTCCGAAATTGCCGCGCTGACGGGCTTCGACATGAGCGCGACGCAGCGCTTTGCCTATACGCTCGCGGCGCTCGGCTATCTCTTCAAGGATCCCGACAGCCGCAAGTACGAACTGTCGCCGCGGCTGCTGGACTTCACGTATCACTATCTGACCTCGAACGACCTGGTTAGCCGCGCCACGCCTTATCTCCAGCAACTCGGTTCGGAGACCGAGGAGGCGACCAATCTCACCGTGCTTGACGATACCGACATCGTCTTCGTCCTGCGTATCGTAAGCCGCAACGTTTTCAACGCGCATGTGATCGTTGGCTCGCGTCTGCCGGCATACTGCACGGCACCCGGACTCGCGATTCTCGCCACGCTGGCCGACGGCGAGATCGACGATATCCTCGCACGCACGAACCTGGTCCCCTATACGGGTTCGACCGTGTATCAGCCGCGCAAGATCAGGGAGCGGATCGCGCAGATCCGCACGCGGGGCTACGCCCATACGGAAGACGAATACTTCGTGTCTGACATTTCTACGGCGGCGGCCATCACGAATGCGCATGGACGCGGCATCGGCGCGGTGAACATCGCGGTGGCGCGTTCGCGCTGGCACGCGGACCGCGATGAGAAGCGCTTCGCCGATCTCGTAATCTCCACCGCGTCAGCCATCTCGACGCGGCGGCGCATCGAATAGCCAATGCCCGCCCGATCATTGCCGCATGGCGCGCCGGTGGAGATCGAACTCATTGTCGGACTGCACAGGGAGGCCTGATCATGGCGGCAACTTACAACGCGACATGATGGCGCTGGATGAGAAGCGGTACGTGTATGTCGGTCACGATATCGGCGCGTGGGCCGCTTATCCCTACGCTCACCACTTCGCAAAAGATTTGCGCGGTCTCGTCCTGCTCGACGGAAACATTCCCGGCGTGACCTTGCGCCCAACCATCACACTCGGTCCGGACAACTGGCACAACTGGCACTTCCTTTTCAATCCGATTCCCGATCTTCCTGAAGCCCTGCTGCAGGACCGCGAGCGAATTCTGATCGAATGGTTCTTTCGGGGCAAGACGGCAAACTATGTCTCGACGTTCTCGAAGGAAGACATCGACGAATACGAACGCGTCTACTCAATGCCGGGCGGCATGCGTGGCATGCTCGGATACTATCGCGCGGTGTTGAAGGACATGGAGCAGAACCGATTGCTGATGGATCGAAAGATCGAAGTGCCTGTGCTGGCCCTGGGCGGCGAGGTGGGCAGTGCGCCGGATCTCTTCGAGCGAATCAAGCCGCTGGGCGTGGATGTGAGAGGTGGGGTCATCGCGAACAGCGGACATTACATTCCGGAAGAGCAGCCGGCGGCATTGGCGGCGGAGATCGTTCAGTTCGTTTCGACGTTGGATGAATGATCGACAGTCGGCAACCGGACAGGGTCTCCGCGACCGGTAATATCAGGTCAGCGACTGCAGGCGGAGGACGAGACTTTCTGGCAGCGGGCGTTCTCAAGGCAATCGCGCCGCGCATCGGCTCTCGACGGACTTCCGAGTTCGGCCAAAAGCGGTCCTCGAAGAATCTTTAGAGCCGACATCCATAGGGCTGGAATAACGTTCAGAGCGACCGTTCGCGCCGTTGGTGCGACCACAGCAGCACCGTTGTCGAAGGTCGTCAAAAGCGTGGTGGTAGAAAGACGAGATCATCTTGTGGATTAGCATGTCACATCCTGGGCTAAACCACACGCGGGAAGATATTGAACTAAGGTGCAGACGCGAAGTTTGGCAGTCAGAAATCTGTTGGCAAGTGAGCCAGCACTCCGTCCGGCCGCCAAACGCGTAGTTGGTCCATCGGCCCGAGTCCAAGCGCATGAATCTGACTCTGGGAGCGAAAAATGGATGTCTTCCGTCCTTTAGGTGGCATCCGAGGAATTTCGTCGAACGTCGAGGCATCTACCATCCTTAACCAACAAACGTCTTGTTAGCAGCGTTGCTCACGGCCTCCTTCCATGTTCGATCGCCGACGAGCGTGGAGCGGAGAATGCGCAGCGAATTGCAGCCTGGAATTGACCTTATAATCTCCATAGTGGTGTTGGTATAGCGTCTAAGTTGCGTGTTTGACACTTGATCCTACCCACGAACTGCCACGGAACGGCATTAGACCGCATCCCCCCGCGACAGCGCGCCTGCAGCGCTTCTATCCCCCCAACACCACCTTCCCTGCCACCAGTTCGTTTCGCAGCAGCCGCGCCCCGGGCGACAGCGGGGCGCCTCGCGTGGTGACGAGTTCGTACGGCTCGCTGCGCGAGGTGAACGACAGCGGCAAAATGCGCGTGGCTTCGTGCCTGACGAAGAACTGAGCCACGTCGATGGACACCAGCGCCACGAACGAAGGATTGTCTTGAAGCAGACTTAGCGTCGCGAAGGCCGACGTCGTCTCCAGCAGGCTCGACGGAAAGCGAATCGCGGCTTGCTGAAATTCGCGCTCCAGCAGCACGCGCATGGGCATGTTCGCGCGATAGACCACCCAACGGTACGCGGCCAGATCCTTGAGCGTCACTTTCTTCGCCTTGCGTAACGGATGCTGCACGTTCGCCACGACCGCAAGCGTTTCATCCTGCAGCTTGACGCTCTCGTACATCTCCGGATGCTGGCTGACCGAGGTCCGGCAGATAGCCAGGTCCAGCCGTCCCGCATCGATGAGACTCAACAGCGTCTCGCTGGCGTCCTCGATGATCTCGACAGACATTTCAGGCTGCCGCGAGATCAGCGCGGACACGGCACGGGTCAGCAAAGGCACGGCGCCCATGATGACGCCGACCGCGACACGTCCGCCATGTCCCCGCAGGATGCCCGCGATCTCTTCCCTCATGTGCGACAGATCGGTGTAGATCAGCCGCGCATACCGGATCGCGCAATGTCCCGCGTCGTTCGCTTCGAGCCCGCGCCGCGTGCGCGTGAACAGCGCTGTTCCAAGGGTGGTTTCGATTTCCTGAAGCGCCTTGCTCGCTCCGGGTTGCGTCAAGCCGACCTGATTGGCCGCTTTCAGGAGCGAACCGTGATCGCCCAGCGCAACGAGCAACCTGAGTTGCCTGACGTGAAGGCGCGAGGCGATGGAATTGACATTGGGTGTCATGAGACTTGAGAGAGAGTTATATCAGCATGAGAACTTCTCAATTTTGCTCCGATGCGCCTCTCTCTATACTTCGGCGAAAGAACGCATAAAAACAGCGCGCCTCGACCATTTGCGGAAGATGGGCAGCGCAAACCGACAGCGCGTCGAGTAACGGAAACTATAACGGAAGGTCATCATCATGTCTCTCATCAACTACGTTACGCAGATCCAGTTCGACTTCGGCGCGGTGAACCTGCTGAAGAGCGAATGCGAACGCCTTTCGATCCGGCGGCCGCTGATCGTGACGGACCGGGGCATTCGTGCCGCGGGCATTCTCGACACTGTGCTGAAGGTGCTGGAGCGCGCCGACGGCGAGATGATCTACGACGCCACCCCGCCGAATCCCAACGAAGCCGCGGTGCGCGAAGCGGTCGCGCTGTACAGGCGAGCGGAATGCGACGGCATCATCGCAGTGGGCGGCGGCTCGTCGATCGATCTTGCAAAGGGCGTGGCCGTCTGCGCGACGCACGAAGGCCCGCTTCAGAGCTTCGCCGTCATCGAGGGCGGCGCGAGCCGGATCACCGCGAAAACGGCGCCGGTGATCGCGGTGCCGACCACGGCGGGCACCGGCAGCGAGGTCGGACGCGGCGCCATCCTGATTCTGGACGACGGCCGCAAGGTCGGTGTGATCTCGCCGCATGTCGTGCCGAAGGTCGCAATCTGCGTCCCGGCCTGACGGTCGGCCTGCCGCCGCAACTCACCGCCGCCACCGGCATGGATGCGATCGCGCACTGCCTGGAAACCTTCATGTCGCCGATGCGCAATCCGCCGGCCGACGGCATCGCGCTGGACGGCTTGCGGCGCGCCTGGGCGCATATCGAACGAGCCACGAAAGAACCGACCGACCAAACCGCGCGGGAAAACATGATGATGGCTTCGATGGAAGGCGCACTCGCTTTCCAGAAGGGACTGGGCTGCGTTCATAGCCTGAGCCATTCGCTCGGCGGAATCGACCCGCGACTGCATCACGGCACGCTCAACGCCATCTTTCTGCCGGCGGTCGTGGAGTTCAACCGAAGCGCTCCGTCCATGCGCGACGAAGAAAAAATGGAGCGCATGGCGAGCGCCATGCGGTTGCGTCAGGACACGGAGATTTCGTCGGGGCTACGCGACATGACGGCACGCCTCGGCTTGCCGACCGGCCTTCGGGCGCTGGGCGTCACGCGCGAGATGTTTCCGCGCATCGTGTCGGGCGCGCTCAAGGATCACAGTCATAAGACCAATCCGCGCGAAGCATCGGAAGCGGATTACCTCGGCTTGCTGGAAGCGTCGTATTGACGAAGAGACGGACGCCCGGCCAAACGAGGCGTCCGCGCATGACACGGACGGAGACACCGCATGAACAAGAGCAAACGGATCGTACGGATCCAGCGCATTTCCATCTTCTTTCTGACCCTCGCCGGCAGCATCAACTATCTGGATCGCAGTGCGCTTTCCATCGCGAATAGCGTGATTCGCGGCGAGATGGGCCTGAGCGCGTCGCAGATGGGCCTGCTGCTGTGCGCCTTCTCGCTCGCCTATGCATTCGCGCAACTGCCGGTCGGCGCGATGCTCGACCGTTTCGGCGCGCGCGTGATGCTGGGCTGGGGCATGATCCTGTGGTCGGTTGCACAGGCCTGCTGCGGGCTCGTCGGCAATATACAGCAGTTCTTCCTGGCGCGCGTGTGTCTCGGCATCGGCGAGGCGCCGCAGTTTCCGGCCGGCGCGAAGGTCATCGGCGAGTGGTTCGCGGTGCGCGACCGCGGCACGCCGACCGGCATCTTCGTCGCGTCGACGACCGTAGGCCCGGCGATAGCGCCGCCGATCCTCACCGCCATGATGCTCGCGCTCGGCTGGCGCAACATGTTCTTCGCGACGGGCGTGTTCGGCGTCATCGTGGCGATCGGCTGGTATGTCGCCTATCGCAATCGCGACGAAGTGAAGCTCGCGGCCGAGGAAACCGCCTATCTGAACCAGGACTCGCACGAAGACGAGAACAGCAAGCCGCTCAGCGGCGCGCAATGGCGCAGCCTGTTCCGGCAGAAGACGACGTGGGGCATCTTCTTCGGCTTCATGGGCGTGATCTATACCGTGTGGCTCTACCTCACATGGCTGCCGGCGTATCTCGAACACGAACGCGGCCTAAGTATCGCGAAGGCGGGCTGGGTCGTCTCGATTCCCTATGTCTTCGGCACGCTCGGCATGCTGAGCAGCGGCTTCACGGCAGACCGCCTGTACCGCGGAGGCTTGCAGGCGATCGCGAGCCGCAAGTGGCCGATCTGCATCGGTCTCGTGGGCGCGGCCGCGTTCACCGTTCCGGCGGCGCTGACGCCGTCCACCACGCTCGCCGTGATCTACATCTCGGGCGCGATGTTCTTCATCAATCTGGCATCGGGCGGTGCGTGGTCGCTGATCTCGATCGCCGCGCCGCGTCAGGCAGTGGCCTCGCTCGGCGGCATCCAGAACTTCGGCGGATTCCTGGCCGGCTCGGCCGCGCCGATCGTCACCGGCATCGTCGTGGACCGGACGCATTCGTTCGTCGCCTCGCTGATCGTGAGCGCGGTCATCGCGCTGCTCTCGGCGGTGGCGTATCTGCTGCTCGTGCATCGGCCTGTCGCGGTGTCGGAAGACGTCGGGGAAACGGCCGTCGGCGCGCTTTCCTGATTCGGATGCCATACCGGCCTGCGTGCCTTTCGAAAAGATCTTTGTCGGAGCTCGAGTTTCAATGCGAACAGTAACGTGTGTCGAAGACCTTCGCGTCATGGCAAAAAAGCGGGTGCCCAAGGCGTTTTACGATTATGTCGATAGTGGTTCGTACACGGAATCGACTTATCGCGAGAACGGTCGCGCGTTCGCGCGACTCACGCTCAAGCAACGCGTGGGCGTGAACGTGGAAGGGCGCAGCACCGCAAGCACGATGCTCGGTCAGCGGGTCGCAATGCCCGTGGCCATCGCACCGACCGGACTGACCGGCATGCAATGGGCCAACGGCGAGATTCTGGGTGCGCGCGCGGCCGAGCGCTTCGGCGTGCCGTTCACGCTCTCGACCGTGAGCATCTGTTCGATCGAGGATGTTGCGGCTCATACGAAAGCGCCGTTCTGGTTTCAGCTCTACGTCATGCGCGACCGGGGCTTCAACCAGTCGCTGATCGAGCGCGCGAAGGCCGCCGGTTGTTCGGCGCTTGTGGTCACGCTCGATCTGCAGATCAACGGGCAGCGTCACAAGGATCTCAAGAACGGCATGACCGTGCCGCCTCGCCTGACGGCGGCGAATCTGCTTGATTTTGTGCGCAAGCCGGGCTGGGTGATGCGCGCGGCGTCGGGCCGACGCAACTTCGGCAATCTCGCCGGCTTCATCAAGGGCGGTGACGATGTGATCGCGATCAGCAAGTGGGTCGCATCGCAATTCGATCCGAGCCTCGACTGGGACGACATCGCGCATATCCGCAGTCTCTGGCCCGGCAAGCTGGTGCTCAAGGGCATCATGTGCGCCGAGGATGCGCGCATGGCGGCTTCGCTGGGCGCCGATGCCATCGTCGTCAGCAATCATGGCGGACGGCAGCTCGACGGCGCGCCGTCGACGGTCGAGGCCTTGCCTGCCGTGGTGGACACCGTGGGCGACGCCACTGAAGTGTGGGTCGATGGCGGCATCCGCACGGGCCAGGATGTGATGAAAGCGCTCGCGTTGGGCGCGAAGGGCACGATGGTCGGCCGAGCCTTCATGTATGCCCTCGGCGCGATGGGCGAACCCGGCGTCGCGCGCATGCTCGAGATTGTGCGGAACGAACTCGACGTGACGATGGCACTGACAGGCGTCCGGTCGATCGGTGAGATCGGGCCGCACAACTTTCACGAGCCGCGTGTTGCAAAGGCTTTCCGCGCGCGCACGGGCGGGGCCATGACTCAACGAGAAGAATCTGTCATTTGACTGGAGGTTGGACGCACAATGGATCTGCAAATCGAGGGTAAGTGGGCGCTCGTTTGCGCCGCGAGCAAGGGGTTGGGGAAGGGCTGCGCCGAAGCGCTGGTCGCTGAAGGCGTCAACGTCGTGGTGACGGCGCGCGGCGCAGACGCGCTCGAATCGACGGCAGCCGGGCTTCGGCAACTGAATCCCCGCGTTCAGGTGATCGCCGTGGCGGGCGACATCACGACGAGCGCCGGTCGGGAGCGGGCACTGAGCGCGGCGCCCCGCTTCGACATCCTGATCAACAATGCGGGCGGGCCGCCGCCCGGCGACTTTCGCGACTGGACCCGAGACGACTGGATCGCGGCGCTGGATGCGAACATGCTGACGGCCGTCGAACTGATACGCGCCACCGTGGATGCGATGGCCGAGCGCGGCTTCGGCCGGATCGTCAACATCACGTCGGGTGCGGTGAAGGCGCCCATCGATGTGCTCGGGCTGTCCAACGGCGCGCGTTCCGGCCTGACCGGCTTCGTCGCGGGTCTGGCCCGGCAGAAACGGATCGCGGAGCATAACGTGACCATCAACAATCTGCTGCCGGGCTTGTTCGATACCGACCGCCTGAAGCAGTCCACCCACGCGGCCGCTACCGCGCAGGGCAAGGCGTATGACGCTGTGCTCGAAGCGAAGCGTCAGGCAATACCGGTAGGCAGATTCGGCACGGCGCAGGAGTTCGGCGCGATGTGCGCTTTCCTGTGCAGCGGACACGCGGGCTACTTGACCGGTCAAAACATCCTGATGGATGGGGGCTCGTTTCCGGGGACGTTCTAACGGATCGTTTCATCGCGGCCATCAGTCATGACGGGCGTTCATCTCTGAGCTCCAGAATCAGGCGGCGCTACCGGCGTGCAACGCGTCGTCTAGTCGCCGCCTCTTTTGGCATTGGTAACGTTTGCACATCAATGCTTCGAAAAATTGCACCTCTGGTTTCAGCCTTCTTGCGCAAGTATCTCGTCTCAAGACGTTCATAAAAGAGAACGCGTCGGAGACAGGCACGAAGCGCAGCACAGCGTTTCCCGGCATACGGTGCACGTCCGTTCAGGGCTGCCGTCAAGAGTCATCGGCGCCTATTGGCTGAAGCAGTCGAATGTGCTGTTCATCATCGGCGGCAAGTCCAACAACACCGACATCTTTGAAACCCTGCGCGATGGCCAATGCGCTGCGCGAGCACTTCAGCGAGCACGGATCGACGCCGCTCCATCTCGTGCTCGGACGCGGCGGCCCAAACCTCGTGCGCGGCATGTCCGCGCTGCGCGACACGTGCGATTCGCTCGGCCTGCCGTATCGCCTTTTTGGCTTCGACTCCGACATCAGCGAGGTGATCCAGTACGCGCGCCGTGCCGATACATGGATGCAATCGGGCGGACGCGCGCAGGTTGCGGCGCGCATCGGCGCGCGCGACGCGCAATCGCATACGGCATCGGCTTGAGGAGATCGAACATGCACAAGCAAGGCAATAGTCCTTTCGAATACTGCGTCGGCATTCAGCCGCTGGCGGATATCGCGGCAGGCGAAGACCGCGTCTGCGTGCTCAACTTCTTGGGCGGCGAATCATCGGACGTGACGCCGGTGTGAACGCGATGCCGCAACGCCGCCATCTTTGTATCGAGGCACGAGCGGGTAGACGAGGGCCATATCTGTAAGGCTCATGCACTTGTCGCGGCGCATCTCGAGAATGAAGCTTAGCCGGACGGCAGGTTCGCGTACCGCAGGGATCTGAACGGCCGCTCGCTTTACGAAGCGTGGCTCGATATCGAAGCTCGAACATCAGGCGTGAGACATCCGAGGCCGATGAGCGTCTTTTCGACGGCCACGTCCAGCGGCGTATGCGGCTCGTGTCCGAGCGTCTGGACGAGCCGCGCGTTATTCAGATGCACAGGCGTCGTCCATAGATAGCGCATTTCCTGAAGCTCCCTGAATGTGACATTGAACGGCGCGGCAAGCGCGAGCAGCCACCACGGAAAGCCGACGACAGCGGGCGCGCGCCCTGTGCGGCGCGCTACTACACGACGGATCGCGTCGGCAAAGCCGGTGCCGTCCCCGTCCCAATGACCGCTCATGTGAAAGCGCGCGAACGCATCGAGCGAATGGTGGTGCGCAAGCAGTTCAACCATCGTGCGAGCTACATCGGGCAGACACGCCCATTGATGCCCGATGCCGCGCGCACCGGGGTTCGTGATCTTCGTGACCGCCTTTCCAGGCTTCGCGAGTCCTTGCGCGAGCCAGTTATTGCCCGCCTTCGGCCCGAAAAAATCGCCTGCGCGCACGATCAGCACACGCGCACCTTCCTTGCTCGCGCGTTGCAGACGCTTTTCCATTTCCACGCGAATCGCGCCTTTGCGCGTGACGGGATGCTGCGGCGCGTCTTCGTCGATAAATGGAAACGCGTCCGGGCCGAAGTTGTAGACCGTCCCCGGCAACACGATGGTAGCGCCCTGCGCCTTCGCCGCCGCGTGGTGTCTCGGAATTGACGCTTCGCCTCACCTGTTCGACGGAGACGGTATCGCGCCAATGTCCCGCTGTCCATGGACAGTCTAATGATGATCCAGAACCGCCTCGGTAATGGTCGGTCAGACGATGACGCCAGTCCGCGAAGTGGGTTTGATGTATCGCGCTGGCCGCGATCGCTCGGTGAAAGACAGGGAGGGAGGCTAGCTCCGCAGATGCGGCACGCCTGGGCCAGACCTGAATATCGGCGGCCGACCGCGGCGAGGGCCTCAATCGCGCCGCCTGAATATCTCCTCGAGGTCGACCTCTTCTTGGACGACATCGAGATTCAGCGAGCTTTCGATGTGGTCGAGGTGATGAAGCATGAGTTCGACCGCCCGTTCGCCTTCGCCCTCCGCGATCGCGTCCACGACGGCGGCATGCTCGTCAGCCCGGCAACTCGCGCTTATCGGTGCGTCGTAGAGCAGGATCACCAGGCACGTAAGCGTCGTCAGCTCACGCATGCTGCGCGTGAAGGCGGAATTGCCTGATAACGTCGCGACCAGGTTGTGGAATTCCCCGGAGAGCCGAATGACCGCGCGCTTGTCGGCGCGCTCGCGGGCATCCATTTCGAGGCCTAAGTGGTTGCGCAGTTGCGCGAGCTTGTCAGGCGTGGCGGCCCGCGTAAGCCGACGTATGACGGCCGGTTCGATGACCCTGCGCGCCTCGAACACGTCTCGCGCCTGATCGACCGACGGCTTCGCGACGAACCAGCCTTTCTTCGGATAGACCTCGACGATCTGCTCATAGGCGAGACGGCTGAGGGCGTCGCGCACGCGCGCGCGATTCACGCCGAAGATGCTTGCAAGCCGCTCTTCGGCGAGTTTCGTGCCGGGCAACAAACGGTGTTCGAGCAGCGCAACGTATATCTGCTCGTAAATCTCTTCGCTGGTATTGTCGCCCTCGCGCATCTTGCGGGGTCTGCCTGTCTGCTTTTCGCCGACTGTTTTTAGCATGTGCTGCACTTCGAGAAATAGCGCATGTCGAGGTCGACATGCCGTTGAATTGACGTCCACGAGCGCTGGTCGGTGTTACGCAATGAGCGGATGCTCCGCAATCCAGTGACGCGCGATGTCGATACGCCGCGTCACCCATACGTCTTCGTGCTTCATCACGTGATCGAGGAATCGCTCGAGCCCGGCGGCGCGCGCCGGATGACCGATCAGACGCATGTGCAGTCCGACCGACATCATCTTCGGCTGCGTCGCGCCTTCCCGATACAGCATGTCGAAAGTATCGCGCATGAATTCGAACCACTGACTGCCGGTTCCGACCGAACTCGCGTACTGTCCGTCGTTCGTGGTGAGCGAGTAGGGTATCACCAAATGCGGACGATTCCCGACGACCCTCCAGAACGGCAGTTCATCGCCGTAGTAGTCGGAATCGTAAAGGAAACCACCTTCCTCGGCGAGCAGCCGGCGGGTGTTCACGGACGGCGAATAACGGCAGTACCAGCCATAAGGGCGTTCGCCTGTGGTGCGAGTCAGCGACTCGATCGCGCGGCGAATATGCTCGCGTTCGGTGGCTTCGTCGAGTTCGTAATGCTTGATCCATCGCCAGCCGTGGCTGCATACGTCGTGGTGTGCCTGGCGGATCGCTTCGGCGGCTTTCGGATTGCGCTCCAGCGCGAGCGCGCAGCCGTAGACGGTAAGCGGCAGGCCGCGCTCTTCGAAAAGCCGCATCAGGCGCCAGAAGCCGACGCGGCTGCCGTATTCAAAGAGACCTTCCGCGGCGAGATCGCGGCCGCGCACGCCCGAATTCAACCCGTGCGATTCGGTGAACCACGTCTCGGTCGCACTTTCGCCATCGCCAATGGAAGGCTCGGAGCCTTCCTCGTAGTTCATCACGAAGTTGATCGCGATGCGGGCCTTGCCCGGCCATCGCGGGTTGGGCGGCGTTGCGCCATAGCCGATAAAGTCGCGCTCCAGTTCCATACGTCGCTCCCGTTGAGTCGAATGAGTCGTCAAAGCATCACGTCGCCGCCGTTGGGCGAGAGCGTCTGGCCGATGAAATACGCGCCGCCCGTCTCGGACGCGAGCAGCAGCGCCGTTGGCGCGATTTCGTCGCTTTCACCGAAACGGCCGGCGGGAAGCTGCGAGAACTTCATTGCGCGCCAGGCGTCCGTGAAGCTTGCCAGCATTGCGGTTTCGACCGGCCCCGGCGCGATGGCGTTGACGGTTACGCCGTGCGGTGCGCCTTCATAAGACAGTGCGCGCGTGAACCCGACGACGCCCGCCTTCGATGCGCAGTAGTGCGCCATGTCGTGCGTGCCCTTGTAGGCGAGCTGCGATGCAATGTTGATGACGCGCCCATACTTGCGCGCGATCATGTCGGCGAAAAACTGCTTGGTCACGAGGAAGGTGCCGCGCAGGTTCACTGCCATCATGCGGTCCCATTCGTCGATGGACAGGTCGACGAAGGATGTCTCGCCACTGATGCCGGCCGCGTTCACGAGAATATCGACGGCGCCGAGTCTTTCGCGTCCCCATGCGCCGAGGCGCGCGACGGACGCCGCATCCGTCACGTCGCATTCGGTCGTCGCAACACGCGTGCCGTTGGCGCCGAGTTCATCGGCGAGCGTTTGAGCGCCGGCTGCATCGCCGATATGCGAAATGCCGATGCTCGCGCCATGTGCCGCGAACAGCCGCACGATTGCACGGCCGATGCCGCTGTTGCCGCCCGTCACGAGCGCGGTACGACCCTCCAGCGAAAACGATTCCATGAACACTCCTGTCAATAAGAAACCGGCGCCGCGTCAGCGGGCGACTGCTTCGGCAAGCCATTGCGCATAAGCCCGAATGCCGGACTCGATGTCGTGGCGCGGGCGAAAACCCAGATCAGTGGCTGCGGCCGAGATGTCGAACTGCTCCTGAAGCTCGTCGAGCGGATCGGGCCCGCGTTCGAGCTCGATATCGGCGTCGGGCATCACACGGCGCACGACGTCGGCGACCTCGCCCAGCGTGAGCCGGATGCCGCCCGTGATGTTGTAGACGCGCCGGCGAAGCACGGGCGCGTCGAGGGCCGCGAGCAGAGCGGCGGCGGCGTCGTCGACATGGATGTACTGGCGATGAAAATCTGCACCGAACGGCACGCGCGTCGGCTGCGCGCGCATTGCGTCGGTCAGCATGCGGCGAATCATGCAGTCGGTGGTGCGATGCGGACCGTAGACCCACGACAGGCGCAGACTCACGCCGTCCACGCCGTATTGTCTCGCGTAGGCGCTGACCAGCTGCTCGCCGCAGACCTTGCTCGCACCATAGAGACTCGCCGGCGTCATCGGCACGTCCTCCTTCACGGGGCCGGGCGGCGTGTCGCCGTAAGCGCTCGTCGACGAGCAATAAACGAAGCGCCGCGCGCCGTGGATGCGTGCGATCTCCAGCATGTTGGCCGTGCCGCCGATGTTGACATCGAACATGGCGATGGGATCGTCGCGGGCAACCATCGGTCCCGAGAATGCGCCGCAATGAATGACCGCGTCGATTCCGTGACGCGCGAGCGCATGGAGCCGATGTACGTCGCGCAAGTCACCTTCCAGTACGGTCATCTCGCCGATGCGCAGTCCGCCCGCGCGATCCACCGGGATTACCGCGTCGCCGCGCGCGTGCAGCAAGCGGGACACAACGCGTCCGACGAGACCGGCCGCGCCGGTCACCATGATTTTCTGCGGCTGGCTCATTGTCGTGCCCCTGCGACGTCGAGATGATGAACGGTTCTGGCTACTTCCTCGATCGGAAGCTCGGCTTGCAACAGCTTGCGCGTGTAATCCTCTACGGGCCGCTCGAACACGGTGTCGGCCGTGCCCGTCTCGATGATCTTTCCGTGCCGCATCACCGCGACGTAGTGCGCGAGCGAGCGCACCGAGTTCAGGTCGTGCGTGATAAAAAGCGCGGACAGGCCCATCTCGCGCTGAAGATTGCGCACGAGGTCGATGATCTGTGCGCGCACGCGGATGTCGAGCGCGGTCGTGCATTCGTCGAAGACGACGAAATCGGGGTTCGCGGCGAGTGCGCGCGCAATGCCCACGCGCTTCTGCTCGCCCGCCGTGAGATCGTGCGGATACGCGCTCGCGCGCCGCCGCGAAAGATTCACGAGATCGAGCAACTGCAGAATGCGCGCTTCCCGATCGGCGCGGCTCATCTTCTCGCCGAGCGCAAACGGCTCTGCAATCAGATCGCGCACCTGCCAGCGCGGATTCAGCGACACATACGGTTCCTGAAACACCATCTGCATCCGTCGCCGCACGCTGCGAAACGCGCCAGGCGTCATGTCGAGCGTGCTCACGCCGTCGAAGCGCACGACACCCGAGTCCGCGTCGAGCAGACGCAGAAGGCATTGCCCGGTCGTCGTCTTGCCCGAACCGCTTTCGCCGACGAGTGCGAGCGTTTCGCCCCGTCCGATGGAAAACGAAACGTCGTCGATCGCGCGCACCACGGCGTGATTGCGATCCGAAACGAAGGTCTTGACCAGATGCTCGACTTCCAGGAGCGGACGCGGCGTCTGGGCCGCCTGCTCTCCGGCGGCTTGCGCGCCGCGTGGCGCGGGACGCACTTTCGCGGCATCGAGCAATTCGCGGCTGTAGGACCGGGAAGGAGATCGAATGAACGGGCCGACGTCCGCGAGTTCGATCAGTTGCCCGTCCTTCATGATCGCAACGCGGTCGCAATAGTTCGCAACGATGCCCAAGTCGTGCGTCACCATCACGACGCTGAGACCCAGTTCGCGCGCCTTGCTCGCGAGCAGGTCGAGCACCTGCAATTGGATGGTCGCGTCGAGCCCGAGCGTCGCGTCGTCGGCGAGGAGAACCCTTGGCTGCGCGATCAGTGCCATCGCAATCACCACGCGCTGCGCCATGCCGCCCGAAAGTTCGTGAGGATACGCGTGGGCTCGCGCTTCAGGATTGACGATGCCCACTTGCCGGAATAGCTCGATGGCTTCGCGCCACGCCGCCTTCCGGCCGATGCGCTTGTGGACGCGCAGCACGCGTACGATCTGCGCACCGACCGTCTCGACTGGATCCAGCAGCATCTTCGCGTTCGTGCCGATCAGCGCGACTTCACCGCCGCGATATCCGCGCTTTTCACGCGCGGACATGTCCAGCACGGACTTGCCATCGAGCACGATCCGGCCGCCAACGACACGGCCGCCTTCCGGCAACAGGTCGATGATGGAACGCGCCAGCACCGATTTGCCCGCGCCGGTTTCGCCGACGATGCCGAGTATTTCGCCCTTGCGCAGCGCGAAGCTCACCCCGTCGAGCACGCGCCGCGACGGCGCGTCGTCAAAGGCGACGCAGAGGTCGTGCACTTCGAGCAATGGAGATGAAGGCGCGCTGCTCATGACTTGCCTCGCGTGACGGGATCGGAGAGACGCTTGACTGCATCGCCGAGAATCGCGAAGGTCAGCACCGAGACGATGATGGCGAGGCCCGGAAAGAGCGCTGCCCACCAGACGCCGAGAATCATCTGCTGCGCGCCGTTGGCGACCATGAGGCCCCACTCGGGCGTCGGCATGCGCACACCCGCGCCGACAAACGAGAGCCCTGCCGTCAGCAGAATGGCCATGCCGATGCTGATGGAAATCTGCACGATGGCGGGCGTGATGGCATTGGGCAGGATGTGGCGGAACATGATGGCCTTATCGGTGGCGCCGCTGCACACCGCCGCGCTGATGAAGGGCCGGTCGCGCAACGACAGCACTTCCGCCCGGATCAGGCGCGCGAACATCGGTATGAAAAGGACGGCCAGCACGATCGCGACGTTCCAGATTTCCTGACCCATGACGGACACGAGCGCCATGCCGATGACGAAAACCGGGAACGACTGGATGAAGTCGAACACGCGCATCACGAGCGTGCTCAGCAGGTTTCGGTAATAGCCGATGAAAAGCCCGATAGGCACGCCGATCGCGAAGGCGATGGCCACCGCCGTGACGCTGATGAGCAGATTGATGCGCGTCGCATAGATGACGCGCGAAAGGATGTCCATGCCCGACACGTCCGTGCCGAACCAGTAGTGCCACGATGGCGGCTTCAGGATGTTGGACGGGTCGGCGTCGATCGGCGAGTGCGGCGCGATGACGGGCGCGAAGACGATCAGCACGATCTGCAGCGCGAGCAGCGCGAGCCCGATGACGAGCGCTGCATTCGCGCGGCCACGCAGGGAAAAGAGCGGTTTCATATCTCGATCCTCGGGTCGGCGAGGCCGTAGAGCACGTCCACGGCGGTATAAACGAGCAGGATGAACGCGGCGGCCACGAGCACGAAGCCCTGCAGCGCGGGATAGTCGCTGTTCATCACCGCCTGGACCGCGTACTGGCCGAGGCCGCCCCACGCGAAGATCGTCTCCACCAGCACCGCCGCGCCCAGCAGGAAGCCGAATAGAAAGCCGATCATCGTGATGATAGGGGGCAGGCTGTTGCGCAATGCACTGAGCACGAGCGTACGCTCGGAAAGACCGGATGCGCGTCCGTGACGGATGAACTCGCTCTTGTAGAGGCCCTCGAACGTGGCGCGCGTCAGCTTCATCAGGCCGCCCATGTTGACGATGGTGAGCGTGAGCACCGGCAGCCACAGATGCGATACCGACGAGCGCCATGCTTCCCAGTCGCCGGCGATCACGCTGTCGATGGTGTAGAAGCCCGTGACCGTCGGCGGCGGCGTGACGAACGAATCGACGCGTCCGAACGGTGCAGGTGCAATGCCGGCGAGATGAAAGAGGGTGTAGATCAGCAGCAGGCCGACCCAGAAATCGGGGATGGCGCCCGCAGCGAGCCCATACACGCGGCTCGCGCGATCGACGACGCCGCCGGGACGCACCGCCGATGTCACCGCGATGCCGACGCCAAGCACCACGGTGAGGATCATCGAGTACACGATGAGTTCGAGCGTCGCGGGCACGCGTTGCAGCAGGTCGACGGTCACGGGATTCGACGTGAACATCGAGGTGCCGAGATCGCCGTGCATCAGCGCCGACACATAGCCGCCGAACTGAGACCAGACGCTGCCGTTCAGATGCAGCCGCTCGCGCAACGAAGCGATGGCTTCGGGCGTCGCCATGTTGCCGAGCATCAGCAGGGCGGGATCGCCGGGGAGTAGTCGAATCAGCAGAAACGTCGCGAACATCACGCCGAACATCTGCGGAACGAGTATGCCGATCCGCGCGATGACGATGCGCAACGGGCGTGGAACGGATCGCCATGCAATGAAAAGAGACATCGCGCTGGTCCTCGAAAAAGGGTGAACCGCGCGCACGCCCGACGACGCCGGTGTGCACGCGCCGGTTCTGCTCAGTTCTTGGAGAAGTCGTACCAGGTGTTGCCGTTGGTCGTGTTCCAGCTATAGCCCTTGACGTTCGCGCGCGTGGCGAGCTGATAGCCTGGGTTGATCAGGAACACCCACGGCGCTTCGTTCATCACGAGTTCCTGAACGCGATGCATCGAAGTCGTGCGCTTCGCTTCGTCGGTGATGGAAAGACTTTCGTTGATAAGCGAATCGACTTCGGCATTCTTGTAATGCGAGTAGTTGATGAGCGATGCGCTATTGAGCCAGAGGTTCGACACGTAGGCGGCGTCCGGGACGATCGCCATGTCGCGGAAGAAGTACATCGGGATCGTGCCCTTTGAATAACGCTCGACGAGCGTCGATGCCGGCAGCTTCTGCAACTCGACATCCACGCCGATCTTCGAGAACGCGGTCTTCAGGATGATGGCGAGCTCTTCCTCGGTCTGGTCGCCGGTCGGGTAGCCGAGCTGCGTCTTGAAGCCCTTTCCGTAACCGGCTTCCTTCAGCAGCGCACGTGCTTTATCGAGGTTTTCGGTGTAGTGATAGTACTGGTCGGTATAGGCCGGATAGATCTCCGACACCGGGCTTTTCGTCGGCCGCGCCGTGCCGTAGAACACCGACTTCAGGATCTGCTCGCGCGGCACCGCGTAGTTGAGCGCCTGACGCACCTTCTCGTTGTTGAACGGCGCGGTGCTGTTGTTCATCTCGACACGCTGGATGTAGTTGCCGTACACCTTCCAGACCTTGACACCGGGCATCTTCTCGAGCGTGGCCTGCTCGCGCGGCGCGAGCCATTCCGCGACATCGACCGCGCCCGCCTGCAGCGCGGCAAGGCGGTTCGCGGACGTCGGCATTTCGCGGAACATGATGCGCGTGAGCTTCGGCGCGCCGCGATAGTAGTTCTTGTTCCCGTCGTAGACGACTTCCTGGCCCGGCGCGTACTTGGTGACCTGATACGGCGCGAAAGATGCCGAATGGCTCGCGAGCCAGCGTGAACCCCACGGATCGTCGGAGGTGACGTGTTTCTTGATCTCGACGGAATCGATGATCCCGAGATCGTTATTCACCCAGATGCGCTCGATCAGCGGCGACGGCTTCGGCAGCGTGACCTTGACCGTTTGATCGTCGATCTTCTGGAACGCGGCCTTGAAGTCGCTGATCTTGAGCACCTGCGTCATGTACCAGCGGAACGTCGCCTTGAGGTTCCAGCCGCGCTCGAAAGTCCACATGACGTCGTCGGCGGTAAGGGTGTTGCCCACATAGCTTTTCACGCCGCGGCGCAGATGGAACGTGATCGAAGTCTTGTCCGGCGCCGTCTCCCAACTCTCTGCGAGCGCGCCGCGGAACTTGCTGAAATCCTCCACCGTGACGCCGTTCTCGCCAGGCTTCGTCTCGTACGAAAGCAGCCGTTCGTAGATGTTGCGGCGCGCTTCGTGGCCTGCCTCAGTTGGCGGGTACTCCTGATCGAGCGATTCCGGCGTGCGCGGACCGGCCACGACGAGGACCGCGTTGTTGCCTTGCGCATGCACAGGCATCGCGCCCGCGGCGATGCCGATTGCGGCGGCGGCCGCGATGAGCCGTCCGAACCCGAGGGAACCCGCTCGCGCCGATGCTGACGCGCGGGCTGCTTCGTACGATTGCGACATGACACGCTCCTTGCGTGAAGAGTGAGACGAATGGCGTTGGAGACTTGAAAATCAGCGCGCCGCGCGTTCCGCGGGCCTGCCTGGGACGATGGTCGGCAGCCCGCGCGCGAGAAAGCGTCCGCGTCCGGGCGTTCCGAGAAAGCGCTCGCCGTCCCACACAATCTCACCGCCGGCCACCGTGTAAGCCGGCCACGCCGCGAGCGAGCGGCCTTCGTACGGCGTGTAATCCACCGCGTGATGCAGCATCGCGTTGGTGAGCGCGACGGGGTCGTCGGGTCGCTCGTTCCAGATCACGAAGTCGGCGTCCGAGCCAATCGCGATCGTGCCTTTGCGAGGATGCAGGCCATAGGTCTTTGCCGGATTCGTCGCGGTCAGCTCGACGAAGCGGTTGACGGAAATGCGCCCCGTCATCACGCCCTCTGAATACAGCAGCGGCAGACGCGTCTCGATACCCGGAATCCCGTTGGGAATGTGCGGGAACGCCACCTCCTCTCCGTCGGGCTTTTTGCCGTGCGGGCCGTCGAAGGAAAACGGCGCGTGGTCCGACGAGAAAATCGTGAAGGTGCCGTCCGCGAGCGCTGCCCAGATGGCCTGCTGACTCGCGGTGTCGCGCGGCGGTGGACTGCATACGCAACGCGCGCCTTCATAGCTGTCGTCGATGCCGAGATCCTCGGCGGTCAGAAAGAGATATTGCGGACAGGTCTCGGACAACACCTTGAGGCCACGGTTGCGCGCCCACTGAATCTGCTCGACGGCTTCCCGCGCGGATACGTGCACGAGCAGCATCGGAACGTTGACGAGTTCGGCCAGGCTGATCGCGCGATGCGTCGCTTCCCGCTCGACGAGCATCGGCCGCGACGCCGCGTGATAGCGCGGCGCGGTGAGTCCCGCGTCGAGCAGGCTTTGCGTGAGCCAGGCGATGCAGTCGCTGTTTTCGGCGTGAATCATCGCCATTGCGCCATGTGCGCGGGCGAGGGCAAGCAGACGCAGGATCTGGCCGTCGTCGAGCTTCAGATCGTCGTACGTCATGTAGATCTTGAACGACGTATAGCCCTCGGCGATGAGTTGCGGCAGTTCATTCGCGATGATGTCCGGCGTCGGGTCCGACACGATCAGATGAAAACCATAGTCGATGCACGCACGCCCGTTCGCCCGCCGGTGATAGTCCTCCACGGCCGCGCGCAGCGTCGCGCCTTTGTGCTGCGCGGCGAACGGGATGATCGTGGTGGTCCCGCCGCATGCCGCGGAGCGTGTGCCCGATTCGAAGTCGTCGGTCATGCGGGCGGGCGGCGCGATCGGCTGGTCGAGGTGGCAATGGGCGTCGATCCCGCCGGGCGTCGTGACGCGGCCCAGCGCGTCGATTTCACGTCTGCCAGAGGCAAGAGCTAGCCCCATCTGAGCGATGCGGCCTTCGCGTACCCCGATGTCGGTCAGAAATGTATCGCTTGCCGTCGCGACTTGTGCGTTGCGCACGACGAGGTCGAACTCTGAGTTCATAGAAGCCCGTTGTCAGATGTGTTGTTGACATTGGAACTCAGGTTAGCGCGTCAAAATAAAAGTCAAAAAGAAATTAGATGTTGACATTCATGTTGACTATATCGGCGCTGAGGGCCGTGCATGTTGAGCCCGCACGAATCCGTCGCTACATCGAGGACTCGCAACCACGACTCGCCGGCGGCAACCAAGGGTAATCCCTCAATTGCCGTTTTTTTTTGGCGTTCGCATCGTAAACGGATGTTGTTGACGAAGTACATCTTCATGGAGCTTCGATTGCCAAGCCAGCCTGCCCAGACCGTGTCCGCCGTCACCCTTGCAAGTGCGTATGCCGCGGGAAGCGCGAACGTCGAAGACGTCGTGCGCCAGTCGATTGCCGCCGCGCACGGCGCAAACAGCAGCTTCGTCTCCATCGACGAAGCCCGCGCACTGAATGAAGCCCGCGCCGCAGCCGCGCGCTGGCGCGACGGACGCCCCGCCAGCGCGCTCGATGGCGTGCCGGTCGCGTGGAAGGACCTGTTCGATACCGCAGGCAGCATCACGACCGCCGGGTCGGCGCTGTTCCGCGCCCGCGCTCCGGCAACTGCCGATGCGTCGCTCGTCGCGGCAAGCGTGCGCGCGGGACTGGTCGGCATCGGCAAGACGAACCTCAGTGAATTCGCGTACTCGGGCCTCGGGTTGAATCCGCACTTCGGCACGCCCTTCAATCCTGCGTTCGATGCAACCGTCGCGGGTGGCGGACATCGCGCGCCGGGCGGCTCGTCGTCGGGCTCGGCGATCGCGGTGGCGATGGGCGTCGTGCCGATCGCCGTCGGCACAGATACCGCCGGCTCCATCCGCGTGCCCGCCGCGCTGAACGGTGTCGTCGGCTACCGCGCGAGCCGGGCGCGCTATCCGCAGCAGGGCGTGACGGGCCTGTCGCGGTCGGCCGACACCATCGGCCCGCTCGCCCGCACAGCCGCCGACTGCGCCGCGTTCGACGCCGTCGTGCGTGGCCGCGAAGCCATCGACGCGCTGTCCGACCTGCGCGGCCAGCGCTTCGTCGTGCCGACCGGATGGCAAGCGCGTTTCGCGGTGACCGACGCGGTAGCGGGCAACTTCATGCGCTTCCTGTCTCGACTGGCGAAAGCCGGCGCGCGCATCGACGCTACGCCGGTCGTCGCCTTCGACGCCGCCTGCGATCTCATCCGTGAGCGCGGCTGGTTCGGATCGCTCGAAGCCTTCCAGACGTATCGCGGCGTGCTGGATTCCGCCGATGCCGAGCGCATCGATCAGCGCGTGCGCACGCGGCTCGCACTGAGCCGCGGTGTGCCTGCATCGCGTCTTGGCGAGTTGCTCGCGGACCGTGAGCGTCTCATCGCCCAGTTCGGCGACGAACTCGCGGGCGCCACGCTGCTGCTCCCGACGGTGCCGCACGTCGCACCGGAATGCGCGCCGCTCGAAGCCGATCCGGACCGTTTCGCCCGCGTGAACCTCGAGACGCTATCGATGACGATGCCCGGCAGCTTGCTCGATACACCCGCCTTCGCGATGCCCACGGGCGTCGACGTGGCGGGCCTTCCCACCAGCGTGCAACTCATGCGCGCACGAAACGACGACGATGCGCTCATCGCGCTCGCGCTGGCCGTCGAGCAGGCGGTCGGTCCGAACTGAAACGCTCAATCGCTCAATCGTTGAAAGGAGAACATCAAGATGGCTAAGGAAATTCTGGTTGCATTCGGCATCGACGTGGATGCGGTGGCGGGCTGGCTCGGCTCATACGGCGGCGAGGATTCGCCCGACGACATCTCGCGCGGCCTGTTCGCGGGCGAAGTCGGGTCGCTGCGCCTTCTGAAGCTTTTCCAACGCGAAAAGATCAGGACGACATGGTTCATCCCCGGACATTCGATCGAAACGTTCCCCGAGCAGATGAAGGCGGTCGCCGACGCGGGCCATGAGATCGGCATCCACGGCTACAGCCACGAAAACCCGATTGCAATGACGCCCGAGCAGGAAGAGGCCGTGCTCGACCGCAGCATCGAACTGGTGACGAGGCTGAGCGGCAAGCGGCCCACGGGCTATGTCGCGCCATGGTGGGAGTTCAGCAATGTGACCAACGAACTGCTGGTGAAGAAGGGCATCAAGTACGACCACAGTCTGATGCACAACGACTATCACCCGTACTACGTGCGCGTCGGCGATTCGTGGACGAAGATCGACTACAGCAAGCATCCCGACACATGGATGAAGCCGCTGCAGCGCGGCCGCGAAACCGGTCTCGTCGAGGTTCCCGCTAATTGGTATCTCGACGACCTGCCGCCGATGATGTTCATCAAGAAAGCGCCCAACAGCCACGGCTTCGTCAATCCGCGGGATATCGAGGAAATGTGGCGCGACCAGTTCGACTGGGTGTATCGCGAACACGATTACGCGGTGTTCCCGATCACGATCCATCCCGATGTCTCCGGCCGTCCGCAGGTGCTGCTGATGCTCGAACGCCTGATCGCGCACTTCCGCAAGCACGAAGGCGTGCGCTTTTGCACCTGCGACGAAATCGCCGACGACTTCCTGCGGCGTCATCCCCGCCAGTCCTGACTTCGCCCCGACAACCGACCGACGCGAGCCCCGACCATGTCCACTCCCGAGCTCCAAAGGAGCAACACGATGAAAGAGAATCCGTTATCTGCTTCGGGCTTCAGGCTCGAGCAGATCCTGCCGTCCGATGTGAAGCGGGCGACGGTCGTCGCGTTCTTCGCCTGGGTGTTCGCCGTCTATGACTTCATTCTGTTCGGCACGCTGTTGCCGGAAATAGGCAAGCACTACAACTGGGACGCGGCGGCGCAGGCGGAGATCGCCACTCTGGTCGCCATCGGCACGGCAGTGATCGCGTTCGCCATCGGACCGTTGCTCGACCGGCTGGGCCGCAAGGCCGGTCTTCTGTGGACGGTGGCGGGTGCAGCAGTGTGCTCGGGCCTGACGGTCGTCGGCGGCGCGATGGGACAGGTGCCGCTGGTGCTGATCCGCTCGCTCTCGGGTCTCGGTTACGCCGAGGAGACCGTCAACGCGACGTATCTCAACGAACTGTATTCGGCTGCCAACGATCCGAAGCTCAATCGCAACAAGGGCTTCATCTACAGCCTCGTGCAGGGCGGCTGGCCGATCGGCGCGCTGATAGCCTCCGGCCTGACGGCGCTGCTGCTGCCGCGTATCGGCTGGCAGGGCTGCTTCATCTTCGCGACGTTTCCGGCCATCGTCATTTTCTTCATGACTCGGCGGCTCAAGGAAAGCCCGCAATTCCTGCTGCACAAGCGCATCAAGCAGTTGCGCGAAGCAGGGCAGGACGGCGAGGCGCGCTCGCTCGCGAGCACCCATTCCGTCGACTACGACGAGCACGCCCGCGCCGGTCTCGCCGAAGCGTTCCGGGGCAGCGCGCTGCGCGCGACGCTCGTACTCGGCGGCGGCATTCTGCTGAACTGGTCGGCCATCCAGGTGTTCAGCGTGCTCGGCACCACGGTGCTGACGCGCGTGCATAACGTGTCCTTCGAGAACTCGCTGCTGATTCTCGTGCTGTCGAACGTGATCGGCTATTGCGGGTATTTGAGCCACGGTTTCATCGGCGACAAGATCGGGAGGCGCAATACGCTCGCCATCGGCTGGATGTGCGGGGGGCTCGCGTTCGCGGGCATGCTGTTCGGGCCGAGCAGCGCGGGCGTCGTGGTCGCGCTGTACAGCCTCGGGCTGTTCTTTCTCATCGGGCCATATTCGGCGGCGCTGTTCTTCATCGGCGAGAGCTACCACACGGCGATTCGCGGCACGGGCAGTTCGATCGTCCATGCGATGGGCCCCATCGGCGCGATTCTCGCGGGCGTCGGCGTCACCTCCATGCTGAACCATGGCGGCGACTGGCTGCACGCGGCGCTCTGGTTCGGCGCCGTGCCGTGCTTCCTGTCCGGCGTGCTGATCCTGTTCGCGCGGCACGTCGATCCCGCCGAAAACAAATAATCCGACCGGAGGAATGCTATGAAAGTAGCTTTGATTACGGGTGCGGCGAGCGGTATCGGGCAGGCTCTGGCGGTGGCGTACGCGCAGGCCGGCGTGGCGGTCGCGTGCGGCTATTTTCCCGGCGATCCGCACGATCCGCAGTCCACCGCGCATGCCGTCGAGCAAGCGGGAGGCGAGTGCCTGATGCATGCGGTGGACGTTACGCGGGCCGAGCAGGTCGAAGCCTTCGCGAACGCCGCGATGGAGCGTTTCGGGCGCATCGACTACGCGGTGGCGAATGCGGGGCTGCTGCGCGCGTCGCCGCTGACGGAAATGAGTGACGCGCAATGGCATCAGATGCTCGATGTGGATCTGTCCGGGGTGATGCGCACGTTCCGCGCGGCGGCGCGTCATATGCCGGACGGCGGCGCGATGGTGGCGGTGTCGTCCATCGCGGGCGGCGTGTACGGATGGGAGAACCACACGCATTATTCGGCGGCAAAAGCCGGCGTGCCCGGGCTGTGCCGCGCCATCGCGATGGAACTCGCGCCCCGCAACATCCGCTGCAACGCGGTGATTCCGGGGCTCATCGAAACGCCGCAATCGCTCGATGCGGTGAACTCGCTGGGCCCGGACGGATTGCGTGAAGCCGCGAAGGGCATTCCGCTCGGGCGCGTGGGCAGACCGCAGGAAATCGCTGCGCTGATTCGCTATCTCACGAGCGAGGACGCGTCGTACATCACCGGTCAGTCGATCATCGCGGACGGCGGGCTGACCGTCCGCTGGCCCGGCTGATTCATCGCATACAGGACGCTCGAGATTATGGCATCGGCATTCTCACTCGATGGGCGCCGCGCGGTCGTCACCGGCGCGGCAAGCGGCATTGGCGCGGCGATCGCGCTGGCTTACGCGCAGGCGGGCGCGCGCCTCGTGCTCGCGGATATCAACGAAGCGCGCCTCGCCACGCACGCGCAGACGTGCCGCGCGGGCGGCGCGCAAGTGGACACCGTCATCGCCGACGTGGGCGATGAAGCGGGCGCGCACGGCATCGTCGACCGATGCATCGCGATATATGGCGGCATCGACATTCTCGTGAACAACGCGGGGATGCTGACGCAGGGGCGCTGCACGGACCTCACCACACAGATGTGGGACGACATGTTGCGCGTCGATCTGCGCAGCGTGTTCCTGTGCTCGCGCCGCGCGTTGCCTTCGATGACGGCTCAGCGATGGGGGCGCATCATCAACGTGGCGTCGCAGCTCGGCATCAAGGGCGGCGCGGAGCTGACGCACTATTCGGCGGCGAAGGCGGGCGTGATCGGCTTCACCAAGTCGCTCGCGCTCGAAGCCGCGCCGGACAATGTGCTCGTGAACGCGATCGCGCCGGGCCCTGTCGAGACGCCGCTCGTGGATGGCATCAGCGCAGCGTGGAAGGAAGCGAAATCGAAGGAATTGCCGTTGCGGCGCTTCGGCCGCGCGGAGGAAGTCGCGCCGACGGCCGTGCTGCTCGCGTCCGATCCCGGCGGCAACCTGTTTGTCGGCCAGACACTCGGCCCCAATTCCGGCGATGTCATGCCCTGAAGCAAAGGAGTCAGCGAAATGTGCGGTATGTGCGGTTTGCTCGGCGGCGGGCGCCACTGGTCGAACACGGTGGCGGCGGGCGAAGGCGCGAGCGCGCGGCAGCAGCGGTACGTGCAGGTCGCCCATGCGAACCGCGTGCTCGAAGGTTTCCGGCTGAAGCTCGTCGATTTTCACGGACAGTCGTTCGTGCTGTCGTCGCCGACGGGCGCGCAGGTCATCGTCGAGGATTTCATGCAGGTGTGGAAGGCGGCCGAAGGCATGCTCGGGCATCCGCTCGATCCTTTGACCTTGTTCGATGAAGACGGCGAGGTACACGTATGAGCCTCGCCTACGACGTGATTCCCGTGACCATCGTGACGGGCTTTCTCGGCAGCGGCAAATCGACGTTGCTCGCCGATGTCCTGAAAGGCGACGCCGCCCGCGACACCGCCGTGCTCGTCAACGAATTCGGCGAGGTCGGGCTCGACCATCTGCTGATTGGCGAAGTGGATGCGCAGACCGTGTTGCTGGACAACGGCTGCGTCTGCTGCGCCATTCGCGGCGAACTGAAGGATGCGCTCGCCGCGCTGTTCTCACGCCGCGCGCGCGGGGAAGTGCCGCCGTTCTCGCGCGTCGTGCTGGAGACGACGGGATTGGCGACGCCCGCGCCGATCGTCGCGACGCTGCTGGGCGATCGTATCGTGTCGAGTCATTATTCGATTGCCGCGATCGTGACGGTCGTCGATGCCGTAAACGCGGAGCAGCAACGCATGCGGCATCCGGAATGGCTCGCGCAGGTGACGGCGGCGGATCGTATTGTCATCAGCAAGGCGGATCTCGCGGGCGATGCATCCGCGCTCGACAAGACGCTTGCGCAACTGAATCCGGCAGCGCGGATCCTGTGGCGAACGAAGAACGACGATGCATCGATCGTCCTCGACGAAGCGGCGAACGCACACGATTTCGCGGATTTCGTGCGCCGCACCGGCATGCGCGTGCACGACGCGCGCAGCGACGCTGACAACCCGCTAGCGCGATTGAACGCGACGCCCGGGCACCGCGAAGGCCTGGACGCGCTGAACGCCTTCTGCATCGAGTTCGATGCGCCGCTCGACTGGCCTGTGTTCACGCTCTGGCTCACGCTGCTGCTGAACCGCCACGGTGATAACATTCTGCGCGTCAAGGGCATGCTCGCGCTGACCGGCGCGGTACAACCAGTCGTCGTGCATGCCGTGCATCATCTCGTGCATCCCGTTTTGCATCTCGATGCGTGGCCCGATGAAGCCGCGCGTCGTTCGCGGCTCGTTTTCATTGCGCAGGGTCTCACGCGCGAGGCCGTGGCCGATTCCTACCGGCGCTTGTGCCGGCATCTCCGAACAGCCGAAACCGTCGATTGAAACCTGTCCGTCCGAGTCCGTCCGCGCCTGCCGTGCATCCGTCCAAAGTGGAGTTGCGCGTGCTCGGCACGACCGTGACGCTGCAGGAGCATATCCGCAAGCGCGCAGAGCAGGATCTCGGCATTAAGCTGCGATTCATCGTGCAGGACGGCGGCGCGGTACAGCGCGACGGCGCGATGCATCCCGACCGCTACGAGCTTTACGACCAGTGGTTCCATAGCCTCGACTGCGTGTGGCCGACGCATGCACTGCAGCCCCTCGAACTGGCGCGCATCCGGCGCTGGAACGAAGTTAATGCGCTGCCGCGCACTGGAATCATCGATCCCGCGCGTCAAGCCACGAACGCTGGCTGCACGCCCGCCGACCGGCTGTATGTGCAACCGGACGGGTCGCTCGGGCGCGAGGCCAGCGGGCGGATCAGCATGCTGCCGCTCACGCACAATGCGGACAGCTTCGTCTATCTCGAAGACGCCATGCCCGCCTCGCTGACCGGCACGGAAGAGAGCTGGGCGTGGCTGCTTGCGCCGGAGTTGTCGGGACGCGTCGCGTTGCAGGCGGATGCCGCCATTGGCGCGATCGATGCCGCGCTGGCCGTCCAGGCGAGCGGGCTCATGCGCTTTGGCGACATCGGCAATCTGAGCATCGAGGAAATCGACGCGCTGATCGCGATTCTCATCGACTATAAGCGGCGAGGGCACTTCGCGGGCTTCTGGTCGAGCTTCGCCGAAGCCGCGCAACTGATGATCGCGAACAAGGTGGCGATACAAAGCATCTGGTCGCCGGCGACCATCGAACTGGAGCGCGCGGGCCTGAAGTTCCGGCTGGCGAAACCGCGCGAGGGGTATCGCGCGTGGTTCGGGGGTATCGGCATATCGCGGCTCGCGCATGGCCGTGTGCTGGATGCGGCCTACGACTATCTGAACTGGTGGCATGAAGGCTGGGCGGGCGCGACGGTGGCGCGGCAGGGTTTCTACATCTCCAATCCGGAACGCTCGCGCGCGCACATGGACGCCGCCGAATGGTCCTACTGGTACGATGGTGCTCGCGCGAGCGCGGACCTTCCCGGCCCCACCAGCAAGCATCTCGTGCCCATGGGCCAGATGCGGGACGGCGGCAGCTACCTCGCGCGCATGAGCCGGATTGCGGTCTGGGATTCGGTGATGGATGAGCACAATTACCTGGTGCGCCGCTGGACCGAGTTCATGCGGTCCTGAAGGCGAAGTTCGTTCGACGATGACAAGACGCGCAGGCGCCCCCCGATCTTCACGACCCGATGCGGAAACCCGACGGCCGCCCGACATCGAATCGACCGATGCTTCGACCGAAGCAGACGGCCGTCTGCGTTATCGCGTGATTCACGATCAACTGAAATCGGCGATTGCGCTCGGCAACATCGCGCCGGGACTCGTGCTGCTGGAAGGGCCGGTGGCACGCATTTTCGGCACGAGCCGGGTGCCGGTGCGCAAGGCGTTCGAGATGCTGCACGCGGGCGGCTTGCTCATTACCTTCGAAGGGCGCGGTTATCTCGTCGCGCGCGCGGACGGCAGCGCGCCCGAACCGCTGCGCGCGCCCATCTCCGAAGAAACGCTGGGCTTCGACCGCCCGCCCGAGCCGCTTGATATTCCGACCAACGCCGAGCGCATCTACAATTCGTTGGAAGCTGCGATTTCGTTGGGCATTGTGTTCGGGCATTTTCGCATCGACGAGAGCCATGCCGCCGAAGCGTTCGGCGTGAGCCGCGGCACCGTACGCGAAGTGCTCAACCGTCTGCGCGACCGTGGACTAGTCGAAAAGTCCGCGTATTCGCACTGGCTTTGCGGGCCGCTCACCGCGCGCGCCGTGCGGCAGGATTACGAATTGCGCACGCTCCTCGAACCTGCCGCGTTGCGGGCCAGCGCCCCGACGCTGCCACGCGAGAAGCTCGAAGCGGCGCTGCGCGATATTGAACGCGCCATCGACGACCCGGACTCTGTTCATGCCGCGGCGCTGCATCACCTCGAAACCACGCTACACGATACGTTTCTCGCGGGGGCATCGAACCGCAAACTGCTCGCGACGATCAGCCATGCGCACATGCCGCTGATCGTCAATCACGCCTTCTATGATGCGTTTCGCTTGCATCCCGAAATGGGCACGCTAACCGAGCACCGAACGGTCATTGAGTTGTTGCTGCAAGGAAAGTTCGACGCAGCGTCCGAAGCGCTTGCGACGCACCTCAGGAACGGCGAAGCACGCACGCGGCAGCGATTGAAAGTCCTTGCGGTGCTGCCCGATCCGAACTTGCCGGCCTACATGCAGCGAATCGCCTAGCGACGGAAGGAGCAATTTCCGACGGTCGGCCGGACTACGGCTAACGTTCGAGGGGCGGCTTGATTTCGAACTTGGCCTAAGGGCCAATGTGGGCTTATCGGCCTTTGCCGTTATTCGAGCATCGGCTTTGGTCCGGCGGCTGACCGCCGCTTTCCGGCCGTTCGCACGTCAGCCTGTCTCGAATGACCGGTCACGTCGTCCGCCAATGCGAACTCCCGACCCTGAGCCGCCGCTCGCACACGTAACTCCAAGGGCCACTTCCCTGAGCACAGTAGACATCGAGTTGCTGACCACAAAAGAGTCCTGGCTATTGCAAACGCTCCGCTTGACGCACGTTAAGCGCGGGAAAGCCGGAAAACGCATGGGCAATAAAGTCCATGAATGCGATGGCCCGCTTCGGGAGCAGGCGGTTCGCCACATAAAGAATCTGGATCGGCACCGGCGCCGGGGCATAGTCGCTCAATACCATCACAAGGTTGCCACTTTTCATTCCGGCGTCGAATAGCCATCGCGGTCCATGCGCGATGCCGATGCCTGAGTCCACGGCCTCCTGGACGGCTTGTGGAGAATTGACGCGAAGCCGCCCGGATACCGACACCTGGCTACCGCGGAAATGCCACGTATTGCCAGAAGCGAGCAACGTATAGACGATGCAATCATGCTCGCTCAGATCGTCGGGCACTTGCGGCGTGCCGCGTCTGGCGAGATAGCCACGGCTTGCGACACAGACGCGCTCGAACAGGCCAACGCGCCGTGCACGCAAGGCGCTATCTTCGAGATGTCCAATGCGGATCGCGAGTTCGGCACCCTCGTCAACCAGATTGACATACCCATCGCCTATTTGCAGATCGAGCGCCAGCTCAGGATAACGCGCGAGAAAATCGGGAATCGCCGGCATGACAAAGGTGTGCGCCAACGCGCTCGGGCAGGCGACCCGCAGCAGACCCGACGGTGCGACCTGATCGCGAAACGAAGAATCGGCTTCTTCGACCGCATCGAGAATGCGCCTGACTTCCGCGTAGTAGCGCTCGCCCTCCGGCGTGAGCGATAGCTTGCGCGTGGACCGATGCAGCAACCGGGCTTGTAGATGTTCTTCCAGCGCGGCAACGTACCGGCTCACATTCGGCTGGCCGAGCCCCAGGTCACGTCCAGCAGCCGAAAAGCTCCCGGTTTCGACCGCGCGGGCAAAGCAGTTCATCAGAAGGAACCGATCCATTTCAACTTCCACTCATACTTACCGAGCATGAAATATATACGAATTAACTGTCTTATCGCCACGGCGGCATGAGTTCATTCTTCGAGACGCAGCAGGCGGGCGGCGTTTGCGTCCGTTTGCACCGCCACCCTTAAAGGAGAATCTCCATGTCACGTTTGCAAGGAAAGCGCACGCTGATCACCGGCGGCACCAGCGGTATCGGTCTTGAGACAGCCAGACAATTTCTCGCCGAAGGCGCGCGCGTAGTGGTGACCGGCAACGATCCCGAGCGCGTCGCCCACGCACAGTTCGAACTCGGCAAAGAGGTACTCGTGTTGCGCGCGGATTCGGCGAGCGTAGACGAACAGCGACACCTCGCTCAGTCCGTCGCCGATCATTACGGAGAGCTCGACGCCGCGTTTCTAAACGCGGGCGTGTCCGTCTGGATGCCGATCGAGCAATGGACGGAACAGATGTTCGACCGTTCGTTCGACATCAACGTCAAAGGACCGTACTTTTTGATCCAGGCATTGCTGCCCGTATTCGCGAATCCGGCGTCGATTGTGCTCAACACGTCGATCAACGCGCACGTGGGCGCAGCGCACTCGTCGGTCTACGCAGCGACCAAGGCGGCTTTCCTGAACCTGTCGAAGACGCTGTCGGGTGAATTACTCGAGAGTGGCATCCGCGTCAACGCGGTTAGCCCGGGGCCGATCGACACGCCGCTTTACGACAAACTCGGTATTCCCGACGCATATCGCGAGCAGGTCAACAAGGACATTGTCGCGACCATTCCGTATGGCCGCTTCGGGACGCCGGAAGAGGTCGCGAAAGCCGTGATGTATCTTGCGTCGGATGAGTCGAAGTGGACTGCCGGCTCTGAAATCATCGTCGACGGCGGCCGGACGCTGAACCGCTGACGGCGCCGATTCGACATCAGGCCGGCTGCCGCTGACGGCTCACATCGATGAACGCGCGCAGCTTGGACTCCAACTGTGCGCGCGATGGAGAGTACCCTCGCGGTTTCCAACCGGCGAAGTACCGAGATCCCAAATCGGGAGCAGAGTGGAGCGGCCGCGGCAAGGCGCCGGGATGGTTGGCATCGGTGAAGGACAGGACCAAGTTTCTGATCTCCACTGCCGATACTAAAACGGCTGGCACTAAGAAGCCGAAGTCAGAAAAGAACGCGACGCCGGCGCGCTCCACTAACGCCGCAAAGACGCCCAACGCGGCAAAGGCCCCCGCGCGAAGCGGACATAGCCGCGCAAGGTTGGGGGCGTATTCTTCCTTTGAAGAAGGCCAAGCAATCAGCCGACCGCTCGCCAACGCCTGCTTACGTGCCGGTCCTGAAGACGGCCATCGTCGCGCGCAGCGTCTCGGCCTGATCTTGAAGCGAACCGGCAGCGGCGGCGGCCTGCTCAACGAGCGCTGCATTCTGCTGGGTGACCTCGTCCATCTGGGCAATCGCCGTATTCACCTGCTCGATGCCGCGACTCTGTTCGTTCGATGCCGAGGCGATCTCGTCCATGATGTCGGTGACCTTCTGAATCGCTGCGCCGATCTTGGTCATCGTCTCCCCGGCTTGCCCGACAAGGGCGGTGCCAGTGTTGACACGCGAACTGGACGCTTCGATCAACTCGCGAATTTCCTTCGCGGCCGTAGACGATCGCTGCGCCAAGCTGCGCACTTCGCCAGCGACCACTGCGAAACCGCGTCCTTGTTCGCCGGCACGCGCGGCCTCGACCGCAGCGTTAAGCGCCAAAATGTTCGTCTGGAACGCGATGCCCTCGATCATGGCGATGATCTCAGCGATCTTGTGCGAGCTTTCCTCGATTTCCGCCATCGTGCCCACGACATTCTCGACGATCGTCGCGCCTTCTCGTGCAACCTCGCGCGCACTCCCGGCTAGACCGCTTGCCTGACGCGCGTTTTCGGAATTGTGCTTAACGGCCGCAGTCAACTCTTCCATGCTCGCGGCTGTTTCTTCGAGCGACGCCGCTTGCTGCTCGGTACGTGACGACAGGTCCGTGTTGCCCACAGCGATTTCACGGCTAGCATTGGCGATCGCATTAGCAGACGTCTTCACACTGTCAACGGCTGACAGCAGTTGCGTGCGCATCCGGGCCATCGAATACATGAGGCTGGAGCGGTCATCCGCGGCGGTGGCCACGTCGACAGCGAGATTGTTGTCTGCGATCTGATTCGCCACTTCCGCTGCGTAGGCCGGCTCCCCGCCCATCGACCGGAGAATCCCACGATTGAGGCGCGACACTACCACGCTCAGCACGACCGCAATCACCACGAGCACGCCGAGACTCCATTCGAGCGACGTGTAGAACGCGGCATTGATGTCGTCGATGTAGACGCCGGTGGTGATGAGCCAGTCCCACGGTTGGTAAAACGACACGTAGGACATTTTCGGCAGGATCTCATTGGTGCCGGGCTTCGCGAACGAGTAGTACGCGTAGCCCGCACCCTGACGCTTGCCCACATCGATAAGGTCCCGATACAGATAGACGCCGTTCGGGTCCTTGAAGTCCATCATCGTCTTGCCAACGAATTCCGGCTTCATCGGATGCACAAGCACCTTCGCCTGCGAGTCGAAGACGCTGAAATAGCCGTTGTCACCGAACCGGATATCGCGGATCGCGTTGAGCGCGCCTTGCTTGGCCTGGTCCTGCGTGATCGCGCCGGTGTTGGCCTGCTGTGCGAACTCGCGAATGATGCTGTTTGCGACTTCGGTGGCGTGCTTGATGTCGAGCTGCGTCTGTTCCGTGCGGATCGAGCGCATCCGAAACGCGTCGGCAACGGAGATTCCTGCGAGGCAGATGAGACTAAGCAGCAGGGGCAGCCAGAGTTTCTTGGAGAAGGTCATGTCGTTGGCGTTTGAGTTCGTTGGTGTGCTCAGGCGGTGGCGCTTTCCATCAGCCCCATTTCTTCGCTCGTTATGAGCCTCTCGATGTCGATCAGGATCAACATGCGGTCGTCGATTGTCCCGATGCCGGTGATGTAGTCGGTGTTCAGCGTCGAGTTGAACTCAGGCGCCGGTAGGATCTGCTCTGGCGTGAGCGTCTGCACGTCGGAAACACCGTCAACGACGATGCCGACTACGCGACCAGCGACGTTAAGCACGACGACAACCGTCTGGTCATCGTAGACGGCGCGCTCCAACTCAAACTTCAGGCGCATATCGGCGATCGGCACGATCACACCGCGCAGGTTGATTACGCCCTTGATAAACGCGGGCGCGTTCGCCACCCGCGTCACCGCGTCATACCCGCGGATCTCCTGGACCTTCAGGATGTCGATTCCGTACTGCTCTTGCCCGAGGTTGAAGATCAGGAATTCTTCTCCGCCCGCCTCGGGCGCGCCATATCTCTGTTCGCTGCTCATGTCCGCAAGTTTTTATCTCGTGTTCGGGTTTGCCGTTGGCCGGCCGGGGTGATGCTGTCTGGGAAAACGGCACGCCAGACGAAAACTGAACAGAAGTTTGTCAGGACTTTCATGCGATGCCATTCGTCACAGGTCATCCTTACCGACTTCTTGCCGAACTTTTGTCGACATCGTTTCCTTGTTACTTAATTTGGGTTTATTTGTTGCCGATAAGCACCGATCGACTTCTACCCGCGAAGCAGCAGGCATGCACGGCTGCGGCGTCCGCATAGTCTCTCCGTGACCGCAATAACTTAGAACATGAAAACCCTCACGATTAAAGCGCGCCTTGCGCTCACCATGGCCTTCCTCGGTTTGCTGCTGGCGCTTTCGGTTGCCTTCGGCCTCTACGGCATCAGCGCGATCCATGCATCGGCGAAAGATATTGGTACGAATTCTCTTCCGGCGGTCAACGCGCTAGGCTTGTCGATCAACTACGTCGCACGCGCGCGGCTTTCGCTCGATCGCTACGCGCTGGATCCTTCGGCTCCGGACGCCGGCGGCCTCGCAGCACGGGCCAACGGGTTCATGCGCCAATCGGACGAGTGGTACAGCAAGTACGACGCTATCCCGCGCGGAGCGGAAGAGAGCGCGCTGGCCAAGGATGTCGCCGATGCTCGTGCGGAAATGCGAAAGAATGTCGAGACCTTCGGTGCGGCAATTCACGCGGGCGACAAGGAAGCCATTTCGCGGCTGGCGTTCAAAGCCTTGCCGGCCTCATATAACCGGTGTGCCGACGCGTTCGACAAGCTAAGGAACTTTCAACTCGCCGATGCTTTGCGCCAAGAGGCCGAGAACGACGCTCGCTCAGCAACGTTGCGAACGCTAGGGATTCTCGCGCTGGTCGCTGGTGTCGCCGCCGCATTTTCGGGCTGGTTGGCTTTGCGCCGCGCCATCATGGCACCACTCGCGGCAGCTCTGACGCATTTCCAGCACATTTCCAGTGGCGACCTAACGCATGAAGTGTCGATCAAGACGCATGACGAGATGGGACAGTTGCTTGCCGGCGTTGCCGCCATGAAAGACAAGCTCGCCGCTACGGTCGGGACCGTCCGGTCAAGCAGCGAAGCAATCGCTAGCGCCAGCAAGCAGATCGCCGCGGGGAATACGGACCTGTCGTCGCGTACAGAGGAGCAGGCCGCTTCGCTTGAAGAAACCGCGGCGAGCATGGAAGAGCTCACGTCAACAGTGAAGCAGACTTCGGAGAACGCGAAGCAGGCGAGCAGTCTCGCGGACAACGCAAGCGCCGTTGCCAACGAGGGAACCGCGATTGTTGGCCGAGTCGTTGAAACGATGGCTGGCATCGAGCAAAGCTCAGGCAAGATTGCCGAGATCATCGGCATGATCGAAGGGATCGCCTTCCAGACCAACATTCTCGCCCTCAATGCTGCCGTGGAAGCGGCGCGCGCCGGCGAACAAGGACGCGGCTTCGCTGTAGTGGCGAGCGAGGTTCGTAGCCTCGCGCAGCGGTCATCGGCTGCAGCGAAAGAAATCAAGGAGTTGATCGACACCTCGGGCGGCCGCGTGCAAGCCGGAACCGAACTGGTCGCGCGCGCAGGCGAGACGATGCAGCGGGTGGGTACCGCGATCCAGCGCGTCACCGACATCATGGGCGAGATCGCATCGGCCTCCCATGAACAAAGCCGCGGCATCGAGCAGGTGAACCAGGCCATTTCGCAGATGGACGAGGTGACGCAGCAAAACGCGGCGCTCGTCGAGGAGGCCGCGGCAGCAGCCGGTTCGATGGAGGATCAAGCGAAGCAGCTAACTGCAGCCGTCGCCGTGTTTCGTACCGCGCAAACCGACACGTCATCGCCCGCGGCCAGCGCCGCTCCCGCCGTGAAGCGTACGCCGTCTGGTGCAGTACCACGCGCCGTGACTCGTCCGGCCAAACCGTCGATCGAGCGCACTCAGCCGGTGCTTGCGTCTGCTGACGGCGACTGGTCGACCTTCTAGCCGCGCCCGTCGTATCAACTAGCAAGCCGCAGCAATGCTGCGGCTTGTCTTCTCCGACCGGGCATTGCGCCTACTTACAAAAAGAACGACGGTGGGTACGCTGCACTCGACGACGCAAGGCCCACCGTTGCGCACCAGAGCCGTACCGTGGTCAACAGTAATTGAAGTTGTTCCTTGACTGACGCAACCCGCGCTTTCCCTCGTGTCGCACAAGCGCAGTTCAAATCGACTGCGGCGAACATGCCGCCTTTCTATGCGTCAGTAGTGGCGACGATGCTCACGGCAATGTGCGTCTTCTACCGGGAAGCGCCTGCATGGTTCGCCATTGGCTTACCGAGCGTGTTCATCGTGATCTGCCAATGGCGCATCCGATGGTGGGCGGTCCATCACGGCGATACGGTAACTGACGCAGAAGCAAGAACACACTCAGACGGGCTACCGCTGTCTTAATGGTTGCCACTATCTGTGTGATGGCTATGGATGTCGCGTTCTTTCCGCATGCGAGCATCCACGCGCGATACTACGTCGCCATGCAGATCCTGTCGTCCACAATGGCGGGGTTCTACTGCTTAATGCACTTTCGGGCAGCGGCATACCTGATTGCCGTTGCAATGATGGTGCCGTTCACCGGATTCATGATCGCAATGGGGGACGTTGGCTCGTTTGCCTCTGCAATCAATTCGCTGATCACCGCCGGATTGATGATGTTGGTGATGTCTCGCTATCAGCGGAAGCTCACAAGTCTAGTGCGGTCTGAGGCCGAGACCGTGGAACTCAGCAAAGAAAACGTCCGCTTGGCAAACCTCGACATGCTCACCGGACTTCCGAACAGGCGATCGTTCTTTGAGACGCTGTCAGAGGCGTTAGCGGCCGCTGCAAAGCAGGGTAGAACCGCCGTGGTCGGTGTTGCAGATCTGGACGGATTCAAACCTGTGAACGATACGCACGGTCATCGCGTTGGCGATGCTGTGCTGGCCGAGGTCGCTAGCCGCCTGCGTAATTCGGCCGGATCGGTGTTTGTCGCCCGTGTTGGAGGGGACGAGTTCGGATTTGTCATTTCCAACTTCACCGATGACGAAGCGCTCACGACGTTTGGCGAGCGGATTATCGGAGCTATTTCTGCGCCAATCGAGGCAGGAAATGTCGTTACCTCGGTGGGATGCTCTCTGGGCTTCGCGCGCTACCCACAGGCCGCCGCACGTTGGCTCTCGCGGCAGGGCTTCAGGTTGCCGCTAAGTAGAGATGTCGGGTTTGGAACGGATGTTTCTGTTCAGGTTGTGGGGTTGGGGCGGCGCAGCCGC
>NZ_FCNX02000001.1 GCF_001544835.2 Caballeronia fortuita | reverse complement strand
AAGCTGCTTTCTTTGGTTACTTTCTTTGCAGCAGCAAAGAAAGTGACTGCCGCCCCGCACAGGGGCAGTGCTAATAGACCGAAAAGAAATCAGGATTCCATAAAAGAATCAGCAGTGCGACCGTGCGCAAGCCACGCCCGGCGACGAGGGCAACTGTCAGGCGAGTGCCACTGAGGACAAGAGCACTACCCAAACTCCGTGCGACCGCGGGCCGCCAAAAGAACCCCTCATACATCCCGCAACCGATGCATTAACCCCTTCAAAGCCGGATAAAGATCGAGATAAACGCCGAACCGTTCCCCATACACCCTTTGCCGTTCAGAATCAGGCTGCGCACGCTCAACCAGCGTAACCCACCCACCTTCGGCGACTTCTCTCGCCACAAGCCCCACAGCTAGAGCGGCAAGCAACGCCGCCCCCATCGCCGCTTCGACATCTTGCTCGATCGAAAGCACCGGATACCCGGTCACATCCGCGATGATCTGCATCCACAAATCCGAATGCGCCGCGCCGCCCACGACGATCAGCCGGTCATCGAGCGATTGCGCGCCTCGCCGCCCCGCCTCCATGTTGTGCTTCAGCGCGAACGCAACGCCCTCGAGCACCGCGCGATAAAGCGTCGCCCGCGTATGAAACAGGCTCAGCCCGACGAACGTCCCGCTCGCGCGCGCATCCCAGACCGGGCTGCGTTCGCCCATCAGATACGGCAGAAACACGACGCCGTCCGATCCCGCCGCAACCTTCGACGCCGCCTCCTCCAGCAAGCGATGCGGATCGCCATCCGGCATCGTCTTCGCCGCGGCAATCTCTCCCTGGCAGAACTGATCGCGATACCACGCGACGCACTGCCCCGCCGTGCTCGCGCCGCCGAACACATAGAGATCGTGGCGTCCGTTGTAGACGTGCGGCATCGACACGAGTCCGTGACTCGCATCGACAGTCTGGTTGATGTAGCCCCAGCACATGCTCGTGCCGATCATCGCAACGTGATGACCCGCCTTCGTCACGCCCGCCGCGAACGTCGCGACCGCCGCATCGACGCCGCCCGCGACGATCGGCGTGCCCGCCGGCAGACCGAGCCCGTCCGCCCATTGCGGCAACAGCCCGCCCACCACGTCCGACGATTCGACGAGCCGCTGCGGCATCATCGACGCGGGAATGCCGAGCATGCCAAGCGCTTCCTCCGACCACGCGCGCCTGGCGACGTCATACACGCCGCCGAGATTGCCCGCCGAACTGTGATCGACGGCAAGCTCGCCCGTCAGACGCTGAATCACGAACGCATTGGGCGGCAGAAAGTAGCGCGTCTTCTGCCACACGTCCGGCCGATGCTCGCGCAGCCACAACATCTTCGTGAAGCCGTAGTAACTGTCGATGCCGTTGCCCGTGATCGTTTCCAGCCGCTTTACGTCGACGTTTTCGCGCACCCAGTCGACTTCCGCCGTCGCACGCCGGTCCATCCAGATGAGGCACGGATAAAGCGGCTCCATGTTCTCGTCGACAGGTATGCCCGAGCCGCCATACAAGCTGCTCACGCACAGCGACTTCACGTCGGATGCGGCGACGCCACGCTCGCGCGCCTTCGCGACGACGCCCGCGATGCACGCCGTCACGGCATCGAACCAGACCGACGGCCACTGCTCCGCCCACAACGGCTTCGGCGTATCGGGATGATAGGCGCTCGAATGCTGCGCGACGATCGCGCCACTGGTATCGACGAGCAGCGCCTTCGTGCTCTGCGTGCCGATGTCGATGCCGATCACGTAATCCATGTCCGTCTCCCGCGTTGTGTTTTTCCGCCTATCGTTAAAGGCGTCGAATGGCATCTGGCTCACGCACCTTCGTTCAAGGGCCATCGGCTTGACTATCCGGGTTATTCCCGATCCGGCCGCATCGGCGTAACCGGAGCGTCGCGCGGCGCGCGAATTGCGCCGTCCGCATGACGCATCGCGCCTTGACTTTCGTTCGGGCGAATACGATCATTCGATCATAGAGAGAGCAAATGTTCACTTCGCATCGACCGCCATTGCGCGTCGTGCGATCCGCCGTCCGCGAAGAACGGGCGCACCGCCAATCAGAGGAAGAGACGACATGACGAACGAAGCCAACGTGATCCTGCACATCGGCGCCGGGTCTTTTCATCGCGCGCATCAGGCGTGGTATCTGCATCGACTGAACGAGTCGGGCGACAACACGTGGTCGCTCGCCGTCGGCAATATTCGCGGCGACATGAACGCCGTGCTCGATGCGCTCGCCGCGCAGAACGGCGCGTACACGCTGGAAACGGTCACGCCGCAAGGCGAGCGCGAATACGAGACGATCCGCGCGATCAAGAAGGTCGTGCCGTGGTCGGCGGATCTGGCCGAACTCATCGCCGTGGGCGCGGACCCGAAGACGAAGATCGTGTCGTTCACCGTCACCGAAGGCGGCTATTACCTGGACGAACACGACAAGCTCGACACCGCCAACGCCGATCTCGCCGCCGATCTCAGAGGCGGCAAGACCACGATCTACGGCGCGCTCGCCGCGATCCTCGATGCGCGCATGAAAAGCGGCGCGGGCAAGGTGTCGCTGCAAAACTGCGACAACCTGCGCAGCAACGGCGACCGCTTCAAGGCCGGGATGCTCGAATTTCTCGAACGGCGCGGAGAAACCGCGCTGCGCGAGTGGATGATCGCGAATGCCTCGTGTCCGAACGCGATGGTCGACCGCATCACGCCCCGCCCGACGCCCGATGTCGCCGAGCGCGTGAAGGCCGCGACCGGCTTCGACGACCGCGCACCCGTGATGGGCGAGAAGTTCATCCAGTGGGTGATCGAGGACAACTTCATCGCCGGGCGGCCCGCGTGGGAGAAGGTCAGCGCGGAGATGGTCGAGTCGGTGCATCCGTACGAGGAAGCGAAAATCCGCATCCTCAATGCGAGCCATAGCTGCATCGCGTGGGCGGGCACGCTCGTCGGGCTGCAATACATTCACGAAGGCACGCAGGACATGGAAATCCGCGCGCTCGCCGACGCCTACGTGACCGACGACGTGATCCCCTGCCTCACGCCGAGCCCGATCGATCTCGCGAAGTATCGCGACGTCGTGCTCGACCGCTTCAGCAATCCGTATATCAAGGACACGAACCAGCGGGTCGCGGCCGATGGCTTTTCGAAGCTGCCGGGTTTCATCGCGCCGACGCTGTCCGAATGTTTCGCGCGCAGGACCGATCCCGAATCGACCGCAATCCTGCCCGCGCTCTTCTTCCGCTTCCTCGAACGCTGGCACGAAGGCAAGCTGCCTTACACCTATCAGGACGGCGTGATGGATCCGGCGGTCGCGCACGCGTTCTTCACGGCGCCCGATCCGGTGAAGGCGTTCACGGACGACAAGCTGCTGTGGGGCAGCATGGCGCAGACCGAAGGCCTCGAACGCGTGATGCGAGGGGCCGTCGCGAAGGTCGATGCGTGGCTCGCGAACCGGCCATAACGTCGACGTTATCGCCACGTTAATCGCAATCGTGCATCGCAAGCCGCGCCGCTCGGGTAATGTGCCCATGGCGCGGCGCGCCGCGTGGCGTTAAATTAGCGCCTCTCGCGGCATCGGCAATACGCCTCTCTTTACGGCCGGCCACGCCCCGGCAACGACAAAGGGTCCGTTCATGTACTTAGGCATCGACCTCGGCACCTCCGAAGTGAAAGTGCTGCTGCTCGCGAGCGACGGCAGCGTCATCGGCACGGCGGGCACGCCGTTCACCGTATCGCGTCCGAAGCCGCGCTGGTCGGAGCAGAATCCGCTCGACTGGTGGCAAGGCACGCGCGCCGCGCTTTTCAAGCTCCGCGAAAATTTTCCCGATGAGTTCGCGCAGGTGCGCGGCATTGGCCTGTCCGGTCAGATGCATGGCGCGGTGCTGCTCGACTCGCAGGACAACGTGCTGCGCCCCGCGATCCTGTGGAACGACATGCGCAGCGACAAGGAGTGCGCCGAACTCTACGAGCGCGCGCCGAATCTGCATCAGATCGCCGGCAATCTGGCGATGCCCGGCTTCACCGCGCCGAAGCTGCTCTGGGTCGCGCACAACGAGCCGGAAATCTTCAAGCAGACCGCGTGCGTGCTGCTGCCGAAGGATTATTTACGGATGCATCTGACGGGCACGAAAGTGTCCGATCCGTCCGATGCCGCCGGCACGCTCTGGCTCGACGTCGCGCGGCGCGACTGGTCCGACGAGTTGCTCGCGGCATGCAGCATGTCGCGCCAGCAGATGCCGTCGCTCGCGGAAGGCAGCGAGCCGTCGGGCACGTTGCGGCCCGAACTCGCGCGCGAACTCGGTCTGCGCGAAGGCGTGATCGTCGCGGCGGGCGGCGGCGACAATGCGGCGAGCGCGGTGGGCATCGGCGCGACCGATCCGGGCGACGGCTTCCTGTCGCTCGGCACGTCGGGCGTGCTGTGCGTGATCGGCGATCGATTCCGGCCGAATCCGGCATCGGCGGTGCATGCGTTCTGTCATGCGATTCCGGATCGCTGGCATCAGATGAGCGTGGTGCTGTCGGCGGCGAGTTGCCTGCGCTGGGTGTGCAAGCTGACTTCGACGGACGAGCCGACGCTGCTCGCGGAAATCGAAGCCTTGCCCGCCGACATTTTGCCGTCCGCGCCGTTGTTTCTGCCGTATCTGAGCGGCGAGCGCACGCCGCACAACGATCCGTATGCGCAGGGCGTGTTTTTCGGCATGACGCACGCGACCGATCGCGCGTTGCTCGGCTATTCGGTGCTGGAGGGCGTGACGCTTTCTTTGACCGATGGCCTCGATGCGCTGGAGTCGGCGGGTACGCAGGCGCGTGCGCTGTCGATGCTCGGAGGGGGTGCGCGCAGCGCGTACTGGGCGCAGATGTTCGCCGATGCCTTCGATACCCCGACACGCACGCACGGCGGCGGCGAGACGGGCGCGGCGCTGGGTGCGGCGCGGCTCGGCTGGCTCGCGGCGGGCGGCGATCCTTCTATCGTGCTTGCCAAGCCCGAGATCAGGCGGGAGTTCACGCCGAATCCCGAGCGGCATGCTTTGCTGCGGCAGCGGTTGAAAGGGTTTCGGGAGTTGTATCAGCATGTGCGGCCTTTGTTCGATCCGGCGCGGCCGAGGTTGGCTTGATTTTGTGGTTCGGGTGGGCTTTTATGGTTTAGTGAGCTTCTTTTTTGTCGCCGGATCCCGGTTTCTTGGTGGTCTATTAGCACTGCCCCTGTGCGGGGCGGCAGTCACTTTCTTTGCTGCTGCAAAGAAAGTAACCAAAGAAAGCAGCTTTTTTAGGCCCGCGGTCACACGCACGTTGGGTAGTTCTCTCGTCCACGGTGGCACTCGCCTAAAGAGTGTCCTCGTAGGACGAAGCGGACTTGGATCGCGCACGGTCTGACTAGCCATAACGCCAAGGACGCGGGTTCAGCACGAAACAGTTGCGGCACAGCGCTACCCGCTGCCGTCGGGTCCACAAAGGAAACCAACGAGCAGCATGTGCAGTGAGATAGAGACGTAAGTAGAGAAGCACGCGCATCCCCGATTGACCCATCGGCCGCGAAGCCGGCCGGAGCTATTTGGTGCTGAACCAACGAGCCATGCGTCGCGATAAATCAGACCGTGCGCGAGCCAAGCCCGGTGATTGTGATGAGGGCACTCGTTAGGCGAGTGCCACCTTGGACGAGAGAACTATCCAAACTGCGTGTGACCGCGGGCGTGACAGAAGCTGCTTTCTTTGGTTACTTTCTTTGCAGCAGCAAAGAAAGTGACTGCCGCCCCGCACAGGGGCAGTGCTAATAGACCGACAACAAACCGGGATCCGGCGAAAAAAAACCCGCAAAAAAAAAACCCCAGTGCCCAAATCCACAGAAAAACTCGACCTGGCAACACGCGCAGCGTGGCTCTACTACGTCGCCGGCAATACCCAAAACGAGATCGCCGAGAAGCTTCAGATCTCGCGCCCGGTGGCCCAGCGCCTCGTCGCGTTCGCGGTCGAAAAAAACCTGATCCGCGTGCGCGTCGATCATCGCATCGCCGATTGTCTGTCGCTCGCGAAGGCGCTCAGCGACCGCTACGGCCTCGCGATGTGCGAAGTCGTGCCCATCGACGGCGACGCGCCCGAACAGGTCGACCGCAAGCTCGCCGTCGCGGGCGCGCAAGTGATGGAACGCTATCTGCTCGAAGAGAAACCGCTCGTCGTGTCGATCGGCAGCGGACGCACGCTCAAAGCCTGCGTCGCGCAGATCGGACAGATCGACCGGCCGCAGCATCGTTTCGTGTCGATGGTCGGCGCCATCGCGCAAGACGGCTCGTCGAACCGCTACGACGTCGCGCAGCAGCTATCGGAAAAGACCGGTGGCAAGCACTTCATGCTGCCCGCGCCGCTCATGGCCGACAGCGAAACCGAACGCGCGCAGTGGGTCAATCACCGGCTGTATCGCATCGTCAGCGAACTCGCGCAACAGGCGGACGTGGCGTTCGTCGGCATCGGCAACGTGGGCGTGAACTGCCCGCTGCACGAAGACGGCTTCATCACGCGCGCGGAAGTGGACGAGTTGATGTCGGCGGGCGCCGTCGCCGAATGGCTCGGCCTGCCGATCGATTCGAACGGCGAACGCGTGAGCTCGAAGACCGGCGCGCGCGTGACGAGCCTCAAGCTCGATACACCGCCCAAACGCCCGACGATCGGTTTCGCAGGCGGCCAGCGAAAGCGCGACGCGCTGATCGCCGCGTTGAAGGGACAATGGCTGTCCGGACTCGTAACCGACGAATTGTGCGCGAAAGCCGCGCTCGACGCCTGAACGCTCAGAACTCGATCTCCGCATCCACCGCCCGCCCGACCTCAAGCGCCACGCCCTCGCCCTCCAGCACGATCGCGTTCTTGCCGAAGGTGAGCGCGCCGTCGAACTGCTCGCTGCCGCGATACGCGCTCATCGTGTCGAGCGGTTCGTGCGGCCATGCCGGATTCGGCGCGCCCGTGTCCTGATCGATCGATGGAATCGGGCAGCGCGTGCAGAGCTTGACGAGCCGCAACTGCACGTCGCCGATCCGCATCTCGCCGACATGATCCTCGTCGTAGGCATCGAGCCCGTCGATCACGAGATTCGGACGGAAGCGATTCGCCGCGATGCCCGGGGCGCCTTTGGCCGAGAGGCGCGCGTTCAGATCGTCGAGCGATGCCTGACTCACCACCAGCAACGGGAACTGATCCGCGAAACGCGTTTGCGTGACGTGCGGCGCGGTCCATTTGTCGCTGACATCGCGGCGCGCTGACGGCGCGAAACGCGCGAGCCGCGCCGGCAGGCCGAGGAACGCGCTGAACCATTGCGCAGTCTGCTCGCCGGTGTCGAGCGCATCGACGGTGTCGCGCCAGACCGTTGCGCGCATCGGCTTCGCATCGACGAGTGCTTCGGCTTGCAAGGGCGTGCGCAGCGTCGCCATGCCGGGCGCATCGATGACGAGCTCGTCGCCGTCGAACGCGGTGCGGATCAACGCCATGCGCGCGTGCGCGCGCTGCGTGAGCATGCCGCCCGCCGGATCGGTCACCATCCAGTGACGATCGTATTCGAGGCCGGTCTCGAAGAGCGTCGCGCGATGCAGCGAAATGCCCGCGCAGGACTTGATCGGATAGACGAAGATTTCGTGAAGGACGGGCATGGCGATAGTGGGAAGGCCGCCGCTCATCGGATGTGACCGGTCGTGAACGCAGATTATGCAGTGCCTCAAAAAAACACGGCGCCGTCCTCCCGGACGGCGCCGCATCTGCAAGATTCGTCAAGCCGCCGTCGCGTGCTCCCGCAACCATGAATCGACGACCTTCCTCGTATAAGCCTGCCCTTCCGCGTTGAACAGATGGCAATGCTCCGGCGACGCGCCGAGTTTCAGCTTCTCACCGCGCGCGTGCTTTTCCAGCGGCGGAATGCGCGAAATCAGGCCGTCAGGCGCGACTTCGGTTTCGGCATAGAGATACGCCGCGTCGCCGAGCGTCTCGACCGTCATCGCCGATGCGGAGAGGCCGTAATCGCCCGCTTCCGGCGAATTCGGCTGAAGATGCTCGGGACGAACGCCGACCGTCACCGCATCGCCGGGCTTTGCATTGCCCGGCAGCACGCCGACGAGTTGCGTCTCGCCCGTCGCGTACTTCACGAGCACGCCGTCGTTCTGCACGGCGGCGATCGTGCCCGACAGAAAATTCATCTTCGGCGAGCCGATAAAGCCCGCGACGAAGCGGTTCGCCGGCGCGTGATACAGCGTGTTCGGCGTGCCGACCTGCTCGATATTTCCCGCCGACAACACGACGATCTTGTCCGCGAGCGTCATCGCTTCGACCTGATCGTGCGTCACGTAGATCATCGTCGTCTTGAGATCGTCGTGCAGGCGCGCGAATTCGAGGCGCATCTTCACGCGCAGCGCGGCATCGAGGTTCGAGAGCGGTTCGTCGAAGAGAAACACCTTCGGCTTGCGCGTGATCGCGCGCCCGATCGCCACGCGCTGACGCTGGCCGCCGGAAAGCTGCTTCGGCTTGCGATCGAGCAGATGGTCGATGTGCAGGATCTTAGCGGCGTTCTTCACGGCGGCATCGATCGCGGGCTTCTTCTCGCCCGCGAGCTTGAGGCCGAACGCCATGTTGTCGTAGAGCGTCATGTGCGGATAGAGCGCGTACGACTGGAACACCATCGCGATGCCGCGCTTGGCGGGCGCCAGCTCGTTCACGCGCGCGTTGTCGATCATCAGGTCGCCGCCGCTGATGTCTTCCAGACCCGCGATCATGCGCATCAAGGTCGACTTGCCGCAGCCCGACGGGCCCACGAACACGACGAACTCGCCGTCGTTGATATCGAGGTTGATGTTGCGCATCACCTCGGTCTCTTCATAACGCTTGCTGATGTTGCGCAGTGTCAGGCTAGCCATGGTGTGTGTCTCCCAGTCTTCATTCGCGATGCGATCAACGCCTTCGCTATCTGATTTCGAACGTCGCGTTCTGCAGCCATTGCTCGACGAGCGCGGGCAGCCGCGCCATGTCGTCGAAAACCGCCTGCGCGCCCGCTTTTTCCAGCGCGCCGATCTGTCCTTCGCTCGCATGTCCGCCGCCGATGAAACCCAGCACCGGCATGCCCGCCGCGCGCGCCGCCGTCACGCCGGTCACGCTATCCTCGACGACGAGGCAGCGCAGCGGATCGATACGCATCGCCCGCGCCGCCGCCAGATACACGTCGGGCGCGGGCTTCGGATTGGCGACCATATCCGCGCAGAAACGCCGCTCGCCAAAGAAGCGCAAGAGGCCCGTGCGCTGCAGCACGGCATCGACGTAAGTCGAAAAGCTGTTGCTCGCGCACGCCTTCGTAAATGGCACGGCCGCGAGCGCCTCCGCGATGCCCGGCACGGTCGGCGCCTCTATCGCCGCCGCTTCGACCGCGCGCCGGATCGCGACGACCTGATCGTGCGTGAGCGTGCGGTTGACCGTATCGGCGGCGCTCGCGAGCACGGCCTCGATGCGCAGGCCGAGCAGCGGCATCACGACCGGCTCGACATCGACGCCCGGCCACAGCGCCTGCAATTCGGTGACGAGCATGCGCGCCGCCACCGTTTCGCTGTCGATCAGCACGCCGTCGCAATCGCAGATCAGCAGACGATCTTCCAGATCGGCCTCTCGGGATGGAGTCAGATTCACGAGCGCGCCCTCACTTCACCGCGCCGAACGTCAGGCCGCGGACCAGTTGCTTCTGCGAGACCCAGCCGACGATCAGAATCGGCGCGACCGCGAGCAGCGAAGCCGCCGAGAGCTTCGCCCAGAACAAGCCTTCCGGACTCGAATACGACGCGATGAAGACCGTGAGCGGCGCCGCGTTCGAGCTCGACAGGTTGATGCTCCAGAAGGCCTCGTTCCACGACAGGATGATGAGCAGAAGACCCGTCGATGCGAGACCCGGCAGCGCCATCGGCATGAGCAGATAGACGATTTCCTGCCACGTCGTCGCGCCGTCGATGCGGCCCGCTTCCAGAATGTCCTTCGGCACTTCGTTGAAGTACGTGTAGGCCATCCACACCGCGATCGGCAGATTGATCAGCGTGTAGACGATGACGAGCCCGGACACGGTATCGAGCAGGCCCGTGTTCTTCCACAAGAGATAGATCGGCACGAGCACGCCGACCGACGGCATCATCTTCGTCGACAGCATCCACAGCAGCACGGATTGCGTTTTCTTCGTCGGGAAGAAGGCCATCGCGTAGGCGCACGGCACGGCGAGAATCAGGCAGAGCACCGTGACGCCGACCGAGATCAGCACCGAATTCCACGCAAAGCCGAAGTAATTGCTGCGCGCGAATACTTCGCGGAAGCTGTCGAGCGTCGGCGTGAAGAAGAGCGACGACGAATACGCCTGCTGCTCGGTCTTGAACGCGGTGATCGTCATCCAGAAGATCGGGAAGAACAGCAGGATCGAAACGATCCACGCGACGATGCCGGGCACGATGTTCTTCGCATGGCCGAGCGCGGTGGTCCGCGGCGGGACATTGACCGATTGCGTGCTCATGACTCGTACTCCCCTTTGAGGTTCTTCGCGAGCATTCTCACGAGGAAGAACGCGACGATGTTGGCGAGAATCACCGCGAGGATGCCGCCCGCCGATGCGAGGCCGACGTCGAACTGCTGAAGACCGAGCGCATAGATCAGGTAAGACAGGTTGGTCGTCGCGGTGCCGGGGCCGCCGCCCGTCGTCGTGTAGATTTCCGCGAAGATCGACAGCAGGAAGATGGTTTCCATCATCACGACGACCGCGACCGCGCGCCTCAGATGCGGCAGCGTGATGAAGAAGAACATCGCGAACGGACCCGCGCCGTCGATGCGCGCCGCTTCCTTCTGCTCCTGGTCGAGCGATTGGATCGCCGTGAAGAGAATCAGGAACGCGAACGGCAGCCATTGCCACGCGACGATCACGATCACCGCGAAGAGCGGATAGTCGGCGAACCAGTCGATCGGCTGCATGCCCATCGAGCGCATGAGCCCCGCGATCAGCCCGTACACCGGATGCAGGATCATGTTCTTCCAGATGAGCGCGGAGACCGTGGGCATCACGAAGAACGGCGCGATCACGAGCAGCCGCGCGATGCCCTGACCGAAAAACTTGCGATCGAACAGCACAGCGAGCAGCACGCCGCCGACGACCGTGATGACGAGCACCGACAGGATCAGCGTCAGCGTATGACCGATCGACGGCCCGAACGCGGGATCGGTGACGAGGAACTCGAAGTTGTCGAAACCCGCGAAGCCTTTGACATCGGGATTGAGCAGGTTGTAGCGCGAGAACGAGAACCAGATCGTCATCGCGAGCGGAATGGCCATCCACAGGAAGAGCAGTCCGGTCGATGGCGAGATCAGCCATCGCACCGACTTCGCGCGCCGCTTGTCGCGTTCGGCGGCGGACTCCTCCAGATGATGATCGGTGATGGGGGGATTCAGTTGACTCATCGTGTCACCTCTCGATGATGCTTCGCGGGCCGCGTCACGCGACGCGGCCCGTTACAACGGACCTTACTTCTGGTAGCCCGCCTGCTTCACGGCGCGATCCGCCGCCGCGTTCGCGGCCTTCAACGCCTGATCGACGCTCGTCTGACCCGCGACGACGCCCGCGATTGACTGGCCGACCACCGTGCCGAACGACTGGAACTCCGGAATGCCGACGAACTGGATGCCGCTATAGGGCACCTTGTGCAGCGTCGCGTCGTTCGGATCGGCGGATTCGATCGCCTTCAGCACGAAGTCGCCGAACGGCGCGGCCTGCTTGTACTCCGGACGCGCATACGTCGACTTGCGCGTGCCCGGCGGCACGGAGGCCCAGCCTTCGTCCTTGCCGACCATCTCGATGTATTCCTTCGACGTCGCCCACGCGGCGAACTTCTTCGCGGCGTCCTGCTGCTTTGACGTCTTCGGAATCGCGAGCGACCACGACCACAGCCAGTGCGAGCCCTTCGGCGTGACCGCGACGGGCGCGGCCGCGAAGCCGATCTTGTCCGACACCTGCGATTGCGCCTTGTTGTAGAGCATGCCGGCGGCGACCGTCGCGTCGATCCACATCGCGCACTTGCCCGACGACATCAGCGTGAGGTTCTCGTTGAAGCCGTTCGAGCTGGCTCCCGGCGGGCCGTCGTTCTTCAGCAGATCGGCGTAGAAGCCGACTGCTTTTTTCCACTCGGGCGTGTCGAGCTGCGCCTGCCACTTCTCGTTGAACCATTCGCCGCCGAACGTATTCACGACCGTCGACACGTACGCCATGTTCTCGCCCCAGCCTGCCTTGCCGCGCAGGCAGATGCCGTACTGGCCTTTGGACTTGTCGGTGAGCTTGTCGGCGAACTGCTTGATCTGGTCGTAGGTCGGCTGGTCGGGCATCTTGAGGCCGGCCGCCTGGAACAGGTCCTTGCGGTAATACGTCATCGAGCTTTCGACGTAGAACGGCAGCGCATACAGCACGCCGCCCGACGAGAGGCCGTCGCGCGCGGTCTTCACGACATCGTCGAGATCGTAGCTGGCGGGCAGGTTGGTCATCGGCGAAAGCCAGCCGCGCTTGCCCCACTGCGGTGCCTCGTAGGTGCCGATGGTCACCACGTCGAACTGGCCGCTATTGGTCGTGATGTCGGTCGTGGCGCGCTGGCGCAGCACGTTCTCTTCGAGAATCACCCAGTTCAGCTTGATGTCGGGATTGGCTTTTTCGAACGCGGGCGAGAGCTTCTTCAGCTCGATGATGTCCGGATTGTTGAGCGTCGCGATGGTGATGGTCGCCGCATGCGCCGACAACGGCACGAGCGCCGCCGCGGCCAGCGCGGCAGACAGCGCGCCCGCGACGAACGGAGCGCGGCGTGCGCGCGGTTGTGCTCGAACGATGCGTTGAGTGCGTTTCATAAGAGTTCGTCTCCTTTTTGTTGGCACGGGCGCCGCCGATGATCGCGCTGCATGACCTCGAAACGCCGTGTATGCCTGCCTGCTTTTGAAGGTGCGCGATCGTGGAATCGCGTGGTTGCCGGGGTCTTGCCTTGCCGCACTTCGCACTTCGCACGTCGAGCGCATTCGCCGCGACGCCGTTTCACTATAGACGGTGCTTCCCGCGCTTCAAGCCGCGCATGTCGGGATGCCGGGCACGCGCGCGTTGCGTCAGCTCATCCAATTGCCGCCGTCGACGTTGATCGTCTGCGCGGTGATGTAGTCCGAATCCGATGACGCCAGAAAGAGCGCCGCGCCCGTCAGATCGGCGGGCACGCCCATGCGCCCGAGCGGCACTTCTTCGCCGACGAGCCGCTTCTTCTCGCCGAGCGGACGGTTTTCATAGCGCGCGAAGAGCGCATCGACTTCCTTCCACATCGGGGTATCGACGACGCCTGGCGCGATGCCGTTCACGTTGATGCGCTCTTTGGCGAGCGCGAGCGCCGCCGATTGCGTATAGCTGATCACCGCCGCCTTGGTCGCGCAGTAATGCGACACGAGCGCTTCGCCGCGCCGCCCGGCCTGCGATGACATGTTGATGATCTTGCCGCCGCGCCCCTGTTCGACCATGCGCTGCGCGACCGCCTGCATCAGGAAGAACATGCCTTTGACGTTGATCGCGAAGAGACGGTCGTAGACGTCCCAGGATTCGTCGAGGATCGGGCGCATGTCGAAGAGCGCCGCGTTATTGAAGAGAATGTCGATACCGCCGAAACGCTCGACGGTGCGCGTCACGATGCGTTCGATGTCTGCGCGCTGCGTGACGTCGGCCTTGAGCGCGAGCGCGTGCGCGGATACGTCCGCGAAGCGCTGGGCGATGTCGTCTTCGCTCTTCACATCGACGACCACGACTTGCGCCCCTTCTTCCAGATAGCGCCGGGCGACCGCCTCGCCGATGCCGCTCGCGGCGCCCGTGATGATCGCGACCTTGTCTTTCAGTCTCACCGATGTCTCCGATTCTTTTGCCTCGTTTCATCGCGGTGAGTGAACGCTCCGCGAATGAACAATTGCTCGCTGTTTGATCGAATGATCGGCTTTGTGTGTGATCGTGTCAAGGCGTCGATGAAGGTTTCGATGTTGCGACGCGCAAACCTCGGGAAAACCCGGTTGGTGCGCGTGGAAGGAGCAAGTGGCGTACCGCGAAGGTGATAACAGCCGCTCGCTCGAGATAAACCTGGGGAAAGCGCGATGTCAATGCGCGATCGGCGATAAACGTTTGGCACTATTTTGCATTCCCGATTACTACTAAGGCCCTACCATACCGACGCGTCTCCGAACGCTGGCTATCTCGCTTTCCCTAACACCTAAGAATGACAAGAATCAAACGCCATCGTGTTGTGCTGATGCTCAAGGCCGCACTCTTCCTGACGTCGGTAGCGGCCACCTCTGCGAACACGGCGACGAGAACGATCGAATCATCGCATCCGCCGTACATCGCGAAGATCGCGAATGGACAGCTCGTCTCGATCAATTTGCCGCCCCGAGTCCTTAAGCTCGATATGAGCGTCGCCAACTCGATCAAGTCCGAAACCGGCGAATTCAAGCCCGCGCGCTATTCTTTTCCGGCTGCTCGCGTTCCGCAGACGCTGCTCACCCATCTCACAGGAATCTACGGCTATGAACGCCGGCGCGATGTTCCCATCGTCTCGACGGGCGGAGACTGGGTCATCGCGGAATACTTCCGGGCCGGATCGCATGTTCCGGTCTCCCGTTTTTAGTTGCTGGGGAAACAGGTTCAACGGCAGGAACAACTCGATCACGCCGGAAAAGCCGTGAAAGTCGTCGTAGTCGGATGGGCGCGCGCATCGGCCGACGATAGCGACGAGAGCCTCGGCATCTCTCCGCTCGACGAAAGACCTGCTTGGATCCGCGTCTTCAAAGTGTTGCCGCATGCAAAGCCGCTGCTCGTCGCGCTCGCATGGCGTAAGAAACGCTTCGCGAGCGCGCCCGATACCTATGACGCGCCGAAAGACGACGAACTCGCGTACGGATTGCCGAACGGCGTCGTGAAGTGGCGAAACATGGAAGAGTTTGCCCACGCCGAAGGTATCGATCTGGAGGCCAGGAGTCTCTCGGGCGATCTACGTCGGCGACAAGCTCACCTTTGACGCGATACGTCGAGTCATGTACGCGCTTCTTTGCGCCGCCGCATTCGGGATCGCTTTGCTGCTGCCGCCGCACGTGGCTTTTGCGTACCTTGGCGAGGGCGCGTTGTCATCGTCGATGCCGGATCACTACTACGTCGGCAAGAAAGGCAATACCTACGAATACGCGAAGATTCCCGGCGACGACGTCGACGCAGAGCATCTGGTACTCGTCGAGTATATGGGCAGGAATCAACACAATGAACCGGTCGTGCGATATCAGGATGGCACGAGCAGCGGAACGCTGACCTGTTTCGACAAATGCCAGTTCGTGCGCGGCGCGACGCGCGTAGGCGGGAGACTCGTTCAAACCGGTCGTATCCGCATCACGAACGATCCGCTCATCAACGCGATCATGCACGACGCACGCATGGGACGGCTCGTCTCACAATCAACGGGCAAGCGCGGCTTGCCACCTCAATGAAACTCGCTCAATCAATCTCGTGCGCTCTCGCACTGCTCATGGCTTTGCTCTCTGGCCAGCCAAGTAAGGCTGCGTGTGTATCGAATGTCAAGACCCGCCTCGTATTACAAGGCGAATTCGCAGTTGATCGAAAGGCGGGTCTGATCTGGAAACGATGCGCCGTCGGACGGATGTGGGACACGCGTCGGCTGCGATGCACCGGTCAGCCAACAAGTCTGAGCCAGGATGACGCTCGGCTTGCGGCTCGACGCACAGGCCCTGGATGGCGCCTGCCAACGGGAGCCGAACTGGCCGCCCTTCGAGTCAACTCGTGCAACGGGCCGAAGATCGATATCAAGGCATTCCCAGATATTGCGCTTTCCGACTTCGGCGAAGGTGCGAAATTCTGGACTTCGACTACCGCGATGCCCGGCACGTTCTACTACGTCAACCTGACCGACGGCTCCGTGGACTTTCACAGCGCCGGCTTCTCACTGTCCGTACTTCTCGTCCGCACCGAGCCCGAGGGACGCTGAGCGCCACTTTTCGAGCGAAACGGCAAAGAAACAAATGACGCCGGGCTATGATACGTTATATCATCGCCACAATCCCCTGACGGGCGGCTCGCCCGCCCATGCATCAACCCTTTTCGCAAGCGCCGCGTCCGACGCGGCCCAGATGACATGACCGCATCCGTCGAAACCATGCTGGCGCGCGCCGAAGCGCTCGCCATCGAGCGCGGCGTCGCGCTGACGCCGCTGCGCCGCCAGGTGTACGAACTCGTGCTGAAGGCGCACAAGCCGATCGGCGCCTACGACCTCATCGACGAAATGGAGCCGCAGCGCGGCGCGCGCGTGCCGCCGACGACCGTGTATCGCGCGCTCGAATTTCTCGTCGAGAACGGCTTCGTGCATCGCATCGAATCGAAGAACGCGTTTATCGCGTGCTGCGACGCGGGCAAGCCGCACGAAAGCCAGTTCCTCATCTGCGACGAATGCGGCGACACGCTCGAGATCCAGGGGCGCGAGCTTGCGTCGTCGCTGTCGGCGAGTCCGCCCGCGCATGGCTTCAAAGTGCATCATCAGGTCGTCGAGCTGAGCGGACTGTGCGCCGACTGCCAGCGGAAGCATCGCGGCGCGTGAATCGCTACGCGTCGAGAACAACTCATCCAGAAAGGAAATCGATGAAATTCGCGCACGTCCTGACCTGTTTCGCCATTGCGCTCGGCTTTTGCAACGCGGCATCGGCGCAAACTGCGCGCGTGCCGGTCGTCGCCGCCGAGAATTTCTATGGCGACGTCATCCGTCAGCTCGGCGGCGATCACGTGCAGGTATCGAGCATCCTGAACAATCCCGACGAAGACCCGCATCTCTTCGAAGCCAGTCCGAAGACCGCGCGCGCGCTGCAGCACGCGGCGCTCGTCGTCTATAACGGCGCGGACTACGATCCGTGGATGGACAAGCTGCTCGCGGCATCGAAGAGCAATGACAAGCGCACGATCATCGTCGCCGCGAAGCTCGTCGGCAAGAAGGCCGGCGACAATCCGCACCTCTGGTACGACCCGGCGACGATGCCCGCCGTCGCGAAAGCGGTGAGCGCGTATCTCGTGAGCGCGGACCCGTCGCACAAGAGCGATTACGATGCGCGCCTCGCGGCCTTTCTCGCTTCGTTGAAGCCCATCGACACGACGGTCGCGCAATTGAAGTCGCATTACAAGGGCGTGCCCGTCACCGCGACCGAGCCGGTGTTCGGCTACATGGCCGATGCAATCGGCTTCGAGATGCGCAATCAGCGCTTTCAGCTCGCGTCGATGAACGAGACCGAGCCGAGCCCCGCCGACATCGCCGCGTTCGAGAAGGACTTGCGCGAGCGCCGCGTGCACGTGCTCATCTACAACAGCCAGGCGACGGGCGCGCTGACGAAGCGTCTGCTCGATGCCGCGAAGGACGCGCATGTGCCGAGCATCAGCGTGACCGAGACCTTGCCGGCGAAGAAGACGTATCAGCAATGGATGCAGTCGCAGCTCGACTCGCTCGCGGCCGCCTTGCAAGGATGGCAACGATGAACGCGACGATGCAGCCCGCGCTCGAAGTCGACCGCGTGACGCTCGCGCTCGGCGGCCGCGAGATTCTGAACGATGCGAGCTTCACGGTGAAGAACGGCGAGTTCATCGGCGTGCTCGGGCCGAACGGCGCGGGCAAGACCACGTTGATGCGCGCGCTGCTCGGACTCGTGCCCGTCGTGAGCGGAACGATTCGCGTGAACGGCGAAGCGGTCGTGCGCGGCAATCCGTCGATCGGTTATATGCCGCAGATTCGCACGGGGCTCGCGAACCGGCGCGTGCTCGGACGCGATTTCGTCGCGATGGCCGCCGACGGTCATCGCTGGGGACTGCCGCATCGCAATGCAGGTATCCGCGCGGACGTGGAGCGCGTGCTCGAGCTCGTCGGCGCGCGGCAACTGGCATCGCGTCCGCTGTCGGAGTTGTCGGGCGGCGAGCGTCAGCGTCTTCTGCTTGCGCAATGTCTGCTCGGCAATCCGCGCCTTCTGCTGCTCGACGAACCGCTCATCAGCCTCGACCCGCGGCATCAGACGGGCGTCGTCGAACTCGTGCGGCGCGTGCAGCGCGAACTGAACATCACTGTGCTGTTTTCGGCGCATGAACTCAATCCGCTGCTGAACTCGCTCGATCGCGTGCTGTATCTCGGCAGCGGGCGCGCGGCGCTCGGCACCGTCGATGAAGTGATCTCGAAGCCTGTGCTGTCGCGTCTGTATGGCTCGCCGATCGACGTGATGCGCGTGAACGGGCGCATCTTCGTGATGTCGGGCGATGTCGAGATCGACAAGCTCGATCATGCGCACGAAGAAGGCGAAGAGCACGCACACGAACACGATCATGGCCATGAGCACGATCATCACCACAGTCACGAGAAGTAACGATGTTTGAATACGATTTCATGGTGAATGCGTTCGCGGCGTCGGGCATCGTCGCGGTGCTGGCGGGCGTCGTCGGATACTTTCTCGTGCTGCGCGGGCAGACGTTCGCGGGTCATGCGTTGTCGCATGTCGGCTTTACCGGCGCGACGGGCGCGGTGTTGCTCGGCATGCCGCCGCTCTGGGGAATGGTCGGATTCACGCTCGCGGCGGGCGTCGGAATGGGCGCGCTCGGTGAGCGGCTTTCGGGCCGCGATGTGGCGATCGGCGTGATTCTTTCGCTATCGCTCGGCTTTGGGTTGCTGTTTCTGCACTTCTTCACCGCATATGCGACGCAGGCTACGGCGCTGCTCTTCGGCAACGTGCTTGGCGTGAGTCATGACACGCTCGTCGTGCTTGCGGGGCTGGCTATCGTCAGTCTGGGCGCGCTTGCGGTCATCATGCGGCCATTGCTTTTTGCGTCTTTGCAGCCGGAGCTTGCTGAGGCTAAGGGCGTGTCGTTGCGGCTCGTTTCCGTGCTGTTTCTCGCGATCACCGCGCTGGCGGTTGCGGCTTGCACGCAGATCGTCGGGGTGCTGCTCGTGTTCGCGTTGATGGTTGGGCCTGCGGCGGCAGCGCAGAATGTTACGACGCGGTTATCGTCGGGGTTGGTGCTGGCTGCGGTGTTTGCCTTGCTGCAGGCCTGGGTCGGGCTCGCACTCGCGTTTTATACCGATTGGCCTACTAGTTTCTGGATCACCATGTTGGCGGCTGTTGTTTATGGGTTTAGCTTGCTTGCGCGGCCGGGGCATTGATTGCTTCGCCGGATCCCGGTTTATTGTCGGTCTATTAGCACTGCCCCTGTGCGGGGCGGCAGTCACTTTCTTTGCTGCTGCAAAGAAAGTAACCAAAGAAAGCAGCTTCTGTCACGCCCGCGGTCATACGCACGTTGGGCAGTTCTCTCGTCCTCCGTGGCACTCGCCTAAAGAGTGCCCCCGTAAGACTCGCCGGGCTTGGCTCGCGCACGGTCTGACTAGCTAGTTTCCCTCGCGCGTTGGTTCAGCACGAAATAGCGCCGGCCCGCTTCGCAGCCGATGGGTCAAGCGGGTGCGCGCACGAAGGTGCATTCGCATGCGCTCCCTCGGTTTCCCTCGCAGACCCGACGGCAGCGCGTAGCGCGGTGCCGATGCTCTTTCGTGCTGAACCAGCGCCCGTCGCGTTACGGCTAGTCAGACCGTGCGCGATCCAAGCCCGATTGAACCTATGAGGGCGACACTTAGGCGAGTGCCACCCCGGACGAGAGAACTACCCAAACTGCGTGTGACCGCGGGCTTAGAAAAGCTGCTTTCTTTGGTTACTTTCTTTGCAGCAGCAAAGAAAGTGACTGCCGCCCCGCACAGGGGCAGTGCCAATAGACCGACAACAAAACGGGATCACCCGAAAAAAAATCATCCACACAAAACCCGAGCATGATGCGCAACATGCTCCCCGACGAAGGTCGAGATAAAGAAATACCCATGATCGTAGCCTTCGTGCCGCCGCACGACCACCTGATGCCCCGCCGAGAGCGCATTCCGCTCCAGCACCTCAGGATGCAACTGCTCGGCAAGAAACTGATCCGCGAGCCCTTGATCGACAAGGATGCCGCCTTCGAACCGTGAAGCCGCATCGCCGAGAATCAGTTCGCTCGCATCGTACTGCGCCCACGCGGACCGATCATCCCCGAGATAGCCCGTGAAAGCCTTCACGCCCCAAGGACATTGCGACGGCGCCGCAATCGGCGCAAACGCCGACACGCTCCGATAGATATCCGGATTGCGCAACGCAAGCACGAGCGCGCCATGACCGCCCATCGAATGCCCGAAGATGCCGATTCGATCCTCGCGCACCGGCAACTCCGCAAGCACCGTCTCACGCAACTCCTGCGTCACATACGAGTACATGCGATAACGCCGCGCCCAAGGCTCGCGCGTCGCATCCACATAAAAGCCCGCGCCGACGCCGAAGTCCCACGCATCCTTCTCGCCGGGAATGTCCGCGCCGCGCGGCGATGTATCCGGCGCGATCAGCGCGATGCCATGCTGGGCCGCGTACCGCTGCGCACCCGCCTTGATCGGAAACGTCTCTTCCGTGCAGGTCAGACCGGCGAGATAAAACAGCGCCGGCACCTTCGACGAAGACGCAGCAGCCGGCAGGAAAACCGAGAAGCGCATCGGCAAGCCGATCGTCTGCGAATCGTGCCGATAGATGCGCTGCACGCCGTCGAAACAACGATGTTCTTCCACGAGTTCCAGCATGGCGTCGTCCTCCCTCAATAGACCACGACGGAGCGGATCGACTCGCCCTTCTTCATCAGGTCGAAGCCATCGTTGATCTGTTCCAGCTTCAGATGATGCGTGATGAGGTCGTCGATATTGATCTTGCCTTCCATATACCAGTCGACGATCTTCGGCACATCCGTGCGTCCGCGCGCGCCGCCGAATGCCGAGCCTTTCCATTCGCGGCCGGTGACGAGCTGGAACGGACGCGTGCTGATCTCCTCGCCCGCCGCCGCCACGCCGATGATGAACGACTGACCCCAGCCCTTGTGCGTGCATTCGAGCGCCTGACGCATGAGCTTCACATTGCCGACGCATTCGAACGAATAGTCCGCGCCGCCATCGGTCAATTGCACGATGTGATCGACGACGTTCTTCACTTCCTTCGGGTTGATGAAGTGCGTCATGCCGAACTTCTTCGCAAGCTCCACGCGGCCCGGATTGATATCGACGCCGATGATCTTGTCCGCGCCCACCATCTTCGCGCCCTGAATCACGTTCAGGCCGATGCCGCCCAGCCCGAACACGACGACATTCGCGCCCGCTTCCACCTTCGCCGAATACACGACCGCGCCGACGCCCGTCGTCACGCCGCAGCCGATGTAGCAGATCTTGTCGAACGGCGCGTCCTCACGCACCTTCGCGACCGCGATCTCGGGCACGACGATGTAGTTCGAAAACGTCGACGTTCCCATGTAATGGAAGAGCGGCTTGCCACCCAGCGAGAAACGTGAAGTCGCATCGGGCATGAGGCCTTTGCCTTGCGTCGCGCGGATCTTCTGGCAGAGATTGGTCTTGCGCGACAGGCAGAACTTGCATTCGCGGCATTCCGGCGTGTAGAGCGGAATGACGTGATCGCCCTTTCTCAACGTGCCGACGCCCGGCCCGACATCGACCACGACGCCCGCGCCTTCGTGCCCGAGAATCGCCGGGAAGATGCCTTCGGGATCGGCGCCGGAGAGCGTGTAGTAATCGGTGTGGCAGATGCCCGTCGCTTTCACTTCGATCAGCACTTCACCCGCGCGCGGCCCTTCGAGATCGACTTCCTCGATCGTCAACGGCTTGCCGGCTTCCCATGCGATAGCTGCTTTGGTCTTCATCTTCGAACTCCCAAGGTTGTGATTGTCTTCAGCGCACGACGTTCAGGACTTCGTAGCATGCGCCCATTGTGTGATAGTCGGTCTTTCCCGCCGGGCTTTTCTCGTCGCTGTACTGGCGATTGTCACGCGTGAGTATGCGATACCACGCGCCCCACTTGTGATCGACGAAATGTTCCCAGCTATAGGTCCAAAGGCGGTCGTAATCGTTCCAGTAACGCGCGGCGAGCGCCGCGTCGCCGTCGCGTTGTGCGCGATCCGCAAGCAGCGCCGCCGCCGCGAACGATTCCGCCTGAACCCAGAAATACTTGTCCTCGTCGTAGAACTTGCCTTCCGTGTCGAAGCCGTAGACCATGCCGCCGTGCTCGTGATCCCACGACGACGAAAGCGCGCGGTCGAACAGTTCGCGCGCGCGCGTGACGTGCCACGCCTGCGGCCGATGACGATCGAGGATCAGCAGCAGCTTCGCCCATTCCGTCTGATGCCCCGGCTGAAATCCCCACGGCCTGAAGATATTGCTGCGATCGCCCTTGTTGTAATCCCAGTCGACCGACCAGTCCGGCTTGTAGTGCTCCCACACGAGCCCGCCCGCGAGCGCGGCCTGACGGTTCACCATGTTGTCCGCGAGCAAGGCGGCGCGATCGAGATAACGCGTCTCGTTCGTCGCTTCGAACGCGGCGAGCAGCGCCTCGCACGTGTGCATGTTCGCGTTCTGCCCGCGATAGCCGGACACCTGCCAGTCGGCGCTCGCTTCGTCCTTGTAGAGGCCGTGTTGCGCGTCCCAGAAGTGCGTCTCCATCAGGTTCCAGGTTTCGTCGAGATACGCGCGCGCTTCGTCGAAACCGGCCTCGACCGCCTTCGCATACGCGAGCACGACGAACGCGAGGCCATAGCAATGATTGGTCGCATCGGTCACGTCGCGGCCGTTCAACGTCCACGCATAACCGCCCGTGTGCGCATTGCGATGAACCGTGCGCAGGAAGTCGATGCCGTGCGCCACGCCGCCGCGATATTCATCGAGGCCGTAGTGCTTGTACGCCATCGCGTAGTTGAAGACGAAACGCGTGCTCGACACGAGATGACGCGACGTGCGGTCGTAGATCGTGCCGTCGTTCTTGTAGAAGTGATAGAAGCCGCCCGCCGGGTCCATGCAGTGCGGATGATAGAACGTCATCGTGCGCAATGCGTGATCGAGCAGAAACGCGCGCGAGCGGAAGTCGGGATGTGACGGTGAAGGTGCGGGCATGGCTGGACTCGATGTTGTCTCGACGAAGCATGCTTCGTTACCGCTCATATGAAGCGCCGCTTCATCTTCCCCGATGCGGATTGCATCGGGATTAAAGGTACGAAAGTTTAAGCGGACTCGCGCGCGTTCGTGAACCACGCTTCGTTACGGCGGTACAGATCGATGAAACGCGCGAGCCGTTCATCGAGCGATGCATCCGGCTTCGGCGTCGCGGCGAGCTTCGCCGTGGGCGCGAGCGATGCAATATCGTCGATGCGCAAACGCCCCGCCGCGATGCCGCCGAGCAGCGCCGCGCCGCGCGTCGCGGCGTTCGGGCAATCGACGGCGCGCAGTTCGACGCGCAATGCATCGGCGAGCAGCTGACGCCAGCGCGGATCGACCGAGCCGCCGCCCGCGAGCAGCATTGCATCGAGCGGCGTGCCGTTCGCGCGGATCGCGTCCACGCCCGCACGCAATGCGAATGCCACGCCCTCGAATGCCGCGCGCATGAGCGTGCCGCGCGTGTCGTCGAGGCCGAGTCCGAGCCAGCCGCCGCGCGCGTTCGGGTTCATCCACGGCGAGCGCTCGCCGCTCAGATACGGCAAGAAGCCCACGGATGCGCTCGCGGGCGCGGCGAAGGCATCGTCGTAGGCTTCGCGCCACGACGCATAGCCAAGCCAGCCGCGCACCATTTCCAGCGCGACGCCGACGTTCTGCATCGCCGCCATGCGATACCACGCGCCGGTCGCCGCGCGATAAGTATGCAGGCCATGCGCGGGCGCGAGCGCATCGGCGCACATGACGACGATCTGTCCGCCCGTGCCGGTCGTGAGAAGCGCGTCGCCGCTGGCGGACAGACCGCTGCCGAGCGCGGCGCACGGCGTATCGCCCGCGCCGGTGGCCATCGGAATGCCGGCCTTCAATCCGAGCGCGGATGCCGCCGCCGCCGACAACGCCCCGCCATTTCCATGCGATGCCGCGAGCGGCGCGAACCATTCGCGCGGCAAGCCGAGTCTGTCGATGAGCGCCTCGTCCCATTCGCCCGACGGGTGCGCGAGCGCGGTCGCGCAGGCATCGGATGCATCGGTTGCGAACGTGCCGCCCAGCTTCACGCGCAGCCAGTCCTTCGGCTGCAAGGCCCAGCGCGTTTGCGCCGCGATATGCGGTTCGTTCGAAGCGAGCCAGCGCAATAGCGGCCCCGCCATTCCGGGCGCGACGGGATTCGCTTGCGGCTCGGGCCACGCGTCGAGCAGAGCGCGGGCGCGCGTGTCGGGCCAGAGCATCGCGGGACGCAGCGCGCGGCCGTTGGCGTCGGCGGGCACGACGCCGTGCATCTGCCCGGAAAAGCCGATGCCGCGCACGGCTTCGCGCTCGTTCGCGGGCAGCCGCGAAGCTGCATCGACGAGCACGGCATACCACGCGTCGACCGATGTTTCGGCCCAGCCGGGCTGCGCGCTCGTCACGGCATAAGCCGCGCTCGACGATGCAATCTCGCGCCCGCCTTCATCGACGATGGCGAGTTTCAGGGAGCCGGTGCCGAGATCGATGCCTAGAAAACGCATGGGATTCCGAGTCTGAAAAGGCGTTAGGGAAAACGCGTAAAACCGGGGTTAACCCCGCCATCGCGCGATGAATACGAAAAATGGACTATACGCGCGGCGTGATGCACATCATAACGATCGCCCCGGAAATGCGACCCCGCGTCACGCGACGAATTTCCCTCGTTATGCGTCAAACCCCTTGTGGCAAGGGCTTTTCCACGTTTGCGCCGTTGCTGGCGCGCGAAACCCATATCGCCCCGCGAACGCGACGTATAGCGCCACGTGGTCTTGTTCATGCGTTCCGATGCACTTACCTTGGAGGCCATTCAAATGGAAGTTGATATAGGAGAGAGACATGGCTTCAAGTTCGGTGAACCCGTCCGTGCATCCGTGCGACGAACGGCTGCCCGCCGGTCAACTGCTCACGCTTGGCATCCAGCACGTTCTGGTGATGTACGCGGGCGCGGTAGCGGTGCCGCTGATTCTAGGCGCCGCGATGGGCCTGCCGAAAGACCAGGTCGCGTTTCTCATCAGCGCGGATTTGTTCTCGTGCGGCGTGGCGACGCTGATCCAGACGCTAGGACTGTGGATCTTCGGCATTCGCCTGCCCGTCATCATGGGCTGCACGTTCGCGGCCGTCGGCCCGATGGTCGCGATCGGCACCAATCCTTCGCTCGGCATTCTCGACGTCTTCGGCGCGACGATCGCGGCGGGCGTCATCGGCATCTTTCTCGCGCCGATGATCGGCAAGCTGCTGCGCTTCTTCCCGCCGGTCGTGGTGGGCACGGTGATCGCGGTGATCGGTCTGTCGCTGATGGGCGTGGGCATCAACTGGGCGGCGGGCGGCATCGGCAATCGCGAGTATGGCAATCCGGTGTTCCTGCTGCTGTCGCTCGTCGTGCTTTCGCTGATTCTGCTCATCAACAAGTTCGCGCGCGGTTTCATCGCGAATATTTCGGTGCTGCTCGGCATCGTCGCGGGCTTCGTGATCGCCGCGATGCTCGGCCGCGTCAACATGGATGGCGTCGCCCATGCGCCGTGGGTTGGCATCGTGCTGCCGTTCCACTTCGGCATGCCGCATTTCGATGCGCTCTCCGTTGCGACGATGGTCATCGTCATGTTCGTCACGTTCATCGAATCGACGGGCATGTTCCTCGCGGTCGGCGATCTCGTCGAGCGTCCGGTGGATCAGAAGGCGCTCGTGCGCGGCCTGCGTGTCGATGGTCTCGGCACGCTGATCGGCGGCATCTTCAACTCGTTTCCGCATACGTCGTTTTCGCAGAATGTCGGGCTGATCGGCGTGACGGGCGTGAAGAGCCGCTTCGTCTGCGCAACGGGCGGCGTGATTCTCGTCGTGCTCGGGCTCTTTCCGAAGATGGCGCAGGTGGTGGCGTCGGTGCCGCCGTTCGTGCTCGGCGGCGCGGGCATCGTGATGTTCGGCATGGTCGCGGCGAACGGCATCAAGACGCTGTCACGCGTGGATTTCTCGAAGAATCAGCACAATCTGTTCATCGTCGCGGTGAGTGTCGGGATGGGCATGGTGCCGGTCGTCGCGCCGAAGTTCTTCACGCAACTGCCGCATGCGCTCGAGCCGATTCTGCATAGCGGGATCCTGCTGGCGTCGGTGTCGGCGGTGGTGTTGAACATCGTGTTCAACGGCGTGCGCAAGGAACGCGATGCCGAGCGCGATGCGCGGGAAGCCGCGCATGAGTTCGAAGGCGCGGCGCATGCGGGCGACGCGCACTAATGAAGTCGTAACCCTGGAAGTGTTTGCTGGCTGACTTGCATTGAGCGCCGCGGTGAGAGCCGCGGCGTTTTTTTTATTTTTCGACGCCCGATGAGAAACGCCCCGGCCGCAGAAGGCTGCGAAGCCGGGGCGCAATGCTTCACCGAAGAGAAGGACTAAGCGTCAAGCCCCATCCACCGCCCGCGCCACATCGCCCGTCCGCTCGATCCACCCGCCGCCCAGCGCCTGATACAAGCTCACGAGATTCGCCAGCCGCTGCGTTCTCGCCGTGATGAGCGTCTGCTGTGCCGTATAGAGATCCTGCTGCGCGGTCAGTACGCCGAGATAGCTGTCGACACCTTGCCGATACCGCAGCGTCGACAAGTCCAGCCTGCGCTGCTGCGCGGCCGTATCGCGTTCGAGCGCCGCGATCTGCTGATCATAGGTGCCGCGCGCGGCGAGTCCGTCGGCGACATCGCGAAATGCCGACTGGATCGCCTTCTCGTATTGCGCGACCTCGATCTTCTTGCCGATGTTCGCGAGATCCAGATTCGCCAGGTTCTGCCCGCCCTCGAAGATCGGCAGCGTGATCGCCGGCGCGAAGCTCCACGCAGCCGAACCCGCCTTGAACAGTCCGCCGAGCGTCGGGCTCAGCGTGCCAAAGCTGCCGGTCAGCGAAATGCTAGGAAAGAACGCCGCCCGCGCCGCGCCGATATTCGCGTTGGCCGCGAGCAGATTCTGCTCCGCTTCCATGATGTCCGGCCGGCGCAGCAGCAGATCCGACGGCAATCCGGCGGGAATATCGGTGAGCAGGTTCTGACCGTCGAGCGGCATGCCGCCCGGCAAATCGCCAGGCATCGGTTCGCCGAGCAACAGCACGAGCGCGTTGACCGCCTGCGCGCGCGCACGCTCCTGCGCCTGCAGGTTCGCCGCCGCGCTTTCCATCACGGTGCGCGCCTGCGCGAGATCGAGTTCGGACGCGACGCCGTTGTCGAATTGGAGCTTCACGATGCCGAACGAATCGCTCGCGCTCTGCAACGTCTGATGCGTGACGGCGAGCAGGTCGTCGGCTTGCAGCACTTGCAGATATTGCGCCGCCACTTGCGACACGAGCGATATCTCCACCGCCTTGCGCGCATACGCCGTCGCGAAATATTTCGCGAGCGCCTGATCCTTCAGGCTCTGCACACGGCCGAACAGATCGATCTCCCACGACGCGTTCAAACCCACGGAATAGGTGTTCGAAATGGTCTGGTCGAAGAGCGACAGGTTCGACGGCGTGCGCGACTTCGACTGGCTGCCCTGCGCGGCGAGCGCCGGGAACAGCGCCGATCGCGTGATGCGGTATTGGGCCTGCGCCGCCTGCACGTTGAGCATCGCGACGCGCAGATCGCGGTTGTTCTTCAGCGCGATGTCGATGAGCCGCTGCAGACGCGCATCGACGAAGAAATCGCGCCAGCCGATATCCGCCGCGGCCACGCCGTTCGCGCTGCGCGCGCCGGCGCGCGACGCGTCCGGCTGCGTCGCATAGACGCCGCCGGCGGGGAAATTCGCCGGCACCGGCGCCGCCGGGCGCTCGTAGTTCGGCGCCATCGTGCAGCCGGCCGTCAGCGCGGCGATGGCCATCGTGGCCATTGCGGCCATCGCGATCGAGGAAAGTCTACGCATGTCAGTGTCCTTCGTTGCCCTGTTGCGCGCGATGCCGCGCGTCGTAATGCGCGAGCGCGGCGTCCGCGTCTTCCCTGTCGCCGCCGAAGCGCGCGCGCACGACAACGAAGAACATCGGCACCATGAAGATCGCGAGGAAAGTCGCGGTGAGCATCCCGCCGATGACGCCCGTGCCGATCGCGTGCTGGCTGCCCGAGCCCGCGCCGTTGCTGATTGCGAGCGGCAACGTGCCGAGAATGAACGCGAGCGAGGTCATCAGAATCGGCCGCAGACGCAGACGCGCCGCTTCCATCGCGGCCTCGATCGGTCCCATCTTTTGCGAGAGCTGCAGATCGCGCGCGAACTCGACGATCAGAATCGCGTTCTTCGCCGACAGACCCACCGTCGTCAGCAAGCCGACCTGGAAGAACACGTCGTTTTCCAGCCCGCGCAAGGACACCGCGAGCAGCGCGCCGATCACGCCGAGCGGCACGACCATGATCACGGAGAACGGAATCGACCAGCTCTCGTACAGCGCCGCGAGACACAGGAACACGACGAGAATCGAGATGCCGTAGAGAATCGGCGCCTGCGAGCCGGACTGGATCTGCTGATACGACAGCCCCGTCCATTCGTAGCCGATGCCCGCGGGCAGCTTCGCCGCGAGCGCTTCCATCGCGGCCATCGCCTGGCCGGTCGACTTGCCGGGCGACGCTACGCCCTGAATCTCGATCGACGAATGGCCGTTGTAGCGTTCGAGCTTCGGCGACCCGTAGCTCCATTCGCCCGACGCGAACGACGAGAACGGCACCATCGCGCCCGACGCATTGCGCACGTACCAGTTGCCGATGTTCTCGGGCGACATGCGGAACGGCGCGTCGCCCTGCATGTAGACCTTCTTGATGCGGCTGTCCGTGTCGAGGAAGTTGTTCACGTACTTCGACGCCCAAGCGATCGAGAACGTCTGATCGATCAGCGCCGGATCCACGCCCTGCGCGAGCGCCTTCTCGCGATCGATGTTCACCTTGAACTGCGCGGTGTCGTTCAGGCCGTTCGCACGCACCTGCGCGAGCATCGGGTCCTTCGCGGCCATTCCCAGCAGTTGCGCGCGCGCCTGCATCAGCTTGTCATGGCCGAGGCCCGCGCGATCCTGCAACTCGAAGTCGAAGCCCGACGCCGTGCCGAGTTCCGGAATCGACGGCGGATTCACCGGGAAGACGAGCGCGTTCCTGTAACCCGCGAAGCGCCCATAAGTGCGGCCGACGAGCGCCTGCACCTTTTCGTTCGCGCTCGTGCGTTTGGCGAAGTCCTTCAGGCGCACGAAGACGAGACCCGAGTTCTGGCCGCGCCCCGCGAAGCTGAAGCCGTTCACCGTGAACACCGATTCGACGACCGCGCTTTCGTCCTTGAGCAGATAGCCAGAGACATCGTCGAGCGCGCGTTGCGTCATCTCCTGCGTCGAGCCGGCGGGCGTCGCGACGAGTATGAACATCGTGCCCTGATCCTCGTCGGGCAGGAACGCCTTCGGCAGCCGCGTGAACAACAGCGCGACCGCCGCGATGATGACGATATACAGGATCAGAAAACGCCCCGAGCGCCTGATGACGTGCGCGACGCCGCTGTGATACTTCGCCTGGCTCCTCTCGAACGTGCGGTTGAACCAGCCGAAGAAGCCCGTGCGCTTTTCTTCGTGACCCATCGGCAAGGGCTTCAGAATGGTCGCGCACAGCGCGGGCGTGAGGATCATCGCGGTAAGGACGGAGAGACCCATCGCCGAGACGATCGTCAGCGAGAACTGCCGATAGATCGCGCCGACCGAGCCGCCCGTGAACGCCACCGGCACGAACACCGCCGCCAGCACCAGCGCCACGCCGACGAGCGCGCCCGTGATCTGGCTCATCGCCTTCTTCGTGGCTTCCTTCGGCGGCAGACCTTCTTCCGACATCACGCGCTCGACGTTCTCGACCACGACGATCGCATCGTCCACGAGCAGGCCGATCGCGAGCACGAGGCCGAACATCGACAGCGTGTTGATCGAAAAGCCGGCCGCTCCCATGATCGCGAACGTGCCGAGCAGCACGACCGGCACGGCGAGCGTCGGAATGAGCGTGGCGCGCAGGTTCTGCAGGAACAGATACATCACGAGGAACACGAGCACGATGGCCTCGATCAGCGTCTTCACCACGTCGGCGATCGACTGCTTGACGAACGGCGTCGTGTCGTACGGATACTTCACGACGAGGCCCGGCGGGAAGAACTTCGACAACGCGTCGATCTCCGCGCGCACCGCGTTCGCCGTCGCCAGCGCGTTCGCGCCGGTCGCGAGCTGAATGCCGAAGCCGGCGGCCGGTTTGCCGTTGTACTGCGTCTCGAAGATGTAGTTCTCGCCGCCCAGCGCGACGCGCGCGACATCCTTCAGGCGCACGCGCGAGCCGTCCTGGTTCACCTTCAGCAGCACGTTGCCGAACTGCTCGGGCGTGCGCAGGAGCGTCGCCTCGGTGATGGTCGCCTGCATCGACTGGCCGGGCACGGCGGGCGTGCCGCCAAGCTGCCCGCCCGCGACCTGCACGTTCTGCGATTGCAGCGCGTTCTGCACGTCGAGCGGCGTCAGGTTGAACTTGGTGAGCTTGTTCGGATCGAGCCAGATACGCATCGCGTATTGCGAGCCGAAGAGCGTCACGGTGCCGACGCCGTTCAGACGGCTGATCGGATCCTGAACGTTCGACGCCACGTAGTTCGCGAGGTCGTCGCGGCTCATGCTGCCGTCTTCGGACACGAACGCGAGCACGAGCAGGAAGCTGCTGCTCGACTTCGTCACGCTGATCCCGAGCTGCTGCACGACTTGCGGCAGGATCGGCGTGGCGAGCTGCAGCTTGTTCTGCACCTGGACCTGCGCGATGTCCGCGTTGGTGCCCGCCGCGAAGGTCAGCGTGACCGTGGCGGTGCCGCTGTCGTCGGAGCTCGAAGAGAGATAGAGCAGATGGTCCAGACCGCTCATCTGCTGCTCGATCACCTGCGTGACGGTGTTTTCGACGGTCTGCGCCGAAGCGCCCGGATAGGTCGCGGAAACCTGGATCGCGGGCGGTGCGATGGTCGGATACTGCGCGACCGGCAGCGTCGTCACCGACGCGAGACCCGCCAGCATCAGAATGATGGCGATCACCCACGCGAAGATCGGGCGATCGATAAAGAACTTGGCCATGAAGCGCGTCTCCCGTCCTTACGCGCTCGCGCCGCCGGAAGCGGCGGCGGGCGTTGCGGGCAGATGCGCGGGCACGGCCTTCACTGCCATGCCCGGACGGATCTTGTCGATGCCCTCGACGATCACGCGGTCGCCGGACTCCAGACCGCCATCCACGACCCAGTTCTGGCCGTGCATGCCCGATGTCACGAGCGGACGCATGGCGACCTTGCCGTCCTTGTCGACGACCATCGCGAGCGCGGTGCCCTTCTGATCGTGCGTCACGCCCTGCACGGGCACGACGAGCGCCTTCGGATTCACGCCTTCCTCGATGCGCGCGCGCACGAACATGCCCGGCAGCAGCACGCGGTCACGGTTCATGAAGACCGCCCGCACGGTCACCGATCCCGTGGATTGATCGACCGTCACGTCGCTGAATTGCAGCTTGCCCTGCTCGGGATAGACGCGGCCGTCTTCGAGAATCAGCGTGACCTTGGCGGCATTCGGGCCGTTGGTCGAAAGACGTCCTTCCTGAATCTGACGGCGCAGCTTGAGACCGTCGAGGCTCGATTGCGTGAGATCGACGTACATCGGGTCGAGCTGCTGCACGCTGACCATCAGCGTCGCCTGCGCGGCCTGCACGTAGGCGCCCGGCGTGACTTGCGAGATGCCGGCCTGGCCGGTGACGGGCGAGGTGACGTCGGTATAGCCGAGGTTGATCTGCGCGGTATCGATCGCGGCCTTCGCCGACGCGACATCCGCTTCGGCCTGACCGAGCGCGGCCACGGCGTTGTCGTAGTCCTGCTTGCTGACCGCGTTCGATGCGACCAGCACCTTGTAGCGCTCGGCCTGCGCGGTCGTCGACACGAGGTTCGCCTGCGCCTTCGCGAACGATGCCTTCGCGTTGTTCAGTTGCGCGATGAACGGCGCCGGATCGATCTTGTAGAGCCGCTGCCCCGCCTTGACGAGGCTGCCTTCGGTGAACTCGCGGCGCAGCACGATGCCGTCGACGCGCGCGCGCACCTGCGCATCGAGGAAGGCGCTCGTGCGGCCCGTGAGTTCCGCCGTGACCGGCACAGCCGCCGGTTCAATCGTGACGACGCCGACCTCGGGCGTGTGCTGCATCATCGCCGGTGGCTTTTCTTTGCAACCGGCGGCCAGCAGCACAGCCGTCGTGACACCGATGAGGCGGTATGGAATCCGTTTGAGACGCATGGAGCGCAGACCTCTGTGATAACTGAAGATGGATAGGCGGGCGGCCTCGCGTTCAGGCGAGCCGCGCGCGGCGTGCTGTCGTGCGATGCGAAAGTCGCGAATCGCGGCGCCCGGGCGTATCGTGCGGCCCGTTCGCGCTTCGGATAGGTGGCGCGCTCTCGCAAGAACGCGCTTTTTTGGGATAACTAAGTTCTGGCAGCGATCGATGGAGCGGATCGCGTCGGCACGACTTCGACAAGCAGCCGATTATAGATATCGCGCGCGGTGAGGAAGCCTAATCGACGGGCAGATTGGTGACAATTCAACGGGATTAGAAAACAAGTATTGCGGAATCGCCCAGCCGCTGACGCAGTGTTGAAGGCGCCGTACTTTCGCACGGAGCGCGCCGAAAAGAAAAAGCCCGGCACGAGGGCCGGGCTTCGTTTGCATCACATGGGAACGGGTCAGCTCGCCGCCGGAGCCGAAGCCGGCTGCGGCGCGCCTTGCGAACCGTAATCGACCGGCGCATCGGCGGGACGCACGGCGTCGCCGGAACGCTCGATCCATCCGCCGCCCATGAACTGATACAGATCGACGAGATTGGTCAGCCGGTTCAGCCGCGCCGTGATGAGCAACTGCTGCGCCTCGTACAGCGCGGTCTGCGCGGTCAGCACCGCGAGATAGCTGTCGACGCCGTTGCGATAACGCAGATCGGACAACTCCAGGCGCCGGCTCTGCGAATTCACGAAACGTTCGAGCGACTTGATCTGTTCGTCGTACGTGCCGCGCGCGGCGAGACCGTCCGCGACTTCGCGGAACGCCGTCTGGATCGCCTTCTCGTAGTTGGCGATCTCGATGCGCTTCTGCACGTTCGCGAGATCGAGATTGGCCTTGTTCTGACCGCCCTCGAAAATCGGCACCGTGATCTGCGGCGCGAACGACCACGCAGCCGACCCCGGCTTGAAGAGTCCGCCGAGCGTCGGCGACAACGTGCCGAAGCTGCCCGTCAGCGAGACGCGCGGGAAGAACGCCGCGCGCGCCGCGCCGATGTTCGCGTTGGCCGCGAGCAGCGATTGCTCCGCGGCCGCGATGTCGGGGCGGCGCGTCAGCAGATCGGACGGCAGGCCCGCCGGGATATCGGAGAGCAGGTTCTGCGTGTCGAGCGGCATGCCGGCCGGCAGATCGGCGGGCAACGGCTCGCCCACCAGCAGCACGAGCGCGTTCTCCGCCTGCGCGCGCAGACGCGACTGCGTCTGCAGGTTCGCCTGCGCCTCTTCGACCACGCCTTCGGACTGACGCAGGTCGAGCTCGGTGCCCGTGCCGTTGTCGTATTGCAGCTTCGTGATGCGGAACGACTCCTGCGCCGTCTTCAGCGTGTTTTGCGTCACGGCGAGCTGGTCGTCGTAGGCGAGCATCGTCAGATACTGGTCCGCCACCGACGACACCAGGGAGATCTCCGCCGCCTTGCGCGATTCCGCCGTCGACAGATACTGCGCGAGCGCCTGATCCTTCAGGCTGCGGATGCGCCCGAAGAAGTCGATTTCCCAAGACGCGTTCAATCCGACCGAGTACTCGTTCGAGATCGTATTGCCGAAGAACGACAGATTCTTCGGCGTGCGCTGCTTGCTTTGCGACGCGGCGGCATCGAGCGTCGGGAACAGGCCGGCGCGCGTGATCTGATATTGCGCACGCGCGGCATCGACGTTGAGCACCGAGACGCGCAGGTCGCGGTTGTTCTTCAGCGCGAGCTCGACGATCTTCTGCAGACGCGCATCGGCGAAAAAGTCGCGCCAGCCGATGTCCGGCGCGCTCTGTCCGTTCGCGCTGCGGCCGTTGCTCGCGCTCGAACTCGCGTCCGGCTGGTGCGCGTACACGCCGCCTTCCGGAAACGTCTGCGCGACGGACTCGGGCGGGCGCTCGTACTTCGGCTGGAGCGTGCAGCCTGCGGCGAAAACCGCCACGGCGGCCGCGATCAAGGAATGTTTAAGCATTTCAATGTCCTTCCTTATCGGAGCCATGCGGACCTTCGATTTCGCCCGACGAGCCCGGCGCCGGCACGTCCTTGCTCTTACTGAACTTCGAGATCACGACGAAGAACATCGGGATCATGAAGATGGCGAGGAAGGTCGCGGTCAGCATCCCGCCGATCACGCCGGTGCCGATCGCGTGCTGGCTCGCCGAGCCCGCGCCGTTACTGATCGCGAGCGGCAGCACGCCGAGAATGAACGCGAGCGACGTCATCAGGATCGGGCGCAGCCGCAGGCGCGCGGCCTCCATCGCCGCTTCCACCGTCGACATGCCCTGCATCCTCAGTTCGCGCGCGAATTCGACGATCAGAATCGCGTTCTTCGCCGACAGGCCCACGGTCGTCAATAGGCCGACCTGGAAGAACACGTCGTTCTCCAGACCGCGCAGCGTCGCGGCGAGGAGCGCGCCGAGCACGCCGAGCGGCACCACCATGATGACCGAGAACGGAATCGACCAGCTCTCGTAAAGCGCCGCAAGACACAGGAACACGACGAGGATCGAGATGCCGTAGAGAATCGGCGCCTGCGAGCCCGACTGGCGCTCCTGATACGACAGCCCCGTCCACTCGTAGCCGATGCCCGCCGGCAGTTTCGCCGCGATCGCTTCCATCGCCGTCATCGCCTGACCGGTCGACTTGCCCGGTGCGGCCGCGCCCTGGATTTCCATCGCCGAGATGCCGTTGTAGCGTTCGAGCTTCGGCGAGCCGTAGATCCAGTTGCCCGTCGCGAACGCGCCGAACGGCACGATCGTTCCGGCGCCATTGCGCACGTACCACTTGTTCAGGTCTTCCGGACTCATGCGGAACGGTGCGTCGCCCTGCACGTAGACTTTCTTGATCCGGTTGTCGACGTCGAGGAAGTTGTTCACGTACTGCGACGCCCACGCGATCGAGAATGTCTGATCGATGTCGGAGATCGCGACGCCGAGCGCGCTCGCTTTCTCGCGATCGACATTCACCTTGAACTGCGGCGTGTCGTTCAGACCGTTCGGACGCACCTGCGCGAGCGTCGGATCCTTCGCGGCCATGCCGAGCAGCATGTTCCGTGCTTCCATCAGTTTCGCGTGGCCGAGGCCGCCGCGATCCTGAAGTTCGAAGTCGAAGCCCGCCGCCGTGCCGAGTTCGGGAATCGATGGCGGATTGACCGGGAAGATCGTCGCATCCTTGTACGGCGCGAAGTGCATGAACATGCGCCCGACGAGCGCCTGCACCTTCTGGTCGGTGTGCTGGCGATCCGCGTAGTCCTTCATCCGCACGAACACGAGACCGGAGTTCTGGCCGCGTCCTGCAAATGAGAAGCCGTTCACCGTGAACACCGATTCGACGATCGACTTTTCGTCCTTCAGCAGGTAGTCCTGCACGTCCTTCAGCACGTGCGCGGTGTATTCCTGCGTGGAGCCGGCCGGCGCCTGCACGAGCACGAACATCGTGCCCTGGTCTTCATCGGGCAGGAACGACTTCGGCAGACGCAGAAACAGCATGCCCACCGCGACGATCACGACGATATAGATGATGAGCCAGCGGCCCGAGCGCCGGATGACATGCCGCACGCCGCTGTGATACTTCTCCTGACTCTTGTTGAAGTTGCGGTTGAACCACCCGAAAAAGCCCTTCTTCTCCGGCTGATGACCTTCCGGATGCGGCTTCAGGATCGTCGCGCACAGCGCCGGCGTGAGAATCAGCGCGACCATCACCGACAGCACCATCGCAGCGACGATCGTGAGCGAGAACTGTCGATAGATCGCGCCGACCGAGCCGCCCGAGAACGCCACCGGCACGAACACCGCCGACAGCACGAGCGCCACGCCGACCAGCGCGCCGGTGATCTGGCCCATCGCTTTGCGCGTGGCTTCGCGCGGCGATAAGTGCTCCTCCGACATCACCCGCTCGACGTTCTCCACGACCACGATCGCATCGTCGACGAGCAGGCCGATCGCGAGCACGAGACCGAACATCGATAGCGTGTTGATCGAAAAGCCCACCGCCGACATGATCGCGAACGTGCCGAGCAGAACGACCGGCACCGCGATCGTCGGGATGATCGTCGCCCGCAGGTTCTGCAGGAACAGATACATCACGAGGAACACGAGCACGATACCTTCGATCAGCGTCTTGACCACTTCCTCGATCGACAGGCGCACGAACGGCGTCGTGTCGTACGGATACTTCACGACGAGGCCATGCGGGAAGTAGCGCGACAGGTCGTCGATTTTCTGGCGCACGAGCTTCGCGGTCTGCAGCGCGTTCGCGCCCGTCGCGAGCTGAATGCCGAAGCCGGCCGTCGGCTGCCCGTTGTACTTGGTGTCGAAGTTGTAGTTCTCGCCGCCGAGCTCGATCCTCGAGACATCCTTCAGCAGCACGCGCGAGCCGTCCTGATTCACCTTCAGCAGGATGTTGCCGAACTGCTCGGGCGTGCGCAGCAGCGTCGCTTCCGTGATGGTCGCCTGCAGCATCTGTCCCGGCACCGCCGGCGTGCCGCCGAGCGAGCCCGCCGCCACCTGCACGTTCTGATTGCTGATGGCGTTTTTCACGTCGACGGGCGTGAGCGAAAAGTTCGTGAGCTTGGTCGCATCGAGCCAGACGCGCATCGCGTACTGCGAGCCGAAGAGCGTCGTCGTGCCGACGCCGTCGATACGCGAAAGCGGATCGGCCACGTTCGACGCCACGTAGTTCGCGAGGTCGTACTTGCTCATGCTGCCGTCTTCGGACACGAACGCGAGCACGAGCAGGAAGCTCGAACTCGACTTCGTCACCTTCGTGCCCAGCTGCTGCACAACTTGGGGAAGCAGCGGCGTCGCGAGCTGCAGCTTGTTCTGCACCTGCACCTGCGCGATGTCCGGATTCGTGCCCGCGGCGAACGTCAGCGTGACGGTGGCCGTGCCCGAGTCATCGGATGTCGACGACAGATACAGCAAGTGGTCGAGGCCGGTCATCTGCTGCTCGATCACCTGCGTCACCGTGTTTTCGACGGTGCTCGCCGATGCGCCCGGATACGACGCGCTGATCTGGATCGCGGGCGGCGCGATGGTCGGATACTGCGCGATCGGCAGCGTGAAGATCGACGCCATCCCCGCCAGCATCAGGATGATCGCGATCACCCACGCGAAGATCGGTCGATCGATAAAAAACTTTGCCATGTAACAGGCTCCCTTTTATTACGCGCCCGACGCAGCGGATGCGGCCGACGCGGCTTGCGCGCCGCTCGCGCCACTGCCACCACTGACGCCGCTCGCGGTGCCCGGCGCGGATGCCGCCTGCGCGTCCGAAGCCGGATACGGGAATTTCGCGTCGACCGGCTTCACCTGCATGCCGGGCTTCGCCTTCTCGACGCCGTTCACGATCACGCGATCGCCCGGATTCAGCCCGCTGTCGACGACCCAGTTGTTGCCGAAGGTGCCGCCGGTGACGAGCTGGCGCAGTTCGACCTTGTCGTCCTTGTTGACGACGAGCGCGGTCGGCGTGCCCTTCTGGTCATGCGTGATGCCGATCTGCGGCACGACGAGCGCGTGGTCGTTCATGCCTTCCTGGATGCGCGCGCGCACGAACATGCCCGGCAGAAGCACGCGATCCTTGTTCTGGAAAATGGCGCGCACGGTGACCGAACCGGTGCTCTGATCGACGCTCACGTCGGAGAATTGCAGCTTGCCCTGCTCGGTATAAGTGCGGCCGTCTTCGAGCACGAGCGTGACCTTCGCGGCGTGAATGCCTTCGGTCTGCAGGCGGCCTTCCTGAATCTGCCGGCGCAACTGAAGACCTTCGACGCTCGATTGCGTCAGATCGACGTAGATCGGATCGAGCTGCTGCACGGTCGTGAGCAGCGTCGCGGCGCTCGCCTGGACATACGCGCCGGGCGTGACCTGCGACAGACCCGTGCGGCCGGTGATCGGCGAGACGACGTCGGTGTAGCCGAGATTGATCTGCGCCGTATCGACCGATGCCTTGCCCGCCGCGACATCCGCGACGGCCTGGCCTTGCGCGGCGACGGCGTTATCGTAGTCCTGCTTCGACACGGCGTTGGCCGCGACGAGAATCTTGTAACGCGCGACGAGCGCATTCTGCGACGCGACGTTCGCCTGCGCCTTCGCGAGCGTGGCCTTCGCGTTGTTCAGCGCCGCGATGTACGGCGCCGGATCGATCTTGTAGAGCCGCTGGCCGGCCTTGACCTCGGAGCCTTCCGTGAATTCGCGGCGCAGCACGATGCCGTCGACGCGCGCGCGCACTTGCGCCACGAGATAGGCGTTGGTGCGGCCCGGCAGGTCGACTACGACCGGCACGCTCGTCGGCTGCACGGTCACGATGCCCACTTCGGGCGTTTGCGGCGGAGGTGCTGACTGTTTTTGCCCGCACGCTGCCAGGAACACGGCAGCCGTCGCGGCGGTGATTAAGCGGAATGGAACCCGTTCGACGCGCATGGAGCGACCTCTGTCTGAGACTGAGAGTGAAATTGGGTGCGCGGCGGGCCTTCCCCGGGCAACGCCGCGCACGAGCATCCGTAAGGACGCTGCGAATACACCAACTTGTCCGACGAGTGAGCGGCGCCGCCAGGAGCGGCCGGCGCCTTCATGCCCGTGCGCGACGCTCGGAGGCGTCGCCCGTGGCCAGCAGGACGGCCGGAACGGGCAATGGAGACGAAAGCTTATTCGAAAACCGCCCGTCGGATGAATTTGTGAATATTCGTAAACGGGTGGTATTGTATATACATTCACGAATGAATGTAAAAAACCGTACGTGTTTATCCCCATTGGAGGCGAGGAAAAATCGCTCGGGGAATCGATTACGGTCGACGAATCTTCGACAAAGCCGCTTGTAAGCGGCTCTTAAACGGCAGCAAGCAGGAGCACACGGCCACCGGCCGGACGATATGGTCAGACGAACCAAGGAAGAAGCGCAGGCGACGCGCAATCGCGTCCTCGACGCGGCAGAGCGCGTCTTCTATGAGAAAGGCGTGTCGCGCACGACGCTCGCGGACATCGCGCAGGCGGCGGGCGTCACGCGCGGCGCGATTTACTGGCACTTCGCCAACAAGGGCGATCTCTTCAACGCGATGTTCGACCGCAGTCTTCTGCCGCTCGACGAGCTCATCGAAACCACACTCGACGGCAAGGAAGAAGACCCGCTCGCGCGTCTTCGGGAACTGTTCGTCTGGTGCATGCGCAATATCACGACCGACGAGCAGCGCCGCCGCGTCTTCGACATCCTGTTCATGAAATGCGAGTTCGTCGAGGAAATGGGACCGGTGCGCGAGCGGCATCAGAACAACATGCGCGACGGCATGGAACGCATCGAGCGCGCGCTGCGCAATGCGGTCGAGAAAAAGCAGCTTCCCGCGACGCTCGATACGAATCGCGCAACGACGATGCTCCACTGCCTCTTCACCGGCATCCTGCGCGATTCGCTGATGCTGCCGGATCTCGTCCATCCGGAGCGCGACGCCGAAGCGCTCATCGACGCCTGCTTCGACGCCTTGCGCTGCAGTCCGTCATTGCTGATGCAGTAACGACGTCACGTCCCGACGTGCTGCGCGAAATAGGCGAAGAGCGCGATGCACACGAGCATCGCCGCCCACGCCCAAACCGGCAGGCCAAGCGGATGCGGATCGTGGGAATGATCGCGCTCGCGATGCACGAAGCCGTGTCCGTGCAGCCGATGCCGCAGCACGCCGCTCGCGTGGGCATCGGCGGAACGCGCGCCCGGCCGACGCGAAAACGCCACCGACATCGCCGCCGACATCGCGCCGGGCCGCAGGAACACATGACGGCGCGCGGCGCCCTCGCCCGCCGCGCGCATCGACGGCAAGCCGTGCTTCGCGCGCACCACTTCGCAGAATTCGGCGAAGAAATCGTCGGCGCCCTCGCGCAGCGCGTTCTCGATCTGGCGCGCTGGCAAGCCGGCGAGTGGTCCGGAGACGGTCGCCCAGACGGTGTATTCGATCCAGGTTGCGGCGCCGTCGTCGTCCGGATTCAGCGCGACGGCGATCTGCCCGCGCAACGAGCCGACGCCTTCGCCGCGCGCCTTGAAGCTCAGCGTGCGCGCGTAGACGGTGTCGGCGGATTCGGTGTCGTCAGGCGGGACATGCGCTGCCTGACGCGTGCGCCCGGCGGCATGCGCGCGGATTTCATAGCGCGCCCGCAGCGCGCCGAGCGGCACGATCAGCGTGAGAACATATTCGCCGGCGGGCGTGCACGTGAACGATTCGCAATTGTCGAGGCTCGCGCGCAGCAGCGTGAGATCGGAAAGCGCTTCCCGGACGTGCGCCGGATCGAGCGGAACGCACAACGCATCGGTGACTTCCATTCGAGCCTCCGGACCGGGAATCGCATGCGTTCGTTATGAATGAGCGGATGTGCGGTGTCTGTTCGCCCGCGCGCCTAAGACGTTTCGTCGATGCGATCGACGCGCGACACGTAGAACGCGAGATAGCCCTTGATCTTCACGGCGGCATCGAGCGGTGATTCGTAACTCCATGCGGCGTTTTCGACCGGACCGTCTTCGGTCAGCAGATGATAGTGCGTGGCCTCGCCCTTGGTCGGGCAATGCGTCGTGTGAATGGAGCGCTCGAGGCGTGCCATGTTGACATCGGCGCGCGGAAAGTAATGCACCTTTTCCGCGCCCTGCTCGATGAGCGTGAAGGACGCGTGCGTGTCGGCATAAGTCACGCCCTGATGGATCACGCGGCAGCGCCGGCCGTTCGGCGTGATCTCGATGTGATGCGCCGTTTCGTGCCCGTCGTTCAGTTCCGTGCCCATCGTGCTGCCCCTCCCGCGTGAGAACCGGCATCCCAAGAAAAAGCCACGAGTCGTCGAGACACCCGTGGCTTGATTATGAGACAAACTGCCGATGCTGCGTGAGCGCTTTCGATGCCTGAACGTCTGCTCTTTGGACGCCCGCGCTTACTGAATGTTCCAGTGGAAGGCCGCCTTCGCCTTGCCCGGCCCCGCGACCGTCACGGCCTGTTTCTTCTCCTGGTCCTTGTACTTCGCGTAGACCGTGTAGCTGCCCGGCGGCAGCTTGACGAGCATGTACGGTCCCATCGATTCGGTCGACAGCACTTCGCCGCCCTTGCCGCCGACGATACGCACGTGCACGCCCGACAGATAATCGGCCGTCGGTCCCGTGAAGCGCAGCGATAGCGGCCAATGCGCCTGTTCGCGCAACAATGCGCGCGATTCGTCGAGGCCCACGCCGCCCGACGTGTACGAGACGTCGCCTTGTTGCTCGATCTGCGGCAGACCGCCGCCGTTGGTGTTGCCGGCACTCGACGAATCGGTCGACGTGCCGCCCGTGGTCCCGCTCGCCTGCTGCGCCCAGGCGCCGCCCGCCGTCGCCGTGGTCATCGCGGCTACGATAAGCGTGGCCGCCAGCTTACCCGTGGTCTTGCTCGTCATGTTTTTGGCTCCTTTTTTCCGATGCCGCCGCGCCCGAAAGCGCAGCCGGCGTCACGCCCGATGCGTCGGCGTGACGCGATGGGGCACCGGCAACTCCCGGAGCATGCTTCGTGCCCGCATCGCGCTGCGATTCATGCGTCAGCCGAGATCGACGGGCACGAAAATCTGCGCATCGTCGCGCTGGATCAGGAGCGCGATGCTGTCGCCGGCGTGCTGAACCATCGTCTTCAACTGTTGCACCGACGTGACCGGCTGGCCGTTCACGGCAAGGATGACGTCGCCGGGCTGAATGCCCGCGTTCGCCGCCGCGCCGCCCGCCTGCTGCACGAGCAATCCGCGCGAAAGAGAATCGTTCTGCTTCTCCTCCGGCGTGAGCGGGCGCACCGCGACGCCGAGACGCGCGTCCTGCGCCGATGCGCCGTCGTCGCTGCCCGCCTTCGCGCTGGCGGTTTTCGCGTCTTTCAGCGCACCGATGGTCACCGACAGATCCTTCGATCCCTTGTCGCGCCACACCGTGACCTTCGCGGCCGTGCCCGGCGAGAGACCGGCGACCTGCGACGGCAGCGAGGTCGAATCGGTGACCGGCACGCCGTTCAGCGCGGTGATGACATCTCCCGGCTGCAAGCCGCCTTTCGCCGCCGGTCCGCCCGGCTCGACCGAGCTGACGAGCGCGCCTTGCGGCGACTTCATCCCGAACGAATTCGCCAGCGTCTGATTCATGCCCTGCACCGTCACGCCGAGACGTCCGCGATCCACGTGGCCCGTCTTGATGAGCGCATCCTTGACCTTGATCGCCTCGTTGATCGGGATAGCGAACGAAAGTCCCTGGAAGCCGCCCGTCTGCGAATAGATCATCGAGTTGATGCCGATCACTTCGCCTTGCAGATTGAAGAGCGGGCCGCCCGAGTTGCCGGGATTCACCGGCACGTCGGTCTGGATGAACGGCGTGTAGTTCTCGTTGGGCAGCGAGCGCGATTTCGCGCTGATGATGCCCGAGGTGACCGTGTTGTCGAAACCGTACGGCGAGCCGATCGCGACGACCCATTGGCCGACCTTGCTGCCGTTGGGATCGCCGATCTTGACGACCGGCAGATCCTTCGCGTCGATCTTGAGCACGGCGACGTCCGATTGCTTGTCCGCGCCGATGACCTTCGCGCGGTACTCGCGCTTGTCGGTGAGCTTCACGGTGACGACGTTCGCGTTATCGACGACGTGCGCGTTCGTGAGGATGTAGCCGTCGCTGCTCACGATGAAGCCTGAGCCGAGCCCTTCGCTCGGACGGTCTGCGCCGGAGCCGCCATCGCCGCCACCGCCAAAGCCGGGCATGCCGCCGAAGCGCTTGAAGAACTGATAGAAGGGATCGTCCGGGTCCATCGGCACCTGATTCATGTTGCGACGGTTCGACGTCTGCTTCACGACGTGCTTCGCGCTGATGTTCACGACAGCCGGGCCGTAGGTCTCGACGAGGCCGGAGAAATCGGGAATGCCGGTTTTTGCCGCGGCTTCGGCGGGCATCATTGCGGCTTGCGCGGGCGCGATGACCTGCGGCGCGGGGACGTTGTTATGGCCTGCGACGTAACCCGCCGACAAGGCAACGGCAACAGCCGCCGCGACGGCGCTGCGGGTGAGGATCTTCGCTTTCATCTGTGCTCCTGACGAGGGGATGCGCTCTTCGGGAGCGCGCTTTGTCGATGGAGGAAGATTACGGGAGCTCGCTTAAATCTTTCTTAAAAACACGAAGGACGGCTGTCATCTGCATGACAGCCGCCCTTCTCTACTGCTCGACGCTTCGGATGCTTCTTGTCGCGCTTAGAACGCGTAGGCGACTTGAGCACGCCACGCTGGTGTCACCGTGCGGAGTGATCGACGCAGCCGCGTTCACGAGGCAGCGGTTGGCCTGGCGTAAGGTTTGGCATGGCCATCCGCGGCGACGCCAGCAAACGCTTCGCGTGCCACCGTGTCGACGCTGCTCTGGACTGCGTTGAACTGGTTCATGTTGACAGCGTCCGTGCCCTCGACGCCGTTGGCGACGTTCATCAGACGGCGCTCGTTGCAGGCCGGATCGATCGAACCGTCGCGCGATACGCGCTTATCGCCCTGCTCACTGCAACCGGTTGTGGAGGCTGTGCGCTCAAATTGCTGCGCGGTCGACCCGTCGATCCCGCCTCTTTCATAGCCGCCGTCAGAAACGGATCGACACCGACAGCCCGCCCGCCTGCGACTCTCCGAGCACGACCGTCGCCCCATGCTGACTCGCGATCCGCTTCACGATCGCGAGTCCCAGCCCGCTGCCCGCGACATCGGTGCGCGCGCGATCCGCGCTCTCTCCCACGCGATAGAACCGGTCGAACACTCTTTCTCGTTCTTCTGGTGGAATGCCCGGCCCCGTATCGCTGATTTCGACGACAGGGCGGCCCTCGCTCACCCTCAGGCATACATCCACCCGCCCGCCCTTCGGCGTGTACTTCGTCGCGTTATCGATGAGATTGTTGAACATCACGCGCAGCGCTTCCGGATCGCCTTCGACCGTCGCGGACTCGCTCGATTCGATACCCAGATCGACACCCCGCTCCTGCGCGACGAGCACGTAGCCGCGCACGCACGATTCGAGCAGCGCGCGCAGATCGACCGATGCAAGCGCCGCCTTGCCGTCCGGCTCCGATCGGGCGAGCGCGAGCAACTGTTCCGCGAGCCGCGTCGCGCGCGCGATGCCTTCGTGAAGATCCCTGAGCGCATCGCGGCGCGTGTCGTCGTCCTGCGCGCGCGCGACGAGCTGCGCCTGAATCTGCACGGCAGCGAGCGGCGTGCGCAATTCGTGAGCGGCATCGGCGACGAAGGCCTTTTGCGTATCGAGCGCGGTCGACAGCCGCGCAAGCAGCGCGTTCAACGCGCGCACGACCGGCCGCACTTCCTGCGGCAGACGTTGGTCGGAGAGCGGATCGAGCGCTTCGGGATGACGCGTGTCGAGCGCGCGCGTCACGCGCTGCAAAGGCGCGAGCCCGCGCCCGACGATCACCCAGATCGCGAGCCCGAGCAGCGGCAAGAGCAGCACGAGCGGCCACAGCGTGCGCCACGCGACGCCCGCCGCGACGCGATTGCGGATGGACAGCGGTTGCGCGAGCTGCACGACGTTATCGCCGACGATCGCGCTATACACGCGCCACTCCCCGCGCGGCGTCATCTCAGTCGAAAAGCCGAGTTCCGCATGCGGCGCGAGCGGCACGCGCGGATGCGAGTAGTACATCAGCACGCCGTTGCGGTTCCAGATCTGGATGACGACGCCTTCGTCGCTTTCGCTGCGCGAGCTGAGCACCGACGAGAACGGCTCCGACGGCAACGCGGCCGCGATCTGCTGAAGCTGGTAATCGAAGAGTTCGTTCGCTTCGGCGAGCGCCTGGCGATAGATGAGCCATCCCGCGAAACCCACGCCGACGATCACGAGCGCAAGCAGCCAGATCAGCAATTGCCGGCGGATCGACCGCATCAGGCGTCCTTCGCGACCATGTAGCCGAGGCCGCGCACGTTGCGGATGAGATCGGCGCCGAGCTTCTTGCGCAGCGAATGGATATACACCTCGACGGTATTGCTGCCGATTTCCTCGCCCCAGCCGTAGATCTTTTCTTCGAGCTGACTCTTCGACAACACCGCGCCCGGCCGCGCCATCAGCGCTTCGAGCAACGCGAACTCGCGCGCCGACAACGACACGGGCGCGCCCGCGAGCGTCACCTGATGCCCGACCGGATCGAGCGTCAGTTCGCCGTGCCGCACGAGCGATTCTCCGCGCCCCGCGTGACGGCGGATCAGCGCGCGCATGCGTGCGCCGAGTTCATCGAGATCGAAGGGTTTGACGAGGTAATCGTCCGCACCGGCGTCGAGTCCCTTCACGCGATCCGCGATGGCGTCGCGCGCCGTCACGACCAGCACCGGCAGCGAGTTGGCGCGCGCGCGCAAGGTCTTCAGCACGTCGAGGCCGTCGCGCTTCGGAAGGCCGAGATCGAGCAGCATCAGGTCGTAGGGCTCGCCCGCGACCGCCGTGAGCGCAGCCTCGCCGTCCTGCACCCAGTCGACTGCGAAGCCGTCCGCGCGCAGCGCCTTTCGCACGCCTTCGGCGATCATCCGGTCATCTTCGACAAGCAGGATTCGCATGGCACATGTCTTTTCGTGGTTACGAGGGATAGGCTCCAGATCGCGAGTCATTGTATCCGCGCGGGGCTTAAACGGGACTTAACGGCGCGGATCGTCCACTTTCGGAGGGACACGGCGCGGCGCGATGATTTTTTGCCCGTACGATTTCCGCAAGCCAGCTTGTCTACAATAGCCGCTTCCCGCGCGGCGCGACCTCGCCGGTTGCGCGCCGCCGCGCCATTCAGTCACGAACGACGCTCGTCCATGCCGCTCGCTTTCCCTTCCTTTGTTCGCCGAATAACTTCGTACGCCGTCGCGGCGACCTTCTGCGCCGCGCTCGGCCATATGCCCGATGCCAACGCGCGCGGCGGCGGCTCCAAAGCCGATTCGCAAGGTCACGCGCCGCAGCGCGCAGCCATCGGCGGAGCGAAATCGAAGCGCGCGAAAACGGAGCGCGCGGCAAAGGCAAGCGTGCCGGCCGGCCCGCTGCCCGCATCGGTGATGGCGGCGCTCGCGCGCGCTCGCGTGCCGCTCTCGTCGATGAGCGTCGTCGTGCAACGTGTCGGCGCGCCGTTGCCGCTCGTCTCGGTCAACGCGAACGAGCCGATGCTTCCCGCATCCACGATGAAGCTCGTCACCACGTATTCGGGCCTGTCGATTCTCGGCCCGGACTATCGCTGGAAGACGACCGCTTACGCGGACGGCGACATCGATTCCCAAGGCGTCCTGCACGGAAACCTTTACATCCAGGGCACGGGCGATCCGAAGCTCGTGCCGGAGGAACTGATCGATCTCGTCGAACAGATTCGCAAGAACGGCATCACGGGCATCGACGGCGCGCTCGTGCTCGACAAACGTTATTTCGATGCGTCGACGCGCGATTTGCCCGCATTCGACAACGATGACAGCGCGCCGTACAACGTCGGTCCCGATCCGCTGCTGTATGCGTTCAAGTCGCTGTCCTTCACGCTGACGCCGAACCCGGACGGGCAAGTGTCCATCGACGTGTTGCCGCAACTCGCGCAATTGCAGATCGACAACGAACTGCGCGTCACGCGCGGCGCGTGCGTGGGCTCGCTCTCGGCGGCGTCGCCGAGCGTCGCGCAGACGCAGGGCGGCTTCGTGCAGGCATCGTTCGTCGGCGACTATCCGCTGCGTTGCGGCTCGCGCACGGTCAACGTCGCGGCGCTCGATCATTCGACTTTCTTCGCGGGCGGCTTCCTCGCCCTCTGGAAACAGGCCGGCGGGACGTTCCAGGGCGCGACGCGCGAAGGCCCGACGCCGTCGGGTGCGCGGCTCGTCGGCACGCATCGCAGCCCGGTGCTGTCGGATATCGTTCGCGACATCAACAAGTTCAGCAACAACGTGATGGCGCGCAACCTGTTCCTCACGATCGGCGCGGCGCAATCGAAGCCGCCCGCGACGACGGCAAAATCATCGGCGGCCATCCAGACGTTCCTCAAGCGCAGCGCCTTGCCGATGAACGGCCTCGTGCTCGACAACGGCTCCGGCCTCTCGCGCGACGAGCATATTTCCGCGACCTCGCTCGCCGATCTCCTGATGGCCGCGAACGCGAGTCCGGTCGCGCAGGTGTTCGTCGAATCGCTGCCGATCGCGGGTGTCGACGGCACGATGCGCAACCGTCTCACCAACGCGGGCGCGCTCGGCAACGCGCACATCAAGACCGGCACGCTGCGCGATGTGCGCGCGATTGCGGGCTATGTCGGCGCGGCCAATGGCGAGAGTTACGTCGTCGTGAGCTTCATCAACGATCCGCGCGCCGAAGCCGCACGGGCCGCGCACGATGCGCTGCTCGAGTGGGTCTACGAAGGCGCGCGCCGGCCCGGCGCGGCAGACTGACGGCGGCGAAGCGCGCCGCGACCGAAGATTTCTTCTACGAAGTGACGCCCGGCAATACCCGCGTCGCGTGTACGCTGTCGGGCACGGCGCGCGGCATCGCTTAAACTTGCAAGCTGGCGGCACGAAGACCGCGAGACGGTCGGACGCCGTAATCAAACTAGAAAACACGTAAGAAGGGAGACGAGGTCCATGAAGAAGCAACGCTCGACGCGCGCCGCACTGGTGCGCTTTGCCCAGCTCGCGACGGCCAGCGCGGCCTTCGCCTTCATCGCCGCGTGCGGCGGCGGTGGCGATGACAACGATTCCACGCCCCCGGGCGGCGTGAAACTGCAAGTGGTGTCGTTCGGCGACAGCCTTTCCGATGTCGGCACGTATGCGCCCGTCGCCGCCGCGAACTTCGGCGGCGGCCGATTCACGACGAATCCGGGACAAGTCTGGGTGCAGAACGTCGCCCAGTATTACGGCGATACGCTCACGCCCGCGACGACGGGCGGGTTCGGCACGCCGCCCGCGACGCAAACGGGTTTGGGCTATGCGCAAGGCGGCTCGCGTGTGACGAATCCGATCGGCGTCGGGCATGCGACGACCGATCCGAACAACTACGCGCAGGCGCTGACGGTTCCGGTCGTCACGCAGTTGTCGAACTATCTGTCTGCGCACGGCAGCTTCAATTCGAATCAGCTCGTGATCGTCAATGGCGGCGCGAACGACATCCTGTTCAACCTTCAGGCCGTGCAGGCCGGGCAACTGACGCCGGCAGCGGCGACGGCGGCCATCGGTCAGGCGGCGATCGATCTCGCGGGCGTGATCGGCAAGATCGTGCAGAGCGGCGCGACGCATGTGCTGGTGTCGAATGTGCCGGATATCGGCACGACGCCGCAAGGCATGATGAGCAACGCGACGACGCGCGCCTTGCTGACGCAGGCATCGCTCGGCTTCAATCAGGCGCTGGCTGCGGCGCTGACGAAAAGCGGCTTGATGTCGAAGGTGATTTACCTGGATATCGTTCCGCCGCTTGCCAATATCACGGCGAATTTCGCGCAGTTCGGGTTCACGGTGTCGAACACGGGCACGGGTTGCAATCTGCAGGCGATGGCTGCGGCGGCGCAGAAGTTCGGCGAGCCGAACCCTCAGGCGTTCGCGACGTCGCTGTTCTGCTCGCCGGAGACGTTGACGGTGGCAGGCGCTGACCAGACGTATATGTACGCGGATACCGTGCATCCGACGACGCATCTGCATGCGCTTTATGCGCAGACGGCCGAGCAGACGATCGCGAAGTCGGGGTTGGGGAAGTAGGTTTTGGGCTGAGTCAGGATGGGGAAACCGCTCGGGGAGGGATCGCCGGGCGGTTTTTTTTTTGACTCCGCGAGGGCGGAGAGAAAGCGAGTTGTGAGCCGCGCTACAGCGACGGGTGAGGTCTATCTCCGCGTAGGTGGAGGGACCTTTTCGCGTTCGCCCGCTGATTCTGCCAAACCGGAGGGCTATCTCCGCGCACGCGGAGGAACCATCGTGTAGATCGCGCTCTATTTCCGTAATACAGGTCTATCTCCGCGCACGCGGAGGAACCCCCTTCAGCGCGTCGAGCAGCACCTTCTGCGCGGGTCTATCTCCGCGCACGCGGAGGAACCTGTATGACCGCCATCGAATCGCGCATTGACTGGAGTCTATCTCCGCGCACGCGGAGGAACCGCGCAGGCCATCGGCAAAATCCTTGGCGACAAGGGTCTATCTCCGCGCACGCGGAGGAACCCCACCGGTGGCGGTGACGTTTGCGAAGCCGTAGGGTCTATCTCCGCGCACGCGGAGGAACCAAACGAGGAACGCTTCCAATGCCCGCCTCTGGGGGTCTATCTCCGCGCACGCGGAGGAACCCATCACGCCGACTGCCCGCGCGTGATCGCACGGGGTCTATCTCCGCGCACGCGGAGGAACCGGCCGCACGCGGCCGACAACGAACTCTCGATCGGGTCTATCTCCGCGCACGCGGAGGAACCTCAAAGAACCAGGGTTATTGACTTTCATATAACGGTCTATCTCCGCGCACGCGGAGGAACCTCGCGGGCGCGACCGGCGCGGCGCTGGCACAGGGGTCTATCTCCGCGCACGCGGAGGAACCATCTGATTCGCCGGCGCGGCGCGCTGGCTGACGGGTCTATCTCCGCGCACGCGGAGGAACCCACCGCTCGCGATAGCGGCCGCGCGACGTCGGCGGTCTATCTCCGCGCACGCGGAGGAACCTGGATGAAAAAATTTTAGACGGATTCTAGACGAGGTCTATCTCCGCGCACGCGGAGGAACCGGACAACGCAAGAGCGACGTCATCGAGATGCAGGGTCTATCTCCGCGCACGCGGAGGAACCCCTGCATCATAACGTCTTGACGGGAAAGCAGAATCCCCGAAACCCATCTTTCACAAATCAGCGCAAAAACCCGCCCTCGAACGCCGCCGCCGCCCGCCCGAGCCGATCATTCACCGCAACCCACTCCGCCGTCTCCGGCAGCTTCTCGATCAGAATCCGCTCCACGTTCGCCCGATCCAGCGCCCGCAACAACCCATACAACGCCCGCGCGTAAGAAAGCGGATCCTCGGGCGCCGCCACGAAGTGAACATGCGCGGCATGCGCCCACTCACCCGCGCTCGATGCCCGCGCCACCAGCGCAATTTTCCTCTCGCGATCGCCCAGCATCGGCTCGATCGATGAAAACGGCAGCAGCGCGAGCGGCGTGCGCGGCGCGTAATGCGCCTTCAGCGTACCGGAAGCACGCGGCGCGGTCGCATCCGATCCATCCGGCAGCTTCGGCGCCATCCCGATCACATCCGCGATCTCGCGCGGACTCACATGCCCCGGCCGCAGCAACGCCGGAAATCCGCGCGACAAATCCAGGATCGTCGATTCGATGCCGACATCTGCCGCGCCGCCATCGAGCACATGCACCACATTGCCGAACTCGTCGCGAACATGCTGCGCGGTCGTCGGGCTGACATGGCCGAAACGGTTCGCCGACGGCCCCGCGGCGCCGCCCTGCCTGCCCGTCCCGAGCCGCCGCCGATGAAACGCCGACAACAATTGCTGCGCCACCGGATGCGACGGGCAGCGCACGCCCACCGAATCCTGTCCGCCGCTGACCGCCGCCGGAATATGCGCCGCACGCTTGAGAATCAGCGTCAAAGGGCCGGGCCAGAACGCATCGATGAGCTTTTGCGCATCGGCGGGCAACTCGCGCACCCAATAGCCCGGATCGGCTTCGGGCGCGAGATGCACGATCACCGGATGATTCGCCGGCCGCCCTTTCGCCGCATAGATTCGCGCGATGGCGTCGGGATTCTCGGCGTCGCCCCCGAGACCGTAGACCGTCTCGGTCGGAAACGCGACGAGTTCGCCCGCCTCGAGCAAAGCCGCGGCTTCGTCGATCTGCGCGGCGCTCGGATAGATGATGGTCATTGCTTCTACAGCGAAATAACGTCGGAAAACTCAATCGAGCGGAATGTGCAGCATCCGCGCGCAGTCACGCGCCGCCGTGCGCGCTTCCTCGAGCGTCGCCGCCGTGAAATTGATGTGGCCCATCTTGCGGCCGCGGCGCGCCTCTTCCTTGCCGTACAGATGCAGCCGCGCGGCCGGCATCGCCGCGACTTCGGTCCACGCGGGCGAACGCGCCTTGTCGCCATCGAACCAGATATCGCCGAGCAGATTCAGCATCGCGGCCGGCGAATGCTGGCGCGTATCGCCGAGCGGCATGCCGGTCATCGCGCGCACCTGCTGCTCGAACTGGCTGGTCGCGCAGGCATCGACCGTATAGTGGCCGGAATTGTGCGGACGCGGCGCCATTTCATTCGCGATCAGCGAACCGTCTTCCAGCACGAAGAATTCGACGCACAACACGCCGACATAACCAAGCTTCGCGGCGATGGTCAGCGCGGCGTCCTGCGCCTGCGCGACGAGCGCATCGGGCGCAGCCGGCGCGGGCACGACGGTTTTCGCGAGAATGCCGTTGACGTGCACGTTCTGCGCGAGCGGAAACACGGCCGATTTGCCGTCGCCGCCGCGCGCGATCAGCACGGACACTTCGTACTTGAGCGGCATGCGCTTTTCCAGCACGCACGGCACGCCCGACAGCGACGCATGCGCGTTGCGCACTTCCGCGACATTGCGCACGCTGATCTGCCCCTTGCCGTCATACCCGAGGCGCGCGGTCTTGAGAATGCCCGGCAGCACGGCCGCGATCTTCTCGTCGGGCAAAGCGGCGAGCGCCTGCGTCGATTCGATCACGACATGCGGCGCGACCGGCACGCCCGATTCCGCGATGAAGCGCTTCTCCGCGACGCGATCCTGCGCGATCGCCACGCAGCTCGCCGCCGGACTGACGAACGTGCACGACGCGAGGAATTCGAGGCTCGCGGACGGCACGTTCTCGAATTCCGTCGATACCGCCGCGCACAGCCGCCCAAGCTCGGTCAGCGCGGCGCGGTCGTCGTAGGCGGCGCGGATGTGGCGATCCGCGACGGCGCCGGCCGGGCTTGTTTCGTCCGGATCGAGGACGGCGACGCGATAGCCCATCGATTGCGCGGCGAAGCAGAACATGCGGCCGAGCTGGCCGCCGCCGACCATGCCGAGCCATGCGCCGGGAAGAATCGGCGAAACGGGAGTGTTGTGAGCGTTCATGGCGAGCGTTGTCAATGAAGTCAAAGCGGCGGCAGCGCCATGTCCCGCGCCGCCTGATTCTGCTTCACGCGAAAAGCGGCGAGCGCATCGGCGAATTTCGCATCGGTGGCGCTCAGCATCGATACCGCGAAGAGCGCTGCGTTCGCCGCGCCCGCCTCGCCGATGGCGAAAGTCGCGACCGGCACGCCCTTCGGCATCTGCACGATCGAATGCAGCGAATCGACGCCCTTCAGATACTTGCTCGCGACCGGCACGCCGAGCACCGGCAGCGTCGTCTTCGCGGCGAGCATGCCCGGCAGATGCGCCGCGCCGCCCGCGCCCGCGATGATCGCGCGCACGCCGCGCTCACGCGCGCTTTCGGCGTAGGCGAACATCTCGTCCGGCATCCGATGCGCCGACACCACCTTCGCCTCGTAGGGCACGCCGAATTCCTGAAGCATCGCGACCGCGTGCTTCATCACGTCCCAGTCGGAACTGGAGCCCATCAACACGCCGACGAGCGGCGCTTCATGCGTGTGAACTTCCTTGGTCATCGTTCTCTACTCAGTCGAGCGTCTTGCCGGTCAAACGCTGGAGCGCTTCCTGATACTTTTCCGACGTCTTCGCGATCACGTCGTCGGGCAGCTTCGGCGCGGGCGGTTCCTTCTTCCACGGCTGCGTTTCGAGCCAGTCGCGCACGAACTGCTTGTCGAAGGACGGCGGGTTCGTGCCGACCTGATAGCCATCGGCGGGCCAGAAGCGCGAGGAATCCGCGGTCAGCACTTCGTCCATCAGATAGAGATCGCCCTTGTTGTCCAGACCGAACTCGAACTTCGTATCCGCGATGATGATGCCGCGCGTCGCCGCGTACTCCGCCGCTTCCTTGTACAACTGGATGGAAATGCGCTTGATCGTCGCGGAAAGCTCGGTGCCGATGCGCCGCTCCATGTCATCGTAGGTGATGTTTTCATCGTGATGACCCATTTCGGCCTTCGCGGCGGGCGTGAAGATCGGCTCCGGCAGCTTCTGCGCATTCTGCAAGCCCGGCGGCAGCTCGACGCCGCACACGGAACCGGTCGCCTGATAGTCCTTCCAGCCGCTGCCGGCGAGATAACCGCGCACCACCGCTTCGACGAGAATCGGTTCCAGACGCTTCACGACGACCGCGCGGCCTTTCACCTGCCCGGCTTCGTCGGCGGAAACAACCGTCGCCGGATCGATGCCCGTGTTGTGATTCGGCACGATGTGGCCGAGCTTCTCGAACCAGAAATCGGCCATCGTGTTCAGCACGCGGCCCTTGTTCGGAATCGGCTCGCCCATGACGACATCGAATGCGGAAAGCCGGTCGGTCGTCACGATGAGGAGCTTGTCATTACCGACGGCGTAGTTGTCGCGGACCTTGCCGCGGCCGAGCAGCGGCAGCGATTTGATCGTGGATTCGTATAGCGTGGACATCGTCATGTACCGGAAAAAAGTGATTCGCCGCTTCGGCGTCGCGAAGCGGCGAGGAGAAAGACGAACGGGCTCCGAACCGGGAACCCGTTGATTTTACTTTACAAATACCGCCTGGCTCAGATCAGTCTCATTTCACGATCTGCGCAAGCGCGCCGGACTTGTACTTTTCGGCGATCTTGTCGAGCGAAACCGGCTTGATCTTGCCCGCCATGCCCTCGCAGCCGAACTGCATGTAGCGCTGGCGGCAGATTTCCTTTGCCGCTTCGCGCGCGGGCTTCAGGTAGTCGCGCGGATCGAATTTCGACGGATTTTCGAACAGATAGCGGCGGATTGCGCCGGTGATCGCGAGGCGCAAGTCGGTGTCGATGTTCACCTTGCGCACGCCATGCTTGATGCCTTCCTGAATCTCTTCGACGGGCACGCCGTAGGTTTCCTTCATGTCGCCGCCGAATTCGCGGATTTCGGCGAGCAGTTCCTGCGGCACCGACGACGAACCGTGCATCACGAGGTGCGTGTTCGGAATGCGCTGATGAATGTCGCGGATGCGGTCGATGGCGAGGATATCGCCCGTCGGCTTCTTCGAGAACTTGTACGCGCCGTGCGACGTGCCGATGCCGATGGCGAGTGCATCGCACTGCGTTTCGCGCACGAAATCGGCGGCCTGCTCGACATCGGTCAGAAGCTGCTCGCGCGTCATCGTGCCCTCGGCGCCGTGACCGTCTTCCTTGTCGCCCTTCATGGTTTCGAGCGAGCCGAGCACGCCGAGTTCGGCTTCGACCGTGACGCCGATCGAATGCGAAAACTCGACGACCTGCTTCGACACCGCGACGTTGTACTCGTAGGAGGCGACCGTCTTGCCGTCGGCTTCGAGCGAGCCGTCCATCATGACGCTGGTGAAGCCGGAGCGGATCGCGGCCATGCACACGGCGGGCGACTGGCCGTGATCCTGATGCATCACGACCGGAATATGCGGATACGACTCGACCGCCGCTTCGATCAGATGACGCAGGAACGCTTCGCCCGCGTACTTACGCGCGCCGGCGGACGCCTGCATGATGACGGGCGCGTTGACTTCGTTCGCGGCCGACATGATCGCCTGCACCTGCTCCAGATTGTTGACGTTGAAAGCCGGGAGACCATAACCGTGCTCCGCGGCATGATCCAGCAACTGACGCATTGATACGAGAGGCATTGTGGTGAAACTCCATGATGTAAAACGAATTCTTCAGCGCGCCCGGTTCCGCTCTCGGGCGGTTTTGTCTTCGTCATCTTGCGCGCTTGATGGAACGAGCGCGGCTGCTGGGACCGCGCTCGTTCCGGACTTGCGACACATCGCGCGGCGTTTGACCGCGCAGCGTTCTCAAAAAAGCTCAGAAGTGATCGCCCACGCGCACGATCTTCAGCGTGTTGGTGCCGCCCGCCTGACCCATCGGCTCGCCGACCGTCAGGACGACCATGTCGCCGCGCGCCGCATAGCCCTTCGACACGACCACTTCGAGCGCCTGATTCAACGCGGTGTCGCGGTCCATGTTGGTGTCGACGTGCAGCGGCGTCACGTTGCGATACAGCGACATCGTGCGCTCGCTCGACACGCGCGGCGTCAGCGCGAAGATCGGCACGTGCGTCCAGTGACGCGACATCCACAACGCCGTCGAGCCGGATTCCGTCAATGCGACGACGGCCTTCGCGCCGAGATGGAACGCCGTGAAGAGCGCGCCCATCGCGATACTCTGGTCGATGCGCGTGAACGTGCGGTCGAGGAAATCGCGGTCGAGCTGCGACTCTTCCGACTTCTCCGCCTCGATGCAGATGGCGGCCATCGTTTCGATGGTCGTGACCGGATATTTGCCGGCGGCGGTTTCGGCGGAAAGCATCACGGCGTCGGTGCCGTCGAGCACGGCGTTCGCCACGTCGGACACTTCGGCGCGGGTCGGCACGGGCGCGTGGATCATCGATTCCATCATCTGCGTGGCGGTGATCACGAGCTTGTTCGACTCGCGCGCCATGCGGATCATGCGCTTTTGCAGCGCCGGAACCGCCGCGTTGCCGACTTCCACCGCGAGATCGCCGCGTGCGACCATGATGCCGTCGGACGCGTCGAGAATGCCTTGCAGCGCCGGAATGGCTTCGGCGCGCTCGATCTTCGCGATCATCTTCGGCTTGATGCCGTACGGCGCGCCCGCGATGTTCGCGAGTTGCCGCGCCATTTCCATGTCGGTCGCGTTCTTCGGGAACGACACCGCGACGAAATCCGCGCCGAGCGACATCGCCGTCTTGATGTCCTCCATGTCCTTCTCGGTCAGCGCGGGCGCGGTCAGCCCGCCGCCCTGACGGTTGATGCCCTTGTTGTTCGACAACTCGCCGCCGACCTTCACCGTCGTGTGAATCTCTTCGCCGATCACGCGCGTCACGTCGAGCACGATGAGGCCGTCGTTGAGGAGCAGCACGTCGCCCGCGCGCAGATCGCGCGGCAGATCCTTGTAGTCGAGCCCGACGCGCTCGTTGTTGCCGAGCGCGCAATTCGCGTCGAGGATGAACGGATTGCCCGCCACCAGCATGGTCTTGTTGTTCTCGAACTTGCCGACGCGGATCTTCGGACCTTGCAGGTCCGCCATGATCGCGACTTCGCGACCGACCTGGCGCGCCGCCTCGCGGACGATTTCGGCGCGCTGGCGGTGGTCGTCGGCGGTGCCGTGCGAGAAGTTGAAGCGAACGACGTCGAGGCCCGCCTGCAGCATTTGCAGCAGGATGTCCGGACTCGTCGAAGCCGGGCCGATGGTGGCAACAATCTTGGTAGCGCGATGCATGTCTTTCCTCGTCTCTGTAGGAACGCCCGTGTTGAGGCTGCGAGCACGTTGCGCTTGCAGTGAGGTATTGCTCACCGGTTGCGCGCGCGCGCCGGTTCGTGCCGGCGTCGCTTTGTCGATTTCCATGAAGGCATGGGCGGGCACGCCGCCGATGATGACCGGAGGCGTTTCAATCTCCGAAAATGCTGCTTCGCCTTCGCGTTCCGCTGCTTCGGCGATCACGAGCGCCGCTTGCGCGGCTGCTTCGAGTCGATCGCCGTTGTCGAGCACGTCTTCTTGCGCGCCGCCGGCTGGCGCGCCCTTCTTCCCTGCTTTCGCCGGATTGCCTCGGGCCGCCAACGCGTCAGGCCCCGGCGCGGGATTCGAGCACTTCGACCGCGGGCAGCGTCTTGCCTTCGAGGAATTCCAGGAACGCGCCGCCGCCCGTCGAGATGTAACTCACCTTGTCCGCGATGTCGTATTTCGCGATGGCCGCGAGCGTGTCGCCGCCGCCCGCAATCGAGAACGCCGACGAATTCGCGATGGCTTGCGCGAGCGTCTTCGTGCCGTTGCCGAACTGGTCGAATTCGAATACGCCGACCGGGCCGTTCCAGACGATCGTGCCGGCCGTCTCCAGTTGCGCGGCGAGCGCCTTGGCGGTGTCCGGGCCGATGTCGAGGATCAGGTCGTCGTCGGCCACATCGGCGACGGGCTTCGTTTCCGCCTTCGCGGTCGCGGCGAATTCCTTCGCGGTGACGACATCGCTCGGAATCGGCACCGATGCGCCGCGCGTGCGCGCCTGATCGATGATTTCCTTCGCCTCGCCGACGAGATCGGCTTCGGCCAGCGACTTGCCGATCTTGAGCCCCGACGCGAGCATGAACGTATTGGCGATACCGCCGCCGACGATCAGCTGATCGACCTTCTCGGCGAGCGACTTGAGAATAGTCAGCTTGGTCGACACCTTCGAGCCCGCGACGATCGCGACGAGCGGACGCTTCGGGTTGCCGAGCGCCTTTCCGAGCGCGTCGAGTTCGGCGGCGAGCAGCGGGCCCGCGCAAGCGACCGGCGCGTACTTCGCGATGCCGTGCGTCGTGGCTTCGGCGCGGTGCGCGGTGCCGAACGCGTCGTTCACGTAGACGTCGCAGAGCTTTGCCATTTTTTGCGCGAGGCCGTCGTCGTTCTTCTTTTCGCCCTTGTTGCAGCGGCAGTTTTCCAGCAGCACGACGTTGCCCGGCTGAACCTCCACGCCGGCGACCCAGTCGGCGACGAGCGGAACGTCGCGGCCGAGCAGTTCGGACAGACGCTTCGCGACTGGCGCCAGTGAATCTTCCGGCTTGAACTGGCCTTCGGTCGGGCGGCCCAGATGGGACGTGACCATCACGGCGGCGCCGGCGTCGAGCGCGGCCCTGATCGCCGGGACCGAGGCGCGCACGCGCGTATCTTCGGTGATATTGCCGTTATCGTCTTGCGGCACGTTGAGATCCGCGCGGATGAACACACGCTTGCCGGAGACTTTGCCTTCGGCGATCAGATCGGTGAAACGCAGTACTTTCGTCATGGGAGTCAACGTAGGTGAGGAAGCGGTTCGGGCGGGAACGGCCGTCGGGGCCGGCCGGTTCGTGGAGTCGCCGCGCGCGGGCCGCCGGGCAGGACGGCTCGCGCGCGGATCAAGCTGGCGGCGAAGGACGCGCGGCAAAGCCGAACGCGCGTGCGGGATGCGGGAGAAAGGGATCGGACAGATGTATCCGGAGATGTGCGCAAACCCTGCCCGGGCGCGGCGCGGCGGCCGGGAGCGGCGTATTGCAAAACGAGTTGCAAAACCGTAGCGCGGTGACTGCCGGACACACTTTCGACCTCGCTCACTCGGGAAAGACCCTCATTTTAACCGATGAACCCGGCCGCTTTTAGCGGGCAATCGTTGATGACGCGTATTTGGCGAGGCACGATGCGCGATGCCCCCGCGCCCTTCACACCACGAGCCGCAGAAGCGTGAACACGGCCATGCCGACGGCGATGGTGCCCATCATGCCGCGCCGCCACAGGTAGTACGCGAGCCCCGCCGCCGATGCCCACAGCGCATGATTCGACAACCCGAGCGAAATGCCCGCGTGCGTCACGAGCAGATCGGGCACGACGACGGCCGCGAGTGCCGCGGCCGGCGCATAGCGCAGCACGCGCTGCACGCGCGGCGGCAGCACCATGCGCTCGCCGCCGATCAGAAAGAGCGCGCGCGTCACCGCCGTCACCGCGCCCATGCCGAGAATCGCGAGCCAGACGTGCAGCGCGCTCATCGGGTGGACCTCGTGACATCGGACGCGGATTTAGGCGCGGCGCGTTCGGCGACGACATCCGCGAGCGTGCCCGCGACGAGCGCCGCGAACACCGCGAGCGGCAGGCCGAAGCGATACGGCAGATCGAACGCCAGCAGCGCGACGACGCTCGCCACAGCGACGGCCGCTAGTGTGGAGCGGGTGGCGATCGCCGAGACGATGAGCGGAATCAGCGCGAGCGTGCCGGCAAGCTCGAGGCCCCAGTTATCGGGAATGAGGCTCGCGAGCAGAATGCCCAACACGGACGAGCTTTGCCACGACAGCCAGCTCGATATCGCCAGTCCCCAGAAGAACGCTTCCTTGCCGGGCTGCCAGCCGACCGGGAAATTCCGCTTCGAGAACATCAGATAGATGATGTCGCCGTTGAAGTAGCCGAGCAGCAGACGGCGCTTGAGCGGCAGATAGGAAAAGTGCGGCGCGAGCCCCGCACTGAAGATCACGAAGCGCAGGTTGACCATCGCGGCGGTCAGGAGAATCGTCCACAGCGGCAGTTTCGCGGCAAAGAGCGGCAACACCGCGAGTTGCGACGAGCCCGCGTACACCGCGAACGACATGCCGAGCGCCTGCGGCACGGTGAGCACGGACTTCGTCATCGCGATGCCGGTGACGAGGCCCCAGGAGAATGTCGCCAGAACGGCGGGAGAGAAGGTGCGCACGCCTTCGAAGAAAGCGCGGCGATTCGTGTCGGACAACCGTTGAAGCATGGGCGAATGCGAGGCGATCAGAACGACCCGTGATGCCACCGCGCGGCCTCGATCGATTGCGCGATGGATCGGGAAAAACCGGGAAAATCGGGAATGGCGAACCGCGCCGTTTCTTTCCGCGGTTTTCAGCGGACGGCGAAAGGCAAATTATAGCGTCGTGAAAGGCGCTCCAAGATCGGTTTCGTCGCGAAAAGACGCTAAAATGGACGTCTTTCGCCGCCTTCGCGCCTTTGCAGCGCGCGTTCCCCGCAGTCGCAGATCCACGAACGCGCGCCATTGCGCACGGGCGCCGCCGCCCCGGAGCCGCGGGCGGCTTGCCCCGAACTCACTTGAACGAGACAGCTAGGAGAACCGTATGTCAATGGCCGACCGCGACGGCAAGATCTGGATGGATGGCAAGCTGATCGACTGGCGTGATGCCAAGATCCATGTTCTGACCCACACGTTGCACTACGGCATGGGCGTCTTCGAAGGCGTGCGCGCATACAAGACCGCGCAGGGCACGGCCATTTTCCGTCTGAAGGAGCATACGAAGCGCCTGCTCAACTCGGCGAAGATCTTCCAGATGGACGTTCCGTTCGATGCCGCGACGCTCGAAGCCGCGCAACTCGAAGTCGTGAAGGCGAACAACCTGGAGTCGTGCTATCTGCGCCCGATCATCTGGGTCGGCTCGGAGAAGCTCGGCGTGTCGGCGAAGGGCAACACCATTCATGTGGCCATCGCCGCATGGCCGTGGGGCGCGTATCTCGGCGAAGACGGGCTCGCGAAGGGCATCCGCGTGAAGACGTCGTCGTTCACGCGCCATCACGTGAACGTGTCGATGGTGCGCGCGAAGGCGTCCGGCTGGTACGTGAACTCGATCCTTGCCAATCAGGAAGCGGTCGCCGACGGCTACGACGAAGCGCTGCTGCTCGACGTGGACGGCTACGTATCCGAAGGCTCCGGCGAGAACTTCTTTCTCGTGAACAACGGCAAGATCTATACGCCCGACCTGGCTTCGTGCCTCGACGGCATCACGCGCGACACGGTCATCACGCTCGCGCGCGATTTCGGCATTCCGGTGATCGAAAAGCGCATCACGCGCGACGAGGTCTACACCTGCGACGAAGCGTTCTTCACCGGCACCGCCGCCGAAGTCACGCCGATCCGCGAGCTGGACAACCGCACCATCGGCGCCGGCAAGCGCGGCCCGATCACGGAAAAGCTGCAAAGCGCGTTCTTCGACGTCGTCGGCGGCAAGAACGAGAAGTACGCGAGCTGGCTCGCGAAGGTCTGACCGGCCTCCTCCCGTTAGCAACGCAAGACTTGAGACAAGAGATAGCAATGAGCGACCTGAAGGAAATGCCGCTGGTGGAATTGTCGGCGAAGGACCTGCCGGCCTTCTGCCCGAATCCGAAGATGCAGCGCTGGAGCACGCATCCGCGCGTGTTCATCGACGTGACGCACGGTGAAGCGCGCTGCCCGTATTGCGGCACGCGCTACAAGCTGAAAGACGGCGAAGTGCTCAAGGGCGGTCACTAAAGCGCGGGGCGCTGGCCGCGCCTTGCCTTGATTCATGCGCGCCGCACGCCGGCGCGCTAACACTCCCACGACAATCGACGGCTCGCCCCAAGGCGGCGGGCCGCGTTCATTTTGAGATCGGATAACGAAAGATGCGCCGTGCGCTGGTTATAGCACCGAACTGGATCGGTGACGCATTGATGGCGCAGCCGCTCTTCACGCTTTTGCGCAAGCTCCATCCACGCATCGCGATCGACGCCGTCGCGCCGACCTGGGTCGCGCCCGTGCTCGAACGCATGCCCGAAATCCGCGATGTCTACGCGACCGACCTCGCGCATGGCAAGCTGCAACTGCTGCGCCGCTGGCAGCTCGCGAGCGATTTGCGCGATGTCGGCTACGACGCCGCCTACGTGCTGCCCAACTCGGTCAAATCGGCGCTGATTCCGTGGATGGCGGGCATCAACCTGCGCATCGGTTATAAGGGCGAGAGCCGCTACGGGCTTTTGAACGTGCGCCATGCGAATCCGCCGAAGACCGAGCGTCCGCCGATGACCGCGCATTACGCGGCCCTCGCTTACGCGCCGGGGGCGAAGCTGCCGTTCGTCGACCGCTTCGCGCAGCCCGAAGCCGCCGCCGCGCCCGACGCGCAGACGCTGCCGGTGCCGCGCCTCGAGGCCGATCCGAACGAAGCCGCACGGGTGTCGGCGCGCTTCAATCTCGACACGCGCACGCCGCTCGTCGTGTTCTGCCCCGGCGCGGAATATGGCCCGGCCAAACGCTGGCCGCCGGAGCACTTTGCGTCGCTCGCGCAGTTCGTCGCGCAGTCGTTTCCGTATGCACGCATCATCGCGCTCGGTTCGAAGAAGGATGCGCCGATCGCGCAGGCCATCGCGGAGCGCGCGCCGATGGTGCGCAACCTGTGCGGCCAGACCTCGCTCGGCGAAGCATGCGCGCTGATCTCGCGGGCGAGCGCGGTCGTGACCAACGACTCCGGGCTGATGCACGTCGCGGCGGCGTCGCGCCGTCCGCTCGTCGCGGTCTATGGCTCGACCGATCCGCGCCATACGCCGCCCTTGTCCGATCTCGCAAAGGTACAATGGCTGCATCTTGAATGCAGTCCGTGCTTTGCCCGCGAGTGTCCGCTCGGCCATCTGAACTGCCTTCGCGAACTCTCGGCCGAACAGGTCTTCGGCGATTTGCGCGGAATGCTGCTCGCGCATCGCTGATGTTGCGCTCACGCGTCGGAATCGCGTGTTCATTCGGCGGTTTCCGGCCGTGTGTGCGGGTGCGGACACGCGAATGTCTCCGAACGGGGGCATGCTTTGACCAATGACCGATGCAGCGCGCCGTCGTCGTTGCTCCGCCTTCGAGCGGCAGCGCGCGGCGCAAAGCACCGAATGCCAGAGACCCACGAGCCATGCCACGTTTCGCCCGCCTCTTCGAAGCCGCCGCCGATACTCTCAACGCTTACTATCAGGCAGTCGCGGATAACAGCATCGACAGTGTGATGTCGTTGTGGATCGACGAGGAGTTCGCCACCTGCGTGTGCGCGGACGGCACGCATCTGCACGGGCTGGAAAGCATCCGCGCCGGTCTCGGCAAGCAGTTCGAAACGCAGCCCGTGACCGTCGAGCCGCTCGATATCCGCGTGTACGACAGCCTGGGCACGGTCGTGTATGCGATCGCCGAGGCGCATCAGCCGGCTGAGCCCGCGAGCGCGCCGCGCATGATCTACACGACATACGTGATGGTTCACGAGCGCGGCGAATGGCGCATCGCGCACATTCACGCAAGCGAGATGCCGCTCGAAACGGCGGGCCAGTTCGCCGCGAAGCTGCGTCACGGTCAGGGACCGCTGCACTAAGAGATTCGAAGAAGACGTCTGCCGGGGAGGGACCATGAAGCGCGATCCGTTGTTGAAGCACGATTCGTCGTTCGTGGACAAGTCGCTCGCCGTCGCACTGAAAGAAGCGGCGCATCTGAGCGCGCCGAGGGCCGCCGATTGGCTCTACAACGCGCCGCGCTGGCTGCCGACGAGCCACGCCCAGACCATCGTTCCAGCCTTGTTCGGCCGCAAGCCTGCCGTGCAGTATCGGCGCGAGCGCTGGGACACGCCCGACGGCGATTTCATCGATCTCGACTTTCTCGCGCACGATCCAGCCGATCCGCAGGATCATCCACCCGCCAACGCCCCGCTCTTCGTGCTCTTTCACGGCCTCGAAGGCAGTTCCGACTCGCACTACGCCCGCACGATGATGGCCGCCGCCCGCGCGCGCGGCTGGCACGGCGTCGTGCCGCATTTTCGCAGCTGCAGCGGCCCGCTCAATCTGCTGCCGCGCTTCTACCATCTCGCGGACAGCGCCGAAGTCGACTGGATACTGCGGCGGCTCGCGCAGGCGCATCGCGGGCCGATCGTCGCGGCGGGCGTCTCGCTCGGCGGCAACGTACTGCTGCACTGGCTGTGTCAGCGCGGCACGGATGCATCGATCATCAGCGCGGCGGCGGCCATCTCCGCGCCGCTCGACGTCCACGCGGGCGGCCTCGCGATCTCGCAGGGCTTCGGCATGGTCTACACGCGCAGCTTCCTGAAATCGCTCAAGAAGAAGGCGCTCGCCAAGCTCGGCCAGTATCCCGGGCTCTACGACCGCCACGCCGTGCTCGCCGCGCGCACGCTGTACGAGTTCGATAACGTCGTCACCGCGCCGCTGCACGGCTTTCGCGACACCAATCACTATTGGTCGACGGCGACGATCCGCGCGCATCTGAAGCACATCGAAGTGCCCGCGCTGCTCCTGAACGCGCGCAACGATCCGTTCCTGCCGGAGTTCGCGCTGCCGTCGGCGGCGGAAGTATCGGCGCGCGTGACGCTCGATCAGCCGAACCACGGCGGACACGTCGGCTTCATGACGGGACCGTTTCCGGGCCGGATCGACTGGCTGTCGCTGCGCGTGTTCGGCTATCTGGAGAACTTCGTTTCGTGATCGATCATGGATGACATCGTCAGGCAGGCGCTCGCCAAATGGCCCAACGTTCCGCATTGCACGGGCTGGCTGCTGCTCGACCGGCGCGGTCAGTGGCGCATGCGTGACGACGCCGCGCAAGCCGCCGGCGAACTCGGCGCGCCGATCCGGCACGAGGCGCTGCTCGGCTTCATCAACCGCAATTACGAAAGCGATGCCGACGGCCAGTGGTTCTTTCAGAACGGCCCGCAGCGCGTGTACGTGGAGCTCGGCTATACGCCGTGGATCGTGCGCCTCCATGAGGAGCACGGCGAATTGCGCCTGACCGATCAATCCGGCGCGGACTTCGAGCCCGCGCATGCATGGACCGACGACGAAGGCGCGATCCTCTTCGCCGATAACGCGTCGCCCGCGCGCGTCGCCGCGCTGCACGACCACGATCTCGAACTGTTCGCGAATCACGCATCGCTCGACGATGCTGGCACGCGCGGCGTCTTCCATTGGCGCGGCGGCGTCGATCTGACCGTGCAGCCGATCGCCCGCGCGGATGTCGCCGCGCACTTCGGCTTCGTCGCGAGTCCGGCCGCCCGCGCCGCCCGCCAGGCGTGATTCAGCCGTTTTTTTCCATCTCGCGCTCTTCCTTGTAGCGCGTTTCGAAGTCGTGCAGCCGTGCGGAGATCGTCGAGAGATCGTAGAAACTCGCGGTCTTCACGTCGCGCGCTTCCTTCAGTTGCCGGATGGCGGACGGCCACGCGCCGTCGAGCGCGAATTTTTCGGCCATCGCCTGATGCTGTTGCAACGGATCGTTGAGGCCCGCGCTCGCCTGCGCAAGATAAAACCACCAGTCGGGGCGCGTCGGCTCGGCGCGTGTTTCGCGGCGCGCGAGCGTCTGCGCTTCGGCGAAGCGGCGCGCGGAAAGCAGCGCCTGCAAATGGACGTCGATGGCCGCGTGCGACTCTGGCCAGCGCTTTTGTGCGATGTCCGCGAGGCGGATCGCTTCGTCGTTGCGGCCTGCGCGGCGCGCGATGTCGGCGGCGAGCACGTCGAGGCTCGGCGTGCTGCGCGACGCCGGCGGCGCGGGCGGCGCGGGCTGCGGTTTGGCTGCCGGAATCGGGCGCGCATCGACATGGACGGGCGCAAGCGCGATCTCGCTGCTTGCGCGCGCGGGCTCGGCCGTCGGCGTTTCGGGCAGCGGCGCGTTGCCCAGATTCAGCGCCGTGCGCGCGCGGTCGAGCGGCGTCGCGGTCATCGACGCATCCGCGTTACGCAGCGATGCCTCGCCGCTCTTGTCACGCGGCGCCACGGACGCTACGGACGCCACGGACGCTACGGGCGGCGAGATGGCCGGCGCGCCCGCCTGCTTCGGCTGCGGCGCGCGATCCTCCTGCCGCACTTGCGCCGATGCCGCCGCCGCGCTCGCCTCGTCGCCTTCGAACGACTTGCGCGCACGGGCAAGCGCACCGTCGGCGGCGTCGTAATTGCCCATCAGCGATTGCGCGAGCGCGATGCCATACCAGTTCGACGCCGGATTGAGCGCCGTCTGATCCTCGATTTCGGATTTGAGCCTGCTCGCAACCTCACGATAATCGCTCGCGTAATTCACTTGCAGCACACGCGCGCGGGCACGCACGAACGCGTATTCTGCCGACTGACGCGGCTGCCGATACGGCACGCGCCGCGCGCGGCCTTCCATGTCGGCGATGCGGTCGGTCGTGAGCGGATGCGTGCGCACGTAGGGCGGCACGCCGTTATCGGCCATGGCGCCGCGATCGAGACGTTCGAAGAACGCAACCATCGCGTAGGGATCGTAACCGGCGGCGGTCAGCATCTGAAAACCGACGCGATCGGCTTCGTGCTCGGCCGCGCGCGAAAAGCGCAGCTGATTGTCGATGGCGAACGCCTGACCGCCCATTGCGATGCCCATGCCGAGATCGCCGCTATGCGCGAGCAGACCTGCGAGCATGCCGGCGGCCATCGCGGCGAGCGCCGCGTAGGTGCTCTTTTCCTGCGTGCCGAGCATGCGCGCGATGTGCCGTTGCAGCACGTGCCCCATTTCGTGACCGATGACCGACGCCAGTTCCGATTCGGTCTGCGTCGCGGCGATCAGCCCCGTGTTCACGCCGATGAAGCCGCCCGGCATCGAGAACGCGTTGATCTGCGGATCGCGCACGGCGAAGAGATCGAAATCCGGCCGATAACCGCCCAGATACTGCGTGGCCGCGGCAGAGGACAGCTTCGACGATATCGAATCGAGATAGTCGCGCAGCAGCCAGTCGTCGAGATAGTCGGGATCGGCGCGCACTTCGCGCATCATCTTCTCGCCGACCTTGCGCTCGGCCTGCGGCGTGAGCGAGCCGCCAGAGCCGTCGCCGAGATCGGGAAGCTGCACCGACGCGAGCGGCGCGCGCAGGCCGGACATCGTGCCGGGACGGTTCGCGAACCGGCTTTCGGCGCCGCCATAGACGCCGAACACGCCGTCCGCGAAGTTGGCCGGCACGTCGCCCGCACTCTTTTCCTGCGACGAACGCAGTTGCGACGCCGCGAGCGTGCCGGCCGGGTTCGCGGCGGGCGAACTCGTCTGCGCCAGAGCGGCAGGCGGCATGGCGAGGGCAATACACAACAGGGAGACGAGCACGCGGCTCGGACGTGTCGAAGGCATGGCGCGAAGCGGACGTTGCGTGTGGTGCCTGAAAATCGAATCGAGCTTATCGTATCAAGTGTCGCGCATCGTTCGGAACTGGTATTGGATCTCGACGTTTCGCGGTGAAAACGCGCGATTTCACGCTGGTATGATAGGCGCCCATTCGAAGGAGACGCTATGTCCGGACTCACTCATTTCGATGCCGCTGGCGAAGCGCACATGGTCGATGTCGGCGCGAAGAACGAAACGCGCCGCGTCGCCGTGGCACGCGGCTCGATCGCGATGCTCGAACCCACGCTCGCGCTGATCCGCGAGGGACGTGCCAAGAAGGGCGACGTGCTCGGCGTCGCGCGCATCGCGGCGATTCAGGGCGCAAAGCGCACGGCGGATCTGATCCCGCTATGTCATCCGCTGGCGCTGACGCGCGTCGCGGTGGATTTCACCATCGACGAAACGCTGCCCGGCGTGCATTGCGAAGTGCGCGTGGAGACGGTCGGGCGAACCGGAGTGGAGATGGAGGCGCTGACCGCCGTGCAGGTCGGATTGCTGACGGTCTACGATATGTGCAAGGCGGTGGATCGGGGTATGACGATCACGAATGTGCGGGTGATGGAGAAGCACGGGGGGAAGTCGGGGGATTGGGTGGCGGAGGCGTAGTGCCCGGCCGCACAACTCACTCCTCCTCATCGTCCTCCGAAGGCTGCTGATCCGGCAACGGCACCCCGTACAGCTTCACCAGATCCGCCTTGAACGACGCCAGCGGCTTGCCCGCTTCATCGGTCAGATCGTAGACGGCCAGAAGCTGCTTCGGCCAGTCGTGCAACTGCGTCGCGAAAATCTTGAGACGCGCCATCGTGTCGAGCGCTTCCGCCTTCTGTCCGGCAAGCGCCTGGAGCACCGCATATCGGCGCAACACGGTCTCGCCCGGCAACAACGCAATGGCCTTGCGATGCGCCGCGAGCTTCTCCTCGACGTTCTGCGCGTTGATCGGCAACAGCGTCGCCGCGCCGTATTCGCCCCACGCCGTGAACAGGAACGACGGATTGTCGCGGTATTGCTCGGCCGGCCGCGCGCCGTAATAGAGCACCTCGGCGCGGTTGTAATCGCGCAGCGTCGGAAACAGCGCCGCGAGTCCGCCGAGCACGAGCACGACATACACGCCATACGACAGCGGCCGCGCAACCAGCCGCAGGGGCCGCGTCTCCAGCAGACCGATGACTAGCATCGCCGGCATCAGAAAAAACATGTACTGCTGCGGATATTCGACAAGCGCATGCATCATCAGCACGCCGAGCAGCGACAGCCCGAAAATGCGCGCCGGCGTTTGCGGCGCGCGCAGCACGCGAATCAGCCAGAGCACGATGCCCGCGACGAGAATCGCCACGCCGAGCGCGCCGGTTTTCGCGAGCAGATCGATGAAGATGTCGTGCGCGTTATTTGCGATCTCGACGCCGCCCAGATCGCGCACGAGATCGAACTGATAGCGCGGAAACTCGCCCCAGCCCACGCCCAGCAGAGGGTGCGTCCTGAACATCGTCCAGCCGTATTTCCAGAGCGCGAGCCGCGGCGCGATCTGACTGGCTTCCTGCATGCGCTCCGCCGCCGATTGCGCGAGCCCGAAGCCATAGCGCACGTTCGCCCAGCGCACCGCCGCGTTCACCGCGAAGAACACGATGGCGAGCAGGATCGGGACGATCCACGCGCGCACATCGCGCTTGCCCGGGCCATCGAAACCTTCGGACGCGACCGGCCGCCCGATCACAAAGGCCATCCAGAACCCGGCGACGACGATCACCGCCGTCTGCAGCCACGGTCCGCGCGAGACGGTCAGCGCGAGCCCGAGCGAATAGATCGCGGACAGAATCAGCCACAGCACGATCGGCAGACGCCGCGCTTGGACGAAGTACAGCGCGCCCGCGAGGGCGAACGCGATCACGGTCGCGAGGTGATTCGCCTGCGCCATGTTGCCGAACGGACGCCGCTCGATCATCACGTTGTACGCGACCACGAACGGCGTGAATCTCACTTCCATATGTAGCAACTGCACGATCTGGCAGAAGACCGCGAAGAGTCCGCCGACCATCAGCGCAGCCGCACCGATACGCAGCGCCTTCTCCGCGAGCCCTGCCCGCACGAATCCGAACCCCGTGTGCACCGCGACGAAGGACGCGAGCAGATACGCGCCGCCGAGCCAGTTCATCGATGGCTGCGCGACCGGCAGCAACACCGTCTGCGCGACGAGCAGCGCGCCGAACGCGAGCGGCATCAACGCGACGACGGGCGACGCGAACGGCACCTTCGGCTCCGTCACGCGCACGAGCAGCGCGAGCGTCGCGGCCAGCGCGAGATAGAGCGCGAGCGCGCTGTATTCGGCGTAGAAGGTCGGAATCGGGTACGTGTGGTTGACGACGCCGAAAGGCATCGTCAACGCAAGGCAAAGAACGGCGAAACAGAGAAAGCGCGCGTATTCGGCGGATCGGGATGATTGAGAAGGCATGAGCGGCTGGGAACGTCGGGAACCGGCGCACTATACAAAACTTTGCCCCCGCTGTCCGTTGAACCGCCGGAATTGCTACGAAATCTCGGTCTTTCGCGCAAAAACGACGGCGCAAAAGCGCGGCGGCGCCGTAAATCGTGCCGCCGCGCTCTCGTTCCTCCGGCACTTACGCGCGGCACTCGGGCGGCGCGAGATTCGCCGGCAAGGTCGCCGCCTGCGCGGGCGACGGACCCGCACCCGGCGCCGGCAGCGACGACTCCGCCTTCGCGCCCGCGAAGCATTCCCATGTCAGCGAGCCCGCCTGGACCGCGCCACGGCTGAGCGCGACGCGCGACGTGGGCGTATCGGCGTTATCGGGCGTCGAAGGCACGAGCACGAGCGTGTTCGATCCCGCCGGCGCGACGCGCGTCGAGTAAGCGATCGTGATTTGTCCGTTGTCGCTGTCGACGTGAACGGATTCGACATTGCGCGTGCCCGGCGGCGACGCGAACCCGCCCGCGAGATCCGCACCGCTCGCCGCGTTCTCGGCCACCGCGAGCCGCGCGCCCGCTGCAAGCGCGATGCCCTCGCCCACGCGGCTACGCGCCAGATAATCCTGATACGCGGGTATCGCATATGCCGCGACCACGCCGACGATCGCAAGCACGATCATCAGTTCGATCAGCGTGAAGCCACGCGCGAGCGCGTCTTGCGCGCGCCCGAACCACCATGCGCGCCGTTCGCGCGGCGCGTTGAAACCACGAACCATCGTCGTCATTGCTGCTCCCAAAAGACAAAAAAAGCGCCCTTCCGCGCAATGCGGCAAGGACGCTTCCATCGTATTGAGAGACGTGCGCGCGCGGCAGTCAGCCGGACGGCCTAGGACGATTCAACCGGCCGCGCGATTGTCATTGGCGATTGCGCGCCGCTTGAGCAGCCAGCCGACCGCGATAACGAAAATTGTCCCGGCTGCATGCGCCGCGTATCCGGCGATCTCGGTGTTGAGCGCGGGCCATCGGTCGATGAAGGGATCGTCGATGATGAGACCGCCCGAGATCCATCCCAGCAACCCCGCGCCGAGCAGCACGACGACGGGAAACCGGTCGAGCAGCTTCAGCACCAGCGTGCTGCCCCAGACGATCAACGGAATGCTCACGATCAGCCCGAAGATCACCAGCGTCAGCCGATGACGCGGATCGGCGGCTTCGGCCGCGCCCGCGATCGCGATCACGTTGTCGAGGCTCATCACGGCATCCGCGACGATGATCGTCTTCACCGCCGCCCACAACCGGTCCGACGCGTCGATCTGATGATCGTCGTGGTCCGGCTGCATCAGCTTCACGCCGATCCACAGCAGCAGCATGCCGCCCAGGAACTTGAGGAACGGGATATCGAGCAGAAGCACCGCGAACGCGATCAACACGACGCGCAGGATGATCGCGCCGAGCGTGCCGAACACGATGCCGCGCGTGCGCTGCCGGTCGGGCAGATTGCGGCACGCGAGCGCGATCACGACGGCGTTGTCGCCGCCGAGCAGAATGTCGATCACGATGATCTGAACGACCGCGCCCCAGTGAAGGGTCGAGAAGAATTCGAGCATGAGGCAGAAATGAAAAAAGCGAGGAAGCAATGCTCCCTCGCTTTTCATCGGATTACACGAAAGGAATCAGTAAGAGTACCAAACCCCCGCGTAATTTGCCCGCATGCTTACAGGACCGACTTCAGCAGACGCGCCATTTCCGACGGATTCTTCGTGACCTTGATGCCGCACGCGTCCATTATTTCCAGCTTCGCGTCAGCCGTGTCCGCACCGCCCGAGATTAGCGCGCCGGCGTGGCCCATGCGCTTGCCCGGAGGCGCCGTCACACCCGCGATGAAGCCGACGACCGGCTTCTTCATGTTGTCCTTGATCCAGTAAGCGGCGTTCGCTTCGTCCGGACCGCCGATCTCGCCGATCATGATGACGGCGTCCGTTTCCGGATCGTCGTTGAACATCTTCATCACGTCGATGTGCTTGAGACCGTTGATCGGATCGCCGCCGATACCGACCGCCGACGACTGGCCGAGGCCAAGCGCCGTCAACTGGCCGACTGCTTCATAGGTCAGCGTGCCCGAACGCGACACGACGCCGATGCGGCCTTTCTTGTGGATGTGACCCGGCATGATGCCGATCTTCAGCTCGTCCGGCGTGATCGTGCCGGGGCAGTTCGGTCCGAGCAGCAGCGTCTTGCGGTTTTCGCGGCGCATGCGGTCCTTGATTTCGAGCATGTCGCGAACCGGAATGCCTTCCGTGATGCAGATCGCGAGATCGAGATCGGCTTCGACGGCTTCCCAGATCGCGGCGGCAGCGCCCGCGGGCGGCACGTAGATCACCGAAACGGTCGCGCCGGTTTCGGCCTTCGCTTCCTTGACGGACGCGTAGATGGGAATGCCTTCGAAGTCTTCGCCGGCCTTCTTCGGGTTCACGCCCGCGACGTACGCTTCACGGCCGTTCGCGTATTCGCGGCAGGCGCGCGTGTGGAACTGGCCGGTCTTGCCGGTGATGCCCTGCGTGATGACCTTCGTGTCTTTGTTGATCAGAATCGACATGTAGTGACCTCTGTTCGTTTGGCGTCGCTGTGATGCGTTCAGCAAGCGCCGCCATTCGTATCTGGTGGAACGCTCTTATCGGGCAAGCGGAAAGCGCTTACTTGCCTTCGGCTGCCGAGACGACCTTCTGCGCGGCTTCTTCCATGCTGTCCGCCGAGATGATCGGCAGACCCGAGTCGGCCAGCATCTTCTTGCCGAGGTCTTCGTTCGTGCCCTTCATGCGCACGACGAGCGGCACCTTCAGGTCGACGGCCTTCGACGCCGCGATCACGCCTTCCGCGATCACGTCGCAGCGCATGATGCCGCCGAAGATGTTCACGAGGATCGCCTTCAGGTTCGGGTTCTTCAGCATCAGCTTGAACGCTTCGGTCACCTTCTCGGTCGTCGCACCGCCGCCGACGTCGAGGAAGTTGGCCGGCTCGCCGCCGAACAGCTTGATGGTGTCCATCGTCGCCATTGCGAGGCCCGCGCCGTTCACGAGACAGCCGATGTTGCCGTCGAGCGAGATATAAGCGAGGTCGAACTTCGACGCTTCGACTTCAGCCGGATCTTCTTCGTCCAGATCGCGGTACGCGACGATCTCCGGGTGACGGAACAGCGCGTTCGAATCGAAGTTGAACTTGGCGTCGAGCGCGATCACCTTGCCGTCGCCGGTCACGATCAGCGGGTTGATTTCCGCGAGCGATGCGTCGGTTTCGAAGAACGCCTTGTACAGACCTTGAAGGATCGCGCGCGCTTGCGGGATCGATGCATCGGGGATGCCGATCTTGCGTGCGAGGTCATCGGCGTCCGCGTCCTGCAGACCCGTCGACGGCTCGACGGCGAACTTGTGCAGCAGGTCCGGCGTCTTTTCCGCGACTTCTTCGATGTCCATGCCGCCTTCGCTCGACGCCATCACGACGATCTTCTGCGAAACGCGATCGAGCACGAGGCCGACATACAGTTCCTTCTTGATGTCCGCGCCTTCTTCGATCAGCAGGCGATTGACCTTCTGGCCTTCCGGGCCGGTCTGGTGCGTGACGAGCTGCATGCCGAGGATCTGGTTCGCGTATTCGCGGACCTGCTCGATCGACTTCGCGACCTTCACGCCGCCGCCCTTACCGCGGCCGCCGGCGTGAATCTGCGCCTTGACGACCCAAACCGGGCCGCCCAGCTCTTCCGCGGCCTTGACCGCATCATCCACCGAGAACACGGGTTTGCCGCGCGGGACCGCGACGCCGAATTTCCGCAGGATTTCCTTACCCTGGTACTCGTGAATCTTCATGCGTGATTCCTTCAGTCTGAGAGTTGGAGTGAACTTCTGTTTGCTTGAACCGCTGATTCTTCGATTCTTGTTTGAATGCCGTGCGCGCGCGCGAGCGCTGCCTGCGCGCTACGAGGCGGACTTTGTCTCCGCCCTGTCCTGTACCGCTGTTCCGGATTCGGATGATTGGCCGGGTGCGTAACCGAACCAGCGCGGGTAGTACTCCTTGACCGCGGGCCCGTCGAACCGCAATGCATGGCAACGGCCGAGTTGAAAAGGCGGCTCGTCGTGCGGCGCGCCGGCGTCGGTCTGTCTGAACGGATTGCCGTCCTCGATTTTCCAGACGTCGCCCGCGAATGCCTGAATGGCTGCGGTCGGCAAGACGCCGCACAACTCTGTGAGATGCGTGCAGCCCGCCGCGCCGCGCAGCAGCTTGTTGGCTTCGCGGCGAAAATTCTGAAGCAGATTGAGCCCGATGAGCTTTCGATAGACCGGATTGGACTCGGCGCACAGACCGCCATAGGGCGACCATTCGGACGACGCTTCGACGTCGACGATGGTGAGCTTGCGGTCGATGGTGATGCGCAGCCAGAGTTCATGGATCGGCAGGCCGTGCGGCCGGACGCCCGTCGCGAGTTGGAAGTCGCGCGGCTTCTCATCGGTTAGACAGGCTTCGATATCCCACAGGCCGTCGTCACGCTCGAACGCTTCCAGCCGAATCGCGCGACTATGGCGCAACTGTCGGGGAGCGGGAGGTGAGAGAGACATGCTGGAGTGAGCCGGTACGGGGAAAACCGTGGAATTTTAGCATATTGGGTATTTCGAGCCGGGCATACGGCCGAGGAAAGAAACGGACGTGCGAATCGCGCGTGTTCGCGCTCAATCGTCGACGATCTCTTCGCACCAGTCTTCGTCGCCACCCTTCAGAATTTTGCCGATGGTGCCGCCTGAAAATCCACGCGCGGCGAGGAAGCGCGCCTGCTTGGCGCGCTCGGCCGGCGTCTCGGGCAGCACGCCGTACTTCTTTTCCCACACGGCTTGCGCGCGGGCAATTTCGGACTGCGCGAGCTTGTCGGCGGTTTCGCTGATAAGCGCATCGCCGACGGCGTGGCGCTTCAGTTCGCTGATGATCCGGCTGCCGCCCATGCGCGAGGCTCGCCGATGCACGACGCTCTCGACGAAGCGCTCATTCGACAGCCAGCCATCGCGCTCGAGACCGTCGAGCAGTGACTCGAGTGAATCCGCTTCTTCGACGTACGGACGCAGCTTGCGCGATAGCTCCGCGCGGCTGTACTCACGACGCGACAGATACCCGAGCGCACGTCCCTTTAACGAGCGTTGCGGACGTCTGGGATTGTTGGCTTCGCTTGCCGATGTCTTGCGCTTGCGCTGGCTGGAGCGGCTATAGACCGTATCGCCGGAATCGACTGGCGTTGGCTCCGCGGGCGCGCATTGTTCGAACGGCTCGAAGGGATCGGCGTCCTCGAACGGGCCCGGCGGCTTAGCCGTCGGTAGCGTGCGCTCGACGGGAGGCGCCTTCGGCGGTTCCGTCGTTTGCTTCAACAAGGCGCGCGCTTGTTCGAGACGCGCGGCGCGATCGTTCGCGTCGGCGTTACTTTCACCATCTGCGGACGGCTCAAAAACACGACGCGCCGGCGCGAAGGATTTCGCGTCGGCGCGTTGCTTGTTGCTGCGCTTCAGGCCACCCGACTTCGACGATGCACCGCGCCGCTCGCTGCTTCGTTCGTAGCGATCGACGGATTCGGAATCGTTGCCGGTTCCTTCATCCGCCGTACCTGCCTTCGATCCGAACCGGCGCTTCTGCATCGTCCGTCAGACCCGATGCTTACTCGCCGTCGGCCGTTGCGGCGCCTGCGGCTACGACTTCACCCATTGCGGCCACACCCAGCGATTCGCGGATCTTGTTTTCGATCTCACGCGCAATGTCAGGATTCTCGCGCAGGAATTCGCGCGCGTTGTCCTTGCCTTGACCGATGCGATCGCCGTTGTAGCTGTACCAGGCGCCCGCTTTGTCGATCAGCTTGGCCTGCACGCCCAGGTCGATGATTTCGCCCTGACGCGAGATGCCTTCGCCATACAGGATGTCGAAGATGGCTTCGCGGAACGGCGGCGACACCTTGTTCTTCACGACCTTCACGCGCGTCTCGTTGCCGATGACTTCGTCGTTCTTCTTGATCGAACCGATACGGCGAATGTCCAGACGCACCGACGAATAGAACTTCAGCGCGTTACCGCCCGTGGTGGTTTCCGGATTGCCGAACATCACGCCGATCTTCATGCGGATCTGGTTGATGAAGATGACGAGGCAGTTCGTGCGCTTGATCGTGCCGGTGAGCTTGCGCAGCGCCTGCGACATTAGACGCGCTTGCAGACCCGGCAGCGAGTCGCCCATTTCGCCTTCGATTTCCGCCTTCGGCACGAGCGCCGCCACGGAGTCGATCACGATCATGTCGATGGAACCCGAACGCACCAGCGCGTCCGCGATTTCGAGCGCCTGCTCGCCCGTGTCCGGCTGCGAGATCAGCAGTTCGGGCACGTTCACGCCGAGCTTGCCCGCGTACTGCACGTCGAGCGCGTGTTCCGCGTCGATGAACGCCGCCGTGCCGCCGAGCTTCTGCATCTCCGCGATCACCTGCAGCGTGAGCGTGGTCTTGCCCGACGATTCCGGACCGTAGATTTCCACGACACGGCCGCGCGGCAAGCCGCCGACGCCGAGCGCGATGTCCAGTCCGAGCGAACCGGTGGAGACCACTTGAATGTCTTCGACCGCCTCACCTGCGCCGAGCCGCATGATCGACCCTTTGCCGAATTGCTTTTCGATCTGCGAGAGCGCGGCAGCCAGGGCCTTGCTCTTCTCCGCAGTCATGCCAGCCGGGCCTTTCTTGCTTTCTTCCATGAATCGTCCTTTGCTATGATGAACGGCGTCTGAGGCAGTGTTCACGGGGTTTTCCGCTGCTCGATCGAGCATACGAAACCGCCTTTCCCACTCACGCAGACACTGTATAAAAAAACAGTAGTTTTTGCAAGCATGTCGCGCCGTGGCGCAGCTTTTTTTCCACGTCGCGCTCGCACGCAAAAACCACGAACACCTGGAGACCGCCGCGCCGGGCGACACACGGTGCCGGCAATGCCGATGCGCTTCATCGCGCATGCATGGCGTACAAAGGCGCACACGACGATGCGAATCCTCATTGCCGAAGACGACAGCATACTCGCGGACGGCCTCGTCCGATCACTCCGCCAATCGGGATACGCCGTCGACCATGTGAAGCATGGCGTCGAGGCGGACACCGCTCTTTCCCTGCAGACCTTTGACCTCCTGATCCTCGATCTCGGCCTGCCGCTGATGCCCGGTCTCGAAGTGCTGCGCCGCCTGCGCGCGCGCAATTCGCAGATGCCCGTGCTCATCCTTACCGCCGCCGATTCCGTCGACGAACGCGTGAAAGGCCTCGATCTCGGCGCCGATGACTATATGGCCAAGCCCTTCGCGCTCAACGAGCTCGAGGCGCGCGTGCGGGCGCTCACGCGGCGCGGTGCGGGCGGCGGCCCGACCGTCGTGAAGCACGGCTCGCTTTCGTTCGATCAGGTCGGGCGAATCGCGACGATCGGCGATCAGGTCATCGATCTTTCCGCGCGCGAGCTCGGCGTGCTCGAGGTGCTGCTCCAGCGCACCGGCCGGCTCGTGTCGAAGGAGCAGCTCGTCAACCATCTGTGTGAATGGGGCGAGGAAGTCAGCAATAACGCGATCGAGGTCTACGTGCATCGGCTCCGCAAAAAGATCGAGCCGAGCGGCGCGAAGATCATCACGGTGCGCGGCCTCGGCTACACGCTGGAGAAAGCGGTCGCCGCGACGAACGGCGCCGCTGCCCAGCACGCCGGCGAATCCGCCAGCCATCACTATAAGTAGGCCGCATGGCGTCGCACGTTTCCGACGAAACCCGGCGCAACGCCTTTGCGAGCGACGATTCCGACGCGCGGCGCGACGCGAGCTACGCCAATCCGTTCGCGCCGCCCGATCAACTCGAACCGGACACCGAGACGCATCCGCGCTCGCTTTTCGGCGAGATTCTCGACTGGATGCTCGCGCCGCTGCTCTTGCTCTGGCCGATGAGCATCGCGGTCACGTATCTCGTCGCGAAGTCGATCGCGAACGGTCCGTTCGACCGCGCGCTCGAGGCCGACGCCTACGTGCTCGCGCGCCAGATCCAGCCGGTGAACGGCATCGCGGAGCTGCGCCTGCCCGACGCGACGCGCGATTTCCTGCGCGCCGACAACGTCGACAGCGTCTTCTTTCAGGTGCTCGGCACGCGCGGCGAACTCGTCGGTGGCGACCGCGACATGCCGTTGCCGCACGACGACGACCGCCCGCAGCCGGGCATCGTCGAATTTCGCGACGACGTGCTGCGCGGCAACGACATTCGCGTCGCGTACACAACGGTCGATCTGCCCGGCCTCGCGCCCGGCCGCGATTCCGAAAGCGCGCAGCCGGTGCTCGTGCAGGTCGCCGAGACGCTCGACAAGCGCAGCCAGCTCGCCAACGACATCATCAAGGGCGTGATCCTGCCGCAGTTCGTGATCCTGCCGCTCGCGATCATCCTCGTGTGGTTCGGGCTTTCGCGCGGGCTCGCGCCGCTGCACGCGCTGCAGTCGAACATCCGCGCGCGCCGCCCCGACGATCTCTCGCCGCTGCAGGCGGGCAGCGCGCCGCCGGAGATCGCGCCGCTCGTCGCGTCGTTCAACGATCTGCTCACGCGTCTCGAACAGAACATGGAGTTCCAGAAACGCTTCATCGCCGATGCCGCGCATCAGATGAAGACGCCGCTTGCCGGCTTGCGCATGCAGGCGGAACTGGCGATGCGGCAGGATGTATCGACGGAAGTGCAGCGCTCGCTCGAACAGATCGCGATGAGTTCGGAACACGCGGCGCGCCTCGTCACGCAACTGCTCGCGCTCGCGCGCGCCGAGAACCGCGCGACGGGGCAGATTTTCACGCGCATCGTGCTCACCGATCTCGCGCGGCTCGCTGTGCGCGACTGGGTGCAGGCCGCGCTCGCCAAAGGCATGGACCTCGGTTACGAGGAGCCGCCGTTTCCGGTCGAAGTGGAAGGCAATGTCGTGATGCTGCGCGAGATGCTCTCGAACCTGATCGACAACGCGATCCGCTACACGCCCGCCGGCGGGCGCATCACCGTGCGCGTGCGGACCGACGACGACGATCTCGATCTCGTGCATCTCGAAGTGGAAGACACCGGCCTCGGCATTCCCGCGGCGGAGCGCGAGCGCGTGGTCGAGCGCTTCTATCGCATTCTCGGGCGCGAGGGCGACGGCAGCGGCCTCGGGCTTGCCATCGTCAAGGAGATCGCGGCGATGCACGGCGGCGCGCTCGCCATCGAGGATCATGTGTATCAGGAAAGCCCGCGTCTTGCGGGAACACTCGTCAGGGTCAGTCTTCAGCGGGTTTTTCCTGCCCGGGACAAACCCTGAGCGCACGCGCCGCAAATTCGCAACTCGCGCGGAAATAGCGCGGCATTGAAAGAACTTAAACGACCGTTCGCATCAAATGTCTATGAATTTCGCGCAGATCGGTTTTTTGCAGGTTCCGCGCGCCGGGCCAGGCCGCGTCAGAACGCCGTAAGTTTTCGTTCCAATAATGCTTGCACCGGGAGCCGCCTAATCGCGGACCGATGTATTCGAAAATCAAATCAGGAGACGATACATGGCTACGGTTGAGGGGCGCGTGTCGCACGCACCGATGACGGCGGAGGAGAAGAAAGTCATCTTCGCCTCGTCGCTCGGCACGGTGTTCGAGTGGTATGACTTCTATCTGGCGGGCTCGCTCGCCGTCTATATCAGCAAGACGTTCTTCTCGGGCGTCAACCCGACAGCCGGTTTCATCTTCACCTTGCTCGGTTTCGCGGCGGGCTTCGCTGTGCGTCCGTTCGGCGCGATCGTGTTCGGGCGTCTCGGCGACATGGTCGGGCGCAAGTACACGTTCCTCGTGACCATCGTCATCATGGGTCTGTCGACGTTTCTGATCGGCTTCCTGCCCGGTTACGCGACGATAGGCATCGCGGCGCCGATCATCTTCATCGCGATGCGTCTGCTGCAAGGTCTCGCGCTCGGCGGCGAGTACGGCGGCGCGGCGACGTATGTTGCGGAGCATGCGCCGTCGAACAAGCGCGGCGCGTGGACGGCGTGGATCCAGACCACGGCGACGCTCGGCCTCTTCATCTCGCTGATCGTGATTCTCGCGGTGCGCACGATCATGGGCGAGGAGCAGTTCGGCGCGTGGGGCTGGCGCATTCCGTTCCTCGTGTCGATCCTGCTGCTTGCCGTGTCCGTGTGGATTCGCATGAAGCTGCACGAATCGCCGGTGTTCGAGCGCATCAAGGCCGAAGGCAAGACTTCGAAGGCGCCGCTCACGGAAGCGTTCGGCGAGTGGAAGAACCTGAAGATCGTGCTGCTCGCGCTCTTCGGTCTGACGGCGGGCCAGGCGGTCGTGTGGTACACGGGCCAGTTCTACTCGCTCTTCTTCCTCACGCAGACGCTCAAGGTGGACGGCACCAGCGCGAACATCATGGTCGCGGTGGCGCTTCTGATCGGCACGCCGTTCTTCGTGTTCTTCGGGTCGCTGTCGGATCGCATCGGCCGCAAGCCGATCATCATGGCGGGCTGCCTGATCGCCGCGCTCTCGTTCTTCCCGCTCTTCAAGGCGCTCGCGCACTACACGAACCCGACGCTCGAAGCCGCGACGCAGAAGTCGCCGATCGTCGTGATCGCGAATCCGGACGAGTGCTCGTTCCAGTTCAACCCGGTGGGCACGTCGAAGTTCACGAGTTCGTGCGATATCGCGAAGAGCGCGCTGTCGAAGGCAGGTCTCAACTACGAGAACGTGGCGGCGCCGGCGGGCACGCTCGCGCAGATCAAGGTCGGCGAAACGGTGGTGAACACGTACGACGGCAAGGCGGCCGACGCGAAGGCGCAAGGCGCGGCGTTCGACAAGACGCTCGCCGGCACGCTGAAGAGCGCGGGCTATCCGGCGAAGGCCGATCCGGCGCTGATCAACTGGCCGATGGCGATCGTAGTGCTGACGATTCTCGTGATCTTCGTGACGATGGTCTACGGCCCGATCGCGGCGATGCTCGTCGAGATGTTCCCGGCGCGCATCCGCTATACGTCGATGTCGCTGCCGTATCACATCGGCAATGGCTGGTTCGGCGGCTTCCTGCCGGCCACGGCGTTCGCGATCGTCGCGGCCAAGGGCGATATCTACTCGGGACTGTGGTATCCGATCGTGATCGCGCTGATTACCTTCGTGATCGGCATGCTGTTCGTGAAAGACACGCGCAAGTCGAACGTCTATCACGAGGATTGATCGAGGCGGCCGGCCTTCCGCGCGGTTCTTTCAACAAAACGCGCGGAAGGGGTTGACAGCCTGCAAGACGCTCGCCATAATCTCGTTTCTTTCGGCGAATTAGCTCAGTTGGTTAGAGCGACGGAATCATAATCCGCAGGTCCGGGGTTCGAGTCCCTGATTCGCCACCAGTTGCAAGAAAAAGCCGCTGTTCTCACGAACAGCGGCTTTTTTGTTTTCCGCGCGCGGCCGCCCTCCTCGCCGCGCTCATGCTTAAATAGCGCGTCGCTTCCTCCAGCATCCAGAACGTGCCCACCTTCGACCAACTCGCCGCGACCATCCGCGAGCGCTTCCCCGATCTCAGCCCGCAATTCCAGGCCGGCGCCGCCTTCCTTCTCGATTATCCCGACGAAGTCGCCGTCCTCTCGATGCGCAAGGTCGCCGAACGCGCCCAGGTCCAGCCCGCCGCGATGGTCCGTCTCTCACAGCAACTCGGCTTTCCCGGCTGGAGCGAGTTGCGCGAAATCTTCGTGAGCCGCGTGCGCACGCGCCCCGAACCGCTGACGACCCGCGCCCGCTCACTCGTCAAAGGCGGCGCCGACAATCACCTGAGCCGCGATCTCGCGCAAGCGCAATCGCACAATCTCGAACTCACGCTTGCTCAGAACGCGGCGAGCGTCGTCGAAACGGCGAAGACCTTGAAGAAAGCGCCGCATGTGCATGTCGCGGGCTTCCGGTCGTGCTATCCGGTCGCGTTCAGCCTGCTTTACGGGTATCGGCTTTTCCGTTCGTCGGTGAGTCTCGTCAGCGGCGAAGCCGGCACGCTCGAAATGCAGTTGCGCGGCATCGAAAAAAAGCACGCCGTCGCCGTCGTCAGTTTCGCGCCGTATTCCGTCGAAGCCGTGCGCGTCGCTCAGGCGGCGATCGAGCGCGGCGCGAAACTCATCGCGCTCACCGATAGCGCCGTGTCGCCCATCGCGCTCAACGCCGATCACACGCTCATCTTCTCGCACGAATCGCCGTCGTTCTTTCCGTCGCTCGTCGCGGCATCGGCGCTCGCGGAAATGCTCGTCGCGCATCTGCTCGCGCTCGAAGGCAAGGACGCGATCGCAAATCTCGAACAAGCCGAAGCCGCGCTGCACTCGCACGGCGCCTACGCGGCGAACTAGCCGATCGACGCCTTCAGCAGTTCGCAAAGCTCGGCGGCGATGGACGACATCGACACATGCCGATGCTTCACGATGCCGATCGAGCGCCGCACCTCCGGGCTGCCTATCGGCACCGTCCGGATGTTCGGCGCGAAGTGCGCCGACACCGCGAGCGACGGCACGATTGCGCAGCCAAGCCCCGCATCGACGAGCGCCACTACGCACGAGATGTGCTCGACTTCGTAGAACCATCGCAGGCTGATCGACTCGTGCCCGAGCAGCAGTTCGAGCAGCAGCCGGTTGCCGCTGTCGCGCCCGCCGATGACGAGCCGCGCGTCCCGCAGATCACGCAGCGACACGCTCTCGCGCGCCGCCCACTCATGTTCCCGATGCACCGCGAGCACGTATCGATCGGCCAGCAAGGGCTCGAACACGAGGTCTTCGTCGTCGCCCGGATCGAGACTGATGCCGAACTCGGCGAGTCCCGCGCGCACCTGCCCGAGCACGAAGTCGTGATTGCCGTCGAAAATCTGCACGCCCACTTGCGGATATTTCTCCGCGTAGCGCCGCAGCACGTCGGGCAGCACGCGATTGACCACGGTCGGAATGCTCGCGAGCCGCACCTTGCCGAAGCGCTTCTCGGCGATCTCCCGAATCGACGACAACATCGTGCCGAGCTGCGAAATCTGCTGGCGCGCCATCGGCAGAAACTGGCGGCCGACGCCCGTCAGCGCGACGCTGCGCGTCGTCCGGTGAAACAGTTCGACGCCGAGCGCCTGCTCGAGCTTCTGAATGCGCCGCGACAGCCCCGGCTGCGTGAGATGCAGCTTGTCGGCGGCCTTCTGGAAGCTGCCAAGCTCCGCCACCGCGACGAACGCCTCGAGTTCCGAGTTCTCGACTTTCATAACCGTTCCGCATGAATCCCTGAAATACCGGCATTGGACGCGCGTATTTTGTGCGATGAGCATTGTGACTGAAACAAAAAGTCATCACCCAGCGGGGCAAAGCTCATGCACTTCCAATTGATCATTCGCAACGGCGAAATCATAGACGGCACCGGTTGCGCGCGCTTCGCCGCCGATGTCGGCGTGAACGGCGAGCGCATCGCCGCGATCGGCGATCTGTCGGCGGCGAGCGCGGACAGCACGATCGACGCGGCGGGCAAGATCGTCGCGCCCGGTTTCATCGACAGCCACACGCACGACGACGCCTTCGTGCTCACGCATCCCGACGTCACGCCGAAAGTCGTGCAAGGCGTGACGACAGTGATCGCGGGCAACTGCGGGATCAGCCTCGCGCCGCTTTCCGCCGACGCGGTTCCGCAGCCGCTCGATCTGCTCGGCCCGCCCGAGCGCTTCGCCTACGACACTTTCGCCGCCTACCTCGACGCGCTCGACCGCGCACCCGCCGCCGTGAACGTCGCGGCGCTCGTCGGTCATTCGACGCTGCGCGTGCGGCACATGAACGACCTCGCGCGCGAGGCGACCGCGCACGAACGCGCGCGCATGGCCGCCGATGTCGAAGAAGCGCTGCAAGCCGGCGCGTTCGGCGTGTCGTCCGGCACGTTCTATCCGCCGGCGGCGGCGGCGAGCACGCAGGAACTGATCGACGTATGCGCGCCGCTCAAACGTCATCCTGGCGTCTTCGCCACACATTTGCGCGATGAAACGAAGGACATCGTTGCGTCGATGGAAGAAGCGTTCGCCATCGGGCGCGCGGTCGGCGCGAATCTCGTGCTCTCGCATCACAAGGTCGCGGGCAAGGAGAATCACGGGCGCTCCGCCGAAACGCTCGCGCTCATCGACGCCCAGAGCGCGCAGCAGCCGCTTTGCCTCGACTGCCATCCATATCCCGCGACCTCGACGATGCTGCGCGCGGACCGCATCCGCCAGTCGTCGCGCGTGATGCTCGCGTGGTCGACGAAGCGTCCCGAGCTCGCGGGCAAGGACTTCGCGGACATCCTGCCGCTCTACGACGGTTCGATCGAAGCTGCCATCGACGACTTGAAACCCGCCGGCGCGATCTACTTCGTGATGGACGAGAACGACGTGCGCCGCATCTTCCGTCACGAGAAAACGATGGTCGGCTCCGACGGCCTGCCCAACGACACCGCGCCGCACCCGCGTCTGTGGGGCACCTTTCCGCGCGTGCTCGGCCATTACTCGCGCGAACTGAAGCTCTTTCCGCTCGAAACCGCCGTGCGCAAGATGACCGGACTCACGGCCGAGCAATTCGGCATCGACGGGCGCGGACACGTCGTCGAAGGCCACTACGCCGACCTCGTCGTGTTCGACGCCGACGAAGTCATCGACCGCGCGACGTTCGATCAGCCGAAGCTCGCGCCGCTGGGCATCGAACACGTGATCGTCAACGGCGTGCCCGTGCTCGCGCGGGGCGAGCCGACCGGCGCGCGGCCGGGACGCGCGCTGCGCCGCATTCCCCGCTAACGACCTCAGCCGATCAGGGACCGACATGGCCACTCCTCATCAAGCAACGCCGCAATCCGCCGCGCAAGCCGCGCCGTCGGCCGACGCCGTCTATCGCAAGGTGACGCAGCGCGTCATTCCGATCATCCTCCTGTGCTACTTCTTCGGCTATCTGGATCGCGTGAACGTCGGCTTCGCCAAGCTGCAGATGATGAGCGACCTGAGCCTCACCGAAGCGGCATACGGCGTCGGCGCGGGGCTGTTCTTCATCGGCTATCTGCTGCTGCAGGTGCCCGCCGGTTATCTCGTGAAGCGCGTCGGCGTGCGCGCGTGTCTCGGCGGCTCGCTGATCGCGTGGGGCATCGTCTCCATCGCGACACTCGCGACGCGCAACCAGACCACGTTCTATGCGTTGCGCTTTCTGCTCGGCCTGACCGAAGCGAGCTTCTTCCCGGCGGTCATCGCGTACTTCAGTCTGTGGTTTCCGTCGTACCGGCTGAGCAAGGTGATGTCGCTGCTGTTTCTCGCGATGCCGCTCGGCGTCATCATCGGCGGGCCGCTGTCGGGCTGGATCATGGACGCGACGCACGGCGGATGGGGCATGAACGGCTGGCAGTGGATGTTCCTGATCGAAGGCCTGCCCGCCGTCGTGCTCGGCTTCGTGCTCTTCGCGATGGTCGTCGACCGCATCGACGATGCGATGTGGCTCTCGCGCGACGAACTTGCGATCGTGAAAAGCGAGCTCGCACGCGAATCGTCCGACAAGAAGCAGGCGCTTCTGCCCGCGCTGAAGGAGCCGACGCTCTGGCTGCTCTGCGCGATCTCGTTCCTCTATAACGTCGGCAACTACGGCCTCGTCTTCTGGATGCCGACGATGGTCAAGGCGCTCGGCCATCTCAGCAACTTCGAAATCGGCGTGGTGAGCGCGATTCCGTATCTCGTCGCCGCCGCCGCGATGGTGCTCAACGCGCAGCATTCCGTGAAGACGCGCGAGCGGCGCTGGCACACGGCACTGCCGGTGTTCATCGGCGGCGCCGCGCTGATCGGCAGCGTGGCGGCGTCGGGCGCGCCGGTGGCCGCCGTCGCGTGTTTAACGGTTGCCGTCGCGGGCATCATGAGCACACTCGCGATGTTCTGGAGCTTGCCCTCGCGGATTCTCGCGGGCACGGCGGCGGCGGGCGGCGCGGGCCTCGTGAATATCGGCGCTGCGGTCGCGGGCTTCGTCGGGCCGTCGATCATGGGCGTGCTCAAGCAACTGACAGGCAGCACGACCGCCGGCGTCGCGCTGCTCGCGGGCACGCTCTTTCTTGCCGCCCTCCTGATCCTCGCGATTCCGGCGCGTTACATCAAAGCAGCGCCTCGTTGACAACATATGTTGTTGTCGAGTTAGAATCACGCATCGCGTGTTGCGCACGCACTTCGCAAAGGCAGGAACCATGACCACGGTATTTCATCGCGCGCCGCGCGCCAAGTTGCCCACCGCCGTGCGCGGCGACGGCATCGAGATCGTCGATTCGACCGGCAAGCGCTACATCGACGCATGCGGCGGCGCGGCCGTCTCGTGCCTCGGGCACAGTCATCCGCGCGTGATCGAAGCGATTCAGCGGCAAGTGCAGCAACTGCCCTACGCGCACACGTCGTTCTTCACGACCGAGCCCGCCGAAGCGCTCGCCGATCTGCTGATCGATGCCGCGCCGAAGAATCTCGGTCACGTCTATTTCGTCTCGGGCGGCTCGGAAGCGATGGAAGCGGCGCTCAAGCTCGCGCGCCAGTATTTCGTCGAGAAAGGTCAGCCCGAACGCCGGCATTTCATCGCGCGCCGCCAGAGCTATCACGGCAACACGCTCGGCGCGCTCGCGATCGGCGGCAACGCATGGCGCCGCGAGCCGTTTCTGCCGATCCTGATCGAAGCGCATCATGTCTCGCCCTGCTTCGCGTATCGCGAGCAGCAGGCGGGCGAAACCGACGAAGCCTTCGCGCAGCGTCTCGCCGACGAACTCGAGGCGAAGATTCTGGAACTCGGCGCGGAATCGGTGGCGGCGTTCGTCGCGGAGACGGTCGTCGGCGCGACGGCGGGCGCGGTGCCGCCGGTGCGCGACTATTTCCGCAAGATCCGCGCGGTCTGCGACAAGTACGGCGTGCTGCTGATTCTCGACGAAGTGATGTCGGGCATGGGCCGCACGGGGCACCTGTTCGCGTGCGAGGAAGACGGCGTGTCGCCCGATATTCTCGCCATCGCGAAAGGTCTCGGCGCGGGCTACCAGCCGATCGGCGCGACGCTCGTCAGCAACGCGATCTTCGACACGATTGTCGGCGGCTCGGGGTTCTTTCAGCACGGCCACACGTACATCGGTCATGCGACGGCGTGCGCGGCGGCGCTCGAAGTGCAGAAGGTCATCGCCGAAGAAAGTCTGCTCGACAACGTGAAGGCGCGCGGCGAGCAGTTGCGCGCGCTTCTGCGCGAGCGGCACGCGAATCATCCGTATATCGGCGACGTGCGCGGGCGCGGCCTCTTCACCGGCGTCGAACTGGTGCAGGATCGCGCGAGCAAGACGCCGTTCGATCCGAACCACAAGCTGCACGCGCTCATCAAGAGCGAGGCGATGAAGCGCGGGCTCATGGTGTATCCGATGGGCGGCACCGTCGATGGCCGCGTCGGCGATCACGTGCTCATCGCGCCGCCGTTCATCACGACGAGCGCGCAGATCGAGACGATCGTCGAACGCCTGTCCGATGCGATCGACGGCGCGCTCGGCATCGTCGGCGTGAAAGCGGCATGAACGACGCCGCGATCGAGGCGTGGTCGGCATCGCTCGGCATCGCGGTGCCCGACGCGTTGCTGCCCGGCGTCGCCGCCTTGCTCGATTCGATGCATGCAAGCGCGCGGCAACTCGCCGCCGCGCTCGACGAAGCGGAACCCGGCGACGATGAAGCGCGCGCTTGATATCGCGGCGGACGTGCGCGCGCGAAAGCGTTCGGCCACCGACGCGACGCGTGAAGCGCTCGCCGACATCGCGCGCGAGAACGCCGTGCTCAACGCGTTCCATCACGTTTTCATCGACGATGCGCTCGCTCAGGCCGCGCGTATCGACGCGCTCGTGGCGCAAGGCACCGATCCGGGGCCGCTCGCCGGCGTGCCGTTCGCCGCCAAAAGTCTCTTCGATATCGAAGCCCACGCGACGATCGCCGGTTCGCGCGCGCGGCTCAACGCACCCGCCGCCGCCCGCGACGCCGACGCCATCGCGCGACTGAAGCGCGCGGGCGCGGTGCTCGTCGGCACGACGCACATGGATGAACTCGCGTGCGGCGCGACCGGCGAGAATCCGCATTTCGGCGCGGTGCGCAATCCGCACGACACCGATTGCATGACGGGCGGATCATCCGGCGGGTCAGCCGCCGCCGTCGCCGCGCGATGCGTGCCGCTCGCACTCGGCAGCGACACCAACGGCTCCATTCGCGCGCCCGCCGCGCTGTGCGGCGTGTGGAGCATCAAGCCAACGTTCGGCAGGCTGTCGCGGCAAGGCGTGCTTCCCTATGCGAATTCGCTGGATTGCATCGGCGGCTTTGCAAACGACGCCGGCGATCTCGCGGCGTTTCACGATGCGCTCAGTGGCGATGCGTCTGCCGTGCGCGAACGCAGCTTGCGCGTCGGCGTATTGAGCGGCTATTTCGAAGCGAACGCGTCGCGGCAGGCGTGGGAGGCGGTGCTTCGAGTCGCCGCGCTGATCGGGCCGCATGCATCGATCGACATGCCCGACGACGAAATGCAGCTCGTGCGCGGCGCGGCGACGATCATATCGAACGTCGAAGTCGCGGCTGCGCACGCGAACCTGCTCGGCGCGCCGGACGAAGACGTTTCAGCCCGCCTGCGCACGCGCCTGCTCGCGGGCGCATTGGGTCCCGCTGCGTGGTACGCCCGCGCGTTGCATTATCAGCGGCGCTTCCACGCGCGCATGTCGCGGCTTTTCGCCGACTTCGACGTGCTGCTCGCGCCGTGCACGCCCTTCGCCGCGCCGCGATTCACCGACTCGACGATCATGATCGGCGATCGCGAATTCGAACCCGCGAAGCATCTCGGCATGCTGACTCAGCCGGTATCCTTTGCAGGGCTGCCTGTCGTCACCGCGCCCGTGCTGCGCGAAGGTCATATGCCGCTCGGCGTGCAGATCATCGGCGCATCGTTCGATGAAGCCGCGTGTTTCGCGGCCGCGCGACGCATCGAACGCGGCCTCACGAACTCCCCACGAACATCGATCGAATCATGAACAAACGACTTCCCGACTTCCAGATCGCCACCGCATCCGACGAACAGAAAGCCGTCTTGCAGGACATCCTGAGCGGCCCGCGCGGCAATCTCAACGGGCCGTTTCTCGGCTGGATCTTCAGCCCGGAACTCGCGCAACATGCGCAGAGACTCGGCGCGTTCTGCCGCTACAACACCGGCCTGCCGCTGCGCCTCTCCGAACTTGCGATTCTGGTGACGGCGGCGCGCTGGCGCTCGCAGGCGGAATGGCACATCCATCATCCGATCGCGCTCGAAGCCGGCCTGCCAGCCGATCTCGCCGAAGCGCTGCGCAGTGGAACGACGCCCGCTTTCGCCGATGCCGACGACAAGCTCATCTTCGATTTCGCCACCGAGCTTTACGACACGAAGCGCGTCAGCGATGCGACGTACGATGCCGCCGTCGCGCGCTTCGGTCATACGGTCGTGGTGAATCTCGTCGGCTTGCTGGGTTATTACGCGCTCGTCGCAATGACGCTCAACACCTTCGACATGCGCGCAGAAGGGCAGCGTTCACTGCCCTTCGCGGAGTGAACCTTACTCGAACGCCTTGTCGTTCGGCTCGGCATAGAGCTTCTGCATCGTTTCGCTCATCGGGAAGTCGAAGTTGATGTTCTTCGGCGGCACCGGCTTCATGAACCACTTGTCGTACATCGTCTTGATCTCGGGGCCCTTCAAGACCTGGCTCATCGCGTCGTCGACGAGCTTTTTGAACTCGGGGTCGTTCTTGCGCATCATGAATCCGTATGCCTCCGACGACTGCGGCGTGCCGACCAGCACCCAGTCCGACGGTTTCGCGGTCAGCGAGCGCGTGCCCGCGAGCAGCACGTCGTCCATCATGTAGGCGACCGCGCGCCCGGTTTCGAGCGTGGCGCGCCCTTCGCCGTAGTCCTTCGCGCTGATGATGCTCATGTTCATCTTCTTCTCTTCGTTCATCTTGCGAAGAATGCGCTCGGACGTCGTGCCCTGATTCGTCACGACGGTCTTGCCCGCGAGATCGGGAAAGTCCTTGATGCCGGAATCCTTCTTCGTGAGCAGACGCGTCGTTGCAACAAAGAATGTGTCCGAAAACGCAACCTGATTCTGTCGCGACGCCAGGTTCGTCGTCACGCCGCATTCGAGATCGACCGTGCCGTTCTGCACGAGCGAAATGCGGTTCTGCGACGTCACCGGAATGAAGCGCACGCGTAAATCCGGATGCTTCGTCTTCGTCTTGACCGCGTCGATCACCTTGTTGCACAAGTCCTGCGAAAAGCCGATGACGTCGTTGTTCGCATCGACGTACGAGAACGGCACGGACGTCTCGCGATGCCCGATCGCGATGAGGTTGACTCTCTGCACCTTGGCGAGCGTCGGCTGGCCGTCCTGGGCGTGGCTTGCGCCCGTCACGAGCGATAGCGTGGCAAAGGCGGCGAAAGCGACCGCCGGCGCAAGCAGCGACGTGGATTTCATGTAGACCTCATTTTTCGTGTGTGATGATACATATGTTGCCATCGACAAAATTAACGCAACATATGTATTCACCCTAGCCGATCCTGCTCCACCGCGCGCCGCGACTTTTGCTTACAAATGTCACAGCAATCGCGTCCACCGCCGCCGCTGCACGGCGTTATAGCTGGCAGGCACCCACAGGAGTCGCTGCCATGAACGCCGCATCCGAGATTCACGAGATTCAACCGAAGCCGTCGCGCATCCATCCGCTCGTCGCGGCAGCCGCCGTGTCGGTCATCCTTGCGTGCGGAACAGGCATCGCCGCGATGACGGGCTTGCTGCCGTCGTCGAAAGCGAGCGCCGCGAACGTCACCGCGGCGCCGCTCGTCGATGCGCAAACCGCTGGGACCGTCGCGCCCGCGCACGTCGCTCAGGCTTCACAGTCGGCGTCACAGCCCGCAACGCAGCCCGCAACGCAGCCCGCCGCATCGGTGCCGCGCGCGGTGCGCGGGCATCATCCGACGCCGGTGCGCAAGCCCGCGCCGTCGCAGGAGAGCACGTCGTACGCGCAGCCTCCCGCGCCCGCCTACGATCCGTACGCCGGCGAAGTCACCGCCGTCAACGCGGTGCAGACCGCGCAGCCGACGACGGGCCTCGGCGCGATCGGCGGCGCGGTGGTCGGCGGGCTCGCGGGCACGCAGATCGGCAATGGCCGCGGACGGACGGCGGCGACGATCATCGGCGCAATCGGCGGCGGGCTGGCAGGCAATCAGATCGAGCACGTCGTTCACAAGTCGACGACATATCAGGTGCAGGTCCGCATGAACGACGGCAGCGTGCGCAGTTTCAACTACGAAGCCGCGCCGGGCGTCGCGGTCGGACAGAGGGTGCACGTGTCCGGGGAAACGTTGACGCCCGCGTGAGCGAGCGGCGCGCGCCTTAAGAAACAGCTAATTTTGCGGTGCGATGATGCTTTCAACGCCAGACGCATCCAGCGCATCGAGGACCCGGCGCGGCGATCCGCGCGGCCCGCGCAATTCACTCTTTCGGGAGCTGCCGTGAAGAAGAAATCGACGAACATGAAATCCACCCGTCCTGCGATGTCTCCGCTGCTGCGGGCGCTGACCTACAGCCGCGCCGCGCGCGAACCGATGATCGACGCGATGCTGCTGCGCTGCTACGTCGCGCTCGACGCGTTCTATCGCGGACACGGCTCGCAGCCGCTATTCATGACGCTGTGCCGTCACATGCTGGTCGCCGAAGAGTTGTGCCAGCTCGGCCACGCGCCGGAGTGCGAGGACGACATCACGTCCGCGCACGAGGCGCTCGTCGAACTGGACGCGCGGCATTCGGCTGAAGCAGTCTGGTCGCTCGGCGCCGACGAACACGCGCGACTGTGCGCCGGCCTCGACGTCTTCGCGATGCAGCTCGAAGACGCGACGCTCGAACACATCGCGCAAGCCGAAGCGCGCATGGTCACGCAATCGCTCGTCGCGGCGAACATGCGCTCGGGCGTCGGGCGCGCTCAGGCGGTGGCGTCGGCGGAGTAAGAAATCGCGGGGGAATCGGGCTTTCCCGTAATGCGCTTATCAATGAATGAGTGTGTTTGCGAGCGTACATTCTTAGGAATCGCGTTTTGCAACACTTATTCCAGCGCACGGGGGGAAGCAACATAACGCGCTGAGAGACCGACGAACAGGATGGGCGGCACTCGATCCGGCCGTGGGTAAAAGCAAAGCGCAAGAATAAAAAAGCAAAGCGCGAGTTTTTGCCAACGGTGCGGCGAGTCGCAGGCGAAAGAGGCCAGCGCCCCGACAAAGAAGCTCAAAAGCCGGCATTCGCCGGCTTTTTTCTTTTGCGCGCGCAAACCGCGAGTTAGCGGATGCCTGCGAACACCGTGCGCGCGCAATCGGCGCACCAGTGACGCGCCACTACATCAGGCCGCGCTTCCCACTCGTGGCCGTAGGCGCATTGCCACTGCAAGGGCGTCGTGGCATCGACATAGTGGCGCGAAAGCAGCGCGCCGCCGCGCACGCTCGCGATTTCACGCAGACGATTCGTTTCCAGCTCGCGGCGCTCGGCCGCGCAGTTCATGCAGCGAACGTTCCGCGCGAGGTCGAGCGTCTTGTCCCAGCGATGACCGCGGTCGCAATCCCAACGGGATATCGTCGCTTCGGCGGGATTGCGCCTTGCCAGTTCGCGAAAATTCGACGCTTCGTCCATCAGACGAACGCGCGTGTTGGAGACAGCCAGATCGCTCATCTTCTTCGTGCGCGGAAAATTAGCGCTGGCCGCCGCGAATCGCTTCGGAGCGCGAAGTCGTCACGACGACGCCGTCCGGTCCGAAGTGCGCGTTGAACATCGCGTCCTGATTCACGCCGTCTTCCAGCCAGTGCCAGCTCCAGACGCGCTCCTTCTTCAGCCGATACTCCGCGATCTCGGTCGGCTTGCCGAGCAGGCGGCGGACTTCGTCCATCGTCATGCCGGGACGGACCTTCGCGATGTTCTCGGCGGTGAGCGCCTGCGTCACGGAGACGAAGCGGCCGCTCGCATCGAGATCGACCATGTAGGTGGTCGTTCCCGCCGGCCCGCGTGGATATTCGAGGCGCTTGCTGCCGTCGGTGTACGTGCGCTCCGTTTCGGGCTCGCCCATCTGGTCGCGGATTTGCGCCTCGGTCGTCACGCCGGGCTGCAGATTCTTGAGCAGCAGATTGTCCGGCTTCACCGCGTTGAAAAACGCCTTGAACTTGTTCATCGCATCCTCGCTCTGCTGCTGATCGCAGCCGGAAAGCATCGATGCCGACGATGCCGCGATCAACGCGGCGATCATGATCTTCTTCACCTTCGATCCCCTTGCCGCGCGCGACGTCAGCCGCCCGCCGCGCCGAGCAGCGGCACCGGATCGACCGCCGCGCCCGACTTTCTCACTTCGAAATGCAGCGACGGTGTGCCGCCCGGCCCCGTGCCCATGTCCGCGATCGTGGCGCCCTGCTTCACAGTGTCGCCCTCCTTCACGAGCAGTTTGTCGTTGTACGCATAGGCGGTCAGATAGTCGTTGCTGTGCTTGACGATGATCATGCGCCCGTAGGAACGCAAGCCGCTGCCCGCGTACACCACCTTGCCCGACGCCGCCGCCTTGACCGGCTGCCCGACCTTTCCTTCGATGTCGATGCCCTTGTTGCCGCTCGCGCCGAACTTGCGCACGACATCGCCGTGCACGGGCCACACGAACGTGCCTTTGGCCGCGCTCGCGGTGACTGCCGGCTGATGTTCTTCGCTTTGAGCGGCGGGCTTTTCGGCCACAGGCTTCTGCGCGACCGAGCTTTCCGGCGTCGGCAAAAGCGGCGGCTGCGCCATCTTCGATCCGGCGTTCGTGGAACTCGCGGAACTCGTGGAACTCGCCGTCGTCGCCACACCCGGCGGCGCCACGCGCAATACCTGTCCGACGTTCACCTGCCTGCTCTCGGGCAGCGTGTTCCACCTGGCCAGATCGGCCGGCTTCTGTTTGAAGGTGCGCGAGATGGCGTAGAGCGTGTCGCCCGGTTTAACGCGATAGAAGCCCGCCTCGACGGGCGCGGGCGTCGCGGACGCGAGCGGCACGACCGGCGCGGGCGTCACGGCAGGCGCGCTGCTTTGCACGACCGGCGGCGCGCTCATCGCCGAGCTTTCGACGATCGGCGCGGGCGTGCGCGGCGTCGATGAACATCCCGTCAGCCCCGCCGCCGCTACCGCGCCGAGCATCAAGCCCGCGATCGCCCCGCGCGCGTTCGATCCGAAAACTTCCTTGTGCATCACAACCCGCTTTCCCATGCTTGTCGTCTTCAACTTTTTCAACTTGCCGGCCACGCGCTCGCGCGGCTCGATTATTACGCGCAGACGCTGATCGCCACGCCGTACAACGCCGTGCCGCCGCATCGGAGGATGCCACACCCGGAGAGCAGCCCCGCGAATGCCAGCGCAACCGAGGCTTTTCCCACGGCGCGCATCCGCCCGCCCCACACGACTCTCAAATTCTGAACAACCACAATTCCGCCAGCATAAAACATTACAGAAACAAATTCGCCTCAGTGACCTAAACGACACACTCCGTCAAAGCCCGGCCAAACCCTTTGGCATTCTAAATTTTTGACGGAAACCGCTCTCGCCATGCGTTGCCTGTCGCGTGGGCGATAGGTAGCGGGTGGCATCGACAATCCTTGACAGTTCACAGCCCCCCCGCCACGTTCAATTCCGCTACATTGCCCGCGCCCGGATGCAGGTTCCGCCTGCGTCCCGCGTTTCTTCAATTCCACAGGAGTCTCAGTCCATGCACATCATGCAACATGGAATCATCCTCAGCCTGATTATCGGCGGCGTGGCCGGCTGGCTCGCCGGTCTCATCATGAACGGCAGCGGCTTCGGCGTGATCGTCGACATCTTGGTCGGCATCGTCGGCGGCGTGATCGGCGGATGGATCTTCGGCACGCTCGGCATCTCGTTTGGGGGCGGCATCCTCGGCACGCTGATTACCGCAGTGATCGGCGCGGTCGTGCTGCTTTTCATCATCCGCCTGTTCCGGCGCGGATAAACGCCCTGGCGGCGTTGACGAGGCCGGCATTCGACGGCCTCGCGCACGACCTTCCTCAAGCCTTCGAATTCCGACGGCTCATCTTCCACAGCGCACCAAGCGCGACCGGCACGATCGCGGCGCCGATTCCCACCAGCACGATCACGTTCAGATACTGCTTGATGAACGGAATGTTGCCGAAGAAATAGCCGAGCAACACGAGCAGCAGCACCCAGATCAGCGCGCCCACGATATTGAAGAGCTGAAAGCGCGCGTGACTCATCGACGAGACGCCCGCGACGAACGGCGCGAACGTCCGCACCACCGGCACGAAACGCGCGATCACGATGGTCTTGCCGCCGTGCTTGTCATAGAAGTTGTGGGTCTTTTGCAGCGCGGCGCGGTCGAGAAAGCGTTCGAGCACGGGAATGTTCGTGTCGAAGACTTTTGGTCCGATGGCGCGGCCGATCCAGTAATTCACCGTGTTGCCGGTCACCGCCGCGATGAGCAGGAGCACGATCAGCGCGAACAGGTCCATCTCGTGCGATGCCGCGAACGCGCCGCCGATGAACAGCAGCGAATCGCCCGGCAGGAACGGAAACACGACGAGCCCGGTTTCGCAGAACACGATCAGGAACAACACCGCGTAGACCCAGGCGCCGTAATTCTGGATGAAGACACCGAGCGACTTGTCGATGTGAAGGATGAGTCCCAGGAATTGCAGCAACGTGTCCAAAAATCTTTCCTCAAAAAGTAAGCCGGCGCCGGAAAAGCGGCGCATCGGCAACGAATGCGGGAGTCGCGCCATGATACCGAAGTGACGCGTCGCATCGGGTAAAAAAGCGGTCTCGAAACGCCATCGCGCGACGTGTTGGCGGGCATGGACGGATGCGGGCGATCCCCGGGCGGCAAAAAAGACGCCACGTTGCGAATCGTTATAATTTCGCCATGTCCGACCTCAACGAAACCTCCGCTGGCGCTTTGACAGCCGATGCCGTGCGCCGTTCGCGCGCCATCGCGCAGCTGCCCGACCAGCTCATCAGCCAGATCGCCGCTGGCGAAGTGGTGGAGCGGCCCGCGTCGGTCGTCAAGGAACTGCTGGAAAACGCACTCGACGCCGGCGCGACGACGCTGCGCATCACGCTCGACGAAGGCGGCGTGAAACGCATCGTGGTCGCCGACGACGGCTGCGGCATCCCGCCCGGCGAATTGCCGCTCGCGCTCCTGCGCCATGCGACGAGCAAGATCCGCTCGCTCGCGGAACTCGAAGCCGTCGCGACGCTCGGATTTCGCGGCGAGGCGATCGCGTCGATCGCGTCGGTCGCCGAATTGTTCATCACGAGCCGCACCGAGAGCTGCGCGCACGCGACGCGCATCGACGCGCAGACCGGCGCGATCTCGCCGGCCGCGGGCACCGTCGGCACGACGATGGAAGTGCGCGAGCTGTACTTCAACACGCCCGCGCGCCGCAAGTTCCTGAAGAGCGAGCAGACTGAACTCGGTCATTGCCTCGACGTCATCCGGCGCACGGCGCTCGCACGGCCCGACGTCGCGATTTCGGTGATGCACAACGGCAAAGCCGTCGAGCACTGGAACGCGAGCGACCCGCAGACGCGCGTCGCGAAGATTCTCGGCGAGGTCTTCGAAACCGCGCATCTGCCGCTCGACGAGCGCGCCGGGCCGCTTGCCGTCTACGGTTGCGCCGGCTTGCCGACGGCGAGCCGCGGCCGCGCCGATCAGCAGTATTTCTTCGTGAACGGCCGTTTCGTGCGCGACAAGCTGCTCACGCACGCCGTGCGCGCCGCGTATGAAGACGTGCTGCATGGCAATCGCTATCCGGCGTACGTGCTGTTTCTCGATCTGCCGCCCGAATCCGTCGATGTGAACGTGCATCCGTCGAAGATAGAAGTGCGCTTTCGCGATTCGCGCTCGATTCATCAATACGTGTTTCACGCCGTGCAGCGTGCGCTGGCGCGGCATGCCGGCGCGTCACCGGAGACCACGGCGGGCGGGCACGCGGCGCAATTGCAGCCGACCGGGCCGGCATCGTTCAGCGCGAAGCCGTTTTCGGGCACGCCGGATTCGCTCACGTTGAAGAGCGAAAACGGCACCAACTGGATGCGCCAGTCGCGCATGACGCAGGGCACGCTGCCCGTCGCGCAGCCGCTCGCGCTCTATGACGCGCTGTTCGGCCGCAAGGATGCCGGCGCGTCCGCTTCCTCCGGGGCGGCTTATCCCACGCCGACGCAGACGCCTTCCGCGCCGCTGATGGCGAACGACAGCGCGCTCGATTACGCCGACGAACAGCCGCTGGGCTTCGCCGTCGGGCAGATCCACGGCATCTATGTGCTCGCGCAGAACGCGCATGGTCTCGTGATCGTCGACATGCACGCCGCGCACGAGCGCATTCTCTACGAGCAGTTCAAGCACGCGCTCGCCGATCGCGCGATCGCGGTGCAGCCGCTCCTGATTCCCGTATCGATGACGGCGGAGCCTGTCGAGATCGGCATCGTCGAGGAAGAGCGCGAGACGCTCGATGCGCTCGGCTTCGATCTCGCGGTGCTGTCGCCGACATCGATCGCGATCCGCGCCGTGCCCGCCTTGCTGAAAGACGCGGATCTGCAATCGCTCGCGCGCGCCGTGCTCGCCGATCTGCACGCCTACGGCGGCTCGCGCGTGCTCACCGAGCGTCAGCACGAACTGCTCGGCACGCTCGCGTGTCACAACGCGGTGCGCGCGAATCGGCGCCTCACGCTCGACGAAATGAACGCGCTTCTGCGCCAGATGGAAGCGACCGAGCGCGCCGATCAGTGCAATCACGGCCGGCCGACGTGGTATCAGCTCACGCTCGCCGATCTCGACCGCCTTTTCATGCGCGGCCAATGAGCGCTTCAGCCTTGCCCGTGGCGTGCCTGCTCGGGCCGACCGCATCGGGAAAAACGGCGGCGGCGCTGGCGTTCGCGGCGCGGCATCCGGTCGAGATCGTCAGCGTGGATTCGGCGCTGGTGTATCGCGAGATGGATATCGGCACGGCCAAGCCGAACGCGGAAGAACGCGCGGCGGCGCCGCATCATCTGATCGACATCATCGATCCCGCCGACACCTATTCCGCCGCGCAGTTTCGAGCCGATGCGCTGCGGCTCGTCGGTGAGATCGTCGCGCGCGGGAACGTGCCGTTGCTGGTCGGCGGCACGATGCTGTACTACAAGGCGCTGACGCAAGGGCTGAACGATCTGCCGACCGCCGATGCCGACGTGCGCGCCACGCTCGATGCCGACGCCGCCCGCGACGGCTGGCCCGCGCTGCATGCGCGCCTCGCGGCGATCGATCCGCAAACCGCCGCGCGCCTCGCGCCGAACGATTCGCAGCGCATTCAGCGCGCGCTCGAAATATTCATGCTGTCCGGCCAGCCCATGTCCGCGCTGCTTGCCGCGCCCCGCGCTCAGGAAGCGGATACGCCGTATCGCTTCGTGCCGATCGCGCTGGAGCCGTCGGATCGCGCGGTGCTGCACGCGCGCATCGCCGCGCGTTTCGATGCGATGCTCGCACACGGTTTTATCGACGAAGTAAGGGCGCTGCGTGCGCGCGGCGATCTGGATCTGTCGATGCCGTCGATGCGTTGCGTCGGCTATCGGCAAGCGTGGGAGTATCTCGACGGCGCGACGCGCTACGACGAGATGCGCGACAAAGGCATCTTCGCGACGCGGCAGTTGTGCAAGCGCCAGTTGACGTGGCTGCGGGCGATGCCGGAGCGAATCGTGGTGGATTGCTGCGCGCGGGATGCGACGGAGCGGGCGGTGGCGGCGGTCGAGCGGATTATCGCGCTATGATTGATGCGTGTTGCCGCGATTCACGACGACCTGTTCAAGACATGACCAAACCATCCGCTGTCCTGCTCGCTCACCGCGAGGACATTCGCCGTATCGTCGAGGCCAATCGCGCGGCGAACGCACGCGTCTTCGGCTCAGTGCTGCATGGAGATGACGACGACACCAGCGATCTCGATCTCCTCGTTGACGCACTACCAGGCGCGACGTTGCTCGATCTCGGCGCGATTCAGGTCGAGCTCGAAGGTCTGCTTGGCATATCGGTCGATGTCGTGACGCCGCAGGACTTGCCGTCGAAATTCCGATACGAAGTGCTCGGCGAGGCACGCGCGCTATGAACGCGAAACAGCGACAGCTACGCCTCGGCGACTATATCGAACACATGCTGGATGCGTCGGAAACTGCGTTCGGATACGTCGAGAATGTCGATAAATCCGATTTCACGAATTCCCGCATGATTCAACAGGCCGTCATTCTGAATCTGATCATCATCGGGGAAGCAGCGGTTCAAATCGAGAACGAGTTTCCCGCGTTCGCCGCAGCCAACCCGGATGTGCCGTGGAGAAAGCTGCGCGGCATGCGCAACCGCATGACGCACGGTTACTTCGAAACCAATCTCGACATCGTCTGGGAGACGGTCAAAACCGCGCTTCCAGAACTCGTACGCCAGTTATCACCGCATTGCGGCGGCAACGCAAACCAGTCGATCTGACGCCCCAAAAACAAAAAACCCTCGCGCCACCGCGAGGGTTTTCCCCTTTCTGCACGAAGCAACCGGGAACGCTCAAACCACTACCGTCTGCGCCTCGCCTTCCTTACTGTCGCGCACGACACCGATCTTCCACACCTGCTCGCCCGCGCCCGACAGCAGGCCGGTCGCCGCATCGGCGTCTTCCGCCGCGACGATCACCGCCATGCCGATACCGCAATTGAACACGCGATGCATCTCCGCATCCGCGACGCCGCCGTGCTTCTGCAGCCACGCGAACAGCGGCGGCAGCGGCCACGCGCGATGATCCAGCTCCGCCGTCAGCCCTTCGCGCAGCACGCGCGGAATATTTTCGACGAGCCCGCCGCCCGTGATGTGCGCCATGCCCTTCACCGTGATGCTCTGCATCGCGGAAAGCAGCGGCTTTACATAGATGCGCGTGGGCGCCATCAATGCGTCGGCGAGCGAGCGGCCGTCGAAATCGGCGTCCAGGTCCGGATTCGCGCGCTCGATGATCTTGCGCACCAGCGAATAGCCGTTCGAATGAATGCCGCTCGAAGCCAGCCCCAGCACGACATCGCCCGGCTTGATCGTGCTGCCGTCGATGATTTCGCTCTTTTCCACCGCGCCGACCGCGAAGCCCGCGAGATCGTACTCGCCGTCCGGATACATGCCCGGCATTTCAGCCGTCTCGCCGCCGATCAGCGCGCAGCCCGCGAGTTCGCAGCCCGTCGCGATGCCCTTCACGACGTCCGCCGCCGTGTCGACATCCAGCTTGCCGCACGCGAAGTAATCCAGGAAAAAGAGCGGCTCGGCGCCTTGCACGAGAATGTCGTTGACGCTCATCGCGACCAGATCCTGGCCGACCGTGTCATGCCGGTTCAGCGTGAACGCGAGGCGCAGCTTCGTGCCGACGCCGTCCGTGCCCGACACGAGCACCGGCTCCTTGTACTTCTTCGGCACCTCGAAGAGCGCGCCGAATCCGCCGATCCCGCCCAGCACGCCGTCGCGCAACGTTTTCTTGGCAAACGGCTTGATCCGGTCGACGAGCGCGTCGCCCGCGTCGATGTCCACGCCCGCGTCGCGATACGACAAACCTTGGGCCGAATCAGTGGAATTCGGGGCGGATTTCGGTTGATTCATGGAGGGAAGCGCTCGAAGGTCGGTAAAATGCGATTTTACCCGATGATGACCCCGCGACGGTCGGCCAGGCGGATTTTCCCGCGCATGCCAGAATCCGCGAAGGTGCCCTTTTCGAGATCGAAGGCGATCCGAAAACCGCCCGAGCCATTGGTGCACAAGGCGCTCCGCCGCGGCTTTGCGCGATTCCCCGCCGCTCATCCGACCGTTTTCAAGATACGCCCGACGCAACGCCCGACGACACCGATCTCCCGTGCAACGCCAACTGACGCTCGATCTGGGCACGCCGCCGCCCGCCACCTTCGACAACTTTTTCGCCGCCGGCAATCACGAACTGATCGCGCGGCTGCGTGAGCTCGAAGGCGCGCTCGCGGCCGGGCCCGTCGCCGACCGCACGTTCTACGTCTGGGGCGAGCCGGGTAGCGGCCGCAGCCACCTGCTGCAGGCGCTCACGCACGAGGCGAGCGGCCATGCGCGCTATCTGAGCCCGCAAAGCGCGCTCAACGCGTTCGGCTTCGATCCGCGCGTGACGCTCTATGCCGTCGACGATTGCGACCGTCTTTCGCCCGCGCAGCAGATCGGCCTGTTCAATCTCTTCAACGAAGTGCGCGCGTATCCGTCGAGTGCGCTCGTCGCGACCGGCAACGACGCGCCGCTCGCGCTCACGGTGCGCGAAGACCTGCGCACGCGCCTCGGCTGGGGCCTCGTGTTCCATCTTCAGCCGCTGTCGGACGAAGCGAAGGCATCGGTGCTGAAACACGCGGCGCGCGAACGCGGCATCGTGCTCGCCGAAGACGTGCCCGGCTATCTGCTCACGCACTTTCGCCGCGACATGCCGAGCCTCATGGCGCTGCTCGACGAACTCGACCGCTTCTCGCTCGAACAAAAGCGCGCGGTGACACGCGCGCTGCTGCGCACGATGCTGCAGCAGACCGGCCGCGCCGCGACGCTCGTTCCGGTATCGGCGCAGGAAGAAACGCCCGGCCAACCGTCGCGCCTGGGATCCGCCCCGTCCGCCCCGTCCGCCCCGTCCGCCCCGTCCGCGCCGTCCGCGCCGTCCGCGCCGTCCGCGCCGGACAACGATCCGACCCGCTTCAAGTAGAATGCGCACCCATGAACCTCGCCCTCTTCGATCTCGACCACACGCTCATTCCCACCGACAGCGACCACGAATGGGGCCGCTTCATGGTGAAGCTCGGCATCGTCGACGCGGATAGCTTCGCGCGTCAGAACGACGCCTTCTATGCCGATTACAAGGCGGGCGTGCTCGATATCAACGCGTATCTGCACGCCATGCTCGCGCCGCTCGCGAAGTACTCACGCGAGCAGCTCACCGACTGGCACGCGCAATTCATGCGCGAGGTGATCAACCCGCGCATCGTGCCGGCCGCCGTCACGCTCGTGCGCGAGCATCAGGACAACGGCGATCTCTGCTGCCTCGTCACCGCGACCAACGCGTTCATCACCGCGCCGATCGCGGAAGCCTTCGGCATCGAAACGCTGATCGCCTGCGAAGTCGAAACCGTCGGCGATCATCCGCACGGCGCGCTCACCGGCCGGCCGACCGGCACGCCGAGCTATCGCGAAGGCAAGATCGTGCGCGTCGAGCAATGGCTCGCGTCGATCGGCAAGAAGCTCGACGACTTCAAGCACAGCTATTTCTATAGCGATTCGCACAACGACATCCCGCTGCTCGAGCGCGTCACGGATCCCATCGCGACCAATCCCGACGACACCCTGCGCGCGCATGCGCAAGCCAAAGGCTGGCGCATCCTGAACCTGTTCGACACACGTGATTAAAAAACTCATCCGCAAGCTGTTCGGGCAGGAAAGCGCCTCTGCCGACGAAGGCAACGACGTCCCCGCCGCTGCGTCCGACACCGCGCCGAAACCGGCGCGCAAGAGCACCCGCAAGAAAGCCGCCGCGCCCGTGAAGCGCGACCCGAACGTGCCCGTCATCCTGTCCTCGGAGATCCACGGCATCGATCCGTCGCTGATCTCGAAGAACGCGATCCGCGTGACCGACGGCCTGCAACAGGCGGGGCATCGCGCGTTCATCGTCGGCGGCGCGGTGCGCGATCTGCTGCTCGGCGTCGCGCCCAAGGATTTCGACGTCGCCACCGACGCCACGCCGGACCAGGTGCAAAAGCTCTTTCGCCGCGCGCGCATCATCGGGCGGCGCTTTCAGATCGTGCACGTGCAGTTCGGGCAGGAGATCATCGAGACATCGACGTTCCGCGCGCTCATGGATGCGCCGCCGGAACCGTCCGCCGAGCCGCCGCGGCGTCTGAAGCGCGGCGAGCTCGATGCGCGCACGCACGCCGTCGATGCGAGCGGCCGCGTGCTGCGCGACAACGTATGGGGCGAGCAGCACGAAGACGCCACGCGCCGCGACTTCACCATCAACGCGATGTACTACGATCCGGCCACGCAAACCGTGCTGGATTATCACGACGGCATGGCCGACATCCGCGCGCGCCTGCTGCGCATGATCGGCGATCCGGCCACGCGTTATCGCGAAGATCCGGTGCGCATGCTGCGCGTCGTGCGCTTCGCGGCGAAGCTCGGCTTCGAGATCGATGAAGCCACGCGCGCGCCGATCAAGGATCTCGCCGACCTGATGAACAACGTGCCGGCCGCGCGTCTCTTCGACGAAATGTTGAAGCTGCTGCTCTCCGGCCACGCGCTCGCGTGTCTCACGCGGCTGCGTCAGGAAGGCTTGCATCACGGTGTGCTGCCTTTGCTCGATGTCGTGCTCGAACAGCCGCACGGAGAGAAGTTCGTCACGCTCGCGCTTACGAGCACCGACGAGCGCGTACGCGCCGGCAAGGGCGTGTCGCCAGGCTTTCTCTTCGCCACGCTGCTATGGCACGACGTGCAGACGCGCTGGCAGCAATACACGGCGAACGGCGAATATCCGGTGCCCGCGTTGCATCGCGCGATGGACGACGTCCTCGACATGCAGACGGAAAAGCTTGCGATCCACAAGCGCTACTCGTCGGACATGCGTGAGATCTGGGGTCTTCAGCACCGGCTGGAAAAGCGCGGCCGCAGCGCGCTCAAGCTGCTGGAACACCAAAGGTTCAGAGCGGGGTATGATTTCCTGCTGCTGCGTTGCGAATCGGGCGAGCTCGATGCGGCCATCGGTCAATGGTGGAGCGACTTCATCGACGGCGATCATGCCGAACGCGAATCGCTTCTCTCGCAAGGCGGCAAGGAACGCAATGCGCCGAAGAAGCGGCGCCGCCGCAGCAACGCGAAGCGCCGTTCGGGCGAGCCGGGCGCGCAAGAGAACGACGCCGCACGCAGCAGCGAAGGCGACGCGAACGAGCGCGAAGCCGCCGACGAGTAACGCCGGATTTGGTTACAGTAGCGAAAAGCGGCGAAGATCAATCCCGCTTTGCCCGCTTTTCGCTGTGACCCACGCGTAGGACTTCTGCCATGACGATTGCTTATCTGGGCCTGGGGGCGAATCTCGGCGATGCGCGCCAGACCCTGAAAGACGCCGTCGTGTGTCTCGCCCAGCAGCACACGATCACCGTGCTCGCGAAATCGAGCGTGTATCGCACCGCCCCGATCGACTCGTCGGGCGACGATTATTTCAACTGCGTCGTCAAGCTCGAGACGAGCCTGCCCGCGCGCGCGCTGTTGCGTCTGTGTCATCACATCGAGTTGCAGTTCGGGCGCGAGCGGCCGTATCGCAATGCGCCGCGCACGCTCGATCTCGACATCCTGCTCTATGGTGCATCGAGCATCGACGAAGCGGATCTCGTCGTGCCGCATCCGCGCATGACCGAGCGCGCGTTCGTCCTCGTGCCGCTCCTCGAACTCGAGCCGGATCTCATTCTTCCGCAACGCGGACGCGCGGATGCGTTCATCGCGCAAGTCGCCGATCAGCGCATCGAGCAGGTTGCGAGCTGCCAGTGCATGGTCGCGGCGCAGCGCGGCACGGACGCGACCGCCGGCCCTTCCACCAAGACAGACTGCCGATGAGCGTTCCGCCACTCACCGTCACCGCGCCGCAACTGCGGCCGCCGCATCGTTACATCGCAATCGAAGGACCGATCGGCGTCGGCAAGACCACGCTCGCGACCTTGCTCGCCGAACGCTGGTCGATGCAGACGCTTTTCGAGCGCCCGCAGGACAACCCGTTTCTCGAACGCTTCTATCGTGACACCACGCGTCACGCGCTCGCCACGCAACTGAGCTTTGCGCTGCAACGCGCCGCGCAGGCACAGCAGGCCGCCGACATGGCAACGGGCGGCGCCACGCTCATGACCGACTTCGTCACGCAAAAGAGCGAGCTCTTCGCGCGCCTCACGCTGCCCGACGACGAGTTCCAGCTCTACAGGGACATCGCCTCGCGCATTCATGCGAGCGGTCCCGCGCCCGATCTCGTCATCTATCTGCAGGCGAGCCCCGAAGTGCTCTTCTCGCGCATCCAGAAACGCGCGTTGCCGATGGAGCTGCAAATCTCCGATTCGTATCTGCGCGCGCTCTGCGATGCTTATAACGAGTTCTTCTATCACTACGACGCGACGCCGCTGCTCACGGTGAACGCGGAGCACCTGAACCCGCTTGCCTCCGACGACGACCTCGCGCTTCTGATCGAGCGCATCGGGGCCATGCGCGGGCGCAAGGAATTCTTTGTCAAAGGCGTATCGGCCTGAGCTCGCGGGCCGACCACGCTCTCTTTTCGTGAAACGATCATGACGTATCTGCAGGAAACGAATCGCGCGACGATCACCGTCCCGAAGCTCCAGGCCATGCGCGAAGCCGGCGAGCGCATCGCGATGCTCACGTGCTACGACGCGAGCTTCGGCGCGCTGCTCGAACGCGCGGGCGTCGACGTGTTGCTGATCGGCGATTCCCTCGGCAACGTGCTTCAAGGACACAACACGACACTGCCCGTGACGCTCGCCGACATCGCGTATCACACGGCATCGGTCGCGCGCGGCAATCGCAGCGCGCTGATCGTCGCGGACATGCCGTTCGGCACGATCGGCTCGAAGGAAGACGCCTACGCGAACGCCGTGCAACTGATGCGCGCCGGCGCGCAGATGGTGAAGATCGAAGGCGGCGAATGGCTCGCGGAAACGGTGCGCTTTCTCGTCGAGCGTTCGATTCCGGTGTGCGGACACGTCGGGCTCACGCCGCAATCGGTGCATGCGTTCGGCGGGTTCAAGGTGCAGGGCAAGTCAGAAGCGGCGGCCGGGCAAATGAAGCGCGACGCCATCGCGTTGCAGGACGCGGGCGCGCAACTCCTCGTGATCGAAGCCGTGCCGACCTTGCTCGCACGCGAAGTCACCGAGGCGCTCGCGATCCCGACCATCGGCATCGGCGCGGGCATCGACTGTTCGGGGCAAGTGCTCGTGCTGCACGACATGCTCGGCGTCTTCCACGGCAAGCGTCCGCGCTTCGTCAAGGATTTCATGCAAGGGCAGCCGAGCATCTTCGCGGCGGTCGAAGCCTATGTGCGCGCGGTGAAGGACGGCAGTTTTCCGGGACCGGAGCACACGTTCTGATTGCAGCCCGGCCTCGGCCGGGTTTTTGTTTTCCGGCGCGCACGATCTGCGTTTTCTCGTACATACTGGCGAGTTTCTTGCGCCTACGCTTGGCGAAAATCACCAAAAGAAAAGCGAGAACGATCATGTGGCACGCCCTTCCCGATGAATACGTCCGCGCGCAACTCGCCGTGGGATCGCTCGTCGCGCTGGGCGTGGCGCGCGTCGTGGCCGCCGGCATCGGCGCGCAGCACGGCTGGCGCATCGCGGCGGTGACGCGCTGGTTCATCGGCGCGGCGCTTGTGTTTTGCCTGCCGCAATTGCTCGAAGTGATCTTGAGCGGCGATTCGCACACGGCGTTCGTCGAACTCCAGGGAAAGATCGTCGGCTGCGCGGTGGCGCTTTTCTGCGCGCCGATCGTCAGTCACCGGCTCGGCTACGAGTAGGCCGCGCCGCGTTTTCATCCGCCGAGCGACGACCCCGGCACGCTGTGCGACAGCACGGCCGCCGCTGCGAACACGCCCGCCATCGCCAGTGCTTCGACACGCATCACGTTGATGACCCTGTGGGCGTCCATCGTCGATGTCGAGCGGCGCAAGCGCGGCAACGCCGACCAGCGATTGAGCGCGCCGAGCGCGAGCGCGGCCGCGACCAGCACGAGTTTCACGATCAGCGCATGGCCCCACGTGCTCGCGCTCAACACAGCGGGCGATCCGCCGATGCCGCGCCACGCGTTGAACACGCCCGTCAGCACGACGAACGCGACCGCTGCCGATGACGCGCGCGACATGCGCGCCACCGTGCGGATCAAAGGCGACCGCGCCGTCGACGTATCGAGCGCCGGCAAGACGATCGCACCCGCGATGACCATGCCGCCCCACGCCGCCGTCGCGAGCAGGTGCAGCGTCTGAACCACTTCGGCGAGCGAGAACGCGCCCGCATCGGCCGCATGTCCGACGGCGGATTTGCCCGCCGCGACCATCAGTGCGGCGAGGATCGCGATCCCGATTCGCCACGTCGATAGCGCGCCGCCCCCCAGCGACGCGAGCAGCAACAACACGCTCCCCGCACACGCCACCGACCAGCCGATGCCCGCGTGCGTGCCCGTGGCGACGAGCCGCAACGATTGGCCCGCCTGCATGAACGGCGCACCGCTCATCGACGCGGAAAGCAGCCACAGCGATACGAAGTTGCACACGACGAGCGCCACCGCCGCGCCCAACGAAACACGTGCGGCGCGCCTCCAGCCACGCCGCGCGGGCGATGGGGCCGCGAACGCCTGTTCGCGCGACAGCCAGCCGTCGAGCAAAGAAGCGCCGAGCGCGCAGGCGAAAGCGAGATCGGCGAGCGCCGCAAAGACGGTTTGAGCCAGCCAGAAAGAATCGTCGTTCATCTTGCGGAACCGGCCGCAGCGCGGCAAGCGCATTGCTAAGGGAAGAGAGTGTGCGGAGTCTAAACGACGTCGACGGTGCAGCACAGCATCGAACGTCATCGAAACGCCTTGAATTTTTGCCGGCCGCTTCCGAAACTGCATGAAGCACATTTCGAGGCGTCTTCAACAATTCGACGATTTGTCGAAACGCAATGCGCCATGCGCGCTTGAGAAGTTCACCTCGAGCGGTCAAGAGCCGCGCGGCAAATTGTCGCGAATGCGCTGCAGCGGGACTTAGAGCGAGATTGTGTCAAATAGTCATCATCATGCATCGATGATAGAATGCCGCGTCGCATCAGAGGCTCGTCGAGCCGCTGTGGCCGTGGTCCGCCACCCACCGCCCCCTGCGTGGCCGTGGTTCGCCACCTTCGCACCGAGCCGCACGAAGCTCGGCAGGTCCCCGAATTTCATGGAGTGTCGCGTGTTTTCAAGACGCATTTTTCGCCCGCTGCTCGCTATGGCTTTTGCCTCGGCTCTGGTAGGCAGCGCTGGCGTTTTCAGCTCCGCCGCGCAGGCGCAGAACCAGCCGATCGCACCGGACACGATGGCCGCGCGCGTGCAAGGCTGCACGGCGTGCCACGGCGTTCACGGTGAAGGCACGGACAACGATTACTTCCCGCGTCTTGCCGGCAAGCCTGCCGACTATCTGTACAACCAGCTCCAGAATTTTCGCGAAGGCCGGCGCAAGTACCCGCCGATGAACTACCTCGTCACGTATCTCTCGGACGACTACCTTCATCAGATCGCGACGTACTTCTCGAATCAGCGTCCGCCGTATCCGACGCCCGTGAAGTCGAACGTGTCGGCAACGACGCTCGCGCGCGGCCAGCAGATCGTGCTGAACGGCGATGCATCGAAGAACATTCCCGCGTGCGCGGCCTGTCACGGCAAGGGTCTGACCGGCATGCAGCCGGCCATTCCGGGTCTCGTCGGCCTGCATTCGGACTACATCAGCGCGCAAGTCGGCGCATGGAAGTCGGGCACGCGTCACGCGAAAGCGCCCGATTGCATGCAGCAGATCGCCTCGCGCCTGACGGATGACGACGTGACCGCCGTCGCCGCCTGGCTGTCCACGCAACAAGCACCCGCCAACCCGGTGCCCGCGCCCGCTGGCTCGTTGAAGATGCCGCTCAAGTGCGGCAGCGAACCGCAATAAGGCGTCTGGAGCGACAACACAATGAAACGCAAGTCCCTGTTCGCACTTTCCTCGGCTGTCGTGGTGGCAGCCGTCGCAGCCGGCGCTGTCCTCTGGTCGGGCGGCGACAACCTGCATTCGGGCGGCGCCATCGCGGCGACGCCCGCCGACAAAGCCGCGCTCGTCAAACAAGGCGAATATCTCGCGCGCGCCGGCGACTGTATCGCGTGCCACACGGTGCGCGGCGGCAAGCAATTCGCGGGCGGCCTGCCGATGGCCACGCCGTTCGGCACGATGTTCACGCCGAACATTACGCCGGACGACCAATACGGCATCGGCAAGTGGACTTCCGACGACTTCTATCGCGCGATGCACACGGGCCGCTCGAAGGACGGTTCGCTGCTCTATCCGGGCTTCCCGTTCACGAGCTATACGAAGGTCACGCGCGCCGACTCGGACGCGATCTACGCGTATCTGCGCTCGGTCCCGCCGGTCTCCGAACCGAGCCGTCCGCATGAACTGCGCTTCCCGTTCAACAACCGCAACCTGCTGATCGGCTGGCGCACGCTGTTCTTCTCGGAAGGCGAGTACAAGCCGGATCCGACCAAGTCGGTCGAATGGAACCGCGGCGCGTATCTCGTCGAAGGCCTCGGCCACTGCGCGATGTGCCATACGTCGATCAATGCGATGGGCGGCCCGGTCAGCTCGGCGGCCTTCGCCGGCGGCCTGATCCCGCTGCAGAACTGGTACGCGCCGTCGCTGACGTCGAACAAGGAAGCCGGTCTCGGCGACTGGGACATCAAGGACATCAACGATCTGCTGAAGACCGGCGTATCGCAGCGCGGCGCGGTGTTCGGTCCGATGGCCGAAGTCGTCCACAACAGCCTGCAATACATGACCGACGCGGACATCAACGCGATGTCCACGTATCTCAAGTCGATCCCGCAGAAGAAGGAAGCGCCGGAAGTCATGCAGCTGGAGACGTCGGAGAAATTCGGCGGCGAACTGCTCACGCTCGGCAAGAAGGTCTACACCGAAAACTGCGCGAAGTGCCATCAGGAAAACGGTCTCGGCAAGCCGCCGGCGTATCCGCCGCTCGCCAACAACCAGTCGATCCAGATGCCGTCGGCCGTCAACCCGATCCGCATGACGCTCAACGGCGGCTATCCGCCGAGTACGGAAGGCAACCCGATGCCTCACGGCATGCCGCCTTTCGCGCAGTCGCTGTCGGATACGGAAGTCGCGGCAGTCGTGACGTACATCCGTATGTCGTGGGGCAACCACGGCACGCCGGTGTCGCCGCAACAGGTGAGCAACCTGCGTTCGGCGCCGCTCGATTAATGGCTTCATAGGTCATTCACCGAGACAGCGTACAATACGCGTATGGGGCGCAGCCTTCGTGGCCGCGCCCCTTGTCTTTTGGTGAGTCGAACTGAGTCATGCACGTAGGTGAGCGTTTCAACAGCATCAGCCATCTGATCGGCGCGCTGCTGTCGGTGGCGGGGCTCGCGGCGCTCGTCACGATGGGCGCGCTGGACGGCGACGCGTACAAGGTCGTCAGTTTCGCGGTGTACGGCGCGATGCTCTGCGCGCTCTACATCATCTCGACGCTGTATCACTGGGCGCGCACGCCGCGCCTGAAAGCGATACTGCAGAAGTGCGATCACTCGGCTATCTACTTGTTGATCGCCGGCAGCTACACGCCGTATACACTGGTGACCTTGCGTGGTCCCTGGGGCTGGTCGCTCTTCGGCGTGAGCTGGGGACTCGCGGTGCTCGGCATCACGCAGGAGCTGACGCTCGGGCGCCGAACCCGCAGCGTTTCGATGGTGCTGTACGTGTTGATGGGCTGGCTCGCGCTCGTAGCCATTCATCCACTCGTGACGGCGCTGCCGCCCGCGGGCACCGCGTGGCTGGTGGCGGGCGGTGTCGTGTACACCGCCGGCATCTGGTTTTTCATCAACGACGAGCGCATCCGGCACGGACATGGCATCTGGCATCTGTTCGTGCTCGCAGGCAGCCTGTGCCAGTTCGTGAGCGTTGCGCGCTATGTCGCGTGAGCGCGGACTGAAACGGGCGCCGCCCGCGTCGAAGTGTCCATCGATGCAACTTAGCGCCAGATGACGTGTCTTGATAGCACGTCGAACCTCGCGGCAACGCCGCGCGATCGTTGATTCCACTGATCGCGCCAGGCCCGCCGCCCGATTTTTCTTCGAGCGATGCACATGCGCTCTGCCGGACGAACCTGGATTCGCCGCAGCCCTGATTCGCATGCGCGCCGTTCGACACAACGAATAAGTAGCCAATCTATGTCTTTCGATTCACTCGGCCTGTCCGAACCTCTGCTTCGCGCCGTCAACGAACTCGGCTATTCCAGCCCTACCCCGATCCAGCTCCAGGCGATTCCCGCCGTTCTCAAGGGCGGCGACCTGCTCGCGGGCGCGCAGACCGGCACGGGCAAAACCGCCGGCTTCACGCTGCCGATCCTGCAGCGCCTGTCGCAACTCGCGCCCGCCACGGGCGGCGCGAAGCGTCCGGTGCGCGCGCTGATCCTCACGCCGACGCGCGAACTCGCCGCGCAAGTCGAAGAAAGCGTGCGTGCATACGGCAAGTATCTGAAGCTCAAGTCGACGGTGATGTTCGGCGGCGTCGGCATCAATCCGCAGATCGACGCGTTGAAGCGCGGCGTCGATATCGTCGTCGCGACCCCGGGCCGCCTGCTCGATCACATGCAGCAAAAGACGATCGACGTTTCGCAGCTCGAAATTCTCGTGCTCGACGAAGCCGACCGCATGCTCGACATGGGCTTCATCCATGACATCAAGCGCGTGCTCGCGCGTCTGCCCGCCAAGCGCCAGAACCTGCTCTTCTCGGCCACGTTCTCCGACGAAATCAAGGCGCTCGCCGACAGCCTGCTCGATTCGCCCGCGCTGATCGAAGTCGCGCGCCGCAATACGACGGCCGAAACGGTCGACCAGAAGATTCATCCGGTCGATCGCGATCGCAAGCGCGAACTGCTCACGCATCTGATTCGCGGCAACAACTGGTTCCAGGTGCTCGTGTTCACGCGCACAAAGCACGGCGCAAACCGTCTCGCCGAGCAGTTGACGAAGGACGGCATCAGCGCACTCGCGATTCACGGCAACAAGAGCCAGTCGGCCCGCACACGCGCGCTGAGCGAATTCAAGGCGGAAACGCTGCAGGTGCTGGTCGCGACCGATATCGCGGCGCGCGGCATCGACATCGATCAACTGCCGCACGTCGTCAACTTCGATCTGCCGAACGTGCCGGAAGATTACGTGCATCGGATCGGCCGCACGGGGCGCGCGGGCGCGGAAGGCGAAGCGGTGTCGCTCGTCTGCGTGGACGAGCATCAATTGCTGAAGGACATCGAACGCCTGATCAAGCGGCCGATTCCGCGCGAAGTGATCGTCGGCTTCGAGCCCGATCCGAACGCGAAGCCGGAGCCGATCCAGCGCCGCAGCCAGGGACGTGGTCAGGGACAAGGCCAGAGCCAGGGCCGCCAGAATCCGCGGAACGGCGAAGGACGCTCCAGCGGGGAAGCGCGTCGCGAAGGCGGCCGTCCGGCCGGCGAGGCGCGCGGCGCGCGGCCGGCCAAACCGGTCAAGTCGGGTAACGCTGCGAACAACGGCGGTGCCCAGCCTTCACGCGAAGCGCGTAATCACAACAAGCCGAACGCGAACGCGGGTTCGGCGCCGCGTCGGCAGGAGCCGGCCCAGGCGGGTCATGTCGCAAATTCGCGCAAGCCGGGCGGCAATCCCGGCGCACTGCTCGGCGGACGGCGCGACGCGCTGCGTTCGGGCGATCGCAGCCGTTGATGCCCGCGTCGTTGCGTTCGATGTTGCGTTGCTTGTAATTCAGGCGGCGGCGCTCGCCGCCCGCTTCAGCCAGCCGATCTGCTCACGCCATCGCGCGAGCGCCGGCTGCGCATCGGTCAGTTCGAAGGCGATTCCGCTCGTGAGTCGCGCATATTCCACCCGCTGCACTTCCCCGCTCTCGATCGCGCCGACGAAGCACGCGAGCGGCACGCCGTCGAGCGGCACGCGGCGCACGTTCAGATGCACTTGATAGAACGCGGCGTCGAACACAAAGGCGAGGGTAGCGCGTCCGGATGCGACGACGGCACGCGCCGTCCGCGACGACGGCCACAACGCGAAGGCGAGCGTGCGCGCATCCGGCGCGAACAGTTCGCCCGCGCTCAACAGCGCGGTTCGCACGCGATGAGCATCGTCCGCCGCGCATAGCGACGCGGTGAATCCGTCATCGTCGCCGGCGAGCGTTCCGTCGAAGCGGACGCGCAGTCCGGACGGCCATTCGTCGAAGACAGATTGCGAAGCGAACGACGACTGCGGCGCGTTGGGCTGAGTCATAGAAAAATGCCGGCTTTGCGCCGGCATCGTCGAGCAAGGTTAGCGGAAGAACAACTGCGTCATCTTCGATAGCGGATAGTGCACGCCAGGCTGGATGCGCGCGGGCAGATCGAGCGGCTTGAGCAGCATCTTGATCGCCTGATCCGCCGACAGATTGCGTCGCACGAGCGCGTTCACTCGCGCGGAAAGTTCACGGTTGTATCCGGCATCCTGCGCACGCTCAGGATAACGAATGGCGAAAACGTGCCGCAGCGCGATCTCCGAATCTTCGCTCTTCAACTCCGCCACGCGCCGCACGAGCGCACCGAGCACGGCCAGACGGCCATTGCCTTCGATCTTGTTCCACTTCTTGAAGAAGTGGAAAAAGTGCTTGTAATGCCGCACTTCGTCCGTACGAATGTTGTCGGTGATTTCTTTGAGCACCGGCTCGTCCGAGCAATCGTTGATCGCGCGATAAAGCGTGGCCGTCCCCGTCTCGACGACGCAGCGCGCCACCATCTCGAGCGCGCGCTTCTTCTCGAACTCCTCGTAGGAACAGGTCAGCGAGTATTCGTCGAAGAAATTCCTGAACGCGGTGTCCCAATCGAACTCCGGCCACACGTGATTGATATAGGTTTTGAGCGCCCTGCCGTGCTGCATCTCTTCGGGCTCCCATTCGTTGTTGAGCCACGCGGAGATCTCGGGATCGTCGTGAAAATACTTGCTGAGATTGCTCGTATAGAGATCCGTGCCGCTCTCGATGAACGAGCAGGCGCACAACAACAAGAGAAGATGCTCGTTGGATGCGGCCTTCTGGACATCGATCCGCGAAAGGTCGATGTCTTCGATGCGCCAAGGCATCACATGTGTATTGTCTGTATGCATATATCGCGCTCCCGGGCTGGACTGAACGCGCCAACGGCCAACGAGAAATGGCCGAGGTTCAGGCGACGCCGTGAGGTTCAATCCGGCGTCCTCGACTTTCAATTATCAGCGGCTTGATTTTTCCATCTTAGCCGCCCTGCAACGAGTTTGCAGACTTAGGGACAGACTCGCGCGCGAGGCGGCGGTTCCGTGCGCGTCAAATTCTTACGAGTCGATGCAAGCAGGCGGCGGTGCAATGCAGCATGGAATGTGCCGGAACGCCTTTTTGGAAGATAGAAATGCAAGAAGGCGGTCGAAGCCGCCTCGCTTATTGCGCGCGAATTTCGTTGCCGGCGCAACGTTACGCCATGTGCCGCGCAGCCCTCATACGCCACGCGACGATCGCGAGAGAGATGCCGGACAGCACCGCGGCCAGCAACACGTAATAGCTCGGCGCGAGCTTGTCGCCGGTGACGTGGATGAAGCCCTCGACGATCGTCGGGGCGAACCCGCCGAACAGTGTGACGCCGAGCGCATAGCCGATCGAAAGGCCGGTCGAGCGCACGCGCGTCGGGAAGATCTCGGACATCAGCGCGGGCATCGGGCCAGAGTACGCTGCCTTGAGAATGCCCGCGACTGACTGAAGGACGACGAGCGACGCGACGGTCGGATGCGCCTGCAACCACGCAAACATCGGATAAATCGTGACTCCCATGAAGATCGACGTGCCGAGCATGATGCGAATGCGCCCGACTCGGTCCGAGAGCGCGCCCATCAACGGCGAAAAGATGAACTGAAGTCCGCCGTTGAGCACCACCACGGCGAACGATGCCGTCGCCGGCAGATGCAGTTGCTTCACGGCGTACAGCGGCATGTAGAGCTGCAAGACGTACACGCCGACAGTCGACTGCGCGACGATCCCCACCGCAAGCAGGAGATTCAGCCATTGATTCGAGAAGGAGACGGCGGACGCGCTCGCCTTCGCGACGGCACGTGTCGCGAGGAATTCCGGCGTTTCGCCCAGATGCGAGCGGATGTAGTAGCCAACCGGCCCAACGAGCAGACCGAAGACGAACGGTATGCGCCAGCCCAGCTTTCGAGTTGCGGCTGCGGCAGCCACGCGCTCAGAACCGAACCGAACGCGGCGGCCATGATCGCGGCAAGCCCCTGGCTTGCGAACTGCCAACTTGCGTAATAGCCGCGACGCGCTGCACTGTGCTCGACCATGAACGCAGTCGCGCTGCCGAACTCGCCGCCGACCGCGAAACCCTGAACGAGGCGCGCAAGGAGAATCAGCAGCGGCGCCGCGATGCCGATGTGCTGATACGAAGGCATCACCGCCATCGTGAGCGTGCCGACCATCATCAGCAAAATGGCGAGCGTGAGTGCGGCCTTGCGCCCTTTGCGGTCGCCGTACATGCCGAGCACGATCGCGCCGAGCGGGCGCATCAGAAACGAGATGCCGAACGTGCCGATGGCGAGCATCGTCGAGAGCCATTCGTCGTTCGACGGGAAGAACGCCTTCGCGATGACCGTCGCGAAATAACCGTAGACGAGAAAATCGAACCACTCGAGCGCGTTGCCGATCGATGACGAGAAAACGATGCGGCGGATCATCGCCTTCGACGGCGCCGCCGCTGGCGCGGGCGCTTTCACATGGGTCGGCGCAGCGTCTTGATACACCGGTTCGTTCATGGCTTCTCCTTCGCCTGCATGTCGTGATGTCCGCCCGATGCGACGGCGCGCGGGCGAACGCACCCCGCTCGCCTGCGAAATCGCGGCGATGGGAAGCGTGTGATGTTCAGAAACGGAGACCTGCCGATGCTGCCGGCGGGCGGCCTCCTATGCGCGGCTTAGAACCCGGCGGCGAGCCCGTCGCGCCGGCTGTCGCTCGCCGCAACATAACCGCGTTCGGGATCGTTGCGATCGAGCTTCCAGATGTACTGGCCCGAGCCGAAGTCCATGTAGGGATCGTCCACGGACTTGATCGTGTGGCCGAGGCCCTCGAGCGCGCGCGCGGTGTCGGGATCGAGCGTGGCTTCGATGTCGATCGTGAAGTCACGGTTGACCTTCCAGCGCGGCGCGTCGCACGCGGCCTGCGGTTGCTGGCCGTAGTCGAGCATGCGCACGATGGATTGCAGATGACCTTGCGGCTGCATGTCGCCGCCCATTACGCCGAAGCTCATCACGGCTTGGCGCGTGCCGTCGACTTCCTGCGTGAGGAACGCCGGAATGATCGTATGGAATGGACGCTTGCCGCCTTCCACCACGTTCGCGGACTTCGGATCCATCGAGAAGCCGCAGCCACGGTTTTGCAGCGAAATGCCCGTGTCCGGCACGACCACGCCCGAGCCAAAGCCCATGTAGTTCGACTGGATGAAGCTCACCATCATGCCGCGCTCGTCCGCCACCGACATGTAGATCGTGCCGCCCGCCTTCGGCATGCCAAAGTCGAACTGCGTCGCCTTCTTCGGATCGATGAGCTTCGCGCGCTCGGTCAGATAAGCGTCGTCGAGCATCTGCTCGGGCGTCACTTCCATCGAGCGCGGATCGGCGACATAGCGATAGACATCGGCGAAAGCGAGCTTCATCGCCTCGATCTGCAGATGCTGCGACTCGATGCGATCGACGGTCAGCGCGCTGACATCGAACTTGTCGAGAATGCCGAGCGCGATCAGCGCGGCAATGCCCTGTCCGTTCGGCGGAATCTCGTGCATCGTGTAGCCGCGATAGTCCTTGCTGATTGGCTCGACCCAGTCCGCCCGGTAGTTGCGCAGATCGTTCATGGTCAGTGCCGCACCGCCCTCGCGCGCGAACGCGGCGATACGCTCTGCGGTTTCGCCTTCGTAGAACGCGCGCGGGCCGTGCTGCGCGAGCATGCGCAGCGTCTTGGCGTGGCCAGGAAAGCGCACGAGCTCGCTCACTTCCGGGGCGCGTCCGCGCGGCATGAATACATCCGCAAAACCTGGCATGTCCTTGAGTTCCGGCACCGCAGCCGCCCATTTGTACGCGACGATGCTCGCCACCGCGTGACCGCGCTCGGCGATCTCAATGGCGGGTTCCATCAGATCGGCGAACGGCAGCGAACCGAACTTCGCGTGCAGCGCCTCCCAGCCGGCAATGACGCCCGGCACCGTCACCGCGTCCCAACCGCGCTTGGGTTGACGCGCGAGACCGTTCTCCTCGCCGTATTTGCGCCGGAAATAGTCGACGTTCCACGCCGCCGGCGACACGCCCGATGCATTCAGACCGTGCAGCTTCTTGCCGTCCCACACGAGCGCGAAGGCGTCGCCGCCGAGTCCGCACGACACCGGCTCGACGACGGTAATGGCCGCCGCCGCCGCAATGGCCGCATCGACGGCATTGCCGCCCTTCCACAGCATGCGCAAGCCGGCTTGGGCGGCGAGCGGATGAGACGTCGAAACGATGTTGCGGGCGAACACCGGCAGGCGCGGCGTGGGATAGGGGTTTTGCCAGTTGAAGCGAGTCATTGAATGAAGTCCGAAGTACCGGCGGGCAGAGCGTCCCGAACGATTTTGTGGGCTGAACGGGCAAAAGAGCGATATTGCATTGTCCGCTTAATCGAAAACAAATTCATTTATTGTATGAATTGATGAGCACGACACATAAATAGGCGTCTGCGAGGTAGTCCCATATTTGTGTGCGACGCCGCACGAACCTCAGGTATTTTCTACGAATCTGCGCGCGCAAAGGACCGCCTCCACACCGCCTAAAAGTCAAAGCCAAAATTTTCGTTGCGCATTTGGCACTTGTCAGACGCTTGCCTACAATCCCAATTCCCGGCATCCGCAGCACACAATCAAAGCGATTGCCCGGCGGTTTTTGAGTTTCCCCGTACAACGTTTCGAAGCAAAAAGATCCGGCTTACAAAGCCGGCTGCTTATGCCGTTCGGTCGTCATGGAGAACACAATGCTGAGTCCGCACGAATTTGCCACGCTGCTACTGGTTCAGGAAGCGCCCAATCAGGTCGACATGGAACGCGAAGAGCTCGACGCTCTGCTCGAACGTCAACTCGTCCAACTCGAAAATCTGGCGTCCGGACGCCAGCAATGGCGCCTCACCGCCACCGGCGATTCCACCGTCAAGGCTATCAAGCGTTACTCGTAGCGCGCGCAGCAGGACTCAGGGGCGCGGCCTGCAGCCGCGTCCGATTCGCCTCTCCTTTGTTTACCGTCAAGAAGCGTCAGCCCGCACGCAGTGTCGGGTCGACTGCCGCGCGCCAGCTCAGCGCCCGCGCGCGCTGATCCAGGAAGAAGTTCGCCCACGCGCTTCGCGCCTCGGGGCCGGGATTGGCCCGATACGCGCGATACTGCTCCGCAATCGATGTCTGGAACGCGCAGAAACGTTCCCGCGACAGCCCGCCTCGCCGCTCGGCGACGTAAGCGTCGTAGAAAGCCGAGTAGACCGATTGCGCGTCCGCGCCGTAATCGACTGGCGATGCTCCGCACATACCTTGCAGCGCATCGAACGACGGCGCACCTAGCGTTCCGTCCAGACTTGGCGTGCCTACGCACCCCGCCAGCAACGCCGCGCCCAGCGCACCATAAACCAACAGCATTCGCATCGCACTCACCCTTCGATCGATTTCGTGCCGCCAGTATCGAACGAACGCAAGGGCCGCGCCACTCGGCCGATTGGCATAAGCCAAATAGACGGTCGAGCGAATTATGGCGCGCGGCTTATGCCATTCGGCCAGGTTGTCCGCGCCGCCTGCCTCCGCTAGATTGCGCAAACGGATCACGCTTGTCGCGCACCGAAGCGCCGGCGTCCGCCCGAACCGGAGAAGACCATGCAGGATCAGTACGTTCTCGCGCTCGACCAGGGCACGACCAGCTCGCGCGCCATGCTGTTCGACAGGAGCGGCAATATCGTGTCGATGGCGCAGAAGGAGTTCCAGCAGATCTATCCCGAAGCGGGCTGGGTCGAGCACGATCCGCAGGAAATCTGGTCGACGCAGGCCGGCGTTGCAGCGGAAGCCGTCACGCGCGCCGGCGCGAGCGCGGCATCCATCGCGGCGATCGGCGTCACGAATCAGCGCGAAACCACGATCGTCTGGGACCGCGAGACCGGCCGGCCCGTCTATAACGCGATCGTCTGGCAGGATCGCCGCACCGCCCCCTTCTGCGATGAACTCAAGTCGCGCGGCCTGGAATCGATGGTCCGCTCAAAGACCGGTCTTCCCATCGACGCCTACTTCTCCGCGACGAAGATCCGCTGGATTCTCGACAACGTCGAAGGCGCGCGCGACAAGGCGAAGCAAGGGCGGCTCGCGTTCGGCACGGTGGATAGCTGGCTCATGTGGAATTTCACGCGGCACGGCATGCACGTCACGGACATCACGAACGCGTCGCGCACGATGCTCTTCAACGTTCATGAACGGCGCTGGGACGACGAGCTGCTCGACGCGCTCGACGTTCCCCGCAACATGCTGCCCGAAGTGCGCTCGTCGTCGGAGGTGTACGGCACCACGCAAGGCGCCGTGTTCGCCGCCGGCGTACCCCTCGCCTCGCTTGCCGGCGATCAGCACGCGGCGCTTTTCGGGCAGATGTGCACCGAGTCGGGCATGGTGAAGAACACCTACGGCACCGGCTGTTTTCTCGTCATGAATACGGGCAGCAAGCCGATCGAATCGCGCAACAACCTCGTCACGACGATCGCGTGGCAGATCGGCGACCGGGTCGACTACGCGCTCGAAGGCAGCATCTTCATCGCGGGCGCGGTCGTGCAATGGCTGCGCGACGGCCTCGGCATCATCCGGCGCGCGAGCGAGGTCGAAACGCTCGCGCGCGGCGTGCCGCACAGCGACGGCGTCTATTTCGTGCCGGCATTCGCCGGTCTTGGCGCGCCGCACTGGAACGCCCGCGCGCGCGGCACGCTGTTCGGCGTCACGCGCGGGACCACGTCGGGGCATATCGCGCGGGCGGCGCTCGATTCGATCGCCTATCAATCGCTCGACGTCCTCAAGGCGATGGAAGCGGACTCGGGCATGCGTATCGGCGAATTGCGCGTCGATGGCGGCGCCTGCGCGAACGATCTGCTGATGCAGTTTCAGGCCGACATCCTTGGCGTCGATGTCGCGCGCCCGCGCATCGCGGAAACCACGGCGCTCGGCGCGGCTTATCTGGCGGGGCTCGCGGTCGGCTACTGGAAGGACATCGACGAACTCAAGGCGCAATGGCAGCTGGAGCGGCGATTCACGCCGTCGATGCCGAAGCAGACCATCGACGCGTGTCTCTCCGGATGGCAACGCGCGGTCCATGCGGCGAAGGCATGGGCGAATAGCTAGGCGCGTTTGTCGCTTTCGAGTACGCATCACCATGCGGCGATGCAAAAAACCGTGGCGTACGGTATCCTGAAAAAGCTGTCGGGTCATGCGACCCGAAGCATTCAGTACGTCTTCAGGGCGGGGTGTAATTCCCCACCGGCGGTATGTGGCGAGGCTTCGCGGCCGGACCACGAGCCCGCGAGCGCCCGCGCGAGAATCCCGCGCGGGGTCAGCAGATCTGGTGAGACGCCAGAGCCGACGGTCATAGTCCGGATGAGAGAAGATGTGCAGATGGTCATGTCCGTTCCCCTTGGCGAGTTGCGCATCGCGCCGAACCGGACGACGCCGCGCCTTCTGGTGCGTCGCCGCGGGGTGCCGTTCTGTCTGTTTGCAATGCCCTGAAACGTTTTTCGCCTACATTTCCCGCGAGAGCGTTTCACATGTCCCATATCCAAGCTGCCAGCCTGTCGTTCGCCGCACCCGCCGTCATCGCCGATGACGCCTTTTCCGATCTTCCCCAACTCGCTTCGTTCGACGTTCCGCCGCGCATCGCCGCCGCGCTCGACGCCATGCGCGCAGGCCGTCCGGTGGTGCTTCAGGACGACGACGATCGCGAGAACGAAGCCGATCTGATCGTCGCTGCCGAAAAACTCACCGACGCCACGATGGCGCTTCTGATCCGCGAATGCAGCGGCATCGTGTGCCTGTGCCTGCCCGACGACAAGGTGCGCGCGCTCGAACTTCCGCCGATGGCCGCGGCCAATGGCAGCCGCTACGGCACGGCGTTCACGGTGTCGATCGAAGCGCGCGAAGGAGTGACGACCGGCGTGTCGGCGGCCGATCGCGTGACGACGATCCGCGCGGCCATCGCCGACGATGCAAGGCCGGCCGATATCGTGCGCCCCGGCCACGTTTTCCCGCTGCGCGCGATGCCTGGCGGCGTGCTCGCGCGGCGCGGCCATACCGAAGGCACGGTGGATCTGGCGATTCTCGCCGGCCTCAAGGCCGCCGGCGTGCTGTGCGAGCTGATGAACGCCGACGGCACGATGACGCGCGGCGCACAGGTCGAGCAATTCGCGAAGGAACACGGTTTGCCGATGCTGACGATCGCGGAGCTCGTCGAATTCCGCGCGGCGCTGGCGGCCGCGCGTGAATCGGTCGAAGAAGCGGCGTGAGGATCAGCGCGGGAATCAGGACAGCACGTCGCCGAAATCCCCGCGCACGCCCGCCGCGACGAGCGCGGGCAGTTCGTCCATGTGCTCCATGATTCGCGTGATGCCGGTTTCGCGCAGCACCTGCGCGTAGCCGGAAGGAATATGGCTCGCGCCGACGAACGCGATGGTCTTCATGCCCGCCGCGCGCGCCGCCGTCAGTCCGGCGACGCTGTCCTCGACGACGAGACAGCGCTCCGGCGCGACATCGAGCGTGCGCGCCGCGAGCAGGTAGACATCGGGATAAGGCTTCGGCCGCTCGACCTGCTGCGCGCTGAACACGCGCGCGCCGACTATCTCGGACAGCCCCGCGCGCCGCACCGACGCGCGCACGCGCTCCATGCGGCTGTTCGACACCACCGCGACCGGCAGGCCGCAGCCCTCGAGCGCGCCGCGCACGCCGGCGATCGGACCAACCGAGCGCGCGAGCTCCACCGACACGCGCGCTTCGATCGTATCGACGAAATCCGGCGGCATCTTGATGCCGAACTTCGTTTCCAGATGGGTCAGGAAGCGCGAGGTCTGCTGCCCGAAAGCCGTCTTGACTGCCAGTTTGAAGTCAATGCCGGGAAACGTCTCTGTGAGCACGTCCAGCATCACGCGATCCGCGATGACTTCGCTATCGACGAGCACGCCGTCGCAATCGCAGATGAGATGATCGATCATGTTGGCTCGAATTACGTTGAGCCAACATCATAAGCTTTCAGCAAGCGTCGGCTGCTTTTACTTCGGATGTAACGCGCGGCGCGTCCAGGCGCGCGGCGAACCACGTCACCGCGAGTGCCGCGAGCGCGACGGCCGCGGCGGCCCATGGCAGCGCGTCGAGACCGTGGCCATGCGTCAGCACCGCGCCGCCGAGCCACGCGCCGCCCGCATTGCCTACGTTGAACGCGCCGATATTGAGCGTCGAGGCGAGATTCGGCGCGTCCTTCGCCTTCTCGACGACGCGCGTCTGCAACGGCGGCACGGTCGCGAACGCCGCGATGCCCCACACGAAAATCGTCAGGATCGCGCCGATCTGGCTGTGACTCGTCTTCGCGAACACCGCCATCACGATGGCGAGCGCGAACAGAATGCCCATCAGCGAAGGCATCAGCGCGCGATCCGCGAGCTTGCCGCCGATCGTATTGCCGATCGTCAGCCCGATACCGAACAGCACCAGAATCAGCGTGACGGCGCGCGGCGAGAATCCGCCGACCTGTTCGAGTATCGGCGCGATGTACGTGAACACCACGAACACGCCGCCGAACCCGAGCACCGTCATCATGAGCGCGAGCCAGACCTGGCCGTCGCGCAGCACGCGCACTTCCTGACCGAGGCGCGTCGGCGCAATATCGTGACGATTCGGCACGAGCGCCGTCACGCCGAGCGCGGAGAGCACGCCCAGACCGGCGACGATCCAGAACGTCGCGCGCCAGCCGAGTTCCTGCCCGATGAACGTCCCGAACGGCACGCCCAGCACGTTCGCGAGCGTGAGCCCGGTGAACATCAGCGCGATGGCGCTCGCGCGCTTGTCCGCCGGCACGAGCGACGCAGCCACGACCGCGCCGATGCCGAAGAACGAGCCGTGCGCGAACGACGTCACGACACGCGCGACCATCAGCAAACCGTAGCCCGGCGCAACCGCACACAGCACGTTACCGACGATAAACACGAGCATCAGCAATTGCAGCGCGAACTTGCGCGGTAGCTTGCTCGTCAGCACGGCGAGCAGCGGCGCGCCGACCGCGACGCCGAGCGCGTAGCCCGTGACGAGCAGGCCCGCTGATGGAATCGACACGGAAAGATCGCGGGCGACGTTGGGCAGCAAGCCCATGATGACGAATTCCGTCGTGCCGATGGCGAAGGCGCTGATCGCGAGCGCAAGAAGTGGAAGGGGCATGATGAGATGACGCAAGGGTTAACACGTAGCGCATTCTGCAGGCGAGGCAGCGTTTTGAGAATTGGGCTAAGCTTTGAATCATTATCAAATCGAGTTTGAAAATGACGATGGACCGGCTCGGCGACATGCGGCTTTTCGTGGAAGCAGCGGCGGCGGGAAGCCTGTCGGCGGCAGGGCGCAAGCTCGGTCTATCGCCGGCGGCGGCGAGCGCGCGGCTCATCAAGCTGGAAAAGGTGCTGCACACGCGGCTTTTCGAGCGCACGACGCGCCAGTTGCGCGTCACCGACGAAGGCCGCATGTATTTGCAGCATTGCCGGATCGCGCTCCAGGCCATCGACGACGCCGAGGCCGCGCTGCAGGCAGGCCAGAACGTCGTGCGCGGCAAGGTGCGTATCTCTGCGACATCGAATTTCGGGCGCGCGATGCTGCGCGGCTGGCTCGACGAGTTCAGCGCGCTGCATCCCGACGTGCGGTTCGCGCTGTCGTTATCGGATTCGGTGTCGAATCTCCTGCTGGAGGACATCGATCTCGCGATCCGCTTTGGCGCGCCGCCCGACAGCGGGCTCGCCGCCCGCGCGCTCGCGCCGAACCGGCGCGTGCTGTGCGCGTCGCCCGGCTATCTGGCGCGCAAAGGCGTGCCCCAATCGCCCGCCGAACTGGCCGGGCACGATTTCGTCGTCGTGGTCACGGCGAACGGGCCGCTCAACGAGCTCGAATTCGTGCGCGGCGACGAGCGCCACGCGTACACGATCCCGCTGGCCGACGCCTGGGAAACCAACGACGGCGCGCTGCTGCGCGAATGGGCGCTCGCGGGCCACGGCATCGCGCATAAATCGATCTGGGATATCGCCGCCGATATCCACGCCGGCACGCTGCGCATGGTCCTGCCCGACTGGTGCACGCACGAGGCTGCCGTGCACGCGCTTTTCCACGCGAACCGCTACATGGCGCCGCGCGTGCGGGCGCTGCTGGATTTCCTGGTCGAGCGTTTCGAGCAAACGACGGCGGAGTTGCTCGGCGATCTGGCGTATCCGCCGGACCGGCGCGCGGCGGCGTCAGAAATGGCCGCCGGAGCTATAATATCGGGCTAAATTGCAGCAAGAAGCGGGCAGATCAGTGTAGAAGTCCGCGAAACCCCTATCAATCTCTCTATAGCGCCCCCAGGTTAACCACTGAGACCGGCGACGATTCATGACCAAGAAAGTTTACGTAAAGACCTTCGGCTGCCAGATGAACGAGTACGACTCCGACAAGATGGTCGACGTGCTCGGCGCGGCGGAAGGACTCGTCAAGACGGACACGCCCGAAGACGCGGACGTCATCCTGTTCAATACGTGTTCGGTGCGCGAGAAGGCTCAGGAGAAAGTCTTCTCCGATCTCGGCCGCGTGCGCGAGCTGAAGGAAGCGAATCCTGATCTGCTGATCGGCGTAGGCGGTTGCGTCGCGAGTCAGGAAGGCGCGTCGATCGTCGCGCGCGCGCCGTATGTCGATCTCGTGTTCGGCCCGCAGACGCTGCATCGCCTGCCCGCCATGATCGATCAGCGCCGCGCCACCGGCCGCGCGCAGGTGGACATCACGTTCCCGGAAATCGAGAAGTTCGATCATCTGCCGCCCGCGCGCGTCGATGGCCCGAGCGCGTTCGTGTCGATCATGGAAGGCTGCTCGAAATATTGCAGCTATTGCGTCGTGCCGTACACGCGCGGCGAGGAAGTCTCGCGCCCGCTCGACGACGTGCTCACCGAAATCGCCGGCCTCGCCGATCAGGGCGTGCGCGAAGTCACGCTGCTCGGGCAGAACGTTAACGCCTATCGCGGCGCGCTGACTTCGGGTTCGAGCGAGATCGCGGACTTCGCGACGCTCATCGAGTATGTCGCGGACGTGCCGGGCATCGAACGCATTCGCTATACGACTTCGCATCCGAAGGAGTTCACGCAGCGTCTCATCGACACCTACGCAAAGGTGCCGAAGCTCGTCTCGCATCTGCATTTGCCGGTGCAGCACGGCTCGGACCGCATTTTGATGGCGATGAAGCGCGGCTACACCGTGCTCGAATACAAGTCGGTGATCCGCAAGCTGCGCGCGATCCGCCCGGACCTGTCGCTGTCGACGGACTTCATCGTCGGCTTTCCCGGCGAGACGGAGGACGATTTCAGCAAGATGATGGCGCTCGTCGACGAGATGAGCTACGACACGAGCTTCTCGTTCATCTACAGCCCGCGTCCCGGCACGCCCGCCGCGAACCTGCACGACGACACGCCGCGCGAAGTGAAGCTGAAGCGTCTGCAACATCTCCAGGCGACGATCGAGGAAAACGTGCAGCGCATCAGCGCGTCGATGGTCGGCAAGACCGAGCGTATTCTGGTCGAACGCCCGGCGCGCAAGGACCCGAACGAACTGGCGGGACGCACGCAGAACAACCGCGTCGTCAACTTCCCGGCGCCGGCTGAATCGCACGCGCGGCTCATCGGCCAGATGATCGACGTGAAGATCGTGCACGCGTATCCGCACTCGTTGCGCGGCGAACTGGTCATGGCGCCAGAGCTTGCGCACTAAAGACAGGAACTCAAGTTCACTTTGAAGAACGCTCCTACGCAGCATCTGGAATTCACCGCACCGCGCGACGACAACGCGCGGCTCGCCAACCTCTGCGGCCCGCTCGACGAAAATCTGCGGCAGATCGAGCAGGCGCTCGATGTGACGCTGTCGCGGCGCGGTCACAAAATCGCGATTCGCGGACGCGGCGCCAAGGTCGCGCTCGCGGCGCTCGAAAACTTCTACAACCGCGCGCGCGATCCGATTTCCGTCGACGACATTCAACTCGCGCTCGTCGAGGCGCGTCACGCGACGCGCCGTGCGAAGGAAGCGCGCGAGGCCAACGGCGAAGAAGCCGAAGTCGATCCGCGCTTTCGCGGCGATCCGGACCATCCGTTCGACGAACCGAGCGCGACGATCGATCTCGGCGACGACGAAGACCACGGCCCGAAGCTCTACACGCGCCGCGCGGACTTGCGCGGCCGCACGCCGGCGCAGCGCGAGTATCTGAAGCAGATCATCGCGCACGACGTGACCTTCGGCATCGGGCCGGCGGGCACGGGCAAGACCTATCTTGCGGTCGCGTGCGCGGTCGATGCGCTCGAACGCGATCAGGTCAAGCGCATCGTGCTGACGCGCCCCGCTGTGGAAGCGGGCGAGCGGCTCGGCTTTCTGCCGGGCGATCTCGCGCAAAAGGTCGATCCGTATCTGCGGCCGCTTTACGACGCGCTCTACGATCTGCTCGGCTTCGACAAGACCGCGAAGATGTTCGAGCGCCAGATGATCGAGATCGCGCCGCTCGCGTACATGCGCGGGCGCACGCTGAATCACGCGTTCATCATTCTCGACGAGGCGCAGAACACCACGCCCGAGCAGATGAAGATGTTCCTGACGCGTATCGGCTTCGGTTCGAAGGCGGTCGTCACCGGCGATACGACGCAGGTCGACTTGCCGCGCGGCCACAAGAGCGGGCTGATCGAGGCGCAGCATGTGCTGTCGGAAGTGCGCGGCATCGCGATCACGCATTTCACGTCGGCGGACGTGGTGCGGCATCCGCTCGTCGCGCGCATCGTCGAGGCGTACGACGCGCAGTCGCAAAAAGATGCGGCGCTCGCCGAGGCCGCGCGCGCCGCCCAGCAGCAAGCGCAGAAGCCCGAATAATGCCGCGCCTCACGCTCACCTTGCAGTTTCCGGCGGCCAAGGCGTATCCGTCGCACAAGGCGATCCTGCCGCGCGCGACGGTCGCGCGCTGGATCAAGGCGTCGCTGTTCGCGGATGCCGAGCTGACCGTGCGCTTCGTCGACGAGGACGAAGGCCGGATGCTCAACCGGACGTATCGGCAGAAGGATTACGCGACGAACGTGCTCACGTTCGCGTACGCCGAATCGGAGGACGATCCGGTCGCGGGCGATCTCATTCTGTGCTGCCCGGTCGTCGAGCGCGAGGCGGCGGAACAGGGCAAGCCGCTCGCCGCGCACTACGCGCATCTGATCGTTCACGGCACGCTCCATGCGCAGGGCTACGATCACGAAGTCGAAAGCGAAGCGCAAGAGATGGAATCGATCGAGACGGATATCATGCAGTCTCTGGGATTCCCCGATCCTTACGTGCCTTCGACCTGACGCCAGTCCGATGTCTTCGATGTCCACGTTGTCCTGAACGCGCCGTGAACGACAAGCTGCCCGATCCCACGCAACCCGCTCCACTTTCCGACGATGCCGCAGCGCCCTGCGCCGGCTATCCGCCCGCGCTCGGCGAATCCGCGTTGTGGACGGACGCGGAGCTCGCCGCATCGCGCGAGGCGGCGTTCGCGCATTGGGACGGCCGCTCGGACGTGTGGCTCTTCGGCTACGGCTCGCTGATCTGGAACCCCGGCCTGCCGACGGTCGAAGCGGTGCGCGGCAAGGTGCATGGCTATCATCGCGGGCTCTATCTGTGGTCGCGTGTGAATCGCGGCACACCGGAGCAGCCGGGCCTCGTCCTGGCGCTCGATCGCGGCGGCTCGTGCACCGGCATGGCGTTTCGTCTCGATGGCGCGGGCGCCGTCGAGCATCTGGATGTGCTGTGGCGCCGCGAAATGGCGATGGGCTCATACCGCCCCGCGTGGCTGCCCTGCACGCTCGCGGACGGACGGCGCGTCGATGCGCTCGCGTTCGTCATGCGGCGCGATGCGACGTCCTACACCGGCAAGCTCGCCGATCCCGTCGTGCGCACGGTGCTCGGCTGCGCGAGCGGCCGATACGGGACGACGCTGGATTACGTCAGCCGCACGGTCGAGGCGTTGCGCGAAAGCGGGATGCCGGATCGTGCATTGGAAGCGCTGTTGAAGCGTTGTCAGGCGCAGAGCGATCGGTAGGGCGGGCGATCCCGCTTTGGCGTCGTCCGGTTGGCTAATGCCTGAGGCCGGACATACTTCTCGCACATTTATCGGCTAGCATGGGATTTGACATGCGCGCCACCACGCAGCCCGCCTTTTTCCTTGGTGTATGCTTAACTTTCCGCTAACCCGCGCCCGGGAACTCCCGGGCGCTCCGCTATGAACGAACCTTATCCCAGTCGACGCCATACCGACAAACCGCAGGAAAAGCGCTCGCTTCTCGAACGCTTGACCGATTTCATCTCGCACGAGCCCGAATCGCGCGACGAACTTCTCGAAGTGCTCCAGGACGCGCACGAGCGCAACCTGCTCGACGCCGATTCGCTCTCGATGATCGAAGGCGTCTTCCAGGTGTCCGATCTCTGCGCGCGCGACATCATGGTGCCGCGCGCCCAGATGGACGCCATCAACATCGCGGAAACGCCCGCCGAATTCATCCCCTTCGTACTCGAAAAAGCACACTCGCGCTATCCGGTGTACGAAGGCAATCGCGATAACATCATCGGCGTGCTGCTCGCGAAGGACCTGCTGCGCTATTACGCCGAGGAAGAATTCGACGTGCGCGGCATGCTGCGCCCCGCCGTGTTCATCCCCGAATCGAAGCGCCTGAACGTGCTGCTGCACGACTTTCGCGTGAACCGCAATCACATCGCGATCGTCGTCGACGAATACGGCGGCGTCGCGGGCCTCATCACCATCGAAGACGTGCTGGAACAGATCGTCGGCGACATCGAGGACGAATACGATTTCGACGAAGAAGCCGGCAACATCATCGCGACGCCCGACGGCAAGTACCGCGTGCGCGCGCTGACCGGCATCGAACAGTTCAACGAGGAATTCGGCACCGATTTCTCCGACGACGAAGTCGATACCATCGGCGGCCTCGTCACGCATCGCTTCGGGCGCGTGCCGCATCGCGGCGAAAAGGTGCGGATCGACGATTTCGCGTTCGAGATCCTGCGCGGCGACGCCCGCCAGATTCACGTGCTGCTCGTGCGGCGCGTGCCGAATCTCGCGCAGCAACATCATCACGCCGGCGACGACGAAGACGAATTGCGCGACTAAGCGCATCGCGGGCGCCGCGACTGAACGGCGCCCGCCCTCATTCGTTGCGCACGCCTCCCCGTTTCATCCCGACCGTCATCAATGGCCGATTCATCGTTTCGCTCGCTCTTTCGTCAACGTGACGCGTCCGCGGTATCGGACTCGCCGCGCGCCTTGCCCTTCTGGCATTACCTCGCCGCCGCCGTGCTCGGCGCGCTCAACACGCTTTCGTTCGCGCCGACGCCGCACGGCGGCTGGATCGAGCTCGTCATCTTCGCGTCGTTCTTCGCGTGGCTCTCGCGCACGAACGGCTGGAAAAGCGCCGCCGCGACCGGCTGGGCATTCGGCTTCGGCAACTTCGTGACGGGCGTGTGGTGGCTCTACATCAGCATGCATGTCTACGGCGGCATGGCCGCGCCGCTCGCCGCCGCCGCCGTCGCGCTGTTCTCGCTGTATCTGGCAATTTATCCGGCGTTGTCGAGCGTCGTATGGTCGTTCGTCGCGGGGCGCGCGCGGTTCGGCGATGAAGACGCCGCCACCGCACGCGACATCGATACGTCGCCGCGCTTTACGCCGACGTGGCACGGCACGTTCGCATTCGCAAGCGCGTGGGCGCTCGGCGAATGGCTGCGCGGCCTCGTCTTCACGGGCTTCCCGTGGCTCGCGAGCGGCTACGCGCAAGTCGACGGGCCGCTCAAGGGCTTCGGCGCGCTCGTCGGCGTGTACGGTGTCGGCTGGGTGCTCGCGCTCGTCGCCGCGCTGATCGTGCAGGCCGTTCATCACTTTCGCACGACGCGGCGGCTCGCGTTCGCGCCGGGCATCGCCGCCATTGCGCTCGTCGTCGCGGGGATGCTGCTGTCGCTCGTGCAATGGACGACGCCCGCGAATGCCCCGCTCGACGTGCGCCTGCTGCAAGGCAACGTGAAGCAGGAGATGAAGTTCGAGCAGTCGGGCGTCGACGAATCGCTCGCGCTCTACAAGCGGCTCATCACCGGCAAGCCGGCCGATCTCATCGTCACGCCGGAGACCGCGCTGCCGGTGTTGTCGGTGCAGATTCCGCAAGACTTCGCCGTCGCGATCCGCAATTTCTCCGACGACACGAACTCGTCGATTCTCTTCGGCGCAATCGGCGTCTCGATTCTTCCCGACGGCCGCGCGACCGATTTCACCAACAGCCTCTTCGGCGTCACGCCGCACGTGAACGGCGTGTATCGCTACGACAAGCATCATCTCGTGCCCTTCGGCGAATTCGTGCCGCTCGGCTTTCACTGGTTCGTACGCATGATGGGCATTCCGCTCGGCGATCTCGCGCGCGGGCCCATCGCGCAGAAGGCGTTCATCGTGCACAACCAGCCGGTCGCCGTCGACATCTGCTACGAGGACATCTTCGGCGAGGAGATCGCGCGCACGATCCGCGAGCAGGAAACGCCCGCGGGCATTCTCGTCAACTCGACGAATCTCGCGTGGTTCGGCAACACCATCGCGCTCGATCAGCACTTGCAGATCGCACGGATGCGCTCGATCGAAACCGGCCGGCCGATGCTGCGCGCCACCAATACCGGGATGACGGCGGCCATCGCGGCCAATGGCGATGTCATCTCGAAGCTGCCGACGTTCACCACCGGCGTGCTCGAAGCGCGCGTGCAAGGGACGTCGGGCAACACGCCGTATGTGACGAGCGGCAACATGACGATGATCGCGGTGTCGCTGATCTTGCTGGCGTTCGGGTTTGCGTTCGCGCCAAACCGGAAACGTTCTAGCACGCGCTGAACATCGGCTGAAACAAAGGCCCGCCGCGCCCTGCAACGCGGCGGACCTTCTCCCAAAAAGCCGCACCCGCCCTTCCGTTCGGCTAAAATTCTCCGTTTAAGTACTTTGGCCGAGCCTCCGAGTCGCGTCGTCACGACGATGGCCGCGCCGCGTTCGCCCGCAAAAGGCAATCATGCTCACTTTCCAGCAAATCATTCTGACGCTGCAGTCCTACTGGAACGAGAAGGGCTGCGCGCTTCTCCAGCCGATCGACATGGAAGTCGGCGCAGGCACCTCGCACGTCCACACGTTCCTGCGCGCGATCGGCCCGGAGCCGTGGCGCGCGGCCTACGTTCAACCGTCGCGCCGCCCGAAGGACGGCCGCTACGGCGAGAACCCGAACCGCCTGCAGCACTACTACCAATATCAGGTCGTGCTGAAGCCCGCGCCGGAGAACATCCTCGATCTGTATCTCGGCTCGCTCGAAGCGCTCGGCTTCGACCTGAAGCAGAACGACGTGCGCTTCGTCGAAGACGACTGGGAAAACCCGACGCTCGGCGCGTGGGGCCTCGGCTGGGAAGTGTGGCTGAACGGCATGGAAGTCACGCAGTTCACCTACTTTCAGCAAGCGGGCGGCATCGACTGCAAGCCGGTGCTCGGCGAAATCACCTACGGACTCGAACGCCTCGCAATGTATCTGCAGAAGGTCGAGAACGTGTACGACCTCGTCTGGACCGAGTGGGAAGAAGACGGCCCGAACGGCAAGGTGTTGCGCCAGTTGAGTTACGGCGACGTCTATCACCAGAACGAAGTCGAACAATCCACGTACAACTTCGAGCACGCGAACGTCGATCTGCTCTTCACGTTCTTCAAGAGCTACGAAGAAGAAGCGAAGAAGATGATCGAAGCGAAACTCGCGCTGCCCGCTTACGAGCTCGTGCTGAAGGCCGGCCACACGTTCAATCTGCTCGATGCGCGCGGCGCCATTTCCGTGACGGAGCGCGCGGCGTATATCGGCCGCATTCGCGCGTTGTCGCGACTGGTAGCGCAGGCTTATTACGAGTCGCGTGAAGCGCTCGGCTTCCCGATGCTCGGCAATCCGGTGAAGGGCGACCGGGATCTCGTCAGCGACGAGCAGGAAGCCCAGCGTCCCGCATGGGCGCCGCCGCTCAAGATGGAAAGCTCGCCGCCGGGCGAACCCAGCAACAACGAACAGGTTTGACGAGGCTCGACAGAACAATGACGCAATCCAACCACGCTTCTCTGCTCGTCGAGCTGCTCACCGAAGAACTGCCGCCGAAAGCGCTCGCGCGTCTCGGCACTGCTTTCGCCGACGGCATCGTCGAGCGTCTTGCCGCGCGCGATCTGATCGACGGCGCGCCATCGTTCGAAAAGTACGCGACGCCCCGCCGCCTCGCCGTGCTCATCCGCAATGTGCGCGATGTCGCGCCGGAAAAGCAGGTGCGCGAGAAAGTGCTGCCGGTTACGGTCGCACTCGATAAGGAAGGCAACCCGACGCCACCGCTTGCGAAGAAGCTCGCCGCGCTCGGCTTTCCCGATTTTCCGCTTTCAGAACTCGAACGCGCGCAGGACGGCAAGGCCGAGGCCTTCTTCCTGCGCTACGCTGCGCCGGGCGCGACGCTCGCCGACGGCCTGCAAGCCGCGCTCGACGAAACGCTCGGCAAGCTGCCCATTCCGAAGGTCATGACGTATCAGCGTCCGGACGGCACCAGCGTGCAGTTCGTGCGCCCGGTGCAGCGTCTCATCGCGATGCACGGCCGCAACGTCGTGCCGGTCAGCGCGCTCGGCGTCGATGCGGGCGATACGACCATTGGTCATCGTTTCATGTCGGAAGGCTTCATCGCCATCGCTCACGCCGACGACTACGCGAACACGCTGCGCGACAAAGGGCGCGTCGTCGCGAACTTCGACGATCGCCGCGAATCGATCCGCACGCAGTTGCAGGCGTTCGCAGGCGTCGACCGCGTCGTGATGCCCGAAGCGCTGCTGGACGAAGTGAACGCGCTCGTCGAATGGCCGGTCGTGTACGAATGCCGCTTCGACGAGGAATTCCTGCAAGTGCCGCAGGAATGTCTGATCCTCACGATGCAGACGAACCAGAAATACTTCGCGCTCACCGACCAGAACGGCAAGCTGCGCTCGCGCTTTCTGATCGTGTCGAATATCGATACGAAGACGCCGGGCGAGATCGTCGAAGGCAACGAACGCGTCGTGCGCCCGCGCCTCGCCGACGCAAAGTTCTTCTTCACGCAGGACAAGAAAAAGCGCCTCGAAGATCGCGTGCCGCTGCTCGCGAACGTCGTCTATCACAACAAGCTCGGCTCGGCGCTGCAACGCGTCGAGCGTCTGGAAGCGCTCGCGGGCGAGATCGCGCCGATGGTCGGCGTCGATGCCGCGCTCACGCGCCGCGCCGCCCGTCTCGCGAAGGCGGACCTGCTGACCGACATGGTCGGCGAGTTCCCCGAGCTGCAAGGCACGATGGGCACGTACTACGCGCGTCACGACGGCGAGCCTGAAGAAGTCGCGCTCGCGTGCTCGGAGCACTATCAGCCGCGCTTCTCGGGCGATGACACGCCGTCGACGGGCGTCGGTGCCGCAGTCGCGCTCGCGGACAAGCTGGAGACGATCGTCGGCATCTGGGGTATCGGGCTCGCGCCGACCGGCGAGAAAGACCCGTTCGCGCTGCGCCGTCACGCGCTGGGCGTGCTGCGCATCCTGCTCGAAAAGAAGCTGCCGGTCGATCTGCGCGATCTCGTCGCGTCGGCGCAGCGCCAGTTTGCGAACGTGCCGCAGGTCGCGGATTCGCAGGAAGCGGTCTACGCGTTCTTCATGGATCGCCTGCGCGGCCTGCTGCGCGAGCGCGGCTTCGAAGCGAACGATATCGAAGCGGTGCTGAGCCTGAACCCGACGCGCCTCGACGACATCGTCGCGCGCCTCGACGCCGTGCGCGAATTCGCCGCGCTGCCGGAAGCCGCGGCGCTCGCGGCGGCCAACAAGCGTATCTCGAACATCCTGAAGAAGTCGGAGCAAGGCGCGCCGTCGGCGGTGAACAAGGAACTGCTCGTCGAAGCGGCGGAGAAGAATTTGTACGCGCAGATCGAGCAGGTGACGCCGCGCGTGCAAAGCCAGCTTGGCGCGCGCAACTATACGGAAGCGCTCTCGGCGCTCGCCGCGTTGCGCGAATCCGTCGATACGTTCTTCAACGACGTCATGGTGAACGCGGACGATCCCGCGCTGCGCAACAATCGTCTGGCGCTGCTCAACGCATTGCATCAGCAGATGAACTGCGTCGCCGACATCTCCAAGCTCGCCGCTTAAGAGCCGCTGTCATGGTCATGAACCGCAAGCTGGTCATCCTCGATCGCGACGGCGTCATCAACGTCGATTCGGATGCCTTCATCAAGTCGCCGGATGAATGGGTCGCCATTCCCGGCAGCCTCGAAGCCATCGCGCGGCTGAACCAGTCGGGCTATCGCGTGGCGATCGCATCGAATCAGTCGGGCATCGGGCGCGGTCTCTTCGACATGGCCGCGCTCAACGCGATGCATCAGAAGATGAATCGCGCGGTCGCGGCAGTCGGCGGACGTATCGACGCCGTGTTCTTCTGCCCGCACACGGCCGAAGATCAGTGCGAATGCAGAAAGCCGCGGCCCGGCATGTTGCAGCAGATCATCGAGCGCTTCGAGATCGACCCTGAAGATACGCCCGTCGTCGGCGATTCGCTGCGCGATCTGCAAGCGGGCGCGGCGCTCGGCTTTCCCGTGCATCTCGTGCTCACCGGCAAGGGCGGGAAGACGCTCAAGGAAGGGCAACTGCCCGAGGGCACCATCGTGCACAAGGACTTGCGCACGTTCGCGATCGACTTCCTCGCGCGGCATCAGGATCGCTCCGCCCTGTAACACCGAGACCCCATGCGCTTCATCCGTTCGTTGCTGTTGATGCTTTACTTCGTCGTGTACACGGTGCCGTACGCGATCGCGTGCTTCATTGCGTTTCCGTTCATGCGCGCCGACAGGCGTTACTGGATGGCCGCCGGCTGGTGCAAGTCGACGATCGTCGTGCTGCGGCATCTGATCGGCATTCGCTACGAGATCGAAGGCATGGAGAACCTGCCGAATGGTCCCGCCGTGTTGCTGTCGAAGCATCAGTCCGCATGGGAGACGCTCGCGTTTCCCGCGCTGATGCCACGGCCGCTCTGCTACGTGTTCAAGCGCGAACTGCTTTACGTGCCGTTCTTCGGCTGGGCGCTCGGACTCCTGAAGATGGTGCACATCGACCGCAAGCAAGGGCGCGACGCGTTCGCATCGGTCACGCGGCAAGGCCGCGCGCGCATGGACGAAGGCGCGTGGGTCATCATGTTTCCCGAAGGCACGCGCACGCGTGTGGGCAGCCAGGGCAAGTACAAGACGGGCGGCGCGCGTTTCGCGGTGGCCACCGGCGCGCCGGTCGTGCCGATCGCGCACAACGCGGGTCACGTCTGGCCACGCAATTCCTTCATCAAATATCCGGGTATAGTCACGGTGTCGGTCGGCAAGCCGATCGATACCGACGGCCTCACGCCCGAGGAAGTGAACGCGCGCGTCGAAAGCTGGATCGAGACGGAAATGCGCCGCATCGATCCGCACGCCTACGGCGCGCCGCACGCGCAGCCGGGTGAAGCCGGCCCCGCGCGCGCGGGCCGCTGAAGCGGCGGCGTTCGATTCGAGCCGCGGCGTGCCCTACTCGTTCTTCTCGTCATTCCTGCGCCGTGAGCGCAAAGCCGAGCCGATGCAGAAAGCCCCTTCGCGACAGCGCCCCGCCGTCGCGCTCGATACCCTGCAACTCGATCTGCCGTTCGAGCATGCGCCGGCATACTCCGGCGCGCCGCCCGCGAACGGACCGGCTCCGCTGCGGGGCGACGTCCCCGGCGCCGATCCCGCTTCCATCCTCACACCCGCCACTCCCGCCGCGCCGCTGCCCGATGGCGTGCGCCTGCGCCGCATCGTGCTCACGGCGGGCGCGCTGGAATATCGCTTGAGGCGTTCGTCGCGGCGCACGATCGGCTTTTGCATCGACGGAACCGGGCTTGCGATCACCGCGCCACGCTGGGTGACGATCGCGGATATCGAAAGCGCGATCCTCGACAAGCAGAACTGGATCGTCAAGAAGCTCACCGAATGGCAGACGCGCGTCGAGCAGCGCGCGCTGCCGCGCATCGACTGGAAAGATGGCGCGCAGTTTCCCTACCTCGGCAAGACGATCAGCGTGTCGCTTGCGTCGAGCGCGAGCAAGCTGTTCTTCGACGATGCAACCAGCGTGCTCTCGCTCGCCATGCCCGCGCTCGCGGACGCACAGCAGATCAAGGACCGCGTGCAAGGCTGGCTGCAAAGCGAAGCAAAGCGCATCTTCGGCGAGCAACTCGCGGTGTACGCGGCGAAGCTCGGCGTCGAGTATCGCGCGTATGCGTTGTCATCGGCGGCGACGCGCTGGGGAAGCTGTTCGAGCGACGGCAAGATCCGCCTCAACTGGCGCCTCATCCATTTTCCGATGTCGATCATCGATTACGTCGTCGCGCACGAGCTCGCGCATCTGCGTGAGATGAACCATAGCCCGCGCTTCTGGCAAACGGTCGAATCGATCTTTCCGGAGTTCCGCGAAGCGCGGCACACGCTCAAGCATCATCCGCCGGACCTGTTGCCGGCGCTCTGAGCGCCGTCAGCGCGCACGAAGCGTCGACGGTACAATTTCTTTCCTGTCCCCTCGCAATCACATAAACAGGAACCCCACCATGCGACTCCTCCACACGATGCTGCGCGTCGGCGATCTGCAACGTTCCATCGATTTCTATACGCGCATTCTCGGCATGCACGTGCTGCGTCAAAGCGAAAACACCGAGTACAAGTACACGCTCGCGTTCGTCGGCTACGGCCCGGAAAGCGAGAACAGCGTGCTCGAACTGACCTACAACTGGGGCACCGAAAAGTACGATCTCGGCACGGCGTATGGTCATATCGCACTCGAAGTCGACGACGCCGCCGATGCGTGCGAACGCATCCGCCAGGCGGGCGGCAAGGTCACGCGCGAAGCCGGTCCCGTGAAGGGCGGCACGACGGTGATCGCGTTCGTCGAAGATCCGGACGGCTACAAGGTCGAACTGATCGAAAAGCATTCCTGATCCGTTTCTGACATTCGCTTCAACACGCGCGCCGCACGCTCGTCGCGGCGCGCAATCTCCACGGGCCCGTCCCTGCCTTTCCGGCCTTTCGCTCGTCGCAGCCGTTCGCTGGCACAATCGACGCTCCAGATCAGTGCACGCGTAACCGACCACCGATGAGCACGCCTTCCCTCGCCCTGCGCCGCGCCCCCGACGCCACCGCCATCATCGTGATGATCGCGCTATGCGGCGCGTGGGGATTCCAGCAAGTCGCGATCAAGGAAGCGAACGCGTCGATTCCGCCGATGCTTCAAGCCGGCATTCGCTCGCTGATCGCGACCTTCCTCGTATGGATCTGGACGCGCACGCGCGGCGTGCCGCTTTTTCAGCGCGACGAAACCTTGCCCGCCGGATTGCTCGCGGGCGTGTTGTTCGGCGGCGAGTTCGTCTGCATCTTCTTCGGCCTGAGTCTCACGACCGCGACGCGCATGGCGGTGTTTCTGTACACCGCGCCGTGTTTTACCGCGCTAGGGCTGCACTGGTTCGTCGCGGGCGAGAAGCTTTCGCGCACGCAATGGTGCGGCATCGTGCTCGCGTTCTGCGGCATCGCGCTCGCGTTCGCCGATGGCTTCCTGCACGGCAATCCGCACAACGCATCGACGTGGCAAGGCATCGCGGGCGATGCGCTCGGCATCTTGGCGGGCGTCTTCTGGGCCGCGACGACGGTCGTCGTGCGTGCGTCGTCACTGGCGCATGCAAGCGCGAGCAAGACGCTGTTCTATCAGCTCGCGGTGTCGGCGGTGCTATTGCTCGCGCTCGCGGCGGGCATCGGGCAGACGCATGTCGAAGCGGTATCGCCGCTCGCGATCGCGAGTCTCGCGTATCAGGCGATCGTCGTCGCGTTCATCAGCTATCTGACGTGGTTCTGGCTGCTCACGCGCTACATGGCGTCGCGGCTTTCGGTGTTCTCGTTCCTCACGCCGATCTTCGGCGTCACCTTCGGCGTGCTGCTGCTCGGCGAGCACTTCACTGCGCGCTTCATGGCCGCCGCCGCGATGGTGCTCGCCGGCATCGCGCTCGTGAACCGGCCGGCGCGCCGGCGGTAGATCATTCCGGCGCGGTCGCGCGAATGGTGACCATGTCGTCCATGTCGTGATCGATGTGGTCACGATCGGCAGGCGCGCGCAGATGCTCCGGCGGAATCGGCTCGGTCGGATAGCCGTGCTTCTCCCATGCATCGAGACCGCCCTTCAACGGCCGCACGTTTCGAAAGCCCTTCGCCCGCAACTGCCGCGCGATGGTCTTCGCCGTCGCCTCGTTCGGGCACACGCAATACACGACGACTTCGTGCTCCGCATACAACTGATCGACGCGATCCGGCGAATCGAGATCGAGCGCGATCGCACCCGCGATGCGATACGGCTCGCGACGGCGAATGTCGGCCGGGCGCGCGTCGTAGATGACGGGCGGCGTGTCGGAGTGCATCATCGCGTCGAGTTGCATGGGCGTGATGTGGTACTTCGCGAGCCATTGCCGGAACTGCTCGCGCCGGATCCACCGATACAGCGCGAAGCCGATCGCGATAATGACGAGCACGTCGATGACCGTCGTGCCGTTGGCACGCACCAGCACGATGAGCCGCGCGATCTGATCCTGCAGCGCCGCGCCGCCGAGCATCCAGAAGCTCGCCCACGCCGTCGCGCCAATCACGTCCCACAACACGAAGACGCGCACGTCGATCTGCGTCGTGCCGAGCAGCGGCGCGGAGACGAGCCCGAGCCCCGGCACGAACTTCGATAGCGCGAGCAGCGGCACGCCGAAACGCTCGAACCAGCGGCGCGCGGTGCGCAACGTCGTATCGATCGACAGCGAGAAGCGCACGAGCGAATTGAGAAAGCTGCGGCCGTAGAGACGGCCCGCGGTGAACCACAGGGAATCGGCGATGAGCACGGCGAGCACGGCCGCCACGAGCATCTGCCAGAACGGCACGCTGCCCGCGGCGACGAGCGTGCCGGCGAGAATGAGCATCGGCGCGGCGGGGACCGGCACGCCGAGTTGCGTCGCGAGGACGCTGACGAAGACGGCCCACGCGCCCCAGGACGACGCGAGCGAAGTCGGGACGTGCGGCATTCGAACCTCTTGATCGAGCTTTCGTTGAGGTGACGGCCGGCGCTTTCGGGGCCGGCGCAAAGAGCTACACTTTATCGATAATCCGACGAACGCGCCCAACTCGAACGGGCGACGCGAGCACAATCGAACGTCAACCGGGGGAATCAACGTGCAACCGATCGTTCAGCCCTTCTTCGACATCAACACCGGCACGATGACGTATGTGATCTACGAGGCGCCGGGCTCGGCTGCCGCGATCGTCGATCCGGTGCTCGACTACGATCCGAATGCCGCGCGCACGTCGACGAAATCCGCCGATGCGGTCATCGCGTTCGTGCGTGAACAGCGGCTTCGCATCGAATGGATTCTGGAAACGCACGCGCACGCTGACCATCTTTCGGCGGCGCCGTATCTGAAGCGCACGCTCGGCGGGAAGATCGGCATCGGCGAATCCATACGCGCGGTGCAGGGCGTGTTCAAGAAAATCTTCGATCTAGAACCGGAGTTCCGGCTCGACGGCTCTCAGTTCGATCATCTCTTCGCGGACGGCGAGCGCTTCATGATCGGCGGACTCGAAGCGGGCGCGCTCTTCGTGCCGGGCCACACGCCTGCCGACATGGCGTACCGGATCGGCGATGCGGTATTCGTCGGCGACACGCTCTTCATGCCGGACCTCGGGACCGCGCGCTGCGATTTCCCGGGCGGCGACGCCCGCGCGATGTATCGATCGATTCAGCGCCTGCTCGCGCTCGATCCCGGCACGCGGCTTTTCGTGTGCCACGACTATCCGCCCGAGACGCGCGGCCCGCAATGGCAGAGCACCGTGCGCGAGCAGCGTGAGAAGAACATTCACGTAGGCGGCAAGAGCGAGGACGAATTCGTTGCGATGCGCGAAGCGCGCGACGCCACCCTCGGCATGCCGACGCTCATCCTGCCTGCGATTCAGGTGAACATCCGCGCGGGGCAGTTTCCGGATGCGGCGGGCAATGGCACGACGTACCTGAAGATTCCGCTGAACGCGCTTTAACCTTCGATCCGCCCGCGCGTGACGCCGAGCAAACCCGCCATCGCGCGGCGCGCACCGTTCGGATCGCGCGCGACGATCGCCTCGAAAACCGCCGTATGTTCCGCGAGCGACGCGTTGTACACGTCGGCGCGTTTCGCGTTCAGGCGCAACTGGCCTTCGAGCGTGCGTTCGATCAGCGCGCCGAGCGGAATCAGCAATTCGTTGCTGCACGCGGCGAGCACGCTCAGATGGAAATCGAGATCGGCGCGCACCCACTCGTCGACGTTTTGCGCGTTCGCCATCGCCTGATGCGCGCGCGTGAGACGCTCGCGCGTGCTGTCCTCATGGTTGTCGGCGGCGAGCGCGGCGGCGTACGGCTCGATCATTTCGCGCATTTCCTGGAGCTTGAGCGCGAATTGCAGCGGCGGCGCGACGCGCGAGTACCAGTCGAGCATGTCCGCGTCGAGCAGATTCCACGCAACCTGAGCGCGCACGCGCGTGCCGACTTTCGGACGCGACTCGATCAGCCCTTTCGACGTCAGCGTGCGCAACGCCTCGCGCAGCACCGTTCGGCTCACACCGAAGCGCTCCATCAGTTCCGCCTCGCGCGGTAACGGCGAACCGGGCGCGAAGTCGCCGCGCAGAATCGCCATGCCCAGTTCGTGTGTCACGCGGCCATGCAGATCGCGGTGAATGATCGGTCTCCTTCAGTTTGCGAGCAGGATTATCGGCGATTTGTCTGAAAATTCGCAACGCTGCGTGCGCTTGAATAATACTATTAATATGTCTAAAGAGCCGCTTTTTGCTACTATATAAAACCCTTCAGGAGACGCTCAATGAAAATCACGAAACTCGAAACGTTCGTCGTTCCGCCGCGCTGGTGCTTCCTCAAAATCGAAACCGACGAGGGCATCACCGGTTGGGGCGAGCCGGTCGTCGAGGGCCGCGCGCATACCGTCGCCGCCGCTGTCGACGAGCTCGCCGACTATCTCGTCGGCAAGGACCCGCGTCATATCGAAGACTTGTGGCAGGTCATGTACCGAGCCGGCTTCTACCGCGGCGGTCCTATCGGCATGAGCGCGATCGCGGGCGTCGACCAGGCGTTGTGGGACATTCTCGGCAAGCATCACGGCGTGCCGGTGCACGCGCTGCTCGGCGGCCAGGTCCGCGACAAGATCAAGGTGTATTCGTGGATCGGCGGCGACCGGCCGAGCGATGTCGCGAACAACGCGCGCGCCGTGGTCGAACGCGGGTTCAAGGCGGTGAAGATGAACGGCTCGGAAGAGCTGCAGATCATCGATACCTTCGACAAGGTGCAAGGCGTGATCGACAACGTGCGCGCGGTGCGCGAGGCGGTCGGGCCGAACGTGGGCATCGGCGTCGACTTTCACGGACGCGTGCACAAGCCGATGGCGAAAGTGCTCGCGAAGGAACTCGATCCGTTCAAGCTGATGTTCATCGAAGAGCCGGTGCTGTCGGAGAACGTCGAGGCGCTGCGCGATATCGTCAACCAGACGAGCACGCCGATCGCACTCGGAGAACGGCTCTACTCGCGCTGGGACTTCAAGCACATTCTCGCGGGCGGTTACGTCGATATCATTCAGCCGGACGCATCGCATGCGGGCGGCCTCACCGAATGCCGCAAGATCGCGACGATGGCCGAAGCCTACGATGTCGCGCTCGCGCTGCATTGCCCGCTCGGTCCGATCGCGCTCGCCACCTGCCTGCAGATCGATGCCGTGAGCTACAACGCGTTCATCCAGGAACAGAGCCTGGGCATTCACTACAACAAGGGCAACGACCTGCTCGATTACATCAAGAACCCGGAAGTCTTCAAGTACGACGACGGCATGGTGTCGATCCCTCAAGGACCGGGCCTGGGTATCGAAGTGAACGAGGAGAAGGTGCGCGAGATGGCGAAGATCGGCCATCGGTGGCGCAATCCGGTGTGGCGTCACGCGGATGGCAGCGTGGCCGAGTGGTGATTGCGGCTTAACGCTTGAGGCGCGCCTTGACCGCGCCGCGCAGCGCGTTGCTGATGAGCAAGTCCTGCGCGTGATCGAGGTCATTCGGCGTGAGCGTGCGTTCACGCGCGCCGAGTTCGTCGATCAACACCGCGCGCATCACGCCGGGCAGCACGCCGGCGTCGATGGGCGGCGTGAACCATTCGCCATCGAGCTTCACGAAGACGCTGGAACGGCCGCCCTCAGTCAACTCTCCGCGTTCGTTCACGAACAACATATCGAATGCGCCTTCGGCTTCGGCGGTTTTCCACGCGCGGTCGTAGTCGGCGCGGCGCGTCGTCTTGTGCCTGAGAAGCGGATCGGCGGAAATCTGCGGCGCGAATCCTCGGTCCGGTGCCAGCATGACGTCCACCGTATCCGATGCCAACGGCGCAAGCGGCGCGCTCGTGATCGCGATGCGCCCACCCTTGTCCAGCGCGACACGCATCCGATACGGCTTCTCGCGTTCGAAGCCCGCGACATGTTCCGCGACTCGTTCGCTCAAGGATGCTTCGTCGAACAGGAAACCGAGATACGCGGCACTGCCCTTCAGCCGCGCGACGTGACGCGCGTAATGCCGAATGCCGTTATCGCGCGTTGCGTACGTCGTCTCGAAGAGTTCCAGGCCCGGGTCCGCGCCCGTCAGAAAACGCGCTTTCAACAGACATTCCTCGTATTCGTCGGCGGCGACGCTATCGAGCACGATACCCGCGCCGATGCCGAGCACGCCGCGCCGCGCGGCCGCATCGATGACGAGCGTGCGAATCGCCACCGACATGCAGAAGTCGCCGCTCGCATCGAGCCAGCCGATCGCGCCGGTATAGAGGCCGCGCGGCGTGGTCTCGATTTCGTCGATGAGCTGCATCGTCCGGTACTTCGGCGCGCCGGTGATCGAGCCGCACGGAAAGAGCGCGCGCACGATGTCCGCGAACGGCGTGCCGGGAACGACGCGCGCCTCGATGGTCGACGTCATCTGCCAAACCGACGCATACGGCTCGACCGAAAACAGCGCGGGCACGTTCACCGAACCCGTGACCGCCACGCGCGACATGTCGTTGCGCAACAAGTCGACGATCATCACGTTCTCGGCGCGGTTCTTCGGGTCGAGGCGCAACGACTCGGGATCGGCGTCGCGGGGCGCGGTGCCTTTCATCGGCCGCGCGCGCAACAGATCGCCACGCTTCTCGACGAACAATTCCGGAGAGCACGACACGACCGACCTGCCATCCGGCATCGCAATGAACGCGCCGTAATGCACGGCCTGCCGTTCCCGCAATCGACGGTACAGCGCGAGCGGCGCGCCGAATACATCGAAGTTCAGCCGATACGTGTAGTTGATCTGATACGACTCGCCCGCCTTCAACGCTTCCTGAATCGTCGCGATGGCCCGGTCGAATTCGTCGCGCGTGACGCTCGGTTCGATGCCCGCGACGCCCGCCGTTTCGTCATCGGCGAGCCAGGCGCTTGCTTCGTCGCGCGACAGCCGCGTGCACGAGCGGAACATCAGCACGCGAAAAGCGTGATCGTCGCCGCGTCCGATGTGGCCGAACTGGAGGTTGCGCCCGAACTCGTAATCTGCGACGACGAGCGCGTGCAGACCGCTATGCAGATCGCGCTCGATGCCGGCGCAGACGGCATCGAGCTCGCGCGCGTCCACGCACACGCGTTCGTGCGCGAAGTCCGCGTACAAACGACTCGACCGCCTTTCGGCGGTCGCATCGCAATCGTCGAGCAGCGCGAATACCGCGCCGCGCTCTTCGGTTTTCATCGTCATGCCCGCACGACGTACCACGCGCTCGACTGCATCAGTCGCATCAGTCGAAAAAGCTCTTCACCCGGTCGAACCAGCTTTTGCTTTGCGGACTATGCCGCGCGCCGCCCTGCTCGAGCGACTTTTCGAACTGCTTGAGCAGATCGCGCTGCTGGTCGGTGAGCTTGACCGGCGTTTCGACCTGCACGTGCACGTACAAATCTCCGGCGATGCTGGAACGCAAGCCCTTGATGCCCTTGCCGCGCAACCGGAACGTCTTGCCCGACTGCGTGCCTTCGGGCACCGTGAAGCTCGCGCGGCCCGCGAGCGTGGGCACTTCGATCTCGCCGCCCAATGCCGCCGTGGTGAACGGAATCGGCATCTGGCAATGCAGGTCGTCGCCGTCGCGCTCGAACACCGAATGCTGCTTGATGTGGATTTCCACGTACAAGTCGCCCGCCGGCCCGCCGTTGATGCCCGGCTCGCCGTTGCCCGCCGAGCGGATACGCATGCCGTCGTCGATGCCGGCCGGGATCTTCACTTCCAGCGTCTTCGTTTCCTTCACCTTGCCCGCGCCGTGGCAGTTCGCGCACGGATCGGGGATGTAGCTGCCGCTCCCGTGACACTTCGGGCACGTCTGCTGGATGCTGAAAAATCCCTGCGACATACGCACCTGACCCTGACCGTGACAGGTCGGGCAGGTTTCGGGCTTCGTGCCGGGCTTCGCGCCCGAGCCGTGACACACGTTGCAGTTCACCCAGCTCGGTACGCGGATTTGCGTGTCGTAGCCGTGCGCCGCCTGCTCCAGCGTGATCTCCATGCTGTAGCGCAGATCAGCGCCGCGGTACACCTGCGGTCCGCTGCGGCCGCGCGCGCCGCCGGCGCCCGCCGCCTGTCCGAAGATGTCGCCGAAGATGTCGCCGAAGGCATCGGCGAAACCGCCGAAACCTTGCGCGCCCGCGCCCGCCATGTTCGGATCGACGCCCGCGTGGCCGTACTGGTCGTACGCGGCGCGCTTCTGCTGGTCGGAGAGCATTTCGTAGGCTTCCTTCGCCTCCTTGAAACTCTCTTCGGCCTTCTTGTTGTCCGGATTGCGGTCAGGGTGATACTTCATCGCGAGCTTGCGATACGCCTTCTTGATCTCGTCGTCGCTCGCGTTTTTCGCGACGCCCAGAACGTCGTAGTAATCCCGTTTCGCCATGTCGGTTCGATGCCGCCGCGCTTGAGCGCGACGGTTCCTGTCAGATGCTGCGGGTATCGATTGTCACCCGCGCGTAAAACTTTTTGCGCCTCGCCTGATGCAACGCGCCTCTAAAAACAACGTGCCCGGAGAGCCGAAAAGGCTCGCCAGGCGCGTTCCACGTCAGACGCCAACGCGTCCCGGTGACACCACCGAAAAGGCGCGTGAATGTCGCCACTCACGCGCCCGGTCCGGCATCAGTCCTTCTTCACTTCCTTGAAGTCGGCGTCGACGACATCGTCGTGCTGCTGGCTCGCGCCCGCATCCGCCGAAGCGCCCGCGCCCGCCGCACCGGCAGCCGCGTTAGCCGCGCCTTGCTGCGCCTGCATGTCGGCGTACATCTTCTCGCCGAGCTTTTGCGAGGCTTGCGCCAGCGCTTCGACCTTCGCTTCGATCGTCGCCTTGTCGCTCGCGCTGCTCTTCAGCGCGTCTTCGAGGTCCTTCAGCGCCGCTTCGATCTTTTCCTTTTCCGAAGCGTCGACCTTGTCGCCGTACTCGCCCAGCGCCTTCTTCGTGCTGTGCACCAGCGCGTCGCCCTGGTTGCGTGCGTCGGCCAACTCGCGCAGCTTGTGATCTTCCTCGGCGTTGGCTTCGGCGTCCTTCACCATCTTGTCGATCTCCGCGTCCGTCAGACCCGAATTCGCCTTGATGGTGATCTTGTTTTCCTTGCCAGTCGCCTTGTCCTTCGCGCCGACGTGCAGAATGCCGTTCGCGTCGATGTCGAAGGTCACTTCGATCTGCGGCGTGCCGCGCGGTGCGGGCGGAATGCCTTCGAGGTTGAACTCGCCGAGCAACTTGTTGCCCACGGCCATTTCACGCTCGCCCTGGAACACCTTGATCGTCACGGCGCCCTGGTTGTCATCGGCCGTCGAATACACTTGCGAGTGCTTCGTCGGGATCGTCGTGTTCTTGTTGATCATCTTCGTCATCACGCCGCCGAGCGTCTCGATGCCGAGCGACAGAGGCGTCACGTCGAGCAGCAGAACGTCCTTGCGGTCGCCCGACAAGACCTGGCCTTGAATCGCGGCGCCCACGGCCACGGCTTCGTCCGGGTTCACGTCACGGCGCGGATCCTTGCCGAAGAACTCCTTCACCTTCTCCTGCACCTTCGGCATACGCGTCATGCCGCCGACGAGAATCACGTCGTCGATTTCGCCGACCTTCACGCCCGCGTCCTTGATCGCGATGCGGCACGGTTCGATCGTGCGCTCGATCAGCTCTTCGACGAGCGCTTCGAGCTTGGCACGCGTGAACTTGAGGTTCAAGTGCTTCGGACCCGAGGCGTCAGCCGTGATGTACGGCAGGTTGATGTCGGTCTGAGCCGTCGACGACAGTTCGATCTTCGCCTTTTCAGCGGCTTCCTTCAGGCGTTGCAGCGCGAGCACGTCCTTCGAGAGGTCGACGCCCTGCTCCTTCTTGAATTCGCCGATGATGTAATCGATGATGCGCTGGTCGAAGTCTTCACCGCCCAGGAACGTGTCGCCGTTGGTCGACAGCACTTCGAACTGCATTTCGCCGTCGACGTCCGCGATTTCGATGATCGAGATGTCGAACGTGCCGCCGCCCAGGTCGAACACGGCGATCTTGCGGTCGCCCTTTTCGGCCTTGTCGAGACCGAACGCGAGCGCGGCCGCCGTCGGCTCGTTGATGATGCGCTTCACTTCCAGACCGGCGATGCGGCCGGCGTCTTTCGTTGCCTGACGCTGGCTGTCGTTGAAGTACGCGGGAACCGTGATGACGGCTTCCGTCACCGGCTCGCCGAGGTAATCTTCAGCGGTCTTCTTCATCTTGCGCAGCACTTCGGCCGAGACTTGCGACGGCGCGAGATTCTTGCCGTGCGCTTCCACCCATGCGTCGCCGTTGTCGTGCTTGACGATCTTGTAGGGCATCAGGTTGATGTCCTTCTGCACTTCCTTTTCGTCGAAGCGGCGGCCGATCAGGCGCTTGACCGCGTACAGCGTGTTCTTCGGATTGGTGACCGACTGGCGCTTGGCAGGCGCGCCGACGAGGATCTCGTTGTCATCCATGTACGCGATGATCGACGGCGTGGTGCGCGCGCCTTCCGAGTTCTCGATGACCTTGACCTGATTGCCTTCCATCAGCGCCACGCACGAGTTCGTGGTGCCGAGGTCGATACCGATGATTTTGCCCATTTTTTATACTCTCCTAGCTTTGATCGCAGTGGCGTCGCGGTGGCCAATTTGCCGGGCCGAACGCCCAAAATTCATACCTGTACGCAAGATGAGAGCGCCAGTTTCAATTTCAAGACCCTGCAAGCGATGCGGTCTATAACTTTTCTTGCGCCCCGCGTACGCGAGCGGTGAAACGCGTCACTTCGGCGCGGCGACGGTCACGAGCGCCGGGCGCAGCACGCGGTCGGCGATCACGTAACCTTTTTGCAGCACGCTGACGACGGTGTTCGGATCCTGCTCGGCCGGGACCATCGAGATGGCCTGATGGCGATGCGGATCGAATTTTTCTCCGACCGGATTCACCGCGATCACGCGGCCCTTTTCGAGCGCGCCGGTCAGTTGGCGCAGCGTCAGTTCGACGCCCTCGCGCACTTTGGTCAGATCCGAGGACTGATCGGCGAGCGCGGCTTCGAGGCTATCGAGCACGGGCAGCAGGTTCTCGGCAAAATTCTCGATGGCGAACTTGTGCGCCTTCGCGACGTCTTCCTGACTGCGGCGGCGCACGTTTTCCGTTTCGGCCTTGGCGCGCAGGAATTCTTCTTTCAGAGTGGCGATGGTGGCCTGCGCTTCGGCAAGCGCGGCTTCTGCCTCGTTCGGCGCGGCCTGTTGTGCGGCGGGCGCATCGGCGGGAGCGCCTTGAGGCGCCTGAGCGGCCGCGTTGACCGTGTCTGCGGACTGGCGCGCGTTATCTTCGGCGGGCGTCGGGTTCTGGCTCGCTGGATTCTCTTGCGTGTTTTCCATGTCGCTGAATGTATTGCTGTAAGTTGAATCGGCTGCGAAAGCGGCCAGACACTTCAGTCCGGCTGCGTTTTTCGCACTAGCGGCGGAAATTGGGGCGTCAGAGGCGTTTTCAAGCCTCCGAGCCGATTTTTTCGGCCAGATTTCGGCAACCGATGGCGCGAATATGGCCGACAGTACACAACAGGCCGCGCCGCGCGATTTTAAGATTGAGGGAAACCCCTGAGTCGCCTACACTTCGAAAAAGCACTTCAGGAAGCACGTTTACCCTAATCCTACGAAATGCTTCGAACCGCTTTCAGCCCTTGCCCGTTTCCTGAACCGGCCGTCTACTGACCGGACAACCCGTTTTCCGGGGGTACCATGAAACTGACCTTTGCTATCGCGGTGGTCGCCCTGGTACTCGTCGCGGGAACGACCACCATCTGCATGTCCGGCGTCGTGACCGACCGTACCACGGAGTACGGCGGCGTCCACGCGACCATCGAAAGCTACTTCAATCCGAACGAGAAAATTTGTCGATAGTGCGCCGGTCGCGCTTCGTCGGCCTGCCCTGCAGTTCCGCTGCGGGCTCGCGGAAATTCTTGCGTCGTTCGGATTCGGCCATGCGTTTCGCACGGCCTTCGCCGGTTTCGGCATAGAGCGTCTGCGCGACCGTCGCCGGGCCGCGCACGTCGCATATCCCTAGCACTTCGACCTGCCAGACGAGCCGCTCGATGTCGATCTCCACGATATCGCCGACGCGCACGTCTTTCGACGGCTTCACGTTCGCCCCGCCGATCTTCACGCGGCCCTTTTCCACCGCATCGCTCGCGAGCGAACGCGTCTTGAAGAAGCGCGCCGCCCAAAGCCACTTATCGATGCGCGAACGCGCGTCGGGGTCCGTCGAAATGTTGTAGTTCATCGATGAATGCCTGAAAAAGCCGTGCTCAGGCCACCGCGGAGAGCGGCTGCACGGTCTGCACCGGCCAGCCCTGCAGATGCTGCGCGGCGATTTCGCCGAGCGCCTTGATCCACACGGGCGACGAATTCAGACACGCGATCCGGTGAAACTGCTTGCCGCCCGCCTTCAGGAATTCGTCGCGGACCTCGATGCCGATCTCCTCGATCGTCTCCAGGCAATCCGCCGTAAAGCCGGGACAGAACACATCCACGCGCGATACGCCGCCCGCGCCCAGTTCCGCGACGGTCGGCGCGGTGTACGGCTGAAGCCATTCCGCGCGGCCAAAGCGCGACTGGAAGGTCACGCGGCACTCGACCGGCGTGAGCCCTAGCGCCGACATGAGCAGTGAACCGGTTAACTGGCACTGGTCGTGATACGGGTCGCCCAGGTCCATCGTGCGCTTCGGCACGCCGTGGAAACTCAGCACGAGCTTGTCGCCCGCCGCGAAATCCGGCTGGCCGTGATGCCGCCAATAGTCGCGCACCTGCTCCGCAAGCGCGCCGATATACGCGGGATGATCGGCGTAATGGCGGATCGTGCGGATTTCCGGCTGGTTGCGCACGCGTTTGAGCGCGGTGAAGGCGTCGTCGAAAGCGGTCGCCGTCGTGGACGACGAATACTGCGGATACATCGGCAGCAAAAGAATGCGGTCGGCGCCCTCGAGCTTCAGTTGATTGAGCATCGCGCCGATGCCCGGCGTGCCGTAGCGCATCGCGTAGTCGACGATCACGTGATAGTCGTTCGCCGCAAACAGCCGCCGCAAGCCTTCCACCTGCTTTTCCGTGTGCACGCGCAGCGGCGAGCCTTCCGGCATCCACACCTGCGCGTACTTCTTCGCCGACGCGCGCCCGCGCAGCGGCAGAATCAGCCCGCGCAGAATGAACTGCCACAGAAACGAAGGTATTTCGACGACGCGCGGATCGGACAGAAACTGCGCCAGATACTTGCGCACCGCCCGAGGCGTGGGTGCGTCCGGCGTGCCGAGATTGATCAGCAGCACCGCGACGCGATGCGAAGCGCTGGGCTGCGAGGGCAACTCGAGGTCGAAACGCATAAGGGAAGCGGCTGTGAAAGTTGAAACCCATTATAGCGGCGGGCGCAAACGCGCATCATCGGCCGAATGGCCTAGTGGCGCCGCCTTGCGTGCCGCGTCAGGATGGCGTCATTGATGACTGAGCGACATCGACAGCAGCCGCGCGGTGATATCGACGATCGGAATGACACGGTTGTACGCCATGCGCGTCGGGCCGATCACGCCGAGCGTGCCGACGATCTTCCCGTTCACTTCGTACGGCGCCGTCACGACGCTCATTTCCTCGATCGGCACGAGATTGCTCTCGCCGCCAATGAAGATCTGCACGCCTTGCGCGTGACTCGACACATCCAGCAATTGCAGGAGGCTCGTCTTTTGGTCGAACAAATCGAAAAGCTTGCGCAGCCGCGCCATGTCGGACGAGAGGTCCGCCACTTCGAGCAGGTTGCGTTCGCCGGAAATCAGCACGGTGTCAGTGGGGTCCGTCTCGGCGGTGCTCGCGACCACGGCCGCCTGCATGAGCGCGGTCATGTCGCCGCGCAACTGGTCGATTTCCTCGCGCAGCCGGCGGCGTACTTCGTCGAAGGACAGGCCCGCGAAATGCGCGTTGATGTAATTGGAGGCTTCTACGAGTTGCGAAGGCGAATAGTCGCGCTGCGTGGCCATCATGCGGTTCTGCACGTCGCCTTCGGGCGTCACGATGATGAGCAGAATGCGCTTGTCCGACAGCCGCATGAACTCGATCTGCTTGAACATGTGGCTTCGCCGCGGAGTGAGCACGACGCCCGCGAACGAAGACAGATTGGACAGCACGCTCGCCGCCGCCGCGACGATCTTCTGCGGCTCCTCGCCCTGCAGTCGGGTCTTGACCGCGGTGGTCATGGCCTCGTCTTGCGGCGCTTCTACAGTCAGCATCGTGTCGACGAAGAGCCGGTAGCCGCGCGGCGTGGGAATGCGTCCCGCCGACGTATGCGGACTCGCGACGAGCCCCAGCTCCTCGAGATCCGACATCACGTTGCGGATCGTCGCGGGGCTCAGTTCGAGGCCGGAATGACGCGACAACGTGCGCGAACCGACCGGCTGACCTTCGGCGATGTAGCGCTCGATCAGCGTTTTGAGGAGGGTTTGTGCACGTGGGTCTAGCATGGGGAAATTTTAGCTCAACGTGTCGGATGGCGGCGAGCCGCGCCGTGCGGTCTCTCGTTCAACGTTCGCTCCATTCTAGCGAGAAACGGCGGGCACGCCCGGCGGCCTTCGTCCACGGTTCTTTTCGCTCTCTGACTATGGTGTAATGCCGGCATGGAAATTGGCCAATTCAAGACCGTTGCCCTCGTCGGGCGCACCAACACGCCGGGCATCGAGGCGCCGCTGAGATCGCTCGCCGGTCTGCTCGCAGAACAGGGCTTCGAGGTCGTGTTCGAGGCGGGCACCGCGAAAGACGTCGGCGTGACGGAATTTCCCGCGCTTTCCATCGCGGAGATGGGCGCGCGCGCGGACGTCGCGATCGTGCTCGGCGGCGACGGCACCATGCTCGGCATCGGCCGGCAACTCGCGCCGTACAAGACGCCGCTCATCGGCGTGAATCACGGCCGGCTCGGCTTCATCACCGACATCCCGCTCAAGGCGATGCAGGAAATCGTCCCGCAAATGCTCGCCGGCCAGTTCGAGCGCGAGGAGCGCAGCCTGCTCGAAGCGCGCATCGTGCGTAACGACAAGCCGATCTACCACGCGCTCGCGTTCAACGACGTCGTGGTGAATCGCAGCGGCTTCTCCGGCATGGCGGAACTGCGCGTGTCGGTGGACGGCCACTTCATGTACAACCAACGTTCGGACGGACTGATCGTCGCAACGCCGACCGGCTCGACCGCGTATGCGCTGTCGTCGGCGGGGCCGATCCTTCATCCGCAGCTTCAGGGCTTCGTGCTCGTGCCGATCGCGCCGCATTCGCTGTCGAACCGGCCTATCGTGCTGCCCGACGATTCGAAGGTGACCATTCAGATCATCGGCGGGCGCGACGTCAACGTGAACTTCGACATGCAGTCGTTCACCGCTGTCGAACTGAACGACGCAATCGAAGTGCGGCGTTCGAAGCACACGGTGCCGGTGCTGCATCCGGTCGGCTACAGCACGTATGCCACGCTGCGCAAGAAGCTGCACTGGAACGAACATCCGTCGCAGGATTCGTCCGCTCTCTGATCCGCCAGAACTTCCTTCCCGAAGCGTCCATGCTCCGTCATCTTTCGATTCGAGATTTCGTCATCGTCGCCACGCTGGATATCGATTTCGATCCAGGCTTCACGGTCTTTTCGGGTGAAACCGGAGCGGGCAAGTCGATCCTGATCGACGCCCTTGCGCTCACGCTCGGCGCGCGCGGCGACGCGAACGTCGTGCGTGCGGCGCAGGCACGCGCGGACATCACCGCCGAATTCTCGACGCATCCGCTCGTCGTGCAATGGCTCGAGGAACACGCGCTCACGCAGGACACCGACTCGGTCATGCTGCGCCGGGTCATCGATTCGAACGGCCGCTCGCGCGCGTTCATCAACGGCACGCCCGCGACGCTCGCGCAATTGCGCGAAGTGGGCGAAATGCTCGTCGACATTCACGGCCAGCACGCGCATCAGTTGCTGATGCGCCCGGACGCACAACGCGAACTCTTCGACACGCACGCTCAACTGCTCGATACCGCCGCCACGGTGAATCGCCTGTGGCGTGCGATGCGCGACGCGCAGCAGGCCGTCGAGACCGCGCAAAGCCGCGACCGCGAACTGCAACTGGAACGCGAGCGTCTCGCATGGCAACTGAGCGAATTCGACAAGCTCGCGCCGCAGCCCGGCGAATGGGAAGAAGTGAGCGCGGAGCACCATCGGCTGTCGCATTCCGCGAGTCTCATCGACGGCGTGCAGGGTGCGCTCGGCGCGCTCTCCGAATCCGACGAAGCGATGATCTCGCAGCTCGGCGCCATCATCTCGAAGGTGCGCAGCCTCGCCGATATCGATCCCGCATTGAACGACGTGCTCGCGTCGCTCGAGCCGGCCGAGATTCAGTTGCAGGAAGCGTCGTACTCGCTGTCGCATTACGCGCAGCGGCTGGAGCTCGATCCGGACCGGCTCGCGCAGGTCGAACGGCGCATGGATCAATTGCATTCGACCGCGCGCAAGTTCCGCCTTCAGCCCGAAACGCTGCCCGAGGAACACGAAGCGCGCCGCCGTCAGCTCGCCGATCTCGACGCCGCCGCCGATCTCGACGCGCTCAACGCTGCCGCCGAAAAGGCAAAGAGCGACTATCTCGCGCAGGCCAAAGCGTTGTCGAAGGCGCGCGCGAAGGCCGCGAAAAATCTGTCGAAAGCGGTCACCGAAGGCATGCAGGAATTGTCGATGGCGGGCGGCAGCTTCGAAGTCGCGCTCGTGCCGCTCGCGGAAGGCGGCGCGAACGGGCTGGAGCAGATCGAATTCCGCGTCGCGGGTCACGCGGGCGTCGCGCTGCGGCCGCTCGCGAAAGTCGCGTCGGGCGGCGAACTGGCGCGCATCAGCCTCGCGCTCGCCGTGATCGCGAGCACAGCGAGCCCGACGCCCACGCTGATCTTCGACGAAGTGGACACCGGCATCGGCGGCGGCGTCGCGGAAGTGGTCGGGCGGCTGTTGCATCAGCTCGGGCGCGACCGTCAGGTGTTGTGCGTCACGCACTTGCCGCAAGTTGCCGCGCGCGGCGATCAACACTTCCAGGTGGCGAAATCGTCCGACGATGCTGGCGGCACTGTCAGCACCGTCACGCAGCTCGATCGTTCGAAGCGTGTGGAAGAGGTCGCGCGCATGCTCGGCGGCATCGAAATTACCGCGACCACGCGCAAGCACGCGAAGGAAATGCTGGCGGCCTGATCCTCAAGCGCCGGACGCCACTGCGAACACCCGCTCCCACAACGCTGTCACCGCGTCGCGTTCGGCTTGCACCGTGGCCGGATCGACGCGCGCCTTTTCCATGCCGTCGAGCCGCAGCGTGTGCTGCAGCTTGCGGTAATGCCGGTACGCCGCGCCGATCGCATCGGCCTCTTCTTCGGCGATCAACCCGCTTCTCGCCGCGATCTTCAGCAGCGTGATATTGCCCGCGTTGCGCAAGAACTCGCGATGCTCGCGCGCGTGCAGCAGCACCCAGTACTGCACGATGAACTCGATATCGACCATGCCGCCGCGATCGTGCTTCAGGTCGAAGAGATCGCTGCGATTCGGATGCCCGTCGGCGACGCGCTGACGCATCGACGCGATTTCGCGCGCGAGCGCGGCGGCGTCGCGTTCCATGACGAGCACGTCGGCGCGAATCTGCTCGAACTGCGCGCCGATGTGGGCATCGCCCGCGCTGTAACGCGCACGCGAAAGCGCCTGATGCTCCCAGACCCACGCCGTGTTCGCGGCATCGCCTTCGCGGATCTGATAACGGCGAAACGACGCGAGGTCCGTCACGAGCAGGCCCGACTCGCCGTTCGGACGCAAGCGCAGGTCGACATCGAACAAGGTGCCCGCGCCTGTCGCCGACGTGAGCCAGGTGATGAGGCGGCGCGTGAACATCGCGTAGATGTCGGAGGCGGCGTCGTCGGGATCGTCATACAGAAAGATGAGATCGAGGTCCGACGCGTAACCCAGCTCCTTGCCGCCGAGCTTCCCGTACGCGATGACTGCGAAGCGCGGCGTCTCGCAATGCCGCTTCGGAAACTGCTTCCACACGGTCTGGATGGTCACGTCGAGCACGGCGTCGGCGAGTTCGGACAGACGGTCGCTCACGTGCTCGACGCTCAGATGGCCGGCGAGATCGATCAGCAAAATGCGGAACACTTCGGCCTGATGCGCGTGACGCAGCAGGTCCATCTGATGTTCGGCGTCTTCGGCCGCGTCGAGCCGCGCGATCAGCGAGTGCTTGAACGCGGCCCAGTCGAACGGACTGGCGATGGCTTCGTCATCGAGCAATTCATCCAGCAATTGCGGATGGCGGATCAGGTAGCCCGCCGCCCAGCGCGATCCCGACAGCACCGACAGCACGCGGTCCAACGCCGCCGGATATTCGGTCAGCAGCGCGAGATAGGCGCCGCGCTTGCCAATGGCTTCGAGCAGATCGAAAAGACGCACGATGGTATCGGCGCGGCGCGGCGCATCGACGGACTGGACCGCGTCGAGCGCCCGCTGCGCGACGATGTCGAAACGCTCGCGGCTCTGCGACGGCAAGCCCGCATAGCGCGCCGAATTCCATACGCCCGTCAGCCGCGAAAGCACCGGCGCGGGGTCCGCGAAGCCGAGTTCCGCGAGACGCGCGAAGAGTTCTTCCCGTGCGGAATCGTCGGCGAGCGCGCTGCTCCAGATCCACGACGCTGCCGAATCGTCCGCGACGCCGCAGCCGCCCTGCCCGTTCACCTTGTCGGCGAAAATCGCGTCGAACTGCTGCTCGACGAACTCGCGATGCGCGTCGAGCTTGTCCATCAGCGCGGCGTAGTCAGCGAAACCGAGCGACTTCGCGAGCAGCGCGCGCTCGTCGTCGGCGACGGGCATCGCGTGCGTCTGGGCATCGTTGCGATATTGCAGCCGATGCTCGACCGTGCGCAGGAACAGATACGCCGCGGAAAGCGCCTCGCACACATTGGGCGCGAGCAGGCCGTGTGCGGCGGCGCGTTCGAGCACGGCGAGCGTCGGACGAATGCGGAAATCCGCCGCCTGACCGCCTCGGATCAACTGGAACACTTGCGCGCTGAACTCGATCTCGCGGATGCCGCCGCGTCCGAGTTTGATGTCGTCGGCCTTGTCGGGACGCATCGACGCGCGCCGCCGTGCTTCCTGCCGGATCTGCTGATGCAGCGAGCGGATCGCGGCGATCACGCCGTAATCGAGATAGCGCCGGTAGATGAACGGCGTCGCGATGGCTTCGAGCTGCTTCGCGAGGCGCTTCGCCGAATCGCTGTGCGTCTCCGAAACGAGCCGCCCCTTGATCCACGCGTAGCGCTCCCACTCGCGGCCCTGCACGTAGAAATACTCTTCGAGCATGCCGAGACTGCACACGAGCGGGCCGGAATCGCCGTTGGGGCGCAGCCGCATGTCGACGCGAAACACGTAGCCGTCCTGCGTGATTTCCGCGAGCGCGCCGATCAGCCGCTTGCCGAGCCGTGTGAAGAATTCCTGCGTCGTGAGCGCCGAGCGCGTGCCGCCCGACGTCTCGCCGTCTTCTTCATACACGAAGATCAGATCGATATCCGACGATGCGTTCAGCTCACGCCCGCCGAGCTTGCCCATGCCGACGACGCCGAGCGTCAGCCGCTCGCCTTCCGGCCCGCGCGGCTCGCCGAAGAGCGCCTCGAGATCCGCCGACAGGACCGCGAGCGCGCGCTGCACGGTGACTTCTGCGAGATCGGTCATCGCGCCGGTGACTTCAGCGACATCGGCCGCGCCCGCGAGATCGCGCTCCATCACCGTGCAGAACACCTCGGTGCGCAGACGCCGCAGCGCGGTCTTGAGCGCGGCTTCGTCGAGCACGCCGCTTTCGGCGCACGGCGCGCAAAGCGCATCGAGCCGTGCTTCGATCCACTCGCGCGTGATGCGCGAGCGCGCCCACTGCGCGACGCCTGAGGCCAGTTCGGGACGCGCCGCGTACGCGCGCGCCGCATAGTTGGAATAATCGGAACTGAGAAGAGTGGCGTCGGTCATGAATGGTTGGGTTCGCTCATTGCTTCCGGAAAGACATTGCGCCGAAAGCCGCGCCGCGAGTCTTGCCGGGCGCGGCTTTCGCGAGCTTCCACGAGTGCGCAGGCAGCGGCCGCCGCCGCAATGCCCGTGTTACATTTCAGCGTCAAACACGCAAAACTACCATATCGCCGAACAGCAGCAGCATGTCCGACAGCAGACGATCCGTCGACCCGACCGAAGTTGGACAAGCCAGGCCCAGCGGCAACGCCGAGCGCGTGCTGTCACGCGTCTTCAAAGTCGTTCTCGTCATTGCGGCCATCGCGTATTTTCTGGTGGCCGGCATTTACGTGGGCCTGCGCTACATCGTCATGCCGCAGGTCGATTCGTTCCGGCCGCGCATCGAGCAACTCGTCTCATCGCAGATTCACGCGCAATTGCGCATCGGCAGGATTTCGGCGCGATGGTCCGGGCTGTCGCCCACGCTCGATATCGACAACCTGCGCATCGATGCCGCCGACGGTTCGCCCGGCCTCGCCGTGCCGCACGCGAGCGCGAGCATCGCTTGGGCGTCGCTGCTGCATCTGCGGCCCAAGCTCGCGGACCTGACCGTCGACGGTCCCGACGTCATCGTCGCGCGTAATGCCGACGGCGCGCTCTCGGTCGCGGGCGTGCCGATTCCCGCGCATCGCACCGGCTCGAACGCGTTCACGACCTGGCTGCTCGGTCAGGACAACATTCTTCTGCGCGACGGCACGCTGCGCTGGCGCGACGCGCAACGCGCCGCGCCCGAGATTGCGTTCAAGCGCCTGCATCTCGCGATCATCAACGACGGCACGCGTCATCGGCTCGCGCTCAAGGCGCCCGCCGACGGCGACGTGCTGCACGGCCCGCTCGACTTCCGCGCGGACTTCCGTCATCAGCCGTTCTCCGCGATGGGCGCGCCCGCGAACTGGACCGGCCGCCTCTATCTGTCGACCGGCCCCGTCGACCTGCCGATGCTCGCGCGCTACGTCAAGCTGCCGTTTCAGTTGTACACCGGCCGCATCAACAATCAGATCTGGTTGAACTTCGCGGGCGGTCAGTTGCAGAACGCGACCGGCGAGCTGACCGGCGCGAACGTCGCGCTGCGCGTGCGCGCGACACAGCCGCGTCTCGATCTGCCGATCGCGCGTTTCGGCTGGAGCGTCGAGCGCCAAGACACGGAATACACGCTCGACCTGAGCGACCTGCACGCGGAACTCGGCCAGACGCCGCTCGACGACGGCACGCCGGTCGCGCGCCTGCTCGTGTCGCGCTCGCTGACGGCCACGTATCGCCCGCCGGGCGTCGGCAAGGGACAACTCGTGCGGCTTACCGGCGATACGGTCGATATCGGCATCCTCGCGGAATTCGCGCGCGCGCTGCCGGTGCCCGCGAAAGTGCTGAACGAACTCGTGCGCTTCAATCCGCGCGGCCAGGTGTCGAACTACACGATCTTCACCGAGCGCGCCGCGCCGAAGACCGAGGAAGAAGCGCAGGCACAGCGCAAGAAAGGCGACGCGCCGCTCGTGCGTTACGCGTTCAAGGGCGACCTCGAAGGTCTGAGCGTGCAGGCGCAGGAGCCGCCGCCCGGTCTCACGATCAACAATCATCCGCGCGCGGGCATTCCGGGCGTCGAGAATCTGTGGGGGCGCGTCGATGCGAACGAGAAGGAAGGCAACATCGTCATCGACACGAAGAACGTGGCCGTCATCATTCCGGGCGCGTTCGACGATCCGCGTCTCACCTTCGATTCGCTCAAGGGCAATGCGCGCTGGAACGTCGCCGATGCGATCGCGCCTGGCGAATTGCGCCGCGCGTTCACGATCCATCTCGACACCTTGCGCGTGAAGAACGCCGATGCCGAAGGCGAAGTCACCGCCGATTACTGGAATCAGGGCCACGGGCGCGGCAATCTCGATCTGAAGGCGAAGGTCGCGCATCTGAAGGTGACGAGCCTCGTGCGCTATCTGCCGACGAGTCTCAACGAGCGCGTGCGCGTCTATCTCGGCCACGCGCTGCAGGCGGGCGTCGCGAGAAACGGGACGATCGAAGTGCACGGGGATCTCACGCGCTTCCCCTACGCGAAGTTTCCCGACGCGGGCATCTTCCGCATCGAGGCGCCGTTCACCGGCGGCAAGTTCGATCCGACGCCTTTCCCGCCGCGCAAGATGGCCAACGGCCTGCCGAACTTCTGGCCGGCGTTCGAGGGCATCGACGGCACGTTCACCCTCGCGCAGAACAAGCTGGGCTTCGATGTCGACAAAGGGCATTACCGCGGCGTGAAGGTGTCGAAGGTCGTCGGACGCATCGACGATACGGGCAATCGCGAGACGAAGCTGTGGATCGACGGAAAGGCGCGCGGCCCCCTCGCCGACATGCTGCAATACGTCGACGACAGCTCGCTCGGCCTGATGGCGAAGCACGCGACGCGCAAGATCGATGCGAAGGGCAACGCCGATCTCGCGCTCACGCTCGGCATCCCGCGTTACCGCCCGCCCCCGCCGCAGCCGCCGCTCAAGCCCGAGTACAAAGGCTCGATCACCTTCGCGGACAACGAAGTCGCGTACAGCAATCTGCCGCCGCTCACGCATCTGCGCGGCCGCGCCGACTTCGCCGCGAAAACCGTCACGCTCGACGGACTTTCCGCGCAGCTTCTCGGCGGCGACGTACGCGCGAAAGGCGGCGTGCAAGCCGACGGCAGCTATGCGGTCGACGTGAACGGGCGCATCGGCGCGGACGCCGCCACGCGCCTGAACCGGCGCATCACGCCGCAGGTCGCGGCGTTCATGAAGCGCATCGACGGCACGGCGCCTTACGAGCTGCACGTGCGCGGCGTGAAGAACGCGCTGCCGAACGTGCAGGCAAGCTCGGACCTGACGGGACTCGGGATCGACCTGCCGGCGCCGTTCGGCAAGGCGCAAGGCACGCCGATGCCCTTCTCGTTCACGTTCGCGCCTTCGGCCGGCGCGCCGGATCTGCACGACGCGAAGCTGAGTTTCGGGCCGGTCGCGGCGCATTACGTGTTTCAGCAGATCGGCCGTGCTCAGGTGAAGATCGATCCGCAGAACGCCGCCGAACCGATGAACATGCGCGCGCGCCTCAAAGTCGTGCGCGGTGCGATCGGCGTGAACAAGCCGGCGGATTTGCCGGCCGACGGCGTGAGCGCCGCCGCCAATCTCAACGAACTCGACGCCGACGCCTGGCGCAAGACGCTCGCCGACATCGCCGCCGCCACGCCCGAGCCGTCCGCCGCCGCCGCAGTCGCCGCCGACGCCCCGCGCCCGCCGATGAGCGAGAACGTCCGACAGTTCATCCCGACGCGCGCCGACATCCACTTCACGACACTCAAGCTGCTCGACCGGCGCTGGGAAAACGTCGAGATTCGCGCGAACGAGTCGGGACGCAAGTGGCAGGCGAACATCGCGTCGGATCAGCTTTCCGGCGATGTCGCGTGGACGCCGGGCGCAACCCGCGACAGCCCCGGCGCATTGCAGGCGCGCTTCGCGAAGGTCGTGATTCCGGAGAAGACGGGCGGCGAATCCACCGCTCCGATGGTCCGCAAACCGCCGCGCAACATGCCGACGATCGATCTCATCGTGAACGAACTTGTGTTTCGCGGACACGGTCTCGGACGGCTCGAAGTCGACGCGCACAACGAAGTAGTCGCCGACGAGCCGATCTGGACGCTCGACAAGCTCGAACTCGCAAACCCCGACGCGACACTCACCGCGAACGCGACGTGGCGCACGTTGCCGGGCACGCCGCCGGGCATTACGGACGACGCCGCTGCCCGCCGCACGTCGGTCGACTTCAAGGTCGATGTGAAGAACATCGGCCAGTTGACCGACCGCTTCGGCGCGCCGCACGTGGTCAACGCGGGCAACGGCACGATCGCCGGACACGCGGGCTGGAACGGCAGCCCGGCGACCCTCGACGTGAACACGCTCGATGGCAACGTCGCCGTCGATCTGCGTCACGGGCAAATCCTGCGCGCGCCGGGCGCGGCGAAGTGGCTTGGCATCTTCAGCCTGCGCAGTCTCGCGAACCTGCTGACGCTGCATTTCGAGGATGTCGTCGGCAAGGGGCTGCCGTTCGAGAAGATCACGGGCAATGCGAAGATCGTCGACGGCATCAGCCGCACGGACGATTTCCTGATGGTCACGTCGCCCGCGCGCGTGCAGATGCGCGGCATCGTCGATATGCCGAAGCAGACGCAGGATCTGCGCGTCAAAGTGATCCCGACGGTCGGCGCGGGCGCGGCGGCGATCGGCGCGGCGGTGATCAATCCGCTGCTCGGCCTGGGCGTGCTCGCCGCGGATATCGCGCTGTCGGCATCGATCCAGAAGGCGTTCGCGATCGACTATTCGATCACGGGTTCGTGGAGCAAACCTGTCGTCCAGCGTCTCAAGGGCGATCAGGGTAAGATCGAAACACCCGCCGCCGCCGTGGCTCCGGCCGCTGCCCGCTGAAAACGGGCGTTCGGCGGCGCTGTTTTCTCCCCTTTTTCGACAGCGCACTCAAGACATGAGCGAAAGATCGAGCGAAAGCGCGGCGCCGTTTCAGGTCGCCGCGCTGCAGATGGTCAGCACGCCGGATCGCGAGCGCAATCTCGCGGACGCTGGAAGGCTCATCGCCGAGGCCGCGCGCGGCGGCGCGCAACTGATGCTCCTGCCCGAATATTTCTGCTTCATGGGCTTCAAGGACACCGACAAGCTCTCGATCCGCGAAACGCTAGGCGACGGCCCCATCCAGCAATTTTTGTCCGATGCGGCGCGCGAACATCGCGTGTGGATCATCGGCGGGACGCTGCCTTTGCAATCGCCGGAACCGAACCGTGTGCTCAACACCACGCTCGTCTTCGATCCGGCCGGCAAGCAGGTCGCGCGTTACGACAAGATTCATCTGTTCAATTTCGAGAAGGGCGAAGAATCGTTCGACGAAGCGCGCACCATCTGCCCCGGCGCCGAAGTGCGGACCTTCGACGCGCCGTTCGGGCGCGTGGGATTGTCGGTGTGCTATGACCTGCGCTTTCCCGAGTTGTATCGAAAGCTCGGCGATTGCGCGCTGATGGTCGTGCCGTCCGCGTTCACGTACACGACCGGCAACGCGCACTGGAAAACCTTGCTCAAGGCGCGCGCCGTCGAAAATCAGTGCTACGTGCTGGCGGCGGCGCAAGGCGGCAAGCACGAGAACGGACGGCGCACGTGGGGCCACAGCATGCTAATCGATCCGTGGGGCGAGATCGTCGCGGTGAACGATGAGGGCATGGGCGTCGTGGCGGGCGGCATCGATGCGCAGCGCATCGCCTCCGTGCGGCAGAGCTTGCCGGCGTACCGGCATCGCGTGATCGGATGAAACGCAACTTGAAGACGCGGGTTTTTCCCCGCACATGACCTGACGCAATGAGCCCTTAGAATAGGCTGCACATTTGGGCTGCAAATCGTCTGAAATATCATCGAACGTCACAGAACACGCAATAGGCACCGCATGAACATCATCGAACCCGGCATTCGCAACCTGGTCACGGCGAAGGACGTTTTGCTGACGCCCTACGGCCTCGACGAAGGGTTGATCACCCGCACGCTCGCGGAAATCTTCACGCATCGCGTCGATTACGCGGATCTCTATTTCCAGTCCACGCGCAGCGAAGCGTGGAGCCTCGAAGAAGGCATCGTCAAATCGGGCAGTTTCAGCATCGATCAGGGCGTCGGCGTGCGCGCCGTGTCCGGCGAGCGCACGGCGTTCGCCTATTCCGATGACCTTTCGCCCGAATCCATCCGCCAAGCCGCACTCGCGACGCGCGCGATCGCAAAGGCGGGCGGCGGCAAGCACAAGGTCAAGCCGGCGAGCTCGCTCACGGGCGTGTCGGGCCGCGATCTGTACCTCGCCGCCGATCCGCTCCATTCGCTCGATGCGACGGCGAAGGTGAAGCTGCTGGAACGCGTCGAGCAGATGGCGCGCGCCAAGGATCCGCGCATCACGCAGGTGATGGCGGGCATGGCCGGCGAATACGACGTCGTGCTCGTCGCGCGCAGCGATGGCGCGCTCGCGGCGGATGTGCGCCCGCTCGTGCGCGTGTCGGTCACGGTGATCGCCGAGCAGAACGGCCGGCGCGAGATCGGCACCGGCGGCGGCGGCGGACGTTACGACTACGGCTATTTCACGGATGCGATCCTGCAGAAGTACGTCGACGATGCCGTGCATGCCGCGCTCGTCAATCTCGAAGCGCGCCCCGCTCCGGCCGGCGCGATGACCGTCGTGCTCGGGCCGGGCTGGCCGGGCGTGTTGCTGCACGAGGCGGTCGGGCACGGGCTGGAAGGCGATTTCAACCGCAAGGGATCGTCGGCGTTCGCGGGGATGATCGGCGAGCAGGTCGCGGCGAAAGGCGTCACGGTCGTCGATGACGGCACGCTGCCGAACCGGCGCGGCTCGCTCAACATCGACGACGAAGGCAATCCGACGCAGTGCACGACGCTGATCGAAGACGGCATTCTCAAGGGCTACATTCAGGATTCGTTGAACGCGCGCCTGATGAAGATGCCCGTGACGGGCAATGCGCGCCGCGAATCGTACGCCGCGCTGCCGATGCCGCGCATGACGAACACGTACATGCTCAACGGCGACAAGGATCCGCAGGAGATTCTCGCGTCGGTGAAAAACGGCTTGTACGCGGTGAATTTCGGCGGCGGTCAGGTCGATATCACCAACGGCAAGTTCGTGTTCTCGGCGTCCGAGGCGTACATGATCGAGAACGGCAAGATCACGTATCCGGTGAAAGGCGCGACGCTGATCGGCAGCGGGCCGGAGTCGCTCAAGTACGTGACGATGATCGGCAACGATATGTCGCTCGATAGCGGCGTCGGCGTGTGCGGCAAGGAAGGCCAGAGCGTGCCGGTGGGCGTCGGTCAGCCGACGTTGCGCATCGAGAAGATGACGGTCGGCGGGACGGTGTGATCTATGCGGATTTTCCGCATCGGATGCGTGTTTTTGCGGTGTCGCCGCAAGGTCCGATGCGGATTGTCCGCGTTCTCGTAGTCGCGGGGTTGTCAGCGCCGTACGTTTGAGGTTATAAAAGCAGTCACAACTTTTTGACACGCCTTCGAACCATCATGTCCGCCAAGTTTTATTTTTATTTCTTTTGGCATCTCAGACCGCTGGCGGATCGAGAGGGTGAGTCGTACACAGGTTGAACAAACCGAATTCCCGAGAAAACCGCCAGCGAGTCTGGCGGTTTTTTTTTCGCCTTCTTTAGTTCGAATAGCACGCGCAGCAGGAGAACCGAAATGCCCCCGCACAATACCGATGACGTTCGCATCCGTGAATTGAAAGAGCTGACGCCGCCCGCGCATCTGATCCGCGAGTTTCCTTGCGCCGAGCCGGTTTCGGAGCTGATCTACAACGCGCGGCAGTCGATGCATCGCATTCTTCACGGGATGGATGACCGGTTGATCGTCATCATCGGGCCCTGCTCTATTCATGATCCTCGCGCGGCGATGGAGTATGCGGGAAGGTTGATCGAGCAGCGTCGTCGCTTTGCTGGCGAACTCGAGATCGTAATGCGCGTGTACTTCGAGAAGCCGCGCACGACGGTTGGATGGAAGGGGCTCATCAACGATCCGTATATGGATAACAGCTTCAAGATCAATGACGGGTTACGCGCTGCGCGCGAGTTGCTCATGCATATCAATGAGCTCGGGCTGCCGGCGGGGACCGAGTACCTCGATATGATTAGTCCGCAGTACATCGCCGATCTGATTTCCTGGGGGGCGATTGGGGCGCGTACGACCGAATCGCAGGTGCATCGAGAATTGGCTTCCGGGTTATCGTGTCCTGTGGGGTTCAAGAATGGCACGGATGGTAATGTGAAGATCGCCGTCGATGCCATCAAAGCCGCTTCACAACCGCATCATTTTCTTTCTGTCACGAAGGGCGGGCATTCGGCGATTGTTTCTACTGCCGGCAATGAAGATTGCCATATCATTTTGCGCGGAGGTAAAGCGCCGAATTATGATGCCGCTAGTGTCGATGCGGCTTGCTCGGATATCGGCAAGGCGGGTTTAGCTGCGCGGTTGATGATCGATGCCAGTCATGCTAATAGCTCGAAGAAGCATGAGAATCAGATTCCGGTTTGTGAGGATATCGGCAAGCAGCTTGCTGCGGGGGATGAGCGGATCGTGGGCGTGATGGTGGAGTCGCATCTTGTTGCTGGGAGGCAGGATTTGAAGGAAGGTTGTGAACTGACGTATGGGCAGAGCATCACCGATGCTTGTATCGGGTGGGAGGAGAGCGTGGGGCTGCTGGAAGGGCTGGCGGAGGCTGTAAAACAACGACGCGTAACGCGGCGCAGCGGAAACTAACGATACAAAGCCGCTCAGGCGGCTTTTCGCAGCGTTTCTGCCGGTGACTGACGACATCATCAAATTCGTCCCGCGCCTTATGTGGCGCGGCCCTATCCGCCGCTAAAGAAATATATTGTGCACGTCCCGTCCTTTCACACCGCATTCAATAAAATCTTCGTAATATACGAGTAATTATGATGCAATCATTCGCGCCGCCTACAACGTCGCATATTTTTCTTGAAGTGTGCAAACTCGCGAATCTCGAATTTTGTTTTGGCGTTTTTTCAACAATTGTCTGCGCAATAATATTCGTCAATTATTACCGAAGCTCCCGTCCGGGTTATTCAGGCTGCGAAGGACCGCCCCATAGTACGTCAACCCCACCATCCGCCCGATTCAACACGCGCGCCCACACAAACATCAAATCCGACAACCGATTTACATACCTGCGCGGCGCTTCATTAACTCCGGCAGGCTCGACACGCCCGAGCGCCACAATCGCCCGCTCCGCTCTCCTACAGACAGTGCGCGCGACATGCGCCAATGCCGCCGCTCTCGATCCGCCCGGCAAAATAAACTCCGTCAACGGCGGCAAAGTAGCGTTGTACTCTTCCAGCCACGCATCAAGTTGCGCAAGATGCGATTCCTGAATCATCGAATGCCCCGGAATCGACAATTCCCCGCCAAGATCGAACAAATCGTTCTGAATCCGAGTAAGCGCATCCCGAACATCGCTCGGCATCGCCTCACAAAGCAAAACGCCGATGCACGAATTCAACTCATCCACATCCCCGATCGCGGCGATCCTCGCATCGTCCTTCGAAACGCGGCTTCCGTCGCCCAGACCCGTCGTTCCATCATCGCCGGTGCGTGTGGCGATCTTGCTCAAGCGGTGGCCCATCATCGACTCCCTGGTCAGCAGACAAAACCGGCCCATTATAGGCACGCGCCTCTGCGCAAAAGCCCGCCGCGCCGGCCAGTGCCTCAACGGCGTAAAATGAGATAAACATCCCGCGCCCAGACAGACGCCAAAGCCGCCCCGCCCGGAGACAATTCGTGAATCACCCCACCGAACATCAGGCGCTCCAGAAACGCCCCTTCCCCGCCGCGCTTCTCGATGCACTGAAGCAGCAATTCGCCGACCGCGTCTCCACCGCGCAAGCCGTGCGCGAACACCACGGCCGCGACGAATCACCGTTCGATCCGCAACTGCCCGACGCCGTCGTCTTCGCGCGCAGCACCGACGAAGTCCAGACCATCGTCAAACTCTGCGCAGAACACGACGTGCCGATCATTCCCTACGGCAACGGCTCGTCGCTCGAAGGGCATCTGCTCGCGGTGCAAGGCGGCGTCTCCATCGACTTGTCGGAGATGAATCAGGTCGTCTCGATCAACGCCGAAGACCTCACAGTCACCGTGCAGCCCGGCATCTCGCGCAAGCAACTGAACGAAGCGCTCAAGGACACCGGCCTCTTCTTCCCGATCGATCCCGGCGCGGACGCGAGCATCGGCGGCATGTCCGCGACGCGCGCCTCCGGCACCAACGCCGTGCGCTACGGTTCGATGCGCGAAAACGTCCTCGCGCTCACCGTCGTCCTCGCCGATGGCCGCATCATCAAGACGGGCACGCGGGCACGCAAATCGTCGGCGGGTTACGACCTCACGCGCCTTTTCGTCGGCTCCGAAGGCACGCTCGGCGTCATCACTGAAATTACCGTGCGCCTCTATCCGCAGCCCGAAGCGATTTCGGCGGCCGTGTGCGCGTTTCCGTCGATGGGCGACGCCGTGCGCGCCGTCATCGAAACGATCCAGATGGGCGTGCCGATCGCGCGCGTCGAATTCGTCGACAAACTCGCCGTGCGCGCCATCAACAAACATTCGAACCTGACGCTGCGCGAATCGCCGATGCTGTTCTTCGAGTTTCACGGCACCGAATCCGGCGTCGCGGAACAGGCGCAGACCGTGCAGGACATCGTTGCGGAGAACAAGGGCGAAGACTTCGAATGGGCGACGCGCCCCGAAGACCGCAGCCGTCTCTGGAACGCGCGCCACTCCGCCTACTTCGCGATGCTGCAACTGAAGCCCGGCTGCCGCGCCGTCACGACCGATGTCTGCGTGCCGATCTCGCGCCTCGCCGAATGCGTCGAGGAAACCGAAAAGGACTTGCAAGGCTCGTACTTGCCGAGCCCGATCGTCGGCCATGTGGGCGACGGCAACTTCCACGTCGCGATGTTGCTCGATCCGGCCAAGCCCGAAGAGCTGGAAGAAGCCGAGCGCACCAACCGGCTGATTGTCGGACGCGCGCTCAAGATGGGCGGCACGTGCACGGGCGAGCACGGCGTTGGGCTGCACAAGATGGGCTTTCTCGTCGATGAACACGGCGCGGACGCCGTCGATACGATGCGCGCGATCAAGCAGGCGCTCGATCCGAAGAATCTGATGAACCCGGGGAAAATCTTCGCTTTCGAAGGCTGACGAAGTCGCGCAAGATGCACACATGACATAAGCGCGCCGACAGCGCAGGCATCGAAAAAGGAGGAGACGTGAACGCACCCGACGAGCTCAAACCCGAGCAGATATCACCCAATCTGCCGCACGAAGACGCGCCCGAACTGAGCGAGGACCAACTCGCCGCGCGTCAGCGTGATGTCGTGCAGGCGCTGATGGCCGTGCTGCCGACGCACTGCCTGCTTTTTCGGGACGAAGACACCGCCGCCTACGAGTGCGACGGTCTCGCCGCGTATCGGCGTCTGCCGCTCGCGGTCGCGTTGCCGGAAACCGAAGCGCAGGTGCAGCGCGTCGTGCAGATCTGCGCGCGCCTCGCCGTGCCGATCGTGCCGCGCGGCGCGGGCACCGGCCTCTCCGGCGGCGCCATGCCGATTCGCCACGGCATCGTGCTGTCGCTCGCGCGCTTTCGGAAGATCGTCGAAGTCGATCCTTACGCGCGCACCGCGACCGTGCAGCCGGGCGTGCGCAACCTCGCGATATCGGAGGCCGCCGCGCCTTACGGTTTGTACTACGCGCCGGATCCGTCGTCGCAGATCGCATGCACGATCGGCGGCAACGTTTCGGAGAACTCGGGCGGCGTGCATTGTCTGAAATACGGACTCACGGTTCATAACGTGCTGCGCGTGCGCGCGGTGACGATGGACGGCGATGTCGTCGAATTCGGCTCGCTCGGCCCCGACGCGCCCGGCCTCGATCTGCTCGCGGTGCTGATCGGCAGCGAAGGCATGTTCGCGATCGTCACCGAGATCATCGTCAAGCTCATTCCGAAGCCGCAGACGGCGCAGGTCATCATGGCGAGCTTCGACGATGTCGTGAAAGGCGGCAACGCGGTGGCGGCGATCGTCGCGGCGGGCATCATCCCGGCCGGCCTCGAAATGATGGACAAGCCCGCGACGCGCGCCGTCGAGGAATTCGTCAACGCGGGCTACGATCTCGACGCCGCCGCGATCCTGCTCTGCGAATCCGACGGCACGCATGACGAAGTCGCCGAGGAAATCGTCCGCATGACGGCGGTGCTGCGGGAGCATGGCGCATCGCGCATCCAGATTTCGCGATCGGAAGCCGAGCGGCTCAAGTTCTGGTCGGGCCGCAAGAACGCGTTCCCGGCGGCGGGCCGCATCTCGCCGGACTACTACTGCATGGACGGCACGGTGCCGCGCCGCGCGATCGGGCCGCTGCTCGCGCGCATCGAAGAAATGGAGAAGAAGTATGCGCTGCGCTGCATCAACGTGTTCCATGCCGGCGACGGCAACATGCATCCGCTGATTCTCTTCAACGGCAACGATCTCGACGAATGGCATCGCGCCGAAGCGTTCGGCTGCGACATCCTCGAATGCTGCGTCGAACTGGGCGGCACGGTGACGGGCGAACACGGCGTGGGCATCGAAAAAATCAATTCGATGTGCGTGCAGTTCTCGCCGGAAGAGCGCGACGCGTTCTTCGCCGTGAAGCACGCATTCGATCCGCCGGGCCTGCTCAATCCCGACAAGGGCATTCCGACACGCGCGCGCTGCGCCGAGTACGGGAAGATGCACGTGCGCGGCGGGCTCTTGCCGCATCCGGAATTGCCGCGCTTCTAGCCAAGGGAACGCGTTCCGCTATCCACGTTTCCCCGCGTGTGGCGCGGTTAAGCGGCCGGTACAATCGACCGGACTGCCATAGAAAACCAGAATTCGAGAGCGGAACATCCATGGAACAGGACGACATCGTCGCCGGCTGGTCGGAGAGGATCGCCCGGGCCACCGAAACCGGTGCGCTGCTGCGCATTCGCGGCGGCGGCACCAAGGACTGGTACGGTCAGACGCTCCAGGGAGAGATTCTCGACACGCGCGCCTGGCGCGGCATCATCGCCTACGATCCGGCGGAGCTCGTCATCACCGCGAAAAGCGGCACGCCGCTCGCCGAAATCGAAGCCGCGCTGCGCGAGCACAATCAGATGCTGCCGTTCGAGCCGCCGCATTTCGGGCGCAACGCGACGCTCGGCGGCTGCATCGCCGCGGGACTCGCCGGCCCGCGCCGCGCGTGGACCGGCGCGCCGCGCGATTTCGTGCTCGGCGCGGTCATCATGAACGGGCACGGACAGGTGCTGCACTTCGGCGGGCAAGTGGTGAAGAACGTCGCGGGCTATGACGTGTCGCGCCTGCTCGCCGGATCGCTCGGCACGCTCGGGCTGATCCTGGAACTGTCGATCAAGGTGCTGCCGCGCCCCGTCGCCGAAGCCACGCTGAAGTTCGACATGCACGCAACAGACGGCGTGCGCAAGCTCAACGAATGGGGCGGCCATCCGCTGCCGATCTGCGGCAGCGCATGGCGCGACGGCACGCTCGCGCTGCGTCTCGCGGGCGCGGAGGCCGCCGTGAAGACCGCGCGCAACACGCTCGGCGGCGAAGTCGTCGATGCCGTCGAAGCCGACCGCTTCTGGATCGGCATGCGCGAGCAGACCGATCCGTTCTTCGCCGTGATCGAGCCGCGTTCGGCGCTGTGGCGGCTCGCGCTGCCGTCGATCGCCGAGCCGCTGCATCTGCCGGGCGCGCAATTGATGGAATGGGGCGGCGCGCAGCGCTGGTGGATCACCGACACCGATCCGCAAACCGTGCGCATCAGCGCGAAGCAGGCGGGCGGCCACGCGACGATCTTCCGCGCCGGCTCCGCCTACGATCGCAATGCGGGCGTCTTCACGCCGCTGCCCGCGCCGCTCATGAAGATTCATCGTGGATTGAAAGTTGCGTTCGATCCGGCGCGCATCTTCAATCGCGCGCGTTTGTATCCAGACTTTTAGGCGCATCGATGCAAACCAATCTCGCCGATTTCATTCGCGGCACCGCAGACGGCGACGAAGCCGACTCCATCCTGCGCAAGTGCGTGCATTGCGGCTTCTGCACGGCGACCTGCCCGACCTATCAACTGCTCGGCGACGAGCTCGACGGGCCGCGCGGTCGCATCTATCTGATGAAGCAGATGTTCGAAGGCGCGCCGGTCACGCGCAGCACGCAACTGCATCTGGACCGGTGCCTCACGTGCCGCAACTGCGAAAGCACGTGTCCGTCGGGCGTGCAATACGGCAAGCTCGTCGAGATCGGGCGCAAGGTCGTCGAAGAAAAAGTCGAGCGGCCGGTGCGCCAGCGTCTGCAACGGCGTCTGCTCGCGAGCTTCCTGCCGAACAGCACGCTCTTCACGCCCGCGATGAAGCTCGGCCAGCAGTTTCGCGGCATTCTCCCGCGCAAGCTGCGCGCGAAGATTCCGCTGCCCGAGCGCCCGCTCGCCGCACCGACCAACAAGCACGAACGCAAGATGCTGATGCTCGCCGGATGCGTGCAGCCCGCGATGATGCCCAACGTAAACACGGCGACGGCGCGCGTGTTCGACGCGCTCGGCATCGAGATCGTCACGGCGCCGGGCGCGGGCTGCTGCGGCGCGATCCGCCTGCATCTCGGTTATAACGACGATGCGCTCGACGACGTGCGCAACAACATCGACGCATGGTGGCCGTATGTCGAAAGCGGCATCGAGGCGATCGTGATGAACGCGTCGGGCTGCGGCGCGACGGTGAAGGAATACGCGCATCTGCTGCGCAACGATCCGGCGTACTCCGAGAAGGCCCAGAAGATCGTCGATCTGACGCGCGATCTCGCCGAAATCCTGCCGATGTACGAAGAGGAACTCGTCGCGCTCGCGCGCCGTCGCAGCGTGCACACGGTGGCGTTTCATCCGCCTTGCACGTTGCAGCACGGACAGCAGATTCGCGGACGCGTCGAGCATTTGCTGAGCGCGCTCGGACTCGAAGTGCGCCTGCCCGCCGACAGCCATTTATGCTGCGGCTCGGCCGGCACGTATTCGGTGCTGCAACCGAAGCTCTCGTACACATTGCGTAACCAGAAGCTCGATCGGCTGGAGAAGCTCGAACCGCAAATGATCGTGTCGGCGAATGTCGGCTGTATCGCGCATCTGCAAAGCGGCACGTCGACGCCCGTCACGCACTGGATTCAACTTCTGGAGCATCTGCTGTACGGATAAGGCCGCTTCGTATAATGAGCGGCTCGACCGCCTCGATCCTCAAGCATGTCCATCGCACAACATCTCGAAGAAGTCCGGCAACGCATCGCGAAAGCGGCGCACGACGCGTCGCGCGATGCGTCGTCCGTCACGCTGCTCGCCGTGTCGAAGACCTTTCCCGCGAACGACGTGCGCGCCGCCTTCGACGCCGGCCAGCGCGCGTTCGGTGAGAACTACGTGCAGGAAGGCGTCGCGAAGATCGCCGATCTCGCGGATCTGCGCGGCGAAATCGAATGGCATTTCATCGGGCCGCTGCAATCGAACAAGACGAAGGTCGTCGCGGAACACTTCGACTGGGTGCATTCGATCGACCGCCTGAAAATCGCCGAACGCCTGAGCGCGCAACGTCCGCCGGGCGCGCCTGCGCTGAACGTCTGCGTGCAGGTGAACGTGAGCGGCGAGGCATCGAAGAGCGGCGTCGAACCGGAAGAATGCGCCGCGCTCGCGCATGCGATTGCCGCGCTGCCCGGACTTCGACTGCGCGGTTTGATGGCGATTCCCGAACCTGCCGGAACACTCGACGAACAACGCCAACCGCACGCGCGTCTGCGCGAACTGATGAACACGCTGCGCGCGGACGGCCTCGATCTCGACACGCTCTCGATGGGCATGTCCGCCGATCTCGAAGCCGCCGTGCTCGAAGGCGCGACGATGGTGCGAATCGGCACTGCGATTTTCGGCGCGCGTACTTACACCACCTGAACTCACCATCCATCATGAAAATTGCATTCATCGGCGGCGGCAACATGGCCGCGGCGCTCATCGGCGGTCTCATCAAGCGCGGCGCGGCGCCCGCTGACATCTATGCCGTCGATATCAACGACGAAGCGCGCGCGCGCACCGCGAAGCAATTCGGCATCGCGACGGGCGCGGCGGTCGACGCAACGCTCGCCGGCTACGATGCGATCGTGCTCGCGGTGAAGCCGCAAGTGCTGAAGAGCGTCGGCGAAGCGCTCGCGCCGCATCTGTCGAAGCAGACGATCATCAGCATCGCGGCTGGCATCCGCGCGGCCGATCTCTCGCGCTGGCTCGGTGGCTACGCGCAGATCGTGCGCACGATGCCGAATACGCCCGCGCTGATCGGCATGGGCGTGACCGGCCTCGCCGCCCTGCCCGGCGTGACCGATGCGGCGAAGGCGCTCGCATCGCAAGTGCTGGAAGCGGTCGGCACGGCCGTCTGGTTCGACGACGAATCGAAGCTCGACGCCGTCACCGCCATTTCCGGCAGCGGTCCGGCATACGTGTTCTATTTCATCGAAGCGATGCAGGAAGCGGCGCGCCGCCTCGGCATGGACGAGAGCCAGGGACGCGCGCTCGCGGTCGCGACCTTCACCGGCGCGGCGCAACTCGCGGCGCAATCGGGGGAACCTGCGAGCGTGCTGCGCGAGCGCGTGACATCGAAGGGCGGCACGACGGCGGCGGCGCTCGCATCGTTCGATGAAGACGGCGTGAAGGACGCGATCGTGCGTGGCGCGCTTGCAGCACAAGCGCGCGCGAAGGAGATGGGAGACGAGCTGGGCGGCGCGTGAGGGCGCCGCGCTCGCTCAAAGTTTCTGCACGACGAACTCGATGCCGCATTCCCCGAATGCGGTCCGCGTCTGGTCGTAGCGTTCCATGCCCTGCAGGAAGCTGTGATCCAGCAGTTCGACCTTCTTCACGCTGACTTCGCTGTCGAATTCGCGCAGCAGATCCAGCACGTTGATCGAAACGGGCGACCAATTCTGGCGCTTGCACAACGTGAACGTATGTTTGTGATCGTCGTTGAACGTCGACGGCCACACACCCTGCTCGTACATGTCCTCGTCCGGCACGGTGATGACGAGATGCCCGCCCGGCTTCAGCACGCGCAACCAGTGACGCAGCGCGACGCGCGGGTCCATTATGTGTTCGAGGCAGTGCCCGGAGTAGACGAAGTCGAAGCTGTCGTCCTGCACGTTGTCGAGATACTGCGCGTCGCCCTGCTCCCACTCGTAGACCGTCACGCTGCCGATGCGCGGAAACAGCGACCGGTACAGCGCGATGCTGTCGTTGCCGCCGCCGACATCGAGCCCGTTGCCCACGAGCCAGCGATTGCTGAAGCGGGCATCGAGCAAACGGCGATTGAGCGATATGCACGTCGTGCCTGGAACGCCCAGCGTGAGCAGCAACGGCCGCGTCTGATCGCCGGGCAGCAACCACTTCCTGAGTGCGTACTCGCCCCACGCCCGCGGCCACAGCACCGCGTAGCCCGTGTCTTCGCCATGCCAGTGCAGCGTGTGTGTCGAGTCGAACGACGCGAGCAAGGCCAGAAACGCCGCTTCCTGCTCGAAGCCGTCTTCGACGGATTCAGGAAGTGCTCCGCCGCTCGTCCGAAAATCGCGCCGGTAGATGCGAACATCGTCCAGCACGATGAGTGCGTCGTCCGCACGCCCGCGCAGACGCTCGAGTTCGGCCAGCAACGGCAGCCGCACGGTCTCGGTGTGCTCCTCACTCCGGTAGCTCTGTCCGCCGAAATCCGCGCCGGGATAATGCGCGTCGAGGAAAACGAGGCAGCGCCGTCCTGCCAGTGCGTCAGTCACCACTTGGGAGCCTAGGAAGGCGAGACTGTCCGCATGCGTCACATGAAGGCGTTCGCTCTGTTCAGCGGCGGCGAAAAGCGGCTCGAAGATCTCGCACGACAGCGCTTTCGTGAAACCGGCGTCCAACGCTGCGCGACAACCGTCGCCTCGTCCATAGCCCGTTTCGACGAGATGCGTGATGCCATATCCGGCAACGAGTCCGGCCAGATCGAAACGCTTAAGAAAACCCATGACTGACCCACAGAAAATGAAACAGGCGAGCGAACGCCGCCGTGCGTGCGCGCGGCGGTGTCCTGCCCGTCGATATAGAAAACGAGATGTCCGTAAATGAATCGCCGCCTATTCGGGATGCCATATTGTCTGCATTCCCGAACGATTAAGCGATTGCCTAACTCACGAACTTATCAAAGATAGAGCCCCGATGCCGCGCTGTGAACAAATTTTTCGTTCTCACACTGTTTCGCGGACCGGCGAGAGTCATGGGGCACGTTCTTGCAACGAGGATCAGCCGGCCAGTGCGTAATGCAGCGCGATGCCCGCGAATAGCATGCCGCCCAGCCAGTTGTTGTGCTTGAACGCGGCAAAGCACGCCATGCGTTCACGATTGCGAATCAGCCCATAGTGATACACCGCGCAGCCCGCCGCCGCGATCCACCCGAGCCAGTAGAGCCAGCCGAAGCCGAGCGCAATGCCGATGCCGATGTAAATCGCGAGGATCGCCGCATAGCAGAGCATCACCGCGAGCACGTCGTATCGGCCGAAGGTCAGCGCGGACGTGCGAATGCCTATCTTGATGTCGTCGTCGCGATCGACCATCGCGTATTCGGTGTCGTACGCGACCGACCAGAATACGTTCGCCGCGAGCATGATCCACGCGAGCATCGGCACGTGGTTCTGCACGGCGGCGAAGGCCATCGGAATGCCGAAGCCGAACGCGATGCCGAGGTATGCCTGCGGAATCGCGAAGAAGCGCTTCGTGAACGGATACGAGCCCGCCACGAAGAGCGCGAACACCGACAACTCCTTTGTGAGCGTGTTGAGCGGAAGAATCAGCAGGAACGCGACGAGCGAGAGCGCCGCCGCAAGCGCCACCGCTTCCCAAGCCTTGATCTTGCCCGACGTGATCGGCCGCTCCGCCGTGCGCTTCACATGACGATCGAAGTCGCGGTCGGCGTAGTCGTTGATCGCGCAGCCCGCCGAGCGCATGAGGATGGTGCCGAGCGTGAAGATGACGAGCAGCATCGGCGATGGCCGGCCATCGGACGCGATCCACAGCGCATTGAGCGTCGGCCACAAGAGCAGAAGGCTGCCGATGGGCTTGTCGAGGCGCACGAGGCGCATGTAGAGCGGAAGACGGGCGAGCATGACGGACCTGGCAGCGAAAATTCACGACAAGCTATTTTAGAACAGCCCGAAAAACAAAAACCCCGCATGAGAGCGGGGTTTCGTCGCTTCGAAGCAGCGCGCTTTACGCGAGCATCGCGCGCAGCATCCACGCGGTCTTCTCGTGCGTCTGCATGCGTTGCGTGAGCAGATCGGCGGTCGGCTCGTCGTTGGCGGCCTCCGTCGCCGGGAAGATTTCGCGCGCGGTACGCACCACGGCTTCCTGACCTTCCACCAGCTGGCGGATCATGTCTTCCGCGGCCGGCACCCCGTCCGCTTCCGGAATCGACGACAGCTTCGCGAACTCCTTGTAGCTGCCCGGCGCGTGCACGCCCAGCGCGCGGATGCGTTCGGCGATCGAGTCGACGGCGAGCGCGAGTTCGGTGTACTGCGTCTCGAACATCAGATGCAGCGTGTTGAACATCGGACCCGTCACGTTCCAGTGGAAGTTGTGGGTCTTCAGATACAGCGTGTAGGTGTCGGCCAGCAGCCGGGACAGCCCGTCGGCGATCTTCTTGCGGTCTTTGTCGCTGATGCCGATGTTGACGGCAGGTGCAATGCCTTTCTTCGCCATGTTGACTCCGTGAGAGTGATTCGAGCAGTGCGAACGCCGCGCGCGGCTTGCGCGGCGCGGCGTTTCGAGCGTTCGACAGTTTAGCGTAGAAACGGGGAACGATTCGTGGCACAGCGACGCTTTCACGCGCCCACGACACCGCCCGCGACAACGAGTCCATACCCCGCCGCGACGATGCCGAACGCAATCGCGACGCGCACGCCGCGCGATGCCTGCACGCTCGTCGCTTCGATCCGGTCGACGGCCTGCGCAATGTGAATCAACGCTTCGGACATGATGCTTTCTCCTGTGTTTCGAATCGATGCCGTCAGACGGCAGCGGCGTTTTCCTCGTCGACGATCTGGCCGAGCGTCGCGAGCGCGTCGATCACGCCTTGCGCGTAAGCCGGATCGATGCGACGGAAATGCTCGATCTGCCGCGCGACGATATCGTTCGGCACGCCGTGAATGTGCCGCGCGATGTTGCCGAAGAAGCGCTCGCGCTGCGCGTCATCGAACAGCCTGAAGAGCGCCGCGGGCTGGCTGTAGTAATCGTCGTCTTCGCGATGGTCGTAGCGGTACACCGTGCCGCCCGCGAGCGGCGGCTCGTTCGCGCTCGCATCCTGCGCGAATTCGCCCCAGCGGTTCGGCTCGTAGTTGACGCGGCCGCCGAGATTGCCGTCGGTGCGCATCGCGCCATCGCGATGAAACACGTTGGCCACGGCCGCGCGCGGCGCATTCACTGGAATCTGGTGATGGTTGATGCCAAGCCGGTAACGCTGCGTATCGCCGTAAGAGAACAGACGCCCCTGCAACAGCCGATCGGGCGAGAAGCCGATGCCCGGCACCACGTTCGCCGGCGTGAACGCGGCCTGCTCCACGTCCGCGAAGTAGTTCTGCGCGTTGCGATTCAACTCGATCACGCCGACGTCGATCAGCGGATAGTCCTTGTGCGGCCACACCTTCGTGATGTCGAACGGATTCATCTTCGACTTCGCTGCCTCTTCTTCCGTCATCACCTGAATGCGGAAATTCCAGCGCGGAAAGTTGCCGTTATCGATGTTGTCGACGAGATCGCGCTGCGCACTCTCGCGATCGCCCGCGATCACGGCGGCGGCTTCCGCGTCCGTATAGTTGTCGAGCGGCTGCTGTGACTTGAAGTGGAACTTCACGTAGAAGCGCTCGCCGTCCTTGTTGACGAAGGAGAACGTGTGCGAACCGAAGCCGTGCATCTGACGGTAATTCTTCGGAATGCCGCGGTCGCTCATGAGAATCGTCACCTGATGCAGCGATTCCGGATGACGCGACCAGAAATCCCAAGCCGCGACGTTGCTGCGCAGATTCGTGTACGGATCGCGCTTCTGCGTGTGGATGAAGTCGGGAAACTTGAGCGGATCGCGGATGAAGAACACCGGCGTGTTGTTGCCGACCACGTCCCAATTGCCTTCTTCCGTGTAGAACTTGATCGAGAAGCCGCGTACGTCGCGCTCGGCATCGGCGGCGCCGCGCTCGCCCGCGACCGTCGAAAAGCGCATGAAGATCGGCGTTTCCTTGCCGATGTCCGCGAACAGCTTCGCCTTGGTGTAGCGCGAGATATCGTGCGTCACGCGGAACGTGCCGAACGCGCCGGAGCCTTTTGCGTGGACGCGCCGCTCGGGAATCACTTCGCGATCGAAGTGCGCGAGTTTCTCGACCAGCCAGAAGTCCTGCAAGGTAACCGGACCGCGCGGGCCGGCGGTCTGCGAATTCTGGTTGTCCCCGACGGGTGCGCCCGCGGCGGTCGTGAGTCGTTGGGTCGTCATCGTGATGCTCCTGTTTGTGCGTTTGCGTTGGATGATGGTGGCGCGCTTAAGCGACGCGGGCGAATCGGCGAGGAACGCGAGCACGATGTCGCTGATGTTTCCGTAGCGGTCGAAGATGGTCGCGGCGGTCATGGATTCCTCTCTTGGCAAGACTGTGAGAGAGATCGTAACTCAAACTATCGATATATCTAATTCGATTAATTTTATCTATACGATAGGCGCGGCGCCGCCGAAATGAAAACGCCGCACTCCATCGGAGGAGTGCGGCGTTTGCGTGGACTGCGTGTGCTTAGTTGACGGCGACGGGCATATCGAGCTTCTTCACGCCCGGCAGATCGCATTGCGCAATGGCATCCGAGATCGCGTCGATCGCCGGCATGCGCGTAAAGCTCTTGCGCCACGCAAGCACCACGCGGCGGTCGGGCACGGGTTCGTCGAACGGAACATAGCTCAGCAAGCCCGAATCGATGCCCGCCGCGTGCGGCTTCACTTCGCTCACCGACATGCGCGGCAGCACCGTAATGCCGACACCGCTTGCGACCATATGGCGAATCGTCTCCAGCGACGAGCCTTCGAACGTCTTCTGGATGCCGTCCGCGTTCTGCGAAAAGCGCATGAGTTCGGGGCACACGCCGAGCACGTGATCGCGGAAGCAATGGCCGCTGCCGAGCAGCAGCATGGTTTCCTGCTTGAGATCGTCCGGATCGATCTTCGGACGGTTTTCCCACGCGTGACCCGACGGCATCGCAACGACGAACGGCTCGTCATACAGCGCGCGCACCATCAGACCGGTTTCGGGAAACGGCAGCGCCATGATCGCGACATCGATTTCGCCCTGCTTGAGCAGTTCGATCAGCTTGAGGGTGTAGTTCTCCTGGAGCATCAGCGGCATCTGCGGGACCGACTTGATCATCTGCTTGACGAGAGTCGGCAGCAGATACGGCCCGATCGTATAGATCACGCCCAGCCGCAACGGGCCGACGAGCGGATCCTTGCCCTGCTTGGCGATTTCCTTGATGGCGAGTGTCTGTTCGAGCACGCGCTGCGCCTGCGTCACGATCTGCTCGCCGATCGGCGTCACGCTGACTTCGCTCGTCCCGCGCTCGAAGATCTGCACGTTGAGTTCGTCTTCGAGTTTCTTGATTGCCACCGAGAGCGTCGGCTGGCTGACGAAGCACGCCTCGGCGGCGCGGCCGAAATGCCGTTCGCGCGCAACCGCGACGATGTACTTCAGTTCAGTGAGGGTCATTGGAGGCCAATGAAATACATTGATTCGATAGGTTTGAGTTATACACCCGGCAACCGCCGTTCGACAACTTTTGCCGATTCGCCGGTTTACTCCGCTAAATAGGGACCGAGATGACTTGCGCGAGTTCAGTCACGCCTTCAAATAGTGCTCGCGCGCGCCGAGCCAGCGCGCGAGATGGCGTGTGACGGCGTCGGGGAATTGCGCGAGCATCTGATCGGCGGCGGCGCGCGCGGGCTCGATCAGCCAGCCGTCATTTTCAAGACTGGCGAAGCGCAGCATCGCTTCGCCGGATTGCCGCGCGCCCAGAAATTCGCCCGGGCCGCGGATTTCGAGGTCGCGGCGCGCGATCTCGAAGCCATCGGTGGTTTCGCGCATCGTCGAAAGGCGCGCGCGCGCCGTCTGCGACAGCGGATTCGCGTACATCAGCACGCACACCGACGCCGCGCTGCCGCGCCCCACGCGGCCGCGCAACTGATGCAGTTGCGCGAGACCGAACCGCTCCGCATGCTCGATCACCATCAGCGACGCATTCGGCACGTCCACGCCGACTTCGATCACCGTCGTCGCGACGAGCAGTTGCACTTCGTTGCGCGAAAACGCGTCCATCACGGCGGCTTTTTCGGCGGGCGCGAGCCGACCGTGAACCAGCCCCACCCGCAGTTCCGGCAGCGCGGCGACGAGCGTTTCGTATGTTTCGACGGCGGTCTGTAGCTGCAGCGTCTCGCTTTCCTCGATCAGCGGACACACCCAGTACACCTGCCTTCCGGTGAGCGCCGCCTCGCGCACGCGGCCGATGATCTCGTCGCGCCTGCCGTCCGACACGACTTTGGTGAGAATCGGCGTGCGGCCGGGCGGCAGTTCGTCGATGGTCGAGACATCGAGGTCGGCGTAATAGGTCATCGCGAGCGTGCGCGGGATCGGCGTCGCGGACATCATCAATTGATGCGGCTGGAAGTCGGCGCGTCCGTCCGCCGCATTCAGCGCCTTCGCGCGCAACGCGAGCCGCTGCGCGACGCCGAAGCGATGTTGTTCATCGACGATCACGAGGCCGAGGCGCGCGAACTCCACCGCGTCCTGAATGATCGCGTGCGTGCCGATGACGAGCTTCGCCGTGCCGAGCGCCGCCGCTTCGAGCGCCGCGCGTTTTTCCTTTGCCTTGAGACTGCCCGCGAGCCACGCGACGGTGACGCCGAGCGGCTCCAGCCAGCCGCGCAGCTTGCGCGCGTGCTGTTCCGCGAGAATTTCGGTCGGCGCCATGAGCGCGGCCTGATAACCCGCGTCGATGGCCTGCGCCGCCGCGAGCGCAGCGACGATTGTCTTGCCGCTGCCGACATCGCCTTGCAAAAGACGCTGCATCGGATGCGCGAGCGTCAGTTCTCCGGCGATTTCCGCGACCACGCGCTGCTGCGCGCCGGTCAGCGCGAACGGCAGCGCGCGCAGGAGACGCACGACGAGCGACGCGTCGTCGTCGGGCAGGCGGCGCGGCATCGCGGGCGCGGCGCGCGTGCGGCGCTCTTCGTGCGCACGCTTGAGTGACAACTGCTGCGCGAGCAATTCCTCGAACTTGATGCGCGTCCACGCCGGATGCGTGCCGTCGATGAGCGCGGTTTCGTCGGAATCGGCGTGCGGATGATGCAGCGTCTTCACGGCATCGAGCAGACCGGGCACATTCAGAGGCTGCAAATGCGCCTTGGCGACAGGCGCCGGCAGCAGTTCCGGCAGATCGACGCGCGTGATCGCGTTGTCGATCGCCTTGCGCAGATAGGCCTGCGAGATTCCCGCCGTCGACGGATACACCGGCGTCAGCGCCTGCGGCAGCGGCGTGCCGTCATCGACGGGGCGCACCGCCGGATGCACCATCTCCAGCCCGAAGAAGCCGCCGCGCACGTCGCCGCGCACGCGCAGCCGCACGCCGATCGCCATCTGCTTGACCTGCGAGCCGTAGAAGTTGAGAAAGCGCAGCGTGAGTTCGTCGCCGGCGTCATCGTGAATTTTGACGAGCAACTGGCGGCGCGGCCGGTATGCGATCTCGTTGTCGAACACGACGCCTTCGGTCTGCGCGACATCGCCCGGAATCATCTCGCCGATGGGCGTGAGCGATGTTTCGTCCTCGTAGCGCATCGGCAGATGAAGCACGAGATCGATGTCGGATTTGAGGCCGAGCCTGGCGAGCTTGTCCGCCGTCTTGACGACGGTTTTCGGCTTCTCGTCCGCCTTCGCCTTCTTCTTCGACGGCGCGGCGGCGCGCGGCGCGTCGCTTTCCTCCAGGGCCAGCGGATCGGTCGAGGCGGTTACGCGGCGGTCGGACAAGGGCATCGGCTCTCTTCGCAAGTACAATATGAGGTTTGTTCGGCGCGAATGCGGTTTCTTCGCGTCCTGTTCGCGCTACGTTCAAGCCATGTTCACGCTTTCCGATTTCGATTTTAATCTGCCGCCCGAGCTGATCGCGCAGAGCGCGCTCGCCGAGCGCAGCGCGAGCCGTCTGCTCGACGTGTCCGGCGGCAAGCTCGTCGACCGGCGTTTCTCCGAGCTGCCGGGTCTGCTCGATGCCGGCGATCTCCTGGTCTTCAACGATACCAAAGTCCTGAAGGCGCGCTTCCTAGGCCAGAAGGCCAGCGGCGGACGCGTCGAAGTGCTCGTCGAGCGACTGACCGGCGCGACCACGGCGCTCGCTCAGATCCGCGCGAGCAAGAGCCCGGCCGAAGGCACGACGATCCGTCTCGCGGACGCGTTCGACGTGACCGTGGGCGAACGTGTCGAACCGTTCTACACGCTGCACTTTCCGGCGGAGTGCCTGACGCTCATCGAGCAATACGGGCGCTTGCCGCTGCCGCCGTACATCGAGCATGACGCCGACGCTTACGACGAAACGCGCTATCAGACGGTCTATGCGGCAAATCCGGGCGCGGTCGCCGCGCCGACCGCCGGCCTGCATTTCGACGATGCGCTCTTCGCCGAACTCGAAAAACGCGGCATCGAGCGCGCGACGCTGACGCTGCACGTCGGCGCGGGCACGTTTCAGCCGGTGCGCGTCGAGAATATCGCCGAGCACAAGATGCACAGCGAGTGGTACGACCTGCCGCAATCGCTCGTCGATCGCATTGCGGCGGTGAAGGCGCGCGGCAACAAGGTGATCGCGGTCGGCACGACGTCGATGCGCGCGCTCGAAGCCGCCGCGCGCGATGCCGCGCAAGCGAATCGCCCGCTTTCTGCGACGCAGGCCGAAACCGATATCTTCATCACGCCGGGCTACGAATTCCGCGTCGTCGACCGGCTCGTGACGAATTTCCACTTGCCGAAGTCGACGTTGATGATGCTGGTCTCCGCATTCGCCGGCATGGAAACGATCCGCGACGCATATCGCCACGCGATCGAGCAGAAATACCGCTTCTTCAGTTATGGCGACGCGATGCTCCTCACGCGCGCATGACATTTTTCAACCCTACGCGCCGGACTGTTTTCCGGTAGCACAGGAATCTACATGACCGAGAATCACACGCCGCCCGACAACGGCCTCAAGTTCGAACTGCTGACGACCGACGGCCAGGCGCGCCGCGGCCGCCTCACGCTCAATCACGGCGTCGTCGAAACGCCGATCTTCATGCCGGTCGGCACCTACGGCACCGTCAAGGCGATCCAGCCGCGCGAACTCGAAGAAATTCGCGCGCAGATCATCCTCGGCAACACGTTTCATTTGTGGCTGCGGCCGGGTCTCGAAGTCATCGGTGCTCACGGCGGCCTGCATAAGTTCATGGGCTGGAACCGGCCGATCCTTACCGACTCCGGCGGCTTTCAAGTGTTTTCACTCGGAGAACTGCGCAAGATCACCGAAGAAGGCGTCACGTTCGCGTCGCCGATCAATGGCGACAAGCTCTTCCTGTCGCCCGAAGTGTCGATGCAGATCCAGAAGGTGCTGAACTCCGACATCGTCATGCAGTTCGACGAATGCACGCCCTATTCGACCAACGGCATTCCGACCTCGCACAAGGACGCCGCCGATTCCATGCGCATGTCGATGCGCTGGGCGAAGCGCTCCATCGACGAGTTCAACAAGCTCGGCAATCCGAACGCGCTGTTCGGCATCGTGCAGGGCGGCATGTTCGAAGACCTGCGCGACGAATCGCTCGCGGGCCTTTCGGACATCGGCTTTCACGGTTTCGCGATCGGCGGATTGTCGGTCGGCGAGCCGAAGGAAGACATGATGCGTGTGTTGAATCACATTGGCCCGAAGCTGCCCGCCGACAAGCCGCATTACCTGATGGGCGTCGGGACGCCCGAAGATCTCGTCGCGGGCGTCGCGGCGGGCGTCGACATGTTCGATTGCGTGATGCCCACGCGCAACGCGCGCAACGGCTGGCTCTTCACGCGCTTCGGCGATCTCAAGATCAAGAACGCGACGCACAAGAATTCGATGAAGCCGCTCGACGAATCCTGCGCCTGCTATACCTGCCGGAATTTCACGCGCGGCTATCTGCATCATCTGCATCGCGTGGGCGAGATTCTCGGCGCGCAGTTGAACACGATCCACAACCTGCATTACTACCTGCAACTGATCGGCGAAGTGCGCGAATCGATCGAAAATCACACGTTCGAAGCGTTCCGCAAGACCTTTGCGGAGAATCGCGCGCGCGGCGTCGATTGAATCCGCAATCGGAACCGCCGATCCCGCATTACAATCGCCTTTCTACCGCTTCGCGAAATGCCGTGCGAGTCCGCAAATCCGCACCGTAACGGCTTGATGACAAAGCGCATTCCCGGAGTCTCGCGGCATGGGCGAGTGGTAGAATAGCGGGCTAATTTCTATTCGAGTTTTTCGAACGTATTTGTGACGTTTTAACGGAGAGACCAACGTGTCGTTCATTTCCAATGCCTTTGCACAAGGCGCAACCGCGGGTGGCGCGGAATCGAGCCTGATGAGCTTCCTGCCGCTGATCCTGATGTTCGCGGTGCTGTACTTCATCATGATCCGTCCGCAAATGAAGCGTCAGAAGGAGCATCGCAACATGCTCGCCGCCATGGCCAAGGGCGATGAAGTGGTGACGAACGGCGGCATCGTCGGCAAGATCACGAAGGTGACGGACGCCTACGTGGGCGTGGAAATCGCCGAAGGCACGGAAATCACGATCCAGAAGGCGGCCGTGACGACCATTCTCCCGAAGGGCACCATCAAGTCGCTGTAAGGCCACTCGTTCCACCGCGTCCGGCGCGGCCTCGCTCACCGAGCCGTCCGAGTCTTCCCGACCGGCTCGCAGCGCATAACGCCGGACGCCCTCTCCTCCGAAGCCAACTTTCCGGTCGGCCACTCCCATGAATCGTTATCCCCTCTGGAAGTATGTCGTGATGCTGGTGGCGCTCGTCATCGGCCTCGTGTACACGCTCCCCAACTTCTTCGGCGAAGCGCCCGCAGTGCAGGTGTCGAGCGGCAAGGCGACCGTCAAGCTCGATTCCGCGACGCTTGCGAACGTCGAAGCCGCGCTCGCCGCGAGCAACATCAAGGCCGACGAAGTCACGTTCGACAATTCGCAACTGAACGCGAACATCCGCGTGCGCCTGAAAGACACCGACACGCAGTTGCACGCGAAGGATCTGCTTTCGAAGACGCTGAACACCGACCCGAGCGATCCGCATTACATCGTCGCGCTGAACCTGCAGAGCGCCTCGCCGCGCTGGCTGACGGCCCTGCATGCGTTGCCGATGTACCTCGGTCTCGACTTGCGCGGCGGCGTGCACTTCCTGCTGCAGGTCGACATGGCCGGCGCGCTCAACAAGAAGCTCGACTCCGACGCCGCCGACGCGCGCACCTATCTGCGCGATCGCAATATCCGCGATGGCGGCGTGAACCGCGTCGGGCAGTCGGTCGTCGTGAATTTCTCCGATCAGGCCGGCGCCGACAACGCGCGCACGCTGCTGCAAACCGGCGTGTCCGAGCTGCAATGGACGACGCGTCAGGGCGCCGACGGCTTCCAGGTCGTCGGCACGTTCTCGGCGGCTGCGCATAAGACGGTCGAGGACAGCGCGCTCAAGCAGAACATCACCACGCTGCATAACCGCGTGAACGAACTCGGCGTCGCGGAGCCGGTGATCCAGCAACAGGGCTCGGATCGCATCGTCGTCGAATTGCCGGGCGTGCAGGATACGGCGAAGGCGAAGGACATCATCGGCCGCACGGCGACGCTCGAAGCGCGTCTCGCGGATCCGGTCAACACGTATATCGGCCCGAACGACGCAGTGCCGCCCGGCGACGAAGCGTTCAAGCAAGGCGACCGCCTCGTGCTGCTGCGCAAGCAGGTGATCTTCACCGGCGACCGCATCATCGACGCGTCGGCGGGCTTCGACGAGCATCAGCGCCCGTCGGTCAACATCCGTCTCGATTCGGCTGGCGGACGCGCGGTTTCGGCCGTGTCGCGCGACAACATCGGCAAGCCGATGGCGATGGTGCTGTTCGAGAAGGGCAAGGGCGAAGTGCTGACGGTCGCGACCATCCAGTCCGAACTCGGCGACCGCTTCTCGATCACCGGCCAGCCGACGCCGCAAGCCGCAACCGATCTCGCGCTGCTTTTGCGCGCCGGTTCGCTCGCCGCGCCGATGGACATCATCGAGGAACGCACGGTCGGCCCGAGTCTCGGCGCGGACAACATCAAGAAGGGCTTCGATTCGGTGACCTACGGTTTCGCCGCGATCGCCGTCTTCATGATCGCGTACTACCTGCTGTTCGGCGTGTTCTCCATGCTGGCGCTGTCGGTGAACCTGCTGCTGCTGGTCGCCGTGCTTTCGCTGCTTCAGGCGACGCTGACCTTGCCGGGTATCGCGGCTATCGCGCTCGCGCTCGGTATGGCGATCGACGCGAACGTGCTCATCAACGAACGTATCCGCGAGGAACTGCGTAACGGCGCGCCGCCGCAGACCGCGATTCAGGAAGGCTTCAAGCACGCCTGGGCGACGATTCTCGACTCGAACGTCACGACGCTGATTGCCGGCCTCGCGCTGCTCGCGTTCGGTTCGGGCCCGGTGCGCGGCTTCGCGGTGGTGCACTGTATCGGCATCTTGACGTCGATGTTTTCGGCGGTGTTCTTCTCGCGCGGCCTCGTGAACCTGTGGTACGGCGGCAAGAAGAAGCTGAAGTCGCTCGCGATCGGCCAGGTGTGGCGTCCGGATGGCGCGAGCGCCGAAGCTGCAGCGGCCGCCTATCTCGCGGCGCAACGCGGCGACGAATCGCCCGTCGACGAGATCGTGAAGACGGCGAAGGGCAAGACGAAGACCGCTGTCGCCGCGCCGCGCACCGCGCCTCAGGCGCAGGCGCGCACGGGCAAGCCGACGGTGCGCCGTCGTTCGGGCCCGGGCATCGATCAACAGAAACCGGGCGAGTCCCGCTGAATCCGCTGAGTCCGGAGAGATAGACAATGGAATTCTTCCGCATTCGCCGCGATTTGCCGTTCATGGAGCGCGCGTTGATCTTCAACGTGATTTCGCTCGTGACGTTTCTCGTGGCCGTATTTTTCCTCGTGCATCGCGGGCTGCATCTGTCGGTGGAGTTCACCGGCGGCACGGTCGTCGAGGTGCAGTATCCGCAGGCCGCGCAGCTCGAACCGGTGCGCGCGTCGATGGCCAGACTCGGTTATGCTGATGCGCAGGTGCAGAACTTCGGCACGTCGCAGGACGTGCTGATTCGCCTGCCGCTCAAGCAAGGTTTGACGTCGGCGCAGCAGAGCGATCAGGTGATGACCGCGCTCAAGGCCGACAGCGCCGACGTGAAGCTGCAGCGCGTCGAGTTCGTCGGTCCGCAGGTCGGCAAGGAACTCGTGACGAACGGCCTGCTCGCGCTCGCGTGCGTGGTGATTGGCATCGTGATTTATCTGTCGTTCCGCTTCGAATGGAAGTACGCGGTGGCGGGCATCATCGCGAACTTGCACGACGTGGTGATCATTCTCGGCTTCTTCGCGTTCTTTCAGTGGGAGTTCTCGCTGTCGGTGCTGGCGGCGATTCTCGCGGTGCTCGGCTATTCGGTGAACGAGTCGGTGGTCATCTTCGACCGTATCCGCGAAACCTTCCGCAAGCAGCGCAAGATGACGGTGATGGAAGTGATCGATCACGCAATCACGAGCACCATGTCGCGAACCATCATCACGCACGGTTGTACGGAAATGATGGTGCTGTCGATGTTCTTCTTCGGCGGCCCGACGCTGCATTACTTCGCGCTGGCGCTGACCGTCGGTATTCTGTTCGGTATCTATTCGTCGGTGTTCGTCGCAGCGGCGCTCGCGATGTGGTTCGGCGTGAAGCGTGAAGATCTCGTGAAGGACAAGAAGGACAAGTACGATCCGAACGATCCCAATGCGGGCGCGCAGGTCTGAGCGTCGCGCATTTCGTAAGGGCGTAAAAAAGCGGCCGGTCTTCACAGACCGGCCGCTTTGCTTTCGAGGCGTCGGGACTTACTGCTTCACGCCCTCAGCCTGAATATGCAGCACCGTCTTCAGGCTGAAACCATACGACTTGCCGTAATCCATGCCGAAGTCGCCGCGATCGAAGGTCGCCGTCGCTTCGACGCCGCACACTTCCTTCTTCATCATCGGGTTCACGAAGCACTTGAAGCTGTCGATCTTCAGATTGAGCGGCTTCGTGACGCCGTGCATCGTCAACGTGCCGACCACTTCGCTCGGCGTGTCGCCGTTGAACTTGATCGACGTGCCCTTGTACTCGGCCGTCGGATACTTCGCGACGTCGAAGAACTCGGCTTTCTGCAGATGCTCGTCCAGCTTTGCATTGCCCGTGTTGACCGAAGCGATGTCGATCGTCACGTTGACCGTGCCCGTCTTCGCCGCGCGATCGAGCGTAACGTCGCCGCTGCTCTTGTTGAACTTGCCGCGCCACGTCGACACGCCGCCGAAGTGGTCGGCCTCGAAGCTCGGATAGGTGTGATTCGGGTCGAGCGTGTACGTGTCGGCGGCGAATGCGCCGAAGGACATGCCGAGCGCGAGCGTGCCCGCTGCAATGATCGAAAGCTTTTTCAAGTTCTTCTCCTGACTAACCAAAGTAATCCATTACGCTGAAAATGCGTCGTGTGACAAAAGCGCCGCTCACTTCTTCGCGGCGACGATGTGAAACTTGATGACGACGTCGTCGGCGACGATGGACGTATCCTTCCATTCTCCCATTCCGACATCGAACTGAGTGCGCTTGATCGGCAGCGCGCCGTCGAAGGTTTCCGTCGCGCCCTGCTGCGTCACCGTAACCGGAACCGTGACCGTCTGCGATTTGCCCTTGATCGTGATCTTGCCGGTCACGTTGTACTTGTTGCCGCCCGCTGGCGCGATCGCGCTGGAAACGAACGTCGCGTTCGGATACTTGGCCGCATCGAACCATTCCGCACCGCGCACCTGCTTGTTGTAGTCGTCGTCGCCGAGATCGTAGCTGCCGGTGTCGATGGTGATGTTCGCCGTGCCCGCCGTCGGCTTGGCCGGATCGAATGCGATCTGCGCGCTGAACTTGTTGAACTTGCCGTCGGTGGGCACGTTCATTTGCTTCGAGGTGGCAGTCACCGTGCTCTTGCTCATGTCCACCTGCGCATGCGCGAGCGCGACGAACGGGAGCGAAGCCGCCCCGGCCAGCATCCAACGATTGAGTTTCACTTTCATGTGTGCCCTATTCAAACGGTTCGATCGAACAAACCGGTATTGGAAATCATAAGAACGCGATAACAATCAGCCGCCGGGAAACGTCCTGCCAACGGCGAGGAAACAATACAGCGCACTTACTTGAGAAACGGCAGCATGCGGCCGAGCAGGCCGTCGCGATCGACGAAATGATGCTTGAGCGCAGCGAGCACGTGCATCGCGACGAAGACCAGCAACGTATAGTTCAACGCGACATGCACGATACGCAGCGTCGCCTTCAACGCCTTGTCCGGGCCGATGATCGTCGGCAGCGGCAGCACGCCGAGATACACCACCTGAATGCCCGCCGCCGAACTGTAGAGATATCCCGACACGGGAATTACGAGCATCAGCGCATAAAGCAGGAAGTGCGTGAGATGGGCCGCGCCCTGCTGCCAGCGCGGCATGCCTTCGGGCATCGGCGGCGCCCGATGCGTGGCGCGCCAGATAACGCGCAGGAGCGCGAGCGCGAACACCGTCACGCCGATCCACTTGTGCCACGAGAAGTATTTGAGCTTCGTCGGCGTGAAGCCTGGAATGTCGGTCATGATCCAGCCGAGCCAGAAGCCGCACACGATCAACAATGCGATCAGCCAGTGCAGGCCGATCGCGGTGGCGCTGTAACGTTGCGCCGGCGTCGTCGCCGCGATGCTTGCGGTGCTTTCCATACTGTTTCCACCCATGTTCGATAGTGCCGGCCCGCCGCTCATCGACGACGAGGATTCAAGGCCGCCATGCTACCTCAACGATAACGAATTGCCAGCGTGCGCAAAATGGCTCGCACCGAGTTGGCAAACCCAGTCCCGGCAAGGCTTTGCGGGCTTTTCGGCTGCGTTGCCGATGCCTTGCGTGCCGCGAATGCAACGAACTATTTCACGCGTGCAACGGTCGATGAAGGCGCGAAGAAGCGGCGTGGACCGCGACGGATTCCGGCATTGAAGTATTAACGAGCGGGCCCGCGATTTCATTCCGCGCGTAAAGAAGCATCCTGCCTGATCCGCCGCAGACTCGCCATTTGATACCATGCTGCTACCAAATTCGCTGGCCCGCTGTTTGCTAAGCTCCGTCGGAGCCGGTCCTCGCGGCGCCCGACCAATACGCTCGACAAGCCTCGGGCCTCGACCATGAACGCGAACGAACCGGATGACCTCATCGCGTGTCACGAATGCGACGCGCTCTTCCATAAACGTGCGCTGCCTCAGCACACATCGGCGAAATGTCCGCGCTGCGGATCGCTGCTTTACAAAAGCATCTCGTCGAATCTCGACAAGATCTGCGCAATGACGCTCGCCGCGCTCGTCACGTTCGTGATCGCGCAGGGCTTTCCGATCGTCGAGCTGGACGCTAATGGGCTCACGTCGGAGACCACGCTCATCGGCGCAATCGTCGCGCTGTGGAGCGAGCGGATGGAAATCATGGCGGTGCTCGTCTTCTGCTCGACCATCCTGTTTCCGTTGTGCGAACTGCTCGCACTGCTCTACGTACTGCTGCCGCTGCGTTCGGGCTACGTGCCGCCGGGCTTCAACGCGCTGCTGCGCGGCATTCAGTTCGTGCGGCCGTGGGGCATGATCGAAGTCTTCATGCTTGGCGTGCTCGTTACGCTCGTGAAGATGGTGAGCATCGCGCGGGTGATTCCCGAAGCCGCGCTCTTCGCGTTCGGCGCGCTGACACTGATGTTCGCGGTCGTCGTGAGCTTCGATCCGCGTGCGCTGTGGGATATCGCCAGCCGGCTCGGTCCGCGCGAATCGAAACGCATCGCAACCGGCGCGAGGCAGAAATCGTGAGTGACTCCATCGATCCGAATACCGGCGAAGCAGCGCGCGAAACGCACTTCGTCACGGCATCGCGCGCGAATGTCGTTTCTTGTCATGCGTGCGGGCTCGTGCAGCCGCTCGCGCACACCATCGAGAAGCAGCGCTGCACGCGTTGCAATGCGATCGTGCACAGGCGTCATCCGGACAGCATCGCGCGGACGTGGGCGCTGCTCATCAGCGCGGCCATTCTCTACATTCCGGCGAACCTGTTTCCGATCATGCATACGTCGTCGATTCTCGGTTCCGAGGACGACACCATCATGAGCGGCGTCGCGCTCTTCTGGAACGACGGCGACTATCCGCTTGCGATCGTCATTTTCGTCGCCAGCATTCTCGTGCCGATGCTCAAGCTCGTGACGCTCGGCTTTCTCACCATCAGCGTGCAGCGGCGCTCGAGCTGGCAGCCGCGCCAGCGCACGACGCTCTTTCGCATCGTCGAGGGCATCGGCCGCTGGTCGATGCTCGATGTTTTCGTCATCACGCTCACCATCGCGCTCGTGCGCTTCAAGTCGCTCGCCGTCATCACGCCGGGGCCGGGCGCGCTCGCGTTTGCGTCGGTCGTCGTGCTGACGATGATCGCATCCATGCAATTTGACCCGCGCCTCATGTGGGACAACATCGAACCGTCAGGAAAGAAACATGACTAGTGCCCAAGGTCCGAACGGCAACGGCGGCGGCCTGCCGCCGAACCTGCCTGAGCCCGTGATCGAACCGCGCAGCCGCTGGCTGCCCTCGCTCGTGTGGGTCATTCCGCTCGTGGCGGCGCTGATCGGCGTGATTCTCGTCGTGAAGACGGTGTCGAGCCGCGGCCCGACCGTGACCATCAGCTTTGTCTCGGCGGAAGGTCTCGAGCCCGGCAAGACCAAAGTGAAGTTCAAGGATGTCGATATCGGCACGGTTAAGACCATCACGTTGTCGAAGGATCATGCGCGCGTGCTCGTCGATGTTCAGCTCACGAAGGAAGCCACCGATTTCGCCGTGAAGGACACGCGCTTCTGGGTCGTGCGCCCGCGCGTCGCGGCAAGCGGCGTGACTGGCCTGTCGACATTGCTCTCGGGCGCGTATATCGGCGTCGATGCCGGCAAGTCGACCGATGACCAGACGAACTTCATCGGCCTGGAAACGCCGCCCGCCGTCACCGGCGACCAGAAGGGCCATACGTTCACGCTGCACGGCGAATCGCTCGGCTCGCTGGATATCGGCTCCCCGGTGTATTACCGGCGCGTGCAGGTCGGCCAGGTCGTCGCGTTCTCGCTCGACAAGGACGGCACCGGCGTCACGCTCCAGGTGTTCGTGACCGCGCCTTACGATCAGTACGTCGGCACCAATTCGCGCTGGTGGCATGCGAGCGGCGTCGATCTGCGGCTCGATTCGAGCGGCTTCACGCTCAACACACAATCGCTCGCGACGGTCGTGCTCGGCGGCATCGCGTTCCAGACGCCGCAGAATCAGCAAGCCGGTCCGCAGGCGCAGAACAACGCGACCTTCCGCCTCGCCGGCGATCAGGCCGACGCAATGCGCGATCCCGACGGTCAGGCCGTGCATGTCGTGATGAACTTCAATCAGTCGCTGCGTGGCTTGTCGGTCGGCGCGCCGGTCGATTTCCGCGGCATCGTGCTCGGTCAGGTGACGGGCATCGGCGTGCAATACGATCAGAAGTCGCATTCGTTCATGATGCCGGTCACGATCGATCTCTATCCGGACCGCCTCGGCAGACGCGCGAAACAGGCGCTGCCCGAGCAAGGTTCGACGGCGAGCCAGGACATGCTGCAACTGCTCGTCAAGCGCGGACTGCGCGGCCAGTTGCGCACCGGCAACCTGCTGACGAGCCAGTTGTATGTCGCGCTCGACTTCTTCCCGAAGGCGCCGGCCGCGCAGGTGAACGCGAGCAACGATCCGATCGAACTGCCGACCGTGCCGAACACGCTCGACGAACTGCAATTGCAGATCGCCGACATCGCGCGCAAGGTCGACAAGATTCCGTTCGACGAGATCGGCACGAACCTGAACGGCTCGCTCAAGAACGCGAACGCGCTCTTCGACAAGATGGACAAGGAAGTCCTGCCGGAAATGCGCGACACGCTCACGCAGGCGAAGAAGACCTTTGGCCAGGCGCAGTCGACGCTGCAGTCGGACTCGCCGCTGCAATCGGACGTGCATCAGGCACTGCAGGAACTCACGCGCACGCTGCAATCGCTCAACTCGCTCGCGGACTATCTGGAACGCCATCCGGAATCGCTCCTGCGCGGAAAATCGGGAGACAAACCATGAAGTTCGGCTCGTTGATCTTGACCTTGGGCGCGGCCGCGATGCTCGCCGCCTGCGCTTCGCCGACGAGCCGCTTTTACACGCTCGGCGGCAGCGGCGGCGGCGGCGGCGGTGGCGAGGCGCGCGCGGTGCCGTCGGCGCCCGCATCGTTTTATATCGAGCTCGCGCCTATCGACATGCCGCAGCAGGTCGCGAAGAATCAGTTGGTCGTGCAGACGAGTCCGGCGCAGGTGCGCGTGCTCGAAGAGGAACGCTGGGCGTCTCTGCCCGGCGATGAAGTGCGGCGCGCGCTGTCCGCCGATCTCACGCAACAGCTTGGCGCGATCGACGTCTACGGCACGCCGCATCCCGAGTCGGTGCCGGTGTATCGCGTCAAGGTGAACGTGCAGCGCTTCGAATCGTGGCCGGGCTCGCAAGCCGTGATCGACGCGGTCTGGAGCGTGCGCGCCGCCGGATCTGATACCGTACTCACGTGCCGCACGATCGCGCAGCAACGCGTCGATGCGGGCTACGACGCGCTCGTCGATGGTCATCGCAAGGCGGTCGACGAACTCGCCTCCGCCATCTCGACCGGCGTGCGCAGCCTCGGTTCCTTGCCGACAACGAACGCCGCCGCGCCGTCTACATCGACGAAGGGCAAAGGCGGCGCGAGCACGAAGCCGGCTGCCGCGCCGGTTCTGCCGTGTCCGTCGACGCACGCCGCAACCACTGCCAACGCGCAGTGAGCTAGCCGCCCGGTGTTGCGACGGGCGCATCTCATGTTGTCGGCAGGCGACATTGTCGAATGCTGCTATCTCTAATTTGCCGATGGTTCGTGCGCGCGCGGTTAAGATCGTCGACGCCCGCATTTCGAATCAACCGTGAAAATTAGATGATGAAACTGATCGGTTCGCACCCCAGTCCATTCGTCCGCAAGGTGCGGATCGTCATGGCGGAAAAGAAGATCGACTGCGAACTGGTGCTCGAGAACGTCTGGGCATCCGATTCGAAGATTCACGACTACAACCCGCTCGGCAAGGTGCCGTGCCTCATCCTGGACGACGGCGAAGCGGTGTTCGATTCGCGCGTCATCTGCGAGTACGTGGACACGCTTACGCCCGTCGGCAAGCTGCTGCCGCAGGAACGCCGCGAGCGCACCGAAGTCCGTTGCTGGGAAGCGCTGGCCGACGGCATGCTCGACGCCGCCGTGCTGATCCGTCTCGAAGGCGTGCTGCGTGAGGAGGCGCATCGGAGCGAACAGTGGGTAACGCGCCAGCGGCATAAGGTCGACGACGGCCTGCGCGCAATGGCGCGCGGAATCGGCTCGAAGCAATGGTGTTCGGCGAACCGCTTCACGCTGGCCGATATCGCGTGCGGCTGCGCGCTCGGCTATCTCGATTTCCGCATGCCCGAACTGAACTGGCGTGACGCGCATCCCAATCTCGACAAGTACTACGCGCGCATCTCGCAACGCCAGTCTTTCATCGATACAGCGCCGGTCTGATCGATATCACCGCCGTCCTCAAGGGCGGCGGCGCGTTTTCAAATTCCATCTACTACTAGGTAGATAGACGGCTTCGCCTGCTGTGTTCCGTCTACATTGCGAGAATCTTTTGCCCGATTTTCTCGGAAGAATGGCGACTCAAAAAGGTACGCGCGGGGCGCAGGGGCCAAAACTGCTTTTCGCCGCCAAAATCTATCTACTCAACGATAGACATTTAAACGCTAATCCACGCGTTTTTCACAGGGTTATCCACAGCCTTGTCTACCGCCTGAACGCGTCCGCGACTTCGTCCAGCCGGGCCCGCGTCTGAAACAATCGACAGGCAAGCAAACTTCCCTGAAACGCCGCATACAAAGTTCGGGCGGCAGCCTCAGGTTTGCCGCCCGCATCGAGCGTGTCTTGCGTTTCGCCCTCGGCAAGCACTTTCGCGAGCCAGTTCTCGTTGGCCTTGTAGAACGACTGCACCGCGTGCCGCACCTTCTCCGGCAGCGATTCGAGATCCGACGCGAGCATCCCGCACAGGCAAATCTGATTGCCGCCACCGACGATCCGCCCGAACAGCTTCGCATAGCGGTCGAGTTTCTTGTCGGCGGGAGCGGAGCTGTCGATCGCATAGATCGATGACATCACGTCCGCGCTGTACGCGTTCACCGCTTCCAGCGCGAGATCTTCCTTCGTCGGAAAGTAGTAATGGATGCTGGAAGTCTTCACGCCGACCAGATCGGACAGGTCGCGGTAGCTGAATCCGTTGTAGCCGCGCGTCATCAGAAGCGTCTGCGCATGGTTCAGCAGCGCCTCGCGTACGGTGTTTTTATCCATTGGCGAAATTATCCCTGCGTCTGATGTGCGTAATTTATCTACCACTAGATAGACGGTCAAGCGCTTGTATCAAAAAAGCTTTTATCGGACCCATTGAGAAAAAAGCCCCGGTTGATACCGGGGCTCGTCGTCGAAGGACGTTACTCGCGATGTTTAACGCGCGGCGGAAAGCGCGAGCGTTTGCAGCGACTCCTGTCCAGCGCCCGCATGCTCGATGATGCCGCCGCCGAGACACACATCGCCCTGATATAGCACGGCGGATTGGCCCGGCGTCACGGCCCACTGCGCGTCGTCGAAATGCAGCGCGAAACGGCCGTCGTCGTCGCGCGCAAAACGGCACGCGGCATCCTGCTGCCGATAGCGCGTCTTCGCGCCGCACGCCGCGCCCTCTTCCGGCGCAAAACCGGCGACCCAGCTCGTGTTGCCGGCGACGAGCGTCGGCGACAGAAGCCACGGATGATCGTGGCCTTGCACGACATAGAGCGTGTTCGTCGTCATGTCCTTGCCCGCGACGAACCACGGCTCGCCGCTGCCATCCTTTGCGCCGCCGATGCCGATGCCCTTGCGCTGCCCGAACGTATAGAACGCGAGCCCGATATGCTCGCCGACCGTCTTGCCGTCCGGCGTCTTCATCGGACCGGGCTTGGTCGGCAGATAGCGGTTCAGGAATTCGCGGAACGGCCGTTCGCCGATGAAGCAGATGCCGGTCGAATCCTTCTTCTTCGCGTTCGGCAGGCCGATCTGCGCGGCGATCTCGCGCACTTTCGTTTTCGGGATTTCGCCGAGCGGGAAAAGAGTCTTCGACAATTGCGCCTGATTCAGCCGATGCAGGAAGTACGACTGATCCTTGGTCGAATCGGTGGCCTTGAGAAGCTCGAACAGGCCGTTGCGTTCGCGCACGCGCGCGTAATGGCCCGTCGCGATGGTTTCCGCGCCGAGCGACATCGCGTGATCGAGGAACGCCTTGAACTTGATTTCGGCGTTGCAGAGCACGTCCGGATTGGGCGTGCGGCCCGCCGAATACTCGCGCAGGAACTCCGCGAACACGCGGTCCTTGTATTCGGCGGCGAAGTTCACGGCTTCCACGTCGATGCCGATCAGATCAGCGACCGACACCACGTCGATCCAGTCCTGGCGCGTCGAGCAGTATTCACCGTCGTCGTCGTCTTCCCAGTTCTTCATGAAGAGGCCGACGACGTCGTAGCCCTGTTCCTTCAGAAGCCATGCCGTCACCGACGAATCGACGCCGCCCGACATGCCCACCACCACTTTCTGCTTGCTCATAGGAGTATCACGCCCGCACCACCGGCGCGACCGAATGCGTATGAATGAAATCGAGCGGCACGCGCCGCCCGCTTAAGTAATCGTCGACACACTTCATCACGAGCGGCGTCCGGTGACGGTCGGCGCACGCGCGCAGTTCGTCGGCGGTGAGCCACATCGCGCGCACGATGCCTTCGTCGAGCGAACGCCCGGACTCTTCTCCCGTCGACTTGCCGCAAAACGTGAAGCGCAGATACGTGACGTCGCGCCCCGGCCGCGCGAAGTGCGTCATATAGGCGCCGACGAGCGCTGCCGGCTCGAAGCGATGCGCCGTTTCCTCGAGCGTCTCGCGGATGACCGCTTCGACGAGGGTTTCGCCCGCTTCGAGATGACCGGCCGGTTGGTTGATTCGCAGCCCTGCCGACGTGTGCTCTTCGATGACGAGAAAGCGCCCGTCGCGCTCGACGATCGCCGCCACCGTCACATGGGGGGCCCAAGTATCTGATTTCATGGCGAGTATTTTACCGTCCCGGCGACGATCCCGCGCGGATGTCCTAAGGGAAAGCGCTGACGGCGCTTGATGCATAACCGGTGCCGGATCGGATTCTTGCGCGCGCATTCTTCGGTTACAGTTGCGATAGCCGTCCATTCCAGCATTTGAAATAAAAAACTCAGCCTTAAGCCTTCCTAAACCTTGCCCGGGTGAAGGAGGCAATCAAGACAGGAGGATCAAAAGATGCATATTGGAGTGCCTGCTGAAACGCGGGCGAATGAGGCGCGCGTCGCCGCCACGCCCGAAACGGTCAAAAAGCTCGTGACGCAAGGACATCGAGTTTCGGTGCAGAGCGGCGCGGGCTTGCCGGCAAGTTATATCGACGATGCGTTCGCGCAAGCGGGCGCCGATCTCGTCGATGCCGCGACGGCCTTTTCCGCCGAGATCGTCCTCAAGGTCCAGTCGCCTTCCGCCGAGGAACTGGCGCTAATGAAACCCGGCGCCGTACTCATCGGCATGCTGGATCCGTTCAATACCGAGAACACCGCGCGGCTCGCCGCCGCCGGCGTCACGGCGTTCGCGCTCGAAGCCGCGCCGCGCACGACGCGCGCGCAAAGCCTCGACGTGCTTTCGTCGCAGGCGAACATCGCCGGATACAAGGCCGTTCTGATGGCCTGCCAGTATTACCAGCGCTTCATGCCGATGCTGATGACCGCCGCCGGCACCGTGAAAGCCGCGCGCGTGCTCGTGCTCGGCGCGGGCGTCGCGGGACTTCAGGCGATTGCGACGGCCAAGCGTCTCGGCGCGGTCGTCGAAGCGTCGGATGTGCGGCCGGCGGTGAAGGAGCAGATCGAATCGCTCGGGGCGAAGTTCGTCGACGTGCCGTTCGAAACCGACGAGGAGCGCGAGGCCGCGGTCGGCGTCGGCGGGTACGCGCGCCCGATGCCGGCAAGCTGGCTCGCGCGGCAATCGGCGCAGGTGCACGAACGTGCGAAGGCGGCGGACATCGTCATCTCGACCGCGCTGATCCCGGGCCGTCCCGCGCCGACGCTGATCTCCGTCGAAACGGTGAAGCACATGAAGCCAGGCTCCGTGATCGTCGACCTCGCCGCCGGGCGCGGTCCCGAATTCGAGGGCAGGAAAGGCGGCAATTGTCCGCTCACCGAAGTCGACACGGTAGTGATGAAGCACGGCGTGCATATCGTCGGCCATACGAATCTCGCGTCGATGGTCGGTGCCGATGCCTCCGCGCTCTACGCTCGCAATCTGCTCGACTTCCTGAAGCTCATCATCACGAAGGAAGGCACGCTCAACATCGATCTCGCGGACGATATCGTCGCGGCCACGCTCCAGTGCCGCGATGGACAACTCGCCCGCGCCACGGCCTGAACACGGAGACGCACATGGATGTCATCAATCACACGGTGATCAACCTCATCATCTTCGTGCTGGCCATTTACGTCGGCTATCACGTCGTGTGGAACGTCACGCCCGCGCTGCATACGCCGCTGATGGCCGTGACCAACGCGATATCGGCGATCGTGATTGTCGGCGCGATGCTGGCTGTCGGCCTGACGGTCGGCGCGGCGGGCAAGTTCTTCGGCACGCTCGCGGTGCTGCTCGCGGCGGTGAACGTGTTCGGCGGCTTTCTCGTCACGCGGCGAATGCTGGAGATGTTCAAGAAGAAAGAGCCCAAGAAGATCACGAGCAAGGAGGGCGCGTAAATGAGCATGAACGTCGTTACTCTCCTTTATCTCGTCGCTTCGGTGTGCTTCATTCAGGCGCTGAAGGGCTTGTCGAATCCGAAGACCGCGCGCATCGGCAATACGTTCGGCATGGCGGGCATGGCGATCGCCATTCTCACCACGCTCGCGCTGATCGTGAAGCAGGCCGCGTTTCTCGAAGCGAATCTCGCGCTCGGGCTGTCGCTGCTGTTCGTCGCGCTGATCGTGGGCGGCGGCGCGGGCGCGTATATCGCGGCGAAAGTCGAGATGACGAAGATGCCCGAGCTCGTCGCGGCGATGCACTCGCTGATCGGTCTCGCGGCTGTGTGCATTGCGTACGGCGTGGTTGCGGAGCCGGCGGCGTTCGGACTCGCGCCGCTTGGCGAGCCGATTCCGTATGGCAATCGTGTCGAGTTGTTCATCGGCACGTTCGTCGGGGCGATCACGTTTTCGGGCTCCGTCATCGCGTTCGGCAAGCTCTCGGGCAAGTACAAGTTCCGGCTCTTTCAGGGCGCGCCGGTCGTGTACTCGGGACAGCATCTGATCAACCTGCTGCTCGCCATCGCGATGATCGGCTTCGGCGTGATCTTCATGCTCACCGAATCGTGGCTGCCGTTCATCATCATGACGATCATCGCGTTCGCGCTGGGCGTGCTCATCATCATCCCGATCGGCGGCGCGGACATGCCGGTGGTCGTGTCGATGCTGAACTCGTACTCGGGCTGGGCGGCGGCGGGCATCGGCTTCTCGCTGAACAATCCGATGCTGATCATCGCCGGCTCGCTCGTGGGATCGTCGGGCGCGATTCTCTCGTACATCATGTGCCGCGCGATGAACCGCTCGTTCTTCAACGTGATTCTCGGCGGCTTCGGCGGCGAGGCGGGCGGCGCGACGGCGGGTGGATCGGCGGAGCAGCGTCCCGTCAAATCCGGTTCCGCCGATGACGCCGCGTTCATGCTCGGCAACGCCGAAAGCGTGGTGATCGTGCCGGGTTACGGGCTTGCGGTCGCGCGCGCGCAGCATGCGTTGAAGGAACTGACGGACAAGCTCGTCGAGAAAGGCATCGACGTGCGGTACGCGATTCATCCCGTCGCGGGGCGCATGCCGGGGCATATGAACGTGCTGCTGGCGGAAGCGGAAGTGCCCTACGAGATGGTTCAGGAGATGGAGGATATCAACAGCGAGTTCGGCCAGACGGATGTGGTGCTCGTGCTCGGCGCGAACGACGTGGTGAATCCGGCTGCGAAGACCGATCCGAAATCTCCGATCGCGGGAATGCCGATTCTCGAAGCGTATAAGGCAAGGACGATCATCGTGAACAAACGGTCGATGGCGGCGGGGTATGCCGGACTCGATAACGAACTGTTCTATATGGACAAGACGATGATGGTTTTTGGGGACGCGAAGAAGGTGGTCGAGGAGATGATGAAGGCGGTGGAGTAGAACGAGCGGGCGTAGGCGGAGCAAGCAGATGCTCCGCCTACATCGCCTATTTCTAGCGTTTTTGGAAACGATTCAATGCGAGTTCAAGAAGGGAGAGATAGTAATGTGCTCGCAAAGAAGATCTACTTGCTGACACCCACATGGCAAGAGAACTCAGTACCGCCGAAATTATGACGATCACGACATAAGACAAATACGGACCTTCCGGTTTGAGCGAGTCCAGCAGGGCGGTCGAGAAAACCGAAATCGCCGCAATAAGGCCGCTAAAAATCGAGAAATCCGATATGCCGCTGGACTTCACAATTGTTAATCGAATCGCTGCCTGCGCATCCTCCAACTCCCCTCGCGAGAAGTATGCGAGCCTTGCGACGTTCGAAACATCATGCTCTGCGTGAATCCTTAGTTCCTCGCCAGTGTTCTTGCGACGTTTTGACAATGCGTACTGGCGTAGCATTCCTGCGCAATAAGCGATCATCGCGCTGGCAATTGCTATTAGCGCAATTGCGCGAAACCAGACGCTATTGTGGATCGATTTGCATATCAGCGCTGTTATCAAGATCAGGAAAATAATCATCGCTGGAATTAGCACGAGAACCACGGAATATTTCGAATCTCTTTCCCGAGGCCGTAGGTCACACTTGGCCAATACGTCATAGATTGAGTCGATCTGCACATCCGCGCCAATCTTCCCCTGTCGTTGCATCTGCATGTGCTTGCTCGATGTTTGATTAATGTGGGATCAAGGTCAAGAGTAACTCGTGCGCTTGGCGGAAAGTGTCACTAAGTGTCGGTTGCTCATGCAAGCTGGTCACACACGACAGTGAGGCTCCGTCAGTGTCCCGCGTACAATACCGCCTTTACTCGTCCGAAAAAGCACCACATGGCCTCCCCCCTCTTCGACTGGTTCGTCCCCTGCCCGCGCGGTCTCGAAGCACCGCTTGCCGCCGAGTTGGCCGAAATCGGAGAACGGCACGTGGCCGACGCTCCCCTTTCCGGCGGCGGATCGCTCGTCGTCGGCGCACAAGTGCCCGGCGGCGTCCACTTCCGGGGCGGCTGGGTCGCGGGCATGGCGGCGAATCTGCACTCGCGCATCGCGAGCCGCGTGCTGCTGAAAGTCGCGCAAGGCCCGTATCGCAACGAGCAAGACATCTACGAACTCACGCATCGCCAGCGATGGGAGCAATGGTTCACGCCCAGCCAGACGATGCGCGTCGACCTCACCGCGATCAAATCGCCGGTGAAAAGCCTCGAATTCACGACGCTGCGCGTGAAGGACGCCGTCTGCGACCGCCTGCGCGACGTGGCCGGCGCGCGCCCGAGCATCGATACCGCACAGCCCGACGTCCGCGTGTTCGCATTCCTTACGCTGAACGAGTGCACGCTTTATCTCGATACATCGGGCGAACCGCTGTTCAAACGCGGCTGGCGTCTCGACAAGGGCGCCGCGCCGCTGCGTGAAAATCTCGCCGCAGGCATTCTGCGACTCACCGGCTGGACACCCGGCACGCCGCTCTTCGATCCGATGTGCGGCAGCGGCACCTTCCTCGCCGAAGCGGCGCAAACCGCGCTCAACATCGCGCCAGGCAACGACCGGCGCTTCGGCTTCGAAAAGCTGAAGCCTTTCCATCCGGGCATGTGGCAAAAGCTCAAGACGGCCGCGCTCGAACAACGCCGCGCCGCGCGCGCGTCGCAGGCCGAACTGAGCATCTTTGGCAGCGACATCTCCGGCGACATGCTCGAAAAAGCGCGCGCGAACCTGAGCCGCGCGGGCATCACCGACCTTTCGCTGAAACAGGTCGACGCCCGCAACATGGTCCCGCCCACCGACGCTCCCGGCATCCTGATCGCCAACCCGCCGTATGGCGAGCGTATCGAAGTGCGTGGACGCGGCCCGCGCGGCGAGATTCGCGACACGCCGCGCTCCCGCCGCGAAGACGACGACACCTTCGCGCGCGCGCAGCCCGATCCTGCCGACACCGAGTTCTTCGTCTCCTTCGGCAACGCGCTCAAACAACGCTTTCCCGGATGGCGCGCCTACGTGCTCACTTCCGACCGCAAGTTGCCGGGCCTGCTGCGCCTGCGCGAATCGACGAAAACGCCGCTCTTCAACGGCGCGCTCGAATGCCGCCTGTTCCGCTTTGATCTGATTGCGGGCAGCGTGCGCAACCGTCCTTCTGGCGAATGAGTATGCGGCGCGGTCACGCACCGCGCCATTAGGCCGAATGGCATAGGCAAAATCACGCGTCTCGCCGTCGTTCTGGCCTATGCCGAATGGCCGAGTGCCGGCATCGTGAAGCCGGCGCTACAATCGGCGCATGAACTCACCAACCGAACTCGCCAGCCCCATCGCCGTCGATGTCTACCGCGCGCGTCGCGAGCGCGTGCTCGCCGCGCTGCGTGCGCGAGGCGGCGGCGTCGCCATCGTGCCGACCGCGCCGGAAGTCATGCGCAACCGCGACACGGACTATCCATTCCGTCACGACAGCTACTTCTACTATCTGACGGGCTTCACCGAACCCGAGGCAACGCTCGTGCTGGACGCGAGCGCGCCGCCCGGCGAACCCGCGTCGATCCTTTTCTGCCGCGACAAGAACGTCGAGCGTGAAACGTGGGAAGGCTTCCGCTTCGGCCCCGAGGCCGCACGCGACGCCTTCGGTTTCGACGACGCGTTTCCCGTCGATACGCTCGACGAGGAAATGCCGCGCCTGATCGCCGACAAGCCTGCGCTGCATTACGCGCTCGGCACCTCCGCCGACCTCGACGCCCAAGTGCGCGCCTGGCTCGCCGCCGTGCGCGCGCAAAGCCGCAGCGGCGTGCGCGCCCCCGCGAAAGCGGAGAATCTGCTGCCGGTTCTCGACGAAATGCGCCTCGTCAAAGACCCGCATGAAATCGCGATCATGCGCCGCGCCGCATCGATTTCAGCCGAGGCGCACCGTCGCGCGATGCGCGCATGCCGCCCCGGCATGCGCGAATATGAGATCGAAGCCGAGTTGCTCTACACATTCCGCCGGCATGGGGCGCAAGCCCCGGCGTATGGATCGATCGTCGCGGCGGGCGCGAATGCGTGCGTGCTGCACTATCCGGCCGGCAATACGATCGCGCGCGACGGCGACCTGATTCTCATCGACGCCGCCTGCGAACTCGACGGCTACGCGTCCGACATCACGCGCACCTTCCCCGCAAGCGGCCGTTTCACGTCATCGCAGCGCGAGTTGTATGACATCGTGCTCGCCGCGCAAACCGCTGCCGTCGACGCGACGCGCGCCGGCGTCACCTTCGACGTGCCGCATCAGGCTGCGCTCAAAGTGTTGTCGCAAGGTTTGCTGGATACCCGCATCCTCGATAAAGCCAAATTCGGCAGCGTCGACGACGTCCTCGCGCAACGCGCCTACGCGCGTTTCTACATGCATCGCACGGGGCACTGGATCGGCATGGATGTGCACGACGCGGGCGAGTATCGCGAAGCCGACGGTCCGCTCGACGAGCAAGGCGCGCGGCCCTGGCGCACGCTCGTTCCCGGCATGGCGCTTACCATCGAACCGGGGCTTTACGTGCGCGCTGCCGAAGACGTGCCGGAAAAATATTGGAACATCGGCATCCGCATCGAGGACGACGCGATCGTCACGCAAAGCGGCTGCGAGCTGCTTACGCGCGAAGTGCCCGTCGCAGCCGACGAAATCGAAGCGCTGATGCGCGAATCAAACGCAGACCGATCATGAGCGACGTTCACGGCATCGAGCCGCATTTCGATTACGACATCGCCATCGTGGGCGCGGGGCCGGTCGGACTTGCGCTCGCCGGCTGGCTCGCGCGGCGCAGCGCGACGTCGCGGCTTTCCATCGCGCTGATCGATGCGCGCACGCCCGAAGCCGCCGCAAACGATCCGCGCGCGCTCGCGCTCTCGCACGGCAGCCGCGTGATGCTTCAGCCGCTCGGCTTTCCCGGCGACGCCACGCCGATCCGCCGCATCCATGTGTCGCAGCGCGGGCATTTCGGCCGCACGCTGATCGAGCACGACGAGCACGCGCTACCGGAACTGGGCTATGTGGTGCGCTACGGATCGCTCGTCGGCGCGCTCGCAGATACCGTTCGCGCGACGAACGTCGACTGGCTCACCGACACGTCCGCGCTCCCGCCCCTGCAGGACAACGACGGCGTCACCCTGCCGCTGCAATCCGCGAGCGGCGAGCGCACGATCCGCGTCAAGGTGCTCGTCAACGCGGAAGGCGGCCTGTATCAGAAAAGCGCGCCATCCGACGACCGCCGCGCGCGCGATTACGGGCAGACGGCCATCGTCGGCACGGTGAGCGTGTCCGATCCGCGCGCGAACGTCGCGTGGGAGCGCTTCACACAAGAAGGGCCGATCGCGCTCTTGCCGTGCGGCGGTCAGCGCCATGCGGACTATTCGCTCGTCTGGTGCTGCTCGCCCGACGAAGCCGCGCGCCGCATGCAGCTCGACGACTCCACATTCCTCGCCGAACTCGGCGCCGCGTTCGGCACGCGCATGGGCAGTTTCACGCGAATCGCATCCCGCGCCGCGTTCCCGCTCGGGCTGACCGCGCTCGATGTGCTCGTCGACCGGCGCACCGTCGCGATCGGCAATGCGGCGCAGACGCTGCATCCCGTCGCGGGTCAGGGCCTGAATCTCGGCCTGCGCGATGCCCTCGCACTCACCGACGCGCTGTCTGCCGACGGCCCGCGCCCGCTGGCACTCGCCCGTTTCGCGCAGCGCCGCGCGCTCGACCGCCGTCTGACGATCGGCGCCACCGACACGCTCGCGCGCATCTTCACCGTCGATTCCGCGCCGTTCGCGGCGATGCGCGGGCTTGCTCTTACCGCGCTCGAATTCCTTCCGCCGGTAAAAACCGCCCTCGCGCGCCAGATGATGTTCGGCCAGCGTCGCTAAAACCGCAAACCGGGGCAATCGTCTGCGCCAAGTACATGAACTTATCCTCTATGAACGCCTGCTCTTTCATAGAAGATTTAATGACTTGCAAGCGATTGCTCTTAATTTCAGCACGCTGTTCGCGTTAAAATACGCGTTTCCCCTTCAGCAACGTTGCATCCGCCTGACACGGCTCATGCCGAGATCGACAGCGCGGATCGTTTAGCCTTCATGCCCACAATCGGTTCACACGTCCTGCGCAATAACCTGTTCGTCGCTCCGATGGCTGGCGTCACCGATCGCCCGTTCCGGCAGCTCTGCAAGCGCATGGGCGCGGGCTACGCGGTGTCGGAGATGGTCGCGTCGAACGCGCAGTTGTGGAAGAGCGAGAAGACCATGCGCCGCGCCAACCACGCGGGCGAGGTCGAGCCGATCTCGGTGCAGATCGCCGGCGCCGATCCGCAGATGCTCGCCGAAGCCGCGCGCCACAACGTCGCGAACGGCGCACAGATCATCGACATCAACATGGGCTGCCCGGCGAAGAAGGTCTGCAACGTCGCCGCGGGCTCGGCGCTACTGCAGAACGAGCCGCTGGTCGCGCGCATCGTCGAGGCCGTCGTGCAGGCGGTCGGCGTGGGGCCGGACGCGGTGCCCGTCACACTCAAGATTCGCACGGGGTGGAATCGCGAGAACAAGAACGCGCTCACCATCGCGAAGATCGCGCAGGAAGCGGGCATCTCGATGCTCACCGTCCACGGCCGCACGCGCGCCGATCTCTACAAGGGCGACGCGGAGTACGAAACCATCGCGGCGGTGAAGGCATCGGTGAGAATTCCGGTTGTCGCGAACGGCGACATCACAACGCCCGAAAAAGCGCGCGACGTGCTCGTCGCGACCGGCGCCGACGCCATCATGATCGGCCGCGCGGCGCAGGGCCGTCCGTGGCTCTTTCGCGAGATCGAATACTTTCTGCAGACGGGCGAGCGCATGCCGCCGCCGCGCATCGACGAAATCCAGCAAGTGATGAACGAGCATCTCGAAGATCACTACGCCTTTTATGGGGAATTCACGGGCGTTCGGACTGCGCGCAAGCATATCGGCTGGTACACTCGCGGCCTTTCCGGCGCCAACACCTTCCGGCACCGGATGAATACGCTGGACACGACCAAAGAACAATTGCTCGCTGTCAACGAATTCTTTGACGCGCAAAAGGCGTTGTCGGACCGTCTCGTCTATGTGGACGAGGCCGGTGACGCCGAAGACGCGGACGGGGAAGAATCGTGCGGCGGGAACAACAACACGACAGACCGACTGATTGCCGCATGAGCAGACATAACATCGAACAATGCGTCCGCCAGAGCCTCGACAACTATTTTCAGGACCTGGACGGCTCCAACCCGCACGACGTGTATGACATGGTGATTTCGTGCGTGGAAAAACCGATGCTCGAAGTGGTGCTCGAGCAGGCGGGCGGAAACCAATCGCTCGCGGCCGAGTATCTCGGCATCAACCGCAACACCTTACGCAAGAAGCTGCAGCAGCACGGATTGATTTGATTCATCGGACTCAAGGCGCGCGCCTTGGTCCGGCCTGGTTTCCCTTTTCGGTTTCAGTGTTCATCATGATCAAGCAAGCGCTCCTCTCCGTTTCCGATAAATCCGGCATCGTCGATTTCGCGAAATCCCTGTCGGCACTCGGCGTCAAGCTCCTCTCGACCGGCGGCACGGCGAAACTGCTCGCCGACGCGGGCCTGCCCGTGACCGAGGTCGCCGACTACACCGGCTTTCCGGAGATGCTCGACGGACGCGTGAAGACGCTGCACCCAAAAGTTCACGGCGGCATTCTCGCGCGCCGCGACCTGCCCGAGCACATGGCCGCGCTCGAGAAACACGACATTCCTACCATCGACTTGCTGGTCGTGAATCTGTATCCGTTCGTGCAGACGGTCGCGAAGGAAGAGTGCTCGCTGGAAGACGCGATCGAGAACATCGACATCGGCGGCCCGACAATGCTGCGTTCGGCGGCGAAGAATCATCGCGACGTGACGGTCATCGTCGATCCGGCCGATTACGCCGCCGTGCTCGACGAGATGCGCGCGAACGGCAACAACGTCGGCTACAAGACGAACTTCCGTCTCGCCACGAAAGTCTTCGCGCACACCGCGCAGTACGACGGCGCGATCACGAACTATCTGACGAGCCTCACCGAAGAGTTGCAGCACGCAAGCCGCAATGCCTATCCGGCGACCTTCAACGTCGCGTTCGAAAAGGTGCAGGATCTGCGCTACGGCGAGAATCCGCATCAGAGCGCGGCGTTCTATCGCGATCTGAGCGTGCCGGCCGGCGCGCTCGCGAACTACGAGCAGTTGCAGGGCAAGGAGCTGTCGTACAACAACATCGCCGATTCGGACGCGGCGTGGGAATGCGTGAAGACGTTCGATGCGCCCGCGTGCGTCATCATCAAGCACGCGAATCCGTGCGGCGTGGCGCTCGGCGCGACTGCGCTCGAAGCCTACTCGAAGGCGTTCCAGACGGACCCGACTTCCGCGTTCGGCGGCATTATCGCGTTCAATCGTGAAGTCGACGAAGCGGCGGCGCAGGCGGTGGCGAAGCAGTTCGTCGAAGTGCTGATTGCGCCTTCGTTCAGCGAGGCGGCGCGCGCGGTGTTCGCGGCGAAGCAGAACGTGCGTCTCTTGCAGATCGCCCTCGGCGACGGTCATAACGTGTTCGACCTGAAGCGCGTCGGCGGCGGGTTGCTGGTGCAATCGCTCGATGCGAAGAACGTGCAGCCGCACGAACTGCGCGTCGTGACGAAGCGTCATCCGACGCCGAAGGAAATGGACGATCTGATGTTCGCGTGGCGCGTGGCGAAGTTCGTGAAGTCGAACGCCATCGTGTTTTGCGCGAACGGCATGACGATGGGCGTCGGCGCGGGCCAGATGAGCCGCGTGGATTCGGCGCGCATCGCGGGCATCAAGGCGCAGAACGCCGGTCTGACGCTGAACGGCTCGGCCGTGGCGTCCGATGCGTTCTTCCCGTTCCGCGACGGCCTCGACGTCGTCGTGAACGCGGGCGCGACCTGCGTGATTCAGCCTGGCGGCTCCATGCGCGACGACGAAGTGATCGCCGCCGCCGACGAGCACAATGTCGCCATGATCGTCACCGGCACGCGTCATTTCCGTCATTAATTCCGCCTGCTTCATTTAAGATTGGCCTGTTTGCGCTTTCGAACGGCGCGAACAGGCCTTTTTGGTTTCAACGAGCCGCGAAACGCGAACGAATGAGAATCCTTGGCATCGACCCCGGCCTGCGCGTGACGGGCTTCGGCATCATCGACAAGACGGGGCACACGCTCAACTACGTGACGAGCGGCGTCATCAAGACGGCCGATGCGGATCTGCCTTCGCGCCTCAACACCATTTTTAGCGGCATCTCGACACTCATCGCGCAGCACAATCCGGATCAGGCGGCGATCGAAAAGGTCTTCGTCAACGTGAATCCGCAATCGACGCTCTTGCTCGGGCAGGCGCGCGGCGCGGCCATTTGCGGGCTCGTCGCGAGCGGCGTGCCGGTTGCCGAATACACCGCGCTCCAATTGAAGCAGGCCGTCGTCGGTTACGGACGCGCGACCAAGGAACAGATGCAGCAGATGGTCGTGCGCCTGCTCTCGCTCTCCGGCGTGCCGGGCACCGACGCCGCCGACGCGCTCGGCATGGCGATCTGTCATGCGCATGGCGGCACCGGTCTCGCGGCGCTGGGCGGCATCGCGCCGGGGCTTGCGAAGAAGGGCTTGCGCGTGCGGCGTGGCCGTCTCATCGGCTAATTTCTCTACGAATAATCAAACATGATCGGTCGCATCGCCGGCGTTCTGCTGGAAAAAAATCCGCCGCATTTGCTCGTCGATTGCAACGGCGTCGGCTACGAAATCGACGTGCCGATGAGCACGTTCTACAACCTGCCGAACGCGGGCGAAAAGGTCGTGCTGCTCACGCAGTTGATCGTGCGCGAGGACGCGCATCTGCTCTACGGCTTTCTCACCGCGCAGGAGCGTTCGACGTTCCGCGAGTTGCTGAAGATCAGCGGCATCGGCGCGCGCATGGCGCTCGCGGTGTTGTCGGGCATGAGCGTGCACGAACTCTCGCAGACCGTGACGACGCAGGACGCGGCGCGGCTCACGCGCGTGCCGGGCATCGGCAAGAAGACGGCGGAGCGCCTGCTGCTCGAACTGAAAGGCAAACTCGGCGCGGATCTCGGCGCGATCGCGGGCACGGTTTCGCAGTCGGATCACGTGTCCGACATTCTCAACGCGCTGCTCGCGCTCGGCTACTCGGAGAAGGAAGCGCTCGCCGCGGTCAAGAACGTGCCGGCGGGAACGGGCGTGTCCGAGGGTATCAAGCTCGCGCTGAAGGCGCTGTCGAAGGGGTGATTTGGCTTAGGCCGTTCGGCCGGGTTCGCCGCGAGAAACCTCGCTGTACAATCGAAAAATGATCGAAACCGACAAACTCGCCGCCGAACGCGTCATTTCGGCTACGCCCGTTTCGCCGAACGAGGAAGCGTTCGAGCGCGCGCTGCGTCCGCACAAGCTCGACGAATACATCGGGCAGGAAAAGGCGCGCGGCCAGCTTGAAATTTTCATCGAGGCGGCGAAGCGCCGTTCCGAAGCGCTCGATCACGTTCTGCTCTTCGGACCGCCGGGTCTCGGCAAGACGACGCTCGCGCATATCATCGCGCGAGAGATGGGCGTGAATCTGCGGCAGACATCGGGGCCGGTGCTGGAGCGCGCGGGCGATCTCGCCGCGCTGCTCACCAATCTCGAAGCGAACGACGTGCTGTTCATCGACGAGATTCACCGGCTTTCGCCGGTCGTCGAGGAAATCCTGTATCCGGCGCTCGAGGATTATCAGATCGACATCATGATCGGCGAAGGGCCGGCCGCGCGCAGCGTAAAGCTGGATCTTCAGCCGTTCACGCTCGTCGGCGCAACCACGCGCGCGGGCATGCTGACCAATCCGCTGCGCGATCGCTTCGGTATCGTGTCGCGGCTGGAGTTTTATAACGCGAGCGAACTCGCGCGCATCGTGGCGCGATCGGCGTCGCTATTGAAGGCGGACATCGTGAACGAGGGCGCGCTGGAGATCGCGAAGCGCTCGCGCGGCACGCCGCGTATCGCGAACCGCCTGCTGCGCCGCGTGCGCGACTACGCTGAAGTGAAAGCGGACGGCATGATCACGGCTGACGTCGCCGATAAAGCCCTGAAGATGCTCGACGTCGATCCCGTCGGCTTCGATCTGATGGACCGCAAGCTGCTCGAAGCGATTCTGCACAAGTTCGACGGCGGGCCGGTCGGCGTGGACAACCTCGCGGCGGCCATCGGCGAAGAGCGCGATACGATCGAAGACGTACTCGAGCCCTATCTGATTCAGCAGGGCTTCCTGCAGCGCACGCCGCGCGGACGCGTCGCGACGATGCTCACATACCGGCACTTCGGCATCGCCGCGCCGGACGGCGGGCCGATCCGCGATATCTGGGATGCGAACAACGGCTAGGCGCGCTTGCGCAGATTGTCGTCGTCGGTATCGGTCGACAGATGCGTGACGTCTCCCCACGAGACGACCGTCGCGCCGCCATCGGCATAATTCACGGTGTTGACGCTGCAATTGAGCAGCGGCCAGGCGCGCGGCTCCTGCAACGGCAGCTTCATCGCGAACCGGTAAATGCAATCGAGCACGCCGCCATGCGCGACGACCGCGATGCGCCCGCCCGCGTGCGCCGCGACGATCGGCTCCATCGCGTGCAGGACACGGTGATAGAACACGCGCTGCGATTCGCCGTCGCCGGGTGGCGCGAAGCCGGGATCGCGCGTCTGCCATTCGACGTATTCGGCGGGAAACTTGTCGTTGATTTCGTCGCTGTCGTGGCCTTGGAACGCGCCGTAGAAACGCTCGCGCAATCGGTCCGACAAGCGCACGTCGAGCCCGAGGGCATCCGCGAAAGGACGCGCTGTCTGTCGGGCACGCTGCAGATCGCTCGAATAGACGGCATCGATGCGCCCGTCGCGCGCAAGACGCTGCCCGAGCTGTTCGGCCTGCAGCAAGCCATGCTCGGACAACGGAATGTCGATATGCCCCTGAATGCGCTTGATGCGGTTCCAGTCGGTTTCGCCGTGCCGGATGAAAAGAACCTGAGTCGTCATGGACGTACCTGAAGCCAGAAGGTGACCGGCCCGTCGTTCACGAGCGAGACCTGCATTTCCGCGCCGAATTCGCCCGTTTCGACGACGGGATGTTGCGCGCGCGCCCGGGTCACGAAGTAATCGAAGAGCCTTTTGCCTTCGTCCGGCGGCGCGGCGGGCGTAAAGCTCGGGCGCAGACCGCTGTTCGTGTCGGCGGCGAGCGTGAATTGCGAGACGAGCAGCAACCCGCCGCCGACGCTCTGCACCGACAGATTCATCTTGCCCGCTGCATCGCTGAAGACGCGATAGCCGAGCACCTTCGCGAGCAACTTGTCGGCCGCGGCTTCGTTGTCGCCGCGTTCGGCGCAGACGAGCGCGAGCAGGCCCGCGCCGATCGCGCCGGTTACGCGCTCGCCCACGCGGACATCGGCGCGCTTCACACGCTGAATGAGCGCGATCATCGGGTTATGCGGTCAGCGTGACGCGCGCGAAACGGCGCTTGCCCACCTGCACGACGAACTCGCCCGCCTCGACCTTCAGCCCCTTGTCGGAGACCGTCGCGCCGTCGATCTTCACACCGCCCTGCTCGATGTTGCGCAGCGCTTCGCTCGTCGACGGCACGAGGCCCGCCTGCTTCAGCAACTGACCGATCGCGACTGGCGCACCCGCGAGCGTCACCGTCGGAATGTCGTCCGGCACGCCGCCCTTCGCGCGATGATTGAAGTCGTCGAGCGCGCGCTCGGCGTCCGCGGGAGAATGAAAGCGCGCGACGATTTCCTGCGCCAGCATCACCTTGAAGTCGCGCGGATTGCGGCCGCCTTCGGCCTCGCGCTTGTAGCCTTCGATCTCGCTCATCGGACGGAACGACAGCAGTTCGAAGTAACGCCACATCAGCACGTCGGAAATGCTCATCAGCTTGCCGAACATCTCGGTCGGCTTCTCGCTGATGCCGACGTAGTTATGCTTCGACTTCGACATCTTCTCGACGCCGTCCAGCCCTTCGAGCAGCGGCATCGTCAGAATGCACTGCTGTTCCTGTCCGTACTGCTTCTGCAATTCGCGTCCGACGAGCAGGTTGAACTTCTGATCCGTGCCGCCGAGTTCGAGGTCCGCGTTCAGCGCGACGGAGTCATAGCCCTGCATCAGCGGATAGAGGAATTCGTGGATCGAAATGGGCACGCCGCCCTGGAAGCGTTTCGTGAAGTCCTCGCGCTCCAGAATGCGCGCGACCGTGTAACGCGACGCGAGCTTGATCATGCCGTCGGCGCCAAGCGGCATCGACCATTCGCTGTTGTAGCGGATCTCGGTCTTTTCGCGATCCAGCACGAGCGCCGCCTGCTCGAAATACGTCTTCGCGTTCATCTCGATCTGCTCGCGCGTGAGCGGCGGGCGCGTCGCGTTGCGGCCGGACGGATCGCCGATCAACGACGTGAAATCGCCGATCAGAAAAATCACCTGATGACCGAGATCCTGCAACTGGCGCATCTTGTTGAGCACGACCGTATGGCCGATATGGATGTCGGGCGCGGTCGGATCGAGACCGAGCTTGATGCGCAACGGCTTGCCCGTTGCGGCGCTGCGCGCGAGCTTTTGCGCAAATTCGTCTTCGATCAGCAGTTCGTCGCAGCCGCGTTTGGCGATGGCGAGCGCGCTTTTCACGTCGTCGGTGATCGGAAAGCTGGACGCGTTGGAATCAGTGGTCATGCTTGCGGCTTCGGAGTCAAAAGGGTTCGATGACGGGCGATGCGGTCGCGCGGCTGGCGCGGATGCCGTGTCAAGAAGGCGGCGCGCGGAAAATGACGAAATCGCGCGCAATTGATTGTTCAGGCTCCGGATTTTACGCGATGACGCGGCCGTTCGCGCCGTTTCGTGTCCGATTGCGCCGTTTTGCGCGGCATTCGGCGCGCCGAACTGATGAACTCATCTTAACGATTCGACCCGTAACGCGGATAATCGCCGCTAATCGGCAAACGGCATCGACGAGGAGAGCAGCGTGGGAAAGAAAGCCGAAGCAATCGAAACCGGCAAGGCGGACGGCGTGTACTTCGGCTTGATGTCCGGAACCAGCATGGACGGCGTCGATGGCGTCGCGGTGCAGTTCGCGGCGGGCAAGCCGCCCGTCGTGCTCGGCGAGGCGCACGTCTCCTTTTCGAAAGGCTTGCGCGATGCGCTCTTCGAACTGCAATCGCCCGGCGACAACGAACTCGAGCGCGAGGCGCTCGCGGCGAACGCGCTCGCAACGCGCTACGCGGTCTGCTGTCACGAACTCCAGAGCATGAGCGGCTATTCGGCAGCGAAGGTGCGCGCGATCGGCGTGCATGGGCAGACGGTGCGGCATCGGCCGGAAAAGGGTTACACGCGCCAGATCAACAATCCCGCGCTGCTCGCGGAGATGACGAATATCGATGTCGTCGCCGATTTTCGCAGCCGCGATGTCGCCGCGGGCGGCCAGGGCGCGCCGCTCGTGCCGGCGTTTCACGCGACGGTGTTCGGCGACAGGAACGAGACGCGCGTCGTGTGCAATCTGGGCGGCATCAGCAACATCACGATTCTCGCGGCGAGCGGCGACGTGCGCGGCTTCGATTGCGGCCCGGCCAACGCGCTGATCGACGAATGGGCTTTGCGTCACACGCAGCGCGCCTACGACGATGGTGGCCAGTTCGCGGCGCGGGGCCGGATCGATCAGCCGCTTTTGAGCGCATTGCTCGACGAACCGTTCTTCGATCAGGCGCCGCCGAAGAGCACGGGCCGCGACCTCTTCAATCCGGTCTGGATGGACGCGAAACTCGCCGCGTTCGCGAATCTCGCTCCCGCGGATGTCCAGGCCACGCTCACCGCCCTCACCGCGACGACCGTCGCGCGCGAGATCGCGCGTCACGCGCCCGACACGCGCGCGGTCTACGTATGCGGCGGCGGCGCGCGCAATCCCGTGCTGATGAAGATGCTCCAGCAGGCACTCGAAGACAGCGGCGTCGCGAGCGTTCCCGTGATGACGACCGAGGCGCTCGGCGTGCCGCCGCAACAAGTGGAGGCACTCGCCTTCGCATGGCTCGCGATGCGCTGTGTCGCCCGCGATCCCGGCAATCTTCCCGCCGTGACCGGCGCGGCGGGCGGGCGCGTGCTCGGCGCAATTTATCCGCGTTAACGAAAAACGGAGCCGCTCGGGCTCCGTTCTCTAACGCCAGAAACGCGCGCTCAGACCGAGAACGATGAACCGCAACCGCAAGTCGTGGTGGCGTTCGGGTTCTTGATGACGAACTGGGCGCCGTTGATATCGTCCTTATAGTCGATTTCCGCGCCGACGAGATACTGATAGCTCATAGAGTCGATGAGCAACTGCACGCCCGCCTTGTCCATTACGGTGTCGTCTTCGTTGACTTCTTCATCGAACGTGAAGCCGTACTGGAAGCCCGAGCACCCGCCGCCTTGCACGAATACGCGCAGCTTCAGGTCCGGATTGCCTTCTTCGTCGATCAGTTGCTTGACCTTGTCCGCAGCCGCGTCGGTGAAGACGAACGGCATCGGCATTTCGGTCGTGGGGGTGTCGCTGACAGCGCTCATTCGAATTCTCCAATTAAGCTTCTAACCGCTATTGTAGGGCTGATCTCAATATCGTGCCGAATGTCCATGGAATCAATGGGCTATATGAAAATTCGACATGCATCAGCCCAGGCGCGCCAAAACGAAAAAAGCCGCCTGCACCATAGTGCGGGCGGCTTTGGCAGCTTCGCCGGAACGTGGCTGGCGAAAAGCGCTTAACGCTTCGAGAACTGCTTGCGGCGGCGTGCCTTGTGGAAACCGACCTTCTTACGTTCCACTTCACGCGCGTCGCGGGTGACGAAGCCTGCGTTGGACAGTTGCGACTTGAGCGTTGCGTCGTAGTCCATCAGCGCGCGGGTGATGCCGTGGCGAACCGCGCCCGCTTGACCCGTCTCGCCGCCGCCGTTCACGTTGACCTTGATGTCGAACGTGGTGGCGTGGTTCGTGAGTTCGAGCGGCTGGCGCACGATCATCAGCGACGTTTCACGCGAGAAGTAGTCAGCGATGGGCTTGCCATTGACGATGATTTCGCCCTTGCCCGACTTGATGAAGACACGAGCGACGGCGCTCTTGCGGCGGCCCGTACCGTAGTTCCAGTTACCGATCATGTGGGCTCCCCTTAGATCTCGAGCGCTTTAGGCTGTTGAGCCGTATGCGGATGCGTTGCTTCGGCGTAGACCTTCAGCTTCTTGATCATCGCGTAGCCGAGCGGACCCTTCGGAAGCATGCCCTTGACAGCCTTCTCGAGCGCGCGGCCCGGGAAACGCTCTTGCATCTTGCCGAACGTCGTTTCGTAAATGCCGCCCGGATAGCCCGAGTGACGATAGTACTTCTTGTCCGTGGTCTTGTTGCCGGTGACCTTCAGCTTGCCGGCATTGACGACGATGATGAAATCACCGGTGTCGACGTGCGGAGTGAATTCAGGCTTGTGCTTGCCGCGAAGACGGCGTGCCACTTCGCTGGCGACACGGCCGAGAACCTTATCCGTCGCGTCAATCACGTACCATTCGCGCGTCACCTCTTCGGCTTTTGCGGAAAACGTCTTCATGATCGATCCAAAAAATTGATCTGCCCTTGAACTGTGTCTTGTTCGGCCCTGCTTATATGAGTGCGCTCAGGCCGAAACCGGGCGCGTGCAGGCTCTCACAAGCCTCTCTCCGCGGGCGTGTGGCGAAGAGAACTTTGAATTATAAAGGGAAATTGGCGTTGACGTCAAAGAAATGCGTCGGGGTGACGTCAGGACGAAAAAAAGCCCGAGCAGCTCGGCTCGGGCTTAATCCACCAAAGGAGGAGGTGGAGGAGACAGAAACGAGTATAGGTATGAGCATGCTGCAAAGCAAGAAGATTTGCATCGTGAAAGCGCATTTCACTATTTGAAATTTTGATTGCGTTCGGACAAGCCCGTATTTTTCTTTATAAACAATAGGTTAGTCAATTCGGCCGCGCATTTTCAAGGCAGAAAGAGGATTAGAATCCATCCTCGACTCAAGTTCACCGCGCAATTGCCGGCAGCGTCGCGCCGATTCTGATCGCGTCAACTGGTGGATGCTCGTAAGCAGCCGCCGATGGAAAATCGTCGAGCCGCTACAATATAGCTTCCGTATAACGACGCGCTGAGCAGCTGGAGCCTGAGCATGGAATGCAAAGTTAGCTGGATGGGACAAGACGGCATGGCCTTCGCGGCTGAAACGGGAAGCGGCCATCTCGTCAACATGGACGGCGCGCCGGAAGGCGGCGGCCGCAATCTCGCACCGCGCCCGATGGAAATGGTGCTGCTCGGCACGGGCGGCTGCACCGCGTACGACGTCGTGATGATCCTGAAGAAGAGCCGTCAGGAAATCGAGGGCTGCTCGGTGACGCTGAAGGCCGACCGCGCGAGCGAAGACCCGAAAGTCTTCACGAAGATCCACTTCCACTTCACGGTGACGGGCAGGAACCTGAATCCGGCGACGGTCGAGCGCGCGATCAACCTGTCGCACGACAAATATTGCTCGGCGTCGATCATGCTGGCGAAGACGGCGGAGCTCACGCATTCGTTCGAGATCGTCGAAGCCTGAGCTTCATGGGACGCAAAAAAAAGAGCCGACGTCGCAAGACGCCGGCTCTTTTCCTTTGAATAACGACAAAGCAGGCCGATAAGCCGGATTCTGTGCACGCGCCGCCCGAAGGCAAACGCGCGTGGCAATCATTCCTCTAGACGCGCCATTGCTGACGCGTTCAAGCTTCCTACCCGCAGACGAACGGGGGCACCGTCCTGCATCTCGAAGATGCGCGCCTGCCTATTTGGAATTGCTCCGGGTGGAGGTTACCGTGCCGGAACGTCTCGCGACGTCCGCGGTGCGCTCTTACCGCACCGTTTCACCCTTACCTGATCTCCGGACTTTCGCCCGGAGCCATCGGCGGTTTGCTTTCTGTTGCCCTGTTCCGCGTGTCGCCACGGATGGCCGTTAGCCATCACCCTGCCCTGTGGAGTCCGGACTTTCCTCGCCCTCTCCGGCCGAAGCCGTCGAGGCCGCGATTGCCTGGCCTGCTTTGTAAGCAACGATTTTAGCATCCCCGCGCGCGGCGGCCCGGTCGAAACACAGAAGCATCGTCGTAGAAATCCGGCGATGCGTTCGCGTCCCACCAACCCGGCACGCCCAGAACGGGCAACGGCGCGAACGCGCGGCTCTCGAGCGGTTCTCCACGGATTCGCTCCGAGACGATCTCATCGAGCACCGCGCGGCGGGCGACATCGTCGAGAGCGAAATAGCGGGCGGGAACATCGACGATCCACGCGTGCCCGGTGCACGCCTTGTACGGTGCGACGAGCTTTTCCAGCAGCGCGTGCCCGAAGACGCGCGCCTCGCAGCGCGTGCCCCATGCCGCGCGTTCGTCGATGAACAGCGTGCGCCAGCAGAAGCCGCGCAGCGCGTCTCCAAGCGATGCGTCGGCGCATGCGAAGAACACCGCGTTCTCATCGAAAAGCGTGAGCGCGTCGCGCACGCCGCCGCGCGTCGGCCCGATGCCGAGCGCATCGATCTGCCCGGCCTGACGCGCGTTGAGCGCCGCCTTGATACGCGGATACGCGAACCACATCGCGGCGTTGAAGAAATCGTGGAGGTTGTGGCGCGTCGGCACGCGGCCGGTCTGCGCGATGTGACCTTCGTAAGACGCGCCCGCCGGCAGTTCGTCCTGCGCGATGAACGCGAGCCGCTTGCCGCGCCCGGTGACATGCCCGGCCGCCGCCGCGTCTTCGTTCAGACTTGCAAGATAATCGCCGTGGCCTGCGAGCGCCGCCGTCTGCCAGCGCCTGCCGCGCGCCTCGATGGACGCGAGCCACGGCCGCGCCCAGTCGATATCCGCGAAACCCGCGCTCACGTCGCGTGCTTACTGCGCGTCCGCGAAACGCCAGCCGATCGACTCGCCGCCGCGCAGCGGGACGATGGTCGAATCGCCGGCGGTGAATTCGGCGGGCAGCGTCCACGCGCCGCGCTCGATCGTCACCGCGTCCTTGCTGCGCGGCAGGCCGTAGAAGTCCGCGCCGTGGAAGCTCGCGAAGCCTTCGAGCTTGTCGAGCGCGCCGGCCTTGTCGAAGCTTTCCGCATAGAGTTCGAGCGCGTGCAGCGCCGTGTAGCAGCCCGCGCAGCCGCACGCGTGTTCCTTCAGCCCTTTCGGATGCGGCGCGCTGTCCGTGCCGAGGAAAAAGCGCGGATTGCCCGAGGTCGCCGCCTCGACCAGCGCCACGCGATGCGTCTCACGCTTTAGCACCGGCAGGCAGTAATAATGCGGCCGCATCCCGCCGACCAGCATGATGTTGCGGTTGTACAGCAGATGATGCGCGGTGATCGTCGCGCCGATCGCGCCGTCCGCGTCGCGCACGTACTCCGCCGCGTCCTTCGTCGTGATGTGCTCGAACACGACCTTCAGCGCGGGAAAATCGCGGCGCAGCGGCGTCATCACGCGGTCGATGAACACTTTCTCGCGATCGAATACGTCGATGTCGCTATCGGTCACTTCGCCGTGCGTCAGCAAGGGCATGCCGGCTTCCTGCATCGCTTCGAGCGTTTTTGCGCATTTGCCGAGCAGATCGGTCACGCCCGCGTCGGAATTGGTCGTCGCGCCCGCCGGATACAGCTTCACGCCGTGCACGAAGCCGCTTTCCTTCGCGCGGCGGATTTCGTCGGGCGGCGTGTTGTCGGTGAGATAGAGCGTCATCAGCGGCTCGAAACGCGCGCCCGCGCCCTCTTTCGGCAGCGCGGCCAGAATGCGCTCGCGGTACGCCGCGGCCATGTCCGTCGTCGTCACCGGCGGCTTCAGGTTCGGCATGATGATCGCGCGGCCGAACTGGCGCGCGGTGTGCGGCAGCACGGCCGCGAGCGTCGCGCCGTCGCGCACGTGCAGATGCCAGTCGTCGGGACGCGCGATCGTGAGCGAATTGGGCGAAGTTGAGGTAGCGGACATGGCGTGATGGCGGGAACGTTGGGATGGCGCAAGTCCACGCAAGGACAGGAAAAAATCGCCGTGGAAATTCCACAACGCGCGCATCGGCGAGCGTTTGCGCGTTTTTTTCGGCTCGACCTCGGTGATATGCTTGTCGGACGTATTGTAACAACAGGCCCAAAGCCGACCGCCTCAGCATCATGTGCCAACTTCTCGGAATGAATTGCGCCGAACCGACCGACGTGACGTTCTCGTTCACCGGTTTCGCGGCGCGCGGCGGTGTCACGGATCATCATGCCGACGGCTGGGGCATCGCGTTCTTCGAGGACAAGGCCTGCCGGCTTTTCATCGATCATCAGTCGTCCGCCAGCTCGCCGCTCGCGGACATGGTGAAGCGCTACCCGATCAAGTCGAAGAACACGATCGCGCATATCCGCAAGGCCACGCAGGGGCATATCCTGCTCGAAAACTGCCATCCGTTCATGCGCGAGTTGTGGGGCCGGCATTGGATCTTCGCGCACAACGGCGATCTGAAAGGTCACGCGCCCGAGCTGACCGGCGTGTATCAGCCGGTCGGCACGACGGACAGCGAGCTCGCGTTCTGCGCGCTGCTGCAAGGTCTGCGGCGCGCATTTCCGTGCGCGCAGCCGCCGCTGGACGAACTCTTCGACGCGCTCGCCGAACTCACGCGCGACATCACGCAATACGGCGTGTTCAACTTCCTGATGTCGAATGGGCAGGCGCTCTTCTCGCACTGCTCGACGCATTTGTACTATCTGGTGCGCAGCTGGCCGTTCTCGACGGCGCATCTGATCGACGCGGACATGTCGATCGATTTCGCGAAGTACACGACGCCGGAAGACCGCGTCGCCGTGATCGCCACGTCGCCGCTCACGGACAACGAAATCTGGACGCGCTTCGCGCCCGGCGATCTCGCGATGTTCCAGTGCGGCGATCTTTCCCGCACGACGAATATTCCGGTGCCGGAGGAAGTGGCGAAAAAAGCGGCCGAGCCGCTCGCGAAGGCGTGCGTCGGGTCGGCGCTGAGAGTCGACGAGATTCGCACGACGGCGGCGGTGGAATCGGAACTCGGGATCGAATAAAAAACGGCGCTTCTTTCGAAGCGCCGTTTTGCTTTGCCGAGCCGAAACTCAGTGAAGGATCTTCGCCAGAAAATCCTTCGCGCGATCCGACTTCGGATTCGCGAAGAACGCTTCCTTCTGATCGTCCTCGACGATCAACCCGCGGTCCATGAAGATCACGCGGTTCGCCACCTTCTTCGCGAAGCCCATTTCGTGCGTCACGCACATCATGGTCATGCCTTCCTGCGCGAGTTCGACCATCACGTCGAGCACTTCGTTGATCATCTCGGGATCGAGCGCGGACGTCGGCTCGTCGAAGAGCATCGCGATCGGGTCCATGGACAGCGCGCGGGCAATCGCCACGCGCTGCTGCTGACCGCCCGACAACTGGCCCGGAAACTTGTCCGCGTGCGCGCGCAGGCCGACGCGATCGAGCAGCTTCAAACCCTTTTGCGTGGCTTCGTCGCTCGAACGGCCGAGCACCTTGATCTGCGCGAGCGTCAGATTCTGCGTAATCGTCAGATGCGGAAAGAGCTCGAAGTGCTGAAACACCATGCCGACCTTCGAGCGCAGCTTCGACAGATTCGTTTTCTTGTCCGTCAGCGACTGGCCGTTGATCGAGATCTCGCCCTTCTGGAACGGCTCGAGGCCGTTCACGGTCTTGATGAGCGTCGATTTGCCCGAACCCGACGGGCCGCACACCACGACGACCTCGCCCTTCTTCACTTCGGTCGTGCAGTCCGTCAACACCTGAAACTGCCCGTACCACTTCGAAACATTCTTGATAGAGATCATCTTGCGACCTTTTTCTGAAGACTTTTGACGAGCGCCGACGCCACCACGCAAATCACGAAATAGCACGCGCCCGCGAACAGGACCATTTCGACGGTCGTGCCGTCACGGTCGCCGATATTCGTTGCCGTGCGGAAGAAGTCCGCGAGACTGATGACGTAGACGAGCGACGTATCCTGAAACAGGACGATCGCCTGCGTGAGCAGAAGTGGCACCATCGCGCGAAACGCCTGCGGGAGCACGACGAGCTTCATCGCCTGGCCGTAGGTCATGCCGAGCGCGAACGCCGCGTTCACCTGGCCGCGCGGCACGGCCTGAATGCCGGCGCGGATGATTTCCGAATAGTACGCGGCTTCGAAGAGCGAGAACGCGACCATCGCCGAGGCGAGCCGGATGTCGATGTCGGCGGACAAACCGAGCACGTTCTGTAGCAATTGCGGCACGATCAGGAAGAACCACAGCAGCACCATCACGAGCGGAATCGAGCGGAACAGCGTGACGTACGCGCTCGCGAACCATTGCAGCGGCTTCACGCCCGACAGGCGGAACAGCGCGAGAATGGTGCCCCAGATGATGCCGACCACGATCGCGAGCAAGGTGATCTGCAGCGTGATCTTCGCGCCCGTCATGAGCGTGGGCCACGACGCGAGCACGCCACTCCAGTTGAACTGATGCATTACTTGCCTCCGATGTAGCCGGGCAGCCGGGTTTTCGCTTCGACCCAGCGCATCAACAACATCACGACGAGGTTGATGAGCATGTAGGCGATCGTCACCGCGATGAACGATTCATACGTCTGCGCCGTGTAATCGACGAGCTGACGCGCCTGAGCGGAAAGATCGAGCAGACCGATGGTCGACGCGACCGCCGAGTTCTTGAACACGTTGAGGAACTCGGACGTGAGCGGCGGCACGATGATGCGGTACGCAACCGGCATCAGCACGTAACGATACGTCTGCCATTGCGTGAAGCCCATCGCGAGACCCGCGTTGCGCTGTCCGCGCGGCAAGGCGTTGATGCCCGAGCGCACCTGTTCGCACACGCGCGCGCCGGTGAACAGCCCGAGACAGATGATCGACGATGAAAAGAACTGCGCGGTGGGCGGCAGTTGCTTGAACCAGTTGCCGATGGACGGCGGCAGCAATTCCGGTATCACGAGATACCAGACGAAGAACTGCACGATCAGCGGAATATTGCGGAAGATTGCGACATAGACGGTGCCGATGCCCGCCAGCGTGCGATTCGGGACCGTGCGCAAGATGCCGAACAACGAGCCGACCACGAGCGCGATGACCCAGGCCGCGAGCGACACGGTGATCGTCACCCAGAAGCCGGATATCAGCCAGCCGAGATAGGTCGTGGGCTCGCCGGTCGAAACCGGACTCAGCAGGATGCCCCAGTTCCAGTGATAAGACATGGACTCACTCCAAAAAGAAACGGAAGAAGCAAGCTCCTTCCGTTTCGTTCGTTCGAGACTCGAACCGGTTAGTCGATTGCCTTGTCATTCGGGCTCTTGTAGAGAGCCTTGATGTCATCACTTTCCGGGAAGTTGAGGTTCAAACCCTTCGGCGGGATCGGGCTTTCGAACCACTTCTTGTAGATCTTGTCGGCATCGCCCGACGTCTCGACCTTGGCGATCGCGTCGTCCACCACCTTCTTGAACTCGGGGTCGTTCTTGCGCATCATGCAGCCGTACGCTTCATGCGACTGCGGCGCGCCGACGATCACGAAATCGTTCGGGTTGTTCGACTTGGCGCGCTCGCCGGCGAGCAGTGCGTCGTCCATCATGAACGCGACCGCGCGGCCGGTCGACAGCGTCAGGAACGACTCGCCGTGATCCTTCGCGCTGATGATGTTCATGCCCATGTTCTTTTCCTGATTCATCTTGCGAAGCAGGCGCTCAGACGTCGTGCCGGCGGTCGTGACCACCGTCTTGCCCTTCAGGTCGGCCCAGTCCTTCACGCCCGAATCCTTCTTGGTCATGAGGCGCGTGCCGATCACGAAGATCGTGTTCGAGAAGGCGACTTGCTGCTGACGCTCGGCGTTGTTCGTGGTCGAGCCGCATTCGAGGTCGACGGTGCCGTTCTGCACGAGCGGAATACGGTTCTGCGACGTGACCGGCGTGAGCTTCACCTTCAGGTCGGGCACGTTCAGCTTCTGCTTCACCGCCTCGACGACCTTCAGCGCGAACTCATGCGAGTAGCCGACGACGTTCTGCTTGTCGTCATAGTAGGAAAACGGAATGGACGATTCGCGATGCCCCAGCGAGATCACGCCCGTGTCCTTGATCTTCTTCAGCGTGCCGGCGTCCTGAGCGTAAGCGCCGGTGGCGAGAAACCCGAGCGCGGCGACGAGCAGCGCAGCCTTTTTAACCTTCATGTGTTCGATCTCCTGTGGCGAAAAACCGGGGCAAGTTTAGCAGGGTAATTATTCTGAAAGAATGATTGTTAACCCACGACCGTCTTATTTCTGAGACGCCGTCGCCGCATGGGTGCAACCCGGTGCGACCGCGCATATTACTGGCGTTTCCGGGCGGATGCTTGACCGAATACAGCGAGTCCGCCGACTTGTAGTTTTCATGCAAATGCGGGCGGCATTCCGAGGAAATGCCGCCCGCGATTTTCATGGGGCGCTCGTCCGCCGCGCCGTTCGATCAGGGATACAGTCCGCGCATCTCGCGCGCCTGAAGAATCCGCGTACACGCGACGATGAACGCCGCCGTGCGCACCGATACCTTGTGCTCGCTCGCGACCTGCCACACGCCGGCGAATGCTTCGCGCATCACGCGCTCGAGACGCTGGTTGATTTCGTCCTCGGTCCAGAAGAAGCTGGAGAAGTCCTGCACCCACTCGAAGTACGACACGGTCACGCCACCCGCATTCGCGATCACGTCGGGAATCACGAGGATGCCCTTGTCGTTCAGGATGTCGTCGGCTGCGGTCGTCGTCGGGCCGTTCGCGCCTTCGACGACGATCTTCGTGCGGATCTTCGCCGCGTTCTTCTCCGTGATCTGGTTTTCCAGCGCGGCCGGAATCAGGATGTCGCTTTCGATCATCCAGAATTCGTCGGCCTGCACGGGGTCCGCGCCCGCGAAGCCGCCCACGCCGCCGTTCTTCGCGACGTGATCGAGCAATGCGACGGTGTCGATACCCTTCGAGTTATGGATCGTGCCGGTGTGATCCTGCACGGCGATGACCTTCGCGCCTGCTTCCTGGAACAGCTTGGCCGCGATGCCGCCGACGTTGCCGAAGCCCTGCACCGCGATGCGCGCGCCTTCGATCTCCACGCCGATGCGCCGCGCCGCTTCCGTGCCGGTGACGAACACGCCGCGCCCCGTCGCCTCCTTGCGGCCGAGCGAGCCGCCGAGCGAGATCGGCTTGCCGGTCACGACGCCCGTCGCCGTCTGGCCCTGGTTCATGGAGTAGGTGTCCATCATCCACGCCATGATCTGCTCGTTCGTGTTCACGTCCGGCGCGGGAATGTCCGTGTTCGGCCCGATGATGATGCCGATTTCGCTCGTATAACGACGCGTCACGCGCTCGAGTTCGCCGCGCGAGAGCGTGCGCGGATCGACGCGGATGCCGCCCTTCGCGCCGCCGTACGGCACGTTCACGGCCGCGTTTTTCACCGACATCCACGCGGACAGCGCCATGACCTCGGAAAGCGTCACGTCCTGGTGATAACGCACGCCGCCCTTGCCGGGGCCGCGCGACGTGTTGTGCTGCACGCGATAGCCTTCGAAGTGCGCGACGGTGCCGTTATCGAGTTCGATCGGGCAATCGACGACAAGAATGCGCTTTGGGCGCTTGAGGGTTTCGAGCCAACGGGAGAGCGAACCGAGATACGGTGCGACGCGATCGACCTGCTGCAGATAGTTTCCCCAGGGACCGAGATCATCGGCGTGGAGATACGACGGGATGGCGTGTTTTGCGTCCGGCGCTTGCACAGGTTGCTTCGAGGCAGACATTGATGCTCCAGCGGTGAAGGAATGCGGACATTGTCGAAAAACGCCGTTTCCAAATCCAATGCCGTTTCCTTATCCCATCATGCAAATCTTGCATAACGCCGCCGAGCTCTATGTGGCGGACTTCTCCGCCGATGCCTTCAGCAGTTCCTCGCCGACCGCGTCCCATAGCGAGCGCATCAGCGCCTGTCGCGGATCCTCGCCTTGCGACGCGAGCTTGTCGCGATAGAGGCGGATTTCCATCGTCAGCGTGAACTGGCCGGCGGGCGTGCCGCGCGTGCCGCGATCGAGCCGTAAGAGCCGCCCTTCGTCGACGGCATCCTCGACCGCGCTGTGCGGCAGGAACGCGACGCCGTGACCCGCGAGCGCCATCGCCTTGAGTCCTTCGGCCATGTCGGTTTCATAGACCTTGTCGAGATAGAGCCGCGCGGGCGCCGTCGCGATGATGACTTCCGTCATGCGCCCGAGATACGCATTCGGCGTGTACGACAGATAGGGCACGGGCGCTTCGGCCGTCGCGGGTAGCGTGAAGCGGGCGCGTCCGCCCTTGGTGACGGCGGAGAACGGGCTGATCGGTTCCGCGCCGAGCGTGAGCATGTCGTATCGCGCGGGATCGAGCGCGACCGGATGACTCGGATGGTGATAGCCCATCACGAGATCGACGCCGCCTTCGACGAGCGACAGCACCGCATCGTGCACATTGAGCGCGCGCAGCCGCGTGCGGATGCGTCCGAGCCGCGCCTCGATATGTTCGAGCCAGCGCGGAAAATACGTGAGCGAGAGCGTGTGCGGGACAGCGAATTCGATGGTCGCGGACGGCACGCCGCCCTGCCCGCGCAAGAGCGTGCGCGCTTCGTGGAACTGCGAGAGCATCGCGAGCGCTTGTTCGTAGAAGACGTTGCCGGCTTGCGTGAGGCGCGTCGGATACACCGACCGGTCGATGAGTTCCGTCCCGAGCCACGCTTCGAGCGCCTGGATGCGCCGCGAGAACGCGGGTTGCGTGATATGCCGCAGTTCAGCGGAGCGACTGAAGCTGCGCGTCTCCGCGAGCGACACGAAGTCTTCCAGCCATTTCAGTTCCATGCGTTTGTCCGGCGCGCGCGGCGCTTGTCGAGCGAAGAACGCATTCTAGCGGGCGCATGAACCGCGCGAAGGCGCGCCGCACCATTCCCATGCGGCTGCGCACGGGCGCGGTGCCCGCACGTTCGACGACATGAAACGGCAAGCACGCCCGGGCCCCCCGCCCACGCTCGCGTTGCGCGATGCATCGATTAAAGATGCATTCGATTGGCATGGTGCTTGCAAATTTCGGGGCCGTCGCGTGGCTCATCCGGGCGCACGCGTCTACACGGAACCCGCAATGTCCAATCTGATCGCATCGCTCAAGAGCGGCAACTGGCGCTCGCTCGTTGCCTGCTTCCTTTACTTCGATACGGGTTTCACCGTCTGGGTGCTCTATGGTCCGCTCGCGCCGTTCATCGGCCGCGACGTGACGATGTCCGCCGCGCAACAGGGCTTTCTCGTCGCGGTGCCGGTGCTGGCCGCGGCCATTCTGCGCGTGACGCTCGGCAACCTCTATCAATCGACCGACGGACGGCGCGTCGCGCTGATGGGCGTCGTGCTCTCGTCGATTCCGTCGATCGTGCTGCCGCTCATGCCCGGCGTGCCGTCATATGCGTCGCTGCTCGTGCTCGGCGTGTTCCTCGGCATGGGCGGGGCGAGCTTCGCCGTCGCGCTGCCGATGGCCGGCAGCAACTATCCGCCGAAGGTCCAGGGTCTCGTGCTCGGTCTTGCGGCGGCGGGCAACATCGGCGCAGTGCTCGACGGCTTCCTGTTCCCGCATCTCGCCGATGCGTTCGGCTGGCAGATGTCGACCGCCGCCGCGCTGCCCTTGCTCGCGATCACGGGCGTCGCGCTGTTCGCGTGGGCATCCGATGCCGGCCAGAAAACCGGCAGCACGACGCGCGCACTGTCGAGCTTCGCGGTGACGCTCGTGAGCCTGATCGTGCTCGTCCTCGCGGTGAGCGCGGGCGTGTTCGGCGGCGGCAAGGCGGGCGTGCTGCTTCTGCCGGTGATCGGCGCGCTCGTCGCGATCGCGGTTTTGCCGAAGCGCTATCGCTCGGTGCTCGGCGAACGCGATACGTGGGTCATCATGCTGATCTACAGCATCACGTTCGGCGGATTCGTCGGCATGTCGTCGTATGTGACGCTGTTGCTCACGTCGCTCTATCAGATGCCGAAGCTCGAAGCCGGTCTCTTCATGTCGCTGCTCGCGTTTCTCGGCGCGATCGTGCGGCCGTTCGGCGGCTATGTTGCCGATCGCGTGACCGGCGTGCGCGCGCTGCTCGTCTTGCTCGCGGTGATCGCCGCCGGCGATTTCGCGTTCGCGATCTGGATGCCGCCGGTCGCGGGCGGCCTCGCGATTCTGATCGGCCTGTATATCGCGTTCGGTCTCGGCAACGGCTCGACGTTCCAGCTCGTGCCGCATCGCTGGAAGGGGAAGACGGGATTGCTGTCGGGGATCGTGGGCGCGGCGGGCGGTATCGGCGGGTTCTATCTGCCGGTGATCATGGGCATCGCGAAGGAAAGCACCGGCAGCTATCAGATGGGCTTCGCGACCTTCGGCGTACTCGCGACGTGCGCGTTCGGCGCGCTGTTCGTGCTGCGCGGCCAGTGGCTGCAGTGGTCGTCGACGGCTTTGCAAGGGCATGACGGCGTCGCGATCGGCGGCGCGCATGCTATGGAGTGAGGCTTTTGGTTATGGCCGGCGGTCGTCGATCGCTGGCCAGCGCACAAAGGCGAAGGCCCAAAGCATTGCGAGGTTCAACAGAGGCACAAGTCCCGCCAGAATCCACCATCCCGAGTGCCCTGTTCGTTGAATGATTCGTACGTAGGGATAGATCGTAACAATTGCGATCAAGACGACAAGCAGCCAATAAAAGATGCTGAAACTTCCCATGCATTCCTCGACGAAGTTATTGTGGTCCAAGGCCGAATCCTGCAATGCAGATACTCCCTCGAATCACAATTGAATAGGTTATCTAATTAAATTAGGCGGGAGTATAGCAAGTCGATTTCGAGTTCGGCCTCGCGACCAAACTCGAAACCTCGCAAGCCACTACACTTTCGGAATTATCTCTCGTAGGCCCCCGCCGTATCCCGCTGATCCAACGTCGCCTCCTCCGCCCGCTGCTGCTGCAACGCCCACATCTGCGCGAACAGCCCGCCCGCGCGCACCAGTTCCGCGTGCGTGCCGCGCTCGACGATGCGCCCGTGATCCATCACGATGATCTGCTGCGCGTGGACGACCGTCGACAGCCGATGCGCGATGATCAGCGTCGTCCGCTCGCGCGCGATCGAATCGAGTTCGCGCTGAATGGCGCGCTCGGATTTCGAATCGAGCGCGGACGTCGCTTCGTCGAAGATCAGGATCGGCGGATTCTTCAGCAGCGTGCGCGCGATCGCGACGCGCTGCTTCTCCCCGCCCGACAGCTTCAATCCACGCTCGCCGACGGCCGTCTCATACCCCGCCGGCAACGCCTCGATGAACTCGTGGATATGCGCCGCGCGCGCCGCCGCGATCACTTCCTCGCGGCTCGCCGAAGGACGCCCATACGCGATGTTGTAGTAGATCGAATCGTTGAACAGCACGGTGTCCTGCGGCACGATGCCGATCGCCGCGCGCAGCGAATCCTGCGTGACGTCGCGGATGTCCTGTCCGTCGATACGAATGCTGCCGCCCTGCGCACGATCGACATCGTAAAAGCGAAAGAGCAGACGGCCGAGCGTCGATTTGCCCGAGCCGCTGTGTCCGACCACCGCCGTCGTCGTGCCTGCGGGAATCGTGAAATCGACGTCGTGCAGGATCGGCCGCGCCTTCTCGTAGGCGAAGCGCACGTTCTCGAAGCGCACTTCGCCGCCGCGCACGGCGAGCGCCTGCGCATTCGGCGCGTCGGGCACTTCGCGGCCCGCGCCGAGCAGCGTGAACATGCGGTCCATGTCGGTCAGCGCCTGCTTGAGCTCCCGATACACGACGCCCAGAAAATTCAGCGGGATATACAACTGCAGCATGAACGTGTTGATGAGCACGAGATCGCCTAGCGTGAGATGTCCGGCCATCACGCCCTGCGTCGCGCGCCACAGAATGAACACGAGCCCGAGACCGATGATGGTCTGCTGCCCGAAATTCAGCATCGACAGGGAACGCTGCGACTTGATCGCGGCCGCCCGATAACGCTTCAGATTCTCGTCGTAACGGCGCGTCTCCCATTCCTCGTTGCCGAAGTACTTCACGGTCTCGTAGTTGAGCAGCGAATCGATCGCGCGCGAGTTCGCCTTCGAATCGAGCTCGTTCATCGTGCGGCGGAAATGCGTGCGCCACTCGGTCACCTTCACCGTGAACACGATATACGTGACGAGCGCGACGAACGTGACGATCGCGTAATACGCCTCGTACTTCGTCACGAAGAACGCCAGCACGAGACCGACTTCGACGAGCGTCGGCAGAATGCTGTAGAGAGAATACGACACGAGTTGCTGGATGCCGCGCGTGCCGCGTTCGATATCGCGCGACATGCCGCCCGTCTGCCGCTCCAGATGAAAGCGCAGCGACAGCGAATGCAGATGCCGGAACACTTGCAGCGCGAGTTGCCGCACGGCGCTTTCCGTGACCTTCGCAAAGAGCAGTTCGCGCAGTTCGGTGAAGAGCGATGTCGAAAGCCGCACGGCCGCATACGCGATCACGAGCAGCCCGATGCCGCCGATCAGCACGACGCCCGGCGCATCGTTCGCGCGTCCGAGCGCGGTGAGATGCTGCACGGAAGCGAGTCCGTCGACGATGCGTTTCATCACGATCGGCACGCCGAGGTTCGCGACCTTCGCACCGATGAGACACGTCAGCGCGAACGCGACGCGCCATTTGTACGTGGTGAGATAAGGCAGCAGCGAGCGGATCGTCTGCCAGTCGTTGCGCGGGCCTTGCTGCGCTGGCCCGGGCTCTGCGTTCGGGAAGCGGCGCATGAGTTCGTATCGTTCGAGCGCGTCGCGCGCAGGGGTTCGCGCGCGGCGTGGGGCGTGTTTTTATCGGCGGCACGGGCGCACGTCGATGCGAATGCTTTCCCGTACAATTTGCTGCAAGGCCCGGCGCGGCGTCGCGCGCTAACGGGCTCATCCATAAATATGCATTGTCGCAGAAGGTTCAAGGGGACGCTCACGCGCGCCAGCCTTCCGCCTTGCAAACCGGACCGCCTTCCATGACCGAGCATTCCAGTCTTCCCGAAAAGCACGTCGCGCTGCGCGTCGTGCCGCAGCCTGCCGACGCCAACGTCCACGGCGACGTTTTCGGCGGATGGATCATGGCGCAGGTCGACATCGCCGGCTCCATTCCGGCAAGCCGCCGCGCGAACGGCCGCGTCGCGACCGTCGCGGTGAATTCGTTCCTGTTCAAGCATCCGGTGTTCGTCGGCGACCTGTTGAGCTTCTATGCGGACATCGTCAAGACGGGCAACACGTCCGTCACCGTGGCCGTCGAAGTCTGGGCGCAGCGCATGAGCCTCGCCGAAGAAGTCGTCAAGGTCACGGAAGCGACGCTCACCTACGTCGCGACCGACCGCGACCGCCGCCCGCGCGTGCTGCCGGTGATCGACTGACCGACCGATACGGCGATCAGTGGGGCAGCACGCCCCGCTGCAAAAGGCCGGGAATCGCCTCGTGCGGCATCGGGCGCGAGAACAGATAGCCCTGCATTTCGTCGCAATCGCGCTCGCGCAGGAAGTCATGCTGCGCATGCGTTTCGACGCCCTCCGCGATCACCTGCAACTCCAGCGAATGCGCGAGCGCGATGATCGCCGACGTGATGGTTTCGTCGTCGCTCGACTCGCCGATATCCGCGACGAACGATCGATCGATCTTCAGCCGATGCACCGGGAAGCGCTTCAGATACGAGAGGCTCGAATAGCCGGTGCCGAAGTCGTCGATCGCGATGCCGATGCCGAGCGCCGATAGCTCCGAGAGCATCGTGATCGCTTCCTCGGCGTTGCGCATGATCGCGCTTTCGGTGAGTTCGAGTTCGAGATAGCGCGGCGCGAGGCCCGTCTCTTCGAGCACGGACGTCACGAGCCGGGCGATGTCGCGCTGCTGGAAATGCCGCGCCGACAGATTCACCGACACGCGCGCCGGCGGCAGTCCCGCATCCTGCCACGCCTTGTTCTGCCGGCACGCTTCGCGCAGCACCCATTCGGACAACGGCCCGATCAGCCCGCTCTCTTCGGCCACCGGAATGAACGACGCCGGCGGCACGAGCCCTTGCTCGGGATCGAGCCAGCGCACGAGCGCCTCGATGCCGACGATATGGCGCGTCGTCATATCCACTTGTGGCTGATAGTGCAGCAGGAACTCGCCGTCGCGCAGCGCACGCCGCAAGCGCCGCTCGAGATTCATGCGCGCGCCGACGCTCGCGTTCATCTCCGGCTGAAAGAACTGATAGTTGTTGCGGCCCATGTCCTTCGCGCGGTACATCGCGAGATCGGCCTTCTTCATCACCGTTTCAGCGTCGTCGCCGTCTTGCGGATAGAGGCTCGCGCCCATGCTGCAGCCGACGTACAACTCGGTATCGTCGAGCCACACCGGTTCGGAGATCGCCGCGCGCGTGCGCTCCATCCACACGATCAATCCTGCTTCGTCGTGGATATCCGGCAGCACGACGACGAACTCGTCGCCGCCATGACGCGCGACCGTATCGCTCGAACGCGCCGAGCGCGCGAGCCGCTCCGCGATCACCGCGAGCAGACGATCGCCGACGCTGTGGCCGAGGCTGTCGTTGACGTTCTTGAAGCCGTCGAGATCCATGAACACGACCGCGATCTTCGTCTCGCGCCGCCGCGCCGTTTCGATCGCGTGCTGCAGGCGGTCCTTCAACAGATTGCGGTTCGGCAGGCGCGTGAGCGTGTCGTAGTTCGCCTGATATTCGAGCTCTTCCTGATAGCGCATCAGATCGGTCACGTCGTTGATGATGCCGATGTGATGCGTCGTCATGCCCTGCGCATTCGGCACCGGCGCGACGAAAAGCTGGTTCCAGAAAAGCGCGCCGTCCTTGCGATAGTTGCGCACCACGACGCTCGCCTCCATGTTCGCGGCGAGCGCGCGGCGGATCGACGTGAGCCCTTCCTGCTCGCCGTCCGGTCCGTGCAGGAAGCGGCAGTCCTGGCCGATGACTTCGCTCGGGTCGTAGCCCGTGATGCGCTTGAACGCCGGATTCGCATATTCGATCACGTTCGCACCATCGGCGACGCCGGTGATCAGAATCGCATTGACGCTCGCGTCGAGCGCGCGGCTTTGCAGGCGCAGCGCGAGTTCGGCGCGCTTCTGATTGGTGACGTCGTGATATGAACCGAGCACGCCGATCGTCTGCCCTTCGCCGTCGAGCAGCGGCAGCTTGCTGGAGACGATGGTGCGCAACTGGTCGCCCACCACGATGTCGCGCTCGTGGTGCATCTTCGGCACGGTCGTCACGATGACATCTTCGTCGTCGGCGCGCACGATCTCCGCGAGCGCGCTCCACGGCAGATCGAAATCCGTCTTGCCGATGACCTGCTCGTTGTACGCGAGGCCCGCGTCGCGCGCGAACGCGTTGTTGCAGCCCAGATAGCGCAGTTCGCGATCCTTCCAGAAGACGCGCTGCGGAATGTTGTCGATGACCGCTTCTAGCATCTCGTTCGAGCGCCGCGCCTCGGCTTCCGCGTGGATGCGGTCGGTCACGTCGTTCGCCAGCATGAAGATGCCCGGCCGGTTCGAATAGCTGAGCGAGTGATGCGACACGTCCGCGCCGACGATCGATCCGTCCTTGCAGCGATAGCGCCACACGCCCGCCGAACCCTGGCCCGGCTCGCCGCCTTCGCCGCTGCGCGCGAGCCGCGCGGCGAAGCTGTCGAAGTCGTCGGCGTGATGCAGATCGCGCAGCGTCATGTTCATGAACTCCGGCTCGTTGAAGCCGAAGTGCCCGATCGCGGCCTGATTCACGGCGACGAAGCGCATCGTTTCCCGATCGACGATCCACATCGGCACCGGATGCGCCTCGAACATGCCGCGAAAGCGCTCGTTGCTGCGTTGTCGCGCGCGCACGGCGCCGAGCTTTTCGCGCGATTGACGCTCGTGGCTCGCGAACAGCCAGATCAGCACGGCGCTGCCCGCGATCATCGTGAAGACGAGCAGCAGCATCGCGCCGCTCGATGCCTGCGCCGAGTGATCGAGCGCGATGATCGTCGCGTCGTCGATGCGCGCGCGCACGACCGACAGTTCTTCATCGACGGCTTGCTGATCTTCGCCGAGCGTGACGAACGCGATGTCTGCCCACGCGCGGGATGCGCCGGGCGCGGCGTGCTTTGCGCGCTCGAACGCGGCATTGGCGTCGCGGCGCATGACGGCGGCGCGGACCGCGAGCGCATCGAAGGCGCCTGCCGCGCCGGGCTCCATCGCGATCTGCGCGCGCAGGCCGCTTTCGAGCGCGTCGAGATGGGCCTCGCGCGCCTGATGGCCTGCGTCGGTTTCGGCGATGCCGGTCGCTTCGAACCGGCTCAGTTGCGTGAGCGATTCGCCGAGCGTGCCGCGCCAGGCGGCGAGATCGCGCAACAGGCTCATCGAGCGCAGCGTGCGCGCGTCGCTCTCGCGCAGCCCGCCGATCCGCTCGCAGGCGACGAACGCATTCGCGCCAAGCGCGGCCAGTACGACGGCGATGTTGACGAGCAGGCCTCTGGAGAGGAGTCGAGTCATGAGCGGCTGGCTTATCCCTTGATGCGCGCACATCGAAAGCAATGCGCGGCGCGGCAAAGCGCGCCACGCCCGATTAATGGATAACGCCAGATAACGGCACCGCTCGCCCTACATTTAGGGCTTGGACGCAAATAATCCGATCAAAGCGCGCGCATAACGTTTGCGCGCTTCCGGCCTACTCCGCGAGACCGAACTCTTTCATCGCGGGCAGGAAGTCGTGATTGACCTTGTCGGTGTTGCGCGAGAGTTTCGCGAGCGCATAGCGCTGGAAGCGATCGAGCTTTCCCCAGCGATCGAGACTCGGCGCGCTGACGCCGGACAGGCTGCTTTGCCGGATCACGGTTTCGGGCACGGCATCGGCGTGCATCCAGACCGGATCCGGGTCGCGTTCGATCGGTTCGGGTGCGGCATTGGCGTGCGTCTTCATCATCTCTTCGAGCGCGAGGTCGAAGTTTTTCTCGAGCCCCGCCTCTTCCTCGATCGGAAAACGGGCGAGCAGCGCGCGGTCTTCGTAAGGAAGCTGCTGCCACTGGTCGAGTGTGATGCGCAGGCCGAAACGGTCGAGATTGAAGCGCACGGCAAGCGGAATGAAGCGCAGATTGTCAGAGGATTCGACTTCGAATCCGAAGAGACGGGCGGCGTCGTAAAGTCCCATGGCGAAGCCTCGTTGGATTGAGCGGACGTGCGCGACGCGCATCGCCTGCTTAAGTTATTGTAGGGCCTTAGAACTGGCTGGAACCATTGCAATCTAGAGCTGTTCGCGGCGCGATGCGTGCGAACAGCAACGGTAGGCAGCAAGTCACATACCCGACTTTACTCGAAGTGCGGGCTTGGGAGCATTGAAGTGGAACAACTCGAAACCGACGATCAACCCGGCTTCGTCGAGCGCCAGGTGCGCCGGCATCGCAAGGGCGAGACTTCGATCGCCGCCGACGACGTGGGTCAGGAATGGCCCGTCGCGCTCGTGTACAACGGCATCTCGCACGCGGTCATGATGTGCACGCCGCGCGATCTCGAAGCGTTCGCGGTGGGCTTCTCGCTGACGGAAGGCATCGTCGGGCGCGGCAGCGACATCCACGACATCGAAGTGTTTTTCCGCGACGACGGCGCCGTCGTGCCGCATGCCGAAGTGCATCTGCAAGTCGTGCAGCAGGCGTTCGTGTCGCTGAAGGACAAGCGGCGCGCGCTCGCGGGGCGCACCGGATGCGGCGTGTGCGGCATCGAAAGCATCGAATTGCTCGATCTTCAGCCGGAGCGCGTGCCGGACACCGGCTTTCTCGCGCGCCTCGCACCCGATGCGATCGAGCGCGCCGCGCGCGAACTGCCCGCGCATCAGCAGTTGACGAAGCGCACGGGCGGCCTGCACGCCGCCGCATGGTGCGATGAAACCGGCGCCGTGCGTTATGCGTTCGAGGATGTCGGGCGGCATAACGCCCTCGACAAGCTCATCGGCCAGTTGATTCTGCGTCGCGAAGATACGACGCAAGGCTTCGTGTTCCTGTCGAGCCGCGCGAGCTATGAACTCGTGCGCAAGTCGGCGCGCGTCGGCGTGCCGATGGTCGCGACGATCTCCGCGCCGACGTCGCTCGCCATCGCGATCGCGAAGCAGGCGGGCCTGCGGCTCGTCAGCTTCGCGCGCGAAAACAGCTTCGTCGAATACGACGTCGAATAGCCGCTTTATTCGAACTGGCTGAAATCCGGCTTGCGCTTCTCGAAGAACGCCTGAAACGCCTCGCGCGCTTCGGGCGCAACGAGCATCCGCGCGAAATGCGCAGCCTCGTCTTCCATGCGTGCGCTCACTTCATGCGCGTGCGCACCCTTCATCAGCGACTTGGTCACGCGCAGCGACGACGCCGGCAGCATCGCGAGGCGCTTCGCCTTGTCGAACGCGTAGGCGTCGAGTTCGGCGGCATCGATCGCGCCGTTCACGAAGCCCATGCCGATCGCTTCGTTCACATCGAACGCTTCGCCCAGCAAGAGCTTTTCCGCCGCGCGTTGATAACCGGCCGTGCGCGGCAACAGCAGACTCGACGCCGCTTCCGGACACAAGCCGAGTTGCGAGAACGGCAGCGAGAACCTGGCGCTCGGGCTCGCGTAGACGATGTCGCAATGCAGGAGCATCGTCGTGCCGATGCCGACCGCCGTACCGCCGACCGCCGCGACGATCGGCTTCGGAAAGCCGCTCAGGCGCCGCAGGAACTGGAAGACGGGCGCGTCCGGTCCCTTCGGCGGATCGTTCAGGAAGTCGTCGAGATCGTTGCCTGCCGAGAACGTGGTGCCGATGGCGCGGATCAGCACGGCGCGCACCGTCGGGTCCATCTCGGCTTCGTAGAGGCCGTCGGCGATTTCCTGATACATCGCCGCGGTGATCGCGTTCTTCTTCTCCGGACGATTGAGCACGATGCTCAGCACGCCGTCCGCGCGTTCGATCTGAATCTCCATGCACTGTCTCCTTGTGCCGGTATCCTGGTCCGATACGGTCAAAGCCGCTCGATGATGCCCGCCGCGCCCATGCCGGTGCCGACGCACATCGTCACCATGCCGTACTTCAGGTTGCGGCGGCGCAGTCCGTGCACGACCGTCGACGCGCGGATCGCGCCCGTCGCGCCGAGCGGATGGCCAAGCGCGATCGCGCCGCCGAGCGGATTGACCTTCGACGTATCGAGCCCGAGATCGCCGATCACCGCGAGCGCCTGCGCCGCGAACGCTTCGTTCAGCTCGATCCAGTCGATGTCGTCCTGCTTGAGACCCGCCGCCTTCAGCGCGGCGGGAATCGCTTCCTTCGGCCCGATGCCCATGATTTCCGGCGGCACGCCGCGCACCGCGAAGCTCACGAAACGCGCGAGCGGCGTCAGGTTGAACTGCTTGAGCATCTTTTCCGACACGACGATCAGCGCGCCCGCGCCGTCCGATGTCTGCGAGCTGTTGCCCGCCGTCACCGAGCCCTTGTTCGCGAACACGGGACGCAGCTTCGCGAGCCCTTCCACCGATGTGCCTTCGCGCGGACCTTCGTCGAGCGCGATCTCGCGCGCGTTCACGCGCACTTCGCCCGATGCGAGGTCGGGGAAGCGTTCGTTGAGCGTGTAGGCCGCGATCTCATCGGCGAATTCGCCCGCTTGCTGCGCGGCCAATGCCTTGCGATGCGACTCCGCCGCGAACGCGTCCTGTGCCTCGCGGCTCACCTTCCAGCGCTCCGCGACGCGCTCCGCCGTCAGACCCATGCCGTACGCGATGCCGACGTCTTCGTTGCGATCGAAAATATGCGGCGACAGCGACGGCTTGTTGCCCATCATCGGCACCATGCTCATCGATTCGCAGCCGCCCGCGATCATCGCATCGGCTTCACCGACGCGGATGCGGTCCGCCGCCATCGCGAGCGCCGTCAGTCCCGATGCGCAGAAGCGGTTGACCGTCACGCCGCCGACCGTGTTCGGCAGTCCCGCGAGCAATGCGCCCATGCGCGCGACGTTGAGGCCTTGCTCGGCTTCCGGAATCGCGCAGCCGACGATGGCGTCTTCGATTACGCTCGTATCGAGCCCCGGCACTTGCGCGACCGCCGACCTGATCGCGTGGACCAGCAGTTCGTCCGGGCGCGTGTTCTTGAACACGCCGCGCGGCGCCTTGCCGATCGGCGTGCGGCTCGCGGCGACGATGTATGCGTCTTGAAGTTGTTTGCTCATCTTTGAAGAAGCTCCGCTTAGTTACGCACCGGCTTGCCGGTCTGCAACATGCCCATGATTCGCTCTTGCGTCTTTTGCGTGCCGAGCAGGTCGACGAACGCGCGGCGCTCCAGCGCCAGCAGCCATTCTTCGTCGACGAGACTGCCCGCTTCGACATCGCCGCCGCACACCGCTTCCGCGATACGGCTCGCGATCAGGAAATCGTGATCGCTGATAAAGCGCCCGTCGCGCATGTTGACGAGCGACGCCTTGATCGTCGAGATTGCCGAGCGGCCCGCGACCGGCACCTGCTTCACGCGCAACGGCGGACGATATCCCGATGCGCTCAATGCGCGCGCTTCCTTCTTCGCGATGTCGAGCAGTTCGTGCACGTTGAAGACGATCGTGTCGGACGGCTTTAGATAGCCCATCGCGCGGGCATCGAACGCGGACGACGATACTTTCGCCATCGCCGCGTTCTCGAACGGCTTCTGCAGGAACTTGAGCAGATCGCTTGTCGCGTTGACGGCGGCAGCCGCTTCCGCCGCGCGCAACGCCGCTTCCTTCAGGCCGCCGCCCGCCGGCACCAGACCGACGCCCACTTCGACGAGACCGATATAACTCTCGACATGCGCGACGCGTTTCGCCGACTGCAACAGCAGCTCGCACCCGCCCCCGAGCGCGATGCCCGACACCGCGGACACGACCGGCACGTTCGCGTACTTCACGCGCAGCATGCCTTGCTGGAACTTCTTCACGAACGGCTCGATGCCTTTCGCGCCGCCCATCATGAACGCGGGCATGGCTTCTTCGAGATTCGCGCCTGCGGAGAACGGGCCGCCGGGTGCGCCGAGTTGCAGCGAAGTCGGCTGCCAGATCACGACGCCCGCGTAGCTTTCCTTTTCCGCGAGTTCGATCGCTTGCGTGAGACCGTCGATGACGCCCGGGCCGATCGTGTTCATCTTCGTCTTGAACGAGACGATGACCACATCGCCCTGATCGTCGTCCAGCCACGCGCGCACGTTCTCGGTTTCGAAGAGCGTCTTGCCGTAGGTCTTCGGATCGGCGCCCGTTTCGCCGACGAGCGGCGCGCGGAACACCTGCTTCTGGTACACGGGCAGCGTCGAGCGCGGCTCGAAGCGGCGCGCGGAAGGCGACCACGAACCTTCGTCCGTGTGCACGCCGTTCTTTTCGGCGACCGGACCGTCGAGCACCCACGCGGGCAGCGGCGCCTTCGAAAGCGCGCGGCCTGCGTCGATATCTTCCTGCACCCACTTCGCGATCTGCTGCCAGCCCGCGGACTGCCAGCTTTCGAACGGCCCTTGGTTCCAGCCGAAGCCCCAGCGGATCGCCAGATCGACATCGCGGGCGTTATCGGCGATCGATTCGAGATGCACCGCGATGTAATGGAACACGTCGCGGAAGATGGCCCAGAGGAACTGCGCCTGCTTGTTGTCGGTTTCGCGCAGCAGCTTGAAGCGCTCGGCGGGCGGACGCTTCAGAATGCGGCCGATGAGTTCATCGGCTTTCGCGCCGCCATCGACATAGGAAGCGGTTTTCGGGTCGAGAACCTTGATCGCCTTTCCTTCCTTGCGATAGAAACCCGCGCCTGTCTTCTGGCCGAGCGCGCCGTTTTTCACGAGCGCCTCGAGCACGGGCGGCGTCTTGTAGACGTCGAAGAACGGATCGTCGCGCAGGTTGTCCTGCATCGTCTTGATGACGTGCGCCATCGTGTCGAGACCGACGACGTCGGCGGTGCGGAAGGTCGCCGACTTCGCGCGGCCGAGACGCGAGCCGGTGAGGTCGTCGACTTCGTCGAAACGCAGGCCGAACTTTTCGGCTTCGGCGATGACGGCGAGGATCGAGAACACGCCGACGCGATTCGCGATGAAGTTGGGCGTGTCTTTCGCGCGCACGACGCCCTTGCCGATCACGCTCGTGAGGAACGTCTCGAGCCGATCGAGGATTTCCGGATTCGTCGATGCGGTCGGGATCAATTCGACCAGATGCATGTAGCGCGGCGGATTGAAGAAGTGCACGCCGCAGAAGCGCGATTTCAGTTCATCGGAGAAGCCGTTCGACAGTTCGGTGATCGAGAGACCGGACGTGTTGCTTGCGAAGATCGCGTGCGGCGCGATGTGCGGCGAGACCTTCTTGTAGAGATCGTGCTTCCAGTCCATGCGCTCGGCGATGGCTTCGATCACGAGATCGCACTCTTCGAGCTTCCCGATGTCGTCGTCGTAATTCGCGGGCTCGATGTACTGGGCGTCGTCCTTGACGCCGAGAGGCGCGGGCGAGAGCTTCTTCAGATTGTCGATGGCCTTCAGCGCGATGCCGTTCTTCGGGCCTTCCTTTGCCGGAAGGTCGAAGAGCATTACCGGGACGCGAGCGTTGATCAGATGGGCAGCGATCTGCGCGCCCATCACGCCCGCGCCGAGTACGGCGACTTTTTTGATGTTCACGGTGGGGTCACTCCGGGGTTCGTGAATGATTGGGGTTTTTTCGGTGCTTTTGCTGTGCTTCGCTCGGTTCGTTCCCTTCGTTCCGTCGTGAAGTCCTGATTTCGTGTCGGTCTATTTGCGCTGCCCCTGTGCGGGGCGGCAGTCACTTTCTTTGCTGCTGCAAAGAAAGTAACCAAAGAAAGCAGCTCTCGATACGCCCGCGGTCACACGCACGTTGGGTAGTCCTCTCGTTGCAGATGGCACTCGCCTAAAAAGTGCCCTCATCACAATCACCCGGCTTGGCTCGCGCACGGTCTGCCACATCGCACGACACAACAGACTGGTTCAGCACCAAATAGCTCCGGCCCGCTGCGCGGCCGAGGGGTAGTGAGGTGCACGAGCGCACGCGCTCCGTTGGTTTCCCTCGCAGACCCCACGGCAGCGCGTAGCGCTGTGCCGAAACCATTTCGTGCTGAACCAACGCGCGAGACAGACTAGCTAGTCAGACCGTGCGCGATCCAAGCCCGGCTGGTCCTACGAGGGCACTCTTTAGGCGAGTGCCACCAAGGACGAGAGGACTACTCAAACTGCGTGTGACTGCGGGCCTGAGAAGCTGCTTTCTTTGGTTACTTTCTTTGCAGCAGCAAAGAAAGTGACTGCCGCCCCGCACAGGGGCAGTGCTAATAGACCGACACGAAACCGGGATCACCCAAACGCGAAAGCGAAAGCAAAAGCAAAAACATCAAAACAAAGCTTCGTCGTAATCCATCATGGGCTTGGCTCCTGCCCGAGCAGCACGAATAGTGGAAGCAGTCTCAGGCAGCAGCTTGGCGAAATAGAACCGCGCGGTGGCGAGCTTCGCCTGATAAAACGCGTCCCCGCCCGGAGCACGATCCAAAGCCACCCGCGCCATCCGGGCCCAGAAATAAGAAAACACAAGATGCCCCACAGTCCGCAAGTAAGGCACAGCGGCAGCGCCGACTTCATCGGGATTCTGCATGGCCTTCATGCCGATCTCCATCGTGAGCTTCTGCACCTTCTCGCCGATATCCGCGAGCGGATTGATGAACTCCTGCATCTCCGGCTTCACGCCCTCCTGCTCGACGAAATCGGCAACCAGCTTGCCAAATCGCTTCAGCTTCGCGCCCATGTCGCCGAGAATCTTGCGGCCCAGCAGATCGAGCGCCTGAATCGAATTCGTGCCTTCGTAGATCATGTTGATGCGCGCATCGCGGACGTATTGCTCCATGCCCCATTCAGAGATGAAGCCGTGCCCGCCGTAAATCTGCATCGCCATGTTCGTGCCTTCGAACGCGTTGTCCGTCAGGAAGGCCTTGATGACCGGCGTCAACAGCGCGACGAAATCGGCGGCTTCCGCGCGCACGGCTTCATCCGCGTGCGACAGCTCCTTGTCGATATTCAACGCCGCCCAGTACGTGAACGCGCGGCCCGCCTCTGCATACGCCTTTTGCGTGAGCAGCATGCGACGCACATCCGGATGCACGATGATCGGATCAGCCGCCTTCTCGGGCGCCTTCGGACCGGTGAGCGAGCGCATCTGCAAACGCTCTTTCGCATACACGAGCGAATTCTGATACGCGACTTCGGTCAGCCCGAGACCCTGCATCCCGACGCCCAGGCGCGCGGCATTCATCATCACGAACATCGCGTTCAAGCCCTTGTTCGACTCGCCGACGAGCCAGCCCTTCGCACCGTCGAGATTCATCACGCAGGTCGCGTTGCCGTGAATGCCCATCTTGTGCTCGATCGAGCCGCACTTGATGTCGTTGCGCGCACCGATCGCGCCATTCGCGTCCGGCACGAACTTCGGCACGATGAAAAGCGAAATGCCCTTGGTCCCCATCGGCGCGCCCGGCAAACGTGCGAGCACCAGATGAACGATGTTCTCGGCCATGTCGTGCTCGCCGCTCGAAATAAAAATCTTCGTGCCGGTGAGCGCATAAGCGCCATCGGGATTCGGTTCGGCCTTCGTGCGCAGAATGCCCAGATCCGTTCCGCAATGCGGTTCCGTCAGGCACATCGTGCCGGTCCACTCCCCCGAGACGAGCTTCGATAGATACGTCGACTTCTGCTCCGGCGTGCCATGTGCGTGCAGGCATTCATACGCGCCGTGCGACAAGCCCGGATACATCGTCCAGGCCTGATTCGCCGAGTTGAGCATTTCGTAGAGCGCGTTGTTCACGAACGCGGGCAAGCCCTGGCCGCCGTACTCGGGATCGCAGCCGAGCGCGGGCCAGCCCGCATCGATGTACTGACGGTAAGCGTCCTTGAAGCCGGCGGGCGTCTTCACGACACCGTCGCCCTCGTACGTGCAGCCTTCGCGGTCGCCGCTCTGGTTGAGCGGAAACACGACTTCGGAGCAGAACTTGCCGGCTTCCTCGAGCACCTGATTGATGGTCTCGGCGTCGAGGTCGGCATGCTTCGGCATGCTCTTCAATTCGGCTTCCACGTTCAGCACTTCGTGCAGCACGAACTGCATGTCGCGAAGGGGGGCGGCGTACTGTCCCATGAGTCTCTCCAGTGTTCTCAAGCTTCTGGTTGCGCGCCGCCGAACCCTCGTCGATTCGAACGGCGCCGCTAACGGCTGTCGGTTTGTTGCGATGTCAGATTCGTGGTCGCAGGCGGTGCCGGTTGCGTGACGCTTCCATTGGCGCCCGCAGCCGGCGTCTGATACGACTGAATCGTCTTTTCCAGCGCGTCCCGCGTCAGTTGCACCGCTTCCGGAAGATGCAGGAAGCGCGCGTCGTGATGCAGGCCGAGCGTGAAGCTGTACAGCTCGAACAGCATCAGATGCGGATCGGTCTCCGGCTTCAGATGCCCTTCGTCCTTCGACTGGCGGATCGCGCGCAACAGCGCCTCGCGCCACATGCCCACGCTATGCACGAGCTGCTCGCGCACGGCGCTCGCGGCGCGGTCGTCGTACTCCACCGCTCCGCTGATATAGATACAGCCCGTGGTCACTTCCTGGATGCGCTTCTCCATCCAGCGATTCATCATCGCGCGCAATCGCGGCAGGCCGCGCGCCTCGCGCAGGCTCGGAAAGAACACTTCGTCCTCGAAGCGTCTGTGGTACTCGCGCACCACCTCCACCTGCAAATCCTCGCGCGACCCGAAATGCGCAAACACACCGCTCTTGCTCATCTGCATCCGCTCGGCCAGCAGGCCGATCGTCAGCCCTTCCAGCCCGTCCCGACTTGCCAACTCCAGCGCTGCGTCGAGAATCGCGGCCCGCGTCTGTTCGCCTTTTCGCATGATGTCCCTACCGTTCTTATGTGACCCGTAAAATCGAACGGCCGTTCTATTATTGTGGCCGAACGCTGGTGTTACAAGCAAATTTTTAGATACGCGTTTCTAAAACGCCAGGACATGTCCATAGGATAAGTCTCAACATTGTCCGCGTTCATTGTCGCGTTTTATGTACAGACTGCCTGTAAGTGACTGCCCGAGTTCCCGATGATTGGGAATTCTTAGTTGAGAATGCTTGCCGACACGTATTTTTACGCAATCCCTGCGAGCTGGCAGGTTAATCGTACTGCCCAATGGTGATCATTTTCATCATCACGCGGTAGGTGTTGTAGGCGAGCCAATTAAGCGCGCGCTCGGTAACCGGACGCGACGCATAATGTTTTTCATCGATCGGGCGGCCTTCGTCAAACGCCTGAAGAATGGCGTCGTGCAGACCGGCAATTTCATGATGATTGACGAGCACCATGTTGGCCTCGTTGTTGAGCACGAGTGAGAGTGCATCGAGATTCGATGAGCCGATCGTCGCCCAGTCCGCATCGACGACGGCGACCTTGCCGTGAAGCATCGTCTTCTCGTACTCGGCGATCCTCACACCATGCTTCAGCAGATTGCCGTAGAGGAACGGCGTCGCGTAATCCAACGCTACGAATTCCTTACGACCGATCACGAGCGACACACGCACGCCACGCTCCGCTGCGTTGACGAGCGCGCGCCGCAGCTTGCGTCCCGGCATGAAGTACGGATTTGCGAGCAGTACTTCTCTCTCGGCGTGAGCGATCGCCCGGAGATACGCCTTCTCGATCGCGCGCCGGTTGAGCAGGTTGTCGCGCGCGACGAACGCGATGCACGGCTGATCGACCGCGTGAATCTCGCCCAGACGTGCGCGCCGCCGTGCCAGCATGGCGCGGCGCGCGTTCCATCGGCTCGACGCGCGCTCGCCTTCGTGCGCTTGTTGCGATTGCTGCGCTTCCTGCGTTTCGCAACCCGGCTGCGACGGCTGACGCGGCTTCACGCCGAGCCGGATGCGCTGCCATTGCAGATCGAACGCTTCGCGCACGTCCTTGACGACGGGGCCTTGCGCCTCCATCGCGAAATCCCAGCGCGGGCGTTCGAGCCGCGTGCCGTTCTGGTCGTAGTCGTCGACGATATTGATGCCGCCGCAGAACGCATACGTCTCGTCGATCAGCGCGAGCTTGCGATGCGTGCGCGAGAAGCCGAGCGGCCCGAACAGCAGATGCGGGTTATAGATGCGATGCTCGACGCCGCGCTCCTGCCATAGCTTGAACATCGGCAAATTGCTTTCGGTGCCGATGCCATCTGTGATCACGCGGACCTCGATGCCGCGTTCGGCGGCGCGCACGAGCGCATCGGAGACGGCGCGGCCGATGTCGTCGTTGGCGAAGATGTAGGTTTCGAGCGACACCGACGACCGCGCGTTATCGATCCGCTCGATCAGCGCCGGGAAGAACTGCACGCCGCCTTTGAAGATGCGGACGTGATTGCCGGTCGTGAAGCAGAGGCGCGGCGGCCGGCGGCCCGAAAAAAGCGCCTGTCGCAGCCGCTTGAAACTGCGCCGCGGACGCAGTCCGATCATCGGCTATGCGCCGCGAGGCGCTCGGGCAGTTGCAGGATCGCTTCCCGGTTCGACCACGAGAAGCATCGATCCGCCGCTTCGCGAAACGGCAGCCAGAGATGCGCGGTGTGTTCGCGCGGCGCGAGCGTCACTTCGAGACAATGCGGCACGAGCAGGCTGAACTGATGTTCGGTGTTGCGCGTAATGCCTTCCGCGTAGCGATGCCGCCACTGCGGATAGATCTCGTACTGGATGCTGTGATGCCAGTCGAGCAGCGCGTTCTCCGGCACGAGCGCGCTGCCGATCACGATGCCCGTTTCTTCCTGCACCTCGCGCGCAGCGGTTTCGGCGAACGGCTCGTCGATATGATCCTTCGATCCCGTCACCGACTGCCAGAAGCCCTTGTGATCCGCGCGTTCGATGATGAGCACGTCGAGCTCGGGCGTGTGAATGACGACCAGCACGGATTCGGGAATTTTCGGCGGCTTGAGCATGAGTAGTGAACGCGCGTTTCTTTATCTGTTTATCCGAAAGACTGTAACGCAAAAAACGAAAAAGGCGCACCCGGCGCCTTTTTCATCACTACGACAACAAATTGTGCTGAGGATGCTTACTGCGCCTTCTGTTCCGGCTGACGCAGACGGATGTGCAGTTCGCGCAACTGGCGCTCGTCCACTTCGCTCGGCGCCTGCGTGAGCAAGTCCTGCGCGCGCTGCGTCTTCGGGAAGGCGATGGTGTCGCGGATCGAATCGGCGCCCGACATCAGCGTGACGATACGGTCCAGACCGAACGCGATGCCGCCGTGCGGCGGCGCGCCGTACTGCAACGCGTCGAGCAGAAAGCCGAACTTCAGACGCGCTTCCTCGGCGCCGATCTTCAGCGCGCGGAACACCTTGCTCTGCACGTCTTCCTGGAAGATACGCACCGAACCGCCGCCGATTTCCCAGCCGTTCAGCACCATGTCGTATGCCTTGGCGAGGCAGCGGCCCGGATCGGTTTCGAGGTATTCGAGATGCTCGTCCTTCGGGCTCGTGAACGGGTGATGCGCGGCCACGAAACGGTTCTCTTCCTCGTCGTACTCGAACATCGGGAAGTCGATGACCCACAGCGGCTTCCAGCCGGTTTCGAGCAGGCCGTTCGCCTTGCCGAATTCCGAATGGCCGATCTTCAGGCGCAGCGCGCCGAGGCTGTCGTTCACGACCTTCGCGCGATCCGCCGCGAAGAAGATGATGTCGCCGTCTTCCGCCGCCGTGCGCTCCATGATCGCCGCGAGCGCCGCGTCATGCAGGTTCTTGACGATCGGGCTTTGCAGACCGTCGCGGCCACGGGTCTTGTCGTTGACCTTGATCCACGCGAGACCCTTCGCGCCGTAGATACGCACGAATTCCGTGTAACCGTCGATATCACCGCGCGACAGCTCGCCGCCCTTCGGCACGCGCAGCGCCGCGACACGGCCGTCCTTCGAGTTCGCCGGCATCGAGAACACCTTGAAGTCGACGTCCTTCACGGCGTCCGTCAGGTCGGCGAATTCGAGCTTCACGCGCAGGTCGGGCTTGTCCGAACCGAAACGGCGCATCGCTTCCGAATACAGCATGACCGGGAATTTCGCGGGCAGCTCGACGTCCATCGTCTCCTTGAAGACGTGCTGGATCATCGCTTCGAACAGATCGCGGATTTCCTGCTCCGTCAGGAACGAGGTTTCGCAGTCGATCTGCGTGAATTCCGGCTGGCGGTCGGCGCGCAGGTCTTCGTCGCGGAAGCACTTGGTGATCTGGTAGTAACGGTCGAAGTTCGCGACCATCAGCAATTGCTTGAACAACTGCGGCGACTGCGGCAGCGCGAAGAACTGGCCCGCGTTCACGCGCGACGGCACGAGGTAATCGCGCGCGCCTTCCGGCGTGCTCTTCGTCAGCATCGGCGTTTCGATGTCGATGAAGCCTTGCGCGTCGAGATACTTGCGCACTTCCATCGCGACGCGATAGCGCAGGCGCAGATTCTTCTGCATCTGCGGACGGCGCAGGTCCAGAACGCGATGCGTGAGGCGCGTGGTTTCCGACAGGTTGTCGTCGTCGAGCTGGAACGGCGGCGTCACCGACGCGTTCAGCACCACGAGCTCGTGGCACAGCACTTCGATCTTGCCGCTCGTGAGGTTCGTGTTGACCGTGCCTTCCGGACGATTGCGCACGACGCCCACGACCCGCACGCAGAACTCGTTGCGCACGCCTTCGGCGATCTTGAACATTTCGGCGCGGTCGGGGTCGCAGACGACCTGAACGAGGCCTTCGCGATCGCGCAGGTCGATGAAGATAACGCCGCCGTGATCGCGGCGGCGATGCACCCAGCCGCACAGCGAAACGGTTTCGCCCAGACGGGCCTCGGTCACCAGACCGCAGTATTCAGATCGCATCGACATGATGTTGTGTCTTTCGTTGTTCGTTAATCAACGGCTCGCGCGTCGGGTCAGGCTCTCGTTCGGCTGACTCACGGTGTGCGCGCGCCGGCATTACATCGGCGGCTCGGTGGGGCGGCGGGCTGGCGCGACCGTGGACGGCGCGCTCGGCGCTGGGGCGACCACGCCCATCGAGACGATGTACTTCAGTGCGGCGTCGACGGTCATGTCCAGTTCGACGACTTCGCTTTTCGGCATCATCAGGAAGAAGCCGGACGTCGGATTCGGCGTCGTCGGCACATAGACGCTCACGTGCTCCTCGTCCAGATGATTCAGCACGTCGCCGCCCGGAATGCCCGTCAGAAAGCCGATAGTGTATGAGCCCTTGCGCGGATATTCGATCAGGAGCGCCTTGCGGAACGCGTTGCCGCTCGACGAGAGCAACGTGTCCGACACCTGTTTCACACTGGTGTACAGCGGACCGACCACCGGAATGTGACGCAGGATGGCGTCCCACCATTTCACGAGCTTCTGGCCGACGAAGTTCTGCGTCAACAGCCCGACGATGAAAATGAACGCGAGCGTCAGCACCGCGCCCACGCCCGGCAGATGGAAACCGACGACGCGTTCGGGCTGCCACGATTGCGGCAGCAGGAGCAGCGTCTGGTCCATCGTGCCGATCACGAGCCCGAGCACCCAGAGGGTGATCGCGAGCGGGACCAGCACGAGCAGGCCGGTGAGGAAAACGGATTTCAGCGTAGTCTTTTTCGTCGTCATTTACACGGGGCGAAGGCTGCGCCGGCTCTCGACTGCGTGGGAGATTCGGCTTGGCAGGCGGGCCGCGCCCGGTTGAGCGCGGTCGACGAGGTCATCGGCGTGACGCATCGGCGTAATACGCGGCCGGACGTGCCGGCCGTCTTGCGTTTCAGGCGGCGCCCGGCGTTGCGGACGTACCGGCGGCAGGCTTGGCACTGTCCGACGACGACGTGCTCGCCGGCGCCGCGCTTTCGCCCGAATTCGAGTTGCCGGAACTGGCGGAAGAAGCATCGTCCGATTTCGCCGCCGGCGCGTCCGGCGTGGCTGCCTTGTTCGATGCGCCGTTATTATTGCCGCCGCGAAAATCGGTGACATACCAGCCCGAACCCTTCAACTGGAATCCGGCGGCGGTCACCTGCTTCGAGAAAGCGTCCTTCCCGCAGGCGGGACATTGCGTGAGCGGTGCATCGCTCAATTTTTGAAGCACGTCTTTTTCGTGGCCGCAGTCGGCGCAACGGTACGCGTAAATCGGCATGGCACTCTTCCTACGATTATCTGTCGACGCTTGCAAAGCCTTGAATTATAGCCGCAAACCATTATCGACCCGCGATTTTCGGGATTTCCCGGCACGAGATCGATGCCGCGGTATTTCAGGGCGCGGCGGGTCGATTTCAAGCCGCGCGGCTCAGATTCGACGCCATGTCATCCAACGCTCGCGGCCCGCGAACACAGGAATCGAGCCGGTCACCTCGCGGTCCTCGATCAGTTCGAACCGTGGCGACAACAGCGCGTCCAGTTCGTCGCGCTCGATTCCGAAAGGCGGCCCTTTTGGCGTCGATCCGATGAAGAAGAAGCCCGCGAGCAGCGCGCCCGGCTTCAGCAGCGCGGCCATCCGGCTGGCGTAGTCCTGCCAGCGGCTTTTCGGCAGCGCGCAGAGAAAGGCGCGTTCGTAGATCCAGCCCGGTGAGAAAGGCGGCGCGTACGCAAAGAAGTCGGCCTCTTCGACAAGGCCCGCATGCGCGCCGAGCTGCACCCGCGCCGCCTCGACCGCGGCTGCGGAGAAGTCGATCGCGCGCACCGGCCAGCCGCGTTCGGCGAGATACAGCGCTTCGTACGCGCTGCCGCAGCCGGGAATCAGCACGTTGCACGCATCGCGCGACTCGACGAAGCGCGTGAACATCTCCGGCACGCCGGCCTGATCCCACGGCGTGAAACGACGGCCGAAACGCTCGTCCCAGAAACGCGGCGAATTCGGATCGCGGCTTTCGAACTCGGGAACGGCTGGATCGGTCGGATCGCTCATGTTTTGCGCCCTCAGGGATGAAGCCAGAACTGCGCGATCACGACGCCCGCGCCCGCCACCGCGACGAGACCGCCGACGAGCAACGTGATCAGCAGCCGGTTCGTGCGCTTCTGCTCGGCGAGCAGCATGCGCATGAGTTCGTCGCTGCCGCTTTTCGGCGCGTCGTGATGCTCTGCGAGGATATGGTGAATCAGCCGCGGCAGTTGCGGAATCGTCTTGCTCCACTGCGGCGCTTCCATCTGCAATCGTTCGTACCAGCCGCGCCAGCCGATCTGCTCGTTCATCCAGCGCTCGAGATACGGCTTGGCCGTTTTCCACAAGTCCAGTTCCGGATCGAGCGAGCGGCCAAGTCCTTCGACGTTGAGCATCGTCTTCTGCAACAGCACGAGCTGCGGCTGAATCTCGACGTTGAAGCGGCGCGACGTCGAAAATAGCCGCATCAGCACCTGGCCGAGCGAAATGTCCTTCAGCGCGCGATCGAAATACGGCTCGCAGACCGCGCGAATCGCGCTTTCCAGTTCTTCGACGCGCGTGCTCGGCGGCACCCAGCCGGATTCGAGGTGCAGCGTCGCGACGCGGTGATAGTCGCGCTTGAAGAACGCGAGGAAATTCTGCGCGAGATAGTTCTTGTCGAAGTCCGACAGCGCCCCGACGATGCCGAAATCCAGCGCGATATAACGCCCGAACGTCGCCGGATCGAGGCTCACCTGGATGTTGCCGGGGTGCATGTCGGCGTGAAAGAAGCCGTCGCGGAACACCTGCGTGAAGAAGATCTCGACGCCCTCGCGCGCGAGCTTCGGAATGTCGACGCCCGCCGCGCGCAACGTGCCAACCTGGCTGATCGGTACGCCGACCATGCGCTCCATGACGAGCACCGTCGGCGCGGACAGGTCCCAGTACATTTCCGGCACGAGCAGCAGGTCGAGCCCTAAAAAGTTGCGGCGTAACTGGCTGCCGTTGGCGGCCTCGCGCATCAGGTCGAGTTCGTCGTGGAGGTATTTGTCGAACTCCGCGACCACTTCGCGCGGTTTCAGGCGACGGCCATCCGCCCAGAGACGCTCGGCCCAGGTCGCGACGTCGCGCAGGAGCGCGAGGTCGGAGTCGATCACCGGCAGCATGCCCGGACGCAACACCTTCACCGCGACGGCCTTGCCCGCGTGCTCGCCGTTTTTGATCTTCGCGAAATGCACCTGCGCGATCGACGCGCTCGCCACCGGCACGCGCTCGAAATCGTCGAACAATTGATCGATGGGCGCGCCAAGCGACTTCTCGATGATCGACACGGCCACCGCCGAATCGAACGGCGGCACCTGATCCTGGAGTTTGGCGAGTTCATCGGCGACATCGACGGGCAGCAGATCGCGCCGCGTCGACAACACCTGCCCGAACTTCACGAAGATCGGACCGAGACTTTCCAGCGCGAGCCGCAGCCGGATGCCGCGCTCGATGTCGAAGCGGCGGCCGAACGTCGTGATACGCATGAGATAGCGCACGCGGCGGTCGTTGATGCCGCTCATCACCAGCTCATCGAGCCCGAAGCGGACGATCGTGAAAAAAATCTTGAGGAAACGCAGAAAACGCATGGTTCGAATTCGCTTCAGCTCGTTATTCGTGCGAGTCGCGCACAGACTCGCCGCCGGATCGCGCTGAGGCGCCGCTCGCCGGCCGGGATTGTTCGGTTTGCTGCCCGACTTGCCGCTCTACTCTTTCGATGCGCTTCTCGACGCGCGCGAGCGCATCGCGCGCTTTCGACAGCTCGGCGTTGAACGCGTCCAGCGCGCTCTTGCGCACGAGTTGCGGGCGTTCGTCGAGAAAATATTCGGTGACGGTGTCCAGCAGATTGCGTCCGGTGCGCTGCGCCTGCTCCTGCGCCGCCCGCGCGATGCGTCCGACGCGATGCGCGGGCGCGTCGCCGATCACGCGCGCAAGATCCTCTTCCGGATCCCAGCGCAGATGCTCTGCGAGCTTCGCGAGCGTCGTCGCGAATTCTGCGTCGCCTTCGATGCGCACGTGCTTCATCACCGCCGCCTGACCGCCTTGCAGGAACGCGGGCAGCGCGTCGAGCGGCACGGCGATGGTCACGTCGAATTCGCCGGCTTGCGCCTCGGTGGTCGCCGCGAAGAGACCGTCCGGCTGCACGACGAGCGCAATCGAAACCGGCTTGCACGACAGCTTCACGCGCTTGCCCGCGTATGGCTTCAGCCGTTCGAGCGCCCACGGCTCGCGCACGAGCAGATGGTTCACGGCGGCCGAAAATCCGCTGGACGCGGTCTTCAGGGCGGGATTTGCTGCGGGACGGGCGGATTCGTCTGCGTTCGTCATCGGCTATGAGATGAAAAAACCCGCGCGAGACGCTCCCGCGCGGGTTTCCATTCTACCTTCGCAACCGCCGATCACACCGGCGGCTGCCGGCGCCCTGGCCACTCGGCCAAGGCGCCGTCACGCTCAACTGACCTGCTGGATGCCGGCCAGCAGCCAGCCTTCGTTGCCGGCCTTTTGCTTCGACAGGTTCCAGACCTCGACGAACGGCTCCGCCGCCGCGCCCTCCGACTCGCGGATGAGGCCGTGGAAGCGCACGCTCGCGAGATACTCGGCCGCGCGATCCTCGACGCCGAGCAGATCGGCGTTGAGCTGCACGACGTCCGTGCGGTTCGGCGCGCTGCCGCGTGCGTCGACGTCGAGTTTCACTTCGGCGAACATTTCCGGCGTCGTGAACTCGCGGATGTCGTTGACGTTGCCGCGATCCCACGCGTCCTGCAGACGCACGAAGTAGACCTTTGCGTTACGCACGAAAGCATCGGTGTCGAAGCCCGCCGGCACGTTCGGATTCGCGACCGATTGCGTCGCCGGCGATTCGATGTAGTTCGCGCCGAAACCGGTCGGCTGCTGCGGCATCTGCGGCGGTTCCTGATTCAGGCTCTGGCGCGCGGCCGCACCGTACGGCGATCCCGCAGCCGAACCGGCGGCGGCATACGCGGGCGTGTTGCCGCCCTGACGCTTGCGCATGATGAAGCGGAACAGCATGACGGCCGCGAGCACGATCAACGCGATCATGATCATGTTGGCCATCGCGCCGGCGAAGGCTTCGCCCAGCCCGAAGTGCGACAACAGCGCCGCGATGCCCAGACCGGCTGCGAGGCCGGCGATCGGTCCGAGCCAGCGGTTTCGCGCGGGCTGCGCGGCCGCGGGCGCGGCCGGCGCGGGTTGCGCCCGCTGCGCCGTGGCGTTGTTCTGCTGCATCGACTGAGACTGCGACGGCGGCGTTGCCTGATGCTGCTGCGTCGCCGTGGCCGACTGCCGGCCCATGCTGCGTCCGCCGCCCATGCGCTTGGCTTCCGCCGTTTCCGCGAAGATTGCGCCAGCCGCAATAACGCCAGCCAGCGCCAAGATTCCGGCCTTCCTGAATATTGAGTTCAGGAAACCCCGGGGTTGGGGTTTGCGCGAATCGAACATATCGAATCCTTTAGTGAGTGGAACATCAAAATTTTGTCCCGACGTGTAACGCTACCACGCCACCTGACAAATTGTAATATTCGACTCGATCCAGGCCCGCTTGTTCCATCATCGTTTTCAGAGTTTCCTGGTCCGGGTGCATGCGGATGGATTCGGCCAGATACCGATAGCTCTCCGCGTCTTTTGCCACTTTTTCGCCAAGCCACGGCAAAATCTTGAAACTGTAGATATCGTACGGCTTCTTTAGCGGCTCCCACACTTTCGAGAACTCCAGCACGAGGAGCTTGCCGCCCGGCTTCAGCACGCGCGTCATCTCCGCCAGCGCGCGATCCTTGTGCGTCATGTTACGCAAACCGAAAGCAACCGTAACCAAATTGAAATAATTGTCGGGGAACGGGATCTTCTCGGCGTCGCAAAGCAACGCGGGCGTCAGCACACCCTTGTCGATAAGACGATCGCGCCCGACGCGCAGCATCGATTCGTTGATGTCCGTATGCCAGACTTCACCCGTTTCGCCCGCCTGCCTGGCGAAGGCCATCGCCAGATCGCCCGTCCCGCCCGCAATATCCAGCACCTTGTAGCCCGGCCGCACTTTCGCCTGCCCGATCGTGAAGTGCTTCCAGATCCGATGCAGTCCGCCGGACATCAGGTCGTTCATCAAGTCGTAGTTGCCCGCGACGGAGTGAAACACGCCCGCCACCTTCTTCGCCTTGTCCTGCTCGTCGACCGTTTCGTATCCGAAGTGGGTCTTGCTCATCGCGCGTATTCCTCGCCTGTTGTTCGTTCTATGTCTGCGCAATAGTCGCGCCGGGTATGCGGCCTTATGCCGCAGCCCTGATGCTCAATGACAGTGTCCGCCGGACGGTTTCGCGGCCATCGGCGTGTCGCGGTCCACGCCCGCGGCTTCCAGTTTCGACAGATAGTCGCGCCACAGCTCGTCTTGTCGCGTGGCAAGGTCGTGAAGGATGTCCCAGGAATAGATTCCCGTATTGTGACCGTCCGAAAAATTCAGTTGCAACGCGTAGTGCCCGACCGGATCGACGCCGATGATCGTCACCTCGCGCTTGCCCGTTTGCAGCGTTTCCTGTCCCGGGCCGTGGCCCTGCACTTCGGCGGAAGGCGAATAGACGCGCAGCAGCTCGAAGGGAACGCGATACGACTCGCCGCCATACTGCAGTTCCAGCAGGCGCGATTTCGAATGCACGACGACGCCGGTAGGAATCGGCGTCGTGGAAGTGAGTCCGCTCATGGTCTTGCCTTATTGATGTCCGAACGACTGGTTCAGCTCGTTGCGCACCTGCTCGCGCAAGAGCGTGGCCTGCGCCCGGCGCTTCGATAGCTGCGATTCGGACACCGTGCGCTGGCGCGGCGCCCAGATCGGCAGAGGAAAGCGGGAATCGTTGGAGAAGCGCGGGATGACGTGCCAGTGAACGTGCGGTACCTGATTGCCGAGACTTGCCAGATTGATCTTCTCCGGCACGAGCACGCGGCGCATTGCGCGCTCCACGCCATTGACCGCGGTCATCACGCGCGCGCGGTCGCCATCCGGCAAATCGGACATTTCGGCGACATGCGCGCCCCAGATCACACGGCACAAGCCCGGCCAGTCGGGCTCATCGGCAAGGACGACGCGCAACGCGTCGTCCGACCACAGCACTTCGCCGCCGTCTTCACGGCAAAACACACAGTCCATCTCATACCTCTAGCGAATCAAAACCCCGATTTCGCTATTACACCAGCACGCGCTCGATACCGCCATTGTTCGCGCGTTCGACGTACTGTTCCATCCAGTTCTCGCCGAGCACCTTGCGCGCCATTTCCACGACGATATAGTCCGCCTCGACGTTGGCGTCCTCGTTGTAGCGCGACAGACCTTGCAGACAGGACGGGCAGCTCGTCAGGATTTTCACGTCCGCGCCGTTGGTCTGCGGACCGTCGCCGGCCTTCAGCACCGAACCGGGCTGCGCGCCCGCCGCGCCCGCCGACGCATTCGCGATGTTGATCGCGTTCGCGCCCGCTTCCGCGACGAGCGGAATGCCACGCAGCTTGGCCGCGCCCTTGCGGATCTCTTCTTCCTTGCGAAAGCGCACCTGCGTCGAGATGTCCGGACGCGTGACCGCCAGCGTGCCCGACTCGCCGCAGCATCGATCGTTCTTCTCGATCTTGTAGCCGTCGTTCTGCGAACCCATCAGATCGTTGACGAGCTTGACCGGGTCCATCGTCTTGATCGGCGAGTGACACGGATCGTGGTACATGTAGCGCGTGCCGGTCACGCCGTCGAGCTTCATGTTCTTTTCGAGCAGGAACTCGTGAATATCGATGATCCGGCAGCCCGGGAAGATCTTTTCGAATTCATAGCCCGCGAGCTGGTCGTAGCACGTTCCGCACGACACCACGACAGTCTTGATGTCGAGATAGTTCAGCGTATTCGCGACGCGGTGGAACAACACGCGGTTGTCCGTCACGATCTTCTCGGCCTTGTCATACTGGCCCGAGCCGCGCTGCGGATAGCCACAGCACAGATAGCCCGGCGGCAGCACCGTCTGCACGCCCGCTTCCCATAGCATGGCCTGCGTCGCGAGCCCGACTTGCGAGAAGAGACGTTCCGAGCCGCAGCCCGGGAAATAGAACACGGCTTCCGAATCGACGGTGGTCGTCTGCGGATTGCGGATGATCGGGACGATTTTGTTGTCCTCGATATCCAGCAGCGCGCGCGCCGTCTTCTTCGGCAGATTGCCCGGCATCTTCTTGTTGACGAAGTGGATCACCTGCGTCACGACCGGCGGCTTGCCGACCGTCGCGGGCGGCTGAGCCGTCTGCTTCTTGACGATCTTCTTCAACACGTCGTTGCCAAGACGCTGCGCCTTGTAGCCGAAGCCCATCATCACGTTGCGCGCGAGATTGATGGTCTGCGGATTCGTCGCGTTCAGGAAGAACATGCCCGCCGCGTTGCCCGCGTTGAACTTCTTCTTGCCCATCTTGCGCAGCAGATTGCGCATGTTCATCGACACATCGCCGAAATCGATCTTCACCGGGCACGGCGTCGCGCACTTATGGCAGACCGTGCAGTGATCGGCGACGTCGTTGAATTCGTCCCAGTGCTTGATGGACACGCCGCGGCGCGTCTGCTCTTCGTACAGGAACGCCTCGACGAGCAGCGACGTCGCGAGAATCTTGTTGCGCGGGCTGTATAGCAGATTCGCGCGCGGCACGTGCGTCGCGCACACCGGCTTGCACTTGCCACAGCGCAGGCAATCCTTGATCGACTCGGAAATCGCGCCGATATCCGACTGCTGCATGATGATCGACTCGTAGCCCATCAGCCCGAACGACGGCGTGTACGCGTTGCGCAGGTCCGCGCCGTCGAACAGCTTGCCCTTGTTGAAGCGGCCATGCGGATCGACGCGCTGCTTGTACGCGCGGAAGCCGCTGATTTCGTCGTCGGTCAGGAATTCCAGCTTCGTGATGCCGATGCCGTGCTCGCCTGAAATCACGCCATCGAGCGAACGCGCGAGCTTCATGATGCGCGCGACCGCGTGATGCGCGTCCTGCAGCATCGCGTAGTTGTCGGAGTTGACGGGGATGTTCGTGTGCACGTTGCCATCGCCCGCGTGCATGTGCAGCGCGACGAACACGCGCCCGCGCAGCACTTGCTTGTGGATGGCCTGCGCTTCGTCGAGGATCGGCTTGAATTCGCCGCCATTGAAGATCTGACGCAGTTCCGCGCGAATCTCCTGCTTCCACGAGATGCGCACAGTGCGGTCCTGCGCGACGTGGAACACGTTGGCGTCCGGCTGAATGTCGACGCGATCCGCGAATTTCTCCGCGAGCCCTTCGTAACCGAGCGTGACGAGATAGTGCTGCGCCTCGCGCAAGGACATGTCGAGCATGTCGCCGACGAAAGTCCAGCGCTCGCGCACGCGCTTGAGCAGGTCGAGCGCCTGCGTCACGCGATCTTCGAGCAGTTCGGCGCTGGGGATTTCGTTGGCGTCGTCGGTCTTGCCGAGCGGCAGCTTGCCGGTGCGGAAGAACGCTTCGAGGGCATCGACGAGTTGCAGCTTGTTCTTGATCGACAACTCGATGTTGATGCGCTCGATGCCGTCGGTGTACTCGCCCATGCGGTTGAGCGGAATGACGACGTCTTCGTTGATCTTGAACGCGTTCGTGTGCTTGGCGATCGCGGCCGTGCGCGAGCGGTCGAGCCAGAAACGCTTGCGCGCCTCCGCGTTCACCGCGACGAAGCCTTCGCCGCTCTTGCCATTCGCCATGCGCACGACTTCCGACGTGGCGGCGGCGACGGCATCGGCGTCATTGCCGACGATATCGCCGATCAGCACCATCTTCGGAAATGCGTTGCGCTTGCTTTTCGTCGCATAACCGACCGCGCGCAGATAACGCTCGTCGAGATGCTCGAGACCGGCGAGGATTGCGCCGCCCTGCTTCGACGTCTCGAACAAATAGTCCTTGATCTCGACGATGCTCGGAATCGCATCGCGCGCCTGGCCGAAGAATTCGAGGCAGACGGTGCGCGTGTGCGCGGGCATCTTGTGCAGAATCCAGCGCGCGGACGTGATCAGACCGTCGCAGCCTTCCTTCTGCACGCCGGGCAGACCGGCGAGAAATTTATCGGTGACGTCCTTGCCGAGACCTTCCTTGCGGAACGTGCGCCCGGCAATGTCGAGATTTTCGGTGCGCAGCAGCTTCTCGCCCGGCGGACGGTTGCCGTCGAACCAGTCGAGCCGGAAACGCGCGACACCGACATCGTGAATCTTGCCGCAGTTGTGATCCAGACGCGTAATCTCGAGCCAGTTGCCTTCCGGATCGACCATGCGCCACCACGCGAGATTATCGAGCGCCGTGCCCCACAACACCGCCTTCTTGCCGCCCGCGTTCATTGCGACATTGCCGCCGACGCACGATGCATCCAGCGATGTCGGATCGACGGCGAACACGAAGCCCGCCTGCTCCGCCGCTTCGGTGACGCGCCGCGTGACCACGCCCGCGCCGGAAAAAATCGTCGCGACCTTGTGATCGACGCCCGGCAGGTCCGTCATTTCGACGGGACCGAGCTGCTCCAGCTTTTCCGTGTTGATGACGGCCGAAAACGGCGTGAGCGGAATCGCGCCGCCCGTGTAGCCGGTGCCGCCGCCGCGCGGAATCACGGTCAGGCCCAGTTCGAAGCATGCCTTGATGAGCCCGGCGATCTCGGCTTCCGTGTCTGGCGTCAACACGACGAACGGATATTCGACGCGCCAGTCGGTCGCGTCGGTGACGTGCGCGACGCGCGACAGGCCGTCGAACTTGATGTTGTCCTTCTGCGTCTGCTTTCCGAGCACGCGCGATGCGCGGCGGCGCAAGTCGGCCATGCGGCCGAACTCGGCGGCGAAATCATCGACGGCGCGGCGCGCGGCGGCAACCAGCAACTGCACGCGGCCAGCGCGCTCGCGGCTGCCGGCTTCGTCGCTGTGCGCGGTGAGATCGGCGCTGCGGCGTTTCTCGATTTCCGCGAGCCGGTGATTCAGCGCTTCGACCAGCAGCGCGCGGCGCTTCGGATTGTCGAGCAGATCGTCCTGCAGATACGGGTTGCGCCGCACGACCCAGATGTCGCCGAGCACTTCGTACAGCATGCGCGCCGAGCGGCCGGTGCGGCGCTCGTTGCGCAGTTCGTCGAGCACGGCCCAGGCTTCGTCGCCCAGGAGCCGCATGACGATTTCACGATCGGAAAACGACGTGTAGTTATAGGGAATTTCGCGCAGACGGGGCTCGGTATCGAGCGCCAAGGCGGCATGGGCGCCGTTCGGGTCGAAGGCTTGAGGTGCGTTCATGTTCGACGGTTCGGTGTGCCGGCGCTCGCGCTGTGACAAGCGGAAATGCCGGCGATGCGCGTGGGGGCGCAGATTTTCGAATGAGACTTCTCTTGGCGAAGACCGCCGCAGCGAGTCACGGCGCCTTCGGTGTGCCCGGGATCAACGCCACGATCGCGCGTGACGCGCATGCTTTTGCGCCGCGGGATGGCACTCGCGGGATACATGCGCCAGAAAATCGATCCGAAGCTGCCGGTGCATCTGCCGATCCTGATAGCTGATTCGTAAAAGGAAATTCTAACCCATCGCGGTGCGGCGCGTCGGCTGGCGCTAGCAGCGAGAAGGGGCATTTGCGCGCGAATTCGCGACACGTTTCCGGCATTTTCGACGCTTTTTTACACGACCGTCCGGACGGTCCAAACGCACCGCGTGTCCGACGAACGCGCGGATGGCGCTATCATTGATGCTTTCGCCCTCGAAAACTGCGCGGACCGGTACCGCGTGACGATTCTTCGCATGACACATCCCGACTACCTGAAGAAAGTGCTGACCGCGCGCGTGTACGACGTCGCGCGTGAAAGCGAGCTCGAACCCGCGCGCAATCTGTCGGCGCGGCTGCACAACGCCGTGTTCCTCAAGCGCGAGGACAATCAGGCGGTTTTCTCGTTCAAGATTCGGGGCGCCTATAACAAGATGGCGAACCTGCCCGCCGATGTGCTCGCGCGCGGCGTGATTACCGCCTCGGCCGGCAATCACGCGCAGGGCGTGGCGCTGTCGGCGGCGCGGCTTGGCTGCCGCGCGGTCATCGCGGTACCGACGACCACGCCGCAAGTGAAGATCGACGCGATCCGCGCGCACGGCGGCCCGACGGTCGAAGTGGTGCTCGCGGGCGAATCGTACAGCGACGCCTACGCGCGCGCGCTGCAGCTTCAGGAAGAGCGCGGCCTGACCTTCGTGCATCCGTTCGACGATCCCGACGTGATCGCCGGCCAAGGCACCGTCGCGATGGAAATCCTGCGCCAGCATCAGGGACCGATTCACGCGATCTTCTGCCCGATCGGCGGCGGCGGCCTCGCGGCGGGCGTCGCGGCGTACATCAAGGCGGTGCGCCCGGAGATCAAGGTGATCGGCGTGCAGACCGAGGATTCCTGCGCGATGGCGCAATCGATCAAGGCGGGCGAGCGCGTCACACTGAGCGAAGTCGGCCTGTTTTCGGACGGCACGGCGGTGAAGCTCGTCGGCGAGGAAACGTTCCGGCTGTGCAACGAATTGCTCGACGAAGTCCTCACCGTCGATACGGACGCGCTCTGCGCCGCGATCAAGGACGTCTTTCAGGACACGCGCTCCGTGCTCGAACCGGCGGGCTCGCTCGCGGTGGCGGGCGCGAAGCTGTATGCGGAGCGCGAAGGCATCGAAGGCAAGACGCTGATCGCGGTGACGTCCGGCGCGAACATGAACTTCGACCGCATGCGCTTCGTCGCGGAGCGCGCGGAAGTCGGCGAGGCGCGCGAGGCCGTGTTCGCCGTGACCATTCCCGAAGAGCGCGGCAGCTTCCGGCGCTTCTGCGAGCTTGTCGGCACACGCAGCGTGACGGAGTTCAACTACCGTATCGCCGATGAAAGAGCCGCGCATATCTTCGTCGGCGTGCAGATCAAGTCGCGCAAGGAAACGGCGCAGATGATGACCTCGTTCATCGAACATGGCTTCGCGACGGTCGATCTGTCGCACGATGAACTCTCGAAGCAGCACATCCGCTACATGGTCGGCGGCCGTTCGCCGCTCGCGCAAGACGAACGCCTGCTGCGTTTCGAATTTCCCGAGCGTCCGGGCGCGCTGATGAAGTTCCTCTCATCGATGGCGCCCGACTGGAATATCAGCCTCTTCCATTACCGGAATCAGGGCGCGGATTACAGCTCGATTCTCGTCGGCATTCAGGTGCCGCAGTCGGACAACGCGGAGTTCGAGCGCTTCCTCGCGACGCTCGGCTATCCGTGGTGGGACGAAGGCGCGAATCCGGTGTACAAGCTGTTTCTGGCCTGACGCAGATGGCCTTTACGCTCGAAGACAAGCTCGTCGTTGCGATATCGTCGCGCGCCCTCTTCGATTTCGAGGAAGAGAATCAGGTCTTCGAAACGGGCGATCTCGCGCGGTATGAGGCGCTGCAGCGCGAACGGCTGGACACGCCCGCGAAGCCGGGTGTGGCATTCGCCCTCATTCGAAAGCTGCTCGCGCTCAACGCACAGGAACAACGCGTCGAGGTCGTCATTCTGTCTCGCAGCGATCCGATCAGCGGCCTGCGTGCGTTTCGCTCATGCAAGGAGCATGGCTTGGCGATCGAACGCGGCGTATTCACGCGCGGGCGATCGCCGTTCCGCTATCTGAGGCCGCTGCGCGCGTCGCTTTTTCTGTCGGCGAATCCGGAAGACGTGCGCGCGGCGCTCGACGCCGGTTTTCCTGCCGCCAGCGTGCTGCCCGAAACTGTCGTCGCAGCGAGCCACCACGCCGATGAAATTCGCATCGCGTTCGATGGCGACGCCGTGATCTTTTCCGACGAAGCCGAGCGCGTATATCAACTGAGCGGCCTGCCCGCGTTTATCGGCCACGAAACCGACAACAAGGATTCGCCCTTGCCCGGCGGACCGCTCAAGCCGCTGCTCGCCGCTCTCAACAAGCTCCAACGCATTGCTGCGCAGGGCGAGCGCGAAGGGACGACACCTGCGAAAGGCACTCCGCCGATGCACATCCGCACGGCGCTCGTCACCGCGCGTTCGGCGCCCGCGCACGAGCGCGCGATCCGCACGCTGATGGCGTGGAACATCGAAATCGACGAAGCGATGTTTCTCGGCGGACTCGACAAGGGCGAATTCCTGCGCGAATTCGAGCCCGACTTTTTCTTCGACGATCAAATTCGCCACTGCGAATCGGCTCGCGTCGTCACGGCGACGGGGCACGTTCTCAGCGGCATAGCGAACGCATCATGACACCCGACCAATCTCCGCTCGGCAAGCCCGTCCACTACACCGAACAGTACGATGCGTCGCTGCTGTTTCCGATCGATCGCAAACGCGCGCGCGACGCGATCGCCGTGCCCGCGCGCCTGCCGTTCTTCGGCACGGATATCTGGAACGCGTATGAGTTGTCGTGGCTGAACAAGCGCGGCAAGCCGCAGATCGCGGTCGCGACGTTCTTCGTGCCGGCGGATTCGCCGAACATCGTGGAGTCGAAGTCGTTCAAGCTATATCTCGGCTCGTTTGCGCAGACGCAGTTCGATTCGATCGACGATGTGCGCGCCGCCATCAAGCGCGATGTCTCCGCTGTGTGCGGCGCGACGGTGTCGGTGCAACTCGCGGCGCCTGCCGATTTCGGCAAGCTGACGATGGAAGAGTTCGATGGTTTGTCGCTCGACCGCCTCGATCTCGATTGCGAAGTGTTCTCGCCCGATCCATCGCTGCTGAAGGCCGCGCACGACGAAGCGCCCGTCGACGAGACGCTGTTTTCGAATCTGTTGAAATCGAATTGCCCGGTGACGGGACAGCCGGACTGGGGCAGCGTGCAGATCCGTTACTACGGTGGACAGATCGATCACGCGGGGCTGCTGCGGTATATCGTTTCTTATCGCGAACATACCGGGTTTCATGAGCAATGCGTCGAGCGCATCTTCATGGACATCATGCGCGAGTGCAAGCCGGAGCGTTTGGCCGTGTATGCGCGCTATACGCGGCGCGGCGGGCTGGATATCAATCCGTTCCGGACGAACTTCAATTTGCCGATGCCGGATAACGCGCGGCTGGCGCGGCAGTGAATGAAGATGCGGCTCTGTTTCTCGAGAAGCAGAGCCGCGGCCCTTCTTACGCCTTCTTATAAGCCACGCAATCCACCTCGACCTTGCAGTCGATCACCATCGACGACACGACACAAGCCCGTGCCGGCGGATTCGCGCCGAAGTATTCCTTGAACACCTTGTTGAACGATGCGAAGTCACGCGGATCGTCCAGCCAGACGCCGCAGCGTACAACGTGCTCGGTGCCATAACCCGCTTCCTTCAGAATCGCGAGCACGTTCTGGATCGCCTTATGCGATTGCTCGACGATGCCGCCGTTGATCACCTCGCCGTTTTCCATCGGCGTCTGGCCCGATACGAAGAGCCAGCCATCGGCCTCCACCGCGCGTGCGAACGGCATGTGCGCGCCGCCTTGTCCCTTGCCACCTTCCACGCCATAACGCTTCATCGTTTCAACTCCTTTTCCTTAGCAATCAATGTTCAGAACGCGCCGGCCGCATCCAGCTTCGATGCCGAACCGCGCGCCACGAAACGCCCCGCGCGCGCGCCGGTCACGGCCTGCTCGCGATACGTCAAAACGCCATTCACCCACACCGCGTCGATGCCGTCCGCCGCCTGCTGCGGCTTCGCGAACGTCGCGGAATCGATCACGCGCTCCGGATCGAACACGACCAGATCAGCGTGATAACCAACCTTCACTTCACCGCGCTCCGCGATGCTGAAGCGCCGCGCCGACAGGCTCGTCATCTTGCGCACCGCGTCTTCGAGCGTCAGCACGCCTTCATCGCGCGCATAGTGGCCGAGCACGCGCGGAAACGCGCCCCACAAACGCGGATGCGGCAGCGGATCGTTCGGCAATCCGTCCGAGCCGACCATCGTCGCGGGATGCGACAGGATGCGCCGCACATCGTCTTCCGACATGTTGTGATACACCGCGCCCGCCGGTTGCAGACGCTTCGCGGCTTCCTGCTGCGTCACCTGCCATTCGCCGGCGACTTCGCGGATCAGCTTGCCCGCCATCTCGGGATGCGGCGTCGACCATGTGATCGTGATGTCGATATCGCCCGTCACCTGCTTCAGATCCAGCGTCGACGACGAGCGGTTGTACGGATAGCAATCGCATCCGACCGGCTGTTCGTCGCGCGTCGCCTCGATCGACTTAAGCACCTCGACGCTGCGTCCCCAGTTCGACGGTCCCGCGCACTTCAGATGCGAAATCACCACTGGCACGCGCGCGTGACGCCCGACGCGATACGCCTCGTCCATCGCGTCGAGAATGGCGTCGAACTCGGTGCGCATGTGCGTCGTGTAGAGCGCGCCCGCCTTCGCCAGCGGGACGGCCAGCGCCTGCACTTCCTCCGGCGGCGCGTTGAACGCGGAGCCGTACGCCAATCCGCTCGACAAACCGAGCGCGCCGTTGTCCAGCGCCTCTTCGAGCTGCGCGCGCATCGCGGCGACTTCATCGTCCGATGCGCCGCGATCGAGCCGGTCCATGTGATTGTTGCGCAGCGCCGTATGGCCGATCAGCGCGCCGACATTCACCGCCGGGCGCGCGGCATTCACGGCATCGACGTAAGAGGCGAAGGTCGGGTATGCGAAGGCGGCGGCGTCGCCGAGCAGGTTCATCGGATCGGGCGGCGCGCCCTTCAACGTCACCGGCGACGCGCTGATCCCGCAATTGCCGACGATCACCGTCGTCACGCCCTGCGTGATCTTCGGCATCATCTGCGGCGAGCGGATGACATGCGTGTCGTCGTGCGTATGGACGTCGATGAAACCGGGCGCGAGTACCTTGCCTCGCGCGTCGAACGTTTCATCGGCGCGCCACGCGGACAAACCGCCCGGCTCGACGATCGCAACGATGCGCCCGTCGCGCACGGCGACATCGCGCTCCACGGCAGGCGCGCCCGTGCCGTCGATCACGCGCGCGCCGACGATCAGCGTGTCGGCCCTGAGCGTTTCCATGATCAGTCTCCCAAAGGTTGACGCTCGCCGCCGCCGCGATGCGAATCGAGCGCGTGCTTCATGCGGCGCAACAGTTCGCGGCTGTGATCGGCCTGCTTGACGGCCAGTTCGGTGACGAGCAGATCGAGCGCCATCATCATCGCGTAGCGCGACGACGACGGCTTGTAGATAAAGTCCGTTTCGATCGCGATGACCGGAATCAGCCAGTCCGCGAGCGCGCCCAGCGGCGATGCGGGCGCGGTCAGCGCGATCACGCGCGCGCCGTACTGCTTCGCGAGCGCGCAGCTTTCGACGATTTCGGGCGTCTGCCCCGTCACCGACAGCGCGACGACGACATGCTCCCTCGATAACGTCGACGCCACCATGCGCTGCAACAGCCCGTCCTGATACGACGCCACCGGCCGCCCGAGCCGCACGAGACGAAAGCGCATTTCGTCGGCGAGCGCCGTGGAGCCGCCGCCCATGCCGAACACGTAGATCATCGACGCCGCCGCGAGCGCGTCAGCCGCTTGCGCGATCGGCGCAGCGGCGAGCGCGCCCTGGTTCTGCGCGAGCGTCGCCTGCACTTCCTCGAAGATGCGCGCGGCGAGCGAATCGGGGACGGCGTCGGCATCGCGTGTCAGAAAGCGCTGCCCGACGCCCGCCGCCTGCGCGAGCCGCAGCTTGAGTTCGCGCACGTCCTCACAACCGACCGCCTTTGCGAAACGCGTGACCGAGGCGACGCTGACTTCGGCTTTCTCCGCCAGCGCGCCGATGCTCGCGCGCGATGCGCTCACGATGTCGTCGAGAATCAGCGCGGCGACCTTGCGCTCGGCGCCGCGCAAGTCGGGCGCGCGCTCCGCGATGCGTGCGACGATGTCGAAGCTGAGCGGGTCGGCGTGGCCGTTCATGGTTTACGATGAGTGCGTGTTACTAAATAACATTTCCTCCCCGGATGCTACTTTGGTTAACATAGCACCGTCAACCTTGACGCACATCGAATCCCGCGCAGGGTTTATTTAAACGGACGATGGAGTGGCAGCACATGAAAGTTACAAACTATCAGAACGCGACGATCGACCCGTTCGGCAAGGGTCTCGGCATGGTGCCGGGCACGGGCATCCAGTTGAACGACGCGTCGCGTCTGCAATGGAATCTGCTCGAAGAGGACGTGAGCCTGCCCGCCGCCGTGCTCTATTCCGATCGCATCGAACACAATCTGAAGTGGATGCAGGACTTCGTCGGCGAATACGGCGTGAAGCTCGCGCCGCACGGCAAAACGACGATGGCGCCGCAACTCTTTCGCCGCCAGCTCGACACCGGCGCGTGGGGCATTACGCTCGCGACCGCGCATCAGGTGCGCGCGGCGTATCGCGGCGGCGTGCATCGCATCCTGATGGCGAATCAGCTCGTCGGCAAACGCAACATGGGCATGATCGCGGAGTTGCTGACCGACGCGAATTTCGAATTCTTCTGTCTCGTCGATTCAGCCGATGGCGTCGATCAGCTCGGCGAATTCTTCAGTTCGGTGCGCAAGAAGCTGAACGTGCTGATCGAACTCGGCGTGCCGGGCGGACGCACCGGCGTACGCGACGACGCGCAGCGGGACGCCGTGCTCGCTGCAATCGCTCGCTGGAACGGGACGATCGAGCTTGCGGGCATCGAGTTATACGAAGGCGTGCTGCAGGACGAAACGAAAGTGCGCGAGTTCCTGAAGGGCGCGGTCGATGTCACGCGCAAGCTGATCGGCGAAGGCAAGATCGCGCGCAAGCCGGCGATTCTCTCGGGCGCGGGATCGGCGTGGTACGACGTTGTCGCCGACGAATTCGCGAAGGCCAACAGCGATGCGATCGAAGTCGTGCTGCGTCCGGGCTGCTATCTGACGCACGATGTCGGCATCTACAAGAAGGCGCAGAACGAGATTTTCGCGCGCAATCCGATCGCGAAGAAGATGGGCCAAGGCCTGAAGCCGGCGCTGCAATTGTGGGCTTACGTGCAGTCGATTCCGGAGCCGGATCGCGCGATCATCGGTCTCGGCAAGCGCGATTCCGCGTTCGATGCGGGCATGCCCGAGCCGGCGAAGCATTATCGGCCGGGCAACGAGGCGCCGCGCGATGTCACGTCCGACGACGGCTGGGAGATTTTCGGTTTGATGGATCAGCACGCGTACCTGCGCATCAAGCCGGGCGACGACGTGAAGGTCGGCGACATGATCGCGTTCGACATCTCGCATCCGTGCCTGACCTTCGACAAGTGGCGCCAGATTCTCGTCGTCGATCCGAAGTATCGCGTCACCGAAGTGATCGAAACGTTCTTCTAGGCCTTCTCTTCGACGGCGGCCGCCTGCGATGCATTGGCAGCCGCCACTTCCTGAATGCGTCCCTCGAACATGTGCAGCGCGCTCGACAAGGCTTCGATGGCCTCGTCGGGCAACGAAGCCATCGTGTCGTGCAGGAACGCGTTGCGTCGCGGCAAACCCTCTTCGGCAATCGCGCGCCCTTGCGCCGTGAGCGCGACATTCGATACGCGATTGTCGCGCGCATCGACGCTGCGCACGATCCAGCCGAGCCCTTCGAGCGTCTTCAATTGGCGCGTGAGCGCGCCCGGATCGACCTTCAGACGTTCGACGAGCCGTTTTTGCGACAGCACGCCCGCGTGCTCGTGCAACGCGAGCAGGATGCGCCAGCGCGGCATCGGCTGGCCCACGGCCGCCTCGAATGCTGACATGAACGCGCGATAAGTGCGCCCGAATTGCTGCACCACGGCGATACGGTCCTGTTCATTCATACGTGTGCGTTTCCGTAGTCATTCGGCGAGGATGACCGGTTCTTGCGGCCCTTTCAAGCGTACCGGCGGCACGCGGCGCGACTGCCACAACGACACCACGGCGATTAGCGCGGCCAGCGCAAGACCGATGTGAATCGCCGCGACGAGCGCCTCGCGCGCCGCTTCGAGCAGCATCGCGCCGTTATGACCCGCTGCCGACAGTTGCGCGAGCAGCGTCTGCTGGCCTTCGCGATTGATGAGGATTTGCGGATCGGAGAGATCGGCGGCCCAGTGCATCGCGCGATCTTTTTCGAGCGCGAGACTCACGCCGCTCGCATAGAGATGACTCACGAGCGTGCCGGTGAGCGCGGTGCCGATCATCCCGCCGATCATGCGCAGCGATTGCAGCAACGCGGTCGCGATACCGAGATGCGCGCGGCCCGCGGTCTGCTGAGCGAAGACGGTGAGATTCGGCATGACGAAGCCGAGCCCGAGGCCGCCGAGCAACATGACGACGAGCAGCAGCGCGCGCGGCATGTTGTGCGTCGCGACGACGACGCCGAGACACGACACCGCGAGCAGCGCAAAACCGGCGTACAGCATCACGTTCGCGTTCTTCAGTCGCGTGACGATGCGCCCGTTCACGATGCTGCCGATCGTGATGAAGACGACGAGCGGCGTGATCATCATGCCGGCGTCCTTCGGCGACATGCCGAAGCCGCCCTGGAACAGCAGCGGCGCGTAGAAGAGCAGCGAGAACATCGTGAAGCCGCCGAGAATCGAGAGCGTGAAGAGCGCGGCGAGCGCCTTGTTGCGGAACATGTCGATGGGCAGGATCGCGTGATCGCAGCGCTTCTCCCACTTCCACAGCGCGAAGCCCGCGGCGACGCTCATCGCGAGCAGCGCGGCCGTTTCGGCGCTGAACCCGTGCTTCGGCAACATTTCGACGAACATCTGCAGCGCGCCGAGCGCCACCGCGATGAGCATCGCGCCGGGCCAGTCGAGACGCATCTTGCCTTCGTGCGCGATGTGGCGCAGATGCGGCAGGAAGCGCCACACGAAAAAGAGCGAAACGATACCCACTGGTAGATTCACGTAGAACACCGAGCGCCAGCCGTAGTATTGCGTGAGAAAACCGCCGAGCGACGGCCCCACCGCATTGGCGATGCCGAACGCGGAACTCATCATCACTTGCCAGCGCAGGCGCACGACGTTATCGGGAAAGAGATCGGCGATGCACGCGAACGCGGTCCCGACGAGCATGCCGCCGCCGATGCCCTGCAACCCGCGCGCGAGCACGAGGAACATCATGCTGTTGGCAAGCCCGCACAGCACGGACGCGACCGTGAACACCACGATCGACGCGATCACGAACGGTTTGCGCCCGTAGTAGTCGCCGAGCCGCCCGAAAATCGGCACGGTGATGACGGAAGTTAGAAGATACGAGGTTGCGACCCACGCGTAGAGATCGAAGCCCTTGAGCTCGGCCACGATCGTGGGCAGCGCGGTGCCGACCACCGTCTGGTCGAGCGCGACGAGCATCGTGACGAACGAGATGCCCAGCATCGCCATGAGCGACTCGCGGAAAGGCAGGACTTGTCCGCTGGAATGATGCGCGGCTGTGTGAACGGCCATCTTTTGTAAGCGCAATGATTGACTAGTCAACGGAAATGGAATCATAGCACGCTGCCGCGCTCTAATCTGCGTGGAAGCTCATCATTCTCTGGATACAAGACTCGCATGGAACCGACGCCGATCATCACCTCGCCGCTTACCACCGAAGACTTCGCGGCGCTCGCCCGCGCGAAGGAAGCGCTCGAAAGCCCGTCACTGACGATGAAGCTGGCGAGCGTCGTCGGCGCGCCCATCGAAAAGTTGATGGGACGCTTGCCTTCCGCCGCGCAGGAAAAAGTCGACGAAGCGACGCAGCTCGCGCTGAAGAAGTGCCTGCAGGTCGCGCTGCGCACGATCGGCAAGAGCGCGCCGTCCGATTCGCTGCTCGCGCCGCCGCCCGACAAGCCGCATAACCTGATGCACAAGCTTGCCGTCGCGACGACCGGCGCGGCAGGCGGCGCGTTCGGGCTGTTCGCGCTGCCCGTCGAACTTCCGGTCACGACGACGCTGATGTTCCGCTCGATCTGCGACATCGCGCGCAGCGAGGGCGAGGACGTGCATCGCGTGGAGACGCAACTGCAATGCCTGATGGTGCTCGGCATGGGCGGCACCAAAGCCAGCGACGACAACGCCGATCTCGGCTATTTCATCGTGCGCGGCGCGCTCGCGCAGTCGGTTTCGCGCGCGACCAGCGAGGTCGCCGCGAAGGGATTGAGCAGTCACGGCTCGACGGCGCTGCTCAAGTTCCTGCAGACGATCGCCTCGCGATTCTCCGTGCAGGTCAGCGAGCAGGTCGCGGCGAAGTCCATTCCGGCGATCGGCGCGGTGCTCGGCGCGATGGTCAACACCGTGTTCATCGACCATTTTCAGCAGATGGCGCACGGGCACTTCACCGTGCGCAGGCTGGAGCGTCGATACGGCGCGTCGGCGGTCGAGCGTGCTTATCAGACGATCGAGGTGATGGGCGGACGATGAATTCGCGGCGCCGCAGTCGCGGTTTCGATGAACGAGGCGGCGTGCGCGAGCGCGTCGCGCGCTTCAGGCATGAACGGCGACCAGATCTGAAAAATGTGCGGAACCTTGCGCCAGATTTCCAGTTCGACGCGCACGCCCGCCGCGCGCGCTTTGGCGGCCACGCGGGTCGAATCGTCGAGCAATAGTTCGGTGTCGCCGACCTGAATCAGCAGCGGCGGCAAGCCTTCGAAGTCGCCGAAAAGCGGCGATGCGTAGGGATCGCGCGCGTCCGCCGCGCCGAGATATTGCGCGGCGACTTCGGGAAACACGGACGCGTGGTACATCGGATCGCGGCCTTCGTTGGCTCGCATCGACTCGCCGCTCCCGGTCAGGTCCGTCCACGGCGAGAACAGCGCCGCCGCCGCGGGAAGCGGATCGCCGGCGTCGCGTAGCGCGAGGAGCGTTGCGAGCGCGAGACCGGCGCCCGCCGAGTCGCCGGCGATCGCAACCGATTCTGCGGGAACGCCGTCCTCGAGCAGGCGCCGATAGGCGGCGAGGCTGTCGTCGAGCGCGGCGGGAAATCGATGCTCGGGCGCGAGACGATAATCGAGCGAGAACACGCGGGCCCCGATCTTCGTGGCCAGGCCAAACGCGATCGCGCGATGACTGCGCGGCGAGCAGAAGTAATAGCCGCCGCCGTGGAAATAGAGGATCGTCGCGGTCGGAGTGGCCGGCGGCGTGAGCCATTCGCCGCGCAACGGAGCGTGAGCGGGCGTGTCGCGGATATCGAGCCGCCAGCCTTTCGGCACGCGCGGGGACCAGATCCGGCGCGACGCGTAGTTGCGCGCGAGATTGACATCGAGGGCGGGCTTCGCGCTGTGCGGACGCACGCGCTTGCGCACGATCCAGCAGGCGAAGTCGCTTTGCCAGCTCATCGCGCGGCAGGCGTCAGTTCGCCGGCATCATCTGACCGCGTATCTCGCCGGTCGGATTTTCCTGCGTGTGGATGTTGAAGTACCACTGGCCGGCCATCAAATCCGTCACTTGCTGATCGGTGAGTGTCGCCTGCCCTTTCATCGGGCTCGCGAGCGCTTTCTTGTCGATGGGAACCTGGACTTTCGCGTTCTGACCGACCGGCGCGGGGCCGTGGAAATGCGCCATTGTTACCGGGCCGGACAGGTCAGCGTATGTCGCGGTCCAGGTGAGTATTTTGGTATCGGTGTCGAAAGTGGCATCGACGACACCGTGGCCTTTGCTTACGCGCGGCGGGACTTCGCTCGACGGCTGGAGATTGGCTTTGAGCGCGACGGTGTCGGCGTGAGCGGCAGCCGTCATCAGAAGCGTGAGCGTGAAAACTGCGGCCCAGCGTGCATGTGGTCGGCAGGTCGAGATCATTTTTGCTCTCCTTTTTGCGGCCTCATATGAGTTGCACGGTCATCGTAGTGCATTTCGATGGCTCGACCTAGCTTCGCTGTCGGCGTTGCATCAACGAAAAAAGGGCACCTTGCGGTGCCCTCTTTCTACTGCTTACCGGTCAGAACGCTTTAGAAGCGGTGACGGATACCCGTGTTCACGAGCACCTGACGGCTGCTCGACGACATACCGAATGCGCCGTTGTTGTTGGCGATTGCGGCGTACGGAGCGGGAGCATCGCCGCTCGACGAACCGATCTGCGCCACTGCTTCGACGTGGAAGTCGGTGCGCTTCGACAGCGCGTAGTCAGCTTGCAGGCCGAACTGGTGGAACTTCGCCTTCTCCGACTGCACGCCGAAGTTGTTGATCTTGCCAGTCGTGTACGTGTACGCGGCACCCAGCGAAAGCGCCGGCGTCACAGCGTAGTGACCATTCAACTCGTAGTTGTTGTAAACCAGCGACGCGTTGTCAACGTAGCTGTTGTCGACGCGCGTTTGCGTCCACACTGCACCGAACGTCATGGCTTCGTACGCGTAGCTTGCACCCGCACCGAAGGTACGTTGACGCATGCCCTTCACCGTGACGTCTCGGCCCGGCAGCGTACCCATGAACTGTTCGCCGGAGATGGCGCCGTTGGTCGTCGCGTTCACGCCATTGCCCTGCATGTACGCAGCGCCGAACTTGAACGGACCATTTCCGTATCCAGCACCCACGCTGTAAGCACGGTTGTCAGCGAAGCCACCAGCTTCGTTCGAGAAGCCATACAGACCGCCGAACGAGAAACCAGCGTAGTTCGCGCTCTGGAACTTGATCGCGTTGGCGATGCTGAAATCGCTGTTCAGGTTGTCATTGCCTGCGACGTGACCGAAGTACGTACCGCCCCACGTGCCTGCTGCGCTCAGCGGACCGAGATAGTCGACGACGGAGTCGTATTGACGACCCAGCGTGACCGTGCCGGCTTGCGACGACAGGCCAACGTATGCCTGACGGCCGAACAGCTTGTTGTTCTCACCCAGTTGGCCGTTGCCCGAATCGAAGCCGCTCTCCAACGTGAAGATCGCCTTCAGACCACCGCCCAGATCTTCGGCACCGCGCAGGCCCCAGCGGCTTTCTTGCAGGTTGCCGCTCGTCAGACCGTGGTACGTGGCCTTCATGTTGGCGTGATCCGGGTTTGCGTCGAAGACGTTATTCACGAACGTCAAGCCCGTGTCGATCAAACCATACAGCGTGACGCTGCTCTGCGCGTTGGCAGCGCCTGCGAACGATGCGGCCAAAGCTGCGATGGCCGTGACGATCAGATTCTTTTTCATGCGTGTTCCTTTCCTAAGTCGTGAGACTCGATGGGTTGCTTCAGGCCGAACGCCTGTCGAGCGTGGATTGCCTCGTTGCCCGTTAAGCTCAGCACCGATATTCGGCACGACAAAGTTTATTGCCCGGTCTTTTTGAGAAACCGAAAAAGGAAACACAAAAGGCTTTTCGAATAATTCAAAAAGTGCTTTTTTGGGACGGGTAAATGCTTAGGCCGCATGGACTTACACGTCATTCGCTGCGCTTTGTCCGCGCCCGCTCGCCGTGCTCAGTTGCATACATGCGACAGTGGCCACATTGATACACTCGCGCCGGATCAGAACCTTCCGATGTTTGCGCATCAGATCGCGCTCTAGAATCGCGCACGCGAGGTGCGCATTAGCCGCTCATATCGATTCGCCATTCGAAGTGTTATATCTCAATGAATCAACTCCAGGCAATGCGCGTCTTCATGAAGGTCGCGGAGACCGAATCATTCGGCCGTGCCGCCGCCGCGCTCGATCTTTCCAACGCTGTCGTAACGCGCTATGTCTCCTTGCTTGAAGCGCACCTCAATACGCGCCTCTTGAACCGGACGACGCGCAGCGTCTCTCTGACTGAAGCCGGGCGCGCTTATGCGGAAGGCTGTCGCGCGGTGATCGAGCAAGTTGAAGCCATCGAAGCGTCGGTGGCGAGCAGTTCCGTGAATCCGTCCGGGACGCTCAAGCTGGTCGCGTCGGCGTCGTTTTCGCTGCTTGGACTCACGCCGATGCTGCACGCGTATCGCGAGCGCTATCCGAGCGTCAAACTGCGGCTGACTTTGCTGCATCGTCCCATCGATCTCGTCGCGGAAGGATTCGATGTCGGCATCGTCGTGCCTCACCTCGTCAACAGTGGCATGTTGATCAACCGGCCGCTGGTAAGGGTCGCCGCGGTGCTCGTCGCGTCGCCGGAATATCTGTCGCGGCACGGCACGCCTATGCGCCCCGCATTATTGGCGGCGCACGAGTTTCTCGCGCCGTCCGCGGACATTCACGGCCCGACATGGACCTTCGTGGGACCGTCCGGCGCGGCCGAAAGCATCGCGCTCGATCCGGCCTACGCCGTGAACAGCTCTCACATGTTGCGGCAAGCAGCGCTTTCCGGAATGGGCATCGCGGTGCTGCCGGAGAGCTACGTGGCGCAAGACATCGATACGGGAGCACTCGTGCGCCTCCTTTCTGGCTACGCGATCGGAGGCGCGGACAAGGAAGTATCGATCGTCTATCCGGGGCGCCGCCATGTCTCCGCCAAAACGCGCTCTTTCGTGGATTTCGCGCTGACGTACTTTCGCGAGCGCGATCTCGTCGATGCGAACACCGGCGCGCTCGCGGAGTGAATGCGCGAAGGTTCAATGAATCGTCGCGCCTTGCGTCTGAATGCGCTCGACGAGTTGTTCGCATCGCGCGATGAGCGCGAATCCGTCGCTACGGCGCACGTCGCGCGACTTCGTATGCAGATCGCGGCGAAAGTCCTCCAGCGCGTCGAGCAGCGGCCGATACTGCAACACGCTCGCCGCTCCGAACACGCGATGATGCCAATCGCGCAGATCATCGACCGTGCCGCGATCGAGCAATCGCCGGAGCGCCACGAGATCCTCACGGAACGACGAAACGAACGCGTCCAGCAGCGCCTTGACCGTCGACTCACTGCCCCATAGCTGAGCCATCGCGTCGAGATCGAGTTCGTCATCGTCGCGCGGCGGCGCGGCGGTAACCTGCATCGAATGCGTGACGAGTTCGGGCTCCGCGCTGTCGTCCGTCCACGATCGATTCAGATGCTCGCGCAACGTGGCGAGCCGCGTTGGCTTGACGAGGCAGTCGTCCATCCCGGACTCGCGGCACTTGCGCAGTTCGTCGGGCGCCGTGCTCGCAGTGATGCCGAGAATCGGCAGCCGACGCGCCGTGCCTGCTTCATCGGCCCGAATGCGCCGCGCGAGTTCGTAGCCCGTCATCTTGGGCATATGGCAGTCGGTTATCAGGAAGCCGTAGCGCGTATCGGCGAGCGCGGCGTATGCTTCGGCGCCGTCGTGCACGACATCGCAGGCCATCCCCAGCAATGAAAGCTGATGACGGATCAACTCCTGATTCACCGGATGATCCTCGGCCACGAGCACGAGCTTGCCGCTGCGCAACGCGTCTTCGCGATCCGGCGGCGCCATCTTCGTTTCCTGACAGAGCGCGACGCCCGACGCAACTTGCGGCATGCCCGTCAGCGCCGCCACGCACGCTGCACCGAGCCCGTGCCATGAAATCGGATTCACGCTCACACGGATGCCGTCTTCGAGAATCCGGTAACCGGTCGGCTTCGGCTTTTCGGTCACGTGTATTATGCGCGAGCCGGACGGCACGGCGCGCTTGTGCGTATCGCTCAAGAAGACAATGTCGATATCTTCGAGCGACACGGTCACGGCTCTCTCGAGTTCATCGGGCGTGTAGCGCTGCAGGAAGAGACCGAGCGCCTCGCCAAAGTGCATGAGTGCCGCGGCCACGCGGTCGTCGTCGATCGCAACGACGCCTCGCTTGCCGCGCAATCCGTCGATCTGATAGTGCGATGTTTCGATGGGCATCGTGAGACGAACGCTCATGGCCGTTCCGATGCCGATCGCGCTTTCGAGACTCATCGCGCCGCCCATCAATTCGACGAGACGATTGCAGATCGTGAGTCCGAGCCCAGTGCCGCCGAAACGGCGCGTCGTGGATGTTTCCGCCTGCACGAACGGCTCGAAGAGACTTTGCTGCGCCTCCGGTGCGATTCCGATGCCCGTGTCCTTCACGCACAGTTCGATCACTTGCTCCGATTCGCGCTGCTCGACCGCGCGCACGTGGACCGCGACTTCGCCCTTGATCGTGAACTTGATCGCGTTGCTCAGAAGGTTGAAGAGAACCTGCCGCAGACGCACACTGTCGCCCCGGACGGTTGCGGCCACTTCCGGCGCCATGTCCACACGCACGCGCAAGCCCTTCTCATGCGCGCGTCCAGCGAGCAGTCCGACCGCGCTATCGACGAGTTCACGCAGATCGACCGGCGTCGACTCGATCGTCAGACGGCCCGCCTCGATCTTCGAATAATCGAGGAGATCGTCGAGAATCTGCAGCAACGCGCTCGCGGAATCCTGAATCATGCCGAGCATCTGGGATTGATCGGGATTGAGCGGCGTGTTTTCGAGCACTTCGACGAGGCCGAGAACGCCGTTCATCGGTGTGCGGATCTCGTGACTCATCATCGCGAGGAAGTCGTCCTTCGCGCGCGATGCGGCCTCGGCTGTGTCGCGCGCGCGGGCGAGTTCGTCGGCGCGTGCGTGCTCGACGCTGGCATCGGCCCAATAGCCGCTCCACACCACGGCGCCATCGTCCTCGCGATGCGCGACGAGGTCGGCGCGGATCCAGCGCGTAACACCTTCCACCGTCGAGCGAAATTCGGTATGCAGCGGCTCCAGCGTTCGCGCCGAAGTTTCGATTTCTTCGAGGAGACGCGCGGCGTCCTCCTCGTGTACGTGCGTCAACGCGTTGATCGGGTCGTCGGCCAACGCGGCGACGTCGAGACCGAGCAACTGGCGCGTGTCGCCATCGATATATGGAAGGCGGTACTTGCCATCGCTCGCGCGACGCAACTGAAACACGACCGCGGGCAGCGAACGCGTCACGTCGTGCAGCCGACGCTCGGTCTGCCGCGCACGCGTTTCGGCGTCGCGGATATCGGTGATATCGATCATCGTGCCGACGACGCCGGCCCGCTCCCCGTTCGATGCGGTAAAACAACCCGTCCAAAATAGCCCGCAGCGCGGGCGATTGTCTTCGTCCAGAAACTCCGCCTCGACTTCCTGACGCTGACCAGTGGCCAGAGTCGCGTCGGTCAGGTCGTGGACCACACGGCTATGCGCCTCGCCCCATGCCGTCACTTCGAGACTCGTGCGCCCGAGAATATCTTCGCGCCGCACGCCGAGCGCCTCCTCGAAAGCGCGATTCACCGCGATATAGCGATTCTGCATGTCCTTCGCAATGAGCGGATACGGCACGACCTCCATCATGGTCTGCTGGAAGCTGAGTTGCGTGGCCAACCGCTGCTCGGTCTCCATGCGCCGGCACATCTCCTGTTGCAGCCGGATAAACGCGCGCAGCGTCACGAGCAGCACCGCCGCAATGCCGATGAGCGCAGGCAGCAAGCGTAACGCCGTGATATTCGAAATCGCGAATGCGTGCGCTCGCCCTGTGGTGGCTGGTGTCTCGGCTTGCTTGAATGCGCGCCGGATGAGTTGATCGAGCGGTTGCAGTTCGGAGTGCATCGCGTAATTCAGCATGCCCGGCGGACTTGATGCGACGATCATATCGATATCGCCACGCTGAAACGCCGATGCAGCCGCGGCCCAATCGTTGAATTGCCGCGCCTTGAACGAGATGCCGAGCGACTTCTCGATTTTTTCCAGCGCGACTTCGGGCCGTTCCAACGAATCATCTGCAGCGGCGTCCGGTGCATCGATCACGCCGACGACGAGCGGCTTCAACGTGCGTAGGTAATCGCGCTCAGGGAGATCGAGCTTGAAAGCGACTTCGGCAGCGGGTTGCGAGTGGCCGGTGGCCGAACCGGGCGCATCGGCCGCATGGCTGAATGGCGCCACGACCAGACTCAGAAGGAGCAGACAACGCGCAAACAGAAATCTCAAATCGAACTCCTCGGATGCGGCCGACGTATGCAACGACAGTTGCTTCGCCTGCTGAGCGAGGTCACGAGGACGCCACTTCGCTGCTATTGGCAGACAAAGAGTGCTCGCGCTTCGCGCTTGGCCATCGAGTGAAATGATTTGAGTCTGACTCGCAACGCATCATGATCGAATCAGAAGTGTCCCAATTTGCTCCTAAGTGGGAGCATTCCCCGGACGGCACCGCATCAGACCAATCCGACCTGCTGAAGGTAGGTCACCAGTTCGCCCTCGCTTTCGAGTCCTAGCTTGCGCATACCGCTCCGCTTTTGCGTCGCGATCGTCTTGCGGCTTCGGCCGAAATGATCCGCGATTTCATGAACGAGAAGGCCGCTCGCGTAAAGCTGAAAAACTTCCCACTCGCGTCGGCTCAACACACCCGCACGCGCCGGCGATGTAGGTGGCAAATGGCGCACAGCCGCTTCCACGGACGGCGAAAGAAAACAGCCACCGTCTTGGGCGACGGCTATCGCGTCATGCAGGCATCCGAGTCCGTCGCGCTTGTCGACGATGCCATCGACGCCGAGTTGAACGAGACCCGCCAGCATGCGCATGTGGGAGATCATCGTGAGCACGATGACCCTCGGTCTTTTCTCCTGCCACGACAAGCTCCGGAGATAGCCGATCGAACTGTTCTCTCCGTCGATTCCGCGCATACCGATGTCCGAAAGCACGATATCGCATGGTGTGGCTTCGACCGCTTCAGCAAGCGCTAGTGTGTCTTGCGCAGTAGCCACTACACGGATCGCCCCGTCGCGTTCCAGGAAACACTGAATGCCCTTGATGACAACCGGGTGGTCGTCAGCAACGATCGCGCGTATCGGCGTTTGTGTGCTCATCTTCTTATACGTTTTGTGATGTTTCTCCGGCACGCTGCAGTCGTAGAATCAACTGTGCGTCGTCTCCTGCCGGACCTTTGGAGCTTGCCCCGCGCGCCCCTTGCTGATGGTTCAGGTCAAGTCACTGTCCGCTATGAGTCGATACAAGTCAGCGTCCGTCGACAGATCGAGCTTTCGCATCGCTGCGCACTTTTGCGCGCTGATCGTCTTGACGCTTCGACCGAGATCCTTCGCGATCTCGGTAACGTTCGCGCCTCGCGCATAGCGCTCGATCACTTCCAGTTCACGACTCGAGAGTCTCTGGCGGATGAAGCGAGCGTGGCTCTCTGCGTTCGCGAGCGCCAGCGTCCGGCGTATGGCCGGACCGAGATAGGTTTCATTCGCCATGACCGAAACGATGGCGACGTAGATGAGATCGAGGCGGTCTTCCTTGCTAAGGAATGCATGCGCGCCAGCTTCCAGCGCCTGCTTGACGAGCGTGGCGTTGTCGCTGCGTGACATGACGACGATCCGAACATCGGGATACTGATTCGCAACGTGCTGGATCAACTCGATGCCGTCGCCGTAACGGCCGCCCGGCATGAAGTAATCGATGATGGCGACGTCACACTCGCCGCGAGCAAGCGACTCTTCGAGTTGTGTGGAGTCTACATTTCGACTCACGACCTGAACGTTGGGAAAATTCCCAGCAAGACGCTCGACTGCGAGAATAACGAGCGGATGGTCATCTGCTATGGCCAGCCTTATCCGCTTAGCGTGCGAGAACACATAGCTCCCATTCCCGAACTCCATCGCCTTAAACCCCTTCTTATCCTGCGGACTCAAATCCACGTCCAAATATGAACTGTGAGCATCGGGCATCGAAATATCTTGATACATAAGATGCGTCCGAAAGTGATCGTTAAACAAAATAGTCATCCTAAACCACGCGCACGAACGAAAGCGAAAAGACCGGGATCGTTTCTTACACCAAGCTTGTTCATGGCGTCACGTTTCTGACGGCTGATGGTGCGGACATCACGATTCAGTTCTCTCGCAATTTCCGTAATCGAATGACCCTTCGCAAACAGGCGAACGACTTCGACCTCACGCGGAGAAAGACGCGGCTCTTCCGACGAAAATTCGGTCTCCGTGCCTGCTTCAGCGAGCGCGGCAACGAACGAAGCGCTCACGAAACGACGTCCGACACTCGCATGCCGCACGGCCGTGGCCACCAGTTCCATCGGCTCCGCTTTGTTGACCAGGCTCATCGCGCCCGCATTCAGAATCGAGCGCAAGATCGCGACATTGCTGACACTGGTTAGCACCACGATGATGATGCTCGGAAAATCCTGACGCACCTTGCGAATGAGACGAAGCCCGTCATTTGCATCCACGCCCGGTTCGGGCATGGCGAAGTCTGTGACCAGCACATCGCACGACCTCATGGCGAGTTCGGCGAGCAGGGTGCTCGCGTTATTCGCCTCGCCGACTACCTTCATTCCGTTCTCGGCGGCGAACAGCGCCTTCATTCCGAGGAGAACAAAAGGATGATCGTCAGCAAGAACTATTCGAAGCTTCAAGAGGGCCCCCGATTATTTTGTTGGTCTAGTGAGTATGCTTTTGATTTCAACGACCGCGCGACGGATCAAACCGAACCCCACGCATTACTACGCACTTGTTCCGAATACTCGTTTACCGAAATCAGATAAACAAAAACTCGGAAGCGCTTAGATCGATGACAGCAAGCATATAAATACTGCGATTAAATCTCTTGAATGATAACTTCAAAATAGATTGCGAATATTTCGTAGACCATAGGAAGAATCCGATTAGCTTTCGACCGCTCTCCCCGACTCAAAATTCGAGGAGCGTCAGTCGTCCCGCGTTCCGAGAGATTAATATGCCGTGAGGAGAAAAGGTGATGCGCGCGCCATAATTCGGAAAGCGCCTTGCCGGGACGAAAAAAATGGGCTTCGGACTATCACAGTCCGAAGCCCATACTTGGAAGTGCAAATCGTTCGTCGACGATCAGAACGGGATATCGTCGTCCATGTCGTCGAAGCCGCCGCCAGCCGGTGCGCTCGGCCGGCTGGAGCCGCCACTCGCGCCGCCACCGCTTGCACGTCCGCCCGCGGGCGCACGACCGCCGCCACCACCGCCACCACCGCCGCCGGAACGTTCCATCGGAGCACTGCGGCTGTAGCCGCCGTCATCGCCGCCGCCTGCGCCGCCGCGGCCACCGAGCATCTGCATCTGATCCGCGACGATCTCCGTCGAATAACGCTCCTGGCCCGACTGGTCGGTCCACTTGCGCGTGCGGATGCGCCCTTCGATGTACACCGACGAGCCCTTCTTCAGATATTCGTTGACGATCTCGGCGAGCCGGCCGAAGAACGCCACGCGATGCCACTCCGTGAGTTCCTTGAATTCGCCGGAGGCCTTGTCCTTGTAGCGGTCCGTCGTCGCGAGACGGATGTTGGCCACGGCGTCGCCGCTCGGGAGGTAGCGGGTTTCCGGGTCGGCGCCCAGATTGCCCACGAGAATGACCTTGTTGACTGATGCCATGATTTCTCCGGTAGATTCCTTGCTAACTGTCAGCCGAATGATGCGATTGGACCGATCTCGTCTTCAGACGTAGACTCAGCCGCACCATGCCGGCTCGATTCGATGATTCAAATTTTCCTCAGGCCGCGCGCTCGCTTCTGCGCGGCGGCGGTTTCATCCACGTAGCGACGACGAGCCACGCGAACACCAGCGCCGAACAGGCGAAGAAGACCGCGCTCGGTCCGTCGAGCTTGAGCAGCCAGCCGCCGATCACCCCGCCGAGCGCGAGGCCGATCGACTGCGTCGTGTTGTACACGCCCGCCGCCGCGCCCTTTCTCGTGCCCGGCGCGAGTTTCGACACCAGGGACGGCTGCGACGCCTCAAGCACGTTGAAGCCGAGAAAGTACACGAACAGAATGGCTGCCACGGACCACAGCGTATGGGGAGCCGCGCCCAATAACAACTGGCCGATCAGGATAAGCCCGATCGCGCTCAGCATCACGCTCTTCATTTTTCCACGTTTCTCGGCGGCGATGATGGCCGGCACCATCAGAACGAACGCGAGCGCCATCACGGGCAGGTAAATCTTCCAGTGCGACGCGACCGGCAGCCCGCCGTCCACCAGAATGCGCGGCACGACGAGAAAGAGCGCGGTTTGCGTCGCGTGCAGCACGAGCACGCCGAAGTTCAGGCGCAGCAACTCGACGTTGTGCAGCACTTCTGCGAACGGCGCCTTGACGTGAACCGGGTGCGCGGGCGGATCCGGCACGATCCAGAAGACCACGCCCACCGCGAGAATCGACAGCACGCCGATCACCGTGAAAAGCCCGCTCATGCCGACCCAGTGGAACACGATCGGCGCGCCGACGATCGCCACCGCGAACGACACGCCGATGCTGCCGCCGACCATCGCCATTGCCTTGGTGCGGTTTTCTTCGTGCGTGAGATCGGCGATGAACGCGATCACCGCCGACGACACCGCGCCCATTCCCTGAATCACGCGCCCGGCGATGATCCACGCCATCGAATGTCCGGCGGCCGCGACGAAACTGCCGATCGCGAACACCAGCAAGCCGAACGCGATCACCGGCTTGCGCCCGAGTTTGTCGGAAATCCAGCCGTAGAAGATGTAGAGCATCGACTGCGTGACGCCGTAAGCGCCGAGGGCGATGCCGACGAGCAGCACGTTGTCGCCGCCGGGGATGGTTTTCGCGTACACGGAAAACACCGGCATGATCATGAAAAGACCGAGCATGCGCAGCGCGAAGATGGCAGCGAGCGACACGGTCGCGCGCAACTCCGGCGCGGAGAGACGTGTGGACGTGGCAGACGGATTGGACATCAGAAACGGGAAAAGGATGAGAGTCGCGTCTGGCCTGGCCTGCGGCGCAGCCAGGCGCGGCCGCCTTGTTCTTGCTCGAAACGGCACTATATGGAACGCACGGCACGGTCGCGCCGCTCGTCGCGTTCGCGCTCGCCCGCAGATGACCGGCGAGCCCCCGCGCCGGCCAATCGACGCGCATCCGGCCCTCGGGGCTCGGGCGCCGCGCCCTTTAAAAGTCGTTATAGTAGCAGGTTTGGCCCTCTCTCTTTCCGCCCGGCAATGGCTGCATGGCCCATCCGGACGGACGAAAGCGCCGCACAAAACGACCGAAAGCATCCGAATCAACGCCGGAACAGACTCGTGGAAGAAATTCGCATTCGTGGGGCTCGCACCCACAATCTGAAGAACGTCAATCTCGACTTGCCGCGCCATAAGCTGATCGTGATCACGGGCCTGTCCGGGTCGGGCAAGTCGTCGCTCGCGTTCGACACGCTGTATGCGGAAGGTCAGCGCCGTTACGTCGAAAGCCTCTCGGCGTATGCGCGGCAATTTTTGCAGTTGATGGAAAAACCGGACGTCGATCTGATAGAAGGATTGTCGCCGGCCATTTCCATCGAGCAGAAAGCGACGTCGCACAATCCGCGCTCGACGGTCGGCACCGTCACCGAAATTCACGATTATTTGCGGCTTCTGTATGCGCGCGTCGGCACGCCGTATTGCCCGGATCATCTGATTCCGCTGGAGGCGCAAAGCGTCTCGCAAATGGTCGACGCCGCGCTCGCGCTGCCCGAGGAAACGAAGCTGATGATCCTCGCGCCGGTCGTCGCGGATCGCAAGGGCGAGCACGTCGAACTGTTCGAGGAAATGCAGGCGCAGGGTTTCATCCGTTTCCGCATTCGTTCGGGCGGCGGCACGGCTAACGAAGGCGTCGCGAAAATCTACGAAGTCGATTCGCTGCCGAAGCTCAAGAAGAACGACAAGCACACGATCGATGTCGTGATCGACCGCCTCAAAGTGCGTCCGGACATGAAGCAGCGCCTCGCCGAATCGTTCGAAACCGCGCTGCGTCTCGCCGATGGCCGCGCGATCGCGCTCGAAATGGACACCGAGAAGGAAAAACTCTTCAGCTCGAAGTTCGCCTGCCCGATCTGCTCGTACTCGCTGCCGGAACTCGAGCCGCGCCTTTTCTCGTTCAATAATCCGATGGGCGCGTGCCCCGAGTGCGACGGCCTCGGCCAGATCACGTTCTTCGATCCGAAGCGCGTGGTCGCGCATCCGTCGCTGTCGCTCGCGGCGGGCGCGGTGAAGGGCTGGGACCGGCGCAACCAGTTCTATTTCCAGATGCTGCAAAGTCTCGCGGCGTTCTACGAGTTCGAAATCGACGTCCCGTTCGAGGACCTGCCCGAGAAAGTGCGCAAGATCCTGCTGAACGGCTCCGGCAAGCAGGCGATCCCGTTCTCGTACATCAACGAGCGCGGGCGCGCGTCGGTGCGAGAGCATGCGTTCGAAGGCATCATCCCGAATCTGGAGCGGCGCTACCGCGAGACGGATTCCGCCGCCGTGCGCGAAGAGCTCGCGAAATACCAGAACAATCAGCCGTGCCCGGCGTGCGAAGGCACGCGTCTGCGGCGCGAGGCGCGCTTCGTGAAGGTCGGCGCGGAAGATCAGGCGCGCGGCATCTATGAAATCAGCGGATGGCCGCTGCGCGACGCGCTCGGCTACTTTCAGACGCTGCGCCTGGAAGGTGCGAAGGGCGAAATCGCCGACAAGGTCATCAAGGAAATCGTCGCGCGGCTCTCGTTTCTGAACAACGTCGGGCTGGATTATCTGTCGCTGGAACGCAGCGCGGAGACGCTTTCCGGCGGCGAGGCGCAGCGCATCCGGCTCGCGTCGCAGATCGGCTCGGGGCTGACCGGCGTGATGTACGTGCTCGACGAGCCGTCCATCGGTCTGCATCAGCGCGATAACGACCGGCTCATCGACACGCTCAAGCATCTGCGCGACATCGGTAATTCGGTGATCGTCGTCGAGCACGACGAGGACATGATCCGCATGGCGGATTACGTCGTCGACATGGGGCCGGGCGCGGGCGAGCACGGCGGCGTGATCGTCGCGCAAGGAACGCCGGTTCAGGTGCAGAAGGACGCGAATTCGATCACGGGGCAGTATCTGTCGGGCAAGCGCACGATCAGCTATCCCGCCGAGCGCACTTCGCCCGACGAGCGCATGTTGCGCATCGTCGAGGCGCACGGCAACAATTTGAAGCGCGTGACGCTGGATTTGCCCGTCGGGCTTTTGACTTGCGTAACCGGCGTGTCCGGCTCGGGCAAGTCGACGCTCATCAACGACACGCTACAGCACGCCGTCGCCCAGCATCTGTACGGTTCGGCGACGGAGCCCGCGCCTTACGAGTCGATCGAAGGTCTCGAACACTTCGACAAAGTAATTGCCGTCGATCAATCGCCGATCGGCCGCACGCCGCGCAGCAATCCTGCCACTTACACCGGACTGTTCACGCCCATCCGCGAACTGTTCGCGGGCGTGCCGGCGGCAAAGGAGCGCGGCTACGATCCGGGGCGCTTTTCGTTCAACGTGAAGGGCGGCCGCTGCGAAGCCTGTCAGGGCGACGGCGTTTTGAAGGTGGAAATGCATTTTCTGCCCGATGTCTACGTGCCCTGCGACGTCTGCCACGGCAAGCGGTACAACCGCGAGACGCTCGAAGTTCAGTACAAGGGCAAGAACATCAGCGAAGTGCTGGACCTGACGGTCGAGGCGGCGCACGAGTTCTTCAAGGCGGTGCCGGTGGTCGCGCGCAAGCTGAAAACGCTGCTCGACGTCGGTCTCGGTTACATCCGGCTCGGCCAGTCCGCGACGACGCTATCGGGCGGCGAAGCCCAGCGCGTCAAGCTTTCGCTGGAACTGAGCAAGCGCGATACGGGTCGGACGCTGTATATCCTCGACGAGCCGACGACCGGATTGCACTTCCACGACATCGCGCTTTTGCTTGAAGTGATTCATCGATTGCGCGATCAGGGTAATACTGTCGTAATCATCGAGCATAATCTCGACGTAATCAAAACCGCTGACTGGGTCATCGATCTCGGTCCGGAAGGCGGCGCGGGCGGCGGGCAGATCATCGCCCAGGGGACGCCGGAACAGGTGGCGAAATCGAAAGCGAGTTTCACCGGCAGATATCTGGCACCCTTGTTGCAACGGGCTAAGTCGGCGGCCTGATTCGCGCGCCGGTCTGGCTCGCGGGGGCGCCAGCCGGAGCAACGGAATGCACCGCGCGCGCCGCGGCACGAATAATCGTCGTACGCAGCAGAAAAGGGAACGCAGTCATGGCGAAGCGCAATGAAGCGGCCAACGAGGAGGGGCGTGTACGGGACCTGCCCACGCGCCACGTCAGGCTGACGAGCGACATGAGTTTGCCGAAACTGTCGGCGGTGGAGATCGGCAGCTATATCCTCGCGTTGCTCGCGCTGTATCTCACGCTCAGGCTGCAACTGCTCGGCGGGCTGCTCGCCGGCATGCTCGTGTTTCAGCTCACGCACATGATCGCGCCCGTGATCGAACGGCACGTGGTCAGCCGGGGCGCGCGGCTGATCGCGGTCGGGTTGATTTCGGCAATCATCGTCGGCGGTCTGACCGGCGCGACCATCGCCACCATCGAACATATCGAGCGTGATTTCCCGAGCGTGCAAAAACTGCTCGATCAGTTGATGAGCATCACGTCGAGCGCGCGGCTGTCCGTGCCCGACTGGATCGCGAATTATCTGCCCGTGGACACCGTGCAGATGAAGGACAAAGCCACCGAGCTGATGCACAGGCACGCCGAAATGCTTCAGCAAGGCGGCAAGGAAATGGCGCGCGGCTTCGGGCATATCGTGATCGGGATGATCGTCGGCGCGATCATCGCGGTGAGCGCGCCGCGGGCGTCGCATCACCGGCTGCCGCTATCGACGGCGCTCGTCGCGCGCGTGTCGCGTTTTTCCGATGCCTTCCGCCGCATCGTGTTCGCGCAGATCAAGATTTCCGCGATCAACGCCGTGTTCACCGCGCTCTACCTGCTTGTCGCGCTGCCGATCTTTCACGAACGGCTGCCGCTTTCCAAGACGCTCGTGCTCGTCACGTTCATCGTCGGATTGATGCCGGTGATCGGCAATCTCATCTCGAACACGATCATCGTCGGGATTTCGCTGTCGGTCTCGTTCGGCACGGCGGTCGCGTCGCTCGCGTTTCTCATCCTGATTCACAAGCTCGAATATTTCCTGAACGCGCGTATCATCGGCGGACAAATCGAGGCGCGCGCGTGGGAATTACTTCTTGCGATGCTCGCGATGGAAGCCGCGTTCGGTATTCCGGGCGTCATCGCCGCGCCGATTTTCTACGGGTATATCAAGCGCGAGCTGATTTATCTGCGGCTCGTCTGAGCGTAAAAAAGCCCGCCTGAAATCGAATCGGCGGGCTTTGTCGTCCGGAATTCGCGATTTAGCGGAACACCACCGTCTTGTGGCCATTTAGCAGAATGCGATGCTCCGCGTGCCACTTCACCGCGCGCGCGAGCGTCACGCATTCCACGTCGCGGCCGATCGCCGTCAGTTGATCCGGCGTCATGTTGTGATCGACGCGTTCCACTTCCTGCTCGATGATCGGGCCTTCGTCGAGATCGGAGGTCACATAATGCGCAGTCGCGCCGATCAGTTTCACGCCGCGGTCGAACGCCTGATAGTACGGCTTCGCGCCCTTGAAGCTCGGCAGAAACGAGTGATGAATATTGATCGCGCGGCCTGACAGCTTCGCGCACAAATCCGGCGACAGAATCTGCATGTAACGCGCAAGCACGACGAGATCGGTCTCGTGCTGATCGACGATTTCCATCACGCGCGCTTCCTGAGCGGCCTTCGCTTCGGACGTCGCGTTGAGCAGCGGCAGATGATGAAACGGAATGTCGTAGCTCGCCGCGAGCTGATAAAAATCCTTATGATTCGAGATGATCGCCGGAATCTCGATCTGCAATTGCCCGGTGCGATAGCGGAACAAGAGATCGTTCAGGCAATGCCCGATCTTCGACACCATGATGACGACGCGCGGCTTCACCGATGCATCGTGCAACTCCCAGCGCATGCCGAACTCGTCGGCGAGATCGGAAAAAGTCTTGCGCAGCGCGTCGAGGCCGGGATCGCCGCCGACCTGCTGAAAATGCACGCGCATGAAGAATTCGCCGGTGCGGCTGTCGCCGAACTGCGCGGAGTCGAGGATGTTCGCGCCGAGGTTGAACAGAAAGCCCGACACGGCATGCACGATTCCCGGCCGGTCCGGACACGACAACTTCAGATAGAAACTATGTTCGGTCGACATGACCTTTCCTCGTTCGGTTCTTTTAAATTTGCGGCGGATCGAACAGCACGCCGATGCCTTCGCACGCGTCTTCGTCGATCCACCGATGGCGCAGCATGCAATCGAGCGTGGCGAGACTGGCGTCGACGGTGAGCGCGCCCTCTTCGATCCAGCGCGCGACGTCTTCCATACGCGCGAGGCGATGCTCGCCGACTTCGCCATCCTGATTGCGTGGCGTGAAATCGGGCGGCAGGGAAACGTCGTAGACGAAGATCTGCTCGGCCTGCGTGCCTTCCGGAAGCGACTGAAGCACATGAAACGTGCGGCCGGGCGTCGCGGTGGAAGCGAGTTCGGCGCTCATGCCCGCCTCTTCCCAGCATTCCTTCACGAGCGTCGGCATGAGTTCGAAACCCGAGCCGATGCCGCCCGCCACGACGTTATCGAGCATGCCGGGATCGGTCGCCTTCGTGTCGCTGCGGCGCGCGATCCACAATTGCGGCGCCTTATCCCGATATTTTACGATGCCGTTCAAATGCACCGCGTAGGTCATCGTGCCGAAGAAGCGCGATGCCGCACGCTCGATGAACGCAAGCGGCGGCGCGTCGAAGTCGTTGCGTATCGCGTAGGTTTCGTCGCGCCAGCCGGGGATTTTGCCTTCGGCGAAGAGCGCGCCGATGACTTCCTGCAAAGCCTCGGTGCGCGCTTTCACGCTGTCCGCCTGCAAGCGCACGACGTCGTCGATGGAGAAGATGGAAGGCCAGCGGCGCAGCGCGTCGACGTCGAACGCGCGAATCCAGCCGACGCGTTCATCGCCGATGAAGAATGGCACGTGCGCGGCGGCGTCGAAGCGGCGCGCGGCAACGATGGCGGGCAGCGTCATGACGTTAGTCGCGCAGCGCGACGCGGATGCCGAGCGCGATGAACGTCACGCCCGCGAGCCGGTCGAGCCACATGCCGACGCGCGGACGGCGCTTCAGCCACGCGCCGATCATTCCCGCACCGATGCCGAAAAGCGAGAACACGACGATCGTTTGCAGCATGAACAACCCGCCAAGTTCGAACATCTGCAGCATGACGCTTTGCGCGCCGTGCGGATCGACGAACTGCGGCAGGAACACGATGAAGAACAGCGTCACCTTCGGATTCAGCATGTTGCCGATCACGCTCTGACGGAACACGGTCGTAAGCGGCTGGCTCGGACGCGCGTGCGCGCTTGCGAGGCCGTGACTGCGCAACGCCTTGATGCCGATCCACACGAGATACGCCGCGCCCGCGAGCTTCACCGCCTGAAACGCCATCGGCGAAGAACGCAGCAGCGCCGCGACGCCGAGCGCGGCAAGGGTCGTATGAAAGATCACGCCGAACGCGAAGCCGAACGCCGCGACGACGCCCGCGAGCCGTCCCTGCGAAATGCCGCGCGCGAGCACCTGAAGATTGTCGGGGCCGGGCGCGACGGTGATCGCAACCGACGCGGCGAGAAAGAGCAAAGCATTGGGCATGTCAATGTCCCGAGAATTCGCACACGGTATAGAGCGGCACGCCGTTCTCGCGCAGGAGCTTCGAGCCGCCGAGATCGGGCAGATCGATGATCGCCGCAGCCTCGACCACTTCCGCGCCGAGCCGCTCGATCAGGATCTTGCCGGCCATCATCGTGCCGCCGGTCGCAACGAGATCGTCGACGATCACCACGCGATCGCCGGGCTTGCACGCATCCTCGTGAATCTCGACGGTCGCGCGGCCGTATTCCAGCTCATACGACTGTTCGAGCGTCTTGTACGGCAGCTTGCCCTTCTTGCGGATCGGCACGAAGCCCAAGCTCAGTTCGTACGCGAGAATCGGCCCGATGATGAAGCCGCGCGCGTCCATGCCGGCGATCACATTCACGTTCTCGTCGATATAGCGTTGCACGAACAGGTCGATCAGCATGCGCAACGCACGGCGGTCCTGCAGGATCGTCGTGATATCGCGAAATTGCACGCCGGGCTGCGGCCAGTTTTCGACGGTGCGCACGCGCTCCTTGATGAAACGCGCGGCGTCGAGCTCGGCGTGCGATGGGGTAATGGACATGACTTCTCCGGAGTCCGCGCCGTGTGGCCGCGCGTTCGCCTTGGTGATAAAGAGAGAGAAACTACGCCGCCCGGCGGTTGCGCGAGAGCCGTTCCTCGGCTTGCGCCAGCACTTCGGGCAGGCCGCGCAGCACGACGATATCGTTCGCGCGCAGCTTGGTTTCGGGATCGGGTGCAACGCCCCGGATGCCGTGGCGCCGGATCGCGGTCACCTCGACACCATTGCCGACGAGCCCGAGATCGTCGAGCGAATGCCCGACGGCTTCGGAATTTGCGTCGATGGGTACGGATTGTAGCCGCACCTGCTCGTGGCCATCGTCGTCGTCGACGTCGTCGGCGCCGTGGAAGTAGCCGCGCAGCAAGCTGTAACGCGCATCGCGCATTTCCTCGACGCGCCGCACGACGCGGCGCATCGGCACGCCCATCAGGACGAGCGTGTGCGATGCGAGCATCAAGCTGCCCTCGACGATCTCCGGAATCACTTCCGTCGCGCCCGCGGCGGTGAGCTTTTCGAGATCGGCGTCGTCGACGGTGCGCACGATCACCGGCAAGGTCGGCGCGAGTTCGTGGATGTTGTGCAGCACGCGCATCGCTGACGGCGTGTTCGCGTAGGTGATCGCGACCGTCGCCGCGCGATGCAGGCCCGCCGCGAGCAAAGACTCGCGCCGCCCGGCATCGCCGAACACGACCGACTCGCCCGCCGCCGCCGCCGCCGCGACGCGATCCGGGTCCAGATCGAGCGCGACGTAGGAAATGCCTTCCTGCTCCAGCATGCGCGCGAGGTTCTGCCCGGCGCGGCCGTAACCGCAGATGATGACGTGGCCGCTCTGCTTCAGGCTTTGCGTCGCGATCTTCGTCATTTGCAGCGATTGCAGCATCCATTCCGTCGACGACAGCCGCAGCACGATCCGGTCCGCGTTCTGGATGATGAACGGCGCGGCGAGCATCGAAAGGAGCATCGCGGAAAGAATCGCTTGCAGGATCGTCGAATCGACAAGATGCGAATCCAGAATCAGGTTCAGCAACACGAAACCGAACTCGCCCGCCTGCGCGAGACCGAGACCGGTACGCATCGCGACGCCCGGCGTCGCGCCGAACGCGCGCGCGAGGCCCGTGATCATCACGGCCTTGAGCAGAATCGGAACGACGAAGAAGCCGAGCACGAGGAACGGATGCTCCCAGATCACGCGTGGATTCAGCAGCATGCCGGTCGTCACGAAGAAGAGGCCGAGCAGCACGTCGCGGAAAGGCTTGATGTCCTCTTCCACCTGATGCCGGTACGGGGTTTCGGCGATCAACATACCCGCGATGAACGCGCCGAGCGCGAGCGACAGACCGAATTTGTCGGTGATGAATGCCGCGCCGAGCGTCACCAGCAGCAGGTTCAGCATGAAAAGCTCTTGCGAGCGGCGGCGCGCGACGAGATCGAACCAGCGCGTCATGAACTTCTGGCCGATGAACAGCAGCACCGTCAACGCGACGACGATCTTCACCGCCGCGATGCCGAGCCACATCGCCAGTTCGGACGATTTTCCGTTGCCGAACGCCGCGATGATGATGAGCAGCGGCACGACCGCCAGATCCTGAAACAGCAGCACGCCGAAGATATTGCGACCATGCTCCGATTCGAGTTCGAGCCGTTCCGCGAGCAGCTTGCTGACGATGGCGGTCGAGGACATCGACATCGCGCCGCCGAGCGCGAAGCTCGCCTGCCACGACATTTCGGTCCAGAAATTCGCAATCCAGCCGAAGATCAGCGCGAGCGCGATGGTCGCCGCAACCTGGCTCGCGCCGAGTCCGAAAACGATTCGCCGCATCGAACGCAGCTTCGAAAGCGAGAATTCGAGGCCGATGGAAAACATCAGGAACACGACGCCGAATTCGGCGAGATGCTGCGCGCGGTCAGTATCAGGCGCGATACCCGCTGCGTGCGGTCCCACGATGATGCCGACCGTCAGATAGCCGAGCATCGGCGGCAGATTGAAATAGCGAAATACGACGACGCCCGCCACGGAGCAGAGCAGCAGCAACAGCGTCATTTCGAGCGGAGAAATCGACATCCGACTAGCGTCCTCGTTCGTCAGTGTTCCGAGGCGCGTGCATGGGGCGCTCCGGCATCTTAAAAGGCCCCTGACGACAGGGCTTGCGGGGGCGGATAGACGGCGGCAGGCCGGCCCCCCGAAGGGGCGGCGCGGAATCGCCTTTGCTATACTCCGCGCATGATAGCGAAAATCAATGGCGACCGGGCACTGGCGCTGGCTCGCAACGTACTCCAGATTGAAGCCGACGCTGTTCGCGGGCTCGCAGAACTCCTCGACGACAACTTCGCCAACGCGGTCGAAACGCTGCTTGGCTGTCGCGGGCGCGTGGTCGTGTCCGGCATCGGCAAGTCGGGGCATGTTGCGCGCAAATTCGCCGCGACACTCGCCTCGACCGGCACGCCCGCGTTCTTCGTGCACCCGGCCGAAGCGAGCCACGGCGACCTCGGCATGGTCACCGCCGACGACATCTTCATCGCGCTATCCAACTCGGGCGAGACCGAAGAACTCGTCGCCATTTTGCCGCTCATCAAGCGCCTCGGCGCAAAACTGATCGCGATTACGGGACGGCCGGAATCGAGCCTCGCTCAACTGGCCGACATGCACCTGAACGCGCGCGTCGAAAAGGAAGCATGCCCGATGAATCTCGCGCCCACGGCGAGCACCACCGCCGCGATGGCGCTGGGCGATGCGCTTGCCGTCGCCGTGCTCGACGCGCGCGGCTTTGGCCCTGACGACTTCGCGCGCTCGCATCCGGGCGGCGCGCTCGGGCGGCGCCTGCTGACCTACGTGCGCGACGTGATGCGCGTGGGCGACGAAGTGCCGGTCGTTTCGCTCGATGCGACCGTGTCGGACGCGCTCTTCCAGATCACCGACAAGCGCATGGGCATGACCGCGGTCATCGACGAAAATCGTCACGTCCACGGCATTTTCACCGATGGCGACCTGCGGCGCATCCTGCAGCGCGACGGCGATTTCCGCGCGCTCAAACTCGCCGATGTCATGACGCGCAATCCGCGCACGATCGCGCCAGATCATCTCGCGGTCGAAGCCGTGGAACTGATGGAGCGCCATCGCATCAATCAGATGCTGGTCGTGGACGCCGATGCGACGCTGATCGGCGCACTGAACATGCACGACCTCTTCTCCAAGAAGGTAATCTGATGGCGCAGAAGCCTCTCACCGCCGCCGAACGCGCGAGCCGGCTCAAGCTGATGGTGTTCGATGTCGACGGCGTCTTCACCGACGGCAGCCTCTACTTCACCGCCGAAGGCGACGCGATGAAGTCGTTCAATTCGCTCGACGGCCACGGCGTGAAGATGCTGCAGTCCGTCGGCGTGCAGACGGCGATCATCACGGGGCGGCAATCGGGCATCGTCGCGGCGCGTGCGCGCGAACTCGGCATCACGCATCTCTATCAGGGCGTCGGCGACAAGACCGTCGCGCTCGCCGAGCTGCTCGAGGCCACCGGCATCGCGGCCGACGAATGCGGCTACATGGGCGACGACTGGCCCGATCTCGCGGTGATGCGCCGCTGCGGCTTCGCGGCCGCGCCCGCTAACGCGCATCCCGAAGTGATCCAGCGCGTGCACTGGGTCGCGGAAGCGCGCGGCGGACACGGCGCGGTGCGCGAAGTCTGCGACGCGATCCTGCGCGCCCAGCATCGCTACGACGAACTGCTCGCCGCGGCGCTCGGAGGCTGACGCCATGCCGCGCCCCGGAAAGCTTGCCTCGCTCCTGCCGCTCCTCGCGATGGCCGCGCTGGCGGGCATCACGTACTGGCTGCTGCAGGCCACGCTGCCGCCCGGTCCGCCGGCCGTTGCGCCGGAGAAGCGCCACACGCCTGATTACTTCGCCAACAATTTCTCCGTTTCCGAACTGGACGCCACCGGCACGACTCAATATCGGCTGACGGCGAAGTCGATGGTGCATTACGAAGACGACGAGATCAGCGACCTCACGCTGCCCGCGATGCGCATGTTTCAGCCGCTGAAGCCGACTGTCACGGCGACTGCGCTGCGCGGCACGGTCAACGCAGACGTCTCCATCGTCGATCTTTACGACGACGCACGCATCCTGCGCGCGGCCGGCTACGGAGATCCGCAGATGCAGGCCGATTCCCGGCATTTTCGCGTGCTGGTGAACGACGATGTCATCGAAACGGAAAAACCGGTTAGACTTCAGCGCGGTCCGTCCGTGATGACGGCCGATGGCATGAACTACAACAACGTGACCCGGGTAATGAAGCTCTTCGGTAACGTGCGCGGTGCGATCGCCGCCACGGATATCAACGGCGGCTCGTCCAGGTAAGCCCGGGCACTCCCATCCGAATTGTGACTGCATGAACGAAAGCTTCCCTCGTCCCGATGGCGGCCATGCGCGCGCAACGCTCGCGCGCCGCGCCACGCACGCCGTGCGGGCCGGGCTCGCTGCCGCCCTCTCCGTCGCGCTCACGCTGGCCGCGCTGCCAGCGCACGCCGAAAAGGCCGACCGCGACAAGCCGCTCAATATCGAAGCGGACAACATGTCGTACGACGATCTCAACCAGAAGAACATCTTCACCGGTCACGTGGTCGCAACCAAAGGCACGATCGTCATCAAGGCCGATCGCGTCGAAGTCACGCAGGACCCGCAGGGCTATCAGTACGCAACCGGCACGTCGACGGGCAACAACCTCTCGTATTTCCGCCAGAAGCGCGACGGGCTGGACGAGTACATCGACGGCAACGCGGTACGCATCGACTACGACGGCAAGAACGACTTCACGAAGCTCACGACGCGCGCCGTCGTGCGCCGCCTTCAAGGTCTGACCAAGGTGCAGGACGAAGTGCACGGCAGCGTCATCACGTATGACGGTCAGAAGGACTTCTACACGGCAAGCGCGGGCAAGGACCAGGCCGGCCCCGGCAATCCGAGCGGCCGCGTGCGCGCGATGCTCGCGCCGCGTTCGGGCGGCGCCGCGCCGCTGAACGGCTCGCCCGCCACGCTTTCTCCGTCGAACACCATTCAAGGAACGCCGCAGCAGTGAATTCGCCCGCCATGCCCCACCGCAAGCCGGAAGGCGAGTCGAGTTCGCTCGCCGTCCGCAATCTGAAGAAGCGTTACGGCTCGCGCACCGTGGTGAAGGACGTATCGCTCGATGTGAAGAGCGGCGAAGTGGTCGGACTACTCGGCCCCAACGGCGCGGGCAAGACCACGTCGTTCTATATGATCGTCGGTCTGGTGCCGCTCGATGCCGGCGAAATCGATCTCGATGGCAACTCGATCAGCCTTCTGCCGATTCACCAGCGCGCGCATCTCGGCTTGTCGTATCTGCCGCAGGAAGCATCGGTGTTTCGCAAGCTCACCGTCGAGCAGAACATCCGCGCCGTGCTGGAACTGCAAACCGATGCATCGGGCAGACGCCTGTCCAAAGACGACATAACCGAGCGCGCCGAAGCCTTGCTCGACGAACTGCAGATTGCGCATCTTCGCGAGAACCCGGCGCTGTCGCTATCGGGCGGCGAGCGGCGCCGCGTCGAGATCGCGCGGGCGCTCGCGACCAATCCGAGCTTCATTCTGCTCGATGAACCGTTCGCCGGCGTCGATCCGATCGCGGTGCTGGAAATTCAGAAGATCGTGAAGTTTCTGAAGCAGCGCAACATCGGCGTCTTGATCACCGATCACAACGTGCGCGAGACGCTCGGCATCTGCGATCATGCCTACATCATCAGCGACGGAACCGTGCTCGCGGCGGGCGCGCCGAGCGAAATCATCGAGAACGAAAGCGTGCGCCGCGTCTATCTCGGCGAGCATTTCCGCATGTGACCGCATGTCGCGAACGTGGCGCAAATCGTGCGCCGCATCATGCGCACGCAGCAAAACTTACGTGCCGTCCTTTGGGGCGGCATGCGCTTTTTTGGAATCCCCGCGAGGTTTCGCGCCCGTGGCAAACTCTCTACAATGATTAAAACTTTGCCATGAAAGCCAGCCTCCAACTCCGCCTCTCGCAGCATCTTGCGCTGACCCCGCAACTTCAGCAGTCGATCCGGCTGCTGCAGTTGTCGACGCTCGAACTGCAGCAGGAAGTCGCGATGGCGATCGCTCAGAATCCGCTGCTCGAGAACGAAGACGACTGGATCGCGAGCCCGCTGCGCGTCGCTGCGGACGGCTCGTTGATCGCGGCGCCGGCAGCGCCGAGCACGCCGTCCGATTCGATGATGAGCAACGGCTCGGCATCGGGCAGCTCCGGTTCCGAGCGATCGGAGAACAGCGAGCCGCAGGGCGTCGACGAATACAATGGCCTGGGTTCGGATAGCGGCCAGGATTCGAGTTCGTGGAATCTCGAAGACTACGGCCGCTCGAACAACGCATCCGACGACGACGATCTCCCGCCGCTTCAAATCCACGAATCGACCACGACGCTGCGTGACCATCTGACCGCACAGTTGCGCATGACCGCGGCGAATCAGCGCGACCGCGCGCTCGTCACGTTCCTGATCGAATCGCTCGATGAAGACGGGTATCTCACGTCATCGCTCGATGAAGTTCAGACCGATCTTCCTGAAGAACTCGAAGTCGAACTGGATGAACTGAGCGCGGCACTCGCGTTGCTACAGAGTTTCGACCCGCCGGGTGTGGGCGGCCGGTCGGCGTCTGAGTGCCTGAAGCTGCAGTTGCTGCGGCTCGATGGCTCGCCCACGCGCACGCTGGCGCTCGATATCGTCACGAACCATCTGGAATTGCTGGCCGCGCGCGACTTCACGCGTCTGCGCAAGCAATTGAAGGCAGGCGACGACGCGCTGCGGGACGCACATTTGCTGATCAAGTCGCTGGAGCCTTTTCCGGGCGCGGCCTACGGGAAAAGCGAAGCGGACTACGTGGTGCCGGACATTCTCGTGCGAAAGACATCGAGCGGATGGACGGCTGAACTGAATCCGGAGATCGTGCCGAAGCTGCGCATCAACCATCTATACGCGAACATCCTGCGTAACAACCGGGGCGATCCGGGCAGTGGTTCGCTGCGTCAACAGCTTCAGGAAGCACGCTGGCTGATCAAGAATATCCAGCAGCGATTCGAGACGATTTTGCGTGTCGCGCAGGCAATCGTCGAGCGTCAGAAGAACTTTTTTGCACATGGCGAAATCGCCATGCGGCCCTTGGTTTTGCGGGAGATTGCTGATACGCTGGGTTTACACGAGTCGACGGTTTCTCGTGTGACCACAGGGAAGTACATGCTCACCCCGTTCGGGACGCTCGAGTTCAAGTACTTCTTTGGATCGCACGTTTCGACCGACACAGGAGGCGCGGCATCGTCAACGGCGATCCGGGCCCTCATCAAGCAACTGATAGGAGCGGAAGACCCCAAAACTCCTCTTTCAGACAGCCGCATCGCCGAACTGCTGGCGGAGCAAGGATTCGTGGTCGCGCGGCGCACCGTCGCCAAGTACCGCGAAGCCCTCAAGATCCCGGCAGTGAATCTGCGCAAGTCTCTATGACCCGTCTCTGTAGTCCATCGCGTGTTGCGATGGGCGTTTACCGGCCGCAACGCGAAAGCGCGGACGTGCCGGCCGATGCGCCCCGTTTCTCAAGCGCGCCAGAATGACGCGCCGGCGGGACACATTGCCGACCGGTATCGGACGAGCCGACGTGGCCTAGCGGCCATTAGCTTGGAGAGCAACTATGAACTTGAAGATCAGTGGACACCACCTCGAATTGACGCCTGCGTTGCGCGAGTATGTGATCACGAAACTGGACAGGGTGCTGCGTCATTTCGATCAAGTGATCGACGGCAACGTTGTCCTCTCGGTCGACAATCATAGGGAAAAGGAAAAGAGGCAGAAGGCGGAAATCAACCTGCATCTGAAGGGCAAGGACATTTTTATCGAGAGTTGTGACGCTGATATGTACGCTGCGATCGACCTGATGGTCGACAAGCTGGATCGGCAGGTCATCAAGCACAAGGACAAGATTCAAGGCCATGCCCACGAGTCCGTGAAGTACCGAGGCGAGCCGCACGAAATGGAAGCGCCGTCGCCCTGAACGCGTGATGCGCGTGCTTGCAGACTGATCGCGGATTGAGCGCGAACCCCGCCGCCATCGGACGGCGGGCCTGATTCGAGGAAGTCCTCGACTATCCGCAAACGATCGCCTCACGCATGCAACGAAGCGAAGCCGCCCCGACTGGCGGCTTTTTTGTTGGATTTTCGCCGTAGGGTGGGACAAGCCATTGATTTTTCGGGCTTTGTCCTGCACATTGGATTGCAAAACGGTGCCATTGCGCGGCGCACCATCGGGCTGTGCCCTGTTCTATAATGGTCCGGTAATTTTCGGGGTCGCACGACAGGCACGCTGCACGGAACGCCGCCAGCGCACTTTCCGTTTCACCATCGCCGTGAGCGCTTCCAGACAGGTGCCACGATGAGGAGCTATCAGGCCACGCATCAGCCTGCCAACATGAATCGTTTAGCCAAATTTCTTCCCATCGAGAACGTCGTTCTCGGACTGTCCGTTACCAGCAAGAAACGCGTATTCGAGCAAGCGGGCCTGATTTTCGAGAACCAGAACGGCATCGCCCGCAGCACCGTCACCGACAACCTCTTCGCGCGCGAGCGTCTCGGCTCGACCGGCCTCGGTGAAGGCGTCGCCATTCCGCACGGGCGCATCAAGGGGCTGAAGCAACCGCTCGCCGCCTTCGTCCGCCTCGCAGAACCCGTCGCGTTCGAATCGCCCGATGGCCAGCCGGTCTCCCTGCTCATCTTTCTGCTCGTGCCCGAACAGGCAACGCAGCAGCATCTTGAAATTCTCTCGGAGATCGCACAACTGCTCTCTGACAGCGAGGCGCGCGAGCGTCTGCACAAGGAAGAAAATCGTGACGCGCTTTATCAAGTGCTCACGCAATGGCAACCGTAATAGCCACACGAACATGGCGATATGCGCGCGAGGCGCGTCCGTGCTGCTTTGCGCCGGACGCGCCTCGCTTACATAGAGCTTCTGGGGCACAATCGGTCAAGCGCAGCGCCATGCAGCGTATCGAAGCGACCCGCTTCGTCGTCGAGCAAAGGCTGCTCCCGGCTTCCAACGGAGTTCCGGTCTCATGGATACGTCCAGCATCAACGCCCAAAGCATTTTCGACGATAACGCCGCCGCTCTGAAGCTCAGCTGGCTCACCGGGCACGAAGGCTGGGAACGCGGCTTCTCGAGCGAGACGGTCGCTAACGCAACGTCGAGCGCCGACCTCGTCGGCCACCTGAATCTGATTCACCCGAACCGCATCCAGGTGCTCGGCGACGCCGAAATCAACTACTACCAGCGCCAGTCCGACGAAGACCGCTCGCGCCACATGGCTGAGCTGATCGCGCTGGAGCCGCCGTTTCTCGTCGTTGCGGGCGAAGTGGGCGCGCCGCCGGAACTGGTTCTGCGCTGCACGCGCTCGTCGACGCCGCTTTTCACGACGCGCATGTCCGCCGCAGCCGTGATCGACAGCCTGCGCGCGTACATGTCGCGGATTCTCGCGCCTCGCGCGACGCTGCACGGCGTGTTCATCGACATCCTCGGCATGGGCGTGCTGCTCACCGGCGACTCGGGTCTCGGCAAGAGCGAGCTCGGACTCGAACTCATCAGCCGCGGTCATGGACTCGTCGCGGATGACGCCGTCGATTTCGTGCGCCTCGGCCCTGATTTCGTCGAAGGCCGATGCCCGCCGCTGCTTCAGAACCTGCTCGAAGTGCGCGGTCTCGGCCTCCTCGACATCAAGACGATCTTCGGCGAAACGGCCGTGCGCCGGAAGATGAAGCTCAAGCTCATCGTTCAGCTCGTGCGTCGTCCGGACGGCGAATTCCAGCGTCTGCCGCTCGAAAGCCAGAGCGTCGACGTGCTCGGCCTGCCAATCAGCAAAGTGACGATTCAGGTCGCGGCGGGCCGCAACCTTGCCGTGCTGGTCGAGGCCGCGGTCCGCAACACGATCCTGCAGTTGCGCGGCATCGACACTTTGCGCGACTTCATGGACAGACAGCGCCTTGCGATGCAGGACCCCGACAGCCAGTTTCCCGGCAAGCTGATATAAGCGCGCGGCGCTGCGTGCGCCGAAACGAATCGGGCGCAGGTGCTAAGCTAAGAGAAAGCGAATCCCTCGAGACCCATGCGTATCATCCTGATCACCGGCATCTCCGGTTCCGGCAAGTCCGTCGCGCTGAACGCTCTGGAAGACGGCGGCTACTACTGCGTCGACAACCTGCCGCCGCGCTTTCTGCCCGAACTCGCCGACTACCTCGCGAAAGAGGGCCAGACGCGTCTGGCCGTTGCGATCGACGCGCGCTCGAGCCTGTCGCTCGACGAAGTGCCGGCGATCATCAACAAGCTGTCGCAAGCCTACGATCTGCGCGTGCTGTTCCTCAACGCGAGCACGCAATCGCTGATTCAGCGCTTCTCCGAAACGCGTCGCCGTCATCCGCTGTCGGGTCCGCCGATGCGCGAGGCCGATGTCGGCGTGCTGAACTCGCTCGCGGAGGCGATCGAGCGCGAGCGCGAACTGGTCGCGGGTCTTGCGGAGTACGGTCATCAGATCGACACGAGCAATCTGCGCGCGAACGTGCTTCGCGCGTGGGTCAAGCGCTTCGTCGAGACCGACGCTGCCGATCTCACGCTGATGTTCGAATCGTTCGGCTTCAAGCGCGGCGTGCCGCTCGACGCCGATCTCGTTTTCGACGTGCGCACACTGCCCAATCCGTATTACGACCGCGAGTTGCGTCCGTTCACGGGGCTCGACAAACCCATCATCGACTTCCTCTCGGCGCAGCCTGTGGTCGGCGAGATGATCGACGATATCGGCGCGTTCGTCGCCAAATGGCTGCCGCGTTTTCGCGACGACAACCGCAGCTATCTCACCGTCGCGATCGGCTGCACGGGCGGCCAGCATCGCTCGGTGTTCATCGCGGAAGCGCTCGCCGCGCGCTTTCACGAGACGGCAAATGTGATCGTGCGGCATCGTGACGCGCCCATCCCTCCCGGATAGCGCGGCTTACACGCGAACACCCGATCGCCGCGCCGGCGGTCCATCCTGGAGGGACGCGATGTCCGCGAATCCTGTTCTGGCCGACTTGCCGCTGTTTCCGCTTCACACCGTGCTGTTTCCCGGCGGGCTACTGCCGCTGAAGATCTTCGAGGCACGCTATCTGGACATGGCGCGCGAATGTCTGCGCGAGAAGACGCCCTTCGGCGTGTGTCTGCTCAAGAGCGGACACGAGATCGCATCGCCGGGCGACCCGTCGGTGCCGGAGAGCATCGGCTGCCTCGCCGAAATAACGGAATGCGATGTCGATACCTTCGGACTGCTGCTCGTGCAGGCGCGCGGCACCGAGCGCTTCAGGCTCACCGATCATCGCGTGGAGCCGAGCAATCTGATCGTCGGCACGGCGGAGTTGCTTGGCGAAGATCAGCCGCTGCAAGGTGCCGAAGTGCTCGCGAAGTTCGGCGCGTGCGCGGAAGTGCTGGAGCGCATCATCGACACGATCAAAGAGCGCGAGCCGCAGAACCTGCCGTTCATCGAGCCCTTTCTCTACGACGATCCCACCTGGGTTTCCAACCGCCTGGCCGAAATCCTGCCGATCCCGATGCGCGCGCGCCAGAAACTCATGGAACTGATGGACGCCGGCGCGCGCATCGACGTCGTGCATCACTACATGCAGCACCATCAACTGCTTTAGATGAGCGAGCCCGTCAGCGCGTCGAGCAGCTTGCGCACGGGCGCGGGTACGCCGTAGGCGTCGATCTTCGCGAGCGACGCCCAGACGGTTTCGATGTCCGTCGCCTCGCGCGGCGGGTTGCGCGCCTCGCCCAGACGCGGCTCGATATCCAGCTTGAAATGCGTGAACGCGTGCGAAAGCGGCGCGAGACGCTCAAGGTGCGCGCCGGCGCCGAGCGTGCGCGCGACGTCCGTCAGCGCGGCTTCGTCGGCCGCTTCCGGCAGGCTCCACAATCCGCCCCAGATACCCGTCGGCGGACGTTTCTGCAGCAAGATCGAATCCCCGTCTTTCAGGACCAGCATCCAGGTCTTGCGCGTCGGCACGGCTTTCTTCGGGCGGGCCGCCGGCAGTTCGCGCTGCCGTCCTTCGACCTTCGCCACGCAATCCGATGCGAACGGACACCGCGCGCAGTCCGGCTTGCCGCGCACGCACAGTGTCGCACCGAGGTCCATCAGGCCTTGCGTGTACGCGGTCACATCGTCCTTGTTCGCGGCGTCTGGCAAAAGCGATTCGGCGAGCGTCCACATCGCGTTCTCGACTTTCTTTTCGCCCGGGAATCCTTCGACGCCGAACACGCGCGCGAGCACGCGTTTCACGTTGCCATCGAGAATCGTCGCACGCGCGCCGAAGGCGAACGACGCGATCGCCGCCGCCGTCGACCGTCCGATGCCCGGCAGCATCGCGAGTTCGTCGACGGTCCGCGGAAACGCGCCGCCATGCTCGTGGGCGACCACCTGCGCGCAGCGATGCAGATTGCGCGCGCGCGAGTAGTAGCCGAGCCCGGCCCAGAGCGCCATGACGTCGTCGATGGGCGCGTCGGCGAGCGCGGTGACCGTCGGAAAACGTTCGAGAAAGCGCGCGTAGTACGGAATGACGGTAGAGACCTGCGTCTGCTGCAACATGATCTCCGACAGCCAGATACGGTACGCGTCGCGCGTGTTCTGCCACGGCAGATCGTGGCGGCCGTGAATGCGTTGCCACGCGATGAGGCGCGACGAAAAATCGGTGAGAGCGAGCATCGGAAATTAGCGTTGGCAACGCGGACAAAAGTACGTCGAACGCTGTCCCTGAACGATTTGTTTGATCGCGGTGCCGCAGACGTGGCACGGCAGGCCGGCGCGATCATAGACGAAATAGTCGAGCTGGAAGTAGCCCGACTCGCCATTGCTGCCGACGAAATCGCGCAGCGTGCTGCCGCCCTTGTCGATTGCGGCGGCGAGCGTCACGCGCACGGCGTCGGCGAGCAGATCGTAACGCACGAGCGAGATCCGGCCCGCGGCTGTCGTCGGCCGGATACCCGCGCGAAAGAGGCTCTCCGACGCATAGATATTGCCGACGCCCACCACGATCCCGCCCGCGAGCAGCGCCTGCTTCACGGACACTTTGCGCCCGCGCGTCTCGCGAAACAGCAGCGCGCCCGAGAATTCCGGCGAGAACGGTTCGACGCCCAGGCTTGCGAGCAGCGGATGATCGAGCACGTCGCCGTCCGCGCGCGGATGCCAGAGGATCGCACCGAAGCGGCGCGGATCGCGAAAGCGCAGGATGAAATCGTCGAACACGATATCGACGTGATCGTGCTTCGCCGCCTCGGGCGGCTTCGGCACGTGCCGCAGCACGCGCAGCGTACCGGTCATGCCGAGATGGACGATCAGCCAGCCTTCCGCGGTTTCGAACAGAAGATACTTGCCGCGCCGCTCCACTTTCTCGATCTTCAGACGATCGAGCGTCTTCGGAAGATGCTTCGGGATGGGCCAGCGCAGCGCGGGCGTGCGCACGTCGACGTGCTCGACGCGCCGTCCGGCGACATAGGGTTCGATTCCCCGGCGGGTGACTTCGACTTCCGGCAGTTCGGGCATTTTTCTGGAGAGAGTCTTGCTGGGGCGAGTGTGCCGGTATTTTAGCGACCGCGTTACAATCGACTGAAACATCGTCTGGAATTCCATGAACTCGTTCGTCACGAAGCTGTTTGCGAAGCGTCAGGCCAGCTCGGCGCATTCGTTCGCCATGCCAATGTCGCGAATCGCCGGCGCCATTGCATTCGCGATGGCCGCGCTCGCGTTCGCGCCCGCGCACGCTCAGGCGCAGAACGCGACCCCTGTTCCGAGCGCCGACGATCAGGCCGACGCGCAAAGCGCCGCCGATCTCCTGACCGCGCCGGTCAGCGGCGCCGAATCGCAGGACTTGCCGAACGTGGCAATGTCCAGCCAGATCGTTTTCCAGGTGCTGGCCGCCGAAGTCGCCTTGCAGCGCGGACAGCCCGCACCCGCATTCCAGACGTATCTCGCGCTCGCCCGCGACACGCACGATCCGCGTTTCGCGCAGCGCGCAACCGAAATCGCGATCGCGGCGCAAAGCCCGAATGACGCGCTCACGTCGGCGCAGCTCTGGCAGCAGTTCGCGCCTCATTCGGATCGCGCGGCGCAGTTGAGCGCGTCGCTGCTGATCGTCGGCGGCAAGCCGGAAGACGCGAAGCCCACGCTGGAACGCGAGCTCGCGAAGGTCGCGCCGGAGCAGCGCGGCGACGCCATCCTTTCTCTTCAGACCTTGCTCGCGCGCGGACCGAATCGCGTCGGCGGCTTGAATGTGCTCAAGGATCTGACGCAGAACGATCGCGACCGGCCCGAAGCACAACTCGCGCTCGCGCGCCAGCAACTGATCGCCGACGATCAGCCAGGCGCTAAGGCATCGCTCGAAAAGGCGCTGCAACTGAAGCCTGACTATCTGCCCGCCGCGCTGACGCTCGCGCGCATGGGCCCGGAGGAGCGCCGGGAAGGCATCGCATCGTTCGAGAAATATCTCGACAAGAATCCGAAATCGCATGACGCACGGCTCGCGCTCGCGCAGTTGTATCTGTCGTCCGACAGACTCGACGACGCGCAAAAGCAGTTCGAAATCATGCGCAAGAACGATCCGAAGGATCTGACGCCGTTGATGGCGCTCGCGCTCATCAACACCCAGAAGAAGCAGTTCGACAAGGCGCGGGACTTTCTGGATCAGTACGCGAAGACGGCGGAAAGCACGCCCGGCGCGGACCCGGGCCAGGCGTACATCTATCTCGCGCAACTCGCGCTCGAACAAAAGGACGAAGCCGCGGCGAGCCAGTGGCTCGACAAGATTCCGCGCACGAGCCAGCAATATCTGCCCGCGCAGATCACGCGCGCGCAGTTGCTCGCGAAGCAAGGCAAGGTTGACGACGCGCGCGCGCTCATCGGCAATCTGCAAAGCTCCGATCCGCGCGATCTGGCGCTGCTCGCCCGCACCGATTCGGCCATCCTTTTCGAGGCGCATCGCTACAAGGAAGCGGAAGCGAATCTCGCGAAGGCGGTGGCGGCGTTCCCGGACGATCCCGATCTCGTCTACGACTACGCGATGGCCGCCGAGAAGACCGGCCATTACGACGTCATGGAGGCGCAACTGCGCTCGCTGATGCGCACGCAGCCGGACAATCCGCAGGCGTATAACGCGCTCGGCTATTCGCTCGTCGATCGCAATCAGCGGCTCGACGAAGCCGTGAAGCTGATCGAAAAGGCCGTCTCGCTCGCGCCGAACGACGCGTTCATCATGGACAGCCTCGGCTGGGCGCGCTTCCGTCAGGGCAATGCGGCCGAAGCCGAGAAGATTCTCAAGAACGCCTATAACCTTCAGCCGAATGCCGAAATCGGCGCGCATCTGGGCGAAGTCCAGTGGAAGTCCGGACAGCAGGATCAGGCGCGCGCGACGTGGCGGCAGGCGCAGAAGCTCGAACCTGACAACGACACGCTCGTCAAAACGCTCAAACGACTTCAGGTAAACGACCTTTGATCGCACTCGATTTTCTCGCCGGCGCATCGCTTCGACGCGGCGCGCTCGGCATCGCGGCAGCCGCCGCGCTCGTGATGTCGGGTTGCGCGGTCCAGCCGCGCGTGCCCACGACGACCAACGCATCCACATCGCTCGCGACACAGACGAGCCGCGCATATCACGGACGCTTCGCCGTTCAGTACAACGACCAGAACGGCACGCAGCGCAACGCCTATGGCAACTTCGACTGGCAGGAAACGGGCGACACCGTCACGCTGCAATTGCGCAATCCGCTCGGCCAGACAATGGCGATCGTGACGTCGTCGCCGTCGCTCGCGACGCTCGAACTGCCCAATCGTCAGCCGGTAAGTGCGGATAACGTCTCGCAACTGATGCAGAACACGATGGGCTTCGCGCTGCCGGTGGAAGGCCTGCGCTATTGGCTGCAACCGTCTGCCGCGCCGAGTTCGCGCGCTCAGACGACGCTCGATCCGGAAGCGAACAACGGCCGTCCGAAGGAAATCAAGCAGGACGGCTGGACGATCGACTATCTGGCCTACGCCGACGCGCCCGCGACCGGCGTGAAGCGCGTCAATCTTTCTCGCAACGAACCGCCGCTCGACATCAAACTCGTGCTCGATCAATAACCCGGCAGTTGCATGACGCATGACCTCATCGAACGAAACGCTTCGTGACTGCCTCGCACCCGCGAAGCTGAACCTTTTTCTGCACATCACGGGCCGCCGTCCGGATGGCTATCACTCGCTGCAGACGGTCTTCCAGTTGCTCGACTGGGGCGATCGTCTGCACTTCACACGTCGCGACGATGGCGTCATCGCGCGCAAGACGGATGTTCCCGGCGTGCCCGAAGCCAGCGACCTCGTCGTGCGGGCGGCGCGTCTGCTTCAGCGGCACACGGGCACGACGTTCGGCGCGGACATCGAAATCGACAAGCGTCTGCCGATGGGCGCGGGCCTCGGCGGAGGCAGTTCCGACGCGGCGACAACTCTTTTGGCGTTGAATCGTCTCTGGGGTGTTGATCTTTCGCGTGAGATTCTGCAGAATCTCGGCCTGCAACTCGGCGCGGACGTGCCGTTTTTTGTCTTCGGGCAAAATGCTTTCGCAGAGGGTGTCGGGGAAGCGCTTCAGGCGGTCGATCTGCCGAAACGTTTCTTCCTCGTGGTAACGCCTGATGCTCACGTCCCCACCGCGGCGATTTTCTCCGAAAAAAGCTTGACGCGGGATACGAAAGTCGTCACAATGATGGACTTTCTTGCACAGCAAAGGTCAGACACAAACTGGCCAGACAGCTTCGGTCAGAACGACATGCAAGCTGTAGTCGCAGGAAAGTACGCGGAAGTTGCAAAGGTGCTCGAGTGGTTTTCCAATCTCGCACCGGCGCGAATGACTGGATCTGGAGCAAGCGTGTTTGCCGCTTTCGCCAGCCAAGCTGAAGCAGAAATGGCGCAAGCCAAACTGCCGGCAAGCTGGAAAAGCGTGGTAACGGCAAGTCTGGATTCTCATCCTCTCTTCGCTTTCGCGTCATAGGTTTTGTTTTGTCGGGTATGTCCTACACTTTCCGGCAAGACTCAAAGTTGTGTAGGGGAGTCGCCAAGTTGGTCAAGGCACCGGATTTTGATTCCGGCATGCGAGGGTTCGAGTCCTTCCTCCCCTGCCATTCCTTTTCTCGCGTTTTTCCTCTCGCCTCCAGCCGCAGACAGGTGCACGATGAGCAGTGACGGCCTGATGGTTTTTACTGGCAACGCAAATCCCGCGCTTGCACAGGAAGTCGTCAAAATCCTTGGTATTCCTCTCGGCAAAGCGATGGTCAGCCGTTTCTCCGACGGCGAGATCATGGTCGAGATTCAGGAAAACGTTCGAGGCAAAGACGTATTCGTTCTGCAGTCCACCTGCGCCCCCACGAACGACAACCTGATGGAACTGATGATCATGGTCGATGCGCTCAAGCGCGCATCCGCCGGCCGGATCACCGCAGCCATCCCCTACTTCGGCTATGCGCGCCAGGACCGCCGTCCGCGTTCCGCGCGAGTGGCCATCTCGGCGAAGGTCGTCGCGAACATGCTGGAAATTGCCGGCGTCGATCGCGTGATCACCATGGACCTTCACGCCGACCAGATTCAAGGTTTCTTCGACATCCCCGTCGACAACATCTACGCTACGCCCGTTCTGCTCGGCGATCTGCGCAAGCAGAACCATGACCATCTGCTGGTCGTGTCGCCGGACGTCGGCGGCGTGGTGCGCGCGCGTGCGCTCGCCAAGCAGTTGAACACGGACCTCGCGATCATCGACAAGCGCCGTCCGAAGGCGAATGTCGCCGAGGTGATGAACATCATCGGTGAAGTCGAAGGCCGCACCTGCGTCATCATGGACGACATGGTCGACACCGCCGGCACGCTGTGCAAGGCCGCGCAAGTGTTGAAGGCGCGTGGCGCCAAGCAGGTTTTCGCATACGCGACGCATCCGGTTCTGTCGGGCGGCGCGGCGGCGCGCATCACGGCGTCGGAACTGGACGAACTCGTCGTCACGGACACGATTCCCCTTTCGGCCGAATCGCTCGCATGCGCGAAGATCCGTCCCCTGTCGAGTGCGGGGCTGCTCGCGGAGACATTCTCGCGAATCCGGCGCGGCGACTCGGTGATGTCGCTCTTCGCCGAAGGTTAAATAGCATTGAGCAAGGAACGCGAAGCACACGCTTCGCGTTTTTGCATGATCGGCGCGAACGGACGAAGGTTCGCGTCGCTTGTTGTGGGATCACACATTTTCGATGATCCCGGTTTCCCTGCCTGGTCGCGGGCAGATAGAGGAGTCACACATGAAAGTCGTCGCTTTTGAGCGTAGCAAGCAAGGTACGGGTGCGAGCCGCCGCCTGCGCAACTCGGGCAAGACCCCGGGTATCGTGTACGGTGGTGAAACGGACGTTCAACTGGTCGAACTCGACCACAACGCCCTGTGGCACGCCCTGAAGAAAGAAGTTTTCCACTCGTCGATTCTCGACCTGGAAGTGGCCGGCAAGTCGCAACAAGTTCTGTTGCGCGACGTGCAATACCACCCGTTCAAGCAGCTCGTGCTGCACGTGGACTTCCAGCGCGTCGACGCGAAGAAGAAGCTGCACACCAAGGTGCCGCTGCACTTCATGAACCAGGAAACCAACCCGGCCGTGAAGCTGTCGGGCGCGGTGATCTCGCACGTCGTGACGGAACTGGAAGTGGAATGCCTGCCGGCAGACCTGCCCGAGTTCCTGGAAATCGATCTGGCGAAGATCGAAGCCGGCCAGACGATGCACGCGAAGGACATCCCGCTGCCGAAGGGCGTGAGCCTGACGCTTTCCGTCCAGGCGGAAAATCCGGTGGTGGCTTCGGCGACCGTCCCGGCTGCCGTCGTGTCGGATACGGCTGCTGAAGGCGAAGGCGCTACGCCGGCAGCCGAGTAAGCACGCGGAACACCGCTATCCTCTCGATCCGTTCGCAAGAACGGTCGACGTGACCCGCCGGCGCGCAAGCCCCGGCGGGTTTTTTTTTGTTCTACATGATTCTACATGATCAAGCTGATCGTCGGCCTGGGCAATCCGGGCGCCGAATACACCGCGACGCGGCATAACGCGGGCTTTTGGTTCGTCGACCAATTCGCGCGCGACGCGGGCGCGACGCTGCGCGACGAGCGCCGTTTCCACGGTTTCTACGGCAAGGGACGTCTGCACGGCCACGAAGTGCATCTGCTGGAACCGCAGACGTACATGAACCGTTCGGGGCAATCGGTCGTCGCGGTCGCGCAGTTCTTCAAGATTCTCCCCGATGAAATTCTCGTCGCGCACGACGAACTCGACCTGCCGCCCGGCACCGTCAAGATGAAGCTCGGCGGCGGCAGCGGCGGACACAACGGCCTGAAGGACATTTCCGCGCATCTGTCGTCGCAGCAGTATTGGAGATTGCGCATCGGCATCGGGCATCCGCGCGATCTGATTCCGGAAGGCGCGCGCGCGGGGGCGAAGCCCGATGTCGCGAATTTCGTTCTCAAGCCGCCGCGCCGCGAGGAACAGGACGTGATCGATCAGTCGATCGAGCGCGCGCTCGCCGTAATGCCTTTTGTCGTCGCCGGCGAAACCGAGCGTGCGATGATGAACCTGCACCGCAATTCATGATTTGGAGCCGACCGTGAGCCGTTTCTGGAGCGATATCGTCCATCGTCTGACGCCGTATGTGCCGGGCGAGCAACCCGCGCTGGCGCATCCCGTCAAGCTCAATACCAACGAGAATCCGTATCCGGCGTCGCCGCGCGTCGTCGATGCGATCCGTCGCGAACTCGGCGAGGACGGCGCGTCGCTGCGCAAGTATCCCGATCCGACCGCGCGCGCGTTGCGCGAGGCCGTCGCGAAGCATCACGGCCTGCGCATCGAGCAAGTGTTCGCCGGCAACGGTTCAGATGAAGTGCTCGCGCACGCGTTTCAGGCGCTGCTCAAGCACGCTCGCCCGATCCGCTTTCCCGATATCACCTACAGCTTTTATCCGGTCTACGCGCAGCTTTACGGCGTCGAATACGCGACCGTGCCGCTGAACGGCGATTTCGCCATCGATGTCGACGATTACCGCGCGCCGTGCGGTGGCGTGCTCCTGCCGAATCCGAATGCGCCGACGGGCCGCGCCCTGCCGCTATCGGAAATCGAAGTGCTGTTGAAGGCGAATCCTGACGCGCCCGTCATCGTCGACGAAGCGTATGTCGATTTCGGCGCAGAATCGGCGGTGAATCTGATCGACGACTATCCGAACCTGCTCGTCGTTCAGACAACCTCGAAAGCGCGGTCGCTGGCGGGCATGCGCGTTGGTTTCGCGTTCGGCGATCCGGCGCTCATCGAAGCGCTCACGCGCGTGAAGGACAGTTTCAACTCGTACCCGCTCGATCGCCTCGCGCAGGTCGCGGCGCTGGCGTCGTACGAGGATCAGGCGTGGTTCGAGGATGGCTGCGCGAAAGTCGTCGCGAGCCGGGAGAAGTTGAGTGCGCAGTTGAAGACGCTCGGTTTCGATGTCGTTCCGTCTGCGGCGAACTTCGTCTTCGCGAAACATCCCGCGCACGACGCCGCGTCGCTTGCCACCGCGCTCAGGACGAAGGAAATCTTCGTGCGTCACTTCAAGCTGCCGCGCATCGACCAGCATCTGCGCATTTCGATCGGCACGCCCGCCGAATGCGATGCGCTCGTCGCGGCACTGACGGAAATCGTCGCTTAGGAACTGCCCTTCGCGGCCATCAGCGCGTGGTACTTGGCCATCAACTGTTCGGGCGATTCGGCGTGCGCCGGATCGCGCGGAATGCACTCGACCGGGCACACTTGCTGGCACTGCGGCTCATCGAAATGGCCGACGCATTCCGTGCATTTGTTCGGGTCGATCACGTAGATCTCGGGACCCATCGAAATGGCGTCGTTCGGGCACTCGGGCTCGCAAACGTCGCAGTTGATGCACTCGTCGGTAATGATCAGGGACATGCTTTACTCTCGTCTCGCCGGATCGCGTCCGGCATGAACCCGCGCACCTTCGAAGATAAGTGCGCGGGCCCGGCGTATCAAGGCGCCGCCGGATCTTTCTGCGTCTGCGCGGTGACTTTGTCGATCAGCCGCTTTTCAACCGACGGAAATACGAACTTGCTCACGTCGCCGCCAAGCTGCGCGATCTCGCGCACGATGGTGCCCGAGATGAACTGATATTGATCCGACGGCGTCATGAACATCGTCTCGACGTCGGGCAGCAGATAGCGGTTCATTCCGGCCATCTGGAACTCGTATTCGAAATCGGATACGGCGCGCAATCCGCGTACGATCACGCGCGCGTTGTTCTTGCGCACGAAATCCTTCAATAGCCCGGTGAAACTGCTCACTTGCACGTTCGGATAGTGCCCGAGCACGTCATGCGCGATATCCAGCCTTTCCTGCAACGAGAAAAACGGCTTCTTCGCGCGGCTGTCCGCGACGCCCACGACGAGCTGATCGAAAATGCTCGATGCGCGCCGGACGATGTCTTCATGTCCGCGAGTGAGCGGGTCGAACGTACCCGGATACACGGCGACAACCATGAGCTTCTCCTCTTCTATTTACATTGGGCCGCGTGGCTGCGACGACCAACTCTGCCTCATCTACCGCGAGATCGGCCGTGCCAAAATCGGGAACGCGCATTATTCCTCATTTTCGCGACGCAGCAAATGATAGCGAACCGCGCCCGCCTTGCCCTCGCGCACGACGCTCCAGCCCGCGAGCGCATCGATGCCCGCGACGTCCAGCGCATCGCCACATTCGACGTAAATCGCGCCATCGGATGACGCAAGCGGCGCAGCCAGTTCCAGCGCGCGCAGGAGCATTGCGTGATCGCCGAACGGCGGGTCGAGGAAGATGACGTCGAACGAACCGGGCGGAAGGCTCGCGACGAGCCGCAGCGCGTCCGCTTCCGCGATTTCGATGTTGCGCGCGCCGAGTTTTGCCTGATTCGCGCGAATCTGCGCAGCCGCCTTCGCGCTGCGTTCGATCATCAGCACGCGCGCCGCGCCGCGCGAAGCCGCCTCGAAGCCGAGCGCGCCGCTGCCCGCGAACATGTCGAGACAACGCTGTCCGGAAAGGTCCTGGCCGAGCCAGTTGAATAGCGTCTCGCGCACGCGATCCGGCGTCGGCCTCAAGCCGTCGAGATCGAGCACGGGCAACGGCGTGCGCTTCCAGTCTCCGCCGATGATGCGGATCGTGTGCGGTTTGCCTCCGCGCGATGGCGTATGGCTGGTCAGGGCGGAACGTGTAGCGGACGAGCGGGACATAAAAGGAAGGTCGGAGTCGGGCGCGCCGGCGTGTTTTTGTTCGAGAACGGCTGGCGGCGCAATGAGAGCCAACGTTACCACACGCGCGCCATGACGGGAGCCGCACAGGCGCGGGCGGCGGCGCCTGATAAAATATGCGCCTTCTATCCCATCGCGCGGGCCTCGCGCACAGCGACTCGAAGTGCGCACGAGGCCGTCGGATCAAGCGCGCATCATCGTCACACATCCATGTTCAGCTTCTTCAAGAAATTCAAAAAGCCGGCTGACGCGCCGCTCGACGCGCCCCAGGACGAAACCGTCGAGGCGGCCGAGGACGAGGCACTCTCCGACGCCGAGCTGGAACGCCAGGCGCTCGCCGCCGACGCGTCCGCCGAAGAAGCGCCGCCGTCCGTGGAAGAAGCGCCTCCGCCAGTACCACCCGTCGCGCCCACGGCGCCCGCAGCGCACGCGCCGGCATCGGACGAATCGAAGGAATACTGGCAAGGCCGCACGCAATCCCAATGGGCGCGCGGCCCGGAAACGGATGAAGCCAGCGAGGAAGTCGTCCCGCCGCCGACGCTCGATCCCGTCGCGAAGAAATCATGGATGTCGCGCCTGCGTCATGGGCTGTCGAAGACGAGTTCCAATCTCACGGGCATTTTCGTCAGCGCGAAGATCGATGAAGACCTGTACGAAGAACTCGAGACCGCGCTGCTGATGTCCGACGCGGGCGTGGACGCGACCGAATTCCTGCTCGAATCGCTGCGCGAAAAGGTGCGCGCCGAACGTCTGACCGACGCGGCTCAGGTGAAGAAGGCGCTGCGCGAGTTGCTCGTCGACCTGCTGCGGCCGCTTGAAAAGTCGTTGATGCTCGGCCGCGCGCAACCGCTCGTGATGATGATCGCGGGCGTGAACGGCGCCGGCAAGACAACGAGCATCGGCAAGCTGGCGAAGCATCTGCAGCGCTTCAACCAGTCCGTGCTGCTCGCCGCGGGCGACACGTTCCGGGCGGCGGCGCGCGAACAGTTGACGGTCTGGGGCGAGCGCAACAACGTGACGGTGATCGCGCAGGAAAGCGGCGACGCCGCCGCCGTGATCTACGACGCGGTCGGCGCGGCGCGCGCGCGCAGGATCGACGTGATGATGGCCGACACCGCCGGCCGCCTGCCAACGCAACTGCACTTGATGGAAGAACTGCGCAAGGTGCGCCGCGTGATCGCGAAAGCGATGCCCGACGCGCCGCACGAAGTGCTGCTCGTCATCGACGCGAACACCGGCCAGAACGCGCTCGCGCAGGTCAAGGCGTTCGACGACGCGCTGGGTCTCACCGGCCTCGTCGTGACCAAGCTCGACGGCACCGCGAAAGGCGGCATTCTCGCCGCGATCGCGCGTCAGCGGCCGGTGCCGGTCTATTTCATCGGCGTGGGCGAGAAAGTCGAGGATTTGCAGCCGTTCAGCGCCGAAGAATTCGCCGACGCATTGCTCGTCTAAACGTAACAAGAGCGCCCGCCTGGCGCTCTTTTTTTCATCGCGCAAAGACGAGCGTCGCCGCGATCCACCACATCACGCAGCCGACGATCACGTCGAGCACGCGCCACGCCGCATCTTTTTCGAACCATGGTTCCAGCAAACGAGCGCCGTAACCGAGCGCGGTGAACCAGACGATCGACGAACACATCGCGCCCGCCGCGAACCACGCATTGCCCGGCCAGCCGTGTTGCGCGCCGATGCCGCCGAGCAGCACGACGGTATCGAGATAAACGTGCGGATTGAGCAGCGACAAGGCGAGCACGGTCGATGCCGCGCCGAGCGCGGTCTGCGAATCGCCGTCCGATGCGTTCAGGTGTCCGGGACCGCGCCACGCCGCGAGAAACGCCCGCAAACCGTACAGAAACACGAAAGCGGCGCCCGCCCAGCGGATCACGTCGAGCAGAACGGGCGCACGCGCGATGAGCGCGCCCATTCCGCCGACGCCGAGCGCGATCAACATTACGTCGATGAACGCGCAGATCGACACCACGATGCCCACGTGCCTGCGCTTCAAACCCTGCCGCAAGACGAACGCGTTCTGCGCGCCGATCGCGACGATCAAGCTCGCGCCCAGTCCCGCACCCGACAGAAAACTCGGAAAATCCGCCGTCATTCCGCGTCCGGTTGCTCAGCCGGCGCGGCCCGCGCGAAGGCATCGAGCGACAAGGCGTGATCGGCGATGCGCGCGATCGTCGGATAAGGACTCACGTCCATGCCGAAGCGCCGCGCGTTGAAAACTTGCGGCACGATGCATAGATCCGCGACGGTCGGCGTGTCGCCGAACGTCAGCGCGCCGACGCGCTTGTCGGCCGCGAGCCGCTTTTCGAGCGACGCGAAACCGGTCTCGACCCAATGCCGATACCACGCATCCTTCACTTCGTCCGGCACCTTGACCTGATGCTTCAGGTACTTGAGCACGCGCAGATTGTCGAGCGGATGAATCTCGCACGCGACCTGCATCGCGACGGAGCGCACGAACGCGCGGTCGGACGGACGCTTCGGCAGCAGCGGCGGCTCGGGATGCGTCTCGTCGAGATACTCGATGATCGCGAGCGATTGCACGAGCACGTCGTCGCCATCGACCAGCGCGGGCACGATGCCGTCCGGATTCACCGCGCGATATTCGGGCTTCAGTTGCTGGCCGCCGTCGCGCAGCAAATGAACGCCCTCGTATTCGTAATCGAGCCCTTTCAGATTCAGCGCGATACGCACGCGATACGCCGCCGAGCTGCGGAAATAGCTGTAGAGCTTCATACGACGCGCACCGAGAACTCACCGATGCCATCGACGCCGCCGTTCAGAAGATCGCCCTTTACGACCGCGCCGACGCCTTCGGGCGTGCCGGTGAAAATGAGATCGCCGGGGAAAAGCTCGAAGAGCGTGGACAGATAAGCGATGGTCTCGCCCACCGACCAGATCAGTTGCGAAATGTCCGAGCGCTGCTTTTCCTCGCCGTTCACGGTCAGCCAGATCGCGCTTTTCTCCAGATGCCCGACCTTCGACACCGGATGAATCGGGCCGATGGGCGCGGAACGGTCGAAGCCCTTCGCCGTATCCCACGGACGGCCGAGCTTCTTCGCTTCGGCTTGCAGGTCGCGGCGCGTCATGTCGAGCCCGAGCGCGTAGCCGTAGACGTAATCGAGCGCCTGGTCGGCCGGAATGTCCTTGCCTTGCTTGCCGATCGCGGCGACGAGCTCCATCTCGAAGTGCAGGTTCTTCGTCTGCGGCGGATACGGAAATTCGGCGGTCGATCCGGGCGCGACATTGAGAACCGCATCGGCGGGCTTGCTAAAAAAGAACGGCGGCTCCCGGTCTGGATCGTGGCCCATTTCGCGCGCGTGAGCTTCGTAATTGCGGCCGACGCAGTAGATGCGGCGCACGGGAAACTGCTGTTCCGAACCATCGACGGGCACCGCTGCTGCCGGCGCCGGAGGAAACACATAGCTCATCCCGCTCTCCTGTTGCTGTTTTCTTTTGCAGATTGATGGACGAATGCGCTGGCGCTCACGCCGGCGAGAAGAAAGAGTTTAACGTGCGCGAGCAGATCGTGGCGACGCTTGACCGGCTTGGCTTTGCGAGCTTTCGGCCGGCCTTCGGAAGCGCGGGCGGCACGCCGGTTTCAGTAAGCATCGGACGGAAGCGGCGCGAAACGTCCGGCCGGCAAACCTTGCCAGCGCCCGTCAAATGCGGTACTCAATAGCATTCCTGCACCTTTGAAACGCGCGACGGCATCGCTCACATCCCGGAATCGAGCGCCCGATCGCGCATCTTTCCGATGACCGACTCTGCTGCCCCCACTTTCGCCTGCGCACGCTACATCAAGGAAATCGGCCGTGGGCCGAACGGCGCGCGCGCCCTGTCGCACGACGACACCTACGCGCTCTACGAAGCGATGCTCGACGATCGCGTCGCCGAACTCGAGCTGGGCGCGGTGCTGCTTGCCTATCGCGTGAAGGGCGAATCCGCCGCCGAACTCGCCGCGATGCTGTCGGCCGCGCATCGCTCTTTCGAGCCGCTGCATGTCCAGGACGGCCGCGAGCACGCGCGGCCCGTGTCGATCCCGAGCTACAACGGCGCGCGCAAGACGCCGAATCTCGTGCCGCTCCTGTCGCTCCTGCTTGCGCGTGAAGGCGTGCCGGTGCTCGTGCATGGCGTCACCGACGATCCCGGCCGCGTGACGAGCGCCGCCATCTTCGCCGAGCTGGGCATCGCGCATGCGGCTTCGCACGATGAAATCGAAGACAGTCTCGCCTCGCGCCGTCTCGCGTTCGCGCCGATCACCGTACTCGCGCCGAAGCTCGCGCGCCTGCTCGCGCTCAGGCGACGGATGGGCGTGCGCAACTCGACGCACACGCTCGTGAAGATTCTTCAGCCGTTCGCGGAGCCGGGCCTGCGGCTCGTCAACTACACGCATCCGGAGTATCGCGAGAGTCTCACCGGGCTCTTCACGGAGCATCCGGACGCGGCGGCGGGCGGCGCATTGCTCGCGCGCGGCACGGAAGGCGAAGCGGTCGCCGACACGCGCCGCCAGGTGCAGGTCGACTGGTTCCACGACGGCCACGTCGAGACGCTCGTCGCGCCGGAGCACTCGCAGCCGCATTCGCCGCCCGTCGAACTGCCCGAAACGCTCGATGCCGCGACCACCGCGCGCTGGATCGAATGCGTGCTGCGCGGCGATGTGCCGGTGCCGCCCGCCGTCGCGCGACAGGTGGAAGTGATCGCCGCCGTGGTGCGCAAACCCGTCGCGGGTCGCGAAAATCCCGTTTGACACTTTATTCAACGCTGGTTTAAAGTCGACGCATGCGTTTCACCCAGCCTTCCTCCCTCCGAATTATTTCGGGCCGCCTAGCGCGGCCCCTATCGCTACGTCTAGCGTAAGTCGCCAGGCGTAGCGCCGTGCGCCGCAAGGTGCGCGGTCCTCCGAGCAGTCCCGCAGTTCCTTTTCTTACCACCTGTAGTCGTCAGCTTTTCGTTCGCGCATCCCGCGAAACGGAAACGCGAGGGTCACATGCACGCTGCGTCAAGCACGTTCACGTTGGTCGCAGGCGTCACCATCGCTGGTGATCCCCGTGACGCGCGCGCGCGGTGCGGTTTCTCGTGCATCCAGCCACGCCCGGCCAGCCGCCGGACACGGCCTCTCTCGCAGACGCTACGCAAACCGCCCGAAGAGAGATCGACGATCATGATGCCGAACCCCGCCGAGAAATACCGCCCGTTTCCGCAAGTCCGTCTGAATGGCCGCCGCTGGCCCAACCGCACGATCGAGCGCGCGCCCATCTGGATGAGCACCGATCTGCGCGACGGCAACCAGTCGCTGATCGAGCCGATGAGCATCGCCTCCAAGCTCGAATTCTTCGAGATGCTGGTGAGGATCGGGTTCAAGGAAATCGAGGTGGGATTCCCGTCGGCATCGCAGACCGATTTCGACTTCGTGCGCAAGCTGATCGACGAAAAGCGCATCCCCGACGACGTGACCATCGAAGTGCTCGTGCAGTCGCGCCGCGAACTGATCGAGCGCACGTTCGAAGCCGTCGAAGGCGCGAGGCGCGTGATCGTGCATCTCTACAACGCGATCGCGCCGTCGTTCCGCAAGATCGTATTCAATCAGTCGAAGGACGAAGTGAAGGCGCTGGCGGTCGAAGGCACGCGCATCATCAAGGAATGCGCGGCGGCGCGGCCGGACACGCACTGGATCTATCAATACTCGCCCGAGACCTTCAGCATGACCGAACTCTCGTTCGCGCGCGAGGTCTGCGACGCCGTCGCGCAAATGTGGCGTCCGACGCCCGATCACAAGATGATCGTGAATCTCCCCGCCACGGTCGAAGCGGCAATGCCCAACGTGTTCGCCGATCAGATCGAGTGGATGGACCGCAACATGGGCTTTCGCGACAGCATCGTGTTGTCGGTGCATCCGCATAACGATCGCGGCACGGCGGTCGCGGCGGCCGAGATGGCCCTGCTCGCGGGCGCGGACCGCATCGAAGGATGTCTCTTCGGCAACGGCGAGCGCACCGGCAACGTCGATCTCGTCACGCTCGCGATGAATCTCTATACGCAGGGCATCGATCCGGGCCTCGATTTCTCCGACATCGACGCCGTGCGCCGCGTCGTCGAGCGATGCAACCAGATTCCGGTGCATCCGCGTCATCCGTATGCGGGCGATCTCGTGTTCACGGCATTTTCGGGTTCGCATCAGGACGCGATCCGCAAGGGTTTCGCGCAGCGCGTGCCGGGTACGGTGTGGGAAGTGCCCTATTTGCCGATCGATCCCGCCGATCTCGGCCGCAGCTACGACGCCGTGATTCGCGTGAACAGCCAGTCCGGCAAGGGCGGCTCCACCTATCTGCTCGAACGCGGCCTTGGCTTCACGCCGCCGCGCCGCGTGCAGATCGAGTTCAGTCACGCGGTTCAGAAAGTCACCGATGCATCCGGAGCGGAAATCAGCGGCGAAGCGATCTGCGAGCTCTTCCGGCGCGAATATTTCGACGCGGGCGGGCCGGTATCGCGTGTGGACGTTTCGACGCTGTCGGTGTTCGACAAGCGCGTCGCGATCGCGCCGGCGGCGAACGCGGCGAGCGGCGACGCTTACGCACAGGCCGTCGCCGCCGCGCTCGGCGCGGACGCGAACGTCAACTGGTTCGAAACGTCCGTGACGGCGAGCGGCGATACGGCGGCCTTCGTCGGCTGCCGCGTCGGCGACGGCCCGACGCGCTTCGGCGTCGCGGTTCACGCGAATCCGGCGCTCGCCGTCGCCGATGCCGTCGTGAGCGCGGTCAACCGCTCCGGGCGCATCGCGGCGAACGCCCGGCAGGACGAAGCAGTCGAAGCTTGACGGGACTGTCGGCGTAAATCGGGAAGTAAAGCGCGTGGCTATTCGAGCGCCACGCGCGTCGCCTGCAGCGCGAGGAGTTGCCACTGGCCTTCGGTTTGCACGTGAACGGCGGTGTAGGCGATCGGAAACAGCAGCGCGCCGTTCTTCGATTCCATCTCGATCAACGCGCGCCCCGAAACGAGACAGGTATCGCGCCCGGCGGGCAGCACGTCCTGCGACTGGATTTCGATCTGGCGATAGCGGCGTCGGCCCGCGGTGATCGCGTCGATGAACTGGCGCTTCGTCTCCCGCTTGCCGTTCGTGTGGACGTAGCTGACGTTCTCGGCCAGCAGCGCGTCCAGCGCCGGGCCGTCGCCTTCGACCATGGCACGGAAACGATCGCGCTCGAGGCCACGGATGGCCTCAATGGTTTTTGCCGGCATCTGTCGATTCCCCTTGTGTCGAGGAACCGATGCGCCGGCGCCCCGTCAGAAGTTGTATTGCAGATATAGCTGGCTGAAATTTATACCAGGATTCGGCTCTTTGATACCGCCGTTCGACAGATGCTGGAACCGATAGCCGACCTGATAGTTCTGTTTGTCGCCGAAGATCATGCCGACGCCCACCATGTCTGCGAACTGGAACGCCGTCGCCACGCTGAAATCTTCGGTGATCCGCGTATGCGAAAGCAGACGCACGCCGACGCCCGCCTCGATGAACGGCCGGAAGTAGCCCGCGCTCTTCACGAAGCGCACGACCGGCGTCACGCCGAACTCCCAGATGTTCGAGTGAACGGCGTTGTCCTCGGTGGTGTGCCAGTACGAAACGTGTCCTTCGCCGACCAGCGTGAAATGAAATCCGCCGATCTCCCACCACGTCAGGCCCGGATCCCAGGTCACGCCGAGATCGGCTTTCTTGATATCGCGGTCGGCCACGCCGCCCGCAAACTGAAGGCCGAAGCGATCGGCATGCGCCGCCGCCGACGCGAAGCCGAAAGCAGCACACACCGCCACGCGCGCCAGCGGGCGATGCCACGAACTCTTGTTTTTATGCATGACCACCCCATTTACTCGGAAGACGGGCGTGTTTCACAAACTTCAGCCGTCTGGCGATTCTAGTGACGTTCTGAAACATTTGCAGAAATCGTATCCTCGCAGTTCGTTTAGTTGAATATTCTTTCGCCGCGACGCACAGAACCGGTAAGTTATTCGAATCCGTCGTCGATACCGGTATTTTGTGCTGCTATGCGCGCAACGGTCTGTCCTATTGATCCCGCAAATCCGATAGATTTTGTGGGAACTCTCACATATCCCTTCGCTCTAACACTTAGCACTCGATGAACCGGAGTGCTAATATCGTGTCTGACTTGCCGCGTTTCTTAAGCGGCACGTGAATTGTTATAAGGAGCTTATGAGCGTGACCAATGCGATGAACCTTCCGAATGTTGTGAGCTCGGCACCTGCCAAGGCATCTTCGGCAGGCGCGCTGACGTACGCACAGTCGTCGATGCTGACCGGCCAGATCGGCAACATCGATTCATACATACAAGCAGTGAACCGCATTCCTATGCTGTCGCAGGCAGAGGAACGTCAGTACGCCACCGAATTTCGCGAGCAGGGCAATCTGAATGCTGCTCGCCAGCTGGTGCTATCGCACCTGCGCCTCGTCGTGTCGATCGCCCGTAACTATCTCGGTTACGGACTGCCGCACGCCGACCTGATCCAGGAAGGCAATATCGGTCTGATGAAGGCCGTGAAGCGCTTCGACCCTGAGCAAAACGTGCGCCTGGTGTCGTATGCAATGCACTGGATCAAGGCCGAGATTCACGAGTACATCCTGCGCAACTGGCGCATGGTGAAGGTCGCGACGACCAAGGCGCAGCGCAAGCTGTTCTTCAACCTGCGCAGCCACAAGACCAGCCATTCGGCATTCACGCCGGACGAGATCGAAGGTCTCGCGAGCGAGCTGAACGTGAAGCGCGAGGAAGTGGCGGAGATGGAAACGCGTCTCTCGGGCGGCGACATCGCGCTCGAAGGCCAGGTGGAAGATGGCGAGGAAGCGTTCGCACCTATCGCCTACCTGGCAGACTCGCACAACGAGCCGACCAACGTGATCGCCTCGCGCCAGTTCGACAAGCTGCAAAGCGACGGCCTCGCCGACGCGCTCGAATCGCTGGATGAGCGCAGCCGCCGCATCATCAAGGCGCGTTGGCTCGACGTGGAAGACGACGGCTCGGGCGGCAAGACGCTGCACGAACTGGCCGACGAATTCGGCGTATCGGCGGAGCGCATTCGCCAGATCGAAGCGAGCGCGATGAAGAAGATGCGCTCGGCACTGCACGACTACGCGTAACCCCTGACTGTGCTGTAGCAGAAACTACGAAGCCCGCCGTCGATGAGACGGCGGGCTTTTTCTTTGTCGGCGCCCGAAAAAGCGAACGGCACCCGAAGGTGCCGTTCGCTCTCGACCACCGGGTCAGCCGGCCACTAGCACATCAGGCAGGCAACGGCGCCGTGCCGCCGGTGCCACCGGGCAGACGCGCAGACAGTTGCGTCGCATAGCGTTGCGCCGCCGAGCCCACGACGATGTGGAACGTATCCGCCGACACCCACGCCACGTCGAGCGAAGACAGACGCTGACGATCCACCGCCGACGGATCGCGCACGACCACGCGCAGGCGCGTCTGCGCCACCGCGTCGAGCGCCGCGACGTTGGTCGCGCCGCCGAACACCGCGAGCCAGCGGAAGGGATCCGGATCGAGCGGGCCGGGCGTCTGATCGGCGCTGGCTGCTGCCACCGGTTGCGCCGGCGTCGACGAGGCGGGCGTCGCGCCGCGCGTCGACGAATGTTCCAGTTCGCTGCGGATTTCATCGGCGATCAAGTCGGCTTCCGGCCCGATGATCACCTGCACGTTGGTCGCACCGCGCTTCAACACGCCGCGCGCGCCGACCGTCTTCAACTGCGCTTCCGACACCTTCTCCGAATCCACGACCGACAGACGCAGACGCGTCGTGCAGGCATCGACGAGCGACAGGTTGGACGCGCCGCCGAGTGCCGCGATGTACCGTGCCGCGCGCGAGTTCGAAGCCGACACGGCCGCACCCGGAACCGGCGGAATCAGACCGCCTGCGACGGTCGTATCGGCATCGGTCTGGGCGTCGGTCGTTGCGGGCTCGCGGCCCGGCGTCGCCATGTTGAACTTGCGGATGAAGAAGCGGAACAGGCCGTAGTAGATGACGAAGTACACCGCGCCGATCACGAGCGCCAGCCATCCGCGCTGCGACAAGCCGTAGTTCAGCACGTAATCGATCGCGCCCGCCGAGAACGTGAAGCCCAGGTGGATGCCGAGCGCCGAGCAGATCGCGAGCGACAGGCCCGTCAGCACGGCGTGGATCGCGTAGAGCACCGGCGCGAGGAACATGAAGCTGTACTCGATCGGCTCGGTGACGCCCGTCAGGAACGCGGTCAGTGCCATCGAGAACAGCAAGCCGCCGACGATCGCGCGCCGCTCCTTCGGCGCTTCATGGAACATCGCGAGACAGGCTGCCGGCAGGCCGAACATCATCACCGGGAAGAAACCCGTCATGAAGCCGCCTGCGGTTTTATCGCCCGCAAAGAAGCGATGCAGATCGCCGTGCACGACCGCGCCACCGTCGGGCGGCGTGAACGAGCCGAACACGAACCACGCGAGCGAGTTGATGATGTGATGCAGACCCGTCACGAGCAGGATGCGGTTCAGCACGCCGAACACGAAGGTGCCGAGCGCGCCGGCCGTCGTGAGCCAGTTGCCCGCGCCGTCGATCGCCGCCTGCACCGGCTGCCAGATATAGCCGAAGACGATGCCGAGCACGAGACACGCGACGCCGGTGACGATCGGCACGAAGCGCTTGCCGCCGAAGAACGCCAGATACTCGGGCAGCTTGATGTCCTTGTAGCGGTTATACAGGTAGCCGGCCACCATACCGGCGATGATCCCCGACAGCACGCCCATGTTGAGCTTGTCGTTGATGTCCTTCATCACGGCCACTTCGATGAGATAGCCGATCGCGCCGGCGAGACCCGCCGTGCCGTTGTTGTCCTTCGCGAAGCCCACCGCCACGCCGATTGCGAACAGCAGCGGCAGATTGGTGAAGATCGCGTCGCCGGCATCGGCGATCATCTTGATGTTGAAGACATCGGGCTGGCCAAGGCGCAAAAGCAGGCCGGCCACCGGTAGTACGGCGATCGGCAGCATCAGCGCGCGGCCTAGTCGCTGCATCTTTGCAAACGGGTTGGCGTCCATCGGGTTCTCCAAAAATATAGGTCTTGTCTTTGCTGCTTCGGGGTTACAAAACAAGCTCGCTGCGACGGCTGCGGGACGGACGTTTAGTCCTGCGGCCAGATTTCGCGGCTTGCCGCTCTTACTGCCTGTGCTGACTCGAGCGCGAGGCAATCCTCGGCGCGCTGACGGCACAGTTGGTAATCGAGATTGCGCACACGCGCCTTGATGCCGGGCACGGACACCGGATCGACCGACAATTCCGTCACGCCGAGCCCGATGAGCAAGGGCGCCGCGACCGGATCGCCGCCGAGCGCGCCGCACACGCCGACCCATTTGCCGTGTTTCTCCGCGCCTTGCACCGCCGCCTTGATGAGACGCAGCACGGCCGGATGCAGGCCGTCGGACTGCGCGGCGAGATCGGGCTGGCAGCGGTCCATCGCGAGCGTGTACTGCGTGAGATCGTTGGTGCCGATCGAGAGAAAATCCGCGTGTTTCGCGAGTTGATCGGAAAGCAGCGCCGCCGACGGCACTTCGATCATCACGCCCACTTCGATCGGTTCGGTGCGGCCCGCTTCGCGCGCCAGTTCGTCGATGCGCGCGCGCAGGCGCTGCAACTCGCCGGAATCGGTGACCATCGGCAGAAGGATGCGCACCGCGCCGACAGGCTTCACGGCGAGCAGGCCGCGCAGTTGGTCGTCGAGCAGATCGGGGCGCACTTGCGCGAGCCGGATACCGCGCAGGCCGAGCGCCGGATTCTCTTCGGGCGGCAAGGTCAGATAATCGACTTCCTTGTCCGCGCCAACGTCGAGCGTGCGGATGATCGCCGTGCGGCCCTGCAACGCATCGACGATGCCCTGATAGCTTTGCGCGTGCTCCGCGACCGTCGGCGCCGACTGGCGATGGATGAACAGCAGTTCCGTGCGCAACAGGCCAACGGCATCGGCGCCGTTTTCGACGGCGGCCTTCGCGTCGTCGAGCGTCGCGATGTTCGCGGCGACTTCGATCTGCCGCCCGTCTTTCGTCGCCGCCGTCTCTTGCGACAACTTGCGGTTCGCTTCGCGCACGCCCGCGAGCCGGTCGCGTTCGTTGCGCGCGCGTTCGACGTCCAGCGTGCTCGGTGCGTGCTCGACCCGTCCCGCGGATGCATCGACGACGACTTGCGTGCCTTCGGGAATCGCGTGCAGCGCATCGCCGATCGCGACGAGCGCCGGAATGCCGATCTGCCGCGCGATGATCGCCGCGTGCGAGGTCGCGCCGCCGCGCGCCATCACGAGCGCGGTGACGCGCGTGCGGTCGAGCGACGAAAGATCGGACGGCGTGAATTCGACGGCGGCGAGCACGGCTTCCTGCGGCAGTTCGCGCGCCGCCGTGTTGGTGAGACCGAGCGCGCGCAAAACGCGCTTTTCGATGTCGCGCAAATCGGCCGCGCGCTCGGCGAGCAGGTCGTCCTGCACGTTCGACAGCAGCGCAATCTGCGCGCGGATCGCCTCGCGCCACGCGAAGCCCGCGCTCTTGCCGAGGCTGATGAGATCGCGCGCGGCATCGACGAGCGTCGGGTCCTCGAGCAGCACGCGATGCACCGCGAAGATGCCCGCCTCGCCGACCGCGCCACGCTGCGACGCGGTGCGGACGGTTTCGCCGAGTTCGGCATCGACCTGGGCGATGGCTTTATCGAGCGCCCGGCTTTCCGCCGCCGACTGACCGCTCGCCTGCTCCGGCGGCACGATCTCCTGATCGTCCCAGCGCACCAGCTTGCCGACCGCGATGCCCGGCGCCGCGCACACGCCTGCGAGCGTGTTCGGCGGCAACGGTTCGCCCGTGCGCGTGGCCTGCACGGCCGGCGCGGGAGACTTCGCGCGCGCGGGCGTCTCTTCGACTTCGCCCTGCGCCGCGCGCAGCAACTCGGCGGCGACCGCTTCGACCGCTTGCCGCGCCTCGTTGCCAATGCCGACGAGTTCGATGGTCGCGCCCTCGCCCGCACCGAGTCCGAGCAGACCGACGACGCTTTCCACCGGTGCCTTCTTGCCTTCGTAACGCACTTCGACCTTCGCGTCGAAGCCGCGCGCCGCTTCGCGCGCCCGCGCCGCCGGACGCGCATGCAGGCCGCCCGCGTGAGCCAGTGTCAGGGCGCGGCGCGCCTCCTCGAGCACGACCGCGCCCGCACGCGCCGTTTCGGCTTTCTCGCCGTCTTTCGCCCGCAACACGAGCAGGCGCGCGCCCGCCTTCACCATGCCGCGGCTGGCGCGATCGGTGACGTCGAAGGCATCGCCATTGGCGATCGCGATCACCGAAACGAGGCTCGGCGCGTGCTGCGCGACGAAGTCCGCGTCGAATTCGATGAGCGGTTCTCCCGCGCGCACCGTCGCGCCCTGCTGAACCTTCGGCGTGAATCCCTTGCCGCCCAGCTCGACCGTGTCGATCCCGATATGCACGAGAATTTCCGCGCCTTCCTTCGTGCGCAGCGTGACCGCGTGATGCGTGCGCGCGAGATGCGTGACGACGCCGTCGCAAGGCGCGACGAGCACGTTGTCGAGCGGGTCGATGCCGATGCCGTCGCCGAACATGCCCTCGGCGAACACGGGATCGGGCACGTCGGCGAGCGGCACGACGGGACCGGCGAACGGCGCGAGCAGCACCACGTCGTTCGGGTTATCGATGGAATGGTTCAACAGTGACTCCTCGGCACGGCGCATCGGGTTGTCTCACTCAATGGGTTTCGGTGACCTTGTTCAGGTGGCGCGGCGCGTCGGGATTGCGCCCGCGCGCGGCGGCCAGGCCCGCGGCCATCACGTAGAACGAAAGGACTGCGGCGATCGGGTCGAGCGCCGGATGATCGGTGGCGACGAGCGGCAGTTCCGCCTGCGCGACGTCGTCCGGCGCAGCGAGCAGCACGCGCGCGCCGCGCGCGCGCATGTCGGCGGCGAGCTGGACGAGACCCGCCTGCTCCGGCCCGCGCGGCGCGAATACGAGTAGCGGATAGTCGCGGTCGATGATTTCCATCGGACCATGACGCACTTCGGCGCTAGAGAACGCCTCGGCCTGAATGCCCGACGTTTCCTTCAGCTTGAGCGCAGCTTCCTGTGCGATCGCAAGACCGAGTCCCCGGCCGATCACGATCATGCGGTCGACGTTCTTCAGTTCATCGACGGCACGCGTCCAGTCGAGCTTGCCCGCCGCGCGCAGCTTCTCCGGCAGCGACTCGAGCGCCTTCAGCAATTCGACGTCGCGCTGCACGTGCGCGATCACGATCGCCGACAGCGACAGCATCGCGATATAGCTCTTCGTCGCCGCGACGGAAAGCTCGGGACCGGCGAGCAAGGGCAGAAAGTACTCGCACGCGTTTTCGAGCGGCGAGCCGGTCACGTTGACGGCGGCGACGGTGAACGCGCCCGCGTCGCGCAGCGCCTGCATCGTGCCGACGAGGTCGGGGCTCTTGCCCGATTGCGAGAACGCGACGGCCAGTTGCCCGGAGACGCGCAGCGGCGCCTGCTGCAACGTGGCGACCGACATCGGCAGCGATGCGACCGGCACGCCGATGCGGCTCATCGTCAGGCTTGCGAAGTAACTGGCTGCATGGTCCGAGCTGCCGCGCGCGACGGTCAGCGCCACGTTGCGCGGCTGCTCCTTGAGCTTCTCGGCGAGCGCTTCGATGCGCGAGGTATCGGCGAGCTGGGCCGCGACGACGTCGGCGGACTCTAGCGCCTCATTAAGCATATTCGACAATTGATTCTCCTTCGACATATGTAGCGGTCAGCGCGTGGTCCCGGTCGAGCACGACGAGATCGGCCCAAGCGCCGCGCGCGATGCGGCCGCGGTCTTCGAGTCCGAGATAGTCGGCGGGGAAACGCGACAGGCGATTCGAGACGTCCGCGAGCGGAATGCCCAGCGAGACGAGATTGCGCAGCGCCTGATCCATCGTCAGGGTGCTGCCGGCGAGCGTGCCGTCCGCGAGACGCACGCCGCCCATGCACTTGGTGACGTGCTGGCTGCCGAGGCGATATTCGCCGTCGGGCATGCCGGCCGCCGACGTGCTGTCGGTCACGACGTAGAGGCGCGGAATCGCGCGCATCGCGGCGCGGATCGCGCCCGGATGCACGTGCAACAGGTCGGGAATGAGTTCGGCGTACTCCGCATGCGCGAGCGCCGCGCCGACCATGCCGGGATCGCGATGATGCAGCGGCGACATCGCGTTGAAGAGATGCGTGAAGCCGCGCGCGCCGTGCTTGAGCGCGTTCACGGCGTCGTCATAAGTGCCGAGCGAATGGCCGAGTTGCACGCGCACGCCGCGCGCGGCGAGGTCGGCGATGATGTCGAGATGTCCGGAGATTTCCGGCGCGATCGTGACGACGCGGATCGGCGCGAGATCGAGATACTTCAGCACTTCATCGCGCACCGCGACGGCAGCGGCGTCCGGCTGCGCGCCGAGCTTGCCGGGATTGATATACGGGCCTTCCAGATGCACGCCCAGCATGCGCGCGCCGCCCGAAGCACGGTGCTTCGCCTGTTCGCCCAGGCCCGCGACGACGGCCATGAGCTCGTCGCGCGGCGCGGTCATCGTCGTGGCGAGCAGGCTCGTCGTGCCGTGTTGCGCGTGCTGTCGCGCGACGGTGTCGGCCGCGTCGCCGCCTTCCATGATGTCGCGGCCGCCGCCGCCGTGCACATGCAGGTCGATGAAGCCCGGCAGGATGTACGGCGCGTCGTTGGCGAGCGGATCGGCGATGTGGCCTTCGAGCGCCGTCACGCGCCCGTTTTCGAAACGGACCGAGCCGTGAATCCAGCCGTCCGTTGTGAGTATGTTTCCTTTCAGCATGAATATCTCTGGAAGTACGCGATGCATGGATGAGGTTCAGTGCCATTCGCGCCGTGCTGCGAGCAGGCTTTCGTTACGAAAGAAGCGAACGGCTTCCTTGGGTCCTCTCGTTCTCTTTCTTGATGTCTTGATGCGTTTCCGCGATGCGCGTCTGTCCCGACGCTTATCGATGCAGCTCCGCGACGAAGTCGTAGTAGTCGTCGCGGCAATAGGTGTCCGTCAATTCGATCGCGCGCTGATCCGCCGAATAGCCGATGCGCGTGATCACCAGCAATGCCGCGCGAGGCGCCACGCCCATCAGCCGTGCGGTTTCGACGCCGGCGTTCACCGCGCGGAAGTGCTGCAACGCGCGCACCACCGACGTCCCGCGCTCCTCCAGATACCGGTACAGCGACGCGCCGATCGCGAGCGGGTCCGGCACCACTGCCACAGGCAAGGTCGACTGCTCGACCGCCATCACGATGCCGTCCGCGCGCCGTAACCGCCTCAGGCTCGCGACGGCCGCGCCCGGCGACAGGCCGAGTTGCACGGTTTCGTCGCGATTCGCCGCGCGCACGCCGCGGTCGAGCCAGATCGAGTCCGGCAGGAAGCCGCGCTGTTCCATCTTGCGGGTGAAGCCCGTCAGCCGGGACAGCGGATCTTCGACGCGCGGCGTGATGAAACTGCCCGCGCCGCGCACGCGCCTGATCAGGCCTTGCTCGACGAGCAGCGCGATGGCTTTTCTCGCCGTAATGCGCGAAACGCCGACACGCTCGGACAGCGTGCGTTCCGAAGGCAACGCCTCGCCCGCCGCCCAGTTCCCCGCGTGCACCGCCTTGGCGAGACGCGAGGCCAGTTGAAGATAAAGCGGCGTATCGCTGCTCGCGTCGGGCGTCAAGTCCTGCCAGCGGTTCTCCATCTAACGCCCCTACCTGCCGAAGTGGAGCCCATTATATAACCAACATAATACCAGTCAACGTTAAAGCTCGACATCAGATGCAGGGTAGCTATCCTATAAAAATCAATGAGTTAAAGTATTTTTAGTGAATCGATTGAGAACAAGACGGCTATCGGGACTTTCCCGTACCTTCGGTCCACTTTCCTGACTGGTTCCTGAACTGTCGACCAACCCATTTTTTGGGGCATTTTCGTATTCGCACGGCCGTTCTTATTTGGCACAATGCATACATTAGTTCGGATTCGCAATTAATTTCAACAAGACCAACGAGAGAGACTAACGCAATGGGCTATTCCGATCCGGGCCGGGCCGTCGACGCAGTGCGTCGCTTCAACCGCTTTTATGCACGCCATACAGGGGCGCTCCACGAAAGGCTGCATCAAAGCTCTTTTTCATTGACTGAAGTACGCATTCTTCACGAACTGGCAGAAGAACGCGCCACTACTGCTGCCGACTTGTCGCGCAACCTCGGGCTCGATACCGGGTATCTGAGCAGGCTGATCAACAACTTCCAGAAACTCGGGCTGGTGGTGCGGCGAAAGAACGAGCTGGATGGCCGCGCGCATCTGCTGCACATCACGCCCGAGGCCAAAGCTCAGGTCGACGAAATCGATCTGCACGTGTCGGCCGAAACCGCCACGCTGCTCAAGCGGCTGGGCGCCGCCGAGATCGATCAGTTATGTACCGCGATGGCCGATGTCGAACGGCTGCTTTCGCCGGCACGCGCCGATGGCGAAACCCGGCTGCGCGTGCCGCGCGGCGGAGACTTCGGCTGGATGATCGAGCGTCTGGCGCATCTTTGTACGTGGGATCGCACGAAACTCTCCAACGAGGCAATCGCATCGCAGCTGGTCGCGAACTTTCTGTCGGAGATGCAGGCGAACACGCCGCGCATCGCGTGCTGGGTGGCGGAGCAGCCCAACGCCACGCGCGTCGGCGCCGTCATACTGGCGGCGGAATCCGAGACGCGGGCGCGCATCGACTTGTTGTTCGTCGAACCGGGCGCGCGGCGGCGCGGACTCGGCGAGCGCCTCGTCGCGGCATGCACGAATTTCGCGTACGGCGCGCGCTACGAGCAGCTTGTCTGCCGTCTCGACGAACCTCAGGAAGATCTTTGCGCCCTTTTCCTGCGGACCGGCTTCACGCCGGTACAGGAAGGGTCGAACGGCATTCTCTGGCAACGTGCGTTGCAGCAGGTGATCGTCGACTAAAGAGAAACGGCGTCCGTCAGGACGCCGTAGCAGATACACGCAAGATCGCGCTCAGAACGAAGGAACGACCGAGCCCTTGAACTCGCTCTTCAGAAACTGCCGCACGTCTTCGGACTGGTAAGCCGCGACCAGCTTCTTCACCCACGGCTGATCCTTGTCCTTCGCGCGCACGGCGATGAGGTTCGCGTAAGGGCTGTGCACGTCCTCGAGCGCGATCGCGTCCTTGGTCGGTTGCAGGCCGGCCGCGAGCGCGAAGTTCGTGTTGATGGCAGCGGCATCGACGTCGGCGAGTGTGCGCGGCAATTGCGCGGCATCCAGTTCGACGAGCTTGACCTTCTTCGGATTCTCCGCCACGTCGAGCGCGGTCGCGCTGTTGCCGTTCGTGCCGGCGCCCGCCTTCAGCTTGATAACGCCTTGCGATTGCAACAGCAGCAGCGCGCGATTCTCATTCGACGGATCGTTCGGCACCGCGACCTTCGCGCCTTGCGGCAATTCCTTCAGCGACTTGAGCTTCTTCGAATACACGCCGAGCGGCGAGATATACGTCAGCCCGGCGTTGACGATCTTATAGCCGCGCTGCTTCACCTGGCTGTCCAGATACGGCTGATGCTGGAAGCTGTTCGCGTCGAGATCGCCGGCGTCGAGCGCGGCGTTCGGCTGCACGTAGTCGTTGAACTCGATGACCTTGACGTTGAGCCCTTCGCGCTTCGCGACCTTCTGCACGACTTGCCAGATCTGCGCGTCGGGACCGCTGATCGTGCCGACCTTGATCACCTTGTCGTCGGCGTGAGCGGCGAGGCTCGTGAACATCGCGGCGGACGCGGCGATGGCGGTAATGGCTTTGAGCAAATTTCTGCGCTGCATGGTGTTCCTGTTTCAGTGGTGCGTTCTTGCTGGGATTGCGTATTGCGCCACCGGCCCGCGATTCGAGCCGGGTCATGGATGTTCGCACAGCTTTGGTGCGACGGAAAATACAGAATGCTCATGTGAATATCCCGCGCAGCAAGGGCGGATAGAATCGCGACAGAACGTCACAACCTTTCGCACTCCGGAGGCGACTCTCATCATGTACGTGATCAATCTGCGCTATACGGGCGCGCTTGCCGAGATCGACGACGCCCTGGAGGCGCATCGCATCTTTCTCGAACGCTACTTCGCGGCTGGCGTGTTCGTCGTCGCGGGGCCGAAAGTGCCGCGCGAAGGCGGCATTATCCTGGCGTCGGGCATCGAGCGTGACCGCCTCGACGCGATCATCGCGGACGATCCGTTCGCGCAACAAGGGCTCGCGCACTACGATGTAATCGAGTTCAAGGCGACGCGGCTCGCGCCCGGTTTGAACCTGCCAGAACCGTCATTGGACGGCTGAAACGAAAAGTGGCCGCACGGGCCACTTTCGCAGATCGTTCGAGTAACCGATCAGTCGATCAACAGCTTCAGGTCGTGAACCCACGGATCGACGCCCTGCCCGTCGCGTGCGAAAAGACGCAGCTTGCCGTCCTTGTCGAAGACATAGCTTGCGGCGGTGTGGTCCATCGTGTAATCGTCGGCCGTCTTGCCTTGCGACTTCGCGTAGTAGACACGGAAGTCCTTCGCGACTTGCGCGAGTTGCGCATCGTTCGCGGGCCGCAAGCCGATATACGAGCCGTTGAACGCCGCGACGTATTGACCGAGCAGATCAGGCGTGTCGCGCGCGGGATCGACGGTGACCATCAGCACCTGCACGTCTTTCGACTTGTCGCCGAGTTGCTGCATCGCTTGCGAGAGTTCGGCGAGCGTCGTCGGGCACACGTCCGGGCAATGCGTGTAGCCGAAGAACAGTACGACAGCCTTGCCCTTGAAGTCCGCCAGCGTGCGCGTCTTGCCGTGCGTGTCAGGCAATGAGAAATCGCTGCCGAACTGCTTGTTGCCGGTGATATCGAGGTTCTTGAAGTCCGGCGCCTTCTCGCACGCCGAAAGCAGCGCCGCCACGAACAGCAGCGCGAATACGCGACGAAGAACGGCCGTCATGCGCCGATCACCGTGCGGACGTAATGATCGACGAGCAGCGCGCCGAACAACAGCGACAGATACACGATTGAATAGCGGAAGGTCTTGCGCGCGAGCGCATCGGAATAATTGCGATACATCTTCCACGCATAGCCGATGAACCCCGCGCCCAGCGCGATCGCGCTCGCCAGATACACGACGCCGCTCATGCCGGAGATATACGGCATCAGCGTGACCGCGAACAGCACGAGCGTGTAGAGGAAGATGTTGAGCAGCGTGTATTTTTCGCCATGCGTGATCGGCAGCATCGGCAGGCCGGCGTTCTCATAGTCCTTGCGGCGATACAGCGCGAGCGCCCAGAAATGCGGCGGCGTCCACACGAAGATGATGAGGACGAGAATCCACGCGTCGCCGGGCACGGCGCCCGTAACGGCAGCCCAGCCAAGCGCGGGCGGCATCGCGCCCGATGCGCCGCCGATCACGATGTTCTGCGGCGTATAAGGCTTGAGCAGCAGCGTATAGATAACCGCGTAGCCGACGAACGTGGCGATGGTGAGCCACATCGTGAGCGGATTGGTGAACGTGTAGAGCGTCCACATGCCGATGCCGCCGAGCACCGCCGAAAACGTCAAAATCTGCGCCGGCGTGATCTGCCCGCGCGCGGACGGACGCCATGCGGTGCGGCGCATCTTGGCATCGACTTTCTGCTCGACGAGACAGTTGATCGCGAACGCCGCGCCCGCCAGCAGCCAGATGCCGACGGCGCCGCCGATCAGTTTGTCCCACGGCACCATGCCGCGGGTGGACAGGAACATGCCGATGACGGCGCAGAACACGGCGAGTTGCGTCACGCGCGGCTTCGTCAGTGCGAGATACTGCGATGCGCGGCTACCGAGAGGGGAATGTAGTGTCGTGCTATCCATGATGTGGAGTCACGCTGAAACGACGTCGCGCGCGGGAACTGCGGCGCGGCCGGGACGGCTGGAAGAGATTCGAAAGTTTAGCATAACGAGTAACAGCAACAGGATCGCGGCCCCGCCGTTGTGCGCCACCGCGACCGGCAACGGCCACTGCAGCACGATGTTCGACATGCCCGTGAGGAACTGGACGACGATCATCAACAATACGCCGTTCGAAGGCTTTCGCAGCGCTTCGAAACGTCGCAGTCTGGATGCCAGCCACAGCAGATACAGCACGACGACGACCGCGAACGTGCGATGCGTCCAGTGAATGGCGACGAGCGCGTCCTGCGAGATCACGTCGCCGTCGCCGGTCATGCCGAGCGCGCGCCAGAGATGGAAGCCATGCTCGAAGTTCATCGGCGGAACCCATTGGCCGTTGCAGAGTGGAAAGTCCGTGCACGCTAGAACCGCATAGTTTGTGCTGACCCAGCCGCCGAGCGCGATCTGCACGACGAGCAGCAGCAAGCCGAATGCCGCGGCCGGCATCCAACGCGCGGAGGCGGCAGCGGGAATCGAGTCGGGCGATGGAATCGGCGTCATGCGCGCCGCCAGCCAGCCGAGTACGGCGAGTAGCGCGAGTCCGAGCAGCAGATGCGTCGTGACGATCACCGGCTGCAGCTTCAACGTGACGGTCCACGCGCCGAACGCGCCTTGCAGCAGGATCAGCAGCAGAATGCCGGTCGGCCACCAAGGCGACACGTGCAGCGGACGCTTCTTGATGCGCGCCGTCCAGGCGATGAGCACTTGCGCGATGATGAGCACGCCGATCGCCATCGCGAAATAGCGATGCAGCATCTCGATCCACGCCTTCATCATGCTGACGGGGCCGGTAGGCATCGCCTGATAGGCGGCGGAAATCTGCGCATGCGCGATGAACGGCGACGACGTGCCGTAGCAGCCGGGCCAGTCCGGGCAGCCGAGGCCGGAATCGGTCAGACGCGTGAAGCCGCCGAACATGATGAGATCGAGCGTGAGGAAGGTCGTCAGCCAGACGAGCTTGCGGAATTTGTCGTCGTCGGCCTTGACCCATACGTACGACAGCGGCAGCAGCGCGATGCAGATACCGATCAGGCCCAATTGCAGCAGAAACATATGCGCTTACCTCAGCCGATCCGCGACCACTTCAGAAGCTTCGCCACATCCGCGTTGATCTTCTTCGGATCGGGGTTCTTCGGAAAGCGCATCATCAGATTGCCGTTCGGGTCGACGAGAAAGATGTGATCCGTGAGCTTCGTGCCGTCGTTCACGGGCAGCCACGCGGCGATCGCCTTTTCGTCGGCGACGAGCATGCGCGTGTCCGGCTGCGGATACGCGGTCTTGATGACATCGGAGACGGGTTTGTCGTCGGTGCGCAGCCAGACGTTGACGACGCGCTCGCGCTCGCCCGATTGCAGCGCGCGCACCTGACGCATGAAGTAGAGGCGCGTCGCGCATTGCTCGTCGCAATCGCTGCCGTTGACGATGACCATCAGCCATTTGCCTTCGAGCGACTTGAACGGCACGCTCTGCCCTTTTTCGTCAGTGACGACCAGTTGCGCCGGAATCGGGCGCTGGGGATCGATCAGCGCGCCGTAGCTCGACGTTCCGCCCGCCGGCTTGAACACGTAGTACATCAGGTACGACGCGATCACGGGCGCCGCGCACACCAGCGCGAGCAACAGGAGCATCCAGCGGCCGCTGATCCAGGGGCCTTTCTTCGTGGGGCGCTGCGCGGTGGCAGTGGAACGTTGTGATTGCATCGGTAAAGCGTGTCTCGGTTCGTCGGTGGTCAGGCGTGGTGCTCGGCTTCTTCGTCGCTTTTGTTGACGTCGTCGCACTTCTTTGCGGCGCGGCGCGCGGCATACAGGCCGAATCCGATGGCCGCCGCCGCCATGCCCCACCACTGGAACATGTAGCCGTAGTTTCGTTCGACGCCCAGCGTCGGCGCAGGCCAGTCGCGCACGAGCTTGTCGCCGGTGTCGTTCGTCTGCTGAATCACGAACGGCTGGAACGCGAGCCCGGTTTCGGCCGCGTACGATTTGATGTCGAGGTTCTGGCGGATCTCCCTGTGCGCAGCCGATCCGCCGCTGCCCAGTTCGAACGCCTGCGACGCATTCGCGCGCGCGATGCCTTTCACCTCGACGACACCTTTCGGCGTCTCATACGGCTCGATGCCCGTGCGGTCCGCCATGTTGCGCGGCAGCCATCCGCGATTGACGAGCACGTAGCCGCCACCCTCGAGTTTAAGCGGCATCACGACATAAAAGCCTGGCTGGTCGTTATACGGACGATTGTCCAGGTACACGACGCGCTCCGGCATGAACTCGCCGCGCGCCGCCACGCGATGAAATTCGATCGCCGCGAGCGGCATCGGCTCAACGCCGACATCGCGCGCAGGCGCATTCTCGAACGCGACGATCCGCGCGTTGAGCGCCTCCTTCTGATGCGCACGGTCGCGCTGCCAGAAGCCGAGGCGCACCGTCACCGCGACGACGATCAGAATCAGGAGCGCGGGCCAGAAGCGGATCTTCATGCTGCGCGCCTTAGCGCCGGCATCCGGCCGGCCGCTGCACGGCTCGATGCATCGAGTGAGATAATGAGACGATCCGAATTAATACTGCTCACCGTGGTTCCTGAGCACAATCGCTGGCTGGTTTCATGCACATCATCGTTGCTATCGCGTTCATCCTTATCATCGGCAGCCTGGGCTCGGCGCTCTACTTCATGATGACCGACCGGGGCAAGACCAAGCGCATGGTCTGGTCGCTTGCCGCGCGCGTCGGGCTGTCCATCTCGCTCTTCCTCTTTATCCTGTTCGCGCACTGGATGGGCTGGATTCAGTCGTCGGGCATTCCTATCGGACGATAACCCGTCGCGCGGGTTCTGCCCTACGGGGCTAATTGTCGCAACGCGGCACTTGCCGCCACGCTCCTCATCGCCCTTCAAACGACGACGCCGCCCTTTGAGACATCGAGGGCGGCGTGTTGGTCACTGCTTCTTTGCTCTCGGACCGGCGCTGCCGCCGGCCTTTTTCGCGGACGGCGCATCGCGCGCCCGCTCCGATCTTCCTTACAGCCAGTAGACGACGACGTACAAACCCAGCCACACGGCGTCGACGAAGTGCCAGTACCACGCGGCGCCTTCGAACGCGAAATGGTGCTCCGCCGTGAAGTGGCCGCGAATCAGGCGAACCATCACGACAGCGAGCATCGTGCCGCCGAGGAACACGTGGAAACCGTGGAAGCCGGTCAGCAGGAAGAACGTCGAGCCATACACGCCGGAGTTGAGCGTCAGGTTCAGTTCGTTGTACGCGTGGAAATACTCGTAGCCCTGGCAGAACAGGAAGATGATACCGAGCAGAACCGTCGCGGCCAGCCAGATGATCGCCTTCTTGCGATGATCTTCACGCAGCGCATGGTGCGCCACGGTCAGCGTCGCGCCGGAGGACAACAGCAGCGCCGTGTTGATGGTCGGCAGCGGCCACGGCACCATCGCGCGGAAATGCGGCACGAGCGCGGCGGGACCGTTGTTCGGCCACACGGCGGTGAAGTCCGGCCAGATCAGCTTGTAGTCGAGGCTGCCGAGCTCGTGCATCGCGATGGCGCGCGCATAGAACAGCGCGCCGAAGAACGCCGCGAAGAACATCACCTCGGAGAAGATGAACCAGCTCATGCTCCAGCGGTACGACACATCGACGCGCTTGCCGTACATGCCGCCTTCGGATTCGGAAATCGCGTCGCCGAACCAGTGCCACAGCACGAACAGCACGAACAGCAGGCCGATAAACGTGCCGACCGGCCCGAAGCTATGGCCGTTCACCCACGACGCCAGCGACGCCAGCATGATCAGCAGGCCAGTTGCAGCCATCACCGGATGCCGCGACGGATGCGGCACGAAATAGTACGGGCTCTCGTTTTGACCGCTCATTGTTGATTCTCCACTTCGATCCAGTTGCTTGAATTTTCTTTTGACGCCGATGCTCTCGGCGTTCCGTCTATCCCACTACCGCGCGCACGACCAGCAGCAACACGACGATGAACAGCACCGCGCCGATGACGCCCGCCGCGATCAGATGCAGCGGATTCAACTGCGCGGCATCGCTCTCCAGGTCGGCCCGGCGCCGCACGCCGAAGAACGACCAGAAAACCGCCTTCACGAGCTTGAGGAAACCACCCTTGTTCGGCGTGTTCGCGCTCATGGCCGTCACGAACCTTTCGCCACCGACTTCGGCGCGTTCAGCTCGAAGAAGGTGTACGACAGCGTGATCGTCTTCACGTCCTTCGGCAGCTTCGGATCGACGACGAACACGACCGGCATGCGCTTGGTCTCGTTCGGTGCGAGCGTCTGCTGCGTGAAACAGAAGCACTCGATCTTCTTGAAGTATTCGGTGGCCTGCTTCGGCGCATAGCTCGGGATCGCCTGCGCGTTCACCGTGCGATTCTGCTCGTTGGTCACGTCGTACATGACCGTCATCACTTCGCCGGGGTGAATGTCGAGCGTGTTCTGCTCCGGCTTGAACTTCAGCGGGCCGCGCGCGTTCGCATCGAATTCGATCGAGATCGAGCGGCTCATGTCCACCTGCGTGTTCTTCGCCTCGCGCGCGCCGACGTCCTTCTGCACGAGATTGTTGATGCCGGTGATCTGGCAGATCGCGCGATACATCGGCACGAGCGCAAAGCCGAAGCCGAACATCAGCGCGGCGACGACGAAGAGCTTGACCAGCATCGACCGGTTGAACGACCGGTCGACATGCGGATTTTCCTGCTGAGTGGACACGTTGCTTTCCTACCCTCGCGACAACAGGTATTGCCTCACGACGATACCCAGAAAGAAGACGGCGGCAACCAACACCATGATGATTCCGAGCCGCTTGTTGCCCGCGCGTATTTCTTCGGGCGTGCGTCTTTTTTGTGGATTCGGGGCCATGCTTTCCTGACTTTTCATTCGCGGAGCCTCTCGACGAGGCCCCGCGAACCGGACCAACCGCTTATTCGACGGTCGGCGGATTTTCAAACGTATGGAACGGCGCCGGGCTCGGCACGGTCCATTCGAGGCCTTCCGCGCCATCCCACGGCTTGTCGGACGCCTTTTCGAGCTCGCCGCCGCCGCGATACGTCGGCAGCGCGACCGCGAACAGGAAGTACACCTGCGCGAGGCCGAAGCCGAATGCGCCGATCGTCGCGACCTGGTTGAAGTCCGTGAACTGCGCCGGGTAATCCGCATAACGGCGCGGCATGCCGGCAAGACCCAGGAAGTGCATCGGGAAGAACGTGATGTTGAAGAAAATCATCGACGCCCAGAAGTGAATCTTCCCGCGCATTTCGTTGTACATCCAGCCGGTCCACTTCGGCGCCCAGTAGTACCAGCCCGCGAACAGCGCGAACAGCGACCCCGCCACCAGCACGTAGTGGAAGTGCGCCACCACGTAGTAGGTGCCGTGCATCTGGATATCGAGCGGCGCCATCGACAGGATCAGGCCCGTGAAGCCGCCCATCGTGAACACGAACAGGAAGCCGATCGCGAAGAGCATCGGGGTTTCGAAGGTCAATGCGCCGCGCCACATCGTCGCGACCCAGTTGAACACCTTCACGCCCGTCGGGACCGCGATCAGCATCGTCGCGTACATGAAGAAGAGCTGGCCCGTCACCGGCATGCCGGTCGCGAACATGTGGTGCGCCCACACCATGAACGACAGGATCGCGATCGATGCGGTCGCGTACACCATCGAGCTATAGCCGAAGAGCGGCTTGCGCGAGAACGCCGGAATCACCTGCGACACGATCCCGAACGCCGGCAAGATCATGATGTACACCTCGGGGTGACCGAAGAACCAGAAGATGTGCTGGTACATCACCGGATCGCCGCCGCCCGCCGCGTTGAAGAACGACGTGCCGAAGTGACGGTCGAACAGCACCATCGTGATCGCGCCCGCCAGAACCGGCATCACGGCGATCAGCAGATACGCGGTGATGAGCCACGTCCACGCGAACATCGGCATCTTCATGAGCGTCATGCCCGGCGCGCGCATGTTCAGGATCGTCACGACGATGTTGATCCCGCCCATGATCGACGACGCGCCCATGATGTGAACCGCGAAAATCGCGAAGTCCATGCCCGGGCCCATCTGCGTCGAAAGCGGCGCGTAGAGCGTCCAGCCCGCGGCGGTTGCGCCGCCCGGCACGAAGAACGAGCCGACGAGCAGCACGGCCGCGGCCGGCAGCAGCCAGAAGCTGAAGTTGTTCATGCGCGCGAACGCCATGTCCGATGCGCCGATCTGCAGCGGCACCATCCAGTTCGCGAAACCGACGAACGCCGGCATGATCGCGCCGAACACCATGATGAGGCCGTGCATGGTGGTCAGCTGATTGAAGAACTCGGGACGCATGATCTGCAGGCCCGGCTCGAACAGCTCGGCACGGATGCCGAGCGCCATCACGCCTCCGGAGAGGAACATGATGAAGGAGAACAACAGGTACAGCGTACCGATGTCCTTGTGGTTGGTGGCGAAAAGCCACCGGCGCCAGCCATGCGGCAGCTCGTGCGCATGGTCATCGTGCGCGTGGTCGTGACCTGCGCCTACATCGTGTCCGATGCTAGACATGACAATCATCTCCTAAAGCGAATACTCGGGGCACTTGGCAATGACGCGTGGGACTTTCCGTTGCCGTCCGGCGAAGGAAAGCGCCACGCTCGGCACGTCAAGCAGCCGGACTGATTTCCACGCGACGGGCTTCCTTGTTATCGGCGCCGCCCGTGATGGTTTCCGGTTTCTTCAACACGATGCGCTCTTCCGACACGCCCGCTGCCTTCAGCGCGTCGCGCACGGCTTGTGCGCGGCGCTTGGCGAGGTCGGCGTTCAGATCGGCGCCGCCGGTGGCGTCGGTGAACCCCGACAACGCGATCTTCGCGTCCGGATGCGCCTTCGCGTAGGCGGCGGCGGCGTCCACCGCGCTTTTCGCATCGGCGGGCAGCGTGTCCTTGCCCGTCTCGAAATAGATGCTGGCGGGCAGACCGGCTGCTTGCGACGCCTCCGCACCCGACGATGCCGCCGGCGCGCTCGCTTCGGCCGCCGCGGGCGCGGCGCTCGCCGCTTCCGGCGCCGATGCTGCCGCCGCATTGCCGCCGCCTTCGGGCATCTTGCCCGCCTTGGCGTCGATGACTTGCTTCGGCTGCAGCAGATCGCCGGTGTGGTTGCTCCAGCTATTGCGCTCGAACGTGACGACCGACGCGATCTCGACGTCGTTCAGGACGCCTTGCCACGGCGGCATCGCGCCCTTGCCGTGCAGCACGATATTCAGATGCTCGGCGATCGAGCCGTTCGCGATCTTCGAGCCGTCGAGCGCCGGGAACTGGCCCGCGCCCTTGCCGGTCGGCTGGTGGCAGACCGCGCAGTTCGACGTATAGACCTGCTGGCCGCGCGCCATCAGCTCGTCTTTCGTGTACGTCTTGAGCGGATCGTCCTGGCCTGCGGCCATCTTCTTCTTTTGCGCATCGACCCACTTCGCGTAGTCGTCGGCCGACAGCACTTCGACGACCACCGGCATGTACGCGTGCTCCTTGCCGCACAGTTCGGTACAGAAGCCGCGATACGTGCCGACCTTCTCGGCCTTGAACCAGGTGTCGCGCACGAAGCCCGGAATCGCATCCTGCTTCACGCCGAACGCCGGGACGTACCACGAGTGCACGACGTCGTTCGCCGTCGTGATCACACGGATCTTCTTGTCGACCGGCACGACGAGCGGGTTGTCGACTTCCTGCAGATACAGCGTGGAGATCGGCTTCTGGCCGTTCACTTCGCTGCGCGGCGTGGAGAGCGTCGAGAGGAAGCTGATGCCTTCGCCCGGACCCTTCACGTAATCGTAGCCCCACTTCCACTGATAGCCGGTGACCTTCACGGTGAGGTCGGCGTTGGACGTGTCCTTCATCGCGACGACGGCCTTCGTGGCCGGCAGCGCCATCAAAATGACGATGATGAACGGCGCGATCGTCCAGATGATTTCGACGGTGGTGCTTTCGTGGAAATTGGCCGGCTTGAAGCCTTTCGACTTGCGATGCATGAACATCGAATAGAACATCACGCCGAACACGCCGATGAAGATGACGGTGCAGATGATGAGCATGAAGATATGGAGGCCGTAGAGCTCCTCGGCGATCTTCGTCACAGGCTGCTGAAAGTTGATCTCGTTGACCGCAGGACCGCCTGGACTGTTTTCGACCGCCAGGGCCGCGCCCGCGGAGAGCAGTGCGCCCGCCGCCAGCACGCCCGAGAGGGCTCGCTTGATTGTTTTCATAGCATCCTTACCCAAATTTTCCATTCAAACCCTCGACCCCCGTGGGCATCGCGCGCCTGCCGGCTCCTCTCAAAGGCGTCTCAGCGACGCCTGCAACTCGGCAGCAAATTGTTTGCGACGATGCTGTGCAAGGTGTTGTCCGATTTTCACCGATTGACCGCGCGAAACGATCGTGAGCGGCTCTCTCGGCGTCGCGCCCGCTTCGACCCGCACCCAGCGCGGGTTGAACTCGAACTGCGTCAGTTCTTCGGCGTTCATCTGTTCGATCAACAACCGGTTTTGATACAGCCGGATTCGTTCGTAGTCGACCGCGTGACGCGCGTAAATCACGAACGCGACACCCACGACCGTCAATTCGACTCCGGTGAACGGCAGCACCAGCCAGGCGCCGTTCAGGAACAGCAGCGTTGAAATAGCCAGCGAAAACAGCGCAAGCGACACATAAAAGCCCACGAACTGACGCGGCGAGACCGAGCAGTTTCGCTTCATCAGCCAGTCCTTGATGACCGGCTCGGACTCCGTCAGCATCTGGCTGGCCTGCATCGCTGCCTCCATCAATCCGCACGCAATCACATACATTTGCTCGGATTTCGCCCAAATTTGTGTCCGTCCGGGCGACAAACTGACGCATTATAGGCGTCTTAAGTGGCATCCACAAGCAAGGGTCGTAACCTCGCAAAGCCAAGCGCGACAAGCTTCTGCGCCCTTTTGACGCACCTTTTTGACCGCTTTTTCCACGCAAATCTCAGACATAACAACGGCGCTCTTTACCGATTCATCGTCTCGGTTTCGAGCCTCGTCCGATATCTTCCAGACGCACGATCCCGTGCCCGTCTGCCGTCGTGCGCGGCACCGCCTTCCACGCGTGACCGTAAATGACTTCGAACGTGAGCGGGATCGTGCCGTCGTCGCGGCGCAGCGCGTCCAGCGCCCTATGCACCGCGCCGCGCAGCGCCTTCGCATCCGCGCGGCCTGCGTCGAATCGGCGTTCGAACGGATAAGCGCCCCAGCGCGCTACGTCGGCGAACAGCGATTCGGGTGACTTATAAGTGATGGTCAGGACTTCCTGGTCCATCACCGGAATTTCAAAGCCGCTCTCGACGAGCATGTCGCCGAGATCGTGCATGTCGACGAAATCGATCGTATGCGGCGCGGACGCGAGCCCGAGCGTGCGCTCCGCTTCGCGATACGCGGCGCGCAGTTCGCGCAGCGTGTCCGGGCCGAACGTGCTGAACATCAGCAGGCCGTTCACCTTCAGCACACGCTGCCATTCGGGGAAAACGAGGTCAGGCCGCGCGTGCCAGTGCAGCGCGAGATTCGACCACAACAATTCGAACGCGCCCGAAGCAAAGGGCAGCGCGGAAAAATCCGCTTGCGCGAGTTGCGGGCCGCGCGCGCCGAACGCCTTGGCGAGGGTCGTCGGAAGAAAGCGGCGCCAGCCCGCGCTGCTCTCGGCGTCCGCTGCTTCGGCGGCGCTTGCGCGCGCGAGCATCGCCGACGAGATATCGACGCCGGTTACCGACGCCTCCGCGAATCGCTCCCGCAATCCACCCAGATCGGCCCCGGCGCCGCATGCCGCATCGAGGATGCGCATCGGCGCGACCTTGATGTATTCGAGCCGCTCGCGCATGCGCTCCGCGATCTCGCGCGGCAGGAACGCGACCTCGTCGAAGGCGGCGGCGCGGCCATCGAAGATCGCGCGCAAACGGCGCGAATCATAGGCCGGACGGCTAGTTTCAGGGGATGTCGGGGACATGGCGATCTTTTTGCGGAGAGTGCGAAGTATACTCGGTCGTCTCGAATACAACCCATGCGAAGTGCTGATACGAGGCATAAAGCCTTCGTAAGGCGCAACGAATGCGCGTGTTTAGCGCAGCGAGCCGCGATTTTTCCGATCCAGCAGTCATGAAAGCCGACAGCATCCACCTTCCATTCCAGACGCCCATCGCAGCGCGCGTTCGCGGAATCGCGTCGGCGGCGGTACGGCTGGTGGCTCACGCGTTTCCGAGCCAGTGCGCGTTATGCGGCAATTTGTCGCAAGAACTTTTATGCGATGGTTGCGACGCGCAGTACTGGAACGAGCCGCGTATGCGCTGCGCGACGTGCGCGCTGCCGCTCGCGGCATCGACGATGCGACGCCCGCGCGAGGATGTACGCGCGCACTGCGCCACGTGCCTCGAAGCGCCGCCCGCGTTCAACGATACGCTCGCGCTCGCCGACTATCGCGCGCCGCTCGACACGCTCGCCGTCGAACTGAAGTTCCGCGCGCGGCTCGCCGTGGGCGAACTGTTCGCGCGCCATCTGCATGCGCTTTTCGAGGACAGCGGCTTGCCCGTGCCGGACGTGATCGTGCCGATGCCGCTTTCGCGCGCGCGGCTTGTCTCACGCGGCTATAACCAGGCGTGGGCCATCGCGCGTCCGCTTGCGCGCATGATGCGTGTGCGCAGCGATGCGTCGATCGTCGCGCGTGTGCGGCATACGTCGGCGCAATCGCGGCTCGATCAGGAGACGCGCCGCCGCAACGTCGCGGATGCGTTCGCCGTGTCGGGCGATGTGCGGGGCTTGCACGTCGGCGTCATCGACGATGTGATGACCTCCGGCGCCACGCTCGATGCACTCGCGCGCACGCTCAAGTGCTCAGGCGCGCGGCGCGTGAGCAACTTCGTCGCGCTGCGCACGCCGCAAGATTAACCACCTTATCCAGAAGCAATCCATGTTCAACGTCGTACTCGTCGAGCCCGAAATTCCGCCGAACACCGGCAACGTCATCCGCCTGTGCGCGAACACGGGCGCGCGCCTGCATCTGATCGAGCCGCTCGGTTTTCCGCTCGACGACGCGAAGATGCGCCGCGCCGGTCTCGACTATCACGAGTACGCCGAAATGAACGTGCACCCGGGCTGGGACGCCTTCATCGCGAAGGAGACGCCCGACATGACGCGCATGTTCGCATTCACGACGCGCGGCTCGACGCCGTTCTTCGATCACGCGTTCAGATCCGGCGACTGGTTCGTGTTCGGCGCCGAGACGCGCGGCCTCGCGCCCGGTCTGCTCGAGCGATTTGCGACGCAACAGCGCGTGCGACTGCCGATGCGGCCGGGCAATCGCAGTCTGAATCTTTCGAATACGGTGGCCATCGTGACCTTCGAGGCGTGGCGTCAGGCGGGCTTCGAAGGTGGCGCTTAAGCGTTTGCCGCGTCGAGTTCGGCGCGGTAGAGCGCGAGCATGTCGTCCTGAAAGCATGCAAATACGACGTGCTGCACCGAAGGCGTGGAAGGCAAGGTATCGATGACGGTGCGCACCGCGATCTTCACCGCTTGTTCGGGCGGAAAGTGATAGATGCCGCAACTGATCGCGGGAAACGCGATCGAGGCGCAGCCCGCTTCGTGAGCGAGCTGGAGCGAGCGCCGATAGCAGTTCGCGAGCAGTTCGGGCTCGTTCTTCTTGCCGCCGCTCCAGCGCGGCCCGACCGCATGGATCACGTGCCTGGCGGGAAGATCATGACCGCCTGTGATTTTCGCGTCGCCGGTTTCGCAGCCGCCGAGCGTCTCGCACTCGCGCAACAGGCCTTTGCCCGCCTTGCGATGAATCGCGCCGTCGACGCCGCCGCCGCCGAGCAGCGACTTGTTCGCCGCGTTGACGATGGCGTCGACTTCGAGCGTGGTGATATCGGCTTTCAGCGCCTCGAGTCTGGCCATCGCAACGTCTCCGATTACTCTGCCTTCGCGTCCCGGCTAAGAAGCGCCTGCACGGCATCGCGCGGCGTGATGTTATCGAAGAGCACGCGGCATACCGCCTGCGTGATCGGCATGTCGATGCCACGCGATTGCGCGAGCCCGAGCACGGCGCGCGCGCATCGCACGCCTTCCGCGACATGGCCGAGCGCCGCGAGAATCTCGTCGAGCGTACGTCCGCTCGCGAGCTGCATGCCGACAGTGCGATTGCGCGACAGATCGCCCGTCGCGGTGAGGATGAGATCGCCAAGTCCGGTGAGACCCGTGAAGGTTTCCGCGCGGCCGCCCAGCGCGACGCCCAGCCGCGACATTTCCGCGAGACCGCGCGTGATGAGCGCCGCGCGCGCGTTCAGGCCGAGGCCGAGTCCGTCGGAGATGCCTGTTGCGATCGCGAGCACGTTCTTCACCGCGCCGCCCACTTCGACGCCGATGACGTCATCGCCGGTATAGATGCGCATCGCGCCGTGATGGAACGCGGCGACCGTGCGCGCGCCCAGTTCCGCCGATGCGCTTGCGACCGTCAGCGCGACCGGCAATCCTTGCCCCACTTCGCGCGCGAAACTCGGGCCGGACAACGTGCCGTTGCTGCGATGCGCGGGCAATTCGGCCGCGACGACTTCATTGGGCAGACACTGCGTATCCGCCTCGAAGCCTTTGCACAGCCACACGATATGCGCCGGCACGACACCGGACCGACGCATTGCACCGCACAGCGCGCGCAAACCGGCGACCGGCGTCGCGACGACACACAGCGCATCGTCCGCCGCTGCGTGCGCGAGCGCCGCCGCGAAATCCGCCTCGAATACGAGCGCGTGCGGCAACGCCACGCCCGGGAGATAGCGCGTGTTTTCGTGCGTGCGGGAAAGAGATTCGATGAGCGCGGCGTCGCGCGCCCAGAGTTTCGTGTCGTGCCGGGTCGCGAGATGGCCCGCAAGTGCGGTGCCCCACGCGCCGGCGCCGAGGACGGCTACTTTCATGCTCGGCTCCGGTCCGGCAGACGGAGTCAGTGCGTCGCGCCGTTCGCCGCGCCTTCCTGGGCGCTCGCGATCTGGGCGATACGCTGCTCGTACAGCGCCTGGAAGTTGATTTCCGCGAGGTGGATCGGCGGGAAACCGGCGCGCGTGATCGCGTCGGCGATATTCGAGCGCAAGTACGGGAACAGGATGGTCGGGCACGCAATGCCGACGAGCGGATCGATCTGCTCGCCCGGAATATTGCGGATATCGAAGATACCTGCCTGCTTCGCTTCGATCAGGAACGCGACCTTGTCGGCGACCTTCGCGGTGACGGTGCCCGTGACCAGCACTTCGAAGACGGTTTCAGCAAGGCGGTCGGCCTTCACGTCGACTTCGACTTCGACTGCCGGCATGTCCTGCTCGAGAAAGATGGCCGGCGAATTCGGCTGCTCGAGCGACATGTCCTTCAGGTAGATGCGCTGGATGTTGAAAAACGGCTGATTGTTCTCGTCGGACATAATGATTTCCAAGGTGATTCGTATGCGGCGCGCGCGTTACAAGTGATTTGCGCGCCGCGAGTATAAGTCAGGCCGATTCGAGCAGCGGCACGAGGCCGCCCTTGCGGTCGAGCGCGGACAGGTCGTCGTAACCGCCAACGTGCGTTTCGCCGATATAAACCTGCGGCACGGTGCGCCGTCCGGTGCGCGTCATCATTTCCTCGCGCCGGCCCGGCTCGCGGTCGATCAGGATCTTCTCGATCGATTCGACCCCGCGCGACTTCAAAAGACGTTCGGCCATCTGGCAATACGGGCACACGACCGTGCTGTACATCACGACTTTCTTCACTTGACTGCTCCTTGTTTCACCACCGGCATGCCGGCTTTTTGCCAGGCGTCTACTCCGCCTTGCAAAACGTGGACCTCGGCGTAACCCGCCTCGGACACGGTGCGGCTCGCACGCTGCGATTCTTGACCGGTTTGGCAAACGAGCACGACCGGATTGCTCTTATTCTTCGCGATCTGGCCGATTTTTGCTTGAAGCTCTGTCGATTCGACATTTCGTGCCGACGGCAGATGTCCCTTTGCGAACTCCGCCGCCGGCCGCAGATCGACGACCACGGCGTTGCGCCGGTTGATGAGCGTGGTGGCTTCCGCGGCGGAGATGCCGCCGCGCCCGCGCCGCGAAATGGCCGGCCACAGGAGCAGCGCGCCGGAAACGAGCGCGATGACAATGAGTGCGATATTCGTGTAATCAGTGAAAAACTTCACGTCGAGGGCCGCCGAAATTTAGTAGGAAAGGACGAAAGGGAAATAGGAGCAATCGCGGCATTATAAAATAACCGTTTCCCGCGATGGCCTATGCCGTCCGGCCGATGGCGACATCCCGCCCGCTCGTGCAGCATGTCGGGGTGCGATCGGCGCACCCGCTTTCTCAACTGACCGACCGAAATCATGTACAAGCTAGTGCTCATCCGCCACGGCGAATCGACGTGGAACAAGGAAAACCGGTTCACCGGCTGGGTCGACGTCGACCTGACCGAGCAAGGCAACCGCGAAGCGCGCCAGGCCGGCGTGCTGCTGAAGGAAGCCGGCTACCAGTTCGACATCGCCTACACGTCGGTCCTGAAGCGCGCGATCCGCACGCTCTGGCACGTGCAGGACGAGATGGACCAGATGTACATCCCGGTCGTGCATTCGTGGCGCCTGAACGAGCGCCACTACGGCGCGCTCGCGGGGCTGAACAAGGCCGAGACGGCGAAGAAGTACGGCGACGAACAGGTTCTCGTCTGGCGCCGCAGCTACGACACGCCGCCGCCCGCGCTCGAACCGGGCGACGAGCGCGCGTCGTACAACGATCCGCGCTACGCGAAAGTGCCGCGCGAGCAGTTGCCGCTCACCGAATGCCTGAAAGACACCGTCGCGCGCGTGCTGCCGATGTGGAACGAGTCGATCGCGCCGGCCATCAAGTCGGGCAAGCAGGTCGTGATTTCGGCGCATGGCAACTCGATCCGCGCGCTCGTGAAGTATCTCGACAATATTTCGGATCAAGACATCGTCGGGCTGAACATTCCGAACGGCGTGCCGCTCGTGTATGAACTCGACGAGAATCTCAAGCCCATCAAGCACTACTATCTGGGCGACCCGGACGCCATCGCGGCGGCGCAGGCCGCTGTCGCCAAGCAGGGTAAAGCGGGCTGATTGCGGCTCTCAGGCAGTCGTTTTAGTTAGCGAGGGCGCCGTCACGGGCGCCCTCGCTGCATTCATGGCGCGCGGCTGACGCGGCGCGAGCGGCATCGACAGGATCGTTTCTCAACGTGCGCAAGCGATCGCTTCGCGGGATGAATGCATCAGGCATTTAAGTTGCGTTTAAGTCGTCAATCAAGGCGAGCGGGTATACTGGCCCGTCACCTACGATGCAGCCCATCCGATTCCGACCGCACCCTTTATGCGAAAGAACCTGAAAAACTTCAGCCTGGTCGCCGTCGGCGTTGCTGCCGGCGCACTCGCAACCCTGCAGATTTCCGCATCCGCACAGCAAGCCGCTTCGTCGCCTCTACCGCTCGAACAATTGCGGCTTTTCGCCGAAGTTTTCGGTCAGATCAAGCACGAATACGTCGAACCGGTCGACGATAAAAAGCTCCTCACCGCCGCGATCAAGGGCATGGTGTCGAGCCTCGACCCGCACTCCTCCTACCTCGACAAGACCGACTACGAAGAACTCCAGGAACAGACCAAGGGCCGTTTTGCGGGCCTTGGCATCGAGATTTCTTCGGAAGACGGGCTCATCAAGGTCATTTCGCCCATTGAAGATACGCCCGCGTTCCGCGCCGGCATCCGTCCCGGCGACCTCATCACGCGCATCAACGACAAGCCGGTGCGCGGCATGACGCTGGACAAAGCCGTGAAGCAGATGCGCGGCGAGCCGGGCACGAAGGTCACGCTCACGATCTTCCGCAAGAGCGACGACCGCACGTTCCCGCTGACCGTCACGCGCGCCGTGATCCGCGTACAGTCCGTGAAGATGAAGGTGCCGGAGCCGGGCTACGGCTATATCCGCATCACGAGCTTCCAGGAGCGTACGGTGCCGGATCTCGCCGCGAAGCTGCAGGATCTCGCGCGCCAACAGCCGAACCTGAAGGGCCTCGTGCTCGATCTGCGCAACAACGGCGGCGGCCTGCTGCAGAGCGCGGTCGGCGTCGCGGGCGCGTTCCTGCCGGATAACGCGGTGGTCGTGTCGACCAATGGCCAGATCGCGGATGCGAAGCAGACGTTCCGCGACACCTATGACAACTATCGTCTGCCGTCCTTCGATACCGACCCGTTGAAGAACGTGCCGGAGATCTTCAAGAAGGTGCCGATGGTCGTGCTGACGAACGCTTACTCGGCGTCGGCATCGGAAATCGTCGCGGGTGCGCTGCAGGATCATCATCGCGCGCTGATCGTCGGCAAGACGACGTTCGGCAAGGGCTCGGTGCAGACCGTCCGTCCGATGACCGCCGACAGCGCCCTGCGCCTCACCACGGCCTACTACTACACGCCGAGCGGCAAGTCGATCCAGAACCAGGGCGTGCGCCCCGACGTTCCGGTCGATCAGTACGCGGACGGCGATCCGGACGACGCGCTCGTCACGCGCGAAGTCGATTACTCGAATCACCTCGCGAACACGCAAGATCCGAACGAGAAGAAGGAACAGGAGCAGCGCGAAGCAGATCGTCTGGAACAACTGCGCATTCTCGAAGAGCAGAACGACAAGAAGACGCCCGAGCAGCGCCGCAAGGACCGCGAGCGCAAGCCGGTCGAGTTCGGCAGCTCCGACGACTTCATGCTGCAACAAGGGCTGAACAAGCTCGAAGGCAAGCAGGTCGTCGAGTCGAAGTCGTACAGCGAACGCAAGCTCGCGCAGAACAAGCCGGCGCGTTCGGCATCCGCTCCGGTCGTCGCGACGCCTGCGCTGCCGGCCACGCCGGGTTCCGCGCCGGCATCGGGTGCGCAACCGGCTTCGTCGCCGACCGCGCAGCAGTCGAAGTAACGCTTCCGCAGTCCTGCAAAGGCTTCGCAGCGCAATGCTGCGAAGCCTTTTCTCTTTCGCGCGCTTAGAATGCTTCGTTCGAGCAAGCCGATTCTTTCCGCGATGAACGACGACCAACTCCTTCGCTATTCCCGCCATATTCTCGTCGATGAAATCGGCATCGAAGCGCAGCAGCGCTTTCTCGATGCGCACGCGATCATCATTGGCGCCGGTGGGCTCGGCGCGCCCGCGGCGATTTATCTCGCGGCCGCGGGCGTCGGAAAGATCACGCTTGTCGATGCCGATAGCGTCGATCTCACGAACTTGCAGCGGCAGATCGTGCATACGACGCGGTCGGTCGGCACGCCCAAGGTGGAATCGGCGCGCGAGACGCTGAACGCGCTGAATCCGGACATCGACGTGATCGCGGTCAACGCGCGTGCGGACAAGACCTGGCTCGACGTGAACGTGCCGCAAGCCACCGTGGTGCTCGATTGCAGCGACAACTTCGCGACGCGCCACGCGATCAACACGGCGTGTGTCGCGCATGGCGTGCCGCTCGTGTCGGGCGCGGCGCTGCGCTTCGACGGACAAATCAGCACCTTTGACCTGCGCGCGCCCGATTCGCCCTGCTACGCGTGCGTGTTTCCGCCGGATCAGCCGTTCGACGAAGTCGCGTGTTCGACGATGGGCGTGTTCGCGCCGACGGTCGGCATCATCGGCGCGATGCAGGCGGCGGAAGCGTTGCGCGTGATCGGCGGCTTCGGCACGACGCTCGCGGGCCGGCTGATGATGCTCGATTCGCTGCGCATGGAATGGAACACGATGCGAATCGCGCGGCAGCCGGATTGCCCGGTCTGCGCAAACACCGGAAACCACGAAGCGGCGCGCTAATTCGGTCGCGTCTTACACCGTCGGCCGGCCGGTCCGCTTAAGCTCGTCGATTCTTCAATCGCAGGGCGGATCGTTCTTTGAGCACCATCACTTCGCCGGCGAGCGCGCAACGTGGACTCACGCGAAGCGCGTTTGCGCGGCCGTCGCTTCCGCACATCGCCGGGCCGGAAGGCATCCTTTACGATTTCAATTACGGTTGCCGGGTGCAGGTTCCCGTCGATGGCTGGCGGGTCCGAATGGTCGATCTGGACACCTTCAGCCTCATCTTCGACGAGCCGGTCGAAGCAAATCGAGTCGTCGCGAGCCGGCGCAAATATTTCGTGCGCTTCGAGTTGCAAGTGTTCGACGGCGAGCGACTCGTGTTTGAACACGCTTACGACGCGCGCGGCCGCAACGTCTTGCTTCATCCGTCCGGCACCGCGCTCGGAGATACGCTCGCGTGGATGCCCGCCGTGGAAGCGTTCCGGCTCGCGCATCAATGCCATGTTCACGTCGTGCTGCCGGTGCATCTGCAGACGCTATTCGCGGAAGGTTATCCCGCGATGCGCTTCGTGTCGCCCGACACCGCCGATTCGCTCGATGAGTCGTTCTACGCGACCTACCACCTTGGTTTTTTCTCGCCGTACTCGGATCGCGATCACCAGCCCACCGATCCGCGCGTAAGCAGCCTGCAGGACGCCGCGTCTTATCTGCTCGGCGTGCCGTGCGAGGAACGCCGGCCCCACATCGTGATCGCGGATTCGACGCGGCCCGTGGCCGAACGCTACGTCTGCGTCGCGACGCAATCGACGGCACAGTGCAAGTACTGGAACAACCCGCGCGGCTGGCCAACCTTGATCGCTCATCTGAAGTCGCGCGGATACCGCGTGTTGTGCATCGACCAGCATCGCGAATACAGCGTCGATGGCGCCATCAACACGATGCCCGAAGGATGCGAGGACTTTACCGGCGATCGTCCGCTTCTCGAGCGCGCGGCACTGCTGCGGCACGCGGATTTCTTCGTGGGACTGAGCAGCGGACTGTCGTGGCTCGCATGGGCGGCGGCCACGCCCGTCGTGATGATCAGCGGCTTCACTCACCCGCACACGGAGTTCCGCACGCCGTATCGCGTCATCAATTTCCACGCCTGCAACAGTTGCTTCAACGACACGACTTGCGACTTCGACACGCGCGATTTTCAGTGGTGTCCGCGCCGGCGCGACAAGTCCGGCCGCTTTCAATGCACTTCGGCGATCTCACCCGAGCAGGTCATCGCTCAGGTGAATCGGCTGATCGCGGATCGCGGTCTGGCCTAGACCTTCTGCAACGCCGCGAGCGCAGCCTGCAACTCCGCGGGCTCGTAGGCCGCGAGCACATCCGCGACCGGCTTTTCGAGCGCCTTCAGATTCGAGCGCAGGATCTCCTGCTTCACGATCAGCAACTGGCTTGGATGCATCGAGAATTCGGTGAGCCCGAGCCCGAGCAAGAGACGCGTGACCGCGGGATCGCCCGCCATTTCCCCGCACACCGACACCGGCACGCCCGCGCGCTTCGCCTCGCGCAACGTGAACGCGATCAGGTTCAGCACCGCCGGATGCAGCGGATCGTACAGATGCGCGACGCTGTTATCGGCGCGGTCGATCGCGAGCGTGTACTGGATCAGGTCGTTGGTGCCGATCGAGAGGAAATCCAGCCGGCTCAGAAACAGCCGCACTGCGATGGCCGCCGCCGGAATCTCGATCATCGCGCCGACCTGGACCTGGCGGTCGTACGCGACGCCTTCTTCGTCGAGCTGGCGCTTCGCCTCGCGGATCAGATCGAGCGTCTGATCGATTTCCTGCGCGTGCGCGAGCATCGGAATCAGGATCTTGGCCGGACCGAAGGCCGACGCCCGCAAAATTGCGCGCAACTGCGTGATGAACATCTGCGGCTCGGACAGGCTCCAGCGGATCGCGCGCAAGCCCAGCGCAGGATTCGGCGCGGTTTCGTAGCCGTCGCCGCCGCCCATCGAATCGAGCGGCTTGTCCGCGCCGACGTCGATCGTGCGGATCGTCACCGGCTTGCCGTTCATCAGTTCGACCGCGCGCTTGTACGCCTCGAACTGCTCCTCTTCCTCCGGCAGTTGATCCTTGTGGTTCATGAAGAGGAATTCGGTACGGAAGAGGCCGACGCCCATCGCGCCCGCTTCGACCGCGACTTGCGCGTCGTCCGGCAATTCGATGTTCGCGCACAGTTCGATCTTCGTGCCGCAGAGCGTCTGCGTCGGCGAAAACTTCAGGCGCTGGAGCTTGCGCTGTTCCAGCAGCTTTTCGCTTTGCCGATACGAATACTCTTCGAGGACGATCGGCGCCGGATCGACGATCACGATGCCATGGTCGCCATCGACGATGATCAGATCGTTCTGGCGGATCAGCGCGCTCGCCTGCTGCACGCCGACGGACGCCGGAATGCCGAGACTGCGCGCGACGATCGCCGTATGCGACGTGCGGCCGCCGAGGTCGGTCACGAAGCCCTTGAACGCCTGCGTCTTGAACTGGAGCATGTCGGCCGGCGCGATATCGTGCGCGACGACGATCATCTCGTTATGCCCGTTGCTCGCCGCCGTATGCACGACGAGCGACGCCGCCGTCGGCGCGCCCGCGAGCGCCTTCAAAAGACGTTCGACGACCTGCTCGACGTCCGCCTTGCGTTCGCGCAGGTATTCGTCTTCGATTTCATCGAAATAGCCGCCGAGAATCTCGAGCTGCTCGGTCAGCGCCCATTCGACGTTGTAGCGCCGGGTGCGAATCAGATCGATGGTTTCCTGCACGAGCATGGCGTCGTTCAGGATCATCGTATGGACGTTGATGAACGCGCCCATTTCGCTGGGCGCATCGGCGGAAAGGTCTTCGCGCAGCGCTTCGAGTTCGGCGAGGACGCCCGCCTGCGCCGCGTGGAATCGTGCGATTTCCGCGTCGATCTGATCGGGATCGATCAGATAATGGTCCACGTCGAGCGCCGCCGGCGCGATCAGATACGCGCGCCCAATGGCGATGCCGCGCGAAACGGGAATGCCATGCAGCGTGAAAGACACGCGCACCTCCTCTAGTTCTTGATTGTGACGGTCTGCCGGGAGCCCCCTCGGCGGGCGCAAACCGCGCGTCCATTATAAGTTCGATTGCGCCGACAAAGCCCTGAACACACGGTGGCGTCAGGGCCGAAACAGTTGCAAGGCATTACGCGAAGGCGTGGCGTGGACACGAAAAAGCCGCGTCGGTGCGCGGCTTTTCATGGGTTGGACACGGCGCAGGCGCGCTTACTGCCCTTCCCCGAATTTGTCGGCGATCAGGGCGAGGATCGCCTGCATTGCTTCGGCTTCGTCGGCGCCTTCGGTTTCGATCGTCACCGTGCTGCCGATGCCCGCCGCCAGCATCATCACGCCCATGATGCTTTTCGCGTTGATCCGGCGGCCGTTGCGGCTCATCCAGATTTCGCATTGGAAATTGCCCGCCAGTTGTGTGAGCTTGGCCGAAGCGCGTGCGTGGAGCCCCAGCTTGTTCACGATCGTTGTTTCTTGTTGCAGCATGATGCTCCGAAGCGCTAGATGGATGAATTGAGCGGCGTCAGTGGCTGGCGGCTTTGGCGCTGACGAGATCGGCGCTTGCCGAGCAGGCCGGATCGGGCGAGCCGGCGGCCTTCGTCGCGAGGGCGCAGGGATTGAGCGGCGTGGACGAATCCAGTTCCTGGATACCCTTCGAGCCGCCTTGCAGAATCTTTTCGGTGAGCGTGTCGAGCGGCGTCGCGCGATAGCAGACGGCGCGCACCAGCATCGGCAGATTACAGCCGGCGAGCACGCGCACGTCGGTATCGTGCAGGCTCGCGGCGATGTTCGCGGGCGTCGCACCGAAGACGTCGGTCAGCACGATTGCGCCGTTGTCTTCCTTCAGACGATCAATTTCCGAGCGTGCGAACGCGCGCACTTCGACCGGATCGCAGTCGGGCATCACGTCGATGCAGCCGATGCGAGCGGGCAGACCGCCATAGATATGGGCAATGCACTCACGAAGCGCCGTGGCGAAAGGTGCGTGCGCGATGATCAGGATGCCAGCCATGTCAGGATGTTGTCTCAGCGACAATTCAGCGACGAAAAAATCAGACGATAACGTCCGAATTCGCTCGAAAACGCGCGAGCGGCGCGGAACACAACTCTAATGTTGATGCCGGTTCGGCGAAAACAACCGCCTTGTGGCTTCCTTGACCCTGCGCCTAGATGCCCAGTCGCACTTCGAGACGCAATCGCGCCCCAAAAGCCGGGACGCCGGGAAGTCAATTCTAACAGTCTCGCAAGAGTGAGTTTGGCGCGCTGTCCGCGCGCGTTCCGTTCGTCGGCCGACTCAGCGCGCCGCGCGCTCGAGCGCGTCGATGAACATGCCCGCGACGTCGAAGCCGGTCTGATCCATGATTTCGCGAAAACACGTCGGGCTCGTGACGTTGACTTCGGTCAGATAGTCGCCGATCGCATCCAGCCCGGCGAGCAGCAGGCCACGCGCCTGCAGCACCGGACCGAGCGTTTCCGCGATCTCGCGATCGCGCGCCGACAGCGGCTGCGCGCGCCCGAGACCGCCCGCCGCGAGATTGCCGCGCACTTCGCTGCCCTGCGGAATGCGCGCGAGCGAATACGGCACCGGCTGACCGCCGATCACCAGAATGCGCTTGTCGCCGTCCTTGATTTCGGGGATGAACTTCTGCGCCATCACCGTGCGCGCGCCGTCTTCGGACAGCATTTCGACGATCGATCCAAGATTCATGCCGTCCGCTTTTACGCGAAACACGCCCATGCCGCCCATGCCGTCGAGCGGCTTCAGGATGACGTCGCCGTGCTCGGCGTGGAAGGCGCGCAGACGCGCGGCGTCGCGCGTGACGAGCGTCGGCGTGACGAACTGCGGCCATTCCGCAATGGCGAGCTTCTCCGAGTGATCGCGGATCGCCTGCGGCTTGTTGAACACGCGCGCGCCGTTGCGCTCGGCGATTTCCAGCAGCCAGGTGGCGTTGACGTACTCCAGATCGAACGGCGGGTCCTTGCGCATCAGCACGGCATCGAAATGCGTGAGCGGCAGATATTCGGCCTGCTCGGCCGCATACCACGGCCAGCGATCGCTGTTCGCCTCGTCGCCGACGATCGCGATGCGCCGCACGCTCGCCTCGACCTTCGCGCCGGTCCATGCAAGATGCTGCGGCTCGCACGCGTAGAGCACGTGGCCGCGGCGCGCGGCTTCGGCCATCATCGCGTAGGTCGTGTCCTTGTAGATCTTGAAGCGATCGAGCGGGTCGGCGATAAAGAGGATGTTCATGACGATTTGCTAGTTCGGTGCGCGGCCTGCGAGCTTACCGCAAGCCGCCTGTTTGCACCGGTCACACCTGAATCGCTTCGGGATCGGTCTTTTCCAGTTCGACCGATGCCGCGAGCAAACCGAGCCGCGCCACCACGCCGTACATGTAGAAGCGGTTCGGCGGCGCGGCGCCCGGTTTCGCGTGCGTGTCCGGCAGCGCGGTGTGTTCGAAGCCGAGCGGTACGAAATGCATGCCCGGCGCGTTGAGGTTCTGATCGCGTTCGCGCGAATCGTGCACGCGATAGAAGCCGCCGACCACATACCGGTCGATCATGTACACGACCGGTTCCGCGACCGCATTCTCCACGCGTTCGAACGTATGCACGCCTTCCTGCACGATCACGTCGTGGACTTGCAGACCTTCCTTCGCGTCGTTCATCTTCGTGCGCTCGCGCTTGGTCAGCGCGGCGACTTCGCTCGCGTCGTGCACGGTCATCACGCCTTTGCCATACGTGCCCGCGTCCGCCTTGATGACGACATACGGACGCTCGCTGATGCCGTACTCGCGATACTTCTTCGCGATCTTCTTCAACACGCCGTCGATGGCTTCCGCGAGCGCTTCCTCGCCCGTGCGCGCCTCGTAATCGACGCCCTCAACGTGCGCGAAATACGGATTCACCATCCACGGATCGATCTCGACGAGCTTCGAAAACTTCTTCGCGACATCGTCGTAACAGGAAAAATGCGTCGACTTGCGGCGCACGGCCCAGCCGGCATGCAGCGGCGGCAGCAGATACTGCTCGTGCAGGTTTTCCAGCACGGGCGGAATGCCTGCGGACAGATCGTTGTTGAGCAGGATCGAACAGGGATCGAAGTTCTTGAGTCCCAGACGGCGCGGCGTGCGTTCGAGCGGTTCCAGCACGATCTTCTGGCCATCGGCGAGCGCGATGGTCACAGGCCCGTGGATGTTTTCATCGAGCGTGCCGAAGCGGATGTTGAGTCCCGCTTGCCGCATGATGAGCGCGAGCCGCGCGACGTTCTCGAGATAGAACGCGTTGCGCGTATGGCGCTCGGGAATCACGAGCAGATTCTTTGCGTCGGGGCAGATTTTTTCGATGGACGCCATCGCCGCCTGCACCGCGAGCGGCAACACTTCCTGCGGCAGATTGTTGAAGCCGCCGGGGAAGAGATTGGTGTCGACGGGCGCGAGCTTGAACCCCGCGTTGCGCAGATCGACGGAACAGTAGAACGGCGGCGTGTGCTCTTGCCATTCGAGCCGGAACCAGCGCTCGATAGCGGGCATGGCCTCGAGAATTTTCCGCTCGAGGTCGAGCAGCGGGCCACTTAACGCCGTAACAAGGTGCGGAACCATGTATTACTCGCGGACGGAAGAGAAAAGATTGTAGAGCAATTGCTTTGCCTAATTGGGTATGAACCGCCAATTGGCAAGGGTTTCGGCCCGCGCCGCGCGACCTTCTGTGCTCTTTTCCGCCTATCGGTCCGATACACCGCGCGTCTTCGCTGGACGAAAACATGACGAACGTGAAGCGGCCAAAAAAATGCCCGCCGTGAAGGCGGGCAAAGTAGCTGCGCTCGTTCTTTACACACACGGCGCGCCCTCTCGCGGCGCGCCATGTGCCGCGTGAGACTTACTCGACGTGTTCGCCGTGCAGCGTGACGTCGAGACCTTCGCGTTCCTGCTCTTCCGTCACGCGCAAGCCCATGGTCATGTCGATGATCTTCAGCAACACGAAGCTGACGACGCCGCTGTAGACCAGCGTAACGAGCACGCCCTTTGCCTGCACGAGCACGCTGCCGTCGAAACCGCCGATGTCCTTCACCGCGAACACGCCCGTCAGCAGCGCGCCGATGATCCCGCCTACGCCGTGCACGCCGAACGCGTCGAGCGAGTCGTCGTAGTTGAACTTGTGCTTGAGCCACGTCGCCGACCAGAAGCAGACCACGCCCGCTACGATGCCGATCACGATCGCGCCCGTCACGCCGACGAAGCCCGATGCCGGCGTCACCGCCACCAGACCCGCGACCGCGCCCGAGATGATGCCGAGCACCGACGGCTTGCCCTTCGTGATCCACTCCGCGAACATCCAGCCGAATGCGGCGAACGCGGTGGCGATCTGCGTCGTGAGCATCGCGAAGCCGGCACGGCCGTCAGCCGCGACCGCCGAACCCGCGTTGAAGCCGAACCAGCCCACCCACAGCATCGATGCGCCGATCAGCGAGAGCACGAGGTTGTGCGGCGCCATCACTTCGCGGCCGTAACCGACGCGCTTGCCCAGCACCAGACAGCACATCAGACCCGCGATACCGGCGTTGATGTGAACCACCGTACCGCCCGCGAAGTCGAGCACGCCCGCCGATGCGAGCCAGCCGGTCGGTTCCCAGACCATGTGTGCGATCGGCGAGTAGACGATCAGCGACCACAGCCCCATGAATACGAGCATCGCCGAAAACTTCATGCGATCTGCGAACGCGCCGGTGATGAGCGCCGGCGTGATGATCGCGAACGTCAGCTGGAACGCGAAGTACACGGACTCGGGAATCGTCACGGCCAGATGGCTCACGGTGAGCGTCGTCGCCTTGTCGCCCTTGATGTAGGCCATGCCGTGCAGGAACACGCGCGAGAAGCTGCCGAGGAACGATCCGCCCGGCGTGAACGCGATGCTGTAGCCGACGATCGTCCAGAGGATCGTCACGAGACAGCAGATCGCGAAGCTCTGCATGACGGTCGCGAGCACGTTTTTCTTGCGGACCATGCCGGCGTAGAAGAGCGCGAGGCCCGGAATCGTCATGAACAGCACGAGTGCGACGGAAGTCAGCATCCACGCGGTGTCGCCAGAGCTGATCTTCGATGAATCGACCATGACCGGCTCGGTCGGTGCGGCGGGCGCGGCATCGGATGCGGCGGATGCGCCGGACGCAGCTTCTGCCGCCGACGCAGCCTGAGCCGACGAAGCCATCGCGGTGTTTGCGCTTTCCGGCGCGCTTGCAGCGGGTGCCGAGGCAGCGGCCGGCGCGGACGCATCCTGAGCGAGAGCGGTGCCGGCATTCGCGCCGATCAGCGCGCCCGCCACCAACAGTGACATCAAAAAGTTACGCATTCTTCTGGTTCCTCTTATCGCCAATTTCTTGTTAGAGCGCGTCGGCGCCGGTCTCGCCGGTGCGGATGCGAATGACCTGCTCGATTGCGGTGACGAAGATCTTTCCGTCGCCGATCTTTCCCGTGCGTGCGGCGCGTTCGACGGCTTCGATTGCCTGATCGACGATGTCGTCCGAGACGGCCGCCTCGATCTTCACTTTCGGCAGAAAGTCGACGACGTACTCCGCGCCGCGGTAGAGCTCGGTGTGTCCCTTCTGTCGCCCGAAGCCTTTCACCTCGGTCACCGTGATGCCCGAGACGCCGATGGCCGACAACGCTTCACGCGCTTCGTCCAGCTTGAACGGCTTGATGATTGCGGTAATGAGCTTCATGTATCCCTCGCTGTGGTGTGCTGATCCTTCGATGCCGTCCATTGAAGCGTGCAGAAAAGGTCGCGCCACTTATGCAACTCATATGCCATGCGAGTATTCACGCGGGTTCGCGCGATTTTGCGAAACCTTCGTGCGAAGGGTCTGCCGAACGGCCAACGCGCGGCGCGCGTGCTGGCGCCGGGGTAGGTTCATTGCTAGAGTGGTCTCAAGGTCCCGCAAAAAGGGGCGCGGGCGGACAACGCGAGCGCGCGGCGGCGCTAAAATCGCGGCGCCTCAGAGGTGCCTCGTGGCGCGTTGGCGCAATCGGCGGCGCGCACCAATATCGAACATTCGATAATTCGGGGCACTGACCTAACAATGAATGCACTTTATTTGTGCAAGAAGGGAGAAACGATGAAGCAGCCCAACGACGTTTTCAACGATTTGCAGCAAAAGATGAGCGATCTCTTCAAGAATTCGCCCGCGAAAGACGTCGAACGGAATATGAAGGCGATGCTCTCGCAAGGCTTTTCGAAGCTCGATCTCGTGACGCGCGAGGAATTCGACACGCAAACGCAAGTGCTCGTACGCACGCGCGCGCGTCTCGAAGAACTCGAAAAGCGCGTCGCGCAACTGGAGCAGCGTCTCGCGGGCGGAAGCGCCGCCGCGCAGGACTAACGAGCCAACGCTCTATGCATACCTCGGCTAGCGAGCCGTGAGTTTCTAGTTTTATTGCCGGCGCGGTCCGCGCGCCGTTTCAGGTGAAATCATGTCGCTTGCCGTGGTACGCAGCCGCGCGCCCGCTCCTGGGCGCGCGCCCGAAGTCGTCGTCGAAGTCCATCTCGCCAACGGGTTGCCGTCGTTTTCCATCGTCGGCCTGCCCGATCTCGAAGTCCGCGAAAGCCGCGAACGCGTGCGCGCCGCGCTGCAGAACTGCGGCTTCGATTTCCCCGTCCGGCGGATCACCGTCAATCTCGCACCCGCCGATCTGCCAAAGGAAACCGGCCGCTTCGATCTGCCGATCGCGCTCGGCATTCTCGCGGCGAGCGGACAGATTCCGTCCGAGTCGCTCGAACATCGAGAATTCGCGGGCGAACTGTCGCTGACCGGCGCGCTGCGTCCGATGCGCGGCGCGTTCGCGATGGTCTGCGGCGCGGCACGCCATTACGCTTCGATGCGCGATGCCGCCGCGCGAATCCCCGAAATATACGTGCCGCTCGCGAGCGCGGCGGAAGCGGCGCTGGTTCCAGGCATCGAGGTCTTCGGCGCGGCGGATCTACCCACGCTTTGCGCGCATCTGAACGGCATCCCCGAGGCGCGTTTGCGCCCGATGCACGCTGCCCCGCTTCCTCCGGTCGCCGCGCCGTGCGCCGATCTCGCCGACGTGATCGGCCATCCCGCCGCGCGCCGTGCGCTCGAAGTGGCGGCGGCGGGCGGGCATCATCTGCTGATGGTCGGGCCGCCCGGCGCGGGCAAGTCGATGCTCGCGGCGCGTCTGCCGGGCCTTCTTCCGCCGATGAACGACGACGAAGCGCTGACCTCAGCTGCGATCCTATCGGCGAGCTCGATCGGCTTCACGCCCGAGCACTGGCGTCGACGGCCGTTTCGCGCGCCGCATCATTCGTCGAGTTCGGCGGCGCTCGTCGGCGGGCGCAATCCGCCGCAGCCGGGCGAAATCACGCTCGCGCATCTCGGCGTCTTGTTCCTGGACGAATTTATTGCTTCGCTTTTAACGGTACTTGTCAAAATTCTTCTAGCCCATTGATTTATCTTACTTAATTAAGGTTATCCACAGCGCAAAATCGACTGACAACTGTCATGCCGCATTGACCGCAAAATCTTCACGATACGACGCTTACTTCGTTCGACCGGCAGACCGCGCAAGATCGCTCGCCTCCTGCCGTGCAGCGTCGACTGCATCCTGCAAAATTCGTAACGAGACCAATTCGGACACGCCTTCCAACAATCGCAGTTTGTGTTGCTCCTGAGCACGCTGCAACGACTGCTCGAGCAAGTCAGCACGGACGCTCATCTTTGTCGCGTCTAGTTTGGCTAACTTGGCTTCCGCGCCCTCCAAATATCGAAGGACAGTTTGCATGCTTGTTTGCCCTGTCTCTTTCATTACCTCTTTGAGCAAAGTGTGCTGGTCTATAAGCGCTCTTTTGAACGCGTCCTTGTTCAAAATTTGATGGTGCTCCATCAATATGCACAACCGCTCTACGATGAAAAGATTTCGAAACATGTGGGCGCAGGCTTGCTCTGGCACGTCGGCGGCTGACCTCAACTCACCTAAGAGCTGTGTGACAGTATTCCCTTTAAGCTTCCTTCCGCTCCGCGAACTTATCAGCAGATAGCCATCATCGTTGGCTTTACCGCATGTCGCTTCGATTACCGCCGACCTAAAAATTTTTGCGAAGTTGAGAACCTCTCTAATATCTACCTGATTTATCTCAACAAATCTGGTCTCTGTTTTCTTATGTTTTAACGTTACAACCTCTATCTTAGGCTTCAGCATCCTTGCAGCGCACTCGAAATCAGCCACTTTAAGAAGCACCAACTCCGTGCGCCGACAGCCGAGAATTCTCAATAACCTCAAACTCACGTGCAATCTACGCTTTCGATAGATATCAAAGTATCCATCATCGATAACAAGCGGCACTGCTGATGTTAATTTCAATCGAACTTCATCGCTTATTGCTTGGCGAGTGCGGACCTCACCCCGTTCAGGCAGAATTTCGCTAACCCATGAACGATAAGTTATCGAAAGGCCTGTAGTAGGATTAGTGTGCGTTTTAGTTACCCGCTCCGCCCTAATTTGCCCGTTTTTGGAAACGAAGTTCGGCATCCCATGTATCTCACCGATATACTCTAAAAAATCAAGGCAATCGCGGCAAATTTCGAAAGGAACCGAGCCATTGCGCACTTTTGCACTATCTAGGTGGCCGGGAATCTTTCTTTCAACAAGCATATTATTGCTAAACAGCATCATCTGAGCGTTTGTCAAATCCGCGAAGTCAGTTTGACTCTTGTAACAGAATCTGACCAGGTGAGACAGGTGATATGCTTTTGTCCTCACCGTGCTTCCATCGATTGCAGTGGAACAACTAGTCTCCGCTTGTTGTTGAAGAAAGGCTGTTACGGGGAAGCACAAGCGGCCATCAGGCCAATTCAAAATCGAGTGGTTTACCGCATCACCAAAAACAGGCTCATTGTCGAGGTTCAAATGGGAGAAATACTCAACATGCCCCTTGAGTTTTACCACTAGCTCCTTATCGTGCGTGGTAACGCTATTCTTTTTTCGACTCATCGTGCACCACCAGTGGCTGCTTTAGAAAACTAAACATAGCCAAAATCTCCGCGCGCTCGGTCTTCACTTGTTTAGCGACCGCATCGTTCGGAAATTGCTCGATAATGCTCTCCGCGTTGCTCAAAAGGCGTCGTACCGCTTTCACGAGTTGCCAGTTATCACTCTTGAGTTGTTCACAACGATGAGTAAGACGTGCCAGCTTATTCTCGAGTTCCGCCTTCGTCCCACGACCAGGTGTCACTTCTCCGTGCTCATTCGCTAGGCGTTCAGTGAGCGCAAACTGAGCAGAGTGTCTGGCGTGCTCTAAGGCTGCCCATCCTCCACCAAGTTCGGCACGTGCATGTGCCTTGAGCGTATTCAAACTGCAAGGGCTGATATTGAGTGATTCATCGCCAAATCGTGCCAACGCTCCTTGTGACACGACGGATTTACGCAAAGCCTCCCTCGTTGCAAACAGACTAGGATGCTGAGCCGCGATTTGCAGCAGCAATAGAAGGCGCTTAGTTGACGTGGTCTCAGCGACTATGGACGGTATCAAACTTTCCAAATCATCCACTTTTACCCTCCAATATTAAATGAGCCCTTAAGGTTCCAACTCCTTTGAACTCAAGCACGTCGTTGATAATTCTAAATTTTGAATCGTGTCGCTTAGAAATCAAGAATGCTTCAACGGCGTCGGCCTCGTCGATAACGGCAGCCCTAGTTCCGAATTTTTCCTCAATCAGGTCTCTAAGCCTTTCATACGGACTGTTGTCATACATTTGAAGGCTCTCAACTGCGACGTGAGCCTGCGACCGCTCAAGCTCATACGGACCGTAATCTATGTCCAGGTAAGCATCAACTTGACGAGGGTCCGAATGACCGAGGTACCACGATAACGTGCCCAAAGTACCTCCGCGCCGCCGGTAGTAGTCGCTTACGAAGAACCGTCTAAGCTGATGAAGACGAATATAAGAGCGAGTCCCCTCGTTGTTTGCAGGCAACTCGATGTAGTCCATAAAACGGTCAAGAAGTACACCCATTGCTACTTGAGAAATCACGCAGTTTCCAAACCGAGTAGGGCTAGAAAAAATCTTTACGTTCTCACCGAACGACCCGATCAGCTGCATTTTCTTGTGAAAACTTTGAATGCAATTTATGACTTCGGTAACAAGCGGTGGAATTGGCCTTGTTAGGCTTTGTCTTACACCAGAGGCGCCACTCTTCCGATTTTCGAATGTCATCCGGTGCATTTTTGGGTCAATGCATTTGCCGCTGATAAGGTCCTCGAGCTCTCCTTGACGCCGGCCAGTAAGTGCTCCGACGATAAACAAACATGCACCAAACGCGATTTTCGTGAGTTCTACGAGGCCTTCGTTGTTTCTCAAAGCGTCGAAAAAAATGGATGCACTCGGCCGAACCTTCTCCCGGTCTCTCAAACGACCGGTTCCAGAAGTATCAAACGCCAGATGCCAAACTCTTACTCCTAAAAGGCGAGTTCTATCGTCGATATGTTTTAGAACGTTCGAGCTTGTTGCAAACTTGTAGCACGGCATTCCAGCCGCGTACGAGGCAGAGACAACTGCTGCATAGCTCTCAAGGATATGCGGCACATGTTCTTTAAAAAAACGAACTGCCTTATCTAAGGCAAACTTCACATGCTGAGCCGCAGGGATAATAAAATGACCAATTCTCGGTGATGAAATCAGCTTTGCTGCTCGCGCATCTTTGAGTGCTTTAAGAGCGGCTTGAGGAACCTTGTTTCCTTTCACGGATATCATTCGTAGCCGTCTCACAACCCGAAGGAAGTCCTCCATAGTCGTTAACGACCGCCCGTTTTCGATGTCAAATCGCTCTGCCTGTACAGAAGCCCGGGGATACTCGGTTACGTAGCTTTCCTTCGGCGCCCAGCATAGTTCCTCGGGAAGAGAAAATTTCGCTTTGCATAGACCAATTGTTCCGTCGAAAATCCTCGAGCAAAGGAACCTAGAACTTGGCTTAACCCGATAGGGCCATCTCGAACTTCCTGAGCTATTGGCACGTTCACGCCAAAGCCATATCCGCGAAAAGACAATCTCGCGCTCGTCAAAGTGCAGCTCTCGGTCTTCGTCGGGTACATGCACTTCAGCGATTTTTCGACTGTGACTCATTGCACCGCATATATCGTCCCACGTTAAAGTCGCGATACCGTCGTAAAGAGTTTTTTCTAAACGAGACGACCAGTCAACAACACTTCTTATGGACGATGACTTGGCGAACGCTTCCAGCATTCTCTGCATATCGGAAACGGTTAGGGCGTTTAAACCGTAACTATGGAGGCACAACGATGCATCATTAAGCAATAAATAATCCACTACATCCATCGCCTGTCGGACTAAATAATAAGACCTCGCGTCGGATTTCTCGAAACTCTTCCTAGAGGCATCGGGATTTGTTTGAACGCATAAAAACATTCGCAATGAATCCCACAACCTCTTTCTTTCCGTGAGAATCGAGCCATCGGAGAGCTTTACCCGCCAGTCAATTTCAAAAGTCCCTTTTGTGCCAAAATCGCAAGTCCAGACTGGATTTTCGTATTCGCTTTTCAAGAACGAGGCCTGTCGATAACGCTCTTCTCTTGAGCGCTCTTGTTCCACTATGAAGGCCTGGATGTCAAGAGGTAGGTCACTCAAAGATAATCTCCTCGACAAGTGCGGCGTCTGCCAAGGCGCGCCCTTCATCCAAGTACCTGGCCAAGTCTGGCCTTATCTCGCGTATTGACTCGATTTCCGCTATCAATGGGTCGGCGACCTCCACCCAAAAATTCGCCCGAGCACTCGGCACCCGGCTCCCACCAGCACAAGCGACGGAAATACTACAAAGTACCGTCATCACACCGGCATCAATACCGATTAACGTCGTAGCATCTTTCAAGCGTTCGCGAACACCGGGTGGCCCGTCGTTGGAGAAGCTTTCCGTCTGATGCAAATCAGTACAATGATTCTCCATGAACTGCACAAGCTCACTTTCGTTTGCGAGCCCACTCGCCACTAATCGATAGGGGCTATCTACGAGCGCTTCGACGACAAATCGAGTCTGGTGAATTCTTACCCAGCGCTCCATGAAGAAATTGACCACGTTCTCTGGAACATATCGACAGACCTGCCTGTATCGAAATCGGCTGTGCCCTAACGCCCGAGCTACCTCTGCAGTGTCATGCGTGTCGAGGTAAAGCTTGGTAACCAGTTGCGCTCGGATTGGGCTGAGCCCAAAGCCCGTCACAAGGTAATCTGCATATTCTTTGCTGCAGCCAGCTAAATTCACAAACTCCAGGGAGAGATCACGCCTACTCCTGTCCGAACCAATCATGTCGACAGTGCGCCGAAGTCTCGTCGGATAACCGAAAGCTCTCCCGGTTGACAGTAACAAGAAATGCGCGCTGTCATTTTTTTGTTTCTTTAGGTATTCTCTACATACCTTAGTCAGGCAAATAATCTGTAATAGCGTGCGTGCAGATGCGCTGTTGACCAAGAGTGTTTGCTCCGCTTGGCCTTTCCCTTTCCTATGCTTGAATCCACGAACAAAGTATCCACCTTGAGTTCGGCCAAAGCCGGTCCTCGAACCATCCTTGCTATATAGCTCTGATGTCTCTAAGAAGGCCGGAGTAATCTCATTATTTTCGATTACTAATAGCGTGGCAAACGGGAGCAGTGTACCTAATGTCGGCAAACCCAAAGCTTGGGCGATATTCGTCAGCGAATCTCCGCCAAAGATTGATTCCAGATTGTAGTGATTTTCGTCGATGCAATCGTCCGCGCAAACATATCCGTTGTAGTGCAAAGTTGCAGCAGCGTTTTCCAATGCACTCGGACGTCTCCCTCCCGAATTCTCCGCCGGAGTTTCGCGGCGGTAAAGCGGATGTGGACGACCTAATTGCCAAGATTTCACGCGCGTTAGATACCTCTTCCAGACGATGTCAATCTTCGCCGTCGCCCATTGCCGCAAGGTATCAATATCTAGCTGCACTCTCTCCCGTAACGCCGACAATGCTTCCTCGTCAGCTAACGGTAAAAGTGCGATTGGCGTTACGGTCTTGGTCCGTGTTTCAATCCCGTCGATAATTTTCGTGTGAGTCCTCGAACCGACGACATGGCGGTCAGGGGGAGACGGAATACCAGCATCCGGCTCAGCGAAAATACCTTGCGATATAAGACTGTTCGCGAACGTAAAAAACTCGCATCGCCAAATTATTACTGCCGAATCAATGCTTAATTTGGGGCTTTTGTTCTTCAAATAGTAGACTGATAACGCCCTAAAAAAATCCGTGCTTGCTTCGCCATCCGTTCTAGCTCGAAGCGTCAGATTTACGTTGGCCGCCATAAACGCAGGTAACTCCCTTTGCAAGGGAATTCGCGTCGACCGTCTGCGAGAAAAGAATGCTGCGCAAGCGACGTGAAACTCGTGTGTAAATTTTTGCCCGAAGTTTTGTCTGACCTCGAACAGTTCGAACCAGGTTCTGTCACCCTTGATGTTTGAACCAGGCCAGTTCATCCACAAACGGACAGCTTTCACTTTTAATTCACTAGACTCGTAGCGCTCAAGACATCTCTCGATAGCACCGGTTGTCAAATTATAAACAGGGTAGTGGCGCTTCACCCAGTCTCTTGGCGCTCGCCAGTCAGTACATTCCAGGGCGAGCACTAAACAACGTGTTAGCTCGTATCGCCTGCTGGTTGACGCGGCAAAAAAACTAGGTGAATAAATTGCTCCAATAAATCGTTCCCATGTCGATTGGTTTCCCTCCCACCTCAAACCGGTCAGCTTATGCTTGGTCACTTGTAAAAAACATTCAAGCAGCAGGAGGACGAGATGCAATCGTCGCAACAACGATGGAATCAGCGAAGTCTTAGCCAGCTCAAAGGAACCAGATATCCAGCCGCTGGTTTCCGGCCTAGCGTAACCAGAATAAGCATCTAAGTCTTCGATGATAGCTCGCTGCTCTAAGCTCGAGTAGGCATCCAAATCCAAGAAGTTCGACAACTTTCGTTTAACGCCCATTCCGACCTCTTCTCGATGCAAAGGTCACGAATGCCGTCCTCGCCGGCACGTCAGTGCATACCGCGCGAGAGAACCATCCGGGGTCCTTGTTGTACTTTGCACGATTGCAACGTGCGCGGCCTTCGCGTCCTATGGGGAGCGAGAAACCAAGGTGGAAGCTGAGGGGTACGCTCGAGCGCTGAACGGGCAACACATCAGTGACAACTAACGTTCGTTGGCAGGTACAGCAGAAGAACAAGCGAGACGCAAGATTTAACGGAAATGGCGAAGTAGCAGACGTCACGAACCCTCCAACGGTTTGGATAGATTCGTCCAGTAACTGCTGCCCTCACCCGTTCAAGTTGGCAAAAAGGCTTTTATGGGAGAGATAGAATGCCCGGTCTCAAACGCAACTGCGGTCTACTTTGCCTACTGCTCTTGTAACAGCACGAGAGACCAAGCGGGCGACGACGAATTGAGTTAAATTAGCTAAACGCAACTGGGTTGTCAATCCACCGGAGGCGGATGCGCCGCGATGCCATAGCCAGATAGCCAACGCGCTTCGTCAATAGGTGGACGAAGCCAAATATCGCCATTACGCGGCATGAGTTCACCGTAATCGACTGATGAAAGAGCAGGCTTCAGCCGGAGAATCCCAGACGCCGCTGACCCGCGCAGAGCTTCTTTCCGATGCTCGGAACTCCGAGATGGAACGCATTGGTCAAAGCGGGGTGTTCGCCGGCGGACGACCAACGCCGATGGTTCGGCGCTTATCAGCCGGTTGCCGCGCCCGGGCTCCAAAGCCGGTTCGATTCACAGAGCGTCCGGACATTGGACCGTCTCCGACGATGGGAAATATTGCCTTCAGGTGGACTGGAGCGATGAGTACGGAGGCACCGTCAGTTGGTGCTTTCTACTCTACAAAGATGCCTCGGGGGTTCTCCGACGCTTACGCGACGGAGAATGATGCGCGCTTGCGTTCCGCCGCTAGTGAAGCGCCGGGCGCCGCCAGGAGTAGCGAATAGGTGTGGTGGTCTCAAGCTGCGGGTGGTACGGCATGAAGCCCCATTCCCCCTCGTTGTCTTCAGCCTCCAACATTGCAATCCGTTCGTCCCGCGGCGAGCACCGACTCGGCTTCGTCTTCGAGACGTTCTATCGAGCAACGCTGCCACCAAGCCGCGTGAGCGGACCTTTGAAACACGGTAAAGCAAGATACACCTCGAATTCAACCCAACGCCCGTCGCAACCGGGCTCATTCTCAACGCCTATCTTCTTCAGCGGCCTTCTGCATTCTGCGCTCAGCGCGTGAACAGCAGAGATTCCGAGCCTGAAGCGAAGGTCATTTGTCGTCACCCGACGAGTCCGCTTCCCTGTTAGTCCTCTGCGGGCGCAAGCGCCGCAGACCAAGGCGAGCGAACGTCGCTGATATCAAACACCCGTCAGCCTTCCCTTCCATCAATGATGCTCGACCTCGCAAAGTTGATGCGAAGCACGTCGCGGTCCACCGCCTACGTGGCACCCGGCCGGCCAGCGTTTCGACCAAGTCAGCGGGTAGGCGTCGGTCAATGGTGACCAGGTCTGGTCCTGACCCGTCAATTCTCGGACAGAGTCCGGCCTGCTCGACATCCACTCCAAAGTCATGGACGAACATGCGGAGTTGCACTGCCGATGCCACGATGCTTCGCCCGCCTGCCGCACTCAACGATGATTGGTCGGCCGCACGTTCGGGCCATATGTCGACGACCATCGCTGTTGCTGCCCTTCGAAGTGGTGGATGTTGCGCGGTCCAATCAACGAAATGTTCCTGAGCTGGATAACTGGCATCGGACGCTGCCAGCAGAATCAGATGTGGCGTGGCGAGCAAAACCATCCGATTGCGTTCGACTACAAGCGGTTGCGCCAGCTGTCAGAGGGCCCCGTCGGAGGCGACGATAAATCGTCGTCGCAGCAGTCCCTCGCGATGCCGAAGTCCCCCAACCGCACGCTCGTTTGCTTCGTGAGCCTGATACGAACCCACCACGTCATATAAGGGTCCGCGGGAGCGACAACTATTGTCTAAAGAATACACCAACTTCAGCCGTTTACCCGGTCAGCAAGCAATTCAGCTAAGCAAATCTGCACTGCATTCAAACGCGCAAGTCGTGCGCGAGTTGGATTTTGCGCTGTGCTTTGGGAACGGTGAAAGTCAACGAATATGGAACCGTACGAGAACATCGTCATAGGCAATTTCTTATACAGCCTTGGGCTTACCGTCGGGCAGGAAAGCCACGGGTCAGTCCGGACAATGTGCGTAAACTTAATGCAGCAAACACCGCTAGACGAAAGTCTGGGTGACCTGATGGTCTCAAACACGGGCGTGACGAGACTGCTTGAGTTCAAGCGCAAGAAAAACGACTCAATCAAGGAAGAAACAAAGCGCGAAGTCCTATCCCGTGCACTTGGCGCAGACCAGCACATGCTAACCATATCTCGGGAGATTCATTGGTACATCGAGACGTCGGAAGAGGAAGGTGTCTTCGTTTCCAGGGCGGTGCCGTATATCGACTTCGTGGATGAGACTGTTCCCGCCACCACAATAGAACGCTTCACGTCATCGGTCGCCAAGGATGCTGTCTCGAAGGTGATTGACGAAGCGACGCGTGCCTCATACAAGGCCTATCTAGCGTTGGTGTCTGTCTCGCACGGTGGCCTCCAAGGTTCATCTGGCGGATTGCTAATAAATTTAAGTCGGGAACAGGGGCTCCGCTACGTGCTCGTCCCAGACATAAGGGACCTGCTCCTGGACCATAGTCTGGTCCGCGAGGCGTACTTCGGGAGAGTGCAACAGCAATCTATGGAGTTAGAGCGCGGGCATGCATTGAGAAGCTGCCAACTGTCTTTAAAAAAAAGCATAGACCGAGGTTTTGATTATGAATGGTGAAGTCCACGGCATGAAGTACGCCTATGACGCGCTGGGAACGTTGCTTGAGGCAGCAATGCGTGACCAGAAGTCGACGGCCGATGCCGTAAGAGCGATGAAATCCTTGACCGCAGCCATTGAGCAGCAGAGCCGGTCTATGCCCGCAGCAATCGTCGCCGATGTCAAAAGTCAACTCGATACAACAATCGAGGTCGCAGCAAAGACGCTCACTTCTCGGGTCGAATCGGCGAACTTGGCAGCAGATAGGGCAATGAAGGCGCTTGACCGTGCCGCGACGTTTTCGGTACTACGCATCTGCGCGCCCGTGTTACTGGTAAGTCTGGCGGCGATGGCTACATGGTATGGAGTGACCGCGTGGTCCGTTTCCCGTCTTGAGCAGCAGAAGACGGACCTCGAACAGCGGGTCGCATATCTTGATAGCAGGGGCGGGCGGCTCGACGTTACGTCGTGCCGGCTCGGCGACGGGCGCTCGGTGCCCTGTATCCGTGTCGATGAGACCGTATCGTACAAAGGTGGATATCGGATTCCGATTCGAGTGAAATAGCCTTCAATACTTTTGATAGGCTTCCCGACGCGACACAACGCCGCGATGGTCAATGTCGGTGCTCGCCATTTGGCGGCTCATCGACATCTTTGGCGAATGGTCTTAATCCAAACAAGCGGCCCAAAATGGATTCCCACACGCGCGAACCAGAAGCGGAATCACCTGCTATAACAGGTACGGAGGCATCCGAAGTTGTTCGAGATTTCGTGCGGGACGCCAAGAAGCGATTGAATGCGGCCATCTTTGCCGTCTTGGCGAGCCGGTACCAACGGGTTCTGTTCGTCGGCTTTGCACGTCTGAATGCGCCATTCGTTGCTTTCGCGTCGATAGCTGCTTCAGCGGCCCTAAAGCACATTTTTCCGTCTAGCCTAGTCAGCGTGGGCTTGCTAGCGATTGCGGGTTTTACCGTGCTGAGCATGTTTATTCGGGTGCGTAGAGAAAAATCGCTCTTGATGACCTCCGTGTACGGACGAACGTTACGCGTACATCTTCCTCGTACTCAATTCAGGCCCCGTGACGCCCAGTGGTTAGCTTCGCAACTGCAAGAAGTAGTTCGCTTGGCAAGGCGGGCGCGGGCGAAGACAATCGCATTCGATTCACCATTATTGGTGTCGTCCCGTACTTCTGCATTCCTAGCATCGCGTCTGCGTCGAGCGAGTGTGGCTGAGAAGACAAACCTAACTTTCGAGGCGGGTCATGCTCGGGAAGTTGGCCTTCTTCGACAAAGGGCTTTTGGGCGGTACGCGCAAAGCTACTCACAGCTTCGGTCGGTGCGTCTGGGGGTCGGCCCGAATGGGCGATACCTTAGTCGCCGCATGCTTGTGCGCTTCGAGCAGTAGCGGGTTCCGCTGACTGCACGCCGTCTGACGACCTAGGGCAAATCAAATCGTATTGTTTCCAGAGACGAGTAACCCGCTCCGACGCAGGTGGCGCTGCCAAAAAAAAGTGATTGCGGTCGTTCAAATCCCATCACGTATCATCGTTCGAACTGGGTCGAACGGGAAACGGCCTTTGAGGCTAAATATGTTAGGCCGTGGAAAACCGTCTCATGGTCATCATGATGGGTGGACCAGCAGGCAGAATATGTATAGGTATGGTGGTCGCCGGATGGACGATTATCACGTGATGACGACGTCCATAAATCGTCAGGGTGACTAATCCATGTATCAACGGGCGGGAAGAAACTCCCGGTGATGGACGGGCAAGCCGGCCTTGCTACGCATATCAGCGCACTTTCATTGCATCGCAAACGCGGAGTATCAAGGCCGAGCGTCGGACGCTTCGAGAGCACTGGCCGCCGTTGGTGACCTACCCATGTCCGACTGGCAGCGTGCATTCGGTGTCGGGCCGATGTTGCGATGCAGGGAGCGTCAATAAACATCGTTTCCGCACATATTCCGGGCTCGCGAATGTCACACAGATGCGATATCCCCCACAACATGCAAAAGAGAACTTCGGGTAGCCGTCGATACCAAACTAAGCGACGAGCATCGCCTTGCACTCCATGGTTTGGCGGTATGCACATGCCTTTTGGATACAAATGAGAAGCTGGCCGAGATTTATCGGGAAGCTCGCTACTTCTTGAGTCTGGACCAGGCGGCGCGCGCGGAATCCGACTGGTTCAAAAGCTTCCTAACTTGCCGCATCAACATCGGTTGGGCGCAGCAGCCGTCCGAGTGCTGCCGCCTCCACTCCGTAGGACTCTACATCCTCGTCAGCAACGTCGAGAGTCTCGCAATCATTAAGACTTGGAAGTCGCCTCTCAGCGCGGGCAGCCCGCAGATGCGGCTGGGGTTCTGGTAACGCTCTTTCAGCTCATATGAGCCTGCCGGCGACCCTCCCTTGAATGCCGTCGCGTTGGATTCCGGTTTTACAGCCGGGTACGCCGACGCCGCGCGTATCCCTCGGAGCATGCCCAGAGTGCTCTCGCCGGATTATTCCGAAATACTCGCAGCATTGAATTCAAGGCCGGCGGCCCCGTACTTCATGAAGAAGTCGATTACCGACATGCCCGACAGGCGAAAAAGCAGTCGGTCAAGCAATGCGAGAGGAACTTTGACCTCTGCACACGCCTCCCGAAGCGCATTCTCGAGGGACATGTAGAGTGCTTCCGAACTCTGTACGCGACCGACCGGGACGTTGTAGCCAAAGTGCTTCTGTAAGAGCTTCACGATGCGGGTGTCGAGTGCAATGACGTCGTCGGAGACTCCCGTTTCAATCATAAAGTCCGATACGCTCTTCCAGCCTAGAACGGGACATCGCTTCAGGATGTGCTCACGCTGCAACGCAGAATTCGCCGAGCACTGGTCCAGCTCGGCAAGCAGGACCACCTTTCCCCCTCGAATCGCAGTTTCGCACTTTGCAATCTTTCGCAACGACCTCGCGGCCTCGTTGTGGAACCGTGTTGCCTTAAAGCGCTTCAAGATGTCGGAGAAGTACTCTTCGTCAAGGTTCCTCTTCTGCCAATCATGAAGCGAAATCGCTTGGATGAATGAGTCTTTTGTCCCCCGGCTTCCGGTGACAGCATCCATTCCACGTGCGGACCCACGCACGCATATTTGAGAGACGAGGCGCATCCACAGGTCATCGTTCGACATGGACCTCCACCGACCAAGCGATGGAAGTTCGACAAAACGGCCAAGTGAATGTATGAGCACAGCGATTTTGGTACGAGCAGCCGGCGACATACTCGTATGATACTTTCCAATTTTGGATGAGGTATTCATGACATCTCGGTTGGATGCAACCAATCATTGCCCCGAAACGACCCGGTTGGGGGCCGCCGCGACGTACGACCGAGCCATTTTCGTCGCGCTTCGTAGCTCGGCGGTCCAACCTTTGTAGTCAGGTACGCGGCGGACACCTTCACCCAAGTGCGCCCAGCATCGCACGAATGACGTTGTAGGCATCGCTCCGTTACGCCGCTTGCGGCAACCGCGCCATGTGGTCAAAGACCACTCGGCACGGTGAGCTCACGGACTTCAGCCGATTTTCGTCAGTCGGCCTCTATGGTGCAGAGTGCAGGCGCCTTCAAGTAGAAGCAACCGCGTCGACCTCGCTCATGCTCGTCGAAGGCACCGGAGGCATCGGAGGCATCGAGTCTGCAACTTTCTCTGCCGATGCACGACTAGCCTTCTTGGCGACAACCTTCTTCGCCAGAGGTTTCTTGCTCCCCGTTTGCGGTCCCTTCTTCGCTGCGGACGTCGACTTCTTTGCAGTAGCGCTCTTGCCTGCAGATGTCTTCGCAGACGTCGCCGACGCCTTCTTGGCAGCGCCCTTCTTTGCCGTCGAAGTCGCGGTCGTTTTCTTCGCGGTTGCTTTCTTCGCCGCGACTGCTTTCAGCGCGCGTTTCTTGGTCCCATCAGCCGCCGTGGACGCCGCGCCGTCAATCAGAAACTTGGTCCTATCCTTCGCACCAGCAAGCCAGCTCGGCGCCTTGCCAAGACCGCTCCACTCCGAGCCGCTTTTGGGGTCACGATATTTTGCAGGTTGAGGTCCGCGAACGTAGTTGCCTGCGGGCTTCGCCGAACTCTTGTCGGCCGCCGGCGCTGTTGCCGCATTGCCGTCAATCAAAAACTTCCTTCTGTCCTTGGCGCCAGCAAGCCAGCCCGGCGCCTTGCCCCGACCGCTCCATGTCGCCCCCGACTTTGGCTCGCGGTACAGAGCCGGCTGCGGACCGCGTTTGTAATTGCCGAGCTTCGCGCCATTCTTAGAGGCTTTGTTCTGGGTGGTCAGACTGCTGGTCGCGTTGCCATCAATAAGGAACTTATCGCGATTCTTCGCGCCAGCAATCCATCCGGGCGCGCGACCGTGTCCGCTCCACGTCGCGCCTGACTTTGGGTCCATGAATTTAGCAGTCGAAGAACTCGCCTTAGCGGAAGCGCCAGCTGCGCTAACCGTACGACCGCGCTTGCCTGAATGAGAGCCAAGGTCCTCAAGCGTAATCCCATGCTCATCCATCAGAGCATGAATCTCGGAAATGACCTTCGTCGACTGCTTCTTGACGATTGCATCTGCTTCCGCTTGAAGCTTCGCAATCTTCGCTTGGATGGACTTTAGCGTAGGCATGACTTCCCCGATTCGTGGTTGCATGCACGCACTATGCCACACGGGCGACTACAAATGGAGGTTTGCAAGTGGGCGATTTTTGAACGAATGTGGAGTCGGCTGCGGAAGCCATTTTCAACTCCGCCCGAAATGTCGGCCCGATTTCATAAAGGACGTGGCACATTGCGCCGTCTTGCGCAGCGAATCGGCGTAAGAAGCTTCCAATAAGAGAGCATCCACTGAAAAAAGAGAAAGTCTACTCAACGAGGACGCGGCCCTTTACCAACTAAGTTCACTGAAAAGAGGAGTCGTTGCAAGCTTAGTTAGCACCGGTGCGTTCGGATGAACCTGCTAGTTCAGAAAGGCCGTAGGAATTCGGCGAACGCAAGCTTTGCGAGTGCCAGCTGGGCTGCCGAATCGCTTTAACGTTTCCTACGAACGGAAAGACGCATCCTAGGCCTTGTCAAGGCCTTCAGACGACTTGACCCCGGAACCCAAGGTGTCAGTCTTCGCCGCTCTCTTCCTCGTCGGCGAAAGGCTCGATGAACTCGAAATTGTTCTCAACGACTTCGACGCGGATTTCTTCGGCATCGTCCTCGATTTGGAGGTTGTTCGGTGGCGTCGCGATTACTCGGAAGTCGTAACCCAAGGCACTTGCCTCAGCAACGAATTCGCCTTCTTCGTCCTCGCGCAGGATATCGTCTTCAAGCAAGGAACGCTTCTCTTGATGGAAGTCCTTCTCAGTCAGGACGAGCCGCTCCTCCTCCTGCGTCGCGACATCAACAACGAGCAGCTCTGCGTTACCGGAAAGTTCGAGCATGGCGCCCTCCACGGTTTTGAAATCTGGGACTTCGATTGCTGGTGAGAGTTTCCGGCATCGGACTTACCGTGCTGTCGTTGAATCTTCAAAGTGGGCTGCCGACAAGAGCGCCGCGCTTCCATGCCGCTCGTCGATTACTTTAACGGCACTTCTCTCGCGACAGTCCCACTGCAGCAACGCTTCTTAACTAACCTTTGCTCAGCGTGATTGACCCTGTCTCAAGCTGCAGCTTCAACGCCGCGCCGTACGAAACGGACACATGGCCATCGCAGCGCGTCACTCTGATAGTACCGAATAAGACCAAAATTACAGTTCAGCTGGACGTTCGAATTGTCGAGCAGCGACGCCCACGCCTCGCTGCTCCGCCCTCCCTGGATTAGCCTACCGACACCTCAATCCGTCGTGGCTTCGCTTCTTCGCGACGCGGTATGGTGAGTATCAGCACACCGTCCTTCAGTGACGCTTCGACCTTTGATGTGTCGAAGTCCTCGCTGACAGTGAAGGTTCGCGCGAAGTATGGTGCCCGAACCTCTGTATGGGCCAACTGGAGGTTTGCCGGCACCGGAACGACCGATTCGGCCTCAATCGTCAGACTGCCGTCATGGACCTTCACGTCAAGCTTTTCTCGTGAGACGCCAGGCAAGTCCGCCCAAAGCGTCACTTTGTGAAGGTCTTCCACAATGTCGACGCTCGGCGCCAATGTTTGCCTGCGACGCGCACCCGTTGACTCCGGGCCTGTTACGGCGCCTTGTTCACGTTCGGTGATTTGCGTATTGGTGTTGTCGCTCATGGTGTCACCTCACTGAACAGTAATCGAGCGCGGCTTCGAGGTCTCGCGCTTGCCAACTGAAATCAGAAGACAGCCATCGATATACTTCGCTTGGACCTTGTCCGGGTCCGCCTGCTGCGGGAGTTCGATAACGCGGCGGAACGACCCATTGAAGCGCTCCTGCGCATACTGTCGGACACCGTCGGGCGGATTTTGGTAGCCCGTAGCTCGTTCACCGGCAATCGTGAGTAATCCTTTGTCCACTGACACATCGAGCTTACTCACATCCAAGCCAGGCGCGAAAGCCACAATTTCGACTGACTCTTCAGTCGACCCGACGTTGATTTGCGGAAACGTTCCGGCACGTGTCGAACGAAGACTGGTCGGGAACCCGCCAAACAGGCTGGACATCTGACGCTGCAGACGGTCCAGTTCGCTGAAGAGGTCGGGTGTAATGAATGCATCACTCATTTTTCGCTCTCCTCTCGCGGCCGGCGGGAAGCTGCTTACGCGAATCAGCCCAGCTGCCCTAATGCCGCGGACAATCAAGTTGAAACACGCAGCGCGCGATGAGCGGCTGCCTTGCGACGCGCAAATAGTAACGGTCGACGCCTTTTCAAGAGCCCGGACCACAATTTTCTTCGCTTGAAAGCCAACTCGTCGCCCATATCATCCGCGCACTTGTACTGGCTAGGAGGACATCGTGGAATTTGACACAGACTGGCGCACGATGGGTAAGCACCGCATTCGGCTGCGTTCCGCCAAGGGCTTCCCAACTGAAGCTATGCGCCAACTCGCGGAGGTGACGCGGCTTGCGGTCGATAACAACATGAGTGCGCGGGCGCGCATCGTCGACATTGTTCTTCGGGAAGAGAAAACTTACGACATCACAGTCGGTTCGACCTTGCCCGACGACCGCATTTGCGCGCCGCAACTCGAAGCAGCCGTAGCTACAGTGATGGGGCTGCCGGCGGAAAAGGTGAACATCTTCGTACAGACCGTAGCTCAGGAGGAGGTTGACTTGCACCTCGGTGTCTACGAACGAATGCTTGCGGAGAAGTTCGGCGCGGCGCCGCCTCTCCAGTGACATATCAATGCATTTATAGACGGGCGCACCGACTATTCCACGACGCTTATTGACGCATGCTTTGGTCGTTACTAAATTCTGGTTCGTCAATACCATCGAATGCGACGCTTAGCTGCAGGACTTCACTATTGGACGTCGTACCGAAGTTGACGCGTCCCATCCATCCTTGAGGCCAGTGCGATGGCTCGGTCTGAGAAAAACCATTCGCTGAGATTTCGGCGTGTAGTCACCCAAGCGAATTCGAAGCTCGCAGATGCGAGGAAACGTTGGAAAACTTCTTGGGAGGTAAGCATAGCGAAAGTGAACAGAAAATTCGGTCGTCAGGGGCATGACGGTACCGACGAGTCAGTCGGATAACTGCGTTTCATCATAGAGCAAGCGAAGCCAGCCCGCTTGAGGGCAAAGTTCCCGGTTTTTGCCGGGGCAAGTGGTCCAGGTATCGCTGCGAGCCGCCGCCTAAAGTGCTGCGGCTCGCACTCGTTGGGCTACCACCCGCACCACTACTTCCACGCCGTCTTACAGATAACCGTTCCTGCACGAATAGCTCGCGTCGCTGACCACTTTCAATGGACTTGCGGTTAGGCATTCCATGCTGCCTTTCGGCATGATGTCGATGCATGCTGTCGGCAGCGCTTCGCAGTCTTTCTCATCTTCGCGAAAGCTTCAAACGCCTCTGCGTCTCTCGGAGCTTTTTCGATGACCGCTTCCACGACATCCGAACTTCGACCAATCTGCTGGCCATAGCTCAGTTCGCTAACTATCGCGCGTTCAGCGACAGGATTGGTGGAATTGTTCTCGGTTATGACCAGGCCCGAGCGTCCTCTTCGCGACCGGCGCATATAACGGCTTGAGCAGTGTGGACACCCACGCAGGCTTTGTTGCATCGGATTAGGGGCAGATTCTCATGTGGAGGCTAGGCCTTGTCCTAGTCGCGGCCGCTCTGGATGGCCACAATCGATTCTTCGAAATGCCTCGGCTGCTGGTCGCCCTCCAGCAAGACAGCATGCGTGCAACTGAGCCCGCGTTGAAGCGCTTTTCGCGGGTGTTGCATGTCGGGTCAATCGTTCTGGTGGCGGTTCGCATCGCTGCGGCGCTTCTTGTTTCAAGTCCGTTGCCAGGCACACCGTAATCAGCGCCTTCACATTGTTCGTCCACCCGGATGGTCCTGATGGTGAATCGGTAGCGTTTAGTCGCGTGACAATGGGACTGCCTTTTCTGCCCGCGCGACGTACGGGCGTGTTTTTGTCTCATGGCACGTTGAATGCGTAACTCCTGGGCTGGCTCATCCAGCGTTCAATGTTCAAGGAGGACGATATGGCTCACCTACAGCATCAGTCATGTATTGACGCATGCGACGCTTGCGCCGCCGCATGCGACCATTGTGCAACAGCCTGCCTGTCTGAAAGCAACGTCGCTGAAATGGCCGAATGCGTTAGGCAGGACATGGAATGTGCGGATGTCTGCCGTCTTGCTTCAGCAGCGATGGCCAGGGGCAGCCAACACGTGAAGGACATATGTGTGCTCTGCGCATCGCTATGTGAAGCATGCGCTGCTGAGTGCGAGAAGCACGAGCACGAGCACTGCGAGCAATGCGCTGATGCGTGCCGCGCGTGCGCCAAAGAGTGCCGGGCGATGGCATAAGCGTCGTTAGTCCATGGCGCTTCCGCAAAGCGAACTGTCGCCTCCCGGGCGGGAAGGTTCGAGCCGACCAAGCGACTGGACGAACGCCAATTTCTCCGCCGCTCCGACTTGCTTGTTCCGGGGCGACGCTAGGTTTTTCAGGACTCTAAGACGCCTGCTGCCCGGTCCGTATGACCTTTGAACGCCCGGGCGCACCGTGCTGGAAGTATTCTCGTGAGCGGACGATGGAGAGTAGGGGCGTCTGTTACAGCCATCTGGGAATCCCCGAACCTTCAGAAGACGTGTTGTCGAATACCGCGCATGATATGGAGCACAGCTTGGTTCAGAGCAACTGATGGAAGAGCCGACTGCCGCGGAATGGAGCGCTCCCGACCATCTTTACCTGTTGTGGCAGGTGCAATTGCGGGCCGTGCCGAGTTGCTGGTGGACCGGATGGATAGCCTTTCCGACAGCGACCGAGATTCTCCATGACCTGCGGACGCGCCGATGCTCGTCCATGAACCCCTTTCACGTGTAGGAGGCCATCGTGGACCGAGATGATGGTGACTTGCAGTCCGACTTCTTAACCGTACTGGTCTCGAACCAGACTCCGGTCTGGGTGTTCCTCGTAAATGGTATCAAGCTGTCCGGTGTCATCTCGTCGTTCGACAAGTTCTCGCTGAGCATCCGGTCCGGGACGGACATCCAAATGGTGTTCAAGAGCGCGGTCTCGACGGTGATAGAACAACACGCGCGACCGGTACTGTCGACACAGCTTTCCGCGGAGCGGCCGAGACGCGGACCATCTGACAAGCAGCCGTGAAATGAACCAAGGCTGCTAGCGCGTTCGCGCTACAGCTCAGGACATTCCAGGTCCGCGCGCACTATCTCATCACCGCGCTGAACAGCTAGTTTCGTTGCCTCGTCTTTTGATGGGCAAGGACCCAGTTGCTCGGCACCGTCGTATGGGTACAAGAGCCTGCCATCAGTTTGCCGGACGACTTTCAAAGTTCCAACGAACACGCCCCCGACATGCGGCCGGTAAGATGCGTATATTGCGTAGTCATCCTGGCTGGCACCAGCCTGGGCCGGGACGAGCCGCTTATTCGGGAAGAGGACAACCTTGGGTCGGCGGGACGAGGTCTTAGGCATGTCGGGAAGAATAAGGAATTTACGGTAGGTAACCGAAGCAATCCTACGCCGCAGACAACGCGGCAACGTGTACGAAAGCCGACCAATACGCCGCCCGACGGATGGCGCTGGGAAGTGGCTGAGCGTGCCGAATCCGGTCAGTGTATCGAAGGAACTACGATGAGCCGTAACGGAGAAGGCCAAGCAAGCTACAAAAAGAAAGCCAGGAAGCCGTAGGGACCATTGTCCAGAGGCACTATTCAAGCTGCGACAACTTTGCGCCCCCTTAGGACGGCCCTGAAGCCGCCTTCTTAACCTAGCTCCGGCAAAACCCTCGTGACCCTCCTGCTGCTTTTTGAAGTTGTCCCATGCACTCATTCTGTGCCCTTTCGCCGTTCACCTTACTACTGCCATACTGGCATGTGGCTTGCCAGAGACGAAAACGCGCTTAGGGGCGCAGATTATGGATAACTCCAGAGCTTCTGGCTCGCCTGTGGACGAGCCCGAAACGGTTCCAGACACGGCTAGCCCTGCTTATGCAAATCGACGTCCGCTATCCCGGGCCTTCGATAAATTCGCGAGCCTAGTTACAAGGTGGGCCGGTTCCCCAGCCGCATTTTGCTTGGCGGTGCTGACAGTCCTTGCGTGGGTTGTAACCGGCCCGTTGTTTCACTACTCGGACCCTTGGCAGCTAGTCATCAACACAGGCACCACTGTCGTCACTTTTCTAATGGTTTTTTTATTCAGCAGAGCCAGAACAAAGACAGCGTCGCCCTGCATTTGGAGTTGAACGAGCTCCTTTCATCGCATCGTGCTGCAAGCAATCAGCTCATTGGGATAGAGGACGCTTCCGAAGACGAATTGCGACGACTTGCGGCGGCTTATCTCGGCCTTGCGACGCTTCCGAGACGGTCGGGCTCGGGTTCAATTTCAAAAGACGCTGCAGCAGAAATCACCGACAGAGATGAGCCTTCCTCTAGTGTGTAGTGAGCACGCCGACTGCTATCAGTGGAGCGGGCGATGAGACGTCGCTCGTCGGACATGCCGATTCCTTTGAGCCAATTCAACCGTCCAAAGGTAATCGCACTCCGTCACCTATGTTGTGCGACGTGCACTCTTAACGCAACTCGCGCATCGCTCATCGCATCGCGCGGCGTCTCAAGTGGTTGAGAAGAAACCGCTGCCTGCGACGGACGCTTCTGTCCGACGCGCACCGCCAGCGTTTCGTCAATGCAGCCTTTCGCCCGAAGTCATCCAACGCCAGTACGATTCCAAGAGCTCTTCGCGACTTCGCCACCCACTGCAGCGTGAACGGCATTGACTTGTCCCGTTCCTTGAACGAGCACGACGTGCGACTGGTACCGGCGATTAGCTATTACGCGATTGGGCGCGTACGGAAACATCCAGCAGCGCAGGCAATCGGGTTTTAGCTGGACGGTCATCGAGTATCTTCTTCGCGGGCAGGCGACTGCGCTGCCGCCGGGCGAGTTCGAGCGGCAGTCGATTGCCCGCATCCTCGGCGCTGATGCCACAACATCCGCGCTTTCGACCGGTACCTGTGTCGTCGCCCTCTAAGTGGCCACGGAGCCGCTTCGTCAGCACCTTGCGATAGTACTGAAGCGCGTCCAGACTGTCTTCCAAGGCTGCGAGTGAGGCGTCAGATGACAAGTGATATGGATTTCTGTCTTTAGGGGCGCGCGCCGCATGCTCGGCAATCAGCTGCCTTGTCTTCCCGATGCTCAAGTCCAGTTGCTTCAAACGCTCGGCCCGCTTCGGCGTATCTTCCACGCGACGCTCCCTTTAATCATGCTAAGTCGAGCCGAATCAGCGGGAGCCGCTCCATCGCTTCGATAAGCTCATAGAAATCAACAGGCTTGCCCACAAACGCATCCCAGACGACTGGCGCGTGCGTCGGTGGTTCGCCGCCTGAAACGAGGACGACCGGAACCGAGGCGAATGAGGGATGGCATCTCAGCCGTTTGCAAAGCTCAATGCCGTCCATTCCCGGCATCTCCATGTCCGTGACGACCAAATCCGGTAAGTGCTTCGCTACCTCTGCCATCGCCAAGTTGCCATTTGCAGCCACCGCAACACGGAAGTCGTGCACTTCAAATATAAACTGGAGAGCCGAGAGAGACTCAGCGTCGTCGTCCACGAGAAGGACAGAGTGCATGAGGGGCCCCCACAGACGGTGGTTCCTGCACAGAATTTTACATTCGTACCTGCGTCAGTTATACCCCTGTCTGACTGCGACGGCTTGACGGCAACGATTCGTTTTAAGCCTCTTCGATGCAGAGCGCTGAAAGGCGACTTCAGCCGACTTTCGTCAGAGTATTCGGCTGTGTAAGAACGACCGGTCCGGAGACCGTGATGGTTCGACTACTGTAGTCAGGTACTTGACACCTCAGTTGCGGTAAACAAAAAATGTAAACGCATTGAAGAAGAGACCTCGCGAAGCTCGGCGAGACGGGACTACAGCGTTGGGGGCATCTGAAATCACGTAGTAGTCCAAATGCCCAGTGTGTTTCACCTGCTCGGTTCGGGCGTCTTTATGAGATAGGAGAGTCGTATGGCAACGGGTACAGTCAAGTGGTTCAATGACGCCAAGGGTTTTGGATTTATTACGCCGGACGACGGCGGCAACGACCTCTTTGCTCACTACTCTGAGGTCAGGATAGACGGGTTCAAGAGCTTGTCAGAAAATCAAAAAGTGAGCTTTGATATCCGGCAAGGGCCCAAAGGAATGCAGGCCGGAAATATCCATCCACTATAGAGGCGGCGCTCCTCCTTCATCCCATCTCGGGTCCAACGACTGCCGAAGAACGCATTACATGTTGCGACGCGTCCTCCGAATTGCATTCGCCGCAAGCATTCATCCATCTCGCCGCGGTGGCGGATTCGGCCTAATCCGTAAGAGCGCTGAGAACGAAGCGGAGGATTCATGCCTGCGGTAATACAGCACGTGTTCGTTCTCATGCTCGAGAACCGCTCTTACGACAGCGTGTTCGGATGGTCGAGCTTGGCGGGCACCACGCCTAACGGTGAGCCGACGACCGCGAACGGGCTTCCAGCGACGCCTATTATCAACTTCGGACGCAGCGGGACAACATACCGATTCGGCAAAGGGGCGCCGTACGCGCTCGGGTTCGACCCGGGCCATGAATTCACCGATGTCTGTGTCCAGACGTGCGGCTTGCAGGTCGCCAATGGCGACACCGTGCGCAACGACTCGCTCGTCCTTGGCGCTGCAGGCTACCCGCCGTTCGCTACAGACACCTCAACGACGGGTTTTGCTGGAACGTACGAAGACCACTCGGATGTGGTAGCCGATGCCTTCAATGCTTTTACGCCTGACCAACTTCCTGTCCTAAACTTCTTGGTGCGCCAGTTTGGGCTATGCGATAACTGGTTCTCGTCGGTGCCGGGACCCACGTGGCCTAATCGCTTCTTCGCCGTTGCAGGAACTTCCTCTGGGCTTGACCATTCTCCGAGTGCCGCTCAAGTTCTGGAAGCAGTGTTTTTTAACGCCCCAATTTTCACTTTCCCGAACGGAACGGTCTTTTCGAAAATAGCAGAGTCAGACTGGCTTATCGTACAAGGCGACGTTGCTCAGACACGCGGCATCTACGGGATGCAGAATCTGCTCACGCGGTTTGTCAGCATGGATACCCTGCTCGCCCGCCTTGCTACAAACTCATTGACGGAGAAATTCATATTCATCGAGCCCACCTACGACGCAACGAACGACTTTCGAAACGGCAACTCAATGCATCCGGCCGGTGACGTTCGTAAAGGTGAAGCATTGGTTAACCAAGTCTACAACGCAGTCAGTACATCTGGCCTATGGTCCAAAAGCGTGCTGTTGGTCGTCTTTGACGAACACGGCGGCTTCTTCGACCATGTAACACCGCCTATTGCCGTACCGCCCGGCTCAACCGAAAACGCTCGCTTGAAGACGCATAACTTCTCGTTCGACTGGCCGGGAGTACGGGTGCCCGCTATCGTCGTTTCTCCCTTCGTTCCTGCCGGTACTATCGACCATTCGCTTTACGACCACACATCGATTCTCAAGACGACGGACAAGCTGCTCGGACTTAACGGACTGCTTGACCTGACGGCGCGGGTGCGCGCGGCCGATGACTTTACAAAGATGTTGAGTCTTTCGACCCCTCGGACTGAAGTTCCGGTGTGCCCACCGCCTATCACGACAGCTGGCGCCTCCCGGCCGACGAGTCAAGGGTCTCCGCGCTCGAAGGACCCTTTCCTGCCACTGTACGCGCACCATTGAAGCTAACAATTGGATGCGGACCATTGAGAAGTCGCCGGCAATCGCAGCAACGCTCCTGCGCCCGTTACCTAGCCTTCCGTGTTCTCAGACTGGTCGATGACGAGAGAGTGCGACACTGAAGGAAGCGACTGCAGGCTCGACTTCTGGCGATGGCCACAGTCACTCATTGAAGTTCAGTCGAGACGCATAAAGAGCGCAAGAACGTTACAAGGCGGTCGGGCGACGTGCCCTTTCTGAAATATCCGTCAAAGAGCGCCCCTTGCCGGCTTCGAGCCACGAACTCGCTGTCCTTCGATGTGTATGCGCAAATGAACATAGCGGCTGAATTCGGATTGCTGCGGATGGCACGCGCGGTCGCAAAGCCGTCTCGCTGCGGCATCATCAAGTCGAGCAAAACCACGTCTGGCGACCAGTGCCGAATGATTTCCAGTGCTTCGGCGCAACCGCCTGCCACTCTGGTTTGAAGCCCTTCTAACGATAGACATTCGGCGGTCGCGACGGCTGCTCCTCGGTAGTCGTCGACAATGAGCACCCGCTCCATGACTTCGACCCGCCGTTGCGTCCAGTTCCCTCGTTCGGTCACCATCGCGCTCCCAATTGGCCGCCCGCTCGCGAAAGCATGATTATGCAAGGCGCTCGTCACGCTCGAATGCCGTCAACCGCACACTTACGGTTATCGATAGCGCTCGCTCAGGGGCTCTCCCACCTGCCTGTGATTGGCTGCATTCGGTCCGCTGTAAACCTAAGAGGTTTAAATCCTGCAAGCCGTAATTCCAGCTCTGTCGTCATAGGCTCAAAGCGGCGAGAACGAGCGCGTTCGCGCGCACTCCTAGGAATCGTCGTTCCCGCGATGTCACACGAGACCATGCACCCCCGAACTGTCTTCGTCAGTTGCACACTTGCCAGTCAACATTTGCCAGTCAACACCAGATGATGACGCGGCTGTTCTAGACCAGCCGCATGGTTTCCTCGGCTAATTGATAGGAGCGACGACGACGCCTCGAGCCACGCTTCGCACAGTGTCAGGCTCTGGCGGGGGACTCTGCGCCAGCCGCAAGTCGCGAGTAGTATTAGTCAGTACTCGCCGTAATAAATGAGCATCAGAGCCAAGAGAGCCTTGAGAAGACCATAGCCGGCGAGCCCAAAAATGGCCGCCCCGACTAGCGTGAGGGCGAAAGTGACGAGGCTGTCCGCCATAGTACCTCTCATGTTTGCCTCGCTTTAGCGTCCGGTCTGCCCTAGCTTTGCTGCGGAGGCCGTCTCGCACCGAAACTAATGGCAAAGCATTCCTAATATTTAGACGCTTGGTCATTGGTCACCCTGACCTCCTCAAGGGGGCCGCAAGACCTCAGTCGGTGTTACGAGTCCGGTATCAACGAATTTCTCATCAAGCCAATGGGGTTTGCGGCCTTTTCGCAGATGATTTCGGTTGTTACCTCTGTCTGGCTGGGATGGAACAGGCGACCCTCAAATGCGAGGGTCGCCTAGGGCGCCCGCGTTCTCCGACGCTGTACGTTCAAACGTCCAATGGGTCTTGACGTCCCGTTACACGGTCAGGCGAGGACGACCAATACGGGTCGGGATTGTAAAACTCGTGCAGCGACGTTCCCCAGCTGGAATCCGCCATTGCTGGCCAGTGGTCTTTGTCGAAGCCCGGCTCACTCTTGATGCGCTCCGCCGTCGAGTCGAGTCTGAACACCTTCCGGTCCGTATCCAAGGTGAGCGCATTCCAAGGAATGGCACGAAGCGTATCGCCGATGCCGAGGAAGCCACCGCTTGCGAGCACCGCATACGCAATACGTCCACTTCGCACGTCGAGCATCACATGTTTAATCTTGCCGACGTCTTCCCCATCCGAGGTGATTACTGTGGTGTCTTCCAATGTCGATGCTGCCATAACGTCCGGCCCCGGCCCTTCGCCCACGCCGCTACCTACGATGTTCGCGCCGCTTTCCGGATTACCTGAACCAGTTAAGTCACTCGTCGTCATGATGCCCTCCTTTCCGCCTGCGAGCTATCTTGATGCCGGGCCTGTCTTGGACGACGTCCCGGCGCCTTGCCGCACGCAGGCAGGCAGCGACAAGGTTCACCCGTTGGGCGCGCAACGGACGTGCCGCAACGGTACGATTGCTGCCACTCCGGGCTCGAAGAGCGGCATTGGCGGTTAAGCTCGATGGACGGATTGTGACTTGTATTGAAAGACGGCGAAAAAGCGTCTTAACATGTCTACTCTTGCTCGCGTTATGAACAGCCGTTGCCAATGCCAGGGAGAGATGCCATGCGACCAGAATGGTTTGATGTTGACGCGAGGCTAGGGCAGAGTCTGCTCGGGTTGTTGACGAGGTGCGACGAGGCCCTGTGCCGGCAGCGCATGCGGGTGGAACGGTTGACCGCAGCAGGAAGATGCGACGCTGTACATCTGCAGACGCTCGCAGAGATGGAGTTCACCTACGCATTGCTCTACGGCTTGTGGAGGCGAGCTTCGTCACCACCGGCCTTGCGGGGCGCTCAGCAATGGGCCAGCTTTTCTTCCGGAGTCGAACGGCTGGCCTACTCAAGGGCTTGGCTCGCCGATTCGCCGGCGCCGCTATTCGGTCGACCTTCTGGTCAGGCGACATAATCGTCCAGCCCCGCGCGCGGCAACGACGCACTCACTCCGGTTAGGCCCTTACTGCGACAGCTCGAGTCGATTGGAAAGGCGGAGACCGGTAACGATTCCTTGACGGCTCAAAGTCGGAATTCATGCATTCGACCGAACGCTGCGTGACCGCGATGGCGTCGCAAAGCCATTCCCACCGACGAATCCGCGGGGCCTCCTCTTCCTTGCAGGCGTGAAATCGGCAGGCGTCCAGGTTGCATGGGATTCGGGCGTCTCGTGTGATTTCGACCACGCTTTCGCCGGAGAAGGCTAACCGAGCTAGGACGGAGGTGGGCTATGGCGGTTCTCGGGACTAGATGCGCAGCGTAAAATACCGGAAGATTGCTGACGTCCGAACCTCCTATGGAAAATCTACCGAAAAGCGACGAGACGGACGAGACGCTGGCTCGTGACATCGGTGCCGTGGCCAGAATAGGGGCGGTGCCCGCGATACTGCACATGATTTGCGAAGAAACCAGTATGGGTTTCGCTGCAGTCGCTCGCGTCACAGATTTGACGTGGACCGCGTGTGCGGTCCACGATGACATCGGCTTCGGACTCAAAGCCGGTGGACAACTCGACCTTTACACAACCCTGTGTTTCGAATCGCGAGCCGCGCGCGCGTCCATTGCAGTGGACGATTTCAGTACTAGCCCGGCATATTGCAATCACCACACCTCCGCGCTATACAGGCTCGAGAGCTACATCTCGGTACCCATTATCCTGCCGGACGGTGAATACTTCGGCAACCTTTGCGCATTCGACGCTCGACCGCATGCCGTTTCGAACACACGCGTTGTTCGGATGTTTGAGGTCTTCGCAAGTCTGATTGCTTTGCAGTTGGATAGTGCAAGGAAGCAATCTTCAGTGGAGGCGCTTCTGGCCGATGCGCGGCGCACTGCCACCTTGCGCGAAGAGTTCATCGCGGTGCTCGGGCACGACCTTCGGAACCCGCTTTCCGCCTTCAATGCAACAGCGGAACTGCTGTGCCGACGGAAAGAAGCTGAGTTAGTCCGTGTGGGACAGCGTCTTGGACGGACAGTTAGCCGGATGGCCGGACTCATTGACGACGTCATGGACTTCGCCCGGGGTCGCCTGGGCGGCGGCGTCGCCGTGAACATCGAATCCGTGGCGGATTTAGGGCCGTCCTTGCACGCAGTGATTGACGAACTTTGCGACGCCAATCCGTCGTGCACAGTTGAGCGCGACATCGAAGTATTGGAGACAGTTGACTGCGACCGAGCGCGTGTCCAGCAGTTGCTATCGAATCTCCTCGCTAACGCGCTGAGCCATGGCGAGAAGGGCGGTCCCGTCGCCGTCACCACAAGGCTTGCAGACGAGCGGCTTGTCCTCTCAGTGCGTAACAGCGGCAAGCCAATTCCAGCCGACATCTTGACAAGGATATTCGAGCCCTATTATCGCCCGGCGAGCAGTGTGCCTGGCGGGGGACTCGGCCTCGGCCTTTACATCTGCAAGCAGATTGTGGACGCCCATGGTGGAAGCCTCGCCGTTACGTCAACCGAGGCAGCGGGAACCATCTTCACAGCGAGCATTGCGCAACGGCAGTAGAAGCCCGGAGCAGAGCGTGGCATGACGGTTGCGCGAACGTGGATAAACGACCACTGCATATCATGGCTCGCGTACTACTTGTTGACGACGATACTCGCCCTCTAAATGCGCTCGGCGCTGTATTCGAAGTTCACGGCTTCGAGGTGCTCTCATCGGAGGACGGTTTAGATGCGTTCGTGAAGGCGCTCGCAACCCTACCAAACCTTGTCGTAACCGATTGGGAAATGCCAAGCCTCGATGGCATCGGCCTGTGCCGACGTCTGAGAAAACTTCGCCCATTCGCACGTGTCCCGCTCGTATTGACCTCCGGTAGAACGCCTCCCACGGTCGAGGGGGTTTGCGATTTGTTTCTTCGGAAGCCGGTGAACTTTTCTGAGCTAGAGGCACTTATCGCAAGCGTCAAAGCGAGGGCGTGACCTTCGCCGAGTATGGCCCGCGGAGCACGGGCGGCTCTGACAGCATAGTGCCGCTATGACCTAGACAGCGGGTCGCTTGTAGCAATCAAGGGGGTGAGGACGGTATGCCGCGGCGTCTGTTTCGCTCTGCGACAGCAGACAGAAATCGGTTCGTTCTGTTGTATATCGGTATTGCCGCCGCACTACTATGCGCGGCTGCCTTCCTTATCTATGAAGCCACGGTTATCCGCGCGGACCAGGCCCGTGATGACACTTCCGTCGCGGTACTTGAGGTCGGAAATCGCGTGCTGCACGATTTAGAAAATCTCGAAACGGGACAACGCGGCTACTTGCTTACCGGCGACGACCGTTATCTGCAGCCATATAAACTGGCCACGCGTGACCTCGACGATACGGTGCTACGGCTGCATCAACTTGTCGCAAACGACCCTCAGTCTGCGCTCCTGGTTAGACGCATCGAGCACGCAAAGAATCAGAAAGTGATGGAGGTCTTGCGCACGCTTGAGCTCGCCCGCAGCGGCAACCGCGAGAGTTCGCTTGCGATTGTGCGGACTGACGAAGGCAAGCGATACATGGATGCGCTACGTGAAGACCTCGGCGTTCTACTTGCGAACTGGCGTCAGGTCCGGCGTGCTGCTGTTCAGGATGTCAACCGACGCGTCGTCTTGGGAGCCGCAGCTCTCGCGGTCATAGCAGTCCTCGTTTGCTGCTTACTTATCTACACGCTCTTCATTCAGCGACGCGCGTTTGCCCGTGTGCACGCCTACACCACCCTGCTAAACCGCCAGGCGTCGAAGGACGTCTTGACTGGGCTACCGAATCGGCGGCATTTGCTTGCAGCGCTCGAGGCACTCACCGTCGATGCTGACACTGATACGCGTCGAGTTGGGATGCTCTATATGGACATCGACGGATTCAAGGCAGTGAACGACACGCTTGGTCACAAAGCGGGGGACGCCATCCTCAGGGCGCTCGCGCGTGCGCTTCGAGAAGCGACACGGCCGCAGGATGTGCTTACCAGAATCGGCGGCGACGAATTCGTTCTCCTTTCCGTCGATTACATCGACGACGCCAAATTGCGCGAATTGGCCTCGCGCCTCGCTGAGAGTGTACGCATGGTCGGCAAGCGTGAATTCAGCGGTCGTTTTCCGCTCGGCGTTAGCATCGGCATTGCGACGTATCCAGACACGGTGGAAGCAATCGACGGACTGCTCGATGCGGCCGACGCCGCAATGTATGAGGCGAAGAGAGCAGGTCGGTCTTCGTACGCTTTCGCGAATACTGAAGGCCAGCAAAAGGTCTTGCGTCTGCACCGCTGACAATGCCGATGCATTAGCTTAGGAGCATCGGTGCATTGCAATCCGTTCAGTCTTTCTGAGTACTATCGTCCCTTGGAACCCCGCGACTGACGAGTCGGTCAGCTGTGAGCTGCCGAAGGGCCCTTAGACCTAAAGAGGAAGCCGTCGCCGATACCGACACACCCGAGAGTCATATCCAGGGCAATTACTGACCACCCTAGGAAGCCAGACAGCTCACGTAGCCTCACGTGAGTAGAGTCTTTCCATGAGGCCGAGAAGGTACGTTGGCGAAATGGCTTTTTGACAGTAACCGTCGAACAGCGCGGCGTCACCGTTCGACCGAACGAAGTCCTGGTCATTCGCTGTGTAGGCGATGATGGCAAAGCCGTCTTTTGAAAGGCGTCGAAGCGCGCGGGCCGTGAAGAATCCGTCGTGCTCCGGCATCATGATGTCGAGCAGGATAACGTCAGGGACCCAGTTCGCGACGACACGCAGCGCTTCGAAGCATCCGTTCGCCGTCTTCACGGTGGCACCCTCGATTTGCAAATAAGCCGCCACTGCGGTCGCCGCATCTATGTAATCATCAACGACCAGTATTCGTGGCTTTCGCCGCCCTATGAAGACATCGCGCGACGTCCAGCGTTGACATTTGTTGGCGACGCACATCAAAAGGAGTGAAGAAGCATCTGGAGGGCATCATTATACCCGACGATGGCCTGCTCCCTTTCGCGCCCCCTCATCACTGCCTTGACCGATGCCCTGCAACTCCCGGATGCGGTAATCTCTGATGCGCGAAAAATCCACTTCGCACGACCAACAAGTCGCGACCCGCAACCCGATACGGTCCTCTACGAGCCCTCAAAGAAGGAGCCGATGAGACCGTCGAAATCGCTCACCGACGTAGCCACAATCTCCCGCAACATCGCGTCGAGCGCGGTACGGCTTGAAAGCTCGCGAGCCAAGACCCGGGCCGTTCGAAGATTCACGCAGGCGGTACGTGCCTCACCTTCCTGGTCCTCAACAAGGAAATAAAAAAGGTGTGATTCCAAGTCGCCGGTGTCTAGCGCATTGTGCGCGGTGATAGTCACTTTCATGATTGCTGGACGTGTACTTTTGTACACTCCAGCATCGCGCGGACCCACTAATCCGAAACCTGGCCTCAGCAATGCGACGGCGTTTCAAACCGTCGCCAGTATTTCACGGGACGTTGAGCTTGCTGCGGGTCTGCGACAGGTCGCCATGCAAGGTTGCATTGCACTCGTCCGCCGGAAGAATTCGGATGTCGGCATTCGGCTTTAGTGTTCGCGCGAGTTCAAGCGCCGCGCTTTGGTCGCTGACTAGCGTCACTGAAGCAGGACCGTAGTCACGCGGAATCTCAACGCGCCACCCCCCTCCCTCAGCCGGACGGACGATAACTTCAGCGTCGTCGGCGCCTTCATTCGTCAACATTGATGTGAAGTCCCTTTCCTGCAAAACGATGATATTTTGACAGGTCTTGCGGAAAAGTCACGAGCCTACGAGGTAGAAATGCTTGCGGTAACAGATACTTACACAACCCGGTGGACGGAAATTGGTCACCTTTTAGCAACATGAAGGCGAGGCGGTCCGTGCGGACGGCCCCGTTCGGTTCGGTGCGCTGCTCCCAGTTGGCAAGCGTGTGCATAGACGGCCAATACTCTCGGGGCGGTGCCTTGTCCGTTTGGGAGAAGTGACTCGGCTGTGATGTCCAAAGCAAATTTTATCCACGCGGCAGTGCATGGGTTTCCGCGCTGAAACTCGGGTTGGGAGGCGTCGCGCTTTACGGGGATAACTATCCCGAGCGCGGTGCCAAAGCATAACGGCCTTGGCTGACACACGGGGAATATGCTGGTCTCGGTTCGTGGGAGAAAGATAGGTCTCGGATTCCATCGCCCTTCCTCGTTGGGATGAGCACGGCACGGTGACTGCGTTCGGCACCGGCAGGCACGATGCGACGCGCCGAAATGCCGCAAGCGCGGTTTAGTTGCCGTACGACTAGGTGTCCTTCACCTCGACGAGTTTGCGAGAGTGTGTCACGGCGTATATTCATTCGTGGTGCGCGCCTTTGCCCGCGTCGCGTTGCACGAACGTGTTCGGCTCGCTGCACGTCACTTCGAACGTTGCTTTTAATGAACGACGTTCCCGTACTTCAAAGCTCAGGATTCGATAGGTCTGCCTTGATGATTTCCTGTCCGCGACGAACGGCAGCTTCCTTCGCCGCGTCCTTTGTGTTGAACGGCCCGAGGTCCTCGGCACCCGCGAAAGGATAAAGCAGCCGCGCGTCGGTTAATCGGACGACCTTTAGTGTCCCGACGAATCTTCCACTTAGAGGACGGTAAGACGCGTAAACCGCGTAGTCAGCTTCCGACGTCCCAGCTTTCGCCGCGACGAAGCGCTGAGTTGGAAACAACACCTGCTTAGGCCGTCGTCGCGAAAACGTCGCCATAGGAATGTCCCGGGACTGTCGGATAACTGGCTTGAAACTAGCAATTGCCATACCTTTTATTTTCCCGGCTCCCCGGACGAGCGACAACTGCATTGCGAGACCGAAGAGCGCCCGCCGCCGTGTCTCGGCTCTGCCTCGTAATGATGTTCCCGCATGTGGTCCCTGTTCCTCGGAGTCCACTTCCGTTCACCCGCTCGGATTGGGGAACAAATCGCCGCTCACCAACTCCTTGCTTGGCACGGAGCGCGGCCAACCGCAATGTAGCGACTGCTGTGATTCGGCTCGTCCCGGTCGAACAGTAGTTGGTCGGTCGAAGGGAGGCAAAGAAGCGGACGTCTTGGTCCGGCGCGGGATTCGCGTTGCGCGTGCATGTGCAAGATTTCGAATACTCACTGACGGCGCAGCGCCAGGTGGCGATATCCTAGCGGTCGTCACACGTGGGTGCAAGGCAAGGTGGTAGCACCAGAGGCACAAGCTCCGCACGTCAGTTCGCCAACATCGAGGCACACAGCGGAAGGTAAGCTCTCGAAGTCGCGATGCCCCACACAGACTGTGCCTGCCGAACCCACAGCAGCGCCAAAAGAGCGGCGACGGCGACAGCAAGCATGCGGCGGTATAAATACCCGCTGGAAGACAGATTTCGGTGCACGAAGGCGATTTCATTATCATTAGCTAGCTCCAACCGCGTATTCCGCGCCCCGTCCCGGGACGTCCGCGATACCATTCCAGCTGGAATCGCTATTGCGCAACCAAGTCCGCGACGCATACGTCGGCCTTCACCGGCACCTTCGTGGGTGGGTCATGAAACGCAGAGCTACTGTCATCTGTGAGCGCGACGGACGCGTTCTTCTCGTCGCAAGAGCTCGAGGCAGATGGGCGTTCCCCGGCGGGCGAGCGAATCGCGATGAAGACTTGGCCGACGCGGCGGCTCGCGAGTTGAAGGAAGAGACTCAGTTAGTAGCCGAGGACATGCGCTACGCCTTCCAGTTTCGCGGGTTGCGCACCCGACACTTTGTCTTCGTCGCCACGGTGCGCTCCGACGCGGAGCCGAAGCCATCCAATGAAATTGCGCGGTGCGGATGGTTGCAGCTGCAGGAGCTGGGCGAGATGCAGGCGAGCGTTCCTACGAAAGGAATTGCAGAAATCTTCCTTCGGCAGGCGAGAGGCGGTCGCGGCATTCCGCTGAAGGAAGTGCTCGCCATAGCGGCCGCCTAGTTGTCGTCCAATCCTCCATGGCGTGGCAGCCGACGCGATGCCGGCACTGGTAGTTTGGGCCGACGATGGAGGTTTCTCCTCGTACGGCCGCCTCCGATTACATCAGGCAACCCGCGCCGTGTCATTGGCAGAGAAACAAGAAAGTGTGGAACACAGAGGCTGGGACCTCAGCCGTTAATGCGCGCACCGCTGCCTAGCTCTGCCCAGTTACAGCGAGAAGACTCGGCAACGGCTAGCGATTACAGCTTCATGCCCACATGCGTTGGCGCCGGGTCGGGCGTATTTTCCAAAGTGTTTATGTCATGAATGACACGATACGCTTCAACAAGCGCCTTTTCCTTTTCGACATCGTGCCCGCCGACGACGCGCGCCATCTCGGCGCGAGATAGTTCTTTCTCCGGACGGGCAAGGTCGACAATCGTCAGTGTGCTCATTTGGGTTCACCGTAAGTAGGATGGTGGCAAGGGACTTCGATTGAGCGGTGATACGCAACGCTCGCTTAGTCGCAGTCATTTTTTGTGCCGACGTCCGCCGCAGTCGCTCGCCGTGAGCTAACTACCTGTTTTCGAGATGAAAACATCCGCCCGCCCCCTTCCGCCCGAAAGCTCGCGGTATCGATGTGTTGGAACGTCTCCAACACATAAGGGGCCGTTTGTTGGAGGACGACGATGAAGGACGACGACGAAACGCGGCACTTCTCGCAATGTTGGGAACCTAACCATCTCCCGCGACGTCCACGGCTATCACAACTCCCTTCTTCGCAAGTTTTCGTTTTCGTCCGACGAGCGCGCCAACGCTCCGGAATTGGTCCCAACACGGTTTGCGAGGACCAGCGTTTTTCCCATATCGATGGCCTATCTGTTCTGGACTTGACGCCTCGCACGTATCACTGAACTGGGACGACGAAGTTGGTACCATTGCCTGCTCCCATGGCTTTGCAGACAACGAGGTAACCCGGCACGGTGCGAGATGACGAGAAAGGGCAGGAGTTAGAACGCCAACAGCAACAGTGTGCACTGCGTCGCGACTCGTGCCCCTGCTCCGTTTGATAGACGCATCATGGCTCCGCTTTGCTCAAAGCTTCGTCCGCTTGAAGACTGAAGCGCAGCTGCCTTACGCTGCGCAGCGGCCGTATTGAGGTCCGCACAGTTGCGGGCGAGGGATGCGGCCGCCGCGGCGAGGAACACCGCACGCACCTCATCAGTGCCCGGCTTCACGGCGCCACGCATCTTCGTCCATGGCCAGGCGGAAACCTAGATGTGACATGCCGTTCATGGGGTCCGTGCCACGGCGCGCGCTTGTCCGGTAGCTTTGGCAGTAGGTCTCGCTGCACAGAAATGACCCGCCCCGCGTGACTCGCACCGGAGCATAGGAGACAGGGCCGAGGTCCGGGTCGTAGCTCTCGCGAGGTCCAGCGGGGTCGCGAACGACTTGAGCGCTGGCCGCCTGCATCCGGAACGCGTCGGCGCGATACCAATCGGCCGTCCATTGCCACACATTTCCTGCCATGTCATACAGCCCATAGCCGTTGGGCGCATATTTCCCGACAGAACTTGTCCCGACCTGAACTTTCTCATTGGCGTTGCTTACGGCAGTCACGGGGAAAGGACGGGAGGCATCGTCCCAAGTGTTGGCCATTTTTTTACCACCTGGAGCAAACTCGGTTCCCCAGGCGAAGTCGCTTTGCTCAAGGCCGCCACGCGCGGCATATTCCCACTCCGCCTCTGTCAGCAGCCGCTTATGCGCCCACTTCGAGTAGGCCTGTGCGTCTTCGTACGAGACCTGAACGACGGGATGGTTCTCTTTGCCAGCGATGGTGCCGTCGGGTCCCGTAGGATGACGCCAGTTCGCCCCCGGCACGAACTTCCACCACCGAGAGTAGTCGTTGAGCGGTACCGGCGCATCGGTGCCCTGGAACACGAGCGCGCCAGGAACGAGCAAACTGTCGTCCGGCTTGGGCGTGCCGGGCGGCAACTGCACTTTCAGCTCTTCCCAACGCGGCTTGCGTTCGGCGGTAGTCACATAGCCTGTCGCCGCGACAAAGCGTGCGAACTCAGCGTTGGTGACATCGTAGCGGTCAATCCAGTACCCGCTCAGCTTCACCTTGTGCGCTGGCCCTTCGTTGGGTTGCGCGAGCCGATGATTGCTGCCCATGATGAATTCGCCGCCGGGAATCCAGACCATATTCAGCGGACCGCTCTTGCCATCACCGACGGACAAAGCTTTCGGCCCGCTGCTCCACTGGTAAGCAGCAAAAGACGTCCCTATTGCGGCCAAGGCAATGGCCGCACCTGCGGCAATCCGGCGGAACGATTGAACTTTCATAACGCCTCCTGGATGACAGGCCGGCCCCTTGGGCCGGCGTTTTCCTAGGTCACTTCAACGATATTTGGTGCCTCGGCGGATACTTCTTCAAAACGTCGGCGTAGCGCAACATCTCAGCCTGCAGCGGTACGCCCATCGGAATGTGACGAATTCCAACGGTCTCATCCTCTTTCGGGTTCGTGTAGAGGTTAAACATGACGCTTGCCCATGACCCCTGCACCGACCCGCTGAAGCCACCATTGAAGCCCTGCTGCGTCAGCGAGTTCGCTTCCTGGGCCTTCACCATGAACTTGAACTCGTCCACGCGCACGGCTGATATTTCATCATTCCAGAAGTAAAAGACGCTCTTACGGTTTGAGACGCCGTTATCCGCCAGCAGGAACGACGTCTGGTCAATACCGTCAATGTACGTCTTCGCCGGGACGAGCTTGCTGACCGAAGCGCCTGGCTGGCCAGCCAAGGCGAGCGATGTGTTGAAGATGTCGGCAAAGTCGAACAGTCCGTCAGACCGGCGCGGCGCCACCATGCCCTTCCAGTAGACGAAGAAGGGGCTGCGCACACCGCCTTCCCAAGTCGACCCTTTGGCACCGCGAAACATCGTCCGGCCGTGCGGCGGGACTTCGGCTTCCGGGCCATTGTCAGACGCGAAGAAGATGATGGTGTTGTCCAGTTGCCCATTATTCTCGAGCGTCGTGATGAGACGCTTGAACAGGTCGTTCACCTCGACCATGCAATCGCCATAGTTCGTACGCGACGCTGACCTGCCCCGATAGAAATCATTCGGGTAGTTGTCGAAGTGGCAGGCCCGCGGCCCGTAGTACAAGAAAAATGGCTTCGTTTCATTCTTCTGTCGGTTGAGAAAGTCGACCACGTAGGCGGACCACTTCTGGTCGAGGTCCTTGATGTTATCCGTAGTGATTTCGTAGAGGTTCTCAAGCTGTCCGCCTTTGACCGCATGGACATCGCTCTTATTGAACGGCAGGTTCAGGATGTAGTTGTAGCGCTCGGGACTAAGAGCTACCTCCGGATTGTAGGCGGGGTCGCGCCACTCGGTGTACATGTCCGATACCGAAAGAAAGCCGCGAAAATCGTCGAAACCAACATTCTGGGGCTGCGAACCGGTGTTCTCGCCAATGTGCCACTTACCGACTGCTTGAGTCGTGTAGCCCTGTTTGGACATGAGCTGAGCGAGCGAAGTCAGTCCTTCCATGCCTCCCGGTTGCCCGTACATGGGTGGCGACTGAATGCCGTGATGCGCCTGATTCTGTCCGGTCAAAATCGTCGCGCGTGTCGGCGAGCAGCTAGGCTGTGAGTAAGCAGAGGACAGCACAAGGCTTTGATTCGCGAAGCGGTCAATGTCTGGCGTGTCGTTGCCTACTGCAATACCGCCGCCGTTAAAGCCGAAGTCACTGTATCCCACGTCATCCAGAAGAAAGACGACGACATTCGGCCGCTTGCCGGTACGTTGTTGAAGGGTGCTAAGCTTTTGTTGTGCCTCCCGGAGCTGGTCGGGGTGGCTCACGGCAGGTTCCATGTTGTCCGCCACTTTCGTCGTCGGCGTCGTCATGTACTGATTCGGCTGGTTGTAACCGGGCTTTCCCTGCACCTTGGTCGGCTCTGTAATGATTTGCTGTGTCGGCGGAGGCTCGCCGCGGTGCACGGCAACGTCCGGCTGTTGTGCTGTGACCGGCTGAAAAATGGCCACGGCCAGCGTCGCTGCTATCAGCAGAAGGGAATGGGATGGTTTCATTACTGTGTCTCCGGGAAGACAGGCTGCTTAGTGTCTACGTTCAGGACTGTCGCCTACTTGCTGTCGACGGGTGTGACAAGCGGAAACGCTGGGTCCGGTCTATCAATTAGCGCGACGATGGAGTCCAGTGCGCTCGCGTCGCCTGTTGCTTTCACCGCTCCCGAGCTGACCAGGTCCGCAGTCTTTGCCTGCCCGCCGACAATGGCACCGAATTGCGGTCCGGTTAGTTCATAGCTGCCGTCGACCGGCTCGCCAGGCTTCGGCTTGTCAAGAATCAGTACAGAGTTCTTGAGCGTCAACGTGAACTGCTGATGCTCGTCGGTCACAGTTAACCTCACCTTCTTCGCTACACCGCCAGCTCGGTCCGGATTGATGAGTGTAGAGGCGTAGTCGACAGCCATCGGCACAGGGATGGTGCGAGGGTCGACAAGTGTGGCTGCTGCCATCCGCTTGCCCGTGCGCAGTTCTTGGGCGCCCATCAGATAGAAGCCTCGCCACGTCGCTGACTCTGCCTGAAAGCCAAGCTGTTCCAGCGCAGCCGCTTGCAGCTGACGAGCTGCCTGATTCGTCGGGTCGGCGTACACGACGTAGTTCACAAGCTCAGCCGTCCACCGGTAATCGCCTTTGTCGAAGGCCGCACGTCCCAGCCGAAGAACATTATCCGCACCGCCCATTGCAGCCACGTACCGGCTCGCCGTTTCGGTGCGCGGCAGTTCATCAAGCGTCGCCGGATTGCCATCGAAGAAGCCGAGGTAAAGCTGGTACGTAGCCTTAACGTTATGTTTGAGGCTGCCGTAGTAGCCACGGTTATAAAACTGCTTCCCGATAGTGTCCGGAAGCTTAATGCGTTCTGCGATTTCGGAGGCGTTGTAACCCTGGTTCGCCAGGCGCAACGTTTGGTCGTTGATGAACTTGTACATGTCGCGCTGGTCGGAAACAAGCTTCTTGATGTTGGCGTTTCCCCATGTCGGCCAGGTATGTGAAGCAAACGCAAGGTCAGCCTTGTCGCCAAAGAGCTCGAGCGTCTCGGTAAGCGTGTTCGCCCACACGAGCGGGCTGCGTACCTTCGCTCCCCGCAGCGTGTACAGATTGTGCATCACGTAAGTCGCATCTTCCGCGAGGCACAGAGCCTTCAGTTGCGGAAAATAGAACATCATTTCGGAAGGTGCCTCGGTTCCGGGGGCATTCTGGAACACGACGTCCAGCCCGTCGACCTTGAGCGTTTGGCCTGTCTTGGTAATTGTCGTGGTCGGTAACGCAAGGCCAATAGAGCCCTGAGAGAGATTTACGCCGAGCCCGGTCCCGACTGAACCAGTAGGGTCAGTGGGCAAACCGTCGCCATAGGAAAATCTCGCTCGCCGGCCCATCGCATTACCAGCGTAGAGGTTCTCGCTCACAGCCTCCTCGACGAACCCGGCCGGCGCGATGATTTGCACGCGCTTGGATTTACTGTCGTCGGGTGTCAGCACTCCCATCATGCCGCCGAAGTGGTCGGCGTGGCTGTGCGTGATGATAACGGCCTTGACCGGTCGCGCGCCCAATGTGTCGTTAGCGAGCTTGAGCCCGGCGGCCGAAACCTCCGCAGAGGTGGTCGTGTCGATGATAATCCAGCCTGTATCCCCTTGAATCAAGGTCATGTTCGCGATGTCGTAGCCGCGAAACTGATAGATGCGGTCGGCAATCTTGTACAAGCCATGTTGGGCGTTGAGTTCTGACTGGCGCCAGAAGCTGGGATTTACCGTGTCAGGCGACGGCCCTTTAACGAAGTTGAACTTGTCGCCGTCATACACGACGTTGCCACCTTTGCCGCGAATGACCGGGTCGGGAAGCTGAGCGATGAGGCCTCGTTTGACCGCGTCATAGCTCGCCCTGTCGTTGAAGTTGAGTTCACTGAGGACCGCCTTGTTTCTTGCGGCGGTGGCGGATGTGGCGGCGCCGACCGGCAGTGCGCCAGACGAGTTGGCCGAGGCGGCCAATGATGGCTCGCTTGTCGCACATCCGCTGACAAGAAGCCCTAGACATGAGCCGACGAGAAGGACTCTCCACGTGCCGGAAGCAAAAAGCAGGGAAAAACATGAGTTCATGGCTTGCTCCTGTCAATACGTTTCATAAGCTTCTTGAGGGCGAAAGACGGCTGCTCGTTCGGAAAGTGCATAGTTGCCGGCATACTTCTTCGCGTGTTCGTATACCCGCGCTCGTTCCTGTTCAGCAATCCGACGCTTCTTGGTTCTGGAGCGACCCGGCGAAGCGAATCCCATTACTGCCTGAAACTCTGCCGGCCTGTTGCGCCGAAATCTCGCGAAGAAATCGTCACCCGGCAAGCCGCTGTCAAGTGCCATGAGGCATCCATAGTCGAGGCTCCTGCAGTCACTCAGCAACTGTGCGGCGTCCTGTAGAGCGCGATACCGCTCGGTGAGGGTCTGGCCCGGCACGAACAGCGAATGCAGCCGCTGGTAAGTCACCAGCTTCTTTTGTTTGGCCGCGCGCTGGAGCAAGGCGGCAATTTCGTGAACGGTGTTCGTATCCATCAGTTCCTCCATAGGAAGCGACGTTACTCAGCGCCAGGCACTACCAACCTGAATGTGGAACGCGTTCTGGCCCGGTCCGTGCGCTAGGTCGGTGCTCATCGACACGCCGAGCTTGCGCGCGATGAGATAGCGGAAACGACGATGCCGCGAGGCCTGCGACTACCCCGCACCTCCGCTCCAGTCCGGTTCGGACGCTGGACGTCGCGGACTGTCTCATGGAGATAGCTTGTGTTCTGCCAGTCGTCGAGCACGAGGTCAGTGGACGTGTCTGCGCGCGCCGCGAACTGCGGAAGCGATTGGAGATAACCGCCTATGCGGCTAAGTGCGTCTGTTGCGCCTTCATCGATATGAGACGCGCCCGCATTACACGGCGTCGCTTCAACCGGCGGCGCTTGATGCACCGGCTCGGTAGGCCGCGGGGTCGCAGACGCCGGGACGGCGCGCCGCCTGTCCCACGCGCATCCATAAAGCAGCGCCACAGCGAAGCAGAAACCAGGGCCAACGAGTGAATTTCGCATTGAATCGTCCTCAATGTCGCGCGTCAGAAAGCGACGGTGGCCGTCGCCTGGAAGCTCCTCGTGCTCTTCAGGCGGTTTGTGCTTGCGATACTTGGCACCCATCTGATGCTTGCGGACAACGGGTGTTTGCCGCCAATCTTGGTGTCGTAAGTCACGATGGGGCCAAGCGCGAAGTCATGGCCGACGAAGCCATTCAGTCGGTCAGCAGTCGGTCCACTGTCGTTGCCCAATTGCTGGACCGTTCCCATAACCACACCGACGCCCACGCCATTCCCAAACTTCTTGAGGCCCATCGCATCAAGCGTCAGGAGCGGCGCGTTCTGATAGTCCGTCGCGGAATTTCTCGTGTAGAACTGCAGACCCAGAACAGCATCGAACTCGAGGTTGTATTGCGGCACGAGCTTTGTGTATGCGACCTGCGGCACGAAAGTCCAGTTGTTAAGGCTAGGATTAGCCAGCGCGTTCACATCGTAGTGGCCCGTCGGTGCCCAAAAATTGAAGCTGAATGCGATATGGTCAGTTTTCGTCAGGTGGTACCCCGCCTCGATAGGGGTGAAGTACATATCAAACAGGTTTGACGCCCGGTCGCTGGTCGACGAAGACAAGGGACCAACCGAAAGGGAACCCGTGACTTTCGTCCATACGTAAGGGAGCGTTACGGCACTTGCGAAGTCCCATCCTCCCGCCTCACCCCAGACGTGCAATATGGAGGCGAGCGTGAAGGCCACTTCCCCATTGATGCCCAGCGAGGTCTTGCCGGCAATCGGAACTTGCCGGCTGCCACTAATGGAGCCGTCTATGTATATTTGCTGGAGACTGACGATGTCGACGGGTGCTGGCGGCACGATGCCGATACCCGAGAGGACGGTCATACCGGCAATCGGCCGGCCGAGGCCGCCCTCAGTGGCCCAGGAAGGCGTGGGGCTTCCTCCAAGAGCCGATACCATACACGTTAGGCATGCGAAGCGAATTGTAGTCGGAATCGTATGGATTCGGAGGTTCATAGCAACGGTCTCTCGCTACTTGCCGAACGTCATGTTCAGGCCGGCGAATATCTGCCACTGAGGAACGTTTCCGGAGTGCGCCACCGAATATTGCGGTTCGATGAACGCGTTGAAAATCGTCGAGCCGCTTCTCCAGGTCTTTCCGCCGCCAAGGCCTACCGGGATGTAATAGGAGCCGTGCTGAAGGTCGAACGTCCAGATGCCGGTTGACCGTAGATACCAGCCCTCTGGAAGATTCCAGATAACGAACGGCTGCGTGGTCAACGACTGGACGGTTGGCCGGCTACTTTGACCTGCAAAGGAGTGCTGCCACTGCACCAGTGCACCGAGCAGCCGTTGTTTGTTGGCGTTGACCGCCACCGCTGCGAGGCCTGCCTGCCACTTTCCGGTGCCGAGAGTCGGGTCAGTCGCGGTTGGCATTGTGATAAGCGGTCCGACGCCTATTTGGGTTTCGCCTTGCGAAAGGAGGAAAATATCAAACAGGTTGATGTCGCCAAGCCCGGTGTTGTATCCGCCAGTTGGGTCAGGTCTCGTGCTAATGGGAACAGTAAGCCGGAAGATTTCTGGAAACGGAACAATGCCATTAGGACCGAGCGGGATGGTCGGGCGCAGCAGAAAATCATTAGTGTGCCCGCCTGCCCCGAAAAGCGATGGCGTGAAGTAATTCTGTACGTTGAAAGATGCAGCCAAGTTCAGCGGATTATTGCTCTTGTTTGCATCATCCGCAGCAGTTTGTGACAGGGCTGTGTCCGTCACAATGGCAAACGCCGCCGCAATAACCGCCAATAGTGCCTTTCTCATTGTTCGACACTCCGGATGTTGGCGGTCCCTGCGGTAGAACAGGGAAATCCCGCCCCGACGCACAAGGCCAATCCGCGCTACTCATGTGCACTACTAAAGAGCGCGAGCGGATACTGGAATGCACGAAGGAGACGGCGAACGCCTCGGAGCGCGCGCCCTCGAAGAAAACGATAGCAAACAGATTGCTTACTGCCAAGAAGTTTTTGAAGCTTCGGTTGAATTGATTGGCCCGAGAGATACTCGCTTTGAGCATCGAATTCAAGATAAATTTTTGGGGTTTCGGGGTGGCCTAATTCGTCGTCAAAGTATATTTATTGGGAAGTTTCTTTTGGTACCGCTCGGGTGATTCTCGTTCGCCCGGGATTTTTGTCCGTGGCCTTTTGACGGAGGTGCCTGATGCGAACGCCGCCGGAGAACCTTCCAAGCGTTTCTCGTCGGCTACAAGCAGGTCAGTTGCTGCTCGACGGCTGGACGGTCAAGCAAGTCGCGGAACATCTTCGGATGGCTCCGGCAACCGTCAGGCGTTATGAAGCACTTATTCACGAAGGCGGGCTCGAAGCGCTCAAGCAAATGCAGGTCGGCGGGAAAGCTTCGGCGTTGAGTGAGAGCGATTTAGAATGGATAGCTGCTGCCCTGCAGGAGCCAGCCACCAAGCATGGGTTTGAATCTGAATCTTGGACAAACGCGCGGTTGCGTGAGGTCATCGAGAGAAAGTTTGGAGTGCAATACTCACGCGTGTACGTCTGGCAGCTAGCGAACGCACTCGGTCTTGGCTCCCGACTAATGAGGAAATAACGCTTCACGGCACCCCACGGAAGTTTCTGGAAGTTCCGGGCTGCGAGCGAACAAAGAAACGTCTTCACGGACTACTGCACCGCCAACAGATACTTCTCACAACGCTTGTAAATTTCTCGGGTCGTTGCAGACGCGAAGTCAAGCCGCAGATTGCTGTCAAAAATAGAAGCTAAGGCACTTCCGCTCAGCGTAAGACCGGTCTCAGCTTCGATGACCTTCGCAATCAATAGCGCTCGACTTGTTAGCATGACCCTGGCCACGAGGTCTTCATCACGCTGCATTGCCTTCGACCAGTAGGCGGAAGACTCGACAGTATTCTCTGTTGACATCCATCCACCGGTCGCGAATTTTGTCGCAAGGTGCGAGATGACGAGAAAGGTCAGGAGTTCTGTCTGCGCTCGCAAATCGCCGCTAACAGGAAATGTCATATCGGTGTGCAGGAAGGCGTTGTCATGATGATGCATTTTAGGACGCGTCAGCCTCAGTTCAAGTCTTTGCCAAAGCTTGAATCTGCACGGCGAAGAGCGTCCATGACGTCAGTGGGCTACAGCTAGAGGAGGGGTGAGCTCTTTTGACCGCGCGGCGTTGACGAGAGAGCGAAGACACCATCAGACATCGGACCGAGATTGTGAAGAGAAGCAGCGTGTGTAGCCGAAACTAATCGGTCAGATTCTGGGTAGCGTTAGGCGACGCGGAGCACGGACACGCCGGCCGCCGCGAGAGGCTCCACGGCCGTCAGTTGATAACGCCGCATCGTCGGAAGAAACGCTAAGCCTGAAGAAAGCGGCCTTACAAGTCGAAATTCGTCGGCATTAGCACAACATCGCGGATGGTCAATCCTCGGTGCCGTGTCAGCATGAACTCAATGACGTCTGCAACTTCGCTCGGCTCGATGAGGCTGCCAGCCTCCTTCGCCTCTTTCAACTTCTCCTCGGGCCAGTCCGCGAGAAGCGCGCTAATCACCGGTCCGGGGGAAACGGACCCAACTCGAATGCCGTGCTTGAAAACCTGCCGGCGCACCGTTTGCACGAAGCAATTGATTGCCCACTTAGACGAGGCATATACCGGCTCCCATGGTGTCGGGAAATGAGCCGCCAGCGAACTCGTCACGATGATGTCGCCCGTCTTTCGCGCAATCATGTGCGGCAGGACATCATGCACGTTCTTCATGACGACATTGACGTTCAAGTTCAACATCCGGTCGATTGCCGCTGAATCTGCGTCTATTAGTTCGCCGCCGACATAGGTGCCCGCGTTCGCGTGAAGAATGTCAATTTGACCCGCAGCCTCGAGCGTCCGGGCCACCAACGCAGCGCACGCACTCGGGTCGAGAAGGTCCACTGACAGCGGAATCGCCGCAGTACCCAACTGCTTGCAAACGGATGCGAGTGCTGCCTCATCGCGGTCCGCCAGCACCACACGCGCTCCAGCGGCAACGAGCATCTGCGAACTCGCCAGACCGATTCCCGACGCTGCTCCCGTCACCAGCGCTACTTTGCCTTGTAACTGCGTAGCCATGTATGCTCCCTGTTCATTGGCTTTCGACGGCGCTAGTTCGTCAGCTGCTCAGTCTTCGGTAGGCGTTGAGGTGCCTGATTAGCCCACGTCGGTCACCGCGCTTTTCCAGCAACATCGCGAGGTTGTGATGGGCATCGGCGTAGTCAGGGTTCAGGGTGAGGCACCGCTCGTAGCTCGCCCGGGCCTCTTCGAGGCGCCCCATCGTGTCGAGCGCCACCGCTCGATTGAAGTGCAGAATTGCGTCGTCCGGAAAGTGCCGTAGTGCTTCGTCAAATACCTCGAGCGCCTTGCCGCATTGATGCTCTTGCTCGCATAGCAGAGCGCCCAAATCGACGTACGCCGCGTAGAACGGTTCTGACGCTAGTTCGATGGCGCGCCGATAGTGGCGCTCGGCGGCATCCGCGTCGGTCTTTACCAATTGTTCGGCCAGCTCGTAGCGCTCCCGGGCTTGAGCTGCCGCAACGCTCTTGCGCTCGGGTGATGCATCGAGCAGGACGACATCGCCTTTAACCTCCGCCACTTCAAAGTCGAGCAACATCTGTCCCGTGATTGCATCCCAGCGTGAGGGACCTGTCTTGACGACAATCGCGTCGCCCTCGACGGCGACGCGAATCCCAGACAGCGGGAGTTCATCCGGGAGCTCGCGCTTGAGTCGCACAAGCGCTCCTCGCAGTTTCCGTGGAGTTGTCTTTGCCGTTCGTAGTTGCAGCGCTGTGCGCAACAAGACGACGTCCTGGAACGTGAAGCGCAGCGCGTTACGCGGTCCGCGGGTCGGCGTGACCAGTCCCAGGTCAATGAGCCCGTCAACAACGCGCCGCGAAACGCCAAGCATCGATTGAAGCTTGGCGAGCGAGACGTGATGCGATACGTCGCGCTTGCTCACTTGCGGGCACGCACCTTCGCTGGAGCCTCGGTGGCGACCTTCGGCGCTCGGGCGGCAGGCTTACGCGTCTTCGGAACCACTGGCTCTTCAACCGCCTTCATTGCAGGTTTGCGCTTTTCAGACGGTTTGGCTTTCTCGCCGCTCTTTGCCAGACTTGCACGCAACGCCTCCATCAGGTCAATGACCTCGCCAGTCGGCGCACCTTCGCCGCCCGCAGGCGCGACAATCTGTTCGCCTTCAATCTTTCGGTCGATTGCTGCGAGAATGCGCTTCTTCTCTTCGTCCTCATATGCGGATGCGTCGTAATTGTCTTCGGCGCCCTGTTCGATTATTTGGACGGCAAGCTTCAACTCGGCGTCAGAGACCGCCACCTGCTCGATGTCCAGGTCCTTCAACGAGCGGACTTCATCTGCGAAGAGCAGCTGCTGAAACACCATACCATCGTCAGTCGGGCGTATCTGGACGATTCGGGTCTTCCCTTTGTAGGACCATTTCGCCAGCGCGCATCGGCCAGTCTCAGCAAGCGCCCGCTGTAACAGGCTGTACGGCTTCCCGCCTCGCTTGTCCGGCGCAATAAAATAAGCTTTGTCGTAGAACAAAGGGTCAACCGCCTTCTCCGGAACGAAGGAGACGATTTCGACAACGTGACTTGCGCCTTCTTCCAGTGCCTTCAACTCCTCGCCGGTGAAGACAACGTATCGGTCCTTTTCAAACTGGTATCCCTTTTGCATCGAAGCTCGCTCGACGACCTTTCCCGTGGTCTCTGAGACATACTGCTGCTTCACGCGCGACCCATCTGGCGCCAGCATGTTGAACCGGACCTCCGACGAGCTCTCAGTGGCAGAGTAGAGCCGAACCGGAATGGAGACCAATCCGAAGGATAGAGAAAGCGACGCGATTGAGCGAGCTGCCATGGGCTTCTCCTAGCCGGCAGTCGGAGTTTGCCGGGCGAAAAGGACGCAACCGTCGGGCACGGCCCCGGGGCGCCGTGGACAGGATAGCACCGCCCGTGCCGAGGCATCCGCAGCGGGGCCACAGCCGCACGCTAGGGCGCCGTCCCAAATGTCGGCATATCGCTTGCTTTCCCAGTCGTGCAAGATGCGGAGCGAACATGGCTACGAAGACGAGAGAGCAGAACCCGAACAACGAAAAGTCCGAGGACCTTATCGATGAGTCGGTCGAGGAAACTTTTCCGGCAAGCGACCCGCCCGCCACCGGCGGCATTACACGCATCGAGACGGACGACGACAAGGAGGCCGGCGACGGCTCCGAGCGCAACGATGCTGCGTGAGCGATGGCTCCCGAGCGCGGGTTCCGACCTATCGCGAAAGGTGTGCGACCGGCTCGCACGTCGCCTTCCTAACTGCCAACATGGTTTCGCGTCATGACACGAAGTCCCCGCCGCTTTCACGCTACCGGAAGAAGCGCGACTTCAGTTTCACCCCCGAGCCGTCCGCATCGTCCGCTCAAACGGCCGGCGATGCAGGCAGCCTGAGTTTTGTAATCCAGAAGCACTGGGCGAGCCGTCTGCACTACGACTTCCGACTGGAGCTGGGTGGCGTACTGCTATCGTGGGCCGTTCCCAAAGGTCCATCCTACGACCCCAGCAGAAAGCAGATGGCTGTGCACGTCGAAGACCATCCTATCGACTACGCCGGGTTCGAAGGCACAATTCCGCCAAAGCAGTACGGCGCCGGTACGGTGATTGTGTGGGACCGGGGAACATGGGAACCGGTCGGCGACGCGGTCAAGGGCATGGGAGCCGGCAAGCTCGTGTTCCGCCTGCATGGCGAAAAGCTCGCCGGCTTATGGGAGTTAGTGCGTATCTCAAAGCCCGACGACAAACAAGACCAATGGATGCTCTTCAAGAAGCGGGACGAATGGGCGCGCCCGCTCGATGAATACGACGTCATCAAAGCACTTCCTGACAGCGTCATCACAAATCCGCTCGGGCTTGTCGAAGAACGTGAGCCGAGAGCAGCGAGACGTTCGCGGGCGACAGAGCAAGACGCTGACTTCTCCGCTGCGCAAGACGCACCGTTACCTGCGAAGCTTGAGCCGCAGCTCGCAACGCTTGCCAACACTCTTCCCACGACCGGCGATTGGGTGACCGAGACAAAGCTGGACGGCTATCGGCTGCTGGCTCGTATAGACGGAAAGCGAGTCAAGCTGTTCACTCGAAATGGTCACGACTGGACGGCGAAGTTTCCGACGCTCAAAGCGGAAATACAAAAGCTCGCTGTCTCAAGCGCCTGGCTCGACGGCGAGATTGTCGTATTGAAGGACGGCATTCCCAGTTTCTCGGCACTCCAAGATGCAATCGGCGGAGCGGCCAATGCAGACATCGTCTACTTTCTCTTTGACCTGATGTATCTGGAAGGACAAGACTTGAGAAAGGTGCCGTTGTGGGCGAGGCGCGCCCGGCTAGCGTCTCTTCTCGAAGGCAGCGGCGAGCACCTTATCTTTAGCCAAGACTTCGACGCTCCGCCGGTCCAGGTTTTCGAGGCCGCAGCCGGGCTCGGTCTCGAGGGTCTCGTGCTGAAGCGCCGAGACGCGCCGTATCAGTCGGGTCGCACCGAAACGTGGCTGAAAGCGAAAGCGAGATTGCGCCAGGAGTTCGTCATCTGCGGCATGACCGGTCGCGGCGGCAACGCTGGCGAGGTTGGCAGCCTACTGCTCGGCTATTACGTCGGAAGGAAGCTCCATGACGCCGGAAGCGTCGGAACGGGCTGGAATTCCAGGACGGCACGAGAACTCTGGCAGCAACTGGCACCGCTTCAAGAGGATGCAGCGCCGTTCGACACGCCAGTGAAAAAGCCCGGACGATGGTCAAGACGCGCGGCCGGAAGTGAGCGGTGGGTGAAGCCGACCATGGTCGCAGAAGTTGAGTTTGCAGAATGGACCGCGGAAGGTGTTGTTCGACAGGCTTCATTTCGAGGGTTACGACTCGATAAGCCCGCCAGGAGCGTCGTCCGCGAGGGCGGGAAAACTGAGCTCCCTACGACGCCTCCCGAGTTAAAAATCACCCACCCCGAGCGAGTGATTGACGCGTCATCGGGCGTCACGAAGGCCGACCTTGTCCGTTACTACGCGAGCGTCGCCGAGTGGATGTTGCCTCACTTGAAGGACCGCCCCGTTGCGCTGGTTCGTGCGCCGGAGGGTGTGTCCGGCCAGCTCTTCTTTCAAAAGCATGCAGAGCGTACCGCGATGCCGGGCTTGGCGGCTCACGACCGCGAACTGTGGCCGGGTCACCCGCCGTTGTTGACCGTCGACACGGCGGACGCACTGTTAGCCGCTGCACAGATGAACACCATCGAGTTCCACACGTGGAACTCCGTCGTCTCTCGCTTGGACAAACCTGACCGCGTCATCTTCGACCTCGACCCCGGTGAAGGCGTGAAGTGGCCTCACGTTCAAGAAGCTGCTCAACTCGTTCGAGCGTTGCTTTGGGAACTGGACCTAAAGGCTTGGCTGAAGACGAGCGGCGGAAAGGGTCTGCATGTCGTCGTTCCACTTGCTCCCCGGCTGGGCTACGCGACGGTCAAAACTTTCTCTCAGTCATTCGTCCGCCACCTCGCAAAGACAATTCCAGAACGCTTCTCTGCAGTATCCGGGCCGTCGAATAGAGTCGGCAAGGTTTATGTTGATTACCTGCGCAATGGGAAGGCGCAAACCACTGCTGCAGCGTTCTCTGCTCGAGCTCGACCCGGGATGGGGGTATCGATGCCTGTCGCATGGGAACAGCTTCACGACCTAAAAAGCGGAGCCCAGTGGAACGTGCAGACCGCACGCGAGTATCTGAGCTTTCAATCGAGCGACCCTTGGTCGGGATTCTGGACTTCCGGGCACTCGCTATCAGCGGCCATCAAGCGCCTGCCCTAAATCAACGCCGTAGGTCAACTATGGCGAGGGAATCGGCGATGCGCTCAGACTTTGGAGTTCTGCGTCGGCAGTCCGTCAAACGCGTCACGCGCTGTTTGCAGCTCATCTACAGCAGCGGTCAGACGAGCCAAAAGTAAGGCCCGCGTGCTTTCATCGCTCGACGTCTTGACAAACGCCTCCAGCGACTCTGATGCTGACAATACCTCACGAGCTGCGTCTGCAATGCGCGCGATGGCTCGTGCCTCGTCAGTCTCGCAGTTCATTTCGCTCTACACGCCCCGAGCAAGGCTAAGAACCACATGGAAGACAGAGAGGCTGGCTTTACTTCAGTTGCGCCCCTCCGTGCCTTTCAGCGCGTCATGCTTGTGCGAATGCGTCGCAGCGTACTTCAGTTCGAAATGCGCTCCCTTGCCACGTCGCGTCGGCGGGAAGTGCTCGCCCTCCACGCATGTCACTTCGAACGTATCCTTGCCGTCATCGTGAACGACTGAGTAGATGCCGGAAACCTTCACAATCTCGCGCGGCTTGTACGCAGTGTCGCCAGCCATATTTGTCTTCAAGTTGAGGTAACAACTGAGCCAAATAGCAAGCGATGTTCCTTTGCTTTGAGCTGCGGGTCGTCGGCGCAGCGCCTCCCTGGACCTTGGACGTTTCAGCAAAAGTTGCGGCTCACCGTATTCAAACCGCCGAGCAGATGAGACATGTCGACGAGCCGCTGCGCGACGAGGTGTCGGACTTCACCTTCACACTGCCAAGTGCCGTACACCCCCAGCAATGCAGCACCAAGCGCTTCTCGCCGCTGACGCTCGAGAAGCGACGGCCAGATGATGACGTTCACATTGCCCGTCTCATCTTCAATCGTGACGAACATGACGCCTTTCGCGGTACCGGGCCTTTGACGAACAGTAACCAGGCCGCAGGCACGGGCAAGCCGACCGTTCCGGTAGGTCATCAAGGTTGAGGCCGGCATTAACCGCTGCTCGAGCAAAGTTGAGCGAAGCAGCGAGAGTGGGTGACGCCCGAGCGTGAGTCCTGTCGAATTGTAGTCAGCGACGATGTTCTCGGCCTCCGACGGCGCACCAAGCACCGGGGTCTCATCATCAATGCGCGCTTCGGCAAGAATGTCGCGGTCCGGCACTGCAGCGACTGATTGCCAAAGCGCCTCGCGCCGGTTCCCGGCGAGCGACGAGAGTGCATTTGCTGCGGCCAGCACCTGCAGGTCACGCCGGTCCAGTTGCGCACGCCTTGCAAGGTCGCTGACGCTCGAGAATTGCTTCACGGCTCGCGCTGCCTCAATGCGTTCTGCCGCACCATCCTTCATGCCTTTCATAAGGGAGAGTCCGAGGCGCACCGCCACAGAGCCGTCAGCTTGCTTTTCGAGAACAGAATCCCACCCGCTAATGGTCACATCAACCGGAACGACCTTCACGCCGTGACGAGTGGCGTCTTGCAACAGTTGCGACGGAGAATAGAAGCCCATCGGTTGACTATTGAGCATCGCAGCGAGGAACGCGGCGGGTTCGTGACATTTCAGCCAGCTGCTTGCATACACGAGAAGCGCAAAACTAGCTGCGTGGCTTTCAGGAAAGCCGTATTCGCCGAAGCCGTGAATCTGCTGGAAGATAGACTCAGCAAATTCCTTATCGTAGCCTCGATTGAGCATGCCGCCAACGATACGGTCATAGTATTTGTCCAAGCCGCCTTTACGCTTCCACGCTGCCATTGCCCGGCGAAGCTGGTCCGCCTCGCCCGGTGTGAAGCCGGCAGCGAGAATGGCGACTTGCATGACCTGCTCTTGGAAGATAGGCACGCCAAGCGTCCTACCGAGCGCTGCTTTCAACGCTCCGCTTGGATAGCTCACCGGCTCGAGGCCTTGGCGCCGTCGCAGATAAGGATGAACGGCGCCGCCTTGAATAGGACCTGGACGCACGATGGCAACCTCAATGACAAGGTCATAGAACTCGCGCGGCTTCATGCGAGGCAGCATGCTCATCTGAGCACGTGACTCAATCTGAAATACGCCCACAGTATCAGCGCGCGAAATCATGTCGTACGTTGCCTCGTCTTCGGCTGGAATGTCTTGCATCTCGAAACGCTCGCCGCGCTGCTCGGACACGATGTCGAGCGTGCGCCGAATCGCCGACAGCATGCCAAGCGCGAGAACGTCTATCTTCAGCAGGCCAAGCGCCTCGAGGTCGTCTTTGTCCCATTGAATCGCGCTGCGGTCTTGCATGGCGGCGTTCTCGACTGGCACGAGCCGCGTGAGTTTGCCGCGACTGATGACAAAGCCACCAGAGTGCTGCGACAGGTGGCGTGGGAAATTCAGTATCTGCGCGGCCAGCGTCGCCCACATCGCAATAAGTGGATTGGAAGGGTCGAGCCCGAACTCCTCGAACCGCCGGAGCAGGTCCTGTGAGTGGTCGAACCACTGATGCGACTTGGCGACCTTGTCAACGATTTGTGGGTCGATGCCGAGCGCCTTCCCGGTCTCACGCAGCGCGCCTCTTGGACGATAGGTCGAAACCGCAGCAGCGATTGCAGCGCGGTCGCGACCGTACTTGCCATAGATGTACTGGATGACTTCTTCGCGACGCTGGTGCTCGAAGTCGACGTCGATGTCGGGCGGTTCTCCTCGTTCTTTCGAAATGAACCGCTCGAATAACATGTTGCCGCGAGAGGGGTCGACCTCCGTCACGCCGAGGCAGTAGCAGACCGCGGAGTTAGCCGCTGAGCCGCGCCCCTGGCAGAGGATGTGCTGACTGCGAGCGAAGCGGACGATGTCATAGACGGTGAGGAAATACGCCTCGTATTGCAGTTCACGGATGAGCTGCAATTCGTGCTCAATCTGCTCCTGCACCACGTGCGGGATGCCGGACGGGAACCGACGATGTGCGCCGATGTACGTCTCTTGGCGCAGGTAGGCCTCGTGCGTGAACCCCTCGGGGACGAGTTCGTCGGGGTATTCGTATCGAAGCTCGTCCAACGAGAAATTGCATCGCTCCAAAATATTGAGCGTTTCGGACAGCGTATGCGGTGGATAGAGATTCGCCAGCCGCAACCGCGAGCGCAAATGCCCTTCTGCGTTTGGCGCCAGGTCATAACCGCACTCGGCAACGGGCTTCCCAATACGGATTGCCGTCATCGTGTCTTGTAGCGGCTTTCTCGACCGTACATGCATGACGACGTTGCCCGTCGCGACAACCGGCACGCGATACTGGTCGGCGATGTACTCGACCACACCGCGGTGGATGTCGTCCATCGCGCGCTGGTGCAGCGTAAGACCGACCCACGCCCGCTCGGCAAAGACATCGTTCATCCACTCAAGCTGAGCAGCAAGCGCGCCTTCCTTTGCGGGGAAATCTGGCACGAGAATCGCGAGGCAATCGGGCATGCCTCTCAGATGTGCGTATTCTCTCTCGGGCCTAGAGATGTCATTCGGGGTCAGCAGGTACTCGCCCTTGGCTGCCCGCATGCGGCCCAGCGTGATGAGTTCGGAGAGGTTGCCGTAGCCATTGCGGTTTTGAGCCAGCAAAATGAGCCCGAACGCCGGACTCCTGTCTGCATTCACAAGCCGGAAAAACGACCCGATGATAAGGGGGAGCTTCTCCTCCTTTGCCTGTACATGAGCCCGCACGACACCCGCCAGAGAGCACTCATCCGTAACGGCGAGCCCAGAGTAGCCGAGTTGCGATGCGCGCAGCACCAATTCCTCGCCGTGAGAAGCGCCATGGAGGAAAGAGAAGTTGGTGAATGCGAATAGCTCCGCGTAGTCCGGCAACGCCGACGAGGGGAAGTCCACGACGACACCTGCTTATCCGAACAGCCCGTGGAGGAACCATCGGACTTCTTCCGTCTTCACGCTCGGCCGCTCGCGGTATATCCAGTAACAGCTCTTGTCGCTCGCCTCAGCGACATAGTAGTCGCGCGTGACCAACTCGCCGTCATGCCAACCCGCTTCGATGCGTTCACCCGTCGAGACGAGCTTAAGCGGAGAACCGTAGAACGGACGATGGTTCTTCATCATCAAGCGAAGCGGCTCCTCGAGCAGCCATGTTGGACGTGGCAACCCTTCGGGCGGCACCGACAACTTTGCGTCGTCCTGGACGGACACCCATCGGTTCGCGAGCTCGGGCCGGTGGTCGGACGTCGGCGCCGGGCGCAGTACGTTCTCAGCACCCAGTCTTGCGACTAGCAGTTCAAGGAGGCGGTTATGGTCTTCCGCCGAACCGCCCGGGTCGGGGAATAGGTCCTCCGACGGCGGCTCGGCGGGTTGAACCTTCGACGAGGTCAAGCGCACGGCGATAACTGCCGCCTGTAACTCCGTGCGACCGAGCCGTTCTTTCAGCAAACGAACGAGATGCTCTTCGTGCCACGTTGGCTCTGCGAGCGCAATTTCGAGAATGGTCGGTTCGACCGCCTGGCGACCGCGCTCGTGTTCAAGCGACACCGTCGCATGCGTGAGCGCAAGCTGATGCGCGCTCAACCAGCCGCAAAGCTGCACGATAAGCCGACGTGCGGAGAACAGCACCGCTTCGGCATGCTCGACACGGTCCGGAAGCTCGGTGCGCGCGCTGAAGTTTGGCGGGACCTCGAGCCATTCATATAGCTCCGGTGACAGACCATAAGCACGGTCGAGAGAATCCAACAAATCCACACCACACCTCTTCTTCAGTCCAGCGCGCGGCAGGCGCCGGATGTCGCTCAACGCTCGGCAGCCGAGACCGTGAAACCAGTCAGCGAATGCGCGGACTTCCTGTACGACCATAAACGGTAACGAGTCAAGATGCCGCTCGAGCGAGCGCATCTTGACTACGCGGCAACGGCCGCGTTTGGCAAGCAGCCAGGCGCCTTGCCCGGTCGGCGCCACGCTCATGCGAACCGTTACGCCTATCGACTTCACGACGCGTCGGATTTGCGAGCAGACGCTTCGAATGCCGCCAAAGAGTCGCAGGCTGGCGGTCACGTCCATGACGATGGTTTGTTCGTCGCATAGCGCGACCTGTGGGGAGAAGCGCAACAGGCCGAAGGCGACTGCGCGCTGCATCTCCGCCTCGAGCGGGACGCTCCGGTCGTACACCGCCGCATCCGGGGCGAGCGTCGTCACCCCGCCTCGTTTCATCCCCGGTAGAACGCCTGCTTCTCGTGCCGCCGCATCCATCACAATTACCTTGTCGCGTTCAAGCACCGCACACCCGTGTTCAGTCGGAGGCGACCACCTCGGACGGAACACCTCCAGCGAAAGCCGGGGCAGGAAGATGGCGACGAACACGGCCATAAGGGCTCAAGAGAATCGGCGATGGTTGGAGTGCGATGGATAGCTTTTCAGTCTTGGTTGGGCCTCGTCGCTTCACCACGTCAACGACGAGGCCGCCATCAGCGGGTCTCACCCCCAGCCGCAGCGTTGCCGGCGATGCGTCTTGCGCGCTCGCCAATGGCCGGATAAGCACGAGCAAGGTTTCGGTCGCTTGGGCAGCTAGGTGAAGACGTCGAAGCGCTTCAGCCCGGATGTGCTGCTGCCAGAACACCAGGGCACCGCAGCTCTTGGCTTGCAGCACGCGTTCGGCGCACCAGAGGGCGTCCGCCGTCTTGGGCGCCTGCAATCTCAACACCTTGTTCAACGGCAAACCGAGATACGAGAACGCCAACGCGTTTGGAGCGTGCGGCGCCTGCAGCAGCACGATGGGGCGCGTACTGCGTTCGAGGAGAGCCGGCTTCAACAGCCGCATCTCGCCAGTCCCTGGCTGCTGGACAAGCAGTTCCACCAACGCGCCGAGCGGCCAGCCTCCGCCCGGCAACTCGGCCAACAGCGCGGCATATCCGGTGTCGACCGTCTTGCCGTACGCGCGGGCGAGCTGAGACCCGCGCCAAAGGCTCGGATGAATCGACTCGATGTGTTGAGGTAGAGCGGCCATCTTGCTAAAACACTGTATGGATGTACAGTATCGTAACGCAAAAAGCGAAGCAGTGAATTGCCCCTTTTTAGTCGCTACTGGGAAGTCGAATGGCTATGCTTGTACGGAGGTACCCTATGCCTGAGGTCGCCGAATTCGTCGCATGGCTGGGCGAAGCCTCTGGCAACGCGGCCATCGCCGGAACTGTGGCACGCGGCAAGCTGTTGAGCCGACATTCTTCTCGCAAGAGAACGGGCGCATCGTTGGTACGAGTTCGATTAAGGACGACAACCGATGGAGGGTCGATGGCGGCATCCGAGACCGCCATCATTGCGAGGGGTGCGACGGTTCTTGCGTCGGAACGACAACGCGGTGTAGTCAGCGCGGAGGACCGAAGTTCGAGCAAGGAGAACAAACGGGACCCACGGAATGGATAAACCTGATATAGACGAAGTGCCGGGCGCACGCGCCGATTTGCTGTGCTTCCTGGTGGCAACCGTCGCTGCGTCGCACACACTGACGCGCGAATGGCGCATTGACCATGTCGTTGAGAGCAGTCGACTTTGGCTGGCGAGAAGCGGCGTATCGATGCATTGGCTTAACCGAGTGCTGCTGGGCCAGCTTGCGATGAAGATTGCCAAGCGCGAGTTGAAGGCCGCTGGCATCGCGGTACGGCAGAGCGACGTGCAGGTGCTGTTCACTGGCGAAATGAAGCTTAATCACGCTAGCTCGGTGGTTCAGAAGATGATGAAACTGTGCAAGCAATCTCTCTGAGCCGGTCAGCCAATCAATCGACCAAAAGAAGGCAACGCATGTGCTACTCGGCCCAAATTCAGGCGGACTATCGCAGGTATGTGAGAACTTTCGGTGCACACATGGACATCGAGGAATTCGCGCGCCTGTACTTCGAGCGGGCCGAGGGCAGCAAGGCGAAGATTCCCAAAGCGGTCGACGACGCGTTTCGCGAACCGCAGACTGATGCCGAGAGCGAGATAAAAGCGTTAATCGACCGGTACAACACAGACCAGACGACGAAGCTTGAGCAGGAGCTATTCAAGCAGCGAACCCGCCTTGCGGACGCCGAGCGCACATTGAAGTCGAAGGTTACGAAGGCGGCCACCGAGAGCGTGCGCATTGCGACCGCCAAAATCGAGGCCTCCCTACGCCGACTCGAGGACATCAATCGGACCGGGCCCGAACCTCGCGACTCACGCATCTTCCCCGGCTCTTACGCGCCCGTGCTTGTGATGGAGAACGGGAAATATGTGGTCAAGCCGATGCGGTACCAATGCCGAGTAGCAGGTAAGCCGGCGAACTACGATGTGAAGTACCCGGGGACTTATAACGCACGGCGCGATAATCTCGAAGGCTTCTGGAAACCCTGTTTCGGCTACACACATGGCGTGATGCTAGTGGACGTCTTCTACGAGAATGTCAAAAAGGCGAAGTACGAGAACACGCTGCTTGAGACGCATGACCGAGATGAGAACGTCGTCCTTGAGTTTCGCCCGAGCAACGGCCAGTTGATGCATGTTGCATGCCTCTGGTCCAGATGGACCGCGCCAGGGCAGCCCGACCTGCTGTCCTTCGCCGCAATCACGGACGCGCCACCGCCCGAAGTCGAGGCTGCTGGCCACGACCGATGCATCGTGCCCATCAAAGTCGAAAATATCGAAGCGTGGCTTAATCCCAGCCAGTCCAATTTGAATGCGATGTATGCCATCCTTGATGATAGAGACCGACCATACTACGAGCATCGACTTGCGGCGTAACGGTCGGCTGCTCGAGCATAGCTCGGTGGAACGGAGCGTCGCGAGAGAAGGAGCGTCGAATGATACGCAAAACACTCAATGCGTCTCGACTTCAGCAAGAAGTTGACCGACGAATCCATCGGCTACAGGAAATCGTTGAAGACGGCGTAAAGATTCGAGTTCCGCGGCCCCAATTGCAGGAGCCCGATAAAACGGGATGTAACTGGAACATGGCGCATTTTGGAAATGCGGTCGGCTTCGAGCGCGACATCGATGGTGTACTTAAGGCTGTACGCGCTGAGTACAACCTGAGCACCGAATCAAAATCCGCTACCGACCCATTCGGTGACTAAGGGAGAAACAAGGGAGCGCTGCTAACGTACAGTCAGGGGGAGTTACGATTCTGCTTCGCAGAGGCAGCAGAATGAGCTTTGACCTTCAGGCGCTAGCAGCCTATCTCGGCCGGTGTGTTGTATCTTGCTCTTCGGGCCTTAGAAGGCTGGAGTCGCGAAAAAAATAATCGAACGCGAACGCCGCCGTGAGCCAGTCAGGCAGTGCCAACAGTGTCATTGTGAAGCAACGGTGAGGGGCGCCGACGTGGTCGAGGCTGACTCCGAGTGTCACCGCTCGAAGTCGGCCTCAGTAGCCGTAGAGGTGAGCGCCTGATGGGTTACGCGCGGATACGTTGATTCAGATTAGACCCTTGCACTCGTGCGGACGGTCATTTCGTTCCGATGTGAGGGCCGGTCCGGTTCTTGCGCGGGCGTGAATACATCCGCTCGATATAGACAAAAGATGGAACGCCCCATTCTAGTTGTCGACGACAGCAGTGCTGATGTCGAACTGCTACAGGCCGCGCTTGAGCGCTGCCACAACAGGTTGCCAGTGATGGTAATTCACGACGGGCAGCGGGCACTCGACTATTTGAAGTGCGAAGGCGAATTCCAGGACCGCGATGAGCAGGACCCACTTTTCGTATTGTTAGATTTGAAGTTGCCACGTGTATCGGGGTTGGAGATGCTCGAGTCTTTGAGAGCAACGCCCGAGCTTCGAAAGTTACCAGTCGTCGTGCTTACCTCGTCACGGCTTGCACAGGACTTAGAACGCGCTTACGAGCTTGGCGCGAATGCGTTCGTTCAGAAGCCGACCTCCTTCGAGGAGTTGAAACACGACGTTGGCAACATACTGTCGGTCTGGGGCCGGCTCAACAAACAGCCTCCGAGATTCCCAACTGCGCAAGTCGGTGGAGTGGCATAGAGCCGACGCAAAGCGTACAGGACTGCAGCCGGTTCACAAGACATCAATTGGCCGTCGGCGACGAAACGATTGTCATCGCCACTTGCGAAACGAGTTGCACCGAACGACTTTCCGCGCCCTCCGTTTCCGGCAGCCATGTTTGCGCGATAGCAAAAATTGCACGTGCGAACAATTTTCACTGCGTGCACAATGTGCTCGACCATCGCATCCATTTGCGCGCCGCTGGATGCAGACACCCTTGAACGAGGCATGCGTCTTTTGCGCCCCCCTCTGCGAGCGACCGCCGCCAGCTAGACAAAAAAAAGAATGCAAAACAGTACGAATCGTCCGATAGTCGTCGTCGAAGATGATGAGAGTGACCTGGAGTTACTTCAGATTGCCTTCGAGAGGGCAAATACGACGCAACCCGTCGTCGCATTGAGAGACGGTCAGCAGGCACTCGATTATCTTCTCCGTGAAGGGGAATTTGCAGGTCGTGTGGGCCACGACCCAGAATTTGTGCTACTTGATATAAAAATGCCGCGCGTCACCGGGCTCGAGGTCCTCAAAGCGATGCGCGAAAGCGACGCACTCCGCGACATACCGGTCGTCGCCTTCACGTCTTCGGTCCAAGAACAAGACGTGGTTCGAGCGTACGACCTTGGTATCAGTGCGTACGTCGTCAAGCCGACAGATTTCACTGAGTACACGCGAAACATCGCGAATATCAAGGCCGTCTGGGGCTCTTTGAATGAGAGCCCGCCCGAGTTCCGACAGCGGGTTCACAAATCCGAATCGTGAGGTGACGGCTTTGACAGCAGCGTCGTTCAGGTGGCGCTAACTGCGGCCTCGGAGGGCTACGGCGTGGATATGCTCGATGAACTGCTCTGTGTCGACCGGCTTTTCGACGACCAGGTCTGCCAGGCCCTTGCCGTCAATGCCCCTCGCCGCAGACCATAGCACTATCGATGCTTTCTGAAGGGCGTCCTCTGCTCTAATGGCGGCGCAGACTTCTAGCCCGTTTATGCCGGGCATCATGAAGTCACAGATGACAACGTCCGGCCTGCAAGACTTCGCTTTCATTAACCCGTCTAGCCCGTTAGGCGCGGTTAATACAGTCATACCCTCCATCTCTAGAACCATCGACCAAGCAGCGCATATGTCCACCTCGTCGTCGATGAGGAGGACCGTGAGTTTCTTAGCTTGATTTGGAGGCAGGGCGGACATGGTTGATACCATCAGATTGCGACTCGACTCAGCCGCTGACCGCAACGGCCGTGCCACGAAAAGATGCGCCGAAAGCGCTGTTTTTAAGTGGGTTTCTCCTGCGTATCGCTGACGCGTGGCCAGCCTGTGACACTGTGAAGCGACGCATGCTATCTTGATTTGACGGCATACTCTGCTTGGGCGAAGGGATACGGCGCGGTTCGACTTGTGAGGTCTCAATGTCAGGTGGGAAGAAGACAGCTGTGGATGTTTGCCAAGAGAGTCCCGAAGCGCTTCGAACGCTTGCAGAATGTCTGGAGCGCGCGCTCGACGTGGCGACGAGTGTGGTCCTAATTCGGCACGTTCCCGAGGTGTGTACTGTCTATCTTGGCGACCCTTCCGAGGCGCGTGAAAAACTACGCAAGGTGGGGACGATTCCACGTGCGCTCGCGGACGAAATGTTAATGCTGACGTCCTCCGGGCTGAATCAAATCCAGATTGGCGACCAGCGGTACCGCTTTGTCCGCACATTCACGCAAGTCGAGAAAGTTCCAGCCGTGGTGTTCGCGGCTTAAGCGTAACGCCGCAGGGTCGCGCGGCAATGGGCAGAAAAAAGGCCTCGCGAGATTAGCGCGCCAGCAGCATCACTCGCCGGTCGGCCCCTCGAGAGAAGCGGTCGCGTCCTTCGAGACGGGCGACCGCTCCGGTTGCTGAGAACGTATGACTCACGGTCTCGGTCGTGCCGAGACTACAGTTTCATCCCAACGTGAGGGGGGGCGGGGTCCGGCTCATTCTCCAGTGCGTTCATCGAGGCGATGACGCGATAGGCTTCGACAAGTGCCTTCTCCTTCTCGATATCGTGCCCGCCGACGACGTGCGCCATCTCGGCGCGAGTCAGTTCTCTTTCCTGGCAGGGCAGGTCGGCAATCGTTAGTATGCTCATTTCGGTTCACCATGAACGTGGGTTGCGGCAAAGGGCCGAGTTTCGGATGAAAGCGGTTGACAGCGCCGCTCGCTGAGTACTAGTCACGTTCTGTGCCCACGTCCCTATTAGACATCCTTGATGGCGTAACCTATTGTTTTTCTGCGAAAAACTCAAGGGCCGTGCACTCTGGGTCATCCGGTCGTGCTAGCAATGTGTCGGACGGACGGCGACACTCGATATGGTTTCTGTTGCTACTGACAATGCGGTTCGTGCAAACACGCAAGAATGCTCGCAGCTTTTGGCGCGCCGCTGAGGGTGGAAATGAAGAATCGCAGAAACTGTTTAGTGAGCCGCCGCGATGTCTGCTGACAGCTTCGCCGCCGCAATGTCCGACGCGGAAGCGTGGCGGTGTGCGCGGCCATGGGGGCTCAGAAGCACGGGCGATGGCTGAAGCGGAACGAACAGCTTCTCGCATCGCGTAGGCCCTCTTCGCTTGACCACATTCACATCGACTCCGCCATCGGCCGGCCTGACCGCAAGTCGCAAGGTAGCTGGCGACGCATCCTGCGCGCACGCGAGTGGCCGGATGAGCACGAACAACGTCTCGGCCGACTGAGCTGCGAGGTGAAGTCGTCGGAGCGATTCCGGTCGGATGTGTTGCTGCCAAAACAACAATGCCCCGCAAGTACCGGCACTCAGTACGCGTTCGGCCGACCAGAGGGCGTCAGCGGTTTTAGGCGCTCGGAGCCGCATGACCTTGTCAGCAGGAAGACCAAAGTATGCGAGCGCGAGAACATTGGGGACATGCGGAGGTGCAAGCAAGACGAGTGGTCGCTTGCTGACAGCAACAAGAGCTGGACGAAGCAGCCGCACTTCGCCGACGCCGGGCTGTTGAACGAGCAGTTCGATGAGTGAACCGACGGGCCAGCCACCACCGGGCAGCTCCGCCGAAAGCTTGGGGTAGCCGGTCTCGACAGTCTTCCCATAGGCGCGGGCAAGTTGCGACCCCCGCCACAGCGATGGGTGAAGCTCCTCTATGTTTTTTGGAAGGGCCGCCATTGATTTCAAGCGCTATTGAGAATCGCGGTGGAGTCCGCTGAAGGCCGAAAGTTCGTAGCTGTCGGTCGGGCGTCACTTCTTTGCGCAAGATAGCGCCGGGTCGCCAATCCCTCGCGGCACCCATACAACGCAAATCATGTTTTCTGTTTGGAACTCGCGTGAGCGGCTCTCGGGATGCGCCATCACGTAGCTCCATGACCCGTCATCCTCTCCGCGACTACACGACGCAATGAGCAGCAGCAGCCCAACTGTTGCCAACATTCTCATTTCCGCTCTCCCCTGTTTCGACCAATTTGCCGGCGTCGCCGTAACGCTCTTTGGCGCCAAGGGCGAATTTAGTTGGGGATTGGGACGCCGCAGGTCTCAATGCCCAACTTATGTTGGCAGGACCCGTCAGCGGCTCGGCCGGTCTGCGCGCATATAAGTGACGCTCGCTATCGGGTTGCATGGATGACTTTCATGAAAACCGAGACGCGGTGTCGGACGGCGGTCCCGCGGGTGGATTGCCGGAAAGGCTGTTGAAGCTTTTGCAGCTTCTCTTGGCAGATGCGGCGAGCGGCGTTGAAGTGGTCGCACGGGAGCTTGGGCTCAGCGATGCGATGAGGGAGCGACTCCGGCGAGCGCTGGACCAGTTGGTTTGCGCGCAGAGTACCCTGGAAGCTCTGCACGGTGGAATTCCCTGCAACGAGGGACTGCCGATGACGCCGGCCAGACAGGCAATGGAGACACTCGCATCCACGTGGCCGCAAGACTACTGTGCTGATGCGGTCGAATGGCTCGTACTCGACGAGCGCTGATTCAAGGTAAGCCTGCCCGACGCTGATGCCAATCAATGCAGCCTTTGCGGGTCCGAAAACCTGTCGAACTGCGTCGCGCACCCTCCTCTGCTTCTCGGCGTCACATTTTGGTTGTATTCGAGAGATAAACGCAGAAAAGCCCATGTTTCAAGCGTTTTTCCGATTGCGTACCGGATAAACCGTTGCTACGCTAGCCGACAGCTTACGACGACGCATGTGCCGAGCGCTCGACGCTGCGGGGTGCTTCGTCTTAAGCGTCTCTCAGACTACGACGAAGAGGATGCACATGGCAACGAAGACCGCAAAACCTGCAGCCAAGCCCGCTGCAACCAAGACCGCAGCGAGGAAGGCGGCAGCACCGGCGAAGAAGGTAGAAGCAGCTACGAAGAAGGCACCGGCCGCCGGCGCCACGCTCAAGCCGGTGAAAGACACGTTCACCAAGGCGTCGCTCACGGCCCATGTGGCAACACAGGCCGGTGTCGAGCCGAAGCAAGCGAAGGCCGTGCTTGCGGCGCTCGAAGACACGATTCTGGGTTCTGTGCACAAAAAGGGCCTTGGCGAGTTCACGCTGTCGGGCTTGCTCAAAATCAACGTGCAGAAAGTGGAAGCAAAGAAGCGTCGCTTCGGCAAGGACCCGTTCACGGGTCAGGAAAGGTGGTTTGATGCCAAGCCTGCAAGCGTACGCCTCAAGGTGCGCGCGCTGAAGAAGCTGAAGGACGCGGCGGCCTAAAGCCCATTCCTTGTTGACAAGAAGCCGCTTCGGCGGGCTTCTTCACATTGGCTTGGTAAGATGACGTTGGCGCGCGAGCAGCGACGCAGACAACGAGGCATGTGCGGGCAGGCGAATGGATATCTTCTACTACTGGCAAAGACTCGAGCAGGACCTGAAGAACGGCCAGGTCGGCTACTTTGGTTCCAATAACACGAAAATTCTTGAACTCAAGGAGCGGCTTCCCAAGCGGGTGTGGATTTTCAAAACTCCCAAGGGCATGAAAGGCTCGGTCCAGGTGCTTGGCTCGCTGTTCATCAGCGACGAGCCTAAGGTTGCGGTGAATAGCGAGTATCCCAACCGGATTTACTACGACCCGTTCTCGCCGCATTCCGTGATGTTCACCGATTCCGACACGCAAGAACGAATCGAGAACGTAACCCGCCTCCTTCAGCATCGTTTCCTCCACGCGTTCAAGTCCAACTTTCAAGGCGATGCTGGTTTACAGGCCTTGGAATCAAACGTCGTCCGCGAATTGGAAGCATTGACGGCAGTTTGGAACAAGGTGCAGTTCCTGGAGCGAGTGCCGAATGCAGACAAGGTTCGCCCAATCAATCCGTTCGCGCAGCAGCCCGGCTGACGACGACCGATTTACTGCAACTGAGAATTTATCTGTCTACCAGTGTGGTGCTGCTTCGACGTCCGACAGGGTCAACGCAGACCAGGTATGTTCGTTGAGCGAAAACACGAGTGATTCGGCGACATTTGGCACAAACCGCTCGCCACTCTCCGAGTACACGTCGCCAGAAACCGAGATGTCCAAGGACTGCTGCAGCGCCTGCTGAGATACCCTCGATTCCAACTCGCGAAGCGAGAAGGTCGCAAGGTCTGCAACTCGACGGCTCAGAATCATGCCAAGACCAAGCCCCCGGTAGGCCGGCTTCAGCCAGGCCTCATCAAGTTCGACGCCGAATCCTGTCCATCCGGACACAAGCAATTTGAAGCAGCAATAGCCAACGGGACGAAGGGCATCGACGACGTGCAGGCGATATTGGAGCCCGGCAAGAAAGTCTGGTTCGAATTCGTCGGATTCGCGCATGTCGTCAACCCAAGCGCGTGGAGCATGAGCCTTAGTTAGTCCCTTGCCAGTAAGGGCAGCGTGACGGCAGGAGCCAGTGCCTCGCTCCTGGAGCAACATGCTGCGCACGTGTGGCAGCAACTCGTTGAGACCCGTTGCTAGGCGCGGCTCGACGTATATGGCGATGCGGTTTGGTGCGTCTGGCACCCGGTCTAAACCGGTGAAGATGACTTCCGTCGGGGAGAAGTCCTGCGATAACGGCTTTGACACGAGCTTGCTGATATCCGCACCCAATCGCTGTTCCTCTTGAGAAAGACCGGAGTTGTCGCAGCAGTGCGAGAACCTTCGTTCAATCAGCCTATCTTCACGCCGCCTGAACCTCGGCCAGCGTGCCTTCCTCGTCCGCCATCGCTGCATCCAGCGCAATCTGCTGTCTGAACCATCTGTCGCGTTGAGTCGGGTCGGCCTCGATTTGGCGCGCAATTACGAGGCTCTCGCGATACTCCGCCGCTGCCGCCGTCATCGTCCACGAAACGTTGAGACCCATTTCCTCAACCGTTGCACGCAGGTCGGCCAGACCGACGCGGAAGAACTCCTTGCGTGGGTTTACTTTATTAACCTGCGCTTCCACAAACTTCTGATGCAGTGTGTGTTCAAGTTCGGGCGCGTTGTCGGACCAAATCATCGCGTGCACGTCGAATGCAAACGGAACGCTCGCGTCACCCAACTCGCGGACACGGTCCATGGGCTCAAGGCGGCGCGTCAGGCCGACTTTATAGACATGCTCGCCGAAAGAGCCGACGTTGGAGATGATGTAGACATGCCCAGCCTTCGTTTGCTGAGCCATTGACAGAGCCCGCTGATTCTTCTCCTCTGCTTGCTGGAGTTTTTCAGCGAGTTCAGCGAGCTGCGCCTCGTACTGTGCTTTTTGCTCGTCGCTGGCGCGTGCAATCTGGCCCTGAGCTTTCTCCATCGCACGCCGTATGAGCTCTTCTTCCTTCGCGGCGTCGCGCATCGCGCGTTCATACTCGCGACGAGCCTTCTCTTCCTCACGCATCTGCTCGCGAATCGCTCGTTGCTCTTCCTTCTCGCGCTCGCGCAATTCGTTCGCCCGGACCGCCCAGACAAGCTCTTCGATGCGCGCGTCGACGTATTCTTTGCGAATGCGTGCGTTCTTGAAGGCGGCACCGTTGTGATTCACGAGAGCAGCCGCGTCCTTGATTTCCTGCTGCAGCGAGCCGAAGTTGTCGAGCTTCGCCCTCGACAGAACAGAGTCGCTCTTTCCGTTGAATGCGTCGACTACAAACCGGATTGCAGTCTCTCTGCGATGCTTCTCCACATAATCGCAGTCCGCCGCTCGGTTCTGCGTCGCCATCAACTTGGAATAGTCGCGAGCAACCTTGAGCTGTTTGCCGGCTTCGGTATGCGAATAGCTGTCGGCAAGTTCATCCAATAGGCTGTGAGCCGGAATCATGTACGCGTCGCCGTAGCCATCAATGACATTCTTCATAGCGGCAGCGGTCGCAGTCAGGCGGTCCGCGTCCTCCACGGCACGAAGCGCATCCCCGGCAATTTCTTCCGCGCGCTTGCGCGCATCATCAATGACCTTCGCCGCCTGGGCGCTTGCACGCGCGATAGTCAGGTCAGCCTCTGTACGCTTTTGCTTGGCTTCGGCGGTCGCTTCCAAGGTGACGCGTGCGGCCTCTTGCCGAGCAGCGGCCAATGACTCGGCAGCTTTGTTCTCGGCGGCCGCGAGCGTCGCCGCTGCTTCGGACGTGATGCGGTCGGCTTCAGCCGCCGTATCACGAATATTAACGAATCGTGCTAGAGAGTTTCTATCTTTCTCTGCGGCTGCTAACCGCTCGTGCAACGATGCAATCTGCTGCGCGTTCAGGGCGTCGTTATCATCCTTGGCGGCCCGAAGTTTATCCAGCCGTGACGTCAGGTCGTCTCGTTCCGTCCGGAGCGCGGACGCTGCCTTCCGACTCACGCCGAAGCGCCACGACAGCAACGCGACCAAGAGGAAGAGAACTACAAGGGTGAGTGCCATGCCGAGTTTTTTCACTTAGAAGATAAATGACGACGCCCGAAGCCGATGTGCGACGGAGCGTAGGGTTCGACAAGCTGGCGCGCGCACCTTTCAGTCCTGAAAGGACTCTGCGATTGGCTCATCTCACGCTGAATAACGGCCGATAAGGTCTTCGACTTTAGGTGTGAACTTCGATTCAGCGTCCATAGCGTCTGCCGGCCGACAACGCTTCACATACACTTCGCTGTTCGGCCCGTTTGATGTCGAAGTCGAGTGTTCGCGAGCCGGCGTGCTACCGGTGTGCCTCGTCAACGTTCAGGCCGGAACACCAGTGCTGGGTCTCATGAGGGTATCGAGGGCAGTCAGAGCAAAGGCTGCATGTCCGACCGTCACCGCGGTCGACGGAAATTTCGAGAAAGCATCGACGGATGCGCACATCGTCTGTGTCAGACTGTTCGAGTCCGTGACAGCTAAAGTCATTCCGTTTTTGCCGTTTTAAAGCTTTCGTTCCTGATTTCGGTGAATTATTGAATGAGCTTTTTCTCGGCAACTGCCGCGCTGTTGGTCGGTCTTGGCTTCGCGATTCGCGACACCGTCGGCGGAGCACCGTTCAGCGCCGCAGCGTCCCTGCTGTGTGGATTGCTCGCAGCTGCAACATTGACCTTCGGCTTCGTGGTTCGAAAAGAACTGTTCTGGGAACTGGGTGCGGCAGCTTGCGGCGCGCTCGCACTGGCACACGTTCTTTTTGAGACGCCTGGCTTCGATGCTGAACGACAGCAGTTCCAACTCGACGTGTACGCGGCGCTAGTCACCCCGGCAGTGATGGACGGGAACGCTTAGGGACTGTCGCAAGACGACAGGAAGCTTGTAGTAGCAACGATGCTCGAATGTGCGACTCAAGGAAATGCAGAACTATTGCAGAGTGCGGCGGAGGCAAATGGTGCCATTCATCTCGGCCCGGAAACGTCCCTCGTCGACGCGTCGATTAGAGCGCTCGACGGGAAAACGCCGCCAGCACGCTGCCTCTCGGGCCTCAAGACGCTGTACAAATCGCACCCGCTGATGTTGTCGGCGTCACCGACAAACATCGCCCCGCACGGGAAAAATTGTACTTAACCCAGCGGCAGGTGTTGCGCCGCCAGCAAGAAGTGCATCACCCTCGAGGCGCTTTCAGATAGCATTGCCATTCGTCACTGAACCGAACTTGGTTTGCAAATTTATGGGAACGCCCCCTCGCCGCGAGCTAGACCCTTTGCAACGCCTTGAAGCGTTGATGCGACCGCATCCTCTTTGGCAGCGTGTTTCGTCGCTCACCAATCATGATTCCGACGTACAGGTCTCCGAGGCCGACCCCGTCGTGCTTCGACGCGCGTTCGATGCCTTCGTCTCGCTGATTGATATCAACGACTGGCTCGCAAGACGCGACGCGGTCAAAGCGGAGTTTGAAAGAATCTCCGCGTCGTTCGCCGGCATGGTCGAGCCGCCGCTTATCCAGTTTGATGACACGATTGCGTGGTATCTGTATCTGTGCGAGTTGGCCATCGCGCGCCCCTATGAGCTGCCAACCTACTACTCTTCGCGAGCACTGCCTTTTCTAGGCGCTATCGGAAGCAAGCTGCGGTTCCGGGGCCGCGTCGCGAACCTTGACGAGAAGATTCTCGAGACCGTCACCAAGCGCCGACGCGAGCCCGATGGATTCATTTTCGAAATCCTTGTCGCGCTGTCCTATGCGGAACACGGGTTCGCAGTGGCCTTCATCCCAGAAGGCTCTGACCCGACACCCGACATGGAAGTCGAAATGCACGGCGAGTCGTTCTTCGTTGAGTGCAAAAGGATGTCGTCGCGCTCTCAATACGCAATTGCGGAAGAAGCGCTCTGGCGGCAACAATGGGCTCAAGCCGAAGAAGTCGTTCGACACAATCGCGAATGGGTGTGGATTGACGCCCAAATTCACGTCGAGCTCTCGACGCTGCCGCAAGACTGGTTGGCCCGACGGCTAGCGGCTATCCTTCCGCTGGGTGACCGCTATGCTGAATCCGATGATACTGACGCTACAATACGCGCGCGTATCATTGACCGAACAGCGTTGAACGCGGACTTGGTATCGAGCTCACTCAAGCAGGCCGGGTCGAAGTTGCGCCACCTTCTCGGCGGTGACTGGGTGCCGGAAAATGCAATGACTTCGCTTTCGGCGCACGGAACCACCGTGTCTGCAGGGGCGCCTCCAGGATATTTTTCCACGTTCCTTAGCTCAGTCGAGTGGGCAAGTGGGGCGACTTTCAGTTGCGATGCTGACGCATCAATTGAACGGAAGGCCCGTGATGTGAAGACACATGTGGGCCGAGCAGTAGCGCAAGTACCCGATGACAGGTTGTCCGTGCTTCACATCGCGTTCGAAACGCTGGAAGGCCCCGGGGTCGAATCGCGTCGCCTCGAGAAAGTCGTCGCCTCGATTGAAGGCATGAGGTCGATGAAGCTGGTCGCAGGCATCATCCTTCACTCACTGCAACCGGTCGACAGCACGGGGCAACTGATGGTCATTGATGAGACTTCCTCTGAGTTTTGGCGGTTGCCGGAGCTTCGCGACTACGTCCCTATCATGGTGGTTCTACCCGCAGGATTTGGGTTGACGGCAAGGCGGGGAAATCATTGGGACCGTCCCGGTTGATGTGTCCAGTTACGAGCGTTCTATGATGTCATAGAGCAAGCCCTCCTTCGCCCATTTGCCAGCGGATGCTGACGAGAATACGACATTGCGAGTGCATCGCATACTTGCTGATAATCGGCAACTCGCGAGAGACTCTCCAAACTCGAGAGAGGCACGAGTAACAATGAAGAACAACTCCGTCTACGTGATAGAAGCGGGTGCTCATGCGCCCGTTGCGCAGCTTCGGCTACTTGACTCCGCAGGCTGGGAGCAATTTGTGGAGGAATGCTGTCTCACTCTTGAGGGAAAAGGAAAGCAATACGAGAAGGTTAAGCGACTCGGCATGCCTGGAGACAAGGGACGGGACGTCGAGGCTCTTATGTCGCTCCCACGTCGTACCGATGGCTGGGACATCTTTCAATGCAAGTTTTTTAAGGACCCGCTTGCACCATCGAACTTCTTCCCTGAGATGGCGAAGTTCTTCGAGCATATTGCAGCGAAGTCATACCCGCAGCCTCGGACCTACTTTCTCTGCGGCCCTCAAGATTGCGGGATTCGTCTGCACGACTACCTCGTGTCCGAGCCTGAGGACTTCAAAGCTGCTTTTATAGACGCCTGGCGTATGAGCAAGCAGGGGCTCAAGGGAACGCTCACGCCTGAGGTACTGGCGGCGATTGAGGCATTTGATTTTGCTCGCTTCAAAGAAAAGCCGTGCCGAGAATTGGTGGAAATGCACTCGGCCAACGAGAAGGCGCACTACAAGCGCTTCGGTATAAAGCCGAAGCGGCCTGCTGACCCTCGAGTCCCTAAACAACCGCTGAAGAAAGAGGAGCGGTACGTACAAGCGCTCCTCTCGGTGTACAGTGAACATGCTAACCGCTCCGTCCCTCGCGACGAGCTTGTCGGAGGTCCGTATGAGGAGCACTTCGCCGCCGCAAGGTCGGAATTCTTCAGTGTGGAAGGGTTGAAGCGGTTCAGTCGAGATATCTTTGCGGAAGAATTCGACCGCTTCCTCGATGTGATGCACACCACGGTGCGAAGTGAATACAGCTTGCCTACACATGAGAACGGATTCCAACGTCTCAGAGCCACCACGACGCAAGCGCACAAACTCGTGCTTGGCGACAGCCCCCTTAACGGAAGCCTGAACTCGCCCGACTATCCAGGAGCCTGTCATCACCTCGCCAACGCAGGAAAGCTCAAATGGGTCAAGAAACGTGAAGGGTGAACCATTCAATAGTGCGTTCGAGCTTGGGGTGCGAATGGCCTTCATTCTGCACGCGCTAAGGCCTCGCGTGGCGGACCTGCAGAAGCTGGTACTTCTCGACTACGCGCTCATCTACTCTGGCGACTTGGGCGGCCCTAGTAGTTTGCACACACCCATTCCTCAAAGAAACAGCGAGGTGTACACGAGGCGTGACCGAGTCGAAGAAGGTCTTTATCTGATGAGCCGCAAAGACATCGTCGCGGCGGGTTTCACGGATGAGGGCATCGTGTACTGCGCGGGCGAACATTGTCGGCAACTCGTGTTTGCACTCACCTCTTCATACGCGCGACAACTCGAAACACGTTCAGCATGGGTCGCGAAAAAGTTTGGCGACGTTCCCTCCGAAGAGCTCACCGAGATATTCGAGCGCGAAGGTGACCGCTGGGGCGCCGAATTTACTGCCATGAGCTTCTGACGATGACATTCAGAATCAATCGACTCCATATTTCCGGTCCCAGTAAAGCGACAGCAGTCGTTGAATTTTCTGATGCCGCTGCACTCGTCTTCGGACCGAGTGAGACGGGGAAATCGTATATCTACCACTGCATCGCCTACTGCCTTGGGGGCGACACGCCTCCCGATGAGATTCCTGAATCCAAAGGATATGATTCGGTCCACCTTGAGGTCCGGGGAGGAAGAGATGCAGAAGCCATCATTGACGAGTCGGAGCGCCAGGCGACGCTCGACCTGGATGAAATCGATTCTGCGGTCGACCCAAGCGTGTTCACGATAGTGCGAGCATTGGCGGGCGGAGCCGAGGCAATTTACCGCGGTCCGATTGAACGCGCGGGCGCAATGCCAAAGCTCAAGCTAGACTGTAATGAGCTCATCAAGCGCTTAGTCGGAGTTGGCGGAAGCCAAGTGTTCAGGAAGGCGGGAGTCAAGGCGAACATCACCTCCAGCCCACTCCGGCATTGGTCGCTTCTCGCTCAGACAGCAATTGGAGCCAAGGACAATATTCTCGGCGACTCGAATTCGCGGACCGAGCGCAGCGCAGTGTTGGCCCTAATCATGACGGGTGTGGACGATACCGCAATTGAGGCAGGCCTGAGTACCGACCAACGCAAGGCCGCTGGCGGGGGTGCCGAGGCGACCCGTCAAATGATTAGGAACTTGCAGGCGGACTTACCGGACGGAGTCCCTCAGCGGGAAATTGAAGAGGCACTGGCAAGAGTGGACGCAACGCTTGAGGCGCTCAGCAAACAACAGAAGTCCCGGTCGCAAGCGGTTGAACATATCCGTTTGGAACTGGCGCACTCAGCCAGGGAACTTCGAGCATGCGAAACGGAACTTGCGCAAAGCGCCGGACTTGTTAGCCGGTTCAAACTGCTTGGCAGCAAATATCAGAGTGACTTGGACAGACTCGTTGCGCTGGACGAAAGCAACGCAGTCTATACGCTTCTTGAAGACGTACCATGCCCGCTCTGCGGCACTACCCTACCGTCGGATGCGACGATTGCATTGAACTCGTCGGAGAATTTGTTGCTTCAGCGCCGCGCCATTTCGGCCGAGGCTGACAAAATATACCGTCAGCAGGTCGGCCTGGCTGATTCGCTCGAATTCGAGGAGTCTCGACGCGCCGACCTCGCGCGCAAGCAAACATTGCTATCCGCTCGTCTCGAAGAGCTTTCTCGACAGGAAGACCGGATGATTGATGCTGGGGTAGGCGAGTTTGGGCATTCGGCGACCGACCTTGCTGAGCACAAGACGCTGCTATTTACTCAGCTGAGGGCATTCAAGGAAATCGCCCGATTGACGACAGAGGCGGTACGACTTGACTCAATCAGCACTGGAAAAAATGCTCGCATCGAGCGACACCTGACGCAAGACGGCAATCAGATATCCAAGCGTGTGCTGGATTTGCTCATCGCGTGGGGACTTGAGATTACGAGCGTAACCTTCGACGCGTCGGCATTTGACATCAGAGTAGACGGTCGTAAGCGGACGTCGTTTGGACATGGCGTGCGGGCGCTGCTTCTGACCGCGTTTTACGTCGCCTTGCTTGAGCACGCAGAGAGTTTGCACAGGCCGCACCCAGGGTTTGTTGTCATCGATTCACCGCTTAAGAATTACGCCGACAAGGAACCGCTTGATTCCAAAGTCCCACTTTCCACTGTAAGAGCGCGCTTTTATGAATGGTTGTCCTCGTGGAATGGCCCTGGACAACTCATCGTCTTGGAGAATGAACGGCCGCCGGCGCGGGCGGGCGCGGGCTTGCGCCCGATTCAATTCACTAAGATTGAAGGCATTGGACGCCGAGGACTCTTCCCGTGATGCCGGCGAACATGCAGCCTTCTTGGTCGCGCGAGAAGTACGCGCTGAACGTGCGCGTGCAGGGATTCGAGAGCAAAGTCATTGAGCCCGCGTGCCGCACCTTGGCCAGGTTCCTTGCAGTCGTCACGATTTCTCTGTCGTCAGCCGCTATCCCGGCCTTCCCACGCTTGCGCTTGGACCTGCCCACGGTGAAGGGGGAGAAGGTGGAGAGACTGGGGTCCCGGGCAGGAGCCGCGGATGACACTGGAGCGTCATTCTGGTTGCAATTTCACAGCACTTGGCTGTTGAGTCAGCCAAATGCTGAGAATCGGGTGAAAATGGGCAGAAGCGTTTACATGTAAACGCTTGTCTTTCTCTTTTCAAAGATTGGAACAACGCTTCCCGCTCACGCCACCGTCACCGGCTTCGCCAGATTCCGCGGGTTGTCCACTCGACCCGCGCGGAAGGACAGCGAAAAAATCGATGTTTCAGGCTGCAAAGATGCCGGGCGTCGAGAACGACGAAAAAGGCGCGCCTATGCCGCCATTGGTCGCCCGTTCGCGCGATTAGTCACTGCATCGTCCCCACGGCACTTCCGCGCTTATCGAACCCGACGCTTGGCGCTTCATCCAAAGCGTCAGCCAATATTTCTATTTACTCGCTCATTCGTCGCTGAACTTTGTCATAGGCTTGGCGGCTCTAGGTCTTCAGCAAGGCGCGTCGCACGTCTTCGCTCGCTACGTCGTCGATGCTGCGAAAAGCTGGTGCGATTGTCTGGATGTCCTTTCCGTCAACACCCGATGCGTCATAGTGGCGCCTCCAATCCTGTACGACACTCCAGACCTCCGAAATCGCTTCTGCAGCGTCTCGCTTGGACAGGCTAAACGCGAAATGTTCAGTTAGCGCATTATCTATCGTCGCAAGACGACCTTGCGCACCCACACCTAAATGAAGATATCGTTCACTAGAGACGCTGGGTCGCGGGACAACGTCGTAGGCCGGACTCAGGCGCCATCCACAAATCTCCTCATCCCATAAGAATCCATGGTTGCGCAGGTGGTCGTCGTCACAAGTAGTAAAGATGTTGAATATCATTCTCCGGTACAACTCACGCATGTCTTCGCTGGCGATTGAAGGATGACAATGCTGCTGTATCACCCGGGCCAAGTCGGAATACTTCACGTTTCGAGACTCAGACTCATCGCATCCTATGAGCGTGAGCGCGCTGATAAACGGTGTACGGTGTTCTATACGTCCGTCGCCTGGAACGCTCGACATCCGGCCTACTTCATCGAGCCTTGGACCGCCTCGAAGTTTCCAAAAGCGGTCGAATCGACGGATGAGCATCACCCACCGTTCATCAATGCGAGTGAACCTGACATCGGGAACGCGGATACCTGCCCTCTCTGCCATCTGCAGAGTCGCGCATTCAACAGCGGGTATTGTGAACCGGTCTCCCGGACTTGAGAATTTCGCAAGCCAAAGAATGTCTTCTTCGTCGCGAACAGACGCCTTCGGTCGAGCGCCGCCCAAGCCGACACCCTGTGCGAAGATGTCGCAATGTTTGCCAGCGACAGACAGGCCTTCCTCTACGAATTCTGCAGCCTGAGCGAGGTTTTCGAGGTTCGTCCAATCGTCGCGTTGCTCGGACGGGAGGTCACTATCCATTCGTCGGACGTCAATCATCCCAACACGTTCGCTGCTTGCATGCAGAACGTACTGCGACTCCGGAAGACCGTTTAGGGGTGCGTTAAGCTTCGACTCGATTACCCGCCGTCCCCACGAATCGGGCGTTGCGTCACGCAAAGCGCCGAAGTACGGCAATCCATTTTTCGGTACTAACAACGTATGCGGTGCGACGGGCGTGTCTTCAAAGGAGAGGTCGAAAGGGGCGAGCGCTATGGAACGTTCGCCGCTGCGATAAAATTCGTTGTATTCGAATAGTGAGGTGCAGAGTTCATCGCGCTCTTCTCTTAGAATGAGTTGACCGCAATCCTCCCATTGACCGTCGATATGTGCGAAGACGGCTAGCTCTGTGTTGTTTGTCGTCATGCTCATCTTCCGAACCAGTTGTAGAGCTTGCTCTCAGTTCAGACGGGGTATGCTTCCTCAGCCTTTCTGCTTTCTCTGCGAAACGGTCGTTTCAAGCCGAGTCACGTGCCGCTTTTCCGCACGTACCTTGTCATCCGTAAAGCCGGCACTTCGATTCAACTCCGCAAGCAGAGTGAATAGCGCATCGGCGACATCTAGTACGCTCGGCCGGTCCGTGTCTAACTCAAGTTCGCTAACAACTTCGGCGCCATCGTTAGCGTGCACCGTCATCTCGAGAACTCGCCCTCTTAAGTGACATACGAATCCCGCTTCAGGCACGGCGTCACCTAGGCCGCCCGTAGCGCGCTCGACAACGATGACCATCGACGCTGGCGCTTGGGGAACGTCAATGGGCTGCGTGTATTCAGGTGAGCGAATTGCACTCAGCGCGCGTCGCCACAACGGACGACGTGGGTCGACTTCGGTCGAGCAGGTATAGATTGGCTTCGCCAGCGATAGGTCATCGAGCGCGTCAGCGTCCCACACAACGACGGAAGCGCGAGACTTTTCTGATGCCCATGCAGCCGAAGAAACATCGTCAGAATCCGCGTGGTTTTCCATGGTCAGAATTGTGTGAGCTTGGTCGGATTGCAAGTAGTCAAAGACAGCACCGCTCGCTATAAGCGGGCAACAGACACTGCAGTCCCCGCTCGCTGATATTTCGCATACAGCCCCGCTTTCTGCGACTCGCGCGCTAGTTCTTCGAAGGCTTTGCGGCCACGCGGTGGTGCTTCGAGCCGGCAGGCCTCCGCATCGCTGCGTGCGACGGAGTGCCGGCTAACCGCATTTGCGCCCGCAGGTAACTTGCCACCACGGATTAGCTTCATGACATAAGCCGGCAAGAAATTCACCAATACTGCGACTTCAGCGACGGTCAACGTTTCGTTCATGTTTGCTTCCTTGTTACCAGCCGAGTAACGTTCGTAGGCGCTCAATAAGCCAGTCCATCTCGGTGACCGTGACCCAGCCTTTTGCGCTGCAGCGCATTGCGCATCCGCTGCAGCGTGACAGTGACTGGATTATCCGGAAACTTGGCAGCATCTGCGAGCGCTTTCGGGACGAGCTGCTGCGCGAGGTCTTCGCACAGGTCCCATCGTTCCGCACGCTCTTCTCGTGTTAGTCCGACCACGAACTTGCCATCAATCAAGCGCCCACCTAGCTTCATCTGAGCGCCGGACAGCGACACAGGCGCGACGTCCCAAGGGAAGTCATCGGGGAAATGCATCACAATTCTTCCGGGTTGATTTTCACTGAGCGGCCTACTGACTTCAGACGAGATTCCACCAAGGTGGACAGCTGCCGTTCTTCATACACCGCGTCGAGCACTGCACGCGCGATATTCACGACGTCATCGCCCTTGCTCACAGCGACAGCGACGGCTTCGTCAAATGTTCGTACGTTGTCGTCACAGGACAAACTCGCCTTCGCAAGTCCGTCATGCAATGCAATGTCGATTCGCATGAACAAGGCCAACCGATTGCACGCTTTACGACGAACAAGAATCGTAAGCGCTGAGCCCAGCGGGGTCGGCGTCGCATAGCGTTTTTCGCTCATCTCGAGCAACACTACAATTCCCCGAAGAAAATCCGCTGGTGCGAGGCCCTCTACAGTTCCCGAAAGCTTTGCGCTGAGCGTGAGCGCGCTCATATCGCTGACATACTCTCCGTCGTAGAATTCGATTTCGAATTTCATGGCACCTCCGCACCTGCTGCTGCCGCAAAAATTGCTCGAGCAATCGTAACCACGTCATCTCCGATAGCGAAGGGCACCGGCGGCAGGTCGATGCGGTGCTGCGTGCTATGCACGCTTGCGTAAGCGAAGCTATCTCGACACTGAACGGAAATCCTCAAAGATGCGCGCACCTGCGATTCGGCTGGCCCTTCCAATCGGACCTCGTGAACAAAGACCGAGAACACGCTTGCGACCGGGAACGGGCCCCGAGGGTCAGGCTTGGTTAGCGCGCTGCGCGCACTCGACCAGCGTGGCTCTGCAAGGGACAACTTCGTGCCCTCGCACACAATACTGATTGTGTCGCCCCTTCCGTCGCCGAGACAGACCGCGACATTTGTCTGCAGCAGCCCTTCGACGAGATACGAGTGTTCGTCGTCCCCTGGCTGCGGCGGCCGGGCGCGCCGGAGCTTCTCTCTGTATGCAAGAACGCTGTCGTGGTCCAGTCCAAGGTCGCCGACCGCGAGCAAGCGCAATACATCGGCCTCGCTTATGTGCAAGACGGCTGCAGCTTCCGCTTCGGTAAAGTCAGTCATGGCCATCGCACTCATGCACGCCTTTGCTGAAAGCTTTTCGTGGAGATTGTTCTATGCGGTCAGTAACTTTGTCGGGCCGCGAACGACGTCGTCGCTCAGAACGTTACGGTCTCCTCGATACACCGCCCCCCGCATCTATGTGCGGCTGAATCCCCCCGCTTGTGATTCACTGTCCGTCATCAGCGACCCGCGTTGCGGGCCTACTGCGCCCGACATTCTTCCGAATCTCGCTCGTAAAGCAATTTCTTGCTCCCGATTGTGATATTGCGACTAATTCTGCGCCGCCCCGTGTTCACCACTGGGAGCATAGGAATCTGCGTCGACTGCCCTGAGTTGTATTCGGCTGCGAGCTTTCCATGCGTCACTTCTATCCCTAGCTTTCGAAGCGTTTCGGCCGCGATGGTTTCGAATGAGGCAGCCGGCGTGCGCTGGCCGGTGAAGCGGTTCACTTTCGTCTTCGCATATACGCCAAGGCTGACTCGTACCAACAGTTTGCGACGGACAAGGCTCGCCAAGACGCGAGTGAGCTGCGAGCGGCTTCCGAGGCGATTCAGTTCAGACCGCAGAACTACGACGCCCCCTCGTTGCGCGATTGACCGCATCACACGTGCTTCCAGCCTCACGCCGTCCTCATCGTGTGGCTCCCCGCCGCATACGCGCCATCAAGCCTTCGACCGCAGATAGGTGTTCGATGCTCGCGAGATGCATTAGAACCGCGAGCCCGATTTCAGAAACTGACTGCATGGGGTCCACCCGCATACCTGCGATTCTCATTTTCCGCTTGCTTGTGGCGACAGCCTCACCCTCCACTCGCCCTTTGGTATCAATGGATACTGTGAAGCGCCCGGCTGCGTCTTGAACGCGGTCGCATTCTCTTTCAACAAGGCAAGTTACGTGAGTCACGCGTGCTCGCTTCCTCTCGGCCGCGACTGGCGGTGCCGGCAATATCTCAGCGTCGTCGCCTACCACTAGCTCAGCGCTCTCGTATCGCTGCAAAGCGTGGTAGGCGTCAGCCCACAGGTCTCGCGAGTTGCCATGTTGAATGCAAGCGGTGAGCAACTCTTGACAGCAACTCATGTTGTAGCCGAACCGACCCGAATACAGGCCTATAACCAGGTCCTCGTTTGCTCGAAACTCGGCATAGTCGACCGCATAAGCTGACGTCACTAGAACTCCTGAATCTTGCTATGGCGCGCCATGCTGCTCGGGAGCGCGACCAAAATGTGCTCACAACTGCCAGCCGGACCTACGGCGACTTCTGTCGTGTCTTATCCGAACGCCGATGCGCGACGCCGCCGGCCACCGACATCGATTTTGCCTGGTCTCCGACCTGCATACGTACTCACTTCGCCGTGTCGCTTTATGCCAGCGTGTCGAAAACGACTACATCGCGCGTCCCTTCGAGTGCCTCGATACTTGCGTGGGCACTTCGGGGTATCGGTTCTCAGTGCAATGGCAACGACAGCGATGTACCTAGCGGTACATCAAGGCATTTTAGATGCGCTCGTATGAGATGTAAACAATGTAGATGCAAAACGTGTAGACGCAACGGCTGTAGAGGTATCGTCGTCAATCGGCGATGCTTCAGGCCATGGAAGAACCTCCCAATTTATCTGAGCACCAGCTAGAAGTGCGACATCGGCTATCCGCCAACCTAAAACGACTTCGCGCCCTGCGTGGACTGTCTCAAGAAGCACTGGCGGCGCGTGCCGGCGTACACCGGACATATGCAAGTCAGGTAGAACGGAAAGTGGTGAACACCTCGTTGGACAATATCGCGCTGCTGGCCCAAGCACTCGAAGTCGACGTTGCCGAGCTCTTTTCGAGCGGCGACGTTGCCTCGGTGACCGCCCGTCCTGCCTTAAAAAAAGCAGACTCGCTCACAGAAAGGAAAACGCGCCGCAAACCTGGTTAGGGTCGACCTTTTAACAGCGAGCCCTTTACCTTGCGGTGGCGTTTCGCAACACAGCTGAAAACTTACCGCGTTGAGCTGGGCTTGACGCAGGCGCAGCTTGAGCGATAGGACCGCACGTCCATCAGCCGTATCGAACGCAGACTCGGCAACTTGACGAAAGCGCGCTGAAGCCCTCACAAGCGCGCGGCTCGGTGATATATGCGTCTTGATGCTTGGGCAAGGGCGAAATCGAACGACGGCCGCCTACGGGGGATGTGTCGAGCGCGGCAGTTGGCGTCAGGGTAGCAAGATTGCGGGAAAAATGGGCTCACGCAGAAACATCTGAAGGAACTCGCGGGCGTTGACCGCAATGACATCTCCTGGATTGAAGCACCACACGGGCGCGGAACGCCACTTGGGCTTGCGAGGCTCGAAACGTTCGCAGAGGCATTCGGAATCCATCCAGTCGAGCTGCTTCAAAACCGGCGGACGCGCACTCACCTACTAACCATCCATGCGTGCACGACATTTTGCCGCCATCGAAGCAAATCGCGGTTATAGAATTCGGCGCGCGGTGGTAGCAGCCACGGGCGGCTCTTTGCTCGCACAATGACGGTGCGCTCGGACAGATGAAGCAATTCGCCGAGTTGCTGAGGGTCCAGGTACGAGTTGGTGGAGCTTGAGATGGGAAGGTCCATGCAAGCGTCTAGCGTACAAGTCTAAACGCCCTGCGACTTCACCCGTCAGCTTCCGACGAACTCGAAGTCGCAGTCGTACGTGTCGCGAAGGTACAGTTCTGTAACTCCGAGCAGTTCAAGCTGAGCGGGTGTGGCATCGGCGTTCCGGACGCCCGGTTGCACAACGTAGATTTTCAGCGTCAGACGGTTCGAACGGAGTGACTGGCTCATCGTGGAGAGACTTCGCAGGTCTCCACGCTCGAACCTGGTTCGTCCATCGCGCTGACGGCCAACCTCTCTATGCTGGAGATGCCTGAAAAGACGCTCCGGGTCACCCTTCCAATACACGCTGCGCTGCGCTTGGCCGCAAACCACATACAGGTCATCAATTCGCGCGCCAGGCCGGTCGCCGAGCGAATACTTGCAGTGGTATAGAGAGACGTCGATTCTGCCAGGGTGAACCTTCATCGCAACAACATCCGCCATCTCGCCGCTGCCATCGTCGTCGAAAACGATGTCCACCTGGTCGTCACCTTCGAGAGCCATTAGTCTGTCGATAACTCGCTTCTGAATCGAGTCCGCAGCCTTAACGGCGCCCTGTGATTCCTTCCGGATGTTCACTCCCGTCCAATCCCACGCGACAAGACGCTCGCGCTCGTAAACTACTCGACGTTCGGTCGCGGTGAGCGGGAAGAGTTCGTTGTGAACAAGAGTTGCGCCGTTGGCGAAGTAGAGCGTCGGCGGCTCCGCGCGAAGCCAATCGTCGAGACGTTCGCGCTTGCGCCCCACTACCACGTACGCAGCGGTCCCTTCAACGAGCACGTAGTTGACGTCGTCGGCAAAGAACCGCACCTCGTATGTTGACTCCCCGCCTGGGGTTCGAAGCTTGAAGCGCAACGGCCCGTCTGCCGGCGTCGGCTCAGGCTCGAGGTCAACGTCGTAGAGTGCACTCACCACGCCGCCGATATCTATGTCGACAGCGTCCTCGCGCCGATGGAGCATCTCCTCGCTCCAGTTGACTGCGATGAGGACAGATGCCGGCCGGGCAGTAACCTGCTCCGGTATCACGACGTTCCTGAAAATCTCCTCAGTGGAAATATTTGGGTCCGTCAGCTTGGCCCCGACCTCGTGACACCATTCCACCCACTTCGCAAGGTCGTAAGCAACGCGTTGCGACCAGAGTCGTCCCTTTTGCGAACAGCCCACTGAAACCTTGTCGCCGCGCTCATAGCCGCGACCAAACAGATTTGATTTCGCGCGGTTCTGGCGCATCGCCGCGACGAGCGCGGGGCCCACATCGGCGCCCGAGTACATCGAAAACTGGACCGCCTTGCTGATGACGTGCCGCAACCCGAGGTTCTGAATAAGAAAGCGATTCACGCCATGGAGCGATTTGAAAATCTGTTCGCCGCGAATAAGCGTCGCATCGGCGCCGCAGACGGCTCGCGCGAGTTCCTCATGCACGCTCGAGTTGTCGGAGCTGTTGATGAAAAGCAACCGCTGCTCCTCGCTCCAGTGAAGAACGAACACGTTCCACGTCGTGTTCTTCAGGTCGCGAACATCGCCCCACGCCACTTGCTCCTGGTCCTTAGTCACAAAGACAACGACGTGCTCGCCCGGATTATGGAACGGACCCGCGAACATGCGAGCAGGTTTAATCGCACGCCCTATCCGGTCCGGGTCCCAAGCAGCCCCGGTTCGGAACACCACCGCGCTCATCTTGGGCGCGATGTTTTGGAGCGCAATCTGCGGTGCCGACTCCCTGAAGCCCTCTAGGAATTCGGACCGTCGGATTTCATCTTCGGTCGCGCCCTCGCTCAAAACGCGCAGCAGGTCATTCCATTCTGCGTCTTCGGCGTATAAATCCCGAAGCCGCTCGCCAACTTCGACATCTGCAATATTCGCTACAACTGTCGCATCGCCGATATTGGTTGTGGAGGTTCTGGTAAATCGCCCGGTGAATTGCAGTGTAATCGCGAGGCTCTTATGCATGTCGTGCAAAGCGGCGACTTTCAACTGCGGCATATCAAAGCCCTCGCCGAGCATATCGACGCAGACGATGACTCGAGATTCATGTGCTCGCAGTGATTGCAGAGCCGTTCGCTTTTCGACGGCGGTTTGCCGGCTGTGGACAATCAGAGGATTGAGGTCCGCGGCATGTCGACGGTAAAGCGCGTGCAGGTCTTCGGCTCGCTTAATCGAATGAACGCGCGCCATCAATATGTGGTCTAGATTTGCCGCCAAATCTTCGCGGAGCGAAGCGAGCGCCCGCTCCATGATTTTTAGGTCGGAGCGCTCGTTGTTGTATTCAATGACAGGGCGGAAGTTTATGGGTCGGAAGTAACCTTCAGTTTGCGCACGCCGCAGCGGATAATTGAATATGACTTTGCCATCGACCAACTTTCCGTCAGTGCGGAACGGCGTTGCGGTGAATTGCAGAACCGGCTTATCAACAAACAGGTCACGAAATCCGGTCCATGTCGTCGCCGATACGTGATGCGCCTCGTCGATGAAGACATGACTTGCCCAATCCGCGATTACAGCCCTGTGGCTGGCTCGACTGTTAGCAGCAATACTCATCGTCGCGACAACGACGTTGCAGCGATTCAGGAGGCTCTGAAGGGCTCCAGCGTCCTTTGGCATCTTCTTCAGATACCCGACGACGGGAAACATCGCCGATTCCGAGACGATTCCGAACCGCTTCAGCCATCCGAGACTGACAAATTTGGAGCCAATCTGTTCTCGAAGCGCATCGCTCGGAACCAAAACCAGCAGTCGCGGGATTCGCTGCGCGATTAGCAATGCAAGCATTGTCTCAGTTTTACCCGTCCCTGTTGGCATTACCACGGTGGCCGGCTTCGACGAAGCTCGCCAATGACCGAGGGCGCAATAAAGAGCGCCAATCTGCGGCGGCCGGAGACCCGGAATAGCCGAGCCGTCGGCTTCGACGCGTTCCTCTTTGAAGCTGAAAACGTCTTTCCAACTGTCAACAACGTCGGCAGTTCGGAGCGCGCTTTGCTCTACGGGCTCATCTCCAATATTAAGTGGCTTTGGGTAAGCCCAGCGCGTCGCTATCTGAGAAAAGTCCCAATTGGAATAAGCGGTGGGTAGCTCGTCGGTATCAGGGAGGAGCAAGACACGGTCAATACCGGCGGGAGGCGGAATGGATTTCAGTGCGACAGCGATTCGCTTGCCGCCGAAGTCGTCAAGCACAAGATGACTGCGGCCCTCAGTTATCGAAACCTCGCGCTGTATTTCGCTGGCTTCAAGTTGAGTTACTCGGTTGCCGTCGACTAGCGTGTGAACAACGTAAGTTACCGGAACAGTGACCTGTTTCGTGAACGCCATGCCGCCCCCGGGATTGGCCTTTTATGGGTTTTCTGTGTTTGCTGAACAGCGCTCAATTATGCCAGTGGAGGCAGGAGGTTGGCATCGGAGACTGGCACGACTCCTGACTAAACGGTTGCGCAAACCCGAATGGAATGAAATTGAAAGTTTTGTAACAGTGCTCGCCGTTGTTTCGCATTATGAAATCATAATGCGTAAACCGAAAACCTTTACGGCTTGAGAGGTCCTCGCTGCGCTTGGATTGACAACGGAGCAACGTAAAAAGCTAACTGCCTGAATTCGACAGGAAAGTGCTCGAAACCCTGCGCGAGCCGCTGGAAGTCGGCCAGATCACCATTTCGCGCGCCGCGCAGCAGGCGGACTTTCCGGCGGCGTGCCAACTCGTCGCCGCGATGAACCCGTGCCCGCGCGGCTGGCGCGGCGATCCGGGCGGACGTTGCCGCTGCTCGCCGGATGTGGCCGCGCGCTATCTGCGCAAGCTGTCGGGGCCGTTGATGGACCGCATCGACATACAGATCGAGTTGCCGGCGCTGTCGCCCGCGGAATTGTCGGCGCGTGGTGTGGAGCGCGGCGAATCGAGCGCGGTCGTCGCGGCGCGCGTCGCGGCGGCCCGCGACATTCAGACGCAGCGTCAGGGCAAGATCAATCGCAATCTCGATGGCCGCGAAGCCGACGAAGTCTGCCGCCCCGATGCTGCGGGCGAAGCGCTGTTGCGCGCCGCGGGCGAACGCTTCGGCTGGTCGGCGCGCGCTTACTATCGCGTGCTGAAGGTCGTGCGGACGATCGCGGATCTGGCTGGCGCCGATAAGCCCGACGCGTCCCATGTCGCCGAGGCCGTTCAATACCGGCGGGCGCTGACAACCGCCTGAGGCCAGCGCAGGCGCGCGTTGGTCCCGGCTCTGCTGGACGGAAAAATGCTTGTCAATACACACTGAAGCGATCCGGGGCATGTCATCCTCTGATCAAACCCCGGTTTTGAGCGCGTTTTACAGATCATTGATTTTATTGAATTATTTAACTTGCCGCGAACGAAGGCAAACTAAGGTAAACCGCATGACATGGGCTTTTGAGCGCTGGCGCACACTCTTTTCCACACAGTTATCCACAGACATTGTGGATAGTGCAAAAAGTCCATACGAATCCGTGTATTAGCGCGTTAACTTACGACGGAACTTCGCTTTGATCAGACAGACTAAAACGCCTTTTAAGTCAGCGCCTGCAGAATTCGAGGGCTTACTCTAAAAAAGTTTGAAGGACATGAAGAATTGGTCCGCCTGCTCGCGCGGCGGCGTCTTGTCCGACACGATCGCAAGTTGATAAACATGCGCGCCGCGCGCGACGAAGCGCGCGTGGATCGTGCGCGACTCGCGCTTGTCGCCGCCTGCGCCCTTGACCTCGATCTCGCTGCCCAGCACGCGCCCGCCTGCGGCGAGGTCGATCTGCGTGGCGCGCGCGTCGGGTGTCGCGTTCACGTTGCGCGCGAGCCCTTGCTGCAGGAAATCGAGCGTCGCGCGCTGTAGCTGAGGGTCGGCGCTTGGCAGCACGACGGTGCCGACGGCAAACACGGCGTCGCCGGCTTCGGCGGTCTGCATGCGCATCGTCATCGATCGGCCGGCGATTTCGATCTTGCGCTCGTCGGAACGCGGCTTCGCGGGCAGCGTGACTTCGTAGCCGTCGTCGTTGTTCATGATCGTGCGCCAGTCGTACGACGGCGTGCATGCGAGCAGCGCGCCGCACGCGATCGACGCACAGACCAGTCTGCGGGCAGGGACAATCTTCGGAAGAGAAAACACGGAAAAAACTCGCTTCATGACGGACCGCTGCGTGAAAAGCGTCATTATCGCGCTGCAATGCCGGGCTTATCGGCGCGTCACGAACTCATCCCGAAATTGGCGCTAAAATACGCGGCAGTCTCCGTTCGCCGGAGAGCCATTCGAGGTTCGCCATGTCCCAAGCCACGCAAGATTCAACCACGCGCGTCAAAAGCCCGCTGCGCTATATCGTCATGGCGCTCGTCGCGGGCGTGATCGCCTGCACCGGGTATTTCGCCTTCGGTGGCCAGCAGAAAGTGCCAGACGCGACCTTCACGCTGCTTTCGGGACAGAAGATTTCCACGTCGGGCGATCTGAAGGGCAAGGTCTATCTCGTCAATTTCTGGGCGACGAGCTGCGAAACCTGCATGAAGGAAATGCCCCAGATGATCGACACGTACAACAAGTTCAAGAGCCGCGGCCTGGAATTCGTCGCGGTCGCGATGAACTACGATGCGCCGATGTACGTCAACAATTACGCGCAAACTCGCAACCTGCCGTTCAGGGTTGCGATGGACGACGGCAGCGCCGCGAAGCAGTTCGGCAACGTGCAACTCACGCCGACGACCTTCGTCATCGACAAGAACGGCAAGATCCTGAAGCGCTATGTCGGCGAGCCGACGTTCGCGGAACTGGATCAACTGCTCGACAAGGCGCTCGGTTCGGCCTGAGCGCCTTGGAATCCGAAAGAAACCCGCTGGCGAAAACCAGCGGGTTTTTTATCGCTCGGCGGAATCGCCCTTCACGACGATTCCGTATCGCTTGATCTTCTCGTACAAGGTCGCCTTGCCGAGTTGCAGACGATCCGCCGCTACCGCGACCGCACCGCCGCACTGCTCCAGCGCCTGCCCGATCACCGCGCGTTCGAACTGCTCGGTGCGTTCCTTCAGCGATTGCGTCGATGTATCGAGCGCCGCGGCCGCGCCGCTGTCGTCGAGAATGCCGAGCACCATGCGATCCGCCGCGTTGCGCAGCTCGCGCACGTTGCCGGGCCAGTCGCGCTGCATCAGTTCGGCGCGCTGACGATCCGTGATGAGTGGCGCGGGCCGCTCGTAGCGCACGGCGGCATCGAGAAGAAAATGTTCGAAGAGCGGCACGATGTCCTCGCGACGCTCGTTTAGCGGCGGCAGCGTGATCGTCACCACGTTGAGGCGATAGAGCAGGTCGCGCCGGAACGTGCCATCGGCGACATGCTCGTTCATGTCGCCCTTCGCCGCCGCGACGACGCGCAGATTCGCGCGCACCGGCTGATTCGAGCCGAGCCGCTCCAGCACGCCGTCCTGCAGCACGCGCAGCAGCTTCACCTGCAACGACAGCGGCATGCTCTCGATTTCATCGAGAAAGAGCGTGCCGCCCGACGCATGCTCCAGCTTGCCGATGCGCCGCTTCTGCGCGCCGGTGAACGCGCCCGCCTCGTAGCCGAACATCTCCGATTCGAACATCTGCTCCGGCAGCGCGCCGCAATTCACCGCGATGAACGGCTTGTCGCGACGCGGCGACATGTCATGCAGACTGCGCGCGATGAGTTCCTTGCCCGCGCCCGTATCGCCGTTGATGAGCACGGAGGCGTCCGTCGGCGCGACGTTCGCGATCAGCCGCCGCACCTGTTCGATCGCGAGACTGCGCCCGATGATGCGGCTCTGCCCGGCGCCCGCCAATTCCCGCCGCAACGCCTGATTCTCCAGCACGAGCTTGCGGCGCTCCAGCGCGCGGCGCACCGCTTCGATCAGCCGCTCGGACGCGAACGGCTTCTCGATGAAGTCGTAGGCGCCGTCGCGCATCGCCTGCACGGCCATCGAAATGTCGCCGTGGCCGGTGACGAGAATCACCGGCACTTCGGGCGCGCGCTCGCGGCATTGCGCGAGCAGGTCGAGACCGCTCGCGCCGGGCAGGCGGATGTCGCTCACGATCACGCCGGGAAAATTCGCGTCGATGGCGCGCGCGGCAGATTCCACGCTGCCGTGGCCGGTCACGTCGAAACCCGCGAGTTGCAGGCTCTGCACGCTCGCGCGTCGCACGAGTTCGTCGTCCTCGATGAAGATCACCTGCAAACCGGTGGTCATGTCTTGCCTCTGCAAAGTGTTACGCGCGCCTCAACGTGAGCACGAATTCCGCGCCGTGCGATTGATCGGCGTCGGCCTGCGTGCCGCCTTCCGGACCGTCCGCGACGATCGGCGCCTCGCGATTGCGCGCGACCAGCGTGCCGCCGTAATCGCGCGCGATCGCCGACGAAATCGCGAGACCCAGCCCCAGTCCCTGCCCCATTTCCTTCGTCGTGAAGAACGGCTCGAAGAGGCGCGGCAGCGCGTCGGCGGGAACGCCTGGACCATTGTCGCGCACGACGAGTTCGATCGTGTCCGCGTACGTATTTAGTTCGATGACGATGCGCGGCTTGTCGCACGACGCGACCGCATCGAGCGCATTGCCGATAAGGTTGATGAACACCTGCTCCAGCCGCAGATCCTCGCAGCGCACGAACACGGGCGCGCTGCCTTCGACGAGCGCCGGCGCGATATCGACGGCGACGTTCTTCATGCGCGGACGCAGCATCGAGAACACTTGCCGCAGCGCCCGCGCGACGTCCGCACGCGCGTTCTTCGGCCGCGCCTTCGTGACGAACAGCTTCAACTGGTTCGTGATGTTGCCCATGCGCTCGGTCAGCGACGCGATCGCTTCGAGATTCTCGCGCGCCGCCGCCTGATCGCCGCGATCGATCAAGACGCGCGTGTTGTCGGAGAAACTGCGCAGCGCGGCGAGCGGCTGATTCAGTTCGTGCGTGATGCCCGCCGCCATCTGGCCGAGCGCGGCGAGCTTGCTCGCCTGAATCAGTTCGTCGTGCGCGGCGCGCAAGTCCTGCTCCGCGCGCGTGCGCTCGTTCACTTCCTTCGTAAGCTGCGCGTTCGCTTCCGACAGGTCCGCCGTGCGCTCCGCGACGCGCTGATTCAGTTCGGCGTAGGCCGTCTGCAACATCTCGCGGCTGCGGATCATTTCCCGCACGCGCGCACGGCGCATGCGCCAGTAGAACGCGAGCAGGCACAGCGAGACGAAGACGAGCGCGGTGACGATGACCGCGTTCTGCGCGCCGCTCTCGACGGGATCGAGCGCGGCCATCGTGATGAGTTGCCAGTCGGGTTCGCCGATCGAACGATGTGTCGCAAGGAACGCCGGCGCATGACGTCCGTCGCGGCCGCCGCCGCCCACGCGCACGATCTGCGCGCCGCCTTCGAGCGTCTTCACGATGGTCATCGGCAGCGGCGTGATCGCCTGCTGCGCGTACTGGCGCGTCGCATAGACGGACGCCTCGATGTTCTGCGGCAGCGGCCGCACCGTGTGATATTTCCACGCGGGCACCGACGAGAGAAAGATGACGCCGTGATCGTCGGTGACGATGAGCGGCTCGGACGCATCCGCGCCCTGGAGCCATTCGAGATTCAGCTTCACGACCGCGACGCCGATAATCTCTTTCGTGCCCTCGCGCTCGTTTTCCCGATACACGGGCTGCGAGATGTAGTAACCCGGTTCGATCGAGATCGTGCCGATGCCGAAGAACCGGCCGACGCCGCCTTTCATCGCGTCGATGAAATACGGCCGGAAGTTGTAGTCCACGCCGACGAAGCTGTCCGCCGCGTTCCAGTTGCTCGCCGCAACGGCGATGCCGTTCGCGCGGATCAGATACGTGACGGTGGCGTGGGCGCGCGCGTTGAGGTCTTCGAGATAGCGGTTCGCGCGCGCGACGTTCGCCTGATCCGGATGATCGAGCGCGTTCTGCACGACCGGATGCCGCGACAACAAATAAGGCAGATATTCGTAGCGGTCGAGCGTGCTCTTGAGCGTATTCGTCGTGCGATCGACACGCGCGGCGGCGTTGAGCCGGAGTTCGTCGATGCCGCTTTGCCACGCGATATGCCACGTGAGCGCGCAGCACGCCGCGAGCGCGGCGAGAAGCGCGAAGAACATGACGATGCGGCGCGACACGTGAGCAGATTCCCGCGAAAGAGGATCTGCCATTGTGTCATAGGCTTCGCGCTTGTCAGGCGCCGGAACCGAACGCGGCGAAGCACCCGCAGACCGAGGCTTCGCCGCTTGCATGATCGCTTCCGCTTTCCGCTTGCCGTGCGACTTACACCGACTTTGCTTCTTCGGTGTCGGTCACGTCGACATCGCGCGAGAGCGCCGCGCGCAGCTTGTTGCGATCCAGCTCCTTCTCCCATGCCGACACGACGACCGTCGCCACGCCGTTGCCGACGATGTTCGTCAGCGCGCGGCATTCCGACATGAAGCGGTCGATGCCGAGAATCAGCACCATGCCCGCGAGCGGAATCGTCGGCACGACGGCGAGCGTCGCGGCCAGCGTGATGAAGCCCGCGCCGGTCACGCCGCTCGCGCCCTTCGACGTGAGCATCGTCACCGCGAGCAGCGTCAACTGCTGGCCCCACGAGAGGTCGGTGTTCGTCGCCTGCGCGATGAACAGCACGGCCATCGTCATGTAGATGTTGGTGCCATCGAGGTTGAACGAGTAGCCGGTCGGCACGACGAGGCCCACGACCGAGCGCGAGCAGCCGAGCTTTTCGAGCTTGAGCATCAGTTGCGGGAGCGCCGCTTCCGAGGACGACGTGCCGAGCACGATCAGCATTTCTTCCTTGATGTACGCGACGAACTTCAGGATGTTGAAGCCGACCATGCGCGCGATCGCGCCGAGCACGACGACAACGAAGACGATCGAGGTCAGATAGAACGTGCCGATGAGCTTGAGCATCGGCAGCAGCGAGCCGATGCCGTATTTGCCGATGGTGAACGCCATTGCGCCGAACGCACCGATCGGCGCGAGCTTCGTGATGATGCCGACCATGCCGAACAGAATGCTCGACAGCCCTTCGATGAACGTCGTCACCACCTTGCCGCGCTCGCCGATATGCGCGAGCACCGCGCCGAAGAGCAGCGCGATTAGCAGGATCTGGAGGATTTCACCCTGCGCGAACGCCGAAACCAGCGTGTCGGGAATGATGTGCAGGAAGAAGTCGACCGTGCTCTGGCCATGCGCCTTGGTCGCGAAGGAATCGACGGCCTTGTGGTCGAGCGTCGACGGATCGACGTTGAAGCCGACGCCGGGCTTCAGGATGTGCGTCGCGGCGAGGCCGAGGACCAGCGCGAACGTCGACACGATTTCGAAGTACAGGAGCGCCTTGCCGCCGACGCGCCCGACCTTCTTCATGTCTTCCATGCCGGCGATGCCGGTCACAACGGTACAGAAGATGATCGGCCCGATGACCATCTTGATGAGCTTGATGAACGCGTCGCCGAGCGGCTTCATGTCGGTGGCGAGCGCGGGATAGAAGTGCCCGAGCGCGATGCCGATGATGATGGCCGCGATCACCTGCACGTACAGGACTTTATGGAGTGGTTTTTTCACGATGTTTCCAGGCAAAAACAAGCAGTTGGCGGAGGTACGGCCAGCGGCGAGCCTTGACGCGGTGCGAGCGTGTTGGGCACGTCTGAGCGCGTCGATCGAGCGATAGCCGCTTCGTCGACGGATCAGGGACGTTTGGATGCGAGAGGGGTCATCGGCTTGTCTCCTTGACTTTTATGGGCGGCTCGTGGGCCGTGCCTTAGTTATTGCAAGGGGAATGCCAGCTTGCACACCGGCTTAAGTCGATGATTTTACGAACGTTTTTCTAGTGTCACGCGGCGCGGTATCCGAGATTCCGGAAATCCGGAATGCGGGCGTCCGAGGTTCCGGACGCGCGCGAGACGCCTTGAAAACAAAAAACCCACCGTTACCGGTGGGTTTCGTTCGCCAGGCACAAGAACCGCGTCAAACCACGCCCGCTCCGTGCGCTTGCACATCCGCGTGATAGCTCGAACGCACCATCGCGCCGACGGCCGCATGCGTGAAGCCCATCTTGTACGCCTCTTCCTCGTACATCTTGAAGGTATCCGGATGCACGTAAGCCCGCACCGGCAGATGATGCTCCGACGGCTGGAGATACTGCCCGATCGTCAGCATGTCCACATCGTGCGCGCGCAGATCGCGCATCACCTGAAGAATTTCCTCTTCCGTTTCGCCGAGACCGACCATCAGCCCCGATTTCGTCGCGACTTCCGGATGCAGCGCCTTGAAGTCCTTTAGCAACTTCAGCGAATGGTGATAATCGGAACCCGGGCGCGCTTCCTTGTAGAGACGCGGCACCGTTTCGAGATTGTGATTCATCACATCGGGCGGAGCGGCCGTCAGAATGCCGATCGCGCGATCCAGCCGGCCGCGGAAATCCGGCGTCAGGATTTCGATGCGCGTTTCCGGCGAATGCTCGCGAACTTGCTTGATGCACTCGACAAAATGCGCCGCGCCGCCATCGCGCAGATCGTCGCGATCGACGGACGTAATCACAACGTACTTCAGCTTCAGCGCGCCGATCGTGCGCGCGAGATTCAGCGGCTCGTCTGCGTCGAGCGGATCGGGCCGGCCGTGGCCGACGTCGCAGAACGGGCAGCGGCGCGTGCACTTGTCGCCCATGATCATGAACGTCGCGGTGCCCTTGCCGAAGCATTCGCCGATGTTCGGGCAGCTCGCTTCCTCGCACACCGTGTGCAGGCTGTGCTCGCGCAGGATCTTTTTGATCTCGTTGAAGCGCGAGTTGCCGGTCGCGGTGCGCACGCGGATCCATTCCGGCTTCCTCAGCTTTTCGATCGGAATGACCTTGATCGGAATGCGCGACGTCTTCGCTTGCGCCTTCTGCTTGGCGGTGGCGTCGTAAGCGGTGGGCGACGAAGCAGAAGCGGCGGTATCGCCAGCCAGGTTTGCGGTTGCGTCAGTCATTCGGTCGATCCGGTTGTTGCAGCGGCAATTGCGGGGAGGCCGCCGATTTGATGTGCCAGCCGTTCGGCCAGCACGAGAGCTACGTCGCGCCAGTCGGCCGCGACGCCGAGCGTCGCCATGTCGACCGTTTCGAGCCCCGCGTAGCCGCACGGGTTGATGGCGAGGAACGGCTGCAAGTCCATGCGGACATTGAGGCTCACGCCGTGATAACTGCAGCCGTTGCGAATCTTGAGTCCGAGCGCGGCGATCTTCGCGCCTTCGTGCGCCTGCATACGATCGTTCACGTCCTGAGGATGCCGCGCCACGTAGATGCCGGGCGCGCCGGCCTTGCGGTCCGTCGCGAGATTATACGTCGCGAGGGTTTCGATCACGGCCTCTTCGATGCGCCGTACCAGCTCGCGCACCATCAGCTTGCGTCGGCGCAGATCGATCAGCAGATAAGCGACGATCTGCCCCGGCCCGTGATACGTGATCTGTCCGCCGCGATCCACCTTGACGAGCGGAATGCCGCTTTCGGTCAGCAGCAGATGCGCCGGATCGCCCGCAAGACCGAGCGTGAAGACCGGCGGATGCTCGACGAGCCAGATTTCGTCCTGCGTTTCCGGCGTGCGGGCGTCGGTGAAGGCGCGCATCGCGTCGAAACTGTGGCTGTACGGTTCGAGGCCGCGCCAGCGCAACGCGACCGGAAAGTCACCGGAACTGAGCACGGTGCCGGGCGCGTCGTGGGTTTGGTGTGGGACTGCGAGCGGTATGGCGGACATGGTGACGGTAGTTTACCGAAATAGGCCCATGCCCGCCGATGGTGAATTCTCATGCCTCCGATGGCAATTTCGAATAGTTGCCGCTCAGACGGTCCGCCAGCCGGCGCGCAGCCGCAGCGCAAGGCGCTCGATGCGCGTCGAAAGCCAGTGAATCGCGCGCTCGTCGCAACGCGGCAGAATCGTGAAGACGACATAGGCCGGACGGTCGCCTTCGACGGAGAGCCAGAGCCGCTCGCGTTCGCGCAGCCGCAGCTTGTCGCCGGGCACGAGCCAATAGTCCTCGATGTCGTTGCTGCGCGTCGCCCAGACCGGGCTGCCGTGAACCATGAGCCGCGTGCCGCGCGCGATCCGCATGGGCACGGTTTCGCCGGGCTTGATTTCGAAGGTGACGCTTGTTGATATTTCTCGCATGATCCACTCCGCCAGAGGAACGTTTCGATGACTACAATCCTAGGCGTGGCAAGGCATCAGGCAAAACGATCAATTTTCACGGCTATGTGAGCCATATTGACAACGACACCGCCGACATCGCACATGGACCTCCGCCAGCTTCCCGCGCTCAACGCGCTGCGCGCCTTCGAGGCCGCCGCCCGACACGAAAGCTTTTCCCGCGCCGCCGACGAGCTTTTCGTCACGCACGGCGCGGTCAGTCATCAGATTCGCGCGCTCGAGTCGGAGCTCGGCGTGTCGCTGTTCGCGCGCGACGGCAAACGCGTGCGCCTCACCGATCGCGGCAAGCAATACGCCGCCGAAGTGCGCGCGGCGCTCGTCGCGCTCGCCGAATCGACGCGGCGCATCCGTTCGGGCGATCGCGACCGCCGACTGATCGTGTCGACGATTCCGTCGTTTTCCGCGCGCTGGTTGACGCCGCGCGTGGGCAGATTCATCGAGCGGCACGCGGACGTCGATCTGGAACTGCTGACGACCGCGTCGCTCATCGACTTCAATCGCGACGATGCGGACGTGGCGCTGCGCTTCGGCTACGGAAAATACGCGGGTCTGCACACGGAAGAACTGCTCGACGAAGTGTTTTTCCCGGCGTGCGCGCCGAATTTTCGCGGCGGCCAGTTGCCGCGCGTGCCACGCGATCTCGCAACGCTGCCGCTTCTGCGCTCCGACGACGAACTCTGGCGCCCCTGGTTCGACGCGGCCGGACTCGCCGATCTGCCCGAGCCGAAGCGCGGCGTCTTGTATGAGGATTCGTCGAATCTGCTGCAGGCGGCGATCGACGGTCAGGGCATCGCGCTCGTGCGCCGTTCGCTCGCGATGCAGGAAATCATCGCAGGCCGGCTCGTGCGGCTTTTCAACGTGGACGGCCCGAGCCCGTGGAAGTACTACTTCGTGTGCCCGGCGGCGCTGCTTCAGACGAAGCGCGTGCAGGCATTCAGGGAATGGATTTTCGAGGAAGCGGAGCAGTTCAGACTGCTCTACGAGCGCACGCCGGCAGTGTGCGATGCGCCCGCAGGCAAGGTCAAAGCACTACCTTGACCATCGGATGGCCGGTGAGCGCGCGATAGATGTCGTCCAGATGCGCGCGATTCTGCGCGCGCACGGTGCACGTGAGGCCGGTGTAATTGCCGCCGGAAGACGGCCGCGATTCCACGCGCGATGCGTCGAAATCCTGGTCGAACTGCTTGAGCACGCCAACGATCGTGTCGTGGAAATCCGGGTGCGTCTTGCCCATCACCTTGATCGGGAAATCGCAGGGGAAATCGAACAGTTCGTCGGTGCTGTGCTTCGCGCTGTCGGTCGGATCGGTGGATTGTGGCTTGTCGGTCATGATTCTCTCCTTCACTTGCCGCGCTTCGCCTCATCGGCGAACGCGCGCGCTTTCGCCCGCTGATAGGCGTCGTACAGTGCAGCATAGACCGGACCGGGGCGGCCGTCGCCGACGCGCTCGCCGTCGAGCGTCGTGATCGGCATGACTTCTTTCGTCGCGGAGCTGATCATGATTTCGTCGGCCGAACGCAATTCGGCTTCGGTGATGTCGCGCTCTTCGAACGCGATGCCCGTCTCGCGCGCCAGTTCCTCGATGAGACCGTAGCGGATGCCTTCGAGAATGCGCGGTCCGCGCGGCGCGCCCAGCAGCGTGCCGCCCTTCACGATCCACACGTTCGACGACGATCCTTCCGTCAGCAAGCCGTCGCGCAACTGAATGGTTTCGAGCGCATCGTTTTCGGCGGCGTGCTGCGCCATCAGCACGTTGCCGAGCAGCGAGATCGATTTGATATCGCAATGTAGCCAGCGTTTGTCTTCGGCGGTGACGGCGACCGCGCCGCGCGCGCGATCCGCCGCGCTCGGCAGAACGAGCTGGCCGAGCATCGCGAAGACCGTCGGCGTGATGCCAGCGGGGAACGCGTGCCCGCGCCGCTTCCCGACGCCGCGCGTCACCTGGATATACACGAGCGCGTCGCCGTGACCGGCGTTCTCCGCGATGACGCGATCGATCAGCGCGCGCCAGCCGGCGTCATCGAACGGATTGTCGATGCGAATCTTGCCGAGACTGCGCGCGAGCCGTGCAAGGTGCTGCCCAAGGCGAAACGGCAGGCGCGCGCCGTCGGCTTGCGCGTAGAGCGGCACGACTTCATAGACGCCGTCGCCGAAGATGAAGCCGCGGTCGAGCACGGGAATGCGCGCTTCGGAAAGCGGTCCCCACTCGCCGTTGAGATAGACCGTCGGATCGAATGCTTCGGCTTGGCTCATCGAACGCTCCTTACTTGCGCTTTTGCCACCACAGCAGCGCCGAATCCCACAGGCGGCCGAAGATACCCGCTTCCGGCACGTCCTGCAGCGCGACGAGCGGGAATTGCGCGACTTCCTTGCCGTCCGCGACCATCTTGACGGTGCCGATCTGCTGGCCCTTCTTGATGGGCGCGACGAGCAGGTTGTCGTGCGTGACGGCCGGCTTGACCTTGTCGCCCAGACCCTTTGGCACGGTGATGTATTGATCCGTCGCGACGCCCGCCTGCACGTTGTCGGCGGCGCCCTTGTAGACGCGCGGCGAATCGATCACCTGATTGGCCTTGTACAGCCGCAGCGCGTCGTACGCGGTGTAGCCGTAGTTCAGCATCTTCAGGCTGTCCTGCACGCGGTTGTGCTCTTTCGGCTCGCCCATCATCACCGCGACGAGGCGGCGGCTCGCGTCCGGCACGCCAAGCAGCGAGCGCTTCGCGGTCGCGATCAGGCAGTAGCCCGCGGCTTTCGTGTGGCCGGTCTTCAGACCGTCGACGGTCGGATCGAGCCACAGCAGGCGATTGCGGTTCGGCTGCTTGATCTTGTTGTACGTGAAGTCCTTCACCGAGAAGATGCTGTAGTACTCGGGGAAGTCGCGGATCAGGCGTGTGGACAGCACGGCGAGATCGCCCGCGGTCGTGTAATGCTGCGGATCGGGCATGCCGTTCACATCGGCGTAATTCGTGTGCGTCATGCCGATGCGCTTCGCCGCCGCGTTCATCAGCGTGACGAAGTTGCCTTCGCTGCCGCCGACGAGTTCCGCGAGCGCGATGGCCGCATCGTTGCCCGACTGGACGATCATGCCGTACACGAGATCGTGCACGGTGACCGGCTTGTTCGCTTCGATGAACATGCGCGACTCGTCCGTGCGCACGCGGCGCACGGCCTCGCTCGGCATGACGGTCTGATCCATGTTGATCTTCTTCGCCTTCAACGCATCGAAGACGAGATAGGCGGTCATCAGCTTCGTGAGCGATGCGGGCTCGACGCGCTCATCGGGATTGCCCGACGCGAGCACCTGATTGCTGGTGGCGTCGACGAGCACCCATGAACGGGCCGTCACATCGGGCGGCGCAACCTGCGCGAACGCGCTCGCTGCGGCCAGCACAGCGGGCAGAACGAAAGCGGCTTTTGCGGAAACGGAAACAGAAGGGAAAGACAAGCCGGAAGGGACAAAGCGCATAGGATCGATCGGCGGAAAAAGCTCGCTGCGACGATGACGATCGGGGATCGGATGATCGGCGAAGCACGGGTTGAACAGGCTGACCGTCGCTGCCGGTCGGGCTTTCGCCAGGACAGCGGCACGCGCGGCGCCGCGGCGAAAAGCGCTCGTTCGACAGACGGACGCGAAAACGGTTCTCAGAAGCCGGAGTTTCGACGGCCGCGATACGTTCGAAGCGGCGTCGCACGGCCGGAAACGGTGAAAAAATTCTGCGCCATTATACGCGCGGCCCGCTTCCGTTTTCCTTGGAATCTGCGCGCTTGCCGCTCGTTTTAACGTTTTTCAGGCTGCGCTTAGCCGGTTTTACCGGTCGATGAGCGAAAAGCTCAACGCCACGCGTCGACGATCACGCGCTTGAGAATATGCAGCTTGCGGTGAAAGAAATGCTCGCCGCCCGGAATCACTACGACGGGAAGTTCCTGCGGCCGCGCCCAGTCGTAGACGGACTGAATGGGCACGGTGTCGTCGACTTCGCCGTGGATCACGAGCGTCGTGTCAGGCACGGGCGCGACTTCCCAGCGGCTCGCCGCCGTGCCGACGAACACCATGCGCTCGATCTCCTTGCCCGCGTCGCGCATGCGCTTCGCGACGTGCGACAGCACGAAGGTGCCGAACGAGAAGCCCGCGAGCACGATGGGCGCATCGGCCTGGCCGGGTTGCGTGCGCATGTGGTCGATGACCGCGAGCAGGTCGTCCTGTTCGCCGATGCCATTGTCGTGCTCGCCGCCCGTCTGCCCGACGCCGCGAAAGTTCGAGCGATACGTCGTGTAGCCGAGCTGGACGAACGTGCGGGCGAGCGTCTGCGCGACCTTGTTGTCCATCGTGCCGCCGAAAAGCGGATGCGGATGCGCGACGAGCGCGATGCCGCGCGGCGCGCTGTCGGTCTTGTCGAGCGCGCATTCGATCTTGCCGGCAGAACCGTCGATCAGAAATTTTTCGGTTTGCGCGTTCATGCGGGCTGATCGATCAGAAGACGTTCGACGATTTTGCCGTTGGCCAGATGCGAATCCACGATTTCGTCGATGTCGGTTTCATCGACATACGTGTACCACGTGCCTTCCGGATACACGACCACGACCGGCCCCTGCTCGCAGCGGTCGAGACAGCCGGCCTTGTTGATGCGCACGTTGCCTTCGCCCGCGAGGCCGAGTTTCTTCACGCGTTTCTTGGCGTGTTCCTGCATGGCCTGCGCGTTGCAGTTCGCGCAGCTCGGGCGCGTGGCGTCGGCCTCGCGCTGATTCAGGCAGAAAAACACATGGTACTTGTAGAAGGAATCCATGACTTCCGTGCGATGAGAGTGTCGGTCGATTATAGCCAGCGATGTTCATGCCCGCCGCACGCTGTTTGAGGCCGCATCAAACGGCATCAAACCGCGTCACGCCGCGCGCGGCGCCGCGCGAGCCACGCGTGCTCCGCCGCCGACGCGAGCCAGCCGAGCGCCGCATACGGCCAGACCCACGCGAGCCAGTGCGCGAGCCCGTTGAAATGCAGGTAGCGACCTTGCCGCCAGTCGGCGAGCACGATATCGAAATATGGATTCACCGGCAGCAGATTGATGAGCGCGAGCGATACGACGAGCGCGCCGCCCGCGAGCGCCGCCCGCAGTCCGCGCGGCAGCGACACAGAGAGCACGCCCGCGATCGTCGCGATGACGATGCCTTCGAGCGCGCCGTCCGTCGCCCAGTCGAAGGTCAGGCCCGCGCGCGATTGCAGGAAGGTCGCGCCTGCTTTGGCGAAGATCGTCACCGCGATGAGGCCGAGCATCAGGCGTATGCGCGGCGCGCGCTTGCGGGTCAGCAGCGTCGCGAGCACGAGCGCGCCGAACAGTCCCGTCGATGTGATCAGCGCTTCCCACGCGTCGTCGGGCAAAAGCGCGCCCAGGCGATCCGGCCAGCTTTCGATGTCCCACGCGGCGGGCGTCCACGCGAGGATCGCGTCCTGCATCGCCGGATCGAGCGCGTCCCATAGCACGCGCGGCAGATCGCCGCCGCCGAAGAGATACGGCGCGGGAAACATCGCCGCGAACGGCCAGAGCGCCGTCAGCCCGAGCACGTAAGCCGCGTCGCGCTCGAACCAGGTGAAGCGGATGCGCCGCAGCAGGCCTCGATCGAGCAGCGCGCTCGTCGCGGGCGCGATCAGCACGCCGCCGACGAGCGCACCGAACGCATTCGCGGCGAGATCGAGGTTGGAGGCGACGCGCGTCGGCAGATAGGTCTGGATCGCTTCCATGGTCGCGGAAAGCAGCGCGCCGCCGGCGAGCGCCGCGCCGACCGCGAACGTGCCGCGCACGCGCGGATAGAGCGCGAGCACGATCAGCGCGCCGAGCGGCATATAGCCGAGCACGTTGGTGACGACATCGAAAACGGTCAGATATTGCGGCAGCGGATCGAGCAGATACGCGAACGGACTCAGGCCCAGCGAACGCCAGCCGGAAAACGGATAGAGCGAACCGTAGACGACGAGCGCCGCGTATGCGGCGAGCGCCTGCCGCGAGAACGCCGACGGGCGGCGCTGCCATTGCTTGACCGTCATGAGACGCCCGGGCGTCTGCGTGCTGGGCGCAAAGGGAAGCAGCCGAAGATCATCGCGACGCGGCAAGCGGTTGCGCCGCGAGCCACGCGGAAAGCTGCGCGATCACGTCGTCCGATGCAGCCGCGAGCGCCCGCGCGCCGCCGGGCGCATCGGCGCTCGGCGCGGGCGCGCTCGCCGCGAAGCTGCGCTGGCCGATTACGCGTCCTTGCTGCGTGAGCGTCGCGCGCACGGACACGAGACCGTGGCTTTGCTCGGGCGCATCGAAGACCTGTTCGAAGTTCGTCAGTTCGACTTCGAGCAGCGGCACCGCGCGCACCGGATCGGCGCCCGACAGGATCGGGCCGCGCGCCGCGAGCGCCTCGCGCAGGCGCTGCGTCAGGAGTTGCGCGGGCGGCATCGTCCAGTGGCTGTTCGAATAGTTGCCGGTGCGCTGCGCGTCGACATAGCTCAGGCGATACGCGAACGCGTCCGTTTCGAGACTGCGCGGCGCGGCCACCGCGAGCACTTTCACGGGCGGCATCGGCGCGGCGCCGGCGTTGGCGGCAGGCGTCGCGCCGAGGTCGTAATGCGCGTTCGGCAGCGCCGTCGATGTCGACCCGCAACCCGCGAGCAGCGTCGCGCAGGCGAGCGCGAGCGTCGCGATGGCTCCTTTCATGTCGATGTCCGTCATGTCGTTATCTCGATCAATGCGCCGCTAATGCGCCGCTTTCGCCGGCCACGTGAATCCCGGCTCGCCCGGTCCCGGCTCCTTTTGCGGCGCGCCGAAGAGCACGCTGCGCGGATTGGTGCTGAACGCGTCGGCGGCGCGATCGACCGAACGCGCGGCCGCGCTCACGTCGTCGCCGAACGAGTAGAAGCGCGGCAACGCCTCGAAGCCGACGCGCGCCGTCACGAAGCGCAGCGATTCGTTCATGTCGGCAAGCGCGGCGCTCGCGTCTTCGGCCGCCTTGCCCGCCTTGTTCAGATTCGCGACGAACGGCCCGTCCGGACGATTCAGGTTCTGCACGAGCTGATTGGTCGACGCGAGCGTGGTGTTGATCTGCTTAAGCGTCTGCGGCAACTGCGCCGTCGCGGGCTGCACCTGGCTCGCCAGCGTCGCGATGCCGTCGGCGGCGCCTTGCAGGCTTTTCGTCGTCGCCATGAGCTGATTGCGCACGTCGTCGGAGAGGAACTTGTCGGCGTCGTCGGCGAGGCGCTCGAACTTGCGCAGGATCACGTCGCCGCGCTGCTGCAACTGCTCGAAGAGACCGGGGCGCATCGGCACTTCGGCGACGTGCTGCGGCGACGAAGCGAGCGCGGTTGTATCCGTGCCGGTGTCGTCGAGCTGCACGAAGGCGATGCCCGTTACGCCCTGAAAGCCGAGCGTCGCGTAGGTGGAATGCGTCATCGGCGCGTTCTTGTCGACGAGAATGCGGATGCGTATCTGGCCCGGATGCGCGCGGTCGAAGCTGATCGACTGCACCTTGCCGACGCCCAGGCCCCGATAACGCACGGCCGCGTCCGTGAAGAGACCCGTCACGTTGGTGCGCGCGATCAGGTCGTACGGCACGCGCACGGTGCGATCGACGTTGAAAAAGAACACCGCGAACGCGATGGCCAGCACGAGCACGATCGTGAAAAGCCCGGTCCAGAACGCGTGTGATTTGTTTTCCATCCGCAGAGTCCTCTCGCGCGCACCGCTCGGTGCGCGCTTACTTGTTCACGGCGATCGGCGCGTCTTCGAGCGCGGCCGGCGGCAGCTTCGCGCGGCGCTCGGGCGGCAAGGCCTGCAGCGCGCGGCGGCCGCGACGCCCCAGAAAATATTCGCGGATGAACGGATGATCCACCGCGCACGCCTCTTCCACCGGCGCCGCGACGAGCACGCGCCGCTCCGCGAGCACGGCGACGCGCGTGGACAGCGCGACCATCGTATCGAGATCGTGCGTGACGAGGACGACCGTCAGCCCGAGCGCGCGATGCAGCGTGGCGATCAGATCGACGAATTCGTCCGATGCCTTCGGATCGAGACCGGCGGTCGGTTCGTCGAGAAAGAGCAGTTCGGGTTCGAGCGCGATCGCCCGCGCGATGCCCACGCGCTTCACCATCCCGCCCGACAGCGCCGACGGCATCTTGCTCGCGTGCTTGCACGACAGACCGACCATTTCGAGCTTCAGCATCACGAACTCGCGGATGAGATCCTCGGGAATCTTGCCGAGCTCGCGAAACGGCTGCGCGATGTTGTCGTACACCGTCAGCGACGAAAACAGCGCGCCTTGCTGAAACATCATGCCGGAGCGCGTGCGCAGCATCTTCGCGGTTTCGTCGTCCATGCGCGACCATTCCTCGCCGAGCACGCGAATCGTGCCCGATGTCGGCGATTCCAGCCCGAGCATCTGCCGCACGAGCGTCGTCTTGCCCGAGCCCGAACCGCCGAGCAGCGCGACGATCTCGCCGCGCCGCACGTCGAGATTGAGATGCTCGTGGATCACCGTGCGCCCGTAGCGCTTGGTGAGATCGCGTACTTCGATCACCGGTTCCGCGATGACGGGCGGCGGCTGATGGCGAACGGCGGTGGCGAGCGTGGTCGACATGGCGGTCAGAGTCCGACGTTCTGGAAGAGGATCGCGAAGACGGCGTCCGCGAGAATCACGATGGTGATCGACGTCACTACGGACGTCGTCGTGCCTTCGCCGAGACTCTGCGAATTCGCCTTGATGCGAAAGCCGAAGTGACACGCGGCGAGCGCGATCAGCATGCCGAACACGACGCCCTTGCCGAGCCCGATCCACAGATTGGCGATCGGCACGACCGACGGCAGCGAGCGGATGAAGAAGTTCATGTCGATGGACAGCACGAGCTTCGCCGCGAGCGCACCGCCCAGGAGCGCGATGATGTTGGTCCACATGACGAGCAGCGGCATCGCGATGCCGAGCGCGATCACGCGCGGCAGCACGAGGCGCAGGCCGTGCGGGATGCCCATGACCTGCATCGCGTCGAGTTCCTCGGTGACGCGCATCACGCCGATCTGCGCGGTGATCGCCGAACCCGAGCGCCCAGCGACGAGGATCGCGGAGAGCACCGGCCCGAGTTCGCGTATCACCGACAACCCCAGAATATTGACGATGTACTGGTTCGCGCCGAACGCCTGCAACTGCTGCGCGGACAGATAACTGAGCACGATGCCGATCAGGAACGCGACGAGCGCGGTGATCGCGAGCGCCTGCGCGCCGGCGCTGTAGATGTTGGCGGAGATTTCCGTCCACGGGATGCGCTGCGGACGGCGAACGAGGCCGATGAGATCGAGCACGAAGCCGCCGAACATCGCGAGGCCGCCGTAGAGGTGATCGAAGAAATCGAAGATGAGCTGGCCAAGGCGCGTGACCGGATCGACGCGATCGACGGGCTCCGGTTCCTCGCGTTCGGCGTCGAGCAACGCGACGCGCTCGAAGATTTCGCGCTGGGTGTCGGACAGCGCGATGGTCGCGGGCATCTTGCGTCCCCAGACGCGCCAGAGCGCCTGTCCGCCGACGTGATCGAGCCGCTCGACCGACAGCAGATCCCACTGGCCGATGGCCTCGCGCCCGATTGCGCGCAGCCGCCGCGTCACACCGCTCTTCGCGCGGTCGCGGGCGAGCGCGAGCGCGGTCCACTGGCCCGAAAGCCGGACCACCTTGCCCTGCTGACCTGCTTCCACTCTGAGGCGCGGCGGCGTGTCGAAGTCCAAGGATCGATGGCGATGGGACGCGGTTGACGGGGAGAGGACATTGTAGCGAAGAGTGTCTGAGCGGTGCCGGAGGAAGGGCGATCCGGAATCGGCCTAACCCGAATGGATGAATATCGGAAAGGCAGCGCAGACGGAAGACTTTTGGGCATGCCCTCATCTTCCTGACGCAGCAAGAATGCTAACCTCAGAAAATCAGAAATGGACGATCACCTATTACGACGAGCATCTCATAGCCGATATCCGCAAGCTGCCCGCCGGCATCCGCGCCGGCTTTTGGCGGATGCTGGAGAAGTTGCAGGAGCACGGTGCTGATTTGCGAATGCCGTATTCACGCCCGATGGGCGAAGGATTGTTCGAACTCCGACCGCGCGGTGAGGAAGGTATTGGACGCGCGTTCTATTGCACGATGATCCACAAGCGGATCGTGATTTTGCATGTCTTCGTCAAGAAGACCCAGGAAACGCCTGGCAGGGAACTGCGCGTCGCACGCGCGCGAATGAAAAGGGTGAAAGCATGACCAAAACACGGCTGCAACGAGAACTGGAACGTCCCTACGCGCCGGTCCCGGATGACGAAGAAGAGTGGAAACGCATGCTCGAAACCGATCCGGCATTCAGGGCAGCGTATGACGCGCTCGAGGAAGAGTATGCAGCGCTCCACGTCCTGCTGTGCGCGCGCCGTGACGCAGGCCTGACGCAAGCGGAAGTCGCCGACCGCATGGGCACGACGGCTGCCGCCGTTGCGCGGCTCGAAGGCGCGATCGTGAGACAGACCCATTCGCCGACGTTCCAGACGCTGAAGAAGTACGCGAAAGCATGTGGGAAGTCATTGCGGATCACGCTCGTGTAAGTTGCGTCGAACCAAGCGGATCGATCGAATCTGCCCGCTACAATACCCGCCATGACCTCCTTCCCCTTCGCCCCCGACGCGCCCTGGCGCATCGACCGCACCCGGCTCGCGTCGCTGGCCGAACGGCCCGCTCGCGACTGGACCATCGACATCGTCGACGAGACCGGCTCCACCAACGCGGACCTGATGGAGCATCTGCGTTCCTCGCGCCACGAGGGCACGCCTTCGCCCATCGTGCGCGTCGCGTATTCGCAAAGCGCCGGACGCGGGCGGCGCGGCCGCGCGTGGCTCGCCGAGCCGGGCGACGCGCTGCTGATGTCCGTCGGCTGCGTGCTGCGGCGGCCGATCGAAGGGCTGTCGGGTCTGAGTCTCGCCATCGGCACCGCAGTGCTCGACGCGCTCGCGCATCTGCCGCTCGCGCCGTCCGCGCGGCCCGCGCTGAAATGGCCCAACGATGTCCTGCTCGACGACGGCAAGCTCGCCGGCATTCTCATCGAAACCGCGTGGAACACGCCGGACGCGACGGCGGTCGTCATCGGCATCGGTATGAATCTGCACGGCGCAGAGCGGCTCGCCGCGCAAGTCGACGAGGCAAACCGTATCGGCGCGCAGTCCGCTCCCGGCGCTCCGCCGGCCGCGCTCGCACGCGCATGGCCCGACGCCAATCTCACCGACATGCTCGCCGCCGTCCTCAACGCGCTCGACGCCGCGCTGCCGCGCTTCGAAGCCGAAGGCTTCCGGCCGTTTCGCCAGCGCTGGCTCGACGCGCACGCCTGGGCCGGGCGCGAAGTCGCGCTGATCGATCAAGGCCTGGAACTGACGCGCGGCATCGCGGCGGGCGTCGACGAAACCGGCCAGTTGCTCATCGACGCGCCCGAAGGCCCGCGCACCGTCACGACCGGCGAACTCACCTTGCGTCTCGCGAAGGAACGCCCGTGAACACGCACGGCAACGCAGCGCCGTATCTTTTGATCGACGCGGGCAACAGCCGCATCAAGTGGTCGCTCGTCGACGAAGCCGGCGCGCCACTCGCGAACGGCGCCTTCGAGCACGCGCATCATTCGACCGCTGCCGACGACGCCGCGCTCGACGCCTGGTCCGATCTGCCGACGCCCGAGAGCGCATGGATTTCGAACGTCGCGGGCATGCCGGTTCAGAACCGCATCCAGCGACTGCTCGACGCGCGCTGGCCGACGCTGCCGCGCACCGTCGTCCGCGCGCGCGCGGAACAATGCGGCGTGATCAACAGCTATGCGGATCCAACGCGCCTCGGCAGCGACCGCTGGGCCGGCATGATCGCCGCGCGCGCGGCTTATCCGGGCGAACATCTGCTGGTCGCGACGTTCGGCACCGCGACGACGCTCGAAGCGCTGCGCGCGGACGGCGTGTTCACGGGCGGCCTGATCGCGCCGGGCTTGTCGCTGATGATGGAGTCTCTCGGCAGCCACACCGCGCAATTGCCGACACTCGACGCCGCCGCCGCGCGTGAAGCGCTCACGCAGACGCGCAGTCTCTTCGCCACCGATACCGCCGCCGCGCTGTCCGCCGGATGCCTGCTCGCGCAGGCGAGCCTCATCGAACGCGCGTGGCGCGATCTGAAAGCGGACTGGCGTGCCGAAGTCCGGCTGGTGCTCGGCGGCGGCGCGGCGCATGAAATCGCGGGCGCGCTCGACGTCCCGCATACTCGACACGATTCCCTCGTGCTGTCCGGTCTTGCGCTCATCGCGCGCGACGCGACGGCGCGCCACTCAACCTGACTTTCACTTGATTGACGGACGGAGCCCGAGAATGCTGCGCTGGCTGATCGCCCTTCTGATACTCGCCAACTTGCTGATGTTCGCGGTCATGCGCGGCATGTTCGGCCCGCTTCCCGCCGCGGGCGCGCGCGAACCGCATCATCTGCTCCAGCAGGTACGTCCCGAGGCGCTCGCGACGCGTCCGCTGAGCCCGGAGGAAGCGTTCGATCAACCGCGGGTCGGTGGACCGGCGCCCGCCGCCAACGTGCAGACCGCGCCGCTAGGACAATGAGTGAGCGCGCGCGGGCGAATTAGCCCTGCGCGCGCACTTTCTTGAGCAGCGCGGTCGTCGACCGGTCGTGCTCGAACGCGATGGCGAGCGCCTTGCCGCCCCAACTGCGCACGAGCGCCGATTCGGCCAGCTTGTCCATGTCGTAGTCGCCGCCCTTCACGAGCACGTCGGGATGCACGGCCTCGATCAGTTGCAGCGGCGTCGATTCCTCGAACTTCACGACCCAGTCGACGCTCTCCAGCGCCGCGAGCAGCGCCATGCGATCGTCCTCGCGATTGATCGGCCGATCGTCGCCCTTGCCGAGCGTACGCACGGACGCATCGCTATTCACGCCGACGATGAGCGTCGCGCCGAGCGCCTTCGCATCGGCGAGATAGGTCACGTGGCCGCGATGAAGAATGTCGAAGACACCGTTCGTGAAAATCACGGGACCGGCAAGCGTCGGGCGGCGCGCGGCGAGGGCTTCGCGCGTCGTCATCTTGCGTTCGAAAGTAGCGGGCATGGCAGCGCTCGTTGCTGTGTACCGAAAGCGCGCATTGTGCCACGCGCTTTACAGGCGGAAGAAAGCAAAACGGCCCGCCGGTGCTGACCGGCGAGCCGTTTCGATGTCAAGCTCTGGTAGCTGTCAGGCCGGCTGTTCGGCCGCGCCGCCCGGCGCCGCCTGCAGACGCAGCGTCACTTCCTTGCGATAGCGATTCAACTCCTGCGCGGTCGCGAACGAACGCTCGAACAGAATCGACAGATTGTGCAGGATACGTTCGACGACCTTCTTCTCCCAGCTGTCGTCGAAGCGGATCTGGTCGTCCAGCCAGCGCTCGAGCCATTCGGGATCGGGCAGGCGCGACTGCACGGTATCGCGCGGGAAAAGCGCCTGATTGACGTGCAGGTTGGTCGGATGCAACGGCTTTTCCGTGCGTCGCGCGGATGCCATCAGCACGCCGATCTTCGCGAACGCCGCACGCGCGGTATCGCCGGCAGTGACGAGCGCCTTCTTCATGTAGCGCAGATAGGCGCCGCCGTGGCGCGCTTCATCGCGCGAAATGGTTTCGTAGATGTGCTTGATGACCGGTTCCGTGTGCCATTCGGCCGCGCGGCGATACCAGTGGTTCAGGCGGATTTCGCCGCAGAAATGCAGCATCAGCGTCTCGAGCGGCGGGGCCGGATCGAACTCGAAGCGCACCGCGTGCAGTTCCTCTTCGGTCGGCACCATGTCCGGCTTGAAGCGGCGCAGGTACTCCATCAGCACGAGCGAGTGTTTCTGCTCCTCGAAGAACCACACGCTCATGAACGCGGAAAAGTCGCTGTCATGATGGTTGTCACGCAGGAACATCTCGGTTGCGGGAAGAGCGGACCATTCGGTGATCGCGTTCATCTTGATGGTCCTGGCCTGCTCGTCGGTGAGCAGGGAAGCATCGAATTTGTCCCAAGGGATATCCTTCTCCATATCCCAGCGGACGGATTCCAGCGATTTATAAAGTTCCGGATAAAGCATGGTGTTCATAGTCCACCCCTGATGCCACTTATGCGACGTTATATCTATATTGACTTTCGGCCGTGATGTGCGAAAAAGCCCTGCACGCAAGCAGCCAAGCTTTCAATTTTACGCGGGATTCGGTCGGCCAAAGACGAAAAGCGACAAGAGCGCGCGATTTTGGCGCTGCGGCAACGCGCCGCATCCTGCGAACACACTACGTTCGCGCGTGCGGATTCCGCGTTGACGCGTCTTGTTCTACCGTGGGTGAGGAGCGAAACCTGTGCCTGGGGTATGGCCGAGCGGCGTCTGACTTTCCGCCGGAACCGCGCCGGCTGCGCATTGTGACGCGCGCGCATGACAACGATGCAACGATGACGCGATTTGCGCGCCCCGCGAATTCCCGCTTCGACGCCCGCCGTGACGAGCGTCGTCGATCATAGCACGGTGTTTTGACGCCAATCCGCGACGGTTTCGTCGATCGGCGCCAAGCCTGCAATGCAGTCCACGCCTTCGTTGAACTTGCGACGCAGCGCCGGACTGCTGCCGCCGGCCCACACACGCACGTGCGGCGGCAACAGGTTGCGCAGTTCGGCGAGCCCGTTCGCGATCGACTGCGCGGGCAGCACTGCCGTGAACGACAGCGCAACGATATCGATGTTGTGCGCCGACACCGCTTCGACGATATCGTGCAGCGGCGTCTGCAACCCGAGCTGCACGCACTCGCACTCGGACAGCGTGAACATCGCTTCGGCCATCAGGAGGCCGAGGCCGTGGCCCTCTCCGGAAAGCGTCGTGAGGAGCACGCGCGGGCGTCCGCCGCGTCCGCGCACGGCGTCGGTGAGCGGACGGAGCAGCGTGCGCAGCGTCGACTGGATCGCTTCGCTGAACAAATGTTCGTGATAGACCTGCAGCGTACCCGCCGCCCACGCATTGCCGACGCGCGCCGCCAGCGGTGCAGCGACGTCCAGAACAAAACGCTCCAGACCGTCTCGCGTCGCCCGCTTGAGCAGCCCGAAGCGGAATTCGTCGAAGGCGCTCGCGCGCAGAAGCGAGATCAGGTGGTCGAGTTCGGCGTCGGGCGCGTCCTGTCCGACGCCTGAGCTTTCGGCCAACTGCTGCAACATGTCGATGGACTGCCCGAGCACCTTGCTCGGCCGATGTCCCGCGTCGAGCAGACGCTTGACGAGCCGCAGCTTCGTCACCTGCTCTTGCGGATACAGGCGTTCGCCGCCCGACGAGCGCATCGGCTGGGGAAACCCGTAACGGCGCTCCCAGACCCGCAGCGTGTCCTTCGTCAGACCAATTTCCTGCGCGATCGCACCGATGCCGATGCCAGTCACGCCCGTCGCGGCACTGCGCGGCGTGGCGGGCTCCGGAACGTCGGCGCTATCAGAAACGGGCTCCGACTCGAAGTCTTGTTCGGATGAGTTTGTCATGGACATATCGATGAAAATTGCACATATGTCGAAGATGCAGGTTACGTGCCCGGGTCTCAGGGTGGACAAACTTTTTAAGTCGTCGATGTTTCATCATAGACAAAATCCGAAGCGTTCGTTATCGAGAGTTGCGTTTTCGCGCGTGACGAAAGATCGCGGCGCGAGGGCGCAGCCCGACACGGCGTCGATCGAGATGGACAGGCGGAACCGGTCGGCGCGCGGGGCGCCGACGGAGGGAACAGGAAGGGAGCGCCGGACGGCGCGAAGTCAGACCGGCTTTTTGCGCGGCGCGGTCTTGCGCGCCGGCGATTTCTTCGCTGCCGCGGCTTCTGGGCTATCGTCAGCGCCGGTGCCGTTCGCAGGCTCCGCGCCTTGTACGCCGGCGGCGGCCGGCTGATCGCCCGCCGCGCTCGCCGCACCCGATGCGTTGAGCGGGCCGGTCATGCCGGGCTGAAGCATCGCGAGATGCGCGAGCTGATTGAATTGCGATTGCAGCACGTTCCACCAGCCGGTCGGATCGAAGCCCGGCGGCAGCTCGGACGCCTGATCGGGCGATTCGTCGCTCTGCGCAGACGCTTCTTCCTTCGGCGCTTCCGGCTTTGCCGCCGCGCCGCTCATCGGCCAGCCCGCGGTTGCCGATTTCGCGCTTTCGGCCGCCGCGTTGTGCGCGCTTTCGACCGACGTCTGCGCGAACGCGCCAAACGCGCGCAATGTCGCGAGCGTCGCGCGCTGCACTTCGAGCGCCTGAATCGCCGATTGCAGCATGTTGAGATTGAGCTTCAGCCAGTGCTCGACGGCGCGCATGTCGGTCACGCGCTTGTCGAGTTCTTCGATGTTGGTGAGCGGAGCGAGCATGTCGGACATCATCGAGAGGGAAGGACCCATGCCCTGCCCGCCGCCCGGCATCGCGGCGGCGAAGGGATTCAGGCGCATCAGTTCCCACATCTTGCCCATCATGTCGGCCTGGCCGAATCCGGGAAAACCGGGAATCGTGTAGGGCGGCGTGCCGCCAGCGTTATCGGTCATTCGACTCTCCTTGTTTTCGTGTGAGATTCGCGTCGTTCAGAACGGCGCGCCGCCTGGAAAATCCGGCGCGCGCCGTTCGCGCAGCGAGCGCATGCCTTCGTGCACATCCGGACCCGCGAAGCCCATGAATTCCAGCGCGAGCGAAGTATCGAAGGTCGGCCCCGCCGAGCGCAGCCAGTTGTTCAGCGCGTACTTGGTCCAGCGGATCGCCGTCTGCGAACCGTGCGCCAGGCGGTTCGCCACTTCGATCGCCTTCGGCATCAATTCGTTCTCGTCGACGGCGAGCGAAACCAGCCCGATGCGCTCCGCCTCCTCACCGCTCACCGGCTCGCACAGCAGCAGATAGTACTTGGCCTTCGCCATGCCGCACAGCAGCGGCCAGACGATCGCCGCGTGATCGCCCGCCGCGACGCCGAGGCGCGTGTGTCCGTCGATGATGCGCGCCGACTTCGACGCAATCGAGATATCCGCCAGCAAGCCCGCTACCAGACCCGCGCCGACCGCCGGGCCGTGCATCGCGGAGACGATCGGCTTGTTGCAGTTGATGACGTTATAGACGAGATCGCGGGCCTCGCGCCACACACGCGCGCGCACGTCGAAATCGTTCGCCATTTCCTCGACGAGCCCGAGATCGCCGCCCGCCGAAAACCCCTTGCCTTCGCCGCGAATCAGCGCGACGCGGGTGTCCGGATCGCGATCGATGTCGCGCCAGATATCCGCGAGCTCGCGATGCATGTTGGCGTCGGCGGTGGACAGGCCGCTTTTGTTCGCGCCCGCGCCGGGCATCACGACTTCGAGCACGCCGTGCGGATGGCGGCGCAGTTCGAGCGATTGGTAGCCCGAGTACATGGAGAGATCGCTCATGGTCTCGTCGATTGAAAATTAGCGCGGCTGATAGACCCACTTGCCGTCGCGGATCTCGACCATCACGCGCGCGCGCTGATCGAGGCCGATGTGATCGTTGGGCGACATGTTGACCTGCCCGTTGGTGTCGGAGAAATTCTTCGTGCCTTCGAGCGCGTCGCGCAATGCGGCGCGAAACGCCGGCGTGCCAGGCGCGCCCGCCTTCATCGCGATGGGAACCGCGCGGTTCAGCAACATGCCCGCGTCCCACGCATAAGAGCCGAACGCCGACACGGTGCCCGCGCCCTGCTTCGCCTCGTACAGTTTGATGTATTCGAGCGCGAGGCGCTTTGCCGGATGATCGTCGGGCAATTGCGCGGCGACGAGCACCGGGCTCGCGGGCAGGAACGTGCCGTTGCAGTCCGCGCCGCACACCCGCAGGAAGTCGCGATTGCCCACGCCGTGATTGTGATAGACCTTGCCCTTGAAGCCGCGCTGCGCCAGCGTCTTCGGCGGCAACGCGGCGGGCGTGCCGGCCGCGCCGACCACGACCGCATCGGGCTTCGCCGCGAGAATCTTGAGAACTTGCCCGGTCACGCTCGGATCGGTGCGATTGAAGCGCTCGTTGGCGACCACTTCGATCTTGTGCAGTTGCGCGAACTTCGCGACTTCCGCGTAGAACGTCTCGCCGAGCGCGTCCGCCTGGCCGATGTACGCGAGCGTCTTCACGCCGTGATTGCTCGCGTGCTCGATGATCGCGGAGGCCATCATCGCGTCGGTTTGCGGCGTCTTGAAGACCCAGCGGCGTTTGTCGTCGACGGGCTCGATGATCTTCGCCGACGACGCCAGCGAGATCATCGGCGTTTGTCCCTGTGCGACGACATCGATCATCGCGAGCGAATTCGGCGTAATCGACGAGCCGATGATCGCATCGACCTGATCCTCGCTGATGAGCTTCTTCGTGCTTTGCACGGCCTGCGTGGTGTCGGATGCGTCGTCGAGCACGATGTAGTCGACGGGCTTGCCGCCCATTTCCTTCGGCAGCAGCGCGACGGTGTCGCGCGCGGGAATGCCGAGCGACGCCGCCGGCCCCGTGAGCGAGAGCACGAGACCGATCTTCACGTGCTGCGCCGTCTGCGCGAATGCCGCTGTCGTCGCGGCAAGCGCGAAGGCCGCGCCCGCCAGAAATTTCCACTTGCCTGCCGCCATCGAAAGTCTCCTTTTTTTGATCGTTCTATTGCTGCGCGAAAGCAGCCCGGCAAAGTGTAAGGCGTGGCTCGCGCACGCCGCATCGGGCGAAACCCGTTCAGTGCTCCGGCGGCACGACCGCCTGATCGATCGCGCCGAAGATCGACTTGCCTTCTTCGTCGAACATTTCGATCTTCACGCTGTCGCCGAACCTCATGAATTCCGTTTGCGGCGCGCCGTGCTCGATGGTCTCCAGACAGCGCTTCTCAGCGATGCAGCAGTAGCCGCGCTTCGTGTCCTTGTTCGAGATCGTGCCCGAACCGACGATCGAGCCCGCGCGCAGATTGCGCGTCTTCGCCGCGTGCGCGATCAACTGGCCGAAGTGGAACACCATGTCCGTGCCGCAATCCGGCTGGCCGACCTTCTTTCCGTTCCAGTGCACGATCATCGGACGATGCACGCGGCCTTCGCGCCACGCGTCGCCGAGTTCGTCGGGCGTGACGGCGACCGGCGAAAACGCGGTCGCGGGCTTGCCCTGGAAGAAGCCGAAGCCCTTCGCGAGTTCGGCCGGAATGAGATTGCGCAGCGAGACGTCGTTGACGAGCATCAGCAGGCGCACGCCGCGCAGTGCTTCGTCGGGCATTGCGGCCATGTGAACATCGGACGTGATGACGGCGACTTCCGCCTCGAAGTCGATGCCATATGATTCCGTCGCGCACACGATGTCGTCCGCCGGGCCGAGAAAGTCGTCGCTGCCGCCCTGGTACATCAGCGGATCGGTCCAGAACTCCGGCGGCATTTCCGCTTTGCGCGCCTTTCGCACGAGTTCGACGTGATTCACGTACGCCGAGCCGTCGGCCCACTGAAACGCGCGGGGCAGCGGCGCCATGCACGACTTCGGATCGAACGAAAACGGGTTGCGCGCGCGGCCGGCGTTCAGCGCCTCGTAGACTTCGAGGAGTTGCGGCGCGTAAAAGGTCCAGTCGTCGAGCGCGCGTTGCAGCGTGGATACGATGCCATCGGCGATTGCCGCCGTGCGCAGGTCGCGCGATACGACGATCAACTGGCCGTCGCGCGTGCCGTCCTTCAGCGTTGCGAGTTTCATAGCTTGAGATGACGTTAGGGGAAATGTATTTTACGATGGTGAATCCGCCGCCGGCACTCGGCCGAATGGCATAGGCCTTTTTGCACATGCAATCCACATCTCTCACGGACGACGAAGACGCCACCGACGCCGCCGAGGAAAAAACCCGTTCCGGCATTCAATCGATCGAAGTCGGCTTTCGCCTGCTCGACGTGCTCACCAACGAACCGCGCGCGATGATGCTGCGCGACCTGGCGCAGCGCGCGGGCATGAGTCCGGCGAAGGCGCATCGCTATCTGGTGAGTTTTCTGCGACTCGGCGTGGCGTCGCAGGATCCGGTGTCGGGTCGCTACGAGCTTGGCGGCTTCGCGCTGCAGATGGGGCTGGCAAGGCTCGCGCGCGTCGACGGCGTGAGACTCGCGCGCATGGCGCTTGCGCAGCTGCGTGACCGGCTCGATCAGACGGTCGGCATCGCGGTGTGGGGCAATCAGGGGCCGACCGTCGTGCACTGGATGGAATCGAGCCATCCGGCGAAGGCATCGCTCAAGCTCGGCGACGTGATGCCGCTGCTTTCGTCCGCGACCGGCCTGCTTTTCGCCGCCTATCTCCCGCGCAGCAAGACGCAGCCGATGCTCGAGCGCGAGCTCGCCGCAACCAAACAGACGATCGCCGATGTCGAACCGCTTCTCGCGGAAGTGCGCGAGCACGGCGCCGCGCGCGTCGAAGGCATGCTGCTGCCGACGATCCATGCGTTCTGCACGCCGGTCTTCGATTCGACGGGCGAACTCGCGCTCGGGCTCATCGCGCTCGGGCACGAAGGCACATTCGACACGCGCTGGGGCGGCGAAATCGACACAGCCCTGCGCGAGTGCGCGAACGGCCTGTCGTATGAACTGGGGTACAAGGCGGGCGAACGCTGACGGCGCGCATCGAACGCGCGCGGAACATCGTTTCCGTCGCGCGTGTCTCACGCCTTTCGCCTGCTTCGTTTCGCTTGCTACTCTGCACCCGCGCTTTTCACGTCCGCACGATGTCACTGTTTCAATTCCGCCGCCCTCGTCACGCACAGGGCGAGCCGTCCGATGCCGCCATCGAAACCGCCACGCCGCGCCGCTGGGGCCGCTGGGCGCTGGCCGTGCTGATCGTCGCGGGGCTGCATGTCAGCGTGGTGCGCTGGATCGACCGCAACCGGCAGCCGGAGAACGCGCCGCCCGAAGCGCCGCCCGTGCAGGTGGAGTTGTTGACGCCCAAGCCGATCGCCCCGCCTGCGCCTGCGCCGGCATCGCCAGCGCCAGCGCCGTCCGCGCCTATGCAGCAGAAAGCGCCCGCGCCGCAGAAAGCGCCCGCGCCGGTGTTGAGCACGACCACGGCGCAAGCGGATGACACGGCGACAGTTTCCGCCGCCAACGCCACAGCCGCTCCGACACCCGCGCAGGCGGCTGCGCCATCGCCGGCAGCGCAACCGGCGCAGCCATCGCAACCAGCAGCCGCATCCGGCGACAAGTTCAGCGTTCCGCCCACGGGCGAGTTACGTTACGACACGCTCGTGAACGGCATGATGAATCAGACCGGCACGATCCACTGGAGCAACGACGGCCAGCATTACGAAATGGTCGTCTCGATTCCGCTGCCGTTCGTCGGGCCGTACGTGTATTCGAGCAAGGGCCATATCGACGGATTCGGCATCGCGCCGGAACAGTATTCGGAGCAGCGTGGCCGCCGCGCCGCCGACATCGCCATCTTCAATCGCGACGCGAAGCAGATCGTCTACACGAAGACGCCCCAGACCCAGCCGCTCGCGGACGGCGCGCAGGATCGCTTCAGCGTCGTCATGCAGTTGGCGAGCCTCGTGCGCGGCGCGCCCGACAAGTACAAGCCCGGCGTCACACGGCAATTCAGCGTCGCGGACAACGACAGCAACGAAATCTGGCCGGTGGAAACCGTCGGCGACGAAACCGTGCAGGCGCGCGGCGGCTTCACGACCGCGCGCCATTTCACGCGCCTGCCGCGCAAGGAAGGCGACCGCCGCAAGCTCGACATCTGGCTCGCGCCGTCGATCGGCTGGCTGCCCGTGCGGATTCTGCAAACCGAGCCGAACGGCATGCAGATCGAACTGCTGTGGGCGGGCAAGCTTGCGCCTTCATCGCCGGAATCGTCCTCGTCGCCGGAAACGCCTGGTTCGCCGGGCACGCAAGCTGCGTCTGAGGAATCCGCGCCCGCCGTGCCGGCAATGCCAGAGGCGGACAAACCGTAACGCGCTCGTCACACTTCGTGACGGAGCGCGGCAAAGCGGATTTTTCACGGAGCCGATATGCAGTTGACGATCAATCGCATCGACACACGTTATGTTCTCGACAACGAAGGCGGCGGTCCCTGGCTCGTCTTCATCCATCAACTTGCCGGCGATCTTTCCGTATGGGATCAGATGGCCGGCTACTTCCGCCACGACTTCACCGTGTTGCGTTACGACCTGCGCGGTCACGGCGACACGGCCGTTTCGCCGGATGCGTTCACCATCGACGATCTCGCCGACGATCTCGCGCAACTGCTCGACAAGCTCGGCGCGCCGTCGGCGCATGTCGTGGGGCTGTCGATCGGCGGCATGGTCGCGCAAAAGCTGGCGATCAACCATGCGGACAAAGTGGAAACGCTGACGGTCGTGGGCGCGCCGGCGTTCATCCCCGAGGAAGCGCGCGGCACGTTCGCGCAGCGCGCAGCGTCCGTGCGCGAAAACGGGACTGCGAGTATCGTGGATGCGACGCTCGAACGCTGGCTCACGCCCGAATTTCGCAAGGCGCACCCCGAAGTGGCCGAACCGATCGGGGACACGATCGCGCGCACGCCCGCCGAAGGATTCGCGCGCGCGGCAGAGGCGATCAGCCGTTTCGATGCGCGAGACAAGCTGGCTTCCGTGGCGAAACGCACGCTCGTGGTCGCGGGCGAACACGACGTTGGCACGCCGCATGCTGCCTCCAGGTTAGTCGCAGACACGGTGCCGGGCGCACGATTCGAATTACTTAATGCCGCGCATCTGACACCGGTGGAGGAATCACAGCGCTTTTCCGCTTTACTGGGTAACTTTTTACGCGGTTCGGCTTGATTCTTCCTGTTTTTGTTGCAAAAGAAAGCCTCGATACAACCGGCATCACATCGAGGCCACCCCTTGAATTCCAACCCAATCGCTCCAACTACGACGCAGGATTGCCACGGAGCAAACAAGGAATAAGGAGTGTCGCCATGCAAATGATCTACAACAGCCCCAACTATTGCGTCGTCGAATTTCCGCCGCAAGACAACCATCTCGCGATGAAGGCGGGCGGCTACGAGATCGTCGACAAGAACACGCAGCGGGAGATCTTCATCGACGGCGCGCTCGCCGCGAAATTTCGCGAGCACGTGCAACAGTTGATCGCTGAAGAGCCGTCGCTCGAGGATGTCGATGAATTCCTCGGCCAGTTCGATATCTTGATGAACCAACCCGTCGTGCTTCACTGATGCATGCACGCGCGCGAGCGGCACGGCGCCGCTCGCGCACGCCGCCGCGCGAATCCGCGGCTCAGGCGACACTCGCCGTTCCCGAAGACCCCGCCCCGCAACCGGCGGGGTTTTTTTCTGGCGCGTCACGCCGATGCGCGCCCGCCGCGCGGGAGCGACCGCCCCGCGCTGCGGCTACAATGTCAGGCTATTTCACAATCGGTGCAGGCCTCGTCCGTCATGACCCAGAACGCCATATCGAAAGCTCCCGCGCGCGCCTACACGCGCGGCGCCGCGCTGCCCGCGCTGCTGCAAAAGCGCATCCTGATTCTCGACGGCGCGATGGGCACGATGATCCAGCGCTACAAGCTCGACGAAGCCGCCTATCGCGGCGATCGCTTCGCGGATTTCGCCCGTGACATCAAGGGCAATAACGAACTGCTGTCGATCACGCAGCCGCAAGTCATCCGCGAGATTCACGAGCAGTATCTGGCGGCGGGCGCGGACATCGTCGAGACGAACACGTTCGGCGCGACGCGCGTCGCTCAGGCCGATTACGGCATGGAGGCCCTCGCGGCGGAGATGAACGTCGAATCGGTGAAGGTCGCGCGCGAGGCCTGCGACAAGTACTCGACGCCCGATAAACCGCGTTTCGTCGCGGGCGCGATCGGACCGACGCCGAAGACCGCGAGCATTTCGCCCGACGTCAACGATCCGGGCGCGCGCAATGTGACTTTCGATGAACTGCGCGACGCGTACTACGAGCAGGCGAAGGCGCTGCTCGATGCGGGCTGCGACCTGTTCCTCGTCGAAACGATCTTCGACACGCTCAACGCAAAGGCCGCGCTGTTCGCGCTCGACCAGTTATTCGACGACACCGGCGAACTCGTGCCGATCATGATCTCCGGCACCGTGACGGATGCCTCGGGCCGCATTCTGTCCGGGCAGACCGTGGAAGCGTTCTGGAACTCGCTGCGTCACGCGAAGCCGCTTACGTTCGGCCTGAACTGCGCGCTGGGCGCGGCGCTGATGCGCCCGTACATCGCCGAGCTGGCGAAGCTGTGCGATACGTACGTGTCGTGCTATCCGAACGCGGGCCTGCCCAATCCGATGAGCGACACCGGCTTCGACGAAACGCCGGACGTGACGTCGGGATTGCTGAAGGAATTCGCGACGGCCGGTCTCGTGAATATCGCGGGCGGCTGCTGCGGCACGACGCCGGAGCATATCGCCGAGATCGCGAAGGCGCTCGCCGAAGTGAAGCCGCGCGCGTTTCCTTCGCAATATCGCGACGCCGCCTGAAACAGAAAAGAGATAAGAACATGACCGATCACACAATGCGTCTCTCCGGCCTCGAGCCGTTCAACGTCACCGATGGCTCGCTCTTCATCAACGTCGGCGAGCGCACGAACGTGACCGGCTCGAAGGCGTTCGCGCGCATGATCCTGAACGGCCAGTTCGACGAAGCGCTGGCCGTCGCGCGCCAGCAGGTCGAGAACGGCGCGCAGGTCATCGATATCAACATGGACGAGGCCATGCTCGATTCGAAAGCCGCGATGGTGCGCTTTCTGAATCTGATCGCGTCGGAGCCGGATATCGCGCGCGTGCCGATCATGATCGACTCGTCCAAGTGGGAAGTGATCGAAGCCGGCCTCAAGTGCGTGCAAGGCAAGGCGATCGTCAACTCGATCTCGCTCAAGGAAGGCAAGGAACAGTTCGTCCATCATGCGAAGCTGATTCGCCGCTACGGCGCGGCGTCCGTCGTCATGGCATTCGACGAAAAAGGGCAAGCCGACACGTTCCAGCGCAAGACCGAAATCTGCAAGCGCTCCTACGACATTCTCGTGAACGAAGTCGGCTTCGAGCCGGAAGACATCATCTTCGATCCGAACATCTTCGCTATCGCGACGGGCATCGAAGAGCACAACAATTACGCGGTCGATTTCATCGAAGCGACGCGCTGGATCAAGCAGAACCTGCCGCACGCGAAAGTGAGCGGCGGCGTGTCGAACGTGTCGTTCTCGTTTCGCGGCAACGATCCCGTGCGCGAAGCCATCCACACCGTGTTCCTGTATCACGCGATCCAGGCCGGCATGGACATGGGCATCGTGAACGCGGGACAGTTGGGCGTGTACGCCGATCTCGACGCCGAGTTGCGCGAAAGAGTCGAAGACGTCGTGCTGAATCGTCGTGAAGACGGCACAGACCGTCTGCTCGAAATCGCGGACAAGTTCAAGACCGGCGCGGCGAAGAAAGAGGAGAACCTCGAATGGCGCAATCAGCCGGTCGAGGCGCGTCTGTCGCATGCGCTCGTGCATGGCATCACGAACTTCATCGTCGAAGATACGGAAGAAGTGCGGCAAAAGATCGACGCGGCGGGCGGCCGTCCGATCAACGTGATCGAAGGTCCGCTGATGGACGGCATGAACGTCGTCGGCGATCTGTTCGGCGCGGGCAAGATGTTCCTGCCGCAAGTCGTGAAGTCGGCGCGCGTGATGAAGCAGGCGGTCGCGCATCTGATCCCGTTCATCGAAGAAGAGAAGAAGCGCATGGCCGAAGCGGGCGCGGACGTGCGCTCGAAAGGCAAGATCGTCATCGCGACCGTGAAGGGCGACGTGCACGACATCGGCAAGAACATCGTGTCGGTCGTGCTCCAGTGCAATAACTTCGAAGTGGTCAACATGGGCGTGATGGTGCCCTGCGCGACCATTCTTCAGAAGGCGAAGGAAGAAGGCGCGGACATCATCGGGCTTTCCGGGCTCATCACGCCGAGTCTCGAAGAGATGGCCTATGTCGCGTCCGAAATGCAGCGCGACGAATACTTCCGCGGAAAGCAGACGCCGCTGCTCATCGGCGGCGCGACGACTTCGCGCGTGCATACCGCCGTGAAGATCGCGCCGCATTACGAAGGGCCGGTCGTGTACGTGCCGGATGCGTCGCGCTCGGTGTCGGTGGCGTCGAGTCTGTTGTCGGACGAAGGCGCGGCGAAGTATCTCGACGAGTTGAAGACCGACTACGATCGCATCCGCACGCAGCACGCGAACCGCAAGGCGCAGCCGATGGTCACCTACGACGAAGCGCGCGCCAACAAGACGAAGATCGACTGGAGCGCGTACGCGCCGAAGAAGCCGAGCTTCATCGGGCGGCGTGTGTTCAGGAACTACGATCTTGCGGAACTGGCGAACTACATCGACTGGGGGCCGTTCTTCCAGACCTGGGATCTCGCCGGTCCGTATCCGGCAATTCTCAACGATGAAATCGTTGGCGAATCGGCGCGGCGCGTGTTCTCCGACGGCAAGTCGATGCTCTCGCGCCTCATCCAGGGCCGCTGGCTGACGGCAAACGGCGTCGTCATGTTGCTGCCCGCGAACACCGTGAACGACGACGACATCGAAATCTACACGGACGAATCGCGCTCGCAAGTCGCGATGACGTGGCGCAATCTGCGTCAGCAGAGCGTGCGTCCTGTCGTCGACGGCGTGATGCGCCCGAACCGCTCGCTCGCCGACTTCATCGCGCCGAAAGACTCGGGCGTGAAGGACTACATCGGCCTGTTCGCGGTGACGGCGGGCCTCGGCGTCGACAAGAAGGAACAGCAGTTCGAAGCCGATCACGACGACTACAGCGCGATCATGTTGAAGGCGCTTGCCGACCGTTTTGCGGAGGCCTTCGCGGAAGCGCTGCACGCGCGCGTGCGCCGCGAACTGTGGGGCTACGCATCGAACGAAACGCTCGACAACGATGCGTTGATCGCGGAGAAGTACGTGGGCATTCGTCCGGCGCCGGGTTATCCGGCGTGCCCGGATCACCTCGTCAAGCGCGATATGTTCGAAGTACTTCAGGCGGACGAGATCGGCATGAGCGTGACCGAATCGCTCGCGATGCTGCCTGCCGCGAGCGTCTCGGGCTTCTATCTCGCGCATCCGGACAGCACGTACTTCTCGGTGGGCAAGATCGGCGACGATCAACTCGCGAGCTATGCCGCGCGCATGGCGATGTCGACCTCCGATGCCGAACGCGCACTCGCGCCGCTGCGCTGATGTTTCGCGCACGCGACATATCGTGAAACTGATAGCGGGAATTCGCACGGAACCGGCGGGAAGTTTTTGGATTCCGTAGACTTGTCACCGCGATGCGCCGTCGGCATGACGGCGAGCGCGTTCTTTTCGTCAACGGAGAAAGTCGCATGAAGAAGATGACGTCCGCCGTAACCGTAGCGATCGCCGCGGCTTTGCTCGCAGCATCGAGTTCCGCTGCATTCGCGCAGGCGAGCAGCACCCAGGCATCGTCGTACTCGCCGCCGCAGTCGGAGCACAAGAAGAAACCGAAGAAGCCTAAGAAGCCGCGCACGCCCGCAAAACCCGCCGGCATCGAGAGCGGCCAGTCGCAGTAACTCGCGGCATAGCGACCGAAGCCGTCCGACGTTTCATCGGAAGAAAAAAACCCGCATCGGCAGCGATGCGGGTTTTTCTTTGCGACGCGGCGAACCGCGCGAATCAGACGCCCCAGAGAATGTCCGTGTTGTGCTTCTGCGCAAGGCGCAGCATGTCGAGAAACGGATAGGCGCGCTGCGCGAGCCCGATGGGAATCTCATGCGGCTCGTGGCCTTCCTCGCCTTCGTGGAAGTGGCCGTCGTGTTCGGCGCGCTCTTTCTTGTCGGTGACGATGGCCGATTCGAGTTTCTGAATGGCCGAAGGCAACTCATCGTGAGTGATGACGCCCCGCTCTCCGAGCGGCTTGCCGATGATGCCAAGCAAGTACTCCGCGAGGTTCTCGAGCATCATGACATCCGGCGCGGACGGAGTTTTGAATGTGATCAGCATGGCATGGTCCTTTTGTTTATGTTGGGTCATAGGCGGTTTGCAAACGAAACACGCAGACGAGCCGGTCTCCCTGACAACATGACGACACCCTGATTCGACATATTAGCACCTGCTAAAATCCCCACTTCATGTGGTAGTCAATAGCGTTCGGCTGCCAACACCACATTCCCGGGCCAGCGCGTCGCGAAGTCGTCCTTCCGGGCCGGCGCACATGCCGGAACGCGCCCCGCGGCCCTCGCTCCACTGGATCACATTCAGCATGCTGCCCGCACACAAACACACTCTCGAAACGCTCATCACCGACGCGGTCCAGCAGGTCGCGCAAGCCACGCAAGGCGCAAGCGAAGCGGCCTTCGTCACGCCATCTATCGTCCTCGAGCGGCCGAAGGTCGCCGCGCATGGCGACGTGGCATCGAATGTCGCGATGCAGCTCGCCAAGCCGCTGCGCGCGAATCCGCGTCAGCTGGCGCAGCAGATCGTCGATGCCGTGCTCGGCCTGCCGGCCGCGAAGGGTCTCGTCGAGAGCGCCGAAGTGGCGGGTCCCGGCTTCATCAATCTGCGTCTGTCCGCGACGGCCAAGCAAGACGTGATCCCGGCCGTGCTCGGCGAAGGCGCCGCGTTCGGCCGTTCGATGCGCGATGCCGGCCGGCACGTGCTGGTCGAATTCGTGTCGGCGAACCCGACGGGCCCGCTGCACGTCGGCCACGGCCGGCAGGCCGCGCTCGGCGACGCGCTGTCGAACCTGCTCGAAACGCAGGGCTACAAGGTGCATCGCGAGTTCTATTACAACGACGCTGGCGTGCAGATCGGCAATCTGGCCACGTCGACGCAACTGCGCGCACGCGGCCTCAAGCCGGGCGATGCCGAGTGGCCGGACGCCGCGTACAACGGCGAGTACATCGCGGATATCGCGCGCGACTACATGGCGGGCGAAACCGTCGCGGCGAAAGACGGCGAGCCGGTCAAGGGCAAAGGCGACGTCGACGATCTCGAAGCCATCCGTCATTTCGCGGTCGCATATCTGCGTCACGAGCAGGACATGGATCTGACCGCGTTCGGCGTGAAGTTCGACCAGTTCTATCTGGAGTCGTCGCTGTACAAGGAAGGCCGCGTCGAGAAGACGGTCGCGGCGCTCGTCGATGCCGGCAAGACCTACGAGCAGGACGGCGCGCTGTGGCTGCGCACCACCGACGACGGCGACGACAAGGACCGCGTGATGAAGAAGTCCGACGGCACGTACACGTACTTCGTGCCGGACGTCGCGTATCACGTGGCGAAGTGGGAGCGCGGCTTCACCAAGGTCATCAACATTCAGGGCTCGGACCATCACGGCACCATCGCGCGTGTGCGCGCCGGACTGCAAGGGCTCGGCATCGGCATCCCGAGGGGCTATCCCGACTACGTGCTGCACAAGATGGTGACCGTCATGCGCAACGGTCAGGAAGTCAAGATCAGCAAGCGCGCGGGCAGCTACGTGACGGTACGCGATCTGATCGAATGGTCGGGCGGGCTCACGCCGGGCCACGAGACCGCGCCCGATCAGATCGACGAAGACACCATCCGCCGCGGCCGCGACGCCGTGCGCTTCTTCCTGATCTCACGCAAGGCCGATACCGAATTCGTGTTCGACATCGACCTCGCGCTCAAGCAGAACGACGAGAATCCGGTCTACTACGTGCAATACGCGCACGCGCGCATCTGCACGATCCTGAACGACTGGAAGGACAAGTTCGGCGGCGACCCGTCGAAGGCGGCGCAGGCCGACCTCTCGCCGCTGTCGAGCGACCGCGCGATGGCGCTCCTGAACAAGCTCGCCGAGTTTCCGGAGATGCTCGCGCACGCCGCCGACGAACTCGCGCCGCACGCGGTCGCGTTCTATCTGCGCGATCTCGCTGGCGAATTTCACTCGTTCTACAATGCGGAGCGCGTGCTCGTGGACGACGAAAAGGAACGCACCGCGCGCATCGCACTGCTCGCGGCAACGCGCCAGGTTCTGGAAAACGGTCTCGCGACCATCGGCGTGTCCGCTCCTCAAAAGATGTGACCTCCTGTCGCGCGCGCACGAAAATCACAATTTTCGGCGTGCGCGAACCGATGCCGGCGCGGGCTCGTCGCGAGCCGCCGCTATAATCGTCGCCCAACCAGAAGACTTTCTCGCAGGTGATTCATACGATGGCAAAACCACGCCGCACATCGAAGCAGTCGAAGCAAACCGGGGGAACGTTTATCGGCATCGTGCTGGGCCTGATCGTCGGCCTCGCGATCGCCGTGATCGTCGCGCTTTACATCACGCGCGCGCCCACGCCGTTCGTGGCGAAGGTCGCGCCGCCGCCGTCGGACACCAGTTCCGCGCCGGCCTCCGCGCAACCGTACGATCCGAATCGTCCGTTGCAGGGCAAGACGCCGGGTCAGGCGGTGCCGCAAGCCGCGCAGCCCACGCCGCCCAACACCGCGCCGGGTCAGACCAACAATCAGACGCAGTCGTCGGGCATGCTCGACGAGCCGCAGATCGTCGAAGTGCCGCCGTCGGGCGCAACCGCATCCGCGCCCAAGACCGCGAGCACGGCGCCCGCGAAGAAGCCCGAGACCGCGCCGAATGCGCCCGCCGCGACGAGCAACGCGAACGCCACGCCGCCGAAGGGCGGCTCAGCGCCCACGACGGCGAAAACCACGCCGCCCGCGCCCGGCGAGCCGAACACAGGTTATTTCCTGCAGGTCGGCGCGTACAAGACGCAAGCCGACGCCGAGCAGCAGCGCGCGCGCTTGGGCTTCCAAGGCTTCGAATCGAAGGTCACGCAGCGCGACGCAGGCGGCGTGACGTACTATCGCGTGCGCATCGGGCCGTTCGCGAAGTTCGAGGACATGAACACCGCGCGTCAGCGTCTGTCCGATGCGGGCGTCGATACCGCCGTCATCCGTTTCTCGAAGCAGTAACGCAGCAAAAGGCAGCAAGAACGCAGCAACGAAGTCGAAGCGCCGCGACGCTTAAGCGTGGCTTAAGCGTCGTATGTCCCACTGACGGACCTGCTTTTGTTCTGTCGCGTATCCATTGCGTACCTCTTCAATCATGAAAAAAATCTTTAGCGCGTTGGCTCTTTCCCTCGGCATCGCAGCCGCTTCCCTGAGCGTCGCGAGTTCGGCGATCGCCGCGCCCACGGCCGGCAAGGACTACTCCGTGCTGCAGGCGCCTCAGCCGATCGCCGCGCCAGCGGGCAAGGTCGAAGTCATCGAGTTCTTCTGGTACGGCTGCCCGCACTGCAACGAGTTCGAGCCGTATATCGAGGCATGGGCGAAGAAGCAAGGGCCGGACGTCGTCTTCAAGCGCGTGCCGGTGGCATTCCGCGACGACTTCATCCCGCACTCGAAGATGTATCACGCGCTCGACGCACTCGGCGTCGCAGAAAAGGTCACGCCCGCCGTCTTCAACGAGATTCACGTCAAGAAGAACTATCTGCTGACGCCGCAGGCGCAGGCGGACTTCCTCAAGACGCAGGGCGTCGATCCGAAGAAGTACATGGACGCGTACAACTCGTTCTCCACGCAAAGCGCCGTGCAGCGCGACGCGAAGCTCCTGCAGGACTACAAGATCGACGGCGTGCCGACGGTGGTCGTGCAAGGCAAGTACGAAACCGGCCCGGCGATGACCAACAGCCTGCCGGGCACGACGCAGGTCATGGACTTCCTCGTCCAGCAAGTCCGCGACAAGAAGCTCTAATCCCTCGCGCGCCGGTATGACTGAAGTTCGTCCGAAGGTCTTCATCACCGGCGCATCGAGCGGCATCGGCCTCGCGCTGGCCAGAGAATACGCGAAGCGCGGGGCCGTGCTCGGCCTCGTCGCCCGCCGCGCCGAAGCGCTCGCCGCGTTCGCGGCCAGCCATCCCCAAAGCACCATTTCCATCTATCCCGCCGACGTGCGCGATGCCGGCGCGCTCGCCGATGCCGCGCGCCGCTTCATCGCGGAGCATGGCGCGGCGGACATCGTCATTGCAAACGCGGGCATGAGCCGCGGCGCGCTGACGGGCCACGGCGATCTCGACACCTTCCGCGCCGTGATGGACGTCAATTACTTCGGCATGGTCGCGACGTTCGAGCCCTTCGTCGAATCGATGACGGCAGCGCGGCGCGGCACGCTCGTCGGCATTGCAAGCGTCGCGGGCGTCCGCGGGCTGCCGGGCGGCGGCGCGTACAGCGCGTCGAAATCGGCGGTGGCGAAGTATCTGGAAGCGTTGCGTGTCGAGATGCGTCCGCTCGGCGTGGCCGTCGTCACGATCGCGCCGGGCTACGTGCGCTCGGAGATGACCGCGCACAATCCGTATCGGATGCCGTTTCTCATGGACACCGACCGCTTCGCCGCGAAAGCCGCCGACGCGATCGGCCGCAAGGTGCGCTACGCGACGTTTCCGTGGCAGATGCGCGTCGCGGGCATGTTGATGCACGCCATCCCGCGCTGGCTCTATGACGCGCTCGCCGAGCGCGCGCCGCGCAAACCGCGCGCGGGCGAATGAGCGCGTGACATAAAAAAAACCGGCTGCGCGCAAACGCAGCCGGTTTTTCATTTGCGGCGTACCGCGCGCGCGTCAGAACGCGACGTAGGCAGAACTGTTCGGCAACTCGTATCCGACGTAGACGTGGCGGCCGAAGAAGAACGGCAGACCGAAGTCGAAGAAGTTGGACATGCTGAGCTGACCGCCGAGACTGTTGAAGGCGAACTTGTTCCTGCCCTGCGTCAAGGTGCTCGCGTTGGCGAGTACGAACGGCACGACAGCGCTGTTGCCCTCGGTGCCCTTGATCGTCGTCGACAGCGACTGCGATGCGCTCGGGCAATAAAACGCCGACGATCCCGAGCACAGCGGGAAGCTGTCCTGGAAGAAGTTGCCGTTCGATCCCGTGTCGAAGAACGTCTTGTACGTCTTGCCCTTGTACGTGCCGGTGAGGTCGCCGTACTGGTCCGTGCCGTACTTCGTCACGTTGCTGACCGCGTTGTTGCTCTGCGTGCCGATGCCGAATATCAGCACGCCGGTCGCCGTGGCCGCGCCGTTGTCAGGAACCGGCGGCAATTGCACGATCACGCCGTTGTTGTTCACCGCGAACTTTGCGACCGGGTTCGTCACCTGCTGCGCGAGCGGCACCGCGACGCCCGAGCAGTTCGCGCCGTTCGTGCACGAGAAGTACATCGCGTTGAGCGCCGTGCTCACGCATCCGTTGCCGCAGTCGTACGTCTGCGGGCCGATGCCGAGAATGCCGTTCGCGCCGATGTCGCCAGTCGTCTTTTCGTCGCTGCCGGACGGACAGCCGTTATCGCCCGTCGGCGCCGCCGATGCATCGAGATCGCCGATGATCTGGACCGGCACGTTCGACGCTACTTCGGTGCCCATCTTCACGTCAGCGGTACGCACGGTGCCCCATGTGTAGCCGTCCGCGAAACCGGCGCATTCGGCGAGTTGGCCGCCGTTCGACGCGCGCGACGTCGGCAGGCTGCCGAGCACGGACTGCGCAGCCGATCCGAGAATGCGCAGGCCGAAGGAAGCCGTATCGACCTGAATGTTATCGATGGTCTGACACACCGAAGAGCCCGGCGCGCACACCGTCACCGAGACGTTCGGGATATTGACGAAGCCCGCGACGCCGGAGTTGACGTTGATCGGCACCGCGTTCGTGCCGTTGGGCGCGATCGGCTGCGCGTTCGCGCTGCTCGTGGTCGAGCTGCCGCCGCCCGAGCCGCCGCCACCGCCGCCGCCCGACGAACCGCCGCCGCTGGAGGAACTGGAGTCATCGCCACCGCCGCCGCATGCCGCGAGCATGACGGACAGGCAGAGCACGCCGAGCCAGCGGGCGATGCCGCCGCGGCGCGCGGAAGAAACAGCGGGAAGGCCGAATGTCGTTCTATGCATACTGAGTCTCCCGTCGCTTACTGGATGTCGCTGGCGGACACGCCGGCGGGCAACGATTGCGGCAGGTACGCGCTGCCCGCGAACGAACCCATGTGCCCTCCCGAATCCACGACGAGCCCGGAGCCCTGCACGCTCACCGGCCCACGGCTGCCGCGCGCGGCGCGCTGCGCCTTCAGGCCTTGTTGATATTGCGGGAAATAGCTGCCGAGCAGGCCCGCGAGATCCGGCACGCGCGGACCGTGCCACGCGATGCCGAACACGACGCCTTCCGTGCTCAGGTATTCGTTGACGACCGTGCCGCTCGCGAGCGTGGTCGAGCGAATGGTGTAATTCGATGTCGATGCCGACGATGTACTCAACGCACCGCTCGCGACGGCCGCACGCGCGACCGCCTGCGTCGACGACGAATTGGTAGCGCCTTGCGGCGTGTCCATCGGCTGGCCGCCGAGCACTGCGTATGCAGGCGCTGCTGCGCCTGCGCTCAGCGCGCCGGCGACGAACGCCAGCGTGCTGAAAAAACGCCCATGACGGGATTGCTTCGGTGCCTTCACTGGGCCTCCTATCGGTTATCTGCCGGTCGCGCGCGCAATCTTTGCGCCCGGTTCTTGACGATTGAGTGACAGATGCCACCGCTTTTCGCCCCTCATTTTTCAGCGCGAATACCGCCAGTATGCCAGCCGCGCCGAATAGTCCTAACGTTCGCCAGCGCACAAACGCAAAAACGCGAAGCGCAATGGTATGCGCTTCGCGTTCTTCGATGGTCAGAAAAGAACCGGAAAAGCGGCTGCGTCAGAATCCCAGGCTCGCGAGCAGATCGTCGACCTGCTCCTGATCCTGCACGACGTCGCTGCGTCCTTCCGGATTGATCTGCGGGCCGTTCAGCAAGCTCTCCGGACTACCCGTCACCGCCGACGACATCAGCGCCGCCGCCGACGCCGCGAACTGCTCCCGGCGCTCCGGCGCGATGTTTTCGAGCAGCACGCCGAGCAATTGCTGTTCGATCAGATACACGACGTCCGTGATCTTCTTGATGACCTGGCCGGTCAGATCCTGGAAATCCTGCGCGAGCATGATTTCGAGCAGTTGCGCGTTGGTCGCCTGCGTCCGTCCGGGCACGCTTTGCAGGAACGTGCGCGTCTGCGCGAGCAATTCGCCTGCTTCGCCCTGCGCGAGCGGCGCGTCGTACCATTTGGCCCAGCGCGCGTCGAGCGCCTGCGCTTCGGTCTGCATCGATTCCTGCATCGGCTTGGCGAGCTCGATCGCGTTGAGCGCGCGCTCGGCGGCCTGCTCGGTCATCGTCGCGACGTATTTCAGACGGTCGCGCGCGTCGGGCACGGCTTGCGCCGCGGCTTCGACCTGCTTGTCGAGGCCGAGCTCGCGCATCGAATCGCGCAGCGTGCGCGTCAGTTGGCCGATGCGTGCGAGGATACGATCGCTCGACGGATCCGCTTCGGCTTCGGCAACCGCGGCTGCCAGTTCAGTGGTGAGATCGTTCAAGATCAGCTCCCCGCTTTGGCCATCTTCTCGAGAATCTTGGTGAGCTTCTCGTCGAGCGTGGCGGCCGTGAAAGGCTTCACCACATAACCGTTCGCGCCCGCCTGCGCCGCCGCGATGATGTTTTCCTTCTTCGATTCCGCCGTCACCATCAGCACCGGCAGATGCGAGAGCGTCGCGTCCGCGCGGATCTGCTGCAGCATCGACAGCCCGTCGAGATTCGGCATGTTCCAGTCGGTGATCACGAAATCGAAGCCGCCTCCGCGCAGACGCGCGAGCCCCGCCGCGCCGTCTTCCGCTTCGTCGACGTTGCCGTAACCCAGCTCCTTGAGCAGGTTGCGCACGATACGGCGCATCGTCGGAAAATCGTCGACGACGAGGATCTTCATGTTCTTGTCCATCATTACTCCCGTGTGTTCTCAATGCGGCGGCGCCGCGTAAATCCAAAGTTCAGACGCGCTGTACGCGTTCGCCCATCGAGGCAAGCCGTGCCATCACGCGCCGGCTCATTTCAGAGAGCGGCGCGATTTCGCTCGCACCGCCCATTGCAATCGCTTCGCGCGGCATGCCGAACACCACGCAACTCGCTTCGTCCTGCGCGAGCGTGTGGGCGCCCGCCTGCTGCATATCCAAAAGACCGGCGGCGCCGTCGCGGCCCATGCCGGTCAGGATCACGCCTATCGCGTTCTTGCCCGCGTGCTGCGCCGCCGAGCGGAACAGCACGTCGACCGAAGGCCGATGCCGGTTCACCGGCGGCGCATCCGACAGATGCGCGACATAGTTCGCCCCGCTTCGCGCGAGCACCAGATGCGCGTGGCCCGGCGCGATATACGCGTGGCCCGGCAGCACGCGCTCACCATGTTCCGCTTCCTTCACCGTGATGCGGCACAGCCCGTTCAGACGCTGCGCGAACGACTTCGTAAAACCCGGCGGCATGTGCTGCGCGATGAGCACCGCGGGCGCATCGGGCGGCAGCGGCACGAGCACTTCGCGGATCGCTTCCGTTCCGCCCGTCGATGCACCGACGATCACGAGCTTTTCCGTCGACACGAGCGGGTTGTTGAAATGCGGCGCGGGCTTGTGCGCGACGCCGCCCGCCGGCGCGCTCGCCACATGCGCGGCCTGCTTCACGCGTGCGCGCGATGCGGCGCGCACCTTGTCCGCGAGCTTTTCCGCGTAGTCGAGCATGCCGTCGCGGATGCCGACTTTCGGCTTCGTGACGAAATCGACCGCGCCGAGTTCCAGCGCGCGCAGCGTGATTTCGTTGCCACGCTCGGTCAGCGACGACACCATCACGACCGGCATCGGCCGCAAGCGCATCAGCTTTTCCAGGAAGTCGAGGCCGTCCATGCGCGGCATCTCGACGTCGAGCGTGAGCACGTCCGGGTTATGCAGCTTGATGAGTTCGCGCGCGACGAGCGGATCGGGCGCGGTCGCGCACACGTGCATGTCGGGCTGCGAGTTGATGATCTCGGTCATCAGGCTGCGCACGAGCGCCGAATCGTCGACGCACAGCACCTTGATCTTTTGCGCTGTGTTCATGCTTCCTCCACGGTCTTCAGGCGCGACGTGAACAACTCGACGCGCGGACGCCGCGACGCCGACGCGTTCGCGTTCGTCGTGAACAGCTCCGCGCGCGGCTTCGCATTCGACTGGAACAGCTCGACGCGCGCCCGCGCCTTCGCGAGCCGCTCCGCGCGTTCTTCCGGCGTGCGCTGCACGAGCGCCTGCTCGCGTTCGACGACGACCGGGTCATGCGCCGTCTTCAGCTTCTTGACCATCACCTGGCCCGAGCGCGGCATGAAGGCGACCTTGCGCGGATGCGCGCCCTGCAGGTCCTCGGCGACGATGCGAATCTTCTCCAGCGCGAGATAGCGCCGCACGAACTCCGAGTTGCGATCGCCGATGTTGATCGTCGTCATGCCCGCGAGCACCGCGCCGCCGCCGAACACTTTCGCTTCGAAGCGTTCGCGCCGTCCGCCGCGCTTGATGAGTTCGTTGATGAGCACTTCCATCGCGTACGCGCCGTAGCGCATCGAATCCGACGCGGCGTGCGATGCGTCGGAACCGTCATCGGGCAACATGAAATGATTCATGCCGCCGATGCCCGCCGTGCGATCGTTGATGCATGCCGCCACGCACGAACCGAGCACGGTGACGAGCACCATGTCTTCGCTCGTCATGTAGAACTCGTTCGGCAGGAGCTTCACGCCCGGCTTCTGGAAGTGATTGTCGAAATAGAGATTCGACGCCATCGGCAGACCGCTCATGCCGGTTCTCCCGCGAGCGCGCGCCTCGATCCGCTCGCGACCTTCGTATCGCGCGCGAGTTCGTACACGGTCTGGCCGCGCAGCCTGAATGCCTGCGAGACATACGTGAAATTTTCCGAATGTCCGGCGAACAGCAGCGCGCCCGGCTTCATCAGAGGCTCGAAGCGCGAGAGCACTTGCCCTTGCGTCGGCTTGTCGAAGTAGATCATCACGTTGCGGCAGAAGATCGCGTCGAACGGGCCTTTCACGTCGTAGCGCGCTTCGGTCAGATTCACGCGGCCGAAGTTCACCATCGCGCGCAACTCGGGACGCACTTTGACGAGACCCGCGTGCGAGCCGGTGCCCTTCAGGAAAAAGCGCTTGAGACGTTCGACGGACAGCGCCTTCACCTGATCGAGCGAGTACACGCCCGCTTCGGCCCTCGCGAGCACCTGGCTATCGATATCGCTCGCGAACACGGTGCATTGGCGCGCCGCGTGTTCGCCGAGCGCTTCGACGAGTGTCATCGCGATGGAATACGGCTCCTCGCCCGTCGATGCCGCCGAGCACCACACCGAGAACGGCTGCTGCCGGCGCTTCACGAAGTCCGCGAGAATCGGAAAGTGATGCGATTCGCGGAAGAACGCCGTGAGGTTCGTGGTCAGCGCGTTGACGAACGCTTCCCACTCGGCGTTGTCCTCGTGCGTTTCGAGGCGGTCGAGATACTGCTTGAACGTATCGATGCCGCACGCGCGCAGACGGCGTGCGAGGCGGCTGTACGCCATGTCGCGTTTATGGTCGGACAGCGAGATGCCCGCGCGGCGATGAATCAGCTCGCGAATGCGGGCAAAGTCCGCCGACGTGAATTCGAAATCGCGTTCGACTTCGGTGCCGCGCACATTGGCGGGCAAGTCGACGCGCGTGTTGCGCGTTGCCATCATGATGTCTCGTGCTTCCTTGACGTCGTTCCTGACGCCCGATGTGGCGTGTTCGTCGCGCTCGACCATGCGGACTCGCGTCTTCCGTGCGCTGCGGTGAAACGCCGGTTATCGATCGTGATGCGCGATGCCTGCATGGCCGTATTCGTTTGCGGTGCGGTTAGAAGGTTTCCCAGTCGCCGTCGTCGGCGGTCGTCGCTTTCGCGCGCGGGGCCGGTGCGGGCTTTACGCTCGCCGGCTTCTTTACGGCCTTCGGCGCTTCGGGTGCTGCTGCCTTCGCGGTTTCCTTTCCTGCTTCCTTCGCTGCTTCCTTCGCTGCTTCCTTCGCTACATCCTTATTAACGGCTGCTTCCGGCGCAACTTTTGGCATCTCGACGGACTTCGCTTTCGACACGACCGAGGCAACCGAAGACGTCGACGGCTCGACGCGCGCCGACGCCTTGATGCGCGCCGCCGCCGTCGATGCGCTCGCACGCACGGGCGCCGCGCTTTCCAGACGCCATTGCGCGACCACGTCCTTCAGTTGACGCGTCTGATCTTCGAGCGATGCCGCCGCGGCCGCCGCTTCTTCGACGAGCGCGGCGTTCTGCTGCGTCACGCTGTCCATCTGCGTGACGGCGCGATTGACCTGCTCGATGCCGTCGGACTGTTCTTCCGACGCCGCGCTGATCTCGCCCATGATGTCGGTCACGCGGCGCACCGCCTGCACGATCTCGCCCATCGTCTGACCGGCGCGCGCGACGAGTTCCGTGCCGCTGTCGACCTTCGCGGCCGAATCGCCAATCAGCGTCTTGATTTCCTTCGCCGCCGCCGCGCTGCGCTGCGCGAGCGAGCGCACTTCGCCCGCCACGACCGCGAAGCCGCGTCCTTCCTCGCCCGCGCGCGCCGCTTCGACGGCCGCGTTCAACGCGAGAATGTTGGTCTGGAACGCGATGCCTTCGATCACGCCGATGATGTCGACGACCTTGTTCGAGCTCGATGCAATGGCGTGCATCGTATCGACGACCTGCTCGACCACTTCGCCGCCGCGCGATGCGATATCCGATGCGTTCACCGCGAGCTGGCTCGCCTGGCGCGCGTTGTCGGCGTTCTGCTTCACCGTGCTCGTCAGTTCTTCCATGCTCGACGCCGTTTCCTGCAGCGACGCCGCCTGCTCTTCCGTGCGCTGCGAGAGATCCGTGTTGCCGCTCGCGATTTCATGCGCGCCGACATCGATCGATTCCGCGCCGCGATGCACCGCGCCGACCATCGCGGTCAAATTGCCGCGCATGCGTTCGATGCCTGCGAACAGGCGGCCGATTTCATTGCCGCTGTCGCTGTGCGCGGACTGCGTGAGATCGCCGCGCGAGATGCGGTCGAAGTGATCGACGGCATCGTTGATCGGCTTCACGATCAGGCTCGAGAGCGCCATGCGCGTGCCGACGAGCATCAGCACCGCGAGTGCGAGCACCGCGCCGATCGTCATGTTGAGCGCCGCGATATGCGAGGCCGTGCCCGCGCGCGATTCCTCCGCGTGCGCCTGATGCGCGGCGACGGCGGCCGTCACTGCCTGATCGAACGAGACGAACATCGGGCTGATCTTCGTGTCGGCGATCGCGTGATACGCGGCCAGGTCGTTCGCACGGATCGCGGCGAACTCCGGCTCGACGCCCGTCTTCACGAGCGCGTCGCGCTGCGCGACGAGCGTGTCGAGCGTTTCTTTCGGCAGCGTCGGCTTGGGTGTGTCGATATAGAGCTTCCAGTTCTCGTTGCTCTTGTCGAGCAGATACTGGCCGCGATCGATCGCCTTCTTCGCTTCTTCCGTGCTGCCCGCTTCGGTGAGCGAACGCACGCGGTCGAGCGTGACGCGCGAGCGCAGCAGATACGACGACGTTTCCGAGAGCGCGCGCATCGCAACCATGTCTTCCTGCGCGAGCGACGTGAGCGATGCGCCGGCGGAATTGAGGCCGACGAGCGCGAGCACGCCGATGAGCGCGGCGCATCCGGTGAACAACAGGCCGACGAGCGTGAGCGTCGTGCGGATCGACAACTTCTTCAGCATGGCTTCTTCCCTGCGTGCTTTATGCGGCGACGGAGTCGATCAACTCCATCTCGCGGCTCGTCATGAGTTTTTCGATGTCCATCAGGATCAGCATGCGGCCATCGACCGTGCCGAGGCCCGTGAGGTATTCCGTCGCGAGCGTGCCGCCGAATTCCGGCGCGGGCATCACCTGCTCCTGCGTCAGCGTGAGCACGTCCGACACGCCGTCGACCACCATGCCGACCACGCGATGCGCGACGTTCAGGATGATGACGACCGTCTGGTTGTCGTACTCGACGCGGCCCAGATTGAACTTGATACGCATATCGACGATCGGCACGATGATGCCGCGCAGATTGATCACGCCCTTGATGAACCCGGGCGCGTTCGCGATGCGCGTAACGTTGTCGTAGCCGCGAATCTCCTGCACTTTCAGGATGTCGATGCCGTATTCCTCGGCGCCGAGCGTGAACACGAGAAACTCCTGCCCCGCGGCTTCGGCGTGCTGCGCATCACGTCGCGAAGGCGCAGCGGTATGAATCGTTTGAACGTCTGCCATGAAAAGGCTCCTTCGATATCAGTGAGAATGGGCGCCGTGCTGCGCGCGCGATTCGCGGTTGAGCGCGGCCACGTCGACGATCAGCGCGACGCTGCCGTCGCCCAGGATGGTCGCGGCGGAAATGCCGTGCACCTTGCGGTAATTCGTTTCGAGGTTCTTTACGACGACTTGCTGCTGGCCGACGAGCTCGTCGATCAGCATCGCGAAGCGGCGTCCTTCCGTCTGCATGATCGTGACGATGCCTTGCGTAGGCTCGGTGCGCGCGCCGTCGACATCGAACACGCGATGCAGCGCGACGAGCGGCAGATATTCGCCGCGCACGCGCACCACGCGCTCGCCGTTGGCGACCGTGTAGATGTCTTCGGCAACCGGTTGCAGCGACTCCATCACGAAGTTCAGCGGCAGAATGAAGATCTCGTTGCCGACCTTCACCGACATGCCGTCGAGGATCGCGAGCGTGAGCGGCAGCACGATCTTCGTCGTCGTGCCCGCGCCCTGGCGCGACATGATTTCCACATGCCCGCCCATCGACTGGATGTTGCGCTTCACGACGTCCATGCCGACGCCGCGGCCGGAAATGTCGGTGACCTGTTCGGCGGTCGAGAAGCCCGGCATGAAGATGAGTTGCCAGACTTCTTCGTCGCTCATCGATTCGGAGACCTGCATGCCCTGCTTTTGCGCCTTCGCGAGAATCTTGTCGCGGCGCAGGCCGGCGCCGTCGTCGCTCACTTCGATGACGATGTTGCCGCCGTGATGCGCCGCCGACAGCACGAGCTGGCCGGTCGTCGACTTGCCCGCCGCGCGGCGCGCTTCCACGGTTTCGATGCCGTGATCGAGCGAATTGCGCACGAGGTGCGTGAGCGGATCGATGATGCGTTCGATCAGGCTCTTGTCGAGTTCGGTAGCCTGACCGAACGTGACGAGTTCCACTTCCTTGCCGAGCTTGCCGGCGATGTCGCGCACGAGGCGCGGGAAGCGGCTGAAAACGTAATCCATCGGCATCATGCGGATGGACATGACGGCCTCTTGCAGATCGCGCGCGTTGCGTTCGAGCTGCGCCATGCCGTTGAAAAGACGGTCGTGCAGCGCGGGATCGAACGTGCTCGTGGTTTCCGCGAGCATCGCCTGCGTGATGACGAGTTCGCCGACCAGATTGATGAGCTGATCGACCTTTTCGACGCCGACGCGAATCGAGCTGCCTTCCGCCGATGCCGCCGCCTGCGGGCGCGCCTTCTTGTCGGCATCGCTCGCGGCTGCTTTGGACGGCTGGACGACGGACGGGTCTTTCGAACCCGCCGCCGTCGCCGCTTCTTCTTTTGGTGCTTCCTTGCCGGCCGCGGATGCGGGCGCGTCGGGCGCCTGCGATTGCTTCGGCTCTTCCCGTAGCGTGCGTGCTGCTTCTTCTGCTTGCTGCGTTGCTTCGGCGGACTGCGCCGCCGCGTCGCCACGGCCGATCGCGATCTGCTTCTCGTCGATCACGAAGCAGCACACGGCGACGATATCGTCGGCGGGGACGTCCGAGTCGAGCCAAACCACGTACTCGGCGTCCGTCTTGTTTTCTCCGACGATGCTTCCCAGATTCCCCAGCTCCTCGATCAGAGTCGCCAGGTCCTTCTCGCCCACCCCCCGTAGCGTAATTTTCAGGTGGGGTCCAGCTTCCGCCGCCGGCGCGCCGGCAGCGGTTCCCGCATTCGTGGTTCCTGCGTTCGCGCCATCGGCCAGTTCGAACGCGCCGTCCCAGTTGCCGTCGTCTTCGATCGCGTCGATCGCCTGTTCCAGCACATGCGCGGGCGCGGCGTTCGGGCCGTCGTAGGCCGGCGCGGCGGGAGCGGGCACTGAGACAGGCGCGGGCGTCGCTTCGTGCTTCGCCGACGGCGCGGCTGCATCGGCCGTTTCGTTCTTCAGGCGCTCCAGCTTCGCGCAGATCGCGGCTGCGGCGGCCGCATCCGGCTCGGCGCTCGCGCGATACGCGGCGAGCTGATCCGAGAGCACGTCCTTCGTCGCGAGGAACGTGTCGATCATGTCGCGGCGCAGGACGAGCTCGTTATTGCGCGCGCGGTCCAGCAGCGATTCGAGGATGTGCGTCGTTTCGGTGAGCGCGGTGAAGCCGAACGTCGCCGCGCCGCCCTTGATCGAATGCGCCGCGCGAAAGATCGCCGCGAGGTCTTCCGGATCGGGATTCGCGATGTCCAGAACGAGCAGCAGTTGCTCCATCTGCGCGAGCAGTTCGTCCGCTTCGTCGAAGAAGGTTTGATAGAACTGGGTAATGTCGAGTGTCATGCTTGAGTCACCATCGGCGCGTGCGTGCGCGGGTTGTCTTGTGCTTCGGCTTTAGTGCTGCGTGTCTTCCGAGAGCGCGGCGACCAGTTCGGTCAGCAGATCCGGATCGAGCGGCTTCTCGATCCAGCCTGTCGCGCCCGCCGAGCGCGCCGCGTCCTTGAACGGCTCGCCGCCCTCGGTCGTCAGCACGAGAATCGGCGTGGCCCGATACGCGGGATTGCCGCGCAGCGCCGCGATCAGATCGAGCCCGCTTCTGCCCGGCATGTGCTGGTCGGTCAGAACGAGATCGAAGTGCTCCGCGAGCGCCCACTCCAGCCCTTCGTCGCCGTCCGACGCGACGGTCACTTCGTAACCCGCCGTCGCCAGCGTCGCCGAGAGGATTTGCCGCATCGCGGCGGAATCGTCGATTGCCAGAATGTTCTTGATCATGTTTGTCTCTTGCCGTGATGACGGTCGAAACGTGTCGACACTTGAGCGTCTTTTCGAGGTATTTGCTCAGTTCGCGGCAGGTTTCGCCGCGATGCCGGGAATGAGCTGGCCGAGCGCCGTCGACGGATTGCCGTTCGCGTCCGTGCCGTTGTCGAGCGTCGCGCCGCCGGAGCCGTCGTCGCGCAGCATCGACATTTCCGTTTTGCGATTGAGCACGATCACGCTGATGCGCCGGTTCTCCGGATCGAGCGGATCCTTCTTGTTGAGGTTTTGCGTCGATGCGAGTCCGAGCACGCGCATCACCTTCGCTTCGTCCATGCCGCCCGCGACCAGCTCGCGCCGCGACGCGTTCGCGCGATCCGCCGAGAGTTCCCAGTTGCTGTATCCCTTGTCGCCGCCCGCGTACTTCACGGCGTCGGTGTGGCCCTGCACGACGATGCGGTTCGGCACGTCGTTCAAAGACCGGCCGATCTCGCGCAGGATGTCGCGCATGTACGGCTGCACGGCGTTGCTGGAGAGCGCGAACATCGGGCGCTTCTGCGTATCGACGATCTCGATGCGCAAGCCCTGCTGCGTCGATTCGATGCGGATCTGCTGCTTGAACTGGCGCAGCGTCGGATTGGCTTCGATCGCGGCCATCAGCTTCACCTGAAGGTCGTGCAGGCGCACCTGCTCGCGCCGTTCGAGTTCGCCTTGCGCGGCCTTGAGCAGTTCTTCGTCGGTGTCGGACGAAGCGCGCTGCGCGAGCTGCGTGCTGCCGTCGCTGCGCCGCGCCGCGCCCGCCTCGATGCTGGAGATGTCGCGCCCGCCGCCGGTGATGATGCTGTTGTCCATGCCGACGGTCTTGCCGCCGACCATCGCGGCCTTGAGCGGCATCTGGAAGTATTCGGCGATGCCGCGCCGCTGCACGGGCGAAGTCGACGAAAGCAGCCACATCAAGAGGAAGAACGCCATCATCGCGGTCATGAAGTCCGCGTAGGCGAGTTTCCACGCGCCGCCGTGATGGCCCTTCTTGCCCGCGACGACGCGCTTGATGAATATCGGGCGATCGTTATCGTTGCTCATCGCTGTATCTCGGCTGATGCGAAGGTTGGGTCAGGCGTCACTTCGACTTGACCCGGCGCACGTGTTCTTCCAGTTCGGAGAACGACGGGCGTTCCGTCGAGAACAGCACCTTGCGGCCGAACTCCACCGCGATCGCGGGCGCGTAGCCGTTCAGGCTCGCGAGAATCGTCACCTTGATGCACTGGAACATCTTGGTCTGCTCCGCGACGCGCTGCTCCGCCACATTGGCGAGCGGGCCGATGAAGCCATACGAAAGCAGAATGCCGAGGAAGGTGCCGACGAGCGCCTGCGCGATCATCTCGCCGAGAATCGCGGGCGGCTGATCGGCGGAGGCCATCGTGTGCACGACGCCCATCACCGCCGCGACGATGCCGAACGCGGGCATCGCGTCGCCGACCTTGGTGAGCGCGTGCGCGGGCGCTTCGCCTTCGACGTGATGCGTCTCGATCTCCTCGTCCATGAGGCTTTCGATTTCGAACGCGTTCATGTTGCCGCTCACCATGAGACGCAGATAATCCGTCAGGAATTCGACGATGTGATGGTCCGCGAGAATCTTCGGGTACTGGCTGAAGACCGGGCTCTTCGACGGATCTTCGATATCCGCTTCGAGCGCGAGCGTGCCTTCCTTGCGCGCCTTGGCGAGCAGCACGTAGAGCAGACCCATCAGCTCCATATACATGCTCTTGTCGTACTTCGCGCCCTTGAAGAGCGTCGGCAAAACCTGAATCGTCGCCTTGATGGTCTTGACGTTGTTGCCGAGGATGAACGCGCCGATGCCCGCACCCGCGATCATCAGAATTTCGACCGGCTGCATGAGCGCGCCAAGGTGGCCGCCTTCGATGGCATAGCCGCCGAAAACGGACAGCAATGTCACGAGCGATCCAATGAAAATCAGCACAGTCGAGTCCTCACGTTTCGATGCGGTAAGACCGCCGTTAAGTGGTTTACGGCACTCGACTGGAAAACTTTGGGGGCAAGTCCGGAGCGGCGGCAAACGGTAAAACCCGCGCCGCAAAAGGGCTGCGGCGTCAGGCCGCGATGCGTGGCGCGCGTTCGCCCGCACCGTGCGGCAACGCGGCCTTGCGCGTCTTGCCCGCGCGCGACGGCGGCTGACACAGGCCGCACACGTAACCCGCGCGCAGTTCGTAGGCGTGCGCGACGAAACGTCCGCCGCAACGCGTGCACGCGTTCGTTTGCAGCATGCCGGACTCGAAGTAGCGCACGAGTGTCCACGCGCGCGTGAGCGACAGCACCGGCTCGTCGCCGTAGAGCGCCGCGTGTTCCAGATAGAGGCGGTAGCTTTTGACGATCGCCTGGATCGTCGGCTGGTTCTTGTCGTTGTCGGCCATGAAGCGATAGATGCCGTGAAACAGCGACGAATGGATGTTCGGCTGCCACGTCATGAACCAGTCGGTCGAGAACGGCAACATGCCCTTGGGCGGCGAAACGCCCTTCAGCTCCTTGTAGAGCTTGATGAGACGGTCGCGCGACAGGCTCGTTTCGGCTTCGAGCAATTGCAGCCGCGCGCCCAGCTCGACGAGTTCGATCGCCAGAGTTATTTCGCGGACTTCCGCGAGCACGCTTTTCGTCGCCATCGGCGTTCGCGCTCAGCCGATCTGCTCGACGGGACTGTCGGCGAGAAGAATCGACGCGTGAGCGTGCGCGATCGCCGCGTTCTTGTCCTTGTCGGCGAGCGAGGCGAGGATCGCGTGGTCGTCGAAACGAAAGCGGCACAGCACATGGCTCGACGACGCCACTTTCACGGCCTGCGCGAGCGACAGCGAAGTCAGCACCTGCGCGACCTGCTCGGACAGGCCGAGGCGGTACATCGCCGAAACGCGGTCTTCCTGAAGAAGCCGCTTTGCGAGGAGCAAGTACGACAGATTCACCTCGTGGATTTCCGCGAGCGTACTCGTATGGCTGGTCGTCATTCTCTACCCCGAATCGATGCGTGGCTGGTCAGGCCCGGCGGGTTGATCGTTTGCTCGCGCTCGCAATGGACATGCGAACGCGGCCCGCCCGCGTTGTCTTGTATTCGATTCGATTGTCGCCGATGCCCGCGCCCGCGCCTGTCGGATAAAACATCCGACGCAGCGACGGAGTTTCGCGAAGATTCGTGTCGGAAAAATTCTTACAGCGCGACCGTTTCCATTGCCGATCGGCAGATATGAATTATCGGCACCTATTCGTCTGACTTTATGGTCGAAGCGCGTGAAACATGCCGCTTTCATTCCGCAGCCCTCCCCGCGGCGCGGGACCGCCACTTGCTAAATGGCCTCGCGGCGTGTTTCACGCGTCAGATGCGTCCTTCTCGTCTACATCGGTGCAATTTCTGACTTCGTAACAGCACATGTTTCGCGCTGTAACAACGATAAGCGATTGAAAAATGACGTGTAATGCCGCCCTCGATCCCGATAATGAGCAGTAAGGGATAACCCGGTCGCGATGTTTTCTTCATGTCCGGGCGATCTCGGGCGGCGTCACATCACACGCGGCCCGCCCGAATGGCATGTGTTGAGCGCTCGACCGGAGCGTGACTGCAATGCCTCACCTACATGGAGAGTCACGTTATGCGAATCGCACAAATTGCACCGTTGCACGAAGCAGTCCCTCCGAAGTTTTACGGCGGCACTGAACGCGTCGTGTCATATCTGACCGATGCGCTCGTCGAGCTCGGCCACGATGTAACCTTGTTCGCAAGCGGCGATTCGCAAACCAAGGCGACGCTCGAGCCGGTGTGGCCGCGCGCGCTGCGTCTCGACCCGACCGTGCGCGACGCCCTCGCGCCGCACATGCTGCTGCTCGAAACCGTCCGCCAGCGCGCGCACGAGTTCGACGTGCTGCACTTTCACCTCGACTACATGCCGTTCCCGCTGTTCACGCAGATGGACACGCCGTTCGTGACGACGCTGCACGGCCGTCTGGACCTGCCGGAACTGCAACCGATCTTTAACACGTTCACGAAGGCGAACGTCATTTCGATCTCGGACAATCAGCGCGGTCCGCTGCCGCAAGCGAACTGGCTGAACACCGTTTATCACGGCCTGCCGAATGACTTGCTAACGCCGCAGCCGGCGAAGAAGCCTGAATATCTGGCGTTCCTCGGCCGCATCTGCCCGGAAAAGCGTGCCGACCTCGCGATCAAGATCGCGGCGCAGAGCGGTTTGCCGCTGAAGATCGCCGCCAAGGTCGACAAGGTCGATCAGGAATATTTCAAGTCGACGATCGAACCGCTGCTGTCGCAGGCGCATGTGGAGTTCATCGGCGAGATCAATGAAGCGCAGAAGCCGGAATTTCTGTCGGGCGCGAAGGCGCTGCTCTTTCCGATCGACTGGAACGAGCCTTTTGGCCTCGTGATGATCGAAGCGATGGCGTGCGGCACGCCGGTGATCGCGTTCAATCGCGGTTCGGTGCCGGAAGTCATCGATCACGGCGTGACGGGCTTCATCTGCGAGGACGTGCAAGGCGCGGTCGGCGCGCTGCAACGTCTCGACGAACTCTCGCGCACGGAAATTCGCGCGCAGTTCGAGCGCCGCTTCAGTGCGCACACGATGGCGCAGAACTACGTCGAAAGCTATACGGCGATGCTTCAGGCCGCCAAGCGCCCGATGCTGCGCCAGGTTGCGGTGGGCTGATAAGTCTTCTTTCACCTCGAGTTGCACCGATGCCGCCCGCCTGCCGGGCGGCATTTTTTTGTCCGCGCCACGCGCGCGTGTTCAATTGCGCGTGTCGTTGCATTTCCCGATAAGGAACAATCCGAAGATTCGATCCGATGCCCGTGAATTAAGAGCCGATCAACCATTTTTGACAGTCCGCGAAAGACGTCGCGCTTACACTCCGCTGCGCAAGCACGACACGCGTTCTTGTTTGAAATCAACGGCTTTTTCTTTTTCACGAAGGCAGGATCATGCATTTGTCGAAGCGTCTCGGCGCTGAACTTTTCGGTACTTTTTGGCTCGTGCTGGGCGGTTGCGGAAGCGCCGTGCTCGCCGCGGCCTTTCCTCAACTCGGCATCGGATTCGCCGGCGTTTCGCTGGCATTCGGTCTCACCGTGCTGACGATGGCCTACGCCATCGGTCACGTTTCCGGCTGCCACCTGAATCCGGCGGTGAGCATCGGTCTCGCGACGGCGGGCCGCTTCCCGGTACGCGACCTCGTGCCGTACATCGCCGCACAGGTGATCGGCGCGACGCTCGGCGCATGGGTCATCTATCTCATCGCGACGGGCAATCCGAGCTTCGATTTCGCTTCGAGCGCGTTCGCCGCGAACGGCTTCGGCGAGCACTCGCCGGGCCATTTCTCGATGACGGCAGCGCTCGTCTGCGAAGTCGCGATGACGTTCTTCTTCCTTTTCGTGATCCTCGGCGCCACGGACGACCGCGCGCCGAAAGGCTTCGCGCCGCTCGCCATCGGTCTGTGCCTGACGCTCATCCACCTGATCTCGATTCCGGTCACGAATACGTCGGTGAATCCGGCGCGCTCGTCGAGCCAGGCGTTCTTCGTCGGCGGCTGGGCGCTCGATCAGTTGTGGCTCTTCTGGATCGCGCCGATCGTCGGTGCGATTATCGCGGGCGTGCTTTATCCGACGTTGACGCGTCAGAAGTAAGCCTTAGCGGCACATATCGGCGGTAAGCAAAACGGGCGCGACATGCGCCCGTTGTCGTTTTTGCGGCCCGAAGCGCACGCGAAAGATTAAACGAGCGCGACAAATGTAATGCCGAATTACGCAGCCTGCTTATGAATGTCGGTCAATTCGATCGAAATGAAATCGAACCCCGCGTGAAAGGCGCGCCAGACAAGGCTCTCGGCTAGTCAACGATTTCCTGATCGCGCGCTTCATCCCTTACGCCGTCCTTGCACACCGTAACAAGTCCTCGAAGCATGTAAGACGGCGGACGCTTAAATTGGACTCATGCGACACACGTCGCCTCAAAGGAGAAGCACAATGAAGCGCATCGTCACCCACTTGCTCGTCGCGACCGGCCTTGCTATCGGTGCAGTCGGAGCGGCTCAGGCTCACAACGATCTGCACATCGGCGTCTCGCTCGGCGCGCCGGCCTACGTGGCGCCGGCTCCGGTGTATGTGCGCCCGGCGGTGCCCGCGTACCGCGCGCCGTACTATCGCCATGAAGCGCCCCGCTGGCATGACAACCGCGATTACGGACGCTATAACCGCGCGGGCTGGAACCACGGCGGCTATGGCAACAATTGGGGCCATCGTGGATAAGAACACGGGCCGCCGGCGCACACCGGCGGCCCGTCATGACGCGGCTCAGTCGGGCGTCTGTCCCGGCGACGCCAGTTCGTCGCGAATGCCGAACAGCTTGCGCAGTTGATGCGCGACGCCCGCCTCGAAGTTGTATCCGATGCGCGGCACGTTCGGCAGACGCTTGATGAGATCGGGATTCGCGTTGTTCATCATGAACGGATGCCCGGCGGTTTCGAGCAGATCGATATCGTTCATGTTGTCGCCGAACGCGACGCACTGCGCGGTATCGATATCCAGCCGCTCCAGCACGAAACGCAGCGCGCGCCCCTTCGATACGTCCGACGTCATCACTTCCAGGCAATCCGGCAGGGAATACGTGACGTACAGCGAATCGCCGAACTCGCGTTCCAGATTCGCGGCGGTTTGCTTCAGATCCTCCGGATCGCCGATATAAAGCACTTTCGCGATGTTCTCGCCGTCATGCTCGCGCAGATCCATCACCTCATACTTGAAGCCCGAATCCTGGTGAAAGACCAGCAGTTCGGGCGCATGACGGTCAATGAGCCACGCGTCGTCCGCGAACAGATTGACGATGACGCGTTCGCTGCCGGCGAGGTCCGGCTGCACGAGACGGCGCACGGCGGCGGGATCGAGATCGCGCGAGTAGATGCGCTGATCGCCGGGTGCATGCACGCGCGCGCCATTGGACGTGATGAGGTAGGCGTCCACGCCGAGCACATTGCGGATACCGGCGACGTCGCGATAATGCCGCCCCGTCGCGATGATGATGGGTACGCCGCGCGCCGCCAGCGTGCGCACGGTTTCGGCGGTGAAGGGATCGAGCTGGTGGTCGCTGTTCAGAAGCGTACCGTCGAGATCAGTAGCGATGACCGAGTACATGACTGCCTTTGTGGTGCCGCGAAGGGCGCTATTTTATCGCGCCGGATTGCCGGCAACCGGGAATGCCGCGCGGCGCGCCAGTTCGAGCGCGCCCGCCGCCGAATCGGCCAGTGGCGCGCGCACGCGTCCGCGCAGCGCCTCCGGCACGAACGGCTCGTAAGGCGCGGCGAGTCCGCCGCACAACGCGACGGGCAGCGCGCTCGCGGGATCGAGCGCCCCAACCAGACGCTCTATCTCGAGAGCCGCGCGCTTGAGCAGCCGCGCTGCGACCGGATGATCGTGAAACTCGAACACTGTCGGCGCGAGCGTCGCGTATGCGGTCTGATTCGCGGCGCAAAGCCAGACGACGAGACTGTCGCGATCCTTCGCGCCGGTTTTGGCGAGCAAGGCTCGCGACCACGCGTCTTCCGGTGCGCGGCCGTCGAGCACGCGCTGAAGATGAACCACGGCGCGCAAACCGAGCCACGCGCCGCTGGCTTCATCGCCGCTAGGGAAACCGTAGCCGCCCGCGATATGGCATGCACCCGCATCATCCAGCGACGCCGCGATGCTGCCCGTGCCGAGCGCGACGATCACGCCGGATTCGCCGCCGTGCGCGCCGAGCACCGTCGTATAGGCGTCGCTTTCGACGCTCAGCGCGCGCACGTCCGGCGCCGCGCCGAGAAACGCCGCTAGCCAGTCCGCGTTGTTCACGCCCGCGAGTCCGCAGCCGAGCGCGCAATCGCGCCAGTCGAAGGGCCGCGCGGCGGCGTCGAACGCGCGCCGGCACGCATCGCCGATCGATTGCCACGCGCGCTCGACGCCGAGCCCGAGGCCCGAAGGTCCGCCGCTCGCGCGCGCCAGTTCGTTGCCGCGCACGTCGGCGAGAATGACGCGCGTGCCGCTTCCGCCGCCGTCGATGCCGAGCAGGAAGCCATCAGATGCCGAAGTCGAAAAAGTAGTCATGTGCGCAAGCTTACCGGTGGCCGCGACGCGCGCCAATTAGCCGGATGGCATAGATGGCGCGGCGCCGCCGTTCCGCTATGCTGACGCGATTCGAAAATGATGAGGACTCGCAATGGCAGACACCGATCACACCCGCTGCGCCTGGGCCACGACCGATGCAATGATCCAGTACCACGACGAAGAATGGGGCGTCCCGTCGCACGACGATCAGCATCTGTTCGAGATGCTGGTGCTCGAAGGCGCGCAGGCGGGCCTGTCCTGGTCGACGATTCTCAACAAGCGCGAAGGCTATCGCGTGCTTTTCGCGGGCTTCGACATCGACAAGGTGGCGCGCTTCACCGAGAAGGACATCGAGCGGATCGTGCTGGACGCGCGCATCGTGCGTAACCGGGCGAAGATCGCGTCCGCGGTGCTCAACGCGCGCGCCGTCAAGCAGATCCAGGAGGAACACGGCTCGTTCGCGGACTTCGTGTGGTCGTTCGTCGGCGGTAAGAGCATCGACACGCCGCGCGACGCAGAGCATCCCCCGCCCGCCTCGACACCCGAATCCGATGCATTGAGCAAGGCACTCAAGAAGTACGGCTGCAAATTCGTCGGCACGACCATTTGCTATGCCTTCATGCAGGCGACCGGCATGGTCAACGATCACGCCGCCGATTGCCTGTCGCGCAGAAAGCCTAAAACACGGCGAAAGGTTGCGACCGGGTCGGCAGATTGAGCGTATTCCTATGCGGAGATTTTTTGCTTTTCGACAACATCCGTGAGCGCAAAATGCGCGCATACGGGTAAATCCTTATAGAAGGCAATTTTTTTGCAGTGAAGCACGCGCAATTCCCCGAACTGCAAGGCTTTGTGCCGGGTTTTCCGCACTGCACGAACGTACGCGCCGTGTAAAAATGGCGTCCTCGCGTGCGGTGGCGCACCTTTTTACCGGGCTGAACCGCTATAACAGCGGTGTACGGACCGTTCACTGAGTGCGCGGCACTACGCCCCAGACCGGGAAGACCGCCGTGCGAGATGCAGGGTGCAGGCGGCAAGCGTCATTCGTGTTGAGCATTTTCACGACGACGCGGCCGCCGGTAGGCAGGTGAGGTTCTCGAATACTTGAACGTATGGCCGCTGCGCAGGGGCGCAGGGGAGAAGATCATGAAAAGCCTGAACTTCCTGACTCATCAGGAGATTTTCAACAGCGCGGTCCAGCATCTTTTCGGACAGGGGCAAGCGGCTTTGTTGCCGCACGGCGGCGGCGCCTATCGGGGGTACTGCGGCGGCTGTCCTGTCGGACGCTTCATCAAGCCGCGCGACTATGTGTCCGCGATGGAAGGCGTGCCGATCCGCTTCATTGCGAAGCCGCCCGAGCACGTGCCCGCGTACATGGATGCCGGCGTCGCGGCGCTCAAGCGCGCCCTTCTGCGTGCACGCATCAATGTGTTCGATCCCAACACTGTCGAGTTGCTTTCGTGTCTGCAGAACGTCCACGACGTCTTCGGCAGATGGGAATGGCGCGAACGGCTGGCATCGATCGCGCGTCAGTTCGGGCTGTCCGCCGAACTTCTTAAAACGGCCGCGTGAATTGCAGGTGTTGTGATGTTGAGCCCCATTACGATGTTGAGCCCGAAGGACATTTACGAGCGCGTCAGTGAGCACTTGCTGACGCAGCGCGCGGTATCGGAAGACGACAACGGGTCGTGCCGGCTGCGCAGTCCGGAGGGCCGCAAGTGTGCGATCGGCTCGCTCGTGCGCGACGATCTTTACGAGCCGGAGCTGGAAGGCGTCGGCATTTCGTACTATCGGCATGCGCGTGACGGCAAGCTGCTGCGCGCGCTCTACGCATCGAACGTGAATGCGTACGATCCGAACGTCATCGATCTACTGATCGAACTGGAAGAAGTTCACGATTACGCCGATATCGACGAATGGCCGGAATTGCTCGCGGCCCTCGGCAAGCGTCACGCGTTCGTCTGAAAGCGTTCGTCTAAACGCGACAGCCTGAAAACGAAACGGCGGTGCGCCCTTACAGGTCGCACCGCCGTTTGCCGTTCCAGACGGGAATCCGGAGATTCCCGCCCGAACGAGACGCTTAGTGCATCTTCTTCGGCAGCATCTGGCTGCGCAGGCGCTTGCGCAGACGCGCGACGGCAGCAGCCTTCTTGCGCTTGCGCTCGGTGGTCGGCTTTTCGTACGACTGGCGTTCACGCAGTTCGGCGATCAGGCCATTGCGCTCGATGGTGCGACGGAAACGGCGAATCGCGACATCGAACGGCTCGTTTTCTTTGAGGACGATAGTGGTCATGTAAATCCTGGTTTGCTAAACGTATTTCAAGCGCGCGGCGATTGAAACCGCGCCCCGGCACTCCGATCGTCCGCCGGACGCGAAACGGCGGCGGACACGAGCAAAGCGGCCACGGAGGCCGGAAAAGAGAGCGTTGAGATTCAGCCGCGCAAGCGGCATGCGCTTTCGAAGGAACCACACGAAGGCGCGTTTCGGAGCCGTTCGCCGCTGCTTGTTGACGTTGTCATTCTCAGCAGCGAAGGCAGGAAAATCGGGCACATTTCTCGATTCGGGCGCGATGTTACCAGAACACCGCGCCGCTGCCAACCATCGCGAGCCATCCAACTCATTGATGCAACAGATTTATTTCTGCCACGCGCTGGCTTCGTCGAGCAGATGGAGGTCGTCGGCGGCGAGCGGCAGGCGCGTCGCGGCGGCGAGGCTTTCCAGTTGCGCGACGGACGTGGCGCTCGCAATCGGCGCCGTCACGCCCGGACGCGCGATCAGCCAAGCGAGCGCGACCGTCGCGGGCGTCGTGTCGTTGCGATTGGCGACTTCGTCGAGCGCGGCGAGAATCCTCAGGCCGCGCGCATCGAGATATTTTTCGACGCGAGAGCCGCGCGCCCTGTTTCGCGTGTCTTCCTTCGAGCGATATTTTCCCGACAGAAAGCCGCTCGCCAACGCGTAATAAGGCACGACAGCGAGTTCGTGCTGGCGCGCCACCGGCTCCAGGCCGGTCTCGTAGCCTTCGCGGTCGTAAAGGTTGTATTCGGGCTGAAGAATCTGATAGGCCGGCAGACCCGAATCCTTCGCGATTCTGAGCGCCTCTTCGACCCGCTCGCCGGTATAGTTCGACGCGCCGATCACCCTCACCTTGCCCGCCTTGATGAGCTTCTGATACGCGTCGAGCGTTTCGGCGAGCGGCGTGTCCTCGTCGTCGTAATGGGAGAAGTAGACGTCGATGTAATCGGTTTTGAGACGCCGCAGCGAATCGTCGACGGCTGCCGCGATGTTCGCCGCCGAAAGGCCCGGGCGCGTCGAGAGCTTGCCGACTTTCGTCGCGAGCACGACTTGATGGCGCTTGCCGCTTTCCTTGAACCATTTGCCGATGATCGTCTCGGATTCGCCGCCCTGATGGCCGTCGACCCAGGCGGAATAGACGTCCGCGGTGTCGATGAAATTCAGGCCGTGATCGACGAACGCGTCGAGGATCGAGAACGACGTGCGCTCGTCGGCGGTCCAGCCGAACACGTTGCCGCCGAAGACGAGCGGCGCGACTTTCACTTCCGATGTGCCGATGCTGCGTGTCTGCATGTCTGCTCCGATGCGAAATGGACGGATCGAAAAGCATACGCGCGAAACGGTCGTCCTGCCGGAGCGGGCATCGGCGCTTCATCGGCTCGAAAAGGTTCTAAAGTTTCTTTCGACCGCGCCGATAACCCTTCTAAGAACAACAAGAACGACGCGCTGAATCCGGGCGCGCTGCTTCGCTCTTGATGCCCGCTTCGGCGGGCATTCTTATTTGCGCGCGCCCGCGCCGTCAACGTCCCAGCGTCAGCGCGAGATATGCCACGTACAGCACGCCGTTGCCGAGCAGTGCCCAGAGCACGACGCCGCCTGCCTTCGCGTTGATCCGCAGCCACGCCGCCGCCGCGAGCGTGATGAGCACGCCTGTCAGCACTTCGACGCGCGGCTCCCACGGCGTCAGCATGATGCCGATCGCCGGCAGCAACGTCCCTTGAAACACCATCGCGCCGGTGATGTTGCCGAACGCGAGCGTGTCCTTCCCTCGGCGCGCCCAGAGAATGCTGTTCACCTTTTCCGGCAGTTCGGTCGCAATCGGAATGATGATGAGCGACAGCAGCAGCGGCGAAATGCCCAGCGCGTGCGACACGCCTTCGACGCCGTGAATGAAGCCTTTCGCGCCGCCTACGAGCAGCACGATGCCGACGAGAAACTGCAGCATGATCGTGCCGACGGACGTCTTCAGCCCGATCCGCGATGCGAACAACGCCTCGGGCGCTTCCGTTCCGTGGCCGCCTTCGACGAGCTTCGCCGAAGCCCTGAACGTCGCAATCACATAGATGACATAGAGCGCGACGAGCCCGGCCGCGAACAGCGCGCGCACCTGCCACGCGTGATGCGGCACGAACATCGCCGCGCACGCGATCAGGAACGCGAACAAAAAGAAGTTGAGATCGCGCACGAAGCCGCTGCGCTCGGGCACGATGCGTCCGCGCAAGCCGCGCGACTTGAGGATCGCGAACGTCATGAGGCAGGTCGAAAGCGTCGCGAGCATGAGCGGCGCGCCGAGAATCGCGCCCACGCCGATCTCTTCGTTGACCGCGCGGCTCGTGGTGCCGCCGAGCAGCGCGATGATCGGCACCGTCGTTTCCGGCAGCGCCGTGCCGACAGCCGCGAACAGCGATCCGGTCACGCCTTCGGAAATGCCGAGCCGCTCGCCGAGATGTTCGAGCGCATTCGTGAAAAGCTCCGACGCGATCAGGATGATCGCGAGCATCAGCGCGAGTTCGAGGAAGAGCATCGTCATGCGGCACCTCGCATCGAAATATGCGATGGGTGCGCAAGCGTGCGCGGAAGACGGAGATGTTTTAGTTGTGGGGACACGATGATTCCACGGCCGGACGTCAAGCGAACCACGATGCGCCACGCGCCGTCCGACCAAGAACGACATAGCGCATCGATGGTCTCGCCAAACCGTTCCGGTCGAACGCGCCACGGCAGCAGAGCCGAGGATGTTGACGCGTTCTCCTTCGCTCACGAAGGAAGGCTACTCCCCAAAGACGCGCAAGTTTAGCCCGATGCGTCCCGTTTCGGCAAGCCGCGCATATGCGTATGCCGAACGGATCGTTGTCGCGGGCGAATCCATTGGGTAATCTGGCCGCGCCGGGCGCATCGCTTGCTGCGCGCCACGCTCATCCATATACAAAAAATGAAGATCACGGGAGATCTCATGCGCCTGAATTTCTTCGCCGTCGCCGCCGCGATGGCGCTCCTCGCCGCGCCGACGCTCGCGATGTCCAAGCCGCTCACCGTCTGCACCGAATCAAGCCCGGACGGCTTCGATGTCGTGCAGTTCAATTCGCTCGTGACGACCAATGCTTCGGCGGATGTCGTCTTCAACACGCTCGTCTCTTACGATGAAGCCGCGAAGAAAGTCGTGCCCTCTCTCGCGGAAAAGTGGGATGTGAGCAGCGATGGCCTCACGTACACGTTCCATCTTCGGCCGAATGTGCAATTTCAGACGACCGATTACTTCAAGCCGACGCGCGCGCTCGATGCCGACGACGTCGTCTTCACGTTCTCGCGCATGCTGTCCGACGACAATCCCTGGCACAAGGTCGCGGGCGCGAGCGGCTTTCCGCACGCGCAGTCGATGGGTCTCGTGAAGCTCATCAAGGCCGTATCGAAAGTCGATGATCGCACCGTGAAATTCGAGCTCAACGAGCCGAACGCGACCTTCGTGCCGATTCTCACGATGGGCTTCGCATCGATCTATTCATCCGAATATGCGGACAAGCTGCTCAAGGCGAACCAGCAGACCGATCTGAACAGCAAGCCGATCGGCACCGGCCCGTTCGTGCTGAAGAGCTATACGAAGGATTCGATCATCCGTTACGACGTGAATCCGTCGTACTGGGGCACGAAGCCGAAGGTCGACCGGCTGATCTACGCGATCACGCCCGATGCCGCCGTGCGCGCGCAGAAGATCAAGGCGGGCGAATGCCAGATCGCGCTGTCGCCGAAGCCGCAGGACGTCATCGACGCGAAGAAGGACAAGGCGCTGAAAGTGAGCGAAGCGCCCGCGTTCATGACGGCGTTTGTGGCGCTCAACACGCAGAAGAAGCCGCTCGACAATCCGAAGGTGCGTCAGGCGATCAACATGGCGTTCGATCGTACGACCTACATGAAGACCGTGTTCGACAACACGGGCACGGCCGCGGTGAATCCGTATCCGCCTAATACGTGGAGCTACGACAAGAACATCGCGGCGTACAAGTACTCGTCGGCGGATGCGAAGAAGCTGCTCGCCGACGCGGGCTTTCCGAATGGTTTCGACACGACGATCTGGGTGCGCCCGAACGGCAGCGTGCTGAATCCGAATCCGAAGGCGGGCGCGGAACTGCTGCAAGCCGACCTTGCGAAGATCGGCGTGAAGGCGCAGGTCAAGGTGATCGAGTGGGGCGAGCTCATCAAGGAAGCCAAGCAAGGCCAGCACGACATGCTGTTCATGGGCTGGGCCGGCGACAACGGCGACCCGGACAACTACATGTCGCCGCTATTCAGTTGCAACGCGGTGAAGTCGGGCATCAACTTCGCGCGTTATTGCGACCCGCAACTCGACAAGCTCATCGCCGATGGCAAGTCGACCGCCGATGTCGCCAAACGCACGAAGTCGTATGTCGACGCCCAAAAGATCATCCACGATCAGGCGCTGTGGATTCCGCTCGTCTATCCGACCGCCGCCGCGCTCACGCGCGCGAACGTCAGCGGCTATGACGTGAGTCCGTTCGGGCGCGTCAACTTCGGCGCCGTGTCCGTGCAGTAAGCGAAGTCAGGCCGGCGTGAAGCGGATCACGCCGTCATCGCCGGTCTGACGTTTCAACGTTCCATCGAGCCAAAGCAGGTTCAGATGCGCGAGCGCCTCGCCCAGCGCGAACGTCATCTGGTGAATATCGAGCTTGCGCTTGAACATGATGGGGACGATATCGGCGGCGCTGCACGGCTTTTCCGCGCATGCGTCGCGCACTTCCGCCAGCCGCGCGCGATGATGCTCGCGCAATTGCCCGATGCGTGTTCCGACGCCGCGAAACGGCTTGCCGTGCGATGGCAACGCGAGCGTATCGGCGGGCATCGTTTCGTAACGGCCGAGCGATTCCAGATAGAGCGCGAGCGGATTGCCTTCCGGCTCGACCGCGAACACCGATACGTTCGTCGAGATGCGCGGCAACACCATGTCTCCGGAAATGAGCAGCTTGTCGGCGGCGCAGTGAAGCGCGCTGTGCTCCGGCGAATGGCCATAGCCCGACACGACCTCCCAATCTCGCGCGCCGACGCGAATGACATCGCCGTCGCGAATACGCCGATACTCCGCCGGCATCGACGGCACCAGCGTCGGGTAATAGCTATCGCGCTTACGCAATGCGTCGAGCGAGGCTTCATCGGTCAGGCCGTGCGCCGCGAAATGCGCCGCCGCGCGCTCGCCGCCCGCGTTCGAACCGTCGCCTGCGGCCATCACGCGGCCCATCGCGTATTCGCCGAGCGACATCCACAGGCGCACTTTCCAGCGATGTTTGTCGCCGCCCGCGCAAATCCAGTCGGCAAGTCCCAGATGATCCGGATGGCAGTGCGTGACGATCACGCGCAGCACCGGCAGGCCGTCGAGCGCCGAGTCGAACACGCGTTCCCAGTTCGCGCGGATCGTGTCGTTCGAAATGCCGCAATCGACGACGGTCCAGCCCTTCACGCCGTCGATCTCGTCGGCGAGCAGCCAGAGGTTGATGTGATCGAGCGCGAACGGCAACGGCATGCGCAGCCAGAACACGCCCGACGCCACTTCCTTGACGCTGCCCGGCTCAGGCAAAGCGTCCGCGAAAACATAATCGAGCTGATGTTCGAGTGCGTTCATTCGGTTCGAGCCTCCGGGTTTGCGCCGCGTTGCATTTTGGCCAAGTTGACGATAACGTAAACGTTCATTCTAACGTTGCGCGCGCTTTCGCGCTGCCGGCCCGCGATGACTCAATCCACGCATTTCACGATCACCGAACTGGCGCGCGAGTTCGACATCACGCCGCGCGCCATTCGCTTCTACGAGGATCAGGGCCTGCTCGCGCCGAAACGCGAAGGTTCGAACGGCTTGCGGCGCGTGTATTCGGCGCGCGATCGCACGCGGCTCAAGCTCACGCTGCGCGGCAAGCGGCTCGGCTTCACGCTGTCGGAAATTCGCACGCTGCTCGATCTATACGACTCGCCCACCGGCACCGCGACGCAACTGCAGGCTTTCGTCGACACCATCGCGGCGCATCGCGAAGTGCTTCAGCGGCAGCTCGAAGACCTGAACACGACGCTCGCCGAACTCTCCGCATACGAAGAGCACGGCCGCGCGCTGCTCGCGGCGGGCGCGGAAAAGCGCGTGCGCAAACCCAAAGCGGCATGAGGTGACTTTCACACGAAGCGCAGGGTCGACATGAATCATTTCCCCAAGCTGCTCTCGTCGCAAATCGGCTTCGATGTCGCCAAGACGATACTCGAAGGCTTCGAGCATCATTACCGCGTGTTCCGCGACGCTGCCATCGCGGCGAAGGGCCACTTCGAGCGCGGCGAATGGCTCGCGTTGCAGCAACTGGCGCGCGAGCGCATCGCGTCGTATGACGATCGCGTCGCGGAATGCGTGGCGGCGCTCGAAGACGAATACGACGCGGAAAATATCGACGACGACGTGTGGCAGCAGATCAAGCTGCATTACATCGGCTTGCTGACCACGCACCGTCAGCCGGAATGCGCGGAGACGTTCTTCAATTCCGTGTGCTGCAAGATCCTGCATCGCTCGTACTTCAACAACGATTTCATCTTCGTGCGGCCGGCCATTTCGACGGAGTACATCGAGAACGACGAGCCCGCCGCGAAGCCGACATACCGCGCGTATTACCCGGAGAAGGACGGGCTCGCCGCGACGCTCGAGCGCATCGTCACGAACTTTCAGCTGGAGCCGCCGTTCGAGGACTTGCAGCGCGACGTGCACTGCGTGATGCAGGCGCTGCGCGACGCTTTCGGCGATCTGACGCCCGCGCCGAACTTTCAGATTCACGTGCTTTCGTCGCTGTTCTTTCGCAACAAGGCGGCGTATGTCGTCGGGCGCATCATCAACGGCGATGCGCTGCTGCCCTTCGCCATCGCGATCCGGCATACGCAGCCCGGCCTGCTCGCGCTCGATACCGTGCTGCTGTCGCGCGAGCAGGTGCTCATCATCTTCAGCTTTTCGCACTCGTACTTTCTCGTCGATATGGAAGTGCCGTCGGCGTTCGTGCAGTTCCTGAGCACGATCATGCCGCGCAAGCCGAAGGCGGAGATCTACACATCGGTCGGTTTGCAGAAGCAGGGCAAGAACGATTTCTATCGCGACCTGCTGCATCATCTGTCGCATTCGAGCGATAAGTTCATCGTCGCGCCCGGCATCAAGGGGCTCGTGATGATCGTGTTCACGCTGCCGTCGTTTCCTTACGTGTTCAAGCTCATCAAGGACGCGTTTCCGCCGCCGAAGGAAACCACGCGGCAGAAGATTCAGGACAAGTATCAGCTCGTGAAGCGGCACGATCGCCTCGGCCGAATGGCCGATACGCTCGAGTATTCGAGCGTCGCGCTGCCGGTCGGGCGTCTCGACGATGCGCTCATTCGCGAGCTGGAGAAAGAAGCGCCTTCGATGATCGAATACGAAGGCGACAAGCTCGTCATCCGGCATGTGTATATCGAGCGCCGCATGGTGCCGCTCAATCTCTTCCTGCAGAACGGCAACGCCGACGACATCGATCACGGCATCAAGGAATATGGCGACGCGATCAAGCAACTGATCCAGGCGAACATCTTTCCCGGCGACATGCTGTACAAGAACTTTGGCGTGACGCGCCACGGCCGCGTGGTGTTCTACGACTACGACGAGATCGAGTATCTGACCGACTGCAACGTGCGCCGCGTGCCCGCGCCGCGCACAGAAGAAGACGAACTGTCCGGCGAGCCGTGGTATACCGTCGGGCCGCACGACATCTTTCCCGAAACGTACGGCACTTTTCTGCTCGGCGATCCGCGCGTGCGCGAAGCGTTCATGCGCCATCACGCGGACTTCTTCGATCCCGCGCTCTGGCAGCATCACAAGGAACAACTGCTGCGCGGCGAACTCGCCGATTTCTTTCCCTACGACCGGGACGTCCGATTCTGCATCCGTTATCCGGAGCGTTTCGGCGAGCCTGGCGGACCGGACGCGCGCGCTGCGTGACGCGCGCCGTCCCGCTTTGACTTTCCAACATGAGCCACTCTGACGATAAGACTCCGCTTGCCCATCTGTTCGCAAACAATCAGGAATGGGTCGAACGCAAGCTCGCCGATGACGCCGGCTTCTTCGAGCGTCTCGCGCATCAGCAGACGCCGGAATACCTGTGGATCGGTTGCGCGGACTCGCGCGTGCCGGCCAACGAGATCATCGGCTTGCCGCCGGGCGAAGTGTTCGTGCACAGGAACATCGCGAACGTGGTCGTGCACTCGGACCTCAACTGTCTGTCGGTAATCCAGTTCGCCGTCGATCTGCTCAAGGTGAAGCACATCATGGTCGTCGGCCATTACGGCTGCTCGGGCGTGGGCGCGGCGCTCGTCGGGCGGCGCGTCGGTCTCGCCGATAACTGGCTGCGCCATGTCGAGGACGTGCGCGAGAAACACGCCGCGCTGCTCGACGAATGGCCGATGGGCGACGCGCGTCATCGTCGCCTCGTCGAACTAAACACGATGGAGCAGACGATCAACGTGTGCCGCACGACGATCGTTCAGGATGCGTGGGCGCGCGGCCAGGCGCTTACCGTGCACGGCTGGACCTACGGCGTGCACGACGGCCGGCTGCGCAACATGGGTTTGATGATCGGCAAGCAGGACGAAGTCGATCCGGTCTACCAGTCGTGCATTGCCGCGATGACTCGCAGCGGCGCGCATTCCGCGGAGAACGATGTCCTCGCGTCCGATGCGGCACTCGCCGAACGCCTGGGCGACGTTCCCGCCGTCATCAAGGGCGTCATCAAGGAGATGAAACATGAGTGAGGCACAGAACGATCCCGTAGTCATCGTGTCGGCGGCGCGCACGCCGATGGCCGCTTTTCAGGGCGATTTCGCATCGCTTGCCGCGGCGCAACTCGGCGCGGCGGCGATCAAGGCAGCGGTCGAGCGCGCCGGCATGAAGCCCGAGCAGATCGACGAAGCGATCATGGGCTGCGTGCTGCCCGCCGGTCAGGGCCAGGCGCCCGCGCGTCAGGCCGCGCTCGGCGCGGGGCTGCCGCTGTCGACGGGCTGCACGACGATCAACAAGATGTGCGGCTCCGGCATGCGCGCGGCGATGTTCGCGCATGACATGCTGCGCGCCGGATCGGCCGATGTGATCGTCGCGGGCGGCATGGAAAGCATGACGAACGCGCCGTATTTGTTGCCTAAGGCGCGCGGCGGCATGCGCATGGGCCACGGCCAGGTGCTCGATCACATGTTCCTCGACGGCCTCGAAGACGCGTACGAGAAAGGCCGTCTGATGGGCACGTTCGCTGAGCAGTGCGCGTCGTCGTATGCTTTCTCGCGCGAGTCGCAGGATGCGTTCGCGGTCGAATCGCTGCGGCGCGCGCAGCGTGCGAACGACGACGGATCGTTCAAGTGGGAGATCGCGCCGGTCACCGTCCAGGGCCGCAAGGGCGAGACGGTCATCGAGCGCGACGAGCAGCCGTTCAAGGCGAACATCGAAAAGATTCCGACGCTCAAGCCGGCGTTCGCCAAAGACGGAACGGTGACGGCGGCGAATTCGTCGTCGATTTCCGATGGCGCTTCGGCGCTCGTGATGATGCGCGAATCGACGGCGTCGCGGCTCGGCGTGACGCCGCTCGCGCGCGTCGTCGGGCATAGCACGTTCGCGCAGCAGCCTGCGCTGTTCACGACGGCGCCCGTCGGCGCAATGAAGAAGCTCTTCGCGAAGAACGGCTGGCGCGCGGGCGATGTCGACCTGTACGAAATCAACGAAGCATTCGCCGTCGTGACGATGGCCGCGATGCGCGAGCACGATCTGCCGCACGACAAGGTCAACGTGAATGGCGGCGCGTGTGCGCTGGGACATCCGATCGGCGCGTCGGGCGCGCGGATTCTGGTGACGCTGCTGGGTGCGCTGAAGGCGCGCGGGTTGAAGCGCGGGGTGGCGAGCTTGTGTATCGGCGGTGGCGAGGCTACGGCGATGGGCGTCGAGCTGATCTGACGGCCTCGAGCCGGTCCGGGCGTGGCGCGCCGGGCCGGTTTTGTTGTCAATCGAAGGGGTTAAACATTTTGACGCCTATGGCTTCGAAGTCTCTGATGTTGCGTGTGACGACGGTGAGGTTGTAGACCAACGCCGTTGCCGCAATCAGCTTGTCCACGGCGGGTTCCGGATGCCGGGCGCGTAGTTGCCCCCACATTTCGCCAATCTTCCTGTCTACCGGCACGATTCCATCGTCGTATTCCAACAGGACACTTCTTAGCCAGGCTTCCACATGTCCTGCCTGCAAGGAGTCTCCCCTATGGCGAAGCGAATCGACGCCACGACGTAGTTCGCCAACGGTGATGACGGACAAATAGACCTTTTCCTTTCTTCGTCGAGCGCCATCAAAAAAAGCGCGAACTCCTCCATTCGCGCGATCTTCCCGTCTGGTTTCACTGATGACGTTCGTATCAGCAAGAAACATCCGACGCTCCGTTATCGGCGTGACGATCGAAGATGGCGTCGTCGCAGTCGATCTTCGGGAATTTCAGAAGCGCGTCGATGAAGCCCACGGGATCGTCATTGACTGGCTCTCCCATCTTCCTTCGCACCTCTTTCTCGATCTCTCGGCGCCGGGCGGTGTATTCCTGAGCCTCCTTCAGCCATTCCTGATCGATCCACGACGGCAACGGCCCCTGAATGATCTTGAATTCCCGCATGATTACGCTCCTTGCGTGATCGTTGCAAACAGCGAGCACTCTACCCCGACTTCGTCAGCATCCCTATTCATCCGAACGAAATAGGCTAGATCTCACCTCCGGGCGAAGGGCATAGCCACCGCCCGCGCGAGCCGCGTCACCCGATCCGCGACAGCCAGTCGCGCGCTATAGTCGCAAAGTGTCCATCCCAAGGAACGGATCCGCTCATGAAAACGGTATTGATCGTCGGCGCGTCGCGCGGCCTCGGCCACGAATTCGCGCGCGAATATTGCCGCGACGGCTGGCGCGTGCTCGCCACCGCCCGCGATAAAAGCTCGCTGTCCGCGCTCGACGCGATGGGCGCTCAATCCTTCTCGCTCGATGTCACGCAGCCCGAGCAGATCGCCGCGCTCGCATGGCAGCTCGAAGAGGAGAAGCTGGATGTCGCGGTCGTCGTGTCGGGCGTGTACGGTCCGCGCACCGAAGGTATCGAAATGATCGACGCCGACGATTTCGACCAGGTGATGCACACCAACGTGCGCGGCCCGATGCAATTGATTCCCGTGCTCCTGCCGCTCACCGACGCCGCGAACGGCGTGCTCGCGGTCGTGTCGAGCAAGATGGGCAGCATCGGCGAGGCGAGCGGCACGACCGGCTGGCTGTATCGCGCGAGCAAGGCGGCGCTCAATTCCGCGCTGAAGGTGGCGTCGATCGAATCGCGGCATTCCGCGTGCATCGCGCTGCATCCGGGCTGGGTGCGAACGGAGATGGGCGGGCCGTCGGCGGCGATCGATGTCGCGCGCAGCGTTGCAGGCATGCGCGCGGTCATCGCCGAAGCACGCGCGATGCGCGAAGCATTCAACGGGACCTTCGTGCAGTACGACGGCACGAAGCTCGAATGGTGAACATGGTTGAGACAGGAGTGAACGTGACTTATCAGGTACACGGCGTTTCCGCATCGGGCAATTGTCACAAGGTTCGGCTCGCGCTCGAACAACTCGGCCAGCCGTACGTGTGGCACGAGGTCGACATGATGAACGGCGCGACCCGCACCGACGTTTTCAGGAAGCTGAATCCGAACGGCAAGGTGCCGGTGCTCGTCATCGACGAGCACACGACGCTCTCCGAATCCGACGCGATTCTCTGCTATCTCGCCGACGGCACGCCGCTCATGCCCGGCGACCGGCTCGAACGCGCGCAAGTGTTGCAGTGGATGTTCTTCGAGCAGTACAGCCACGAGCCTTACATCGCGGTAGCGCGCTTCATCCTGCAATTCCAGAAGAATCCCGACGATGCCCGTCTGCCCGATCGCATCGCCGGCTCGTATCGCGCGCTCGACGTGATGGAGCGGCATCTCGCAACGCGCACGTTTCTCGTCGGCGAGCGCTATACCGTCGCCGATATCGCGTTGTACGCCTACACGCACGTCGCGCATGAAGCGAACGTCGATCTGTCGCGCTATCCCGCGATCCGCGCGTGGCTCGAGCGCGTGCGCAGCCAGCCGCGTCATGTCGTCATGCCGGGCGTCGATCAATGAAGCCGGTGGATTGTCCGTGCGGCGGCGCCGCGCCCGATCAGCGTCCGAACGCGCGCGCGCCGCGCTATGAAGCGTGTTGCGGGCGCTTCATCGACGGCGGTGAAAAGCCCGCGAACGCGATGGAACTGATGCGCTCGCGCTACACCGCCTACGTCCTCGGCGACACGGCGTATCTGCGCGCGACGTGGGCCGAATCGACCTGCCCGCCCGATCTCGACGCCTCCGGCAGCGGCACGCGCTGGCTCGGCTTGCAGATCAAGCGCCACACGCCGATCGACGCGGACCACGAAGAAGTCGAGTTCGTCGCGCGCTACAAGGTCGGCGGGCGCGCACATCGTCTGCATGAAGAGAGTCGGTTTACGCGCAGCAGCGCGGGAAACTGGATTTACGTCGATGGTCGTATAAAAGAAAACTAAATATACATTTAAAAAATATGCCGTGGCACGCGGTATTAATTTCCTGAGTTTTTCCTTTCAGATTAAACAGTTACGGGGTTTCTCTTATTGTGCAGTGCAATTTTGAACAGTTAATCTGTGTTCAAGTCAGGGCGCAGTCATCTCCGCGCCCGGGCACTCGCAGCGAAGCCCCGTTTTGAAGCCAATTGTCATGCCTTTTCCGGGCATGACTCCCGGAACCCGCAGCCGATACTGCTCTCATCGAGCAGCGCGATAGGTTTGTGACTTCAAAAAGGACGTTTGGGGCCACGCCGAATCAACGCCTTATTGGATGCGCAGTCGGAGTTCACGGATGGCGATCAGAACCTGGTTGGTCGGATGCAGCATCGCATGCGCGCTCGCGACGTCGCTCGTCACGTCCGCCGTGCGCGCCGAACCGATCGGCGGCGTGCGTCAATCCGAAGGGCTCCAGGCGCCCGCTTTCGGCCAGGCGCTTTCCCGCATCCCCGATTCGCTCGACGCCGGTTTGCCCGTCGTCGCAAACGGCCTGAACGAAGCCGTCATCCAGATTCCCGAAGCCGACATCTCGCTCGAAACCACCGTGTTCAAGCCGGACGGCGCCGGCCCGTTCCCGATGATCGTCTTCAATCACGGCAAGCTCCCCGGCGATTCGCACGCGCAGCCGCGCAATCGTCCGGTCGCGCTCGCGCGTGAATTCGTGCGTCATGGCTACGTCGTCGTCGTGCCGAACCGCCGCGGCTTCGCGGGTTCCGGCGGCGATTACACCGGCCACGGCTGCAACGTCGAGGCGAACGGCTTCGCGCAGGCGCAGGACGTCGCCGCGACCGTCGCCTACATGAGCGAGCAATCGTATGTCGACAAGACGCGCATCGTCGTCGCGGGCACGTCGCACGGCGGGCTGACCACGATCGCCTACGGCGCGCGCGATGTCGTCGCGGCGCCTGGCGTGCGCGGTCTCATCAACTTCTCGGGCGGTCTGCGTCAGGACGAATGCGCGGGCTGGCAGAAAAATCTCGTCAGCGCGTTCGGCGACTACGGCCAGAACGTGCGCTTGCCGTCGCTGTGGCTCTACGGCGATAACGATTCGGTCTGGCAAGGCGACCTGTCCGCGCAGATGTACACGGCGTTCACGGCGCACGGCGCGCGCGCGAGCATGGTCGATTTCGGCAATTACAAGAACGACGCGCATCGTCTCGTCGGCGATCGCGACGGCGTGCAGATCTGGTGGCCGCGCGTGAAGGCGTTCCTCGCGCAGATCGGCATGCCGACCGCCGTGCAGTATCAGGTGTCCGAGCCGAACATGCCCGACGCGACCCACTTCGCGGACCTCGATTCCGTGCAGGCCGTGCCGTTCATCGACGAAAACGGCCGCGCCGGGTATCGCAACTTCCTCTCGCAGTATTCGAGCCGCGCCTTCGCCGTGTCCGATTCCGGCGCGTGGTCGTGGGCCGAAGGCGGCGACGATCCCATGGCCGTCGCCATCGCGAGCTGCCAGAAGCAGAGCGCCGATCCGTGCAGGCTTTACGCGGTGAACAATCGCGTCGTCTGGAACGATCACGCCGCCGAGACGCAGACCGCATCGCGCTAGAAGCGCCCTCATCCGCTAATCTGACACGCCGGCCCTCGCGCCGGCGTTTTTGCGTCGATCGCTCGTTAAGCCATCCATTTCGCCGACGTTGCATGCCATAGCGCGTTTTCGCATTTCCGTTGCGCGCGCACGCATGGCCAAAAAACCTTCCGGATACGGAAGGTCGGCCATGTTTTAGGGATAATTGTCTGGCGCAGTTTTCATCCGCAGTTTTCCTCGCAGTTTCCTGTCAGGCAGGCGTTGCGCGCCTGCCCGACGTATCCGGCCCGCGTTGCGCGCGCGGGCCTGGGAGCCGTTTTTGAACATAGAAGCCAATCAGGACTGGGTTGCCCGCTCGATCGCCGCCGTATGGCATCCGTGCACCCAGATGAAACATCACGAACGCGCGCCGCTCGTGCCGATCGCGCGTGGCAAGGGCGCGTGGCTCTACGACCACGAAGGCAGCCGCTATCTCGATGCGATCAGCTCGTGGTGGGTGAACCTCTTCGGTCATGCGAACGACGACATCAACCGGGCGTTGAAGGATCAGCTCGACACGCTCGAACACGCGATGCTCGCGGGCTGCACGCACGCACCGGCGGTCGAACTGGCCGAGCGTCTTTCCGCGCTTACGCAACGCACGCTCGGCCATGCGTTCTTCGCGTCCGATGGCGCGTCGGCGGTCGAGATCGCGCTGAAGATGAGCTTTCACTTCTGGCGCAATCGCGACAAAAGCGAAAAGCGCGAGTTCGCGTGCCTCGCGAACAGCTATCACGGCGAGACGATCGGCGCGCTCGGCGTCACCGACGTCGCCATCTTCAAGGACGCTTACGATCCGCTGATCCGTCACGCGCATGTGGTCGCGTCGCCGGCGGCGGTCGGCGTCGACGAAGCCATCGCCGCGATGCGCGCGCTGTTCGAGCGACGCGCGTCGGCGCTTGCGGCCGTGATCGTCGAGCCGCTCGTGCAGTGCGCGGCGGGCATGGCGATGTACGACGCCTCGTATCTCACGCGATTGCGCGCCTTGTGCGACGAGTTCGACATCCATCTGATCGCCGATGAAATCGCGGTCGGCTGCGGGCGCACCGGCACGTTCTTCGCGTGCGAACAGGCGGGCATCTGGCCGGATTTCGTTTGCCTGTCGAAGGGCATCAGCGGCGGTTATCTGCCGCTTTCGATCGTCCTCACGCGCGACGACATCTACGCCGCTTTCTACGACGACGACATCACGCGCGGCTTTCTGCATTCGCACTCGTACACGGGCAATCCGCTCGCGTGCCGCGCCGCGCTTGCGACGCTCGATCTCTTCGACAGCGCCAACGTGCTTGCCGAAAACAGGCGCAAGTCGTCGCTGCTGCATGAAGTATTGCAAACGCATTTCGGCAAGCACGAACGCGTGACGAACCTGCGCCATCGCGGCACGATCTTCGCGTTCGATGCCGTCATCGACGACAAGACGTTCTCGCGCCGCTTCTTCGCCAACGCACTGAAGCGCGAACTGCTGATGCGGCCCATCGGCGCGACCGTCTACATGATGCCGCCGTACATTCTCTCCGATGACGAACTCGTGCTGCTCGCGCAACGCACGCGCGAGACGCTCGACGCCACGCTCGCGGAGGACGCCGCATGAGCACGACCGCGCGGGCGCTGTACGAAACGCTCGAACAGGGCCTGCAAGATATCGACGCGCGCGGGCTGCGCCGCCGCCGCAAGACGATCGACGGCGCGTGTTCCGCGCATATGAGCGTCGATGGCCGCGCGATGATCGGCTTCGCGAGCAACGATTATCTCGGCCTCGCCGCGCACGACGCAATCCGCGCCGCGCTCGCCGAAGGCGCCACGCTCTTCGGCGCGGGCAGCGGCGGCTCGCATCTGCTCGGCGGCCATTCGCGCGCGCATGCAAAGCTCGAAGACGATCTCGCCGCGTTCGCCGGCGGCTTCGTCGACAATCCGCGCGCGCTTTACTTCAGCACCGGCTACATGGCGAACCTCGCCGTCGTCACGGCGCTGGCCGGACGCGGCACGCTCGTGTTTTCGGATGCGCTGAATCACGCGTCGCTGATCGATGGCGTGCGTTTGTCGCGCGCGCAGACGCAGATTTATCCGCACGCCGACATCGACGCACTCGACGCCATGCTCGACGCCTCGCAGGACGATGCCGCGACGAAGCTCATCGTCACCGACACGGTGTTCAGCATGGACGGCGATATCGCGCCGCTCGCGCGTCTCGTCGAGCTCGCGGAGAAGTACGGCGCGTGGCTCGTCGTCGACGATGCGCACGGCTTCGGCGTGCTCGGCCCGCAAGGACGCGGCGCGTTGGCGCATTACGCGCTGCGCTCGCCGCATCTCGTCTATGTCGGCACGCTCGGCAAGGCGGCGGGTGTCGCGGGCGCGTTCGTCGCGGCGGACGAAACCGTCGTCGAATGGCTGATTCAGCGCGCGCGTCCGTATATCTTCACGACGGCGTCGGCGCCGGCGGTGGCGCATGCGGTGTCGAAGAGCATCGAGATCATCGCGGGCGATGAAGGCGACGCGCGGCGCGCGCATCTCGCATCGCTCATCGACATTACGCGCGCGATGCTGAAACGCACGCGCTGGATGCCGGTCGATTCGCATACGGCCGTGCAGCCGCTCGTGATCGGCGGCAACGATGAAACGCTGGACATCGCCGCCGCGCTCGACAAGCACGGACTCTGGGTGCCCGCGATCCGTCCGCCGACCGTTCCGCAAGGCACATCGCGCCTGCGCATTTCGCTTTCCGCCGCGCATAGCGAGGACGATCTCGCGCGGCTCGATCACGCTCTGAACGCATTGAACACGTTATGACCGCTTTATCTTTCTTCGTCGCCGGGACCGATACGGAAATCGGCAAGACGCTCGTTTCTTCCGCGCTGCTGCACGGCTTCGCGCGCGCGGGCCTGCGTGCCGCCGCCATGAAGCCGATCGCGTCGGGCGCGGCCATGCGCGACGGCGTGCTGCACAACGACGACGCCGATCTGCTCGACGCCGCCGCGAATGTCGCGCTGCCCAACGATATCCGCACGCCGTTCATGATGCGCGAGCCGATCGCGCCGCATATCGCGGCGGCGCGCGAAGGCATTGCGCTCGACATCGGGCGTATCGTGGAGGCGCATGAGTTCGCGATGACGCAAGCGGATGTCGTTGTCGTAGAAGGCGTCGGCGGCTTTCGCGTGCCACTTGCCGAAGCGCACGACACCGCCGATCTCGCCGTCGCGCTGAATCTGCCGGTCGTGCTCGTCGTCGGCATGCGGCTCGGCTGCATCAGCCATGCGCTCTTGACGGTCGAAGCCATCGCGTCGCGCGGCCTGAAGCTCGCGGGCTGGGTCGCGAATCGCGTCGATCCGAATATGCTGTATCCCGATGAAAATATCGCCACGCTGAAACAACGCATCGATGCGCCGCTCATCGGCGTGATCGCGCATCTCGCGCCGCCCGATGCCAAGCGCGCCGCCGACTCGCTCGATATCGGCGCTCTGACTGACTCGCTTCATCAAAAGGATTGAACCTATGACACAGCACATCGCCACTGAGACCACTTCGAAAACCACGCCGCAACCGATGCAGCGCTGGCGCGTCGCCGATGTCGTCGCGCTGTACGATCTGCCGTTCAACGATCTGCTGTATCGCGCGCAGACCGTGCATCGCGAAAACTTCGATCCGAACGCGGTGCAGTTGTCCACGCTGCTGTCGATCAAGACGGGCGGCTGCGAGGAAGATTGCGCCTACTGTCCGCAGTCGGTGCATCACGACACCGGCCTGAAAGCCGAAAAGCTGATGGACGTCGACGAAGTTCTAAAGGCCGCCGAAGTCGCGAAGTCGAACGGCGCGACGCGCTTCTGCATGGGCGCGGCGTGGCGCAATCCGAAGGATCGGCATCTGGAGCCGATCAAGGACATGATCCGCGGCGTAAAGGCGATGGGCCTCGAAACCTGCGTGACGCTCGGCATGCTCGAAGCGCATCAGGCGCAAGGCCTGCGCGACGCCGGCCTCGATTACTACAACCACAATCTCGACACGTCGCCGGAGTTCTACGGCCAGATCATTTCGACGCGCACGTATCAGGATCGTCTCGACACGCTCGAACACGTGCGCGACGCGGGCATCAACGTGTGCTGCGGCGGGATCGTCGGCATGGGCGAATCGCGGCGCGAGCGCGCGGGGCTGATCTCGCAGTTGGCCAACATGGAGCCGTATCCGGAATCGGTGCCGATCAACAACCTCGTGCAGGTGGCGGGCACGCCGCTCACCGGCGTCGACGCGCTCGATCCGTTCGAGTTCGTGAGGACGATCGCGGTTGCGCGCATCACGATGCCCAAAGCGATGGTGCGCCTGTCCGCCGGCCGCGAGCAGATGGACGAAGCGTTGCAGGCGCTGTGCTTCGCGGCGGGCGCGAACTCGATCTTCTACGGCGACCAGCTTCTGACGACGAGCAATCCGCAAGCCGAAGCCGACCGCAAGCTGATCGAGCGTCTCGGCATGCGCGCGGAAGCGGCGCAGAACGTCGGCGCCGAAAGCACGGAACGCGCGTGCGGACACGGCCACGCATGAAGATCATCTTCTACGAGCAGGGTGCGGACATCGACGCGTGGCTCGGCGGCCTGCAACGCGAATTGCCCGATGCTGACCTGCGCGTCTGGACGCCCGGCGACACCGCCGCCGCCGATTACGCCATCGTCTGGCGCGCGCCGCGCGAGCTTTTCGCGAATCGTCCCGATCTTCAGGCCGTGTTCAATCTCGGTGCGGGCGTCGATGCGATCCTCGATGTCGAGCGCCGCGAGCCCGGCACGCTGCCGCCGAACGCGAAGCTCGTGCGGCTGGAAGACACCGGCATGGCGCGCCAGATGGTTGAATACGCGACGCATTGCGTGCTGCGCTATCTGCGCCGTTTCGACGAATACGACGCGCTGCAACGCGCGCGCCGCTGGCAAAAGCTGCCGCAGCACGCGCGCGAATCGTTCACGGTCGGCGTGCTCGGGCTGGGCGTGCTGGGCGCGGAAGTCGCAAAGGGACTGCTGGCGCTCGGCGTGCCGGTGCGCGGCTATAGCCGCACGCCGAAGACGATCGACGGCGTGCAGATCTTCGCGGGCGCAAACCGGTTCGACGCGTTCCTCGACGGCGTGAAGGTGCTCATCAACCTGTTGCCGCACACGCCGGACACCGAAGGCATTCTGAACGCGCGCACCTTCGGCAGACTCGCGCCCGGCGCGTATCTCGTGAACGTGGCGCGCGGCCCGCTTCTCGTCGATGCAGATCTACTCGCCGCGCTCGACAGCGGCCAGATCGCCGCCGCGACGCTCGATGTCTTCCACACGGAACCGCTGCCGCAGGATCATCCGTTCTGGACGCATCCGCGCGTGTCGGTCACGCCGCATATTTCGGCGGAAACGCTGCGCGAGGAAAGCATCGTGCAGATCGCCGGCAAGATCAAAGCGCTCGCGCGCGGCGAGCCGATCAGCGGCATCGTCGATTTCAAGCGCGGGTACTGAAAGTACGGGAAATACATCACAGGAGAGAGACATGATTCCGTCGAAGGTGAAAATCGTCGAAGTCGGGCCGCGCGACGGCCTGCAGAACGAGAAGGAGTTCGTGCCCACCGCGATCAAGATCGAACTCGTGAACCGGCTTGCGAACGCGGGCATCGAGAATGTGGAATCGACATCGTTCGTGTCGCCCAAATGGGTGCCGCAAATGTCCGACGCCGCCGCCGTGATGGGCGGCATCGGACGCCGCGCGGGCACGATCTACTCCGTTCTCACGCCGAACATGCGCGGCTTCGAAGGCGCGCTCGAATCGAAAGCCGATGAAATCGTGATCTTCGGCGCGGCCAGCGAGGCGTTCTCGCAGAAGAACATCAACTGCAGCATCGCGGAGAGCGTCGCGCGTTTCGAGCCGGTCGCGAAAGCCGCGAAGGACGCGGGCATGCGGCTGCGCGGCTCCATCTCGTGCGCGCTCGGCTGCCCGTATCAGGGCGAAGTGAGCATCGAATCGGTCGTGGACGTGGTCGAGCGCATGAAGGCGCTTGGCTGCGATGAGATCGATATCGCCGATACGATCGGCGTCGGCACGCCCAAACGCACGCGCGAAGTGCTCGCGGCGGCGCAGAAAGTGTTTCCGCGCGAGCGCCTTTCCGGGCATTTCCACGACACGTATGGACAAGCCATCGGCAATATCTATGCGGCGCTGCTGGAAGGCATCGAGATTTTCCACGCGTCCGTGGCGGGGCTCGGCGGCTGTCCGTATGCGAAGGGCGCGACCGGCAACGTGGCGACCGAAGACGTCGTCTATCTGATGAACGGGCTCGGCATCGAGACGGGCGTCGATCTGGATCAGCTCGTCGAGATCGGCGATTTCATTTCGCGCGCGATTGGCAAACCGAGTTCGTCGCGCGCGGGCAAGGCGATCTTCACCAAGAAGCGCGACGGCGCCGCCGCCTGTGTCTGAAAAGCAAGGAACCCGATGATCGATCAACTCCCCGATTCCGCGCGCCGCGTCGCGCTGTTGTTGAAGGAACGTGGCCATCCGCATGAAGTCGTGATGCTGCCCGAGACCGGCAAGACCTCGGCGGAAGCGGCGGCCGGCCTCGGCTGCGAGGTCGCGCAGATCGCCAAGTCGATTCTCTTTCGCCGCAAGGAAGACGACGCGCCGGTGCTCGTGATCGCGAGCGGCGCGAATCGCGTCGATGAAGCGAAGGTCGCGGCGCGCGTCGGCGCTCTGGCGCGCGCCGACGCGAAGTTCGTGCGCGAAAAGACCGGCTACGCGATCGGCGGCGTGTGTCCGATCGGTCACGCGGTGACGCCCGTCACGCTGATCGACGAAGACCTGCTCGCGCTCGACAGTCTGTGGGCCGCGGCGGGGCATCCGCATGCGGTGTTCAATTTGTCGCCGCAGGAATTGATCGAACTGACGGGCGCGCCGGTCGCCGATGTCGCGCTGCGCGAGACGGCCGCGTCATGACGAGCGTGGCGTCGCCGTGCATCGATGTGTGCCGCATGAATCCGGAGACCGGTTTCTGCGACGGCTGCTTTCGCACCATCGACGAAATCGCGGCGTGGTCGTCTTGCGACGACGAAGCGAGACGCGCCGTGCTCGCGCGCGTGGAAAGCCGTCGACAGGGCGCGCGCATCGTGACGATCGGCGAATCGTTCGACGCGACGCTTGCGCTGCCGCCCGACTCCATCAAGCATTTCGCGACGCTCGTCAACGACCTCAACCCGCTGCATCACGACGACGTCTACGCGCGCGCAAGCCGTTTCGGTTCGCTGATCGCATCGGGCACGCAGCCGACCGCGCATCTGATGGCGATGCTCGCCGCGCACTTTTCGCGCGATGCGCAGCCACTCGGCCTCGAATTCGGCATCAAGCTGACGCGCGCGGTGAAGGCGAACGACGTGCTCACGATGTCCTGGCGCGTCACCCAAGCGAAGTGGAAAGCGGGCCTCAACGGCGACCTCGTGAAACTCGAAGGCGGCGCGCGCAATCAGCTCGGCGAAACCGTGATGAAGGCGACCGCGACCATCGTCGTAATGCCTCTGGAGGCGCGCGCATGACAACGCTGCCGGCGTCGATGACCGTCTTCGAGCGCGGCTGGCTCTCGTCGAACAACGTGCTGTTCGCGAGCGCCGAAGGCACGGCGATCGTCGATACGGGCTACGCGTCGCACGCGCCGCAAACGCTCGCGCTCGTGCAGCGCACGCTCGGCGCGCGCGAGCTCGATCTGATCGTCAACACACATCTGCATTCGGATCACTGCGGCGGCAACGCGCTACTGCAGCAGACCTACGCCTGCGGCACGCTGATTCCCGCGAGCGAAGCGCACGCCGTGCGCGCATGGGATGAAGACGCGCTCACGTTCCGCGCGACCGGCCAGCGTTGCGATCGCTTCGATTTCACCGGCACGATCGAACACGGCGCGACGCTCGCGCTCGGCGGTTTCGGCTGGGACGTGCTCGGCGCGCCCGGCCACGATCCGCATTCGCTGATGCTGCATTGTCCCGAACTGCGCGTGCTCATCAGCGCGGACGCGTTGTGGGAAAACGGCTTCGGCGTGATCTTTCCCGAGCTCGAAGGCGACAGCGGTTTCGCGGAAGAACGCGCCGTGCTCGAACTGATCGCGACACTGGATATCGATATCGTGATTCCCGGCCACGGCGCGCCGTTCAGCGATATCGCGCGCGCGCTCGACGTGGCTTCGTCACGGCTCGATTATCTGCAGGCCGATCCCGCGCGCAACGCGAAGAACGCACTCAAGGTGCTGATCGTCTTCAAGTTGATGGAAGTGCGCGCGATGACCCTCGACGCGCTCGTCACGATGACGACGCACGCCCGCGCGATGCGCGCCGCCGCCGATGCGCTCGCGCCATCGGGCGAGCGGCGGATGCTTGTCGAAAAAATCGTCGGGGAACTGGCGCGCGGCGGCTCGGTGACGCTGAACGGCGAGACCGTGTCGGCGGCCTGACTCGAAGCGCCCGCACAAAAAGAAAGCCGCTTGTCAGCTACGGCAAGCGGCGAATCATATGGACGTGATCAACGTCCAGCGTATCGTAACGCGACACTATTTCACGTGCATCGGTGCTTTCCCTACAAAATTTTAACGATCACCTGAATCGGCGTAAGACCCAATGCCGGCGCGGGTTTCAAGGGACATTGGCGTCGAAGAACGAGCGCATTTCGGCGAGCAGCATGGCGGGCTGTTCCTCGGGAATGTAGTGGCCGCAGGGCAACGCGCGGCCGCTCACGTCGCGCGCGACGCGCCGCCATTCTTCGAGCGCATCGAAGCATCGTTCGATGACGCCTTCGGCTCCCCACAACACGCGCAGCGGACACGCGATCTTCATGCCGCGTTCGAGATCGGCGCGATCGTGTTCGAGGTCGATGCTCGCCGACGCGCGATAGTCCTCGCAGATCCCGAAGATCGTGCCGGGCGATGCGAGCGCGTCGCGGTACGCCTGTAATGCGTGCGGCGCGAACGGCGCGAGGCCAGCGTGACGATTGCCCATCACGCGATCGATATACGCGCCCGGATTGCCGCCGATCAGCAGTTCGGGCAGCGGCGCCGGCTGAATCAGGAAGAACCAGTGGAAGTACGCGGTCGCGAATTCGCGGTCGGTGGCTTCGTACATCGCGAGCGTCGGCGCGATATCGAGCAGCATCAGACGATCGACGGCATCGGGGAAGTCCATCGCCATCCGATGCGCGACGCGCGCACCGCGATCGTGCGCGCAGACGAGAAAGCGCTCGAAGCCGAAGTGACGCATGACCGCGACTTGATCGGCGGCCATCGCGCGTTTCGAATACGGCGTGTGGCGCGCATCGCTCTCGGGTTTGCCGGATGCGCCGTAACCGCGCAAGTCCGTGGCGATCACGGTGAAGTGCTTCGCGAGTTCGCCGGCACACTTGTGCCAGATTTCATGCGTTTGCGGGTGACCGTGCAGAAGAAGCAGCGGCGGCCCGTCGCCGCCCTTCATTCCGGCGATTTCGACGCCGACATCGACACGAAAGGGCTCGTAGCCTTCGAATGACATGGTCTTCTTCTTGTCTGTAACGTTGCGGACCATTGTAGGCGCGGCCGCGCGCACGCCAATGCGCGAAGGGCGCGCCAGGCGTCGAAACCGAATACTTCTTCGGGAAATGGCGAATGCCCCGGCACAGGCAACGTGCTTATAATCGAACGATCGTTCGCTGCCCTTTTTGGCTATCCATTTTCTCTGGCCGTTATGCGTGCTTTCTGGAAAATGATCGTGCGTGCCGAATCGCGTGCCATTTTTCTAGAATGATCTCAATGCTGCCGGACACTCAGGAGATTCGTGCCATGGCCCTGCCCGCCATCTTGCAGCACCTCGCGTTGCCCGTCGTCGGCTCGCCGATGTTCATCGTCAGTTATCCGGAACTCGTGCTCGCGCAATGCAAGGCGGGCATCGTCGGTTCGTTTCCGGCGCTCAACGCGCGCCCCGCTGAACTACTCGACGAATGGCTCACGCAGATTCAGGGCGAACTCGCCGCGCACAAGGCCGCGAATCCCGCCGCGGTCATCGGGCCGATCGCTGTCAATCAGATCGTGCATCAGTCGAACGCGCGGCTTGAACAGGACGTGCGCGTCTGTGTCGAGCATAAGGTGCCGATCTTCATCACGAGCCTGCGCGCGCCGGTCAAGGAGATGATCGACGCGGTGCATTCGTACGGCGGCATCGTGCTGCACGACGTCATCAATCTGCGTCACGCGCAGAAGGCGCTCGAAGCGGGCGTCGACGGGCTGATTCTCGTCGCGGCGGGCGCGGGCGGTCACGCGGGCACGACATCGCCGTTCGCGCTCGTCGGCGAAGTGCGGCGCATGTTCGACGGCCCGATCGTGCTGTCGGGCGCGATCGCCAACGGCGGCTCGATTCTCGCGGCGCAAGCGATGGGCGCGGACCTCGCGTACATGGGCACGCGCTTCATCGCGACGAAAGAAGCGCACGCGCTCGACGACTACAAACGCGCGATCGTCGATGCAACCGCCGCCGACATCGTCTACACGAATCTCTTCACCGGCGTGCACGGCAATTACATCCGCGAGAGCATCGCGCGTTCGGGTCTCGATCCCGACGCGCTGCCCATCTCCGACAAAACCGCGATGAACTTCGCCGAAGGCACGAGCAAGGCGAAGGCGTGGAAGGACATCTGGGGCGCGGGCCAGGGCGTCGGCCTGATGGAGGACGTGCCGAGCGTAGCCGAACTGGTGCAGCGTCTGAAGCGCGAATACGACGACGCGAAGGCGCGTCTCTCGATCGGCTGATTCTTCTTTCGATGCCTTAAAAAAATACCGCGCACGAAGCGCGGTGTTTTCGTTTCGGCGTGCGCGCTGCTTAGAACTTCGCGCGGATGCCGACGCCGAACGTATCGCCGGTCGACATGCCGGTGTACTTGTCGTTCAGGTACGCAGCGTAGACGTCGGTGCGTTTCGAGAGCGGATAGTCGTAACCGAGCGCCCAGCTCTTGTGCGTCTGGTCGAGACCGCCGTTGCTGCGCGAGTACGCGTACGACGCCATCACCGTGCCCGGGCCGAGCGGCACGGTCACGCCGCCTTGTCCCGTGTTGACGTGGAACGTGCCGGGGCCTTCGTAGTCGTTCTTCGTGTACATGTACTGAGCGAAGAACTTGACGTACTTCATGTCGAACGACGCACCGAGCTGGCCGACGCTCTGGCTCTTGTAGCCGGGCGTCGCGAACCCGTCGAGCGACGTCAGATCGCCCGGCGTGTTGTTGAAGTTCACGTACTGATAGACGCCGGTCGCCGCGAACGGGCCGTGGAAGTACAGGAACTGCGCGCTGTACTTCTTCGAGCGGCCGTCGCCGGCTTGATTGCCGAAGCTGTACATCACGCTGCCGGACAGGCCGTTGAAGTCAGGCGACGTGTACTGGACCGAGTTGTTCCAGCCCGAATCGCCGACCACGCCCTGATCCGTGCGGTACGTCGGGAACGTGCCGGCGCCGAGGAAGACGTGGTAGACCATCGGCGAGAACACGTACGAATCGACGAACGGGTTGAAGAGAATCGTCGAGACGAAGAGTTGCGTCGTCAGGCGTCCGGCGGTGATCGTGCCGATCGGACCTTGAATGCCGACGTACGAGTTGCGCGCGAAGAACGTGTCGCCCTGGAAGCGTCCGTACTGGCCGTTCTGCGCACGGAAGAAGCTTTCCAACGTGAAGATGGCCTTGTAGCCGCCGCCCAGATCCTCAGCGCCCTTCAAACCCCAGTACGACGTCGACATGCCGCCGCCGCTCACGTTCCACGCGCGATCGCCGCCCGGAAACTTTTGAGCGCCGACCCATTCGTCGACCTGGCCGTACAGCGAAACGCTCGATTGCGCGTGTGCCGCGCTTCCGGCGAAAAGGCCGAGCATCGCTGCGGCGACCACGGTGGCCTTGACCGTTGCTCTCACCTTGATCTTCGGCGCACGGTTGACGGTTGACTTCATGAACTCTCCTGTTCTTTGTCGAAAATTGAAATCTTTGCGGGCGAGTTGCGTTGCGCTCGCCTCGTCTGACCGGCATGACGGTTTAGTGGGCGAAGAGGCATCGCGTGTGGAGCGGCACCATCTTTACGGACCATTTTTCCGGTCAAAAATGTTTTTGGTTATTGCGGGTATAGCGGTTCGAATAATGGCGAAGACAGGGCGGCCTCGGCGACACGCATCGCGACGCACGCACGACGCGGCCAGCAGCAACGCGAACCGATCGCAAAGCGAGTCCCGGCGCGCCTCACGAAGCGCCGAAAGTCATTTGAAATATTCGAGATACGACATTTTTCCGCGCAGGCGCATTGTCCTTGCGCAGAAAAAAAGGGGAAATGTCCGGAGGAAATTGGATGCGTAACTGTGGCGAGATTACGTCATCGTGACAGCGAAGCTAGACGCGCCGAACGTTTTTCGTTCCGTGCGCGCGAGCAGCAAACGGAGAAAGCGGAAATCAGTTGCGATAGTTCGCGTTGACCGGCGCGCGGCCATCGTCCGCTGGACGGCCGGGCGGGCGCGGCACGCTGCGTTCTTCGTTGTAGCGCGCGATGTCGGCGCGGATCGAACCCGCGCCACGCAGCGGAACCGCTTGTTCGACGCGCGGACCCGGACGGACTTCGGCGCTTACGGGCGTCAGCCCGTCTTTCGCGGCGACAGGCGTGTAGTGCAGCGACTGCCGGCTCGATGCGGAGTCGCTGAAGACCGCCGACGACAACCACTCCGCGCGCGGCCCGGCAAGCGCGAGCGAACCCGCCACCGCCAGCGTGCCGAGCGCTGCGGATGCGAAAAGCCGGGTGGTCTTGCGGATGCCAGTGAGCGCCATGTCGAAACAGCCTGCGTCCGACGATATTCCTGTCCGTGTATCGAAAAAGCGAGTCTCCGATTCAGGCGGACAACCGGTCGTAGTCGGAGCATCCGAGCCTTGGCATCGAAGCGATGCAAGAGACCCGCCGACCGGTGTATCCAACAATCTATTTCGCGCCGCGACGCCAGTCGAGCCAAAAAGTGTTAGACCTGCACAATGGTTGTAACACCATGTTACGTCAGAGTTTTTTCCTTCCGCGCGAGCTTTTCGGACGCCCAATCATGTGACGAAAAACGTGCTGCATAGACGGTTTGGCGCGATGCCAAAACGACGTGCCCGAGGCGCGAAAATTGCTCTCTGAATCTTTCGCCCGCTGGCAGGAAGCCGGCGGTTTCATGCGAATTCGGCATCAATCGCTTCGGCAAATGAATTTGCCAATTTAATCGAGTACAAGGGAGAATCATGGTTTTTCCCGACTTGACGCTGAACATGCCGCGCGGCGAGCCCGGTGTGTCGAGGTACGAGATTCTTTGATGGCACGGCCCAAACTTCTTCCCGACAACTTCACGCTGGCGCTCGTCGGCACCGTCATCATCGCCAGCTTCCTGCCCTGCCGCGGCAGCGCTGCGGTAGCGTTCAACTGGATCACCGACTTCGCCATCGGCTTGCTGTTCTTCCTGCACGGCGCGAAGCTCTCGCGCGAGGCGATCATCGCCGGGGCGACGCACTGGCGGCTGCATCTCGTCGTGCTGCTCAGCACCTTTGCGCTCTTTCCGCTGCTCGGACTGGCGCTCAAGCCGGTGCTGACACCGCTCGTCACGCCGGCGCTGTACACCGGCATCCTGTTCCTTTGCACGCTGCCGTCGACGGTGCAATCGTCGATCGCTTTTACCTCGATGGCCAAGGGCAATGTGCCGGCTGCCGTGTGCAGCGCGTCCGCTTCGAGCCTGCTCGGCATTTTCATCACCCCGGCGCTCGTCGGGATTGTCGTGAGCAATCACGGCGCGACGACCGGATCGCCTTGGCATACCGTCGGCAACATCACGCTGCAACTGCTCGTGCCGTTCATTGCGGGGCAGTTGCTGCGGCCGGCGATCGGAAAATGGATCGACAGGCATCGCGCAATGCTCAAGTTCGTCGATCAGGGGTCGATCCTGCTCGTCGTGTACGTTGCGTTCAGCGAGGCCGTGAACGAAGGCATCTGGCATTCGATCTCCCTCGCAACGCTTGCGGGACTGCTCGCCGTCAATATCCTGCTGCTGGCGGCGGCGCTTTTCATCACGGCGTTCACGGCCAAGCGCCTCGGCTTCTCGCGCGCGGACCAGATTACGATCATCTTCTGCGGATCTAAGAAAAGCCTCGCCTCCGGCATTCCGATGGCAAAGGTGATCTTCGCGTCGCACGCAGTAGGCGCCGTAGTGCTCCCGCTGATGCTTTTTCACCAGATTCAGTTGATGGTGTGTGCCGTGCTCGCGCAACGCTGGGGCGCGCGCAAGACCGCACCCGAACCCGCGCGCGAGGGCAAGAGCGTCGGCGCGCCCGCACGCCGCTGATTCGCTCCCTAGCGCGAGCGCCCCTGGCAGCCTCGTCATCTTCGATCCTCCTTCTGAAGGCCGCCCCGCGCGGCCTTTTCTCGTTATTGGAGCGCGGAAACGTCCCGGCGTCGATTCGGCCGTTTGGCATAAGCCGAAAACACTGTCGGTTCGCATCGGCTTATGGAAGTCGACCGCGTTTTGTCCGTCAATTCGGCCTATGCCTTTCAGCTGAGTGGTGCTCGGGCATGTGCCTTGCCACACTATTGTTCAAAACCGGGCAAAAACGGACAGGACAAGCCATGCGGACATCTTGCGTCACTTCACCACCGGCAGATAAGGAACACGCGACGACATCCGCCTTGAACGACTTTCTCGGCAGCATGCCTTTTCAGCGCGGCAGCGCCGAAGACGTCGGCCGCGCACTGCATGCGTTGATTGGCGCAGGGTTGGACCGGTTGCCGCTGCCAGGTCACGGAAGCACGGCCGATCGCTGGCGCGCGCTCGGCACGGTCGCCGCCTTCGATCTTTCGCTGGTCAAGCTCTACGAAGGTCACACGGACGCGCTCGCGATCCTTGCGGAACTCGATGACGCACAATCTGCCGTCGGCAACGCGTGGGCCGTCTGGGCCGCCGAGCCGCCGAACGCGCGTCTGGCTGCGCTGGACGGCAGCGCCGATCGCGTGTTTCTGCAAGGCACGAAGGCGTGGTGCTCGGGCGCTGCGTCGGTGACGCATGCGCTCGTCAGTGCGTGGAACGAGCGCGACGAACCCGTCCTCGCCGCCGTCGACATAAAGCAAGAAGGCGTAACGATCACCGATACCGGCTGGCAGGCGGTCGGCATGAAAGCGAGCGCGAGCGTCGACGTGCGCTTCGAGCACGTGCCCGCGCGGCTGATCGGCGCGCCGCGCGCCTATCTCGAACGCCCCGGATTCTGGCAAGGCGGCGCGGGCATCGCGGCGTGCTGGTTCGGCGCGGCATCGGGCATTGCGAGCTTCGTCGCGCGCAGTGCGAAACGCCGCGCCGGTCCGCACGCACTCGCGCATCTCGGCGCGATCGACACGGCGTTGTCCGCCACCGCCGCGCTGCTGCGCGAGACCGCGGCATTGATAGACCGCGAACCGCACGCCGATGTCATGGCGCCCACAATGCGCGCGCGCCTTGCCGCGGAACGCGCAGCAGCGCTGGTCGTGGAGCACGCAGGCCGCGCACTGGGCGCGGGCCCGCTCTGCCGCGACGCGCACTTCGCGCAACTCATGGCCGATCTGCCGGTATTCATTCGACAAAGCCACGCCGAACGCGACGAAGCCTCGCTCGCCGAACGCGTACTAGAGGAGGGACGAATTTCATGGCAAGTGTGACCACCGGAACGCCAACCGACAACGCCGCCGTCGATCGCACGATTTCCGGAGAAGGCACGCCGGAAGCCGAATGGCAGGGTTGGGCGCGTCTCAATGCGCTGCCCGAAGTCGATCCAGCGGAGCTCGTGCCGTTCGGCGGACGGGCTGTCGTGGTTGCGCCACACCCCGACGATGAAATCCTGGGCACCGGCGGACTGCTCGCCCGTCTCTCGGAAATCAGCCGGAATATCCTCATCATCGCCGTGACGGACGGCACCGCGAGTCATCCGGATTCGTCCGAATGGCCGCCGGAACGCCTTGCGCGCGTGCGTCCGCAGGAAACGCGGGCGGCGCTACAACGGCTGCATCTGCGTCAGGTGCAGGTCGCAAGACTCGGTTTGCAGGATGGCGACCCAGGCCGTATCGAGACAAATCTATCAGGATTGCTATCCGAATATCTTCAACCAGGCGACATAATTTTCACTACATGGCGCTATGATGGGCACCCCGACCACGAGGCGGCCGGGCGCGCCGTGCATGCCGCGGCACAAGCGCTCGACCTGCCCTGCGTGGAAGTGCCGCTTTGGACCTGGCACTGGGCGTCGCCGGACGATACGCGCGTGCCATGGAGCCGTGCGCGCCGGATCGTTCTCGACGGCGCCACGCATGCCCGGAAGCTCCGTGCCGTGCAGGCTTTTCGTAGCCAGCTCGACCCCGACGCCGCGACCGGACAAGCGCCAGTGCTTCCCGAGCATGTGCTTGCACGGTTGACACGGCCTTTCGAAGTCGTACTTATATGAACAACGCAAACGACATTAATAAGCAGTACTTCGATGATCTTTATCGAGAAAACGACGATCCTTGGAAGATCAGGCATCGCTGGTACGAACGGCGCAAACGGGCGCTTCTGCTCGCGTCGCTGCCGCACGAGCGCTATGCCCGTGCGTTCGAACCCGGCTGCGGCAATGGCGAGCTGACCGCTTTGCTCGCCGCGCGCTGCGACGAACTGATCGCCACGGACATCGCTGAGGACGCCGTCGAACTCACGCAGCGGCGCGTCGCGCAATGCGAGAACGTGAAAGTTCAGCAGATGCTGCTCCCCGACGAATGGCCAACCGGAAAGCTGGATCTCGTCGTGATCAGCGAGATCGGGTATTACCTTGACGAGCCGCAGCTATGGCACATCATCGAGCATATACATCAGACCTTGTCGCGTGATGGCGCGGTCGTCGCGTGTCATTGGCGGCGGCCAATCGAGGGCTGGCTGCAGAACGGCGACGAAGTGCACGCCAAGCTGCGCGGCCGCATGAGTCTCCCGCTGCTCAGTCATTACTGGGACGACGACCTGATCCTCGACGTCTGGACGCCCGATAAGCGGTCGATTCACGATCGGGAGCCGTCATCGTAATGTTTCTCGTCTTTTACTAAACAGTGAAGCAGCAATAAATCGCATATACGACGGGCTTCTACTGGTTTTCTCCAGTCTCCGTATAGAGTGTTTTCTCGCTTTTTTACTATACAATCGCCTCGAATAAGCGAATGCGAATTCGTCAGGCGCGGATAAACATCGCGCCCGGCGAAAGACAGCCGGAAACAGGCGGAGACTGAAACACACGATGGCCACCACCATTCGCGATGTCGCGCGTGCGGCAAGCGTCTCGATCGGGACAGTGTCGCGGGCGCTCAAGAATCAACCAGGTTTGTCCGAGGCAACGCGTGTACGCGTCGTCGAAGTCGCGCAGCAGCTCGGCTACGACTCCGGACAGTTACGCACGCGCATTCGTCGCGTGACCTTCCTGCTGCATCGGCAGCACAATAATTTCGCGGTCAGCCCTTTTTTTTCGCACGTTCTGAACGGCTTCGAGGAAGCATGCCGCGAGCGCCGGCTCGTGCCGTCGGTGCTCACCGCTGGCCCGACGCACGATCTCGCGCAGCAGATGCGCCTGCACGCGCCCGATGCCATTGCGGTCGCGGGCTTCGTCGAGCCGGAACTGCTCGCGCATCTGCATTCGCTCGCGCGCCCAACCGTGCTGATCGATCTGCGCGCGCCGGGCTTCCGCTCGGTCAACATCGACAACGTGAAAGGCGCGTCGCTGGCCATGCAGCATCTGTTTGCGCAGGGGCGGCAACGCATCGCGTTCATCGGCGGATCGCTCGCGCATCACAGCATTGCGCAGCGCGCGCTCGGTTATCGGAAGGCGTATTTCGACGCCGGCCAGCTTTTCGATCCGATGCTCGAAATCACGACGCAGCCGGGCTTGAGCGCCGATCTCGCCGCCGCCGACGCAATGGAGCGCCTGATCGCCGACGCCCGCGCGCAATCCAGTCCCCTGCCCGACGCCGTTTTCGCCTATAACGATGCAGCGGCCCTCGCCGCGATGCGCGTCTGTCTCGCGCACGGGTTGCGCGTGCCGGACGACATCGCGTTCGTCGGTTTCGACGATATCCCGGCCGCCGCGCAGAGCACGCCGCCGCTTTCGACCGTCACCGTCGACAAGGAAGCGCTCGGACGCCGCGGCGTCGAATTGCTGTTGGAAGATCAATCGAGCCCGCCGAGCCAGGCCGACACGCTCGTCGCCGTCAATTTCGTTCCTCGCGCGAGTTCGGGCACGAAACAGGACATCAGCACGCCATGAACATGACCGCCTCACCTGCCCTCGCGGAACCGGCGCCAGCAGAACGCGCGATCGATTTCCGCAGCCGCGACTTCCTGCTCTCCCACGTGCGCGACACGCTCGCGTTCTACGCGCCCAACGCGCGCGACCCGTCCGGCGGATTCTTTCATTTCTTCAAGGACGACGGCAGCGTCTATAACCGCACGACGCGCCATCTCGTCAGCAGCACGCGTTTCGTCTTCAATTACGCGATGGCGTTCCGCCACTTCGGCGACACGCGCTATCAGGACGACGCGCGCCACGCGTTCGAATTTCTGCGCGACGCGCACTGGGACGCCGCGAACGAAGGCTACGACTGGGAAATCGAGTGGCGCGACGGCGGCAAGCGCACGCTCGACGGCACGCGCCACTGCTACGGCATGGCGTTCGTGCTGCTCGCTTGCGCGCACGCGGCGATGGCGGGCATCGACGAAGCGACGCCCATGATCGACGAAACCTTCGCGCTGATGGAAAAGCGCTTCTGGGACGCCGAAGCCGGTCTCTACGCCGACGAAGCCACGCCCGACTGGCGCCTTTCGGACTATCGCGGGCAGAACGCGAACATGCACGCGACCGAGGCGCTGCTCGCCGCCTACGAGGCGACCGGCCACGTCATCTATCTGGACCGCGCTTCGATGCTCGCCAGCAACATCACGTTGCGTCAGGCGAAGCTGTCGCACGGCATGGTGTGGGAGCATTTTCATCGCGACTGGTCGGTCGACTGGCATTACAACGAATCGGACAGTTCGAACATCTTTCGTCCGTGGGGCTTCCAGCCGGGGCATCAGACCGAATGGGCGAAGCTGCTGCTGATCCTCGAGCGGCACCGCGCGTTGCCATGGCTCGCCGGGCGCGCCGTCGAACTGTTCGACGCCGGCTTCAACCGCGCGTGGGACAGCCGCCACGGCGGTCTGTACTACGGTTTCGGCCCGGACGACTCCATCTGCGACCACGACAAATACTTCTGGGTGCAGGCGGAAAGCTTCGCGGCGGCGGCGCTGCTCGGCGCGCGCACGGGACGCGAGCGTTTCTGGGATTGCTACGACGAACTCTGGCGCTATAGCTGGGCGCATTTCGTCGATCACGAATACGGCGCGTGGTATCGCATCCTGACGTGCGACAACCGCAAATACGGCGACGAGAAAAGCCCCGCCGGCAAGACCGACTATCACACGATGGGCGCGTGCTACGAAGTGCTCAACGCGCTGGCCCCGACCTCGACTCAACGGTGACAAGAATGGCAAGCGAGCAACCCAACTTTCCGCAGTTCGTCTCAGCCGGCGACATCCTCACCGACATGATCCGCACGGACGTGTCGAGCTGGCTTTCGCGTCCGGGCGGCGCGGGCTGGAACGTCGCGCGCGCGGTGGCGCGGCTCGGCCTGCCGACGGCCTGCGCCGGCTCGCTCGGCACCGACAATTTCTCCGACGATCTGTGGGAAGCGAGCGTCGCATCGGGTCTCGACATGCGCTTCATGCAGCGTGTCGAGCGGCCGCCCTTGCTCGCGATCGTCCACAAGACGCAGCCGCCCACCTATTACTTCATGGGCGAGAACGGCGCGGACCTCGCGTTCGATCCGTCGCGGCTGCCGCAAGGCTGGATGGAGCGCGTGAAGTGGGCGCACTTCGGCTGCATCAGCCTCGTGCGCCAGCCGCTCGGCGCGACGCTCGCGGCACTTGCGCGGCAGTTGCGCGAGCACGGCGTGAAGATCAGCTTCGATCCGAATTATCGCAATCTGATGGAGCACGGCTACGAGCCGATCTTGCGCAACATGGCGAGCCTCGCCGATCTCATCAAGGTGTCCGACGAAGACCTGCACATGTTGTTCAAGGGCATGCCCGAAGCGGACGCGCTCGCCAAAATCCGTTCGATGAACCCGCAGGCGACCGTCCTCGTCACGCGCGGCTCCGCCGAAGCCACGCTCTACGCCGCCGACAAGCAATACAGCGCGCGTCCACCGAGCGTCGAAGTGGCGGATACGGTCGGCGCAGGCGATGCGTCCATCGGCGGATTGCTCTACAGCCTCATGTCGCGCCACGGCGAATGGCCGGATCACCTGAAGTTCGCGCTCGCGGCAGGCGCGGCGGCGTGCCGTCACTCGGGCGCGCATTCGCCGTCGCTGGAAGAGGTCGAGGAATTGCTGAAATAAGCGTCGCACGCGTTACATATCAGCGTGCTAGCATGGATTCGTCCTTGCCCGGAGGCGGATCCATCATGGAAGACACCATCTACACGAAAGGTCTCTATACCGCGACGATCGGCGTGCGCGCCATCGACGGCGGCCAGTTCCAGGGCCTCGTCTCGCTCTCCCGCGACGACGGCGAGGATACCGAAGCGACGCTCTACGAAGTGGAAGCCGCATCGGGCAACGAAGAAGAAGCGCTCGACGAAGCGCGCGCGCTCGCGCACCGCATCCTCGGGGAAATCGAGCTTTAGCCACGCCGCATGGCCGCATCGGAGGACATCATGCCGGAGCAGATTTTCCTTTACGGCGTCTACGCCATTCACGTGAGGCCGGTCGAGCTGCAAGGCTCGCGCTGGGACGCGGAGTACGAGATCCGTCATCACGACAAGGCCGTGCAGGAGTGGACGACCGTAGGCGGCGACGACGGTCTCGCCGACAAAGCCGAAGCCATCGAACTCGCGCATCAGCGCGCGGTGTCGGATATCGAAGCAGGCGCGGGCATTCCGAAGCCGCGCGCGTTCCCTTAAGGTTCGTTCGGCGAATGCGCGACGCCCGCGTGCGCGTTCAGCGCAAGCCGCTCCGCTTCGCGATGATCGATCGCTGACGCGCGCTCGTAGCCCTCGCGGGCGAGCGAGCGTTCGACGTAATCGAACAGCACGCCCTGCGGCTCGATCAGCTTCGCCTTGAACGCGATCTGCAGCGTGCTCGCCATGAGGATGTCGGCGGCGGTGAACGGATCGCCGAGCAGCCACTGCCCTTCTTCCAGCGCATCTTCGATCGCGTGCTCGACGCGCGCGAGATCGCCCCAACCGAAGCTCACGGTGTTGCCTTGCGCGCCGGTCATGCGCTCGGCCATCGCCGGCTCGAGACACGAACCCGTGAAAAACATCCATTGCAGAAAGCGGCCGCGCGACGGATCGTCGAACGGCACGCCGAGCGCGGTATCCGGATATCGATCCGCGAGATAGAGCAGCACCGCGCCCGATTCGGCCACGCGTACGCCGCCGTCTTCGAGCGCGGGCAGCTTCGACATTGGATTGACGCGGCAGAAATTCGGATCCTTCTGCGCGCCTGCGCGGATGTTCACGAACGCCAGTTCGTAGGGCACGCGCATTTCTTCGAGCATCCACAGCGCGCGGAAGGCGCGCGTCTTCGGCCAGTAGAAGAGCTTCATCGGCATCGGTCTGGTTGGCTTTCGAGGCATTCAGGTTAGCCCTTTCACGCGTCTTCGCCCGATCAGGGTTTACGTGCAGCCGCCACCATTCGGGGAAGTTTTCTCTCGTTCCGGTTGAAAACAGGCCGATTGCTTCTGGATAGCGGTGCAAAGCCAACGAGTGCGCAAAAACATTCCGCTATTGACGGCAAAGAATGTCGTATTGCCTCACACACAAAAATTTACGGAGATTCCATGAACGCGCGCGTCCCCGCCGATGCCCTTTTTCCTCCCGCGCTGTCGGACTATCAGCTCAGCGACAACCTGAGCGCGACCAGAGGACGAATCTTCCTCACGGGCACGCAGGCGCTCGTGCGCCTCGTCCTGATGCAGCGCGAACTCGACCGCGCGGCGCAACTGAACACCGCCGGGTTCATCAGCGGCTATCGCGGCTCGCCGCTCGGCATGGTCGATCAGCAACTGTGGAAAGCGAAAAAACTCCTCGCTTCGCACGATGTACGCTTTCTGCCCGCGATCAACGAGGAACTGGGCGGCACTGCCGTGCTCGGCACGCAGCGCGTGGAATCGGATCCGGAACGCACCGTCGATGGCGTGTTCGCGATGTGGTACGGCAAGGGTCCGGGCGTCGACCGCGCGGGCGATGCGCTCAAGCACGGCAACGCGTACGGCTCGTCGCCGCACGGCGGCGTGCTCGTCGTCGCGGGCGATGACCACGGCTGCGTGTCGTCGTCGATGCCGCATCAGAGCGACCAGACGATGATCTCGTGGCACATGCCGGTGGTGAATCCGTCGAACGTGGCGGACATGCTGGAGTTCGGCCTCTACGGCTGGGCGCTGTCGCGCTTTTCGGGCGCGTGGATCGGCTTCAAGGCGATTTCGGAGACGGTCGAATCAGGATCGACCGTCGATCTCGACGCCATCCGCACCGGCTGGACCGCGCCCGGCGACTTCACGCCGCCGCAAGGCGGACTGCACAACCGCTGGCCCGATCTGCCGAGTCTGACGATCGAAGCGCGCCTCGCCGCGAAGATCGACGCCGTGCGCCACTTCGCGCGCGCGAACAGCATCGACAAGTGGATCGCGCCGAGTCCGCGCGCGAATGTCGGCATCGTGACGTGCGGCAAGGCGCATCTCGATCTGATGGAAGCGCTGCGCCGCCTCGATCTCACCGTCGACGATCTCGATGCCGCCGGCGTGCGCATCTACAAAGTCGGGCTGTCGTATCCGCTGGAAACGACGCGGCTCGAAACGTTCGTCGAAGGTCTTTCCGAAGTGCTCGTGATCGAAGAGAAAGGACCGGTGATCGAGCAGCAGATCAAGGATCACCTCTATAACCGCGTCGATGGCGCGCGGCCGGTAGTTGTCGGCAAGAACGCGCGCGACGGCGCGCAACTGCTTTCCGCGCTCGGTGAACTGCGTCCGTCGCGCGTGCTGCCGGTGTTCGCGGACTGGCTCGCGCGTCACAAGCCCGCGCTCGATCGCCGCGACCGCGTGGTCGATCTCGTCGCGCCGCACATCCTCTCCAATGTCGCCGATGCCGTGAAGCGCACGCCGTACTTCTGCTCCGGCTGTCCGCACAATACGTCGACGAAAGTGCCGGAAGGATCGGTGGCGCAGGCGGGCATCGGCTGTCACTTCATGGCGTCGTGGATGGAGCGCGACACGACCGGGCTCATCCAGATGGGCGGCGAAGGCGTCGACTGGGCGTCGCACTCGATGTTCACGAAGACCCCGCACGTTTTCCAGAATCTCGGCGACGGCACGTACTTCCATTCCGGCATCCTCGCGATCCGCCAGGCCGTCGCGGCGAAAGCGAACATCACGTACAAGATTCTCTACAACGACGCCGTCGCGATGACTGGCGGCCAGCCCGTCGACGGCAGCATTTCCGTGCCGCAGATCGCGCGGCAGGTCGAGGCGGAAGGCATCGCGTTACTGGTCGTCGTGAGTGACGAGCCGGAGAAGTACATCGGCCACGAAGACCAGTTTCCGCGCGGCACGACGTTCCATCATCGTGGCGAACTCGACGGCGTGCAGCGCCGTCTGCGCGACACGCCGGGCGTCACCGTGCTCATCTACGATCAGACCTGCGCCGCCGAAAAGCGCCGCCGCCGCAAGAAAGGCGAATTCCCCGATCCGGACAAGCGTCTTTTCATCAACGAAGCCGTGTGCGAAGGCTGCGGCGATTGCGGCGTGCAGTCGAATTGTCTGTCGGTCGAGCCGGTCGAGACGGAACTCGGACGCAAGCGCCGTATCGATCAGTCGTCGTGCAACAAGGATTATTCGTGCGTGAACGGCTTCTGCCCGAGCTTCGTTACGGTCGAAGGCGCCAAGCTGAAGAAAGCCGAAGGCCACGCGTTCGATCCCGCCGAACTCGCGCGCCGCGTCGATGCGCTCGCGCTGCCGCAAGGTCAGCTCGACCACGCGCCGTACGACATTCTGGTGACGGGCGTCGGCGGCACGGGCGTCGTGACGGTCGGCGCGCTCATCAGCATGGCGGCGCATCTGGAAGGCAAGAGCGCGTCGGTGCTCGATTTCATGGGCTTCGCGCAGAAAGGCGGCTCGGTGCTGTCGTTCGTGCGCTTCGCCGCGACCGATGCGCTGCTCAACCAGGTGCGCATCGACACGCAACAGGCCGACTTGCTGCTCGCGTGCGATATGGTCGTCGGCGCGAGTCCGGAAGCGTTGCAGACGGTGCGGCACGATCGCACGAAGATCGTCGTGAACACGCACGCGATTCCGAACGCGACTTTCGTGCAGAACCCGGAAGCGAACCTTCACGCCGATGCCTTGCTCGACAAGATGCGCCACGCCGCCGGTCCCGATGCGCGCGACGCGATGCGCAGTTGCGACGCGCAGGCGCTCGCGCAGCGTTTTCTCGGCGATACCATCGGCGCGAACATTCTCATGCTGGGCTTCGCGTGGCAACTCGGCCTCGTGCCGCTGTCGCTCGCGGCGCTGATGCGCGCCATCGAGCTGAACAATGTCGCGGTCGCGGCCAACAAGCTGGCATTCTCGATCGGCCGTCTCGCGGCGGCGGACATGAACGCGCTCGAATCGCTGACGGCTTTGGCGCAGGAGAAACGTTCGGTGATGGCGGAGATGTCGCTTGCGGAACTCATCGGCGATCGCGAAACGCGCTTGCTCGCGTATGGCGGCGCAAAGTTTGTGAAGCGATATCGGGCGCTGCTTGCGAAGGCGTCGTCGAATGAGGATGTGAAGCGCGCCATCGCGATCTCGTTCTACAAGCTGCTCGCCGTGAAGGACGAATACGAAGTCGCGCGCCTGCATTCGGACCCGGCGTTTCGCGCCGCGCTCGGCGCGCAGTTCGAAGGCACGGCCGGCGAAAGCTATACGGTGAAGTTCAACTTCGCGCCGCCGGCTCTGTCGCACGGCGCGCCGAAGAAGAAAGTGTTCGGCCAGTGGATGTGGCCCGTGCTTGGCGGCCTCGCGAAGTTTCGCGCGCTGCGCGGCACCGCGCTCGATGTCTTCGGCAGAACGCTCGAACGCCGCATGGAACGCCAGCTCGCCGACGACTTCGAGATCACGATGACGCGCGCGCTGTCTCGCATGGATGCCGGCAACGCGAAGGACGTTCAGGCGCTCGCCGCGCTATTCGAGAAGGTGCGCGGCTACGGGCACGTGAAGCTCTCGAACGTCGCGATGGTCAAGCGCAGCGAACGCGACGTCGCGGCGCGCATCGGCATCGAAGCGGCGACGGGCGATGCGGTCCGCGACGCCATCGGCACGGTCAAGGGGCTGAAGTCGATCCCGATCGTCGTCGCGAAATGATCAGTCGGTATCGTCGGGCAGCCAGTCGATGTCGCCGCACAGCACGCAGCGCTTGCCCTGCGAGCGCGTCTCCACGGAGAGCGTGACGCACGGCATCGCCTCGTTGATCGATAGATACGGCTTCGTCACATGCACGCGCTCGGGGTCGCCGAGCGCCGCGCGGAAATACGGACGGCGCAGCCAGTTGGCGCCTTGTGCGTCGATGAGCGGCAGAAAGCGCGCCTCGTGCGCGGCGCGATCGGCGCGCAGCACGACATTGCGGCCCGCCTGCCGGCCGTTCTGGTCGAGCAGGAAGCAGCGCGCGGCGTTATCCAGCGCGAGAAAATTCCAGCACACTTCTTCGAGCGGCTCGCCCGCCGCCAGCCGCTCGGCCGCACGCTCGAACGCGCGGATATACGGCTGAAGGCGCGTGGCGACGCGCCGCTCGCGCACTTCGATCTGCATGCGATAACGCTCGGTCAATTCACCGATCACGTTCTGCGCGTGTACGCCATCCGCGAGACCCGGATGCGGCCGAGCAAAGAAAAAGCCCTGCACGAAGTCCGCGCCGCTCGCGAGCGCGAGTTGCGCTTCGTGCTCGGTCTCGACGCCTTCGATCAGCACGAGCTTGCCCGCCTCGTGCAACAGCGACACGATGCCCGACAGCACCGCCTCCATGTTCTGCCGCTGCTTGAGCGAGCGCGCGGACAGCGGCGCGTGAACGTTGTGTCCGGCGTGCGAGAGCATCACGCGATCGAGCTTGACGATATCGGGATCGAGTTGCCAGATTCGCTCGATATTCGTGTGCCCCGCGCCGAAATCGTCGAGCGCGATGAGAAAGCCGTGATCGCGGAACTGCTGCACCGCGAGCGCGAGCCGCTCGATGTCTTCGGCGCTTTGCTCCAGCACTTCGAGCACGACACGGCGCGGCTCGAGATTCAGACGCCGCAGATTCGCGAGCAGCGCGGCCGCGTGATATGGCTCGGTGAGCGCGCCCGGATGGACGTTGAGAAAGAGCCATTCGTCGCGCGCGCCGAGCATCTTGAAGTTTTCCAGATGCAGCGCTTGCGCGAGCCGGTCGATCTGCAACGCCTCGCCGACACGCGATGCCTGTCCGAAGACGTCGAGCGGCGACACCGGGCGATCGAGCGCATCGTGGGCGCGCAACAAGCCTTCGTAGCCGACCGCGCGCATGTGCGACAGGCTGAATACCGGCTGAAAGACGCTCGATAACGTCAACCCGCCGTGCTCGACCGAATAGCGGTCGAATCCCGAGGTCACGCCGAGCTCGAAGCTGCGCGCGGAAACCGTCGTCTTCTCGGGGTTTGCGATCACCATGCCGCTGCCTCCACCCGAACGTCCCGGCGAAACGCGGTAGACCGCGTGATGCCCCATACCATTTTCATAAGAACCGCCCTCGATGATCTCGTCGGGAGCCGCTTCATCCCGTGGCTTTCGATAAAGCAAGCTCCATGCGCAGAGCGCGACGCGGCCAGCGGGACTTTTGCGTCTCCGATGCACCGCTGTAAGACGATTTCAGGTGCACACGCACCGGCACGGTGCAAAAGCATGGCAGCGCGTTTGCTGCCCGCGCCGCGAGCACGGGCTAAACTTTCGGCTCATCGAAACAATGCTAGACGGGCGTGCGTGCTTTTGTCCGCGTGCGCGGCGCGCCGTCGTGCTGTAGCGCACACATGGAAATCGTTTTTACCGTCCTCATTCTTCTGCTGGCCGTTGCGCTTTCGGGATTCGGCTTGAGCCTGCTTCCGGTGAAGCTGCCGCTGCCGCTCATCCAGATCGCGATTGGCGCGTGCCTCGCGTGGCCGGGCTTCGCGCTGCACGTCACTTTCGATCCCGACCTTTTCATGCTGCTGTTCATTCCGCCGCTGCTGTTTGCGGACGGCTGGCGCATTCCGAAGCGCGAGCTCTACATGCAGCGCCGCGCGATTCTGATGCTGGCGCTCGGGCTCGTATTCATCACGGTCGGCGTGCTCGGCTACTTCCTGCACGCGATGATTCCGACGATGCCGCTGCCCATCGCCTTCGCGCTCGCCGCCGTGCTTTCGCCGACCGATGCCGTCGCGCTGACGGGCATCGCCGGACGCAACCGGATTCCCGCGAACCTGATGCACATTCTCGAAGGCGAAGCGTTGATGAACGACGCGTCGGGCCTTGTCGCGCTGAAGTTCGCGATCGCGGCCGCGCTGACGGGCGTGTTCTCGCTGCGCGACGCGACGATCAGCTTCTTCGTCATCGCGGCGGGCGGCCTTGCGATCGGCGCGGCGATCAGTTGGGCCGTCACCGAGATTCCGTCGCGCCTGCTGAAGTTTTCCGACGACGACGATCCCGCCGCGGGCGTGATCCTCACGATCCTGATTCCGTTCGCGTCGTATGTGATGGCCGAGCATGTGGGCTGCTCGGGCATTCTGGCGGCGGTGTCGGCGGGGATGATGATGAACATCCAGAGCCTGCGGGAAGGCATTCCGAGCGCGGTGCGCGTGCGCATGACGAGCACGTGGACGATGATCGAATTCGTCTTCAACGGCATGGTGTTCATCCTGCTCGGGCTGCAGTTTCCGCACATTCTCGGGCAGGCGCTGATCGAGGCGCATCACGATGGCAATGCGCAGGTCGGGCTTCTGATCGGCTATGTGATGGCGACGCTGGTCGCGCTCTACGCGTTGCGTTTCGTGTGGGTGTTTTCGCTGCGCTGGGTCGCGGCGCGCAAGACGGCGAAGCGCGGTCTCGACAGCGCCGCGCCCGGTTTCCGCACGCTCGCGCTGACGACGATCGGCGGCGTGCGCGGCGCGGTGACGCTCGCGGGCGTGCTGTCGTTGCCGGTGACGCTGACTGGCCGCGACCTGGCGATTTTCATTGCGTCGGCGGTGATTCTGGTGTCGCTGTTGATCGCGGTCGTCGGCTTGCCGCTGATGCTGCGCGGCATCGAGCGCGAGAAGAATCCGCACGCGGCGGAGGAGCGCATGGCGCGTCGGCGCGCGGCGCAGGCGGCGATCCGCGCGATCGACGATACGCACGACGAGCTCATCGAACAGATGGATGAAGCCGCGTCAGCACGTTGTGCCGATTCGACGGCGCGCGTGATGGGCATGTATCGCAGACGGCTGGAGTCGCTCGGCGACGACGAAGCGCCGCGCAAGGCGGCGAAGAAGAGCGAGATGGTCGAGACGCGGCTGAAGATGGCGGCGTTGCGGGCGGAACGGGCTGAGTTGCTGCGGTTGCGGTCGTTGCAGCATATCAACGATGAGACGCTCAATAAGCTGATGCGCGAGGTCGATCTTTCGGAGACTGCGATTGTTAATCGGAAGCGGGGGGGTGCAGGGTAAGGGTCTAGGTCTTATTTCGCCGGCTCCCGATTCCGCGCCGGTTCATAAGCATTGCCCTGTGCGGGGCTGCGCTAACGAACCGACAGGAAAACGGGATCCGGCAACAATTAAAAACCCAAACCCCTCAAACCACCCCCGCCCCCCGCCGCCGCAGCAACGCATAGAAAATAATCGCCCCGAACGTAGCCGTCCCGATCCCGCCGAGCGCGAAACCCCCGAGCTTCAGCGTGAAATCCCCGGTCCCGAGCACGAGCGTCACCGCCGCAACGATCAGGTTCCGGTTATCCGAAAAGTTCACCTTGTTGACGACCCAGATCCGCGCGCCCGTTACCGCGATCAGCCCGAACACGACGATCGACACACCGCCCAGCACCGGCCCCGGGATCGTCTGAATCAGCGCGCCAAACTTCGGCGAGAAGCCCAGCACAATCGCGAACAAGGCCGCAATCACGAACACCAGCGTCGAATAAATCTTCGTGACGGCCATCACGCCGATGTTCTCCGCATACGTCGTCACGCCGGTGCCACCCGCAAAGCCGGAAGCGATCGTCGCGAGCCCGTCGCCGATGAACGCGCGCCCGATGTACTTGTCGAGGCTCTTGCCGGTCATCGCGCCGACAGCCTTGATGTGTCCGAGATTCTCAGCGACCAGAATGATCGCGACCGGCGCGATCAGCGTCATCGCCGGGGCCTCGAAAACGGGCGCGGTGAAGTGCGGCATGCCGAACCAGGCGGCGTTCGCGACGATCGAAAAATCGATTGGCTTGCCCATGCCCATGCCGTTGGTCAGCACCGCGTAAATGATGTACGCGATCGCAAGGCCAATCAAAATCAGAAGGCGCTGCGCCATGCCGCGCGCGAACACCGCGACGCCGCCCACGCACAGCACCGTGACGAGCGCCATCCACGATTCGAAGCTGCTGCCCATCACGCCCTTCACGGCGATCGGCGCGAGATTCAGGCCGATCACGCAGACGATCGCGCCCGTGACAACCGGCGGCATCAGCGCTTCGATCCACTTCGTGCCGACCGCCGCGACGATCAATCCGATGATCGTATAAGCCACACCGCACGCGATGATCCCGCCGAGCGCCACCGCGATGTTCATGTTCGGGCCGTGGCCGCCGTATCCCGTGACCGCGATCACGAGGCCGATGAACGCAAAGCTCGACCCGAGATAACTCGGCACACGCCCGCCGACCAGCACGAAGAACAGCAACGTGCCAATGCCCGACATGAAGATGCACAGATTGGGATCGAAGCCCATCAGAAGCGGCGCGAGCACGGTCGAGCCGAACATCGCGACGACGTGCTGAACGCCCATCGCGATCATCTGCGGCCAGGCGAGGCGCTCGTCGGGCGCGACGACGCGGCCCTCCTGAGCGTCCGGCTGGACCGGCCAGCGCGGGAAGTAGGAATCGGACATCGGCGGGCTCCTTGTCGGCGGTGAGACGCCGTTCCGTACGGCGCTCGCGATCTGAAAAAAAACAGGCGCGAGTGTACGGAGCGGGCTCTCGGGTGGCAAGCGAGCCGATATTACGACCGTTTGACCGTCGTGTGCCTGCCACGCGTCAGGCTTTCTCCCGCCTTTTCCCCGCCGATCATTCGCCCTCAGACGCCGCGTTCGAGCTCGAACACCGCGACCGCGTGCTTCAGTTGCTCGGCCTGATCGGCCATCGCGCCCGCCGCGGCGGCAGCCTGCTCGACAAGCGCCGCGTTCTGCTGCGTCACCTCGTCCATCTGCGCGACCGCGCGATTCACCTGCTCGATGCCCGCACTCTGCTCGTGCGACGCCGACGAAATCTGCGCCATGATGTCCGTCACGCGCTGGACCGCGTGCGTGACCTCGGCCATCGTCGCGCCGGCGCGCTCGGCGAGCGCCGCACCGCTGTCCACGCGCGCCGTCGATGCCTCGATCAGCTCCTTGATCTCCTTCGCCGACATCGCGCTGCGCTGCGCGAGCGAGCGCACTTCGCCCGCGACCACCGCGAAGCCGCGCCCTTCCTCGCCCGCGCGCGCCGCTTCCACGGCGGCGTTGAGCGCCAGAATGTTCGTCTGGAACGCGATGCCCTCGATCACCGCAATGATGTCCGTCATGCGCTTGGAGCCCGACGCCAGTTCGCGCATGTTATCGACGACTTCGCCCACCAGTTCGCTGCCGCGCGCCGACACATCCGACGCGCCGCGCGCGAGTCCGCTCGCCTCGTCCGCATTGCTCGCGTTCTGTTTCACGGTCTGCGTGAGCTGCTCCATGCTCGACGCCGTTTCCTCCAGCGATGCCGCCTGCTCTTCCGTGCGCTGCGACAGATCGGTGTTGCCTTGCGCAATTTCGCGCGATGCATACAGGATCGAATCGCTCGAATGACGAATGCCGCCAACGATGTCCGCGAGCTTCGTGCTCATGTTGCCGAGGCTCGCGAGCATGCTGCTGTCGTCGCCGGGACGCGTGGCGACGCGCGTCGACAGATCGCCGCGCGCGATGCGGTCGGCGATGTCCGCCGCGTAACCCGGCTCGCCGCCGAGCTGCGACGAAAGACGCCGGCCGATCAGCACGGCGAGCAACGCGCCCGCGACCATCGCGCCGAAGACGAGCGCGAGCATCACGACGCGCATCGTTTCATATTCCGATGCGGCGTTCTTGCGCGCCTGCATTGCGCGCTGACGCTTGAAATCGGCGAGACGTTCCAGCGAATCGCGCGCCTTCTCGCTTGCGGCGATCGCGCGCGCGATCAAGCCCATCTGATCGACGTCGACGGGCATCGCTTTTCTGCCCATCTGCATCAGCACGATGTCTTCCCATGCCGCGACGGACTTGCTCGCCTCGTCGTAGAGGGTCTTGCCTTCGGCGGAAATCATCGTCGTGCGAGCGTGTTCGAACGCGCGATGCATGTTGTCGAGCGAACCCGACATGCCTTCTTTCAGCTTTTCCTTGCCCGCATCGTCGGCGAAAGTCAGGTTGGCGGCGGCGAGATCCGTGTTGAGCTTGTGCTTGTTCGCTTCCTCGATCCAGTAGAGACCGTCCATGTGACGATCGCTGATTTCCTCGATCAGGCCATTCATTTTCGCGAGTGAAACCACGCCGGTGGCACCCACGCACGCGGTGAACACGATCACCACCGCGAAGGACAGCAAGAGCTTGCTGAGCACGGACAGGCGGTCAAACCATTTCATCGATGTCTCCTCTGTCGCGCCCCGCAGACGACGCCCGCGGACGGCGCGGCGCAAACCGAGGTTCGCGCACAGAGTGGCTTTACGGCGCCCGCTTCATTTTTCTTGAGCGCGTATGAAGGGGATAACGCCTGCCGGATGGGCGTTGCAACTTCCGCGAAAGACATGCGAAAGCGCTGTCGAAAGAAATGGCCGATTGCTGCCTGACAGCAGACAAATTAAGCGGATTCCGAATTGGGAGTTTTCGTATATGGCGCTGAAGTCCCGCAACGTATGCTTCGTCCATGCGTGTTTGATTCAAGCGCATGTCGTTGCAACTCTCCGATTACCGCCCTTGGCACCCGGCTTGGGCGGTTTTTTTTTGGCTGCGCGCCGGGGTCGATCGCGTCCTACTGGCGCACCGGCTTTTTCGCCAGCTTTCTCTGCAGCGTGCGCCGATGCATATTGAGCGCGCGCGCCGTCGCCGAAATATTGCCGTTGTTCTCCGCCAGAGCGCGCTGAATGTGCTCCCATTCGAGCCGCGCGACGGACAGCAGCGTCGGATTCTCGATCGCTTCCTCGGCCGTCTGCTCGCTTGCCTGCTCATGCAGCGCGGCGAGAATCGACTCGACGTTAGCGGGTTTCGCCAGATAGTTGTCCGCGCCGTCCTTCACGGCTTGCACGGCAGTCGCGATGCTCGCGTAGCCGGTCAGCACGAGAATGCGGGCGTCCGGCTGCAGATCGCGCAGCGGCGCGACGAGGCGCAGGCCGGAATCGTTGCCTAGGTGGAGATCGACCGTGATCTGGCCGAACTTGTGCTGGTTGGCGAGTTTCAGCGCTTCGTCGGCGTCGTGGGCCTGATGCGGCGTGTAACCGCGCCTCGTGAGACCGCGAGCGAGAATGCCCGAAAAGACTTCATCGTCGTCGATGATCAGAAAGTTGGTATCGCTCATACTTTTTTCTCCGTAATGCCGCACGGTGCGCCTGCGTTCGAGTTCAGGCCGCGCCGCTTCGTTCAGTTCTCGCCGCGTGCGCCGGCGCCGCGACCGCGCCGCGATTCGGCAGGCGCAACACCGCGCACGTGCCGCGCGGCTGGCCGTCGATCAGCTCGATCGAGCCGGAAAGCCGCGCCGCCGCCGCGAACGCCAGATACAGCCCGACGCCGTGCCCGCCTTGCGTGCTGTCGACCGGGCCCGCGCCGAGCGTGGCGCGCAGCGCGTGCGGAATGCCCGGGCCGCGGTCGCACACATCGAATCGCACGTAATCCATTTCGTCGATGCTCTCCGCCGACGCCCGCAGCGTCACCGATTCGCTGCTCGCGCGCGCGGCGTTGTCGAGCAGAATCGTGAGGATCTGGCCGACGGCGACCGCATCGTCGATCGACGCATTCGCGGGCGTCCGGTCGATCTGCGCGAATTTCACCTGCGGATGCCGCAGACGCCATTGCTCGATGAAGCTCGACAGCCATTCGTCGAGCGGCTGCCGGCTCGACGGCCCCGTCGCGCGGCTGCGCAGGCGCGCGAGCGCGGACGTGCAAAGCGCCATCTGTTGTTCGAGCAGTTCGAAGTCGGCCGCGTAGGGCGCGAGGTTCTTGTCGTGCGCGGCGGAATCGCGCAATTCCTCCGACAGCATCGCGATGGTCGAAAGCGGCGTGCCCATCTCGTGCGCGACGGTCGCGGCCTGGACGCCGAGCGCGACCGCGCGTTCGTCGCGCAAATGACGCTGCTGGGCGTCGGCAAGCGCGGCGTCGCGCACGCGCAGCGCCCGCGACATGCGCGCGACGAACCAGCCGATCAGGCCCACGCTCACCATGAAGTTGACCCACAGGCCGGTGCGAAAATAATCGAACAGATTCGCCGGATTCTCGATATTGAGCGGCACGTAGTTGTAGCTGAGCAGCGCGTAACAGGTGACGGCGAAAAGCGCGAGGCAGGTCATCATCGTCCACGGCAGGACGGCGGCGGCGATCGCGAGCGACGGCAGATACAGCGTGACGAACGGATTGGTCGCGCCGCCGGAAAGAAAGAGCAGCGCGGAGAGCGCGCCCAGATCGACGAGCATCTGACCGAACAGTTCGAGATTGGTCTCCGGCCGCGCCCGCGCGACGCGCAGCCACGTGAGGCCGTTGAAGAGCATTTCGAGCGCGATGACGAGCAGCATCGCGGGCAGCGGAAGCTTCGCGCCGAAGAAGATCTGCACGACGGCGATGGTCGTCAACTGGCCGATGATCGCGAGCGAGCGAAGCCAGAAGAGATGACCGAGATTGACCCGTCCGGTGTTGGTTATGCGATGCATCTGGTTGAGTGTCCGGCGGCGTTGATACGCCTCATGCGGCATTATCCCGCTTGCATCGTCCTTGCAGCGGCATCTGGCGCGATTTGTCGCACCTCCGCGCACGCTGCTAGTCGGCGGAAGCGGCGTTCGCGATTCGCGCGGCGAGACACGCGGGGCAGAGACAGCGCATCCCGGCGCGCAGACGATCGGCCGGCAGCGCGGGCAATGTCGCGCACCAGCACGAAGGATCGCCGGCCAGCGCGCCGCAGCGAAACGCCGCGCCGCATCGGGCACACACCTGCGCATCGGACGCGCGCCGCTCGTCCATTTCGGAAGATGGGTTCATCATCTTGTCATCAAGCGTCACGAACGATGATCTCATGCCGGCCGGCGCGCCGGAAAACGTGGCGCCGCCTCGGCGATTCGTCCTGCTGCGATGCGTCAGTCCTGTACAATTCGGCGTGTTTAAACGCTCCTCGCCTCATTTGCCGCCATGTCCGAGCAACCCGATCTCACGCAAATCGCGCCGACCCTGAAGGCTGAAATTCTGGCCGAGGCGCTGCCCTACATCCGTCAGTATCACGGCAAGACGGTCGTGATCAAATACGGCGGCAATGCCATGACCGAGGAGCGCCTGAAGCAAGGCTTCGCGCGCGACGTCATTCTGCTGAAGCTCGTCGGCATCAATCCGGTCATCGTGCACGGCGGCGGCCCGCAGATCGATCAGGCGCTGAAGAAGATCGGCAAGCAAGGCACGTTCATTCAAGGCATGCGCGTCACCGACGAAGAGACGATGGAAGTCGTCGAATGGGTGCTCGGCGGCGAAGTGCAGCAGGACATCGTTACGCTGATCAATCACTTCGGCGGCCACGCGGTCGGTTTGACCGGCAAGGACGGCGGCCTCATCCACGCGCGCAAGCTGCTGATGCCGGATCGCGATAATCCGGGCCAGTTCATCGACATCGGCCAGGTCGGCGAAGTCGAGGCGATCAATCCGGCGGTCGTGAAGGCGCTACAGGACGATGCGTTCATTCCGGTCATTTCGCCGATCGGCTTCGGCGAAGACGGCCTCTCGTACAACATCAACGCGGACCTCGTCGCGGGCAAGCTCGCCGTGGTGCTGAACGCCGAAAAGCTCGTCATGATGACGAACATTCCCGGCGTGATGGACAAGGAAGGCAATCTGCTGACCGACCTCTCCGCGCGCGAGATCGATGCCCTGTTCGCGGACGGCACCATCTCCGGCGGCATGCTGCCGAAGATTTCCTCCGCGCTCGATGCCGCGAAGAGCGGCGTGCGCTCGGTACACATCATCGATGGCCGTATCGAACATTCGGTGCTGCTCGAAATTCTGACCGAGCAGCCGTTCGGCACGATGATCCGCTCGCATTGAGCTTCTTTCCCTGCTAAAGACGCCCGCCTCCGCGCGGGCGTTTTCACGACTAGAGCGCACGATGACAGCGCAACGCATGCCTCGCCGACGCCGCGTCAAGACGCGCGGCCCCGTCTGGCTCTTCGATCTCGACAACACGTTGCATCACGCGTCGCACGCCGTGTTTCCAGCCATCAATCGCGGGATGACGCAATACATCATGGATCGCCTGAAGGTGGACATCGACGAGGCGAACCGGCTGCGCGTCGGCTACACGGTGCGTTACGGCGCGACGCTGCTCGGGCTCGTGCGGCATCACGGCATCGATCCCGCCGACTTCCTGCGCGAAGTGCACACGTTTCCCGATCTGCCGTCGATGCTGCGCGCCGAACGCGGCCTCACGCGCATGTTGCGCGCGCTGCCGGGGCGCAAGATCGTGCTCACCAATGCGCCGACGCTATACGCGAAGACGGTGCTCGCGGAGCTGGGCATCGCCAGGCTGTTCGAGCGCGTGATCGCGATCGAGGACATGCGCCGCGGCAATCACTGGCGCGCCAAGCCCGACGCGCCGATGCTGCGCCACGCGATGCGCCGCGCGCACGTGCGGATGGAGGACGCGATTCTCGTCGAGGATACGCACGGGCATCTGAAGTCGTATCGGCGGCTGGGGATTCGCACGGTGTGGATCGTCGGACATCTGCCGATGACGAAAACGTCGAGCGGCGGCATCTCGATCCGCAAGCCGGGCTCGGGCCGGCCGCACTACGTGGATCGCACGGTGCGCTCGCTGCGCGCGCTGACGCAGTCGCGCCGGTTGCCGCTACATCCGAAATAAACGGCGCGCGAGAATGTCTTCGAGGTCCGAGCGCGCATCGACGACGAGATGCACGTAGATCGTATCTTCATCGACCTTGTAGATGATGCGGTTCGTGCCGCTCGCCACTTCGTAATAGCCCGACATGCGAAAGTCGACGAGTTCCGGCGGCGTCGCGCCGTTGCGCGGCGCGGCTTCGATCTCGGCGATGGTGTCGGCGATCTTGCTGCGCGTCGCGGCCCACGCGGTGCCGCCGAACTTGTTGATGACGTAGCGGCGGAAATCGCGCAAATCCTGGCACACCGGATCGAGAAAGACGGTCTTCACTTGACGCCTTCCTCGCGATCCATGCGCTCGATCTCGGCAAAGACATCGCTCGCGCTCACGCAGTGACCGGCTTCGATGGTCTTCTGCCCCATCGCGAGAATCTTCAGCAGCGCGAGCGTCTGATGCAGGTCTTCGTACGACTGCACGTCCTGCACGACCACTTTGCCTTCGCCGTTCTGCGTGATGAGCATCGGCTCGCGGCTCTCGACGACATTGCGGATCATCTCGGCGGCGCGGCTCTTCAAATGGCTCAGCGGTCTGACCCGGCTCGGTTTCATGTCCGCTTCCTGGCGTAACGAAACGATTAGTCACTATAGACGCAAACGCGGATCGCTTCCAAGGCGGTGCAGATGGCGTCATTATTGGCGGCGTTATGACGTTTTCCGCTATACTTCACCGCTAACGAGATTTCTCGAACATGAACAGCGCGCCGATTTGCTGACTCGATTGCGGGCGCGCGAACCTCAGTGATCATTCACGGGCGTTCACTATAAATGCGGCTAAAGAGGTCGTCAGCCGCGCCCTTCTTTCAGGCAGCGCATCGCCGACACCGTTTAGCCGCTTGGTCAAAGGCGGAATGAATGGAATCGATCGGCATCGTCACTCCCCAAACACTGCGCTTCACCGAGCCGCTCCGCATGCAGAACGGCTCGTCGCTCGGCGATTACGAACTCGTCGTCGAGACCTATGGCGAACTGAATGCCGCGCGCTCGAACGCCGTGCTCGTGTGTCATGCGCTGAACGCATCGCATCACGTCGCGGGCATCCACGCCGATAACCCGAAGGACGTCGGCTGGTGGGACAACATGGTCGGGCCCGGCAAGCCGCTCGACACGAACCGCTTCTTCGTCATCGGCGTCAACAATCTCGGCTCGTGTTTCGGTTCGACCGGACCGATGAGCATCGACGGCGCAACCGGCAAACCGTATGGCGCGAGCTTCCCCGTCGTCACGGTCGAGGACTGGGTCAACGCGCAGGCGCGTCTCGCGGACCGCTTCGGCATCGAGCGCTTCGCGGCGGTGATGGGCGGCAGCCTCGGCGGCATGCAGGCGCTCGCGTGGAGCATGATGTATCCGGAGCGGCTCGCGCACTGCATCGTCGTGGCATCGACGCCGAAGCTGTCCGCGCAGAACATCGCGTTCAACGAAACAGCGCGCTCGGCCATCCTCTCCGATCCCGACTTTCACGGCGGCGATTACTACGCGCACGGCGTGAAGCCGCGCCGCGGATTGCGCGTGGCGCGCATGATCGGCCATATCACGTATCTGTCCGACGACGACATGGCCGTGAAGTTCGGCCGCGCGCTGCGCCGTGCCGAAGGCGCGCTCGACGCGTACAACTTCAACTTCGACGTCGAGTTCGAAGTGGAGTCGTATCTGCGCTATCAGGCCGACAAGTTCGCCGAATACTTCGATGCAAACACGTATCTGCTCATCACGCGCGCGCTCGATTATTTCGATCCCGCGAAAGCCTTCGACGGCGATCTCACGATGGCGCTCGCCAATACATCGGCGAAATATCTGATCACCAGTTTCACGACCGACTGGCGTTTCGCGCCCGCGCGCTCGCGCGAAATCGTGAAGGCGCTGCTCGACAACAAGCGCACGGTGAGCTACGCGGAGATCGACGCGCCGCACGGCCACGACGCCTTCCTGCTCGACGACGCGCGCTATCACAACCTCATGCGCGCCTACTACGAACGCATTGCCACGGAGATCGGCGCATGAACCAGCACACTCTCGATTCGCTCGCGCTGCGCTCGGACTTTCGCGCCATCGCACGCTGGGTCGAACCGCGCTCGACGGTGCTCGACCTCGGCTGCGGCGACGGCTCGCTCTTGTCGCTTCTTGGCGAAGAGCTGGAAGTGAAGGGCTACGGCATCGAAATCAACGACGCCGGCGTGCTCGCGTGCGCGCAAAAGGGCGTGAACGTGATCCAGCAGAATCTCGAAGACGGCCTGCGCCTCTTCGAAGACGACAGTTTCGACTTCGCGGTCCTGTCGCAGACGCTGCAGACGATTCACCAGACCGCCGCCATCCTGCGCGAGACCGTGCGCGTCGGGCGGCAGTGCATCGTGTCGTTTCCGAATTTCGGGTACTGGCAGCATCGGCTTTCGGTGATTCAGGGGCGCATGCCGGTGTCGAAATCGCTGCCTTATCAATGGCACAACACGCCGAACGTGCGCGTGCTCACGATCAAGGACTTCGAGGCGCTCGCGCCGGAAGTGGGCATCGAGATTCTGGATCGCGTGGTGCTGCACGGCGGGCAGTCGGTCCGTTGGGGCGCGAACTGGCGTGGTAGTCTTGCGGTCTATCGCGTGAAGCGCCGGTAACATCGACCGGCGGGCTCACGCATCGACAACTGCACGCTACACGACATGCCCGACAAGCCACACGAGGCGCCCGCTCTAACCGCACACCAAGATCATCCCGGATGGCGCGCGTTTCTCAACACGCGCATCCTCATTTGCGTCTTTCTCGGCTTCACATCCGGATTGCCGCTTTTCACGCTCTACAGCCTCTTGCAGGCGTGGCTCACGACCGCGCACATCAACGTGAAGGAGATCGGCCTCTTCGCGCTGATCGGACTTCCGTACACGTGGAAGTTCGTCTGGTCGCCGCTGATGGACCGCTTCATTCCGCGCTTTCCCGGCTGGAGTCCCGGCCGGCGGCGCGGCTGGATGTTCGTCACGCAATTGCTCGTGATGATCGCGATCGGTTCCTTCGGCTTCTTCTCGCCGGAACGGAATCTCTGGGCCGTGGCCGCGATCGCCGCGCTCGTCGCGTTCTTCAGCGCGAGTCAGGACATCGTCATCGATGCCTATCGCCGCGAGCTCCTCGCCGATACCGAGCAAGGGCTCGGCAACGCGGTGCACGTCAATGCGTACAAGGTCGCTGGACTCGTGCCGGGTTCGCTGTCGCTGATTCTCGCGACCGTGCTGCCGTGGAAGACCGTGTTTCTCATCACTGCCGCGTTCATGCTGCCGGGTCTCATCATGACGCTCGTCGTCAGGGAACCGGACATTCACGGCGCGCCGCCGAAGAATCTGCGCGAGGCGATCGTCGAGCCGTTTCACGAGTTCGTCACGCGCGACGGCTGGCGCGCGGCGCTGCTCGTGCTCGGCTTCATCTTCCTGTACAAGCTCGGCGATACGATGGCGACCGCGCTCGCAACGAAATTCTTCATCGACATCGGGTTCTCGCTCGCGCAGATCGGCGTGATCGCGAAGGCGGTCGCGTTCTGGGCGAGCATCGCGGGCGGCCTGCTCGGCGGCATCGCGCTGGTGAAGATCGGCATTGCGCGCGGACTGTGGATCTTCGGCATTCTGCAAATCATCGCAACCCTGGGTTTCGCGTGGCTCGCGAAGATCGGGCCGTCGCCGGTTGCGCTCGCCGTGCTGTACGGCTTCGAAACCTTCGCGACCGGTCTCACGCTTGCCACCTTCACCGCCTACATCGCGAGCACGACCGACCCGCGCTACACCGCGACGCAATTCGCGCTTTTCACGAGCCTCGCCGCCGTGCCACGGACCTTCGCGGCGGCGGGCAGCGGCTACATCGTCAATGAAACGGGATGGTTTCCGTACTTCATGATCTGCGTCGCGTTGTCCATTCCGGGCATGTTACTGTTGCCCAAGATCGCTCCCTGGAGAACTCAACGATGACGGTCTCTTTCAGGCTTCGCGCCTTGGTTTGCGCGTTGACATGGGCGTCGCTCGCGCCTTTGTCAGCGTATGCCCAGGACGAAGAGAAGACGCCGCCGCCGTACTCCGCGCCGAACAATCAGATCCGCTTCGGCAACACCGCGCTGTTTCGCAATCTGATCGCGCCTGCGACGCTCGAAGCGCAGTCGGCGGAAGAATACGCGCAGGTCATCCACGATGCCGAGCGCAACAAGACGCTGCTTCCCGATAGCAATCCGCTCGTCAAGCGCGTGCGAGAGATCGCGAATCACGAGATTCCGTTCGCGCTCAAGTGGAACGATCGCGCGAAGAACTGGAAGTGGGACATCAACGTCGTCAAGTCGAACGACGAGCGCGTGGTGTGTCTGCCGGGCGGGAAGATCGTTGTGTATAGCGGGCTCGTCGACAAGTTGCATCTGAACGACAACGAAATCGGCATGATGCTCGGGCATGAGATCGCGCACGCGTTGCGCGAACATGCGCGCGAGCGGCTCGGCCGGCAGCAGGCGGCGCAGCTATCGTCGAACGGCATGCCGCAACTCTTCGGCTTTTCGAATTACGCATCGCAGCAGCCGGATATCGGCGATGAATTGCTGACGATGCGCTATTCCCCCGCCGACGAGACCGAAGCCGATGTCATCGGCAGCGAGATCGCCTCGCGCGCGGGCTACGATCCGCGCGCGGCGGTCACGTTGTGGAACAAGATCGATTCGGGCACGCGCCGCGCCGACGATGGCTTCATCTGGCTGCATCCGTACGGGCCGGATCGCCGGCAGGACTTGCTCAAACGCATGCCGGACATGATGCCGCTCTATGCGAAGGCGGTCGGCAAGACCATCGACCAGTTGCCGAATTACGCGGGGATGGGGCGGTTCAAGAAGAGCGGGCGGTGACTTACTTCTTCTTCGCGATCTTCCAGTCGTAATCAATCGTCAGCGGCGCGTGATCGCTGAACTTGATGTCGCGGAAAATCGAGGTCTTCTTCGCGGTCGCGGCGACTTCCTTCGTCGCGATCTGATAATCGATGCGCCACCCCACGTTCTTCGCATACGCCTGGCCGCGATTGCTCCACCACGTATATTGCTCGGGCCGCTGATCCAGCGTGCGGAAGACGTCGACATAACCGATGTCGTCGAAAAGCTTCGTCAGCCACGCGCGCTCTTCCGGCAGGCAACCCGAGTTCTTCTGATTGCTTTTCCAGTTCTTGATGTCGATTTCCTTATGCACGATGTTCACGTCGCCGCACAGGATGACTTCGCGTTCTTGCGAGAGCGCGTCGAGATGCGGCATGAACTCGTCCATGAAACGATACTTCGCCTGCTGACGCTCATCGCCGCTCGAACCCGACGGCACATACACGGACACAACCGACAACTTGCCGAAGCGCGCTTCCACGTAACGCCCCTCCGGATCGAACTCTTCCGAGCCGAAGCCGATGATCACGTCATCCGGCTCGTGACGCGTATAAAGCCCCGCGCCGCTATAGCCTTTCTTGACCGCGTGCTGAAAGTAGCCTTGGAAACCGTGCGGCGCGAGAAACTCCGGCGTCAGGTCGTCCTGCGAGCATTTGATTTCCTGCACGCACACGACATCGGATTTCTGCTCGCCGAACCAGTCGAAGAAACCTTTCTTGGCGGCCGAACGGATGCCGTTCAGATTGGCGGTGATCACGCGAAACATGTTCTTCCTTTTTTGATCTGGGTTATTCGACCTTCACGCCCTTGAGCGATTCCTTGGCCGGCGGAAATTCGAGCTTCATGTCCTGCATCGTGCGCAAAAGCAGCTCGGCGACCATCACGTTGCGATGTGTCTTCGAATTGCCCGGAATGATGTACCACGGCGCGTATTCCGTCGATGTCGCGCCGAGCGCGTCCGCATACGCCGCCTGATAGTCGTCCCACTGCTTGCGCGCTTCGAGATCGGAGACGTCGAACTTCCAGTGCTTCGTCGGATCGTCGATGCGCGCCTGCAAGCGTTCGCGCTGCTCGTCCTTCGAAATGTGCAGGAAGCATTTGACGATGGTCGTGCCGCTATCCGCGAGCAGCGACTCGAACTCGCGGATATGCCGGTAACGCCGCGCGCATTCGTCGGCATCGATCGACTTCAGCACGCGCGGCACGAGCACGTCTTCGTAGTGGCTGCGATTGAAGATCGCGAATTCGCCGGCCATCGGCGCCTGCGCGTGCACGCGCCACAGGAAGTCGTGCGCGGCCTCGCGCTCCGACGGCGCGCGAAACGGCACGATGCGCAGGCCGAGCGGATCGACATCGTGAAACACCGCGCGCACGGTGCCGTCCTTGCCGCTCGTGTCCATGCCTTGCAGCACGAGCAGCACACGCTGGCGACGCTGCGCGTGCAGCTTCTCCTGAAGGTCGTCGAGCTGCGCGCCGATCGCCGCGAGACGCTCGCGGTCGATGTCCTTCGTGCCGCTCGAAAACGGCTTCGAGGAAGGATCGACGGCGCTCAGGTCGAACGGTTTCGGCTTCTTGCCAGCGTCGAAGAAAGGGACGCGATAGTCGTCGAGTTCGGGTTTCTTTGCCATATTTTTCCCTTCACCAAAAAGAAAGGCCGTCGCCTAGCTTAACCGGCAACGGCCCTGTCTTTCACGCACCGAAACAATCAGCCGAGCTTCTTCTTCAAGAGCTCGTTTACCTGTTGCGGATTCGCCTTGCCCTTGGTCGCTTTCATGGCCTGGCCGATCAGCGCGTTGAACGCCTTCTCCTTGCCCGCGCGGAATTCGTCGACCGATTTCTGGTTCGCGGCGAGCACCTCGTCGATGATCGCTTCGAGCGCGCCGGTGTCGGAAATCTGCTTCAAACCCTTGGCGTCGATGATGCGGTCCGCGGCGGCATCGTCCGTTGCCTTCTCTTCCCAGATCGTCTGGAAGATGTCCTTCGCGATCTTGTTGGAGATGGTGCCGTCGGCGATGCGCTGAATGATGAGCGCGAGCTGCGCGGCCGATACCGGAGAATCCTCGATATCGAGCGATTCGCGATTCAGTTGCGCGGAGACGTCGCCCATGATCCAGTTCGCGGCAATCTTCGCTTGCGCCGCGCCCGCTTTCTGCACCAGCGCTTCGAAGTACGACGCCATCGCCTTCGACGACGTCAGCACGCCCGCGTCATACGGCGTGAGGCCGTAGGTATCGACGAAACGCTTCTGCATGTCCGCCGGCAGCGCGGGCATTTCGCCCTTCACGCGATCGATCCACGCTGCGTCGATCACGAGCGGCATCAAATCCGGATCCGGGAAATAGCGGTAATCGTGCGCGTCTTCCTTGCTGCGCATCGAGCGCGTTTCGCGCTTGTCCGGGTCATAAAGACGCGTTTCCTGAACCACCGTGCCGCCGTCTTCGATCAACTCGATTTGACGGCGCACTTCGTACTGAATGGCCTCTTCGAGGAAGCGGAACGAGTTCAGGTTCTTGATCTCGGCGCGCGTGCCGAATTCCTCCTGGCCGACCGGACGCACCGACACGTTCGCGTCGCAACGGAACGAGCCTTCCTGCATGTTGCCGTCGCAGATGCCGAGCCACACGACGAGGCCATGCAGCGCCTTTGCATACGCGACCGCTTCCGCCGCGCTGCGCATTTCCGGCTCCGTGACGATTTCGAGCAGCGGCGTGCCCGCGCGGTTCAGGTCGATGCCCGTCATGCCCGCAAAGTCTTCATGCAACGACTTGCCGGCGTCTTCTTCCAGATGCGCGCGCGTCAGGTTGATGGTCTTCTCGTAGGCTTCCTTGCCCGCCTTCTCGTTGGCCGGAATCTGAATCGTGATGGTGCCGCCCTGCACGACCGGAATCTCGTACTGGCTGATCTGATAGCCCTTTGGAAGATCCGGATAAAAGTAGTTCTTGCGCGCGAAGATGCTGCGCGGCGCGATATGCGCGCCGATAGACAAGCCGAAGCGAATGGCGCGCTCGACGGCGCCGCGGTTCATCACGGGCAACACGCCGGGCAACGCGAGATCGACGGGGCTCGCCTGCGAGTTCGGGCTTGCACCGAACTGCGTGGGCGCGCCCGAGAAAATCTTGGAGACGGTGGAAAGCTGCGTGTGCGTTTCCAGTCCGATGACGACTTCCCACTGCATGTTCACACTCCCGATGCCGATGGTGCCTTGCGGTGCCAGTCGGTCGCGCGCTGAAACGCGTCGGCGACCTGGAGCATCCGGGCTTCGTTGAAATAGTTGCCGATGATCTGCAGACCGACCGGCCGATTCGCGTTCGCGCCCGCGCCGAAACCGCACGGCACGCTCATGCCGGGCAGGCCCGCAAGACTCACGGACAGCGTGTAGATGTCGGCGAGATACATCTGCACGGGATCGTCGGCCTTCTCGCCGAGATTCCACGCGACCGACGGCGCGACCGGCCCCATGATGACGTCGCACTGCTTGAACGCTTCCTGGAAATCGCGCGCGATGATGCGGCGAATCTTCTGCGCCTGAAGGTAATACGCGTCGTAGTAACCGTGCGACAACACGTACGTGCCGACGAGAATCCGCCGCTTCACTTCCGGGCCGAAGCCTTCGGCGCGCGACTTCTTGTACATGTCGAGCAGGTCGCGGTATTCGGCCGCGCGATGCCCGTAACGCACGCCGTCGAAGCGCGACAGATTCGACGATGCCTCCGCCGGCGCGATGACGTAATACACGGGAATCGACAACTCGGTCTTCGGCAGCGTGACTTCGACAAGCTTCGCACCGAGCGCTTCGTACTGCTTCAACGCGGCGTCGATGGCCGCGCGCACGTCGTCGGCGAGACCCGCGCCGAAATACTCTTTCGGCATGCCGATGCGCAGACCTTTCAGCGGCTTGGAAGCGTCATCGGAGCCATTGAAGGACTTGCCGAGATAGCGCGTGTAGTCTTCGTTCTCGCGTTGCAGGCTCGTGGAGTCGCGCTCGTCGAAGCCGGACATCGCGTTGAGCAGCAGCGCGCAGTCGTGCGCGGTCTGCGCCATCGGGCCGCCCTGATCCAGCGACGACGCGAACGCGATCATCCCGTACCGCGACACGCGGCCGTAAGTCGGCTTGATGCCGGTGATGCCCGTGAACGACGCAGGCTGGCGGATCGAGCCGCCGGTGTCGGTGCCGGTCGCGGCGGGCGCGAGACGCGCGGCCACGGCAGCCGCCGATCCGCCCGATGAGCCGCCCGGAACCGCCTTCGCATCCCACGGATTCTTCACCGCGCCGAAGTACGAATTCTCGTTGGACGAGCCCATTGCGAACTCGTCCATGTTGGTCTTGCCGAGCGTGACCATGCCGGCCTGTTTCAAGCGATCGACGACGGTCGCATCGAACGGGCTCGCGTAGTTTTCGAGCATGTGCGAGCCGGCGGTGGACGCCCAGCCGCGCGTGACGAACACGTCCTTGTGCGCGATCGGCAGGCCGGTGAGCGCGCCCGCGCGGCCTTGTCCGATGAGGGCGTCGGCGGCTTTCGCCTGTTCGAGCGTGAGCGTGGAATCGACGCCGATGAACGCGTTCAGTTCCTTCGCGGCCTCGATACGTTGCAGATACGACTGCGCAAGTTCCACCGCGGAGACTTCCTTCGAATCGAGCGCCGCGCGCAGTTCGGTCAAGCTTTTCTGATGCATTGCAGTTCCCTGATGAGCGCGGTCGGAATCACGCGCTGACACTGAATATTCGAGACTTACTCGATGACTTTCGGCACGAGATAGAGCCCGTCCTGCACGGCGGGCGCGCAACGCTGGAACTCTTCGCGTTCGACACGCTCTGAGACAGCGTCGTCACGCAGACGCAGCGCGACTTCCTCGATCTGTTCGATCGGGTGGGCGAGTGGTTCGATGCCGGTCGTGTCGACGGCCTGCATCTGCTCGACGAGGCCGAAAAAATCGTTGAGCCGCGCGAGCGTGGGCTCGGCTTCGTGGTCGGGCAATTCGAGCCGCGCGAGGTGCGCGATGCGTTTTACGTCGGTCAGGGTCAAAGACATGGAATCACCGGAGAAAGCGTGGACAGCCTCGATCTCGAAAACCGCGCTGTGACAGCGAGTTACGATCTTGCAAGGAGCCCTCGGAAACAGGTCTGGCGATGGCAAAAAGTGCCATCCTTTTCCTATAGATACCCACAAATTATAAGGTATCATTACACGTTCGACTCACCTCCGGAACGGCTTCTCGGCGGCTTTCTCCCTGAATCAGTCAATTGCGAGAAACGTTTGCGTGCGGCGTTCCATTCTGCGGTAGATTTCTTCCCGGATTTGCACTTCGCGGCGAGCGTTCGCCGCCACCGCAAACCGTTATTTTTTCCGCTGCCGTCCCCGGCGCTCCTCGCGACGAACGGCCACCCAGCGAGACAGGATTTTTGAATGTTCGGTTTTTTGCGCAGCTATTTCTCCAACGACCTGGCGATTGACCTCGGCACCGCCAACACGCTGATCTACATGCGCGGCAAGGGCATCGTCCTCGACGAACCCTCGGTCGTTTCGATTCGCCAGGAAGGCGGCCCCAACGGCAAGAAGACCATTCAGGCGGTCGGCAAGGAAGCCAAGCAGATGCTCGGCAAAGTGCCGGGCAACATCGAGGCCATCCGCCCGATGAAGGACGGCGTGATCGCCGACTTCACCGTCACCGAGCAGATGATCAAGCAGTTCATCAAGACCGCTCACGAATCCCGCATGTTTTCGCCGTCGCCGCGCATCATCATCTGCGTGCCGTGCGGTTCGACGCAGGTCGAACGCCGCGCGATCAAGGAAGCGGCACACGGCGCGGGCGCGTCGCAGGTCTATCTGATCGAAGAGCCGATGGCTGCCGCAATCGGCGCCGGCCTGCCCGTTTCGGAAGCAACGGGCTCGATGGTCGTCGACATCGGCGGCGGCACGACGGAAGTCGGCGTCATCTCGCTGGGCGGCATCGTGTACAAGGGCTCGGTGCGCGTAGGCGGCGACAAGTTCGACGAAGCCATCGTCAACTACATCCGCCGCAACTACGGCATGCTGATCGGCGAGCAGACCGCCGAAGCCATCAAGAAGGAAATCGGCTCGGCGTTCCCCGGCTCCGAAGTGAAGGAAATGGAAGTCAAGGGCCGCAACCTGTCCGAAGGCATTCCGCGCAGCTTCACCATTTCGAGCAACGAAATTCTCGAAGCGTTGACGGATCCGCTGAACCAGATCGTGTCGTCGGTGAAGATCGCGCTCGAACAGACGCCGCCGGAACTCGGTGCGGACATCGCCGAACGCGGCATGATGCTTACGGGCGGCGGCGCGCTTCTGCGCGACCTCGATCGCCTGCTCGCGGAAGAGACCGGCCTGCCGGTGCTCGTCGCTGAAGATCCGCTGACTTGTGTGGTGCGTGGCTCGGGCATGGCGCTCGAACGCATGGACAAGCTCGGCAGCATCTTCTCGTACGAGTGATCTTCCTGTCGAAGTCCTTCGCTCGGTTTTCCATGAGCGAAACGGTCTTCGGCACGGCAGCTAAAAGCATCCGCGTAACGCGACGCGCGCACGGCCCGGCAATCGTCCGGGCCGTTGTTGGAACAGCGTAGGGCAGGTTTCGCCCCCGGCGAAGCAACCTGCAGCATCGATCCATCCGTTCACGCCCTCGGCGCCGACCATGGAATACAGTCCGCCGCCCCTTTTCAAGCAAGGCCCTTCCGCGCTCGCGCGTCTGATCTTCTTCGTGGTGCTCGCCATCGCGTTGCTGGTTTCGGACGCTCGCTACAGCACGCTCGAAATCGTTCGCGGAATGCTGGGCGCGGGGCTCTATCCGTTGCAGCGCGCGGCGCTCGTGCCGCGCGACATCTTCATGGGCGCGGCGGATCTCGCCGTAACGAGCGCAACCTTGCGCAGCGAAAACGCGAAGCTCGCCGACAAGAATCTCGAACTCTCCGTCAAAGCCGGCGATGCGGCGCAACTCGCCATCGAGAACGCGCATTTGCGCGCGCTGCTCAATCTGCAATCGCGCGCGACGACCGCCGAAACGCCCGCCGAAATCCAGTACGACACGCGCGATCCGTTCACGCAGAAAGTCGTCATCGGCAAGGGTTCGCAGCAAAGCATCCAGGAAGGCGCGCCGGTCGTCACCGAAGACGGCGTGATCGGGCAGGTGACGCGCGTGTTCCCGCTGCAGTCCGAAGTCACGCTGCTTACGGATAAAGACCAGGCGGTGCCCGTGCAGATCGCGCGCACCGGCTTGCGCAGCGTGATCTACGGCACGCCAAAGGGCGACACGCTCGATCTGCGCTTCGTGCCCATCAGCGCCGACGTGCAAGCAGGCGACGAACTCGTGACGAGCGGCCTCGACGGCATTTATCCGCCGGGTTTGCCGGTCGCGAAGGTGCTGCGCGTCGACAAGCAGGCGGACACGGCATTCGCGCGCGTCGTCTGTCTGCCGGTCGCGGCGGTGCGCGGCACCCGACAGTTGCTCGTGCTGCACTATAACGTCAACGTGCCGCCGAATCCGATCGAAGTCGAAGCGGCCGCGGCCGCCAAGGAAGCGAAGGAAAACAAGGGCAAGAAGAAGGCCGCGCCGAAGGCGGCGGCCGCAGCGGGCGCGAGCGGCGCATCGGCTCCGGCGCCGGGTTCCGCGCCGGCAGCGGCAGCACCGGCCGCGTCAGCGAAACCGGAAGAGAAACCCTCCGAGAAAGCGGCCGCGCCGAAAGCGGCATCGGGCGCGGCGAAGCCGTCGAAGAAGGCGCATGCGCCCAAGCCAGCATCATCGGGAGCCGCGCGATGAATCGTCCGCAATACATCCTGCAACCGGTCAACCCGTACTTCATCACGTTCAGTCTGGCCGCTGCGTTTCTGCTGAACCTGATGCCGTGGGGACGGCTCGTCGGCGTGCCGGATTTCGTCGCGCTCGTGCTGCTGTTCTGGAACGTGCATCAGCCGCGCAAGGTCGGTATGGGCATCGCGTTCATCCTCGGCATCCTGATGGACGTGCACAACGCCAACCTGCTCGGCGAGCACGCGCTGGCTTACACGCTTCTTTCGTACGGCGCGATCACCATTCACCGCCGCGTGCTGTGGATGGCGCTGCCCGTGCAGATGTTCGTCGTCGCGCCGCTGCTCGTGGGCGCGCATCTCGTGCCGTTCATCATCCGGCTGATGACGGGCGCGGCATTCCCCGGCTGGAGTTATCTGGTCAACGGATTCGTCGAAGCGCTGCTCTGGCCGATCGCGAGCTTTCTGCTGCTGATGCCGCAACGCCGCGCCGCCGACCCGGACGACACGCGCCCGATCTGACGTCCCGAGTCCTGACGCGCGGCGCCGGGCGACCGGATAAACCGCCGCGCGCGAACTACACTTGAATCGCGAGCAAACCGCGAAAGCTGCATGACCGAAATAAAGAACACCGAGCAACAGTTGTCGAAGTTCCGCCTGCGCGTCGCGGCGGCGGGACTGTTCGTGTTCGTCTGCTTCGGGCTGATCGGACTGCGCTTTCTGTATTTGCAGGTCTGGCATTTCAGCAAATACTCATTGCAGGCCAACGAAAACCGCATTTCGGTTGCGCCGATCGTGCCGAATCGCGGCATCATCACCGATCGCAATGGCATCGTGCTGGCGAAGAACTACTCCGCCTACACGCTCGAAATCACGCGCTCGAAGATCAATGGCACACTCGACGAAACCATTGACGAACTGTCGCAAGTCATTCCGATCGACGCCCGCGACCGCCGCCGTTTCAAGAAGCTGCTCGAAGACTCGAAGAATTTCGAAAGTCTGCCGATCCGCACGCGTCTCACCGACGAGGAAGTCGCGAAATTCACCGCGCAGCGTTTCCGCTTTCCGGGCGTCGAAGTGCGTGCGCGGCTGTTCCGCCAATATCCGCTCGGTACGACCGCCGCGCACGTCATCGGTTATATCGGGCGTATCTCGCAGCGCGATCAGGAGCGCATCGACGACGCAAGCGACGCCAACGACGAAAGCTCCGATCACTACGATCCACGCCTCGACGCCAACAACTACAAGGGCACGGATTACGTCGGCAAGATCGGTGTCGAGCAGAGCTACGAAACCGAACTGCACGGCTTGACCGGTTTCGAGGAAGTGGAAGTGACAGCGGGCGGCCGTCCGGTTCGCACGATGTCGCGCACGCAGGCGACGCCGGGCAACAATCTTCAGTTGTCGCTGGACATCGGGCTGCAGCAGGTAGCCGAGCAGGCGTTCGCGGGCAAGCGCGGCGCGCTCGTCGCGATCGAACCATCGACGGGCGACGTGCTCGCGTTCGTCTCCGCGCCGAGTTTCGATCCGAATTCGTTCGTCGACGGCATCGACCAGCAAACGTGGGACGCGCTCAACAATTCGCCGGATCACCCGCTCTTGAACCGTCCGCTGCACGGCACGTATCCGCCGGGCTCGACCTACAAGCCGTTCATGGCGCTCGCCGCGCTGACGCTGCACAAGCGCACGCCGGGCTGGGGCTTTCAGGATCCCGGCTACTTCACGTTCGGCGGCCACACGTTCCGCAACGACGTGCGCTCGGGTCAGGGCTGGGTCGACATGAACCGCGCGATCGTCGTGTCGAACGACACATACTTCTACATGCTCGCGCGCGATCTCGGCGTGAACGCGATGGCCGGTTTCATGAAGCCGTGGGGTTTCGGCCAGATTACCGGCATCGATATCGCGGGCGAGGCGAAGGGCATTCTTCCGTCGACGGAATGGAAGCGCAAGGCGTACCGCAAACCCGAGCAGCAGCGCTGGTACGAGGGCGAGACGATCAGCCTGGGAATCGGGCAGGGCTACAACTCGTTCACGATCCTGCAACTCGCGCACGCCACGGCGACGCTCGCGAACAATGGCGTCGTGATGAAGCCGCACCTCGTGCGCGATATCGAGAATCCGATCTCGAAGGCGACGCGCGCCGTCGTGCGCGATCCGAGCGACAAGATCGCCGTGCAACAGAAGGACGTGGATTTCATCAAGCGCGCGATGGAAGGCGTCGTCACCAACGGCACGGCGGCGAAAGTGTTCGCGGGCGCGCCTTACCTGGCCGCCGGCAAGACCGGCACGGCGCAGGTGTATTCGCTGCAGGGCGCGAACTACAAGGGCCACGCGCTCGCGGAGCATTTGCGCGATCACGCACTCTTCATCGCGTTCGCGCCGGCGGAACAGCCGAAGATCGCGCTGGCGCTGATCGTCGAAAACGGCGGCTGGGGCGCGGAATCCGCCGGTCCGATCGCGCGCAAGGTGCTCGACTACTATCTGATCGATCGTCTCAAGCCGGGCGCGGAAGCGGCGGCTGTCGCGGCAGCGGCATCGGCGACGACCGATGCCGGCCTGCCAATGATCGGCGGCACGCAATCGCCCGCGTCCGTCGCGCTGCCGGCGTCGGTCGCGAATTCGTCGCCGGCGTTTTCACCGCAGGCGGCGTCGAATCCCGCTGTCGCGAAGGCGGCGTCGGCGCCCGCGCTTGCCGCTTCCGCGCCGAAAGCGCAGACGCCGCGCGCGGCCTCGGCGGCGCCTGCCGCGGCGCTGCCCGCGTCCGCGCCCCGCCGCGCGCCCGAGCCGAAGAAACGTCCCGCCGAGCCGACGCCCACGATGGTGCGCGGCAACGAAAACGACGGTGTGCGCGTTGTCGCGCCGTCCGGCGGCATCGACGAGTAAAGGAAACGCCATGCAAATACACATGCAACTAGACAGGCGCGAGCTGCTGGACCGCGCCAAGCGCATGTTCGCGGGCTTCGACAAGCCGCTCGCGCTGATCGTGTTCCTGCTGCTGTGCGTCGGAATCGTGACGCTCTATAGCGCGAGTCTCGACATGCCGGGGCGTGTCGAAGACCAGTTGCGCAACATCATGCTGACCTTCGGCCTGATGTGGGTGCTCGCCAACATTCCGCCGCAAATGCTGATGCGCTTCGCGGTGCCGCTCTATACCGTGGGCGTCGCGTTGCTGATCGCCGTCGCCGCGTTCGGCCTCACGCGCAAGGGCGCGAAACGCTGGCTCAATGTCGGCGTGGTGATCCAGCCCTCGGAAATCATGAAGATCGCGATGCCGCTGATGCTCGCTTGGTACTACCAGAAGCGCGAGAGCAACATCCGCTGGTGGGATTACATCGTCGGCCTGATCATTCTGATGCTGCCCGTCGGCTTGATCGCGAAGCAACCCGACCTCGGCACCGCCGTTCTCGTGTTCGCAGCGGGCATGTTCGTCATCTATTTCGCCGGACTGAGTTTCAAGCTGATCGTGCCGGTGCTGGTCGCGGCCGTGATCGCGGTGGCGGGCATCGCGACGTTCCAGGACAAGATCTGCCAGCCCGAAGTCGTCTGGCCGATGATGCACGACTATCAGAAGCACCGCATCTGCACCCTGCTCGATCCGACGTCCGATCCGCTCGGCAAAGGCTTCCACACGATTCAGGCCGTGATCGCGATCGGCTCGGGCGGCACGCTCGGCAAGGGCTGGCTGAAGGGCACGCAGGCGCACCTCGAATTCATCCCCGAGAAACACACGGACTTCATCTTTGCCGTGTTCTCCGAGGAATTCGGGCTCGCGGGCGGTCTCGTGCTGCTCTTTCTCTATATGGCGCTGATCGCGCGCGGGCTGTTCATCGCGGCGAACGGCGCAACCTTCTTCGGGCGATTATTGGCCGGATCGCTCACGCTCGCATTCTTTACTTACGCGTTCGTCAATATCGGGATGGTCAGCGGGATTCTGCCGGTGGTCGGCGTGCCGCTGCCGTTCATGAGTTACGGCGGCACCGCCTTGACGACGCTCGGCGTCGCGGTCGGGCTCATCATGAGCGTCGCGCGGCAGAAGCGTTTGATGCAAAGCTAGCCCGCTTTTCTTCGATAAAGGAGCCGTGGCTTTTTCATTCGACGCCCGCCATCACTGCGGCTTCTGCTGCTCCAGCTCGGTGCTCAGCTGCAGATACTTGAGCTTGGCCGCCGGATCGCCCTGTGCGGCCGCCGCCGCGTAATAAGCACGCGCGACGTTCAGATTGCGTTCGACGCCATCGCCGCCGCGCTCATAGAACGATCCCGCGACGTACTGCGCGGTCATGTCTCCGCCTTCCGCAGCCTTCTTGTACCAGGCGAACGCCTGCGTGTTGTCGCGCGCGGTGCCGCGTCCGTCGAGGAACTGGTTGGCGAGCGCGAGCTCGGCCTGCACGTGGCCCTGATTCGCCGCGCGCAGGAACCAGCGATGCGCCTCTGCCGGGTCTTTGTCGACGAACTCTCCATCGTCGTACATCTTGCCGTACACGTATTGCGCGTGAGTCATGTTGGCGTCGGCGGCGCGGCGCAGCCATTTCTTGCCTTCCGGCACGTCCGCCGGGCCGCCTTCGCCGTTGAGCAGCATCATCGCGTAATTGAATTCGGCGAGGCGGCTGCCCTTCTGCGCCGCGCGCCGGAACTCCGAGCGCGCCGCTGTGAAATTGCCGGCGTTGTAGTCGGCGACGGCGTTTTGCGTCGCGATGTCGGTCGGCTTCGGCGTATTGTCGGCGCGGGCCGCCCCGGCGAGCGCCAGCGCGATGATCGCAGCGGCGACCGGTTTCATGATCTCGCCTCCTGCAACGCCTGACGCGTCGCCTTCAACAGCCACATCACATCCGCGCCGATCGCGACGAGCTTGATGCCCGCCTGCGCGTATTGCTTCGCGCTTGCGGCATCGAGGGCGAAGATGCCGCTCGCGATGCCCGCGCGATTCGCCGCATCGACGATCTTGGCGATCGCCGCCTGCACGTCCGGATGTTTGCCATCGCCGAGATGTCCGAGGCTCGCGGCCAGATCCGCCGGTCCGATGAACAGGCAATCGACGCCCGGCGTCGCGGCGATTTCGTCGACGGCTTCGAGCGCCGCCGCCGATTCGATCTGCACGATGGTCGCGATCTGCGCATTCGCGTTCGACATGTAGTCGCGCCGCATGCCGTACGCCGCCGCGCGCACCGCGCCCGCGACGCCGCGCAACCCGTGCAGCGCCGCTTCGGTCGGATATTGGGTGAGCCGCACGATGCGCGCCGCCTCCTCCGCCGATTGCACGTTCGGAAACATCAACGTGCGCGCGCCCGCGTCGAGCGCGCGCTTGACGAGCCAGCCTTCGTTGGCGGGCACACGCACGATCGGCTCGCTCGGCAGATGCGCGGCGGCGATCGCGCGCAACTGGGCGACGACGTCGGCGCTATCGTTCGGCGAGTGCTCCATGTCGATGCACAGCCAGTCGAAGCCCGCGTGCGCGAGCGCTTCGGCGGCATCGGCGCTGCCGAGCGACAGCCACAGGCCGAACAACGTGCCCGGTTCCGAAAGGCGCTGCTTGAGGGGATTGGTGAAGGTGCTCATCGCGCGTCTCCTTCGCGAAGAAGGACAACGGCGCGCGGCCATTGGAAGAACGGGAGAAGTGCCGGCATGCGTGCGCTCCGTGTCTCGTCGCCTCGGAGGGCGGGCGACTCATCGGACGATCATACCGTGACAAAAGCACGCGCGCCGGAGGCGCTCCGGCCGCGCGCGTGAATCAGCCGCGCTCGACGTCGGCCCAGCAGTTCGGCGTTTCGTAGAGACGCACGCGCTTGAGCTTGAGATTGACGCCGTAATGGGCGTCGTAGACTTCCGCGAGAATGTTGAACGCGACGGCGGCGAGATTTTCGACCGTCGGAATGCGATCCAGCACGACGGTCTTGTGATCCGACAGCGTCTGCAGAAACTCGCGCACTTTGGCATCGCCTTCGTAGACGATGAACGCGTGGTCCCATTTGTTGACGAGATGCTCCATCGCGAGTGCTTTCACGTCGGCGAAGTCCATCACCATGCCGCGGTCGGGCGCGCCTTCCACGTCGACGAGATCGCCTTGCAGCGTAATTTCGAGCACGTAGCGATGCCCGTGCAGATTCCGACACTGGCTGCGGTGATCGGGGATGCGGTGGCCCGCATCGAATTCGAGTTTTCGGGTAATCGTCTGCACGGCGTTCAGGGGATGTTCAGGTATTTATGCGTCTGCATCGACAGGCGCCACTTCGGATGGCGCTTGCACCAGTCGATCGCGAGCTTCGTGTTGATGTCGCGCGATGCGTTGTCCATCGGCTGCACGAGGAAATAGTCGAAGTCGAGCTTTTCGTACTCGGCAAGACGCTGGTTGTCCTGCGGCACCACGACCTTCAGCTCGTTGCCTTTCGTCACGACGAGCGGCGCATCGGCTTTCGGGCTCACGCAAATCCAGTCGATGCTCTCGAGCACCGGCAGCGATCCGTTCGTTTCGATGGCCATTTCGAAACCGACTTCATGCAGCGCATCGACGAAAGGCTGGTCGATCTGCAGCATCGGCTCGCCGCCCGTGCACACGACGAACTTGTGCGCCTCGCCTTGCGGCCACAGCGACGCGATCTTCGCGACGAGTTCCGCCGGCGTCCTGTACTTGCCGCCGTTCTCGCCATCGGTGCCGACGAAATCGGTGTCGCAAAACTGGCAGACCGCGTCCGCGCGATCTTCCTCGCGTCCGGACCACAGATTGCAGCCCGCGAAACGGCAGAACACGGCCGGGCGCCCGGCATTGGCGCCTTCGCCCTGCAACGTGTAGAAAATTTCCTTTACCGCGTACGTCATGACTGCTCTGTGAACCTTATAAAAAATCAAACCGGCGCGGTATCGACCTGCTCGCCCGCGCGATACGCCTCGTAGCCGCGTTTGCGCAGCTTGCATGCCGGACACTGGCCGCAACCGAAGCCCCAATCGTGCAGTTCCGCGCGCTCGCCGACATAGCACGTGTGCGTCTCGATGCGAACCAGTTCGACGAGCGCGTCGCCGCCGAGCGTTTCGGCGAGCCGCCACGTATCGGCCTTGTCGAGCCACATCAGCGGCGTTTCAAGCGCGTAGCGCGTTTCCATGCCGAGGTTGAGCGCGACTTGCAGCGCTTTCATCGTGTCGTCGCGGCAATCCGGATAGCCGGAGAAATCCGTCTCGCACATGCCGCCGACCAGCACCTTCAGTCCGCGCCGATACGCCACTGCCGCAGCAATCGTCATGAACAGCAGATTGCGGCCCGGTACGAACGTGTTCGGCAGGCCGTTTGCGGTCGCCTGAATCTCGATTTCGCGCGTCATCGCGGTGTCGCTGATCGCGCCGAGCACGGACAGATCGATCATGTGATCTTCGCCGAGACGCCCGGCCCACTGCGGAAACTCGCGCACGATCGCGTTGCGAAAGCCGTCACGGCATTCGAGTTCGACGCGATGGCGTTGTCCATAGTCGAAGCCGAGCGTCTCTACCGTCTTGTAACGTTCGAGCGCCCAGGCGAGGCAAGTGGCCGAGTCCTGGCCGCCGGAAAACAGCACGAGCGCGCTGTCTTTAGCGTCTATCCGAGTCACCGTGAAAACTCCGTACTCCGTGAATGTGATGGGCGTCGCACGCCGCACAGGCAGTCGGGGTGACCGGACTTCTCGCGACGAGCGGCGCGGGCGCGATGCCCGCGAGTCCAGTATAGGCCGGCGGCCTTCGCCCGGACGCGCACGCCTTTTATGCCGCCGATAGCGGAATTTCAGGCGGAGAAGCGATTCGGAGCGCCGAAAAGAAAAGGACTTGCGGGTCCGAGGACGAGGCAAGTCCTTAATTCGACGCGAATTTTAACATGGAGCGTAAATATCCGCCGGGCTGGCGCCCGCCAAGCGGTAATAAGGTATTTATTGCCATCATCAGAAGAAATAAATCGGCAAGACTGTCCTGCGCTCTAAATCCGCATCAACGCCCGCCGATATACATGTAACAAAACACGGTTGGCTGTTACATAAGCGGTATTTTTTACTTTTTGCGTTTCGACGAGTCCAACTCAGGCAACAAGCGAACAGCACCTTCGTTACTTCGTAGATCGAAGTTTCCTGACTTCAAACCCTCCCGCAGGGTTACGCGGGACCGCAGGTCCGCTTCCAATCCGCCCTTTTGTTCGCGGCGCTCCGGAGACCGTACCTAATTCACCGACACACATCATCCGATTAGTAGTGCAAACAATGAAAAAATATATCCAGACCAACCTCCGCGTCACCGATGCGTTACGCGCACCGAAGACCAGCCTGATCGCCATTGCGGTCGCAACCAGCCTGTTGATGGCCGCCTGCGGGGGTGGCGGCAACGACGCGCTCGACACGGCATCGACGGCAGCCGCGGCAAGCCGCAAGGTAACCGCCGCCGCTGCAGCGGCCACCACGCCGCCCGCCAGCACGATCTTTTACGGCGCGAACGGCCACAACAACGAAGGCGGCGCCTACGACATCTCCAGCCCGGCGCTGCAGCTTTCGCAGTTGAAGGATCTCGGCGTGAAGCTGTATCGAAACGAGGTGTATAGCCAGGGATCCGCGAACAAGCTCGCCGGTATCGCGAAGACAATGGCGGCAGGCGGCGTGACCGTGTATCCCGTGATGCTGATGAGCATTGACTTCAACAGCGAAGCCGATGCGTATAACGCCGGTTATCAACTCGGCGTCTGGACGGCGAGCGCGTACAAGTACCCGTACTACGAAGTGTCGAACGAACTCGACGCGATCACGATCTACAACAACGTCGACGGCGTCTATCCGCAGCAATTCGACAACGCCAAATTCCAGATCGCGCGCGGCGTGATTCGCGGGATGATCGCAGGCGTGAAGTCGATCGATACGAACGGCAAGATCATCATGGGCGGCGGCACCTGGATGCACTACGCGCTCGATCAGATGCTCGCGAATGGCTCGCAGCCGGACGGCACGACCGGCCACCCGGTCGTGAACTGGGACGTCACCGCGTGGCACTGGTACTCGGACATGGGCGACATCACGAACGCGTGCGGCGGCACCGGTTGCCATGACGTGCTCGGGACGTTGCAGCAGTTTGGCAAGCCGATCTGGATCAACGAATACGGCGTGCGTCCGTGGATGGGCTCGGATCAACAGATCGCGTCTTATCTCGTCGGCAACAAGATGATGGCGGAGTTCGTCGCGGTGGCGTCGAAGTACAACATTCAGGCGATCCAGACGTACCAGCTGTACGACGATCCCGCCGGCGGCGAAGGCGCCTACGGTCTCCTCAAGAACGACGGCAAGACGCAGAAGGCAGCGTACACCGCGTTCAAGAACTTCGTCGCGGCCAATCCGAGATAAGCCACGATAGCCAGAAAAAACGCGCGATACGCTTGCACGAACCGCGCGTATTTTCATGCTGCAAATGAAAAAGCCCGAGAGCGATAACACTCTCGGGCTTCTTGCATTCTGGTGGCCTGGGGCGGAATCGAACCACCGACACGCGGATTTTCAATCCGCTGCTCTACCAACTGAGCTACCGGGCCAACGAAGAGGTGAAACTATAGCAGAGACTATCGCGCCCCTCAAGCCCCTCCGCACATTTTTGTGCAAATGTCCGGGCCGCGTTCAAACTTCGCTCTTGTTCTTCCCGAGATCGACGCCCAGTTGCTTCAGCTTGCGATACAGATGCGTTCGCTCGAGCCCGGTCTTTTCCGCGACGCGCGTCATGCTGCCGTTTTCCCGCGCGAGGTGATACTCGAAGTACGCGCGCTCGAAGGCATCGCGTGCGTCGCGCAACGGGATATCGAACGAGATGGACGCCGTCTGCCCTGCGTGATTCTGCGTCGCGCCGCCCGCCGCCGCATCGCTCGATGCGTTGAGTGCCAATGCCGTCGGAAGCGCCGCCGCAACCGGCACGCCCGATGCGCTCGCGCTCGAAGGCGGCTTCGCCGCCGCCGTCACGGGCGCGGCCGCTGTGCCGTGCGCGAGTCCCTGCTCGACAGCCTTCAGCAGCTTCTGTAGCGCGATCGGCTTTTCGAGAAAGTTGAGCGCGCCGATCTTCGTCGCCTCGACAGCCGTGTCGATGGTCGCGTGCCCCGACATCATGATGACCGGCATCGTCAGCTTGCCCTGCGCGGCCCATTCCTTGAGCAGGGTCACGCCGTCGGTGTCGGGCATCCAGATGTCGAGCAAAACGAGATCGGGCGTTTGCTGTAGACGGTAGTCGCGCGCGTGCTGCGCGTTCTCCGCCACATCCACAACATGGCCTTCGTCGCTCAGGATCTCGGAGAGCAGTTCCCGGATCCCCATTTCATCGTCTACCACCAGGATGGTTGCCATTTACGCTGCCCTTGTCTGCACTGTTGCTTTTGCCGTTCCATGCTTCGCCGACCCACCGGCCGCCGCCGGCGTCGCGCCGGGCGCTGCGGTGTCGTCCGCGAGTTGTAGAAACAGAATCGATATCTGCGCGCCTTCGATCACATCCGCGGTCTTCGATCGGTTGCGTATGTCGATGCGCGCGCCGTGCTCGTCGACGATCTTCTTCACGGTTGCAAGTCCCAGGCCCGTGCCTTTCGCTTTCGTCGTCACGTAAGGCTCGAAAGCACGCGAAAGAATGCGCGCCGGAAAGCCCGAGCCGTTATCCGACACCGTCAGACGAACCGCGACACGCGCATGACCCGATGCATCGGGCTCGCCATATTCTACTGTCCTCGTTTCGAGGAGCACGCGCGGTTCCGCGACTTCGGCCACCGCGTCCTGCGCGTTCTGCAGCAGGTTGTGGATGACCTGGCGAATCTGCGTTGCATCGCCGCGTATCACCGGCAGCTTCGCGAGATCGACCTTGATCGGCGTCTTGCCGTCTTCGATGCCGTACAACGTCAGCACTTCCGCGACGAGTTCGTTCAGTTGCAGATTGCCGAGCACCGCGGGCGGCGTGCGCGCGTATTCGCGGAAATCGTCGACCATCTGCTTCATCGCCTGAACCTGGTTCACGATGGTCGTCGACGCGCGCTTCAATACGTCCGCGTCCGGCGGCGCGAGCTTGTCGGCGAGCTTCATCTGCAGGCGTTCGGCGGATAGCTGAATGGGCGTGAGCGGATTCTTGATCTCGTGCGCGAGACGCCGCGCGACTTCGCCCCACGCGACCGAACGCTGCGCGGAAATCACATCCGAGATATCGTCGAACACGACGACGTAACCAGTCGTTTCGGCGTCGTCGGTGTCGCTCTCGGTCACGCTCAGCAACTGCGTGCCGCGCACGAGCAGCGTGAGCGGATCGCTTTCGCCCGGCACCGTGACCGCGACCTGCTGCTGCCAGTGACCGCGATCGCCGACGGGATGATCGCTTCCGACCGCGGCGGCATCGCGTTCGGCGAACGCCTTTCTCACCATCGCGCCGAATTCGGAAAGCACGTCGATCCGGTCGAGCGGCTGATTGAGCAGCGCAGCGAACGGCTGCCGGAAGATGCGTTCCGCGCCGCGATTCGCCGTGGACAGACGGAATTGCCGGTCGAACACGAACACGCCCGCCGTGAGGTTCGCGAGAATGCTTTCGAGGTACGCCTTCGAATGCTCCAGCGCGATGCGGTTGTTCTCGACCGCCGCGCGCGCCTCCGAAAGCTGGCGCGTCATCGCGTTGAAGGACTGCGTGAGGAAGCCGAGTTCATCGCGCGAATTGATCTCGCGCTTGGGCGTGTAGTCGCCTTCGGCCACTTCCTTCGTGCCTTGCGCGAGCAGGAACAGCGGCCGCGCGAGCTGATTGCCGAGCGCGAGCGCGAGCATCATGGCGATGAAGGTTGCGAGGAACAGCGCGAGCGTCAGCGTGCCGATATACATCTTGCGCAAGCCCGTGCGCCCGAGCCGCTTCTCCTGATACTCGCGATACGCCCGCTGCACGGCGTCGGCATTGCGCGCGAGTTCCTGACTGACCGGCTGCTCGATCTGCAGGAAGCGATCGACGTGCTGAAATTCCGTGGTAGTGGTCGGATCGGGAATCTTGGTGAGCACGCGCAATCGCAGTGCGCCTTTCGGTCCGTTCGATTTCGGATCGCCGTCGATCTCGCCTTCGATCGCGCCGTACGGATGATCCTGCGCCTCGCGCAGCATCGCGCCGGTCGGCTCGTTGGTCGGCAGGAGCGCGTAGTAATTGCCCGATGCCTGCGCGACCGTGCGCAATCCCGACACGCGCTGCGAACTGTTGTTCGAGGCGAGATCCTCGCGGTTGTACTGGTCGCGCGGACGCTCGAACACGACGGCGTCCTGCACGCCGTATTGATCGCGCAGGCGCAGAAGCGACAACGTGAGACTCGACGGATCGGCGCTTGCGAGCTGATCGCTCATCTGCCGACCGCGATTCTTGAAATCGGCGAGCGAGGTTTCCAGCATGCCGCGCCCGAGCGTGAGACCCGAAGTGAGCGCGGTTTCCACATTCACGTCGAACCACGATTCGATGCTGCGCGACACGAACTGATAGGACACGACATAGATGATCGCGCCCGGCACGACGCCGACGAGCGCGAAGATGAACGCGAGCTTCGCGAGCAGCCGCGTGCCGAAGCGCCCTTGCCGCACCCTCGACACGATGATGATGAACAGACTGACGACGATCAGCATGAACACGATCGCCACCGCGACGTTCGCCGCGTAGAGCCAGCCGTAGTAACGGTCGAAGAACTCGGTGTTGGCGCTGGCGAGCGCGAGCATCACGAGCAGCAGGACTGCCGTGAGCGCCACCGTGGAGACCAGCAAGCGAACGACGAAACTCTTCATGTCAGTGCGGCCGCGTCGAAATCTATTTCGCACGTTCTGCCGCCGTAAAAGTAAAACGCTTCCAATCCGAGGAAAGGTTCCAGTCGCGATTATTCACCGCGTCGATCTGGAACGGCTTGGGCATCAACGCGATGTCGAGCTGCATGCGCACCGATGCGGTATACGTTTCTCCGCCATGCACCTGGTTCCGGTCGATGACATGCCACGAGGTCACGTGCTTGATGACCGCGAGCGCCTCGTTCAGCGATGCGAAACGCAACTGCAGTCCGCCCGTCGAAACGCGATATTCGTTCGTGAGCGGCTGATAAGAAAGGCGGATGCTCTGCGACACGTTGACCGGCTCTTCATCGAACCAGTACCAGCGCGGCCGGGACAGATTGAAGTCGATCGTGAAGTAGAGCGGCACGCTCCGGTTCACGGCATCTTCGAGACTGTTGTTCAGGTCGAAGTCGAAGTGCGCGTCGAGACTCCAGCCGGCGTTGTCCGCTTGCAGCGACGCGCGCTGCACGGCGATCGTCTCGGCAAACGCGGGATCGGCCGCGGCGAGCGTCAGCCAGAGCGTCAGCGCAGTCCAGATGACGGCCGCGAGCCGAAGCGGAAAGAAGCGTTTGATCGTCACCGTTTCTGAAAGCGCGCGTAGAAAAATCCGTCGTGGTCCGCGATGTGTTCCGCGTCCCGATCCGGGCTCGCGAGATTTGTACCGTCCGGTGAACCGTGCGCCGCGCCCGCGCTTCTGCGCGCCGCTGTCGGCAACAATTGCCCCGGCGCGTCCAATCGTACCGCATCTTCATGCGCGCTTCCAAACCAGCGTGCCTGCGCCTCGCCCTCCTCGGGAAAGATGGAACACGTCACGTAGAGCAGTTCGCCGCCCTTCGCGACGAGCGGCCACAGCGCGTCCACGATGCGCCGCTGCTCGGCGACGAGCGCATCGATATCGGACGCGCGCCGTAGCCAGCGGATGTCCGGATGACGCCGCACGATGCCCGACGCCGAGCACGGCACGTCCGCGAGAATGCGATCGAACGGCGCGCCGTCGGACCATTGCGCGGGGTCGCCCGCATCGCCCACCCTGATTTGCGCGTCGAGCTTCAGGCGCCGCAGATTCTGTCCGATGCGGCCCGAGCGCTCCGCATCGCTTTCGAGCGCAACCAGTTCGACGTTCGCGAGCTCGAGAATGTGCCCGGTCTTGCCGCCCGGCGCGGCGCAGGCGTCGAGCACGCGCATGCCGTCCTTCACGTCGAGCAGTTGCGCGGCGAGTTGCGCGCCGGCGTCCTGCACCGACACGACGCCTTCGTCGAAGCCCGGAATGCGGTCGACGGGCATCGGCGTTTTCAGGCGCACCGCGTGCAGGCCGGCCGCTTCGGCATCGATGTGTGCGTCTTTCAGGCGCGCGAGATATTCGCCGACGCTCGCGTGGCGCGCGTTCACGCGCAGCGTGAGCGGACCTTGCGCGTTGCCCGCTTCGAGGATGCGCTCCCACGCGTCCGGCTGGCCGCGCTTCACGGCGTCGATCCACCATTGCGGATAATTCCAGCGCGCGACTTCGTTCTCGCGCGCCGCCTCGATGAGCGTCTCGCGCTCGCGCAGGAAGCTGCGCAGCACCGCGTTCACCAGCCCCTTCGCGAACGCGAATTCGCGGCGCGCGGCGATCGCGCCTACGGCCTGATCGACGACAGTGAACGGCGCATACGCGGCGTGCGCTTCGTCGTCGGTCAACAGCGTGAACGCGCACACGAGCACATTGGCCACGTGCGGCGGCGGCGCTTTCTTCACGAGCTTGTGCAGCAGCGCATCGGCGAGGGCGAGACGGCGCATCGCGCGATACGCGATGTCCTGCACCGCCCCGCGCGCCGTCGCGTGCTTCGCCGAAGCGACGACCGTCTGCAACGCCGCCGGCAACGCCGATCCCGCGCGCACCGCGCCCACGGCTTGCGCCGCGCAGTCGAGCGCGAACGCGAGCGAATCGGGCGCGAGGTGCAGCGCGCTCAGGCGGGAATGCGCGGCGGCGGGCCGGCGGGAAGGCTTGTCGGTCATGGCGAAACGGTAACGGTCAACGGCGACGCGCAGAGTTCGCGCGAACGGGGAATTGTAACGTGCGGGGAATGCGCGTCCGGACGGGCCGCCGTGAACAAAGAAAAAGGCCGCTCCGGCGAAACCGGAGCGGCCTTTCTCGATGACGTTTCGGCTTTTAGAAGCGGCCGGTTCGCGCCATTTCCATCAGACGCGCGACGCGCTCTTCGGTCGCCGGGTGCGTCGAGAATAGATTAGCGATGCCGCCTCCCGACAGCGGATTCATGATCATCATCTGCGCGGTCGCCGGATGCTGCTCGGCGGCCGGGAACGGCACGCCGGTCGCGTAGGCGTGAATCTTCTCGAGCGCGCTCGCGAGCGCTTGCGGATCGCCGGAAATTTCCGCGCCGCCGCGATCGGCTTCGAATTCGCGTGCGCGAGAAATCGCCATCTGAATCAGCGCGCCCGCGATCGGCGCGAGAATCGCCACGAGAATACTCGCGATCGGGTTCGAAGGGCGGCCTTCGTCGTCGCGTCCACCGAAGAACATCGCGAAGTTGGCGAGTGCGGAGATCGCGCCGGCCATCGTCGCGGAGATCGTCGAGATCAGGATGTCGCGATGCTTCACGTGTGCCAGCTCGTGCGCCATCACGCCGCGCATTTCGCGCTCGGACAGCACCCGCAGAATGCCCGTGGTCGCCGCGACCGCCGCGTGCTCGGGGTTGCGGCCCGTCGCGAACGCGTTCGGCGCGTCTTCGTTGATCAGATAGACGCGCGGCATCGGCAACTGCGCGCGCGTGGCGAGCTCGCGCACCATGCGATAAAACTGCGGGGCGGTGGTTTCGTCGACTTCCTGCGCGTTGTACATGCGCAGAACCATCTTGTCCGAGAACCAGTACGAAAAGAAATTCATGCCGAGCGCGACGATCAGCGCGAGCATCATGCCCTTCGATCCGCCGATCATCCCGCCGATCACGACGAAGAGGGCCGTGATCGCAGCCATCAGCATCGCGGTTTTGACCCAGTTGAACATGTCCGGAGCTCCTCTCCTCAAATGCAGTGCGCGTATCGCGCGGTTGCCCCGGCCACCCGACCGGGACGACAATTGTAAGCAAAATGTTAGATAGGGGCGCGCCGCAATAATTCAATCGATGACAACGCTATTTAACGATGCGTCGTCGCGAGCTTGATGCCGAGCCCGACGAACGCGCCGCCCACACCGCGATCCAGCCACTTCTTCACGCCCGACTTGCCCGCGAAACGCGCCGTGACGCTGCCCGCGATCCACGCGACGAAGCTGTTCCAGACCGTGCTCATCGCGATGAACACGACGCCGAGCGTGAGAAATGCGAGCGTCTTGTGCGGGCTGTCGGCGGCGACGAATTGCGGGAAGAACGAGACGAAGAACAGCACGACCTTCGGATTCAGGACGTTCGTGACGAAACCTTGCGCGAAAAGCTGGCCGAGCGATTTGGGCGTGGATTTGTCGTTCGGTTCGACACGCGCGCTTTCGGCTTCGTCGTGCTTCGCGAAGATCAGGCGCACGCCGAGATAAATCAGATAGATCGCGCCGGCGATCTTGATGACGGTGAATGCCGTCGTCGATGCTGCGAGAATCGCCGTCAATCCGAACGCGCACGCGAGCGTATGCACGATGCAGCCCGCCGAAATGCCGAGCGCCGACACGATGCCCGCGCCGCGTCCCTGCGCGACACTGCGCCCGACGAGGTAAGCCGTATCGGGGCCGGGCGTGACGTTGAGCAGAAAAACGGCGATGAGAAAGAAGGTGAAACCGGTAATGCCGAGCATCGGAAACTCCAGACAGGCACGCGTATCGACGACGTTTTTATTTTAGCGCGGTGCCTTCCCGGGCGTCCCCGGGCGTCCGTTATGGAAGCGTGAAACGCTGGCCTTTCGCGAGCGGTGCGCCTGCCAGGAATTCGCGCGCGGGCAGGCGTTTGCCGCCCGGCTTCTGCAACTGCGTGAGCCTCAGTGCGCCCGAACCGCACACCACGACGATGCCGTCGGGCGAAACATCGGCGATGGTGCCAGGCTCGCCCGAACCGTCGACCGGTTGCGCGGACCAGATTTTGATCGCGCCATTATCCAGCGTGCCGGAGGCGCCGGGGAACGGATCGAACGCGCGGATCTGACGCGCCAATTCTTCAGCCGGACGACGCCAGTCCAGCGTGGCTTCGTTCTTCGCGATCTTTTCGGCGTAGGTCGTGCCTTCTTCCGGCTGCGCCGTGGACGGCAGCGCGCCATCGCGTTCGAGATCGCGCAGCGCCGCGACGATCAGTTTCGCGCCCATCTGCGCGAGGCGGTCGTGCAGCGTGGCGGTCGTGTCGTCGGGGAGAATGGGCGTGCGCGCTTCACGGATCATCGCGCCGGTGTCGAGGCCGGCGTCCATCTGCATCAGCGTGATGCCGGTTTCGGCGTCGCCCGCTTCGATCGCGCGATGAATCGGCGCGGCGCCACGCCAGCGCGGCAGCAGCGACGCGTGAATGTTGATCGCGCCGTGCGGCGGGATATCGAGCACTTCCTGCGGAAGAATCAGGCCGTAAGCGGCGACGACCATCACGTCGTGCGGCGTGGCCTTCAGCAGGTCGATGGCTTCCGCCGCTTCCTGCGGATACTTGCCCGCGCGGCGCAGCGACGTAGGCTGCGCGACTTTCAAACCGTGCTCGACGGCGAAGCGCTTGACCGGGCTCGCGGTCAGCTTCATGCCGCGTCCGGCGGGCCGGTCGGGCTGCGTCAGAACCAGCGGCACGGAAAAACCGGCTGCGTGAATGGCCGCGAGCGCCGCGGCAGCGAATTCCGGCGTTCCCGCGAACACCACGCGCAGCGATTGAGTCATCGGTTACAGCGCCTTTTCCAGCTTTTTCATCTTGCCGCGGATGCGCGTCTGCTTCAGCGTCGACAGATATTCCACGAAAACGTGGCCCGCCAGATGATCCATTTCGTGCTGGATACACACCGCGAGCAGCCCTTCGCAATCGATCTCGAAGGTTTCGCCCTTCTCGTTCAGCGCCTTCACGCGCACCTTGTCGGGCCGCTCGACGAAATCGTAGATGCCCGGCACCGAAAGACAGCCCTCTTCCCACTCCTTCTTCTGCTCGCTCGTCCAGACGAGCTCGGGGTTGATGAAAACCATCAGTTGGTCGTGCGCGTCGGAGACGTCGATCACGATCACGCGCTCGTGCACGTCCACCTGGGTCGCGGCGAGGCCGACGCCCGGCGCGGCGTACATCGTTTCGGCCATGTCGGCGACGAGCTTGCGGATGCGGTCGTCGACCACGGCGACGGGTTTCGCCACCCTGTTCAGCCGCTTGTCCGGGTAGTTGAGTATCTTGAGCAGAGCCATGATTCGGATTGTCTACGCGCGCCGCGACGCGTGTGAATCGGCCATTCGGCCAGGTTGCGGGTAAAGGGGCGGCATGCCGAAGATATGCGGGTGAATCCACTGGATTCAACGCCGCCGGCAAGCGGCCGATGGGCGTCGCTTCAGGCTTTGCAGAAAGCCTGCGCGACCTTTCTTTATCTGTTCCGGATCAAAAATCTTAACATGACGACCGCCGACCTGCCGACCGAGGAAACCGCCTCCATATTCGATGCCGACGAACTGCGCGCCTGGCTGCGGCTCGCGCACGCGAAGGGGCTGCGGCCGCTCGCGCTGCGCACGCTGCTCGGTGCGTTCGGCGGTCCGCTCGAAGTGTTGTCGGAGAGTTTTGCATCGCTCGCCGAAACCGTCGATGCGCGCGCGGCCGAAGCCGTGCTCGCGCCGCCCGGCGATATCGAAGGCGTTCCCTTCGAACACTATATTGAAGCGGCGCTCGCGTGGGCGTCTGACGCCGGCAATCACGTCCTGACACTCGCCGACGCGGCCTATCCGCAGGCGCTGCTGACGATGCCCGATCCGCCGCCGCTGCTGTACGCGAAAGGCCGGCTCGATCTGTTGCAGACGCGGGCGGTGGCCATCGTCGGGAGCCGTCATGCCACGCCGCAAGGCCTGGAAGACGCGCGCCGCTTCGCACGCGTGCTGTCCGATGCGGGGCTCGCGGTCGTGTCGGGGCCTGCGCTCGGCATCGATGCCTCCGCGCATCGCGGCGCGCTGGAGGGCGCGACGGGCACGGTATCGGTGATCGGCACCGGCGCCGATCTCGTCTATCCCGCCGCGCATCACACGCTCGCTCACGAGATTGCCCGCGACGGCGCGCTGCTCTCCGAATGGCCGCTCGGCACGCCCGCGCGCTCGGCCAACTTCCCGCAGCGCAACCGGCTGATCGCGGGATTGTCGGGCGGCGTGCTGATCGTCGAGGCTGCGATGCGCTCCGGATCGCTCATCACCGCGCGGCTCGCCAACGAAATGGGGCGCGACGTTTTCGCGATTCCCGGCTCGATTCACGCGCCGCTTTCGCAAGGTTGTCATCGGCTGATCAAGCAGGGCGCGAAGCTCGTCGAAACGCCGGAGGACGTGCTCGAAGAGTTCGGCTTTTCGCCGGCAACGGCGCGCGCGGCGGCGGCGAAACGCGCGAGGCCGCGTCCGGCGAGCGCGTCGTGGGCATCGGCGACATTGCACGACGCGCCGATCAGCGACGACGCCAGCCGCGTGCTCGCCGCGCTCGGCCACGCACCGTCCACGCTTGAAATTCTCGCGACGCGCACCGATCTCGACAGCGCGGTGTTGCAGGGCGCGCTGCTGGAGCTCGAACTGTCGGGCCGGGTGGCGGCGCTCGCCGGTGGCCGCTACACGGCGGTGGAGCGCTCGTGAGCGCGCATCGTGCTACATTCGCGAAAAATAAGCCGTCCCCGCAGTCGATACCAATAAGGAACACGCACCCGCCATGTCCGCGCTGAATCTCGATACCGATGCCGAGCGCATCGCGGAACGCATTGCCGTGCCCGGCACGCTGTTCGTCGCCTGTCTGTGCGCCGAGTGGTGCGGCACGTGCCGCGAATACCGCGAAGGGTTCGACAAGCTGGCGGACGCGCATCCGGACATCTGCTTCGCCTGGATCGATATCGAGAATCACGCCGACCGTTTTGACGACCTCGACGTCGAAAATTTTCCTACGATCCTGATCGAGGACGCGATCACGACGCGGTTTTTCGGCACGGTGCTGCCGCAGGCGTCCATCGTCGACCGGATGCTTACCGATCTGACCGCGCTGCCGGGCATGGTCGGTGCGCCGAAACTCCGCCCCGCGCTCGCTGCGGCCTGATTGCGACGCCCGCGAAACGCACGTTTCGCGTCTCTCGCAACACGCTTCGCGGACCGGATACCGAAACCTCCGGAATCGCGGTTCGACGCCCGCCGCGCAAAGCGTGTGCTATAAAGCGGTCGTTAAAGCAGTCCAAACCGGGCCGCTGCCAGTTACCAACCTTTTTGAGTCATGTCCAAAGCCCTGATCATCGCTGAGAAGCCTTCCGTCGCGAACGACATCGCGCGTGCGCTGGGCGGCTTCACCAAGCATGACGAGTACTACGAGAGCGACGACTACGTGCTCTCGTCCGCGGTCGGCCATCTGCTCGAGATCGCGGCGCCCGAGGAGTACGACGTCAAGCGCGGCAAATGGAGCTTCGCCAATCTGCCGGTGATTCCGCCGCATTTCGACCTCAATCCGATCGCGAAAAGCGAGTCGCGCCTCAAGGTGCTGACGAAGCTCATGAAGCGAAAAGATATCGACCGCCTCATCAACGCATGTGACGCGGGGCGTGAGGGCGAATTGATCTTCCGTCTGATCGCGCAGCACGCGAAGGCGAAGCAGCCGGTCCAGCGCCTGTGGCTGCAATCGATGACGCCCGCCGCGATCCGCGAAGGGTTCGCGAACCTGCGCAGCGACGCCGACATGCAGCCGCTCGCCGATGCCGCGCGCTGCCGTTCCGAAGCCGACTGGCTCGTCGGCATCAACGGCACGCGCGCGATGACCGCGTTCAACAGCAAGGGCGGCGGTTTCTTCCTGACGACCGTCGGCCGCGTGCAGACGCCAACGTTGTCGATCGTCGTCGAACGTGAAGAGAAGATTCGCCGGTTCGTGCCGCGCGATTACTGGGAAGTGCGCGCCGAGTTCATCGCCGCGAAGGGCATGTACGAAGGCCGCTGGTTCGATCCCAAGTTCAAGCGCGTCGAGAACGATCCCGAGCAGCGTGATTCGCGCCTGTGGAGTCTCGCGGCGGCGGAAACGGTCGTCGCGGCGTGCCGTGGCAAGACCGGTACCGTGACGGAAGAATCGAAGCCGTCGACGCAGATGTCGCCGCTGCTGTTCGATCTGACCAGTTTGCAGCGCGAAGCCAACGGCCGCTTCGGCTTCTCGGCGAAGAACACGCTCGGCCTCGCTCAGGCGTTGTACGAAAAGCACAAGGTGCTGACGTATCCGCGTACCGACGCGCGCGCGCTCCCCGAGGACTACCTGAACACGGTCAAAGACACGATGACCATGCTCAAGGAGAGCAACAACTATCTGCCGTTCGCGAAGCAGGTGCTCGACAAGGGCTGGGTGAAGCCGAACAAGCGCATCTTCGACAATTCGAAGATCAGCGATCACTTCGCCATCATCCCGACGCTGCAAGCGCCCAAGGCGCTGTCCGAGCCCGAGCAGAAACTTTACGACCTCGTCGTGAAGCGCTTCCTGTCGGTGTTCTTCCCGGCGGCCGAATATCTCGTGACGACGCGCATCACGGAAGTCTCGGGGCATCACTTTAAGACGGAAGGCAAAGTGCTCGTCGAGCCGGGCTGGCTGCAGGTCTACGGCCGCGAAGCCGCGGGCGAGGAAGGCAATCTCGTGCCGGTGCAGAAGGACGAGAAGGTCGATGTCGAAAAAGTCGCCGCGCACGGTCTCGTGACCAAGCCGCCCGCGCGCTACAACGAAGCGTCGCTGCTCTCGGCGATGGAAGGCGCGGGCAAGCTCGTCGAAGACGAAGAACTGCGCGACGCGATGGCCGCAAAGGGTCTCGGCACGCCGGCGACGCGCGCGGCGATCATCGAAGGTCTGCTCGGCGAGAAGTACATGGTGCGCGAAGGCCGCGAACTGATTCCGACTGCCAAGGCATTTCAATTGATGACCTTGCTGCGCGGCCTTGGCGTCGAGGAACTGACCGCGCCGGAATTGACCGGACAGTGGGAACACAAGCTGTCGCAGATGGAGCGCGGCAACCTGCATCGCGATGCGTTCATGCAGGAAATCGCGCGCATGACGCAGACCATCGTCAAACGCGCGAAGGAGTACGACTCCGACACGATTCCCGGCGATTACGCGACGCTCGAAACACCGTGCCCGAACTGCGGCGCGCAGGTGAAGGAAAACTATCGGCGGTTCGCATGCACGAAGTGCGAGTTCTCGATCTCGAAGATTCCCGGCGGACGTCAGTTCGAGATTCCGGAAGTCGAGGAATTGCTGCGCGAGAAAACCATCGGGCCGCTGTCGGGTTTCCGCAGCAAAATGGGCCGTCCGTTCTCGGCGATTCTCAAGCTCGCCTTCGACGATGAAATCAAGAACTACAAGCTCGAGTTCGATTTCGGCCAGGACAGCGGCGGCGAAGACGGTGAACCGCCCGACTTCTCTGATCAGACGCCCGTCGGCGCGTGCCCGAAATGCCACTCGCGCGTGTTCGAGCACGGCATGAGCTATGTGTGCGAAAACTCGGTGTCGAATCCGAAGACCTGCGATTTCCGTTCGGGCAAGGTGATTCTTCAACAGGAAATCACGCGCGATCAGATGGCAAAGCTGTTGAACGAAGGCCGCACCGATCTGCTGACGAACTTCAAGTCGTCGCGCACGGGACGCAACTTCAAGGCGTTTCTCGTGAAGCAGCCTGACGGCAAGATCGGCTTCGAGTTCGAGAAGAAGGAAGCGAAACCGGGCGCGAAAACCGCGGCGAAGCGCGGCGCGGCGGCGGAAGCCCAGGCCGATGGCGACGACAACGGCGACAGCGATGTCGCCGTGGCCGCCAAGACCACGTCGGCGAAAACTGCCGCGAAGAAGGCGCCTGCCAAGAAGGCCGCCGCGAAGAAAGCCGCGGCGAAGAAGACAAGCTGATCGTCCGTTCGGATCGCTGCAAAGAAAAACCCCTGCGAATCGCTTCGCAGGGGTTTTTTATTTGCGACGCGCGCGAGCCCTTCAGAAAGGCGAAGCGGCCGGCTGACGCCCTCGCGTGCGCGACGGCTTTGACAGCTTCGGTGCCAGCTCGCCGTCGATCGCGCGCGAACGCGGCGGCGGCGTCGCCGGTTCGTCGGCGTGCTCGTAGTGCGGATGCGTGTCGGGCCGGCCGCGTCCGTTGCGAATCCATTGCTCGCCGAGTTGATGATTCGGCGTCTGGCTGAAATGCTCAACGAGATGGTCGATGAACGTCCGCACCTTCGCCGGCAGGTGACGGCGGCTCGGATACGCGACGTTGATTTCGACCTGCGGCAATTGATAATCGCCGAGCAGGCGCACGAGCTGGCCGCGCGTCGTATCGTTGCCGATCAGGTAACTCGGCAGAATCGCGATACCCATGCCGAGCAGCGCGAACTGCCGCAGCATTTCGGTATTGTTCGCGATGATCACGTTCTGCGGACGCACGCGCACTTCGCCGTCCGGTCCGGTGAACACGCGCTCGTCGCCCCAATACTCCGACGGCAAGCTCAGGCACGGATGCTCGAGCAGGTGCTCGGGACGCGTCGGCGTGCCGTGGGTTTCGAGATACGCGGGCGTCGCGCAGACGGTCATGCAACCCGTCGTCAGACGCCGCGTGACGACGCTCGCGCTCTTGACCTGGCGCGCGATCACGATGCCGACATCGAAACCTTCCTCGACCAGATCGACCTGACGATCGACAAGCGTCACGTCCGGCACGACTTTCGGATAGCGCTGTGCATACGTCTGTAACACGGGCGCGAGATTATGCAGACCGAACACGACAGGCGCGACGATCCGAAGCGAACCGAGCGGTTCGTGATTGCGCGCAACCACCATCTGTTCGACGTCTTCCAGTTCGTCGAGAATTTGCCGCGCCCGCTCCAGATAAACCTGGCCGGACTCGGTCAGCGATAGGCTGCGCGTCGTGCGGTTGAGCAAGCGCGTGCCGAGGCGGCCTTCGAGGTCCGCGACGTGGCGCGTGGCTACCGCATTGGAGATGTCCATCGCGCTTGCGGCCCGGGCGAAACTCCCGAGATCCGCGACGCGGACGAACACTCTCATCGACTGCAAATGATCCATAAGACAACTCCTGCCGCTAGACGGCTCGAATTCTGCTGCAAAGCAATTCAGGATTATCCTAGGACCGGCGGTTTCGTGCAGAAGTTGCCGGGAAGCACCGGAAAGTCGAAAAAAATCTGGCAGTTAGGCGACTTACGCAGGTGAAAGATCACCGATTGTTGCGATTCGCACAACGCGCGCGTCGCTGAATTTCCGTCGAGAGAATTTTGAAGACTCTTGCAGCGTCTATTTCGACGGTGTAAGCAGCAAGAAAATCGGACCCGTCGCGCGGGTCCGATATTTGGGGATTGATTCAATTCTTGAGACAAACCGCGCGCAGCATCACGCCGCGCGAATCGCTCACACGGCCAGACGCTTCTCCATGCCGGCCTTCGCGTCCGGCAGTGCTTGCGGCAAACCGAGCTTCAACTTCGTGAAAAGTTCGTCGTGGAGGGCGAGTTCGTCGCGCCAGGCGGTGTCGTTGACCGAGATCACCTGTTCGAACTGCTCGCGCGTGAATCCGAGCGCGCCCCAGTCGATGTCCTCGTAGCGCGGCGAGATGCCGAACGCGTGCTCCTCGCCCTGCGCCGTGCCTTCGATGCGCCCGATCATCCAGTTCAGCACGCGCATGTTCTCGCCGAAGCCCGGCCACACGAACTTGCCGTCGTCGCCCTTGCGGAACCAGTTGACGCAGAAAAACTTCGGCGCCTTCGCGCTCGACCGTTCCAGACGCTCGCCCATCTTCAGCCAGTGCCCGAAGTAATCGGCCATGTTGTAGCCGCAGAACGGCAGCATCGCGAAGGGATCGCGACGCACGACGCCCTGCTGGCCTGCTGCGGCGGCGGTGGTTTCGGAGCCCATCGTCGCGGCCATGTAGACGCCTTCCTTCCAGTCGCGCGCTTCGGTGACGAGCGGCACGGTGTTGGAGCGGCGTCCGCCGAAGACGAACGCGTCGATCGGCACGCCGGCCGGATTTTCCCAGTCGGCATCGATCGACGGACACTGCGACGCCGGCGCCGTGAAGCGCGCGTTCGGATGCGCGGCCTTCGCGCCGGTTTCCTTCGCGATCGCCGGCGTCCAGTCGCGGCCCTGCCAGTCGATCAGATGCGCGGGCGGCGTGTCGGTCATGCCTTCCCACCAGACGTCGCCGTCGTCGGTCAGCGCGACGTTGGTGAAGATCACGTTTTCCTTCAGCGTGGCCATCGCGTTGAAGTTCGTCTTTTCGCTCGTGCCCGGCGCGACGCCGAAATAGCCCGCCTCCGGGTTGATCGCGTACAGGCGGCCATCGCGGCCTGGCTTGATCCACGCGATATCGTCGCCGATGGTCGTCACTTTCCAGCCGTTAAGATCGCTCGGCGGAATCAGCATCGCGAAATTGGTCTTGCCGCACGCCGACGGGAACGCCGCCGCGACGTGATATTTGCGGCCTTGCGGCGATGTCACGCCGAGAATCAGCATGTGCTCCGCGAGCCAGCCTTCGTCGCGGCCCATCGTCGACGCGATGCGTAGCGCGAAGCACTTCTTGCCGAGCAGCGCGTTGCCGCCGTAGCCCGAGCCGAAGCTCCAGATTTCGCGCTTTTCAGGAAAATGGACGATGTACTTGGTGTCGTTGCACGGCCACGGCACGTCCTTGCGGCCATCGGCCAGCGGCGCGCCGACCGAATGCACGCACGGCACGAACTCGCCGTTGTCGCCGAGCACGTCGTACACGGCGCGGCCCATGCGCGTCATGATGCGCATGTTCGTCACGACGTAAGGACTATCCGACAATTCCACGCCGATGTGTGCGATCGGCGAGCCGAGCGGGCCCATCGAGAACGGCACGACGTACATCGTGCGGCCGCGCATCGAGCCGTCGAAAAGGCCGTCGAGCGTCACGCGCATTTCCTGCGGATCGATCCAGTTGTTCGTGGGGCCGGCGTCTTCGCGGCGCTGCGAGCAGATGAAGGTGCGATCCTCGACGCGCGCCACATCCGATGGATCCGAGCACGCCAGGAAGGAATTCGGGCGCTTCTCGGGATTGAGCTTCTTCATCGTGCCGGCATCGACCATCAGTTGGCATAGCCGGTCATATTCTTCCTGCGAACCGTCGCACCATTCGATCCGATCCGGCTTGGTCAGAGCCGCGATCTGCTGCACCCATTCAATGAGTCTTTGATGCCGGACATAGGCCGGCGCTTCGATCTGGACGGCGTTTTTGTTGTGGTCTTCGACTACTGCGGGCTGGTTCATCGAGCTGTCTCCGTTCTTCTGCAATGAAAACCAATGGCCCATCTGACGCTGCATGCGAGAGGCGTTTGCGATCCGAACCGCCGGGCGTTTTCGTGCCTTATCCAACGCGCTTTCTTCGCACGAAATGCGGTTCATCAGCCAATGCGGCGTCACGGGCATGAATTCTTCAAACTACCTACCGTACTGGCTCGCGGCTTGCGCCGCCAAGGAACAAACTGTTAAAAAGAGATACTAAATGGCCTGTCTCATCGCGGACCACCGTGTTTTCCGCGACTTGTCTTCGATTTATCATTCGGCGCCGTCGTCCGGCTGTTCCACGCGCCGTGAAAATGGGGAGTCAAGCATAACACTGCGTAGCGTCAGTTCAGTGATGCAGCGCAAATAACGATGAATACAGCGCAGTTAGTTGGTACTTACCCGAATTTAACCGCTCTATTCTCGCCTTCGATTAAAAAGCAGCACGTTTGATGCCCAACAAAAGCCAATCAATGCCCATGAAAATCGCCATTCTCGACGACTACCAGGACGCCGTCCGGAAGCTCGATTGCTTCCACTTACTCGATGACCATGAAGTGAAGGTCTTCAATAACACGGTGCGTGGTCTTGGACAGTTGGCGAGCCGGCTTTCGGAAGTCGACGCGCTCGTTCTCATTCGCGAACGCACGCGTATCAGCTCTCAACTACTCGATAAGTGCCCGAAACTGCGCATGATCAGCCAGACGGGACGCGCGGGCGGCGGGCATATCGATATCGACGCGTGCACCGAGCGGGGCATCGCGGTACTGGAGGGCACGGGTTCGCCGGTCGCGCCTGCGGAACTGACGTGGGCGCTCATCATGGCGGCGCAGCGTCGCATTCCGCAGTACGTCGCCAACCTGAAGCAGGGCGCGTGGCAGCAGTCGGGGCTAAAGACGTCGGCACTGCCGCCGAATTTCGGTCTGGGCCAGGTTCTGCGCGGACAGACGCTCGGCATCTGGGGCTACGGCAAGATTGGTCAGATGGTCGCGGGATACGGCAAGGCGTTCGGCATGAACGTGCTCATCTACGGACGCGAGCACTCGCTAAGCGCCGCGCGCGAAGATGGCTTCGCGGTCGCCGAAAGCCGCGAAGCGCTGTTCGAACAGAGCGACGTGCTCACGCTGCATCTGCGTCTCACCGACGACACCGTCGGCATCGTCAAGCAGGACGATCTCATGCGCATGAAGCCGACCGCGCTTTTCGTCAACACGAGCCGCGCCGAACTGCTCGAAGAGAACGCGCTGCTCAATTCGCTGCATCACAACCGGCCAGGCATGGTCGCGGTCGATGTCTTCGAAAGCGAGCCGATCCTGCAAGGTTATGGCCTGCTGCGTCTGGAGAACGTGATCTGCACGCCGCATATCGGCTATGTGGAGCGCGAGAGTTACGAACTGTACTTCGGCGCGGCGTTCAGGAATATCCTCGCGTTCGATGCCGGCGATACGTCGAGCGTCTTCAACAAGGAAGCGCTTCAGCACGTGCGTCGCCGTTGAGTTTCGGCGCGGCGCCGGAAGTCAGGGCTGCGAGATATCGATCGACGGCTCGCAGCGCACCGGAAAATTCACCGAGTTCGCGATGAAGCAGAAGCGATGCGCCTCTTCGTGCAGGCGCATCGCGAGATCGGCGTCGCTGCCGGCGCCCAGCGTCACGCGCGGGCGCAGCAACACATCGACGAAATGCCCGTCGCCTTTCGATTCCTCCTGCATCGTGCCGATGGCTTCATCGACATAACCGGTCACGGCGATCTTGTTCGTCGCGCACAGGTGCAGGTACCAGAGCATGTGGCACGACGACAGCGACGCCACGAACAACTCCTCCGGGTTGTGACGCGCAGGGTCGCCGCGAAACGCCGGATCGCTCGATGCTTCGATCGCCGTCTTCGTGCCGACGCGCACGAGATGATCGCGCGAATACGCGTCGTAGGCCGATGTGCCGGAACCGAGATTGCCCGTCCAGTCGACGGTCAGTTGGTACGTATGTTTCTTCGCCACGGTCGGCTCCTCAAGCACTACGCGAAGCGGTTTCCATCAAACGCGGCAGTTGCGCAAGAAAATCCTCGCCGTCCGCGCGGCCCAGGTCATAAGCATGTTGCATTTGCGACGGACTCGTATAGTCCCAGCTCGAAATCGGCACTTTGCGCGATGGCTGAATGTAGACGCGCTTTTGTTCGCCGTGCGGCACGACGAACAATCGCTCGCGCGGATAAAGACGCGTGACCATGACGAGGACGATTCCCGGCGATGCATCGAGCGCGGAGACGGGCACGTTGTCGACCATGCCGCCGTCGAGCACCGGGCGGCCGTTGCGTCGAAGAATCGGTGTGAACGGCGGCGTGCTCGACGACTGCAGGATGAGATCGGCGAGATCGTCGATCGTCGCGCATTCCTGCGCCTTCACAAATTCCGGATGGAAACCGAGCGTCTGACCGAGCGTCGGATGCAGCGTCTTGCGCACGTATTTCTCGATGTTGTACGCGATGAGACCCGCCGCGACCGCGCTGCGTGCGCCGAGCCAGCGCGGCAGATGCGACACGCCGATGCGGATTTCGGGCGCCGTCGCGAGTTCGTGGAAGCGGTCCGCGAAGATGTCGAGCAGCGCCTGCCGATAGATGCGGTAATGCGGAAACACCGATTGGCCGCGCAGCAGGTTGCCCCAGTAGGCGTTTCGCGTGTTGTCGCGGAGCGCGCGGGCGTAGTAGTCCATTACCCAGCGCGACTCGTTGGTGTAGAGCATGCACGCGGTGGCCGCGCCTGCCGAGATGCCGGCGATGACGCGCGGCTTCAACTTCAATTCCGGCTGGATGACGTCCCAGAATCCGGCTTGCCACCAGCAGCGGTTTCCGCCGCCGGCGAATACGACCTGGTCGAACATTTACTTGTCGTTCACTTGTTGATGAGCGCGTAGGTGGTTGTGGCGTGCGCGACGAGTTCGCCTCGATCGTCGTGCATGCCGATTTCGCCAAAGACGAGATTGCGGCCGCGGCGCTGGATGTGCGCGGTGATGAGCACGTCGCCCGACTTCACCGGACGCATGAAAGTAGTGTTGAGGGAAACCGTGGTCATCGGCTGGAAGCCGCCGAGGACGTGTGAAATGGCGACGACCATCGCGGTATCGGCGGTTGCCATGAAGACCTGACCGCAGATGACGCCGCCGGCGTGACGCAGGTGGTCCGAATACGGCAAGCGCAGCGTGATGGCGTTCTCGGCGATGGATTCGGGCGCGAGGCGCAGTTCCTTGACCCACGGTGCGAGGATGCTGTCGAGCAAGGCGCGGATGGCGGCTTCGTCCATGTTCTTGTATGCGTAGCGGTCGCGGGAGATGCGCCATGATAACCGGGCGTTGCCAAGCCGCCGTTCGGTCCGTGGACGCGTTCGTGTGAAGTCTAAGAATTTTCTTCGCGAAGGGCTTGCGCTTCTGCAAATAACACCGCTATAATTTCGCTTCTGTTGGGGCGTTAGCTCAGTTGGTAGAGCAGCGGACTCTTAATCCGTAGGTCGAGTGTTCGAGTCACTCACGCCCCACCAAAGAAATCAAGCACTTAGCCCACCTTTTCGGTGGGCTTTTTGCTTTCTGGCCATTTATTGCTGCAATTTTGCTGCATTGGAAATTTGCGGCAAACCTGCTGCACCTGCCAATCATGCCCACGCGGCGACGCTACACTTTAATTTGGGAGTAGCGACCGCATGGCAACAATCAACAACCGTGGCCCTCATCAATGGCAGGCCACCGTCCGACGCAAAGGGTACCCTTCACAGTCGGAAACCCACAGAACCAAAACCCAGGCCGAAGCCTGGGCGCGCAGAATCGAAGCACAGATGGACGCGGGCACCTTCCGCGACCGCCGGGTCATTGCCGGGGTTACTCTCAGCGATGCGCTCGAAGAATACCTGACGTCCGTCACGTCGAAAAAGCGCAGTGAAACGTCAGAACGCAATCGCATCAAGCAGCTCCAGCGCCATCCAATAGCCCAACGCCTCATTGGTAGCCTACAGGCCGCCGACTTCACCCGCTACCGCGAAGAGCGGCTGGCAGTGGTCAGTCCCACGACCGTGCGCCTGGAACTGGCGGTGCTCTCACACCTGTATACCATCGCCATCAAGGAATGGTCTTGGCCGCTCACGCACGAACCGAAGAACGTGTCGAAGCCCAAGGCCGAAGAGGGCCGCGAGCGGCGACTCGATGCCGATGAAGAAATGCGTCTGCGCGCAGCCGTTCACCGCCCGAAAGCGCGCTCCGCTATTTGGCTGGAAGCCTGCATCGACATTGCACTGTAAAGCGGTATGCGTGCGGGCGAACTCCTGAGCCTCACGTGGGACCAGGTTGACTTCGACCAATGCTGTGCCCGGTTGGAGCAAACCAAGAACGGTAGTCGCCGTACGGTCGGCCTGTCACACAAGGCGATAAGCGTGCTCCAGAACCTGCCCCGAACCGGCGATAGAGTCATCGCCAATTTCTACGATACCTCCGGACTAGACCGGGCATTCGCGAGTGCGTGCAAAGCGGCAGGCATCGAAGGCCTGCGTTTTCACGACCTGCGCCATGAAGCGGCATCGCGATTCGCACCTACCATGCAAGTGCAAGACCTTGCAAAGCTCATGGGCTGGAAAACGCTTCAAATGGCAATGAGATATTACAACCCGACCGACTCCGAAATCCTGGCGCTGGTTCGCCGTGCGACCACGAAACCTCCATCGCAGCATACAGCCGACACCCAGCCGCCAGTTACGGAACGCATTCCCGCGCCCAGCTTCGCACCCGTGGGAACCATCCCGACCGCGTCCTTTATGGTCAAGATGACTCCGCCCACATACGCCTCGCAGATAATACGGACGGCCTGACAGCTACTGGTTTTGTACGCGCCCGGAACGCGGGCGCGTACAAACTCAACGCGGCACAAAAAAGTAGCAGAAAATACTAAGGTTTCCTACCAGTTACGCCTGACTACCCTTTCATCACGATGTTTCTTCCTATACTGATGGCAGTCATGTGGCTGCATGACATAGGAACGTAACAAGTGCCTCCCCTTCTTTCTCCACGAGACCTGGCCGCCGCGCTGGGCATCGCTGAACAAACCATCTACCACCGCCACTCGTGCGGTGGTGACCTTCCTTCCTGCCTGCCTGAAGCTGGGCCGACTCCTGCGCTTTCGCCGCGAGGATGTCGAGGCGTGGTTGCAGCAAAAGCTGTCGCCCTGCACGCCATCACCAGCAGCAGCAATCCTCGTGCGTCCGACGCGCCGACGCGGACGGCCAACCATCGCGGAACAACTCGCGGCAGCTCGCCGTCCACATTAAGCCCCCAATCAGATGAGCAAGACTCTTCCTTACAACCCCATTGGCTTCGCTGAACGCCTGGAAGCAACGGGCGATTACGCCGCAAGTGAGCGACAGGTGTTTCATTGGTGCGGGACGCATTGGCAAACGGTGCCCGAAGATGAGCTGAAAAGCGAGGCGCTTCAATGGTTGCATCATCACACGACTTGGCCAGCATCGGCGGCTAATGCACGCGCCGCCTACGACACAGCCCTGCTGTTTTTGCCCAAATTGAAGGCACCGGATGCCGCACGTACCATCATTCCGATGATGAACGGCTACCTGCACATTGACGGCGCTGTCATGCACTTGGGGCCGCACGACAAAGCATGTGGCCTGCGGCATGTGCTCAATTGCAGCTACGACCCAGCAGCACCATCACCGGCAGAATTCGTTGCGTTTCTGGAGCGCGTACTACCCGACGAGGCTGTACGTTTGCGTGTGCAGGAATACGTCGGCTACACGCTGACCTCGGACGCACGACACCAGCGAGCGCAGATTTTCGTCGGCAGTGGAGCCAACGGCAAGGGCGTACTGTCAAACATCGTGCAGGAGCTTCATGCGCGAACAGCCGCCGTACAACTGAACAACCTGGAAGGTTTCAGGATGTCCAACATGATTGGCGCGTCGCTGATTTTCTGCGACGAGGCTCCGCAACGCGGCATCGACGAGCAGGCCCTGAAATCCCTCGTCGCGGGCGAACTCGTGCAGATTGACCGCAAGTATCGCGACCCGGTTGATACCCGTATCACCGGGAAATTTCTGATTCTGGCCAATCACATCCCGGCGGTAACAGACCAGTCGCACGGATTCTGGCGTCGGTTCGACATCGTGCCGTTCGATGTCGAAATCCCGCCTGCCGAACGCGACCCGATGCTGGCTCAGCGCATCATCACGGACGAACTTCCGGGCGTGTTGAACTGGGCCTTGCACGGCCTGACGCGATTGCTTACGCGTGGCCGGTTCGATGAGTGCCTGCCTCCTGCCATGCAGCTTACCAGCGAAAATGCGAAGGTCGAAACCAACTCCGTTGCCGCCTTGGTTTAGGAAGCGGACATTAGCTTGCTGACGGTAACCGACACACTAAAGTCCGATGCGTACGACCACTATGCCGTTTGGTGCAAGGCCAATGGTATGGCAGCGGTCGCATCTCCGAAGTATTGGAAGCGCGTCCCAGACGCACTGGGCGGTGAAGTGCTGTTCCACCGCAAAGCGACGGCACGCGGCTATGTGCGTACCTGCAATATCAGCTTGCCAACGTAGTCGGACTGATTCCCTGGTTGCGAAACCGCCGCATTAATGCGGCGGTTTTCTTGATGACCAGCATGACCACGTCCGATTGCAAATCTTTTTCCTATCCTGAATCGGTTTCGGGATGGAAGAAAAAGAAGTTTTGAAAATCACATGGTCAAGCTGGTCATCCGATGAGGGCCGCTGCTCGGGCCGCAACCAGGCAATCCAGCCGACATCGCGCATCATTATGTGCTGCTGGCTTCAACGCATAAAAACACCGCCGGGGTCAGCGCACCCGGCGGTGCTCACAGTCGGATTTATGACCGTGAAGAGAAAGAGAACGGATGGCGCGGTGCTGACTCTGGCCTGGACGACGTCCGCCCCCATGACCTCATCAATAAGCAAACCTGATTTCCTCATTTGAGTATAGCGTCGGCTTGAACATGATGATGCTGTCAATCCCGTCTTGTTTCCAGCCCGCCGCCAACAGGTCGCGGCACAGCTTCACCTGGAACGTCGGCGCACATACAAACACGACCTTGGCCCATCGCAAGCCGTGAGGCAGCAACGTCGAGCCGGACGGACGCATCGCATCGTCTCTGACCGCCGTGAGCCAAACCAGCAGGCGCTGATGGTCTCGGGCATTGCGACGACTCTTCTCGGTCTCCATCCACCAGATACGCCGCCCATCGTTGAACAGCACATCCGGTTTTTTAGCAGCGACACCATCCACTCCACCGAACCATCGTCCCCGTGCGACCTCGTTTTCGGTAGTGACACGAAAACCCGCAGTAATACCACTCACAGCGAGCTGATTTCCAACACTGCGATGCATGAACTGCGCGGCGCTGAACTGGCGTACCAGGTCTTTGCCGGTTTCGGCAGGTACGCCGAGTTCCCGCAATCGGCGCGCGCCGCCTTCAGCCAGCGAGTAAATCACGCTGCCATTCATTGCCTGGCCATGCAGCACCTGTCGAGCCGCCCGCAGGCGTTTCAATGTCCGCTGCGCCATGCGCAGCGCCGAAGCTGTTGGTACAACGGGTTTGAAATCCGGTTCACCAACGGGCCGCTGCGCCCAGCGCGTCCAGACAGTGGCTGCAATATCCTGAGAACGCGCCCAGCCTAGGCGGTGTAGCGTTCTCAAAACCTTGACTTCATTTTCGAGCGCGCGCACGCGCCCGTCTTTCTGTGTTGCCATTGGGTTATCTCGATTGTCTTGATAACCCGTATAGCGAAAATTCTCCCCGTTCGTTTGCCTCTACGACCAGGAGCGAACAGGGGGAACGAAGCTGCTAACGCAGCTCAGGCCACCGTGACCTTAGCTGGGCTGAACGCCCAGACGGTCACTCGACGGGCTGAACGCCCGTCATGCCCTGAACCCCACGGGCGCCCCACTCTGCGAGCGGGCAAGGCGCTCACTGTGGCCCGCTGGACGCGTTCCAAGCGGCAGCGTTGCCGCCGGTCTGGCGACTGACCACCTTGCCCGCTCGCAGAGCTCGGGGCGCCGGGGCTATGGCCCCCCGCGAATCTGCCAGCCCGTTGGCGGGCTTCTGAGCACTAGGATGCTCAGCGATTCGCGGCTCCCCCCGCAGCCCATTGACCCGCCTAGGGGCGGGCGCGCTGGCCTGGGCGGCAGGCTGAACGCCCTTGCCCCACACCCTCCGGGCGTGGCTCCTTTGCGTCAGCGGCTGAGGCCCCTGACTGCGCGCACTTCGGCTTGCGAGACGGGCACGACTCTGTCGTGCATAGGTCGCGTCCCGTCGGGCCGCTACTCCGGCATCGGGGCAGCAGCAAGCACGGCTGTGCTTCGCGGTTTCGTCATCCATGACACTCGAATGTACGTCGGGTGCGCCAGCACGCAAGGCCAGGCGCTACGCGCGCGTTTCTCGCCCGGTCCCTGCGGGCTGCGGCCTGCGAACGCGACCTTGCCTGCTGGCTTCATCACCCGACGTGCCATTTCGACACGGACGACGAACCCACGAAGCACAGCAGCATCAAGCACGACCGCCGACCCCGATTCCGGTCAACGTGACGGGACTCGGAATCCTCGAACCCAGCGAGCATTGGAAAACACATATGGAAAACCTTGACGACCTGAGCACCATTTTCGGTGAAGCGGTTTCGATTTACACACGCACACAAGCCATTTCAGATGGGAGCGCTAATTGATGTCAGTGCAACGGCACGCGAAGCAGGTTTCCGTATCCCGGTAGCAATGACGCTCGCGGCCTGGGATGACTGTGTGGCATGGACCGAGCGCGACAGCAAACGGCAAACCGCGCAGGACGGGGCAGGGCGACTGTGGGATGTTGTGTGGATGGCTTACCTCGCCGCCCGCAGTGCCAAAGGCAACTGCTGCCCGTTCCGGCTCTATCGCGTTGCGCGTGGCGGACACTCGACCCGGCCCCGGCTCACGACGCTTCATCTGCACATCGGCCCCGGCGATGACGGCGACCCCGTTGTCACCGTCCTGGTGCCGAACGAAGACTGATTCAGCGCGGCGCGCCGACGGTCGGCGCGCTCATTCCACCCGCTCAACAAAGGAGAGCAACTATGACGATGAACCCTCTCAACCCAGCAACCGGCCTTCCGATGACCGACGACAGCTACGGCGGCGTCGATGTCGGCGGCAATCCGTGGGGAACCCGGCTCGAAATAAATCACCCGTGGTCAGCGCCTTTTTGGAACTATCCGTGTGACATGTAACGTCACCTGTGACGCCGGACCAGCGGCCTGCATGAAGCAGGTCGTTCCGCTGGAAAATTATTTTGCGGTTTCCCGCGTTAGCAGCCAATCATGCCCCTTTGCCGAACGTGTACGGGTACATGCCCAACTGCATGTAACGGTGCTGATATAAACGGCTCTGACAACCTCGACCAGCTTCTGGTCACCCACTCCCCGGCGGATGCTGCCGCCGCCGAAAGCGCTACTGTCGTTGACGGTGTAGCCGCCATCGACGGCGCAGCGCGAGACGTTGGCCTGAAATCGGTTCGTGCCTGGGTGCCCGATACCACAGGCAAACGGCGTTCAGCGGGCGCGGAACGGGCGCAACGGCACCGCGAGCGCAAGGAGCGCGACGGCATGAAGCAAATCAGCGTAACGCTGCCGAGCGACCTGCACCCCGCGTTGCGGGAGTTTGCCAAACGCACACGAGACGGCGAGCCTGTCGATTCCGTGCTGCGCGAGATTTTCCCGGCCCCGCCGCTCGCTGTACCCATTGTCCCCGCTACGTCGGTCGCGCCCACAGCACCTGCCGTCATTTCGTTCGAAGCCCGACTCGAAATGCTCGTCGGGAGCCTTCCGGCGTGGCGACAATGGATACTGCGGCTGCTACTGCCGCCCGCCGACTGTCCGTTGGCTGCTGGGGCGACCTCCGCGCGTTAGGATGCGCAGCGACAACCGACTCCCGCCAGCATGTTGTCGATTGGCGTGCGGGCCAATGCGATTGCGTGGACTGCGTCCGGCCTCGCGCCTGCGCCAGTCCGCCGTTCAACCTGGCCCCCCCGGCTTCCACCGGTGACTGCGAGCTGCAGGCTTGCCGACCAAACCCGGTATCCCGCGCATAGGTCGCAGCTCGCGACCGCGACATCGGTTTCGTCTCCAAATGGTGCTTCCACCATAATTCCCGATTGCCCCGCCCAATCCAAGCAACCTTACGCGAGCCTGCCGGCCAAACGAGGTCGAGCGCCTACCGCGCGTATCGACCTAGGCACCTGCGTACCCTATGGGTGAAATGACCAACTAGGAATTGATGGCGTGGCGCGGGCGATAGCGCATATGTGATGCGTCTGGCAGAAAGTCCGGGGAGCTTGGCATAATTCGGGCCATTGCCTAAGAAACATGAAGGAAGCCACACTGTGTCTCGACTGACCGACCTGATAGCCCAGGCCAAAGCCAAAGACCATAAAATGGGGGCGGATTTAGAGCGTGAAATCAATGTCTTGCTGGAGCGGTTGCCCTTCGGCCTGAATTTCGAGCGCCACAAGCCGGAGGCCGTCGAACTGCCCCTGCGTCCCGTCCGCAAGGGCGACAAAGTGCGCGTGCTGCCGCCGCGCGGCTCAGTGGAGAAGGGCGACCAGCGCCTTTGGCAGGTAGCTAAACTTCGCAAGGATGGTGACCGCAGGGTGGCCGACCTGGAACTTTACAAGGCTGAGCAACCCGCGGTGCAGACCATACCGCTTGATGACTTGGTGGTGGTGGCCGAGTTTGGCGACAAGATTTTTCCTGGCCTAGTCAGCACAGGCAAAGTGGAGCGCGGCGGCGACCGTCCATACCATACAGTCATCAATGGTGAAAACTATCACGTGTTGAAGGCTCTCACTTACACGCATCGCGGTAAGGTCGATGCTATTTACATCGACCCGCCGTACAACACCGGGGCGAAAGACTGGAAATACAACAACGATTACGTGGAGAGTGACGACCTATATCGGCATAGCAAGTGGCTTGCCATGATGGAGCGTCGATTGCTAATTGCCCGGGAATTACTGAATCCAGAAGATTCGGTATTGATAGTCAGCATAGACGAGAAGGAATATCTACGTCTTGGTCTTTTGCTTGAATAAATTTTTCCTGAAGCAAGCATCTCAATGGTAAGTAGCGTTATCAATCCAGCAGGTGCTGGGCGTGATTCCGATTTCTCACGAACAGATGAATATATTTTCTTTGCCCGATTCGGTTCTGCAAGCGTGGCACCTGAGGGGCGCATGGCAGGGGAAACAGCTGTAGTCTGGGACACGCTGAGACGAAGCAGTCTTGCAGGGGCGCGCGGAAACAAAGGGCCTGGAGCATGCGGACCTAATCAATTTTTTCCCGTCTACGTTGACAAAGAAACTGGTGTTATCTCCGCAATAGGAGAGCCGCTTCCTGAAAATGTTGCCGTAAACGATGCTCCTGCTATGAAGGGTTGCATAACTGTGCTTCCAATTCGGCCTGATGGTACGGAGATGAATTGGGGCATCACCCCGGGAGTGGCTAAACGTCTTCTCGAAAACGGATATTTGCGCGCAGGAAAAGCCAAACTGAAGGAACCGCAGAAATACGTTATTAGCTATTTGACCTCAGGGATAGTCAACGACATTGAAGCAGGCGTTGCGATTTTGCGCGGGAAAAATCCAGACGGTACGGTCGATGCATTTTATCCATCCGGACGGGACAAAATGCCCACAACGAATTGGAATCGCCCATCGCATGACGCACAGCAATATGGCACGAAGGTTGTTAATGCCTTGTTGTCGAACCGTCCTTTCCCCTACCCCAAGTCGTTATATGCGGTGGAGGATGCACTACGTTTCTTCATTGGCGGAAAGCCAAACGCGATAGTCGTTGATTTTTTCGCGGGTTCCGGCACGACAGCCCATGCAGTGATTCGACTAAACAAGCAAGACAACGGATTGCGCCAATGTATCTCCGTTACGAATAATGAGGTTGCAGCCAAAGAGCACGATGCACTTCGCAAACAAGAATTGCGACCCGGCGACCCAAATTGGGAAAAACTCGGCATCTGCGACTACATCACCAAGCCGCGCGTAGCCGCCGCCGTGACGGGCATTACGCCCAGTGGCGAACCCATCCGGGGCGACTACAAATTTATTGATGAGTTTCCGATGTCCGACGGCTTCGAGGCCAACGCCGAGTTCTTCACGCTAACCTACGAAACCCCTGTCGCCGTCAATCACAGCATCGCCTTCACGCGCGTCTCACCCCTGCTGTGGCTGCGCGCGGGCAGTCGCGGCAAGCGCATCGACAAGCTGCCACCCGATGGCTGGGCTGTGGTCGATGCCTACGGCTTGCTTTCCGACGTGGACGCCACCGACGCATTTGTAAAAGCCATCAAGAAGTCCAATGGCTTGCGCGTGGCCTTCATCGTGACGGATGACGACCGGCGCTTTCAGAACATCGTGCGCCGCCTGCCCGACCATGTTGAGCCAGTACGCCTGTACGAGTCGTACCTGACCAACTTCAATTTCGCGAAAGGGGATTAAGGGATGAAGTTCACCCTAAAGGACTATCAGGATAAGGCAGTACGCGAGGTTCTGGAAAATCTCAAGAAAACGCGCAAGCGGTGGCATGAGGACAAAGAGCGCAACGCCTTTTCCCTTTCCGCCGTCACGGGTGCGGGTAAGACGGTGATGGCCGCTGCTGTGTTCGAAGCGCTATTCCACGGTAGCGAGGAATTTAACTTTGAGCGCGACCCTGGCGCAATCGTGATTTGGTTCAGCGATAGTCCCGCGCTGAACGAGCAAACGCGCTTTCGGTTCATGGAGGTGTCCGACCGCATCAACCCATACACCGATTTGAAGGTGGTGGAGGCCGACAACTTCAACCGTTCCAAGTTCGAGGCTGGGAAAATCTATTTCCTGAACACGCAGAAGTTCGGCCAAAACAGCCTGCTGGTGCGCGGCTTCGACCAGGAGGTGGACGCACGCCAAGGCGTTTTGCTCGACACTCGCCCCGACTTGCGCGCCTTCACGCTTTGGGACGTCATTAAGAACACCATTGATGACCCCAGCTTGACACTGTATTTCGTACTGGATGAAGCGCACCGAGGTATGGGACGGGCGACAGGCGCAGCAGAGCGCGCCACCATCGTTACCCGTCTTATCAATGGGGAAAAGGGTATTCCTGGTTTGCCCGTCGTCTGGGGTATTTCCGCTACCGTCCAGCGATTTGAGGAAGCCATGCGGGTTGCTCAGAAGCGCACCCGCCTTGACCCCGTCGTGGTCGATTCCGCGCTGGTCCAGGAATCTGGCCTGCTCAAAGACACCATCATTCTCGACATACCAGAAGGCGCGGGTGACTTCGATACGCTGCTGGTGCGCCGTGGCACCGACCAGCTTAAACAATCCACCCTGGCATGGGCCGAATATGCAAAAGCGCAGGACGATTCCCCGCGCGTCACCCCGTTGATGGTGCTGCAAGTGCCTAACAACCCCAATGCCAATGACATAGCCAAGGCACTGGATACTATCTTTGAACGCTGGCCTGATTTGCCCCGCGATTGCGTGGCAAACGTCTTTGGGGAACACCGCACAGAGCAGTTTGGCGGCTTCTCGGTTCCCTATATCTCGCCCGAGCAAGTGCAAGACCATGCTTGGATACGTATATTGATTGCCAAAGACGCCATCAGCACCGGTTGGGATTGCCCCCGCGCCGAGGTGATGGTGTCGTTTCGGCCCGCCACCGACCAAACCCACATCACGCAGCTATTGGGCCGCATGGTGCGTACCCCGCTGGCGCGGCGCATTCCTAGCAATGACATGTTGAACTCTGTCTATTGCCTGCTACCGCACTTCGACAAGGACACGGCGAAGGCTGTAGTCAATATGCTGATGACGGGCGACGACGACACAAAGCCCAAATTCGGGCGTGTCCTTATCAACCCCTCCACGATGGGGCCAAACCCGAATGTGTCGGAACCCGTGTGGGAGAAGTTCGTCTCCCTGCCTTCGCAGACCCGTCCACAGCAAAGCGCCAAGCCCGCCAAGCGCCTGACGGCGCTGGCCCAGGAGTTGATTACCGACAACTTCCTACCCGGCGCGGGCAAGAAAGCCCATGACCTGATGCATAAGGTGCTGGATGACGCGCGGGAAAAATTCAAGGACAAAATAGAGGCCAGGCGCACGGCGGTACTGGAAATTGAAGGCGTAACGGTCAAGGGCAACATTAAAGACCAGGTCATGTCGTTGGACGGTTTTTCCGAAGCCGCAGACATGGCCGTGATACACGATATGTTCCAGCGGGCAGCGCGTGTGTTCAGCCTGCCCATCGCCAAATCGTATGCACACTACTTGGCGATGCAATTGGCAGAGCCCGACGACCAGGACGACCTGGAAGAAAAGCTGATGGAAGCCGAGGTGGAAATCGCTGCCTTGGGGCTAGTGGGCGAGGTGCAGCCTTTTTACGATGCCGCCGCCGACCAACACGCCAAGGCATGGTTTGCCGAATACAAGCCGCGCATCAAGCAGCTTTCCGACGACCGGGAAGAGGCTTACCGCGAGATTCTGGAAATGAGCGCTGATCCGCAAGACGTCGACATGCTCAAACCTTCGGCCAAGGCCGAAATGACGGCGGTACACGAGAACGGGCAGGACACGCCCATTCCTACCTATCCGCTCCATCTGCTGTGCGATGGGCAGGGAAACTACCCGGCGCAACTCAACGCTTGGGAAGTCGCAGTGCTGAAACAGGAAAGCCAGCGCGCAGGTTTTCAGTTTTGGTATCGCAACCCCCAGCAGCCGGGGCCGTCGTCGCTGGGCATCGCGTATCAGGACCATGACCAATATCTGATACTGCGGCCGGACTTCATCTTCTTTGCCGATGAAGGCGGCAAGGTGGTTGCCGATTTGATAGACCCGCATGGCATCCACCTGAGCGATGCGCTACCCAAGCTGCGCGGCCTGGCGGCTTACGCTGCCGCGCATCACCCCGGCGCGTTCCGGCGCATCGAATCCGTGGCCGAGGTCAAGGGCAAACTACGCATGCTCGACCTGACCCGCGCCGAAGTGCGCGATGCCATCTTCGCTGCGACGTTGACCGCGACGGGCCTCTTCGAAGGCCCGCTGGCATCGGATTACCTGGATTAGCGGGCACGTAGCTGCCACGGCCTACGTGCTTGCGCGAAACATAGCTATCGCCGACACTATGCCTAGCGTTGCTGCAATTTTGCTGCACTGGACGCGGCAAATAGCGGTAAATCGCAGGAAGCAGCAGTAGGCTAAGCTGTTGATTTTTATGGAACAGGTTGAAAATCTCCCTGTATCATAAGGGCGACGGAAGCGACTCTTAATCCGTAGGTCGAGTGTTCGAGTCACTCACGCCCCACCACAAGATTTGAAGGGCTGCGCACTGCGCAGCCCTTTTTCGTTTCCGTCTCAAGTTTCCGCCTCAAACCCTCCGCTCCCCTCCCCAGCAACAACTCCCGCAACACAGAGCGATGACACCGCGCCTCATCCTCGCAATAGCACCCGACCGAAAAGTTCGCCCCATGCGACAGCGCCGCCAGCAGATCCAGCGTCTTGCTCGCGGCCGGCTCGGCCATTTCCGCCTTGAACTTCTTCGCGAAAGCGCGGAATTCCTTGTCGTTTTTGGCGTGCAGCGCTTCGGTGACCAGTTCCGGCGTCGGCGCTAACACCGGATACCAGACATCGTAGAAATCGCGTTTCGCAAACTCGGCCTTCGGCACGCCGCGCGGCGGCCGCCGCACCGTGCCGATGCGCAGTCCTTCGTTCTCCGCGCGCGGCGTCCCTAGTCTCACGATTCGTATCGCCATCGTTGGTCTCCTTCGATAAACACGGTCGTAAAAGCATACCCGCTGACATCGCTTTGAAAGCTGCCGCGCATCCGGCGAGCGGAACCCCACGTCTTCCCGTATCGTTTCGGATTATTCTCCGCCCGCTTACATCCCGGAATGCCCGCCGTGCCCACCGAAGAACGCCCCCACCACCTGCCTAGCGATCCCGACTCGCCGATGACCCCGCTCGAGCGGCGCGGCATGGCCGCGATCCTGCTCTCGGTCGCGCTTGCGACGCTCGACACCGCGATCGCCAACACCGCCCTGCCCGCCATCGCCGCCGATCTGCATACGACGCCCGCCGCTTCCGTCTGGATTATCAACGCCTATCAACTCGCGATGGTCGCGACGCTGCTGCCCTTCGCCGCGCTCGGCGGCATCCTCGGGCATCGGCGCGTGTACCTCGGCGGACTCGTCGTGTTCCTGATCGCGTCAGCGGTGTGCGCGTTCTCGTGGTCGCTGCCGACGCTCGTCGGCGCGCGTCTGCTGCAAGGTCTCGGCGCAAGCGCGATCATGAGCGTCAACGCGGCGCTCATCAGCGCGATCTTTCCGCCGCATCGGCTGGGGCGTGGCGTCGGTTTGAATGCGCTCGTCGTCGGAATCGCGTTCGCGGTCGGGCCGACGGTCGCGTCGATCGTTCTTTCGCTCGGCACGTGGCCGTGGCTTTTCGCAGTGAATCTGCCGGTCGGCGTGTTTGCGCTGATGATCGCGTGGCCGTCGCTGCCGCAGACGAAGCGCGCCGCCCACGGCTTCGATCGCTTCGCCGCGCTGCTCAACGTCGTCACGTTCGCGTCGCTGATCTTCGCGCTCGGCGAAGCGGCCCAGCGCGCGCCGAGGCATACGGTGCTCGCGTCGTTCGGCGTCGCGCTCGTCGCGGGCGTCCTGCTGCTGCGGCGCGAACGCGGCCATCCCGCGCCGATGCTGCCCGTCGATCTCTTCCGACGTCCGATGTTCGCGCTATCGACGATGACCGCCATTTGCTCTTTCGCCGCGCAAGGGCTCGCGTTCGTGTCGCTGCCGTTCTTCTTCGAAAGCGTGCTGGGCCGCAGCCAGGTCGAAACCGGCTTTCTGATGACGCCGTGGTCCGCGCTCGTCGCTTTGATGGCGCCGATCGCCGGGCGCATGTCCGACCGTCACGCACCCGGCATTCTGGGCGGCATCGGACTCGCGATTCTGTGTGTGGGAATGATCTCGCTCGCGATGCTGCCCGCAGAGCCGCATGCGCTGGAAATCTGCATCCGCATGGCGATCTGCGGCGCAGGCTTCGGCTTCTTTCAGTCGCCGAACCTGAAGGCGTTCATGTCGAGCGCGCCGCGCGAACGCAGCGGCGGCGCGAGCGGCATGATCGCGACATCGCGTCTGATCGGGCAGGCGACGGGCGCGGCGCTCGTCGCGCTGTGCTTCAGCATCGCCGGGAAACATGGGCCGGCGCTCGCGCTGTCGCTCGGCGCGGCGTTCGCGGGTGTCGGCAGTATCGCGAGCGGATTGCGCCTCGTGACGCGCAATCCATCGGCTGAACGCATCGTGGGAGACCCTTCGCGAGAGGCGTGAGCGCGGCTACATCCTGCGCGCTTACATCCCGCGCGCTTACATTCTGCGCACTTTCACCTTGCGGCCCTTGAGCTTGCCCGCGCTCAGCTTGCGCACCGCGTCGTCCGCGACGGTTCGCTCGATGGCCACGTAGGTCACCATGTCCATCACGTTGATCTTGCCGATCTGCTTGCCGTCGAAACCCGCTTCGCCGGTGAGCGCGCCGAGCACGTCGCCGGGGCGGATCTTGTCCTTGCGGCCGCCCAGGATTTGCAGCGTCGCCATCGGCGGTTTCAGGTGCCCCGGTTCGGCCGACGTCAGTTCGTCGATCGGATGCCAATCCACTTCAGCGCGCTGCGCCTCTTCGATCGCGCCGACGCGTCCCATCTCGTCCATGCTCGCGAGCGACAGCGCCCAGCCTTCCTCGCCTGCACGCCCCGTCCGGCCGATGCGATGCACGTGCACTTCCGGGTCCGGCGTCACATCGACGTTGATGACCGCTTCCAATTGCGCGATGTCGAGCCCGCGCGCGGCGACATCGGTCGCAACGAGCACCGAGCAACTGCGGTTCGCGAACTGCACGAGCACCTGATCGCGCTCGCGCTGCTCCAGTTCGCCGTGCAGCGTCAGCGCTTCGAAGCCTTGCGCGCGCAACACGTCGAGCAGATCGCGGCATTGCTGCTTCGTGTTGCAGAACGCGAGCGTGCTCACCGGCCGATAGTGATCGAGCAGCAAGCCGACCGCATGCAGGCGTTCGTGATCCTCGACCTGATAGAAACGCTGCTTGATCTTCGCGTTGCTGTGCTGCTCCGTGAGCTTGATTTCGCGGGGATTGCGCAGGAATTGCTGGCTCAGTTTCGCGATGCCTTCCGGATACGTCGCAGAAAACAGCAAGGTCTGGCGATCCTTCGGACATTGGCGCGCGACGGAAGCGATGTCGTCGAAGAAGCCCATGTCGAGCATGCGATCGGCTTCGTCGAGGACGAGCGTGCGGACCGCGTCGAGCGAGAGCGTTTCGCGCTGCAGATGATCCATGATGCGACCCGGCGTGCCGACGATAATGTGCGCGCCGTGCTCCAGACTCGCGATCTGCGGACGCATCGGCGTGCCGCCGCACAGCGTCAGCACTTTTACGTTCTCTTCGGCGCGCGCGAGGCGGCGGATTTCCTGCGTGACCTGATCGGCGAGCTCGCGCGTCGGACAGAGGACGAGCGCTTGCACCGTGAAACGGCTTGCGTCGAGTTTGGAGAGCAGCGGCAGCGTGAACGCGGCGGTCTTGCCGCTGCCGGTTTTTGCCTGCGCGATGAGATCGTGGCCCGCGAGCGCCGGCGGCAGGCTCGCGGCCTGGATCGGCGTCATCGACAGATAGCCGAGCTGCTGCAGGTTCGACTGCATCGCCGGCGAAAGCGACAGGCTGCTGAAAGAGGTGTCGGTGGTCATGTCGGTTATCGCTTGCCGTGAGGCGGGATGTCCTGGACTTGCTCGTAGGTCACGTCGCCGTTTTTCTCGTGGCGCGTGACGTAGTTGCGCGCGCCGCACATCGGGCAGCGGAACAGCAGGCCTTGGCCTTCGTTGTGGATGTCGACGTCCGACAGCGCCCAATCGGCGCCGCAGGACTGGTTTCGGCAGGTGAACATGTTCGTATTTCTCGGGTTCGTGGCGCGTTCGTGCGCTCAAAGGCGAAAGTGTACGCGTGTCTCGTGGCGGCGCGGTCCGCGCAGCTTTGCGAGAAATGCTAAAGCGGGTCGTGCTACTTTTCCTGACAACCGATTCGACTTTGCTTCACGGAGCTGGCGATGAGCGACAAGCCTTATGGAACATGGCTCGCGCGCGTGGTCGCATATATCCACGATCATCTCGACGACGCGCTCAATCTCAACCGGCTTGCCGAAGTGGCGTGTTTGTCGCCGTATCACTGGCACCGGATTTATCACGCGTTCTACGGCGAGACGGCGGCGGCGACCGTGCGGCGACTGCGGCTGCATCACGCGGCGAACGACTTGCTGCAGCGTTCGGCGCCAATCGATTCGATCGCCGAACGCGCCGGATATGGCAGCGTGCACGCGTTTTCGCGGGCGTTTCAAACAAGTTACCGGATGGCGCCGGGGCAGTTTCGCAGCGAGGGCGGCGCTTCGATGTTCGTTCCTTTCGATGAAGTTCGATCAGGAGACACGGCGATGCATCAGCTCGATATTCGTAGTCAGCGTGGCTTTACCGTGGCCGCAATGGAGCATCGCGGGTCGTATATGAACGTCGGGCGGGCGTTCGAGATGCTGTTTCACTGGCTCGCCGTGCGCGAGTTGGTCGATTCTCGGGCGCGTTCGCTCGGCATTTATTTCGATGATCCGGCGGCTGTCGCGGAAGACGATTTACGTTCGATGGCTTGCTGCGAGCTGTTCTCGCCCGATGATGTCCGGTTCGAAGCGCCGGTGTCGCGCGTCGAGGTCGCGAGCGGCGAGTTTGCGGTACTCCCGCACGTCGGGCCGTATGCGCAGCTTTGTTTTGCTTATCAGTGGTTGTATGGGGAATGGCTACCGAACTCCGGACGGGAAACGGGCGAAGCGCCGGTGTTCGAGGTTTATGTGAATGATCTGAGGGAGACGGCGCCGGCGGATCTGGTGACGGAGATCTGGTTGGGGTTGAGGCGGGGCGGGTGAGGTCAAAGTGGCCGAGCGCCGCCCTTGAACACCTGTTCGCGATGCCATGCGACAAATGGCTGCGCTGGATAATGTTCCCTTTGCACGGGCGCGTTCGCTTGTCCGCCGTGGTGTCTGAGCAGGATTTCGTCAAAGCGCCCACTTCCGTGCGCCTTTTCCGAGACCAGAACTCGACGGTCATCGCCCAAAGTGAATGCGCCGAGATCGAAAAGCTTGTGATGCAAACAGCACAACGCGATCCCGTTCTCGACAAGATCCGGACCGCTTGCCTGATGCCACTTGATATGCGCGGCTTCGAGTCCGATCGTCATGTTACCGATACGCAAATCGAGATCGCATAATGCACATCGATACTGATAAGCGGCCAGCACAGCGCCGCGAAACTCGGGATCACGACGCCGGCGCTCAGCCGACGCGTTCGTGTCGGGCGCGAGAACCGTCTCGTCGTCAAGCGCAAGGCCGACAGCATCCAACACGTCGCTGTGAATGCTTTCGGGGAAGTGTGCGACGAGCAGCAGGCGTGCAATAGCAGTCAGCGCACGGGGTTCACTCTGGAGAAGTTGCTGTACATCCGGCGAGAAATGTCCCGTTGCGTTCAGTTCACGCAGTTCGGTTTTTCTTACATCGCTTCGGCGCACGATCGAATCGAGGGTCGAGTCGACCGTGACTTCCCAGACGTCGTCGTTCTTCAGTCGAACAAACGGCATTTCCGGGTAGAGCGTGCGACGTTGAGGTGCGAATTCTCTAAGCAGATCGCACAACGCTTTCTCGTGTTCACGGAAGCTAACTTCTTTAACGCCACGCGCGAACAACCCGAGCGCGAGCAGAACAAGGAGCGGCTTGTGAGGCGCGCGCTCACCCTTGCGCTCCCAGATGTTCAGTTCCGCGAAACGTTTGAGGATTTTATTGAGGTTGGAAGCGCTCATACTTCGGCAACGATCGAGGACAAAGAAAAAACCCGTGACGCTTTCGCGACCACGGGTTGGCTGATGCGAGAAGGCTAACCCTCTGTAGGTTCTCAACGAAGGTGAAAAATTAGGCCGTTGAAAATTAAGACATTTTTCATATTTGCGCTAGCGCAGGCGCGCCCCCGCTCGCACAAAATGTGAAAAATTGCCACGAAATTGTCATTCTTCGCGCCAATTTCCTCAACCATCCGTCCCGAATGTCTCTTCCCGCGGAAGCGCCGGGGCCACTGGACCGGCCGGATTAATCATAGCTTTCGTGCACAGCGCGCTCAATATGCCGATACTCGGACTCCTTGTAATTCTGATAATTGTTGGGAATTGAGATGGTGGACGATACCAGCCGGAGGTTGCCGAGCGAGAAACGACCATCGCTCGGCAGTGAATCAGTCACGCCCTCAATGACCACGGCTTCTACTTCGTCGATTCCGTTCGTGAAGCAATGGTATAGGCGTGTGTTGCCCTCGATCAAGACGAGTGCCCCTGAATGCTTCTCGAAAACCGGCGGCGTGACAATGGAACTTCTCCCGCTCGCAAGCTGTACTTGCGTCGAGCCGAAAAAGTTGCGCCCGTGGTCCGACAAATCGGACATAAAAGACCGGATCTGTAGTGCCTTAAACTCCTTGATCTGCTTCTGCATGACGAGAATGTCACGGGTCACTTGGACACTTTGTATGCTAATCGAGGCCCGCGCGTACGCGGAAACCCGGCGGAGGCGATCAATCAACTTCTGTTCGGCGCAAGATGCGTATTCCAGTTTAAGCGACGACGGAACAGCAGCCGTAGTGTGGGCGCTGACCTGTTCAGCCAGCATTTCGAGAACAACTGGGTCGCTGTCCGCCGTATAGAGACGCACTTTCTCATCCTCGTATCGAGAGTTAGTCCGCGCATCTTCCGGCAGATATGTGAGGATAGTGCTCGCTCGATTCGTACCCAAGTCGAACGCGAATCCCATGAAGGGGAGGCGCTCAGACGTTTCAGTGACTACGGCACCGAGCAACCCCAGCAACTGTCGCCGACGGGCTTCCTGTTGCGCAAATTTGGGATTTAGCCAACTGATTGGTGTCACGACAGCTGTAAAGGCCACACCGCGGCGAGCAAGCAGGAGCAGGCTCGGGAACACATGATCGAGCCAGTAAGTATCGGGGCCAATCGCCAGAAACGTGCCCTTACACGAGCGCATTTGGCGCACGAGGAGCAGCATCTTTTCGTCGAAGCCCTGGAATTCTTGCGCCGTCGCATCGCCGCGTAGCGCCGTCAGTCTTTCCTTCTCGAAGAACTCTCTTGCGCCTTTGACGCCTCGCCCATAGAGAAAACGCTTGCTGTCAACGTTGACGCCGTCAAAATCTGTCGACTTAATGGAACCTGTCTTGATCTGGACTGGATAGACGTTTGGCTGCAACTGCAATTGGATTTCCGACGCGCTGTCGATGATGGCTGCACTCAGTCGTCTGCCGAAATCCAGCAGGTCGCGCACCGGCTTGCTCCCTGTGTCGTCTTCCAAAAGCCGAAACGCCAAGATGCGCGAGAGGACGTCCCGCTCGCCAAGGGTCCCGCTTTGCTTGTTCAACACATACGCTGGAAGGTTGGCCACCGCACCTCCGTCGAGGAAGATGGATGACCCTGCTCGGGCAGGCTGAAAGAAGAACGGGATGGTGCACGAATGCCGGACGGCAAGTGCCACACTCTCTTCGCCTGTCGTGGCGTGGGACCAGACCTTCGGTTGGCCGTTAGAAAAATCGGTGGCGACGACATACAACGGGATCGGGAGTTCGGAGAACAGAACAGGCTTCTTGTTCGTAGAGTTTTCTGGGCGCACAAGTTCGACGAGCCGCTGCTCTATCCAATCCCCCAAGCGCTTGGACCCGTGCAGTCCCCCATAAGTGGCAACGTCCGCCGCCTTTCGCACGTTCCCCCAAGTAACTAGCCTCAAGGCACGCGCCCAAAGTGGCAGCTTCTTTTCGAAGAAGGTATCCATTTTGGACGGCTTATCGAGTAGCGGCGAGAAATCCAATTCCTGAAGATGACGCCTGAGATAGGAGGGGGGCGCGCCGGCAGCAACAAGCGCAGCGACGATTGAGCCGCCGGAAGTCCCCGCGACTCGACCGAACGTCACGCCTGCTCGCTTTGCTGCGGCGTACGCACCCGCATGTGCCGCTGCCCGAACGCCTCCACCTTCAAACACACCCCAGCAATGGAAGAAGAATTCGGTCTTTGGTCTCCCACCCATACTCCCCTGACGGATATCCGACAGCAAACGCTGGGCACGTGACCTCAATTCGGGGGGGCAGTATGTATCGACCGCAGTTTGAACTTCTTTGGCAGCATCGCCCTCCTCACACACGTCCTGCACGAAATCACACACCGCCTCAGAAGGCTGCAGTTCCAGCTTCGTAGCGAGAATAACGGCGCGTGCCGCCTGGATCTTGGGCTGCGCAACCTCATCCGCCATGAAATCGAGACGGCCTGACTTAAGAGCGTTTCCGGCTCCCACGTCGAGTAAAGAGGATTTCTCATTGCATTGGGACGGAAAGAAAAGGATGGCGTTGACGTCGTAGTCTGCCGTCGCAGGAAGCGCCGCAAACGAGGCCTGCTCCTTGCGAAGTTTAAACAGGAAAGTGTTATGGAGATTCCAGGCTTCGAGAGGCATCACCTTCCCGATGATCCCGACGCCCCCGAACGGATTCTCGCGGTACCCAGCGGGAAAGAACTCGGCAATCGGACGCTCGCTATCCACGACGAAATCAATGTCGCGGGACGAGACCTTCGTTCCCCGAGGAACCTCGATCAGCCTGTCGCGCGCCCAGCCGCCGAACACACCCATCCTCACGCCGGCCGAACTGATTTTATTCAGAATCTCGCAGAGCGTTGTATCTTGGGATAGCAATACATCGAAAGCTTGCTGCATCGCTTGTGTGGCGATGTCGAGCGCTTGGAGGTCAAGAGACTCAAGACAAGGACGTTGGCGGTCAGGCGGTAGGTCGATAGTTACAATCATTTATTCTGTTTGCGCTCGTTTCTATGCTCAGGATTTTGAACCAGACTAGCTCACTTTGGGTATTAAAGGGCGCCCGACGAAGGTCCCGACACCGGGATAACCCATTTGGTTCGCGGAGTGCGGACAACCAGCTGACACTACGGCCACATATCCTCTATTACGGTAGCCAAACATACTGGTAGCACAAAACCTGTATCAGAGAGGTTCACTATTCCGCTGCAGTGTCCGCTTCTGCCAAGCTACCGGCTGCTGTCGTTGGTAGCAGCTTACCCAAACCGGCCTTAAGGATTAATTGGTAGCCTGGAATCGGTCGTTCTTCGAAATCGCAGACAGTTCAGTGAACGTCAAAACAACGGCACGAACGCTGCACGGCTCATCTGGACCGCCCGCGTTGGATCGTGTCAGAGGCCATTGCTCCCAAATCTGGCGCGAAGATCTGGGACAGGATCTCGGCGACCAGTTCAATGGTTCCCAGTACCTGGCTGGTCAACATCGACGAGCCATGAGCCAATTCGTTCCGCAGACTCGGAAGGCTCTTACGCAGTATCTCTAGGCGAGCCTGGATCGACTTGCTGGGCCATGCGGCAAAATGTTGATCCGCCAACATAGAGGTCCTTGTTCTCGCTGTTGAGCGACGCAAACAGGTAGTTATACGCTGCGATCCAATTGATACCCCCGTTCATTTCGCACCCGCCGTCTCGGCGAGCGATGGCTGTGCAACAGCGATAGGCTCAATGAATTTACTCAGCTCCTCCTGCTGTTCCACAAGAAACGGAGCTTCCCTCACTTTTTCATAGAGCTTGAGCAACCGCTGCTCGGCCCTGCTCAGAATGATGCTGTAGAGTAACGGCTGGATTTTGACCTTGTCATTGTCTTCGGTGCGGGTGCCGCCTTCCCCACTTTCAATCTGATCGCCCAACACGAAACCGTCTACCCGCGTCTCAGGCTGAATATAGCCCTTTTTCTTCAGCTCCTTCACGTACTTCCAAATCTGTTCCTTTTCCTTAGAGCCGAGCGAGAGCTTGGTGGTCTTCAAATCAACAATCACAAGGTGGCCGACGCCAATTTCTTGGTGATCTTCGTTGTAAGACGGAAGGGAATAAAAGCCTGTGCTGCCGTCGCCACGAATCACAAAGTCAGGGCGGTTCAGCGAAGCCTTCTCTGCCTTGCCGTCGAAGAGTTCACGGATGACCGTTGTCATGCCCTTGTTGGACGTGAAGTGGATTGACTCAAACTTATCGCCAAACATCCACAGGCCCTTGGCAAACAGAGGCTGAAGTTCCTTGACTTCGTCAATGCCTGCCACCTGAATCTTGATCCGCAGCTCGTTAATGACCTTCAATCGCCCTTGTATCTCGTCGAGCACCACCTTCGCCATGCCAATGGTCCATTGGCTCAACACTTCGTGAAGGGCGTCTAGGTCTTTTGGATCCTGGTTATGCAAGATCTCCAGCAAGCCGTATTGCGACTTGCTCTTCTCCAATTTCGCCAGGATGGAGGTTAGCTGAACGACCTCCTGCTCACCAAAGTTCGGGCAAGTATCCACTACTTCATTGACGAAGGTTGTGACTCGCTCCTTGCTCAATAACGGAAGAAGGTTGACGGACTCGCCAACACGCTCCAGAACCGCGCTCCTCTTTCCTTCGCGTTCGGCATGGCTCGTGCTGGAAATGATTTCTTTGATCTTGTCTTGGACAACTGGCCTGGTCTTCAGCCAGGCCTCATTATTGTCATGGAACCCGGACCAGTCTTCCTTGACAGCATTCTCCTTGTTCAAAAAGTCAGCCTGCACGATGAAGGTAAATCGCTTTGCCTTCTCGGTACGACCGTCAAGGATGCGCTCAACATCTGTGCCGCGCCACTTGCAGTCACCCACTGCGCGATTCGTCACCCACCACGCGATCCCATGCTGCTTGGTGGTCTTATCAGCCTTTCGCGTATCGATATGGTAGATCTTCACCGTGCCATAACCTGGCACATCGACATCCACAATGGACAGCGAAGATGTTCCGATGTCGCTGAAGGTAATGGGGCTTTCGTTGAGGATGACCTTAAACGATGGATTCGCCAAGAAACGACCGCCCAACAGCTCTCTGGCTTGTTCAACGGAAAGGTTGGTCTGACAGATCTCACCCTCGCCGGTGATCGTCGTTCCATGCCCTTCAACACAATTTTCGACGAACTCAACGAGTTCGGTGATCAACGGTTTGTTGGGTGTGCGACTCACCCGATAGACGATCTTTTGCCCGTCTTTGATAGAGGTAATCCGGTAGCTTTTAGTCAGGCAGAAACTAGCGAAACGACCCTTGCCATTCTTCCCAAAGACGAACCGAGGCAACCCGTCTACGCCAGGGGGAGGTGAGGTTGTGGAGCCGGTCTTGGCGATACGGTCATAAGACATGGCACGCCAGATGTAATCAAACTCGTCCTTGGTCATGCCCTTACCGTTGTCCGAGATAGAGAACTGCTTGTTCTTCTTCGGATCAGGCCAGCTTATCTTGACCTCGGTAGCGTATGCGTCCCAGCAATTAGCAACCAACTCCACGATTGCAGTGCTAGGATTGGTGATGATGGAGCCGGCCCAGCTCTCAAGAAATCGATCCTCATAGAAAATGTCTTCCTGCTGCATAGACCGCCCCCTCAAGATATTTATTTAAGATTTTCGTCCGACGCTCAGACCTTCACAAAACTGATCGCAGCAAGTGCCAACGGCTGAGTGCTAATCAAGAATGAATGGTTCGTCTTGGCGTAACGGGAGTAGGTCCCGCTTCCCATATGCGGATGACATTTCGGAAAGCACGAACGAAATTTCGCAGAGGAAAAATCGCTGCTGCTCTCTTTGACTAGGCCATCATTTGTTTCCGATCCCAGCTTCCACTGCAAGAAAGCATTAAGGACCTTATTGTGTATGACGTTCTTGCCAAACTTCAACATGTTCTTGCCGCCCGAAATGCTCATGAACTCAACGTCAGGATCAACGGGTTTGGCGTTCAAGAGCTGCTGAAGAAAGGGAGTCGGCCCATCTTGCATGGTTAGCTGGAGTGCCGATCTGCATGAAGACGAGTAGCCGCCATTGTTCAAGCCAGTGTAGTACTCGCCCCAAGTCACGAAAGCGTGGACCAGTCCGCTGTTCGTGAGAGTTGCATCATGAGGCGTTCCTAACGTCACGACTTTGCGAACAAAGGTGTTTCCCCCATTGAAGCTCAAGAAGGCACGAGCAACTAGTCCGCCCATACTGTGGCAGACCAGAACGACCTTTCTCTGCTGAGAGATCGCCCCCGAAGCTAAATTGTCCAAAGCCTTGAGAGCGTCAGCAAGTTCAGCCGCTGCACAATCAATGCCGTCATAAGACGGATAGTTAAAAGCAAGAGCCAAAATGTCGTTGTCAACGAACTCTTGCATCATGGTGCCAAGATACGCTGAGTTGGCTGTGAAACCATGAATGAAGATCGCTACATGTTCAGCGGCGAAATGTTCGAACTTGGCGTTCTCGAACACCGGGGCCGAAGGCGGATTCGTGATCTCCTGTTTGACAAAATGAAGCAGCCTCGCTCCTGATTCCTCCGGGTTGTGCCCAACGTTAGTGGCTGCCATTTTTTGCCTCCACAACAACGAAGTTCAACTGGAGGTTAAGCTGGGCGCTGAGGCTGTCTTCCGTCATGTCTTCGTCTGGGTCAAACAAGGCCCAGTAGCCGAAGAACTCAATCTTCCCGTCCCCAGCGCCGAAAACGTTGCCCTTTTCTTTCTGCCGAATCTCCCCTGAACCGTGAGCGTCGCCACGAAGGTTGAAGCAATAGATACTCGTGAACTCATCGACAAGGGTTTTGCGTATCCCGTCCATCGAGTTCTTGCCGATCAAGGAGCCATTGCTCACGAAGCAAATGACACCCTTGTCCTTGATACGGTCGCTGGCCCAGCGAAATGCGCGGATGTACGAATCGTAAAGGTTCCGCTTGAGGCCAGCCTTAGAGTTAGCCGCATAAGTGGTTTCGATACGGCTATCTAGTCGCGGGTAATCGAGGTTCTTTTCATCGTCATTCTGGCTGTCCTGGCCAACTGAATACGGCGGGTTGCCAATGACGACACGGATGTCAGTCTTGTTTTGCTTCGCAGCCCGCTTGTTGTTCTCAGGGAACATCACCTCGTCCAGACTCCCTTTTCCCTCTGTCATTTGGAAGGTGTCGGTCAGTACGATGCCTTCAAACGGATGGTATTCGCCGTCTTCTATTCCGTGAAACGCCTCTTCAATGTTGATGGCAGCGATGTAGTAGGCCAACAGCACAATCTCATTGGCATGCAGTTCGTGCTTGTATTTATACGCCAAATCTTTCGGCTTGATCAATCCACTCTGGAGCAAGCGAACCATGAAGGTTCCAGTGCCAGTGAAGGGATCAATGACATGGACCCCCTTTTCACTGAGTCCCACCCCGAACTCTTCGCGCAATGCGATATCAGCACTATGAATGATGAAGTCTACGATCTGGACTGGGGTATAGACGATCCCCAGCCGATCAGACATTGCCTTGAAGGCCGTCTTGAAGAACTTCTCGTAAAGCTCTCTGATGACTTCCTGCCTGGCCTTGGCGTTGTCTATGCCGCTGACGCGGGTGCGAACGCTCGTATAGAACCGCTCAAGCGTCTCCACCTCTTTGCCAATAGCTTGCTCTTCCAGCACATTAAGCATGTGCTGCATCGCTATCGATACAGGGTTCTTCTCGGTGAACGAGTAGCCCTCAAAGATTGCATCAAAGACCGGCTTGGTAATGAGATGCTGGGCCAGCATCTCAATCGCGTCCTTCTCAGAGATCTGAGGGTTGAGGTTGTCTTTCAACCCACGAAGAAAACTGGCAAAAGCTTTTTTATGTTCTTTGTTCGCCCCTTCGAGCAGGGCCGTAATCCTGGTGATGTGTCGATCTGCAATTTCAGCAATGTCAGAGGCCCATTGTTCCCAGTAGCGACGATCTCCACACTTGAGAACGATCTTGGCATAGATGGCGTCGCGCCACTCTTCAATGTGCGGAAAGTTGAAGGTGAATTGAACGGGCGTGGGCTCACCTCCACCCTTACCGTGGACACCGCCTTCGTTCTCGTCTTCAGACCTGCCACCGACACCGATAATTTGAATCTGATCTGGGCGCTTCTTGTTTAGCTCAATCTGATTGACGGTGGCATTGAATCGGTCATCGTGCGCACGCAGGGCTTGCAGAACCTGCCACACAACTTTGTACTTCTGGTTGTCTTTCAGAGCCTCTTCCGGGCTCATGTCCGAAGGAACGCCAATCGGAAGGATGATGTAGCCATACTTCTTGCCCGGAGCCGTACGCATGACGCGGCCAACGGACTGCACCACATCAACGACCGAGTTCCTAGGATTCAGGAACATGACGGCGTCCAGCGCAGGCACATCCACGCCCTCGGACAAGCAACGGGCATTGGACAGAATGCGACAAACGTTGCCTTGGGCAGTCGTATCTTCCTTGAGCCAATCAAGGAGAGCATTGCGCCTTAATGCATTGAAGGTGCCGTCCACATGGTCTACCTCACATGCGAGCAGACCGTCATCATCTTCGTGCGTGTCCCGATACTCATCTACGATTTGAGAAAACAGGCTTGTCAGGCGCTTGCTGTCCTTGATGGAACGAGAAAACGCCACAGCGCGTCGCATGGGTTCTGGGTCTTGTTCATTGAACCCTTCACTTTTTGCCATGCGCTTGGACAGACCATTCCAGCAACCCGTAACCTTGACGGCGTCCTCAAGGCTGATTTCGCTGTTCTCGTCCGCAATCTGGCTTTGGAATGCGTTGCTAACGTATTTCTCGTCAACGGCAAGAACCATCACCTTGTAGTCGGCCAGCAGGCCGGACCCTACTGCCTCACCAAATCCAAGGCGATAGAACTCAAGCCCGAAGTGAGCCACGTCGTCCATTGAGATAACAACCGCGTCGTTTTCTTGAGCCTGAACAAGAGCACTGTCGCTGAAGATTCTGGGAGTGGCGGTCATATACAACCGCTTCTTGCCCTTGATGAACTTCTGGTCATGCACTTTCACGAAATGCGACTCTGAGTCGCCGTCAAGCGTCACCCCAGTAGTGCGATGTGCTTCGTCGCACACAATCAAATCAAACTCAGGCAGCCCCTCCTTCTGAGCTTGTGCGACGACCTCAATAGATTGATAGGTAGAGAAAATGACGGTCAGGTCTCGCTTACCAGCAAACGCCTGCACCTGTTTCGCAAGCTTTTGAACGTCCGTGGTTGCGGGGAATGCGAGGTCATGGGTGCTGATGTCCTCATTCTCACTTTTCTTACCTACCTTGGAATCAGAGCAGACTGCAAAGCTCTGCATTCCAACCTCGGTTTCTGCGGTCCATTCCCTCAGCGTCTGTGAAAGCAGCGAGATGGACGGCACGAGGAACAATGCAGTGCCACCTTTGGGCACCAGCTTCTCAGTAATCTTCAAGGCCGTGAAGGTCTTGCCAGTGCCGCAGGCCATGATCAGCTTGCCACGGTCACTTTCCTGGAACCCCTCTTCGGTCTTCTTGAGTGCCTTTTTCTGGTGTTCTCTGAGCTTCTTTTTCGCCTTGAGCTTGATGGCAGTCGGCTTCTTCATCGAGAAGGCAGACCAATCAATCGGACTATCGGCCAAGTCCTGCACCCTCAACCGAGATACAGGCACATGCTGATTCTCTAACGCTTCTTCAGCATGCTTGCCCCACTTGTCAGTCGTGGAAACAATGAGGCGTGAAGTAAACGGCGCCTTGCCAGAAGCAGTGAAGAACGAATCAATATCCGGCTTGTGCAAAGTGTGGGAAGGGTCATAGAACTTGCACTGAATCGCGCAAAAGCCTCCCGTGTAACGTTCTTTCGCTACGAGATCTATGCCGACATCTGGCTTGTTCCCGCGATCAGGCCATTCATTCCAAAGCCATACATCGCTGAATTTGTCTTGATAAAGAGGATCAGTGACCAGATAGGTGGCAAACAGTTTTTCGAATTTGTCACCGAGATCCCGGTTGGAGGTTGCGGCTTCCCTGAACTCTTCCAGGATGGTATGAATCGTTGTCGTCATGTCGGTTCTTTTCGCTCGCTACTTGTTCCCGGTTCCTCGTCCCACTGTTTCAACAGGGCAAGCTTTTCACAATCCTGATGTCTCGATGCCGCTATACTTCATTGGCGCCTCTGTACGGGCGGGTTGATGGGCCGCATTTCAAGTCTAGGCCTCGGTCGCCTTCATGCGGAGGCCACGAGGCCTTCCAAGGACTACCAATCCTAGGCAAAAATCTACAGGGATACGTCCCCACATTGCTGCCAAATGCCACGTTTAGATGGCACAAGTTTTGTCTGCGCGATCGATGGCGATTGTAACGTAAGCAAGTCCCCCGGGCCGTCTTGTGCTCCGTCGGCGTATATGCGTTGGCGAGTTGATCGGCGACGGCCCCCCGGGTGAGCATCGTTGATGCGGTTGATCAGGTGATCTGCAATGCGCGTGAGCACAGCGCACACAATGCAAATAAACGCACGACACCAAACGACGTAGTTCCGCATACCTACTTCGCCTGCGACAACGATGATCGTAACGAAGCTAGTGCGCGGCGAATCGTTCTATTAATCTGGTCCGTCACGAAATCACTGTAGTGCTGGTATCACCAATGTAGGCCGATCCGGATTCTCGATCGAGAACTCGTTCGGATGGGTCCTAGCCGTTCATACCCGGATGCGGAGTTGCTCGTTCGGGTGAGTTCGGCCATTGCGCCTCATCTCATCACTGCGCTTCGACAACAGGCGGGCTCGAATGTCTGTGGCTCGTCGCTATCGGTATGCAGCCCTGTTGGCGCGCGCATCATGAAGTGCGTGGTGTCTGCCACCGTGCACGCAGAAATATTCCTCTTTCTTGACCGGATCAATCCTCGAACTGATGAGCTTCTCTTTCCAGCCAGCAGATCGCCCCCCAATCAGGTCCCACAGCAGTTGAAGGTCAACTGGATGATCGTAACAAATCACCGGTCGCTGTTTTAAACCAGTGAACGTTGACATCCAGTTTCGCACGGCGTCACGCAATGCTTTACGTTCCATTACTCGCGTCGGATCCGCGCCTAGCTGCGGCAATACACTGGCCAGAACGAAATCGCTGCAAACGTTCCTATCTACGTGCGCTTGCTCCCCGTAGAACTCAGCGCCGTCTTCAGCAACCATGGCTATGCTTATCAAGCACGGCGCAGCAATATCTGTGCACTCTGTGTCTATAAAGATGCGGCGTTCCCATGGATGCAAAGTGCTCACGCTTTCCCTCTTGCCGTTTGTAAGTCTAAAAGTTCGAGCGGAAGCTCTCGGTTATCCGATTCCTCCCGACCGTTAGCAGCAGCCTTAAATGCTTCTGAAACAAGCTCGACGTCTCTTCGACGAAAGATATTCTGCCGGCTACCGTCCGTTTGTGGACCGCAAATCGGGGATACCCCCAGATCAAAGAGAACTGCTACAACTTTCCTAACTGGCAGAGACGCACCTGCGGCGAGCTCAGCCGAGGAAATATAACGCTGTTCGAAGTCAGATAGGGCATCCGACGTGATCAAGGTAACGGATCGTCGACCACGAACGGCAACCCGTCCTTTCAATAGGCCAGATTTTACGAAGTGGTACGCGACTTCCTGCTTGACATGAAGGTGGGCAGCCGCTTCTGATACGGTCATGCCCCCGATGCAACATTGTTGCCGATGCCAATTGAGGAACTCTCCACGCCCAAAAATCGCACCGGCCATTCCTCGAGCACTCTCGTTCCACCTCCTCAAATTCATTCGTTGCTCTTGTACCGCTCGAATAAGGGATATGAATTCTGCTCGTTGCGCCAGATAATATTTGCAGACTTCGGTAAACGAAATTTCACAATCAGGGTGCGTTATGACATACCCGCCCTTTTTGAGGCTGGCAACCAACTCCAGCGCGTCGCAACGTCGAAAGAACGACGTCGAAACCAATCCGTGTGTCACGGTCCTTCGCTTCAGCAGACCGGCATCAGCGAGTTGTTCGACCCGCGATGTCGACACTCCAAGAAGCAAACTTATGTTGCGGAGGCTGATTTCAGCGGAAAGTTCTTGCTTAATTGACGCGAGGGCAGTTCGCTTGATTAGTGTGAAGTGCCGTCGGATGCCGCCACGTCTTTTGATCTCCGTAACACCGACACGAGTGGCCAGAGTGTGGAGCGTCGCGGCCCGGATACCAAGTTGGCGAGCGGCCGCCGTTGCGGCGACATACGCCTGCGACTCGATGTCGCCGATGGTTGCCCAATGGCGGCGCCGGTCCAGAGTGTCCATTGACTGTTCACGCATGTATGCGCGGAAGCCATCGAGAAGGAAAGTCAGATCCGGAGACAGGTCGTGAAACAAAAACCTCTTCAGTCGGCGCAGACGAGGCGAAATTACAGCGGCGTTCGCAACGGATTGATCTTCTTCGCGTAGGAACTCGTGAAATTTGATTGGCCAGTCCGTCAAGCGTGAATAGGCCGCGGATATCAGTCGTAAAGTTTCCGACAACGAAAGGTTGCGCCACGCTTTGGGCGATAACATGTACTCGGTCGTGTCTGTCGTTGCACCAAGGTGGGATATCAACGCCGCAATGGAGGAAAAACTGAGTTCGTCGACTGCGCTAGTTTGCGATACGGCTATGTCCTGCAGGGCACCCGTCGCCCCAACAAAGGCGCGCCAAATATGCTGAGCAGCGTCGACACTGGCGTGATTCGCTTCGACCTGCTTCCATGATGTAATTTCACTCCCGCACGGACATCTCAGTATTGCCGCCCGCTTCCAACAAAGCTCGATTCCGCAATTAGGGCATGTGTCCACCAATTCCAAACTATGCACGTGGCAAGCGACATACAGTCGATGCTCCCATATCGCTCGCCAGTATGGCGCTGCCAACGCGCAGGCGACGCAGCATCTTGCTCGCCGGCCGAGACAAAACTTTTGTTCAAACGCCGGCGGCACTGCTGCAGGCACTTCGAATATGCCGAGCCATTTAGGTACGAATCCAAAAATGGATGTACCCACGAGAGCGCGAAGATGTGCGTCAAGACCGTCAACACGCTGCAACCATTCGACGGTAGGACAAGCGTTAGCTTCCGCCAATCGCAGAAGAAAGCCCTGGACGCTCTCGGATGGACGAGGCTCCGGCAAGTTAAGCAACGTCGTAGTCACGACCGGTCCTTCAATTCCTGCGACGCGCCCCACGGGTTTCCCCGCGACGACTCGTTGGCGCGAATGGTTCGCCAGGTTGATCCAAACGCCGAAACGGAAATTTCTTGTGGAATGGATTTAACTCGTCCAGTCCCCCACCCCAGGTCTCTCGCACGAAGGCTTTCTGTAGCAACGTCCGATCGATACTTGGCTGGTTCGCAGCCAGCATAAGTTCGAAAGCCCCCGTGGTGAGCCGTCTGACGTATCCGATTAAGCCGTTGGTCGCCATATAGATCCGGTGAGCGGTTTCCGGCTCAGCAAATCCCGAGCGCCGCTGACAGGGAAGCATTTCATCCAAGGTGTTCAGTATCGTCCGGAACTCAAGCTCGTCGCTTTCGTGCTCGATTGAAAACGGCAAAAGTTCTATACGAGCCGAGAATCGGCGCCGGAGTTGCTCGTTCAACGCGAGAATCGCTGTCGATCGTGGTAGACCCATTAGCAGGCACGGTATCCGCGCATCTTCCACAAAATTCTTGAGCCAATCTGCCACCGATTGCGGCGAATTGTGAGAGCCATGATCGAGGAAATGTTGAAGCTCATCGACGATGAGCATCTGCACCTGACACTGACGCATCAGCGTGAGTGCCCGTAGCCTCTTCACTTCAGCGGTGCCAAGGCTCGCCAGTGGGTCACCGAGCGCAACAAGCATTGCCTGCGCCAAGCTCTTCAACGTCGGTGACGTTGGCGTTTCGAGGACAAGAACTGGCTTGATGCGGACACCATCGCTTTCTGACTCTGGCAATATGGATCGGATATAGCGCGCTACCCATGTCTTTCCCGTACCGGACTCGCCGACGAGAAACGTATGACGTGGATCAGCCCCATTTCGAGACAAGTCAAGGACGTGCTTCAAGCGATCAACTACTGTCGCAAACTGCCGATATGGAATAAGAATGCGCTCTACTTCCCTCACTCGGGCGTAGTCGTCATTGTCAAAAGGTCGCTCACTCATGGCCGCACCTTGCCGTTCGGAGATCCTTCGAGCAACAGCGCGGTAAGCTTTGGTAACTCAGACACAGGTACGGCGGGAAACAGCTTGTTTCTTTGAGTCTCCGGCTTTGTGCGCGCTGTCTCAGTCGGAGCGACAAATATGTCCGCCGCCTCCGTTCCTATACCCCGCCATGCCGCGCTCCTTTGTCGCTGCCGTTGTGATTTGCTCAGCGCAAACTCAGAGACCAGTGCCCTTATTTCACTCTTCGCCTGCGCAAGAGCGCTTTGGTCAACCAGCCCCTTTCCGGTTTCGCGTGCCCGAGCACAAAGCAAACGGTGTTGCTCCCGCGTTAGGGCGGTTGCGTAATCCTGATCAAGAGCCGGCACAATGAAAGGGATCTTGGTATCCGGATCGATGACCGCAATCCGAGAGATATCATCGAAGTATGAAATGACATCGACCTTGACTCGAGGTCCGTGTTTGCTGCGGATTTGCAGAAGAGCAGGATCGTTGTAACGCAAGTTATCGAGTTCAATACCTTGATGAGACAAGGTTCGTGTGTGCGTTTCACCGATTGTGATATCAATGTCCTCGATACTTGATGGTAGTGCAGGCGGAAAACGCTCCGCACCCGTAACCCATTTTTCATGCGGCGTCGTCTTGATTCCCCGATGGAGGGAGTGAGCGTAGACATCAACGATCCAGCGAGTCAGAACATGCAGTAGCTGATCGTAAGTGATCAATGCTTGTTCCTGCGGGTCGTAATCTTCCCGGTGAAACCATCGAGCGAAACTCGTTCCAGGCAACGCATGCGCAAACTGAAAATTTAACGTCTTCAGGAAACGTTCAACGGCACCTTTGAACCATGGCTGGCGTTTAGGGCAGAATGTCACGATCATTCCCAGCTCGAATGCAACCCTCTTGAGTTCGTCGCTGTGAAATTCCAAGCCGTTATCGCAGACAAGCTCCCGAATTTTCCCGTGGCACGGCCAGTCGTGTTGAAGATCGGGATAGCACCGCAGCACAGCGTGAACTGAAGGCCCTTGAAATCCAACGTGCATACCGACCGGCATCCTCGAATAGCGATCAAGTGCAACCGTTACCGTCGGACGGCCCAAAGGTAGGTTTGTCCTCTCGTCGATTACAAAGAGATCTAATGGCGAGTGGTCAATTTCGACACGCTCCAGGATCTGTTCGACATGCACGCCGGCGCCACTTGTGCGGAAGTTGATATTGGCTACGCGTTTGCCGCGTCGATGCACGGATACATCGTATGCGTCGCGCGAATGGATCGCGCGATGTACTGTGGACAGGCTCGGCATTGGGACTTTCTCCCTCTCGCTGCGAAATTCATTTTCACGATCTACCCGGTAGCGAAGGTCAGAGTACACATCGTTCGCGGAAGCACGCTCTCGCGTCATGTAAATAGAGTCGATCGACTGCTGCAGCAAATTCAGGCTCGAAAGAGGTAACCTGCTGCCGCCTCCTCGACGATCGAATCGATCGATCAACGCTCGGTTGTCACCACCTGCGCGCGAGACACTACGAGCCCATCTGTAGACGCTAATAGGGCTTGGCGGATGAGAGTCGTTCAGTTCCCTCGCACATTCTTGAATTAACGGGGCGAGTACAGCGGGCGTCGAGACTATCGGCCCTCGAACGAGCAGCATGTCCAAGTACTTCTTTTTTCGGAGAGCCTTTCCTCTAACGCGATCGGGGAAGGTTGATAGCGGACGCCCGAGTCGTGACTGCGCTGGATCGCCGATATTCGTTGCCTCATTCAGAAAGCGCAGGTGGCCAGATTGATATTGCTTCTGCAACTCGGTAGTTGACGTCACTGTTATTGCACCGGTGGACGCCGCTACCAAGTGCGCTAGTCCGTCGGCCGTGAGATGCACGATCCTATGATCTTGATCATCCACTACGATGGACACCCCAACTTTAAAAATATAGTTCTTCATCGTTCGGCTCGCGGATTTGAATGGACAAGGCGGTCGATTCACTCAACGGCTGACGCAGATCGCAGGTCAGCAGATCTTGAGCAAGGAACTGCCAAACTGCTGCGGTGGAACCGAGACGAGCGCTCGCACGTTCAACCGTCAACAATTGCTCACCAAGGAGCGGTGCGACAGCCAGCCTTCGTTGTAAGCCGGACAACGGTTTGCTTAGGTACGGGAATAACGTGTTTAGATTAGACAGGAGTGAGCCGCTCCGAATCTGAGTGTCCGTCAGGACGCGAAACCGTACGCCGAGTTCGGAAAAATGTTCCCCAATGCACCGCAGCCGCCTTTCTTCGTCTGGCGCGAGCGCTTTTTCTTGTGGTTTGACCTCAATGAGGAGCACAGCGCCGCTGGCCAGAGTAAGCTCAAAGTCCGGTGTGTACTTCCGCGTTCTTGCTTCGAACGAGTAATAAATCGAGTAGGGTTGTTCGCGATAACTGACGACTCCGCGAGAGAACTCGAAGAGAAGCAATGCATCACGCTCGATCAATGACTCGAACGCGACTGCTCTGCCTGATTTTCGGGAAGGAAAACGGCCGCGGAAAATCCCACCGGTAGGCCGGACGACTCGTCGTGCGGGGTTGTGATGAATCCCCTGCCTAGCCGTCGGCATGACGGCGGCATGCGGTTTGTTTTGCATGATTCGCTCCGCTTGCAAATTAAAAGGGCGCATTAAACCCTCTCGACTTGCGAGATCAGAAAAAATTGGGCGCAAAAACTTGACCGCAGGCGGGGGATTGACGATACTTCGATTGTCGATGTCGGGTAGCGTCAGCTCCCACCAGCGGGGCAAGCTTCTAATATGGGGTTTGCTCCGTTTTTACATTCTGCCCTCCGTTTTCTTCTCGCCGCAAACACACGCGGCGAGCACAGTCCTGCTTTAAATTAGCATCTTTTTCCGATAAAGACGTTATTTTATTGATTATCGGCACGCGGTCAACGTTTATTGCAGTATTTCTCTACTGCGAACCGGCGGTTTTTATTGAAATCCGCAACATATTGAAATTTATAGTGAATTTCTAATCATCTGATATTCGGCCATTTTCACTAGTGCAATGTGCAATATTTATTGCATTAACTTGTTGGTTTTATTGAGGTGGTGGCGCCACAAAATAAAATAGCCCGGAAGACATGGAACGTCGACCGGGCTACAACATTGATCCAATTTTTCACGAACGCTGAGAAATGGTTTTCATCTCAGTGACATGTTTTTCACTATCTCTGACAACCTACACCCTCAAACATCAATATTCCCCGCCCGCAACGCATTACTTTCGATAAACGCTCTCCGCGGCTCGACATCATCGCCCATCAGCGTCGTAAAAATCCCATCCGCTGCAATCGCGTCCTCGATCTGCACGCGCAAGAGACGTCGCACGCTCGGATCCATCGTCGTTTCCCAGAGCTGCTCCGGATTCATCTCGCCGAGACCCTTATAGCGCTGCTTCGAAACATTGCGCTCCGCATCGGCGATCAGCCACTTCATCGCGCTCTTGAAGTCCGTCACCGCCATCGACCGCTCGCCGCGCTTGATCAACGCACCTTCGCCGATCAAGCCCTTGAACGTATCCGCCGTCGAAACGAGCTGCTTGTAGTCCGCGGTAAGTTGGAGGTCTTCATCGAACACGGTGACCTTCACGTTGCCATGATGACGCCGCTTGACATGCAGCGAGCGCAGTTCGCGCACTTGGTCATAAGCCGCTTCCACCGTCACTTCCGGCTTGAGCGGATCGGCACGCAGACGCTCTTCCAGACGCTTCGCCGATGCCTCCGCCGCTTCCTGCGACGACAGATCGAGCGTCACGCCATCCATCACCGCTTCGAGCGCAGCCGCATCATAAATGCGGCTGAGACGATCGACGACCGCCTGCGCCAGCAAGTACGCGCGCGCCAGTTCGCCGAGAGCATCGCCGGAAATCGGATCGGCGCCTTCGGTCGCGATCAGCTCCGAGCCCTGCAACGCGAGCTTCAACATATGCTGATTGAGCTCGTGCGCATCCTTCATATACCGCTCGTCCTTGCCCGCCTTGATCTTGTACAGCGGCGGCTGCGCGATATAGATGTACCCACGCTCGACGATCTCCGGCATCTGCCGATAGAAGAACGTCAGCAGCAGCGTGCGAATGTGCGCGCCGTCGACGTCCGCGTCGGTCATGATGATGATGCGGTGATAGCGCAGCTTGTCGAGGTTGTAATCGTCCTTGCCGATGCCGCAGCCGAGCGCCGTCACCAGCGTTACGATCTGCTCGGAAGAAATCAGCTTGTCGAAGCGCGCCTTCTCCACATTCAGCACCTTGCCGCGCAGCGGCAAAATTGCCTGGAATTTACGATCGCGCCCCTGCTTCGCCGATCCGCCCGCCGAATCCCCCTCGACGATATAAATCTCCGATTTCGCCGGATCCTTCTCCTGGCAATCCGCAAGCTTGCCCGGCAAACCGATGCCATCGAGCACGCCCTTGCGACGCGTCATCTCGCGCGCCTTGCGGGCGGCATCGCGCGCGCGCGCGGCATCGACGATCTTGCTCGTGATGATCTTCGCGTCGCTCGGCGTTTCCTGCAGATAATCTTCGAGCGCCTTCGCGACGATTTCCTCGACCGGCGCGCGCACTTCCGACGACACGAGCTTGTCCTTCGTCTGCGAACTGAACTTCGGCTCCGGCACCTTCACCGACAGCACGCACGACAAACCTTCGCGCATGTCGTCGCCAGTCGTCTCGACCTTCGCCTTCTTCGCGATGTCGTTATCGACGATGTACTTGTTGATGACGCGCGTCATCGCCGCGCGCAAGCCCGTCAAGTGCGTGCCGCCGTCGCGTTGCGGAATGTTGTTCGTGAAGCAGAGCACGCTTTCGTTGAAGCTATCGTTCCACTGCATCGCCACTTCGACGGTCACGTTCTCGCGCTCGCCGACCGCATGAAACACGGTCGGATGCAGCACCTGCTTCGCCTTGTTGATGTACTCGACGAAGCCCTTCACGCCGCCCGCGAAAGCGAAATCGTCTTCCTTGCCGGTGCGCTGATCCGTTAGGCGGATACGCACGCCGTTGTTGAGGAACGAAAGCTCGCGCATGCGTTTCGCGAGGATGTCGTAGTGAAATTCGACATTGCCGAAGATGGTCGCATCGGCGAGGAAATGCACTTCCGTGCCGCGATTTTCCGTATCGCCGACAACCGGCATCGGCGAATACTGCACGCCGTCTTCTTCGATGATCTCGCGGTTCTGCACGACGCCGCGCGCGAATTCCATGAAGTGCTTCTTGCCGTCGCGGCGCACCGTGAGGCGCAGCCATTCGGAAAGCGCGTTCACGCACGACACGCCCACGCCGTGCAGGCCGCCCGACACCTTGTAGCTGTTCTGGTCGAACTTGCCGCCCGCGTGCAGTTCCGTCATCACGATTTCGGCGGCGCTGCGCTTCGGATCGTGCTTGTCGTCGCGCTTGAGGCCAGTCGGCACGCCACGGCCGTTGTCGGTCACGGAAATCGAGTTGTCCGCGTGAATGACGACGTGGATGTCGTCGCAATAGCCGGCGAGCGCTTCGTCGATGGAGTTGTCCAGCACTTCGAAAACGAGGTGATGCAAACCGGTGCCATCCGACGTATCGCCGATATACATGCCCGGCCGCTTGCGCACGGCCTCCAGACCTTCGAGGATCTGGATGGACGAGGCGCCGTAGCTGTTGTCAGGCTTGTTGTCGGGTTGCGAATTTGTGTTTTCAGTCATGGAGATTTTCCGGTTCTGCGTCACTGCCTGGGTTACTGCTCGAACTTTTCAAAACACCTTAAAAACGCCAAAGGGGCGCGCCGCCCCTTGGAGTGTTTTTGGTATTGACTGCGTCAGATGCGCATCGGCATCACCACATACTTGAATTCCTCGTTCTCGGGAATCGTGATGAGCGCGCTGGAATTGGCATCACCGAGGCTCACCTTGAGCGTGTCGACCTTCAGATTGGCGAGCACGTCGAGCAAATACGTGACGTTGAATCCGATATCGACGGTGTCGCCCTGATAAGCGATCTCCAACTCTTCCTGCGCCTCTTCCTGGTCCGCGTTGGTCGACATGATCTTGAGCTGGCCCGGCTCGACGAGGCAGCGCACGCCCTTGAACTTGTCCGACGTCAAAATGGCCGCGCGCTGCAGCGAGCGCTGCAATTCTTCGCGGCCGATCTCGAACGTGTTCTTGTGCGACTTCGGAATCACGCGCTGGAAGTCGGGGAACTTGCCCTCGACGAGCTTCGACACGAGCTCGACCTGACCGAAGGTGAACTTCACTTGCGTCGCGGCGATATCGATATTCAATGAATCGTCGATGTCTTCGAGCAGGCGCTGGAGTTCAAGGATCGTCTTGCGCGGAATGATGACTTCCTGGCGCGCGAACGAACCTTCGATCTTCATCGACGAGAACGCGAGACGGTGGCCGTCCGTCGCGACCGCCATCAGTTGGTCGCCGTCCACCACGAGCAGCATGCCGTTCAGGTAGTAGCGAATGTCCTGCTGGGCCATCGCGAAATAGACCATGCCGAGCAACTGGCGGAACGTTTTCTGCGGAACCGAAAGGCTCGCGCCGAAGTCTGTAGCCTGGTTGACCGTGGGAAATTCGTCGGCGGCGAGCGTCTGCAGCGCGAAACGGCTCTTGCCGGAACGCACGGTGAGGCGCTTGTCGGAGAGGTCGAGCACGACTTCACCCGGCGGCATCGCGCGAAGAATGTCGAGCAGCTTGCGCGCGGCGACCGTGGTGGCAACCTGGTCGCTGCCGACGCCGAAGTCGGCGCGCGTCGTGATCTGGAGTTCGAGGTCGGTCGAGAGGAACGACACATCGGCGCCGTTCTTGGTGATGAGCAAATTCGCGAGGATTGGCAACGTATGGCGGCGTTCTACGATGCCGCTCACGGTTTGCAGCGGCCTTAGAAGATTATCTCGTTCGGTCTTGACCAGTTGCATAGAGTTCCTTCGTTGATGTGACGGCCTGTCCGCCGGTTTCGCCACCAGATTTGCCCGACGGACAACCTCGTAACACGCGTTGCCGGCCCCCCGCCGGTCACTCGCGAAAACTGCGCTCGAATGCCGCCCAGGCCACGGACGGCTAAACCTATATTGTGCCTCAAAACGGAACCGCTCCCTAAAAATGGGGACGTTTTCGTTAAAAAACAGGCTGGCGGGCGCAATAAATGACGCGTGCGTTCTTCGCCGCGCGTCACTCGGACGTTCAGCCCTTCAGCGTCTGTTCGAGCACGTGCAGTTCGTGATTCAACTGCGCATCGGTGCCGCGCTCGGCAGCGATCTTGCGCACCGCGTGCAGCACGGTCGTGTGATCGCGTCCGCCGAAAAGTTCGCCGATCTCGGGCAGGCTCTTCTGCGTCAGCTCCTTCGCCAGATACATCGCGATCTGGCGCGGGCGCGCAATGTTAGCCGGCCTCTTTTTCGAATACATGTCGGCGACCTTGATGTTGTAGAAATCGGCCACCGTCTTCTGGATGTTCTCCACCGAAATCTGCCGGTTCTGCACCGTCAAAAGGTCTTTGAGCGCTTCCTTGGTCAGTTCGATCGTGATGTCGCGGCCATGGAACTTCGAATACGCGAGGATCTTGCGCAGCGCGCCTTCGAGCTCGCGCACGTTCGAGCGCAGATGCTTCGCGACGAAGAACGCGACGTCCTCCGACAGACTCACGCCTTCGGACTGCGCCTTGCGCATGAGAATCGCGACGCGCATCTCCAGCTCGGGCGGCTCGATCGCAACCGTGAGGCCGGAGTCGAAGCGCGAGATCAGGCGATCGTCGATGCCCGAGATTTCCTTCGGATACGTGTCGCTCGTGATGATGACCTGCGCCTTGTTCGCGACGAGCGCCTCGAACGCATAGAAGAATTCTTCCTGCGTGCGCGACTTGCCGGAGAAGAACTGAATATCGTCGATGAGCAGCAGATCGAGCGAATGGTAGTAACGCTTGAAGTCGTCGAAAGCCTTGCGCTGATACGCCTTCACGACGTCGGACACATACTGTTCCGCGTGGATGTAGCGGATGCGCGCGCCGGCCTTGTCCATCAGCAATTGATTGCCGATGGCGTGAATCAGGTGCGTCTTGCCGAGGCCCACGCCGCCATAGAGAAAGAGCGGGTTGTACGAAATGCCGGGGTTGTCGGCGACCTGGATGGCCGCCGCGCGCGCGAGCTGATTCGCCTTGCCGGTGACGAAGTTGTCGAACGTCAGCACAGGGTTCAGTTTCGAGCGCTCGTAGGCGGAATCGGTTTCACCCGCAGCCGACGGCGCGCCGCCCGGACGCCACGTGCGCCGGCCCGCGGCGGCTTCGTTCGCGTCGAGACTGGGGAGATCGAGATCGGCCTGGTCTTCGTGCGTGGCCTGCGCCTGCTGCGCGGCTTCGGCGGCGAGCGCGTTGATGTGCGCGGTGGCGTTCGCATGCGCGACGACCGAAGGCGCCCGAGGCACGGCCGCCGACGGCGCCGGCGCGCGCGGCGCGACGGACGCGCTCGCGGTTGCAATCGGGCGTGGCGCGGCGCTCGGGCCGCCGCCGATAGCGTTGCGCGCGGTCGCTTTCGGATCGAGGACGAATTGCACGTCGATGGGCGCGCTGAAGAAGTCGCGCGCGACATCGGCGATGCGGCCCGAGAACTGGCTCTTCACCCAGTCGAGCTTGAAGCGATTGGGAGCGGCGATGCGCAGGGTGTTCGCGTCGGCATCGAAGTCGACCGGGGTCAGCGGCTTGATCCACGTGACGTACTGCTGCGGCGTGAGTTCACGCGCGAGCAGTGCGGAACAGTGTTCCCAGAAATCGTTCATCGAATGCGGTCGTTATGGTTGCTCCGCACCTGCGGGCCGTGCTTGCCGAACGTTCGGACAAGTCCCGGCACGGCCGAGCAGGGATGCTCCGGAGGCTTACGCCGCAAGGGTTTGCGGGCGGACGGCGGGCCGAAGCAGCGGGCGGATATTTGGGAGTAAGGCGAGATTCTAACGCCAAACGAGGGCAGCGCGCGAGTTATCCACAGGGTCAAATCAGCCCGCCGGACGGGTCGCGAATCGCGTCGATTACATGCTCGATGGCGCTAAACTATTGACGGTCAATAGGAAAACGGTTTAAATAGCGGGTTCCGCGAAAACAGAATTCCTGAACCTCCGGCCATCGCGCTTGCAGTGACCACACTGGAGCCTTAGCCCGCGCGGTCAATTTACTCAAGTGAGAGCACCATGAAACGTACTTACCAACCTTCCGTTACCCGTCGCAAGCGCACCCACGGCTTTCGCGTTCGCATGAAGACCGCTGGCGGCCGCAAGGTCATCAACGCTCGCCGCGCGAAGGGCCGCAAGCGCCTGGCAGTTTAAGTCCGCCGAGTGTTCGCTCGCGGTTGGATGTTGCACTCGACGGCGAGCCGCTCACGCGCCGCACAGAAGTCTTGAGACAGGACATCGTTCAGTTGCCGGCGCAGGCTGTGTTCCCCAAGGCCGCAAGGCTGCTGAAAACGGATGAGTTCTCATCCGTTTTTCGTTTGCGCCCCTGGCGCCGTTCGCCGCATTTCGTTCTGTACGGCAAGCCGTCCGGGAAGGAAGCGAGGCTCGGGCTGGTGATCGGCAAGAAGCAGGCGCCGCGCGCCGTCACGCGCAATCTGATCAAACGGCTTGCGCGCGACGCGTTCCGGCTGCGGCGCAGCCAGTTGAACGGATTCGACATTCTCGTGCGACTGCACGCGAAGATCGACCGCCGCGCGATGCGGAGCGCGAGTTCCCCGCCGCTGCGGGCGCTCGTCGGCAGCGAGCTGGAAGCATTGTTCGACCGTGCCGTGCGCGAAGCCGCGCGCCGCAGGGCCGAAACCGTGGCGGCGCCCGCCGTCGACGAAACATCCGGCCCGTCAGGGTCATGAAGCGCGGATTGCGCCGGACTTGCCTTCGATGGCAACTCGGGCGTGCGGCGCGAAGCTTATGCAAACGGCACTCATCGCGTTGTTGCGCTTCTACAAGCTTGCTGTGAGCCCTCTGCTCGGCAACCGGTGCCGCTTTTATCCCTCCTGTTCCGACTACGCGCGCGAAGCAATCCAGTATCATGGCGCCGCGCATGGCACGTATCTCGCCGTGAAGCGGCTGTGCCGCTGCCATCCCCTTTCGGCCGGCGGCGTCGATCTCGTGCCGCCTCCCAACGCAGAAGAATCGAGCGCGGAAGCCAAAGGCTCCGGGCAAGACAAGCTTTCAACACTAAACGGCGCTGAAGCGCTTTCCGATCGACACTGAGACAACGCATGGATATCAAACGCACCGTCCTATGGGTCATCTTCTTCGTGTCAGTTGTCCTGCTGTTCGACAACTGGCAGCGCGACCATGGGCGCCCGTCGATGTTCTTCCCGAGCGCGACGCAACCCGCCAAGACCGCCAGCAACCCGGCACCGGGCACAGCCGCATCCGGCGCGCAGCCGTCCGAGCTGCCGAACGCGCCTGCGGGTACGGCCGCTCCCGGCACTTCGACGCCGCCCGCCACGGCGCAAGCGCAGCTCGTCAAGTTTACGACGGACGTGTATTCCGGTGAGATCGACACGCGCGGCGGCACGCTCTCGAAGCTTTCGCTGGTCAAGGAAGGCGACGGCAAGCAGCCCGACCTTTACATCACGCTCTTCGATCACACCGCTAATCACACGTACCTCGCGCGCACGGGCCTGCTCGGCGGCGACTTCCCGAACCACAACGACATCTTCACGCCGGTTCCCGGCCAGACGTCGCTGACGGGCGACGAGAAGACGCTGAAGATCGCGTTCGAATCGCCGGTGAAGGGTGGCGTGAAGGTCATCAAGACCTACACGTTCACGCGCGGCAGCTACGTGATCAACGTCGATACGAAGATCGAGAACGTCGGCGCCGCGCCGGTCACGCCGAAGCTCTATATGGAACTCGTGCGCGACAACACGCCGGTCGAGACGCCGCGCTTCTCGCACACGTTCATCGGGCCGGCTGTCTACACGGATCAGAAGCACTTCCAGAAGATCGATTTCTCCGATATCGACAAGAACAAGGCATCGTTCGAACCGTCTTCGGACAACGGCTGGATCGCGATGGTGCAGCACTACTTCGCGTCGGCGTGGATTCCGCAGCAGGGCGTGAAGCGCGACATCTACGTGCAGAAGATCGATCCGGATCTGTATCGCGTCGGCGTGACGCTGCCCGCGCAGACCATCGCGCCGGGACAGGCCGTGAATGTCGATGCTCGTCTCTTCGCCGGTCCGGAAGAAGAACGCATGCTGGAAGGCATCGCGCCGGGTCTGGAACTGGTGAAGGACTACGGCATGGTGACGATCATCGCCAAGCCGCTCTTCTGGCTGCTCGAGAAGATTCACAGCTACGTCGGCAACTGGGGCTGGGCGATCGTGCTGCTCACGCTGCTCATCAAGGCGGTGTTCTTCCCGCTCTCGGCGGCGAGCTACAAGTCGATGGCGCGCATGAAGGAAATCACGCCGCGCATGCAGCAGATTCGCGAGCGCTTCAAGAGCGATCCGCAGAAGATGAACGCCGAACTGATGTCGCTGTACAAGACCGAGAAGGTCAATCCGTTCGGCGGCTGTCTGCCGGTGGTCGTGCAGATTCCGGTCTTTATCTCGCTGTACTGGGTGCTGTTGTCGTCAGTGGAAATGCGCGGCGCGCCGTGGATCGGCTGGATTCACGATCTGTCGCAGCAGGACCCGTATTTCATCCTGCCGGTCCTGATGGCCGTCTCGATGTTCCTGCAGACGAAGCTCAATCCGACGCCGCCGGACCCCGTGCAGGCGAAGATGATGATGTTCATGCCGATCGCGTTTTCGGTCATGTTCTTCTTCTTCCCGGCCGGTCTCGTGCTGTACTACGTGGTGAACAACGTGCTGTCGATCGCGCAGCAGTACTACATCACGCGCATGATGGGCAAGGGCAAGAAGAAGGTCGCGTAAGCGCTTCTGCTGGTTCTTCGGATGCGGAAACGCCCGGCTATGGCCGGGCGTTTTGTCTTGGGGATGGGAAGTTACCGCTTCATCGACCCATAGAACTGCTCGATGAGTTCCTCGAGCAAATACCGATGATGCGGCGACAGCGCCTCGATCTTCGTCGCCAGCTCGAGCGTTTCTTCTGACGCGGGATACTGCTCGTCGCGTGCGAGTGGCTTGGGCGTCACCTGTGGCATGCCGCTCGGCGGCGGCCCGTAGTGCAGCCAATGCTGATCGACCTTGAACCATTCGGCGAGCGTCTTCAGCTTGTCGACGGTTGGAATCGACCGCGCGGTAAGCCACTTGTGCGCCGTCTGCGGCGAAACCGGTTCGCCTCGATAACGCAGATTGAAATGCAAAGCGAGATCCGTCGCGCCGCGCATCTTTTCGGGCGCGCGAGTCATCGAAAATTTGAGCCGTTCGGAGAAATCGGCTTTTTCTTGTGGTGTAGGCATGGCTGGATTGTGCGAGGCAATCGCTGCTTACCAGTCAACCAACTACGCTATAAATGGCGTGTTTATGAAGTTTTTTATCTTAAATACGGGTTCGATTTGATTGCCTTTTGGCAACATACCGATGCCGCTGCGCGTTTCACCGCAACGCCCTGAACTGACTTGACTCAAAAATTTACTCTTCCGGCGACAGTCTAGCCGTTTATCTCAAAAAAGATAACTTCTAATTGCTTGGAGACTGCGCACGCCGCGGCCCGATACAGACGCCGCGATACAATGCCCGCACTTCGAAACCATCCCATCGCGCCATCGTCATGCTGAGCAACGACACCGATCCGATCGTCGCAATCGCCACCGCGCCGGGGCGCGGCGGAATCGGCGTCGTGCGTCTGTCGTTCGGCCGCGCGGGCGAAGCCGCCGCGCACAAGGCGATGCATGCGCTGTGTGGCCAGGCACTCCTGCCGCGTCACGCGAGCTACGTCCCGTTCATCGATGAGAACGGCGAGGCGCTCGATCGCGGCATCGCCCTTTATTTCCCCGCGCCGCACTCCTACACCGGCGAGCATGTGCTCGAACTGCAGGGCCACGGCGGCCCGATCGTGCTGCAACTCGTCTTGCAGCGTGCGATCGAAGCCGGGCGCGATTTCGGTCTGCGTCTCGCCGAGCCCGGTGAATTCACGCGTCGCGCCTTTCTCAACGACAAGCTCGATCTCGCGCAGGCGGAAGCCGTCGCCGATCTGATCGAAGCAAGCACGGAGGCGGCCGCGCGCTCGGCTGGCCGATCGCTGGAAGGCGCGTTCTCGCGCGAGATTCACGCGTTGGTCGAAGACGTGATCACGCTGCGCATGCTCGTCGAAGCGACCTTGGATTTCCCCGAAGAAGAAATCGACTTCCTCGAAGCCGCCGACGCGCGCGGCAAGCTCGCGCGTATCCGCGAGCGGCTGGGCGCGGTTCTCGCCGACGCTCGGCAGGGCGCGCTTTTGCGCGAAGGCTTGTCAGTCGTGCTCGCGGGTCAGCCGAACGTAGGCAAGTCGTCGCTGTTGAACGCGCTCGCGGGCGCGGAGCTCGCCATCGTCACGCCGATAGCCGGCACGACGCGCGACAAGGTCGCGCAGACGATTCAGGTCGAAGGCATTCCGCTGCACATCGTCGACACGGCCGGGCTACGCGAGACGCAGGACGAAGTGGAACGTATCGGCATCGAACGCACGTGGGGCGAGATCGAGCGCGCCGACGTCGTTTTGCATCTGCTCGATGCGCGCGAGGGCGTGACGCCCGAAGATCGGACGATCGCGGCGCGCTTTCCGGCGGGCGTGCCCGTCGTGCGAGTCAAGAACAAGACGGACCTGGCGGGCACGCCATCAACCGCGCGCGATGGCGAGGACGGCGCGCGCGAAGTCAACTTGTCGGCGAAAACCGGCGAAGGCATTTCGCTGCTGCGCGATGAACTGCTGAAGATCGCGGGCTGGCAGGCGGGCGCGGAGAGCGTGTACCTCGCGCGCGAGCGTCATCTGATCGCGCTGCGCGAGGCGCGTGATCATCTCGCGCTCGCTGCCGAGCACGCCGATCAGCATTCGCAAGTGCTCGATCTTTTCGCCGAAGAACTGCGGCTCGCACAGGACGATCTCAACGCGATCACGGGCGAATTCACGTCCGATGACCTGTTGGGCGTGATTTTCAGCCGCTTCTGCATAGGCAAATGATCTTCCGCGACGTCACGCGCCCGCCGGCTTGCCAATCGCGCGCAGTTCCGCGCTGAGCTTGTCGCTTTCCTCCGGCCGTCCGTGGAACGCCGCAGGCGTGTTCTGGAACATTTCGATTCGATAGACGCCGTCGCAGAGCGACAGCACCATCGACTGTAGCGTGTTCAGACTCGGCTCGAGGGCGGTCGAGTCGCGCGGCCACATGCCGGCGACGGCGCGCAGCAGCAAGGTCTGCCCGTTCGCCATTCTCCTCACTTCGCGCACTTTCGCGACGAAACGCGGCGTCGGATGCTGGGCGAAGATCGGCTGAAGGTGCGCTTCGATGCAGGTTCGGCCGTCGATCGCGCTGCCATCGAAACCGATCAGGCTGCCGCGCTCGGTGAAGCGCGCCGCCATCGCGGCCGCGTCCTGCCGGTTCCAGTCGTCGAGCAAGCCGAAATACACGTGCCGCGCGTTCGCGGTCCAGTCGTCGGACGGAGTCATGCGGCCTTCTTCCACGCCGCCGCGAAGACGCCCGCGCCCATCAGCAGCGCGCCGCCCGTGCGGTTCACCGCGCGCTGGACGGACGGCTTGCGAATCGCCTTGCGCGCGCCGGACGCGAGCAGCGCGTACGCGAACGCGTTGGCCGCCGCCAGCCCGACGAACGTGGCTTCGAGAATCGCGATCTGCGACACGCTTGCCGTATGCGGATCGACGAACTGCGGCACGAACGCGACGAAGAAAATGATGCTCTTCGGATTCAGCGTCGTCACGGCGTACGCGTGCGCCATGATGCGGCTCGTGCGAAGTTCGCCCGTGGGCTGCACGGCGTCTGTATCGACGACGGGGGCGCGCCACAGCTTGATGCCCAGGTACACGAGATACGCCGCGCCGATCCACTTCACCACCATGAACATTTCCGCCGATGCCGCCAGCAGCACGCCGAGGCCGAGCATCGACGCGGTCATCGCGGTGAGGTCGCCCAGCGCGACGCCGATGGTCGTTGCGAACGCGTACTTGCGACCGTGCCCGAGCGCATAGGACACGACGAGCAGCACCGTCGGGCCGGGAATCGCAACGAGAATCGCCGACGCGATCGCGAACGGCAGCCATTGAGCGAGGTTCATGCTTGTTCTCCTGGGTTCTATCGGTGGATTTATCCATGAACGCCCATTGCTTGCAATAGGCCGTTCAGCCAGCTTGACGTCTGTGTTCGCCTTGCCTCGCACATGGTTAATGCGCCGCACCAAAGGCACGCGCGGGGCAAATTGCCTTGGAAGGATGCCAGGGCATGCAAGCTTTCATTTCCCTCAGCTATGCATTTTGGTGATTTTCGGTTCATTGATCATCCCTTTAGTTCACTGCGTCATTCTGCGGTATTGCGATCGCACACAACATATGCTTGCAAGTTGGTCTTAGTCATCTAGCATGAGTTTTGCGGTCATCCGCTTTTAAATACATAGCTAATCTCGAAACGATTTCGTTTGGAGGCTATTACATGAAGAAACGCGCCGGTGCTCTTTTCGCGATGATGGGTTTGTTCACAGTCGTTTCCGTAGCACAAGCTCAGGACAGCGTTATTCAGCCTCAACAGACCTTCACCTTTCGGCCGAATTCGTATGGCTGTTTGTCCAAGGACAAATTCGATTCTGCCGATCAGCACGCGAAAGCCGGCGAGCATCAGAAGATGCAGCAGTTCTTTGAGGGATTCGAATGCATATCGACTCCGGTCGATTCGCACTTTCGCGTGATTCGTGTCGTGGGCCACGACATCGAATTCGCGAATGCCTCCAATAGCGATACGCAAGGCATGTGGACCGCGGATCGATTCATCGATCAATAAGCGGTTTTCGAAGTGGGGTAAATCGGTAATTCGGCGCGATTTTGAATCGCGTCAATTCGCTTTTGCTCGCGTTTATCGGCGGCACGCTTCCCGCGCTCGCGGGGTATCGCGCGTGCCCGACGCCTTCCAAATTTCCGTGGATTCGCCGCACAATGTCGGTTTCGCGCGCGATCGATCGCGCCTTATCGACAAACCTTGCGCCGGCCGAAGAACCGGCGTCCGATGCTGAATGGCCCTCAAATCTACGATTTACAAGGCGGAGCTGCAGATCGCCGATATGGATCGCCACTACTACGGCGATCATTCCCTGACCATTGCGCGTCATCCGTCGGAGACTGACGAACGAATGATGGTGCGCATCGCCGCGTTCGGCCTCTTTGCCGACGAGCGCCTCGAGTTCTGCAAGGGTCTTTCCGATACCGACGAGCCCGATCTCTGGCAGAAGGATCTCACCGGGCAAATACAGACGTGGATTGAGGTCGGCCAGCCGGATGAACGACGCATCTCGAAGGCGAGCGGGCGTTCGGAGCGCGTGATCGTCGTCGCGTATGCGGGCAGGACCGCGGATATCTGGTGGAACGGCGTGAAGAGCAAGGTCGAGCGACTGCAGAACGTGACGGTCTGGTCGCTCGATGATGGCATCGCGGAAGCGCTCGGCAAGCTGGCCGAACGGACGATGCGCCTGCAGTTGATGGTGCAGGACGGCGATGCATCGCTTGGCAGCGAGAAGATGGATGCCGTGGCGATTCGCTGGAGCGTGTTGAAGGCTGCTTAGGGCTTGGGTTCGGGCGGGCCTTTGAGTTTGATCATGTTGTCTTCCGGATCGAAGAGATAAAGCGACGGGCCGAAGCCTTCGGCGCCGTAGCGGCGTGCTTCTTCGCCTATGCGCACGTTGTGCTTTTGCTGTGGGCGCGCAAGGCGTCTGCGTCGAAGGGCTCGACGCGCAGGCGAAGGTGATCCATGTTGCGCCTCGCGCCGGCTTGGCCGCTTTCCGGGCGATCGATCTTCGCGCCGACGGCCAGTAGATCGATCAGCGAGCGGCCAGCGTGCATCTGTACGAGACCGAGATCGCGTTGCTCTTTCTCGATAGGGCAACCGAGGACGGTGCGGTAGGAACTGACCATGGCGTCGAGATCGGCGCAGCGGAGCACGATGTGGTCTAGGTGTGGATCTGGAAGTGCATGGGGACTCACTGGGGTGTGAGGGGGAGTTTAGTGCGGGTGGCGGGAATGAAAAGGGCTCGGCGGTTACGCCGAGCCCTTTTGGATTCGTGGGAGCAGGAGGATCGAACTCCCGACCTTCGCATTGCGAATGTAAAAATCAGGCTATACGCATCGCGGTTTCTGGCGTTGCAAGGGAATATTTGCCACAATCTTGCCACACTAGCTTGAGCAAGCATCGAGAAAATGCCGACGATACGGAAGCGTGGACAATACCAATGGGAGGCGCAGGTACGCCGTCGCGGCTACCCGGCGCAAAGTAGGACATTCAATACCAAGGCGGAGGCGGAAGCTTGGGCCGGAATGATCGAGTCGGAAATGTCACGGGGAATATGGGTTAGCCGCAGCGAGGCCGAGACCACAACGGTCTACGAGGCGCTGATACGCTACGAGGGCGAAATCTCGTTCGCAAAAAAGGGCGTCGCACAGGAGTTGTCGGTTCTGAAGACCTGCAAGGCAGCAAATCTCGCACAGCGGCCCCTCGCAACGATTCGCAGCGCGGACATAGCAAAGCTCCGCGACGAATGGCTCAAGGACTACAAACCTGCGACGGTCTTACGCCGGCTCGCGGTTATGTCCCATGTGTTCAGCATCGCCCGCAAAGAATGGGGCATGGACAGCCTGTCAAATCCGGTTGAACTGATCCGCAAGCCGGTGCCGAACAATGCCCGCACCCGGCGCATTGCGATCAGCGACGTATTGGGGAGTGCCGTGGACGAAGAAGACTCCGAATCACAGCGCGGTACGCGCGACAGCGAGATCGAATGGATAGCCAAAGCTAGTAGGTCGACGCTGCTGCCATCAATCATCTGGCTGGCCGTTGAAACCGCAATGCGTCGGGGTGAGATCGTATCCCTGTCTTGGATAAACGTGGATCTAAGACGCCGCGTGGTACATCTGCCATCGACGAAAAACGGAGATGCTCGTGACGTGCCGCTATCTTCGCGCGCGGTTGCAGTGCTTCAGGCGATAAAGGACGGGCGAGATCGCGCAAAATGTGACACGAGCAAGAGTGGTGAGGACGCCGCCGACCGCGTGTTCGAAATCCGCAGTGACGCCGTTACGAGGGCGTTCGAACGCGCAGTCGCTCGCGCCCGGAAGCTTTATGTCGAACAGTCCGAAGCGGCCAAGCTAAGACCAGACGGCAAATTTCTCACAGACCTTCGCTTTCACGACCTGCGACATGAGGCAACCTCCCGGTTGGCGTCGATCTTTCCAATGCACGAACTGACGAAGATAACAGGCCATAAAGACCCACGCATGCTAATGCGTTACTACCACCCGCGAGCCGAAGATTTAGCAAAGAGGCTGGCATAAATCGAATATCAGCTTTTCAGGGCGGCGTGCATAGGAGATGCCCATGGACGCTCGCTCCGTCCAGCATCAAGAAAAGACAGCTCCGTATCCCGATGACCCGACTAGGTCAGACTTGACCTCCCACGCCCTTAAATTTCTCGACGAAAGCAGCAATCTTTTGGAAGACACTTTGCTTTTTCGTGAGGTATTGCGGGTTTAGCGGGCTCATCTTGGGCAAGATGGCGTTGAGCTCGGTGCCGTTCTCGCTGGCGAATTCGCGCTTCAGCGATGTACTAATGTACCTCCTGGTCGCTTCAGCATTCAGCGCCTCGTCCTTGATCAGTTCTTGCGCCTCGCGCTGCTGCTCTGTTTGGGCAAAGGTGAAGAACGCATCGATCACGCTGGCCTTATCGCCGATCTTGTCCAGGTCGGTCTCATTGATAAAGTCCACGAGCAGGCTCTCTTTTGCCCGGTTGCCAAGGCTCGCACGAATCACGCGGCGCACTTCATCAACAAGGTCCGACTTGCTCTTCACCTTTTTGTTGTGCTCGAAAATCAGTTCTAGGATGTAATCCAGGTTGATTTCCTGCGACTTCAGCAGGTCGACCTCAAAAACCACGTCATCCCAGTCAATGGTGGATTTTTCCTTCTCGGCCGAAGACTTTTCCCGACGCAGCCAGTCGCGCACGTCGTTGTACGTTGAACGGTAATCCTGGATTTTCCGTTCAGCGGGGAGCGTGATGGCTTGCAGTGCGGTCAGATCGTCGTCGTTCAGATAGTGCTTGGTCTTGAACGCCTCTACCGCCATCGGATCGGTCATATCGACACTTTGCAGTTCCTTCAAGCTAGCGAACTCGTCATAGTTCTGTAGCACGTTCTCTATACGCAAGTACTCGCCAAAAAGCTTTGCGAAAACCTTTTTGTCGGCTTCCTTTTCGATGGCGGCGGGATCAGGAAAGCGCGCCTCCAGCTCCTTCACCACGTCTACAAAGCCTCGTCGCGCTTCGCCAGTGGCCAGATCGGTGAAGCCTTCCATATACTCCTTGTAGCTCTTCTCCAAGACTACGTTCTTGGTATTCTTGTCGCCGAACAGGGTGATTGCGCTAATGGTCGCCTGCTCCAAGTCTCGGAACGTAACGATATTGCCGAAGGTTTTAGTCGCGTCAAAAATTCGGTTGGTTCGCGAGTAGGCTTGCATCAAACCGTGGTAGCGCAAATTCTTGTCGACAAACAAGGTGTTCAGCGTGGGAGCATCAAAGCCAGTCAGGAACATGCCCACCACAATCAGCAAATCGATTTCCTTGGCTTTGACTTGTTTGGCCAGATCGCGGTAATAGTTCTGGAAACCATTGTTGCTCAAGCTGAAGTTGGTCTTGAACAATGCGTTGTAGTCTGAAATCGCCGCGCTTAAAAACTCTTTGGCACTGCTGTTCATAGCAGAAAGGTCAAAGCTTTCGTCCTGAATGTCACCGATTGCATCCTGCTCCTCGTTTGCCGCAAACGAGAAGATGGTGGCGACTTTGAGCGGCCTGTCGCTGCGCTTTTGCAGCTCCCTGAAGGACTCGTAGTACTGTTTAGCCGCATCCACGCTGCTTACCGCGAACATGGCATTAAAACCTTTATTGCCCGGTTGCAGGCGGTGGGTCTTCTGCCGGAAGTTGTTTAGGATGTACTGAGTGATCTCGCGGATGCGGTCGGGGTGCAACAAGGCCTGTTTGTTTTCTGCGGCGCTAAGCTTCTTCTCGTCTTTTTCTGTTTCAACGGCTTTGAATTTGGGACGGACATCGTTGTAGTCGACCTTGAACTTCAACACCTTCTCATCGCGAATCGCGTCGGTGATCACATACGAATGCAATTCGCGACCAAACACGCTAGCGGTGGTTTCAGCGCCCAGCGCGTTCTCGGGAAAGATTGGCGTGCCGGTAAAGCCAAACTGATAGAACTTCTTGAACTTCTTCTTGAGGTTCTTCTGTGCTTCACCGAACTGACTGCGATGGCACTCATCAAAAATGAAGACCACCTGCTTGCCGTAGATAGGCAAGTCAGCTTCACTCTTCATCAGATTGTTGAGCTTTTGGATGGTGGTCACGACGATCTTGTTATCGTCCTTGCCCAAATTACGCTTTAGTCCGGCAGTGCTGTCCGACCCGTTCACGCTGTCCGGTGAAAAGCGTTGATATTCCTTCATGGTCTGGTAGTCCAGATCCTTGCGGTCCACTACGAAAAACACTTTTTCAATGACGTCCAACTCAGTGGCGAGACGCGCTGCCTTGAAACTGGTCAGGGTTTTGCCCGAGCCGGTGGTGTGCCAGATGAAGCCGCCACTTTCCGTGTTGCTCCAGTTTTGGGCATGGTAAGCGCTGTTGATCTTCCACAAGATGCGTTCGGTGGCTGCAATTTGGTAGGGGCGCATCACCAGCAAGGTGTTGCTGACGTCAAAAACCGAGTAATGCAGCAACACATTGAGCAGGGTGTGCTTCTGGAAGAAAGTGGCGGTAAAGTCTTTCAGGTCCTTGATCAGGCTGTTGTCGGCCTTCGCCCAGTTCATGGTGAAGTCGAAGCTATTCTTGTTGCGCTGCGTAGTGTTTGCGAAGTAACGACTATCGGTGCCGTTGGAAATCACGAACAGCTGCAGATACTTGAACAGCGAGTGGTCGCTGTTGAAACTCTCTTTGCTGTAGCGATGCACCTGATTAAAAGCTTCGCGAATGGCCACGCCGCGCTTCTTCAGCTCCACCTGCACGAGCGGCAGACCATTGACCAGAATCGTCACGTCGTAGCGACTGGCATGCGTGCCAGCCTGCTCGAACTGCTTAATCACCTGTACCTTATTACGAGCAATGTTCTTCTTGTCCAGCAGGTAGAGGTTCTGAATATGGCCGTCGTCGAAGACAAAATCGTGGATATAGTCGTCGTGGATCTTGCGGGTTTTTTCAACAACGCCATCGCTGGGCTTCATCAACCAAGTTTCGACAAAGCGCAGCCATTCGCCGTTTGACAACAGCACATTGTTGAGCGTTTGTAGCTGCACGCGCACATTGGCGAGCAAGGCTTCGGGCGTGTTCAGGTTGGGCAGGAACTCATAGCCCTGATTGACCAAGTCCTGAATGAACTCTCGCTCCAGATCACCTTCGCTTTGGTAGCTCTCAGCAACCTTCCACTCATTGCTGTACTTTTCCAGCACGATGAAGTTGCTCGTTTCAGCAATGGGCTTGCTGTAATCAATCATTTTATTTCTCCTGCCGCCAATATCCATAGTTGCTCGTCAAGTGTTCAAGCAACAACTTAACAATCGCCCTCTCCTCCTGAGTTGGCTCTGCAACAGTTTCACTCGATAGCGTGCTGTGGCTTGTGAAGTTGATAATTCTGCTTAGATATAGCTGTTTGTCATCTGGCAGCAGCTCTGACCATTTGTGATACCCCAAGAAACTTGCCGTTTTTTCGTAAAGATTACGCAACAAGGTAAAGTGATATTTCTCTACCGTGTTGTCACTGATCGCCTGCTCGATAGTTTTCTTTAGATGCAGGTGATAGGAGAAGCTCTTGTTGGAATCACCATGCTTTTCAATAAGCGCAAACGTTCCATCTTGTGAGCGCTCAAGCATGTAGCAGGCTTTTCCGTTCAGCTCATTAAAAAACACATTATAAAATAGCGGACTATGCGTCGTAACGACGAACTTCAGGTCGGATTCACTGCTTTTAATCAAACTCGCCAGATTGACCGCTAGCTCTATTAAGTGGTTTTCATCGAGAGAACTGACAGGGTCGTCAATAAATACATACTCGAGCAGGTCGAACGCGCTGACTTCTCGATCGCCCGGCTCGGCTACATTGCGAATCGTTATAATCTGATCCAGCAAAGTGTAAAAAACGCTCCAAATAAAGCTGCTTTCCTCACCTTTGGATAGCTTGATATGGCCAGACTTCTCGTTGTTGCCGCGTTCCAGCGAAAAGGTGACTTCGGTTAAATCCGCGCTGAAGTGTGGTGTTGATTTGTCATTCGCATAGCGCTGAAAATACCGAGCAATATTCCCGTCTTGACCCAGGTCTTTGAGCAATGTAAGTATCCAGCTTGTGTACGAATTGGGCTGAATTTTCAACTTTGGCTCAACATCGCCCGCTAGATCATTGTCCCAGTAAAACAGGTCTTCGGTGAATGCATTGTAATATACAATTTTATTGCGCGACAATCCGGGCTGACCGGCTTCGTCATCACCTTTTGGCGCAATCAGCTGCTTGAACTCCCGCGAAAGGCGCGTCTTGCCTGTACCGTTAAATGCATAGATCAGCTGCACTTTCGGAACCGGCTTAGCTTCCTCAATTTCGTTGTTTTTTTCAGAGACAATCTTCCTGACTGTCTTGGGCGTCCTCAGTTGCTGAGCTATTTCCGCTAGTGTCTTGCTCATGTCAGGCCGCCACGTCTTCCGGCCTCGAGAAGCCCAATAGCAAATCACGGTAATACTCGTACTGCTTCCGACGAAAGGCAATTTCCCGAGGCAGGCCTTCGCTGATGGAATTAGTTAGGGCGTCGAATTTATCAAGAAGGGCTACAATCCGCTCTTGTTCTTTGAGTGGAGGAACGGGTATTTGCAATTTGACGAGGTCAGACTTATTAACGGCAGGCACCCCACCTTCCTTCTTTAAACTCAACAACATTTCGCTTTTTGATTGAAGGAAGTAAAAAAGGTACTTATTGATCAACACCGTCTTATCGATTGATTGCAACTTGTAGCACAAAGGACCCAACCAAAATGGTTTATTTTGGTATCCCACGTAACCGATCCCCCCTTGCCCTCGCGAAGGAGTAGTAGTGGTGTCACCTTCGCAATTGCTTGCAGCGCTGTATCCCGATCTGGATGTTCCCGCATTGATGTAGTCGAAACAGGTCGCGCTTTCGAAAATTTCACGCGGCTTTTGCCCAGTGTTTATTTCAGCCAGCTCGCCGAGGGCCTTCCACTCCACGTCGCCCTCGTCAAAACTCAACAGCTGATCGCGATAGTACTTATATTGTTTTTTTCGGCCGACGAGCTCAGCGGCAAGGGCAGCGGTAAGCGCTGTGGCATTGGAAGTATATGCATCCAAGATTCGAACAATTTCAGCCTGAATTTCAAGCGATTTTTCTGCGTTTTCCGGACACGGGACGGGGATTTTGAATTCTTTTACCTTCGCGTCCGATATTGCAGGATATGCCGATCCGCTTTGATTTTCCTCGACATATACCTTGAAGTCAGCGGAGGCTACCCAATGCAGAATCCATTTAGGCAACACCTCATTCTTATTGGCGCGCAAAACACAGTATCCAGTACTTGCAATCTCGTCAGAGTACTGGTCATCAATCAAGCAATAACGCTGTTGGGCAGGACGAGTTGTTGCGAAAATCACATCATCCTTTTCAACAAGTTTTTGCGCGCGGCTTGGTGCATTACCGTTTGTGATCTCGGTCGTTTCAGTAATTGTTTTTGTTTCGATGCTTACAGAGGTAAGGTCAATATAGCGATAAGTGCGGCTCGCATCTCGCCACCTAATATTGCTTGTAGGCAGAGTCACTTCCCCCAGCGCCTTCCATTCCACTGCAACGCCATCCAGCAGCCTGTCCAAAAAGCTCACGCTGCTCATGCCTCCAACTCCTCGCCTTCGATCTCCGCCACAATGGCATCAATCTCTTTGCGCAGGTTGTCGATGTTAGCCACGGCGGTTTTCAGCTCCGTATTGAGCTGGGCAATGTCCACCATCTCACGGTTGTCCTTGGCTTCCACGTAACTGCTAACCGACAGGTTATAGTCCTTGCCAGCCACCTTCTCGAACGACACCGACTGGGCGAAGTGATCCACATTCGCCTTACTGTCGAATACTTGCATGATTCGTTCGATGTGCGCATCCGTTAGCAGATTATTATTGATCTCCTTCTTGAACAGCGCGCTGGCGTCGATGAATTGGGTTGTGGTGTCAGGCTTGTGCTTCGACAGAACCAGAATATTCACGGCGATGTTGGTGCCATAGAACAGGTTGGGTGCAAGCGAGATCACAGTCTCCACGTAGTTGTTATCCACCAGGTATTGGCGGATTTTTTGCTCGACGCCGCCCCGGTAGAAGATACCAGGGAAGCAGACGATCGCGGCGCGGCCTTTGCCGGAAAGATAGCTGAGCGCGTGCAGCACAAAGGCGAAGTCAGCTTTGGATTTGGGAGCGAGCACGCCTGCTGGGGCAAAGCGTTCGTCGTTGATAAGAGTGGGATCATCGCTCCCAACCCACTTCACCGAATACGGCGGATTGGAGACGATGGCGTCAAAGGGTTTGTCGTCGCCAAAGTGCGGGGCCTCCAGCGTGTTTCCCAGCTGAAAGTTGAACTTGTCATAATTGACATTGTGCAAGAACATGTTCATCCGCGCCAGGTTGTAGGTGGTGTGGTTGATTTCTTGCCCAAAAAAACCGTCTTCGATGATGTGTTCATCGAACTGCTTTTTGGCTTGCAGCAACAAGGAGCCGGAGCCGCAAGCAGGGTCGTAAATCTTGTTGATGCTGGTCTGCTTGTGCATGGCGAGCTGCGCAATTAGCTTGGAGACCTGCTGCGGGGTGAAAAACTCGCCGCCAGACTTGCCGGCGTTGGCGGCGTAGTTGGAGATGAGGAACTCGTAGGCATCGCCAAACAGGTCAATGTGGCTGCTACCAAAGTCACCGAAATCCAACTCGGCCACGCCTTTGAGCACGGCGGCCAACCGCGCGTTTTTGTCTTTGACGGTGTTGCCCAGACGGTTGCTGGTGGTGTCGAAGTCGGCAAACAGGCCGCTAATGTCTTGTTCTGACGGATAGCCGTTGGCGGAAGCTTCAATGGCGGCAAAGATGGCAGCCAGGTCCGTGTTCAGGCTTTCGTTGATGTTGGCGCTTGCGGCGACTTTGGCAAACAGCTGGCTCGGGTAGATGAAATAGCCCTTGGTCTTAATAGCGTCATCTTTGATTTCCGGCGTGATGACATTGTCACTCAACTCGGCATAGTGGACGCTGTCGTCACCGCCTTCGATGTAGTTGGCAAAGTTTTCGCTGATGAAACGATAGAACAGGGTACCGAGCACGTATTGCTTAAAGTCCCAACCGTCGACGGCGCCGCGCACGTCATTGGCTATCTGCCAGATCTGGCGTTGCAGGGCGGCACGTTGCTGGGCGCTAGTCATAGGGTTGTTCCTGTTTCAATAAGGTTGTTTTTTCTTCGGCTTGATCACCCCGACATGCTTGTAAAGCGTCGTGCGGGATACTCCGTAGCGCCGCGCCACATCCGAGACCTGGATATCCGGGTCGTGAAGAAGCGCTTTGATCTCGCGCAGCTGCTTGTCTCCCAGTTTCGGCTTACGGCCGCCCGAGCGGCCCCTCGCACGCGCTGCTGCCAGCCCGGCGTAGGTTCGCTCGCGGATCAGGCTGCGCTCGAATTCAGCCAAAGCAGCGAAGACGTGGAAGACGAGCTTGCCCGCCGCGCTGTTCGTTTCAATTTTCTCGGTCAAGCTCTCGAAGCTGATCCCGCTGCGCTCCAAGTCGGCCACGATTTGCACGAGGTCAGGCAGGCTGCGGCCCAAGCGATCCAGCCGCCATACCACCAGCGTATCGCCACTGCGCAGGGCCTTTCGGCAGTGCTCCAATTCCAAGCGCGCAACGTTCTTGCCGCTCGCCGCTTCCTCATAAATGACACCGCAACCGGCCTGCTGGAGCGCATCGCGCTGCAGGTCTAAGTGCTGGTCATCCGTGGATACTCGCGCGTAGCCGATCCGCTGATTCATTGACACAACCGGGACGTTGAAAACTTGACGAGAATGTTAACCGGACAATTGGACTTACGATAGCTTGAAATGGGACTTTTTGACGTGTCTAGGAAACGACCGTTTGCGTGACACGCCGTAAGATCGTAGCTAGCTGGGTCGCGCCCGGGCGACACTTGGGAATCAGTTCAGGGGCTAGGTCATGCATTCGTGATTGAGCACGTAGGTAAAATCTTCTAGCGTAAGTCGCCCGCGATATCCTATGCCTCCCCTCGACCAGATCCTCAGACATGACTACGCTCTTGACCAATGAACGGCTGCTGGACATATGGACAAACGAATTCAGGACCTATCTGAAGCAGCCGGGAATAGAGCGTTGGCGCGATCGTTACATCGAGCAGGTGCGCGTGGTCAACGACACGCCTCATGACGAGTGGATGAAACCGGACTTCCAGACAAGGCTCTGGAAAGACAACCCCGTGGCAAATATCGGACCGGGCAATTCGGTCACGGTAACGGGCGCGCTCACCGATTTGGAACTTGCGTCTTGGCTCTTCGAAGCGCGCGAAGCCAAGCGCGATGACGAGGCCTCAGTGCGCGGCGCGCGGATAGACGCGCTCTACACGAGGGTGTTGCAACGCGTCGCAGAGAAGCAGCACGCCAAGAAACAGCCTAAAGCGCGTCTGATCCGCCTGCTTGCTTCGCTGTTCCCACACGATATGGCGTGCTTGATGGACGCGAACCGCCTCTGGCAGGTCCACCGGCTACTGGGACAGCACCGTGTGTCGAACCAGTTCATCGCGCATCATGCATTGCTGCGGCAGCATCTGCGCAGTGTGCTGGGACCGGACGACACCATCGAGCGCGCCGTCGAACAGTCGATGCTGACGTGGTATCTCTGGGACACCTATGTGAAGGCTCCCGACCAAGGAGCGATCGAATCGCCGAAGGCCGTGGAAGCTGAAGCGCTCCCGGAAATCCCGCTGCTTCCGGTGGATTCGCAGCGGCGCGGCCTGCCGTGCGTGAGTGCTAACGTCGCGTTGCTGGTCGCGATCGCGCGCGAAACCGAGCATGGTCTGAGCCGGGAAGATCTGATCACCACCATCGTGCAAGAGGCGCCCCAGTTGAGTAGCAGTACGGCGGCGATAATCATCTCGCAAGCACTGGGTGGGCTTGGTCTCATCACGCTGGCGGACGGTGGATATCGCCCCACAACGCGCGGGCTAGATCTGCTAAATGCTCCCGATCCACGTGAAGTCCTGCGTGGCCCGTTGGTCGGCCGGGTGTTCGGCGTGGGGCATCTTCTGCTCTGGCTCGAAAAGGCGGAGGAGGGACTGGCGTTTGCGGAACTCTCAGCGAGGCTCAAGGCGCTCGTTCCTACCTGGAATTCGTCGCAGCCAGGCAATTACACAATCATGTGGGCGAAGATGGTCGAACTGATCCGCCCCGTCACGATGAACGGCGTGACGAGACTCGTCCTCACCGACCACGGCGAAGAATACGCCGAAGCATTACCCAACGAGTTTGAGCAGCGCTGGAAGATTCGCGATGACGAAGCAGCCGACGCTGTCAAGGAGATTGGCGCCGCCCTCCCTGCCGCCGGCGGCGAAGCGGACGCGAACGCGAACGGCCCATACAGCATACAGAGCATCATCAACGAGGGCTGCTTCGTCGAGAGGCAGGACCTCGACACCATGCTCACGTTGCTCGACAGCAAGCGAAACATCATTCTGCAAGGGCCGCCCGGGACGGGCAAAACTTGGCTAGCCAAGCGTTTGGGTTATGCGCTGCTCGGACGAAAGGACGCGAGCCGGCTCGTGTCTCTGCAGTTCCAGCCGTCGCTCTCCTATGAGGACTTCGTGCGCGGCTGGCGGCCCGGCGCGGACGGCTGGCTGGACCTGATCGACGGCGTTTTCATGGAGGCGATCGAGGAGGCGCGAAGCGACCAGTCTCGTCCCTATGTCGTAGTGATAGAGGAAATCAACCGCGGCAACCCTGCTCAAGTGTTCGGCGAGATGCTGACGCTCCTCGAACGTGACAAGCGCAAGGAAGAGGAAGCGCTGCGTCCCGCTTACGTGCGCGCACCCGACGAGCGTATTTTTATTCCCGAAAATCTCTACGTGATCGGCACGATGAACGTTGCAGATCGCTCTCTCGCGCTCATCGATCTGGCCTTGCGTCGCCGCTTTGCGTATTTCCCGCTCAAGCCCGAGGTCGGCGACAGATGGCGCGACTGGTGTATGAAAGAGAATGGCTTTTCCAAAACCGAGGCCGACGATATCGCCGAGCGCATGCGCCAGTTGAACAAGCGCATCGCTGATGACGAATCATTGAACGAGCAGTTCTGCATCGGTCACAGTTTCGTCACGCCTGCGCAGGGCGAGAAAATCGACAACGTGCGCGCCTGGTTTGCCCGCGTCGTGGAAAGCGAAATTAAACCACTGCTGCGTGAGTACTGGTTCGACAATCAGGCGACGGCCGAGGACGCGTGCAAGAAGCTCCTCGCCAATCTCGAGCCATTTTCAGGCGCGTAGCAGTGTCGAAGCCGATCCCGATCAAAAACCTCTGGTTTTTGTTGTCCTATGCGCATGGCCTCGCCAGTTTCTTCGACAAGCAGCCGGTGGAAATAGGCGAACACGATGATGTGCCGGAACTGCTCGCCCGTCTCCTCGCGGCGATGGTCGAGCGCCGCATCAGGCGCAATCTGACCCGCGCCTATCTGCCGCGGGAAGCGCGACTGACGCGCGTGCGCGGACGCATCGATCTATTGGCGACGTTGTCCGCCGGCGAATTGCGGCAGGGGCGCGTCATCTGCCGTTTCGAGGAGCTCAGCGCGGACACGCCGCGCAACCAGCTTTTCCGCTTCGCCTTGGCGCGGTTGGCTTCGCTCGTCCGCGACAAGCCGCTCGCCCATCGCTGCCGCCTCCTCGGCTCCGAACTCGCGCGATTCGGCGTGTCGTTTCGAAGGCCGGAGCGATCGGAAATGACCCGCGAGCAGACCGGCAGAAACGACGCCGACGATGCGGCGCTCATCGTCGTGGCGAATCTCGCGCTCGATCCGCGGCTGCCGACCGAAGACGCAGGCGATGTTCGCCTCGCCCGCCTCAAAAGAGACGAACGGATGCTGCGCGAAATCTTCGAAAAGGCTGTCGCGGGCTTCTACAAGCAGGAACTCCCGAGACAGGAATGGAACGTCCGGTCTCAGAAGGCGCTTGATTGGCCGATTGAAGCGCCCACTGCGGGATTGACGAAATGGCTTCCGTCGATGTACGCCGACATCGTGATCGACAGCCGGGTTGCTCCCAGACGCATCATAGTCGATACGAAGTTCACGGACATTTTCACTACAAACCAATACGGCCAAGCCAGGTTCAAGAGCGATTACATCTATCAGATCTTCACATACCTGCGATCGCAGGCCGACCGAGGCGACGCCTATGCGAACAGCGCGGAGGGCCTCTTGCTGCATCCTGCCATCGGCGTGCACGTGGACGAATCCTTCACCGTGCGAGGTCACCGACTGCGCTTTGCAACGGTCGATCTCGCCGATGACAATGCTGGAATTCGCGCGGCACTGAAGTCGCTGGTTACCGGACCCTAGCGAAGAGCGAAGTCAGTTTCCGCGTTCGGCGGATATGAAGCAGAGCGTGCGATCTGGTAGCTTGGCTGGTACGCCCTTGTCTATTGCACCGGCAGCCGACTTCACCCTAGGTAGGTACTGCGCGTTGCGCGACCGGCTCTCGCGTGAAGTTAGACGTACCGAATGAGCTCGGCGGCGAACGACGACTATCGGTCGTGCGAGAGCCGTTAGTTTGACGGTGTACCGAACGGCCGAGTCACGCCCTGAGTCTATCCGTCAAGGTTTTTGAGCGGTAAGTTGCGGCTCGCCCCGCTCGGCCCGCACGAGCCAAGCGGCGAGACAATCTTGTCCGTTATCCAGGGCAGATGAGCCTACATCCCGCCTTTGCCGTGCGCCCGGTTGGCGAGTTGCCCACCGTCGGCCAGCGTCATGGTCATAACAGGCGGCCCGCCAGCCGGCCTGACTTCATCCTATTGCTCTTGGGGGAGGCGTTCGGCGTTATTTCAACTCGATCCGTTGAGCGGGTATCGCGTTTAAGATCCAACATTCTTGGTGAACATAAAGCAGCGCCAATTGCGATTGGTAGTTTGTGTAGGCCGCTTCCATCGCCACCTGCGTTGACAAATCCGGATTTTTGTTATACGCGGCTCTCGCGACAATCCATTTTTTTCTTGAAGATCGACCGAATTCGCCAAGACATTAGCCTTCACGTTTTTACTTACAAAATTGGACTGGACACCCGCGTATTTGTAAGAGTCAATGATCGTCAAGCGACCATCACCATCCACATTAACTGGATTGGAGAACCACTTAAATGCGTGAAGTAAAAAGAGATTAGCAGCCCACGGGACAGTGGCTCCCGACATGAAAGTTTCTTGAGTCGAGCAACTCAGACTTTCGTGTAAGTTAGTCGCGCCAATAAAAATGACATCCGGATCACTTACGCCTTTCGGATCCGTCTTCTTGCCAGCACCGATGTAATTGAAATTTCCGGCGAAGCATTGCCCCAGATAGACTATCGCCCGTTCGAGCGTGGGCGAGGACTTAATACAATTGAGCAGCTTATGCGGGGTGATCGGAACAGCACCGTCAATGCCGAGCAGCCCACCATGTCCGGTAACAAACATAACCAAGTTCTCATGCGTGTTCACGGCCTGATCCGCGAAGAAGTCATTCGACTCTTTTATCGTGAGCGCGGAATTGCTGCCATACTTCAATATGTTTTCTATGTTCGATCGGTCTTTTCCGTCGACGTAGATATAAATATGAGAAATGGGTATCCCTCCCGCCTCTAGACAAAGAAGGCCGAACGCCAAATGCGCGGGCCACGTTAACGAGTCGAACTGGCCTCCTCCGTGAGGTATCTGGCCGCCGTGGGATGCAACTCCGGTTCATAGCCCGCTTGCAACACCGCAACGATAGAGGGCGGGGTGAGAACTTGTACCTCGATGCCCTTTGGCCGAGCGACCTCTGCAAGGTAACCCTCAAACGACCATTCGAGCAGCTTGGCACCCCAGATCACATACCAGTTTCCTCCAAACTCTACGCAGCTACCGTTGGGAAGCGCTTCAACCGCGGCATAGTGCGTATTTTGCGGATCGTTGCCGCTGCGGCGTTCTGCATGCAGGGCGTTATCCATCATGTCGCGGTTGAATTTTTCTACCTGGAAGGTCGAGGCCCAAAGCCGGGTGAAGGTCCGATATTGCGGCTTCCGACAATCCCAGCAAGGCCGGTGACCGGCAGCGAGGGCAGTCGCCTCATCCAGAAAGAAAAGCTCGGTGTAGCTATCATCGGACATCAAGGCGCGACGAACGCCCTTAAATTCGAGCGCGCAGGTCACCCAGTGTTTGTGCTGGCTGGAGCGGACGATCTGCTTGGCTTCATTGTGAAGGCGGCCCCGATTGCCCATGAACAGGCCGCGGCTCTGGGAAAAGACGATCTCCCCGGTGGGTGTGACTCGATTTTGTAGTGGCATGGTTTTTTTGAAGTCGGGACAGCCTGCTTCGCAAGCGGGCTGAATGCGCCCAGTGTACATCTGAGAAAAGACATTATCGTATATAGGCGCACCGCTCATCGAGCATTCGGCGTGTGCGCACGGCGTGCGCACAATACCCCGGTCTCGAAACAGAGAACTGGAGAGACAACTTGTCTCAAACAGAGGATGACGTTGACGCGCCCACCCGCTGTCAGGCCGGAGCTAAGCCTCAGCCCCGCTCCGATGCGTCGGGTTGGCGCGCTCGAAGACAGCCGCTCAAATCATTTGGCCTTCGTTAACCTTTCGATTCGAATGTTTGACTCATCAATGAACGCCAGGGCATCATCCAAAGCATCGTTAGCTGCTTTTGCGGACTTCGCAACGCTCTCAAATAGGTCGAGTAGATCAGCCGGCAGCGGGTCATTGAAGTCATCGCGAACATCGAGCGTGCCATCCAGAAGACCGAGCCGAACGCATGGCGGGAGATTGGAAACGAATTGCTCTCCGTGCTCCACTGAAAATCTTACGAGTTCCCGATGCCCATCCGGATATTTCTTAATACAGAGTCCGATAGGGGTATCCGCATCGCGGTAGTAAATCGCCCTTCCTGCGTCAAGATGCTCGCGTGTTGCACGGCCATCGTCGGATTGCAGAAGACGAATCCACTCGTCCGTATCATCCGGCAGACCTTTGAATTCGTCATCTTTCATAGTAGGTCCAACTCCGAGGCTGAATGAAGTTTAGCCGCTAAATCTGCCGAGTTCGCCAGCGTCTTCGCATCTTCCGTAGGTCATTAGCGGTGCGCTCATGATATTAGCTTAAGGGCAGTGCGCTATTCGGCTAGCGAAGGATGAGCCTCTGGATCGCGATTGTCGTCGCAAGCTTTCGCCAGGTTTGAGCACCAAAGCACTGGGAATATCAGCACTGAGCTGCAAGGGGGCCTGTAACACTCTGAAAGACCTATACCGCTTCAGGACGACCTTGGTTGCTGTGTCGCTTTCGAATTTTTCTGCCCAGCTTCCTTACTTGTTTCTCAAGCTCCTCGATGTTTGTGAGATAGGGCCTGAGCTCGTCCATAATACGGTCCTCCCGTTCCCGGAGTTGCTTGACCATGAATGCGTAGTCTCGCTCGTATTTTTGACGAGCCACCCACGTTTCCGACCACGCGCGATTGAGCTGTTCGCTGTCCTTCCTCACCTTCCGCAATTCGCGTATCGCCGTCTTCAGTTGCGCATCTTCTGCCAGTTCGGCAGCTATTTCCGGGTTCATGTCAAGCCTCGCTTGCGCACGGTCCACTGTCACATCGCTTCGATTACAGCTCCGCACAAACTTGCCGTTCTAGTCTGCGGGATTGAACCAACCGCGCGCCCCCGTACTGTCAATGAACGGGAGCTGACGGCCTTACGCGCCATTGCCGTTGATGCCACCGCACGCAGATTCAGGGCCTCTTGCACAATCTCAAGCCGCGAGCCACGGCTTCGAGGCCCTTACGGGACCGCCATGAGCGTCGAGAGCCCCGAAACAACCGCGCCTCGATGTTGTTGATTCAGGCCGTGCGAAAAATCGTGCCGCCGCCTCTACGTTGACAGTACGGGGGCAGGGTTGGTTGCTATCGACTCAACTCCTGTGGGGCTCGTCCTTCTCCTTGTCGATACGCCGATTCGAAGCGGAGATGAACGACAGGCGTCGTCTACAGCGTCATTGGCTTTCTGGACAAACGCAGCTCAAGGAACGCGCTTACGCTTTTCCCGCTCCACCATCGATCATCCCTTGTTATTAATGTAGCTCGCCGCTCGGCAGTCGGGTGGGGTTCTTAACCCCTCCCTTCTACCGAGAAGCTTATTTCTTTCGGGCCGTCAACCTCCGTCCGCCGCCTTCGGCGGTGTCTTGAGACGGGGCTTGATGGAATAGCGCCACGGTCCCTTATAGCTCGGCAAAACCGCTATCAAATGCTCGCCTTGCAGGTCAAATGTCACCAGCTCCCGTCGACCGTCCGGATACACCTTCAAAATTCCGTCCATCCCTTCCGGAGCCGACACATACGCCGGCTGACCGGCTGCTAAGACCGCTTCAAACGGCCGCTCACGCAGAATGGCTTTAATGTCCAGCTCGAACGGGCGCGGCTTCCGCGTCGAACGTGCCGCTTTGCGACCTGACCAACCCATCACACCGAGGTCCCAAGCGCCGACACTTCAAATCCAACAACCTCGACCGCCGACGCCGCAGCATCCAACGACTTAAACACCCGAGCGGCACCATCCTTAACCGCTCGCAACGCCACCGCTCGATCTTCAGTTCCAAAGAAGCGAACCACCCATCCGCCTGGAACACGAACCAACGCAAAGGCCGTCAAGAGGCCCCCCTCGCGCAGTTCCGAGGCTACCCGCTGCGTTACCAATGTCTGATCCGAGAACGCCGGCAACTCCAACGCCCTACGATCTGTCACATCCTTCATGCAATCCCCCGCGTTTTGGAAAAACATAGTGACGTTGTTCAAAAGCATCAAGACATTCTTGATGGTCGGGAATACGTTGGTCCAAACGGAACAGACGTTTTGTCCTGCCCCTCGTTTGTCAACAGCGCTTGTGACAAATGACCTATGCGCCATCTGCGATACCGTCAGGGTCTTCGTCCCAAAACCTCTCCCCCACGCGGAAGCCGAGTTGCCGAGCCACCTCACGCGGCAACCGCAATAGAATCGAAGCCTTCTGTCGAACCACCAGCACCTCGAAATCAACTCCCTGGATTTCGACGTGCAACACCTCGTCATCAAACAGCTCGTAGTACGTCTTCCACGGCGTTGTACATCCGCCCTCGCTCTGCTCAACTATCCTATCTCCGCTCATTTCTCCTCCCTTACCACGTATGCACCGCCGAACTCATCTGCCGCATGTTCTTCGTCGGCGATTATTCACACCAATCCGCGTCGCCACAAAGCTCAACAGTTCAGGAGCCAAATTTAGCCGCGAAATTCGCCTAGCGCGCCAGCTTCGGGCGATAACGCCAACCGCACATTGCGAACACCGGAGGGTTCCCGGCGAGCGGGCAAGAGCACCGGACTGAAAATTTAGCAGCTAAATCTTAACGGTCCTTTGTAGACACCGTCCGAGAGCCGGAGAGCCAAGACGCACTTCTTCTTTGCAGTCCGCGAATGACGGCAACTTCCGGCGACCGAGATAGCCGGCGCTAATCGCTTTTATTCGGCGCGGTTGAATTCGTAGCCACTCATTCGAAAAGCATGACGGATGACGACCGAAGATGGACTACCGGGCAGCTGATTTCTCAACGAGATCGAGCATTGCTATTTGCATCGTAACAATCCGTTCGAGCACGCCATGAATAACCCTGCGCATTTGCTCAGGATCTTGCGAGCTGAGTTTTTCGCTATTTGTCAGCCACAACTTTAATAAGCCACCCAGCCGCCCTTGATCGCCATTAATTTTGGCGAGCTTTAGCACCAGCTCTGCATCGATGACTCCCTTGATGCGGTAGCCTATTCCGACGTTACGCAGGTACATCGAAACACTCATTCCTGCCTTACGCGCGTTCTCTTCAATGCTCGCCTTCTCCTCCGGCAAGCACCACACCTTGATTGGCGTAGAACCTTTTCGGGTGGCCTTCACTTCGTTATCCATTCTGGCGTTCATTCGGTATGCGCCCTTGGTCGGGCCGTCGTCACCACGAGGTGACCACTCGCGTTAGCACGTTTCCGTTGAGTGCGGAGCGCGAATAAGGAAAAGTGAAGAAGGTCCGCCCGCTTGCGGGTGGGCCTACTTCACCTATCTTGCCCGGTTTGCAATCGATACGTTTCAGCAACGACTATCAAGAAGTTGAGGAACATGGACGATCATTGCTGACACAAAAGCGAACAGCTCGCTATTTGACCGGTTTCGTCTTGTCAGATCGAAAAAAAAACGATCGTTGATCGGTTTTACCGCTGATTTGTCCTGATTCCCGCCAAATTCTTGTCAATGATCAATGCCTTTACATATCTACGAAACGCCTGGTATCCAAACGAAATGACGCCCGAGTCCTGAAGGGCGCGATGGATCGCCAAAATGGACCAACCCTCCTCGATTGCGCGCTGAACCTCGCTTTGAATTCCGAGGAAAGTAGCGCGATTCACTGCACCCGACGGGCCGGTGGACTCAGCCAAAACTTGTGCCGCAATCCTTTGTGACAAACTCATTTTTTCCATTCGACATCTCCTCAATCGTGCCTCTGGTTATGTGCACCGAGCTATTTTCACGTCTGTGACCTCACACTTCTCGGTAAAAACACGGTATATTTTCGATAAATTTCGATCAATAGCCGGTCAGCATTCACGCTACCCACTACGACTCTCCTCATTAGATTGCGACTCTATGCGTATCAAGTCTTACAGAGATGTAGAAATCATGAAGCTCAGAGCAAGAGCAATGATGAGATCTTTAATGCACAGAAAAGGATTTGTGAAAATCAACCAACTTGCAGCGTGGATTAACCGAGAATCAGAGAAGCTGGGTTGGACCGATACGCAGACCTCAAACAAGTGGTACAAGCTTGATAACGGTGACTTCAAACATTATCCGACGGGCCCGATCGAAATGCTCGGCCAGCTGTTTGATGATGCCAAACTTATTTTTGAGGACGGCCCCGCCAATTTATGGCGCGCACTTTGGGGTAACGCAGTGGACCCGTCCGTCCTTTGGACATTATGTCGAACGCGTATTTGTAGCGATGGGCCTTGGCTCGATGATGCCGAATGGAGAGTTGCCGAAGCCACTTCTGTGAGCCCACGCACATTCCACCAGACCCTTCGGGAGTTTGAAGGCGAATTACTGCTGGCATTGAATTATCGCGAACCGCTTACCTTGAATCACCTTACCGAAGCGATCGCTCTGTATCGCTTGCATCAAACCATCAGTTCGCTAGCGGTTTCCGACATCGATGGAATCGGACTCTACCGCTGTATCCAACATTGCTTGGAAGCCACAGGAATCTTTCACGAATTGGACGACTATGGTGGCTACGACCTAGTGCGCAGCGAATTGGTAAACATGGAGATGAACAGACTCGACGTAGACCGTGCATATCGAGCTTCCATTGGCCTAGCGGAGCACGAGGTAGCGCACTACGCTTCTGCCTCCCTCTCGTGGATCACCGATGACGACCGTTGGGATACGCTCGATTTGGATTGGGCTCCATCGACATCGAAGGCCCCCAAAATCCTTGCACACCAGACTTAGGAACGTGCTGGCCGATATCGTGTGTCTCAGTTCGAGTCCTCGAATGCACAAGCCCTCGATTGCCAAGCTACGAATCACTATGATCGGACGCAAGAGAGATCATCGCCGCATTCAGTGCAGGTAGTACGCGGCGCTACTGCTATGCGGATGCTCGGTATGCTAAAGCCGCAGTATGATTAAAGAAAGATTAAAACTAGATTAGGTGTTGCGAGTCGAATGCTGGAACCTTCCGCCGTTGCTAGGTTTGCGAGGCATTCGGCCTGTGGATAGCTTAGGCGCTGGAACGGTACGAGCTAGGTGTAGGAACGGCAAAGTGTAGGCGAAGGAACGGTATCTTGTAGGTGCTGGAACGGCAATTCGATAGGTGCTAGAACGGCATCAACGTATCGCTTTAATTTGCCCCTCAAGCCGCTTGGCCAGGTGTCGGCGTTGTGACCCGGTCGGCTTCTTTTCGATATGCACGAGGTCGCCTTGGACGTCATAGTCGAACTGCTGACCGTGGGCCTTGCTCGCCTCAGCCAAGGCATCAAGTGCCTTGCGTAGCGTCTGTCGCGCGCTGCTCGTGCTCTCGTCTTCGCTACCGGCGAGCCTCAGCAGTGTTTCCATGCGCATAGGGTATGGCTTCGCGTGACTTGCGTAGAAGCCGTGCAGCCATTGAGCAAGCGACTTTCCGACCAGCGCGCGACGTACATTCCAGTCGATCTGCGTGAACTGATCCGCCGCGAACAAGGTATGCAACTTTGGGCTGACTACGATCACCCACTCTTGTGTTCGGCTGTCTTTATAAGCCTCATCAATCAGACCCCCGATGTACGACCCACCCTCCTGCATGATCTCTACTGCATTAGCTCTCAAACGAAGGATGCGGGCGTGCAGCACTTTACGGTTCTTGCCCGTGTCGGTCTTGCCCATTAATTTCAACAGCGAATAGGACGTCATGCGGCACGGTATTCCCAGCGACTGAAGGCGCACAATGTGGAGTACGCTTTCCCAGACGTCGAGGTCGCCCTGATCAAGGCGTTCGCCAGTGAACAGAATTGTGAGACCGTCAAGCGTCGGTACCAGTTCACCCGACAAATAGCGGCGGTGCCCCTTGGCAATCGCGCCGAACAGTGCTGATCGTAGAAAACCGTTTGGCACGCCTCGCACGATATCCGGCCATTGCGGCAACTGGACGACGTCGGACAGAAGAGGTGCTGGAGCCACGCTGTCGCGCTGTTGACGGACGCTCCGCTCTCGGTGCTTTTTCTCCATTTCTGCAACACGTGCGACTAGGGCATCGACCGAGTGGCGCAGCGGCTTGCCGCCGCTCCTTGCTGGTCTTTGTCCGTGCACGGCAGCGCGAGTCATGCGGCCTCGCAGATCATCGGCGGTACGACTCACCGCTTGTCGGCGCAACTTGTGCGTTTCGCGACCGATTCGGCTTTCGTCGGCCGGCCCCGTCGACGCGTTTCAGCAAAGGGCCGTTCCGGGGCGTCGGGGAACGGTTCATCGGCGACGTGCTGGCCAATCCACCTTTCTACATCTTCCACGCGCCACAGAAGGCGTTTTGTATTGGGAAGGCGGCAGATCGGCGGGAGGGACTTGGGATTGCGCGTCGCATCGCTACGGATGCTAGCGACAGACTTCTGTAGTTGCTCTGCGAGTTGATCGACCGTGAGTAGGGCTTGCATGGACATGGCTCTTTTTCTGCGCCATGTCACATTTGTGCACACAGCGGCGTTGGTTGGCTGATGTATGCAAGGTTGACTTTGACGATCAGTGAAATCTCGGTAGAAAAGCAAAGTGTTTTCTACCAATGAGCCGTGTGCTCATACAACCACCACGTGACGCCACAAATCCGCCACACTTGGTGTGCAAAAACCTGCTTCGGAAAGCAAAACAACGCACTACATCGCAAGACGTAGTGCGTTGTTTCTAAAGCAATTTCGTGGTGGAGAGGAGGAGGATCGAACTCCCGACCTTCGCATTGCGAACGCGACGCTCTCCCAGCTGAGCTACCCCCCCAACGAACCGAAATTGTACCACAGCAAAATCGACGTCGATCAAAGCCCTTCGGACGATTCCCACAGATTCCTACTTCCCCTGCGCCCCCGCAAGAATCCAGGCAACGACGGCTTTGATATCCGCATCGCTCATCTTCAGATGCGATGGCATCGGTATCGCCCCCCAAACTCCCGCGCCGCCGCTCTTCACTTTCTTTTCGAGCTTCACGCTCGCCTGCGCGTCGCCCTTGTACTTCTCGGCGACTTGCTGAAACGACGGCCCCACGAGTTTGCGATCGATCGCATGACAGCCCATGCAAGCATTGCTTTGCGCGATCGACATCGCATTCGCGGACGAAACCGGCTGCTCCGCAGCGCCCACGCCAAAAGACGCGACAACGATAGCCGCACCAAAAAGCAATCGCCCCATCCTCATTTCACCGCCGATGCCGGACTGGCATTGCCCGGACGCACGTCCGAATTCTTCACAGGCGCGGGCGACTGCATATCGAGCGGCCGCGACGTCACGCCCGAATCCGGTACCGTGCCGACCGTCGCATCCGCCGGAGCAGGCGCGCTCGCGGCAGACACCGCGCTCGCATCCGACGCAGCCGCCGCTTCGAGCGCCTGCGCTTCTTCAGGCTTGATGTACTGAAACACCTTCACGACCTGTTCGACGCCCGGCACGCGCGCGGCCACATCCGCGCCATGCGCACCTTCATCCTGCGTGACGAGGCCCATCAGATAAATGACGCTGCGCTCGGACACGACCTTGTAGAAGTTCGCGCGCAAATCCTTCTCGCCGACCATCGCGGTCTTGACACGCCCTTCAAGATACGAATCGTTCGCGCGCGACGAATACGAACTAGCGCCCTGCACCGACAGTTCGTTCACGATGCTGCCGACGTTGTTGATGTCGCGCACGACCGCTTCGGCCTTCTGCTTCGAGGCATCGTCGGGTACTTCGCCGGTCAGCAGCACGCGCCGGTTGAACACGGTCACGTTGACGTGCGCCGTATCGGGCAGATTCTCGTTGACCCGCGAAAGCGCCTTTACCTGAATCTCGCGATCTTCTGTCTGCGCACCGAGCGTGCGGCGATCCGTCGCGATCAGCGTGCCGCCCGCCGCCGCGCCGACGACCGCGAGCGCGCAACCCTGCAACGTCAATGCAACGCCCGACAACATGCTCACCACGAGCGTGGCCTGAGCCAGCGTCGCCTTGACGCGTGTCTTGTTCATCAACTCCGTTCCCCCTTTCAGTTTCAGTCGTCTCCGAGCAGCATCGCATCGATGCCGTCGCACAAACAATGAATGGTCAGCAGATGGACTTCCTGAATGCGCGCCGTTCTCTCGGACGGCACGCAGATATGGATGTCCGTTTCGGCGAGCACGTCCGACATCGCGCCGCCACCCTTGCCCGACAGCGCGATCACGATCATCTCGCGCTCATGCGCTTCCTGGATCGCCGCGAGCACATTGACCGAATTGCCCGACGTGCTGATCGCGAGCAGCACGTCGCCCGACTGACCCAGCGCGCGGACCTGGTTCGAGAAGATCTGCTCGAACGCATAGTCGTTGCCGATGGCCGTGAGTATCGATGTGTCCGTCGTCAGCGCGATCGCCGGCAGACCCGGACGCTCGCGCTCGAAGCGGCCGATCAGCTGCGCGGCAAAGCGCTGCGCGTCGGCTGCGGAGCCGCCGTTGCCGCAGACGAGAATCTTGTTGCCGTTGGCGAGTGCGCCGAAAAGCGTGTCGACGGCGGCCGCGATTGGAACCGCCAGCGCGTCGAGTGCTTCGACTTTGAGTGCCGCGCTGTCGCGGAATTGCTGTTGAATACGTTCGACTGACATCGACTCTCGATCATCGGCCGCGACGTGCGGCGGTACGTGGCTTGAACGCTCAAAGCGTCGGTTGTTGCGCAGTTTACCGCATGCATCATGCGATGAACCGCGCTCAAGGTTCGTCGGCGCGAAACGCATCGGACAGCCAGTGGATGCGGCCCGCATCGAAGGCGACGACATCGAAGCGGCACGCCGGCATCGCGCCGCACCACGTCGCGAGAAAATGCTGCGCGGCCAGCACGATGCGCGCGCGCTTCTTCATATCGACGCTCGCGGCTGCATTCGCATAGCGCCTGCTCTTTCTCGCGCGAACTTCGACGAACACGAGCGCGCCGCGTTCATCAAGCATGACGAGATCGATCTCGCCGCCGCGGCACGTCACGTTGCGCGCGACGAGGCGCATGCGTTGCCGCTGCAGAAACTCGAGCGCGTGCGACTCGAAAACATCGCCGAGCGTTTTGGACACGACGCCTCCATAAAAGTTGTCGGCGGGCGAGGCGAATCGCGCGTGGCAAAATGACGTCCTTTCCTTCGATGCCCGCGCTCATGCTTCAGATCTCCGAACTCGCCGCCGGGCAGCACTATCCGACGGGCGCGCTCTATGTCGTCGCGACCCCGATCGGCAATACCGCCGACATCACCGTGCGCGCGCTGCACGTGCTCGCGCTCGTTGACCGCATCGCCGCCGAGGACACGCGCAACACCGCGCAATTGCTCGCGCGCTACGGCATCTCGAAGCCGTCGATCGCCGTGCACGAGCACAACGAGCGCAGCGCCGCCGAACGCGTGATCGAGCATCTCAGGCACGGCGAGCGCATCGCGTGCGTGTCCGACGCCGGCACGCCCGGCATCTCGGACCCCGGCGCGCGTCTCGTCGATGCCGTCCGCGAAGCCGGTTTGCCGGTCATTCCGCTGCCCGGCGCGAGCGCGCTCACGACCGCCCTCAGCGCGGCGGGCGCGTGGGTCAGCGGCTTCTCGTTCGTCGGTTTTCTGCCGACGAAGGCCAAGCAGCGCGCCACGCAACTACGCGCGCTCGCGAATCATCCGATGGCGCTGGTGTTCTACGAGGCGCCGCATCGCATCGTCGAAACGACGCGCGCGCTCGGCGAGGCGTTCGGCGGCGGACGGCAATTGCTGATCGCCCGTGAGCTGACGAAGTTACATGAGAGCCTGCATCGCTGCACCCTGGCCGAAGGGCCAACGTGGCTCGAAGGCGATGCCAATCGTCAGCGCGGGGAATTCGTTCTGGTGGTGGAAGGCGCGCCAGAAGCGCAAGACGCCGACGACGCCCACGATGCGCTGCTTTCGACGCTGCTGGAAGAGTTGTCGGTGAAGAGCGCGGCGCGCATCGCGGCGACTTTGACGGGCGCATCGCGCAACGCGCTGTACGAACGCGCGCTCAAACTCGCAAAACGCGACGAGCAATGAAAACGGGCCGTCGCGAGACGGCCCGTCGGGTACTGCCAGAACTGAAGCGCGATCAGTTCACGCTGTCGTCGGCGAGAGCCTGAGCCTGCTCTTCGCGCGCCGCACGCGCTTCCTGCTGTGAGAGGCCTTCGATCTTCACCTTCTGCGTGCCAGTACCGCGCATGCCGAGCACCGCTGCGGCCGCATACGACAGATCGATCACGCGTCCATGCACATAAGGACCACGGTCGTTGATCTTTACGACCACCGTCTTGTGGTTGGCCTCGTTCGTCACACGCACCCACGATGCAAGCGGCAACGTACGATGCGCCGCCGTCATCGCATTCATGTTGAACTTCTCGCCGCTCGCGGTCTTGCGGCCATGGAACATGCGTCCGTACCACGACGCCTTGCCCTTCTGCTCGAAGCTGCTGGCGTCCGGACCGGTCGTGATCGGCTCGGCGTCCGAGAGCGACTGCGCGGGCTGGGCGGGTTTGTCGGCCGGCACGGCGGACAAGTGCGAATCAAAAGCGAGCGGCGCCGTCGAGCGGGCACTGCTCGTGCTGAAGGAGTTTGCCTTCTGAGGATTGGATGCGACATCGCCCGAACCCGGCGCGGCGCAACCGGCCAGCACAACAACGGCTAGCAGGCTTCCGACATGTCGAATAAATCGAGCATTCATAGACGTGTTTTTAACGAAAAAGGAGCGGCCGCGCCGCGCTGGTCTGCGCGCGCAAGGCTGCTCGAGGCTTTGCCGTGCAAAGCAGAACGCCGCTCGATCAAGCGAACGGCGAACTGTGCTCGGATGCGGCGCACTCGTGCCGCAAACGCCCGGTTATTGTTCACGTCTGGCGCAACCTGTCCCCGGCAGCCTGACCAGACCCCACAAGCCGCCATCGAACGTGGCTTCACGTCCGTGCGCTGGGAAAACTGGATGAGCGCAGGAACGGCGGCGTAGGCCCCATCCGGCGTGACGGCTGCAAGGGCCATCTGACAGACGCGCGGCGTCTGGCCGGACAAGACGTGTGCACCTACTGGAGATGCTTGAATTGCAATTGCGAGGCTTTTGGCCTCCAACAGCGTACTGACGGCGATTGTAAAAACGCACTAGCGTTTTGGCCTTCGCCTATTGACGGCATGCTTCACGGCATGCACAAGTATCCCCATTATACAAAAAATTGGGGGTTCGTCTCGCCGGACCCATCGAATCGTCATTGATTTTCGCTATGACCGTAAGAATTGCCGGTTCTCAAGACTTACAGCATGCGTAATTCAGTGTGCGATGCGCATGCTGAGACGCCGGTACAATGAGCGTTTTTACAGGCTCGCGCGTTCCGACCTCAGTCATATGAAAGTCATTCTCGTTCCCGTGACGCCTTTTCAGCAGAACTGTTCCATCGTGATCTGCGAGTCGAGCCGCCGCGCCGCTATAGTCGATCCGGGCGGCGACATCGAGCGCATCATCGAAGAAGTCGCGCGTCAGGGCGTGACAGTCGACAAGATTCTTCTGACGCACGGCCATCTCGATCACTGCGGCGGCGCCAAAGCGCTCGCGGACCACTACGGCATACAGATAGAAGGACCTCATCGAGAGGACGCGTTCTGGATCGATCAGCTGCCCGCGCAGACTCAGCGCTTCGGTTTCTCGAATGCCGAGGCGTTCACGCCGGAGCGCTGGCTCGTCGACGGCGACACCGTGCAGTTCGGCGACGAGTCGATGGAAGTGTACTTCTGCCCCGGCCACACGCCGGGTCATGTCGTGTTCTTCAGCCGCGCGCACAAGATCGCCTTTGTCGGCGACGTGCTGTTCGCGGGTTCCATCGGCCGCACCGATTTCCCGCGCGGCAATCACGCAGAACTGCTCCGCTCGATTCGCGAGAAACTCTGGCCGCTCGGCGACGAAGTCACCTTCGTTCCCGGTCACGGCCCTGCATCGACATTCGGCGAAGAGCGGCGCACCAATCCGTTCGTGCGCGACGGAGTGACAGCGTGAACGCGATTCCCGAAATCTATGTCAGCACGGATGTCGAGGCCGATGGCCCGATCCCCGGCCCGCATTCGATGCTCAGCTTCGCGTCCGCCGCCTTCACGGCCGACAAGCAGCTCATCGGCACCTTCTCCGCGAATCTCGAAACGCTCGAGGGCGCAGCGCCGCATCCGGTGCAGGCCGCGTGGTGGAAGACGCAGCCCGACGCGTGGGCCGCATGCCGCAAGGATCTGCAAAAGCCGGAAAGCGCGTTGCCGGCCTACGTCGAATGGGTGGAGGCGCTGCCGGGCAAGCCGGTGTTCGTCGCGTATCCGGCCGGCTTCGACTTCACCTATATGTTCTGGTACATGATGCGATTCGCCGAACGTTGCCCGTTCTCCTGGTCGGCGCTCGACATCAAGACGCTCGCATTCGCGATGACCGGTCTGCCTTATCGCAAGGCGATCAAGCCGCGTCTGCCGAAACACTGGTTCGACGAGTTGCCGCATACGCACGTCGCGCTCGACGACGCGATCGAGCAAGGTGCGCTCTTCTGCAACATGCTCGCCGAATTGCGCACGTCGCAGGCGAAGCTGGCCGCCGCATCGAAAGAATCCGGCGCGGACAGCGAAGGTAAAACCGCGCCGTCAGGGCAGTGAGTTAGGGAAACTCCCTCAGGCCGGCCGCGTTTGCATTGCGTTTCTTTTCCGGCGCCTCTACCATTAGAGTCAAATCGCGACCGAACGGAGGCGCAGTTGACTCTCGACACGTTCTCACAAAAAATCCTGCGTCTTCTGCAACTGGACGCGCGCCGTTCGGTTCAAGAGATCTCCGATCAGGTCGGTCTGTCGAGCACGCCGTGCTGGCGTCGCATCAAGGACATGGAGCAATCGGGCGTGATCCAGCGCTACACCGCGCTGCTCGATCGCGAGAAGCTCGGCCTGCATGTCTGCGCGCTCGCGCATATTCACCTCACGCGGCACACGGAAGGCGGCGTCGAGCAATTCGAACGCGAGATCGCAACCTGCCCGGAAGTGACCGAGTGTTACAGCACGACCGGCGAATCGGATTACATCCTCAAGATCGTCGCGCCCGATATCAAGGCGTACGACGCGTTTCTCCACGACCGCATCTTCAAGATTCCTGCCGTCGCGCAGGTGCGAACGAGCGTCGTGCTTCGCGAAATCAAGTTCGACACGCAATTGCCGCTCTGAGACGCCGTCAGCGCGTATCGATTGCACGCGTCGGCGCCGTGGCTGGCGCAAGGTCGAGCATTTGCGCGACGCGGATTTCGCGCGCGCCGACCTTGCGCCCGAGCTTGTCGAGGTCGATCGCCTTCAAACGCGCCGCTGTATCCGATGCGTTCTGCGCGGGCAACGTGACTTCGACATTGAATCCGCTGCTCAGATAGTGAAGGTTCAACGCCTCCACCGATAGACCTTGCTGCGCGAACGCCGCCCGCACCGCGTCGCTCACGGTCGAGCGCAGCGGAAAATCGCCGGGTAGCGGATTCAGTTCATCGAGTTCGGGATCGACATGAATGAGCGCGTCGATGACACGCGTATCGGCCATCACATTCGCGCGCGCCGATTCGGCAATGTAATGACCCTCCGAAACCGAAATGAGCGGATCGACGAGAATATGCGCGTCGACGATGGCGAGATCGCCCATTTTCCGCGTGCGAAGTTCATGCACTTCGCGCACACCCGGCGTGCCCGACAAAATGGCGCGTAAATCGTCGGTGGTGGATTGATCGAGGGCGCGGTCGGAAAGATCCTGTAATGCGTCCCACGCGAACGTCCATCCCATTTTGCCGATCAGAAAGCCCACGAGCGCGGCAGCGATCGGGTCCAGAATTCTGAATCCCGCCAGACTGCCGATAATGCCGAGCGCGACGACCAGCGATGAAGCGGCATCGGAACGGGCGTGCCACGCATTCGCGACGAGCATTGCCGAGCGCACGCGTTCGGCGGCGCGCAGCATATAACGGAAGAGCGCCTCTTTGGAAACGAGGACGATAAGCGCGACGGCCAACGCGCTAGCCTTTACTGCTGGAATATCCTGAAGGTTGACGATACGCGTGCCAGCGCGCCAAAGCATTCCGACACCCACGGCGACAAGCAATCCGCCGAGGAATAATGACGCGACTGTTTCATAGCGGCTGTGACCGTAGTTATGGTCGACGTCCGGCGCGGCTCCCGCGTGTTTGTTGGCGAGCAGCACGATAAAATCGGAGACGATGTCCGCGAGGGAATGAATGCCATCGGCGATCAATGCCTGAGAATGCGCAAGAAAGCCGACGATGAGCTGTGCCGTCGTAAGCCCGCTATTCAGCGCAATGCTCGTCCACGTCGTTCGTCGGGCGACATTCTGCTTTTCTGCAGCGTGCGCAGTCGAAAGCGGCATGTAATCTAACCCCGGGCTTTATGATTCTGCATTTTATCAGCCGGATGCGGACGTTGTTGCCGGCCGAGCAGCTGATTTCTTAAGAATCATCGGCTTAAGCCACGAAGGACGAACCGTTGATTGATGTCGCGCAAATAAAAAGCCGCGTTACGAAACGCGGCTTGGAGTGCATGATTCAAGTCAGTGTTACTTGCCGATCAGAAAATTATCCCGATCTTGCCCGGCGATCCACTTTGGCGGCTTGCCGCGACCGGACCACGTACTGCCGCTCTCCGGATCGCGATATTTCGGCGCCACGCCGGAACGGCTGCTGCGCGCGGCTTTTGCGCCTTTCGCGCCCCGACCGCCAGCCAGTTCCTGAAGCGTGATCCCATAATCCGCCATTTTTTGTTTGATCTCATTAAGCACTTCAGCGTATTCGCGCGACTTCGCTTCTTCAATCTGACGTTCGAGAGACTCGCGTTGAGCGAGGAGTTCCTTGTATGAAGGCATGGCAATTTCCTAAGTGGTTTGCTGGCTTGCGAGTCGATAGCTCGCTATTGATTATCAGTATAGCCCCGGACTGGCAGGCAGATTAACACACTTCCCAATATCGCGGCATGTGCGCATTGCCACGCAATAAAAGTTTAGCAATTTTCTTCGTAACAATTGCCGAACTTTCACAAACTTCGAAGGGCCGAGATATCGCATTAAAAGGTTCCATTCGTACTTCACGCTCGCATCTCATGAAAGCAAGACAAATCGGGCGGCGGGAAAGTTTCATGAAATGGCAACTTGCGACGATGTTTTCCGCCCGTGTACGCTATCCGGCTAAATCGGGACGCAACAACTCGGATTTATCGCCTTCGCAATTCGCCCTTTACGCTCGGCGCCTTTTGATGGAAGCCGCCTTCGATCTTCAAATGTCAGTTCGAGGTAATCGAATGTAAAACGATTGCGAGTGCGGGCAAACAACAGGGCCGCCCGCGCATCGGAATAAGTGTAAAGCGTTTAGTCATGCGCGCGGGAAACTGTAACGCAGCGAGCCGAGCGTGTCGCCTGGCCGTTCGATAGAATCGAAAGCCTTCGCGTCCGATGGCAACATGTCCGGTTGCCTCGCCTCTCGCGCAACTTCAGAACCTATTTTTCCGTGTCCGATTCGACCACTGCCTCCGCCGCCTGCGAGTCCAATCCGACGCTCGCATTGCATCGCAGCCTCCCGCACGCCACGCGCGCCCGCGCCCGCTATTCGACGATGGCCGTATTCTTCATCGCCGGCATGATGTACGCGTCGTGGGGCGTCCACGTGCCCACCGTGCGCGATAAATTCGCGCTGAGCCCCGGCATGCTCTCGTTCGCGCTCCTCGCGGTCGCGGGTGGCTCCATCTTCGCGATGCTCACCGCCGGATCGTGGATCGCGCGCGCCGGCACGCGCACGGCCTGCCTGACGGGCGGCATCACAATGATGCTCTGCGGCTCGCTGATTCTCGTGACGCCGTATTACTGGATGCTGCTGATCGTGCTGGCCATCTTCGGCTTCGGCATGGCGACGCTCGATGTCGCGATGAATGCCGAAGCGAGCGCCGTCGAGCAGGCGCTGGCGCAGCCGATCATGTCGTCGCTGCACGGCATGTTCAGCATCGGCGGGATGGCGGGCGCGGCCGTCGGCGGGGCGCTGCTCGCGCACGGACTCGCGCCCGCCGCGCATCTCGCGCTCGCTTCGGGCGTGAGCCTCATCGTGCTGCTCGTGTCGATGCCCGCCGTGCTGCCGCACGTGCCGCATCACGACGAACACGCGAAGGCGTCGTCGTCGAATCGCTGGCGTTCGGGCGCGCTGTGGGCGCTCGGCGGCCTCGCGCTCATCGCGTTGATCGCGGAAGGTGCGATGTACGACTGGGCGACCGTCTATATGCGCGATGTCGTCGAGGCCACGCCGTCGGTGTCGAGCGCGGCATACGCGGCGTTTTCCGGCGGCATGGCGGCCGGGCGCTTCGGCGGCGACGCGGTGCGTGCGCGCTTCGGCGCGCCGCAACTCGTCTTCGGCAGCGCAGGGCTTGCGTTCATCGGCATGGCGATGGCGCTCGTGTTCCCCAACACCATCGTCACGATGACCGGCTTCACGCTGATGGGACTCGGCCTCGCGAACATGATGCCCGTGCTGTTCGCGGCAGCGGCGCGCGTCGAAGGCGTTACGCCCGCCGAAGGACTCGCGCAGGTCGCGGGCCTCGCGTATTTCGGGCTGCTGCTCGGGCCGGTGCTGATCGGCGGCGTCGCGCAGATCAGCACGCTGCCGATCGGTCTATGCGTCGTCGCGGCGTGCTGCCTCGTCATCACCGCGATCGGACCGCGCATTCTCAGGCGCCTGAAGATATGAAAAAGCGCGCGGGCCTTTCGGCACCGCGCGCTTTTCTGGACTTGGAAGCCCGAAGGAAATTACATCTTCACGACGTCGAGCAGCGTCTTCTTGCCGCCCTTGTAGTTGTACAGCGAGATCACGCCGTGCTTCAGATCGCCCTTCGAATCGAAGGTCGTCTCGCCGATGACGCCCTTGTAGTCCGTGTTCGGCATCGCGGCGACGATCTTCGCCGGATCGGTCGAGTTCGCGCGCTTCATTGCGTCGACGATGATGTACACAGCGTCATACGTGAACGGCGCGTAGATCTGGATCGGCTGGCCGAAGCGCTTCTGGAACTTCTCGGCGAATTGCTTGCCGCCGTCCATCTTCTCGAGCGCCATGCCTGCTTCCGAGCACACGACGTTGTCGGTCGCGTCGCCGGCCAGATCCGACAGCTTTTCCGTGCAGACGCCGTCGCCCGCGAGAACCTTCGCGCGCAGGCCGAGCTGCTTGGCTTGCTTGGCGAACGGGCCGCCGGTCGCGTCCATGCCGCCGTACATCACGGCGTCGGGGTTCTCACCCTTGATCTTCGTCAGAATCGCGCGGAAGTCGACGGCCTTGTCGTTCGTCGCGTCGTGCGAGATGACCTTCAGGCCGAGCGACTTGGCGGTCTTCTCGAACTCGTTCGCGAGACCCTGGCCGTAGGCGGTCGAGTCGTCCACCACGGCGACGCTCTTCACCTTCAGGTTCTTCGCGGCGTAGTTGGCGAGCGCCGGGCCTTGCTGCGCATCGGTCGCGACGACGCGGTACGTCGTCTTGAAGCCTTGCTGCGTGTAGGTCGGGTTCGTCGCCGACGGGGAAATCTGGACGATGCCCGCGTCGCTATAAATCTTCGATGCCGGAATGGACGTACCGGAGTTCAGGTGACCGACGACGCCGACAACCTTGTCGTCGACCAGCTTCTGCGCGACCTGCGTGGCGGTACGCGGGTCGGCTGCGTCGTCCTGTGCGTCGAGTTCGAGCGTGACCTTTTGACCGTTGATCGTCAGGCCCTTCGCGTTGATTTCTTCGACTGCGAGCCGCGCGCCGTTTTCATTGTCCTTGCCCAGGTGAGCAATACCGCCGGTCAGCGGAGCGACGTGACCGATCTTGACGACCTGGTCGGCTGCTGCGGACGTTGCCAACGTAGCGAACAGCACGGCTGCGGCGCTGATCGGCAACAGTTTGTGAAGCTTGGTGTTCATGTAAGTCTCCAGTTTCGGTCCCAAAAACAACGTAATCGCCCTGTGCCCCGTCTTTCATCACGATCGCTCAGTCCCGTGGACGACCACGCCGGATGCATCGTCATGCACTTGGCAAGTTCTTCCGGCAGGCCGTTCGTGGCAGCCGCCATCCGCACTGCGCGCAAGTGTAGGGTTGTCAAATTAATTTAGGGAAGTTTTTTAAGATACTGGTGTCACTACCGATTAACGGCCAGTTGTGATGCGCCGCCGTTTGTGGTGGTGTTCGCGCGAAGAAGCCCTGTACATGCGGGTTTCCGCGACATCGGCGCGCAAAGGTTTGACCGTCATTCGAGTTCGGTAGACACGCGTCGATAATCGCCGCCTGTCGGCATCATTAGCCGGTTTTTAACGCTCGTTTTTAGCGCGCGTCTAGATCACGGCCTCTAAAACCCCGCCGCGCGTCAAAGCGCATGCCAGGCGCCGCGCGGGTGTTCAGGGCGCTTGAAAGGGAAAGCTGGCACACTCACACGCCTCTCGCCCTTCACTAACAAGGAGTTTCGACGTGACCGTATCCACGACTTCCCGCTGGATCGACATTCCGGCCGATGGCGGCAGCTACCAGGGTTACCTCGCACTGCCCAAGACCGGCACCGGACCCGCCGTGATCATCCTTCAGGAGATCTTCGGCGTGAACAGCCATATCCGCAGCGTCGCCGATCAATATGCCGCCGACGGCTATGTCGCCCTCGCACCCGATGTCTTTTGGCGCACGCAGCCGCGCGTCGAACTGGGCTACGAAGGCGCGGATCGCGAAAAGGCGATGGAACTGCTGCAGAAGACGCAACTCGATGCCGCGGTCGCGGATGTCGGCGCGGCGGCGAAGGCGCTGCGCGCGCTGCCCGAAGTCACGGGCAAGGTCGCGGCGATCGGATATTGCTTCGGCGGCCGGCTCGCGTATCTCGCGGCGGCCGAAGGCTCGGTGGATGGCGCGGTGGCCTACTACGGCGGCGGCATTCAGAACGCGCTCGACAAGGCCGATCAGGTGAAGGTGCCGATGCAATTCCACTACGGCGAACTCGACGCGCACATTCCCGCCGACGCGGTCGACGCCGTGCGCCAGAAGTTCGCAGGCCGCAAGGATTCGGCGCTTTACGTCTACGCACAGGCAGACCACGGCTTCAATTGCGGCGATCGCGCGTCGTATAACGCGAAGGCATCGGCGCTCGCGCACGGCCGCACGCTCACCTTCCTCGGCGAGCATCTGTAATCCGTTTGCGATCCGGCGGGCGCGCTTCGAAAGAAACGCGTTCGCTATATCAGCGCGGGCAACCCTTCCACGAGAAGAAAGGCCGCGAGCACGCCCAGCAGCGCGCCGAATACGCGCAGTACGTTGTTTCTCAGATGCGTCGCACAGGGAATGGCCCCGAGGAATAGCGCGCCAGCTAGCGCCATCGGGATGATCAGAATGAAGTCGCCGATCGTGAAATACGTCGTCATGGTGCGTCTCCCATCGTCCTGCTTCTGGCTTTTTATCGGCGCGAGTAGAACACTTGCATCGACGATTCGAGTATAGGCCGCTGCCCGGAAGTTGCCGGCTCAACTTCGTGCGAGGGCGAACCACGACGACGTACAAAAGCCTTGCATGACAAGGGCTTACACGCACCGACTTTTAAGCAGACACGGAATAACCCTTAGTACCGTCTTATTTCATTCGGCTTTCGAATCTCACTGAGCGGTAGCGCGCTCGCGCTTGTTCAGATATGCGGCGCCTGCGATTCCGACGACCAGCAGCGCGCCGATCAACCCGGCCACGCCCGCCCAGCCGAACGCGGTCCAGAAGTGGCCGCCATACGATCCGATCAGACTCGATCCGATGTAATACGCGAGCAGATAGAGCGCCGCCGCCTGGCCTTTCGCCTGTGCGGCGAGACGACCGACCCAGCCGCTCGCGACCGAATGCCCCGCGAAGAAGCCGAACGTCAGACACGCGATGCCCGCGATGATCACCGGCAGCGCGTTCGACAAGGTCAGCGCGATGCCGAGCATCATCAGCGCGAGGCTCGCGATCAGCACGCGGCCGCGGCCGAAGGCATCGGCCATCTTGCCGGACCACGGCGACGCGACGACGCCCGTCAAGTACACCGTGAAGATCGCGCCGATCTGCGTCTGATTGAGATGAAACGGCGCGCCCAGCAGCCGATACCCGACGTAGTTGTAGAGCGTGACGAAGCTGCCCATCAGCACGAAGCCGATGACGAAGAGAAACGGCAAGCCGCGATGCCGCAGATGCCCGGCAAGCGAGCGCCGATGATGCGCGAAGCCGACGCCGCGCCGTGGCTTGAAACGTCGCGATGGCGGCAGCAGCGAGCGAAACGCGAGCGTGGCGAGCAAACCGAGAAGCCCGATTCCGCCGATCGCGACGCGCCAGCCGAAGAAATCCGCGAGCACGCCGCTGATGACACGCCCCGCCATCCCGCCGATGGCCGTCCCGCCGACATACAGCCCCATCGCGAGGCCGAGCCCTTCGGGATGCACTTCCTCGGCGAGATACGCCATCGCGACCGCGGGCACGCCGCCGAGCGCAAAGCCTTCGAGCGCACGCACGACGAGCAGCGCGTGCCAGCTCGGCAGCAACGCGGCAATCACTGTCAACACCGACGACGCCAGCAGTGAAAGCGTCATCAGCCGGTGACGGCTCCAGCTTTCCGAGACGAATCCCGCGATGAAGATCGCGATCGCCAGCGCCGCCGTGCTCGCCGACACCGCGAGCGCGCTGACCGCCGGACTCACGCCGAACGCCTTGGTGAACTCCGGAAGCAGCGGCTGCACGCAATACAGCAGCGAAAACGTCGCATAACCGGCGAACAGCAGCGCGAGCGAGGCACGCCAGTAAGCGCGCGAACCGCGTTCGAGATACGTTGCGGTATCGGTGGCCCGGTCTGCGTTAGCATCCACGAATGAAGTCTCCGCTGAAAAACTTACGACGATACTCCGAAGCTAAGGGTTTTGCCTAATGCGACGGATGCATCTCGGCGACGATCACCAGTAATTACTGCGAGTCGTCTGCGATCGGCAACATAACGCGGCGATTGGCGTCGCGCCGACGCGCCGCGATGCGCTAAAGTAAGAGCACAATCGTTCAACGAAAGCCGCGCGTGTCGCGCTTCGCGCAACAATGACGCGGCGATTGTCTGGTGCACGAGCCGTCAAAAGCCTGTGCTTGGTGAAAATATATGACCGGCGTTTTATTCCCAGCCGGCGCTGAAACGGGGATTCATCATGCAAATCGGTTCGATTGTCCGCTCTGTGCATATTGCCGTGCCTCAAGGTGCGCGCGGCATCGTCATGCGTATTCTCGGCGACATGGCAATGGTCGCGTGGTATGCGGGCGAGCCCGGCGTCACCAAACTGCTCAATACGGAGCCGTTCTTTCTGGAAGACCTGATCGATACGGGCGATGTCGTGCGCCCGTCGAACACGGTCGTTCACTGAGAAGCGACGCGCCGCATTGCGGCACAATGCCGGGATGAACCCGATCCATCCCGATTCCCAAAGTGCGCCCGCCGATGACGCGCCGCCCTTCGCCGGCCTCACGCCCGAGCGCGTGCTCGACGCGCTCGACCGCGTGCTGATGCCCACGGGCGCGCGCACCGATGGGCGCCTGCTGCCGCTCAACAGCTACGAAAACCGCGTGTATCAGGTCGGCGTCGAAGATGGCGCGCCGGTCGTCGCGAAGTTTTATCGGCCGAACCGATGGTCGAATGCGGCGATTCTCGAAGAACACGCATTCGTCGCGAGCCTCGTCGCGCGCGAGATCCCGGCGGTCGCCGCACGCGTGCTTGAAGGCGCGACGCTGCATGAATTCGACGGCTTCCGGTTTTCCGTGTTCGAGCGGCGCGGCGGACGCGCGCCCGATCTCGATCGCAGCGATACGCTCGAATGGCTCGGGCGCTTCATCGGGCGCATTCACGCGGTAGGCGCGATCGAGCCGTATCGTGAACGGCCGACGCTCGATATCGACACGTTCGGCCGCGAACCGCGCGACTTCCTGCTGACGCACGGCTTCGTTCCCGCCGATGTGCGCGAAGCGTGGGAAACGGTCGTCGCGATGGCGCTCGAAGGCGTCGCCCGATGCTTCGAGCGCGCCGGCGATGTGCGGCAGTTGCGTCTGCACGGCGACTGTCATCCGAGCAACGTGCTGTGGACGGACGCGGGCCCGCATTTCGTCGATTTCGACGACAGCCGCATGGGACCGGCCATTCAGGATCTATGGCTGCTGCTTCCGGCCGGACGCGCGGATGCATCGCGCGCGCTGACCGATCTGCTCGCGGGCTACGAAGATTTCTGCGAATTCGATCCGCGCGAGATGCATCTGATCGAAGCATTGCGCACGCTGCGGCTGATCCATTATTCGGCGTGGCTCGCGCGCCGCTGGAACGACCCCGCGTTCCCCGCTGCCTTTCCGTGGTTCAACACGCAGCGTTACTGGGAAGACCGCATCCTCGAATTGCGCGAGCAGGTCGGCGCGATGCAGGAAGGCCCACTCTGGCCCGTCTGAAATTTTTTGTGACATTCGCGGACTGTCAGCCGATCGCAAAGCGTTGAAAAGCGCTTTTCGACGTGTAATGATAACAATTCTCATTTGTCCGCGTTCTATCGATTGCTGCGCGCATGTGCGCGTCCAGCCGGTCGGGGCGCGGCTTTGTCTGCCAACGCCCGAATTCTGGAGAGACGCGTGAACGCGCCTGAGACTCTCAATCCGCAAACGTCCGCAACGAGCGGCTCGACGCAATATCGTCCGCACGGGCGCCTTATCGACGATGCCGAGCAGTTCGTCCGCAAGAATCGCTCGCGCCGCTCGACCTTTTTGAAGTGGCTGCGCAAGGTGCATGGCTGGATCGGCCTATGGGGCGCGCTCCTGGGCTTGCTCTTCGGCGCGACGGGCTTTCTGCTGAATCATCGCGCGCCGCCGCTGCGCATTTCGACCGGCGAGCCGCAGGTTTTGCAGATGCAGATGCCATTGCCCGCCGAAGGCTTCAATACGCCGCGCGACATGGGCATGTGGCTCAAGAAGGAACTGAAGATCGACGGCAATCTCGGACGCGCGCGCAAGGAACCGGCGCATCCGGTCGGCTGGGGCGACAAGAGCACGATGCAGCCGGAGCAATGGTCGGTGATGGTGGCGTCGCCGGGCGGCAGCGTGATGGCCGAGTACTGGGTCGGCAACAACTTCGTGTCGGTGAAGCGCACCGAGAACACCTTCCTCGCCATGATGACCAACCTGCACAAGGGCGTGGGCCTGAGCGTGGGCTGGGTGCTGCTCATCGATACGTTCGCGGGCAGCATCATTTTGCTGTCGCTGACTGGCGTGCTGCTGTGGACCGAGCTGAACAAGAAGCGCACGGCGGGCGTGGTGATCGTGGCGGCGTCGTTGATTGCGGCGGTGGTTTGCGGGTTGGTTTGAGCGATCGGGCGATCAGCTAAGGGCCGCCGCCGCTTGCGCGGCCCTTCCCCTCTCGCGGATTACGCCGCGTCACCCAAAGATAAAGCCCGCTGCCGAGCACGACGATCGTCAGCACGTCGAACGCCGCCCAGAAGATCTTGAGCGGCATCCCGCCGAAGTCTCCGAAATGCAGCGGCTGCGAGCCGAGCAGCACCTTCAGATACCACGGCAATTCGCGTGACTCCGTGAGCGCGCCCGTCGATGCATCCACGAGCACGGGCCGCATGATCCGCGTCGTCAGAATGCCGTCGCCGCGCATCCACACGGCATAGTGATGCGGACTCGCAAAGCGCGTCCCCGGAAACGCGACGAACGACGGAATCATCTCCGGCGCGACGCGTTGCGCGGTCTTCACGGCATCGTCGACGGAAGCGCGCACGACGACCGGCGGCGTGTCCCGATACGGCGCGACCATCTGCGCGAGCTGATCGTTGCGCCAGGCTTCGAGCATGAGATCGGCGAGCGTGTTGATCGATCCCGTCGCGCCGACGAGCAGCGCCCACACGAGCGTCAACATGCCGATCGCGTTATGCCAGTCGAGCCACACGACGCGCCGCCTCTTCTTCAGCCGCACGCGCCCGAGCCCGACCTTGCGCCAGAACGGCAGATAGACGACGACGCCAGACACGATCGCCGCGAGAAACACCACGCCCATCGCGCCGAGAAAGAGCTTGCCGAAGAGGCCCGCGAACATGTCGACGTGCAACTTCAGCAGCACGAACTTCAGCGAGCCTTTACCCGGCGGCATGCCGAGCGGTTGCGCGGTGCGCGCGTCGACGGTCGTGCTGAGCGTGTCGTCGGGCGGCGTGTCGGCGCGCGGCGCGGTGACGACGACCGGCAGAAGCGGATCGTCCGGCTCCCAGATCATGTATTGCGGCACGTGGCCCGGATGTTCCGCGAGCGCCGCGCGCAACACCGCGTCGTAGCCCGCACGCGCATTTGCCTGCGATGCGCCGAGCGCGGGCGCTTCGATCGCATCGCCGGTGAGGATGTCCAGTTCGTGGCCGAACACGAGCGGCAAGCCCGTGAGACACAGCAGCAACATGAACGCCGTGCAGACGAGGCTCGTCCAGCGATGCACGATCGACCACAGGCGCAGCGTGTTCGCGGACGCGCGATTAGTGTGCGATGTAGATGGCGATGCATCGGCGCGAGCGGCTGCGCGCCTTTCATCACCGGTCAAGAACTTGCCGGGCATGCGATGAAAACTTCGAGCGGAGAAGAAATCGGACCGCGCGTCAGCCGAAGCCGACCACGCAAATGAGAACGATTATTATATAGCCGCTGCCTGCCCGCGAACCGCTTTCGTCAGCAATCTGTAATTTTTAGACGCCGCAGACTTCGCCCTTCCCCGCGACCTCGCGCGCCGCCTTCGCGCCTTCCACCTGGAGCAGTTCGGGCAACGACACGCCGTTCTTCGCCGCCGTCACTTCCGCCAGAATCGACACGGCGATTTCCGGCGGCGTCCGGCTACCGATATAAATTCCCACCGGCCCGTGCAGTCGCGCGAGCTCGGCTTCGCTCAGATCGAACTCCTTCAGCCGTTCACGCCGCGCCGCGTTATTGCGCCGCGAACCGAGCGCGCCGACGTAGAACGCGGGCGTCTTCAACGCTTCCATCAGCGCGAGATCGTCGAGCTTCGGATCGTGCGTGAGCGCGATCACGGCACAGCGTTCGTCGAGCTTCATGTCCATCACGGTGTCGTCGGGCATGGTGCGCACGATCGTCGTGCCCGGCACGCTCCACTCTTCCGTGTACTCTTCGCGCGGATCGCACACGGTCACCTGATAATCCAGCCCGACCGCGATGCTGCAAAGATAGCGCGACAACTGCCCCGCGCCGATCACGAGCATCCGGTAACGCGGGCCGTGGATCGTAAGGAGACGCTCGTCGTCGAAGAGCACGCCGTCGGTGGCCTGCGCGGGTTCAAGGCGCGCCGCGCCCGTCGCCATGTCGAGCGTGCGCGCGACGAGCCTGCCGCTCTCCACCGCCGCGCACAGTTGCGCGATGCCGCTCGCCATCGTCAAAGGCTCCAGCACGAGCTGGATCGTGCCGCCGCACGGCAAGCCGAACCGATGCGCCTCTTCGGCGCTGATGCCGTACTTCACCGCTTCCGGCTTGGTCTGCTCGATGCCCCGCTGCCGCACGCGATCGATCAGATCGTCTTCGATACATCCGCCCGACACCGAGCCGACGACGTGGCCATCGTCACGCACGGCGAGCATCGCGCCTTCGGGTCTCGGCGACGAGCCCCACGTCTTCACGACCGTCACGAGCAGCACGCGATGTCCCTCTTCGAGCCATTTCGCGCTGTTTTTCAGGACTTCGAGATCCACGCTGTCCATGATTTCTTTCCTTTCTCTTCGCCGCCGTTTTCGTCATCGGCGGCCACATCCGGTGATTCCTGCCCGCCCTGCAACTGCGCGCTGAACCGCTTGAAAAATTCTCCCGCAATCTTACGCGCCGCGCCGTCGACGAGCCGCGAGCCGATTTGCGCGAGCTTGCCGCCCACTTGCGCGTTCGCGCTGTAGCTGAGCTTTGTCGTGTCGGCTTCGTCGCCGGGTTCGAGGTTGACGGTCGCGCTGCCCTTGCTGAAGCCCGCCGCGCCGCCCTGCCCTTCGAACACGATCGTATAGGTATGCGGCGCGTCGATGTTCGTCAGCTCCATGCGTCCCTTGAAGCGCGCCTTCACCGGACCGACCGCCGCCGTCATCGCGACGTTGTACGCATTGTCGCCGTCGGCGTCGATGCTGTCGCAGCCGGGTATGCACGCCTTCAGGATCGACGTGTCGTTCAGCGCTTCCCACGCGCGCGCCTGCGGCACCGGCAAAGTGTGAGTCTCGGTCAGTTCCATTTCGTGTCTCCTGTGTGCCGTGACAGCGCGGCCAGCTCCGGCCCGACGGCGCGCAGGCTGTCGAGGTTGTGCGCCGCGAGCATCGCATCGACGTGCGGCAGGATCGCCTGCACGCCTCGCGCGCGCGGCGTGAAATCGGGGAAGCGCAACAGCGGGTTGAGCCACACGAGCCGGTGCGCGAAACGTCTGAGCCTTTGCATTTCCGCGTCGAGCACGTCGATGGCTTCGTGGTCGAGGCCATCGGTGACGAGCAGCACCGTCGCCCGCCCCGACAGCACGCGGCGCGCCCAGCGTCGATTGAACTCCGCGAGCGTCGCGCCGATGCGCGTGCCGCCCGACCAGTCCGCGACGTTCTGCCCTAGCGTGGCGATGGCGACGTCGGGATCGCGTTCGCGCAACGCGCGTGTCGCGCTCGTGAGGCGCGTACCGAACAGAAACACTTGCAGACGCTCGCGCGACTGCAATAGCGCGTGACAGAAGTAGAGCACGGCGCGCGAATACGCGCTCATCGAGCCGGAGATGTCGAGCAGCAAGACGAGCGGCGGCCTGCGCTCCACCGCCGCGCGATATTTCCACACGGTCCAGTCGCCGCCCGAGCGCACGGCATGGCGTGCGCTCGCTTTGAGATCGGCGTGCGTGCCGCGCGATGCCGCCTTCAGCCTGCGCGTCGGCTCGGTCGCGAGCGGCATCCGGTGCGCGCGAATCTGATGCCGCAGCGTGCGCCATTCGTCGGCGCGGAGCGTGTCGAAATCGCGGTGACTCAGGCGTTCCTGCGAACTGAACGTGATGCGCGCATGCGTTTCTTCGGGCTTCGATTCCGCCTCGCGCGCCTTCGATGCCGCCGCGCGCGTCGCCAATGCATCGGCGAGACGGTTATTGCGTTTCGGCGGCGGCATGCCGCTCTTCACCTTCGGCAGCAAGAGCGCGCGCAGCTTGCCTTCCCAGTCGGGATCGCGCCAGAAGAGATCGAACGCGGCATCGAAGATATCGCGTTCGTCGCGCGCGTGGACGAGCAGGCACGCGAGCGTCGCGCGCACATCGTCGCGGCGGCTCAGATCGACGAAACGCAGCGCGTCGAGCGCATCGACCGCATGCGCCGGCGACATGCCGAGCCCCGCGCCGCGCAGAAGCCTCACGAAATGCACGACGTTGCGGGCGAACGGTTCCATCGTCGTCGTCATTGCGGCGCCGAAAGGCATTGCGCGAGCGTGTCGGCGTCCATGCGCGCGAGATCGTCCTGATACTTCAAGAGCACGCCGAGCGTGTCCCGTACAGATTGCGGATCGAGCTCCGTCACCGACAACGCCGCGAGCGCGCGGCACCAGTCGATCGTTTCCGCGACGCCCGGCGCCTTGAACAGATCGAGCGTGCGGAGGCGCTGCACGAACGCGACCGCCCTCGCCTGCAACGCGCTGCCCGCTTCCGGCGCGCGCGCCGCGACGATCGCCAGTTCGACATCGCGTTCCGGATAGCCGATCCACTGATAGAGACAGCGGCGCTTGAGCGCATCGTGAACTTCGCGCGTGCGGTTCGACGTCATCACGACGAGCGGCGGCCGCGCCGCGCGCACCGTGCCGTACTCGGGAATCGATACCTGGAAGTCCGACAACAGTTCGAGCAGAAACGCTTCGAACGGCTCGTCGGCGCGATCGATTTCGTCGATCAGCAACACGCGGCGCGCGTCGGGATTCGCGGCATCGGGCAACAACGCCTGCAGCAGCGGACGCTTGAGCAAGAATTCGCCGCGATACAGCGAATCGTTCGACGGCGTTTCGCCCGACGCCTCCGCGAGCCGCAGCGCCATGATCTGCCGCGGATAGTCCCACTCGTACAGCGCGCTCGCCGTGTCGAGCCCTTCGTAGCATTGCAGGCGCAAGAGCGTCGTACCGCACAGGCCCGCCGCCGCTTTCGCGAGCTCGGTCTTGCCGACGCCCGGCTCGCCTTCGAGGAAGAGCGGACGCTGCATCTTCAGCGCGAGAAAGAGCGCCGTCGCGAGCTCGCGGTTCGCGAAGTACCGCTGCCCGCGCAAGCGCGCGAGGGTCTCGTCGATGGTTTGCGGCTCCTGATCCGGCATCGCGGGCTACAACGACATCGCGCGCTCGATCGCGCGGCCGGCGAGCACCGGAATCAGATGCGCGCGATATTCGGCGCTCGCGTGCATGTCCGAGTTCAGTTCGTCGGGCGCGATCTTCACGCCGCGCGCCGATGCCACCGAGAAGTCCTTGGACAGCGCCGCTTCGAGATCGGCCGGACGGAACACGGAAGGCGCCGCGCCCGTCACACCAACTCGCACGCCGTCCTTGAACTTCGCGACGAACACGCCGACGAGCGCGAAGTGCGACGCGGGATTGCGAAACTTCTCGTAACCCGCGCGCTCGGCCAGCGGAAACTCGACCGCCGTGATGAGTTCGTCGGGTTCGAGCGCGGTCGTGTACATGTCGATGAAAAAGTCGTCCGCCGCGATGCGCCGTCTGTCCGTCACGACCGTCGCGTTCAGCGCGAGCACGGCGCTTGGATAGCACGCCGCCGGATCGTCGTTGGCGAGCGAACCGCCGATCGTGCCGCGCTCGCGCACCTGCCTGTCGCCGATGCGGCTCGCGAGATCCGCGAGAGCCGGCAGCGCGCGCTGCACATCGGCGTTCGATGCGACCGCCGCATGAGACACCGCGCCGCCGATCGTGAGCTTGTCGCCATCGAGCGTGACGTTTTTCATCGACGCGATGCGCGTCACGTCCACGAGCGCCGATGGTTGCGCAAGACGCAGGCGCATCGTCGGCAAGAGGCTTTGCCCGCCCGCGAGGAACTTGGCGTCGCCGTTCGCGCTCAACGCCGCGACGGCCGCTTTCGCTTCGTCGGCTTTCTGATAGTCGAATGAGTACATGTCGTCGGCCTCCTCAGGCGCGTTGAGCGTTCTGCATGGCGGTCCACACGCGATGCGGCGTCGCGGGCATCTGCAAATCCTTCACGCCGAGCGGTGCCAGCGCATCGAGAATCGCGTTGATGACAGCCGGCGGCGAACCGATCGCGCCCGCTTCGCCGCAGCCCTTCACGCCGAGCGGATTGTGCGTGCATGGCGTGCCCTTCGCGGTCTCCACCGTGAAGCTCGGCAGGTCGCTCGCGTGCGGCATCGCGTAATCCATGTACGAGCCGGAGAGCAACTGGCCGGTGCTGTCGTCGTACACGCAGCGTTCGAGCATCGCCTGGCCGATGCCTTGCCCGAGCCCGCCATGCACTTGCCCTTCGACGATCATCGGGTTGATGACGTTGCCGAAGTCATCGACGGCGGTGAACTTCTGGATGCGCGTTTCGCCGGTGTCCTGATCGACTTCGACTTCGCACACGTACGCGCCCGACGGATAGGTGAAGTTGGTCGGATCGTAGAACGCGTTTTCGTTGAGGCCCGGCTCCATCGTTTCGAGCGGGAAGTTGTGCGGCACGTAAGCGGCGAGCGATACGTCGACGAAGCTCTTCGTGCGGTCCGTGCCCACGACGCTGAACACGCCGTTCTTGAACTCGATGTCCTCCGCCGACGCTTCCAGCAGATGCGCGGCGATTTTCTTCGCCTTCGCTTCGACCTTGTCGAGCGCCTTCATGATCGCCGAGCCGCCGACGGAGATCGACCGCGATCCATACGTGCCCATGCCGAACGGAATACGCCCGGTATCGCCGTGAATGACTTCGACGTTTTCGATCGCGATGCCGAGCCGGTCCGCGACCACTTGCGCGAAGGTCGTTTCGTGCCCCTGGCCGTGACTGTGCGAGCCTGTGAAGACGGTGACCGAGCCGGTCGGATGCACGCGCACTTCGCCCGCTTCGAAGAGACCCGCGCGCGCGCCGAGCGCACCCGCCACGTTCGACGGCGCGAGCCCGCACGCCTCGATGTAGCACGAGTAGCCGATGCCGCGCAGCTTGCCCTTCTGCTTCGATTCGTCGCGGCGTTTTGCGAAGCCCGCGACGTCCGCGAGTTCCAGCGCGCGATTCAGGCACGCGTCGTAATCGCCGGTGTCGTAGGTGAGACCGACCGGCGTCGCATACGGAAACTCGCGGATGAAATTGCGCCGCCGCAACTCGACCGGATCGATGTTCATCTCGCGCGCCGCCGTTTCGACGAGCCGCTCGACGACATACGTCGCTTCCGGACGGCCCGCGCCGCGATAGGCATCGACGGGCACGGTGTTCGTGAAGACCGCTTTGACTTCGGCGTAGATCGCGGGCGTCGTGTACTGGCCGGCGAGCAGCGTCGCGTAGAGCACGGTCGGGATCGACGATGCGAACGTCGACAGATAGGCACCCATGTTCGCCGTCGTGTGCACGCGCATGGCGAGGAACTTGCCGTCGTTGTCGAGCGCGAGTTCGGCTTTGGTCACGTGATCGCGGCCGTGCGCATCGGAGAGAAAGGCTTCGGAGCGCTCGGCTGCCCACTTGATCGGACGCCCGACTTTCTTCGATGCCCACGTCAGCGCGACATCTTCCGGATACAGGAAGATCTTCGAGCCGAAGCCGCCGCCGACATCCGGCGCGATCACGCGCAGCTTCGACTCCGGCAGCGACAGCACGAACGCCGCCATCAAAAGACGTTCGACATGCGGATTCTGATTCGCGACGTAGACCGTATAGCTCTCGTCGTGCTTCGAATAGCTCGCGTTGACGGCGCGCGGCTCGATCGCGTTCGGCACGAGGCGCTGGTTCACGATATCGAGCGTCGTGACGTGCGCGGCTTTCGCGAATGCGGCGTCGGTCGCGGCCTTGTCGCCGTGGCCCCAGTTATAGCAGACGTTGTTCGGCACGCTGTCGTGCACGAGCGGCTGGCCGGCGTCGGAGGCGCTCGCGGTATCGACGGTTGCAGGCAGTTCGTCGTAATCGACTTCGATGAGTTCGAGCGCGTCCTTTGCCTCTTTCACCGATTCCGCGACGACGAGCGCGACCTGATCGCCCACATGCAGCACCTTGTCGTGCGCGATGACGGGATGCGGCGGCTCGTGCATCGGCGAGCCGTCCGTGCTGTGGATGAGCCAGCCGCACGGCAGTCCGCCGACGTTCTCCCCGGCCATATCCTTGCCGGTGAAAATGCCGATCACGCCCGGCGACTTCAGCGCCGCCGCGGTGTCGATGCGCGCGATCTTCGCGTGCGCGTGCGGCGAGCGCAGGAACACGCCGTAGCTTTGCTGCGGCATGACGACGTCGTCGGTGTACTGGCCCGCGCCCGTCAGGAATCGATAGTCTTCCTTGCGTTTCACACCGGCGCCGATCAGTTTCTGTTGCTCAGGGGCATTCATCGCGGTCTCCTTGGTGAAAGGCGCGATACATCGTGTGGGAATGTGGACTGACGCGGAATCAGGCGCCGGCTTTCATGTTCTGCGCGCCCTGCAAAACCGCCTTGACGATGTTGTGATAGCCCGTGCAGCGGCACAAATTGCCGTCGAGCTGCTCGCGCACGTCTTCTTCCGAGAGATTCGGCGATTGCGCCGCCAGCGCGCTCGCGCTCATCACCATGCCCGGCGTGCAGAAACCGCATTGCAGGCCATGACACTCCTTGAAGGCCGCCTGCATCGGATGAAGCTGGCCGTCTTTCGCCATGCCTTCGATCGTCGTCACGTCCATGCCGTCCGCCTGCGCGGCGAGGATGTTGCACGACTTGATCGCGCGGCCGTCGAGATGGACGGTGCACGCGCCGCATTGCGCGGTATCGCAGCCGATATGCGTGCCGGTGAGCCTGAGTTGATCGCGGAGAAACTGGACGAGCAGAAGATGCGGTTCGACGGTGGCGGTCACGGGCTTCCCGTTGACCGTCAGGCTGATGCTGAGCGCCATTTTCACTGTCTCCTTCGGGGATGGAACCAGCTTCACGCCACGCACCTGCCATCTGCCGCCGCGAGCGTTCAGCCGGAATGGGTGTTATGTGATTGTGCCAATGAGTAAAACACAAAACGGCGGGCGTCGCTATCCGCGCGAACGTCCGTCCCAAAGTCGCGGTTGATCGGCTGCAAAAGCAAAGCGCCGCCTCGGGGGCGGCGCTTCGGCGTAAGAAGAACGCGTTCAGTGCGTCACGGTTTCGCGCTGCTCACGCGCTTCGAGCGGCGCGCGCCCGAGCACGGAATGGCGGCGCGAATACACGAAGTAGATCGCGAGGCCGATCACGAGCCACACCGCGAACGCGATCCACGTCATCGGCTGAAGGTTCATCATCAGGAACAGGCACGACGCCACCGCGAGTACCGGCACGACCGGCACGCCCGGGCAACGGAACGCGCGCGGCAGGTCCGGATGCGTGCGGCGCAGGATCAGCACGGCGATGGAAACCATCGAGAACGCGGCGAGCGTGCCGATGTTGATCAGCTCGGCAAGCACGTTGAGCGGCACGAGCGCGCCGATCAGGCCGAAGAAGATGCCGACGATCCACGTCGTGAGGAACGGCGTCGCGTAGCGCGGATGCACTTTCGAAAGCCGCGCGGGCAGGAGGCCGTCGCGCGACATCGCGTAGATGATGCGCGTCTGGCCATAGCTCATCACGAGAATCACGGTGAGCATGCCGAGCACTGCGCCCAGATCGATGAAGCCCGCGACCCAGTTTTGTCCCGCGACCTGCAGCGCGAACGACACCGGATGCGGATTGTTCGCGAACTGCGCCGCCGGCACGATGCCGGTCACGACGGCCGCGACCGCCACGTACAGCACCGCGCACACCGCGAGCGACGAAATGATGCCGATCGGCAGATCGCGCTTCGGATTCTTCACTTCCTCCGCAGCCGACGACACCGAATCGAAACCGATGAACGCGAAGAACATCACCGCCGCCGCGCCGAACACGCCGGACCAGCCGTTCGGCATGAACGGATGCCAGTTCGCCGGCTTGACGTGGAACACGCCGACTGCGATCACGAGCAGCACGACGGTCACCTTGATCCCGACCATGATGTTGTTCACGCGCGTCGATTCCTTCACGCCGACCGACAGCAGCGACGTGATCGCCATCATCACGAGGAACGCGGGCAGGTTGAAGAACGTGACGTGGCCGGGCAGCGCGCCCGGCGCGGCAGTGAGCGCCGTCGGCAGCGAAATGCCGAAGCCCGCGAGCAGCGATTGCAGATAGCCCGACCAGCCGACCGACACGGCGGACGTCGCGAGCCCGTATTCGAGCATCAGATCCCAGCCGATGACCCACGCGGCGAGCTCGCCGAGCGTCGCGTACGAATACGCGTAGATGGAACCGGCGACGGGAATCGTCGATGAAAATTCGGCGTAGGCGAGAGCGGCGAAACAGCACGCGATCGCCGCGACGATGAATGAAACCATGAGCGCCGGGCCGGCCTGAACGGCGCCGGTGCCGGTCAGCACGAAAATCCCCGTGCCGATGATGGCGCCGATCCCGAGGAACGTCAGATCGAGAGCGCCGAGCGTCTTCTTGAGCGACGTGCTGTGCGCGCCGGCCAGCATGTGCTCGATGTTTTTCTTGCGGAACAACGACATTGCGATGAGTCTCCTTCTGGCGCGCGCGGGCGCCCCTGCTGCGGGAAAACCCGCAATTTTATCGGAGACTCGAGAATGGCCTATCGCTGGATAAGTAACGCACTCTTGCGGCGATTTTTTACGATCCGGCCGTATTTATCTTACACAAGATAAATAACTAGCCGGCGATGGCGGGATTCATGTCGACGAGACGGTTGCTCATCACGTAGAATGTTAGCTCGGCATTGTTCGCGAGCTTCATCTTCTCCAGCAACCGCGCGCGATAAACGCTCACAGTTTTAACTGAAAGAGATAAAGCGTGCGCGATGTCCGTGAGTCGCTTTCCCGACGCCAGCATGCAAAGCGTCTGATATTCGCGATCCGAAAGCTTTTCGTGCGGCAATCGGTCCGTGTCGAGCGAGACGTACGTCGCGAGCGCCTCGGCCATTTCCGCGCTCACGTACTTGCGGCCGGCGGCCACTTGCTGAATTGCGCCGATCATCAGCGCCGGATCCGCCGTCTTCGAGAGATAGCCCGACGCGCCCGCCTTCAGCGCGCGCACCGCGTATTGATCTTCGCGATACATCGAAAACATCAGCACCGGCAGACGCGGACTCTCGCGCTTGAGACGCTTCAGCACGTCGAGGCCGTTGACATCGGGCAACGAGATATCGAGCAACGCGACATCGAGCGGACGGCGGGCGGCGAGCGTAAGCGCCTGCACGCCGGTTTCCGCTTCCGATACCTCCGACGCGACGCCGCGCTCGAGCAGCAATTGCGCGACGCCCCGGCGCACGATGGCGTGATCGTCGGCGAGCAGGATTTTGAGCATCGCTCGCGGCCTCAGGCGCTGAACAGGTGCGGCACGCCGGAGGCGAACAGGCCGGGACGCGCCGCAGCCCACGGCAGACGCGCGCGCACGTTGGTTCCGGCGGGCTTCGCCGCCGCGACGCGCACATTGCCGCCGAGCGCCTCGCAGCGCGCGCGCATGCCCGACAAGCCGAAACGTCCGCTCTTGCGACGCGCCGCCGCGCCAATTCCGACGCCGTCGTCCTCCACGAGCAGGAGCACGCCTTGAGCATCGGTGGAAACGGACACGCGCGCGTGCGCGGCCTGCGCGTGGCGCGCGACGTTACCGAGCGCCTCTTGCATCACGCGAAAGAGCGCGAGCGACATGTCGTGCGACATGCGGTCCAGACGCGCATCGGTGGAACAGGAAAAGTCGACGGCGATCGCAGAACGCGTGCCGAAACTCGCGATCCATTCCGCGAGCGCGGCGGCGAAACCCGCGTCGAACGCAGGCGTCTGCAACCCTTCGACGATTCGATGACTCGTCTCGCAGACATCCGCGAGCGCGGCACGCGCCTGATGTAGCGCATCGCCAAGCGCGGCGGGCGCATCGGCGGGAATCCAGTGTTCGGCGCGTGCGAGCGCGAGATTGACAACGGTAAGCGCCGCGCCGGTTTCGTCGTGGAGATCCTGCGCGAGCGCCCGGCGCGCACGTTCTTCGGTCGCGGCGAGCAGCGCGGCGAGTTCCTGCACGCGCGCGGTAAGACGCTGAATCTGCCGATCGCCGTTGAGCTTGGCGTCGATCAGCGCCGACCAGGGTGAGGCGAACGGCTCGCCGGAGCATTCCGGCGCCGGTGACGGAACCCCGCGCAACGGGGCGCGGCGAATCGGGCTCTCATCGAGCGTGATCGTGGCCGACGGATTCATTCACTATCCTCGCTTTGAGCGCAACTGGAGCTACGTCCTCGGTTGTCTCACGAGCGGCGTAACTGAATTTACACTCTGTAACATCGACGACGGACTTTGCTCACGTCATGCGCCATCGAAAAGTAAACGCATGATATCTCAAAATTATTATAAATCCATGTCTGGCGGGGCTTCGGCAGGCGAACCTCATGTCGCTTGGCAAGTCGGACGCACACAATGCGTAAGAAAAACACCTACCGTTACCATCCGATTTGTAACAGCGGCTTGCGCGCGCCCCTTCTCGCGCAGACGAAAAAAAACCGGAGCGCGAAGCTCCGATTTATGCGAACGCGCCGTCTCAATCGATCAGCCGACGAACGCCTTTTCCACGACGTAGTGGCCCGGATGGTTGTTGCTGCCTTCCTGGAAGCCCATCGCGTCGAGCAGTTCGCGCGTGTCGCGCAGCATGTGCGGGCTGCCGCAGAGCATCACGCGATCGTTTTCAACCGAGAACGGCTCGACCGAAAGATCCGCGAACAGCTTCTTCGTTTCGATCAGATCGGTGATCCGGCCGCGGTTAGCGAATTCTTCGCGCGTGACGGTCGGGTAATACACGAGCTTTTCCGACACGATTTCGCCGATATGCTCGTGCGCCGGCAAATGCTCGGTGATGAAGTCCTTGTACGCGAGTTCGTCGACGAAACGGCACGTATGCGTCAGCACGATCTTCTCGTAACGGTCGTAGACGTCCGGGTCCTTGATGATCGACATGAACGGCGCGAGACCCGTGCCGGTGGACAGCAGCCACAGCGTCTTGCCGGGCAGCAGATTGTCGGCGACGAGCGTGCCCGTCGGCTTTTTGCCGATCAGCACGGAATCGCCCACTTTCAGGTGTTGCAGGCGCGAGGTGAGCGGGCCGTCGGGAACCTTGATGCTCAGAAATTCGAGATGCTCTTCGTAGTTCGCGCTCGCAAGGCTATAAGCGCGCAGGAGCGGCTTGCCCTCGACTTCGAGCCCTACCATCGTGAATTGGCCGTTCTCGAAGCGGAACGAGCTGTCGCGGGTGCAGGTAAAACTGAAAAGCGTGTCGGTCCAGTGATGGACGCTCAGAACGGTTTGAGAATTAAGGTTGCTCATGGCTTCTTGAACTGTGCTCTAACTGTGCGAAAGCGGGTGACGCTCTGACGCTCGCGGCCGATGCCACGCCAGGCCGGCGTCGAATAAAGCGCGCTAATAGGGCGCAACGAGGGCGCTGCGCTGCCCGAGCAGGACGATCGAATGGTGATGGTCGCCGATTGATCCGAAACCCGCGATTCGATGACAGCGTTCCACGCCGCGCCACGCGTGAACATCGCGCAAAAACAGGACAGCCCGGCGCAATCGGCTATTTTAACCCGATAGTCGTTTCGCGGTCCGAGCCTCGCCGTGCGGCAGCGTCGCGCACGCGCGCCTCGTGGGCGAACGTGCGGGCCGGGAAGGGCAGCGAAATCGGCAATTAAACTGGCGCGAAATCGGTCGCGAGTCGGCGATTTTCGCGCTTTGCTGCCGAAAAGCCGCCAAGCCCGCATGATAGCAACGGATGCCGCGCCTTTCCCGAAATACCCTTTCGGCGACAGGTTCGGGCGCGCGTCAGATGCGCTGATCCGTCGAAGGCTTTTCCCACAGGTTGATGCCGCCTTCCTGCGCGTGCTGATCGATTTCCGCGAGTTCTTCCTGCGTGAACTCCAGATTCTTCAGCGCGCCGACGTTTTCCGCGACCTGTTCCGCGCGGCTCGCGCCGATCAGCACCGAGGTCACGCGGCCGCCGCGCAGCGCCCACGCGAGCGCCATTTGCGCCAGGCTCTGACCGCGCTTCTGCGCGAGTTCGTTGAGCTTGCGCACGTGCGCGAGGTTGGCGTCGCTCAAATGCTCCTGCTTGAGCGAGCCACCGCCCGGTTTGTTCACGCGCGCATCCTGCGGCACGCCGTTCAGGTACTTGCTCGTCAACAGGCCCTGCGCGAGCGGCGTGAAGGCGATGCTGCCCGCGCCGATGTCGTCGAGCGTGTCGAGCAATTCCTCTTCGATCCAGCGATTGAGCATGTTGTACGACGGCTGATGGATCAGCAGCGGCACCTTGTGCTCCGCGAGCAGCTTGGCCATTTCGCGCGTTTTCGTCGCGGAATACGACGAGATGCCGACGTAGAGCGCCTTGCCCGAATGCACCGCGGTCGCGAGCGCGCCGGCGGTTTCTTCGAGCGGCGTGTCGGCGTCGAAACGATGCGAATAGAAGATGTCGACGTAATCGAGGCCCATGCGCTTCAGGCTCTGATCGAGGCTCGCGAGCACGTATTTACGCGAGCCGCCGCCCTGGCCGTACGGACCGGGCCACATGTCCCAGCCGGCTTTCGACGAGATCAGCAATTCGTCGCGATAGGGCCGGAAGTCGTCTTTGAAGATGCGTCCAAAGTTCGTTTCGGCGCTGCCATACGGCGGGCCGTAGTTGTTGGCGAGATCGAAGTGAGTGATGCCAAGATCGAACGCGCTGCGCAGAATTTCGCGTTGCGTGGAGATCGGCGTGCTATCGCCGAAGTTGTGCCACAAGCCCAGCGACAACGCGGGCAGCTTCAGGCCGCTCTTGCCGCAAGTGCGGTATTGCATCTGCGAATAACGCTCGGACGCTGCTTCGTAGGCCATGACGGATTTCCTCTGCGGTTTGCGAATTGGACGGACTGGGACGGACAGAATGCGTACCGCGCGCCGCGCGTGCGAACGCAACCTGCCAAGGGCGTCAATGGTAAGCCAATCGGGGCTAAGCGCGCACGGCCTGCGATGCCGTTCCGCTATCCGGCACTGGCCGATTGGCCAGCACGGGGAACGATCGAACGCGTTGTCGGACCAATGCAGATTCCGTTTCCGAGGAGCACGACTCATGGACCCGATCGACAGACTTCGTCCCGCTTACGATTCATTCAGCGCCATCGCCTTGACATACGGCATCGACATTTTGCTGGCCATTCTGATTCTCGCGGTCGGCTGGTGGATTTCGAACGCCGTCGCGAACGCGCTGCGCCGCACGCTCGGCCGCACCAACGTCGACGCGACGCTCACGCCCGTGCTCGCCAGTCTCGCGATGTGGGCGATACGCGTGGTCGCCATCGTCGCGGCGCTCGGCAAGTTCGGCATCGCCGCGGCCAGCATTCTGACCGTGCTCGGCGCGGCCGGCCTTGCCATCGGTCTTGCGCTGCAGGGCACGCTGCAAAATATCGCGGCCGGCCTGATGCTTCTGCTGCTGCGGCCGTTTCGCGTGGGCGATTACATCGAAGGCGTGGGAACGACGGCCGGCACGGTCAACGAGATCGGTCTCTTCACGACGCGTCTCACGAAAGCCGACGGCATCATCATGTTCGTGCCGAACAGTCTCATCTGGGCGAACGCGATCACGAACTACAGCGCCAACGACCGCCGTCGCGTCGTGATCAATTTCCAGGCGCAGCACGGGTTGAAGGTCGATCACGTGCTTTCGGAATTGCGCAGGCTGATGAGCGAGGATGCGCGCATCGTGCAGGATGGGCCGTCGGCGCCGTGGGTCGCGGTGACGGATTACACGGACACCGGCGTCAAATACAACCTCGGCGCGTGGACGAGCCGAAGCGATCATCAGTACGTGATGGCCGATCTGCTGAGCAAGATTCAGCCGTTCACGCGCGAGCAGGCGCAGGCTGCGTGAGCCGCATGAGCGCGGTGGACGCGCCCGCGCGAAACCGCTAATCTGACGCGCCTTTCAGATACGAGAACACGTTATGACCCGAGCGATTTCCGTTGCGCTGCTTGTCGGCGGCGTCGTGCTGCTGTACTTCGGCGGCCAGGCGTTTCACTCGCTCTCCAACGACGTCGCGCGCTTCTTCACCGGGTCGCCCACGAACAAGACCATCTGGCTGATCGCGGGCGGGATCGTCGCATCGCTCGCGGGGCTGATCGGCCTCGCGATTCCGTCGAAACGCTGAAACGCTAACGTCAGACGAGCGGCACTTCCGGTTTCGACGCCGAACGCGTGCCCGGCAACGCCGCATTGCTCGCGCCGCGATACGTGAAGACGAGCGAGAATTTCACCTGATCGGTGAGATTCTTGCCCGCGGAATGCAGCGTGTTGCAGTGGAAAAACACGACATCGCCCGGTTCCAGTTCCGGCGACACCGCCGTGCGGATCAGCGCGGCGTTCTCGGGCAAATCGGAGCGGAAGAATTTCGCGTCGTCGAAACGATCGGACGTGAACGGCAGCGTATGCGACATCGGCACGAACCACAGCGCGCCGTTCTCCACGGTTTCATTTCCGAGCGCGACCCACGCGGACACGAGATCGTCGCGCTCGAACGCCCAATAGCGCACGTCGCGATGCCATCCCGTCAGGCTGCCGTATGCCGGGTGCTTCGTCATCATGCAGTTGTGATGCGCCCGCGACAAATACGGCGCTTCGCCGAAATACAGCTCCATCCAGCCGCGCACTTCCGGCGATGTCGCGAATTCCGCGAAAAGCGGATGACGCGCGTAGGCGTCGAGCAGGCGTCGCACGGTGTGTCCGCCGGGCGCGTCTTTCGAATCGGGCGCGCCGGGATATTTCAGGTCCGCTTCGAACTCAACCGGCGCGGCGGCCTCGGCAAGCTGCTGGCGCGCGACTTCGCGCATGGCGTCGCGGCGTTCCTTAGATACCAGTCCTTTAACGATCACGTAGCCCTTTTGACGCAGCTCGTGAACCTGTTCCTTCTTCGATTTCAGCAGGTTTTGATCAGACATTTCAGTTCGTGGCTTCGGCGCTTTCGATCTTATTCATGCCGCCGGCGCTATATCCAGAATTGGGGCGAATACGCCGATTGTAATTCCGGCGGCGCCCGAAGGCCCGCGCGGCAACGATTCAGAAGGCGTTAATAAGCAGCCGCTTCATAAAAAAGCAGGGAAAACGCGGACTTATCGAGGTAATACGCGTCCTGTACATTGATTCGCATCAATTCGGTGCAACTTGCTAAAGACAGTTGAATCGAATCGTTGATCGCTATTTTTGAGACGACTATCGTCGAGTCTGCCTTCACGGAATCGACCAACTCCGCTGACATGAACCACCGAATCGCTATCGGACTTACGCGCGTTGCCTCGCGGGCGGCGCGTCCTGCGCGCCGCGGCATGATCCGCGCGCTGCGTCATCACTCCACCCGCACGCAACTGCTCGCCGAGCAACTGAAAAACGTGCATCCGGTAGACGGCATCCGGTCGTGGTTTCGCGGTTTCTTCTTCAATCTGCGCGTTCGCGCGGCTTCGCGTCGCGTGTCGTTGCGGGCGCTGCTGCGCCGTCCGATGCAATTGCGCGCGCCCACGCCCAAGCCGAAGGCCGCCGCGCTGACGAGCCGCCGTCCGCGACGCGTATCGACGAGCAGCGCCGGCTGGTACGCGTTCGCGGTGCGCTGAGCCGTTCATCCGCCGCTGGCTTCGTCGAGCGTCGGATAGTCGGTATAGCCTTTTTCTCCGCCGCCGTAGAACGTCGCCTCGTCGGGCGTGTTGAGCGGCGCGTCCGCCTTAAAGCGCTCGACCAGATCTGGATTTGCGATGTACGCGCGGCCGAACGCCACGGCATCGGCTTCGCCGCATTCGATGCGCGCGTTCGCTTCGTCCGCCGTGTATTCGCCGCAGACGATGATCGCGCCGTCGTAAGCCTCGCGCAGCGCGCGGCGATAGCCTTCCGGCAGCGGCGCGCCGCCGGCCCAGTCGCCTTCCGCCAGGTGCAGATACGCGATGCCGATGCGCTTCAACTCGCGCGCCAGATAGAGCGATGACGCCTCGCCTTCATCGTCGTGCAAGTCGAATCCCGTGAAGTTCGGCGATATGCGGATCCCCACGCGATGCGCGCCGAGCACGCCCGCGACCGCCTCCAGCACGTCGATGACGAACCGCACGCGATTCTCGATGCTGCCGCCGTAGTCGTCCGTGCGATGGTTCGTGCCCGTCGCCATGAACTGATGGAGCAGATAGCCATTGGCCGCGTGCACTTCGACCATGTCGAAACCGGCGCGCTCGGCGCGATGCGCGGCATCGACGAATTGCAGCACGATACCCGGCAGCTCGCCGATGTCGAGCGCGCGCGGCTCGTCGGCATCGGTCATGCCGTAGGTGCCGTCGTCGTGTTTCACGAACACCTGGGTATCGCGCGCGCGGATCGCGGAGGGCGCGACCGGTGCCGCGCCGCCTTCCTGAATCGACCGGTGCGACACGCGCCCCACATGCCACAACTGCGACGCGATGCGCCCGTGCCGCGCATGCACCGCACCGACGACGGCCTTCCAGCCAGTCTCCTGCGGATCGGAATAGATGCCGGGCGTCGCGACATAACCCTGGCCCTGTCGCGAAACCTGCGTCGCCTCGGTCACGATGAGCCCCGCGCTCGCGCGCTGCGCGTAATAGTGCGCGTTCATCTCGCTGGGAACATCGCCGGGCTGCGACGCGCGATTGCGCGTGAGCGGCGCCATCACGACGCGATTCGGCAGTTGCAGATTCCCAATGCTGACGGGGGAAAGAAGCGTGTCGTACGGCATGTCGGCTCCGTTGATGATCGGTTATGCCGTCGATCCGGTCGCAAGAAGCGCGCCGCGCAAGCACAAAAAAAACCGGCAGGCGGTGTGCCTGCCGGTTCTTGTCCTGCCTTTTCAGCCGATGGCGTTACGCCACGCTTGCGACCGGCTCCGTGCCCGCGGCTTCCGCGAGTGCGAGCGCCTTGTCGGTGGCTTCCCACGAGAATTCGGGCTCTTCGCGGCCGAAATGGCCGTAAGCTGCCGTCTTTTCGTAGATCGGGCGCAGCAGATCGAGCATCTGGATGATGCCCTTCGGACGCAGATCGAAGTGCTCGAGAACGAGCTTCGTGATTTCGGCGTCCGACACGCGGCCCGTGCCGAACGTGTTGACCATCACCGAAGTCGGGCGTGCGACGCCGATCGCATACGACACCTGAATCAGCGCGCGCGAAGCGAGACCGGCCGCGACGATGTTCTTCGCGACATAACGGCCGGCATACGCCGCCGAGCGGTCGACCTTCGACGGGTCCTTGCCCGAGAACGCGCCGCCGCCGTGCGGAGCCGCGCCGCCGTACGTATCGACGATGATCTTGCGGCCCGTCAGACCGCAGTCGCCCTGCGGGCCGCCGATGACGAAACGGCCCGTCGGATTGACCAGGAACTTGATGTCGCCCTTGATGAGTTCCTTGGGCAGCGTCGGCTTGATGACTTCTTCGATCACCGCTTCGCGCAGTTGCGGCAGGTCGATGTCCGGCGAATGTTGCGTCGACAGCACGACCGTGTCGATGGAATGCGCGCGGCCATCGACGTAACGCACGGTGACCTGCGACTTCGCGTCCGGACGCAGCCACGGCAGACGGCCGTCGCGGCGCAGGTTCGCCTGACGCTCGACGAGGCGGTGCGAAAGGTGGATCGGCAGCGGCATCAGTTCGGGCGTTTCGTCGCACGCGTAGCCGAACATGAGGCCCTGGTCGCCCGCGCCCTGGTCGAGGTTGTCGTCGTGCGCCTTGTTCACGCCTTGTGCGATGTCCGGCGATTGCTTGTCGTATGCGACGAGCACCGCGCAGCCGCGATAGTCGATGCCGAAGTCGGTGTTGTCGTAGCCGATGCGCTTGATGGTGTCGCGCGCAACCTGGATGTAATCGACGTTGGCGGTGGTCGTGATTTCGCCCGCGAGGACGACGAGACCGGTGTTGCACAGCGTTTCCGCCGCGACGCGCGAGTATTTGTCCTGCGACAGGATGGCGTCGAGGATGGCGTCGGAGACTTGATCGGCGACCTTGTCCGGGTGGCCTTCGGAAACGGATTCGGAAGTAAAGAGGTAGTCGTTCGACACGCTTCAGACTCCAATAAGAGTACGGTTGATGTTCACGTAGCCGTCTTCTTTTGGAGTCTGAAGCGGCGACGCTTTAGCGGATGTTTCCAGACCGCCGGCTTCTTTCAGATAAGAAGACTTCGGCCTGCTTCGCCCCGCAAGTTGTCCATTAACTCGGCGAAGGTTCTATTATACCGGCTTCCCTCGTTTTCACAGAATTGACCCTTTTGGCTTACCTGGTCCCGCTCCACTCGTCCGCCCGCCGGAGTTCGTCATGCTAGGCCGCATCGGCGTGGCGCTCGCCATCGGCTTTCTCAAATTCCTCGCGCTCATCCCGTATGGCATCACCGCGCGTTTCGGCGACGCTCTCGGCTGGCTGCTCTATCAGATTCCGAGCCGCCGCAAGCGCATTGTCCATACGAATCTGAAGTTGTGTTTTCCCGAGTGGTCCAAAGAAAAGCGCGAGGACATCGCCCAGAAGCATTTCCGGCACGCGATCCGCAGTTACGTGGAGCGCAGCGTGCAATGGTTCGGCTCGGCGAAGAAGCTCGAAAAGCTCATTCAAGTGGATAGCGCGGTCGATCTCGACGATCCCGATCTGCCGCCCACGCTCTTTCTCGGCTTTCACTTCGTCGGCATCGAGGCGGGCTCGATCTTCCTCAACTATTCGCTGCATCGGCAGTGCGGATCGCTGTATCAGCCATTTTCGAATCCGCAGATCGAGGAACTCGCGAAGAAGCAGCGCGCCCGCTTCGGCGCCGACATGGCGAGCCGCGCCGACAGCGCGCGCATCGTGCTGCGCTGGCTGCGCGACCGCAAGCCCGTGATGCTCGGCGCGGACATGGACTACGGCATGCGCAATTCGACGTTCGTGCCGTTCTTCGGCATCCCGACGTGCACGCTCACCGCCGTCGGCCGCCTGGCGAAAACGGGCAAGGCGCAGGTCGTGCCGTTCATCGGCGAGGTGTTGCCGAACTACAAGGGTTATCGGCTGAAGATTTTCAAGCCGTGGGACAACTACCCGACCGGCGACGACGAAGCCGACGCGCGCCGCATGAACGCGTTTCTGGAAGAGCAGATTCCGCACATGCCGGAGCAATATTATTGGGTGCACAAGCGCTTCAAGACGCGGCCGCCGGGCGAGCCGAGCTTCTATTGACGCGAGGAGCAGTTCGAAGCGGCGCGGCATCGCGGCTCACATACAATAGCGGCCATGAAACTGAAATTCACGAAAATGCAGGGCGCGGGCAACGATTTCGTCGTGCTCGACGGCTACACGCAGGCGCTCGATCTGTCCGCCGATCAGGTGCGCGCGCTGGCGAACCGTCACTTCGGCGTGGGCGCGGATCAACTGCTGCTCGTCGAAAAGCCGACCATCGACGGTGTCGACTTCAAATACCGCATCTTCAATTGCGATGGCGGCGAAGTCGAACACTGCGGCAACGGCGCGCGCTGCTTCGTGAAGTTCGTGCGCGACCGGCGTCTGACGGACGCATCGACGGTGCGCGTGCAGGTGCAGAACGGCATCATCACGCTGACGATGCAGGAAGACGGCGAGGTCGTCGTCGACATGAGCACGCCCGTGTTCGATCCGCCGCAAGTGCCGTTCGACACGCACGCGCTCGAAGGCCGCAACGAAGGCCACGACACGCTCTGGCCGCTCGACGTGAGCGGTGAAATTCGCTGGATCTCCGTCGTGTCGATGGGAAATCCGCATGCAGTGCAGATCGTCGACGACGTCGAGGCGTATCCGGTCCTGTCCGAAGGCCCGCTCATCGAACGTCACGCGCGCTTTCCGAAGCGCGTCAACGCGGGCTTCATGCAGATCGTCGATCGTCATTCGGTGAAGCTGCGCGTCTACGAACGCGGCGCGGGCGAAACCCTCGCGTGCGGCACGGGCGCGTGCGCGGCGGTCGCCGCCGGCATCCGCCGCGGCCGTCTCGATTCGCCCGTGCGCGTTGAGACGCACGGCGGCACGCTCACGATTTCCTGGGACGGCGCGCAGAACGAAGCCGCCGCGCTCTTCATGGCCGGCCCGGCCGCAACGGTTTTCGAAGGCGAAATCGAGCTCGATCGCATCGTTTAACGCATACACGTCACCATGAATCCACGCGAAGTCGCCGACTACCTGCTCGACAATCCCGATTTCTTCGTCGAGCACGCGGAACTGCTCGGCTCCATCCGGCTTTCGAATCCGCACGGCAAGGCGGCCGTGTCGTTGCAGGAACGCCAGATGGAAATGCTGCGCGACAAGAACAAGCAGCTCGAACGGCGTCTCGCCGAACTGCTGCGCTACGGCCACGAGAACGACAGCATTTCGACCAAGTTCAATCGCTGGACGGTGCGCGTGATCGCGCAGCGCGATCCGTACGCGCTGCCTGCGACCATCAGCAAAGGTTTGTGCGAAGTCTTCGATGTGCCGCACGCCGCGCTGCGCGTGTGGGATATCGACGAAGCGTATCGCCAGGCCGATTTCGCGCGTCAGGTCGGCGAGGAAGTCCGCATTTTCACGAGCAACCTCGCCGCGCCGTACTGCGGCGCGAATACCGGCTTCGCGGCGGCGCATTGGCTGGGCGTGGCGAACTCGGCATCGGCGACGGTCGCGCCGGATGACGGCCCGTCGGACGTCGACCGCAAGATCGAATCCGTGTCGCTCATCGCGCTGCGTGATCCGCAAGCCGGCCCGGACGCGCCGAGCTTCGGTCTGCTGGTGATGGGCTCGCCCGATCCGCGCCGCTTCCATGACGGCATGGCGACGGATTTCCTCACGCAGATCGGCGCGCTCGCGAGCGCCGCGCTGTCGCGCCTGCTGCCGCACTGAACATGCGCGCCGCCGCCGAAGTGATCGCCGAATATCTCGCGATGCTGGAGCATCAGCGGCATCTGTCCGAGCACACGCTGCGCGGTTACACGCACGAGCTGAGCGAACTGCGCGCGCTCGCCAAGGACCGTCCGCTGGACTCGCTGACCGCCGCCGACATTCGCGGCGCGGTCGTGCGCGCGCACGCGGGCGGCCTGTCGTCGCGGTCGATCGCGCATCGGCTGTCGGCGTGGCGCGCGTTCTATCGATGGCTCGCCGAGCGCGTCGACATGCCCGCGAATCCCGTCGCGACCGTGCGCGCACCCAAGCGCGAGAAGACGCTGCCGAAGGCGCTTTCCGTCGATGACGCCATGAAGCTCATGGACGCGCCGCAAGCCGGCACGACGGAAGCGTTGCGCGATCACGCAATGCTCGAACTCTTCTACTCGTCGGGCTTGCGGCTCGCGGAGCTCGTGACCCTCGACGTGCGGCATGCCGAATCGTCGGTTAGCTGGCTCGATCTCGAGAGCGCGGAAGTTCACGTCCAAGGCAAAGGCAAGCGCGAACGCAAGGTGCCGGTCGGCAGAAAAGCGATCGATGCTCTGCGCGCGTGGATCGCCGTGCGCGACGAATTCGTCAAGCACGAGCCGCATGCGCTCTTTCTTTCCGTGCGCGGCAACCGCATGGCGCCGGGCGTGGTGCGCGAACGCGTGAAGCGGCTCGCGCTGCTGGCGGGCATTCCGTCGAACGTGCATCCGCACGTGCTGCGGCATTCCTTCGCGACGCACGTCCTGCAATCGAGCGGCGATCTGCGCGCGGTGCAGGAACTGCTCGGCCACGCGAGCATCACGGCCACACAGATTTATACGTCGCTCGATTTTCAGCATCTCGCCCGCGTCTACGATGCGGCGCACCCGCGCGCGAAGAAGCGCGATTAACTCCGCGAGCGCCTCGAGCGCCGCCTCCGGATTGCAATGAACACCATCACGCTCAAACCGGCGAAGGACAAGTCGCTCGTTCGCCGCCATCCCTGGATTTACGCGAATGCGATCGCGCGCATCGACGGCAATCCCGCGCCCGGCGCGACGGTCGTCGTGCGCGCGGCGGACGGCCGCTTTCTCGCGCGCGCGTCGTATAGCCCGAGCTCGCAGATTCGCGCCCGCGTCTGGACGTTCGACGAAAGCGAGCCGGTCGATCACGCGTTCTTCAAGCGCCGCGTGCAGCGCGCGGTCGCGCATCGGCAGAAGATGGTGAAGGACACCGGCGCCACGCGTCTCGTCTTCGGCGAAGCGGACGGCTTGCCGGGACTCATCGTCGATTACTACGTCGCCGACGAGGGCAAGCACGCGCAACTCGTCTGTCAGTTCATGGCGACGGGCGTCGAAGCGTGGAAAGAGGCCATCGTGCAGGCGCTCGTCGATGCGACCGGCTGCCCGAACGTCTACGAGCGCTCGGACGTGTCGATCCGCCAGAAGGAAGGGCTCGAACAGACGACCGGCGTGCTCGCCGGCGACGCGCCGCCCGAGACGCTCATCGCAAACGAGTGCGGCGTGCGTTATCACGTCGACGTGCGCAACGGCCACAAGACGGGCTTCTACGTCGATCAGCGCGACAACCGCGTGCTCGTCGCGCAGCACGCGCAAGGCCGCGAAGTGCTCAACTGCTTCTGCTACACGGGCGGCTTCTCGCTCGCCGCGCTCAAAGGCGGCGCGACGCGCGTGGTATCGGTCGATTCGTCCGGCGAAGCGCTCGCGCTCGCGCGCGCCAACGTGACGGCGAATGGCTTCGACGCGCAAAAAGCCGAATGGCTCGACGCCGATGCCTTCAAGACACTGCGCCGCCTCTACGACGAAGGCCAGCGCTTCGACCTGATCGTGCTCGATCCGCCGAAGTTCGCGCCATCGAAGGAAACCGTCGACCGCGCCGCGCGTGCATACAAGGACATCAACCTGAGCGGCTTCAAGTTGCTGCGTCCGGGCGGCCTGCTGTTCACGTATTCGTGCTCCGGCGCGATCGATTCGGACCTCTTTCAGAAGATCGTCGCGGGCGCGGCGGCGGACGCGCGCGTCGATGCGCGCATCTTGAAGCGTCTCGGCGCGGGCGTCGACCATCCGCTGCTGACGGCGTTTCCGGAAGGCGAGTATCTGAAAGGGCTGCTGTTGCAAATCGCCTGACCGGCCCCAGTTATGCGCGATCCGCGCGCCCAGGACGCACGAAGCGTCGGCTGCGCAAATATGTTCCAATATTCGACTCAGCGCGTTCCCCGAACTTTAAAGGCGACACCATGATTCCCGTAACCATCCTCACCGGCTTTCTGGGCAGCGGCAAAACCACGCTGCTCAAGCGCATCCTGAACGAAAAGCACGGCATGAAGATCGCCGTGATCGAGAACGAGTTCGGCGAAGAGAACATCGACAACGAAATCCTCGTGCAGGAGACGAACGAGCAGATCATCCAGATGAGCAACGGCTGCATCTGCTGCACGATTCGCGGCGACCTCGCGCGCGCGCTCGAAGACCTCGCGAACCGCAAGAAGGCGGGCACGCTCGATTTCGACCGCGTCGTGATCGAAACCACGGGTCTCGCGAATCCGGGTCCGGTAGCGCAGACGTTCTTCATGGATAACACCGTCGCCGACGAATTCCTGCTCGACGCGATCATCACGCTCGTCGACGCGAAGCACGCGAACGCACAGCTCGATCAGCACGAAGTCGTGCAGCGTCAGGTCGGTTTCGCGGACCGCCTGTTCATCACCAAGTCGGATCTCGTTTCCGCCGATGAACTCGAAGCGCTGAAGCATCGCCTGCTGCACATGAATCCGCGCGCGGCGATCAAGGTCGTGAATTTCGGCGATGCCGACATCAAGGAAATCTTCGATCTGCGCGGCTTCAACCTCAATTCGAAGCTCGAGATCGATCCGGACTTCCTCGCGGAAGACGAGCACGATCATGACCACGCGCACGATCATGATCACGACCACGATCATTCGACGTGCGGCCACGATCACAGCCACGATCACGAGCACGGGCATCATCATCACCATCATGCGCATCACGACGACAAGATCAAATCGTTCGTGTACCGCAGCGACAAGCCGTTCGATCCCAACCGCCTCGAAGATTTTCTCGGCGGCATTCTGCAGATCTACGGCGAGCGTCTGCTGCGCTACAAGGGCGTGCTCTATATGAAGGGCGTCGATCGCAAGGTCGTGTTCCAGGGCGTGCATCAGATGATGGGCAGCGATCTCGCCGGCAAGTGGATGCCGATCGAGAAGAAGAACAGCAAGATGGTGTTCATCGGTATCGAGCTGCCGAAGGATCTCATCACCGACGGCCTCGACGCCTGCCTCGTGAAGTAATCCGGCATGCATCTCGCTTGGATGGGACGATTCACGCGGGGCGAAAACGGGCGCTGATGCAAAACGCCGCCGCGAAGGGCTCGCGCGCGGCGTTTTTCATGTCGGACTTTCGATGCGCGTATGTAATCGCGCCCACGAACCGACATCGCTTTTTGCACGTCCAGGCGTTATATTTTTGAAATTCCGGCGCAATTCGACAGGGTTTTCCGTAGGTTTAGCCGGAAATTGCGGTTCAGTTACAATACAGCCCCACTGGAGAAGGGCAGTTCCGTTGAATGCGCGTCCCGGACGCACGGCCAGCGGACGTTAGGAGAAGGGATGTCCCGTCGGGACGATGCCTCGATTTGCCGGGGGAAGGCAAATCAAGTCAAAGCACCGGGGCCGGAAATCCTGGGCCATGTGAATGCGCCCGGCCTTTCGGAGCATCATCCAATATCGGTTTCCAGAGGAGTTCGGCCCCGCATCGACGCGTCGCGCAGACCATGCGTGCCGATGCGCTGCATGCGGGCAACGCAAGTGCGGGCGTTGCGAAGACATCGCCTTACATTGAAGAAGCAAGCAGATGACAACGAAACTCTTGACCGAAGCCGAAATCCTGAAGATGAGCGAGAAGGACTACATGAACGAGGATCAGCTCGCCTTCTTCAAGAACCGGCTCGAACAGTTGCAAGCGGACATTCTGAAGAATGCCGGCCAGACAACCGAGAATCTGCGGGAAACGGTGATCGTGCCGGATCCGGCGGACCGCGCGACCATCGAGGAAGAACATGCACTGGAACTGCGTACGCGCGACCGCGAGCGCAAGCTTCTGAAGAAGGTGCAGCAATCCCTCGCGCGCATCGAGTCCGGCGATTACGGCTGGTGCGAAGAGACCGGCGAGCCGATCGGCATTCCGCGCCTGCTCGCGCGTCCGACGGCCACGCTCTCGCTCGAAGCTCAGGAACGCCGCGAACTGCGTCAGAAACTGTTCGGCGACTGAAATCGTTGCCGGCCGGCGATCGTCGCGGGACCGCCCGCCACGGGGGACACGCCGCCGCGAAAAGTTGGGCATCGGCAGTCGCATCAGCAAAAAGGCATCCATCGACGGGATGCCTTTTTTGCTTTCCGGCGCGTAAAAGCGGCGGCCGCCGCTGTCGCACGCCTTGATAAATTCCCCGCCGCCCTAAAATGAACTCGACGCGCCCCGCAAAACGTTTCATCGCGGCGGGCGCGAGCGCGGCGCCGTCCGCCCGGGAGCTTGCACCCGACGGAACCCCGCGCCGTGCACTCCATCGAATTCTCGACTGCGCGGCGGCTCAGGCCGAACGACCGGCCGCCCCGCGTCCTTCTGTTTTCACAAGGAACGCACATGGAACAATTTCACGGCACGACCATCGTCTCCGTGCGCCGCGACGGCAAGGTCGCGCTGGGCGGCGATGGTCAGGTGACGCTCGGCAACATCGTCATGAAAGGGGGCGCGAAGAAAGTGCGCCGCATCTATGGCGGCAAGGTGCTGGTCGGCTTCGCCGGCGGCACCGCCGACGCGTTCTCGCTGCTCGACCGCTTCGAAGCAAAGCTCGAGAAACATCAAGGCAATCTGACGCGCGCCGCTGTCGAACTCGCGAAGGACTGGCGCACCGACCGCATGCTGCGCCGCCTCGAAGCCATGCTCATCACGGCCGACAAAGACACGACGCTCGTCATCACCGGCAACGGCGACGTGCTCGATCCCGAGCACGGCATCGCCGCCATCGGCTCGGGCGGCGCATACGCGCAGGCCGCGGCGCAGGCGCTCATCGAGAACACGGATCTCGCGCCGCGCGACATCGTCGAGAAGGCGCTGACCATCGCCGGCGACATGTGCATCTACACCAATCACAATCGCGTCATCGAGACGATCGAATAAAGGACCCTAGCGATGACCACCATGACTCCCTCCGAAATCGTCTCCGAACTCGACAAGCACATCATCGGCCAAGGGCGCGCGAAGAAGGCGGTTGCCGTCGCGCTGCGCAACCGCTGGCGACGTCAGCAGGTCGCGGAGCCGCTGCGTCAGGAAATCACGCCGAAGAACATTCTGATGATCGGGCCGACGGGTGTCGGCAAGACCGAGATCGCGCGGCGTCTCGCCAAACTCGCGGACGCGCCGTTCATCAAGATCGAAGCGACCAAGTTCACCGAAGTGGGCTACGTCGGCCGCGATGTCGATAGCATCGTGCGCGATCTGATCGAAATTTCCGTGAAGCAGACGCGCGAATCCGAGATGAAAAAGGTTCGCACGAAGGCGGAAGACCGCGCCGAAGACCGCATCCTCGACATTCTTCTGCCGAGCGCGCGCCCGGTCGGATTCAGCGCGTCGAACGCGATCGAGTCGAACAGCGAAGGCGGCGACAACGCCACGCGCCAGACCTTCCGCAAGCGCCTGCGCGAAGGCGCGCTGGACGACAAGGAAATCGAGCTCGACGTCGAAATGCCGCAAGTCGGCATGGACATCATGGGGCCGCCGGGCATGGAAGACATGACCGAGCAGATTCGTTCGATGTTCGCGAACATCGGCGGCGGCAAGAAGACGCGCCGCAAGGTGAAGGTCAAGGAAGCGTTGAAGCTCCTTACCGACGAAGAAGCCAGCAAGATGCTCAACGACGAAGAGGTCAAGAGCCGCGCGGTGCAGAACGTCGAGCAGAACGGCATCGTGTTTCTCGACGAAATCGACAAGATCGCGTCGCGCAGCGAGGCGGGCGGCGCCGAAGTGTCGCGCGCGGGCGTGCAGCGCGATTTGCTGCCGCTCGTCGAAGGCACGACGATCAACACGAAGTACGGGATGATCAAGACCGATCACATTCTGTTCATCGCGAGCGGCGCGTTCCATCTCGCCAAACCGAGCGATCTGATTCCCGAGCTGCAAGGGCGTTTCCCGATTCGCGTCGAGCTGGATTCGCTGTCCGTCGGGGATTTCGAATCGATCCTGAACGCCACCGATGCGAGTCTCGTCAAGCAGTACAAGGCGCTCCTCGCGACGGAAGACGTCGAACTCGATTTCGCCGAGGACGGCATCCGGCGTCTCGCGGAAATCGCGTTTTCGGTGAACGAGAAGACGGAGAACATCGGCGCGCGGCGGCTTTATACCGTCATTGAAAAGCTGCTGGAGGAAGTGTCGTTCGCGGCGGGCAATCACGCGGGACAGCCGGTGCGGATCGATGCGGCCTATGTAGACCGCGCGCTCGGCGACGTGGCGCAGGACGAGGATCTGTCGCGCTACGTGCTATAAGGGCGGCTGATACGTCGAGGAAAACCGGGCCGCGCGCCCGGTTTTTTCGCTTGCTAGGGACGAAAAAAAGCCCGCCTGTGTGGCGGGCTGAATCCATATCAGGAGGAGACATGGAGGAGACAGTTCCGATAATACACAGGCACTTGATGCGACGCAATAGAAATTTCGGTAAAAACCCCTATGGCGTGTCTGTGTGGTATCTGCGCGTCACTCTTCCGATTTCGCCTTCCGATGACACAGCAAGAATCGGCGCGTAACCTCGTTCGCGCGGCTCTACAGTGGTCACGTACCCACGAGCCGTCGAGGTCGTCATGAAAACCGCAACGAACCCTGTCTTTTCGTCCGATGAACACCGCTGGCAAGCTGTCGTCGATCGCGACCAGCAAGCCGACGGCGCATTCTTCTTCGCCGTGCGCACGACCGGCGTGTTCTGCCGGCCGTCGTGCGCGTCGCGGGCGCCGCGCCGGGAAAACGTCGAGTTCTTCCCGACGACCGACGCCGCCGAGCAAGCCGGATATCGCGCATGCAAGCGCTGTCAGCCGACGAGCCTGCCGCGCGAGCTGGCGGTCGTCGAACGCGCGTGCAAGGTGCTCGACGCCGATCCGCAGCAGCGCATGACGCTCGCGCAACTGAGCGAGGCCGTGCACGTCAGTCCATTCCATCTGCAGCGCCTGTTTTCGCGGATCGTAGGCATTTCGCCGCGTCAGTATCAGGCGGCGCAGCGTGCGGGCGTGCTGCGCGACGCGTTGCAGCGCGGCCGCGATGTCACCAGCGCGACGCACGACGCCGGTTTCGGCTCGCCATCGCGCATGTACGAGGCGGTGCCCGCGGAACTGGGCATGACGCCGTCCGCGTACAAGCGCCGCGGCGCCGGGCTGACCGTGCGTTACGCGAGCGCCGCGACGCCGCTCGGCACGGTGCTCGTCGCCGCGACCGCGAAGGGCGTCTGCGCGATCACGTTCGGCGAAGATGCCGACGCGCTCGTCGAGCAACTTGCCATCGATTTCGCGCAGGCCGAACGCATCGAAGATGCCGCGACGATGGAGCCGTTCATCGCGCAAATCCGTGCGTATCTGCAAGGCACGCGCGAGCGTTTCGACTTGCCGCTCGACATCGGCGCGACGGCCTTTCAACGGCGCGTGTGGGACGCCTTGCGACGCATTCCCTACGGACAGACGCGCAGCTACACGCAGATCGCCGAAGCGCTCGGCGCGCCGCGCGCGGTGCGGGCGGTGGCGAACGCGTGCGCGTCGAATCCGGTGGCGCTCGCGATTCCGTGTCATCGCGTGATCGGCAAGGATGGCGCGATCGCGGGTTATCGCTGGGGCACGCCGCGCAAGGAGACCTTGCTCGAAACCGAACGCGCGCGCAACGAAACCAACAAGGTCGCATGAGACAGGAACGCTCGCCGTCGACATGACGCGCGAGCGTTTCCATTTCTTCGCGAGCCGCCCGAAGCGGCTCCAAAGCACATTGCAAAGCGTTCCGAGCGAATCCCGAAAAACCCGCAATCCCTTGCTGGCTCTGGGCTCAAGCACGCCTTACACCGAGATGTTAAAGTGCCCGCTACCCTAAAAATACGACCGGGCGCACGCGCTCGCGCTCCTCGCAGAACGCTTCAATGGCAAACAAAAATCCCGCTCACCCCAAGGCCGGCGCTTTCGAGCGCAGGCTTGCCGCGCTCGCGTCCGGCCCGCACGCCGACGCGTTGCGCCAAGGCTTGCGCGGCATCGAAAAAGAAAGCTTGCGCGTGACCCCGCTGGGCAAGCTGGCGATGACGCCGCATCCGCGCTCGTTCGGCTCCGCGCTCACGCATCCGCTCATCACGACGGATTACTCCGAGGCGCTCGTCGAACTCATCACGCCCGCCGAATCCGATGTGTCGATCACGCTCGATCGCCTCGACGCGTTGCATCGCTTTGCCTACGCGCACATGGGCGACGAGCTGTTGTGGAACAACTCGATGCCGAACTCGCTGCCGCCCGAGGACGAGATTCCGTTCGGCTACTACGGCACCTCGAATATCGGCATGCTGAAGACCGTGTACCGCCGCGGGCTCGCGCTGCGTTATGGCCGAACGATGCAATGCATCGCGGGCATTCACTACAACTATTCCCTCGACGAAAACGTCTGGCGCGCGTGGCAGGCGCTCGACAACGCGAACGCGCTGTCCGCGCAGGACTTCCAGTCCGAACGCTATTTCGCGCTCATCCGCAACTTCCGCCGCACGAGCTGGCTGCTGATGTATCTGTTCGGCGCGTCGCCCGCTTTGAATGCGCGCTTCGTGGAAGGCAAGACGCATCATCTCGAAACGTTCGACGCCGACACGTTCTATCTGCCGCACGCGACCAGCCTGCGCATGAGCGACCTCGGCTACACGAACAATCCCGCGCAGGCCGATCTGCTGCCGAGCTACGACAATCTCGACGCCTATCTCGACGTGCTCGCCAGAGCGGTGAGTCAGCCGTATGCGCCGTACGAAGCCATCGGCACGCAGCGCGACGGCGAATGGGTGCAGATCAACACGAACGTGCTGCAGATCGAGAACGAGTTCTACTCGACGATCCGTCCGAAGCGCGTGACGCACTCGGGCGAACGTCCGCTGCACGCGCTGGCCGAACGCGGCGTGCAGTACATCGAAGTGCGCTGTCTCGACATCGATCCGTTCGAACCGGTGGGCATCGCGCTCGAAACCGCGCGCTTCCTCGATGCCTATCTGCTCTATTGCGCACTCGAGGACAGCCCGCTCTTGCCGCCTGGCGCGAGCATCGAAGCAAACCGCAACTTCAGCGTAGTCGCGAAAGAAGGCCGCAAGCCGGGCCTCACACTGCAACGCGAGGGCGCAAGCGTGCCGATGCAACAGTGGGCCGAAGAATTGTTCGATGCCATCGCGCCCGTCGCGAAGACGCTCGATGCGCTCAACGGCCGCAACGATCACACGCGCGCGCTCGAAGCATTGCGGCCGCGCGTCGCCGATGCATCGCTCACGCCGTCCGCGCGCGTGCTCCAGACGATGCGCGACAAGCAGCAGAGCTTCGACGAGTTCGCGCTCGACCTCAGCGCGCGTCATGCGGAGGATTTTCGCGCGCGCCCGCTCTCCGTCGATGAAGAGCGCATGATGGACGAGCTTGCGGCGAAATCGCTGGTGGAACAGGTCGTCGTCGAAAGCAGCGACACCGAAACGTTCGACGCCTTCGTTGCCGCTTATCAGGTCTACAAGCTGAATCCCGCGAACGCGTGACGGTTTCGGGCAGCTTTTTCCGCCCGTGCGCCCGCACGGACCGGCAATGCTTACCGGCTTATGCAACAGAGGGAAACGCGTCATCACGTCATCCGATTTGACGGGTCAAAATATGGCCCACTTTTGACGATCGGGGGAGCAATGAAAAAGAAGTTCTTCGGCGCGATCGGGCTGGGGGCTGCGTCTCTCGGGCTATTGGGCGGCTGCGCGGTGCAAGATCAGGTCAGCAGCACGACGATGGAGCAGGCCACGCAACCGCTCACCTGCATGAGCAAGCCGGAATGCGACGCGTGGTGGGCCCGCGCGCAAGTCTGGGTCACGAATCACTCGGAATACAAGCTGCAGACCGTCACGGATTCGATCATCCAGACGGCGGGACCGTCGAGCGGCAAGCGTGCGCTCGCCTATCAGATCACCAAGACGCCGACCAACGAAGGCACCGCGACGATCGGTTTCGCCGCGCACTGCGACAACCCGCTCGGCTGCCAGCCGAATCCCTGGCAGGCGGGCGCGGATTTCAAGCAGTTCATCAAGAACGGACCGGGCCTGCGCAAGACCGAGACGCCGCAAGCCACGCAAGCCGCGCCCGCGCCCGCACCAGGCGGCGTGCAGGTCAGCCCGCTGGATCAGCCGGTTCCGCTGAATCTGGAAAATCAGCCGGGGCAGTCGGTCACGCCGCTCACGCCGCAATAGGTCAATGGCCCATCGAGGCTGACGCGCCTTTCTTCGGCCGCGTCAGCCAGACCATCGCGGCCAGCACGAGGAACGCGTAGAACGAAATACGGAAGAAGTCGTTCGTCGACATCATGTACGCCTGCGCCGAGACCACGCGATCCAGTTGCGCGGTCAGCGCCTGTCCCGACAGTCCGAGTCCCGAAAGCAGATCCGAATACGCGCTCGTGCCCGCCGAATACGGCGTGACCGATTCGGTGAGCCGCGCGTGATGGCGGATCATGTCGTTTTCCCAGAACGTCGTGCTGAGCGCCGTGCCGATCGCACCCGACAGCGTGCGCAGAAAGTTCGACAGACCCGCCGCGCCCGCGAGCCGGTCGTCGGAGACGCTGGATAGCGTGATCGTCGTCATCGGCACGAAAAAGCACGCGACGCCGATGCCCTGAATCAGCCGCGGATAGATGATCTGGTGGAACGGCGTATCGAGCGTGAAGGTCGAGTTCCAGTGCGACACGAACGCGAACGTGAGGAACGCGAAGCTCGCGACCACGCGCAGATTGAGGCGATGCATGTTCTGCCCGATGATCGGCGACAGCACGAGCGCGAGGATCCCGACCGGCGCGGTCGCGAGGCCCGCGAGCCACGGCGTGTAGCCGAGCACGGTTTGCAGCCAGAGCGGCAGCACGACGACCGAGCCGAAGAACGCGAGAAAGCCGAGCGACGTGATCATGACGCCCATCGCGAAGTTACGGTCGCGAAACAGCGACAGGTCGATGACCGGTTCCTTCTCCGTCAGCTCCCACGCGAACATGAACGCGAGCGACACCGCCGACACGATCGCCAGCGTCACGATGAAGTTCGAGCTGAACCAGTCGCGGTCCTTGCCGAGGTCGAGCATCATCTGCAGGCTCGCGACGCCGATCACGAGCAGCGCGAGCCCGACGCCGTCGATGCGCTGCTGCGTCGTCTTCGTCTCGTGTCCACGCAACAGAAAGTACGCGATCGCCGCCGAAAACACGCCGATCGGCACGTTGATGTAGAAGATCCACGGCCAGGTGAAGTTATCGGTGATATAGCCGCCCATCACCGGGCCGAAGATCGGCGCGACGATCACGGTCATCGCCCAGAGGCCGAGCGCGAGGCCGCGTTTTTCCGGCGGATAGCTGCGCATGAGGATGGTTTGCGACAGCGGGACCATCGGGCCGGAAACGAGCCCCTGAAGCAGCCGGAACGCGATCAGCGATTCGAAGTTGTGAGCCAGCCCGCACAGCGCGGATGCAATCGAAAACAGCAGCACGGAGATCGTGAAGAGCTTCACTTCGCCGACGCGCCGCGCGAGCCAGCCGGTCAGCGGCACCGCGATCGCCGATGCGACCGAATACGACGAGATGACCCACGTGCCTTCGCTCGTCGCGACACCGAGACTGCCGGAAATGGTCGGCACCGCGACGTTCGCGATCGACGTGTCGAGCACTTCCATGAAGGTGCCGAGCGCGAGGCCCATCGTCAGCAGGGCGAGGATGCCGCCCGCGAGCGGCGCGGGCGCGGCGGGCGTTGCGGGCGTTGCGGTGGCGGATGTGGACATCGATATCCTCCGGCGCGCGGGCCGTACGAAACATGCATCGCGCGCAAGCTATTTCTTGTCGAGTCATTCTCTGCTCAGACAGTGAAATCTGCGCAAAAAATGAAATTTGTTGGATGAATCAGGATAGGTCGTCGTCGAGCGAACAGGGCGCGCAATCGCCCGTCGGCGCATTGCCCACGATGCGCGCGAGCATCGCGATCAGCGAGTCCAACTCCGCGCGGCTGAAACCGCGCAATTGCTCGTTGAGCACGGCCGCGCCGATTGCCGGCAAACGCGCCGCCGCGTCGCGCCCACGTTCTGACAAGCTCAGTTCGACGATGCGCCGGTCCACCTCGCTACGCGCGCGGACGACAAAGCCTTTTTTCTCGAGCCTGTCGAGCATGCGTGTCATCGAGCCGCTGTCGTACGACATCTCCCGCGACAGTTCCAGCGGCGTGCGCGCGCGTCCCGACGCGAGCAGCAAGATCACGCCGATTTGCGGCGACGTGAGATCGAGCGGCTTCAACGCCTGATCGGTTCGCAGGATCAGAACGTTGCGCGCCTTCGCGAGGTAATAGCCAAGGCTCGTTTCGAGCTGAATCGTGGCGGGATCGTAAAGCGGTTCGCTGTTCATGCGACATCGACCAGACGGCTAAAGTGAACCGCGACACTGCGTCGCGTTTCGTTCAGGCAACAATTGCGAAAAAGCAATCAGCAGTATCTTGAAAAGTAGTTGCACAGTCAATATTATTCTATGCAACGAGTTATGCGCTCATTGCGCCGCCCGAGACTATGTTCTGACCGCCAGCCGTCGTTTTTTCGACGCCCCGAGAGACCTTCCGATGACCCGCTTTGTTCGCACCGCTCGCCGACGCTTCGGCCCTATCAGCAGCATGATCGCCAACGCTTCCCGTCATTTCGTCCCGCCGAAGCTGACGTCGTGGAAACTCGCGTTGTATCTGATCGTGTTCCTGCTGCCGGGCGGATCGTTCGTGGTGCTGGGCATGGGATGGTTCGAGAACCGCAATCGGCGCAAGGCGGCCACCGCGCGCGCGGAAACGCCGGCGCGCGCGCTGCTTGCCTCGCCGTGTTCGCCGTGCCCCAACAGCGGCCGATGAGTCCGCACCGTAACGCGTCGTAACCGATTCCGCCCGCCGCGTAACACCCGCCTTACGGCGAACCCGTTACGCTAACGTCTGCCTGACGCGCGCGCACGACCAGCGCCCGCCGCGTTCCGTTACCATTTCGGCTTGCCGCGTCCATCATTCGGACGGCGCGGCGCCGACAGGAATTCCGACAAGCAGATGCCGTTTCGCCCCGCTCTTCCCGTGCCTTCCGCTCCCGCCGTCACGCGCCTGACCACGGCGGCGCTCGCCGCCTCGCTCGCGATGTTCATCGCCGGCTGTGCGGTCGGCCCCGATTACCAGCGCCCGACGACGACAGTCCCGGCCAGCTACAAGGAAGCGCCCGAAGGCTGGAAGGTCGCGCAGCCCGCCGATCAGACCGATCGCGGCACGTGGTGGACCGTCTATAACGACGAGCGCCTCAACGATCTCGAAGCGCGCGTGAATCAGTCGAACCAGACCATCGCGCAGTACGCAGCGGCGTATCGGCAGGCGCGCGCGCTTGTCAGCGAGGCGCGGGCCGCGTATTTCCCGACAATCGGCGCATCGGCGTCCGGTTCGCGCTCGGGAACCGGCGCGGGCAACCGGTCGACGAACAGCTCCAGCTTCGGCCAGCAAGGTTCGGTGAACAATCAGTTCAGCCTGTCGCTCGACGCGTCGTGGGAGCCGGACCTGTGGGGCAGCGTGTCGCGCACGGTGACCGCGCAGAAGGCCGGCCAGCAAGGCGCCGCCGCCGATCTCGCCAATGCGCGCCTGTCCGCGCAGGCCACGCTCGCGCAGACCTACTTCCAGTTGCGCTCGCTCGACGCGCAGCAGCGGCTGCTCGACGACACCGTCGCGGCCTATCAGCAATCGCTCAAGCTCACACAGAATCAGTACGCGCAGGGCATCGTCGCGCGTTCGGACGTGATTCAGGCGCAGACGCAGTTGCAGTCCGCGCAGGCATCGGCCATCGATAACGGCGTCGCGCGCGCGCAGTACGAACACGCGATTGCCGTGCTCGTCGGCGAACCGGCGTCCACGTTCTCCATTCCACCGATTCCGCTCGACGCGACGCCGCCGACCGTGCCCGTGCAGATGCCGTCCGCGATTCTCGAGCGCCGGCCCGATATCGCGTCGGCGGAGCGGAAGGCGGCGGCGGCGAACGAGCAGATCGGCATCGAAATGGCCGCGTACTTTCCCACGCTCACGCTCTCCGCGCAGGGCGGCTTCGAAAGCTCGGTGCTGTCGCAACTGCTGCGCGCGCCGTCGCGTTTCTGGACGCTCGGGCCGGACATCGCCGCGACCATTTTCGACGGCGGCCTGCGCTCCGCACGCACGGAAGCCGCGCGCGCGACCTACGATCAGAACGTCGCGACTTATCGGCAGACGGTGCTTACCGCGTTCCAGGACGTCGAAGACAATCTCGCGTCGCTGCGCATTCTGGAGCGGGAGATCGTCGTGCAGCAGCAGGCGGTCGAGTCGGCGCAGCAGGCGCTCGCGATCATCAACAATCAGTACAAGGCGGGAACCGTCGCGTTTATCAGCGTGCTGACCGCACAGACGACCGCCTTCACCGCGCAGCAAAAGCTCGCGAACATTGCGGGACAGCGCATGGTGTCGTCGGTGGGATTAGTGAAGGCGCTCGGCGGCGGCTGGGACGTCGCGCAGATGGATCGCGAAACGGGCGCGGTGGAAGCGCCCGCGCCGGCATCGGGTCCAGCGCAAACCGCCAGCCGCTGATCGATCAGCGCATGAAGTTGAGCGCGACCGTGTCCGGGTCCGTGTGGCGGCCGAGCAGATTGAGCAGGCCCGCGAGGTTTTCGCGCTGATCCGGCGCAGCGGTCGCGGTGCCCTGGAACGACGTCGATTCCGGCGAGATGATGCCGCTGCCGGTGAGCATCAGCGGCCCCTTGCTCGTCGAGAGATCGATCGTCGCGGACGCGCCCTGCGCCTGCAACGCGACGCGATACGATCCGAGCGGCTTCACACGCGAGACGCGCGAAGCCATGTCGTCGAGCGTGACGACCACTTGCCCGTACGCGCTGCGATTCAGCAGCCGGAAATCCGTCCACGAAAGCCGCACGTTGCCGTCGAAATCGAGCGTATTGAATGGCGCGCCGAGACCCGACAGCAGCGTCGCGGGCACGGCGATCTGACCGGCGGTGATCACCGCGCCGCGCGTGGTGGCATCGACGGTGACGGGCTCGGGCATGGCGTCGGTCTGACGCATCGTCATGTGCACGCGGCCGGTGAAAAGCGGCAGGAAAGCCGTCGTCCATTCGATGCGTCCCGGCAAGAGCGTCCCGCCCGCGCCGTCGCTGCCGGCAGCGAGCATCAGCATGGCCGAGCCGCTCCACAGCGAGCCCGCCGGATCCACCAGATTCACGTGGCCGCCCGTCGCCTTCGAGAACTGCGGCACGATCCACGCGGCGGGCATCATCGCGAGCAGCGTGCCCGCGACCGAAATCACGATCACGAAAAGCGCCGGCAACGCGAGCCGGAATCGTCGCGTCCAATAGCTCATTTCGCGCCGGCCGGTTGCAGCGACGCCGTGAGATCGACCTGGCCATCCGGTTTCAGCGCCGTGACGTGCGCCTCCGAAACCTGCACCTTGAACTGCTTGCGCGCGTCGTCGAGCCACGCTGTCCAGTTCGGAAACGATGCGTTCTTCAACTGGATCTGCACCGCCGCGCCGATCACCTGAACCTGCGTCGGCTGCATGCCGTTGTCCGCCAGCGATTTCGCGAGCGCATCGCGCAGCGCGGCGCCGGTCGGCATCACGCCTTCGGCGGCGGGCGCGAGCGAGCGCGCGTCGTTGGCTTGCGCGTTCATCGTGGCGAGTTGGCGTTGCATCGTCGGCAAGGTGTCGCGCAGGCGCGCGCGGCCTTCGTAGGCGGGCGCCCAGAGCACGAGATACACGAGGGCGAGCCCGAGCACGAGGCCGCCCCACATGAGGATGGTTTTCTCGCGCGGCGTGCGCGCTTCCCAGAATTCCGACAGTGAACGTCCGATTTCCGCTTTCATTGGCCGCTCCTGATCGTCCATTTGCCCGTGTTGCTGTCGATCGCACCGTTCAGGCCGTTCGCGGCGAGGCGCTTCGACAGATCGGGATCGACCTTCGTCTCCGGCTTGAAGGTTACTTCCAGTCGACGTTCGCGATAATCCAGCCCCGCAATGCCGTTCACCGGCACGGGACCGAGCGAACGCGCGAGCCCATCGGCGAGCGACAGGAAATCCGACGGCGACAACTCGCCCGACGCCACGCGCAGGCGATCGAGATTGCGCGTCATCTGATCGGGCGCGTCGAGCACGGTCGTCGTCTTCGGAAACGCTTCGAGCAGCAGAAAGGTCTCCTGCGTGCTGATCGCGTCGCGCTGGCGCGCGAGCTGGAGCCACTGCACGTTCACGCCGATGATCGACACGATGATCGACGCCGCCACGAGCGCGATCGGCACGCGCAGACGGCGCACCGTCGCGCGATCGAGACGCCAGGGCTGCGCGGCGAATTCGAACTGGCACAGATCGAAGCGGCACGCGAGCGCATTGCGCGCGAGCGCTTCGAAGGAGATCGGCTGCGCGCCGGCGACGGCCGCCGCCGCATTGCGCGAACCCGACAGGCGCGGTTCGTCGCCGGGAAGGTCGACGAGCGAATAGAGCGTCGCCGGATGATCGCCCGCGAGCGCGGCGAGCGTCGCTTCGATCGAATCGGCGGGCAGCGCGAGACCTTCGCCGAGCGCCGCGCGCTCGCCACGCGCAATCGCGATTTCCACGCGCGGTGCGCCGAGCGCGGCGGGCGAGGGCGCGGCCATCTCGCCGATCAGCGCGGGCGCGGTCGGCACGACATGCCCGAGCAGACCCGCGATGAACGGCGCTGGCGGCGCTTCCGTCGCTTCGTCATCGACGGGCGCCGTGGCCGGCATCGGCAGACAGCGCATCGCGGGCACGGCCTTCACGTTGCGATGTCCCGCGCCGGAAAACGCGCCGACGACGAAGCGGAACCAGCCGCGATCGATCACGCCAACGACGCGCTTGCCATCCGCGAGTTCCACCGGATCGACGGCGATGTGGCACGTCTGCGGATCCTGAATCAACTGATCCTCGACGACGTTCGGCAGCGCCTGCCGCAAGCGCGGCCCCTTCAACGGCGGCAACGATGCGGCGAGCAGCAGCGTGTCGCGCGCGGCGACGATCAGCACCGTCGCACTCGCGCGCGGCAGGAGCCCGAGCGCCGCGCGGCCGGCGCGTTGCGGCTCGCCGCGCTTGTCGAGCAGCAGAAACGGCAGATCCGGCAGATGCCACTCTTCCGAGCGCACCGCGGGATCGCGCGGCGGTAACAAAACGATCAGTGTGCTCAAAGGCCACTTCCTCTCATCAATGACGGCGCGTCGTGATTACAGCGCGTCGCGCGTGTAGACGATGCGCGTCGTGTGCGTCGTCGGATCGCGATACACGAGCGTCGTGCGCTCCAGTTGCGCGCGTTCGTGCTCGACGCGCCCGTGGATCACGAAATACTTCGTGGTGACGTCCATCTCGTTCGGATCGATCGACACCGTCTTGACGCCCGCGCCGGTCAGCGCGAGCTGCACGTTGCCGACGTCGTGAAAGAACACCGTCTCGCGGCGCGCGACGAGCGCCTGTGCCTGCGACAGATTCATGCCCGGCACCAGTGCCGCGATCACTTCGGCGGGCGCGGTATTCATGTTGACGGCGGTCGTCGTCGGCAGCACGGTGACGAACGGCCTCAGCTTCGCGACCGCTTCCGCCGAGAAGCCGGGCACGTCGAGCAGCGAATCGACGGTAATCATCTGCAAAGGCGCGACCGGCGCGTTGCTGTCCGCGTCCTTCAGGCCCGGATCGTCGGTGAAGTTGCCGCCGCCCGTGCCGCCGCCTTGCGCGATCGCCGCGAGCGTCGTCGATTCGTTGTTCGCGCCGCTCGCCGTCGCCGGGTTGTTGCCCGTCTGCGTCTGAAAGCGCGTCGCCGAACGGGCGAGGCCCGCGCGCATCTGCAGCGCGACGGTTTTCGCGAGCGAGCCATTGACGCCGAGCATCGTCAGCAGGCGCTGGAATGCCTGAATCTGCGCGACGTTGATCGTCAGCACGCCGGGCGTCGGCGTCGACACGAGATTGCGCAGATTGAACTTGGCCTGCGCGTCCTCGATCGAGCCGGACAGATACGTCGATGCGCCTTGCTGCGCGCGCACTTCGCCGATCTGCCCGAGAAAATCCGAGAGCTTCGTCTTCGCGATCGGCACGCCCCACACGCCGCCGAGATACGTGACGGTCGGCGAGGTATCGGCTTCCGAGCGCAGGATGAGGCGCGTCCAGTCGAGCGCGCTGCGCGAAATCCATTGCGCCTGCGCGAGCAGCCGCTGATTCTCGATACGGCGGATCTGCACCTGCTGACGCCACAACATGCCCGACACGAGAATCGCCGTCAGCGACACGACCAGAAGCGCGCTGATGATCGCGACGCCGCGTTGCCTGTCTGGATTGCGCGCGCGCATGTTCATTCTCCGACCAGGAACACGCGCGTGAGCGGCGTCGCGAGCGTGTGCGCGCCGACCGCCACCTGAAGTCCCGACACCGCGCGCGCGAGCGGCGCATTGCCGAGTTGCGGCACCTTAAGGTTGTTGTCGTTCTGATTAATCTGCGAGAACACGTCGCTCATACGCGTCGTCCAGCCTTTTTCGGGGATGTAGACGCGCGTGGCGAGCGACGCCACGCCACCCATCAACGGAATCGAGCTCCAGCCATCGCCCGTATCGCCCGATTGCAGCGCGCGCCGCACTTCGCCTACGTTCTCGAGCGGCGGCGACGCGAAGCGCACGATGCGCCCGTTCGAAAGCCGGTAACGGACCACTTGCAGACGCGGCGCCGTGCCGGGCGCGAACACGCCGCGCACGATCTGCAGCGAGCCGTTGCCGATCTGCACGGCGGGCTGGCCGGCTTCGTCGTCTGTTGCTGCCTGGCGCGCGTCGATACGCATCTGATCGAACAATTGCGCGACGATGCGCTCGTCCTGCATCGCGTTCTCGATGGTCGCGCGGCCGCGGATCACGGCGTCGAGCCCGCGCCACGACAGCACCGCGAGCACCGCGAGAATCGCGATCGCGATCAGCATCTCCAGCAGCGTGAAGCCGCGCTCAGAGCGAGCGGTTCGTTTCATTCGCCACCACCGTGACCATTTGCGCCAGATAACCCGAGCGGCCCGGCGTCGTGACGAACATCTCGACGCGCCGGAAAATCGGGTTCGGCGTCTGACTCACGCGCTGCGTGCACGAGAGCCTCAGATTGCCCTGCGAGCAGTCGAAGGTGCGCGAGCCGATCGGCGGGAACTGATGCGACAGGCGCAACTGCGCGAGTTCGTTGTCCGCGCTCCAGCCCGCGAGCAGCCGCCGATGCAGGTCCGCTTCGCCCGTTGCGAGCGAGCCGACCGCGCGCACCGACGCCGCGAGCGCCACCGCGATGATCGCGAGCGCGACGAGCACTTCGATCATCGTGAAGCCGCACTGCGGTCGACGACGTTGCCGCATCACCGCACCTGATAGCGGCCATTGCCGCTCCCGACGATGGTCACGCGGCCCACCGCCGAGAACAGCGTGATTTCCATGGGCGCGTCGATGGCCTCGGTGCCGAACACGAGCCGGTTCACGGATTTGTCGGAATCGAGGAACTGGATCGACACGCCGGTCACGCCGCCTTCCCAGCGCCGTTGGCGCAAAAGGTCGTCGCGCAGCGGACGCCAGCCGTCCTCCGTGCGGATATCGAAGCGAAATCCGCCGTCGAGCGGCTGCCACGCGATTTGCCGCGCGCGCACCTGCGCCTCGTCGCCCGCGGATTCGAACAGCAGCGCGAGACGCTGCGCTTCCTCGTTGAGATCGGTGCGCGGGTTGCGCGTGAGCTGCAGCGACGCGAGCGATACGAGCAGGCCCGCGATCACCAGGACGACGAGCATTTCGAGCAGCGTGAAGCCCGCCTGACGCCGCGCCGACGAATGCCCTTTCACGATCTATTCCGCCGGATTTACTGCCAGGAGCCGACGTCGGCATCGTTGCCTTCGCCGCCGGCCTTGTTGTCCGCGCCGTAGCTGAACACGTCGACTTCGCCGTGCACGCCCGGATTCAGATATTGATACTGGCCGCCCCACGGATCGGCGGGCAGGCGTTCGAGATAGCCGCCGTCCTTCCAGTTGTTCGGCACCGGCTCGGTCGTCGGCTTTTCGATCAGCGCGCGCAAGCCTTGCTCCTGCGTCGGATAACGGCCGTTATCGAGGCGGTACAGCTTCATCGCCTGCATGATCGTGCCGATGTCCTGCTTCGCGGCGACGCGGCGCGCTTCGTCCGGACGGCTCATGATCTTCGGCACGATCAGCGCGGCGAGAATGCCGAGGATCGCGATCACGACCATGATTTCGATCAGCGTGAAGCCGCGCTGGCGGCGGCCTTGCGCCTGAGCTTGTTGAATTTGCATGCGGCGTTGGGTCCACAATTGCATGACTGCTACCTCTTGAATTGAAAATATCGTCTCCGGGCCTCGCGCCCGGTATTAAAAAATCGCGCGGCTTCGTGTGTTGCCGAAGCCGCCGGACATTCTATCGATCTGCTTTCGTCGCGTGATCCGGTCGCGAGCGAGTCATCGCGTCGCGCTTCAGCGCACCCAGATCGTCGGGCCGGGCGGATTCTGCGGCAGGAATATCTCCGACTTCACCCCATTGCGCTCGATGATGATCGAGCGCGCGCGCACTTCCGAGAGCTTCACGCCCTGCGTGAGCGGACCGCCCAGCGACACGGCCTTCGCCGCTTCGCCTCCATAGCTCAAGATGGCCGCCGCGCCGCCCTGCAGCGCCAGAATGCCGAACAGATGCACATCGGAATTGGCCTGACGCTCGAGTCGTCCGCCGAAAATGGTCGCGGCCTGCTCGACCGAAGGCTGGCGCGTCGCGGCGGCGGCGGGCAGCGGCGCGGTCTGTCGCGAGGTCAGCGTGACGACCCAGTACGTCACCGTCACGCAGAAGAGCGCGAGCGCGGCGAGCGTCAGTAAACGAGTTTGAAGGGCGTTCATCACTGCACCAGATTATTCAGTTCGATGATCGGCAGCATCACCGCGAGCACGATCACCAGCACGACGCCGCCCATCGCCAGGATCAGCAGCGGTTCGAGCAGGCTCGTGAGGAACATCGTGCGCCGTTCGAGTTCGCGCGCTTCGCCTTCGGAAGCGCGATCGAGCATGGTGGTGACGTCGCCGGTCGCTTCGCCCGAGCGGATCAGGTGAACCAGCACCGGCGGAAAAGTCTTCGTGTTGCCGAGCGCGCGCGACAGCGACGAGCCTTCGCGCACGCGGATGATGGCGTCGTCGACGTTCTCGCGCATCGCCGTATTGCTGAGCGTTTCGCCCGCTGCCTGCAGCGCGCGCAGGATCGGCACGCCGGCGGCGGTCAGGATCGCGAGCGTGCTGGCAAAGCGCACGGTGTTATAGCCGCGCACCAGCTTGCCGATGAGCGGCGCGCCGAGCAGCCAGCGGTCGAACGACATGCGCGGTCCCGGCCGCGCGAGGATCGTCTTCACGAGCCACGCGAAGATCACGACGCCGATCAGCACGGCCCACCAGTAACTTCGGACGAAGGCGGAGAGCGCCATCATCATGACGGTGAGAAACGGCAGCGCCTGCTTCGTGCTCGCGAACACGTTTACGACCTGCGGCACGACGTAACTCAACAGGAACGTGACGATGCCGAACGCGATGATCGTCACGATCCCCGGATACGTAAACGCCAGAATGATTTTCTGCTTCAGCGCATTACGCTGTTCGATGTAGTCCGCGAGACGCGACAGCACGAGCCCGAGCTTGCCGGTATGCTCGCCCGCCGCCACGAGCGCGCGATAAATCTCCGGAAAGTCCTTCGGATGCTGCGCGAGCGCGTTGGCGAACGAATGGCCGCCGAGCACTTCGGCGCGAATTGCGGCCATCAGTTCGCGGATGTAATCGCGCTCCGATTGCTCGGTCAGCACAGCGAGCGTTTCCCCGAGCGGCAGGCCCGCGATCAGCAAGCTCGCGAGCTGGCGCGTGAGAATCGCCTGTTCGCGCTGCGAAAGACGCCGTCCGAGCGACAGACGCTGCTGGCGCTCGCCGCGCGTGCGCGAACCCGCCGCCTCGACGACGAGCGGCGTCAGCCCTTGCGTGCGCAACTGGCTGCGCGCGGCGCGGGCGCTGTCGGCATCGAGCACGCCTTTTTGCGTCTTGCCCGCGTGATCGATCGCCTCGAAACGGAATGCCGGCATCTGCTTATTCTCCGCCCGTCACGCGCAACACTTCTTCCAGCGACGTCACGCCTGCCGCGAGCCAGCGGTCGCCGTCCTCGCGCAGCGTGCGCATGCCTTGCTTGCGGCCCGCGTCGAGAATCTCGGCATCCGCCGCATTGCGATGGATGAGCGGGCGAATCGCTTCGTCGATCAGCAGCAGCTCATACACGCCGCGACGGCCGACGTAGCCCGACTGGCCGCATCGCTCGCAGCCGACCGGATGGTAACGCTTCGTGCCGTCTTCCTCGACGCGCTCTTCCTTGCACACCGGGCACAGCTGGCGCACGAGCCGTTGCGCGAGCACGCCGAGCAGCGACGACGCGAGCAGATACGGCTCGACGCCCATGTCGGTGAGACGCGTGACGGCGGAGGCGGCATCGTTCGTGTGCAGCGTCGCGAGCACGAGGTGACCGGTGAGCGATGCCTGCACCGCGATCTGCGCGGTTTCGAGATCGCGGATTTCACCGATCATGATGATGTCCGGATCCTGACGCAGGATGGACCGCAACGCGCGCGCGAAGGTCATGCCGATGCGCTCGTTCACCTGCGTCTGGCCGATGCCCGACAGGTCATATTCGATCGGATCTTCCACCGTCATGATGTTGGTGGTGGTCGTCTCAAGCCGCGACATCGACGCGTACAAAGTGGTCGTCTTGCCCGAGCCGGTCGGCCCGGTCACGAGCACGATGCCGTGCGGGCGGCCGATCAGCTTGTCGAAGTCGACGAGCGTGTCGCGCGCCATGCCGAGCTTTTCAAGGTTCAGGCGCTGCGCGTCTTTTTCCAGCAGACGCAGCACCGCGCGCTCGCCGTGGCCGGTCGGCAGCGTGGACACGCGCACGTCCACCGGACGGCCGCCCACACGCAACGTGATGCGCCCGTCCTGCGGCAAGCGTTTTTCGGCGATATCGAGCTGCGCCATGATCTTGATACGCGAGATCAGCGCGCCGTGCAGCGCCTTCTTCGGACGCACGACATCGCGCAGCGTGCCGTCGACGCGAAAGCGCACCACCGACGCGTTCTCGAACGGCTCGATGTGAATGTCCGAAGCCTGTTCGCGCGCCGCCTGCGTCAGGAGCGCGTTGATCATGCGAATGATCGGCGCGTCGTCTTCCGATTCCAGCAAGTCTTCGACTTCCGGAATGTCCTGCATCAGACGCGACAGATCGACTTCGCCTTCCACTTCGCCGACCACCTGCGCGGCGCTGCCGTCGTTACGCGCGTAGGCGGAATTGATCGCCGCCGCGAGTTCGTCGGCGGGCTTGCGGACGATCGACAGCGCGCCGTAATTGCGCGCGACTTCGGCGAGCGCCGCGTCGGTCGTGCGCTCGCTGATCCACACTTCGATGCTGTCCGCGTGCTGATGCGCGAGCAGAATCTGCCCGCTGCGCGCGAAGCCGTAAGGCACGAGCCGGGCCGCCAGCGGCGACGCCGCCGTGCCCGTGTTCTCGACTGCATCGTTGAGCGTGCTCACGGATGAACTCCCGTTGCGGCATTGCCGGGCAACGCGTTGGTCGCGCCGTTGGCCGGCATCGCGTTCGTTGCGCCGTTCGCCGGCGCCGGATACGTGTTCTGCGGCGGCATCGTCGATTGCGGCGCGGTTTGCATCGGTTGCGGCGCGGGGCCGGCGTCCGGATTTTGCGGCAGCGTCGTGCTCGGGCCGGGACCGCGCGTCGTATCACTCCAGTCCAGCAGATTCTGGGCCGGCGCGCCGCCGCCTTCGCTCGGACCGAGCGGCTTCGGCGGCATCACCGGCACATTCTGATCCTTGATGATGCGGTTGTCCGTCGTCGAGCCGTACTGCTGCTGGCGCAGATAGTCGTAGCGCGTGTTGGCGATCTGCGTGGCCGTCGCCTGATCGCGCACGATCACCGGGCGCAGGAACACCATCAGATTGGTCTTCGTGCGCGATTTGCCTTCGCTGCGGAACAGGCTGCCGATGAACGGAATGTCGCCGAGCAGCGGAATCTTGCTGTTGCTGTTGCTGTACTGGTCCTGCATCAAGCCGCCGAGCACGACGATTTCGCCGTCGTCCGCGAGGATCGTCGACTGCACGGAGCGCGTGTTGATCGTCACGCCGCCCGGATCGTTCTTGGTGGTGTTGTCGACGCTCGAATCTTCCTGATAGATCTGCATCTTGAGCACGCCGCCGTCGGTAATTTGCGGCTTCACGTGCAAGGTCACGCCGACGTCGCGCCGGTCGAACGTGTTGAACGCGGTGACCGAAGTAGCGGCGTTGGCGGTCGGCGTCGCGTACGAACCGGTCACGACCGGCACGTTCTGGCCGACGACGATCTTCGCTTCTTCGTTGTCGAGCGTGATGAGGTTAGGCGTCGAGAGGATGTTCGCATCCGCCGATGTCGACAGCGCCTGCAACAGGCCGCCGAGGCCGAACAGATTGCCGAAGCGGTGCAACAGGCCGATGTTGAGGCCTTGCGCGAGCAGACCGCTCGTCGACGTGAGCGACGACGGATTCTGCGCGATCGCGTTGCCCTGCAAGGTCAGATCGACGATGTTCGTATTGCCGCTGCCGAAGCTCGAACTGCCGTAGAGCGCGTTGTTGCCGCCGTTGGAGAGCAGCGCGCCCTGCCACTGGATGCCAAGATTCGAGCCGCTCGTCGCGGACAGTTCCACGATCAGCGCTTCGATATAAACCTGTGCGCGGCGCGCGTCGAGCTGGTCGATCACGGTGCGCAGATTGCGGTACACCGGGTCCGCCGCGGTGATGATGAGCGAGTTCGTCGCGGCGTCGGCCTGGATCATGCCGCCGCCCTGATCGTTGCCGGAGTCGTTGTCCTTGTTCGACGAAAAGCTCGAATCCTTGCTGCCCGTGCCGCCGGACATCGGATTGTTGCTGCTGCCCGATCCGCTGCCGCCGAGGCCGCCCGGCAAAGGCGGCGTGCCCGACGTTCCGGTCGACATCGACGAATTGCCGAGGCCGCCGCCGCTCTGACCGAACGTGTTAGAGCTGTTGTTCGACGTGTTGTCCGAGCTGCCGCTGCCCTTGCCGAGCATGCCGCGCAGCGTCTTGGCGAGGCGCGTCGCGTCCGCGTTGCGCAGCGCGACGACGTGCATGTTGCCGGGCTGCGACGTGGGCGCGTCGAGCTTCTGCGCCAGTTGTTTCGCCGCCGCGAGGCGCGCGCTGCTCGATGCGCGGAACATCAGCGAGTTGGTGCGCGCGTCGGGCGTGACGGTGACTTTGAGCGTCGCGTCCGTGCTGCCGACCGCGCCGGGATCGAGCAGCTTGTTCATCTGCTCGGCGACATCGATCGCGTTGGCGTTCTTCAACGTGAGGATGTCGACGGAGCGGCCCGCCGCCGTATCAACGCCCGCGATGATGCCCGCGATGCGGCGCACGTTATCGGCGTAATCGGTGATGACGAGCGTGTTGTTCGCCGGATAAGCGGCGATCGTGTTGTTCGGCGAGATGAGCGGCCGCAGCACCGGCAGCAGATTGTTCGCCGATTCGTTGTGCAACTGGAAGACCTGCGTGATCACCTGATCGCCGCGCGCGGCCGGCGCGTTGCCGACATACGTGGGCACGCCTTGCAGCTTGGCGTCGGCTTCGGGCACGACCTTCAGGACGCCGTGATCCTGCACGAGCGCGAAGCCCTGCATGCGCAGCGACGACTGCAGCGTCTTCAGCGCCTGATCCTCGGGAACCGGATTTTCCGATACCAGATTGAGTTGCCCCTTGACGCGGGGATCGACGATGATCGTTTTGCCGGTAGCGGCGCCGATCGCTTTCGCGACCTGATCGATGTCCGCATTGACGAAATTCAACGTCACTTGCGCGTGCGCGGCTTGCGTGACGATAAGTCCCGCCGCCAGCATTGCCGTCGCGAGACGACGCAGTGCCATAGGTTGTCTTCTCATGGATGTGATGTCGGAGCCAGGCTCTGGAGAGCTGGCCAAGGCAGCACCGCTCGTCAGCCGAGAGCGCCGCCGATCGCAGAGTGAAACGGGCACGCCCGGCCACGCTCGACCATTTTAAAAAATATGACAATAACAGCTTTATGTAACGGAATTGTGCCAAGTCGTTCCAGATCAGGTTGCCCTTATCGGACGCTACATGCGATTCCGGATCCAGCGCTCAAGCTTTCGAATAACTTGCCGATAGACCGTACCAGGGGCGGTTCCAAGGTCGGCCGATGCGCGCGGGAGACGAATTGTACCCCGTCCACAACTCTTAATATTCATACATTTAGAACACGTCCGACAGACAGGCCGACTGTTTCGCGCACATGCGATCTCGAGACGGTCGAACGGCCGTATGTCTGATAGCCAACTTATGGCCTGATTCGTCAGCCGGTATGATACGGTCGGTTCCGCATTACGGGCGGCCAGGAAATGGGCGGGTTTTCCCCATGCAGCCCGGCCGCGGGCGTTGATTTGTTGGCGTTGGCGCCAAGGCGCCGCAACGGCGGCATGACGTTCCGCGCGCGCGGATGGAGTTCGAGGACGATGAAGAAAATACTGCGACTACTTGCGATATGCGTGCCGCTGTCGGCGGCCGCTTCCGTGCACGCAGACTGCTTCGACGAGGCAGCGAAATACCAGAAGGTGAATCCGCTCATCCTGCGCGCAATCGCGTGGCAGGAATCGCACAACAAGCCGGACGCGATCAACAAGAACGCCAACGGCTCGACCGATTACGGGCTGATGCAGATCAATTCGATCCATCTCAATACGCTCGCGCAGTACGGCATTTCGAGCGGCACGTTGATGGAGCCGTGCAAGAGCGTGTACGTCGCCGCATGGCATCTGCGCCAGAAGATGAACAAGTATGGCAATTCGTGGCAGGCGGTCGGTGCTTACCATTCCGAAACACCTGCATTGCGCGACAAATACTCCGTGCAGATCATCGAGATCCTGCGCCGCTGGAAATTGCTTCAGGCCACGCGCTGAAGTTCGCGCCCGGACTTCCGCCCGCGCGCCGCGTCCGGCGCGCATTTGATGCAAAATCCCCTATTCGATCGCCCGCGCCGCTCAAACGGCAGCGCGGGCTTGCGCTTGCGCGCTCCGTTCCCTGTCACGATCCACTGCGATGAACCAGACGCCATTGCCCATTACCGTGCTATCGGGATTCACCGGCGCGGGTAAGACCACACTCGTCGATGCCTTGCTCGCGAACGCCGAAGGCGTGCGCATCGGCGCCGTGACGTACAGCAAGGCCGCATCCGGCGCGGATCGCGAGACCACCGAATTGCCCAACGGCTGCCTGCTGCTGACGCTCGCCGACCGCTCGATGCCGGCGCTCGAGCACGCGATCACGTGGATTGCGCAGCAGCAGCGTTTCGATGCGATCGTCGTCGAGACTCCGGGCATCGCTCAGCCGATGACCATCGCCGAGCATCTCGCGTTCGGCGACGACGACGACGCGACGCTCGAAGGCCGCGCACACCTCGATACCTTCGTCACCGTGATCGATGCCGGGAGCTTTCTGCGCGACTACGCTTCTTCGGACTCGCTCGCCGAACGCGGTCTATCGCTCGAAGGCCACGATGACGAAGCGGATCAAACGGTCGTCGAAACGCTCGTCGAGCAGATCGAGTTCTGCGATGTCATCGTCATCAACAAGATCGATCTCGCCAGCGCAGATCAAGTCGCGAAGATCGCGGACATCCTGCGCGCGCTCAATCCGCGCGCGTCTCATATACAGACGCAATCTCTCTTGCCGTCGGGCAACGTGCATCCCGCCGATCTGCTGAACACCGGCCGCTTCGATTTCGATGCGACCGCGAGCGCGCCCGGCTGGCTCGCGATCCTGAACGGCGAGCAAGCGGAGAACGATGCGCCGGATGCATCGGGCGTCGGCCATTTCGTGTATCGCGCGCGCCGGCCGTTTCATCCTGAGCGGCTGTGGACGCTGCTGCATGAAGAATGGCCCGGCGTGCTGCGGGCGAAGGGCTTCTTCTGGCTGGCGACGCGAAGCGATGTCGGCGGCTCGCTGTCGCAGGCGGGCGGCACGGTGCGGCATGGTCCGGCGGGGCTGTGGTGGGCCGCGCAGGATCGCAGCGAATGGCCGGTCGACGATCCCGAGCTCGAAGCCGAGATCGTCGCGGAATGGTATGGGGATCCCGACGACAATAGCATCGGAGATCGGCGGCAGGAACTGGTGCTGATCGGCTCGAACCTCGATCCCGCTATCTGGCAGGACAAGTTCGACGCATGCCTTGTCACCGATGATGAATGGACGCTCGACGCCGATGCATTGCATCGCCTGCCCGATCCGTTCCCGGCGTGGGAAGTCGAAGACCACGATCATGACAACGATCACGACCGCGATCACCATCACGGACCCGGTTGCGATTGCGACGATCATCGGCATTGATGCGCGGCGCGCCCGATGCGGAATCGGGCCGCCGGACCGATGCGCAGCCGAAAAAAAACCCGCCGAGGGCGGGTCATGTACAACGGGCTACCTTGGGTAGCCGCACAATCGGCAAAATGCTTACCGCTTGTTCACTGCATCCTTGAATGCCTTGCCAGCCGTAAACTTGACCGTCTTTGCTGCCGGAATCTTGATGGACTCGCCGGTCTTCGGATTGCGGCCGGTGCGCGCTGCGCGCTTTCCCGAGCCGAAGCTGCCGAAGCCGATCAACTGCACTGCGTCACCTTTCGAGACAGCCTTCTTGATCACTTCGAGCAACGTGTCCAGCGTTTCGCCGGTTTGAGCCTTGCTGGCGCCGGTCTGCGCGGCTACGGCGTCGATCAGTTCCTGTTTGTTCATTAAGGTTCCTTTATCAGTTTAGGTTGACACGAACAGCGCGAACGCGCCGATTATACGTGCGCAAGCCGTGCAGTCGAGTGGAAGCGCCTTCTGGCGTGGCTCCCCGCGATTCGGCGTTCTGCGCGCCAATCCACCGGCCTTGCTTCACATCGTCGTCTTCACGCCGCCTCTATACGCGGCGCTTGGTATGATAGCGCAGCGCAAACCCAATCAGGATAAGGGTTTCAAAGATTTACCCTTATATTTTCGAGGCTGCTGGCCGTTTTTCTGGGCGTAGAACAACTGGGTCCGGTCCATGCTACGCGAGCTCATCATCGAATATGGCCTGCCGTTGGTTTTTGCCAACGTTCTCCTCGAGTGCCTCGGCTTGCCGCTCCCGGCCTTGCCCACATTGGTTCTGACGGGCGCGATCACGGTCTCGGCGAGCTTCGCAGCGGCGCCGGTCTCGACGCTTGCAGCGGGCTTTCCGTTTGCCGCATGGGGACCGCTCGCGGCGATCGTCGTCACGGCCAGCGTTGCCGCGCTCATCGGCGACACGCTCTGGTTCTGGCTCGGACGCCGCTATGGCAGCCGCGTGCTCGCCTTCATATGCAAGCTCTCGATCTCGCGCGATACCTGCGTGAACCGCAGCCTCGACTTCTTCGGACGCTTCGGCGTGCGCGTACTCGCGGTGTCGAAGTTCATACCCGGCTTGTCGACGCTCGCGATTCCCGTTGCGGGCGCGACCGGCATCGGCTTCGGCAGCTTTCTCTTGTATGACGCGCTCGGTGCGCTGCTGTGGTCCGGCATCGGCGTCGCGTTCGGCGCGATCTTCGCCGATCTCGTCGATAGCGCGCTCGCCTGGCTCGACCTCTTCGGGCGCGGCGTGATCGTGCTCGCGCTCGTCGTCCTCGCGCTCTACCTCGGCGTGCGCTGGTGGCAGCGCGTGTCGCTGTTGCGCAGGCTGCGCATGGCGCGCATCGATACCGCGATGCTGCGCGCGCTGCTCGAAGGCGAGCCGCCGCCACTCGTCATCGACGTGCGCCGGCGCGAACGTCGCGCGATGGACCCGTTCGCCATTCCCGGCGCGCTGCTTCTGCACGACGACGCCGCATCGCAACTCGCGGACATCGCGCGCAATCGCAAGCTCGTGACGTATTGCGATTGCCCGAGCGACGTATCGGCCGCGCTTGCCGCCAAAGAGTTGACCGCGCACGGCTTCACCGATGTCGCGCCGCTGCTCGGCGGTCTCGCGGCCTGGCGCGCGGCGGGCTACGCGCTAGAACCGCTGATGATCGAAGACGCCGCGAATGACGCAATACGCGCCGTCGCCCGCTCGTCTTCCGCCTGAAGTCTTACGATCCATTGCATGACCGACTCCCTGTTTCTCGCGCCGCACGAGCTGCCCGCGCGCTGGCTGCATCGACGCGTCTTCACTTTCGTCGATACGACTTCGAGCGCTTTCCTGCCGCTCTGGCAGCTTTGGCGTGACGACGATGCGCGTTGCGATCGTCTGCACGTCGTCGCGATTGCGCCGCTCGATGCGCTGGATCATCCGCCTTCTATCGACGATGCAGCGCCGCTCGCCGTCGAACTGGCGCGCGCATGGCCGATGCGCGTGCCGGGCGTGCATCGCCTCGAATTCGACGAAGGCCGCGTCGTGCTGACGCTCGCGATCGGCGACGGCGTGCAGGCGATGTTGTCGAAACTATGGCTGCGCGCCGATGCGTTCCAGCTCGCACCGTCCGACGACCCGAGCAAGCTGTGCAAGACGCTCGCGCGCTTTGCCGGCGACGGCGCGACGGTTTGCATCGACTCGTCTGCCGACCTTCATCCGGCATGGAGGCGCGCGCTGGAATCGTCGGGGTTCGAATGTTTATCGGCGGCAACGGACGCGCGGCTCGTCGCACGTTTCGCGCCGCGCTGGCGCGTGCGCCGGCATGAACCGCCGTTGCCGTGCGACCCGAGCACGAACACGAACACGCGCGAGGCGATCGTCATCGGCGCGGGGCTTGCGGGCTGCGCGGTGACTTCGCGGCTCGCTGCGCGCGGCTGGCGCGTCACGCTGATCGATCGTCATGCCTCGCCTGCGCGCGATGCGTCGGGCAATCCGGCGGGCGTTTTTCATCCGATCGTCTGGCGCGACGACAGCGTTGCCGCACGTCTCACGCGCGCCGGCTTTCTGTACGCGCTGCGCCGATGGCACGCGCTCGAAGCATCGCATCACGATCTGCATCGCAGCGGCGCGGGCCTGCTCCAGATCGCCGATTCGCCCGGCGACGCCGACGCGCTCGCCGCCGCCATCGCGCGCTTCGCGTATCCATCCGATTACGTGCAGCCGATGACACGCGCCGATGCTTCGCGCATCGCGGGCGTCGAGGTCGCGCGCGGCGGCTGGTTCTTTCCGCGCGGCGGTGCGATCTCGCCCGCGGCGGTGTGCGCGGCGCAGCTTGCGGACGCATCGTTGCGGATCACGTCGCGCATGCGGACCGAAGTGACGCGCATCGCGCACGACGGCCGCGTGTGGCGAGCCTTCGATGCGAGCGATAGCGAGATCGCGAGCGCGCCGGTCGTCGTGCTCGCGAACGCGCACGATGCCGCGCGACTCGCCGGTCTGTACGGCGAACCGACACGCGGCGTACGCGGCCAGCTCTCCGTGCTCGACCGATCCGCGCTCGACGCCTTGCGCATGCCGGTGATCGGCGAAGGTTACGCGGTGCCGCTCGGCGCGCATGAGACGCTCATCGGCGCAACGTACGACATCGACGATCCCGATCGCGAAATACGCGAAGCCGGGCATCGCGAGAACATCGCGCGCGTCGCGGGAATGTTGCCGCATTTGTCGCTCGCGCCAACGCACGTGCGCGCGGGGCGCGTCGCGTTTCGCTGCGTGACGAGCGACCGCGTGCCGATGATCGGCCAGTTCGCCGACGAACGCGCCGCGCGCCAGGACGCGCATCGGCTATCCGGCGCGTGGCCGCTCGATCTGCCGCGCATGCCGGGTCTTTACGGCGCGTTCGCGTTCGGATCGCGCGGACTCGTCTGGGCGGCGCTCGCCGCCGAGCTGATCGCTTCGCTCGTCGAAGGGGAGCCGTGGCCCATCGAACGTGAACTGGCCGAAGCGATCGATCCCGCCCGCCTCTTGCTCAAGGCACTCCGTCATGGCGAGATCGGCCTGGCGTAGTTGTCCTCCAAGGCTGTGGATAACGCGTCGAATTGCAGGCGAAAGTCTTGTGAACGTGTTGTGCACGTAAACGGGACAACTGAAGCGTCCGGTTTACCCGGCCGAAAGTTGTTCTTGTTTGACCGCATCGCGCCAACATGTTTACGACCCGCTTCTGCTTTCTCCAAATAATTGAATGAAAAGACAAAAGCGCTGTTATCCACAGAAAGGACGTTGCTTTGTTAACAACTACTACGTTTATATACAGTAAACCTGTAAACACCTGAAGGCGAGGTCGTCGGACGGCGGTAAACATCGAGGCCGAATGCGTGAACGCAGGCGAACCGGTCAGGGTTGCCGTCGGGTTTTACATTCGGCAGTCGCTTTTACTTCATAAGAATCATGAGCTTGGACTTTCTGTCAGGGCATCCGAGGTATGGCACAATCGCGCTTCTTCCTGCGTCGCGCCGTCCGGACGGCGACCGCTTCAATGGAACGATGGTTGCGCGCCAAGAATCTGATCAACGAAGCCGCGCCGTCGTTCGCTGTGTTCGGCCGGTCATTCGAGCGGGCGCCGCATGCATTACCCGTGTCGCACGGATCCGAGATCTCCGGTGCGGCATCGAGGGCATGCAAGGCGCTTCGCAGCCAGCCGAACGCGTCGTCTAATTCGTGCACGGTCCGACCGTGACGCCGTGTTCGTTCGCACTTCGATTCACCTGAATGAACCAACGCTCGCCTAGCCGGGCTCACGCGCCTCGCCCGCGAGCGCGCGCCGTCGACGCGAGTCACGCAACGAAACGTGCACGCTCTGCTGCAGCAACGAAGGAGTAGCCAATACGATGAATTCGGCATTTTCATTTCTGCCCGCGTGGCCGCTCGAACCGGACGCCATCCTGTGGGCCGGTCTCGCGCTCGTCACGGCGGGCCTCGCCGGAGAACTGCTATGGCGCGCGTGGCGCCTGCCGCGCATCACCGGCTTCGCGGTGATCGGGCTGATCGCGGGCAACGCCGGTCTCGGCGTGATCGATGCAAGCGCGGGCGGCCTGTCGCGGCCGCTGCTCGATGTCGCGCTCGGGCTTTTGCTCTTCGAACTCGGCGGCCGGCTCGATCTGCGCTGGATTCGCCGCAATCCGTATCTGATCCTGTCGAGCGTCGCTGAATCGACGCTGACGTTCGGCCTCGTGCTAATCGCGCTGACCCTGCTCAATGTGCCGACGATGCCATCGGTCGTGATCGCGGCCATCGCAATGGCCACGTCGCCCGCGATGGTCATTCAGCTGAAGACCGAACTGCGCGCGGAAGGCCAGGTCACGCAGCGCCTCATGACGCTCACGGCGCTGAACAGCATGTACGCGGTGGTCGTCGAGAAGCTCGCGGCCGGCGTGCTGCATCAGGAAATCTACGGCAACGCGCTCGCGACGATCCTGCAGCCGCTTTATCTGCTGATCGGCTCGCTCGTGCTCGCGTTCCTGCTCGCGCGCGCGTGCAACATGCTCGTGCGGCGCCTGCCCGCGAATGACGAGCATTCGTTCGTCGCGCTGTTCGGGCTCGTGCTGCTGGCGATCGCGGTCGCGCACATCTTCAAGCTGTCGACGATTCTCGCGTTGCTCGCGGCAGGCATCATCGTCAAGAACGCCGATGAGCGGCCGCAGCTCTGGCCGTCGCACTTCGGGTCCGCCGGATGGCTGCTCACCGTGATCCTGTTCGCGCTGACGCTCACGTCGTTTCACTGGCGCGATATCGCGCTCGGCGGCATCGCGGCGCTCGGGCTGATCGTCGCGCGCTTCATCGGCAAGCTCGTCGGCGTGCTGATCTTCGCAAAGCCGAGCGGCCTCAACCTGAAGCAGGGCGCGGCGCTCGGCGTCGCGCTCACGCCGATGTCGGCGCTCGCGTACCTGCTCGTCGACGACATGTACGTGCTCTATCCGGACTACGATCCGACGCTGCGCGCGATCGTCATGTGCTCGATCGTCGTGTTGCAGATCGTGGCGCCTTTCGTCGTCTACCGCAGCTTGTCGGCAGTGGGCGAGCGGCGCGAATAAGCGCGCCTTCTCCCCAGGCATTGATCTTTCAAGAGGCGCCATGGCACTCGAACCTTTCATCAACTCCGAACCGTTCACGTTCGGCGTCGAGCTGGAGATCCAGGTCGTCAATACGCACGACTACGATCTGACGCGCGCCGCGTCGGACCTCATGCGTCTCATCAAGGACGAAAAGATTCCGGGCAACATCACGCCGGAAATCACCGAAAGCATGATCGAGCTTTCGACCGGCATCTGCACGACGCACGAGCAGGCCGTCACCGATCTGCGCAAGATCCGCGACGTGCTCGTCGCGGCGGCGGATCAACTGAACGTCGGGCTGGCGGGCGGCGGCACGCACGCGTTCCAGCAGTGGAGCGATCGCCAGATTTACGACGCGCCGCGCTTCCAGTACATCTCCGAGCTGTACGGTTACCTCGCCAAGCAGTTCACGGTGTTCGGCCAGCACGTGCATATCGGCTGTCCCGATCCGAACAGCGCGCTGTTCCTGCTGCATTCGATGTCGCGCTACATCCCGCATTTCATCGCGCTTTCGGCGTCGTCGCCGTACATTCAGGGCGTCGATACGGGCTTCCATTCCGCGCGGCTGAATTCGGTCTTCGCGTTTCCGCTGTCGGGCCGCGCGCCGTTCGTGCTGACCTGGGACGGCTTCGAGGAGTACTTCTCGAAGATGGTCAACACGGGCGTCGTCAACAGCATGAAGGACTTCTACTGGGATATCCGGCCGAAGCCCGGCTTCGGAACGATCGAAGTGCGCGTGATGGACACGCCGCTGTCCGTCGACCGCGCCGCGGCGATCGCCAGCTACATCCAGACGCTGTCGCGCTATCTGCTGCTCGACAAGCCGCTCACGCCGCGCGAGGACGATTACCTCGTCTACACGTTCAACCGCTTCGAGGCGTGCCGCTTCGGTCTGGAAGGCACGTGCATCCATCCGCAGACGGGCGAGCGGCGCACCATCGGCGAGGACATTCTCGCGACGCTCGACGTGCTCGCGCCGCACGCCGAAGCGCTCGGTTCGCAGGCGGCGCTCGCCGAAGTCGCCGACATCGCGCGCGGAGTGAACGACGCGACCTCGCTGCGCGGCGTATTCGACAAGGAGAAATCGCTGCACGAGGCGGTCAGGCAGCAGTGCTTGCAGTGGCGTCGATAACGCCGCGCTTTCGCTGAGACGAAACAGCGAATGGCGATGAAAGGCCGCCTCCGGGCGGCCTTATTCTTTGGTCCGTATGAAACACATGCATGACGACCAGGGAAATAACGCGCTTGCGGCAACGTTTAAAGAAGCAGGAATTTGATATTTCCAAGGATTACTTCGGGGAATCCGCATACGGCCGTAATGGACGCGAGCGACGAGGTGAACGACTCCTGCGGAAGCTGTGGAAAACGTCCGAAAGCTGTGCGCAGTCAACGTACTAGCACGTTGATAACCATGTGACTTAAGTGTGCGCGACCACACCGGATCTGGATGACGGATTTGTCGCAATGCGCGGCGGCAAGTGTTATCGAGAATACATCCACATACAAAGAGACGTTTTTCCACGGGTTATCCACAGTTCTGCGTGGATAATTAAGGTGTACGTTTGTTCTAGGTCGCTTAGAATGGCGACTTTGCTGGCATAGCGTTATAGTCGGCAGGAAAACAGCGCCACGAGCGGGACCATAAGAAGGCGCAGAACGAAGAGGGTTGCAACGTCCCCATTCAGGCACCGCTAATTGGCTTGGCACGCCTGAATTTTGAGACGGCGGGGACCGAGTACGAAAAGTCGATCGCAAAAGGTGTTCGGAGTACTTGCTGCGAGCGGCGTTTCGGACGAGGTGTTCGCCTGGCGCGAACTTGCCGTCAAAACACATAAGCGGAACAACAAGCGAAAGACTATGAGTGAAGGCGTTTACGGAGAGCAGGCGACGGGGCGGGTGACCCACGGCCTGCTGAGGCTGAGCACCGCGATGCGCAGCCAGGCATGGGAATGGGCGGAGGGCGCGGGGCTGACGCCGACCCAGGGTGAAATTCTCGTTCTGCTAATGCAGCGCAAGGGGCCGATGCGCCTCGGCGAGATCGCGCGTGAAACGGCACTGACCGCCGCCACGACGAGCGATGCGGTGAGCACGCTCGAAGGCAAGGGTCTCGTCGAGAAGCGCCGCGCGCTCGACGACGGCCGCGCGCTCGCCGTGCGTCTGACCGCGCGTGGCCGCACGGCCGCGAAGAAGGCGCTGCAATGGCCGGACTTTCTTGCGAAGGCGGTCGGTACGCTGCGCGAGGACGAGCAGGTCGCGTTCTATCGCACGCTGCTCAAGACCATCCGTCAGCTCGAATCGCAGCAGCAGATTCCGGCGCACCGCATGTGTCTTTCGTGCTCGCACTTCGAAGCGAGCAAGAATCCGAAGAAGACGCCGCATCACTGCGCGCTTCTGCAGATCGACATGGCGGACACGGATCTCCGGCTCGACTGTTCGGTATACGAAGAAGCCGATCTCGCCACGCAGAAGAAGAGCTGGAAGGTCTTCGCGCAAGTCGCCTGATCCAGGCGGCGGGGTTAGAAGCCAGTTGGCGTCATCCGGTGCTGTGGGGCCGCGGCGAGTCGGTTAGACTGTGCCCGTCGCGCCTCACCGCGAGGCGCGGCCCGTCACAACTTCGTTCCGGGCCATGCGCGCTCGACCCACGGAAAGCCGCCGATGAAACATGAAGTCCTGGCGATTCGCCACGTCTATTTCGAAGATCTGGGCAGCCTCGAACACGTGCTCGGCGATCGCGGCCATCTGGTGCGCTATCTCGATGTCGGGCGCGGGCGCATCGACGCGCCCAATCCGCTCGATCCCTCGTTGCTCGTCGTGCTCGGCGGGCCGATCGGCGCTTACGAGGACGCGCAGTATCCGCATCTCGCGCCGCTCCTGTCGATGCTCGAAAAGCGCATCGCGGCTGGTATGCCGACCATCGGGATCTGTCTCGGCTCGCAACTGATCGCGCGGGCGCTCGGCGCGCGGGTGTATCCGTCGGGCAAGTTCGAGCTCGGCTGGTCGCCGCTCACGCTCACCGGCGCCGGACGCGCGTCCGCGCTGCGGCATCTCGAAGCAGACGGCGCGCCGGTGCCCGTCTTTCACTGGCACGGCGATACCTTCGATCTCCCGCAAGACGCGACGCTGCTCGCGTCCACCGAGCTTTGCGCGCATCAGGCGTTCACTTGGGGCGCTCACGTCCTCGCGTTGCAATGTCATCCCGAGGTGCTCGTCGAGCGCTTCGAAAACTGGCTCGTCACGTATCCGGGCGATATCGCGAGAAGCGGCACGACGGTCGCCGCGCTGCGCGAGGAAACCGCGCGCCATGGCCCGAATCTCGAACGCGCCGCCCGCGCGATGTTCGGCGAATGGCTCGACGGTTTCGCGCTCGGCCCGCGCTGAACGTGTGATGGTATGAACCATCGGGGTTTCTGCGGTCCCTGACGCGCGGTGCTATTCTCGATCGCTTCTTCTCTTGCGACGAGTCACCGCCATGAGCGCGCTGTTCACACCTACGACCTTACGCAGCCTCGAACTTCCCAACCGCATTTTCGTGTCGCCGATGTGCCAGTACTCCGCAGAGCGCGGCGAGGCCACCGCATGGCACATGATCCATCTGGGCCAGCTCGCGTTGTCGGGCGCGGGCATGCTCTTCATCGAGGCGACGGCCGTCGAGCCCGACGGGCGCATCACGCCGGGCGATCTCGGTCTCTGGGACGATGCCACCGAAGCCGCGCTGCGTCCGGTGCTCGCCGCGATCCGCCAGTATTCGAAGATCGCGGTGACCATGCAGCTATCGCACGCGGGCCGCAAGGCATCGAGTCGCAAGCCGTGGGAAGGCGGTGCGCTGATCTCCGTCGCCGATGGCGGATGGATGACCTTCGCGCCATCGGCCATTCCGCATAAGCCCGAGGAAACGCCGCCGCTCGCGCTCGATGCCGCCGGCCTGATCCGCGTGAAGGAAGCGTTCGCCGCGTCGGCGAAGCGGGCTGCGCGGCTCGGCATCGACGGTATCGAAGTGCATTGCGCGCATGGTTATCTGCTGCATCAGTTCCTGTCGCCGATCGCCAATCAGCGCACCGACGAATACGGCGGTTCGCTCGAAAACCGCATGCGTTATCCGCTCGAAATTTTCGATGCCGTGCGCGCCGCATTTCCCGCCGACAAGCCTGTTGGCGTGCGCGTCTCCGCGAGCGACTGGGTCGAAGGCGGATGGAGCATCGAAGATACGATCGCGTTCGCATCCGAATTGAAGAAGCGCAATGTCGACTGGGTCGATGTATCGTCGGGCGGCGTTTCGCCGTTGCAGAAGATTCCGTTGTCGTCGGGCTATCAGGTGCCGTTCGCGCAGGCCGTGAAGGAAGCGACGGGCGTGAACACCGTCGCGGTCGGGCTCATCACCGAGGCGAAGGAAGCGGAGGAAATCGTCGCGAGCGGCAAGGCCGATTTCGTCGCGATGGCGCGCGCGATGCTCTATGATCCGCGCTGGCCGTGGCACGCCGCCGCCGAACTCGGCGCGACCGTCACTGCGCCGCCGCAGTACTGGCGCTCGCAACCGCGCGATCAGAAGAACCTCTTCGGCGAGATCACGATCGGCCAGCGCTGAAACGGAGCGGGCATCCCTGAACGGTTGAGCATATGCGCGCCGGGAGTGTAGGATACCGGTGTGTTGAACGTGAGCGTTCAACCGAGCAAACGCGGCGGCATCGGAGCCACCGCGTTTTTTTTCATCCCGATGTTCATCCCGATCGCGCGGGAGCGAAGCGTTATTTAAGGATTCGTTCGATGAGTTCACGCAGGGTCACCGTTCGCCGCTCGGGCGTCCACGGCAAGGGCGTGTTTGCCGTGAAGCCGATCGCCTCGGGCGAGCAGGTGATGGAATACAAAGGCGAGCGCATCTCGTGGAAGGAAGCGCTGCGCCGGCATCCGCACAATCCCGACGAGCCGAATCACACGTTCTACTTCGCACTCGACGACGGCCGCGTGATCGACGGCAAGATCGACGGCAACAGCGCGAAGTACATCAATCATTCGTGCGCGCCGAATTGCGAGGCGGAGGAAGTCGAAGGGCGCGTGTTCATTCACGCGCTGCGCGATATCGAGGCGGACGAAGAACTGAACTACGACTACGGTCTCGTCATCGACGGCCGCATCACCAAGAAGCTCAAGAAAGAATACGAGTGCCGATGCGGCGCGAAGAAATGCCGCGGCACGATGCTCGCGGTCAAGAAAGAGAAAGAGAAAAAGAAGAAGTAAGCCGCGCGATGTTCCGAGAAGAGCCACGGTCGAGCGATGCGACCGTGGCTTTTTTCATTCCGAAGCCGGTTGCGCTTCTTTCAGCGGCAGGCGAACGACGAAGCGCGCGCCGCCTTCGGACGCATCTTCGTAATGCACCGTGCCGCCGTGCAGCACCATGATGTCGTGAACGATCGCGAGTCCGAGACCGGCGCCGCCTTCCACGTTTTGTCCGTCGCCGCGAAAGAAGCGTTTGAAGAGATCGCCTTGCTGATCGGGCGGCACGCCAGGTCCGTTGTCTTCCACGATCACTTCGCCGAAGCGCCGGCCGTTCGCGTTGCGCCATTCGGTTACCGTCACCGTGATGCGCGCGCCTTCGATGCGGAACGGCGGAATGTACTTGAGCGCGTTGTCGATCAGGTTCGCGATGACTTCGCGCGCCAGCACGACGTTGCCGCGCACGGTCAGCGGATGCTCGTTCTCGGGATCGTCGAGCCGCTGAAAGCCCAGGTCGACGTGCGCGGCGAGCGCGCGCGGCACCCATTCCGCGCCGGTTTCGAACGCGAGCGCGGCGAGATCGAAATCGGCGAAACGTGCCGCCTGTTCGCCTGGCTCGGCGCGGGCGAGCGAAAGCAATTGATTCGACAGCCGCACCGCGCGATCCGCCGATGCGCGCAGCTCCTTCACCGCTTCGACGGCTTTCGCCGGATCGCGCGAACTGAGCGCCTGCTCGGCGTGCAGCTTGACGGCCGTGAGCGGCGTGCGCAGTTGATGCGCGGCATCGGCGATGAACTTGCGTTGCGCGTCGAGCGCGGTCTGCAGGCGCACGAGCAGGCCGTTCATCGCGCTCGTGAGCGGGCGGATTTCGCCGGGCACATACGTTTCGTCGACGGGTTCGAGCGAGATATGCGTCTGCTGATTGAGCGTGTCGGCGAGATCGGTCAGCGGATTCAGTTGCTGATTGACGACGCGCCACACGATGACCCATCCGGCGAGCAGCAACAACAGCAGCGGCATCATGATCGCGATGAGAAACTCCACCGCGATCCGATAGCGCGAACCGACGCGCTGCGCCACTTCGACGACGATCGGATTGCCCGTCGGCTGCGGCACGCGCACTTGCGCCGCGCGCACGGAGACGCCCTGAAAGTGCGTCTCGAAGACGTACGCGTAATGGATGCGCCGCACGTTGGTGCCGGTGAGCGGCAGATCGGGCTCGCCGGCGATTTCCTCGTCGCCCGTGCTGATGCGGTAGATGAGCTGCTCGACGGGATCGGAGAACATCGCCTGGGCGAGCGGCGGCACGGTGACCGGCGCATCGACACCCGCGAGCTGAATTTGCTTGGAGATGGCGGTGGCGAGATCGGCGAGCGAGCGGTCGACGACGTGCTGCGTGTACTGCCACGCGAGCCAGTACGCCATGAGGCCGGACATCAGCGCGAGCAGCGACAGCGGCGCGGCGAGCCGGCGCAGGAGCGTGCGCCGCAGACTCGGCGGCGCTGGCGTCTCGGTGGCTTTCGAGCGCGCCAGATCGAGCCAGTCTTCGCGGGCGAAACGCTGATCGCCCGCGCGGCGGGTGGGAAGTCGCAAGGCGTTCTACGGCAGGAGCGTCAGGCCGCTTGCCGGATCTCCTGAAGCAGATAGCCGAAGCCGCGCACCGTCACGATTTCCACGCGCGTGTTTTCGAGTTTCTTGCGCACACGATGCACATACACTTCGATGGCCGTGTCGCCGAGATCGCCGCCGAAGTGCGTCAGATGATCTTGCAACTGCGCCTTGCTCACGACGCGGCCGTGACGCAGCAACAGCATTTCGAGCACGGCGAATTCGCGCGGCGAAAGTTCCAGCGGACGCTCGTCGTTGAAGATGCGGCGATCAACGCCCGACAGACGCAGACCGCCCAGCGACACTTCGGGACGCGGCACGTCGCCATGCGGGCCGCTGCGGCGCATCACGGCGCGGATGCGCGCTTCGAGTTCCTGCGGCTCGAAGGGCTTCAGCATGTAATCGTCGGCGCCGCTATTGAGACCTTGCACGCGATCGTGCAGTTCGTCGCGCGCGGTGAGGATGATCACCGGCGTGTGACGATTGCTTTGGCGGAAGCGCGAGAGCAGCGTCATGCCATCGATGCCCGGCAGGCCGAGATCGAGAATGACGAGCTCATGGCGGTTCTGCGCGAGCGCCTGCTCGGCGAAGATGCCGTCGTGCACCATGTCGACCGTGAAGCCGGATTGTTCGAGGCTGCTTTGAATGCCGCGCGCGATGGGGCGGTCGTCTTCGATCAGAAGGATTCGCATGGAGTCGCTCAAGTACAATGGGTTGAGCTCGAGCGGGCGGGGCGGTCGGTGGCATGCTCACATGCACGACGCAGCGGCGCGGGCTCGAGCCGGTTCAAAACTCACATCTTCATGCGGCGTTGCGCGACCGTTTCCGAAAGCCGCGAGCGGCCGTACACCGAATGTATTTCTGCCCGGACATGGCTGTCATCCCGATCAACGAACTCGAAGCCGCCATCAACTACTGGCGCGGCCGCTCCCCGTCTAGCGGCGACGAACTCAGCCTTTGCAAGGAGGCGAGCGCGCTGTCCAGGCCCTATGCGCTGCTGATTGTACAGCGTCAGTCCGGCGTGCCGTTCGAGCAACTGGACGACGAGGCGCGCGCCGCCTGGGAAGCTTACGAGCGATTCAACAATGGTAGTCGAGACTGAAAGCTAGATGACATTGGAGCTTTCTTTTAGCTATTCGAAGGCTTGCAGTCAGCCGGTTTTGGAGTAATCGCGCGTTATCTTCGACTTTCCGCGATGTCATCGTTGGTAACACGCGCGTTACCTTGTTTGCTGCCGTAAGCGATTCGTCAAACACGCGCGAAAGGGCCCTTTTGCGCACGGGCTTTGTGAGCTTAACGGGACGCATGCGATAAAGTCGCATTCACCATCGCTCCTGCGCACATCCGCCTCATGCTCGAACTCGATCATTTCGACCTCGCCCTGCTCGACGTGCTGCAACGCTTCGGGCGCGCCACGCATCAGCAACTTGGCGAGCAGGTGCCGCTTTCGCCGTCGCAGATCGGGCGGCGCTTGCAGCGGCTGGAGGCAACGGGTGTGATCGAGGGATATCGCGTGGTATTGCGGCCGGAAAAGCTCGGCCTGGGCGTGACGGCGTTCACGAGCCTGAAGCTAAAGCATCATGGCGATTCGATCATCGAGCAGTTTCAGCAGCAGATCGAAATGCTGCCCGAAGTGCTCGAATGCCATGCGACAGTCGGCGACGCCGATTATCTCTTGCGCATCGTCGCGCCGGATCTGAACGCGCTATCGGGATTCGTGATGAAGAAGCTGATGCGCGTGCCGGGCGTCGACAGCGTGCGCTCGAACATCGTGCTGACGACCTTCAAGCGCAATGGCCCGCTGCCGCTGTCTCACCTGGCCGACGACGACTCCGGGCTCAACAAATCCACGTAAGCGAGCGGCACGAGGTCCGTCTGCGCCACGCCCAAGCGCGCGAACATCGCGTGCGCTTCTTCTTCGCCGCCGGCCTCGTCGTCGTCCTGGCCGAGCACTACTTCAAGCTCGATGAAATCGCCGAGTCCATCGACGCGATCCAGATGAATCCGCGTGCGTCCGACGAGATACACGTGCCGCTCTTTCGAGACGATGCCGCGCGTCGTCAGCGCCTGCGCGAGCAGCGCGTGCATGGCTTCGGGATTCGTCACCGGACTGCGCGAGTAGTACGAGACTTTCGGGCCGTCGCGGTCGTCGCGCTGATAGAAGATCAGTTCGGAGGGCGTGCCGTCGTCGAACTGGCGGAGTTTGAGGCGGCCGGTTGGCACGTCGTAGAAGAAGTCTTGCTGGCGGAAAACCAGCGGCGCGTCGGAGGCGAGCGCCGCTGCGCGTTCGCGCAGTTGCTCGAATTGATGCGCGCGCGCCTTGATTTCGATGTTGCGTGCCATGAAGACTCCTGGAAGCCGGTTGAATGTGAAAAAAAGAGCACTCAGCCTAGCAGACGATCGATGAAGCGCGCTTGAAAGTCCTTGCGCGGGAAGTCGGGATTTGCCCTCGAATGGTCACGACACGGACCATTGCGCGTCGATCAGCCGCAGCGCCGTCGCGATCGCCGGTTCGTCGCGGCGTTCGGAGAGAGCGACGAACGACAGTTGTGTCGGCACGGTGACGCCTTCGACGATGGTCAGCGCGTGCGCATGCGCTTCGCTGAGCGCGATCGAATCGCGTGCGAGCGAGAGGCCGACGCCCGATTTGACGAGATCGAGCATCGACGGCTCCTGATCCACTTCCGCGACGATCACCGGCATTGCGCCGGCCTCGCGGAAGATGCGCGACAGGAGCCGGTTGTGCGCGGATTCGGGCGGCGTCCAGATCCACGGCAGTTTAGCGAGCGCGGCCCAGTTGCGTTTGCCTTTGTTGACGCGGTTGTGCCAGCCGGCCGGCGCGAGTACGCGATACTGAAACGGCGTGAGCCGGACGACGTGGAAGCGTTCGCCGTCGCGCGTGCCGTCGATGGCTGGATCGCCGATGTAATAGCCGACATCCAGCTCGCGCGCCTTCACGCGCTCGAGCACCCAGCCCGACATGCCGTGCCGCATCGATGTTTCGATGCGCGGATGCGTCTCCACGAGTTGCCGGAGAAATCCGCCGAGGCGAAGAAATTCGGGATCGAGAATCGTGCCGATGCGCAATGTGCCGCTGACTTCGTGACGTAATGCGGCAGCGGCGCGCTGGACATCGGCGGCGGCGGCGAGGGCGCGTTCAGCGTGGGGCAGGAGTGCTTCGCCGTCGCGCGTGAGGAGAAGACCGTGCGATGTCCGGGAGAACAGCACGACGCCGAGCATTTCCTGAAGATTCTTGATTTGCAGACTGACGGCCGGCTGCGTGAGATGCAGGCGAGCGGCGGCCCGAGTGAGATTGCCTTCGCGGGCGACGGTAAGAAAAGCGCGCAGGAGGGTGTAGTCCATGCCTGATATTAGCCTGCCTTATAAGACAGTTGAACATATCTGATTGGAAAAGAAGCCAAGACGAGAAGTACCCTGAAAAAGAACCCAACGCCCGCGCGAAGCGCAGGGGCGGAGGAACCGGAGCGAACCAGCGGGAAATGCGGCGCGATGAGACGGATCGTGCGCGAGCCAAGCCGGGTCAATCTGCCGAGGGCGACACTTAGGCGAGTGCCACGGAGGACGAGAGAACTACCCAACGTGCGTATGACCGCGGGCGTAACAGAAGCTGCTTTCTTTGGTTACTTTCTTTGCAGCAGCAAAGAAAGTGACTGCCGCCCCGCACAGGGGCAACGCAAATAAACCGACACGAACACAGGCCATCCACGAGAGAAAAGAAAAGGCCGAACAGGAGACAAAAAAATGAAGAAGGACGCCCGAAAGCTGGAAGGCGAATTCGACTACATCATCGTGGGTGCGGGCACCGCCGGCTGCGTGCTGGCGAACCGCCTGACCGAAGACCCGAACGTCAACGTTTTGCTGCTGGAAGCGGGCGGCAAGGACGACTACCACTGGATCCACATTCCGGTCGGCTATCTGTATTGCATCGGCAATCCCCGCACGGACTGGCTCTACAAGACGCAAGCCGAACCGGGCCTCAACGGCCGCAAGCTGGCGTATCCACGCGGACGTGTACTCGGCGGATGTTCGTCGATCAACGGCATGATCTACATGCGCGGCCAGCGCGAGGACTACGACGATTGGGCGCACGTCAGCGGCGATCCGAACTGGTCATGGGATTCCGTGCTGCCCGTTTTCAGGCGTAGCGAAGATCATCACGGCGGCGGCGATCGATGGCACGGCGCGGGCGGCGAATGGCGCGTCGAAAAGCAGCGCCTGAAGTGGAAAATTCTCGAAACCTTCGCGCAAGCCGCGCAGCAAAGCGGCATCCGCGCCACCGATGACTTCAATCGCGGCGACAACACCGGCGTCGGCTATTTCGAAGTGAACCAGCGCGGCGGCATTCGCTGGAACGCGGCGAAGGCTTTCCTGCGCGAAGCGATGAAGCGTCCCAATCTCACGACGATCACCGGCGCGCACACGCAACGTCTCGTGTGCGAAGGCGTGCGGTGCGTGGGCGTCGAATATCGCGGCGGCGATGTCGACTATCTCGCGCGTGCGCGATGCGAAGTGATTCTCAGCGCGGGCGCGGTGAACTCGCCGCAGATTCTCGAACTCTCGGGCATCGGCAATGGCGCGCGTCTTCAGCGTCTGGGTATCGACGTCGTGAAGAGTCTTCGCGGCGTCGGCGAAAATCTGCAGGACCACTTGCAATTGCGCATGGCATACAAAGTCAACGGCGTGCGCACGTTGAACACGTTGTCCGCGCGTTGGTGGGGCAAGCTTTTCATCGGCATGCAATACGCGTTGATGCGCAGCGGCCCGATGTCGATGGCGCCATCGCAGCTCGGCGCGTTCGCGAAGTCGAATCCCGACGATGCATCGATCAAACGGCCCGATGTGCAATATCACGTTCAGCCCTTGTCGCTCGAACGTTTCGGCGAACCGCTGCATGCGTTCAACGCGTTCACGGCATCGGTGTGCAACTTGCGGCCGACATCGCGCGGCAGCGTGCATATCGAATCGCACGATGCACATGCGGCGCCGTTGATTGCGCCAAACTATCTTTCGACGGAGCGCGACCGCGAAGTCGCGGCGAACGCCTTGCGGCTCACGCGGCGCATCGTCAGCGCGCCCGCGCTCGCGCGATACGCACCCGAAGAGATCTTGCCAGGCATCGAGTTCCAGACGCAGGAAGAACTCGTCGAAGCCGCGGGCAAGGTGGGCACGACGATCTTCCATCCGGTCGGCACATGCCGCATGGGCACGGACAACGACCCGGGCGCGGTCGTCGACAGCCGCTTGCGCGTGATCGGCGTACGCGGCTTGCGTGTAGTCGATGCCTCCGTGATGCCGACGATCACATCGGGCAATACGAACTCCCCGACCTTGATGATCGCGGAGCGCGCGAGCGACATGATCCGCGAAGACAGACGCGGCATCGAAGCGCAGGAAGTGATCGCGACGGCGCTTGCATGACGAATCGATGAATCGATGAATCGATGAATCGATGAATCGATGAAAGGTATTGCACATGCGGGGATGACATGTGCATGGCGCGCGCATGACGCTTTATCGATCGATGCTTATATGCGCGCGGAATTAGCACGCGCCGTGCCCCGCTTGCGTGCACATGTGAACGCTCCAAGCAATTCGTTAGTTAGTGCAAATCCCAATGATTGCGCTGCATCATTGGCGCGACAATGGCCCCAGAATTAGTGATGCTCGGCATGCCACGCGCTTACTTTGTGCGCACGCAACAGCGGCGCGCGAAGCGAAGCAAACCGGAATGGAGACAACGTTCGGTGCGCGCGGGAAGAAAAAATAAGGCGCGGGCGAACAGCTTTTGCCCAGCGTTTCACTTCGCATGGAAGGGGACATGATTCTCGGCGACACCATTCTCGAAACGCGAGGGCTCACCAAGGAATTCAAAGGCTTCACGGCCGTGAATGGCGTGAACCTGCGCGTGCGCCGTGGTTCGATCCATGCGCTGATCGGGCCGAACGGCGCGGGCAAGACCACCTGCTTCAATCTGCTCACCAAGTTTCTCGAACCTACTGCGGGCCAGATCGTTTTCAACGGCGCGGACATCACGCGCGAGCGCCCGGCGCACATCGCGCGGCGCGGCATCATCCGCTCGTTTCAGATCTCCGCCGTGTTCGCGCATTTGACGGTGCTGCAGAACGTGCGCATCGGCCTGCAGCGTCAGCTCGGCACGTCGTTTCATTTCTGGCGCAGCGAACGTACTCTCGATGCCCTCAACGATCGCGCGATGGATCTGCTCACGCAAGTCGGCCTCACCGATTTCGCCGATACGAAGACCGTCGAACTTTCATACGGCCGCAAGCGCGCGCTGGAGATCGCGACTACGTTGTCGATGGAGCCGGAGCTCATGCTTCTCGACGAGCCGACGCAAGGCATGGGACACGAGGACGTCGATCGCGTGACGGCGCTCATCAAGAAAGTATCGGCGGGCCGCACCATCCTGATGGTCGAGCACAACATGAACGTGATCGCGGGCATCTCCGACACCATCACCGTGCTTCAGCGCGGCGAAGTGCTTGCCGAGGGGAGCTACGCGGAAGTATCGAAGAATCCGCTCGTGATGGAAGCCTACATGGGCAGCGCCGATGCGGCGCTCACCGGAGCGCATGCATGAGTACGATCGCGGAGGAGCGCCGCTCGCGCGAGGCGAACGGCGCGGCGGGTAATGTGCCCGCGCTGGAAATTGCGGGCCTGCAGGCGTGGTACGGGGAATCGCACATCCTGCACGGCGTGGATCTCAAGGTGAATCGCGGCGAAGTGGTCACGCTGCTCGGCCGCAACGGCGCGGGCCGCACGACGACGCTGCGCGCCATCATGGGTCTCACAGGGCGAAGGACGGGTTCGATTCGTGTCGCGGGACACGAGACCGTCGGCCTCGCCACGCACAAGATCGCGCATTACGGGGTCGGCTATTGTCCGGAGGAGCGCGGCATTTTTTCGAGCTTGTCCTGCGAGGAGAACCTTCTTCTTCCGCCGATGATCGGCAAGCCGAAGGACGCAATGTCGCTCGACGAGCTCTATTCGATGTTCCCCAACCTGAAGGAGCGCCGCGCCAGTCAGGGCACGCGTCTTTCGGGCGGCGAGCAGCAGATGCTGGCCGTCGCGCGCATCCTGCGCACGGGCGCGAATCTGCTTCTGCTCGACGAAATATCGGAAGGTCTCGCGCCGGTCATCGTGCAGACACTCGCGCGCATGATCCTGATGCTCAAGTCGCGCGGCTACACGATCGTCATGGTCGAACAGAATTTTCGTTTCGCGGCGCCGCTCGCGGACCGCTTCTACGTGATGGAGCACGGAAACATCGTCGAGCATTTCGGCGCGGGGGAACTCGAAGCGAAGATGCCGGTGCTGCACGAACTGCTCGGGGTGTAATCGATCCCGCAGGCGGCACATCGGAAAGGGCAACACCAGTAACACCGCATCAAATCAAAACTCATGGAGACTGGAATGAAAAAGAAGACCCTCGCGCGCCTCTCTACTCTGTGCTTTGCGGCTGCGGCGGCGAGTGTGGCGGTGATGAGCACGGGCGCCCACGCCGCCGACAGCAACACCGTGAAGATCGGTTTCGTCACCGACATGTCGGGCCTCTACGCGGACATCGACGGTCAAGGCGGCCTCGAAGCGATCCGCATGGCGGTCGCGGATTTCGGCGGCAAGGTGAACGGCAAGCCCATCGAAATCGTGTATGCGGATCACCAGAACAAGGCGGATATCGCGGCATCGCGCGCGCGTGAATGGATCGATCGCGACGGCGTGAACGTCATCATCGGCGGAACGAACTCGGCGACGGCGCTCTCGAGCGCGCAGGTCGCGGCGGAGAAGAAGACGCCGTACATCAACATCGGCGCGGGCGCGGACAACCTGACCAACGAGCAATGCTCGCCGTACACGGTTCACTACGCATACGACACGATGGCGCTCGCGAAAGGCACCGGTTCCGCCGTGACGAAGCAGGGCGGCAAGACGTGGTACTTCCTGACGGCCGACTATGCGTTCGGCAAAGCGCTCGAAAAGAACACGGCGGATGTCGTGAAGGCAAACGGCGGCCAGGTGCTCGGCGAAGTGCGGCATCCGCTGTCGGCGTCGGACTTCTCGTCGTTCCTGTTGCAGGCGCAGGGTTCGAAGGCACAAGTGCTAGGACTCGCGAACGCGGGCGGCGACACGATCAACTCGATCAAGGCGGCGAAGGAATTCGGCATCACCAAGTCGATGAAGATCGCCGCGCTGCTGATCTTCATCTCCGATATCCACTCGCTCGGTCTCGAAACAACGCAAGGTCTCGTCGCGACGGATAGCTGGTACTGGAACAAGGACGACAAGACGCGCGCGTGGGCGAAGCGCTACTTCGACAAGATGAAGAAGATGCCGGGCAGCCTTCAGGCCGCCGACTATTCCGCCGTTACGACGTACCTGAACGCGGTGAAGGCCGCGGGCACGACCGACAGCGACAAGGTCATGGCGCAGCTCAAGAAGGCGAAGATCGACGACTTTTACGCGAAGGGCTATATCCGCGAAGACGGCGCGATGATTCACGACATGTACCTGATGGAAGTGAAGAAGCCGTCGGAATCGAAAGAGCCGTGGGACTACTACAAGATCACCGCGACGATTCCGGGCGATCAGGCGTTCGGCACGAAGGCGGAATCGCGCTGCAAGCTCTGGAAGTAAGCGGCTGCTAGTGCTTCAGCGCGTTCGCGAGGCAGGCGGCGAGAAGGCCGCCTTGCCGTCGCAACCGCGTCAACACGTTTCTGACGGCAGGTTCAATGGAAATATTCGGCATTCCACTCGCCGCGATGATGAGCCAGCTTCTGCTCGGGCTGGTGAACGGCTCGTTCTACGCGATCCTGAGCCTCGGGCTCGCGGTGATCTTCGGCTTGCTCAACGTCATCAACTTCGCGCACGGCGCGCTCTTCATGCTGGGCGCGATGCTCGCGTGGATGGGCTACTCGTATCTCAATGTTCCCTATTGGGCGATGCTCGTGCTCGCGCCCGTCATCGTCGGATTGTTCGGTGTGATCGTCGAGCGCTCGATGCTGCGCTGGCTCTACAAGCTCGATCATCTCTATGGCCTCTTGCTCACCTTCGGTCTCACGCTCGTGATCGAAGGCGTGTTCCGCTCCATCTACGGTTCGTCCGGTCAGCCTTATGACGTGCCGTCGCTGCTGTCGGGCGCGACCAATCTCGGCTTCATGTTCCTGCCGAACTATCGCGCGTGGGTGGTCGTCGCGTCGCTCGTCGTGTGTTTCGCGACATGGTTCGTGATCGAGAAGACGCGCGTCGGCGCGTATCTGCGCGCGGGCACGGAGAACCCGAAGCTCGTCGAGGCGTTCGGTGTCAACGTGCCGCTGATGATTACGCTCACCTACGGCTTCGGCGTCGCGCTCGCGGCGTTCGCGGGCGTGCTCGCCGCGCCGGTCATTCAGGTGTCGCCGCTGATGGGCCAGTCGATGATCATCACCGTGTTCGCGGTCGTCGTGATCGGCGGCATGGGTTCGATCATGGGCTCGATTCTCACGGGTCTGCTGCTCGGCGTGATCGAAGGCTTCACGCGCGTGTTCTATCCGGAAGCGTCCGCGACGGTCGTCTTCGTCATCATGGCGATCGTGTTGATGATTCGCCCGGCAGGACTCTTCGGCAAGGAAAAATGATGCAGAGAAAAGCGCTCTACGGCCTGTTGCTGATCGGCCTGATCGTGGCGCCGTTCGTCGGCGTGTATCCGCTGTTCATGATGAAGGTGCTGTGCTTCGCGCTCTTCGCGGCCGCGTTCAATCTGCTGATCGGCTATACGGGGCTGCTGTCGTTCGGACACGCGATGTTCCTCGCATCCGCGGGCTACGTCACCGGCTACGGCATCCAGACGCTCAACTTCACGCCCGAAGTCGGCGTGCTCGCGGGCACGGCGGCGGCAACGCTGCTCGGTCTCGTCGCAGGGCTGATCGCCATCCGGCGGCAAGGCATCTACTTTGCGATGGTCACGCTCGCGCTCGCGCAGATGGTGTACTTCGTCTTTCTCCAGGCGCCCTTCACGCACGGCGAAGACGGCCTGCAAGGCGTGCCGCGCGGCAAGCTCTTCAGCGCGATCGATCTCGGCAACGACATCACGCTGTACTACGTCGTGCTCGTCGTGATGCTGCTCGCGTTCGCGCTGATCGTGCGCATCGTGCATTCGCCGTTCGGACAAGTGCTGATCGCGATCAAGGAGAACGAGCCGCGCGCGATCTCGCTCGGCTACGACACGTCGCGCTATAAGCTGCTCGCGTTCGTGTTGTCGGCGGGTCTCGCGGGTTTCGCCGGTTCGATGAAGACGCTCGTGCTCGGCTTCGAAACGCTCGGCGACGCACACTGGACGATGTCCGGCCTCGTCGTCTTGATGACGCTCGTCGGCGGGATGAGCACGATGTTCGGGCCGCTGCTCGGCGCGGCGATTATCGTCGCGCTGGAAGACCGGCTCGGGGATATCGGCAGCGGCATCGCACGGCTGACGGGCGTGTCGTGGTTCAACTCGCTGGGCGAATCGGTGACGATCGTGACGGGGCTTATCTTCATCGCGTGTGTGCTGGTGTTCCGGCGCGGGATCGTCGGGGAGATCGTCGCGCGGGTCCGGCCGCTGCAAGGCTGATGCGATTTAGTTCGAATTGCGAAGCAATCGGAAATTTTCAACAGTTGGAGGATGCCCGCTGAATTGCAAGAAATACGCCCCGTTGAGGTGCTTTTGTGCACCACTAGGGTAAATGCTAGGTTGTCGTGCAGTGTTGCGTTCTTTAACATGCGTCCTAGTTCTGTTGCACCCAGATTTTTGAGGTGGAGAACGAGGAGACATGAGGCACGAAGTGCCCGACCGAAAAGCGCTGTTGGATGAGTCCAACAGCGCTTTTTTTATTGCCCGTCGATAATACGAATAAAACTCATCGGACATTGAAGCGGGTTTTCCCGACGTTTTACGAAGCTCGTTGCGCCATTGCCAAAAGCGTCGAAAAAACAACGCTGAAGCGCACGTTCAATCCTTCAAAACGCTTGCTGGGCGGCGCGTGAGTCCGCTACACTGCATTTCCCGACCCATCGGTCGGCGATTCGGCTTGGCGCAAAAAACTCGCGCATATTCGCAGGCGGTTCTTTACTCAGACATACGAATTACGGGGCGCAGATCGATGAAGTTGGCTTTACGGGGTAAGGCGGTCGCAATGACTGTCGCGGCATTATCGGCGGTAATCAGCAATCAGGTTTTGGCGGACGTGAAAATCGGCGTGACGGTTTCGGCAACGGGTCCGGCGGCGTCGCTCGGCATTCCGGAAAAGAACACGATCGCGTTATTGCCCAAGGAAATCGCCGGGCAGAAGGTGGAGTACATCGTTCTCGACGACGCCACCGATTCCACTCAGGCCGTCAAGAACGCGCGCAAGCTGACGAGCGAAGATCACGTCGATGCACTCGTCGGCTCGACCGTCGTTCCCAACTCGCTCGCGATGATCGACATCGCCGCCGAAACGCATACGCCGATGATCTCGATGGCCGCAGCCGCGAGCATCGTCGAACCGATGGACAGCAAGCGCGCGTGGGCCTTCAAGACGCCGCAGAACGACATCCTGATGGCCACGGCGATCGCGCAGCACATGTCGAATCACGGCGTGAAGACGGTCGCGTTCATCGGCTTTTCGGATGCCTACGGCGAGAGCTGGTTCAAGGAATTCTCGAAAGCCGCCGATCTCGCGAAGGTGAAGATCGTCGCGAACGAGCGCTTCGCGCGCAACGACGCCTCGGTGACGGGCCAGGTGCTCAAGATGATGTCGCAGAACGCGGATGCGGTGCTGATCGCGGGCGCGGGCACGCCGGCCGCGCTGCCGCAGAAGACGCTCAAGGAGCGCGGCTACAAGGGCAAGATCTATCAGACGCACGGCGTCGCCAATAACGACTTCCTGCGCGTGTGCGGCAAGGACTGCGAAGGCACGTTCCTGCCCGCTGGACCGCTGCTCGTCGCGGAGCAGTTGCCCGACAGCAATCCCGTGAAGCAGGCCGCGCTCACGTACAAGAAGGCGTATGAAGGCGCATATGGCGCGGGCTCCGTGTCGACGTTCGGCGGCCATGCGTGGGACACGGGCCTCATTCTGCAGCGCGCGATTCCCGTCGCGTTGAAGAAGGGCCAGCCGGGCACGCAGGCGTTTCGCGACGCGTTGCGCGGCGCTATCGAAGAGACGAAGAATCTGCCTGCGTCGCACGGCATCTTCAACATGAGCGCGAACGATCACTCCGGACTCGATCAACGCGCGCGCGTGATGGTGGAGATCGCGGGCGGCAAGTGGAAGCTCTCGGGCAATTGACGGAGCCGCATGTGAATTGATTCGGAGAACCAAGGCGCGTCGTTTCGAACGCGCCTTTTTTCTGCGCCGGGTAGTGAACGTCCCAGAAAAGAAGAGGGCGCGAACGGTCAGGGAAAACGAGCCTTGGCACGCAGTGACGCGGTAAATAGATTGGGGCGGCTCTTTGGGTAGCCAGGGAAGCGGCATCGATAACAACTCGCAGCAACGCACCGTCAGTGTGCGCGTTTGGAGACAAGCAATGAAAACGAAGAAAGCATGGATCAAGACGGGCATCGCGCTCGCCATCGCGGGCAGCGCGCTTGCAGGGGCAGGCGCGGCGCTCGCGCAAGTGAAGATCGGCGTGACGCTCTCGGCGACAGGACCGGCCGCATCGCTCGGGATTCCCGAGAAAAATACCGTCGCGCTGTTGCCGAAGGAAATCGGCGGGAAGTCGGTCGAATGGATCGTCCTCGACGATGGTTCCGACACGAGCCGCGCCGTTCAGAACACACGCAAGCTGATCGATGAAGATCACGTCGATGCCATCGTCGGCTCGACCGTCACACCGAACTCGCTCGCGATGATCGATCCGACCGCCGCCGGCAAGACGCCGATGATCTCGATGGCCGCATCGGCCGCGATCATCGCACCGATGGACGCGAAGAAAGCGTGGGTCTTCAAGACGCCGCAGAACGACGCGCTCATGGCCGATGCCATCGCGAGCTATATGGAGAAGCACGGCGTGAAAACGGTCGGCTTCATCGGCTTCGCGGATGCCTACGGCGACGGCTGGTACAACGTGTTCAACACGGCGGCCACGGCGCACAAGCTGAAGATCGTCACGAACGAGCGCTTCAACCGCACGGACACATCCGTGACGGGCCAGGTGCTGAAGACGATGGGCGCGAACCCGGACGCGGTGCTGATCGCGGGCGCGGGCACGCCGTCCGCGTTGCCGGCGAAGGCGCTGAAGGAGCGCGGCTACAAGGGCAAGGTCTACCAGACGCACGGCGTCGCCAACAACGATTTCCTGCGCGTCTGCGGCAAGGATTGCGAGGGCGAGATTCTGCCCGCCGGTCCTGTGCTCGTCACCGAGCAACTGCCGGAAAGCAATCCGGTGAAGAAGTCGTCGGCGGCCTACAAGGATGCTTATGAGAAAGCCTACGGCGCGGGTTCGCTGTCGACGTTCGGGGGCCACGCGTGGGACGCTGGACAGATGCTTCAACGCGCAATTCCCGAGGCGCTGAAGAAGGGCCAGCCGGGCACGCCGGAATTCCGCGAAGCGCTGCGCGCCGCGCTGGAAAACCTGAAGGATCTGCCGGTGTCGCACGGCATCATGAACATGACGCCGACCGATCACAACGGCTTCGACAATCGCGCGCGCGTGATGGTGCAGATCGTCGACGGCAAGTGGAAGCTGCTCAACGACTGAGCGCCGCCGGACATTTTTTCGGCTTATTTTCAAGACAGACGGCGCACCGGTAACGGCGCGCCGTTTGCCATGTTTCGTGCAAGCTCCGAAGAGGAAGTATGGACTTATCGATTGCGGCGATCCTCGCGCAGGACGGGATCACCACGGGCGCGATCTACGCCTTGCTCGCGCTCGCTCTGGTGCTCGTGTTCTCCGTGACACGCGTCATTTTCATTCCGCAGGGCGAGTTCGTTGCGTATGGCGCGCTCACGCTGGCCGCGTTGCAGACGCAGAAATTGCCCGCTACCTGCTATCTGCTCATCGCGATGGGCGTCGGCTGCTTCGTCGCTGAAATTGCCGGCATTGTTCGGCATCCTGCGCGATATCACCAGATCGGCCGTTTGCTTGCCATTCTGGCGGGCAAGTATCTGCTGTTTCCTGTTGCGGTGTGGGGCATCACGCAGGCCGTTTTCGCGCAACCTCTGCCGATGATCGCGCAGATTGCGCTGACGTTGTTGATCGTCGTGCCGATGGGGCCGTTCGTCTATCGCCTCGCGTATGAGCCGATCGCTGAGGCGAGCACGCTGTTGCTGCTGATCGTCGCGGTGGCGGTGCATTTCGCGATGGTCGGTCTCGGCCTCGTCATGTTCGGCGCGGAGGGCTCGCGCACGACAGCATTCTCCGATGCCACGTTCAATCTCGGCAGCGTGTCGATTTCCGGGCAGAGCTTGTGGGTCGTGGGGACGGCGGTCGTGCTGATCGTCGCGCTCTACTTCTACTTCGATCGCTCGATCTCAGGCAAGGCGCTGCGCGCGACGTCCGTGAACCGGCTTGGCGCGCGGCTCGTGGGCATCGGCACGACGCAGGCAGGGCGTCTCGCGTTCACGCTTGCAGCGGGCCTCGGCGCGTTGTGCGGCGTGCTCGTCGCGCCGATCACGACGATCTACTACGACTCGGGCTTTTTGATCGGCCTGAAGGGTTTCGTGGGCGCGATCGTCGGCGGTCTGGTGAGCTATCCGCTCGCGGCGGCAGGCTCGATCCTGGTCGGTCTGCTCGAATCGTATTCGTCGTTCTGGGCGAGCGCGTACAAGGAGGTGATCGTCTTCACATTGATTATTCCGGTCCTGCTGTGGCGAAGCCTGGCGAGCCCGCATTCGGACGAGGACGAGGAGTAAGCCGATGAAATTCCGCTCTTTCTGGATCTTTCTGCTGATCGTTTTCGCGTTGCCGATTCTGCCGGGACCGGTCGCCGTGCCCGAGTACTGGATCACGCTGCTGAACTACATCGGCCTCTACTCGATCGTCGCGATCGGGCTTGTGCTGCTGACGGGTATCGGAGGGATGACGAGCTTCGGGCAGGCCGCGTTCGTCGGCGTGGGCGCGTATGCGACGGCTTTCCTGACAACGCGCTACGGGGTGTCGCCATGGCTCGCGCTAATCGCGGGCGTCGTGCTGACGGCGTTCATCGCACTGTTGCTCGGCCTCATCACGATGCGGCTTTCCGGGCACTTCCTGCCGCTCGGCACGATTGCGTGGGGACTGTCGCTGTTCTACCTTTTCGGCAACATGGAGTTGCTCGGCAAGTACGACGGCATCAACGGCATTCCGGTCCTGAGCGTGTTCGGGTGGGAGCTCGAATCGGGCCGCAGCATCTACTACCTGATCTGGGTCGTCGTGCTGCTTGCGGTGATCTCTGTTCAGAATCTGCTTAATAGTCGACCGGGCCGGGCGATCCGCGCGCTGCGCGGCGGCGGCACGATGGCCGAAGCGATGGGCGTCAACACCGCGTGGATGCGCGTGGTCATCTTCATCTACGCGGCGGTTCTGGCAGCGATTTCGGGCTTCCTGTACGCACACCTGCAGCGCGCAGTGAATCCGACGCCGTTCGGGCTGAATCACGGCATCGAATTCCTGTTCATGGCAGTGGTTGGCGGCGTTTCGCATGTCTGGGGTGCGATTCTCGGCGCGACGATTCTCACCGTTCTACAGGATTACCTGCAGACGCTGCTGCCGAAGCTCATCGGCGCGAACGGCAATTTTGAGATCATCGTTTTCGGTGTGGTGATGGTGCTGTTGCTTCAGTATGCGCGGCAGGGCGTGTGGCCCTTCGTGGCGCGTATCTTCCCGCGCGGCCCGCGAGCACACGTGCCGGAAAATGGCGAAAATTTTCCGCAGCGCAGCAAACCAGCGGCTGGCGAGCGCTTGCTCGTCGTCGATAAGGCGCGCAAGCAGTTCGGCGGACTTGTCGCGGTCAATGATGTGAGTTTCGAGGTCAATGCGGGCGAGATCATCGGACTGATCGGTCCGAACGGCGCAGGCAAGTCGACGACGTTCAATCTCGTGACTGGCGTGCTTCAGGCAACGAGCGGCGCGATCAGCTTCCACGGCGAGCGCATTGAGAAGCTGACCTCGCGAGAAATTGTCAAGCGCGGAATCGGCCGTACGTTTCAACACGTCAAGATGCTGCCGGGGATGACCGTGCTGGAGAACGTTGCGATTGGTGCCCATCTGCGAGGCAAAACGGGCGTGTGGCGCAGCGTCGTGCGGTTGAACGCCGCGGAAGAGGCGCGATTGATGGCCGAAGCTGCGAAGCAAATCAAACGCGTTGGGCTTGAGAAACATATTTATAGCGAGGCCGGCAGTCTCGCGCTTGGTCAGCAGCGGATTCTTGAAATCGCACGTGCGCTCTGCTGCGATCCGACGCTGCTGCTTCTGGATGAACCGGCTGCGGGTCTGCGTTACCAGGAAAAGCTGCAACTCGCCGATTTGCTTCGCAAGCTGCGCGCGGAAGGAATGAGCGTGCTTCTGGTTGAGCACGATATGGACTTCGTGATGAATCTAACCGATCGGCTAGTGGCGATGGAGTTCGGCACCAAAATCGCAGAGGGACTTCCCACCGAGGTACAAAAAGATCCCGCGGTTCTCGAAGCATACTTGGGCGGAGTGGAATGATGTCGAAAGAATCGAACGCAGTCGCTAATCCGATTCTGACGGTCGAAGGCTTGTCAGTGCGCTATGGCAAAGTGGAGGCGCTGCACGACGGGAAGCTGACCGTTGGGGCGGGGCAGATCGTCTCCGTGATCGGACCGAACGGAGCAGGGAAGTCGACCTTACTCAACGCGATCATGGGCGCCTTGCCCCAAACGGGACACGCAAAGGGCAGCGTGCGTTATCTCGGCGATGAAATTTCCGCGTTGGCGATCGAGCGCCGGGTGTCACGTGGAATGTGTCTTGTACCGGAGAAGCGCGAATTGTTCGCGACGATGGCGGTCGAGGACAATCTGGTCCTTGGCGCCTATCGTCGGAAGAAGGCGGGCGAGCGCAACTATCTCGATCAGCTCGATCACGTGTTCCAGCTCTTTCCCCGACTGAAGGAACGTCGAAAGCAGGCGGCTGGAACGTTGTCGGGCGGAGAACGCCAGATGCTGGCCGTGGGGCGCGCGTTGATGGGAAAGCCTCAGGTTCTCATGCTCGACGAACCGAGCCTTGGACTTGCCCCGCTGATCGTTAAAGAGATCTTTCACATCATCAGTGCGCTCCGGCAGACGGGTGTCGCGACCTTGCTGATTGAGCAAAACGCGCGGGCTGCGCTGCAGATCTCGGACTACGGATATGTTCTTGAGACGGGCGAGTTTGCACTCGAAGGCAATGCCAACGCCCTCCAGCATGATCCGCAAGTCATCGAGACCTACCTTGGCTTGACAAAAAAAGTCGCATAGACGCGACACTCTCCGCTCTCAGCGATGGCGTGTTTCACGTGAAACACGCCATTTTTTTGCTTCGGTTGATCTGCCGAATTCGAGTGCGGAAGGAAACCGTTATAATTCGAAGCTATCTTCTCTCAGGTTCGTGTCGTTCGCACACGAGATCTCAATGCTTTATCCCACAGAATTTGATGTGATTGTCGTCGGTGGCGGTCACGCAGGCACCGAAGCCGCGCTTGCGTCGGCCAGAATGGGCTGCAAGACGCTGCTTCTGACGCATAACATCGAGACGCTCGGCCAGATGAGCTGCAATCCGTCGATTGGCGGCATTGGCAAAGGCCATCTCGTCAAGGAAGTCGATGCCCTTGGCGGTGCGATGGCGGCTGCCACGGACGAATCAGGGATCCAGTTCCGCATCCTCAATTCGTCGAAGGGACCTGCTGTTCGGGCGACCCGCGCTCAGGCAGATCGAATTTTGTACAAGCAGGCGATCCGTCATCGGCTCGAGAATCAGCCAAATCTGTGGCTGTTCCAGCAGGCAGTCGATGATTTGATGGTTGAGGGCGATCGCGTTGTCGGCGCTGTGACGCAGGTCGGACTGCGTTTTCGTGCGCGCGCTGTCGTACTGACCGCCGGGACATTCCTCGACGGGAAGATTCATGTCGGCCTCAACAACTACGTGGGCGGACGCGCGGGCGATCCGGCAGCCGTATCGCTTTCGGCTCGGCTCAAGGAACTGAAGTTACCGCAGGGACGGTTGAAGACTGGCACGCCGCCGCGTATCGACGGGCGCACAATCGATTTCTCGAAGCTCGAAGAACAGCCAGGCGACCTCGATCCAATCCCGGTGTTCTCGTTCCTTGGACGCGTTGAGCAGCATCCGCGTCAGTTGCCGTGCTGGGTCACGCATACGAACGCGCAGACGCACGACATTATCCGATCCGGGCTGGACCGCTCGCCGATGTACACCGGCGTGATCGAAGGCGTTGGACCGCGCTATTGCCCGTCGATCGAGGACAAGATTCATCGCTTTGCCTCGAAGGATGCGCATCAGATCTTTTTGGAGCCGGAAGGGCTGACGACGAACGAGTTTTATCCGAACGGCATTTCGACGAGCCTTCCCTTCGATGTCCAGCTCGATCTGGTCCGCTCGATGCGCGGTCTAAAGCACGCGCATATTCTGCGTCCGGGCTATGCGATCGAATACGACTACTTCGATCCGCGTGCGCTGAAGGCGTCGCTCGAAACGAAAGCGATCAACGGCCTGTTCTTTGCGGGCCAAATAAACGGTACGACGGGTTATGAAGAAGCGGCTGCGCAGGGCTTGCTGGCAGGAATCAACGCCGGACTTCAGGTGCAAGGGAAGGATGCGTGGTCGCCGCGCCGCGATCAGGCTTATCTCGGCGTACTCGTCGACGATCTCGTGACGCGTGGCGTGTCGGAGCCGTATCGGATGTTCACGAGCCGTGCGGAGTATCGTCTATCGCTGCGGGAAGACAATGCGGACATGCGTTTGACAGAGGTCGGACGTGAGTTGGGCGTCATCGATGATGTCCGTTGGGACGCGTTTAGCCGAAAGCGCGATGCTGTTTCACGTGAAACAGAGCGCCTTCGCACGACTTGGGTTAATCCGAAGACCTTGCCGGCGGAAGAGGCGACGGCCCTGCTCGGCAAGCCCATCGATCACGAATATAGCCTTGCCGACCTGTTGCGCCGCCCCGGCGTTTCCTACGATGGAATATGCACCCTCCGCGATGGCGCGTGCGGCCCTGAAACACCGTTGGCCGACGATGCAGTTTTACTGACGCAGATCAAGGAACAGATTGAGATCGGCGTGAAGTACCAAGGTTACATCGACCGGCAGGCAGACGAAATCGTCCGGAACGGTGCGCAAGAAAACACCCGCCTCCCCGCTGCGCTTGATTACAACGAAGTCCGTGGTCTTTCTTTCGAAGCTCGCCAGAAGCTGATGCAGCATCGTCCCGAGACCATCGGCCAAGCGTCGCGTATTTCGGGGATCACGCCGGCTGCGATTTCGCTACTCATGGTTCATCTGAAGCGTGGCGCCGGTCGACGCGGCCGTAATGCATCCGGCGATGACTCGGCCAGCGGCAATTCGACGGCAGTTCAATGACCGAACGCAACTATCTCCTGTCGACGACACTCGAGAAGGGCGTCGCTGAACTCGGACTGACGCTGTCTGAATCGCATAGTCAGAAGTTGCTCGATTACGTGGCGCTTCTTGCCAAGTGGAACTCCGTCTACAACCTGACGGCTATCCGCGATCCGCAGCAAATGCTTACTCAGCATATTCTGGATTCGCTGGCAATCGTGCCTGCCGTGTCAGTCCGTAAGCCAGCGACCGCGCTGGACGTCGGATCGGGCGGCGGACTTCCCGGCATCGTGCTGGCGATCGCGCTGCCTGAATTGCGCGTCACATTGAACGACATTGTTCACAAGAAAACCGCTTTTCAGTCGCAGGCAAAAGCTCAGCTAGGTCTGACTAATTTGTCGATCGTGACCGGACGTGTCGAAAGTTTACGTCCGGGCATTGAAGTCCCTGGAAAATTCGATGTAATCGTGTCGCGCGCATTCGCAGAACTTTCCGATTTCGTTACACTTTCGCGTCATCTGGTTGCGGACAATGGAAGGATTCTCGCGATGAAGGGTGTAAAGCCCGACGCGGAAGCCGCCCGCGTGCCGCCGGGCGCCACGGTGCTTGGCATCGAGCGCCTGAGCGTGCCGATGCTCGACGCGGAGCGGCATCTCGTCGAAATCGCTGTCGAACCGATATGACAGTCCGCCGTAAGGTTTCCATCCGGCATTCCAGACACGCTGATCTTCTGACAGCGAAGAAACGAGGACACTAAACGATGGCAAAAATCTTCTGCGTCGCAAATCAGAAGGGCGGCGTTGGAAAGACCACCACGGCGGTCAATCTCGCGGCGAGTCTCGCGGGACTCGGCCAACGTGTGCTGCTGATCGACCTGGATCCGCAGGGTAACGCGACGATGGGCAGCGGCATCGACAAGTCGGCATGTGAAAACACGGTCTATGAAGTGCTCGTCGATGGCGTCACACTGCGCGAAGCCCGTACGCGTCCGGAAGCCGTCGGCTATGACGTCCTGCCGGCAAACCGCGAGCTCGCAGGTGCCGAGGTCGAACTCGTGGACATGGAAAATCGCGAGCGCATTCTCCGGGCTGCCATCGAGGAAGTAGTTGATGACTATGACTTCGTACTGATCGATTGCCCTCCGGCACTATCGCTGCTGACGTTGAACGCGTTGTGCGCAGCACATGGTGTGGTGATTCCGATGCAATGCGAATACTTCGCGCTGGAAGGTTTGTCGGACCTCGTGAACACGATCAAGCAGGTTCACGCGAACCTGAACCGCGACTTGAAGGTGATTGGTCTTCTTCGCGTCATGTTCGATCCCCGAATTACGCTGCAGCAACAAGTGTCGGATCAATTGAAGGAACACTTCGGCAGCAAGCTGTTCGATGTCGTGATCCCGCGGAATGTGCGTCTCGCCGAGGCGCCGAGCTACGGGCTGCCGGGCGTCGTGTTCGACAAGTCATCGCGCGGCGCGCAGGCATATATCCAGTTCGGCAATGAAATGATCGAGCGCGTGCGTGCGCTCAACGTGAACTAAACAAACCCATTCGATGCGGCACGGAACGCCGATGGAGGAACCGAAATGAGCGCTGTGATGAAGAAGAAGGGTTTGGGCCGAGGTCTGGATGCGTTGCTCGGCGGCAGCGTCGACATTACGGAAGCCGTGCGCGGTGAAGGCACGCCCTCCGTGTTGCCGCTCGACAAGTTGCAGGCGGGCAAGTATCAACCGCGAACGCGCATGGACGAGGGCGCGCTTCAGGAGCTTGCAGCAAGCATCCGCGCGCAAGGCCTGATGCAACCGATTTTGGTGCGCTCGGTCGGCGACGAGCACTACGAGATCATCGCGGGCGAGCGGCGTTTCCGTGCGGCACGCCTCGCCGGTCTCGACGAAGTTCCCGTGCTCGTAAAAAACGTGCCAGATCAGGCGGCCGCCGCGATGGCGCTGATCGAAAACATTCAGCGCGAAGATCTGAATCCACTGGAAGAGGCGCAAGGCATCCAGCGTCTGCTCGATGAGTTCAGCTTCACGCACGAACAGGCGGCCGAGTCGGTCGGACGCTCGCGCAGCGCGGTCTCGAATCTGCTGCGTCTTCTAAATCTTGCGACGCCCGTCCAGACGATGCTCCTCGCCGGCGATCTCGACATGGGCCACGCCCGCGCGCTGCTCGCCGTCGATGCCGCGACGCAAATCCAGCTTGCCAATCACGTCGTGAATCGCCGTCTGTCGGTGCGTGAAACGGAACGCCTTGTCGCCGCCACGACAAAGGAAGCGCCCGCGACCAAGGCACGTGCAGCAAACGACGGCGGACGCGATACGCGCCGTCTCGAAGAAGAGTTGTCGGACCTGTTGGCGGCCAACGTGAAGATCAAGCTCGGCGGACGAGGGCGCGGCAAGGTCACGATCGACTTCGGCAATCTGGATTCGCTCGAAGGCATCCTCACGAAATTGCGCGGCAGCATCGAAACGCCCGCTGCGTCCGCCTGATACGCGCGCATCTTGCCCGAATTCGACGCCAAACGCACACGTTCCGACTTTCTCGCGCGCATCTGGAGAGCCGTCTCGAAAGAGCCGGTTCTCGCGATTCTCGTCGTCGCGCTCGTCGTGCTGCAAATCGCGCATCCGCGTCCTCTGGTTTCACTGCCCGGTCTCGTCGACTGGCAGACGGTCCTCACGCTCGCCGGCCTTCTGATCCTGACCAAGGCGATCGAATTATCAGGATTCCTGATGTGGGCCGCTCACCGGCTCGTGCATCACATTCATGGCGAGCGCACGCTGGCGCTGCTGCTGGTGGCGCTTGCGGCGGGCCTGTCGACCGTGCTGACCAACGATGTCGCGCTATTCGCGGTCGTGCCGCTCGCATTGTCGTTGAACAAGCTGGCGCCTCTGCCGATCAAGCGGCTCGTCATCGTGATCGCACTATCGGTCAATGCCGGCTCGATCCTCACGCCGCTCGGCAATCCACAAAACCTGTTTCTCTGGCAGACGGGCGGCGTCGGTTTCGGGGCGTTCGTTTGGGCGATGCTGCCGCTGTGCGCCGCGTTGATGGCGCTGCTCGGCATCGTGACATTCGCGATGTTCCAAGCCAAGCCGCTCGATCTTTCGGGCGATGTCGAAGCGCATCGCGTCGATCGCGTGCTGTGCGGCGTGAGCGTGCTGGCATTCGCCGCGTTCGTCGCGCTCGCCGATGCTCATCATGCCGGTCCCGCGCTCGCCGTCCTCGCGCTCGTTTTTCTGTCGTGGCATCGCGAGGTGGTCTTCGAGATCGACTGGCTGCTGCTGCTCATCTTCGTGCTGATGTTCATCGTGTTGCGCAGCGCGGCAGCGTTGCCGTCGATTCACGCGGGCATCGCGCAGATCGGCATCGATACGCCGACGCGCGCATATGCGGCCGGCGCCCTGCTGTCCCAGGCGATTAGCAACGTACCCGCGGCAATCGTGCTCGCGGAGTTCTCGAAGGACTGGCGCGCGCTCGCGTTCGGCGTGAGCGTCGGCGGTTTCGGCTTCGCGATCGGCTCGCTGGCCAATCTCATCGCCGTGAGGTTGTCGGGCGAGAAGGGCATGTGGAAGCCGTTCCACTTGGTCTCGATACCGTTCTGGATCGTGGCGATGGTGGTCGGTTGGGCGCTCGTCTGATCGTCGGGAAGTGCTTTTGGAACGCCTGAGAATCTCCTTGCAATTGCAAGAAAAGTCTCGCTTTCGAGACCGATTTTTAAGGTTCGTCTGCTTGGTTTTTGACGCACCTAAACTATTGAATCCGCGACAACAATCGCTTACAATCGCCCGGATTTATCAGCTAGGCCACCTCGAAAGCGCAGCGAAAGCGCAGGGTGATTTTCCCCGGACTTTTGGTTGAAGGTTGGAAGACGGTGCGAGAGAAAAATCGAGCGCCGAACGCTCACGCAACCGGCGATGCAAAGGCCTCCGGAAATCAGCCGCGCAGTTCGTCGAGCGAATCGTGGGATGCCGAGGCGCAAGATAACAATATCGTTCCGCTCACGCGGGACCAGGCACAGAAGCTGTTTGGGCCCGAGGTGAGTCGTCCATCGCGTGTCACGCCGTTCAAGGTGGTGGCAGCGCAAATGGTTTTGTCCCTGGGTGCGACGCTGTTGTGGTGGCTGTTCTACAAGCCGCCGGGCGATGCTGCGCTGTCCGCATTTCTGGGGGGAGCAATCTGCTGGGTGCCGAGCGCTCTGTTCGCCGCGCGCCTGAAGGCGAAGAGCGGCGCGGAGACGATCATGAGCTGGATGATCGGCGAGGCGCTGAAGATGGGAGCGACGATCGCCATGTTCGTGGCGGTCGCGTACTGGTACAAGAGCGCGTTGTGGCTGCCGCTGCTCGTCACGTACATCGTCGCTTTGAAGACTTACTGGGTTGCCATGGCTTTACGGTAACGATTCTTGACGTCCCAGGTAAGTGTCCGCGGTACGAGTTGCAAGTAGCATCACATATGAACAGGTGCGGGCCACGTTCCGCACTCGGGCCTCTCGACCCGGAGCCGCAACGCGAAGCGGCGGCTCGGAGACGACAGGCGGCGAAAGATTTTTGACAATTTGGGTGGCTTTAACGATATGGCAGCTAGCGAAGGAACGCACGCTCTGGATCCGTCCGAGTACATTGCGCACCACTTGCAGAATCTTTCCACGCACGCGCAGACGTCGATCTTCGACATTCACGTCTGGAATCTCGACACGCTGTTCTGGTCGATCGTATGCGGCGTCCTCACCATCGTCATTCTCGGCCTCGCGGCGCGTAAGGCGACGTCCGGTGTTCCCGGCCGTTTCCAGTGCGCTATCGAGATGCTGGTCGAGATGGTCGAAGACCAGTCGAAGTCGATGATCCACGGCAGCCGCCGCTTCATCGCTCCGCTCGCGCTGACCGTGTTCGTCTGGGTCGCCCTGATGAACTCGCTCGACTTCATCCCGGTGGATCTGCCGGGCCGAATCATCGGCTGGCTCGGTCTCGAAAACGTCCTGCCGCATCATCGCATCGTGCCGACGGCCGATCTGAACGGCACCATCGGCATCGCGCTCGGCGTGTTCGTGCTGATGATCTACTACAACTTCAAGATCAAGGGCGCCGGCGGCTTCGTGCACGAACTGCTGTCCGCTCCGTTCGGCGCGCATCCGCTGCTGTGGATTCCGAACCTCGCGCTGAACATCATCGAGTTCGTCGCCAAGACGGTTTCGCTCGGCATGCGGCTGTTCGGCAACATGTACGCAGGCGAACTGCTGTTCCTGCTGATAGCGCTTCTGGGCAGCATGTGGACGTTCGGTGCGGACGCTTCCGTGCTCGGCTTCATCGGCCATGTGGTCGCGGGCACGGTTTGGGCGATCTTCCACATTCTGATCGTGCTGTTGCAGGCGTTCATTTTCATGATGCTGACGCTGGTGTATATCGGCCAGGCGCATGACTCGCACTGACGCGTTGCGGCACGTTCCGGAATCGTTCAGGTTTTAGGTTTTCGTTTTTTATAAATCCAGTTCCAAAGTCTTTAATCAAAGGAGTGATCATGCAAGCTTTCATCGCCAACATCCAGGGTCTGACCGCCATCGGTATCGGCATCATCATCGGCCTGGGTGCAATCGGCGCCTGTATCGGTATCGGTCTGATGGGCGGCAAGTACATCGAAGCATGCGCCCGCCAGCCGGAACTGATGAACCCGCTGCAGACCAAGATGTTCCTGCTGGCTGGTCTGATCGACGCGGCGTTCCTGATCGGCGTTGGTGTGGCAATGCTGTTTGCGTTCGCGAACCCGCTGCTCTCGAAGCTCGCAGGCTGAGGTTCCTCGGAAGTGTGCGTCTGACTTTTTAAAGACGCTGAACGGAACGGGTGAGGCGCTGATCGAGCTCAACAAGCCGATGAGCGCCTTTTAACCGTTTCACCTCCGATCAAGCAACGTTTAAGGAAACACCGTGAATCTCAACGCAACCCTGTTTGCGCAAATGGTCGTGTTTCTGATCCTCGCGTGGTTCACGATGAAGTTCGTGTGGCCGCCGTTGATCAACGCCCTCGACGAGCGCTCGAAGAAGATTGCCGACGGCCTCGCCGCCGCCGACAAGGGCAAAGCGGAACTCGAAGCTGCGCACAAGCGCGTCGACCAGGAACTCGCGCAAGCGCGCAACGACGGCCAGCAACGCATCGCCGACGCTGAAAAGCGCGCCGCCGCGGTCGCAGAAGAAATCAAGGCAAACGCTCAGGCCGAAGCCGCGCGCATCGTCGCGCAAGCGAAAGCCGACGCCGACCAGCAAATCGTGAAGGCTCGCGAAGCGCTGCGTGGCGAAGTCGCGGCGCTGGCCGTGAAAGGCGCTGAGCAGATTCTCAAGCGCGAAGTCGATCAGAAGGCACACGCCGATCTGCTGAATCAACTCAAAACCGAGCTCTGATCATGGCCGAACTTGCAACCATCGCCCGTCCTTACGCAGAAGCGCTGTTCCGCGTGGCCGAAACCGGCGATCTCGCGGGCTGGTCCACCTTCGTCGAGGAGCTGGCACAGGTTGCGCGTCTGCCCGAAGTGGAATCGGTCGCTTCGAGCCCGAAGGTGAGCCGCCAGCAAATCGTCGATCTCCTGCTCGCCGCAGTGAAGTCGCCGCTGGCTCAAAGCCAGCCCCAGGCGAAGAACTTCGTCGGCATGCTGGTGGAGAACCATCGCCTGCCGCTGCTGCCGGAAATTGCCGTCCAGTTCGACGAACTGAAGAACGCCCGTGAAGGTGCTGCCGATGCTCACATCGTGAGCGCGTTCCCCCTCGAAGGCGAGCAGTTGAACGACCTCGTTGCAAGCCTCGAACGCAAGTTCCAGCGCAAGCTGAAACCGATCGTCGATATCGATCAGTCGCTGATCGGCGGCGTTCGCGTGACGGTTGGCGACGAAGTGCTCGATACCTCGGTCCGCGCGCGCCTCGCCAGCATGCAGACGGCTCTGACCGCTTAATTTGCGAATTAATGCGGTCAACCGAGTCTCATGACTGGCACGCAACAGAATTGACTATCAGGAGCGAATAATGCAACTCAATCCCTCTGAGATCAGCGAGCTGATCAAGAGCCGGATCCAGGGCCTTGAAGCGAGCGCGGACGTTCGCAACCAGGGCACCGTGATCTCCGTGACCGACGGTATCGTGCGCATCCACGGCCTGTCGGACGTGATGCAGGGCGAAATGCTCGAATTCCCGGGCAACACGTTCGGCCTCGCGCTGAACCTCGAACGTGACTCGGTCGGCGCCGTTATTCTCGGTGAGTACGAGCACATCTCGGAAGGCGACATCGTCAAGACGACGGGCCGCATTCTCGAAGTGCCGGTCGGTCCGGAACTCATCGGCCGCGTGGTCGATGCGCTCGGCAACCCGATCGACGGCAAAGGCCCGATCAACGCGAAGGCAACGGACGCCATCGAAAAGATCGCGCCGGGCGTGATCTGGCGTAAGTCGGTGTCGCAGCCGGTGCAAACGGGTCTGAAGTCGATCGACTCGATGGTGCCGATCGGCCGTGGCCAGCGCGAGCTGATCATCGGCGACCGTCAGTGCGGCAAGACCGCGGTGGCCGTCGACGCGATCATCAACCAGAAAGGCAAGGACCTCATCTGTATCTACGTCGCGATCGGCCAGAAGGCTTCGTCGATCATGAACGTGGTGCGCAAGCTCGAAGAAACCGGCGCGATGGCGTACACCATCGTCGTGGCGGCTTCTGCTTCGGAATCGGCAGCGATGCAATATCTCGCGCCGTACGCCGGCTGCACGATGGGCGAATACTTCCGCGATCGCGGCCAGGACGCGCTGATCGTCTATGACGACTTGACCAAGCAAGCGTGGGCGTATCGCCAGATCTCGCTGCTGCTGCGCCGCCCGCCGGGCCGTGAAGCTTATCCGGGTGACGTGTTCTATCTGCACTCGCGTCTGCTCGAGCGCGCGGCTCGCGTCTCGGAAGAGTACGTCGAAAAGTTCACCAACGGCGAAGTCAAGGGCAAGAGCGGCTCGCTGACGGCGCTGCCCGTCATCGAAACGCAAGCCGGCGACGTGACCGCGTTCGTTCCGACGAACGTGATTTCGATCACCGACGGCCAGATCTTCCTTGAAACCGACCTGTTCAACGCGGGTATCCGTCCGGCAATCAACGCCGGCGTGTCCGTGTCGCGCGTCGGTGGTGCGGCTCAGACGAAGGTCGTGAAGAAGCTGTCGGGCGGTATCCGTACCGACCTCGCGCAGTATCGCGAGCTGGCTGCGTTCGCGCAGTTCGCATCGGACCTCGACGAAGCCACCCGCAAGCAGCTCGAGCGCGGCCGCCGCGTGACGGAACTGCTCAAGCAGCCGCAGTATCAGCCGCTGCAAGTGTGGGAACTGTCGGTGGCGCTGTTCGCGGCCAACAACGGCTATCTGGACGATCTCGAAGTCTCGCAAGTGCTGCCGTTCGAAAAGGGCATGCGCGAATTCCTGAAGACGAGCCACGGCGATCTGATCAAGCGCATCGAAGACAACAAAGACTTGTCGAAGGACGACGAAGGCGCACTGCATGCCGCGCTGAAGGACTTCAAGAAGTCGGGCGCTTATTGATCGGGATATAGAGGCAACGCGCGGCGCCCGAAGGTGCCGCGCGGCTTCGGTCTAGGAGTAAGCAATGGCTGGAATGAAGGAAATTCGCGGCAAGATCAAGAGCGTGCAGAACACGCGCAAGATCACGAAAGCAATGGAAATGGTCGCCGCATCGAAGATGCGTCGCGCCCAGGAGCGCATGCGTTCCGCCCGTCCGTATGCAGACAAGGTCCGCGCAATCGCATCGCACATGAGCCGTGCGAACCCGGAGTATCGCCATCCGTTCATGGTCGAGAACAAGGGCGTGAAGACGGCCGGCCTGATCCTCGTCACGACCGACAAAGGTCTGTGCGGCGGCATGAACACGAACATCCTGCGTGCGTCGCTGAGCAAGATCAAGGAACTGGATCAGTCCGGTGTTCAGATCGAAGCTTCGGCGATCGGCGGCAAGGGACTCGGCTTCCTGAATCGCCTGAAGGCCAAGGTCGTTTCGCAAGTCACGCAGCTGGGCGACACGCCGCATCTGGAAAAGCTGATCGGCGCGATCAAGGTGCAGCTCGACCTGTATTCGGAAGGCAAGATCAACGCGGTGTACCTCGCGTACACGCGCTTCATCAACACGATGAAGCAGGAAGCGGTGATCGAGCAGTTGCTGCCGTTGTCGGTGGATGATCTTCACGCGAAGGACGAGGACGGCGTCACGCCGAAGACTTCGTGGGATTACATCTACGAGCCGGACGCGCAAACCGTGGTGGACGAGCTTCTCGTGCGCTACGTCGAAGCGCTCGTCTATCAGGCGGTCGCGGAAAACATGGCGTCGGAGCAATCGGCGCGCATGGTCGCGATGAAGGCCGCGTCGGACAACGCGAAGACCGTGATCAACGAACTGCAGCTCGTCTACAACAAGAGCCGCCAGGCCGCGATTACGAAAGAATTGTCGGAAATCGTCGGCGGCGCCGCAGCGGTCTGATGGCCGCGTGAAAGAACACAGTATCTAAAGGAAATGCGATGAGTACTACTGCTTTGGTAGAAGGCAAGATCGTACAGTGCATCGGCGCCGTTATCGACGTGGAATTTCCGCGTGCGCAAATGCCGAAGATTTACGACGCGCTCATTCTGGAAGGCACCGAACTGACGCTCGAAGTCCAGCAGCAGCTGGGCGACGGCGTGGTTCGCACCATCTGTCTGGGTGCATCCGACGGCCTGCGCCGCGGCACGATGGTCAAGAACACGGGCAAGCCCATCAGCGTGCCGGTCGGCAAGCCGACGCTCGGCCGCATCATGGACGTGCTCGGCCGTCCGATCGACGAAGCGGGTCCGATCTCCAGCGAAACGACGCGCTCGATCCACCAGCAGGCACCGGCGTTCGACGAACTGTCGCCGTCGACGGAACTGCTCGAAACCGGCATCAAGGTCATCGACCTGATCTGCCCGTTCGCGAAGGGCGGCAAGGTCGGTCTGTTCGGCGGTGCAGGCGTGGGCAAGACCGTGAACATGATGGAACTCATCAACAACATCGCGAAGGAGCACGGCGGTTACTCCGTGTTCGCGGGCGTTGGCGAGCGTACCCGTGAAGGGAACGACTTCTATCACGAAATGAAGGACTCGAACGTTCTCGACAAGGTCGCGCTGGTGTACGGCCAGATGAACGAGCCGCCGGGCAACCGTCTGCGCGTCGCGCTGACCGGTCTGACGATGGCCGAGCACTTCCGTGACGAAGGTCTGGACGTGCTGTTCTTCGTCGACAACATCTACCGTTTCACGCTGGCAGGTACGGAAGTGTCCGCACTGCTCGGCCGTATGCCTTCGGCAGTGGGCTATCAGCCGACGCTGGCTGAAGAAATGGGCAAGCTGCAAGAGCGTATTACGTCGACCAAGACCGGCTCGATCACGTCGGTTCAGGCCGTGTACGTCCCTGCGGATGACTTGACCGACCCGTCGCCGGCTACGACCTTCGGCCACTTGGACGCAACCGTCGTGTTGTCGCGTGACATCGCTTCGCTGGGTATCTATCCGGCCGTGGACCCGCTCGATTCGACCTCGCGTCAGATCGACCCGAACGTGATCGGCGAAGAGCACTACTCGATCACGCGCGGCGTGCAGCAAACGCTGCAGCGCTACAAGGAACTGCGCGACATCATCGCGATTCTGGGCATGGACGAACTGTCCCCGGAAGACAAGCTGTCGGTCGCGCGCGCGCGTAAGATCCAGCGCTTTCTTTCGCAGCCGTTCCACGTCGCTGAAGTGTTCACGGGTTCGCCGGGCAAGTACGTGCCGCTGAAGGAAACCATCCGGGGCTTCAAGATGATCGTAGAAGGTGAATGCGATCATCTGCCGGAGCAGGCGTTCTACATGGTCGGCACGATCGACGAAGCCTTCGAAAAGGCCAAGAAGATCCAGTAAGGGCTGAGTGTTTTTGCGGCGGACGTTGGTGCCTTGCGCTGACGTCCACGAATGACACAAAGACCCCAGGAGTCGACACATATGGCAACCATCAAGGTAGACGTCGTCAGCGCGGAAGAGCAGATCTTCTCGGGCCAGGCGAAGTTCGTCGCGCTGCCGGGCGAAGCGGGTGAACTCGGCATTCTGCCGGGCCACACGCCGCTCATCACGCGTATTCGTCCGGGCGCGGTGCGCATCGAGGCGGAAGACGGCTCGGAAGAGTTCGTGTTCGTGGCTGGCGGGATTCTCGAAATCCAGCCGGGCATCGTGACCGTGCTCGCCGATACCGCCATCCGCGGCGCCGATCTCGACGAAGCAAAGGCGGAGCAGGCGAAAAAGCGCGCCGAGGAAGCGATTCAGAACAACACCTCGGAGCTCGAGTACGCGACCGCGCAAGCGGAACTCGCCTATGCGACGGCTCAACTCGCGGCGATCCAGCGTCTGCGCAAGGCGCACGCGAAGCACTGAGCGGATAACGCGCTAAGCGTTCAGCAGTTTGAGAAAGCAGCCTTCGGGCTGCTTTTTTCATGCTCCAAATCGGCAAATCGCGCGTGCAAATCTGCATATCGGATATGTGGCTTGCAGGTCGTTCTTCATCAAGCGATTGAATCGGAACGGGTTTTCTTGCAGGCTTCGAATGGCATTGCGGGGAAACACCCAATGCCGCATGTGTCTTCGCGTTGCACAATGGCCTGCATTTAGCCTTCATCGGGCGGCGATTCATATTGGCGGAGACCATCGATGGCAACTGAACCGACGCAGTCCGGCGCGCAGATCGAACCACGCGACGGAATCTCTCACGTACGCGGCAGCGCCGATATCCCATTGAGCGACGCGACGGTTTCGCGTTTTCTTCTTGACACCGTGAGCCGTTTTCCCGATCGCCCGGCGGTCGTGTTCCGCGAACAAAATATCCGCTGGACCTGGCGCGAGTTCGCGAATCAGGTCGATATCCTCGCGAGCGGGTTGCTTGCGCTCGGCATTCAGGCGGGCGATCGCGTCGGCATCTGGTCGCCGAATCGCGTCGAATGGCTGCTCACGCAATTCGCAACCGCGCGCATGGGCGCCGTGCTGGTGAACATCAATCCGGCGTACCGGCTGGCCGAACTCGAATACGCGCTGAACAAGGTCGGCTGCAAGGCGATCGTCGCTGCCGAGCAATTCAAATCGTCGAAATATCTGGAGATGCTGCAGGCGCTCGCGCCCGAACTCGCCAACGCCGCGCCGAATGCGCTCCACGCCGCGAAGCTGCCGGAATTGCGCGCGGTGATCCGCATGGGCGATGCAAAGACGCCCGGCATGCTCGATTTCGATGAAGTGATGCGTCTCGGCGCCGAAGCGCTCGACGTGACCAAGCTCGATGCGCTCGAAGCCAAACTCGGCCCAGACGACGCGATCAACGTCCAGTTTACGAGCGGCACGACCGGCAATCCGAAGGGCGCGACGCTCACGCATCGGAACATCGTCAACAACGCGCGCTATATCGCGATAGCGATGCGCCTCACCGAGCAGGACTCGCTGTGCATTCCGGTGCCGCTGTATCACTGCTTCGGCATGGTGCTGGCCGTGCTCGCGTGCGTGTCGACCGGCTGCGCAATGGTGTTTCCGGGCGAAGCGTTCGATCCCGGCGCGACGCTCGCCGCCGTCCACGATGAAAAATGCACTGCGCTGCACGGCGTGCCGACGATGTTCATCGCCGAACTCGATCATCCCGACTTCGGGAAGTACGATCTGAGCCGCCTGCGCACGGGCATCATGGCGGGCTCGCCGTGCCCGATCGAGACGATGAAGCGCGTCGTGTCGAAGATGCATCTCGGCGAGATTACGATCGCATACGGGATGACGGAGACGAGCCCGGTGTCCTTCCAAAGCTCGACGACCGATCCGCTCGACAAGCGCACCACGACCGTCGGGCGTATCCAGCCGCATCTGGAGGTGAAGATCGTCGATCCGCTGGGGAACGTCGTGCCAGTCGGCGAAACCGGCGAGCTTTGCACGCGTGGCTATTCGGTGATGAAAGGCTACTGGGCCGACGAAGCCAAGACGCGCGAGGCGATCGTCGATGGCTGGATGCACACGGGCGATCTTGCGACGATCGATGCCGAAGGCTATTGCAACATCGTCGGCAGGTTGAAGGACATGCTGATTCGCGGCGGAGAAAACATTTATCCGCGCGAGATCGAGGAATTCCTGTTCCGGCATCCAAAGGTGCAGTCGGTGCAGGTATTCGGCGTGCCCGATGAAAAGTACGGAGAGGAAGTGTGCGCGTGGATCGTCGTGCGTCCAGGGGAACAGGCAAGCGAGGACGAGATCCGCGAGTTTTGTCACGGGCAGATTGCGCACTACAAGATTCCGCGCTACATCCGCTTCGTCGACGAGTTGCCGATGACCGTTACCGGCAAGGCGCAGAAGTTCGTTATGCGCGCACGGATGATTGACGAACTGAAGCTCGCTGAAGCGAAAACCGCGTAACTTCCGACTAGGATCGCCGCAATAAACGACAAAGGGAGCGCTGCGGCGCTCCCTTCTGTCTTGAGACGAAACGTTCGAGGTTGATTGCTCAAAACCGCAAACGTTTGTCCGGGCGAAAAAAAAGCGGGCCTGGAGCCCGCTAAAAACCACACGCTACGGGGTTAGCGCGAGGAGACCAAACGTGGGATGTTCCGAATAGCTTACATTCGAATAACGACCCCAACACCGATGCCCCAAATAAGGGAACTTCGTCCACAGCCTGCCATTGAACCACGCAGCTTTCGCACAACGCAGCCCAATACATCCGTGTTGAAACCGTTTGAACAGATTGTGGGCGAATTGATTCCGAGTCGCCGTAACAAAGTGTTTCAGGTTGTAACCCGCGCCATATAAGCTTTCGAGGAAATATTCTCGCGCGGTTCGCCCGATTTTCCTCGATATATTGTCTGTTATTCGGATGAATTATCCGATCGACGTTAGATGGATGCGAAATACCGTTTTTCGGGCTAATGCGATTATTCTATTTCTCCATGAAAATAGAACGCCTGGACGCATGAAATCGATGCGCAACTCCCCTGAAATCCCCGCACCGGACACCAAAACGCTATGGAGACACGTATGACCGTCGATGCAGCCTTGCTTCGCTACTACCGCGCCGTCGAGGACATGTTTCCGCCGCTCGGTCTCACCGCCGACGCGCAAGCGGTGCGAGCGCGCTTCAGTGAAGTCGCCAAAGCTTACGCCGCGGACCGCGACGATGCCGTGACGACGGAGAACATCGAACTGCCGCTCGACGGCCGCACGATCGCCGCGCGCATCTACAAGCCGAAAGCGGCGCGCGGCCCGCTGCCGCTTCTCGTGTACTTCCACGGCGGCGGTTGGGTCGTCGGCGATCTCGATACGCATGATGGCCTCGTCGCGCGGCTCGCACGCGATTCGCAGTGCGCAGTGGCGAGTGTCGATTATCGGCTGGCGCCGGAGCATCCATTTCCCGCACCGTGCGACGACGCGCTCGACGCGCTCGTCTGGTTCGCCGAGCATCGCTCGCGGCTTGGCTTCGCGACCGATCGGCTCGCAGTTGGCGGCGATAGCGCGGGCGCGCATCTGTCGGTCGTCGCGGCGCGTGGCGCGAACGAACGCGTCGCGGGACTCGTCGGGCTGCAGTTGCTGCTTTATCCGGTCATGCGCCGCCAGTTCGAGAGTCCGAGCTGTATCGCGAATGCGAACGGCCCCGGCCTCACCAACGAAGAAATGAAGTGGTACTGGACGCAGTTCCTGTCGGGCGAGACGCCGCACGAGCACGACGTGCGGGCCTTTCCGCTGTCCGAGCCCTTTGAGCGCACGCCTGCGCCCGCGATCGTCGTCGCGGCGGCGTTCGATCCGCTCTACGACGACGCCGTCGAGCTTAGGCGCTTTCTCGAAGCAAACGGCGGGCGCGTCGAGATGATCGACGCGCGCGACATGACGCACGGCTTCGGCCGCATGCATTCGCAATCGGAAGCGGCGCTTGGCTGGCTGCGCAGGATTGGCGAGCGCACGGGCGAACTCATGCGCGCCGATCGCTGAGCGCTTACGTTGAGCGTCACTTCAGCCACTTGTCGTACACGGCCTGAAACTCGCCCGACGACCGGGCGAGGTGCAGCCACTGATCGACATATTGCTGAAACGGCACGTCGCCGCGCGGAAGCAAGTACGCCTTTTCGCCGAACTGGAACGGCTTGTCCGGATGCACCGAGCAAAGACCGGGATTGAGTTTCTGCTGAAGCAGTGTTTCGGAGGCGTCGGTGACCATCACGTCGGCTTTGCCGTCGAGGATTTGCTTGAATATCGTCACGTTGTCCGGGTACTCGATCAACTGCGAGTGCGCAAAGAACTGCTTCGCGAAGCGCTCGTTGGTGCCGCCCGGATTAACGATGGTCCGCACGTTCGGCTGATCGATCTGTGCGACCGTCTGATACTTGTCCACATCGTCGCAACGCACGATGGGCGTCTTCCCGTCTTCCATGTACGGCGCGGTGAAGAATGCGCGCTTTTGCCGCTCGAGCGTGGTCGAGACGCCGCCCACGGCGATATCGCATTTGGCGATGAAATCGTTCATCAGACTGGACCACGACGTCTTCACGTACTCGGCCTTCGCGCCCAGCGACCTGGCGAGACTTTCCGCGAGATCGATGTCGATGCCCTCGAACTGTCCGTCCGCGCGCAGGAAGGAGTAAGGCTTGTAGTCGCCTGTCGTGCAGATGCGCAGCGTGTGACGCGCGAGCACGTCGTCGAGGCGCGAGGGCGCTGGAACGGCCGCGGGCGCGGCGGGCTTCGCGCCCGCGACGGTGCCGGCCTGAACCGTCTGGGCCTGCGCGACGTTCATGAGCGCGACGGACATTGCAAGGGCGGAGGCGGCGATTCTGACAAACGTGCGTTGCATCGATTCTCCTGGTTCTAGTTGTGTAAGCACATCGATCATAACGACGCCGCCGGCTGTCCGAAACCCGGCCAAACGACATAGGCCGTGCGCCATCACTCGTCCGGAATTGCCGGCCTCACTCGGCGTAAACGTCCGGGCGCTCCGGTAGAATGGACGATTCTCTGCCTTCAGCATCGAGCGACGTGGCACACACTCTTCTGAACGACACCTTCCTGCGCGCGCTGCTGCGCCAGCCGACCGACTACACGCCGATCTGGCTGATGCGCCAGGCAGGGCGTTACTTGCCGGAGTACAACGCGACGCGTGCCCGCGCGGGCAGCTTTCTCGGCCTCGCGAAGAATCCGGACTACGCGACCGAAGTCACGCTTCAGCCGCTCGAACGCTTTCCGCTCGACGCGGCCATTCTGTTCTCCGATATCCTCACCGTCCCCGACGCGATGGGCCTCGGTCTGAACTTCGTGCAGGGCGAAGGTCCGCGTTTCGAGCGCACCGTGCGTACCGAAGACGATGTGAAGCGCCTTGCCGTGCCCGACATCGGCGCGACGCTGTCTTACGTCACCGACGCCGTCAGCCAGATCCGCCGCGCGCTGACCGACGCGCAAGGCCGCCAGAAGGTGCCGCTGATCGGCTTCTCGGGCAGTCCGTGGACGCTCGCGTGCTACATGGTCGAAGGCGGCGGCTCCGACGACCATCGCACGGTCAAATCGATGGCGTATGCGCGCCCGGACCTGATGCATCGCATTCTCGACGTCAACGCGCAAGCCGTCACCGCCTATCTGAACGCGCAGATCGAAGCGGGCGCGCAGGCCGTGATGATCTTCGATACCTGGGGCGGCGCACTCGCCGATGGCGCATATCAGCGCTTTTCGCTCGAATACATCGCGAAGGTGGTCGCGGGGCTGAAGCGCGAACATGAAGGCGCGCGCGTGCCGGTCATCACCTTCACGAAGGGCGGCGGCCTGTGGATCGAAGAAATCGCGGCAACGGGCGTCGATGCCGTCGGTCTCGACTGGACGATGAATCTGGGACGCGCGCGCGAGAAAGTCGGATCGCGTGTGGCGCTGCAAGGGAACATCGATCCGAACGTGCTGTTCGCGCCGCCCGCGGCGATTCGCACCGAAGCGCGCGCGGTGCTCGAGAGCTTCGGAAATTTTCCGGGCCACGTGTTCAATCTGGGCCACGGCATCTCGCAATTCACGCCGCCAGAGAGCGTCGCCGAGTTGGTCGATGAAGTTCATCGCCATAGCCGGGCGATGCGCGCTGGCCGAGCCACGCAATAACATGCGTCCGAAATCCGACATTGCGGACACATGCTGCACCGCAATGTCGGTGCTTCGGAGCAACTGATCAGGGGCTGGAGCATTTCGTCCGGATCGCCCGGCTCACGCGGCATTCCCCGATGTCAAGACTGAACTTATGCACATTTTATTCGCTGCGGCGCGCCATCAGACGTATGGCCGGCGGCAACCAATAAAGTGTCGCTATTTACGCTTCAAGCTAATGATTTTTAAGAGTTTTTAAGGGCTTCGCCCGAAATGTGGGTCAGCGCACATAAGCGATTCGTGACATTGTTTGCGGCGGACACGAACGCACTTCTCAACAAAGTTATCCACAGGCCTGTGGAAAGCATCGGAAATCTAAAAATAATCGGCGGTTTACGGGCGATTCTGATGTTTCACTTTAACTTCGCCCCGCGCGGGCACGTTTTCACGTCTGAGCGTTCTATGCGGGGCTGCGCGCGGTGACCGACGTTTTCGTGCGCGTCGCCGTCGATCAGCCCATGCCCGTGCTGTTCGACTATCGCTACGGACTGCCGGATGTGCCCGTCGTCGGGATGCTGGTGCAGGTGCCGTTCGGGCGGCGCGAAGTCGTCGGGCTGATTTGCGAAATCGCCGATACAAGCGACGTGCCCGCGAGCAAACTGCGCGGCGTCACCGCCGTCTGCGGCGCATGCCCGCCGCTCTCCGAAACATGGATCGCGCTGGCCGGATTCGCCGCCGATTACTACCAGCGCGGCCTTGGCGAGGTCGCGCTGCCCGCGATGCCCCAGGCATTGCGCGATGCCGCGCGCTGGGAGCGTCTTTTCGCCGTTGAGCCGCGCTACAGAATGCTTGCGGAAGGACGCGCGCAGCTTCCCGAAGCGTTGCCCGCGCGCGCGATCGCCCTGCGCCGTCTCGCCGATGCGCTCGCGCAAGAGCCGTCGCTGGCGCTATCGGATGCGCGCGCGTTGCATCCGAAGGCGAGTGCGACGTTCGACGACTGGCTCGCGCGCGGCTGGATCGAAGAAACGGTGACGGCGGACGTCGCCGGGCTGGAATCGCTTATGCCCGCATTGCCGACCGGAACAGCGCCGCTGCCGGTTCTCACGGACGAACAGCGCGATGCGGTCGATGCCATTTCCGGCGCACAAGGCTTCGCTCCGTTCCTGCTTCACGGCGTGACGGGCAGCGGCAAGACCGAGGTCTATCTTCACGCGCTTGCCGCGTTGCTCGCCGCGCGCCCGGACGCGCAAGCGCTCGTTCTCGTTCCCGAGATCAACCTGACGCCGCAGTTCGAGGCGGCATTCCGCGCGCGGTTCGCGGCGCTCGCCGACGGCGCCATCGTCACGATGCACAGCGGCCTGGCGGAAGGCGAGCGCGCGCGCAACTGGCTCGCGGCGCACACGGGCGGCGCGCGCATCGTGCTCGGGACGCGTCTCGCGATTCTCGCGTCGATGCCGAAGCTCGCGATCATCGTCGTCGATGAAGAGCACGATCCCGCGTACAAGCAACAGGAAGGGCTGCGCTACTCGGCGCGCGATCTGGCGATCTATCGCGCGAAGCAACTGGATGTTCCCGTCGTGCTCGGCTCCGCGACGCCATCGCTCGAAACCTGGTGGCAGGCGGAGCAAGGCCGCTACACGCGGCTCACGCTCGCCCGCCGCGCCGTCGCCGAAGCGGCGTTGCCGAGCGTGAGGCTCATCGATCTCGAAGAGGAACGGCGGCGTGGGCGCGCTTCGGTGGAAGGTCTCGCGGGGCCGTTGATCGCGGCGCTGAAGTCGCGCGTCGAGCGCGGCGAGCAAAGTCTCGTCTTCCTGAACCGGCGCGGCTATGCGCCGATTCTCTCGTGCGACGCCTGCGGCTGGGTCGCCGGCTGTCCGCGCTGCAGCGCCTATGCCGTGCTGCATAAGCCGGAGCGCGCGCTGCGCTGCCATCACTGCGGCTGGGAATCGCGGATTCCGAAGTCGTGTCCGGAGTGCGGCAACATCGATATCGCGCCGATGGGCCGCGGCACTCAGCGCGTCGAGGAAACGCTCGCGAGCGTGGTGCCGGGCGCGCGCGTGCTGCGCATCGATGCCGACAGCACGCGTCGCAAGGGCAGCGCGCAGGCGCTTTTCTCCGATGTCCACGCGGGCGAGGTCGATATTCTCGTCGGCACCCAAATGATCGCGAAGGGCCACGACTTCCGCCGCGTGACGCTCGTCGGCGTGCTCAATGCCGATACCGCGCTCTTTTCCCACGATTTCCGCGCGAGCGAGCGCCTGTTCGCGCAACTGACGCAGGTCAGCGGGCGCGCGGGACGTGCCGGACTGCCGGGCGAAGTGATGATTCAGACGCGGTATCCGCGTCACGCGTTGTATCAGGCGTTATCGCGGCAGGACTACGTGGGTTTCGCCAACTCGACGCTCGCCGAACGGCGCGACGCGCGACTGCCGCCGTTCGTCTATCAGGCGATGCTGCGCGCCGAAGGCCGCACGCTCGATGCCGCGCTCGCGTTTCTGAAGCAAGCCGCCGCTGCGTTCGCGCCGCTGCCCGGCGCCGACCGCGTGACGGTCTACGACGCGGTGCCGCTCACCATCGTCAAAGTCTTCAATGTGCATCGGGCGCAACTGCTGCTCGAAAGCGCGTCGCGGGCGGCGCTGCAGGCGTCGCTGCGCGCGTGGCAACCGGAGTTGCGCGCGCTCAAGGGCGTGTTGCGCTGGAACGTAGAAGTCGATCCGCTCGACGTCTGATTCAGACTTCGGCGCGGGAAACGTCGGCGGCTGCGCGGCCGCCCTGGTCCGAAGCGTCATCGGCGCGGTGAACATGCGGCGACGCGCCCCGCACGAACAACACGACGCACACCGCGAACATTGCCCAAACGCCAGTTATCACCATCCAAGTGCTCATGCTCGTTACTCTCCCCGAGATCGCGGCGCAGGGCGGCCGCGAATGCCGCGCCGTATGCGGCGCATGCGTTTATATCGGCCGCGCCTCAGCAATTACTTAGGGGCAGTCCCAAAAATTCCGGATTAGGGAAACTACTAGGCGGCAAGCGCCAGCCCGGCATCCGGCGGCGCACCGCTCAAAGCCTTGTGGCGTAAGGGTTTCATTGTGGTGCAACCCTAGCGAAAATCTCGGTTGCACCTTTTATATCAGCGGAGTACGATTCGCCAACTTTTTGGTCTCAGGCCGGGTTGGACACGACCGGCAAACGAAGGAAATATGGCGAGCACAACCCTTGGCGTCAAAGTCGACGATCTGCTGCGTTCCCGGCTCAAAGACGCCGCGACGCGCCTCGAGCGCACTCCTCACTGGCTGATCAAGCAGGCGATCTTCGCTTATCTGGAGCGCATCGAGCACGGTCAGCTTCCGCCCGAACTGTCGGGTGCGAACGGCTCGTCGGAAATGGCCGATGCCGCACCCGTCGAAAGCGATGAAGAAGGCGCGCCGCATCCGTTCCTCGATTTTGCGCAGAACGTGCAGCCGCAATCGGTGCTGCGCGCGGCAATCACGGCGGCGTATCGCCGTCCCGAGCCGGAGTGCGTGCCATTTCTCATCGGTCAGGCGCGTCTGCCGTCGAATGTGGCCGCTGAAACCGAAAAGCTCGCGACGCGCCTCGTCGAGGCGCTGCGCGCGAAAAGCTCGGGCGGCGGCGTTGAAGGGCTGATCCACGAATTCTCGCTGTCGAGCCAGGAAGGCGTCGCGCTGATGTGCCTCGCCGAAGCGCTGCTGCGCATTCCCGATCGCGCGACGCGCGACGCGCTGATCCGCGACAAGATCAGCAAGGGCGACTGGCGCTCGCACATGGGCCAGGCGCCGTCGCTGTTCGTGAATGCGGCGACGTGGGGCCTGATGATCACCGGCAAGCTCGTGACGACGAACAGCGAAGCGGGTTTGTCGTCGGCGCTGACGCGTCTGATCGGCCGTGGCGGCGAGCCGCTGATCCGCAAGGGCGTCGATATGGCGATGCGTCTGATGGGCGAGCAGTTCGTCACCGGCGAAACGATTTCCGAAGCGCTCGCGAACAGCCGCAAGTACGAAGCGCGCGGTTTCCGCTATTCCTACGACATGCTCGGCGAAGCCGCGACGACGGAAGAAGACGCGCAGCGCTACTACGCGTCCTACGAGCAGGCGATCCACGCAATTGGCAAGGCGGCGGGCGGGCGCGGCATCTACGAAGGCCCGGGCATCTCCATCAAACTCTCCGCGCTGCATCCGCGATATTCGCGCTCGCAGCAGGAACGCACGATGAACGAGCTGCTGCCGCGGGTGCGCTCGCTCGCGCAACTGGCGCGCCGTTATGACATCGGCCTGAACATCGACGCCGAGGAAGCCGACCGGCTCGAAATCTCGCTCGATCTGCTCGAAGCGCTGTGCTTCGACCCGGAACTCGCGGGCTGGAACGGCATCGGCTTCGTGGTGCAGGGTTATCAGAAGCGCTGTCCGTTCGTGATCGACTATCTGATCGATCTCGCGCGCCGCAGCCGTCATCGCTTGATGATTCGCCTCGTGAAGGGCGCGTACTGGGACTCGGAGATCAAGCGCGCGCAAGTCGATGGCCTCGAAGGCTATCCGGTCTATACGCGCAAGATCTATACGGACATTTCGTATCTCGCGTGCGCGAAGAAGCTGCTCGGCGCGCCCGATGCCGTTTATCCGCAATTCGCGACGCACAACGCGTTCACGCTGTCGGCGATCTATCACCTCGCGGGGCAGAACTACTATCCCGGCCAGTACGAGTTCCAGTGCCTGCACGGCATGGGCGAGCCGCTCTACGAAGAAGTGACGGGTCGAGACAAGCTGAATCGTCCGTGCCGCGTGTATGCGCCGGTCGGCACGCATGAAACGCTGCTTGCGTATCTCGTGCGCCGTCTGCTGGAGAACGGCGCGAATACGTCGTTCGTGAACCGTATCGCCGATGAATCGATTCCGGTGAAAGACCTCGTGCGCGATCCGATCGACGAAGCGCAAGCCATCACGCCGCTCGGCGCGCCGCACGCGAAGATTCCGCTGCCGCGCCAGCTCTATGGCAGCGAGCGTTCCAATTCCATGGGCCTCGATCTGTCGAACGAGCATCGGCTGGCGTCGTTGTCGTCGGCGTTGCTGGCGAGCGCGAATCATCCGTGGCGCGCGGAGCCGATGCTCGAAGGCGGCACCATCATCGAAAATGGCAAGCCGGCGCGCGATGTGCGCAATCCGTCGGATTTGCGCGATCTCGTCGGCACGGTCGTGGAAGCGTCGGCGGAACAGGTGAGCGCAGCGCTCGCCAACGCGGTCGCCGCCGCGCCGATCTGGCAGGCGACGCCCGTCGAAGATCGCGCCGATTGCCTCGCGCGCGCCGCCGATCTGCTCGAAGCGCAGATGCACACGCTGATGGGGCTGGTCGTGCGCGAAGCGGGCAAGTCGCTGCCTAACGCCATCGCGGAAATTCGCGAGGCGATCGATTTCCTGCGCTACTACGCGTCGCAGATTCGCGCGGAGTTTTCGAACGATACGCATCGCCCGCTCGGTCCGGTCGTCTGCATCAGCCCGTGGAATTTCCCGCTCGCGATCTTCATGGGCCAGGTCGCCGCCGCGCTCGCGGCCGGCAATCCGGTGCTCGCGAAGCCCGCGGAGCAAACACCGCTGATCGCCGCGCAAGCCGTGCGCATCCTGCGCGAAGCCGGCGTGCCGGCGGGCGCGGTGCAATTGCTGCCGGGCGATGGCGAAACGGTCGGCGCGGCGCTCGTCGCCGATCCGCGCACGCGCGCCGTGATGTTCACCGGCTCGACGGAAGTCGCGCGCCTCATCAACAAGACGCTGTCCGAGCGTCTCGATCCGGACGGCCGTCCGATCCCGCTGATCGCCGAAACCGGCGGCCAGAACGCGATGATCGTCGATTCGTCGGCGCTCGCGGAGCAAGTCGTCGCGGACGTGCTGCAGTCGTCGTTCGATTCGGCCGGCCAGCGTTGCTCGGCGCTGCGCGTGCTGTGCCTTCAGGACGATGTCGCCGATCGCACGCTCGAGATGCTGACGGGCGCGATGAATCAGCTCGCGGTCGGCAATCCGGATCGTCTGTCGACGGATGTCGGCCCCGTCATCGACGCCGATGCCAAACGCGGCATCGACGCGCACATCGCCGGCATGCGCGACAAGGGCCGCAGCGTCACGCAACTGCCGCTGCCCGACGCGTGCGCGCAAGGCACGTTCGTGCCGCCGACGCTGATCGAGCTCGACAGCATCGACGAACTCAAGCGCGAAGTGTTCGGCCCGGTGCTGCATGTGGTGCGTTACCGCCGTTCCAATCTTGATAAACTCCTCGACCAAATTCGCTCGACGGGTTATGGGCTCACGCTCGGCATCCATACGCGTATCGACGAAACCATTGCGCACGTGATTTCGCGCGCGCACGTCGGCAACATTTATGTGAACCGCAATGTGATCGGCGCGGTGGTCGGCGTGCAGCCGTTCGGCGGCGAAGGTTTGTCGGGCACGGGTCCGAAGGCGGGCGGCGCGCTGTATCTGCAGCGCCTGCTGGCGAAGCGCCCGGTCGGTTTGCCGAAGTCGCTCGCGAGCACGCTCGTCGTCGATCAGGTCGCGTCGAAGGACACGCCCACGGCCGCGCTCACCGCCTTGCGCGACTGGGCGATCGGCGAGCGCGATCCGCAGACGGCCGCGCGCTGCGACGGTTATCTGCAACACGTGATGGCGGGTGCAACGACGGTTCTGAACGGACCGACCGGCGAGCGCAACACCTACACGCTCGGCGCGCGCGGCACGGTGCTGTGTGTGGCGGCGACGGCGAGCGGCGCGCGTGCGCAACTGGCGGCCGTCCTCGCGACGGGCAATCGCGCGTTGTTCAGCGGCTCGGCGGGCGAGCAGCTTGCGGCGTCGCTGCCGGCATCGCTCAAGCCGTATGCGATGTCGCGTAAAGCGGCGGAAGACTTCGATGCGGTCCTGTTCGAAGGCGACAGCGACGAACTGCTGGCGCTCGTGAAGGAAGTCGCGAAACGTCCGGGACCGATCGTATCGGTGCAGGGCGTAGCTGCGGGAGCATTCGCCGACGCTGGCCACGACGGCGAGGACTATGCGCTCGAACGTCTGCTGACGGAACGCTCGGTGAGCGTGAACACGGCGGCGGCGGGCGGCAATGCGAATTTGATGACGATCGGTTGAGTCACCCCTCGAACGTTCGATTCAAACAAATTCAAACAATCGGCAGCAGGCACGGCGATCCCGGCACAGGCTGCCATCCACACTGGAATACAGGAGAAGCTATGAAGCACACGATGACCAAGCTGGCGGCAGCCATGACGCTCGCCGGCCTGTTCGCGGGGACCGCAGTTGCACAGACGGCAGAAGACGTGAAGGTCGGTTACGCCGGCCCGCTGACAGGCGCGCAGGCGCACTACGGCAAGGACATGCAGAACGGCATCACGCTGGCCGTCGAGGATTTCAACGCGACGAAGCCGGTGATCGGCGGCAAGCCGGTTCGCATCGTGCTGAACTCGGCGGACGACCAGGCCGACCCGCGCACGGGCACGACCGTCGCGCAGCGCCTCGTCGACGACGGCATCAAGGGCATGCTCGGCCACTTCAATTCGGGCACGACGATCCCGGCATCGCGCATCTATGCGAACGCGGGCATTCCCGAAATCGCGATGGCGACGGCGCCCGAGTACACGACGCAAGGCTTCAAGACGGCCTTCCGCATGATGACCTCGGACACGCAGCAAGGCTCGGTCGCGGGCGAATTCGCGGTGAAGACTTTGAAGGTCAAGAAGATCGCGATCGTCGATGACCGCACGGCCTACGGCCAAGGTCTTGCCGACCAGTTCGAGAAGGCGGCGAAGGCGGCGGGCGGCACGATCGTCGACCGTGAATTCACGAACGACAAGGCTGTCGACTTCAAGGCGATTCTGACGAAGATCAAGTCGACGAATCCGGACCTCGTGTACTACGGCGGCGCGGATTCGCAAGCCGGCCCGATGGTCAAGCAGATGAAGACGCTCGGCTTCCGCGCGCCGCTGATGGCGGGCGAGATGGTGAAGACCGATACGTTCCTGAAGATCGCGGGCGACGCGTCCGACGGCACGGTGGCATCGCTCGCCGGCCTGCCGATGGACGAAATGCCTGGCGGCGCGGATTACTCGGCGAAGTACAAGAAGCGCTTCAACGAAGACGTGCAGACGTACTCGCCGTACGCCTACGACGGCGCGATGGCCATGTTCCAGGCGATGAAGGCCGCGAACTCGACGGACCCGGCGAAGTATCTGCCGTTCCTCGCGAAGACCGACATGCAGGGCGTGACGGCGAAGCACCTGTCGTACGACTCGAAGGGCGATCTGAAGAACGGCGGGATTACGCTGTATAAGGTCGTCGGTGGGAAGTGGACGACGTTGCAGAGCGTGGGCGGGAAGTAAGCTCGCCTGAGCGCTCAAAAGAGAAAGCCCCGTGATTCACGTCACGGGGCTTTTTTGTTGCCGGTAATCATCGCCCGAACCAGATTCTCCCGCGTCCACACGCTCATCAGCACCGCCGCCGCGACGTGCACGCACACGCAAACTTCGATCGCGATGGCAAGCCACGCGTGCATATCCTGCGGCCAGTCCTCGCCCCAGAACGCATCGAGCCGCATGATCCAGCCGGACACGGCGAGCGCGAGAACCAGAACCCACAGAACGAGCGCCATCAGTCCGCCGAGCGGATTGTGCGAGACGTGACGCTCGGGCTTTCCCGCGACGAGCGAGCGCAGATAACCGAGGAGATGCGAACGCGTCGGCCACCACGCCGAAAACCGGGCGTGACGCGATCCGACGAAGCCCCACACGATGCGCGCGGCGACGAGTCCCGCCGCGACATACCCGAGCAGCCGATGCGTGGAATCCGTCGGCCCGAACAGATTCCACAGGACGATGCCCGCGACGGCCCAGTGCGTGAGCCGCACCCACGCGTCCCACACCTTCACGTGCTTACTCGACTTCCGATTTCACGACAGCCAGCGTCTTGGTGTCGTAATAGATCTCGACTTTCTTGCCGTCCTTGTCGTGGCCGTAGATTTCGTAGCAGTTGCCATCGACCTTGAACTTGCGAATCTTGTAGCCCTGCGCTTCCAGTTGCGCCTTTGCATCCGATTCCTTCATCCATTCGCTCTTCGGATGCGCCGCGCAGTCCGCCTTCGCGAACGCCGCGCCCGAAAAACTCAACGCCAACGACAAAGCCAGAACCTTAAGCATCGCTAACTCCCGGTGTTTTTGAACTGGCTACTCTACTGCCACCGGGAGCGCGTCGCAAGCAGATTGAAAGTTTGTCCTTTAGCGCCCGGCTTGCTGGCGAATTTGTTCGAGTGTCGCGCCCGGCGTGCTCTGATCCTGCGGAATGCGGATTTCGATGACCGCAGGCAGACCGGATTCCCGCGCCCGCTCGAACGCGAGCATGAACTGATCCGTCGTTTCGACGAGCTCGCCGTGCGCGCCGAACGCCCGCGCATACGCGACGAAATCCGGGTTCGTCAGCCCCGTTCCATGCACGCGATTCGGATAATGCCGCTCCTGATGCATGCGGATCGTCCCGTACTGCCCGTTGTTCACGACGATGAAAATCACCGGCAGTTCATATTGCATCGCCGTGGCGATTTCGTTGCTCGACATCATGAAGCATCCGTCGCCCGCGAACGCGATCACCGTCCGGTCCGGATACAGCGACTTCGCGGCGATGGCGGCGGGCACGCCGTAACCCATCGCACCGCTCGTCGGCGCGCACTGCGACCGGAAATGCCGATACGAATAGTGCCGATGCAGCCACGTCGCGTAATTGCCCGCGCCGTTCGTCAGGATCGAATCGGCGGGCAGCGTGTCCGCGAGCTGGCGCATGATTTCGCCGAGCTGGACACGCCCGAGCATCGGACGCGGCTTGCGCCATTCGAGATAAGCGGCGTGCGCGGCTTCGGCTTCGCCATCCCATGAAACGCTGGCGGGAGCTTCCAGCGAAGCCAGCAGCGACGCGATCTCCGGCATGCCCGAGACGATCGGCAAATCCGCGCTGTACACGCGCCCGAGTTCTTCCGCGCCCTGATGCACGTGAATGAGCGTCTGCTTCGTCTTCGGAATGTCGAGCAGCGTGTAACCGCCCGTCGTCGATTCGCCCATGCGCGGGCCGAGCACGAAGAGCACGTCGGCATCGCGCACGCGCGCGGCGAGCGCCGGATTGATGCCGAGGCCGACATCGCCCGCATAGTTGGGATGCTCGTTGGAAAGCGTGTCCTGATAGCGGAACGCGCAGCCGGCCGGCAGTTTCCATCGTTCGATGAAGCGCGCGAAGTCCTGCGTCGCGTCGGAGGTCCAACCGCTGCCGCCCGCGATCACGAACGGCTTCTTCGCATTCGCGAGCAACGCGCGCAGCCGTTCCATCTGTGCCGCCGACGGCGACGCCGCCACGCGCTGATAACGCGGCGCGGGCGGCGCGGCGTCGACGGCTTCGGTAAGCATGTCCTCCGGCAGCGCCAGCACGACCGGACCCGGACGGCCCGACATCGCCACATGGAACGCGTGGCTCATGTATTCGGGCACGCGGCGCGGATCGTCGATCTGCGCGACCCACTTCGCCATCTGCCCGAACATCCGCCGATAGTCGATCTCCTGAAACGCCTCGCGGTCCATGTGATCGCGCGCGCATTGGCCGATGAGCAGGATCATCGGCGTCGAATCCTGAAACGCGGTGTGCACACCGATCGACGCGTGCGTCGCGCCCGGCCCGCGTGTCACGATCGCGATGCCCGGCTTGCCCGTCAGCTTGCCGACCGCCTCGGCCATGTTCGCCGCGCCCGCCTCGTGGCGGCAGACGATCGTCTGAATGTGCGCGGTTTCGTCGTGCAAGGAATCGAGCACGGCGAGAAAGCTCTCGCCGGGCACGCAAAACACGCGCTCGACGCCGTGATGAACGAGCGCATCGACGACGAGTCGCGCGCCGGTGGTTTGAGCCTGTGAGGAAGGAACAGCGGACGTCATGCGAAGAAGTCTCCTTTATTGTCCGGCGCGGCCGGGCGGCGAATCGGTCGAGGTCTGCTCACGTACGGAACGGCCATGCGTTGCGCTTTGCAGGGCAACCCCTGGCTGAAAATCCAATCCAGGGAGCGCGCGAAACCGGCTGCATTGCGGCGTCGCGCTCCTTGCACTACAGCCGATGTCGGGCGTTCGCATGGCCGGTTGCCAGGCGAACGGACCCTAGAGCTTACGCCTTGACGCGCGCGCAAGGAAACGGGCGAAGCGGAATCTTTTTCCGGCGAAGGCGCGCGCCCGCGACGCGCCGCGTATTTCCATCAGCCGAAATACCCCTTTTTCTCACCCCTTATCCAGCGATGGACGAACGCCCGAGTTCGCAATAATGGCTTCACTGAAAAGCGGACAGGGCAACGAGCCAAGTGGGTCCGCTTGCTAAAGATCGCAGTCTCACCTCATCGGGGGCAAGTTTGAACATTCGTAAATTCATCGGCGCGAACAGCCGCGACGCACTGCGCCAGGTTCGTGAAGCGCTCGGACCCGATGCCGTTGTGTTGTCGAATCGCACGCTGGATGACGGCTCTGTCGAGATCGTCGGTGTCGCGGACAGCGATATCGCATCGATCCCGCCCGCCAAGGAACACGCCGTGCGCTCCGCCGGTTCTTCGCGCGCCGCGCTGGCAGCCGCCGCCGCAGCGATGCCGGCGAAGCAGCCCGCCGCGAATCCCTACGCGAGCGGCGACGTGTTCTCGTCGGTGTTCGGCGCGAACATCGATGCCGACGATGAATTTCACGCCGAACCGGAAGCTCGCGCCGAAGACGACACGCCGTCCACGATGGCCGATTCCAATCCGTGGCTGATCGAGCATGCGAAGCGCATCGCGCAGCAGGCATCGATGCCGTCGAACCGTCCGCTGACCGCGTCGGCTGCAATCGCTCGCGGAATGGGCGTGCCGGTGCCGGTCGCCGCGCAGGAGACGCGCGCCGAGAAGAAGGCTCAGGTCAAGCGCGCCGACGAGCACGTCGAGCCGAAGGTCGTGACGCCGGGCTGGGCGCGCGAAGCCGCGCAAGTCGCCGCGCGCCGCGCCGCGCAGAAGATCAACGCGAGTGCGCCGCACGCCGAAGCAGCCGAAGCGAACGCCGCGCCGGCATCGAAGGAAAACGCCTTCGAAGGTTTGCCCGCGAACGCGGCGGCTGTCGTCACCGAAGCGATCCGCGCGCGTATGGAGCAGGTCGTCAACGAAACGGTGATGAACGAGCTCTCGTCGATGCGCTCGATGATGGAAGAGCAGTTCTCGGGCTTGCTGTGGGGCGAGCGCCAGCGTCGGAATCCCACGGGCGCGCTGCTGACCAAGCGTCTTTTCTCCGCCGGTTTCTCCGCGCAACTCGTTCGCATGATGGTGGACAACATGCCCGAGATGGAGAACGTCGAAGGCGCGCTGGAATGGGTGCAGCAGGTCCTCGAATCGAATATTCCGGTGATGGACAGCGAAGACGCGCTGATGGAGCGCGGCGGCGTGTTCGCGCTGATGGGCCCGACGGGCGTCGGCAAGACGACGACGACGGCGAAGCTCGCGGCGCGCTGCGTGATGCGCTTCGGCGCGAGCAAGGTCGCGCTGCTCACGACCGACAGCTACCGGATCGGCGCGCACGAGCAACTGCGCATCTTCGGCAAGATTCTCGGTGTATCCGTTCACGCGGTGAAGGACGCAGCCGATCTGCAGCTCGCGCTCTCCGAACTGCGCAACAAACATATCGTGCTGATCGACACGATCGGCATGAGCCAGCGCGATCGCATGGTGTCGGACCAGATCGCGATGCTGTGCGGCGCGGGCCATCCGGTGCACCGCATCCTGCTGCTCAACGCGACGAGCCACGGCGACACGCTCAACGAAGTCGTGCAGGCCTACAAGAGCGCGGCGGATCAGCCGCCGCTCGCGGGCTGCATCCTGACCAAGCTCGACGAAGCGACGAATCTCGGCGGCGTGCTCGATACGGTCATCCGCTACAAGCTGCCCGTGCATTACGTGTCGACGGGTCAGAAGGTGCCGGAGAACCTGTACGTCGCGACCAAGCGTTTTCTCATCAAGAGCGCGTTCTGCATTCCGCGCGACAACTCGCCGTTCGTGCCGCAAGACGAAGAAGTGCCCGCGCTGCTCTCGGCACTCTCCGCACGCGCCACGACCGAACTGCATGGGGTGCACTTTGGATAAGTTCGTGCTCGATCAGGCGGAAGGTCTGCGACGGCTCCTCACGCGCGCCGGTTCGCGCGTGGTGGCGGTCGCGGGCGGGCCGGCGGGTATCGGCTGCACGTCGGCGGTGGTGAATCTCGCGGCGGCGCTGTCCGTGCACGGCAAGGATGTGCTCGTGATCGACGAGCATCGCGGCCAGGAATCGGTGAGCCGCCTCGCGGGCATCGAAGGCGCGGGCGCGCTCGCAGCGGTGATGTCGGGCCGGCGCGCGATCGGCGATGCCGTCGAGCGCACGCCGTTCGGCTTCTCGCTGATGGCCGCGCCGCGCGACGAACGCATCGTCCACGACGCCGCGCAATGCCGCGCGTTGCTCGACGGACCGGCGGACATCGTGCTGATCGATGCGCAACTCGATCGCCACGGCGCGCTGTCGACGCTCGCCGCGCAGGCGCATGACTTTCTCATCGTGACGCGGGTAGCCGCGTCGGCGATCACCGAGGCGTATGCGTGCATGAAGCGTCTGCACTACGCCCATGCGATCGGCCAGTTCCGCGTGCTCATCAATCACGTGCAGAACCCGGCCGATGCGGCGGTCGCGTTCGACAATCTGTCGGGCGTCGCGAGCCGGTATCTGGCCGTTTCGCTCGTGCAGGCAGGGTATGTGTCCGAGGATGCGCGCGTCGCTCGGGCAAAGGATCTCTCACGCTGCGCAGTCGAAGCGTTCCCGGCCACGGCCGCGGCACGCGACTACCGCGCGATCGCGGCGGAGCTCCTGCACTGGCCGATGCGTCCCGCGCAGTACATGCGCGAGCCGGGCGGCCAGCCAGACGCGCGAATTCCGGTTGGCGACTCTGTAAAGGGCGCGCGGGAGGCGTCGCATCGTGCGGCTGCGCTTCACGGCTTTGCAATGAGCAGCACGGCGTCGATGTGATCAAGATAGGTGACCAAGATGTATAACGCCCAAGGCAAACTCTCACAGTCGGAAGTGCTGACGAAATACGCACCGCTCGTTCGACGGCTGGGGCTCCAACTCGTCGCCAAGATGCCGGCGAGCGTCGATCTCGACGATCTGATCCAGGCCGGCATGATCGGCCTGCTGGATGCGGCCAGCCGCTACAAGGAAGATCAGGGTGCGCAGTTCGAGACGTACGCGAGCCAGCGCATTCGCGGTGCGATGCTCGATGAACTCCGCGCGAACGACTGGCTTCCGCGCAGCATGCGCAAGACTTCGCGCGAGGTGGAATCGGCGGTGCACAAGGTCGAGCAGAACCTCGGCCGCTCGGCGAGCGAGACCGAAATCGCCGAGCACATGCAGTTGCCGCTCGACGAGTATCAGTCGATGCTGCAGGACCTGCACGGCAGCCAGCTGATCTACTACGAAGACTTCGATCGTTCCGCCGACGACGAGCCGTTCCTCGACCGCTATTGCGTCGACCGTTCGGATCCGCTTTCGGCGCTGCTCGACGACAGTCTGCGCGGCGCGCTGATCGAAGCCATCGACAAGCTGCCCGAGCGCGAGAAGCTCCTGATGAGCCTCTACTACGAACGCGGCCTGAACCTGCGCGAAATCGGCGCGGTGATGGAAGTGAGCGAGTCGCGCGTGTGCCAGTTGCACAGCCAGGCGGTCGCACGGTTGCGCACGAAGCTGCGCGAGCAGGCATGGACGAGCGTCGAAGCCTGACGTTTTTTAGCCGGCCTCGAAGTCCCGCGTCTCGGCGAAGACGGTCTTGCCTTCGCCGAGACTTTTTGCGCGATACATCGCGCGGTCGGCGGCGCGCAGCACGGCGCTCATGCCGGGCTGATTCGTTGTTCCGCTCGCCGCCGCCGTCGCGCTGGAAAGCAAACACGCGCCGATGCTCGCCGATACCGACACCGGCCGCTCCTGCACGGACGTGATCGCGCGCAGTGTCGAATGAATGCTGTCGGCCACGGAAAGCACGGCCGCGCGGTCGCGCATCTGATGCGCGAGCACGACGAACTCGTCGCCGCCGAGACGCGCGATGGTGTCCGACTTGCGCATGCGCCTCGCGAGCGATTGCGCGAAGGCTTGCAGCAGCATGTCGCCGACGGCGTGGCCGTAGGTGTCGTTGACTTCCTTGAAGCCGTCGAGGTCGATCAGTAGCAGCGCCGTGTGGTTATCGCCGCTGGCTTCGGGCGAGGTCATCGCACGATCGACGATGCGCTCGAGCGCATACCGGTTCGACAGACCCGTGAGCGGATCGGTCGATGCCTGCCGCGCGAGATCGCGATTGGCATTGCCGAGCCGGTCGACGAGCACGCTCAGATACACCGATGCGCCGAGCACGCTCAACCCCAAACCGATCGCGGCGGGCAGATTCTCGCGCCACCAAGGCTGCCAGATCCCAAGCACGACGACGATGACGAGCGCCGTCGCGCACGACACGGCGAGCGGGCGCTTGCCGTAGCGGCATCCCGAGCCGATCAGGAACCAGAACATCACCCAGATGAGCGGCAGCGCGGTCGAACCGCCGGCGGCGAGCGCGATGCCGAGCAGCGTTTGATCGGCGATGGTCGTGATGATGAGGCGCGTGCCGGAAGGCGCGCGCACGCGGCTCAGGATCAGCAGCGTGATCGCGCCGTACGACACGTAAAGCGCGATGATGCGTGCGACGAGCAGTGCATCGTGTGAAGGGCGTACCCACGCGAAGACGGCGTAGGCCAGCAGGACCGCCGCGCCCATCCAGATTCGCAGCGTGGCCTGTTCCCGTTCGGGATTCCGGTGCTCGAACCATGCAAAGGCATAAGTCCGGCGTGCCGGGTGATGCGCCTGCTCCATACTGAACCCCTGACTGGTGATTTCTTTCTTTTATCTTTGCTGCTCTGTACTGCGGCCCCGTCGCATGGCATCGGCAAAATGGAGTCGTATCGTATTGCGCCGAGCGAGCGATCCGCTATTTTGCAACGTTTTGTGAAGACGCTGTGTTTCGTGTATGAACGGGTTTTAGACATCTATTTCCGGTTCTCGTGATGCGCGACGATTCTGTTTCTCTGGCGGGCGAATGGCTGCCGGTCTGCAATAGCGAAGACGTGCCCGACGGCGCCGCGCGGAGTTTCGTCGTCGCGGACGAGCGGATCGTCGTGTGGCGCGACAGCGCCGGCGCGGCGCATGTGTGGCGCGATTACTGTCCGCATCGGGGCGCGCAGTTGTCGCTCGGACACGTGATGCGCGATCAGATCGTGTGTCCGTATCACGGCTGGCAATACGACATCGAAGGACAGTGCTTGCGGATTCCGTCGAACCCGTCGTTGCGTCCTTCGAAGCGCGCGTGCGCGACGACGTTCGCAAGCGAGGAGCGATACGGCGTTGTCTGGATGTGTTTCGGCGCGCCTGCTTATGCGCTCGATTTCTTTCCCGAAGCCGCGATTGCCGGTGGACGGCGCATCAATCTCGCGCCGCAGACGGTGCGGTCATCGGCGCCGCGTGTCGTCGAAAACTTTCTGGATATGGCGCACTTTTCGTTCGTGCATGCGGGGATTCTGGGCGAGGACACGCATACAGAAGTGCCGGATTACGAAGTCGTCGCGAGCGATGAAGGTCTCGAAGCGCGGCAATGCCGATACTGGCAACCCGCGGGCATGCCGGGGCAGGGCGGCGCGATGATCGATTATGTGTATCGCGTGAAGCGGCCTTTGATTGCGAAGCTGACGAAGATGGCATCGGGCGGGACGGGCGCGCTGCATATCCTGCTGGCGGCGTCGCCGGTGACCCAAACGGAGACGCGCGCGTGGCTCGTGTCCATTCATGAGGATGATTCGACGCATTCGGATCAGGAGCTCTACGACTTCAATATGGAGATCCTGATGCAGGACACGCCGATCGTGGAATCGCAGTGGCCGCAGCGCCTGCCGCTCGAGCTGGATGCGGAGCTGCATCAGAAGTGCGATCGGATGGCGGTGGGGTATAGGAGGTGGCTGGCGGGGATGGGGTTTGGGTGGGGGACGATCAGCCAGCTCGATGCTAAGCAGCGTTAAGCGCTTCGGCCGATTCGATTCGTGGCCGCTTGCCGGGCTGCGGACAGGTTGATCGCAGTCCGTCGATGTGTTCGTTCAGACTCGCTGGTATCGACTGCCACATCGGATCGAGGATGAAATCGATGCCTTCGCGGCGCGCGAGTTTCGCGGCGGGTACGAAATCGGCATCACCGGCAATCAAGACGATCTGGCGAACCTGCTTCTTGAAAGACAGCGAAGCGATGTCGAGGCCGATGCGCATGTCGACACCTTTTTGCCTGACATCGAGATAGACGTCGTCGGCGGCAAGTTCCTCGAATTTCTTGCGACCTTTTAGCAACTCGCCGACGACGAAAGGCTTGATCGTCCAGCCCGAATCGCCGGCGAGATGGCCGAGGCGCAGCGCCAGCTTTCTCTTCTTTTTCAGAAGTTCGTGCAGTTCGAGACGGAAGATCGCTTCGGTCGACTTCGAGAAATCGACGGGTCTTTTGTCGATTGGATTGTGATGCTTCTTCTGCACAGGCGGGCAGTCGTAGAAGAAAATCCGATAGAGATCATGCTTGGTACGACTACGGCTTTCGTGCAAGTGAGCGACGGCCCAGCGAAAAGCCTGCTCCGATGCACGCTGGGCGTTGTACGCGTTTTGAGGTTCGATCTGACGGAATCGTTTGACGAAGTAAGCCCCGTCTATCAGCACAGCAGTCGGCACTTCCTGACTCCAGACATGAAAACGCCCGAGGGTTCGGCGTGTCCGGAATGGGCGGACGGCTTACTGCCAAGGGCGGGATGTCCAAATGATATACGAACCGACGGATGAAAGATTCTGAAAGTGCGCCGCGGCTGGTCGCGAGTTTGATGAGGTGAGAATCTTGGCGCGCCCGGCTGGGATCGAACCAGCAACCCCTGCCTTCGGAGGGCAGTACTCTATCCATTGAGCTACGGGCGCATCGGAGAAGGGCTTGCGGAGGAACAACTTGCCGTAAGACGGCTGCAAGGCCCATGCGAATCCGAAAGAATACCTGTTTTTCGTGACGCCGTCCATCGTGCGGGCGTTCGAGCGCCGTGCGAAACAAGTCACGAAGCATCACACGATTCGGGTAAACGCCCGCTCCGCCGCGCCGGCCACTCCGTGCCGTCAGTTAAGCGTTCCGTCTATAATCGACCGTGCCTTTCCCCAAGGCGCGCTCTAGCGCCATGCATGAGCTGTCACGCTGTCACTGAACCGACTCACACCAAAAAACGGGAGACGAGACAAGCATGAGCGAAGCACCCCACGGAGCCCCGATCAAGACACCCGGCCAACTCATCGCCGCGGTCATCGCGGGATTCGGCATCCCGGTCGCCATCATCATCCTGCTCGCGGTGTACGTGAACAACTCCACGCGCATCGGCGCGGGCACGGACATCGAACAGTCGGTGAAAGAGCGCATCGCGCCCGCCGCTCAGGTCGATGTCCGCGACGCCAACGCGCCGCGCGTCTACAAAACCGGCGAGGAAGTTTTCAAGGCTGTATGTTCCGCCTGCCACGCCGCTGGCACCGCGGGCGCACCCAAGTTCGGCGACGCCGGCGCGTGGGCCCCGCGCATCAGCGAAGGTTATGACACGCTTCTGCACAACGCGCTCAACGGCAAAGGCGCGATGCCCGCGCGCGGCGGCACCAGCCCTGACGACTACAGCGACTTCGAGATCGCGCGCGCCGTCGTCTACATGGCCAACGGCAGCGGCGGCAAGTTCGCCGAACCGGCGGAGCCCGCGCCGGGCGCGGCGGCAGGCGCATCGGCTGCGGCGGCTGCGCCGGCAGCAGCAAGTTCCAACGAAAACGCTCAAGCCGCTGCCGCCGTGGCCGCGCTGGCCTCGGTGCCGCAGACATCGGCGGCGCCCGCAGCGGGCGCGCAAAGCGCCGATGCCGCTCAGGCCGGAAAGGCGCTCTACGAACAGGTCTGTCAGGCATGTCACGCGGCGGGCGTGCTCGGCGCACCGAAGTTCGGCGACAAGGCTGCGTGGGCGCCGCGCCTCAAGGAGCCGATGGAAACCGTCTACAACTACGCGCTGCACGGCAAGGGCGCGATGCCGCCGAAGGGCGGATCGAACGCATCGGATGCGGACGTGAAAGCCGCCGTCGATTACATGGCGAACGCAGCGAAGTAAGCCCCAGAAAACCCCGCGTCAGCGGGGTTTCTCATTGGCAAGGCGGCAAACGCATCATCCCTTCTGCAACATCGCCTTCAACATCGCCATGCGATCCTTCGGCGACAGGGGCGCTTCTTCGGCCGTCGGCGGCGGGGCATCGTCGAGCAGCATCTCGGGGATGAACCGCGACGGCTCGCACACCACCGTCTCCCGCGCGCGCTTGCGCTTCTTGCACCAGTTCAGATGCAGACTGCGCTGCGCCCGCGTGATCGCCACGTACATCAGCCGCCGCTCTTCTTCGATACGCGCATCGTCGACGGGCGCGTCATCGTCCGAACCGCCGCGATGCGGCATGATGCCTTCCTCGACGCCCACCAGAAACACGTGCGGATATTCCAGCCCCTTCGACGCATGCACCGTCGACAGCCGCACCGCATCCGGATCCTCTTCCTTGCCTTCGAGCATCGACATCAGCGCGACGGTCTGAATCAGGCCGAGCAGGTTCTTGCCTTCATCGGCGAAACCGTCGGCGGTATCGAAACCGGTCTGCTCCGTACCGGGCGCGGCCTCCGGCTTCGTACCCTTGCGCTTCAGCCATTCGAGAAATTCGAGCACGTTCTGCCATTTCGACTGCGCCTGGCGCTCGTCGTACGCGTCGTAGAGATACGACTCGTAGTGGATGGCTTCCATCATGTCGTCGAGGACTTCGGTCGCGGGATCGCGGTCGGCGCGATCGGAGAGACGGCGCATCCATTCGCAGAACGTGCGCAGCGGCTCGACCTGCCGTGCCGAAAGACGCGCCTCGATGCCGCCCATGAACACCGCCTCGAACAGCGACACTTTCGCCGCGCCCGCGAACGCGCCGAGCGCTTCGAGCGTCGTGTTGCCGACGCCGCGCCGCGGCGTGGTGATCGCGCGGATGAACGCGGGATCGTCGTCGGGATTGGCGATCAGACGCAGATACGCGATCAGATCCTTGATCTCGGCCTTGTCGAAGAACGATTGCCCGCCCGAGAGCACATACGGAATGCGCTCGCGCCGCAACACCTGTTCGAAGATGCGCGCCTGAAAGTTGCCGCGATAGAGAATCGCGTAATCGCGAAACGACGTGCGCCGCTCGAACTTGTGCGCCGACAAGCGGAACACGACGGACTCCGCTTCGTGCTCTTCGTCGTTGCAGCCGGTCACGGTAATCGTGTCGCCCATGCCGTGCTCGGACCAGAGCTTCTTCTCGAACAGCTTCGGATTGTTTGCGATGACGTTGTTCGCCGCCGTCAGAATCCGCACCGTCGACCGATAGTTCTGCTCCAGCTTGATGACGTGCAGCTTCGGGAAATCCTTGCCGAGCTGCGCGAGATTTTCGATGGTCGCGCCGCGCCAGCCGTAGATCGCCTGATCGTCGTCGCCGACGGCGGTGAACGCCGCGCGCGGGCCGGCAAGCTGCTTCACCAGTTCATACTGGCACGCGTTCGTGTCCTGGTACTCGTCGATCAGCAGATAGCGCAGGCGGTTCTGCCACTTGTCGCGCACCTGCTCGTTCTCCGCGAAAAGCTGCGCGGGCCGCAGGATCAGATCGTCGAAATCGAGCGCCTGGTACGCGTGCAATGTCGCCGCGTAACTCCGATACACGATCGCCGCCTGATGCTCGTCCTCGCTGCTCGCGAGCACGGAGGCCTGATCGGGCGAGACCATCGCGTTCTTCCACAGCGAGATGATCGACTGGATCTTGCGGATCAGGCCTTTGTCCGTCGTGCCGAGCTGCTCCTGAACCATGCCGAAGCAGTCGTCGGAATCCATGATGGAAAACTGCGGCTTCAGTCCGACGTGTTCCGCTTCCTGCCGCATGATCTGCACGCCGAGCGAGTGAAACGTGCAGATCGTCAACTGATTGACGGGAATCTTGCGCCCTTCCTTGCCGGGCGCGGTGAGCGTCTTGCCTTCGAGGAGCTTCGCGGTGCGCTCGCGCATTTCGAGCGCGGCCTTGTTCGTGAAGGTGAGCGCGGCGATGTGCTTCGGCTCGAAGCCGCGCCTTTCGATCAGATGCGCGATCTTCTGCGTGATCACGCGCGTCTTGCCGCTGCCGGCGCCGGCGAGCACGAGACAGGGACCATCGAGATAGCGCACGGCTTCGCTTTGCGCGGCGTTCAGACCAGCGGACATCGTTTTGGCTTTGGAGTTTGGGCGCGCCTAGCTGTTACCTGCGCGCAAAGGAGAGGGCGATGTTAACACGATAGAAGCGGCACGGTTCCGGCCCTCGTTCGTGCCACAATATCCGATCGATTTCCCAACAGGACGATGCCCGCATGGAAACAGCACTGAAGGTCGGCGTAATGGGTTACGGCCTCGCCGGCGCGACTTTTCACGCGCCCGTCATCGAGCATTGCGGCCGCGCCGAAGTGACGGCGATCGCCACGTCGCAGGCCGAGCGCGCGCAGGCCGACTATCCGAATGCGCGGATCGTCGCCGATTTCGATGCGCTGCTCGCCATCGACGAACTCGATTGCGTCGTGGTCGCGACGCCGAACGACACGCACTTCGACCTCGCGCATCGGGCGCTGTCGGCGGGCAAGCACGTCGTGGTCGACAAGCCGGTCACGCTTTCCGCTCGCGACGCCCGCACGCTCGCCGATCTCGCGCAGCAAAAAGGCCTCGTGTTCGCGCCGTTTCACAATCGCCGCTGGGACGGCGATTTCATGACGGTGCGTGCGCTGATCGAGAGCGGGCGGCTCGGGCGCATCACGCATTACGAATCGCACTTCGACCGTTTTCGCCCGAAAGTGCCACAGCGGTGGCGCGAGGAAGCGGAGCGCGGCGGCGGCTTGCTGTTCGATCTGGGACCGCATCTGATCGATCAGGCGCTGACGCTGTTCGGCGCGCCGCAGACGGTGACGGCGTTCGTGAAGGCGCATCGCGATCACGCGCACGCGCCGGATTACGTGCATCTGGTGCTCGGTTACGACGACAAGGAAGTCGTCCTGCACGCGAGTGCGCTCGCGGCGCTGGAGCCGCCGCGTTTCGCGATCCACGGCACGCGTGGCAGTTACGTGAAGAACGGGCTGGATACGCAGGAAGATCAACTGCGTTCGGGAATGCGGCCGGGCAATCCAGAATTCGCGAAGAATCCGCCGGGCGTGCTGCGCGAAGTCGACGGCGATCTCGATCTTCGCCATGAGTTCGCGACCAAGGATGGCGCGTACGTCGAGTATTACCGCGCGCTGGCGGCATCCATTCTGGATGGCAAGCCGTTCCCGGTTTCGCCGCAGGATGCGGTCGATGTAATGACGATCATCGAGTTGGCGATGCAGAGTGAGCGGGAAGGGCGAAAGGTGGGGTTCGAGCGCATCAAATGAACACAGTTCATCCTCCTGCGCGCTGTCCATCAGACCCGCCCGAATCCGTTTGACAACCCCAATTCGGTCGCGTAAATTCTGCCGCACGCGTCGGGAGAGCGCGTGGCCGTTCGTCGCGTAGAAAGAAGCAACGGAAGGCCGCGCCGCCGAAGGGGCACACCCGCAAACTCTCAGGCAAAAGGACCGACTGCGTCGAGGAACGAAGTTTCCTCGCACTCTGGAGAGCGGCAGCGGCTTCATCCACGAAGTCAGTTGCCCACCGAAGGGGCGCGCGATGAACCATCAGCCACGCTGAGGTTCGCGCAATCTCTCAGGTACCGAGGACAGAGGGGTCACGCATCGCAATCGCTTGCGGCATGAGCCTTGCGCGCTGCTTCCCGCAGCACGAAAGGCACGTCCAACAAGCAAAAAGCGCGCTGCGTGGCCTTTTTTGTTCGCGAACCGAGGCCCCGATGACTTCTCTTCAACACACGCCCTTGCACGCCGCCCACCTCGCGCTCAACGCGCGCATGGTCGATTTCGGCGGCTGGGACATGCCCGTCAACTACGGTTCGCAGATCGACGAGCACCGCGCCGTCCGCACCGATGCCGGCATGTTCGACGTATCGCACATGCGCGTCGTCGATTTCGAAGGCGAGGCTGTCCGCGATTTCTTCAAATACGCGATCGCCAATAACGTCGACAAACTCACAACGCCCGGCAAAGCGCTCTACTCGTGCCTGCTCAACGGCGACGGCGGCGTGATCGACGACCTCATCGTCTATTACTTCTCCGAGACGAGCTTTCGCGCCGTCGTGAATGCGGGCACGGCGGAGAAGGACATCGCCTGGTTCGGGCAGTTGAACGCCGAAGGCGAATTCAATCTCTCCATGACGCCGCGCCGCGATCTCGCGATCATCGCCGTGCAAGGCCCGAACGCGCGCGAAAAAACCTGGCAAGTGCTGCCCGACACGCGCGCGCAGACGCAGGACATCAAGCCGTTCAACGCGGTCACGTTCCCATCGACTCAATTCGGCGAGCTGATGCTTGCGCGCACCGGCTACACAGGCGAGGACGGTTTCGAGATCGTAGTGCCGGCGACGCACGTCGAAGCGCTGTGGAATGCCCTGCGCGATGCAGGCGTGAAGCCCGCAGGCCTCGGCGCGCGCGACACGCTGCGCCTCGAAGCCGGCATGAATCTCTACGGTCAGGACATGGACGAAACCGTCTCGCCGCTCGACGCGGGACTCGCATGGACCGTCGATCTCAAAACGCCGCGCGATTTCGTCGGCCGCAGCGCGCTGGAAGCGAACGGCGCGAAGGCGAACTTCGTCGGACTCGTGCTCATCAAGGAAAACGGCAAGGCGGGCGGCGTGCTGCGCGCGCATCAGAAGGTCGTCACGCAACACGGCGACGGCGAAATCACGAGCGGCACGTTTTCGCCGTCGATGCAGGAGTCGATCGCGTTCGCGCGCGTGCCCACGGCCGTTGCCGCCGGGGACACGGTGCAGGTCGTCATCCGCGACAAGCAACTTCCGGCGCGCGTGGTAAAACTTCCGTTCGTGCGCGGCGGCAAGGTGCTGATCGAACTGTCCTGACGCCGCCGCGCCCGTTCCCTCCGATCAAGAACCTCACGAAAGAACTACGCAAGGAGCATCCAATGAGCATCCCGGCCGATCTGAAATACACCGAATCGCACGAATGGGTCCGCACCGAATCCGACGGCACGTTGACCGTCGGCATCACCGATCACGCGCAGGAAGCGCTCGGCGACATCGTGTTCGTCGAGCTGCCGGCCGCGGGCAAGACCGTTGCGGCGGGCGACGCGATCGCGGTCATCGAATCGGTGAAGGCCGCATCCGACATCTATGCGCCGGTCTCGGGCGAAATCGTCGCGGCAAACGACGCGCTGATTTCGTCGCCGGATCAGGTCAACGGCGCGCCCTACGAAAGCTGGCTCTTCAAGATCAAGCCGGCCGGCGACGCCTCTCTCGACAAGCTGCTCGACGCCGAAGGCTACGGCAAGTCGATCGGCGATTAATTCATCTCATGGACGAAGGCCGCCGCGCCTTCGTCGCAAGCAGGATTTCACATGAAGCTCGAACACCCGGATCGCCTGATGAACCGCACCTCTTTGTCACTCGCCGCGCTCGAATGCCACGACGCATTCGCCGAGCGGCACATTGGCCCCGATGAAGCCGACCAGCGCGCCATGCTCGACGCGCTCGGTTTCGCGTCGCGCGCGGCCTTCATCGACGCGGTGATTCCTGAATCGATCCGCCGCAAGGAAACGCTGCCGCTCGGCGCATTCACACAGCCGAAGAGCGAAGCCGAAGCGCTCGCGGCGCTGCGCAAACTGGCGGACGAGAATCTGGTGTTTCGAACGTATATCGGCCAAGGCTACTATGGCACGCACACGCCGGCGGTGATCCTGCGCAACGTGCTCGAAAACCCGGCGTGGTACACGGCTTACACGCCGTATCAGCCGGAAATTTCGCAAGGTCGTCTGGAAGCGCTGCTCAACTTCCAGCAGATGGTGATGGACCTGACGGGCCTCGCGATGGCGAACGCCTCGCTGCTCGACGAAGCCACCGCCGCCGCCGAAGCGATGACGTTGCTGCAACGCGTCGGCAAGCCGAAGACGAACGTCTTCTACGTGGCGGACGACGTGCTGCCGCAGACCATCGAAGTCGTGAAGACGCGCGCGAGGCCCGCGGGCATCGACGTCAAAGTCGGACCGGCCGAGGACGCCGCGAATGCGAACGCGTTCGGCGTGCTGCTGCAATATCCCGGCGCGAACGGCGATGTGCGCGACTATCGCGCGCTGTCCGACGCGATCCATGCGGCGGGCGGCCACGTCATCGCGGCGGCGGATCTGCTCGCGCTAACGCTCATCACGCCGCCGGGCGAGTGGGGCGCGGATGTCGCGATCGGCAATACGCAGCGTTTCGGCGTGCCGGTCGGCTTTGGCGGTCCGCACGCGGCGTACATGGCCGTGCGCGATGAATTCAAGCGTCAGATGCCAGGCCGTCTCGTCGGCGTGACGGTCGACGCGCAAGGCAATTCCGCGCTGCGTCTCGCGCTGCAAACGCGCGAGCAGCACATTCGCCGCGAGAAAGCGACGTCGAATGTCTGCACGGCGCAGGCGCTGCTCGCGATCATGGCCAGCATGTACGCCGTCTATCACGGCCCGCGCGGTCTCAAGACGATCGCGCTGCGCGTGAATCGCGTGGCGTCGGTGTTCGCGGCGGGCATCGCGAAGCTCGGCTACACGATCGCAAACGAAACCTTCTTCGACACCGTGACGATCGAAAGCGGCGCCAGCACCACCGCGTTGCATCAGGCCGCTTACGCCGCGCATATCAATCTGCGCCATGTGAGCGGCACGCAAGTCGGCGTATCGCTCGATGAAACCACCACGCGCGACGACCTGCTCAAGCTCTTCGCGCTCTTCGCGGACGTCGCGGGCAAGACCGAAACGTTCGACATCGACGCACTCGACGCAGCCTTGACCGATTCGATTCCGGACGCATTGAAGCGCGAAAGCGAATATCTGACGCATCCGGTTTTCAACCGTCATCATTCCGAACACGAAATGCTGCGCTATCTGCGCAGTCTCGCCGACAAGGACCTCGCGCTCGACCGCACGATGATTCCGCTCGGCTCGTGCACGATGAAGCTCAACGCCACCTCCGAAATGCTGCCGGTGACGTGGCCGGAATTCGCCGCGATTCATCCGTTCGCGCCCGCCGAGCAGACGGTCGGCTATCGCACGATGATCGATCAGCTCGAACAGATGCTCGTCGCGTGCACGGGTTACGCGGCCGTGTCGCTGCAGCCGAACGCCGGTTCGCAGGGCGAGTACGCGGGTCTGCTCATCATCCACGCGTATCACGAATCGCGCGGCGAAGGGCATCGCAACGTGTGTCTGATTCCGGCGTCCGCGCACGGCACGAACCCGGCGTCGGCGCAGATGGCGGGCATGCAGGTGGTCGTGGTCGCGTGCGATCAGAACGGCAACGTCGATATCGACGATCTGAAGGCGAAGGCGGAGAAGCATTCCGCGAATCTCGCGGCAATCATGATTACGTATCCGTCGACGCACGGCGTGTTCGAAGTCAACGTGCGCGAAATCTGCGAGATCGTGCATGCGCACGGCGGTCAGGTGTATGTCGATGGCGCGAACATGAACGCGATGGTCGGCCTCTGCGCGCCCGGCCAGTTCGGCGGCGACGTATCGCATCTGAATCTGCACAAGACGTTCTGCATTCCGCACGGCGGCGGCGGACCGGGCGTCGGTCCGGTCGCGGTCGGCGCGCATCTGGCGAAGTTCCTGCCGAATCAGGCATCGACCGGATATAAGCGCGACGAAGCGGGCATCGGCGCGGTGTCGTCGGCGCCGTACGGCTCGGCCGCGATTCTGCCGATCTCGTGGATGTATATCGCGATGATGGGCGCGCAAGGTCTCACGGCCGCCACTGAAAGCGCGATTCTCGCGGCGAACTACGTCGCGAAGCGCCTCGCGCCGCACTATCCGGTGCTGTACAGCGGCGCCGGCGGGCTGGTCGCGCACGAATGCATTCTCGATGTCCGCCCGATCAAGGAATCGAGCGGCATTTCGGTGGAAGACGTGGCGAAGCGCCTGATCGATTACGGCTTCCACGCGCCGACTATGAGCTTCCCGGTGCCCGGCACGCTGATGGTCGAGCCGACGGAATCGGAATCGAAGGAAGAGCTCGACCGCTTCATCGACGCGATGATCGCGATCCGCGAGGAAATCCGCGCGGTCGAGGAAGGCCGCGCGGATCGCGAGGACAACGTGCTGAAGCACGCGCCGCATACGGCGGCGGTCGTCACGTCGGACGCGTGGACGCACGCCTACACGCGCGAAGCGGCGGCGTATCCGCTGAAGTCGCTGGTGGCGCGCAAGTACTGGTCGCCCGTCGGCCGTGCGGACAACGCTTACGGCGACCGCAACCTGATGTGCTCGTGCGTGCCGGTGTCGGAATACGCGGACGAGTAAGGCGCCGCGCACGAACCTGAGAGAACGCCGCCCGCAAAGCGTAAAGCATTGTCGGGCGGTTTTGCGGCGCGTTCCAGAACGGCTAACATCTCACCCCGGACCAAAGCCAATCAAGGAGTTCGCATGGCGCGGAAGGTGCGAGAGATGATAAGAAGCCGCCGAATCGTCGCAGCGGCGTTGTTATGCGCGTGGTCGTTCGGCGCGCATGCCGCGATGAATTTCTGCGCCGCGCCCGCGATGCAGACGAGCGAGCGCACCAACGCCGATCCCGGCGTGAAGGCGCTCGTGAAAATGGTGCAGTCGCATGTGAACGATCAGCCGAAGGCGCGCGCGAAGCTGCACACCGAAGGCACGCTGCCGCACGAAGGCATTTACGACGAGAGCATCGAAGCGGAAAAAGATCTCGGGCTGATGCGCGATGCCGCGCTCGCGTGGCGCGCGACCGGCGACGAACGTTATCTGCGGCTCGTCGACCGCTTTCTGTTCGCATGGACGACGACATATCAGCCGAGCTTCAATCCCATCGACGAGACGAATTTCGAATCGCTGATTCTCGCGTACGACCTCACGGCGAGCGCGCTGCCGGTGAAGACGCGCAATGCGGCGAACGTGTTCATCGGAAAAATGGTGACGGGTTATATCGCCGATATGGACAAGCAGCCGCGTCCGCTCACCGGCAATTACCGGAACAACTGGCAGAGCCATCGCGTCAAGCTGGTGGCGATGGGCGCGTTCACGATCGATGACCGCAAGCTCATCAACGCGGCGCAGCGTCTGTTCGTCGAGCATATCGGCGACAACATCGCGCCGGATGGATCGACGGTCGATTTCGCCGAACGCGACGCGCTGCGCTACGTCACCTACGATCTTCAACCGCTCGTGACGGCGGCGCTCGCGGCGCGGCGGCACAACCGCAACTGGCTGCCCGAACGCGCGCAGTCGGGCGCGACGCTGGCCGAGGCGCTCAACTGGCTTACGCCGTACGCACTCGGCACGAAGACGCACGACGAATTCGTGAAGTCGTCGATGCCGTTCGACGCGAAACGTCGCGAGGCTGGGTTGCCGGGATTTTCGGGTCAGTGGGATCCGAAGAACGCGGCGGAACTCTTTCATCTGGCGGCGCGTCTCGACGGCCGCTATGCGCCGGTCGCGCTGCGGCTCGCACCGACGCCGCCCGCGTGGCTCGCGGTGTGTCTGCCGTTGCCGGCGCGCTAATTACATAGGCAGATATCATCATGGCAGTCAGCGTATTCGACCTCTTCAAGATCGGCATCGGACCTTCGAGCTCGCACACCGTCGGGCCGATGCGCGCGGCGTTGATGTTCGCGCAGGGGCTCGAGCGCGACGGACTGCTGGAAGCGACGGCATCGGTGAAATGCGAGTTGTACGGCTCGCTCGGCGCGACGGGCAAGGGGCATGGCACCGATCGCGGCGTGATGCTCGGCCTGATGGGCGACGCCCCCGACACCGTCGATGCATCGACCATCGTGCCGCGTCTCGAACAGGTGCGGACGTCGAAGACGCTCGCGCTGCTCGGCGTGCGCATGATTCCGTTCACGATCAGGGAGAACATCGCGTTCTACCGGCAGGCGCTGCCGGAGCATCCGAACGGCATGAAGCTCCATGCGTTCGATGCGAGCGGCGCGTTGCTGCGCGAGGCGACGTATCTGTCGGTCGGCGGCGGCTTCGTCGTGACGGCGGGCGCGGCGAACACGGCGGTGCTGACGGCGCACGAGCAATTGCCGTATCCGTTCCAGACCGGCGACGAACTGATGAGGATGTGCGCGGAATCCGGCAAGTCGATCGCGCAACTGATGTGGGAAAACGAGCGCGTCTGGCGCAGCGAGGACGAGATTCGCGCGGGACTATTGCGCATCTGGGACGTGATGCAGGATTGCGTCGCGCGCGGATGCGGCATCGGCAATCCGGACGCGGAAGGACATTTGCCGGGACCGTTTCAGGTGAAGCGGCGCGCGCCGCAGCTTTATCGCGCGCTGGCGGGCAAGCCGGAGCAGGCATTGCGCGATCCGTTGTCGATGATCGACTGGATCAATCTCTACGCGATCGCGGTAAACGAGGAGAACGCGATCGGCGGACGCGTGGTCACGGCGCCGACGAATGGCGCGGCGGGCATCATTCCGGCCGTGCTGCATTACTACGACCGGTTCGTGCCGGGCTCGAACACCCAAGGCGTGATCGACTTTCTGCTGACGGCGGCGGCTATCGGCATTCTGTACAAGATGAACGCGTCGATATCCGGCGCGGAGGTCGGATGTCAGGGCGAAGTCGGCGTCGCTTGTTCGATGGCGGCGGGCGCGCTCGCCGCGGTGCTGGGCGGAACGCCGGCGCAGGTCGAGAATGCGGCCGAAATCGGCATGGAGCACAACCTTGGACTGACGTGCGATCCGGTCGGCGGGATGGTGCAGATTCCGTGCATCGAGCGCAACGCGATGGGTTCGGTCAAAGCCGTCAACGCGGCCCGCATGGCGATGCGCGGGGATGGATCACACTACGTTTCGCTCGATTCTGTCATCAAGACGATGCGGGAGACGGGCGCGGATATGAAGACCAAGTACAAGGAAACGTCGCGCGGCGGGTTGGCGGTGAATATCGTGGAGTGTTGAGGTATTTCACTGCTCGCGTGCAGCTTTCGCGGCGTGGACTGAAACATTCGTTTAACGAAGCGTTGTGCGTCAGGAGATGCGGATAGTATCGGTTCGGGAAAAGGAAAACCGATCGACCGCTCCTGTTTCATATCACGCACAGAGTTGCGCAGATGCGGTTGCTCGAAACATCAGAGAGAACCGCATTTGAATCCGAGAGAACTTGCCGCTCACAAACGCGCAAACAAATTCCTTGCTCGAACGCCGCAGTTCAACAAGATGGTCCGAAACAAGCTGCCCAAGCCATTCAACAAGATTGGACGACAAGGCAGTTATGCCACTGATCTGATTCCGGTCTCGGATGAGCATCGAGTGATCTTCATGTGGCACGATGGCCCTGAGCGCACGGACCGCTCGTTCTACGGGTACTTGCTCTGCGTCGTTCACAACGACGATCTGTATCCGATCTTCGAGTTCCACTATCATCCCAGCCACAAAGGCTTGCACTGCAAGACGCCTTGCAAGACAGCGGCCGACTACCGGAATCGCTTGCTGCCGCGAGCACCTGAGCTTAATCTAAAGTCGCATCGTGACTTCGATCCAAGACTAGAGTCGGACAGAGCCGAGTTGATCAGGATCTTCTGCCAAGCCGTCGGAGTCGAGACGCCGATCAGAATCAATCGCCAAGGTGAGCTATGGAATTGACCCAGTCGCTGAAGCGGAACATCTGTTCTCTTTTCGAAGTGCATGCAGATACAAATGGCATGCATCGAATCGTCACTCCACTCGAATATCCGGGAACTGGAGATCGCGTTGTGGTGCGGGTTCGTCCGCAGAACGGCGAGTATGTGATCGATGAAAACGGAGAAGCCTGCTTGTGCGCAAGTATGGCGGGGGGCGATGTGGAGTCGTCAGCGGTCGGACGATGGACACGCGAATTCGCCGAATTAAGCCCTGCGCGCCTTTGCGAGGACGAAGTGATACGCGCCACCGCGGTCGACGAACGAAGTGTCGCGCCCTACGTGTTTCGGGTGGCTGAGGCTGCACAGCAACTCTACGGCATCGCAACCTCGCAGGTGGAACGCCAATCGAATAGCGACTTCAAAGAACGGCTGTCGAGCGTTCTGAAAGAAATCGCCGACGAAACCGGCATTCCTCTTCGCTCCGATGTCGAGCTTCCCATTCCAGGCGGCCTGATGGCCGACCACGTCATCGACGCCACGAAGCCGTTGATCATCATCGGAGCATCGAATGCCACACACTTGCTTGAGGCAGAGGTGATCTACATGCAGTACAAGCTTCAGAAGATCGACGGCTATGTCCTGGCGATCGCCGAGAGCCAGAAGGCGGTCACGAAGAAGCAGTTCGAGCGAGCAAACTATTACACGGACAAGACCGTGGCGTTCGACGCCGACAACCTCAAGGGCATGATCGCTTCATCGCTTCAATAGGCGACGCATCACGCCCCAATCAAATTAACCACCTTCACATTCCGCGTATCCGGCACTTCCGCATAGGAAATCACCTTCAGTTGCGGCAAGCTCCGGCGCAGGAACCGCGCCAGCATCGCGCGTAGCGAGTGCTGCACGAGCAGCACCGGCGGCAAGCCCAGATTTTGCTGACGCATGATCGCGTTCTGCGTCGAATTCATCAACGTCTGCGCAAGTCCCGGCTCGAGCCCCGGATTCGTGCCCGTCGACAGCGCCTGCGACAACACACGCTCCAGCGTCGGGTCGAGGCCCATCACCTGCAAATCGTCGGCGCCTGGATACCACTGCTGCGTGATCGCGCGGCCCAGCGCGAGACGTACCGCAGCCGTAAGGTCGTACGGATCGGTCATGCGCGGCGCGTGTTCCTGCAGCGCGTCGAGGATAGTACGCATATCGCGGATCGGCACGCTCTCGTCGAGCAGGTTCTGCAACACCTTTTGCAGCGTCGTCAGCGACATGACCTTCGGCACGAGATCGTCGGTGAGGGAAGGCGTGTCCTTGCCGATGCGCTCCAGCAGCGCCTGCACTTCCTGACGTCCGAGCAACTCCGCCGCGTGCGTCACGACGAGATGATTCAAATGCGTCGCGACGACCGTGCTCGCATCGACGACCGTGTAGCCGTAGACCTGCGCCTGTTCGCGCAGATTCGTATCGATCCACACCGCCGGCAGACCGAACGCCGGATCCTGCGTCTGCGTGCCGGGCAGCGCCGCCGACACCTGGCCCGGATTGATCGCGAGCCACTGCCCCGGAAACGCCTCGCCGACGCCCACTTCCACGCCCTTCAGCGCAATCCGATACCCGTTCGGCCGCAGTTCGAGGTTGTCGCGAATATGAATGACCGGCGGCAGAAAACCGATTTCCTGCGCGAACTTCTTGCGGATGCCCTTGATGCGCTTGAGCAATTCGCCGTCGCTGTTGCGATCGACGAGCGGAATCAGGCGATACCCCACTTCCAGCCCCAACGGATCGATAAGCGACACGTCTTCCCAGCTCGCTTCCGCGTTCTCGGCCGAAGCTGCCGCCGCGCTCGCCTGGAGCGGCGTGACATCGGTGACGGCGCTCTTTTTCTTCGCCTCGGCGCGCTTGTTCATCGAGCGCGCGGCATAGATGAGGCCGCCGCCGAGCAGCATGAACGCGAAGTGCGGCATGCCCGGAATCAGACCCATCACGCCGATGATCACGCCCGTAATCATCAGCACGCGCGGGTTCTGGAACAACTGCCCGGTCAACTGCGTGCCGATGTCCTCTTCGGTCGCCACGCGAGACACGATCACGCCCGCCGCCGTCGAAATGATGAGCGACGGAATCTGCGCGACCAGACCATCGCCGATCGTCAGCAGCGTGTAGTTGGTCGCCGCGTGCCCGAAGTCCATGTCGTGCTGAAGCATGCCGACGATCAGCCCGCCCACCACGTTGATGACCATGATGAGCAAGCCCGCGATCGCGTCGCCGCGTACGAACTTCGACGCACCGTCCATCGATCCGTAGAACTCGGCTTCCTGCGCGACCGCCTGGCGGCGCTTCTTCGCAGTTTCCTCGTTGATGAGGCCGGCGTTCAGATCGGCGTCGATGGCCATCTGCTTGCCGGGCATCGCATCGAGCGTGAAGCGCGCGCCGACTTCCGCGATACGCCCCGCGCCCTTCGTGATGACCATGAAGTTGATGATCATCAGGATCACGAACACGACGATGCCGACCGCGAAGTTCCCGCCGACGAGGAAGTGCCCGAACGATTCGATCACCTGACCCGCCGCATCCGGGCCGGTGTGGCCTTCGAGCAGCACGATACGCGTGGACGCGACGTTCAGCGACAGGCGCAGCAGCGTCGAGAACAGCAGCACGCTCGGGAACGCCGCGAAATCGAGCGGCTTCTGCGTGTACATGCTGACGAGCAGCACCATTACCGACAGCGCGATGTTGAAGGTGAACAGCAAGTCGAGCAGAAACGCCGGCAAGGGCAGAATCATCATGCCCAGGATCATGCAGATGAGAATCGGGCCGGCCAGGGCTCGAAGGTTCTGCGTGCCCAGCGCGTCGGGCCGTTTGGCGAAAAATCCAGCGCGCGCGTTCATGCTGCGGCTCCATTGTCAGTGTTGTCGCCGGACAGGGCATCGGCTGCTTCCTGATCGGCGTCGGCGTCGGAAACGCCGCCTTTGTCCAGTTCCTTTGGCACGTCGAGATCGGACGGTTCGTCCGGTTTCACGCCGCCGTCTTCCTTGTAGCGCTTGAGCTGATAAACCCACGCCAGCACTTGCGCGACCGCGCCGTAGAGCGCGCCCGGAATCTCGCGGTTGATCTCGACGTTGTGATACAGCGCACGCGCGAGCGGCGGCGCTTCGAGCAGCGGCACATTGTTCTCGCGTCCCAGTTCGCGGATACGCGCCGCGACCAGATTCACGCCCTTCGCGACGACCTTCGGCGCGCGCATCTCGCCATCGGCGTATTTCAGTGCGACGGCGAAGTGCGTCGGGTTCGTGACGATGACGTCCGCCGTCGGAATCGCCTGCATCATCCGGCGACGCGCGGCCGCGCGCTGCTGCTGGCGGATCTTGCCCTTGATGTGCGGATCGCCCTCGCTTTCCTTGTGCTCGCGCTTCACTTCTTCCTTGCTCATGCGCAGCTTCTTCGCGTGCGCGTAGAGCTGATACGGCACGTCGATGGCCGCGACGAGAAACAGCCCGCCGATCGCCATGCCGCAGCACACGAAGATCAGATGCATCGCGTCGGCGAGCGCGAGACCGAGCGGCTTGGTCAGAAGACCGAGCACTTCGGCCTTGCGACTCCAGATTGCCGAGCCCGCCATGCCGCCGACGACGATCGTCTTCAGCACCGACATGCCGAGCTGAACCGGCCCTTGCATCGAAAAAATCTTGCCGAGGCCGCTGATCGGATTCAGACGTCCGAAGTTCGGCGCGAGCGGTTTGGTCGTGATGAGCCAGCCGCCGAGCGCCATCGGTGCGGCGAGCGCGGCGAATCCGGCGAGCGCGAGAACCGGCAGCACCGCGAGCATGCCTTCCTTGCCCGCGTTCGCCGCGCCGATCATCATCTGGCGCGTGTCGAGCACGGTCGCGTGATCGAACGTGAACGCGCCGCGCAGGATCGATTGCAGATGCATGCTGATCGGCCCCGACAGACCCCACACGCCGAAAAATCCCGCCGCTAGCAGCGCGAACGACGCGAGTTCCCGCGAGCGCGCGACCTGTCCTTCTTCACGCGCCTTTTCCAGGCGCTTGGGAGTCGCTGATTCGGTTTTTTCGAGATCGCTTTCTTCTGCCACCGGGCCTTACTCCGTTGCTTCCATCGTGTCGAGATGCGCGCGGCACGAAGCCGCTTTTTGATGAAAGCGATTATTGCGGAAGGCGTCGAGCGGCCATCGGCGGATAAAGCCGGGGAAAAGGGGGTTATTCGGTAGATGAAAAACGGCGCGCGCTTCGCGGGAAGCACGCGCCGTTTCGAAGGCGGAGATGGAAATCAGGCGCCAGGAACGCGGCCGTCCGGGCCGTAAAAGCCGCTCCTGGACGGCGCGACCTGCAAGGCAGCCAATGCCTTGCGGTTGTATTCCATGCGCGTGCGGATCAGCACGCCGTTGTTGTTGTTGCCCTGTTTCGCGCGGCGGGCGGCGGCGGTGAGCAGCGCCCATTGCTCGGCGATCGCGGAATCGTCCGCGGCGGCGGCTTCCATGCCGACGAAGCCGGCGGGAAAACCAAGCGCCTTCAGTTGTTCGTCGCGGGCTTGTTCGAGCGCGGAGATGCGTTCGGTGAGCGCGGTCTTGCTCTGAATGATCTCGGGCAGCGCCGGAAGCGGCTGCGCGGCGATCAGCGCTTTTTCCTCATCGGCGAGGAGGGATTCGAAGGCCCGGACAGCAGCGACTTCTTCGGTAACAGTGGCAAGCAGGGCGTCTCTCATTGCATCGCTCATGAAGCAGAAGCGGTTTCAAAAAGCCGCCCGGTCTCGCAAACGCCTGCCGTCACGCGCTCGTCGCGCGCCGGGGAGGCGTTCAGCCGCCGGTCGGCGGGGTTCTCGTTTGCAGCAGGTCGCGGGCGGTGCTCAGCATGCCGTCGGCGATCTTGCCGCTGTCGATCTTCAGGCTGCCGTCGCGCATGGCGGCCTTGATCGACGCGACTTTCGCCGTGTCGATGTCCGAGCCGTTCGATGCGCGCAAATCGCTCGACAACGACGACAAGCTCACCGTCGAATTCTTCGCCGGGCTCGTGCCCGTCTGCGCTTGCTGCACCGTGCCAGCGGCACCTTTTGCGTCGTTTTGCGACGCGCGTTGCAGGTTGTCTTGAAGGCCTGCCAGAGTGGTGTTGCTATTCGATTCGATCTTCACGATGTCCATTCCCGAACGTGTTGAGTCCTTTAACGGCGACGGGTCTTGAAAACTTTACCCTGCCGATGGACCGCCAACTGCCGTTCGCCATGCTCATCGCGCGCTGAGCCTTATCTGGCAAGCCTCTGGCACATTTGAAACAAAATGAAACAAACGTGGGGGACCGAACACTTCGCCTGTTATAGCGACACTTCCACCGTCTGGCTGTCCTTCACGATGCCGGTGATGATCTGTCCGCCGGCGGTTTTTACACGTACTTGCTGGCCGGGCGACGCGTTGCTCATCGCGGTGCCGTCGGCGGAAATCGAAAAGCCGGAGCCGCCGGCGACCACGTGCACGGTCTGCCCGATCGACACCGAGCTCGCCGCGCGCAGCATGTCGGTGCGCAGCGGCAGGCCGGCGGGCACGCGTGACAGCGCAACCGCGCCGACGGCCTGCGTCGGATCGGTGACGATGGCCTGCGGCATCGCGGTGAGGTCGCCGTCGCGGGCGACGAGATCGGCGTTGCCCAGCACTTCGCCCGGTGCGATCGCGCGCGCGGCGGTGTAGTACGTCGCGTTGATCGATACGCGCGCCTGCACGTACAGCGTCCATGGACGCTCGCCGACGCAGCGCACGCCGACTGTCAGCCGGCCCCAGAGGCGCGCGCCGGTCGGCATGAACGGATCGAGCGCGGAGCAGGCGGCGAGTCCGCGCGGAAAAACCGGCGTGACCGTGATCTCGACCTTGCCCGGCAAACCGGCTGCCTGCTGTTGCAGAAAGTTGAGCGTGGCGACGCGGATCGATTCGCCGTCCTGCAGCGTGGCGGCCGCCGCCTGCGCCTGCGCTGGCGCTGGCGTCATTGACGGATTGAAGCTCACGCGCCTCATAGGCGATGCGGCTGTGGCGACCGGCGTCGCGGGACTCGCGGCGACGGGCTTTGCATTCGTGTTGCGGGCGGCGGCATCGTCGCGTGTCACGACGACGGGCATTACATCGCGCGAAGCCGACGCAACCGGTGCTCGCTGAAGTGCGGGCGATGCGGCGGGCGTCGCGACGGCAGCCACGGCCGCACGCGCGGGCTTCGCTTCGCCCGGTCCGGGAATGACGATCATGCCGCTCGCGTCGTTCGTTGCGCCGTTCATGGAATCGTCGGCGGCGTCGGCGCGGGCGTCGAGGTCGAGCGCGGCGTTGCGCATCGCGGCGTCGGCGGCCCGGGTCGCGGCGCGATAACCGGTCGGGCTCGGGCTCATGTTCGGATTCACGTTCGAGCGCGCGGCTTCGGGCGCGGCGGCGCGCGTGCCGAGTTTCTGCGCCATGTCGGCCGCGGCGGCGGGATTGGTTTCCGCGTTGCCCGGAATGACGATCATGCCGTCGGCCTGCTGCGCCTGCGCGCCCGCGACGACACACACGAGAAGCGACGCGCCCAACGTGCGGCGCGCGAACGTCGCTGCGGCGCGAGCCGTAGGGTTCGATGCACGTCTGGCCGGCCTGCTCATCGTCTTTCTCCGTTTCTGATTCGATCTGGCCGCAAAGAAGCTGCGACGACTTCAACGAGACGAATTCTAGATATCGGCCGGAACAGGCAAGCGTCGAATAGAGGCCGCGTTTCCCGGTTATTCGTCGGATTAGTTATTGCGCGCCGCTCCTAAGATGCGTGTCATGCAAAAAGGCCTCGGCGCTGCCGACAGGAGAAATCGCAATGCTAGACAGACTCGACAAGGAATTCGCTTTCGGCCGTGAGGCGCTCGACGTGCGCGCGTACCGGCAGGAATTGCTGTCGTCGAATATCGCCAACGCCGATACGCCCGGCTACAAGGCGCGCGACGTCGATTTCTCCAGCGCGCTCGCGGGTGCGCTGAAGCAGGGCGGCGGCGCGCCGAACGCGGCGACCAACGGCTCGACGCTGAAGATGGCGCAGCCCGTCAGCGTGAGCATGAGCGGCGGCCTGGCAGCGACGGCCAAAGGCCACATGAGCGGCAGCTCGACGCTGTCCGCCTCGGGCGGTTCGAGCGACGACTACGGCAGGCTCGCGTATCGCGTGCCGAACCAGCCGTCGCTCGACGGCAACACGGTCGATCTCGATGCCGAACGCGTGCAGTTCGCGGACAACGCGCTGCATTTCGAGGCGGGCATGACGGTGTTGTCGTCGCAGATCAAATCGATGCTATCGGCGATCACGTCGAATAGTTGAGCGCAGCAGGAGAACACATGCCCTCTTTGATGAACATCTTCAACGTCGCCGGCTCGGCGATGTCCGCTCAGGCGCAGCGCCTGAACGTCACCGCGTCGAATCTCGCGAACGCGGACAGCACGACCGGCCCGGACGGCCAGCCGTACAAGGCGAAGCAGGTCGTGTTCGCGGTCGATCCGCTCGGCGGCGCGAAGACCGCGTCGGGCCAGCAGGTCGGCGGCGTGCAGGTGACCGGCGTCATCGACGATCCGAGCCCGATGAAAACCAGCTACGACCCGAGCAACCCGGCGGCGAACGCGGACGGCTATGTGACGCTGCCCAACGTCGATCCGGTGCAGGAAATGGTCAACATGATTTCCGCGTCGCGTTCCTATCAGGCGAACGTCGAAACGCTCAACACCGCCAAGCAATTGATGCTCAAGACCCTGACCATCGGCACCTGATAGATACACACCAAGGAACACAACGTGACGACCAGCACAACCATCGGCAGCAACGGCACCACGGTGTCGCAGACGCTGCTCGACACCATGAACGGCGCGTCTTCGAGCTCGTCGACGTCATCGACCTCGGCGACCGGCGCGCAGTCGGCGTCTGATCTGCAGAACACTTTTCTCACGCTGCTCGTGACGCAGCTGAAGAACCAGGATCCGACCAATCCCGCCGACAGCTCGCAGATGACCTCGCAGCTCGCGCAGATCAACACGGTGACGGGCATCGGCCAGTTGAACACCTCGCTGTCCTCGCTCGCCACGCAGCTTTCCGCCGGCCAGCAGACGCAGGCGGCGCTGCTCATCGGCTCGAACGTGCTTTCCGCCGGCAACAGCATGACAGTGTCGAGCGGCAAGTCGTCGAGCTTCGGCGTGCAACTCGCGAACGACGTGAGCGACCTGCAGATCGTCGTGAAAAACGCGTCGGGCCAGATCGTCAACACGCTCGACCTCGGCGCGCAAGGCGCGGGCGTCGTGCCGGTGACGGGCTGGACGCCGGTCGATTCGAAGGGCGCCACGCTCGCCGACGGCAGCTACACGATCACCGCGCAAGGCACGATCAACGGCCAGCAGGCGACCGCGACGACGCTGTCGGCGGCTCAGGTGCAAAGCGTCGTGCAGATGTCGGGCGGCGCGCCCGGCCTCAAGCTGTCGAACGGTTCCACGGTGGCGCTGTCGGGCGTCGCGTCGATTCTCTAAATCATCAATTTTCAGGACGGGCGCGGCTCGTCACGGAGCGAAACATGAGTTATCAACAAGCACTGAGCGGTCTGGGCGCTGCATCGAGCGATCTCGACGTCATCGGCAACAACATCGCGAATGCGAACACCGTCGGCTTCAAGCAGGGCGCCGCACAGTTCGCCGACATGTACGCGAACTCGATGGCCACGGCCATCAACAACCAGGTCGGCATCGGCACGCGCCTCTCGGAAGTGCAGCAGCAGTTCTCGCAAGGCACGATCACGACGACGAACCAGGCGCTCGACGTCGCGATCAACGGCAACGGTTTTTATCAGTTGTCGAACAACGGCTCGGTCGTGTACTCGCGCAACGGCGTGTTCCATCTCGACAACAGCGGCAACATCGTCAACTCGGCGGGCCTGCAACTGATGGGATACGCGGCGGATTCGAGCGGCGTCGTCAACAGCGCGAACACGGTCCCCCTCACGGTGCCGACCGCGAACATCGCGCCGACCGCGACCAAGACCATCACCGCCGCGTTCAACCTGAACTCGCAGGACGACGTGAAGGCCGCCACCGACTTCGATCCGACCAACGGCAACACGTACAACGCGTCGACGTCCGTCGATGCCTACGATTCGCTCGGCGGCACGCAGAAAGTGTCGGTGTACTTCACGAAGTCCGGCACGAATTCGTGGGAAGCGTTCGCGGGCTGGGGCGATCCGGTCGCGGGCAAGACCGACCTCGGCCCGGTCACGTTCGATTCGTCGGGCAACCTGACTTCCGGCAAGACGTTCTCGTTCACGATCCCGAACGGCGCGAGCGCGACGGCGGGCGCGACGCAATCGCTCACGCTCGATCTCTCCGGCACGACGCAATACGGCGCGAAGAGCGGCCTCACGAATCTGCATCAGGACGGCAACAGCACTGGCGAACTGACGGGTTTCACGGTCGGCAGCGACGGCATGCTGACGGGCAACTACTCGAACGGCGAAACGAAGGCACTCGGCCAGATCGCCATCGCCAACTTCAACAACCAGAACGGTCTGCAGAACCTCGGCGGCAACGTGTACGCGCAGACGGCGGCATCGGGCGCGGCGCAAGTGTCCGTGCCGGGCTCGACCAACCACGGCACGCTGCAAGGCGGCGCGGTGGAGAACTCCAACGTCGACCTGACGAGCGAGCTCGTGAACCTGATCACCGCGCAGCGCAATTACCAGGCGAACGCGCAGACGATCAAGACGCAGCAGACCGTCGACCAGACGTTGATCAATCTGTAAGCACCGTCCGCAAGCATAGGGAAGAAGGAAGCGATTCATGGACCGTCTGATCTACACCGCGATGACCGGCGCAAGCCAGGCGCTCGAGCAGCAGGCCGTCGTGGCGAACAACCTGGCGAACACGTCGACCACGGGTTTCAAGGCGCAGCTCGCGGCGTTCCGCCAGGTGCCGATGTCGTTCGAGAACCAGTCCGCCGACGGCACGACGCGCACCTTCGTGCTGTCGTCGACGCCGAACGCGGACTACTCGGCAGGCCCGATTCAGCAGACGGGCAATCCGCTCGACGTCGCGGTTCAGGGCCAGGGCTGGCTGTCCGTGCAGGCCGCGGACGGCAGCGAGGCGTACACGCGCGCGGGCAATCTGCATGTCGATCAGAACGGCCAGCTCGTTACCGCGAACAACCTGCCGGTGCTCGGCAACAGCGGCCCGCTGTCGATTCCGCCGGGCGCGGAAGTGACGGTCGGCAAGGACGGCACGATCTCCGCGCTGATTCCGGGCGATCCGCCGACGGCGATCGCGGTCGTCGATCAACTGAAGCTCGTGAACCCCGATCCCGCGACGCTCACGCGCGGCGACGACGGGCTCTTTCGCACCGCCGGCGGCGATCCCGCCGATGCGGACCCGAACGTCGTCGTGGCCGGCGGCGCGCTCGAGGGCAGCAACGTGAACCCGGTCGCCGCGATGGTCTCCATGATCACCAACGCCCGGCAATTCCAGATGCAGACGAAGCTGATGGAATCGGCCGACCAGAACGAACAGTCGGCCAACAAGCTGCTCAACTTCAGCTAAGCGGCGCAAGACATTTAGGAAACGAACATGAATCGCTCTCTCTACATCGCCGCGACCGGCATGAATGCGCAACAGGCGCAGATGGACACCATCTCGAACAACCTCGCCAACGTGAGCACCAACGGCTTCAAGGGCTCGCGCGCGGTGTTCGAGGATCTGCTGTATCAGACGACGCGCCAGCCCGGCGCAAATTCGACGCAGCAAACCGAGCTCGCGTCGGGCGTGCAACTGGGCACCGGCGTGCAGCAGGTCGCGACCGAGCGCCTCTACACGCAGGGCAATCTGCAGCAGACCGGCAACTCGAAGGACGTCGCGATCAATGGTCAAGGCTTCTTCCAGGTGACGATGCCCGACGGCACGACCGCCTACACACGCGACGGCTCGTTCCAGACCAACTCGCAAGGCCAGCTCGTCACGTCGAGCGGCTATCAGCTGAATCCGGCGATCACGATTCCGCAGAACGCGACGGCGATCACGGTCGGCTCGGACGGCACGGTATCGGTGACGAGCGCGAACAGCTCGACCAGCACGACGGTCGGCCAGATCACGCTCGCGACTTTCATCAACCCGGCCGGCCTCGATGCACGCGGCGAAAACCTGTTCTCGGAGACGAGCAGCTCGGGCGCGCCGAACGTGTCGCAGCCGGGACTGAACGGCGCGGGTTCGTTGCAGCAGGGCTATGTGGAAGCGTCGAACGTGAACGTCGTGCAGGAACTGGTGAACATGATCCAGACGCAGCGCGCGTACGAAATCAACAGCAAGGCCGTGACCACGTCCGACCAGATGTTGCAGACGCTCTCGCAGATGCAGGTGTAAATCCCCTTCTATTCGACGAATGGGAATTGCGCGGATGGCGTCACACTGACGCTCATTTCGCTTCAAACGAGTTATCACGATGTCGTCCACTCAAATTCTTTCGCGCCTTTCGATGGCCGCGCTCGTTGCGGCGACGGCCGCGTGCGGCCTCGTTCCGAAAGAGCCGATCATCCAGCAGCCGATGACCGCGCGTCCGCCGCAGCCGCCCGTGGGCACGCGTTCGCCCGGCGCGATCTACAACGCGGGCTACGCGGGCAGGCCGCTTTTCGAAGACCAGCGTCCGCGCAACGTGGGCGACATCCTGACCATCGTGATCTCGGAAAACGTCAACGCGACGAAGTCGTCGGCGGCGAACACGAATCGCGGCGGCAACGCGTCGTTCGCGGTGCCGACGACGCCGGGCATCTTCGGCGGCCTCTTCAACAACACGACGCTCTCGGCGACGGGCGCGAACAAGTTCACGGCGGCGGGCGGCGCGAGCGCGGCCAACACGTTCAGCGGCACGCTGACCGTCACCGTCACGGAAGTCATGTCCAACGGCAATCTGATGGTGAGCGGCGAGAAGCAGATGCTCATCAATCAGGGCAACGAATACGTGCGCTTCTCGGGCGTCGTCAACCCGACGACGATCTCGGGCAGCAACACCGTCTTTTCCACGCAGGTCGCCGACGCGAAGATCGAATATTCGGCGAAGGGTTACATCGACGAAGCCCAGAACATGGGCTGGCTCCAACGCTTCTTCCTCAACGTCGCGCCGTTCTGATCATGAATTCGTTTCTTCGTTTCGTTTCGTTCTCGCTCGCAGCCGCGCTCGTCGCGATCGGCACCGCGCATCAGGCACACGCCGAGCGTCTCAAGGATCTCGTGTCGTTTCAGGGCGTGCGTGACAATCCGCTGATCGGCTACGGCCTCGTCGTCGGTCTCGACGGCACCGGCGACCAGACGATGCAGACGCCGTTCACGACGCAATCGCTCACCAACATGCTCGGCAATCTCGGCATCACGGTGAATTCGGCGACGTCGTCGAACATGCAGTTGAAGAACGTCGCCGCCGTGATGGTGACGGCGACGCTGCCGCCGTTCGCGCGCCCGGGCGAAGCGATCGACGTGACCGTTTCGTCGCTCGGCAATGCGAAGAGCCTGCGCGGCGGCACGCTGCTGATGTCGCCGCTCAAGGGCGCCGATGGCCAGGTCTACGCGATGGCGCAGGGCAACCTCGTCGTCGGCGGTGCGGGCGCGAGCGCGAACGGCAGCAAGGTGCAGGTGAATCAGCTCGCCGTCGGCCGCATTTCGGCGGGCGCGATCGTCGAGCGCGCGGTGCCTACGGCGTTGCAGCAGCAGGGCGGCGTCATGCAGATGGAACTGCGCGAGATGGATTTCGACACGACGCAGCGCATCGTCGCGGCGGTGAACAATCAGTTCGGCATGGGCACCGCGCTCGCGCTCGACGGCCGCACGATTCAGCTTCGCGCGCCGCAGGAGCCGGGCGAACAGGTGTCCTTCATGGCGCAGTTGCAGAACATCGACGTGCGTCCGGCGCAGGCCGCCGCGAAGGTGATCCTGAACGCGCGCACGGGTTCCATCGTGATGAATCAGATGGTCACGCTGCAGAACTGCGCGGTCGCGCACGGCAATCTGTCGGTGGTCATCAATACGAAGACGGCGGTGAGCCAGCCGGGCGCGTTCTCGAACGGGCAGACGGTTGCGGCGAAGGAATCGTCGATTCAGTTGAAGCAGGACAACGGCGCGCTCAAGATGCTCGCCGCGGGCGCGAATCTCGCGGACGTCGTGAAGGCGCTCAACGCGCTCGGCGCGACGCCGGCGGATCTGATCTCGATCCTTCAGTCGATGAAGGCCGCGGGCGCGCTGCGCGCAGACCTCGAAATCATCTAAGAACGAATAAGAACCTATGAACTCGAACACGAACGGCATCGCCAGCGCCGCGCTGGCATCGACCGATACGAGCGGCGGAATCTCGAATCTCTCGAACCGTTTCGCGCTCGATACGCAGGGCTTCGACGCATTGCGCGCGCAGGCCGGCGCGAACCCGCAGCAAGGACTCAAGGAAGCGGCCAAGCAGTTCGACGCCGTCTTCACGCAGATGATGCTGAAGAGCATGCGCGACGCGACGCCTTCGGACAGCCCGTTCGAATCGAACGACACGAAGTCGTTCACGTCGATGCTCGATCAGCAGTTGTCGCAACAGATGTCGTCGAAGGGTATTGGCGTCGCGGACATGATGTTGAAGCAGTTGATGCGCAATTCAGGCGCGCAGACCGGCGCTGATGGAAAAGGCGGCGCCATGGGCACGTCGAGCACGATGAACGCGATGCAGACGCTCGGCGGCATGTCGGGCGGCGGCGGCGATCTCGACGCGAACGCGGGCAATCTCGCCGCGATGAACGCGATGGCGAAGGCGTATGCGGCGGCGCAGGCCAACAAGGGCAGCGCGGCGCTCGCGGGCAAAGGCTATACGGCGGCGGATTCGCTGGAGCCGCCCGCGCGCGGCAACGGCTCGGACAAGGTGAATGCGTTCGTCGACCGGCTCGCGGTGCCGGCGCAGGCCGCGAGCGCGGCGACGGGCATACCGGCGCGCTTCATCATCGGACAGGCGGCGCTCGAATCGGGCTGGGGCAAGCGCGAGATCAAGCATGCGAACGGCGCGACGAGTCACAACATCTTCGGCATCAAGGCGACGAGCAACTGGACCGGCAAGACGGTCGATTCGGTGACGACGGAGTACGTCAACGGCCGTCCGCAGAAGGTCGTGGAGAAGTTCCGCGCTTACGATTCGTACGAGGATGCGCTGACCGATTACGCGAGCGTCATCAAGAACAATCCGCGCTATGCGCCGGTGATCCAGGCGTCGCGCGATGTCGCGGGCTTCGCGCACGGCATGCAGAAGGCGGGCTACGCGACCGATCCGCAGTACGCGAAGAAGCTCATTTCGATCATGCGACAGATCGTATGACGCCCGCGCGCGCGTGTTTGGGTGTGCAAAAAATGGCGTATGTTCGGATCTTTTGCGACTCGCAAACGTTTTACGTTCGTAGGGACGGCGCACCACATACATTTCGCGGCGGGCGACCCTAAACTTTCGAAGATGTATGCCGCTAACCTGAATAATCGGAGTTCCGGACCGGTGAGGTCTGGGGCGACGCGTGACGATTCGGGGACACGAGCGGCGCGCGAGCACAATGAACACGGCTAGCACCATGAACACCAATCACATGCATGACGTTGCCGACGAGGACATCGCGCCCATCGTGGATTTCGGCCGGCGCAATCCGCTCGAAATCGGCGTGGCACTACGCAATCTCGCCAATCGCGGCGACTTTCTGACGGCGCAATACGGCGACGGTCAGATCGTCACGCGCTTGCTGGATGTGGATGTGACCGCGCATCGGTTCACGATCGACTGGGGCGGCCTCGAGCATCAGAATCGCGGCGTGCTTGCGTCGCAGAAGCTGATTTTCAATGCGTCGCCGGATGGAGTGCGCGTCGAGTTCACGACGCCGGGCGCGCGCGAGACGATGTTCGACGGACGTCCTGCGTTCGAGATCGAGTTTCCGCCGGTGCTGTATTACATGCAGCGGCGCGAGTATTTCCGCGTCGAGGCGCCGGTGCTCGATCCGTACATTTGCACGGGCACGTTGCCGGATGGCGAGCGCTTCCGTTTCGAGGTGCATGATCTGTCGCTGGGCGGCGTGGCGTTGCGCACGACGGACGAGCGCGTCGCGGATCTGGAGATGGGCATCGTGTTGCAGGATGCCGAGCTGCATTTCAGCGCGAATGGACGCGTTACGGTGGATATGAAGCTGGTTTCGCATCGGGAATCGACGACGGCGAAAGGGGATCGTCGATATACCATCGGGTTCAAGTTTGTTTCCATGCCGGGGTCGGCGGAGAATACGCTTCAGCGGTTGATCACGCAGTTGGAGATGAAGCGGCGGTCTTTGGTTAAGTAGGTGTTTTGTTTTGCCGTTGTTGCCGTTGTTGCCGTTGTTGCCGGATCCCGTTTTGTTATTGGTCTATTAGCACTGCCCCTGTGCGGGGCGGCAGTCACTTTCTTTGCTGCTGCAAAGAAAGTAACCAAAGAAAGCAGCTTCTGTTACGCCCGCGGTCACACGCAATTTGGGTAGTCCTCTCGTTCACCGTGGCACTCGCCTAACGAGTGCCCTCAAACACCTAAGCGTGCTTGGCTCGCGCACGGTCTGACTCGCTAGTCCGTTTCGCGCGCGGGTTCAGCACCAAATAGCTCCAGCCCGCTTCGCGGCCGATGGGTCAATCGGGTGCGCGTGCGCTTGTTCTTCGATGGTTTCCCTCGCATACCCGACGGCAGCGCGTAGCGCTGTGCCGATGCTCTTTCGCGCTGGACCAGCGCGCTAGACAGTGCCGGGCGGCAGACCGTGCGCGATCCAAGCCCGGTTGGGCCTTCGAGGGCGACACTTAGGCGAGTGCCGCCTGGGACGAGAGTACTACCCAAACTGCGTGTGACCGTGGGCCTGAAAAGCTGCTTTCTTTGCCTACTTTCTTTGCAGCAGCAAAGAAAGTAGGTGCCGCCCCGCACAGGGGCAGTGCTAATAGACCGACACGAAATCAGGCCATCCATAGAATCAGGCCATCCATAGAAAAAACGCAAACGCGCTAAGCACCAAACGCCCGCCCAACGATCGCCCCGTGATCGAAGCGCGCCGGCAGCGTGCCAAACACCCGCCCCGTTTCCCCGCGCGCATCGCCCAGCCTCGAGTCGATGAACGCATCGGCGACATCCTGCGGTGCGTGCCTCGCCAGCAGCACGCCTTGCGCGCACAGCGCCAGTTGCTGCGCAATGCGCCGCGCCGACGCTTCCCGCCTCGGCGGATCGTCCATCAGCATCGCAATCAGCGACGACAACGCGGCGGCCAGCGCCGGATGCGCGTGCGCCGTCGTCTTCCAATCATCGATGAGCGCGTGCGCGGCGTCCCGCTCGCGCTCGAACGCGCGCAGCACATCGAGACACATCACGTTGCCCGAGCCTTCCCAGATCGAATTGACGGGCGCCTCTCGATAGAAACGCGCCATCGGCCCGGTTTCGACATAGCCGTTGCCGCCCCAGACTTCCATCGCCTCGCCGGTGAATTCGAGCGCGCGCTTGCACACCCAGAACTTCGCCGCCGGCGTGACGATGCGCCGCCACGCGCGCTCGGCGAGCGGGCCGCCCGCCGCCTCGCTCTGCTCGAACGCGCCCGCGAGCCGCATGAAGAGGACCGTCGCCGCTTCGGATTCGAGCGCGAGATCGGCGAGCACGTTGCGCATCAGCGGCTGATCGACGAGGTGCGCGCCGAACGCGCTGCGATGCCGCGCGTGATGGATCGCCTGGACGAGCGCCGCGCGCATCAGCGCCGCGCTGCCGATCACGCAGTCGAGCCGCGTGAAGTTCGCCATTTCGATGATCGTCGGCACGCCGCGCCCCTCGTCGCCGATCATCACGCCGTAAGCATCGAAGAACTCGACTTCGCTGCTCGCGTTCGAGCGATTGCCGAGCTTGTCCTTCAGGCGCTGAATCTGAACCGCGTTCTTGCGTCCGTCCGGCGCGAAACGCGGCACATAGAAGCACGACAGGCCGCCTTCGTCGGCGGTGCGGGCGAGCACGAGATGCGCGTCGCATTGCGGCGCGGAAAAGAACCATTTGTGACCGACCAGCCGATACGCCCGGCCGCGTCCCGCCGCGCCGAGGGCGTGGGCGCGCGTGCGGTTGCTGCGCACGTCGGAGCCGCCCTGTTTCTCGGTCATGCCCATGCCGATCATCATCGAATGCTTGCCGGCCTCGAGCGGAATGTCTCGCGGATCGTGCGCGCGCGAAAGCAGCGCATGCGACACGCGCGCGAACAGGTCAGGCTCGTTGCGCAGCACCGGAATGCTCGCGAACGTCATCGTGACAGGACACAGCGAGCCCGATTCGAGCTGGCCGTGCAGATAGTAGCCGGCGCAGCGCGCGGCCATCGACCCCGCACGCGCCGACGGCTCGAACGGCATCGCGTGCAGACCTTCGTGCCGCAGACGCCGCAGGAGTTCGTGCCAAGCCGGATGAAACTCGACGGCGTCGATGCGCTCGCCACGCGCATCGTGCGTCGCGAGTTCCGGCGCGTGGCGGTTGGCGAGATCGGCGAGCGCGACGACATCGGGCTGCGTGAGCGCCATCGCGTCGCGCGAAAGCGTTTCGGCGTGCCATTGCGCGCCCTCGCGCCCGACAGCGGCGACGAGAGCCGGATCGAAAGCGAAAGCGTCATAACCGACGAGCGGCGGCACCTGATTCGTAACGTCGTGTGTCTGCCCGAACGGGCGATCGGCGGCATCGGACATCGTCGGTCTCCTTCTTTGCGCGCGCGAACGGCCGCGCGGTGGAACTTCACTGTCGGGCGCACGCAACAGCCGGTTTCGGATATATCGGCTGGCCGGACGCCATCTCGAATTCAAGAATCATAGGCCGCGCGTTCGGCGGGCGCGTAGAGGCATCGTTCTTATCGGATTCGGGCATCACTTTCCGATGCATGCGCCGAAATTTGCCTTCCTGAGACTAATCCGATTGTTAATCCCACCCCAATGACGCGCAGGAGCCCGAACCTATAATCGGCTCGCCTAATTCCGGCTGACGCAGTAACGCCTTTCACGGAAGCATTCTCAATGAGCATCAACCTCAATCAACTTGTCCAGGGCGCTTTGACAGAAAGCGTGTTGCAGCACATCGCGGGGCGCATCGGCTGCGCGCCGGAGCCGGCGAAGCGCGTGGTATCCCTGTGCGGGCCGGCGCTCATCGGCGCGATGATGAACAAGGCGTCGTCGCTGGAAGGCGCGCGCAATCTTTTCGCGGCGATCATGTCGCCCGCGACGAACGCGCTGATTGCCGAAGAACTGCCGCATTCCGTCGTCCAGGACGATGGATTCAAGACGCTCGTCGATACCGGCGCGAACGCCGACGCGGCGATCGCCTCCCGCGACAGCCTCAACGTGCTCGCCGAGCGCATCGCCGAATACACGGGCGTCGCGGCGAGCGCCACGCGCACGCTGACCGGCGTCGTCGGCGCGACGCTCTTCGGCGTGCTGAAGCGCTATCTCACGCAGCACAACGGCAATCCCGGCCAGCTTCCGACGCTGCTCGGACATCAGTTGCCGATCGTGCGCGCGAACATGACCGACGCATTCGCGCAGGCGCTCGGGCTCGGCTCGGTCGGCGCGTTCCTCGCGGGCGTCGCATCGCGGCTGAAGGCGGTGTCGTCGCATCTCGACCATCCCGCGACGCACGAAGCGGCGGCGTTCTCGCAGCCGTCGGACGCGCCCGCCGCCGTGCCGGAGCAGCCCACGAAGGAAAGCGCCCGCAAGAAGAAGTGGTGGTGGATCGCGCTCGCCGCCGCGCTCGCGCTGCTCGCGGTGCTGATCGGACGCGGTTGCTCGACGCAGAACTCGGAGCAGGAAGCGGCGCCGGCCGCGAAGCCGGACGCCGCGTCCGATTCAGCCGATGCATCCACGGCGGCAGCAGCCGACCAGTCATCCGCGCCCGCTGCGCAGCCCGGCAAGGACGCGACGATGTCCTTTACTGTCGACGCAAACGGCGTACCGACGCTGACCGCGACGGTCAACAGCGACGACGAGCGCCGCCAACTGATCGACACGCTCGGCGCGAAGCTCGGCGCGGACAAGTTCAAGGCGAATATCGCGGTCGATCCGGACACGAAACCCGCCGCCTGGATCGCCAGGCTCGACGGCTTGCTGCCGGTCATGGCGCTGCCGGGCGCGCAGGTGCGCGTCGCGGGCGACAAGATCGAGCTGGACGGCCGCGCGGGCGATCCGTCGCTCGGCTGGCTGGGCAAGCTGAAGGCATTCTTCGGCGAGGGCTGGACAATCGGCGCGATCGACACGACCGCCGCGAAGGCGCTCGCCGCCTCGGACGCGCAAGCCGCCGCGAGTTGCGCCGCCGCCGACGCCGCAAAAAAAATGAATCTGCGGCCGGTCACCTTCGGTTTTGCGTCGGACACACTGCCGCGCGCGGCGCTGGACAATCTCGCCGAATCCGTGAAGGCGCTGATGGATTGCGACGCTGCCGGCCAGCCGATCAAGCTGCAGATCGGCGGTTACACGGATAGTTCGGGCGATCCGGCGGTGAATCAGCGCTTGTCGGAAAAGCGCGCGCGGGCCGTGCGCTCGTATCTGATCCAGCATGGCGTCCCGGCGGATACGCTGACGGCGGAAGGTTTCGGCGATGCCCATCCGATCGCCGACAACGCCACGCGCGAAGGCCGCGCGGCAAATCGCCGGATCGAGTTCAAGGAAATCGGCTGATTCGGACCGGCACCCGGAAGTTGCTTGGAAAAAACCGCGCCGGCCCGCTCAATGCGGGCCGGCGCGTTTCATTTTTTTGGCTCGGCGAATCGCGCGCGCGGAAAGCCATCGGCCATGAAATCCTGATCGAGATTCGCGGGCAGCATTTCCCGCGCGACTTCGATCCACGCGCGCGCCGCGTGCGACAGATAACCATTGCGCCGCCAGCCGAGCGCCATGTCCCAGTGAATCTCCGGCGCGACGACCGGACGGCAGGTGAACGCGTTGGCGTCGAGACGGCGGCAATACGGCGCTGGCAGCAGCGCGATGCCGATGCCCGCCTGCACGAGCGCCGCCATGAAATCCCAGTGCCCGCTTCGCCCGACGATCGTCGGCGCGAAACCCGCCTCGCGGCACGCGTTGAGCACGACATCGTTCAGCGCAAGGCTCTCGCCGTAAAAGACGAACGGTTCGGCCGCGAGATCGGTGAGCGCGACTTCGCGGGCATCGTCCCAGCGCGAGCCCTTCGGCGCGACGAGCCACAGAATCTGGCGGCTGACGGGCAGGACATCGAACATCGCCGTATCGACCGGCTGCATGATGCCACCGAGTTCCAGCTCGCCGTCGATGAGCGCGGCCTCGATTGCCTTCGAGCCGCGTTCGAACAGCTTCAGCTCGACCTTCGGATAACGGCGCCGGAACGCGGCGATGGCGGGCGTGAAGAGCGATCCGCCCATCGGCGGAATGCCGATCGTCAGCGTGCCGCGCCCGAAGGTGCCTAGATCGTTCAGTTCCGCTTCCAGGCGCGCGTGCGCCGCCAGTACCTCGACGCCACGCTGATACACGATCTGTCCCGCGTCCGTCAGCACCATTTGACGGCCTTCGCGCAGAAGCAGCGGCGAGCCGACTTCATCTTCCAGCGCCTTCACCATCTTGCTGATGGTCGGCTGCGTCACGAACATGTGTTCGGCGGCAGCGGTAAAACTCTTCTGCTTCACCACTTCGATGAAGTACCGCAGGGCGCGCAATTCCATTGTCGGCTCCGAATTCCAGTTTGGAATGATCCGGATAAGGTTAAGTCATTTTTTTTATGCGAGGGGCGCCCATATACTGCGACTACGGGATAACCCTAATCAATCGCTTCCGCCGCCCAAGAGTCCGCTATGTCCTTCGCCCTTTCGAATAAAACGCCGTCCGCCTTCGCCCGCTTCCTGCGCGTCGCGGTGCAGTCCGCCGGGCTCGCGGGAATCTGGATCGTGGCGGACTTTGTCGCGCGCAAGCTGTCGCTGCCGGTGCCCGGCGGCGTGATCGGCCTCGTCGCGTTGCTCGCGCTGCTGTTCTGCGGCGGCATCGCGCCGCGCTGGGTCAAGGCGGGCGCGGACTGGCTGCTCTCCGACATGCTGCTGTTCTTCATCCCGGCGGCGGTCGCGGCGGTCCAGTACGGCGGCCTTTTCATGGAAGACGGCTGGCGGCTCGCGCTGGTAGTCGTCGGCGGAACGCTGATGGTGATGGTGGCCGTCGCGTTCGCCGTCGATCAGGCCGCGCGCCTCGAACGCCGCATCGCGCTGCGCCGCGTGCTCGTTGCGCGTCACGCGGCACGCGCCTGAGCGCGAGCCAGCGGATATGAACCACTTCTTCGCTTCTCTTCTCGAAGACGACGCCGCCCGCCTCATCGCGGCGGGCTGCTTCGTACTGACCGTCGCGCTGTATTTCGCGGCGAAGCATCTCTATGCGCGCTATCGCCGGCCGTGGCTCACGCCGCTTCTGGCCGTGCCGGCGGTGCTCGCGGTCATCGTCGTGGCGGCGCGCATTCCGTACTCGGTCTATTACACCGATACGCGCTGGCTCATGTGGCTGCTCGGCCCGGCGACGGTCGCGTTCGCGGTGCCGATCTACGAATACCGCGACCTCATCAAGCGGCACTGGATTTCGCTTTCCGTCGGCGTGACGGTCGGCATTCTGGTGGCGGTCGGCGGGTCGCTGATGCTCGCGAAGCTGCTGCATCTTTCGCCGGAACTGCAGCGCAGCCTTGCGACGCGTTCCGTTTCGACGCCGTTCGCGCTCGCCGTCTCCGAAAAGATCAACGCGCCGAAAGACCTCACCGCGCTCTTCGTGATCGCGACGGGCGTCTGCGGCATGCTCTTCGGTGAAATCGTGCTCGCGCTCGTGCCATTGCGCACGCGGCTCGCGCGCGGCGCGCTGTTCGGCGCAGCGGCGCATGGCGTCGGCACGGCGAAAGCGCGCGAACTGGGGAGCGAAGAGGGCGTGGTTGCCAGTCTGACGATGATGATCGCGGGCGTCGCGATGGTCTTGCTCGCGCCCGTCTTGTCGGTCTTGCCGTTCTGATCGCGGCGCGCGCCAAAGCCCCTGGCAGCGTCTCGAAATCCCGTTCGTAACACGAGACTTTGCTACAATCGACACTCGCTTCCGAGGAGCGTTGCGACGGTCCACAGCTGACCGCCAGGCTCGGAAGCATTCAATCCGGACGGTTCGAAAGCGCCACGCAATCAAGGCGCCCGCTGAGCCACCGCATTCGAACGGCGCTCACGTCAACATTTCTAGTCTTTTTAGAAAAGGAGGGCGTGATGAACGCCGCAGTTCTCGATTCCAAAGATTCCAAGGATTACATCGTCGCCGACATGTCGCTTGCTGCCTGGGGCCGCAAGGAGCTCGACATCGCCGAAACGGAAATGCCCGGTCTCATCCAGACGCGCGAAGAGTACAAGGCGCAACAGCCGCTGAAGGGCGCGCGCATCGCCGGTTCGCTGCACATGACGATCCAGACGGGCGTGCTGATCGAAACGCTCACCGCGCTCGGCGCGGACGTGCGCTGGGCGTCGTGCAATATTTTCTCGACGCAGGATCACGCTGCCGCCGCGATCGCCGCGGGCGGCACGCCGGTGTTCGCATTCAAGGGCGAATCGCTCGACGAATACTGGGAGTTCTCGCATCGCATCTTCGAATGGCCGAACGGCGAGTTCGCCAACATGATTCTCGATGACGGCGGCGACGCGACGCTGCTGCTCATCCTCGGTTCGAAGGCGGAGAAAGACCGCTCGGTCATCGCCAAGCCGACCAACGAGGAAGAAGTCGCGCTGTACAAGTCGATCGCCAGGCACCTCGACGCCGATCCGGCGTGGTACTCCACGCGCCTTTCGCATATCCAGGGCGTAACGGAAGAAACGACGACGGGCGTGCATCGCCTGTATCAGATGGAAAAGGAAGGGCGCCTGCCGTTCCCGGCCATCAACGTGAACGATTCGGTCACGAAGTCGAAGTTCGACAACCTGTACGGCTGCCGCGAATCGCTCGTCGACGGCATCAAGCGCGCGACCGACGTGATGATCGCGGGCAAGATCGCGGTCGTCGCGGGCTACGGCGACGTGGGCAAGGGCTGCGCGCAATCGCTGCGCGGGCTCGGCGCGACGGTGTGGGTCACGGAAATCGATCCGATCTGCGCGCTGCAAGCCGCGATGGAAGGCTACCGCGTCGTGACGATGGAATACGCCGCGAGCCGCGCCGACATCTTCGTGACGGCCACGGGTAACTACCACGTCATCAACCACGACCACATGAAGGCGATGCGCAACAACGCGATCGTCTGCAACATCGGTCACTTCGATTCGGAAATCGATATCGCGTCGACACGTCAGTACACGTGGGACAACATCAAGCCGCAGGTCGATCACATCGTCTTCCCCGACGGCAAGAAGATCATCATTCTGGCTGAAGGCCGTCTCGTGAACCTCGGCTGCGCAACGGGCCATCCGTCGTTCGTGATGTCGAACTCGTTCACGAACCAGACGCTCGCGCAGATCGAACTGTTCACGCAGGGCAAAAAGTACGAGAACAAGGTCTACGTGCTGCCGAAGCATCTCGACGAAAAGGTCGCGCGTCTGCATCTGGGCCGCATCGGCGCGGAACTGACCGTGCTGTCGGACGAACAGGCCGGCTATATCGGCGTCGACAAGAACGGCCCGTTCAAGCCGAACCACTATCGCTATTGATCGCACGCGGCGGCAGTAGCTTGCGCGGGGCGTGCGAACCACGCCCGCGCGATTCAACGCATCAACCGGAGATTCCTCGATGACCGTGCTGCTGACATGGCTGATCAACGCGCTTGCGCTCTTGATCATCACGTATCTGGTGCCGTCGATTCACATTCGCAGTTTCGGCACCGCGCTCATCATCGCGGTCGTGCTGGGTCTCATCAACGCGATCATCCGACCCGCTCTCATCATCCTCACGCTGCCGGTGACGATCGTCACGCTCGGGTTCTTCATACTCGTCGTGAATGCGCTGTGCTTCTGGCTGTGCTCGTCGCTGCTGAAGGGCTTCGAAGTATCGGGCTTCTGGTCCGCGTTCTTCGGCTCGATTCTTTACAGCATCGTGTCATGGCTGCTGTCGGCGCTGATTTTCGGGAATCGCAACTTCGGTTGACGCTGGAGCGCGGGCGCTGCCGCCCGTCATAAACATCATGAAACCGATCGAACTCTCATTCGAGTTTTTCCCGCCGAAGACGCAGGAAGGCGTGGACAAGCTGCGCGCGTCACGCGCCGAGCTGAAGAAGCTTTCGCCGAAGTTCGTCTCCGTGACGTTCGGCGCGGGCGGCTCCACGCAGCAAGGCACGCTCGACACCGTGCTCGAAATGGCCGCGGAAGGCTTCGAGGCCGCGCCGCATCTTTCGTGCATCGGCTCGTCGAAGGAGAATCTGCGCGCCATCCTTTCGCAGTACCGCGAGCACGGCATTCGCCATATCGTCGCGCTGCGCGGCGATCTGCCTTCGGGCATGGGCGAAGTCGGCGAGTTGCGCTATGCGTCGGAACTCGTGGCGTTCATCCGTCAGGAGCACGGCGACTGGTTCAACATCGAAGTGGCTGCATATCCGGAGTTTCATCCGCAATCGAGGTCGCCGAAAGCCGATCTCGAAAACTTCGCGCGCAAGGTGAAGGCGGGCGCGAACTCCGCGATCACGCAGTATTTTTTCAACGCCGATTCGTACTTCAAGTTCGTCGAGGAAACGCGCAAGCTCGGCGTCGACGTGCCTATCGTGCCGGGCATCATGCCGATCACGAACTTCACGCAACTGATGCGCTTTTCCGACATGTGCGGCGCCGAAGTGCCGAAGTGGATCGCGCGCCGGCTCGAAAGCTTCGGCGACGATCGCGAGTCGATCCGCGCATTCGGCGTCGACGTGGTGACGGGCCTGTGCCGCCGTCTCATCGACGAAGGCGCGCCGGGGCTGCACTTCTACACGCTCAACGGCGCGTGGGCCAGCAAGACGGTTTGCGCGCGTCTGGGCTTCAAGAGCGTCTGACCTGCATCAATGTTTCACCCGCGCGGCGCTCGTCGCGCGGTTCTTTCTCTTCCCTTGCTCCTCGTCGTCTTTTTGCGTCATAACGCGCTCGATCGAGCAATATCTCGTCGGCCGACGTATCACGTATAAACATGGCCGATAACCTGCCCTTATCGAAGCGCCATCGACGACAAACTCTAGTGGGGAAAACCAACTACGCATGTCACTTTTGTTCGTGCTAGGGTAGCGCCCACTTTGCGCGTGCGCTCCTGAAAAAGCGGGCGGCGCGATCAAGTACACTCGCGCTACGTCGGCCAGAAGCCGGCATCGACTTGGAGGAAACATGAACAAAAACAGCCTGTTGCGAGCCATCCGCGGATCGGCGCTCGCAGGCGCCGTCGCCACGGCGACGCTTTTCGCAGCAACGACGGCGAATGCCGCAGGAATCCCGAACAAGACGCTCGTGTATTGCTCGGAAGGCAGCCCGGCCGGCTTCGACCCCGCGCAGTACACGACCGGCACCGATTTCACCGCGAACACCTTCACGGTCTATAACCGTCTCGTCGAATTCGAGCGTGGCGGCACGAAGGTCGAGCCGGGTCTCGCGGAAAAGTGGGATGTGTCGTCCGACGGTCTGACGTACACGTTCCATCTGCGTCACGGCGTCAAGTTCCAGACGACGTCGTTCTTCAAGCCGACGCGCGAATTCAACGCGGACGACGTGATCTTCACGTTCAACCGCATGCTCGACCCGAACAATCCGTTCCGCAAGGCGTACAACGTGCAGTTTCCTTACTTCACGGACCTCGGCATGGACAAACTGATCTCGAAGATCGAGAAGGTCGATCCGTACACCGTGAAGTTCACGCTGAAGGAAGTGAGCGCCCCGTTCATCCAGAACATGGCGATGGAATACGCGTCGATCCTGTCCGCCGAATACACGGACAAGCTGATGAAGGACGGCAAGGCCGCCGACATCAACCAGCAGCCGGTCGGCACGGGCCCGTTCATCTTCCGCAGCTACACGAAGGACGCGACCATCCGGTTCGACGGCAATCCTGATTACTGGAAGCCGAACGCGGTGCAGATCAGCAAGCTGATCTTCTCGATCACGCCGGACGCCGCCGTGCGCGTGCAGAAGCTGAAGAACAACGAATGCCAGGTGATGAGCTATCCGCGTCCGGGCGACATCTCCACGCTGAAGTCGGTGTCGACCGTGGACACGCCGTCGCAGGCGGGTTTCAACGAAGGTTACGTCGCGTACAACGTGACGAAGAAGGGCCTCGACAACACCGACGTGCGCCGCGCGCTCGACATGGCGATCAACAAGAAGGCGATCATCGATTCCGTGTATCAGGGCGCGGGCCAGCCGGCCACCGCACCGATGCCGCCGACGCAGTGGTCTTACGACAAGAACCTGAAAGGCCAGACGTACGACACGGCGAAAGCGAAGGCGCTGCTCGCGAAGGCGGGCTTCCCGAACGGCATGGAAATCACGCTGTGGGCGATGCCCGTGCAGCGCGCCTACAACCCGAACGCGCGTCTGATGGCGGAAATGATCCAAGCCGACTGGGCGAAGATCGGCGTGAAGGCGAACATCGTGTCGTATGAGTGGGGCGAGTATCTGAAGCGCGCGCACGCGGGCGAACATGATGCGCTGCTGATCGGCTGGACCGGCGACAACGGCGATCCGGACAACTGGCTCGGCACGCTGCTCGGCTGCGATGCGGTGAAGGGCAGCAACTTCTCGAAGTGGTGCTACAAGCCGTTCGACGAGCTCGTCGTGAAGGGCCGTTCGACCACCGATATCGCCGCGCGCACCAAGTCGTACACCGACGCGCAGCAGATCTTCGCGCAACAACTGCCGTTCTCGCCGATCGCGCACTCGACGGTCTATCAGCCCGTCAGCAAGAAGGTGACGAACATGAAGATCGAGCCGCTCGGCTATGTCCGTTTCGATGGCGTCGGCATGCAATAAGGTTTTGCTACGGAATGCTTTTTGCACTAAACCATAACTAAATCGACAAGGTCCGGCGGCGCGGGTCCACAAGATCCAAGCCGCCGGTCACGTTTTCAGTCCTCCCAATACCGAAAAGGGCGATCATGTTCCGATTCGTTTTGCGACGCATAGGAATGGTGATACCGACGTTCATCGGCATTACGATTCTCGCGTTCGCGCTGATTCACCTGATTCCCGGCGATCCCATCGAAGTGATGATGGGCGAGCGCGGCGTCGATCCGGCGATGCACGCCGAAGCCATGAAGCGCCTAGGCCTCGACCAGCCGCTTCCGCTCCAGTATCTGACGTATGTCGGGCACGCGCTGAAGGGCGATCTCGGCACGTCGATCATCACGAATACGAGCGTGATGGGCGAGTTTCTCGCGCGCTTTCCCGCGACCGTCGAACTGTCCATCTGCGCGATGATTTTCGCGCTCGTCGTCGGCCTGCCCGCGGGCGTCGCGGCTGCGTTGAGGCGCGGCACCGTCGTCGATCACGGCGTGATGGGCACCGCGCTCACCGGCTATTCGATGCCTATTTTCTGGTGGGGCTTGATCCTCATCATGTTTTTTTCCGCGAAGCTCGGCTGGACGCCGGTGTCGGGCCGCATCGCGGTGGAATACGACATCCCGCACGTCACAGGCTTCATGCTGATCGACGCGCTCTTCTCCACCGACGAAGGCGCGTTCACGTCCGCTTTGAGCCATCTGATTCTCCCGACGATCGTGCTCGGCACGATTCCGCTCGCGGTCATCGCGCGCATGACGCGTTCGTCGATGCTCGAAGTGCTGCGCGAAGATTACATCCGCACCGCGCGCGCGAAGGGTTTGTCGCCGTTGCGCGTGGTCGTCGTGCATGCGCTGCGCAACGCGCTGATTCCCGTCGTGACCGTGATCGGTCTGCAGGTCGGCACGCTGCTCGCGGGCGCAGTGCTGACTGAAACGCTGTTCTCGTGGCCGGGCGTCGGCAAGTGGCTGATCGATGCCATTTCGCGTCGCGATTATCCGGTCGTGCAAGGCGGCATTCTGATGATCGCGACGCTCGTGATCGTCGTGAATCTCGTCGTCGATTTGTTGTACGGCGTGTTGAATCCGCGCATTCGCCATACGAGGTAACTGGAAGATATGGCTGACGTTCAAAACAATCTCCCTCCGGGCGCGTTCACGCCGCCCTCCGGCCGCATGGTCGCCGCGCGCGAATTCTGGGCGAATTTCTCGCGCAATCGCGGCGCCGTCGTCGCGGGCCTGATCGTGCTCGTGCTGATTCTCGTCGCGATTCTCGCGCCGCTGATCGCGCCGCACAGTCCCATCGAGCAATACCGCGACTACGTGAAGATTCCGCCCGCGTGGCTCGAAGGCGGCAATCGCATGTTCCCGCTCGGCACCGACGAAGCCGGCCGCGACATTCTTTCGCGGCTGATGTACGGCGCGCGGCTGTCGTTCTGGATCGGCTTCGTGTCGGTGATACTCGCGCTGATTCCGGGCGTCGTGCTCGGTCTCATGGCCGCGTTTTTCCGCTGGCTCGATACGCCGATCATGCGCGTGATGGACGTGCTGCTCGCGTTGCCGTCGCTGCTGCTCGCAGTCGCGGTCGTCGCGATCATCGGGCCGGGGCTCGTCAACACGATGCTCGCCATCGCGATCGTCGCGCTGCCGGGTTATGTGCGTCTCACGCGCGCATCGGCGCTCGGCGAGTTGCAGAAGGAATACGTGACAGCATCGCGCGTCGCGGGCGCGGGCACCGTGCGCCTCATGTTCTCGCAAGTGCTGCCGAACTGCGCCGCGCCGCTGATCGTGCAGGCGACGCTCGGCTTTTCGTCCGCGATTCTCGATGCCGCCGCGCTCGGCTTTCTCGGCCTCGGCGTGCAGCCGCCGGCGGCGGAGTGGGGCGCGATGCTGGCATCGGCGCGCGATTACATCGAAAGCGCATGGTGGATCGTGACGATGCCGGGTCTGTCGATCCTGATCTCGGTGCTCGTCATCAATCTGCTCGGCGACGGTCTGCGCGATGCGCTCGATCCGAAACTCAAACGGATGGGCTGACATGAACGATCTTCTGACTATCCGTAATTTGCAGGTGACGTTCGGCGGCACGCAAGCCGTCGATCGCATCGATCTGTCCGTGAAGCCGGGCGAAGTCGTCGGCGTCGTCGGCGAATCCGGCTCGGGCAAAAGCGTCACGATGATGGCGCTCATGGGTCTCATCGACGCGCCCGGCAAAGTCACTGCCGATCAGGTCACGTTCGACGGCAAGGACTTGCTGAAGGCGTCGGCGCGCGCGCGTCGAAAGATCATCGGCAAGGACATTGCAATGGTGTTCCAGGACGCGCTGACGAGCCTGAATCCGAGCTATACCGTCGGCTATCAGATCAAGGAAGTGCTGAAGCTGCACGAAGGGCTGCGGGGCGCCGCGCTCGAGAAGCGCGCGCTCGAACTGCTCGATCAGGTCGGCATTCCGGACGCGAAGAACCGCATCCATTCGTTTCCGCATCAGATGTCGGGCGGCATGAACCAGCGCGTGATGATCGCGATGGCCGTCGCGTGCAATCCGAAGCTGCTGATCGCCGACGAGCCGACCACCGCGCTCGACGTGACGATCCAGGCGCAGATCATGGAACTGCTCGTGAAGCTGCAGAAGGAGCGCGGCATGGCGCTCGTGCTGATCTCGCACGATCTCGCCGTCGTGTCCGAAGTGGCGCAGCGCGTCGCGGTCATGTACGCGGGCGAGGTCATCGAAACGAATCATGTGCCGACGATCTTCAGCGAGCCGCATCATCCGTACACGGAAGCGTTGCTCGCGGCTATCCCCGAGCATTCGCGCGGCGCGGACCGTCTCGCCGCGCTGCCGGGCATGGTGCCGGGCAAGGACGATCGTCCGAGCGGCTGTCTCTTCGCGCCGCGCTGCAAGTACGTCGTCGACGATTGCCTCAAGGCGCGTCCGAATCTGTATCAGCTCGACAAGAACGATCCGGCCGTGCGCGCGCGCTGCATCAAGCCGTTGAATATCGATGTGGTGGTCGAAGGAGGCGCGCGATGAACGCCGTACCGAAGGAAGCGAATCAGGACATCGTGCTCGCCGCCGACAAGCTCACGAAGCACTACGACGTGAAGAAGAGCGCGTTCAAGCACGGCACGGTGAAAGCGTTGAACGGCGTGTCGTTCGAGCTGAAGCGCGGGCGCACGCTCGCGGTCGTCGGCGAATCGGGATGCGGCAAGTCCACGCTTGCGCGTCAGTTGACGATGATCGAGGCGCCGACGTCGGGCCGCTTGCTGATCGAAGGCGATGACGTCGCGGGCGCGAGCCGTGCGAAGATCGCCGAGTTGCGTCAGCGCGTGCAAATGGTGTTTCAGAACCCGTTCGCGTCGCTGAATCCGCGCAAGACCGTCGAGCAGACGCTCGGCGAGCCGCTCGCTATCAATACATCGCTGTCATCGACGGAGCGCGCCGAGCGCATCGCGAAGATGATGCGTACCGTCGGGTTGCGGCCCGAGCATGCGTCGCGTTATCCGCACATGTTTTCGGGCGGGCAGCGTCAGCGCGTGGCGATCGCGCGCGCGATGATTCTCGATCCGCAGATCGTCGTCGCGGATGAACCCGTGTCCGCGCTCGACGTATCGATTCAGGCGCAGATTCTGAATCTGTTCATGGATTTGCAGGCGCAGTTCGGCACGAGCTACGTGTTCATCTCGCACAACTTGTCGGTGGTGGAGCATATCGCCGACGACGTGATGGTCATGTACTTCGGCGGTGTCGCGGAAGTTGGCGACAAGAAGACGATCTTCGCGAAGCCGCGCCACCCGTACACGCGCGCGCTGATGTCCGCGACGCCCGCGATCTTCGAGGAAGACCGGCGCATCAAGATCAAGCTGCAGGGTGAGATGCCGTCGCCGCTCAATCCGCCGTCGGGCTGCACGTTTCATCAGCGCTGCCCGTATGCGATCGAGCGATGCCGTGTGGAAGAGCCGAAACTGCGCACGGTCGATGGGCGTCAGGTGTCGTGCCATCGCGCGGAAGAGGTCGGCGACGACGAAGTCTGAAACTCGGCAGACGGGCGCGGCGCGTCATGTGAATGTTTTAAGATGTCGGTCGTGCCGGATTCATATGACAAGCCGCGCGTGGCGCGCGCGGCGTTCGCCAAAGCGACAGCCCTCGTGCTGTCGTTCGTGCTGTATGCGGTGGGCGTTGCGGCGCCGCCGGCGTTCGCGGTAGTCGGATCGCGCACGCCGCAGGCAGCGGGCGATGCCGGATCGGCCGCCGCGCCCGCGAATCCGGCGGCCGCGGTTGCGGCGCCGCCGCCGCGCGCGGATCGCTCGGACGGCACGACCGCGAGCGGCCCGGTCCGCGCGCAGCCGCCGCGCATGCCGTTCTACGTCGCGACCAAGGGCACGACGACCATCTATATCCTCGGCACGCTCCATGTGGGTTTCGCGAGCGACTATCCGCCCGAGCAACCGTTTCGCAAACCGATACTGGCGGCGCTCGATGCATCGCCGACACTCGCGCTCGAAATTTCACCAGATGAACTGCTGCTCTCCCAGGACGATGTGAACCGTTACGGCATGTGCCGCAGCGAATGTCTGATCGACTATCTGCCGGACGAGATGTGGAGGAGGGTCGAGACGCGCATGCGCAGCAATCCGGAGGCGTTGAAGGAACTGCGGCATACGCGTCCGTGGCTCGCGTCGATGCTGATCGAAACGTACGACACGTTGAAGGCGGGATTTCAGAGCGAGTATGGAACCGAGGCGCAGTTGCAGAACGTGTATCTGCGTGCGCGCGGGAAGATCGTCGGGCTGGAGACGTTGAACGAGCAGATATCGACGTTCACGCGACTCACGTCGGCGCAGCAGCGCGAGATGCTTGCGCAGGATCTCGTGCAGACGCCGGCGGAGAATGTCGCCGATGTGAAGGAGTTGCATCGGCTATGGCGAATCGGCGATGCCGATGCGCTCAAGGCCTGGGACGATGCGAAGTCGAGCAAGCTGGCGAGGAACAAGGCGCTGGCGGCTCAGGTGGACAATCGCGTGGTCTATCAGCGCAATCAGCGGTTCGTTGCGAGGATGGTTGCGCTCGCCGCGCCGGACAAGCCGGTTTTCGTGGCGATCGGGGCGTTACATCTCGGTGGGCAGAGGGGGGTGCTGGAGTTGTTGAGGAAGAGGGGGTTTGTGGTGGTGGGAGGGTAGGGTGACACTCCGTGTGAAGCCCGCATCGGCTTTAACTCGACAGCGGGATCCATGCCTGAGCCGATTCACCGGATTCATTGCATCGCCACACGGTGCCGGTAGTCGAATCGACGATTTCGCTGCCGTACGAAGCGCGCACCGCGTCCTGCGGCGACGCATTGTCGGTTCGTTGGATCCGGATGCGTCCAGGAGCCAGCCGGACCGCGGCGCCGATCATGCCGCCGCGTTTCATCGTCCGGTCGATGGACGTATTTTCATCCTGCATTGCACCGATCTTTACCGGAGCGCTGGATAAGGCGTAAAGCGTCGAGCCGCAAGCGTACGCGCGATTTGCTGTGAGTGTGAGCGTCTTGAACGTGCATGGCGCGTCGACGCCGAGCATGATGGCGCTGTCGTACGCCGCATTCATGGTCGTGCTCGAGCAGCGTTCGAAAACGTTATTTTCGATGCGTACATGTGCCCCGTCGCCAGGACTGCAGGTTCCGATGTAAAGCGCCCGACCGAGCAGGTCTTGCGCATGATTGCCGCGAAACACCAGTGACCGGAAATAGCGGATGCGCAATCCATCGGGGGCATTGATCGCATGGCGTGAGCCTTCGTAACGATATCGCGTGCCTTCGAAACGGAGGCTGAATATCGCGCACTCGTCGATATTCCTGTATGCGTCGAACGGAGACACCACGTTCGTTCGAAAGCGAAAATCGTTCGGTCCGGTGACCTGCGCGTCGAGCGTTCTGCCGGCATTGCACCAGAACGTGATGCCGGCCAGCAGACTCGATCCAATCACGCCTGGCCCCAAGACGACATCTTCCGTATCGCACACCTGCGCCGAGAAATTCGCGGCCTGCGCGTAGTGTCGGACGTTGACGCGGTACACCCGCCCTCTCGTCCCGTGAAATTCCACGCCGGTCGAAACGCTGCACGGGCGGTCGTTGGAACAGTCGATATCACGAATCGTGAAACCGTTAGCCACGACATAGATCGACGAGTGGTCGGTTGCCGATGCGTTGCCCGGAATGGCTTGCGCAACATTGCGGATGGAGCAACGTTCCACGATGACACCTTCCGCAGTCGGCGTTCCGTCATCGTCGACACTTCCCAGCGAAAACGACTGTCGGCCTGCATTATTCAGGGACTTGCAATCCTGGATGACCACGTTGCGGCAATGCGGTGCGAGGACCGCCGCGTTCTTCGGCGTTGCAGGCATGCGGTAGGTGTTGTTCGCACCGTTGTGATCGAAGGTGATGCCGCGAACGACAAGATTGCGTATTTCGAAGTCAGGGCCCGTTCTTTCCGGCGCAATGAAGTTCCAGCCGAAGGGCGCAGCTGAATTCATGCCGCCGCCGGCTTTGAAGACAACACGTCCTCGCCTGATGATTCGAGTATCCGACGGAGCGGGAATGAGAACGTGGTTCTCTCCCGTCATGGTTGCGAACAAATAGATGCCGGAGGTGTAGACGGCGTCCGCGCCGCTCGACTGACAGAGCTTGAGGAAGGCACGGTTCGCTGGTCCGTCGTCGGTGATGCCATCGCCTTTGAGTCCGTGATCTTTCGCCAGCAGCTCCCGCCGGGCCGGAGCACTCGTTCGATAGTCGACGCGGGCGTTTCCCAGCGCAGCGGCGGGCGCGCAAAACGCCATGCCGATCAATCGGGCTACTTGCCGGAGCGCCGAACGCCGCGCGAGTCGTTTCATTCGCCGTTGCGCTTCAGCATTCCATCATACGTAGCGACGGTCTTCTCTATCACGATCCTCTCGTCGAACTCGGCCAGCGCGCGCGCGCGTGCATTGTTCCCCAATGCCTTGCGCAGGCTTGCGTCGTCGTGCAGACGAGCAATCGCGGCAGCGAGCGCAATACTGTCCTTCACCGGGACGAGCAAGCCATCGACACCATCCTGGCTCACGACCTCGCGGCAGCCAGGAGCGTCCGTGGTGACGAGCGCAATGCCGCAGGCCGCAGCCTCGATCATCGACTTGGGCAGTCCTTCGCGGTAGCTCGGCAGCACCATGATGTCCACGCTAGTGAGCAACTCGGGCATGTTGCTCACATGACCAAGCCAGGTGAGCGTGCCATCCTCGTTCCATTTTTCGACGACTTCGCGCGGCACCGATGCGGGATTGCCCGCGTCCGGCTCACCGGCGAGCAAGAACTCGAATTGCCTGCCGCTCGCACGCAATTCACGAACCGCATCGACGTATTCCGCGATGCCCTTGTCCCATAACAGCCGCGCCGCGAGCAGCACGCGCAATGGACGGCCAACTTCGTTCGAGTCTGCGGGGCGCTGCGCGAACTTGCTCACGTTGACTCCCGAGCCGCGAATCAGATGGATTCTGGACTCATCGACGATATCGGCGTTCTCGAACATCTCGACGTCGTCGGGATTTTGAAGAATCAGTGCGGTGCCCGATCCGTTGAGCGCGACACGCATCAGCATCTTCACAATCGGCCGGAGAAGACGTGCCTTCCACGAATCATTGGTGAAGACGAAGCCGAGTCCCGCTACCGCATTCACCCGATGTCTGATGCGAGCCATTCTTGCAGCGAGTGAACCGTAGACCGCGCTCTTGATGGTGAAGCTATGCACGAGATCGGGCTGTTCCGTGCGAAGGATGCGGCGCAGGTGGAGTATCAACGCGACTTCGCGCAGTGGATTCAGGCTGCGACGCTGCATCGGCACCGGAAGCCATCGAAAGCCGGCGTCCCGCAACGCCGCGCCATATTCGCCGGGCGGCGACATCAACCTTCGCACGTCGAAACTTGAGCCGCCAGTAAAAGTAAAGCGCCAGTCCGGCAGGGAAGTTCAAGATCACCTGCAGTGGATGGCCAGATCGCCGCGCCATCGAAGGCAACGATTGACGGGCGAAAATTTCATAAGCGATCAGGCGCCAGGTCATCCTGATCCGAGTGGACAGGTTCACTGGTGACGCTATCGCCCATCCCACACTGTGTGCAGCGCCGACCAGGCTGCGGGATCGGTATGCTCACACGCGATCACAGGAACGCCTGTTCCGAGCGCCGCGATGAGCGTGCGGAAATTCACGTGCGTGAGAAAGGAGACAACAGCGTCGGGTTTGTGCGACAGGATCAGACGTCTTGCCGCCGCGAGCCGTTTGAGCTGACCGACCAATCCTTTGCTGGCGGCCGGAACCAGATCGGCCAGATAGGTCACTTTTACAGCGGGGTTCAGTTCATAGAAACAGGTGCCGCGTCCCGAATAGGTGACGACGAGGTGAACATCATCGCCACGTTGAGCCCACGCATTGACAAGCGTCGACGCGACACGCTCGGCGCCGCCACAGTTCATCGAACCGACGAATAAAACAATTCGCATTGAGAATAGTGCTTTCACGACTTGGCTATGCGCGTTGCCTCGACGATGCACGCGCACCGCTGATCAATTGCAAAAGCCAATAGATGAAGATGAAATAAAACAGGAACGGAATGATCGTCGACAGGGATGCCCTCGGCAGGAAGAACAGACGCGGGCCGATAGCGACAGCCAACGCCATCCAGAGCGCTGAGACACGAGATCCGTCGTCCAACGCGCGCAGTCCCCAGCCAATCAACACGCTGAAAAGAGCGAAAAGCGGAAACATCCCTCCCGAAAAGAGCGCGAGATCGCCGAGCACGGACCAGCCGAGCCCATTGCCCTTCAGAAACATGTCTGGGTCGGACGTCGCGCTCAAGGCAGCGGCGAACGACAGATCTCTCGCGTCGACGGCATGCCCGCTAATCAACTGGGCGACCCACGCCGTGCCTGGGAATATCGTCTGTACGTAAGCAAGAAGCGGATAGCCGTGAACGTTCAGCGACCACGAGAACACGCCCAGCGAAACACCCTGGTCCCAAAGCATTCCCGTGATGACATCCAGAGGGGAGGCGGCTTCGATCTGCGTCGCACGTGCGGAAAACTGCAGGAGCAGATTGGCGCAAACACCTAACGCCGTGAATATCAGCATCAACGTCCACAACCGGATTTTTCGCCTTCTCCCATAGAGCCAGAGCAGAAGGGCCATGACCGTGAGGAACTGACCGCGCGCGCCCGACGCGATACCGGCGAGGCCGTGCAGGCAAAGCAGCATCAGGACGAGCTTGCGAACCGTCTTGCTCGGGCTGACGTATGCAATGCCCAAGAGTACGAAGTAGATTGCTTCGAGAAACCCGCTTCCCGCCTGATAGGCAGACGTCTGACCGAGATACTGGGCTTGATAGCCCTGCGAGAACGCCAGCTTCAGACGACCGAAAGTCTGAAACAACATCGGAATTGCGGCCATCAGCAGGAGCGCGCTCGCGAATTTTCCGTTCAACGGCAACGATGGGCGCTGCCGGACGCGTATCGACACCGTCCAATATCCCAGATTCAGAAAGCTTATGAAGATGACGAGATAGAAGAATGCGATGTTCTTGATGGCATCGGTCGCCACGTATTCGGCCATGAACTCCAGATCGAACGGACTGCCCGGGCCGTTGATCGTCATCAGCGGATAGCTGAGCAAACGGCCGCCGATGAACACGAAGAAGCAGCACTCGAAGAAGAACAGCATCGAGGTGACCGCGACTCGCTGCAAGCGCAGCGTTGCGACACACAGCAGGCAGAGCGCCCAGAACTCGAGCGAATACCCGAGGTCCGATGTGAATTCATCGAAGCAGCCGAGGGCGAACTGGAGCGTGCTGGCGAACAACACAAAGATCCATCCGCTCAGGGCGAGCGGATGCATGCTTCGGCCACGAAGCGAAATGTTCTCTAGCATCATTTCGGAGCGGACGCGAACGTCTTTACTGCTCTCGCGTTGAAGAGAATGAGGTAACCCGCGAGACTGACCGCGGACATCGTCGCCGTTCCGAGGGGAAGCGCCGCCAAACCCATCCAGGGGGTCCAGATCATATTGCCGGCTACTTTGGCAACAAAGCCGGCAAGTGTGATGACCGCAATTGCACGATAGCGGGATTCGCTTGCAGCCATCTGCATGAGAACAAGAGTGGCAAAGCTGGGCGCCAGCTGCAAGGTGAACCAGCGCAACAGACTGGCAACGTGTTCGCTATCGATTTCAGTAAAGGCACCGCGCTGGAACAGAAGACGCACGATCCATGGCGCGCCGATCGAAGCGAGACATGCTGCGACCGTGCCGACTCCGAACATGACGTAGGCCCACTTGAGCGCCATGGTTCGCGCTCTTTCCCGCTCACCGTTTCGAATGGTCCGGGTCAACACCGGCAATGTCGCCCGACCGATTGCCGATGCACCGAGTCCGAGGAGCAACGACATGAGACGATTCGCATACCCCAGTGTTGCGACAGCGCCCCCGCCGTGTCGCGTCGCCATGTACTGGTCGATCGGTACTATGCAGGCAAGCACGGTCTGGCTGACCAGAAGAATCCCAACCGAACGGGCCATCAGACGCCAATGCGGTGAAGCAAGACCGAACTTGATGCGCGCGCGGACATGATCCGCGCGTGACGCGAAGTGAGCCAGCAAGAAGACCTGCAAAGCCAGGCCCAGCGTTACGGCGAGGCAAAGCGGCGCGATGGACGAGCCCGTACTGAGCACAACGACGAAAAACAATACGCCCGCAGGAAGCGCCTCGAGCAATGTGTTGATATGCCGCTCCCGCGCTTGTAGTCTTGCCGCATCGATGCACATGAGCAGCATCAGCGGAGCAAGCGGGGCGAGTCCGATGAGAAACTGTCCGACGAGAACCCGCGTCTGCACGGGCAGCGTCGCGCCGAATTGCCCTATCACGGCCGGCGCCGCGAAACTCAGCGCAGTTGCCATCAACAGGCCCGCGATACATGCCATGCCGCGCAATTCGCCGATGAATTCCGCGTTCTGCCTGGAATCCGCGTCGTGCAGACGCACGAGCATCGGTATCAGGACCGTGCTGAACACCGTGACGAACATCGAAGGAATCCAGCTCACGAGCGTGAATGACAACTGATACGCGTCTACGATGCCGCTCACGCCGTAGCGGTATGCAATGGCCATTTCCTTCAGGGCGCCAGCGCTCTTTCCCATCAATACGAAGATGGAAACCCAGGCCGCACCTTTTGCAATCCGGCGATGATCGGGATGCGCGTCGGAGAATCTGGCCCGCACGCGCGCGACGAGATTCGAGCTCAAGTCTGCATCGCTCCCGACGAACCCGACGTGGCGCCGGGGCGATGCGTCAGCGCATCGCGCCACAACGCTTCGTAAGAGTCCTGCATCCGTCCGAGGCCGAACTGCTCCTCGATGCGCTCGCGGCCCTTTTCACGGCGGATCGCACCTGCCGTCGTGCGACCGACGTCCAGCGCTGCACCGAGCGCTTGGGCCAAGGCATCGGGATCTTGTGGCGGCACGACCCATCCGCACGCCCCGACAATCGTCGTGACGTCGCCGACGTCTGTGCTGACGCTCAGCGCGCCGCACGCCATCGCCTCCGCTACGACGTTGGGAAAGGCTTCGCCCGCGCTCGGAAGCACATGGATATCGAGCGCGTTCATGACAGCCGGAATGTTCTCGTCGGGGCCGACAAGCATGATCCCTTCTTGCAAGCCCTCTGCTTCCAACGCCGCTACGAGTTCCGCATTGTCAGCGGTCATGTGCTGCCCGACCAGAACGAGCCGGAACCGCTTCCCGCAATCGCCCATCCGAGCGACAGCGCGAAACAGATTCCGATGATCCTTCTGCGGGTGCCAGCGCGCGACACATCCGATCAAGGGCATGTTGTCAGAGATGCCCCATTGCATCTTCTTGATCGCGCCTGCTTCGGGATCGATCGAAAATCGCGCGGTGTCGTATCCGTTCGGAATCCACGTGAACTTGCTCGCATCGTAGCCGATCTGCTCGTGTGCAATCCGTCCGCGCCACGAGCACGAAACGATTCGCGTGGGAATGCGGCGCGACAGCTTTGCGCAGATTTTCGCGATCAAGACCGTCAGGCGCGAGTTCTTGTCGGTATCCAGGTTCGCGTGATGAATCGCCCAATAAATCGACCGAATGCCGGCGAGATAACCGAGCACACCACCGACGAGATCGGCGTGATACATCCAGGTCTGCATGACATCGGGTCGAAACTCACGAATCAACGACCAAAGTCGCGTGAGCGTGTGCAATGTGAGCCGCCCCTTCGGACAGTTCAACGCTTCGACGTGAATGCCGTATGCCGCCAGCTTTGGCGTGTAATAACCTTCGCCTCGCAGGCAGACCACGCGATGTTCGATACGGCTCGCCGGCCCGCGCGATGCGACATTGAACAGTACGGCCTCGGCGCCTCCGCGCTCGAGGCTGCTGATGATATGCAGAACCTTCATTGCGATGCGCGCGCCGATTCGATGTACCACGGAACAGCGATGCGAATTCCATCGGATAGCCATACGCCGTCGGCATAACCGAGCATGGCGCGAGCCTTGTCGACGCTTGCCTGCGAATGGCGTACATCGCCGGCGCGGAACGGCCGGTACACCGGCGCGCGTGAGTATTCAACGCCGTGGTCCGCGAGCGTGTCGCGCACCGCCGAATAAAGCTCGTCGAGCGTCGTGCGATCGCCCAGCGCGACGTTGTAGACGTCGCCGCGTGCCTCATCGATCGCAGTGGCGGCGAGCAGGTTCATTTGAACGGCGTTGTCGACGAAACAGAAATCGCGACTCGTTTCGCCATCGCCGTTGATGAAGACATCTTCGCCGGACATCATCGCTGCAATCCATTTCGGAATGACGGCCGCGTACGGACCGTTCGGATCCTGGCGCTTTCCGAAGACGTTGAAGTAACGCAGTCCCGTGGCCCTGAAGCCATAGCAGCGCCCGAAAACCTGCGCATACAGCTCATTGACGTACTTGGTTACCGCGTAGGGCGAAAGAGGACGGCCGATGTGTTCTTCCCGCTTGGGCAATGCGGGATGGTCGCCATAGGTCGAGCTGGATGCCGCATACGTGAAGCTGGAAACGTTCTCGTCGCGCGACGCGACCAGCATATTCAGGAAGCCGCCGATGTTGACCTGATCGGTGGTCACAGGGTCGTGAATCGAACGCGGCACGGATCCCAGCGCAGCCTGATGCAAGACATGCGTGACGCCTCGAACGGCGGCCTGGCAATCATTTGCATTCCGGATATCGCCTTCGATGAAGGTGAAGCGCGACCACTGCTCCGGCGTTACGGCACATGACACTTCGTCAAGATTGCGCCGATGGCCGGTCGAAAAGTTGTCGAGACCCACGACTTCCTGATCGAGCTTGAGCAGCGATTCGAGAAGGTTCGAGCCGATGAATCCGGCCACGCCGGTAATGAGCCAACGCACGGGACGCGCGCGCAATTGCTCGCAGACTGCCTGATAGCGATTCGTCATGGCGCGCTCACAAACGCAAATCCGAGCCGTTCGCCGGAAGAACGTATTTCAGATCGTAGATGAGATGTTGATCTTTCCCGAACTCGCGAATTCCTTCGCCAAGCTTCACGAATTGCTCGTGTGCCACCGCGATGACGATGGCGTCATACGCGTTCGCTTGCGGAGCATCGATGAGCTGCACGCCGTATTCTTCCTCGGCTTGGGCGGGGAGCGCCCACGGATCATGCACGTCGACCTGCGCCTCATACTCGCGAAGCTCGTTGATGATGTCGACCACGCGCGTGTTGCGGATATCGGGGCAATTCTCTTTGAAGGTCAAACCGAGAATCAGCACGCGGGCGTTTGCTATCGACATACGCTTCTTTGCCATCGCCTTGACGAGCTGCGAGACGACGTACTGCCCCATGTTGTCGTTCAGGCGGCGCCCCGCCAGAATGATCTCGGGGTGGTAGCCGATTTCTTCGGCCTTGTGCGTCAGATAGTACGGGTCGACACCAATGCAGTGGCCGCCGACGAGGCCCGGCCTGAACGGTAGAAAGTTCCATTTCGTGCCTGCGGCCGCGAGCACCGACTCCGTGTCGATGTTCATGCGGTTGAAGATGATCGCGAGCTCGTTGATCAACGCGATATTGACGTCGCGCTGCGTATTCTCGATCACCTTGGCCGCCTCGGCGATGCGTATGCTGTCGGCCAGGTGCGTGCCGGCGCGAATGATTTCCTTGTAGACGGCGTCGATCTTTCGGGCAGCTTCCGGCGTCGAGCCGGACGTGACTTTGAGGATGTCCGTTACGCGATGTGTCTTATCGCCCGGATTGATCCGCTCGGGACTGTAGCCGACGAAGAAATCCACGTTCATCTTCAAGCCCGATACCGCTTCGAGCACGGGCACGCATACTTCTTCGGTTGCGCCGGGATAGACGGTCGATTCGAAAACGACGATATCGTTCTTCTTCAATCCTGCCCCGGCGGTGCGGCTCGCCGAGACCAGTGCGCTGAGATCGGGACGGTTGTAGGCGTCGATCGGAGTCGGGACCGTCACGATAAGGAAATTGCAGTCGGCCAGATCAGCCGCGTTGGCGCTGAAGACCAGGTTGCTTGCTTGCGCGAGTTCCTCGCTCGTTACTTCCAGCGTCGTATCGATTCCGCCTTTGAGTGCGGTAATGCGCGACGCGTTGATGTCGAACCCGACGACGGGCCTGCGCCGACCGAATTCCACCGCGAGCGGTAATCCGACATAGCCGAGGCCGATGATCGCTATCTTCAAACTTTCCAATGAATCGTACATAGATCACTTACGTTGAATACGGACGCCTACTGAGATCAGTAGCACTGCTATTGCATGGCCATCGCCGACGGCCGAGGCGCATCAATCAGCGCGATCGTCGTGATAGTTGTAGTCGACATACCGGTAAGCCTGATATCGCCCACCATAGATTCCGCTGCGCGGCTTCATGGAGTTGAAGAGAATCCCGGTAACTTTCGATCCGGCCTGCGCGAGGCGCCTCTCCGCTTCAATGACGTCGCCACTTCGCGTTTTTCCAAAGCGCGTTACGAGGAATACGGTGCCGGCCGCGCTCGAAATCGCCTCGGAGTCGGAGACGGCGAGTAACGGCGGCGCGTCGATGATCACGAGGTCATAGTCTTTCGATGCACTGGCAATCAGGTCGGACCAGTTCGTGCCGTGCAGAAGCGCTGAAGGATTGGGCGGCAGCTTCCCTGTCGTCACGAGATCGAGGTTCGGCAGAACGCCCCGGTGCGTCACTGTCGCCAGAGGACGAGAAGAGGCGATGGCTTCGGCGAGTCCATTACTGCGATCGAGGTCGAAATACCGATTCACATATCCTTTGCGCATGTCGCCGTCGATCAGAAGCACGCGCTTCCCGCTTGATGCGAGGATCGCCGCCAGATTGACCGATACGAACGATTTGCCCATTCCCGGCGTCGGACCAGTGATCAACACCACGTTGTTCGCGGCGTCGGGTAGAGCGAACTTGATCGCCGTGTGCAGACTGCGCAGACTTTCCATCGCCGGATCGTTGGGGCGAACGACTGCCAGGACTGACATCCTTGCGCTCTTGCTCGCCGATCGACGGGACATCTCCTGCTGCTGTTCGCTAAAGGGAATGGTCGCGAACACGTGAAGGCCCGTGCGCTCCTCGAGCACGGCGGGGTCCGTGACACCCGTGAACAATCGATCTTTCAAGATCGCAACGAGCGCTCCGAGGAACAGGCCCATGACCACGCTGCCGGCAAGAATCATCAGCTTGCGAGGCTTGACCGGAAGCTCCGGCACATCGGCGGCGTCGACGAGTCGCACGTTTCCGATCTTTCCTGCCTTGACCAGGCGCAATTGCTCGACATTGCTGCGCATCAAGATATACAGATCCGAAGAAACGCGGACGTCGCGCTGCAACTTCAGCAAGTCCTGCTCGGTGAGCGGCATCTCCTGAATTTGCCCGGCGATCTGGTTGATCTGCTCCTTTTCCGCGCTGATCTGCGAGTCGATCGCGAGGAGGGCGGGATGGGCGGGACCGAACCTTGTCGCAAGCTCCTGACGCTTCTGCTGCAATGCGGCCAACTGGGTATTCGCCTCCGCCGATTGCCGCAGCACGACCTTACCGGCCTCGGACAGATCGACCACCGTGTGCTGGTTTTCGTACTGACTCAGGCTTGCTTCGGCGTTCTCCAACCGCTGTTTCATGAGCGGCAATTGCGCGTCGAGAAACTCGATCGAACGCGCGGCCTGAGCAGCCTTGCGATCGGCATTCTGCTGCACGTACTGACGGCCGATTTCGTTGAGCGTCTGACTGAGAAGAACGGGGTCGGTGCCTTCGAGGGCTGCCGCGATCACGCCCGAACGCTTCCCCTGCTCCTGGATGCGGAGCGACGTGACGAGATCCGTTGTCGTGATCTGTCGCGATCGGCATAGCAGCACGAATGCAACTCCCGGTCGAGCGGCAATGCCGACGACGTTCAGCGAGATGGGGCCGAACGCGGTCTGGAACTGCTCGGTTTTGCCGATGGTTCCGACAACGGGTTCGTTCAGTCCATCGCCGCTCAGCTGGTATCGATGATCGGGCAAGGCCACCAGCTCGAAACGTCGGCCCTGAAGGTTGCGCGGCACATCGAAAGAGCTGACGCGGATCGACTCGCTTCCCCATGCGAAGCCACCCCATCCGAACAGGCCGGGGTTCGACACGCCGTCGGCATGAGAGGCGATCCAGCGGCCGACGACCGGGAAATAGCGCGGCCTGGCCTCGACGTTGAGCTTCAACGCGTCGACGGCCTTGGATGCAACGAGACGCGATCCAAGGATCTGGATCTCACCATCGGCGGACGACTTCACATCGAACATTGCCGAGACATCGCCGATCAAATTTCTGGCCGTGGAGGCGTCGGACGAGTCCTCGACCGCGACCACGATGCTCGAATTGAAGACAGGCTGCGCCAGAAGCACATAGAGCCCGCCGACGGCCAAGGCCAGCGCGACAATTGCAGCGATGAGCTTCTTGTTATCGAAGAGCGCATCGAGCAATGCGATGAAGTTCAGATATTCGTCCTCGGATGGCTTCCGAGCCGTGGTGTTCTCTTGACTCATACTTATATACGCGCTGATTCGATTCGTTCGACCCAATCGGCGACACCTTTGTCGACGAGTTCGAAGCACCGTTCAAAGTGCGTTCGTCCCTTGCGGTATGGATCGGGCACTTCGAATTTGCTGAAGTGCCCTAGTTGAAAGATGCGCCCCCTCGCTGATGGATAACGTTCCTCCAGGTGGCGCTTCTGTGAGGCCTGCATGACGAGAATCAGCTCCGCTTCCCTGCAATTCGCCGCGCCGAGTTGCGCCGCCCGATGCGTCGAGATATCGAAGCCGTTCGATCGCATGACGTCTTGTGCATGGGGATCGGCCGGATGACCGACGAGCGCACCGATTCCCGCCGACCCTACATGAGCGGAAGGCAACCGCTGTCGAAGGAGCTCGGCTCCCATAGGACTGCGACAGATGTTTCCTTCGCAAACAACCAAAACGGACGCGATCATCACTCAGCCTCGAAGCCGGTTCATCCGGCATGCAGCGCCAATCGGCTCGATCAGTAACCCGCTACCTGCTTGCCGAGATTCATACCCTGAGCACTCGGCATCAACAGGTTGACCACGCGCGCCCAACGTGCAAGACCCGTCGCGTCCACATAGACGACGTCCTTGGGCTGCAATTCGAAGTGCTCTGCCAGCGCAAGACCGACGGGCGACGTGCTGTCCAGATGAAACACTTGCGGGCTCGCCGGATCACTGGTTGCACGCACCACATAGATGGCCGCTGGCTTCGATGTTGCCGGATTCACGCCTGAAGCCGAGGCCAGCGCATCGCTCAGGCTGAGGCGGCCGTCATGCATGGGTAACGCAGTGGGGCGGATGACCTCGCCCGTGACGAAAACCTGGTTATATGTCTGCGGCGGCACGCGTACGACGTCGCGATCGTGCAGCGCGATCATCGACGCGTCTATTCCCGCATCAGCCAGCTTCGACAGACTCAACTCATAGGTGCGGCCGCCTCTGAGCAACTGAATGCGGCCCGTATCGCCGATACCCGCGACAACACCGTTAGCTTCGCTCAAAGCTTCGGCCAGGGACATAGGCACATTCGTAATCGGCTTCACGCCAGGTTGCGCAACCTGTCCCTCGACGAAGATTCGCTTACTTCGGTACGCGACGACACTCACTGTGACCTGGGGATCCTTCACGTACGGCGACAACTGCCGTTGGAGGATCGCCTGCACCTCGGCGACCGTTCTGCCCGCAGCCTTCAGAGAGCCAACATAGGGAAACTGAATGTTTCCATCGTCGCCCACGACGAAGCCCGGGACAGCCTGCGAGCTCAGTCCGGGCCCGGTGGGCAAAGTCCCGGCCGTATCGCCGATGGTGTAAGTGAGATTCGGTACGACCAGTTCTGGATGGTCCCAGACGATGATCGAGAGCACGTCCGCCGGGCCGATCACATAGTGTTTGGGAGACCCGATGAGGCTTCGGTACGTATCGCCGGTTTCGGCTTCGCGCAAAGACTTTTGTTGCCGGAGCAACTCGGGCGTGATCGCCGTGACATGCGGCGTCGAGGATGCGTCGGTTGGATCGACGGGCACGCTCGGATCGAAGTGCATTCCGGGAGCAAAGGCACAAGCGCTCAGCAACAACGGCGGAACGGCGGCAAGCAAAGCTGACTTTGTACGGCGAAGGAAATGCATGAACCCGAGGTCCTCTGATTCAGACGATTCTGACCCTCTCGCGACAAGCGAAGCATGTCGGAGGATTTGTTGCGTCGAGGCAGTGATGCTCGCCAAGACGGTTGAAGGCGCGCATGGCGCGGCGAAAATGTGCGGCGTATTCATCTGCCGTTCGAAAACGCTTCGAAGGGCAGGAAGGAGGGTTAGCGCCCGGTCTGTCGAAGCCAGCCTGGCGTTCTGAATCGCACTATCGCCTGATACAGCCAGATGTACGTCACGATGAACATGGCCACGAATGCCATCAGCAGCGACGGGCTTCTCCAGAACAGCGTCGCCGGAACTACTGCGCCGAGCGTGAGCGTCCACAGATACGGAGAAGTGCGCGAATTCCGACGATTCACCGCGCGCAAGTCGCGCATGGGCGCGCCGATTTCCACGATGCGACGGTAAATCAAGGTATGAAGGTGAATTGCGTCCGGCGCACCGGCGGGCAGACCACGCAAGACTTTGCGCCGATATATCGAGAACAGCGTTTCGAATGCCGGATAGATGCTCACCAGGATGGCGTAAAGCGGCGAAACACCGGAATTACGTTCGATGAGCAAAACAAGCAATTCGGCAACGATGAACCCGATGAAATACGCTCCGCCGTCGCCGAGAAATATTCGCGAAACCGGATAGTTCCACGCGAAAAAGCCGAGCGTCGCACCAATTGCCACGACAGCGACGTGCATGACCAATTCGTCACCGACTTGCCATGCGACCACAGCTATCGAAGAAAGAATGATGATCGCGACGACAGAAGCGAGCCCGTTCATGCCATCAATTATGTTGATTGCATGGACTAAGCCCGATACGGCGAACACGGTGAACACAATGGACACCGGGAGAAAATAAAGCAGGGCGTCGACAAACGACAACCCCACGTGACCGATTACCGCCCGTAACGCAAAGCACGCCAGCAACGCTGCAATCATCGATGTGACGAGCCGTATAGAAGGGCTCACCTTCTTGGTCAAATCTTCTACGAGACCGGACAGGAACGCGGGCAAGGAGCACGCGAGCAGCATGAGGGCTTGCGTGTTGAGTGTGAAGGGATTCAGTGCAGCGTAGGCGATAGACGTCATCGCGACGGCCGCCGCAATCCCGACGCCACCGATGCGTGGAACAGCGACTGCATGTACCTTCTGGACGCCGCCCAGATCCCGATCCATCGATAGCCGTCCGTGCCAGTTCTTGAAACGAACGATCAGCGATACCAGTAGATATGAGATAAAGAACGCGGCCAATAACTGCAACATTTGAGCGATCACGGGAGTATTAGCCTCATACTCAATCAAAAGCATTACTAATTACATTCGGAGCAGGCGCGGCAATTTCACGCAGCCTGCTTTATATTCATGCGCCACGGCGCAGCGGAATCAAATGCCCGGTAGTGGGTGACATAGCGTTTTCAGACGCCAAGATATGCCGTCGCGGCGCGAGAACAATCTATGGGAGAAGGCGCATATGATGGTTCGGCAAATGCGAACCCGCCATTGCTGATGGCGTCGTTGATATAACGGATTGAATTGTGAGGCTCACCAATCGAGCGTGTCCAGCGATCGAGCTCTTATTTAGTATCTTTCCTAGTGCGCGACGCCGTTCAGCCAAAACCTTTCGATCGTTATTACGTTCTATGACAGGTTTTTTCACGATCATTCTCGAGGCCGTGCAGGTTGCACGGCCTCCGGAGATCGAATTGACGATGCGCCGATTTTTTCCTGCCTGTTTAGGCGAGTCTCATCTCTCGAGGATTGATTCCGGCGCCGTCATCGCTGAGTCAGATAAACATCAACCAGTTGAGCAAGAAAACATTCGCCACCAGCAACGCCACCGCCGTCGGCACTTGCACTTTGATCACCGCATTCTTGTCCGGCAACTCCAGCAGCGCCGCCGGCACGATATTGAAATTCGCGGCCATCGGCGTCATCAGCGTGCCGCAGTAACCCGAGAACATGCCGATCGCGGCCATCGTCGCGGGATTGCCGTGAAATACGCCGACGAGAATCGGCACGCCGACACCGCCCGTCATCACCGGGAACGCGGCGAAGCCGTTGCCCATGACCATCGTGAATAGCGCCATCCCGACGACATACACGGCCACGGCGACAAGCCGGTAATCCATGTTGACGTAAGCCGTCGTCACATGCGCGACCGCTTTGCCGACGCCCGCATCCGAGAACACGAGCCCGAGCATGCCGAGCATCTGCGGCAGCACGGCCGCCCAAGAAAGCGCATCGATGAGACGGCGCGTCTCACGCATCGACTGGCCGACGGTATCGCGCGTCATCACGCACGCAATCGCGAGCGCGATCACGCAGCCGATACCAAAGCCGATCAGCGTCACGTTCTTTAGCTCGATCAACGGCACGCCGCCGAACACGAGATACTTCGCGACGAGCGTGAGAATCACGGTGACGACGGGAATGTTCAGCGCGGGCACGAAGAGCTTGTTGCCGAGCCGCACCGCGCTCTTGCGGCGCGTGTCTTCGGAGAGCATTTTCGGCTTCGCGCCGGTGACGCCGCCGAAGCCCGCGATCAGCGCCATCGCCACGACGAGCACACCGACCACCGGCACCGGAATCCAGTCGCCGACGAGAAAGATCAGCGCGTAGATCAGCCAGAAGCCGCCGGCGCTCAGACGACGCGGATGCGCCTTGTCCGTGAGAATCATCCCGCCGACGACCAGCAGAATGATGCCGACGAGATAGAACAGATAGTTGATCGTGAGCGTCATGCTTTTTCTCCCGCGACGTTGCGCGTCAGTGCGTCGAGTTCGCGCGCGAGCCTGCGATCGAGCAGCCACAGTCGGAATCCGTGAATCAGGAACGCGCAGATCGCAGTGGGAATGCCCCACACGGCGACATGCATCGGCTCCACGACGATGCCCGCTTCCTTCAGGAACGTGACCATCAGCACGATCGCGCCGAACGCCACGAAGATGTCTTCGCCGAAGAACAGGCCGACGTTGTCGGTCGCCGCCGAGTACGCGCGCAGCTTGAAGCGCGTCGCGTCGGAAAGCTTGCCGTAGCGCGCTTCTGTGGCGCCTTCGGCCATCGGCGCGAGCAGCGGACGCACCATCTGCGGATGACCGCCGAGACCCGTCAATCCGACCGCCGCCGTGATCTCGCGCACGAACAGATAGACGATCAAGAGACGCCCGGCCGTCGCCGCCTTGATGCTCGAAATCCACATCTGCGCGCGCTCGCGCAGGCCGTGCCGTTCGAGCAGACCGATCACCGCGAGCGGCAACAGGATGATGAGCGGAATGTTGCGCGTCTTGAGAAAGCCGCTGCCGATCGCGGTCAGGATTTTTTCGACGGGAAAGTGCGCCGCGAAGCCGGTGATGATCGCCGCCGCCGCGACGATCAGCATCGGATTGAAGCGCAGCACGAAGCCCGCGATGATGACGGCCACGCCGATGAGCGGCCACAAATTGACAGGGGTTGCCATGAGTTCTCCAAACAATATTGACGTCACGCCTCGTACCGGGCGCGTGGATTCACTGCTTGCTTGCTAAAACGCCCCGGTTCGACGGGGCGTTCAAAACTACCTTGCTGCCTGTCACTCGGCGTGCGCGGCGCGCACTTCGATGCCCGCATCCGCCAGCGCGTCGCGAATGCGCCGCGCGAATTCGAGCGCATGGGCGCCGTCGCCGTGCAGACAGATCGTCTGCGCGTTGAGCGGCACCCATTCGCCCGATACGGCTTTCACGCGCTGCTCGCGCACCATCGCGAGCGTGCGGTCGAGCACGGCATTTTCATCGTCGAGCAGCGCGCCCGGTTCCTTGCGCGGCACGAGCGAACCGTCCGCGCGATAGCCGCGATCCGCGAACACTTCCTCGATGGCGATCAGCCCGGCGCGCCGCGCCGCTTCGACGAGCCCGCTGTTCGCGAGCCCGAACACGAGCAGCGACGGATCGAAGTCGTGCACGGCGGAGACGATGGCATCGGCGATTGCGGTGCTTTTCGCCGCCTGGTTGTAGAGCGCGCCGTGCGGCTTCACATGCGCGATGCGCCCGCCTTCTGCCTGCGCGATCGCCGAGAGCGCGCCAAGCTGATACAGCACGCCCGCATAGATTTCCTCCGGCGGCAGGTCCATTTCCTTGCGGCCGAAGTTCTCGGGATCGTTGAAGCTCGGATGCGCGCCGATGGCGACGCCCTTCTCGACGGCCCAGCGCACGCAATCGCGCATGGCGGTGGCGCCGCCGGCGTGCCAGCCGCACGCGATGTTCGCGGAACTCACGAGATCGAGCAGCGCTTCGTCGGAGCCGCAGCCTTCGCCGAGATCGGCATTGAGATCGATTTCCATGATGTTTTCGCAGTCGTTCCGTTAAATGGTGATGGATGCGCGGCGCGCCTTCATGAGCCCGCGCGCGCGATGCGTTCCTCGTGCATCGCGATGGCCGTTTCCACCTGGCTTACGTATTGCCGTTCGTCGGCGAGCGCGTGCCGCGCTTCTTCCACCGACGTCTCGATGAAGCGCACGCCGCCGTTCAGCCTCACTTGCGCGAGCTTCCACAAATCCGCCTTGATGACCGCGCCGATCTTCGGATAGCCGCCCGTGGTCTGGGCGTCGCCCATCAGGATGATCGGCTGGCCGTTCGGCGGCACCTGGATCGTGCCGGGCAGCACCGCATGCGACAGCAGCTCGATCTTCTCGCGCCGCTCGAGCGCCGTGCCCGCGAGGCGAAAGCCCATCCGGTTGCTGTTCGGCGTGATCGTCCATTCCTCGTCCCAAATGCGCTCCTGCGCGGCGTCGCTGAAACTCGCGTATTCCGGGCCGCGCAGCACGCGGATCGGCACGGCCCACGCGAGTCCCGGCGAATGGCGTCCGCGCCGCACGGGTTCGTCCACGAGCACGAACTTGCACCACGCGGGCGCTTTCACGCCGAACGCTGGTTCTTCCGGCGAAAACGCGATGCCCTTGTGCGGCTGCGGGACACCGACCGGCAGCCGGTCGCCGTCGCGCAGCGCGCGTCCGCCGAGGCCGCCGAAGCACGCGCCGAGATCGGTCGAGCGCGAGCCGAGCATCGGCAGCACGTCGATGCCGCCCGCGATCGCCACATAGCAGCGCATGCCGCGCTTCGCCGCGCGCAGCGTCAGTTCCTGGCCCGCGCGCACTGGCAGGCTCCACCACGAATACACCGGTTCGTCGTCGAGCGTCGCGCCGAAATCGGTTCCAGTGATGGCAATGCGCGTCGCGTGCTTGAAGCGCAGCACCGTCGGCCCGAACGTGATCTCGATGCCCGCCGCGTCCGGCCGGTTCCCGACGATACGGTTGCCGATTTCCAGCGACAGCGCGTCGAGCGCGCCACCCGAACTCACGCCGAGATGCCGGTAGCCGCGCCGGCCGAGATCCTGGACGGAAGTGAGCACGCCCGCGCGAATGACGTCGATCATGCGCGCACCTCCAGCGCCGTGAAGCGCACGCGGTCGCCGGGCTGCATGAGCGTCGGCGGATTTCTGGCCGCGTCGAACAATTTCAGCTCCGTGCGCCCGAGCAATTGCCAGCCGCCCGGCGACGCCGCCGGATAAATGCCCGTCTGCGCCCCGCCGATGCCGACCGATCCCGCCGGCACGTCGAGACGCGGTTCGGCGCGGCGCGGCATGGCGAGCGCGGGATCGAGCCCTCCGAGATACGCGAAGCCCGGCTGAAAACCGAGGAAGAACACGACGTACTCCGCTTGCGTATGACGCTTCACCACTTCGTCGACGGAAAAGCCCGTGTGCTCAGCGAGCGCGGTGAGATCGGGTCCGTCGGCGCCGCCGTAGCGCACCGGAATCTCGATTTCGGCGCCTTGCATGTCGGCTGCTTCGGCTGCGTCCCAGCCGCTTTCCAGTTGAGCGGCGAGCGATTCGTAGTCGGCGCTCAGCGGATCGAAAACGATCGTGAGATTGTTCATGCCCGGCACCACTTCGATGACGTGCGGCATGAGGCGCCCGTGCTCCGCCAGCGCCCAGATGCGGCGCTGGCAATCGAGCGTGGCGGGCGGCGTGGCTTCGCACACGAGCGCGGTGTCGCCCAGCGGATGAATACGTGGTCTTGTCATGCCTCGAATTTGCCTTTGCGATGCGCGAAATTCACCTGTCCGATTGAACGCCGCACCGTCGCAGAATGTTACATTGTCAATAAATTATCAAGAAATTATCAATACAGGTTTTTGCCGAGGCGCGCCGTCGCTCGCGAAATCGACGTTGCGCTACACTCCAACGCACTCAAAACCGGTCATCGCCATGCCGCGCCATCCCACCAAGATCGTTTCGTCCGAGCATCTCGTCTCCGAAGCCAGCGCGGAATTGTCGGAGTTCGAATACGGCCTCATCATGGCGGGCAACGCGTTCAATCGCTGGATGGTGCGCTGCATGTCCGCGGCGGGCGCGAAGGACATGACGGCGGTGGAAGTGTCGCTGCTGCACCACGTGAGTCATCGCGACCGCAAGAAGAAGCTCGCTGACATCTGCTTCGTGCTGAATATCGAGGACACGCACGTCGCCACGTATGCACTGAAGAAACTCGTCGCTCGCGGCTATGTGCAGAGCGAGAAAAACGGCAAGGAAGTGTTCTTTTCCGCGACCCCGGCTGGGCGCGAACTGTGCGGCAAATATCGCGAGGTGCGCGAGGCGTGTCTCATTGAAACGCTGCGCGAAAGCGGTCTTACGAACGAGCAGATCGGCGAGGCCGCGCAATTGATGCGCAATGCATCCGGTCTCTACGATACCGCCGCGCGCGCAGCGGCATCGCTTTAGTACATGCGTGATTCGGTGATGATCGCGTCGAGCGGCATGTCGTGCGTCTCGCGCGGCAACGTGCGGCACTTGCCCGATTCGTATGCGACGCCGATCGTCACCGGCCGCACGCCGTTCGGCCACGCGGCGAGCGTGCGGTCGTAATAACCGCCGCCGTAGCCCAGCCGATATCGATCCGCATCGAAACCGACGCACGGAATCAGCAACAGTTCCGGCACCGCGATCGTCTCTTCGGCGGGCACCGGAATGCGGTATCGGCCTTCTTTCATCGGCGCATCGGCGCGCCAGGCGTGGAAGACCATCGGCGCGTGCGGTGTCACGACGACCGGCAGCGCGGCGCCGCGCGTCGCATCGGCGTCGAGCCAGTGCGTGAGCGCATCGCGCGCGTCGAACTCGCCCGCGACCGGCCAGTAAAAGCCTACGCTGCGCGCCTCGTGCCGCGCGAGCATCTCCCGAACGCGCGCGGCGAGCGCTTCGTTGCGTGCGGCCTGTCCGGCTTGTTCGCGCTGGGCTTCACGAGTCGCGAGCAGCGTGGCGCGCAGGGCGCTTTTAGGTTCGCTCTTGGATTGATCGCAAACGTTGCGTGCTATGCTTTCCTCCGATCTCAGGACACGGTTCAAGACCATTCGCGCTCCAGAAATAAAGATGTCAAAACGCCTCGAACGAGTATATCTCGCGGTCGGCACAGCCCTTGCCACGGCGGCGCTCGTCGCGTGCGGCACGGCTTCCGCTGTTCGCCCCGACGCCGACTTCCCGCCCACATCCGACGACCGCATCTTCCTGCAGTTGCGCGATGCCGCGCGCGCGAACGATGCCGGCAAAGCCGCGCTGCTCGCGGCGCAGATTCCGAACTATCCGGCGCCCAGCTATCTCGAATACTTCACGATCAAGCCGCAGCTTTTCGATTCGCAGGGCCACGCGCGCATCGACGCGCCCGACGCGCCGGTGCTCTCGTTCTTGCAGCGTTACGACGGCCAGGCCATCGCCGATCGGATGCGCAACGACTATCTCGTCGTGCTCGGCGGTCGTCACGACTGGAAAAACTTCGAGCAGCAGTATTCCCGCTTCGTTCTCAACGACGACACGCAGGTCAAGTGCTACGCCCTCGAAGCGCGCATGTCGCGTGGCGAGAATGTTTCGGATGCGGCGCGCGCGCTGCTCGTCGAACCGAAATGGTATGGCGATGGCTGCGTCGATCTTATCGGCGCGCTCGCGGAGTCGGGCCAGTTCACGAGCGACGATATCTGGCAGCAGATCCGTCTCGCCTACGAGCAGAACTACACGACCACGGGCTCGAGCATCGTCGACGCGCTCGGTCAGGAAAAGCCGAAGGATTCGCTCTTCGACGACGCCGTCAACAAGCCGCCGCTCTACCTCGCGCGCGGCGTGATGCCCAACACGCCGGCGCATCAGTTGACGCTGCTCGCCATCACGCGCATGGCGCGCAACGATCCGGCGATGGCCGCGGCCACGTTCAGCGCGGTCGCGCCGAGCCTGACGCCGGCGGAGCGCGCGACAGGCTGGGGCACGATCGGCTATCAGGCGGCGATCAAGCGCATGCCGTCGGCGGCGGACTGGTATCGGCTGTCGGCGAACGCGCAATTGTCGAATCCGGCGTATGAATGGCGCACGCGCAGCGCGTTGCTCGCCGGCGACTGGAACATGGTGCGCTGGTCCATCGAACAGATGCCGCCCACGCTGCGCGCACAGCCTTCGTGGGTGTACTGGCACGCGCGTGCCGTGAAGCAGGCCGGCGACGCGGCTACGGCGAATCAGGAATTCCAGAGCATCGCGGATCAATACAACTTCTACGGCCAGCTCGCGCTCGAAGAACTCGGCCAGAAGATCACGGTGCCGCCGCGTACCTCGGTTTCGGACGCCGAAGTCGCGCAGATGCAGTCGGTGCCGGGCTTCGCGCTGTCGCAGCGTTTCTACGCACTGAACATGCGGCTCGAAGGCAATCGCGAATGGAACTGGCCGCTGCGCACGATGACCGATCGTCAACTGCTCGCGGCCGCGCAATACGCGAAGCGCATCGAGATGTTCGATCGCACGGTGAACACCGCCGACAAGACGAAGGCCGAGCACGATTTCACGCTGCGTTATCTGTCGCCGTTCCGCGATATCGTCGAGCGCGACGCGCAGAACACCGGCCTCGACATCGAATGGGCGTACGGGCTGATCCGCCAGGAATCGCGCTTCATCATCAACGCGCGCTCGGAAGTCGGCGCGGGCGGCCTGATGCAGTTGATGCCCGGCACGGCGCAACTCGTCGCGAAGAAGATCGGGCTTGGTCCCGTGTCGCGCGAGCAGATGAACGACATCAACACGAACATCCTGCTCGGCACGAATTACCTGTCGATGATCTACAATCAATTCGATAACTCGCCCGTGCTCGCCACGGCTGGCTATAACGCCGGTCCGGGCCGGCCAAAGCAGTGGCGGCAGGATTTGCGCGCACCGGTCGAGGGCGCGGTTTTTGCTGAAACCATCCCGTTTACCGAGACTCGCGATTACGTGAAGAACGTGCTGTCGAACACCGTCTACTACGCGGCGCTGTTCGAAGGCCGTCCGCAGTCGTTGAAGGCGCGTCTGGGCTATATCGCGCCCTGATCGTCTTGCAGCGAAACCTCACGCCCGCGCGTCGAACGACAGGACGCGCGGGCGTTTTCATTTTCGGCGCGCCGTCCTGAACTGAAGCCGCATTCGTCAGGCCGACCCAAGAGGCGAACTATGCGACACCAACATGTAGCGCTGATCGGCGGTTCGGGATTCATCGGCAGCCATCTCGTCAATGCACTTGTCGATCTCGGCAAGAACGTGCGCATCGCGACGCGGCGGCGCGCGAACGCCGCGCATCTCACGCTGTTGCCCGTCGATGTCATCGAAACCGATGTGCACGATCCTATAAAGCTCGCCGCGTTCATCGATCAGTGCGATGCGGTGATCAATCTCGTCGGCGTTCTTCAGGGGCGGCGCGACGATCGTTACGGCCCCGAGTTCGCGCGCGCGCACGTCGAGTTGCCGCGCAAGATCGCGGCGGCGTGCGAGGCGAAGGGCGTGCGGCGTCTTTTGCACATGAGCGCGATCGGCGCCGATCCGGCTGGCCCGAGCATGTATCTGCGCTCCAAGGGCGATGGCGAGAAGATCGTCCGCGAATCGGGACTCGACTGGACGCTCTTCCGCAGCTCGGTCGTGTTCGGTCCCGAGGACAATCTGCTCAACCAGTTTGCGTTTCTGGAGCGCGTCTTTCCGGTGATACCGCTCGCCTGCGCCGATGCGCAATTCCAGCCGGTATTCGTCGGCGACGTGGCGAAGGCGATGGTCAACGTGCTCGATCTCGACGCCGCCAGCGGCCAGACCTACGAACTCGCGGGCCCGGCCGTCTACACGCTCGCGGAACTCGTGCGTTTCGCGGGAGCGACGATCGGCAAGCATTCGCGCATCATCAAGCTGCCGGAGAGCCTCGGCCGTCTTCAGGCGATGACGATGGAAATGGCGCCCGGCGAGCCCATCATCTCGCGCGACAATCTCGATTCGATGAAAACGCCGAGCATCGCGAGCGGGCCGCTTGCGCCGGAACTGGGCATCGACGAGCCCGCGAGCATCGAAACCATCGCGCCGCTGTATCTGAGCGGCAACTCGTCGCGTTCGCGCTTCAACGCTTTTCGCGCAACCGCGCATCGTTAAACATCTTTTTGTGATCGCATGAAACTCGTTATCGGTGACAAGCTCAGTTCTTCCTGGTCGATGCGTCCGTGGGTGCTGCTCAAACATTTCGGCATCCCGTTCGAAGAGACACTGATCCGCCTCGGCCGCCCCGGCACGAAAGCGAAGATTCTCGAAGTCTCGCCATCGGGCAAGGTGCCGTGCCTCGTCACCGATGCGGGCGATGCGGTGTGGGAATCGCTTGCGATCATCGAAACCATTGCAGAGATGTATCCGCAACACGCGATGTGGCCGCGCGATACTGCTGCCCGCGCGCGCGCCCGAAGCGTCAGCGCCGAAATGCATGCGGGTTTCGCGGACTTGCGCCAGAACATGCCGATGGACCTCTCGATACACGCGCCGGGCATGGGGGCGACGCCGGGCGCGTTGGAGGACATTGCGCGCATCGAGGCGATCTGGGCAGAGTGTCTCGCAAAGTCGGGCGGGCCGTTCCTGTTCGGTGAGTTCGGTATCGCGGACGCGATGTTCGCGCCGGTCGTCATGCGCTTTCACAGCTACGCGCCGCAATTGAGCGCGACGTCGCTCGATTACGCGAAGCGCGTGACGGCGCTGCCGGCGGTCGCGGCGTGGATCGACGACGCGCGCGAGGAAGCGCGATGAACATCTACGCGGTCGGCGGCGCGATCCGCGATGAGCTGCTTGGCGTGCCGGTGGTGGATCGCGATTATGTCGTCGTGGGCGCGACGCCCGAGCAGATGGTGGCGCTGGGTTATCGGCCGGTGGGGAAAGATTTTCCCGTGTTTCTTCATCCGCAGACGCACGAGGAATACGCGCTCGCGCGCACCGAGCGCAAGACGGCGGCGGGCTATCACGGCTTTCAGTTTTACTATTCGCCCGATGTCACACTAGAGGAGGATCTCGCGCGCCGCGATCTCACGATCAACGCGATGGCGCGCGAAGTGACGCCAGCGGGCGAGCTGACCGGCCCCGTGATCGATCCGTTCGACGGGCGCAGCGATTTGAAGAACAAGCTCTTCAGACATGTCGGCGATGCGTTCATCGAAGACCCCGTTCGCATTCTGCGGCTTGCGCGTTTTGCCGCGCGTTTTGCCGATTTCGATGTCGCGCCCGAAACCGCCGAGCTGATGAAGCGGATGGTCGCGGCGGGCGAAGTGGATGCGCTCGTCCCCGAGCGCGTGTGGCAGGAAGTGTCGCGCGGGCTGATGGAGAAGAAGCCGTCGCGCATGTTCGAGGTATTGCGCGGCTGCGGCGCGCTCGCGCGGATTCTTCCCGAAGTGGATGCGTTGTGGGGCGTGCCGCAGCGCGCTGACTATCATCCGGAGGTCGATACCGGCGTTCACGTGATGATGGTGCTCGACTATGCGGCGTCGCAGGGATTCGCGTTGCCGGTGCGTTTTGCGGCGCTCACGCACGATCTCGGCAAAGCGACGACGCCGGAGGACATCTTGCCGCGGCACATCGGCCATGAGGGGCGCAGTGTGGATTTACTGCGGCCGCTTTGCGAGCGTCTTCGCGTGCCGAACGAGTGCCGCGATCTGGCGATGCTCGTCGCGCGGGAGCACGGCAATATCCATCGCGTGATGGAGATGGGCCCGGCGGCGCTTGTGCGTCTCTTCGAGCGATCGGATGCGTTGCGCAAGCCGGCGCGGTTTGCTGAAGCACTGCAGGCGTGCCTCGCCGATGCGCGCGGGAGGCTCGGGCTGGAGCAGCAGGCTTATCCGCAGGCGGAGCGGTTGCGGGAGGCGCTGGTTGCCGCTCGGGCGGTGGATGCGGGGGCTGTGGCGGAGCGGTTTGCTTCCGAACCTTCCAGGATCAAGGATGCCGTGCATGATGCGCGGGTTTTGGCTGTCAAAGAGGCTCTGGGGGGGTGATTTCTCTATCGCCGGATCCCGTTTTCGTGTGGGTTTATTTGCGCTGCCCCTGTGCGGGGCGGCAGTCACTTTCTTTGCTTCTGCAAAGAAAGTAACCAAAGAAAGCAGCTTTTCAGGCCCGCGGTCACACGCAGTTTGGGTAGTTCTCTCGTCCTATGTGGCACTCGCGTAAAGAGTGCCCTCATCACAATCACCGGGCTTGGATCGCGCACGGTCTGCCACATCGCATCACCCAACAACTTGGTACAGCGCGAGATAGCTCCAGCCCGCTTCGCGGCCGATCGGTCAATCGGGTCTGCGCGCGCTTCTTTGCTAACACTTTCATCTCACTGCGTCCGCCACACATTGGTTTCCCTTGCATACCCGGCGGCAGCGCGAAGCGCTGTGCCGGAACTGTTTCGTGCTGAACCAGCACTCCTAACGGTTTCGGGCGGCGGACCGTGCGCGAGCCATGCCGGATGATTGTAATGAGGGCACTCTTTAGGCGAGTGCCACCTGGGACGAGAGAACTACCCAACGTGCGTGTGACCGCGGGCCTGAAAAGCTGCTTTCTTTGCCTACTTTCTTTGCAGCAGCAAAGAAAGTAGGTGCCGCCCCGCACAGGGGCAGCGCAAATAGACCACTAAGAATACAGGATCCAACGACAAGAAACCCTTAAAGCGCCCGAACAATCAACGACAGCAGAACCGACAAGACGAGCGTAGACATAAACGGAAACGAGTATTCCCGCCCAAAAATCCGCAAAGTGAAATCTCCGGGCAACCGCCCGATCCCGAACTTCTTCAACCAAGGCAGCGACCCTGAGAGAATCGCGAGCGCGATGAACGTGGTAAGAAGCCAGCGGATCATATCGACGCACTCATAGCGTATGTGACCGGTCCCCGGTGGAAAACGCGTCGAGCGTCCCGTCGATGCCGCGCGAGAACGCAATCACCTTGAAAAGCTCGCCCATCTCCGCTTCCGACAGCAGCTTCTGCACCGCATTCGCCGCTGGCAAAAACCGCGTCACATCGGCGGGATCGAGCGCGCTCAACACATCGGTGATGCCGGCGTTCATCAGAAACCGCGCCTGCGACGTGAACCCGAGCAAATCCGCGCCCGTCTCCACGCCCGCTTCCGCGATACCCGTAAACTCGACATGCGCCGTGATGTCCTGCAATCCCGGGTACAGAAACGCATCCGCATGCGCGCGATGCCGGTAATGGCACATCAACGTGCCCGTCGCGCGCTGCGCGTGGTAGAACTCGCGTCGCGGAAAGCCGTAATCGATGAAAAACGCCGCGCCGCGCGTAAGCATCGTGCAAACGGTCTTGGTGAACGCGAGCGCGGCCTCGTGCGTCTCCGTGAGGTATTCGGCAAAAGGCTCGTCGTTCGCCTCGTCGATAGCGGCATCGATCAAATCGATCTGCGCATCCCGCGCAATCGGCCGGTCATCGAAGGCAAACCGGTCGTTCAGCACCACGACGCCGCGCTCGTGCCATGCGCCGAGCTTGCGCACGACGAGGCGCACCGGCATCGCGTCGAGCACCTCGTTGCCGATCACGACGCCGTCGAAACCATCCGGCAACGCGTCCAGCCATTTCACCTTCGACGCATGCAAGCCCGCTTCCTTTTCGATGGTCTCGCGCTGACGCGCGCGCAACTCGCCCGAAAGATCGACGATCGAATAGCTGTCGAACGCGACATCGAGACCGGCGAGCGCATTCAACAAGCCCGCCGCGAGCTTGCCGGTGCCCGCGCCGAACTCCATCAAGTGCCGGGTGTCGCTTTGCTGCAACGCTTGTGCGATCGGCCGCGCGAGCGTTGTCGCAAAAAGCGGGGACAGTTCCGGCGCGGTGACGAAATCGCTGCCGTCTTCCGCCCGACGCCCGAATTTAGTCGCTCCGCCGCTGTAGTAGCCGAGGCCGGGCGCGTAGAGCGCGAGGTCCATGTATCGGTCGAACGGCAGCCAGCCGCCCGCCGCGGCGATGCGCTCGCGGATCAGACCGGTCAGCGCCTCGGACTGGGCGAGCGCGTCGGCGCCCGGAGCAGGTAAACTATCGGATTGTCTGGCTTTCGGATTCATCCCAGTATTGTAAATGAGCGCTTCCACGCCGTTTTCTTCGCCCAATTCGCCCTCTTCCGGTTCCGTTTCGCGCGCTCGCGCCGTGCTCGTGACCGGCGCGGCGAAGCGCATCGGGCAAGGCATTGCGCTGGAATTCGCGCGGCAGGGCTGGGACGTGGCCGTGCACTTTGGCCATTCCGGGCACGAAGCGCGCGAGACGGTCGCGCAAATCGAGGCGCTCGGGCGGCGCTCGGTCGCGCTCAAGGCGGACTTGAGCGTCGAAGCGGAAGTCGCGCGGCTCGTGCCAGCGTGCGCCGAGGCGTTCGGAGGGTTGAATTGCGTGGTGAACTGCGCATCGCGTTTCGACGAAGACACCGCGACCGACTTCGGCTACGCGAAGCTGCTGGAAATGACCGCCGTCAACGTCGCCGCGCCGCTCACGCTCACGCGCATGCTGCACGAGATCACGCCCGAGGCCGCTCGCGATGACGGCACGCAACGCGGCGTCGTCATCAACGTGCTGGATCAGAAGCTGTACAACATGAATCCGGACTACCTGTCCTACACGCTGACGAAGGCCGCGCTCGAAAACGCGACCGTCGCGCTCGCGCAGGCGCTGGGGCCGAAGCTGCGCGTCGTCGGGCTGGCGCCGGGCTTGACGCTGATTTCCGCCGGACAGACGCCCGCGTCGTTCGAATCGGCGCATCGCGTGACGCCGCTGAATCGCGCATCGACCGTCGATGACGTCGCGCAAGCCGCGTGCTTTCTCGCGAATGCGCACGGCGTGACCGGCACGACGCTCGTCGTCGATGGCGGCCAGCATCTCGTGCCGAGCCCGCGCGACGTCATGTACATGATCGGCGCGCAAAAGCCATGAACCGCGTCTACTGAATACTGGAACCAACATGCTTGCCGCACTCTCGCATCCCCGGCTGACCGATTGCCGGCGGCTTTTTCTGCGCAACTACGAAGTGCGCATCAACATCGGCGTGCATGACTTCGAGAAGCGCGGCGAGCAACGCGTCGTCATCAACGTCGAGCTGTACGTGCCGCTCGCGCTGTCGACGCCCGTCGCGGACAAGCTGGCCGAAGTCGTCGATTACGACTTCATGCGCGCAACCATCGCCGAGCGCGTGAAGCGCGGGCACATCCACTTGCAGGAAACGCTGTGCGACGACGTCGCCGCCGCGCTGCTCGCGCATCCGAACGTGCGTGCGGTGGCCGTATCGACGGAAAAGCCCGATGTCTATCCGGACTGCGACGCGGTCGGCGTCGAAGTCTTCCGCATCAAAGAGGAACGAGCATGAACGCGCGTGACACGATCGAAGGCGCAGCCGAAACCGCCGAGCCGCAAAAGCCCGCACGCGAGGCGATGACGAAGCGCCAGCAGAAGGAAGCGTACGAGAACAACAAGTTGTTCAAGCGGATCGCGCGCCAGGTCGGCGAGGCGATCGGCGACTTCAACATGATCGAGAAAGGCGACAAGGTCATGGTGTGCCTGTCCGGCGGCAAGGACAGCTACGCGATGCTCGACATCCTCATGCGCCTGCGCGAGCGCGCGCCGATCAACTTCGAGATCGTCGCCGTCAATCTCGATCAGAAGCAGCCGGGCTTTCCGGAGCACGTGCTGCCGGAATATCTGAGCAAGCTCGATATTCCGTTTCACATCGAAAATCAGGACACGTACAGCATCGTCAAGCGGCTCGTGCCGGAAGGCAAGACCACATGTTCGCTGTGCTCGCGGCTGCGGCGCGGCATTCTGTATCGCGTCGCGGGCGAGCTCGGCGCGACCAAGATCGCGCTCGGCCATCATCGCGACGACATCATCCAGACGCTGCTGCTGAACATGTTCTATGGCGGCAAGCTGAAGGGCATGCCGCCCAAGCTGCAGTCCGATGACGGCAGGAACGTCGTCATCCGTCCGCTCGCTTACGTGAAGGAAGTCGATCTGGAAAAGTACGCCGAGCTGCGCGAATTTCCGATCATCCCGTGCAACCTGTGCGGCAGCCAGCCGAATCTGAAGCGCGCCGAAATGAAGGCGCTGGTCCGCGAATGGGACAAGCGCTTTCCGGGGCGCGTGGACAACATGTTCAGTGCGCTGTCGAACGTGGTGCCGTCGCATCTGATGGACAGCAAACTGTTTCCGTTCGCCGGATTGCGCGCGACGGGCGAAGCCGATCCGCAGGGCGATATCGCGTTCGACGAGGAACCGTGTGCAACCGAACCGTCAGGATCGTCCGGTACGGTTTCAATTGTGCAGTTCGACGACCTGTAACCCTTTATCCAATAAGGCGCAACGTGGGATTCGCCGCATTGCGCCAAAGAGCCGCGTGATAGATTGGCGGCTCGTCATACCAGCAAGGCTTCAGCGATGAATATCGTGATTCTGGCGGCCGGCATGGGCAAGCGCATGCGCTCCGCCTTGCCGAAAGTACTCCATACATTGGCGGGCAAACCGCTGCTCGCGCACGTCATCGATACGGCGCGCACGCTGTCGCCGACGCGGCTCGTCGTCGTCGTCGGGCATGGCGCGGACAAGGTCCGCGAAGCCGTCGGCGCGCCGGATGTCCAGTTCGCGCTGCAGGACAAGCAGCTCGGCACGGGGCACGCCGTTCAGCAGGCGCTGCCGCTGCTCGATCCGTCGGTGCCGACGCTCGTGCTGTACGGCGATGTGCCGCTGACGCGCGCAAGCACGCTCGAACGCCTGATCCATGCCGCGGGCGCCGAGCGCTACGGCGTGCTGACGGTCGACGTGAGCGATCCGGCCGGCTACGGGCGCATCGTGCGCGACGCGGGCGGCAAGGTACGCAAGATCGTCGAACAGAAAGATGCGAGCGAAGAAGAGCGGCGCATCGCGGAGATCAACACCGGCATCGTCATCACGCCGACGCGCACGCTCGAAACGTGGCTCGCGTCGCTGAAGAACAACAACGCGCAGGGCGAGTTCTATCTGACGGACGTCGTCGAGCGCGCGATCGAAGCGGGCGTCGAAGTCGTGACCGCGCAGCCGGACGCCGAATGGGAAACGCTCGGCGTGAACAGCAAGATTCAGCTCGCGGAACTGGAGCGCATCCATCAGCGCAACGTCGCGAATGCGTTGCTCGATGCCGGCGTGACGCTGATGGACCCGGCGCGCATCGACGTGCGCGGCACGCTCGAATGCGGCGCGGATGTGTCGATCGACGTGAACTGCGTGTTCGAAGGGCGCGTGACGCTCGCGGACAACGTGACGATCGGCCCGAATTGCGTGATCCGCGATGCCGATATCGGCGCGGGCACGCGTGTCGATGCATACACGCATATCGAAGGCGGCAAGACCGGCGCGAACGTCGTGCTCGGTCCGTACGCGCGGCTGCGTCCGGGCGCCGTGCTCGGCGATGAGGCGCACGTCGGCAATTTCGTCGAAGTGAAAAATGCGGTGCTCGGTCATGGCTCGAAGGCGAACCATCTCAGCTATGTCGGCGATTCGGATGTCGGCGCGCGCGTCAATATCGGCGCGGGCACGATCACCTGCAATTACGACGGCGCGAACAAGCATCGGACGGTGATCGAAGACGACGTGTTCGTCGGATCGGATACGCAACTGGTCGCGCCGGTGCGCGTCGGCCGCGGCGTGACGATCGCGGCGGGCACGACGGTATGGAAGGATGTGGGAGAAGGCGAACTCGTGCTCAACGAGAAGACGCAGGTCAGCAAGACGGGCTACAAGCGCCCGGTGAAGAAGAAATCGTAAGGCTGGCAGTCAGATCTGGCCCAACGCGCGCGGTGTTATCCGCATCGCGCTTTCGAATGCAAGTTTCAGAGGAAGAACGTCCATGTGCGGAATTGTCGGCGCGGTAGCGCAACGTAACATCGTCTCGGTGCTGGTCGAAGGCCTGCGCCGGCTCGAATATCGCGGCTACGACTCGTGCGGCGTGGCCGTTCTGAGTCACGGCGAGCCGCGCCGCGCGCGCAGCGTCGCGCGCGTGTCCGATCTCGACGCGCAAGTGCGCGACACCAATCTCGGCGGCATGACCGGCATCGCGCACACGCGCTGGGCCACGCACGGCGCGCCCGTCACCGACAACGCGCACCCGATCTTCTCGCGCGATGCCGTCGCGCTCGTGCACAACGGCATCATCGAGAACTACGAATCGCTGCGCGAAATGCTGAAGGGCAAAGGCTACGAGTTCGTCTCGCAGACCGATACCGAAGTCATCGCGCATCTGATCCACAGCATGTATCGCGGCGATCTGTTCCAGACCGTGCGCGAGGCCGTGAAGCAATTGCACGGCGCATATGCGATCGCGGTGATGCACAAGAACCAGCCGCACACGGTGGTGGGCGCGCGCCAGGGCTCGCCGCTCGTCGTCGGTGTGGGCGAGGGCGAGAACTTCCTCGCATCCGATGCGCTGGCGCTTGCCGGCAGCACCGACCGCTTCGCGTTCCTCGAAGAAGGCGACGTGGTGGAGATCGGTCTTGAAGGCGTGAAAATCGTCGATCGTGAAGGCGTGCCCGCCGAGCGCGAAGTGCGCGTCGTGACGGCGTACGGCGGCGCGGTGGAACTCGGGCCGTATCGCCACTTCATGCAGAAGGAAATCTTCGAGCAGCCGCGCGCGATCACCGATACGATTCCGCAAGCCGATGAGTTCAGCGCGAGCCTCTTCGGCGATGCCGCGCGCGATGCCTTCTCGCAAGTCGACAGCATCCTGATTCTCGCGTGCGGCACGAGCTACTACTCGGGCGTGACGGCGAAATACTGGCTCGAATCGATCGCGAAGATTCCGACGCAGGTCGAGATCGCGAGCGAGTATCGCTATCGCGAGTCGGTGCCGAACCCGAAGGCGCTCGTCGTCACGATCTCGCAATCGGGCGAAACCGCCGATACGCTCGCCGCGCTCAAGCACGCGCAATCGCTCGGTCACAAGCACACGCTTGCGGTATGCAACGTCGCGACGAGCGCGATGGTGCGTCAGACCGAAATGGCGTTCCTCACGCACGCTGGAACGGAAATCGGCGTGGCATCGACGAAGGCGTTCACGACGCAGCTCGTCGGCCTCTTCGTGCTCGCGGTGACGCTCGCGAAGTTGCGCGGTCACGTCGACGCGAAGCAGGAAGCCGCGTACTTCACGCAACTGCGCCACTTGCCGGCCGCGCTGAACAGCGTGCTCGCGCTGGAGCCGCAGATCATCGCGTGGTCGGAAGAGTTCGCGCGCAAGGAGAATGCGCTCTTCCTCGGACGCGGCCTGCACTATCCGATCGCGCTCGAAGGCGCGCTGAAGCTCAAGGAAATTTCGTACATCCACGCGGAAGCGTATCCGGCGGGTGAATTGAAGCACGGCCCGCTCGCGCTCGTGACCGAAGCGATGCCGGTCGTGACCGTCGCGCCGAACGACGCGCTGCTCGAAAAGCTGAAGTCGAACATGCAGGAAGTGCGCGCGCGCGGCGGCGAGCTGTACGTGTTCGCGGATTCCGATACGCGCATCGTCAGTGAAGACGGCATTCATGTCATCCGGATGCCGGAACACTACGGAGCGCTGTCGCCGATCCTGCACATCGTGCCGCTGCAGTTGCTCGCGTATCACACGGCGTGCGCGCGCGGCACGGACGTCGACAAGCCGCGAAACCTGGCGAAGTCGGTGACGGTGGAATAAGCGTTCGTCGGCAAGCTCTGAAGAAGAAGACAAAAGGTCCGCGTGCAGACGCGGACCTTTTTCGTTAGCGCGACGAGAAGCCACCGATATCGATGCAACGGACTCGGTGACACGCTTTTTACCCGTATTCGCGACGCCACTCGCTCAGCCGAAAAATCGAAACGGTGTACTAATCTACATCGATATTCTTGATCTCGACCTGACGAGTCCTGAAGACACGGAGGTCAGTGACGCGCTACTACGATAGCCACAGCCGCGCATTCCGAGGTTCCAGGCGAACTCGACAAAGATGAAGATCGGCGCGAGCGTACGCGCGCCTGTGGACAACCTTGTTGGCAGCCGGCTGTGTTTACTGTTGGCGCTTTCTGAATAACTCGACGTTTGCTCCGGACGCTCGATAGTTGTTCAAGGTTCAGCCGGAAACCGGAACCGATATACCGAAGTTGTTTACGCGGTAAGTCCCTGACGCGAAACGCGCACGATGAGTTATCCACTGAAATGCGGGAGGCTTGTTAACTACTACCACGTATACATACGAACTCTTCTGTTTACTTAAGCAACGTGGCCGCCTTGCTCAAAAGCGTAGCGTTACGCGGGCGTCGTGCCATGCACTTGCCTCAACCGTTGCCGGCTGTTGCTCAGATGCAATCGCATTGCCGCACGCGCGTCATCGGGATCCTGACGCTCGATCGCGCGATAGATCGCCTTGTGCTCGTCGAGCACATTGCGCAGGCGTCCAATCTGATCGAGCTCGGCGATCTCCGCCTTGCCGAGTCGCGTGCGCGGACTGACGCCGCGTCCCATCTGACTGAGCACATCATAGAAATAACGATTACCGCTCGCGCGCGCGATCTGCAAATGGAACTCGACGTCGTGTTGCAGCACATCCGTACTGCCGCTCGCGAGTTGCGCCTCGAAGCGTTCGAGCGCCGCCGCGATCTGCTGCAGATTCGCGTCAGTGCGACGCGAGGCGGCGAGCGCGGCGGCTGCGCCTTCGAGATCGATGCGAAACTCGATGATCGCCATGATGTCGAGCAGATTCGACAAGTCCGCGTCGGCCAGGCGCACCGATTCGCGATCTTCCTGCGCGCGAACGAACGTGCCGACACCATGCCGCGTTTCCACGACGCTCGCGGCCTGCAGACGCGACACCGCCTCCCGCACGACGGAGCGGCTCACCGACAACTGTTTCATCAACGCGGCTTCAGTAGGAAGCTTGTCGCCGGGACGCAGCACACCGCGTTCGATATCTTCGGAAAGCGTGGCGACAACTTTATCGGTGAGACTGGCCATGTTTGTGTGCTTATGAGAGACAGACGACGAATCTTGCTGTCCACGCCAGCATTCGTCAAACGTACGGATAGATGTGCCTCGATATAAGACATCGTATGAGAAAGAACGACGAAGCGGTCGCAGATCCGCCGAGAAATCAAGCAAGTCAGGGTTAACGCCGCTGTCGAACCACGCTCGACTCGCAGTACTCTGTGTTAAGACGTCTGATAACTACATCGGACAAAACCGCTTTCCACGGATCGCCGTCATCACAGGGAGACACCATGCCGTCTTCGTCACCGTACCAACCGCTGCCCAACGCTTTCCGAACGTCACTGCGGGAGCGCAAGCGGCTGATCGGCTGCTGGATGTCGCTCGCAAGCCCGATCGCCACCGAGCTTGTCGGCGTCGTCGGATTCGACTGGATGCTGCTCGACGCCGAACACGCGCCCAATGACGCGCTCACGCTCATTCCGCAACTGATGGCGCTGAAAGACAGCCCGAGCGCGCCTGTCGTGCGTCCGCAGGCGAACGATGCCGTCGTCATCAAGAAGTTGCTCGACAGCGGCTTCGTCAACTTCCTGATTCCGTTTGTCGACAGCGCCGCCGACGCCGAGCGCGCCGTCGCCTCGACGCGCTATCCTCCCCAAGGCATACGCGGCGTATCGGTCGGGCACCGCGGCAACCGTTACGGCACGGTGCCGAACTATCTTCAGATCGCGAACGACAACATCAGCGTCGCGGTGCAGATCGAAAGCCGCGCGGCGGTCGAAGCGATCGACGAGATCATCGCGGTGGAGGGCATCGATGCGCTGTTCGTCGGCCCGTCGGATCTTGCCGCGTCGTACGGACATATCGGCGATGCGAACCATCCGGACGTGCAGGCGGTCATCGCCCATGTATTCGAGCGCGCGCACGCGGCGGGCAAGCCGAGCGGCATTCTCGCGACGGTCCAGGAAGACGCGGAGCGCTATCTGGCGCTCGGCAGCACGTTCGTCGCCGTGTGCGCGGATCTCGGGCTGCTCAGAAACGCCGCGCAGGGCGTGAAGAAACACTTCATCCCGGAATGAGCGCGGCGCGCAACGGGACGGCATCGATCATCGACAATCGAACAGTGATATCAAGGAGCGATACATGCAAAAGGCAGGCTTCATCGGACTGGGCATCATGGGCAATCCCATGGCGGCCAATCTTCTCAAGAACGGCGTCCAGCTCGCGGCTTTCACGCGCAGCGGTGTGCCCGCCGAACTGACCGGCGCGGGTGCGACAGCCTGCGATTCCCCCGCGGCCGTCGCCGGGAACGCGGAAGTCATCTTCATCATGGTGCCGGACACGCCCGACGTCGAGCGCGTGCTGTTCGGCGAGAACGGCGTGGCGAGCAAGCTGAAGAGCGGACAGATCGTCGTCGACATGAGCTCGATTTCGCCGATCGCCACGCGCGAGTTCGCGGCGAAAGTGCGCGAAAAGGGCGCCGATTATCTCGATGCGCCTGTGTCTGGCGGCGAAGTCGGCGCAAAGGCCGCGTCGCTCACGATCATGGTCGGCGGCGCGCAGGCCACGTTCGACAAGGTCAAGCCGCTCTTCGACATGATGGGCAAGAACATCTCACTGATCGGCGAAGTCGGCGCGGGACAGGTCTGCAAGGTCGCCAATCAGGTGATCGTCGCGGCAACGATCGAGGCGGTCGGCGAAGCGCTGCTGCTCGCATCGAAAGCCGGCGTCGATGCCGAGAAGGTCCGCACGGCGCTGATGGGCGGATTCGCGTCGTCGCGCATTCTCGAAGTGCACGGCGAGCGCATGACCAAGCGCACGTTCAACCCGGGCTTCCGTATCGAACTGCATCAGAAGGATCTGAATCTGGCGCTCGCGACCGCGCAGTCGCTCGGCGTCGCGCTGCCGAATACGTCGACGTGCATGCAGTTGTTCAACGCGTGCGCCGCGCATGGCGGCAAGGCTTGGGATCATTCGGGCATGGTGCGCGCGCTCGAAATCATGGCGAATCACGAGATCGGGCAGAAGGCGAAGTAACGCGATCGTTACTACGATGGACGATGAAGCCGGCGCGAGCCGGCTTTTTTGTCGATTGCAAACGAGTTGTCAGATGACTCAATCGCTCGCTGCTTCAGCAACTGGAATCTTCGCCCGATCCGTATCCGATAAGCCTCTAACGCTCAAGGGTAAACGCGTTGTTGGCGAAACCGGCGCATGAACATACAATGTCATCAGACAACGTATCTCTATTGCAAAGGATTTTTCATGTCGAACGACACTCCGAAAATCACCGAACTGCGCGTCGTGCCGGTCGCGGGCCGCGACAGCATGTTGATGAATCTCTCCGGCGCGCACGGCCCGTTCTTCACGCGCAACGTCGTGATCCTGACGGACAGCGCGGGCAGCACGGGCGTCGGCGAAGTGCCGGGCGGCGAGAACATCCGCAAGACGATCGACGATGCCCGCGCGCTCGTCGTCGGGCAATCGATCGGCAATCTGCATGCGGTGCTCAATCGGGTCCGCACGAACTTCGCCGATCGCGACGCGGGCGGACGCGGCCTGCAAACCTTCGACCTGCGCACGACGATCCACGCCGTCACCGCGCTCGAAGCCGCGTTGCTCGATCTGCTCGGCAAGCATCTGGGCGTGCCCGTCGCGGCCTTGCTCGGCGAAGGCCAGCAGCGCGACGAAGTGGAAATGCTCGGCTATCTGTTCTACATCGGCGATCGCAACAAGACCGATCTCCCTTATGCGTCGGGCGCGGACGGCCGCGACGACTGGGAGCGCGTGCGAACCGAGGTCGCGCTGACGCCCGAAGCGGTCGTGCGTCTCGCCGAAGCCGCGCAGGCGCGCTACGGTTTCAACGACTTCAAGCTCAAAGGCGGCGTGCTCGCCGGCGACGCGGAAATCGAAGCGGTCACGGCGCTCGCCGAACGCTTCCCGCAGGCGCGCGTGACGCTCGATCCGAACGGCGCGTGGTCATTGGCCGAAGCGATCCGCCTGTGCCGCGACAAACACGATGTTCTGGCCTACGCCGAAGATCCGTGCGGCGCGGAAAACGGCTACTCGGGCCGCGAAGTGATGGCGGAATTCCGCCGCGCGACCGGCCTGCCGACGGCCACCAACATGATCGCGACCGACTGGCGTCAGATGGGTCATGCGATCCAGTTGCAATCCGTCGATATCCCGCTCGCCGATCCGCATTTCTGGACGATGCAAGGCTCGGTGCGCGTCGCGCAGATGTGCAACGACTGGGGCCTGACGTGGGGCTCGCATTCGAACAATCACTTCGATGTATCGCTCGCGATGTTCACGCACGTCGCCGCCGCCGCGCCCGGCAAGATCACCGCGATCGACACGCACTGGATCTGGCAAGACGGCCAGCGTCTGACGCGCGATCCGCTGCAGATCGCCGGCGGCAAGGTGAAGGTGCCGGAGGCGCCGGGCCTGGGCATCGAGCTGGATATGGACGAAGTCGAGAAGGCGCACGAACTCTACAAGCAGCACGGACTCGGCGCGCGCGATGACGGCGTCGCGATGCAATACCTGATTCCGAACTGGAAGTTCGACAACAAGAAGCCTTGTCTCGTGCGCTGAACGCTTCCGACGCTTCTACTTCTTCAAACGTTCGATGAGCGCGATGCCCGCGGCCGGATTGCGCTCCTTGAATCCGCTGATGACGTAGAGAAACACATCGCGCGATGCGGCTTTCGGCGCGGCCGCCTTGCCGTAGGTCTGCAAGTCGTCCGGCAGGCCGCCGGCCGCCCATATCTGTGCGCGCTCCGCCCAGCGATCGAGCGCCGCCTTCGCGTAGCCCTTCGCCTGCTTGTCGGTGGTGCCCATGATGCGGGCGTAGACGAACGGCGCGGTCACATCCGCGATTTGCGGATACTTCGAATCGCCCGCCATCACGATCGCAACGCGGTATTTCCGCGCGAGCGCGACGAACGCCGCATCGCAGAAACTCTCGTGCCGCACTTCGATCGCATGACGGATCGCGCGGCCCTCGACCTTCGCAGGCAGCAGTTCGAGAAAACGCTCGAAGTCCTCGGGATCGAACTTCTTGGTCGGCGCGAACTGCCAGTTGATCGGACCGAGCTTGTCGCCGAGTTCGAGCACGCCGCTGCCAAAAAAACGCTCGATCGTATCGCCCGCTTCGGCGAGCACACGCCGGTTCGTCGCATAGCGCGGCGCTTTGAGCGAAAACACGAAGTCGTCGGGCGTTTCGTCGCGCCATTTGACGAACGTCGCGGGCTTCTGCGAACCGTAGAACGTGCCGTTCACTTCGATTGAAGTCAGCGCGCGGCTCGCGTATTCGAGTTCGCGTTTCTGCGCCAGGTCTTCGGGATAGAACGTGCCGCGCCACGGCTCGAACGTCCATCCGCCGATGCCGACGCGAATGCGCGCGGTCTTCGATCTGGTGGCCATCGGCGCGCTTACTTCCGGCCGACGAGATAGCTCACGCCTTGCGGACCGTACTGCTCCGAATGCTCGACGTTCGCCGTGAGATGAAAGATATCGCCCGCGCGATAAGTGTTAGCGTCGTCGCCGATGCGGATCGTGACGTCGCCTTCGAGGATCAGCGCTTTCGCTTCGAACGGATGCGCATGGACATCGAGCGAACCGTTCGGCTCGCGCGTGACCGTCACGACTTCGTTGAAACCTTCGCTGCCAAGACGTGCGATGAATGCGTCGCGGTGCATGTGGGCCGTTCCGTTGAATAAGGGAAGGCGCGTCCGATCGTGCGAAGCGGACGCGCCGGGTCATGCACCTGCGCTAGCGCAGTCAAAAAAATTACTGGCCGAAGAAGATGTTGCATTGCGGCCCGCGCGTGCATGGCCTGGAGGCCGCGCTGTCCATCGTGCCCATCGTGGTCGCGCCCGCCGCGCCGTGTGTCATCGGCGAGCCGCCGTAGGACATGTCGCCCGATTGGTCTTGCATGGCGCTCTGCTGCGGCGCGCCCGGATCGGTCCAGGTGTCGGCGGTGGCCTGTCCCGGCACTTGCGCCGTGCGATAGTAGGTTTGCTGGGCCGATGCGAGGCCCGCAGTGGCGAGTAACGAGGCGGCGAGCGCCGCCATGGCGATGCGTGATTTCATGTTGACTCCTTGATCGGAAGGGCGCGCTCGCGTGTACACCGCGTAACGCTGTTCGCTGATTCGGATCGTCGTTCCGCACGGAACGTGCCACGAAACCTGCATGAATCTGCATGTGCCACGCGTGGCGCGCTGGCGAACGTTTATCGGCGCCGGTCCCGGCCGGATTGCGCTGCGGGTTGCCGGACTTGTTCGTATGCGATGCAGACGGTGCGCCGGTGCGCTTGCCGGCAGATGCGAGCCGCAAGTCGCAGAAGACGCGTGCCGCGCTGCACATTCCGTTATAGGCCGCGCGCATGCGAATGAACAGGACATTCGAGCGCGCGCGCCGCATAGGGTCGCGCTCGTGGCGCGAGGCTGTCGATCGCGTCAGCATGGCATCGGTTCTAGAATGCGAGGCGTACATTCCGCTCACTCACGAAAACTCACGAACGCAGGGGCATCGCGACCATGACCGTCACCATCTACCACAATCCGAAGTGCGGAACCTCGCGCAACACGCTCGCACTGATCCGGAACGCGGGCATCGAACCGGCCGTAATCGAATATCTGACGCATCCGCCGAGCCGCGAGACGCTCGTCGCGCTGATCGCGCGCGCGGGGCTTTCCGTGCGCGACGCGCTGCGCGAGAAAGGCACGCCGTACGCCGAGCTCGGGCTCGACGACACGAGCCTTACCGACGATCAACTCATCGACGCGATGCTCGCGCATCCGATCCTCATCAACCGTCCATTCGTCGATACGCCGAAGGGCGCGCGGCTGTGCCGTCCCTCGGAGCGCGTGCTCGATATCCTGCCCGAAGCGCAGAAAGGACCGTTCACGAAAGAGGATGGCGAAGTCGTCATCGATTCGTCCGGCAAGCGCGTGCGCTAACAATGCGCGCCTGACCGTTACCTGACGTTACCTTTCTGGCAAGACCGTTGCACCTGTATCCGGCATCGCTTTCTAGACTGCAGTGACTCACAGAGCACTCGGTGCAAGGAGAAAGCGACATGAAGAAGAAACTTCTCGGTGCGGCTATCGGGTTGGCGGGGATCGTGGGACTTGCGATGTCGGGCGCGGCGAACGCGCATGTCGATGTCGCGGTGGGCGTCGGCGTGCCGGTGTACGCGCAGCCCGCAGTGCCGGTCGGCTATTACGGATACGGCGATCGCGACGAGCGCTGGCGTGAGCGCGAATGGCGCCGTCACGAATGGCGCGAGCGCCGCTGGCATCACGAGATGCGCCGCGAGGAACGCTGGCGCGAGCGTCACGACTGGTAAATCGCGGAGCATCGCGAAAATGGACGCGGCGGGCCTGAGGGTTGCGCCGCGTTTTTCATGCGCGATGCGACTCCGTGTCGCATATCGATGCGTTCAGGCCGCGCGCATTCGTGTCGTAAACACTTGGGTGATGTCGGATACTCGTGCTCTTTCGCCGCGAATCCTTTTTTGCGAATCACCTCGCCGCGCCGGCGTTCGGCGCCGTCTTCGCCAGGCACGAGCATTATCCCGTCCACTTTCAGCGATGTTCAGTCCCGTCAGCATTCTCGTCGTCACCGCGCTATCGAGCATTCTCTCGATACTGGTGCTGATTTCGCTGCTTTCGCACGCGATCGACGGCGTGCCGCGCTGGTTGTGGGCGAACGTGCTCGCGATCGTTTCGCTCGTGCTGTTCGCCGTGCAGAACGTCGCGCCGGCGTGGCTCGGCATCGTCGTGGCGAATCAGTTGCTTGCCGCGACCGTCCTGCTCATCTACGAAGGCTGCAACGATTTCTTCGACGTGCGCATGCGTCCCGTGCAGCACTGGGCGGGCTGGATCATGTGGCTCGTCGTGATGGCGGGCATCGTGTACTTCACGTACGTCGTCCCCGATGTGAACATGCGCGTGGTGATCGTGTCGGCGTTTCATGCCGCGTGCGATCTCGCCATAGCCGGGCGCGTGCTGATCGAACGTCCGAAGGAAAGGCCGCGTTATAACTACCTGTTCGTCGCCGGCGCGGCGGCGCTCGGCGCGCTCGGCCATACCGTGCGCGGCGCGATCTACGTCGTGCAGCCGCCCGCGCAAAGCTCGCTGCTGCAACCCGGCGTGATGCAAATCACGTTCCTCGCGCTCGGCATTCTCGTGCTGCCGTCGTTGTGCATCGGTCTCGTGATGATGGCGCACGACCGGCTCGCGCAACGGCTCGAACGCCTTGCGCGCTTCGATGATCTGACCGGCGCGCTGTCGCGCAAGGCGCTGCTCGCCACCGCGGCGGAACGGCTCGCGCGCGCGCCCGTGGAAGGCCGGCGCGAGTACGTGGCCGTCGTCGACGTGGACCATTTCAAGAGCGTGAACGATCGATACGGCCACGCGGCGGGCGACGAGGTGCTGCGCCATTTCGCGTCGATCGTGCGGGCGCGCATCCGCGAGAGCGACGCGTTCGGGCGTATCGGCGGCGAGGAGTTTTGTCTCTTTTGCACGGCGCATCAGATCGGAGAAGTGACCGCGCTCGTCGAGCGTCTGCGCAAGACCATCGAGGCGACGCCGTGCGCCGTGCCCGGCGGCGTGCTGCATTACACCTTCAGCGCGGGCATCGCGGCTTGGGACGGGCGCGAGCCGCTCGCATCGCTGATGGCGCGCGCCGACGGCCTGCTCTACGCGGCGAAAGTCGCGGGCCGCAACCGCGTGAAGGCGCCCGCCGCGGACGCCATCGCTTAAATTTCTTCGACGTCGGCGTACTTCTGGCGCTCGTCCGCCGGTTTGTTCATCCAGCGCCGCAACAGCCGCTTTTCGATGACGCGCCCGACCGTGAGCAACGCGATCATCAGAATCATCGCGATGAACGCGACGCTCCACACACCCAGCCCGCAGACGATGCCGACCGCCGCCGTCACCCAGATCGAGGCCGCCGTGGTCAGCCCGCGCACGCGGTTCTCGCGCGGATTCTGCAGGATCACGCCCGCGCCGAGAAAGCCGACGCCCGTCACGATGCCTTGCACGGCGCGCGAGACGTCGGCGTCGTTGGAAAGCGTCATCGAGAAGCCTTGCGCGCACATCGTCGCGAGACACGCGCCGAGCGACACGAGCCCGAGCGTCTTCATGCCGGTCGGCTTGCCGTGCAGATCGCGATCGATGCCGATCACGCAGCCGATCAGCATCGCGGTCAGCATGCGCAACACGGCATCGACGAGAATGGGGTAGGGAAGCATTGCGTCCGCGCGTCCGTGAAGGTGTTCGTAAGCCGGGCCATCTTCGCACGAGGCGCGGGCGCGCGCGCAATTTTGGCGCGCTAACGTGCCGGTTCCTGTTCGATCCAGAACGCACAACAAGGAGACGAAGTGACCCAGTTGCCCAAATTCACGATGGTCGATGCCGCGCCGACGCCCGTCGGCCCTTTCTCGCACGCGGCCGAAGCCGACGGCTGGGTGTTCCTCACCGGCCAGATGCCGACCGATCCGGACGACGATTCCGCGCCGTTGCCCGATGGCGTCGCGGCACAGACGCGTCGTGTGATGGACAACCTGATCCTCGTGCTGAACGGCGTCGGCCTTACGCTCGACAACGTGGTCAGCGTGCGTATCTTCCTGACCGAATTCAAGCGCGACTACGACGCGATGAACGCCGTCTACCGCTCGTATTTCCTGCCGAAGCCGCTGCCGGCGCGCACGTGCATCGGCGTTACCGGGCTCGCGCGCGATGCGCTCGTGGAGATCGACTTCGTCGCGAAACGTCCGTAAGCGCGGTTACTTACGGTTACTTGCGTTTCGACGCATCGACCCAGCGGAATGTGAGATTGATGCGCTCCCCGCGCGCGCCGGCTTCCTTCGGCACACGATGCACCCATTCGCGTTGCGTGCGGCCGCGCATCACGAGCAGGCTGCCGTGCGTGAGCACGAGCGTGTGTGTCGCGTGCGTGCGCGCGTGGCGGAACTCGAAGGTGCGCGTCGCGCCGAGACTCACCGATGCGATGACCGGCTCCGGCCCGAGCTCGCGTTCCTTGTCGGCGTGCCAGCCCATGCTGTCGAGTCCGCTGCGATAGCGGTTCAGCAGCACGCTGTTGAAGCGCGCCTCGCACGCGGCTTCGGCCCGCGCGCGCAGTTGCGCGACGGCGGGCGTCCACGGCTGCGGAACATTGCGGATGCCGGAGTAGACATAGACCGCGTCCGGTTCGCCCTGCCATGCGGTGAGGCGCGGCAAGGATACGCGGCCGCCGGGCGTCGTCATCGTGTCCTGCTGCCAGGCGACTTCGGCGATCAGCGCGCCCATGAGATCGGAGCCTTCGTCGGCGGCGATCCAGTCCGGATGCCACGCGATGTCGGGCTTGGGAATGTCGTCGAAGAGATCGAACATGAAGGAAGCACGCAAAAAGGCGGCGGTGAAGCTTTCACGATAGCAGAGGCGCCGCGCGTCGTGCTTGCGGATCGTTTCTTGGCCGGCGGGACGCTGTGCTACATTCCCCCATCTATCTCAATAAAGCCGCACGAGGGCCGGAACATGCACATCGTTCCAACGCTCGCACGGCAAGGACTCTCGGGGAAAACGCATGAACACGACCGCCGAAGCAAGCGGCGGCGCGGCGCAGCGCCGCCGCATCCTGCTCGTCGACGACAGCGTCGATGCGGCGCTTGCCATCTCGATGCTGCTCGAAGCGCTCGGCCACGAAGTGCGCACCGAGCACGACGGCCCGCGCGCGCTCGCATCGGTCGATGATTTCCGGCCGGAAGTGGTCGTCCTCGATATCGGTTTGCCGGGCATGAGCGGCTTCGATGTCGCGCGGGAAATGCGCAAGCGCGATGCGACTCGCGGCGCGCTGCTGCTCGCGCTGACCGGCTGGGGCAGCGACGCCGATCGTCAGAATGCGCTCGACGCGGGCTTCGATCATCATCTGACGAAGCCCGTCACCATCGCCGATCTGGAAGCGCTGCTCGCGAAACCCTGAGCGCGCTTATTCGACGCGCAGCTTCGCCATATACGGCAGGTGATCGGACAGCCAGGCGGTGTCCTGCGTCGGCACGATCCATTCGACGGGCCTCAGACCGCGCACGAACATTTTGTCGAGGGCGAGCGCCGGTGAAAACGCCGGGAAGGTGCGGCCCGATTCGCCAAGCATGGTGGCGACCTCGCTCATGCCGAGTTCGCCGAAAAGCGGCACGGAATCGTTGCGCCAGTCGTTGAAATCGCCCGCCAGCATGAGCGGACCTTCCGGCGCTTCCTTCGCGATCCAGTGCGCGATCCAGTTCATCTGACGCAGCCGCGCCTGACGCGTCAACGCAAGATGTGCGCACAGCAAGGTGATCGACTGGCCGGCGAAGGTCGCGCGCGCGACCAGCAGGCCGCGCTTCTCGAAGCGATGCGCCGAGATGTCCCAACGTCCGGACAGATCGAGCGGATGCGGCGAGAGAATCGCGTTGCCGTGCCGCCACGACGGCTTGAACACGTTCGGCCCGAGCGCGATCTGCAATTCGAGCGCCGTGGCGATTTCCGTCGCCTGGCAATGCCAGACGTCATCGAGCGGCGCGCTCAGCGGATTGCCGAAGCCGCTCGCGAGCACGGGCTGCGGCATGCGCCGCGCCATCGCTTCCTGAAGGAAATAGACATCGGCGTTGGTGGACTGAACCCACCGCTGCATCGCGTTCCACGCGCGCAGGCCGAGGGGCGAACGGCCCTTGTGGAGATTCCAGCTGACCGCGGTGAAATCCGGCGTGGCCGGATGCGCGGATGGGCCTGGCGGAAGATGTTCTGGATTTCGCATGCGTTCTTGGTCTAGAGCGGCGGCCTCTCGAGTCTACGTCACCGCGGTTGTCATTGCGCCGCCGTCGACGCGCCCACACTCGCGCGCACCCGATACGCGAGCGACGGATTGCTGTCGATGATCTGCCATTGTCCCCATTCGCCCGGCTTCAGCACGAGCCCCGGATGCGATCCGCTCACCTGACGCGGCACCGGCGGCAGCTTGCAGCCGGACGGCGAGGCGCGCGAACTGTCGTCCTGCAAGGTTTCCTGCGCGTCGATGGCGAGCGTGATGTCGTCGGCGCTCGCGTGGGTCGGCGAAATGGTGATCGTGCGTTGCAGATCGATTTCGCCCGCCGCCTGATCCGCGCAGCCGACGCGGTTCTGCACCTTGTTGTGGTGCGTGTCGGTGCGCGCCTGGCCGACGTTCGTCGTGCCAGAAAACGTGTCGATCTGTTGCCCGTCGCGCACGACCTGCAATTCCCACGTCACCGGCTGCGATGGCGGAGTCTGCGCGTACGCGCCGGACGTGGCGAAAAATGCGCCCGTCACGAGTGCTGCGTTCAGAAAGGCGGTGCGTATCGGTGTATGCATCAAAGCGGCTCCTGCGCGCGGACTGTTCGGATGGCGGCGCGTCTTGCGCGGCCGCGGGATCGGCGTTCCTCGGCGACTTCCTTGTGACACGGCCGTGCGGACCCGGTTCAGCCGGCCCGCGAAACACATTATTGTGCGAGACAAAGCAGGTTTCGAACCCGCTCGCCGCATCGGCCCGACGATGATACTAGCGCGTCCCGATTAGCAGCACACGCGTTCGACTGCTCGCTTGCGCGCGGTTTTGGCGTCGATACACTGGACTCGTCGACCATAAAAAATGACGGGGTGTGACATGACGACAGCCGTGGTCAAACAAGAGCTCGCGGTGGCATCGTTCAGCAAGGTCTACAGTCTCGACGACGTGGAATCCGCGCTCAACGATTTGTCCGAAGGCGCGAGCGACGCCTTGCGCGCCATCTACGAAAAGATGCTCAAGGTGGGCAATCTGCGTTTTTGCGTGAAGCCGAACCGCATGCCGTCGGTCGACGACCTCGTCGCGGACCTGCCGAATTTCGAAGAACCGCTCGCCGATATCCGCAAGCAGATCGCGCTGTGCCTCGAAACCGACGACCGCCTCGAACTCATGCCAATGCTTCTGCTCGGCGAGCCGGGCATCGGCAAGACACATTTCGCGAAGCAGCTTGCGCGGCTGCTCGGCACGTCGAGCCATTACGTCGCGATGAGTTCGCTGACGGCGGGCTGGATTCTCTCGGGCGCGTCGTCGCAATGGCGCAACGCCAAGCCGGGCAAGGTTTTCGACGCACTGGTGAACGGCAGCTACGCAAATCCCGTCATCACCGTCGATGAAATCGACAAGGCCACCGGCGACGCGCAATACGATCCGCTCGGCGCGCTCTACGCGCTCCTGGAGCACGACACGGCGCAGACTTTCGTCGATGAATTCGCCGAAGTGCCGATCAACGCGGGCAACGTCGTCTGGATCGCGACGGCCAACGACGCGCGCGCGATCCCCGAGCCGCTCATGAACCGCATGAACGTCTACGAAATTCCCGCGCCGGATCGCGACGGCGCGCGGCGCATCGCGCAGTCGATTTACGCTCAAATCCGCAACGCGCACGCGTGGGGCGCGCGCTTCCCGGAAACGCTTGGTGACGCGCCGCTCGACGCGCTCACGCAAGCGTCGCCGCGCGGCATGCGGCGCGCGATGCTCAATGCGTTCGGCAACGCGCGCATCGACGGACGACATCGCGTGGAGGCGCGCGACATTCAGATCGACCGTAATTCCCGAAAAAAAGCGATCGGTTTCTGAGCCGCGCGCTTTCTGGGATTGCCAAAAAAGCCGCGAAAACCTGGCATTTTCGACATCTGGCGGCCAGATTCTTGCCTTTTTCCGAATTGCACCGGAAAACGATGCAATCCATGTGGGTTTGTTGTGTATCGCGCAATAGTCCCGAACGTAAAATAGTTGGGACAACTCTGCCGCGGAAGAAGACATGGATCGGATCGAGTGCGTAGTAATCGGAGCGGGCGCCGTCGGGCTGGCGATCGCGCGCGCGTTGGCCCAGCGCGGGCGCGAAGTCATCGTGCTGGAGGCGGGCGAGGGTATCGGCATCGGGACGAGTTCGCGCAACAGTGAAGTGATACACGCGGGCATCTACTATCCGCGCGGATCGCTCAAGGCCGAACTGTGCGTGCGCGGGCGCGACATGCTCTACGCGTTCTGTCAGGCGCACGGCGTGCCGCACCGGCAATGCGGGAAATTGCTCGTCGCGACGGCGCGCAATCAGGTGCCGCAGCTCGCGGCGCTGGAGCAGAAGGGCGTCGAGAATCGCGTGACGGGGCTCGTGCGCATCAGCGGCGCGCAGGCGGCAGAGATGGAGCCGCAACTGCAGTGCGTCGAAGCGGTGTGGTCGCCGCTCACGGGCATCGTCGACAGTCATCAGTACATGCTCGCGCTGCAGGGCGAGGCGGAGAATCACGGCGCGAACATCGTGTTCCATACGCCGGTCGTATCGATCGATGCGCGCGAAGGCTGCTTCATCGTCGAGACGGGCGGCGCTTCGCCGGCGCGCTTGCGGGCCTCGTTCCTCATCAACAGCGCGGGGCTGCACGCGAACGAGATCGCGCGGCGCATTCGCGGACTGGACGATCGCCACGTGCCGCCGCTCTACTTCGCGAAGGGAAATTACTTCAGCGTGAGCGGGCGCGCGCCGTTCGAACGGCTCATCTATCCGATGCCCAACGAAGCCGGACTCGGCGTGCATCTGACGATCGATCTCGGCGGGCAGGCGAAGTTCGGCCCGGACGTCGAATGGGTGCCGGCGCTCGACTACGATGTCGATCCGCGCCGCGCCGATTCCTTCTACGCCGCGATCCGCGCGTACTGGCCGGGCCTGCCCGACGACGCGCTGCAGCCCGCTTACGCTGGCATCCGGCCGAAGCTCTCCGGCCCCGGCCAGGCGGCGGCGGATTTCCTGATCCAGGGCAAGTCGGCGCACGGCGTGCCGGGGCTCGTGAATCTCTTCGGCATCGAATCGCCCGGATTGACGGCATCGCTCGCGATCGGCGAACGCGTCGCCGACATGGCGCGCTGACCGGCATGCGACGTTCCGCCGTCGCTTATCTCTAACATTTGACGTCGTCGACTCGCTTTCAGATTGCTATGCTCGGATATCGCCGTCGCGAAGAACGGCGCTTTTCCCCCAATACAACATGGAGCGAGTCACCATGAAGACATCACGTCGCACGTTTCTCATTACCAGCGTGGGCGTCGCATCGACGTTCGCGCTCGGCTCGAAGGCCGCATTCGCCGCCGATGCACCTAAAGTCGCGGAAAGCGACCCTACCGCGCAAGCCCTCGGCTACAAGGAAGACGCGAGCAAGGTCGACAAGGCGAAGTTCGCGAAGTACGCCGCCGGCCAGGATTGCGGCAACTGTCAGTTTTATCAAGGCAAGGCGAGCGATCCCTACGCGCCGTGCCCGATGTTCAGCAACAAGCAGGTCGCATCGAAGGGCTGGTGCAGCGCGTATGTGAAGAAGGCATAAGCGCGACCGACGTCGAAAGAAAGCGCGCCCGGCCAGGCGGCCCGGCGCGCTTTTTTTCGTGCGCAATTCGCTTGATCGGGAGAAAAACCGTCTTTACACTCGCCAAGGCAAAAAGAGCCGCGCGTGCGCATCTTTACAGCGCGGACACCCGAGCAATGACCCAGGGGATCGCATGCCAGGAAGAGCATTGAACGCGCGCGCCGTGACGGCGGCGGTCATCGGCAACGCGCTGGAGTGGTACGACTTCACCGTGTTCGGCTTCATGACGGTGGTCATCGCCCGTTTGTTCTTTCCGGGCAGCAGCGATTATTCGTCGATTCTTCTGACCACCGCAACCTTCGGCGTCGCGTTCGTGATGCGGCCGGTCGGCGGCATTGTGCTCGGTCTCTATGCGGATCGCGCAGGGCGCAAGGCGGCGCTGACGCTCGTCATCGGGCTGATGACGCTCGGCATCTTTCTCCTGGCGATTGCGCCGCCGTATTCCGCGATCGGCATCGGCGCGCCGCTCGTCATCGTGTTCGCGCGGCTGCTGCAAGGGTTTTCCGCGGGCGGCGAGTTCGGCAGCTCGACCGCGCTCCTGATCGAAGCGGCGCCGTTCTCGAAGCGCGGCCTCTATGGCAGCTTCCAGATGGCGAGCCAGGCGGCGTCGCTGTTGCTCGGCGCAATCGTCGGCTCGGCGATTTCGCGTGGACTGTCGCCCGAAGCCCTCGATGCGTGGGGCTGGCGCGTGCCGTTCATCTTCGGTCTCATCATTGGGCCGATCGGACTGTACATTCGCCGCAACATGGCCGATACCGAAGCGTTCCTGCACGCGAAGAAAACCGCGCGCCGCGCGACGCTCGGCGAAGTCTTCAGCACGCATGGCCGCGAAGTGCTGTGCGGGCTCGGCTCGGTGATTGCGCTGACGGTGAGCGTCTACGTGCTGATCGCCTATCTGCCGACGTTCGCCGTCAAGCAGTTGAAGCTGCCATTCGGCCAGTCGTTCACGGCGCTGATCGTCGGCAATCTTCTGCTCACGGTGCTTTCGCCGGTCGCGGGCGCGTGGTCGGATCGCATCGGGCGCAAAGGTCTGTCGCTGTGGTCGCTCGCGATCACGCTCGTCATCATCTATCCGCTCTTCGCGTGGCTCGCGGCGGAGCCGAGCGTGATGCGGCTGATCGTCGTGCAGGCGTTGCTGTCGGTTGCGCTGTCCGGGTACTACGGGCCGTTCGGCGCGCTCATCGCCGAATTGTTTCCGGCGCATGTGCGTTCGACAGGGCTATCGCTCGCGTACAACATCGCCGTGATGATCTTCGGCGGCTTCGGGCAGTTCATCGTGACGTGGCTCATCCGCGTGACGGAGGCGCAACTCGCGCCCGTCTTCTATGTGATGGGCGGTCTCGTGCTGTCGCTGATCGCGGTGGCGTGCATTCCGGCGACGCGGCATGCGGACGTCGACGAAGCGCGGGACTTCACGCGCTAGACAGAAGCCGAGGCGCGCGCGGGCGAATCGTCCTAATCCGTTCGGACGAGTGGTGTGACGCGTGCGTTGGCGGTCATAATCGGTCCATCGTCGGTCAACTGCGAGGGCGGAAAATGGTTAGGATGGTTGAATTAATCGAGCGGAAGTATGAGGCGGCGCGGGCAGCGGGGAGGTTGGGGAGCGAGTGGGGCGAGATGCCGCTGCTGAATTCGCAGAAGCTCGTCGTTGTTTCGAAGGACAGGATGGCGCTATTTGTCGCCCGGCTTCAGGAGGTCGAAAACGAGCTTTGCCGCCGGGCAGTCGATGAGACGTTCGACTTGATGGAAGCGCAGGGCGTCAGGTTCCTGACGCCGGCAGATCTTGAAGACGACAATGCCCGGCGCGAGCGTAGAACGCGAACACCGAAATCGTCGTTTTTCGATATGTTCCGCAACATGTTTGCGAAACGAACAAAGCAGGCCGGATGATGGCGCGCGGAGTGAAATTTCTGATGCCGAGCTGGAGCGACTATCATCAGTGGCGCGGCTCGGATGCGAAGATTTTCGAGAAGCTGACGGGCTTGATCAACGAATGCTGCCGCAGCCCGTTCACGGGAACGGGCAAGCCCGAGCCGCTGAAGCGCGAGAGAGCGTGGTCGCGTCGTATAGATGATAGGAACCGCCTCGTGTACGGCGTCACGGACGATCATCTTGTCATCGTTCGCTGCCGCGGCCACTATGCCGACACCTGACCCTTACCGCTCCAACCCCGCCTTCACCAGCAACTCCGCCAGTACTTCCGTCATGCCGCCTTCGTGCGCCTCGGCGCGCTCCTTCAACTGCCTGACGAGCTTTTCATCGAGCTTGCATGCGAACGGCACGAGCCCTTTCGCCTGATCGAGCTTGCGCTGTTCGCGCCGGTCGACCTTCTGCGCATCCGCTGCGGCCATGCGTCCACGGCCGCCTTGCTTCAGGTCGTTGGCGAGTTTGAATGCCTTGTTCTGTTCCAGTTCGAATTTGTTCACGCGATGCTCCGATGCGACGATTGATTGCCAGCCCGATATTGTACGGAACTAGCGACCCGCCTCCGCGAGCGCATCGATACGCGCGCGCATGCGCCGCCAGTGCGAGCCTTCCCAGAACACGCGACGACACACGTCGCACGTCACGAAGCGCGCATGCCGCTCGCGCACGCCCTCGGGCACGCGGCCATCGATTTCGCCGGGCGCCGCCGCACGCAACGGCGCGTTGCACATCAGGCAGAGACGGAACGCGCGCACGTGCGGCGCAAGATCGAAGCGTTCCGATACTTCGCGGAACTGGCCGTCGGCCTGAAGCGCGCGCACGTAGCATCCGCGCAGCACGGCGCGACGCTTGAGCAATTCACGATCGCGCGTGAGCACGATGCGCGCCTCGTCTTGCGAGAGCTGTTCGATTTCGTCGTCGGGGAAATTGTTGTCGTAACGCGTATCGAAACCCGCGAGCCGCAGCAGTTGCGCGAGCCCGCCGAGATGCGCATCGGCGATGAAACGCAGGCCGGCTACATCGACCGGCGGACGCAGCAGCAACGCGCCGCTTTTCATGCCGGCAGGCGCGTGATGCGCGGGATAAACCTCGATGAGATCGTCCGGCTCGATCGGGGCATCGAAGCCGACCGCGCGGCCGTTCTTCACGATCAGATCGACTTCCGTGTGCGGCACGCCGAGCGCTTCGATCATGTGCTTGGTCGTCGAAGACTTCGCGCACGCGCACGCGAACGTATGTCCGCGCAGGGATCGAGCGAGGAAATCGTTCAGTTCGCGATGGAAGTGAAAGCGCGCCTTGACCATGCAGCAGTATGGCATTGCACGCTTCTGCGCGCTTTGCGTCGATGTGCTTTACTGCGCAGACGTTCAAGGAGCAACTCAACATGGATATCGGATTCATCGGACTGGGAGAAATGGGCGGCGCGATGGCGGAGCGCGCGCTCAAGGCGGGACACACGGTGCGCGTCTGGAACCGTTCGCGTGACAAGACACGCGCGCTCGCGGATCAGGGCGCGTCGGTGGTCGATACGCCCGAGCAGGCGTTCGCCGGCGACGCCGCGTTTTCAATGCTCGCCGACGATCACGCGCTGCGTTCGGTGCTCGTCGATGGCGGCCTGCTCAAGCACGCGCCGAAGGGCCTCGTGCACGTCAACATGGCGACGATTTCGGCCGCGCTCGCACTCGAACTCGCCGAACTGCACGCGCAGCACGGCGTCGCGTATGTCGCCGCGCCGGTGCTCGGGCGGCCGGACGTCGCGGCGGCGGGCAAGCTCAACATCCTCGCGGCAGGCGCGAGCGAGTCGATCGACCGCGTGCAGCCCGTGCTCGATGCGCTCGGCCAGAAAACCTGGCGCGTCGGCAGCGAGCCGCAGCACGCGAACGTGCTCAAGCTCGCGGCGAATTTCATGCTGGCATCGGCGATCGAGAGCTTCGGCGAGGCGGCGGCGCTCGTGAGCGGCCACGGCATCGAATCGCAGACGCTGCTCGACGTCATCACGAATTCGCTGTTTCCGGGGCCGGTGTACCAAGGCTACGGGAAGATGATCGCCGAACGCCGCTACGAGCCCGCGCTGTTCAAGGCGCGTCTCGGACTGAAAGACGTGCGCCTCGCTATCGCCGCGGGCGATGCCGTCAACGTGCCGCTGCCGGTGGCGAGCGTCGTGCGCGACAACCTGGTCGATGCGCTCGCCCACGGCGACGGCGAGAAGGATTTCGCCGTGCTCGGTCAGGTGGCGGCGCGCCGCGCCGGGCGCGAATCGTAGATTGCAGATCGTAAATCGGTGTCGAGGCGGAGACGGGCGAACGGCATAATGCCAATCCCGCCTTCTTCCTCGTCACGCCGCAATGAGCCTGCATCTATGGTGGCTGTTCGTCGCCACTGTTTTCGTCGTTTCCGCGATTCCCGGTCCCAACATGCTGCTCGTGATGACGCACGGCGCGCGGCACGGCTTTCGCCGCTCGACGGCCACCATGGCCGGGTGTCTGACGGCGCTCGTCGTCATGTTGTCGATATCGGCGGCGGGACTGGGCGTGTTTCTCGACGCGTGGCCGCGTCTCTTCGACACGCTGCGTCTGACCGGCGCGGCCTATCTCGTCTGGCTGGGCGTGAAAAGCTGGCGCGCGAAAGCGAGCGCGATCGATATCCGCGACGATAGCGGCGCCGCACACGTCGCCCCGCGCATCACGCTGTTTCGCAACGGCTTTTTCGTCGCGAGCAGCAATCCGAAGGCGATCCTTTTCGCGGCGGCGCTGCTGCCGCAGTTCATCGACGCAAACCGGCCGGTGCTGCCGCAATTCGCCGTGCTCGTGTCGACGTTCGCCATCATCGAAGTGAGCTGGTACGCGGTGTATGCGGGACTCGGCGCGCGTATCGGCGACAAGCTGAAGAGCGCGAACGTCGCGCAGGCGTTCAACCGGCTGACGGGCGGCGTGTTCGTCGGATTCGGCGCGATGATGGCGCTCGTGCGCCGCTGATTCCGCAAACGTCTGCACGAACGGGTGCGTGATTTGCTCCGCTTACAGTGCTTCACTCGCTTTCGAACATACTTGCGCGGGCTTTGGGCGCATAGTCGCGCACATCGCGGATCGCGGATAACAAGAAGAACGCTGAAAAGGAGACGCCTCATGTATCCGTTTGGCCGACGTGTCGCTCGCGCCGCGCTCCTTCTGCTTTGCATGGGCCTGGTGGCGACGACTGGCGCGCGCGCCGACGATACACCGAGCCCTTGCGATGCGCTCAAGCGCATCGTCGCGGCCGCGCCGGGTTTTTCATCGCTTTCCGCATTCGACGGCCGCCCGGTCGCGCTGCCTTATGGCGACGACGCGCAGTGCGCCGCGACGCAAAGCAACTATCGATGCACGTGGACGCCGCATGGCAGCTCGGGTGCCGACGCGCTGCAGAGCGTTGCAGCCGATATCGCTTCGTGCCTGCCCGACGCGACGCACGATCAGAATTCGCCCGCGCGCCAGCATTTCTACCTGGGCGCACGCGGCGCGCGCACGGAGATCGCGGCGGCGCAGGCAGGATCGAACAAGCTGAAACTCGAGATCTACGGTTCCCGGTGAGGCCATCGTGAGCAAGCGCATCCTTATAGCCGATGACGACGACGATGCGCTCGCCGGCCTCGCGAATCTGTTGACCGGCATGGGCTACGAAGTCGCGCTCGCGGCGAATGGCGCGCAGGCCGTGGACGTCGCCGCGCAGTTCGATCCCGAAGTCGTGATTCTCGATCTGGGCATGCCGCTCGTCGACGGCCTCGGCGCGGCGCGCGCGCTGCGCAAGCTGCCGAACGGTTCCGCGATGATGCTCGTCGCGCTGACGGGCTGGGGCCAGCCGCAGCATCGCGAAATGACGCTCGACGCTGGTTTCGACGTCCATCTCGTCAAGCCGATTTCAGCGGATCAACTGCAATTCATTCTCTCGACGATGCAGCCCTGAGCTTCGATCGGGCATCGAGTCGGCATGTCGCATCACGCGATGTTGCAACGCACCAATCTTCTTGGTATATTCACTCCTGTCTCCTCCATGTCTCCACTGATATGGATTCAGCCCGCCAGCTTGGCGGGCTTTTTTTCGTCCTTATGTTTCGATGCTGCCCTGCATCGGCAGACGCAAAAAAGGCCGGTCCGCAGCGAAGCGAACCGGCCTTTCACGCTCGGACGAAACCGCGCTCAGCGCGCTAGACCCGTTTCCTCGGCGGCGCCAATCGCCAGATTCATGCACTGAATCGCCGCGCCAGACGCGCCTTTGCCCAGATTATCGAGGCGCGCGACCGTCACGAAACGCTCTTCGTTGCCAAAGACGAAGATATCGACGCGATTCGTCTCGTTGCAGGCCTGGACGTCGAAGAAACCGGCGTCGAGATTGCTTTCTGCTTCGAACGGCATCACGCGCACGAACGGCTCGTTGTTGTAGTACTCGGCCAGCATGTCCCGCACGTCCTGCGGCTTCGCCGGGCGCGCGAGCTGGGCGGGCGAGAAATACGTCGTCACGGCGAGACCCTTCAGGAACGGGCCGACGATCGGCGTGAAAAGCGGCGCGCGCTTCAGCCCCGTGTGCACCGACATTTCCGGCAGATGCTTGTGCGTGAGGCCGAGCGCGTAGGGGCGCGGGCTCATGAGCTTCTCGTTGCCGCCCGCTTCGTACTCCGCGATCATTTTCTTGCCGCCGCCGCTGTAGCCGGTGATCGAGTAGGCGTGGGCGTCGAAATCGGCGGGAATGAGGCCGCCCGCGACGAGCGGTCGCAACGACAGCACGAACGCCGACGCGTGGCAGCCCGGCACCGCGATGCGCTTTGCAGTGCGCAGACGTTCGCGTTGCGCGCGCGACAGCTCCGGCAGCCCATACGCCCAGTCGTCCTGTGTGCGAAATGCGGTGCTGGCGTCGATCATCACGGTGCGCGCGTTATCCGGCGCGACGAGCGATACCGACTCGCGCGACGCGACATCCGGCAGACACAGGAACGTCACGTCCGATGTGTTGATGAGCCGGCGGCGCTCCTCGATGTCCTTGCGCCGCGCTTCCTCGATTCGCAACACTTCGATGTCACGGCGCTGCGACAGATATTCGAAAATCTTCAGGCCGGTGGTGCCTTCCTGTCCGTCGACAAATACTTTCGTGGTCATCTCGATCTCGCTGGTTCGTGCGGGCGCTCGCCGCAAAACCGATAGTTTAAGGCGATTTGGAGGCGGGTTGATGTCCGATGTCGCCAAGCCAGCGCGCCGTCACTTCCGCGATGCGCGCGCCGAACACCTTCGCCGTCTCCAGATCGCCGGGCGGCGGCGCTTCATCAGGAGAGGCGTCCGCGGGCGATTGCGTGAGCAGCCCCGAAAAACCGCCGACGAAGTTCAGATCGTTGCGCGTGGCCGCCTTCGTGTTCGACGGCATCATGCCGGTGCCGACCCAGATCATGCCGTGCTGCATCGCGAGCGTGACGAAATACGAGATCGTCAGGAATTTGTCGCCGTTCATATGGGCCGAGTTGGTGAAGCCGGCCGCGATCTTGTCCTTCCATTTCTGCGCGAACCACGGCTTCGAACTGGCGTCGGCGAACTTCTTGAAGTCGGCGGACGGCCCGCCCATGTAGGTCGGCGCGCCGAAAACGATGGCGTCGGCAGCGTCGAGTTCGGCCCAGCTCGCGTCGTCGAGTTCGCCGACGGCGATCAGTTTCACGCTCGCGCCGGCATCGGCGGCGCCGCCGAGCACGGCTTCCGCGACCTTCTTCGTGTGGCCGTAACCGCTGTGATAAACGATGATGATGTTCGACATGGTGTCCCCGGGTCGTGCCGCGCGCCGCGGCACACGCGTCGTGCGCGCCCTGCGGATGGTCCCAGCCAGTCTAGCAAAGACAATTTTTGACCTACCGGCGCGACCGCACGGTTCCGGACGTCGGGCTAACGGCCGTAGGTGAAGGTGAAGTGCGCGCTGGCGATCGCCATCGTGCGGATTTCGTGCTCGAACATCAGCGCGGGCGTGCCTTGGCGCAGCCGCAGATCGGCGCTGTCGAGCGCGTAGATGGTCACGATGTAGCGGTGCGGCTTGCCGGGTGGCGGGCAGGGGCCGCCGTAGCCGTCGGTGTCCCAGTCGTTGCGCGCCTCGATCGCGCCCATTTTGCGCAGCGCGCCCGATGCGCTCGCGTTGTTCGGCAACCGGTCCGTGCCCGCCGGGATGCCCGCGACCGCCCAGTGCCACCAGCCGCGTCCGGGCGCGTCGGCGTCAAAAATCGTCACGGCGAAGCTGCGTGTGTTCGGTGGCGCGCCGCGCCAGGCAATCTGCGGCGAGCGATTGCCGCCCTTGCACTCGGATTGATCGAAAAGCAGATCGCGCCCGACGGGCCTGCCGGGCGCGAGATCCGTGCTGGAGACGGAGAAGGCGGGATCGGCGGCGGCCTCGCGGGAATTCGAGCAAACCACCGCCATTAAGGCGAACAACAGTACTGATGCGACGTGGCCAGTCGAACTCACGCGTCGGCCGGTGAGGCGCATAAGCTGAACTCCTGTCAGTATCGTTTCGCCATATAGCAGCGTTTCGCTGGCTGCAACGATGTTTTTTGTCTCAGTGATGCGCTTCGTAGCAACTTGCAGTTTAACATTGCAACAAAGAATTAAAGCTTGGATTCCTTGAGACTTAACCGATGGCGCTTCGCAGGCTCACCGGTTTTTGACGTAGTAACGTGCGAAGCGCCTTGACGGCGATGACTTCCGATTCTATAGAACGTAGAGATGAGTAATTCGATGCAGATTCGCGCGGCAACAAATCGACCGATTTACAGGAGATATAAATGAGCCAGCGAATAAAGGTCGTAATCGCAGACGATCATCCGGTGATTCTATTCGGCGCGGCACAGGCGCTGAGCAAGTTTCCCGAGGTCGACGTTGTCGGACAGGCGCGCCAGTCAACGGAACTCGTCCAACTACTGCAGAAGTCGCCCTGCGACGTCCTCGTCACGGATCTCGCCATGCCCGGCGGCTCCTATGGCGACGGCATGCCTTTGCTCGGCTATATCGGACGGCAGTTTCCGCGCGTGAAGCTCGTCGTACTGACCATGCTCGAAAATCCGGCCTTGCTCAAACGTTTGCGCGAAGTGGGCGTGATGTCCATCATCAACAAGGCCGACGACATGAATCACATCGGCTGGGCGATTCAACACGTGATGCGCGGACAGGAGTACCTCGGTCCTTCGGTGAAGGCCGCGCTCGACAGCATGGGTCTCAGCAGCAGCGGGCAGCAGCGCAGCGTGATTCTGTCCAAGCGGGAACTGGAGGTCGTGCGCCTGTTCGTGTCGGGCATGACCATTACCGAAATCGCCGCTCAACTCCGTCGCAGTATCAAAACGATCAGCACGCAGAAAAACACCGCGATGCGCAAACTTGGCATCGAGCGCGATTCCGAGTTGTTTCAGTACGCGCAAAGCAACGGTTTGATGAATCTGTCGGCTTATTCCGGCGACGGTTCGCTCGACAGTTCTTCCGTTCCTAATCCGAATTCGCTTTGACGTAATTCCGTTGTCGAATGGCAAAAAGCCGCTGATGTTAATCAGCGGCTTTTTGTTTTTTTACGAGACTGCGGCGGTTAAGGCTTATTGCGGCGCGGCGGTTGCGCCGCCGTGCGCGGCCGACCATTCCGCCGGCGCGTGCAGGAATTTCTCGACTTCGTCGAGTGTCTTCGTCTCGAAGTAGCCTTGCTCCTTCGCGACGCGCAGCACGTCCCACCACGTCGCGAGCGCGTGCAGATCGACGTCGATGTCCTTCAAGACCGACACGCTCTCCTTGAAGATGTTGTAGTGGAAAAGCACGAAGCAGTGATTCACCGTCGCGCCGGCGGTGCGCAGGGCATTGATGAAGTTGATCTTGCTGCGGCTGTCGGTGGTCAGGTCTTCGACGAGCAGCACGCGCTGGCCTTCGGTCAGCAAGCCTTCGATCTGCGCGTTGCGGCCGAAACCCTTCGGCTTCTTGCGCACGTATTGCATCGGCACCATCAGGCGATCGGCGATCCACGCCGCGAACGGGATGCCAGCCGTTTCGCCGCCGGCGACTGCATCGATCTGTTCGTAACCGACATCGCGCAGAATGGTCGCTTCGGCCATCTCCATCAGGCCGCGACGCACGCGCGGATAGGAGATCAGCTTGCGGCAGTCGATATACACCGGGCTCGCCCAGCCGGACGTGAAGATGTACGGTTTTTCCGCGTTGAAGTGCACCGCCTGCACTTCGAGCAACATCTTGGCGGTGGTGTCGGAGATCGTCTGGCGATCGAAGCCTGTCATGGGCGAATCCTTGGACTTGTGTGGCGCTTGCAAAAGCGGGAGGCGGCCGCGAGGGCCCTGGCGCATGGATCGACGTGAAAAGAGCATTCCTTTCGGATGGCTTTTTCGCGTGCGCTGCGCGCGTGTCGGCGGGACTTGGCGCTTTAGCGCCTTAGGGCCGTCCCATGCACGGCTAGCCCGTCATTCTACCCGACGCGGTGGGCCGCAGCGAATGGTTTGCAGGTTGTGAAGGCGCGGCGCTCACACGTACACTGCCGGCGCTGTTGCGCTCACTCATTCGCCCGATGACATCCGTTTCCCCTGCCAACGATTCCAACGCCGCGCCCACGCGGCACGCGCTGCAAGCGCTCGTCGCGTCCGTTCTCGGCTACGCGATGGACGGCTTCGACCTGCTGATCCTCAGTTTCATGCTGCCCGCGATCGCCGCCGATCTGCATCTCACGCCCGCACAATCCGGCGCGCTCGTCACGTGGACGCTCGCCGGGGCGGTGGCGGGCGGCGTGCTCTTCGGCATGCTGTCCGATTACTTCGGCCGCGTGCGTATGCTCACGTGGACGATTCTCCTGTTCGCCGTGTTCACCGGTCTTTGCGCGCTGGCGCAGGGTTATGGCGACTTGCTGGTTTATCGGACGATCGCGGGAATCGGGCTTGGCGGCGAGTTCGGCATCGGTATGGCGCTCGTCGCCGAGGCGTGGCCTGCGCGATTGCGGGCGCGGGTGTCGTCGTATGTGGGGATCGGCTGGCAACTGGGCGTGCTCGCCGCCGCGCTCGTCACGCCGATGCTCCTGCCCGTGATCGGCTGGCGCGGCATGTTCGCGGTCGGGCTGCTGCCGGCGGTCGCCTCGTTCTTCGTGCGGCGGCACGTGGACGAACCCGCGCTCTTCACCGAACGCCGCGCGGCGGCCAAATCCGATGCGGCCCGCAAGCTCCCGCTCAAACGTCTTTTCGACGATGCCCGCACCGCGCGCGCGAGCCTGGGCGTGGTGATCCTGTGCTCGGTGCAGAACTTCGGCTATTACGGGCTGATGATCTGGCTGCCGAGCTATCTCTCGAAGACCTTCGGCTACTCGCTGACGAAATCGGGGCTCTGGACCGCGGCGACGGTGATCGGCATGGCGTTCGGCATCTGGCTGTTCGGACTCGCGGCGGACCGCTTCGGGCGTAAGCCGGCGTTTCTCGTCTATCAGATCGGCGCGGTCGCGATGGTCTTCGTCTACTCCAACCTGACGAGTCCGACGGCGCTTTTGATCGGCGGCGCGGTGATGGGCGTCTTCGTGAACGGCATGCTCGGCGGTTACGGCGCGCTGATCTCCGAGATTTATCCGACCGAAGCACGCGCGACCGCGCAGAACGTGCTGTTCAATATCGGGCGCGCGGTGGGCGGTTTCGGGCCGGTCGCGGTCGGCGCGCTCGCCGCGCGTTACTCGTTCGCCGTCGCGCTCGCGTTTCTCGCATCGATCTATCTGCTCGATGTCGTCGCGACGCTCTTTCTCATCCCCGAAAAGCGCGGCGCCGAACTCGACTGAACGCCAAGTCATCCGACGAAAAAGCGCTGAAACGTTGCATCGCGTCATTCCAGGCGCGCGGTGTACACTGGTTGTCCCAAAAAAACCAAAGGCTCCGTCCGCTCGTTCCATCCTTGCGAGCGGGACGCCGCGTCTATCCGGCGCGCCGAGCACATGACAATTGGTCCATCGATTCACATTCCCGCATTCAGAGCAGCACGGTCGACGGCAATGTGAACCCTGTTCAAATAAATCTCAAACGTCTCAGGTCAATCATGGACGAACAACTGAAGCAAAGTGCCCTCGCGTATCACCAGAATCCCCGTCCCGGCAAGATTTCGGTTACTCCGACCAAGCCGCTTTCCAATCAGCTCGACCTGTCGCTCGCATACTCGCCGGGCGTCGCGGCCGCGTGCATGGCGATCTACGACGAACCGCTCGATGCGCAGAAGTACACGTCGCGCGCGAATCTCGTCGGCGTCGTGACGAACGGCACGGCCGTGCTGGGTCTCGGCAACATCGGCCCGCTCGCGGCCAAGCCGGTGATGGAAGGCAAAGGGTGTCTCTTCAAGAAGTTCGCGGGCATCGACGTGTTCGACATCGAGCTGGCTGAAACCGATCCGGACAAGCTCGTCGATGCGATCGCGATGCTCGAACCCACTCTGGGCGGCATCAATCTCGAAGACATCAAGGCGCCGGAATGCTTCTACATCGAGAAGAAGCTGCGCGAGCGCATGAAGATTCCTGTTTTCCATGACGACCAGCACGGCACGGCGATCATCGCGTCGGCGGCGATTCTCAACGGCCTGAAAGTGGTCGGCAAGAAGCTCGACGAAGTGAAGCTCGTCTGCTCGGGCGCAGGCGCGGCGGCGATCGCGTGTCTCGATCTGCTCGTGCATCTGGGCCTGAAGAAATCGAACACGCTCGTGATCGATTCGAAGGGCGTGATCTACGAAGGCCGCGGCAATCTGGATGCATCGAAGGAGCGCTATCAGGCGTCGACCGACGCGCGCACGCTCGCCGATGCGATGCACGGCTGCGACGTGTTCCTCGGCTGCTCGAGCGCGGGCGTGTTGAAGGCCGAGATGGTTCAGACGATGGCCGACAAGCCGCTGATTCTCGCGCTGGCGAATCCCGAGCCGGAGATCCGCCCGGAAGAGGCGAAGCGCGTGCGGCCGGACTGTATCGTCGCGACGGGCCGTTCGGATTATCCGAATCAGGTCAACAACGTGCTGTGCTTCCCGTTCATCTTCCGCGGCGCGCTGGACGTCGGCGCGACGACGATCACGGAAGAGATGAAGCTCGCGTGCGTGCGCGCGATCGCCGAACTCGCCGAAGAAACCGATCAGGGCGATGAGGTCGCGAAGGCGTACGAAGGTCATTCGCTGGAATTCGGTCCGGACTATCTGATTCCGAAGCCGTTCGATCCGCGCCTCATCATCAAGATTGCGCCGGCCGTCGCGCAAGCCGCGATGGATTCGGGCGTGGCGACGCGTCCGATCAAGGACATGGATGCGTATCGCGAGACGCTCGGCGCCACGGTGTATCGCACGGGGATGGTGATGCGCCCGGTGTTCGCGGCGGCGAAGGCGGCGCCCGCGCGTATCGCCTTCGCGGAGGGCGAGGACGAGCGCGTGCTGCGCGCCGCGCAATTCGTGCTGCTGGAGAAGATCGCGAAGCCGATCATCATCGGACGGCCGGCGGTCGTCGAGATGCGGCTTCAGAAGATGGGCTCGAAGCTCAAGCCGGGCGTCGATTTCGAGATCGTGAATCCGGAAGACGATCCGCGTTATCAGAAGAGCTGGCAGGCGTATCACGAGATCGCCGCGCGTCAGGGCGTGACGCCGGAAAGCGCGAAGGCCGCGTTGCGCAAGTTCAACACGCTGATCGGCGCGATTCTGGTTCATACCGGCGATGCGGACGGCATGATCTGCGGTCTCATCGATACGTATCAGGATCACCTGAAGTTCATCGATCAGGTGCTCGGCAAGGCGGAAGGCGCGAACAACTTCGCTGCGATGAACCTGCTGATGCTGCAAGGGCGCAATCTCTTTATCAGCGATACGTACGTCAACGAGACGCCGACTGCCGAACAGCTCGCCGACATGACGATTCTCGCGGCGCGCGAAATCGAGCGATTCGGCGTGCAGCCGAAGGTCGCGCTGCTGTCGAATTCGAACTTCGGCAGCGTGCCGAGCGCGTCGGCGAACCGGATGGCGGAAGCGCGCAAGCTGATCGCGGAGCGTGCGCCGGATCTTGAAATCGATGGCGAAATGCACGGCGATGCGGCTTTGTCGGAAGCGGTGCGCAAGGCGTCGTTCCCCGGCACGACGCTGCATGGCGAGGCGAATCTGCTCATCATGCCGAACGTCGAAGCGGCGAATATCACGTACAACCTGCTCAAGATGGTGAGCGGCGAAGGCGTGACGGTCGGGCCATTCCTGCTGGGTGCTGCGAAGCCTGTGCATATCCTCACGCCGGCGGCGACCGTGCGTCGGATCATCAATATGACGGCGGTGGCGAGTGCCAATGCGCGGGTAGCGAAGTAAGGTTTATTTGCCGCGCTGAAAGAAAAACGGCGATCCGGATGACCGGATCGCCGTTTTTTATGGGGCTAACGCGTCAAGCCACTTGTCGCGCTTCGCCCTGAGGATCGCGCCACCGCGCGATCAACTTCTCCCATTTCACCTTCGCCGCCCGCACGTTGTTGTCCTTGACGTGCCCATACCCGCGCATCGAATCCGGCAGATTCGCCAGTTCGATCGCAAGCGGCAACTTCTGCGCCGTCAGCCCGCCGATCAACTCGAGCACCAGCGCCTCGTATTCCTCGATCAACGCCCGCTCCATCTTCCGTTCTTCGGTGCGGCCGAACGGATCGAGCGCCGTGCCGCGCAGGAACTTGAAGCGAGCGAGCACGCGCATCGCGGACATCATCCACGGCCCATACTGCTTCTTCACCAGATGACCGTGCGAATCCTTCTTCGACAGCGACGGCGGCGCGAGGTGCACCTTCACCTTCCAGTCGCCTTCGAAACTCGCGCGGATCTTGTCGAGGAAAACCGGATCGGCATAAAGACGCGCGACTTCGTATTCGTCCTTGTACGCCATCAGCTTGTGCAGATTCCTCGCGACGGCCTCCGTCAACGGATAATCGGCGTTGCCCAACTCCGCTTCCTTCGCGCGCACCGCCGCGACCAGCCGTCCGTACCGGGCCGCGTAAGCCGCGTTCTGGTACTTCGCGAGATAGTCGAGGCGTTTGTCGATGAGCGTATCGAGCGCCTTCGGCGTATGCAGCGTGATGATCTTGGCCGGCGCGTCCTGCGTCTGCGTCCCTTGCGCGAGCCGCGTCACCGACGACAGATCGTGCGCCGCGCGCCGTCCCCACTCGAACGCGGCGAGATTCTTTTCGACCTGCACGGCATTCAGTTCGATCGCGCGCACGAGCGATTCATGCCGCAGCGGCACCCATCCCTTTTGCCACGCATAACCCAGCACGAACGGATTCGTATAGATCGCGTCGCCCATCAGCGCGACGGCGAAACGGTTCGCATCGACGAGCGCAACGTGCTCGCCTGCCGCCGCGCGAATGTCGGCCTCCGCGCTCGCGCCCGGAAAGCTCCAGTTCGGGTTCTTGATGAACTCGGCGGTCGGCGTCTGCGCGCTGTTCACGACGACGCGCGTGTGATCAGGCTGCATCCGCGAGCCGCATTCGTTGCTCGCGGTGACGATCGCATCGCAGCCGATGACGAGATCCGCCTCGCCCATCGCAATGCGCGTCGCGTGGATATCGGTCGGGCGGTTCGCGATCTGCACGTGACTCATCACGGCGCCGCCTTTCTGCGCGAGACCGGTGACGTCGAGCACCGTGACGCCTTTCTGCTCCAGATGCGCCGCCATGCCGAGCAGCGCGCCGATCGTCACGACGCCCGTTCCGCCGACGCCCGTCACCAGCACGCCATACGGCCGCCCGATTTCCGGCAACTCCGGCGTGGGAACCGCGGGCATCGTATCGCTCGCGACGCTCGTCGCCTTCGGCTTCTTCAACTGGCCGCCTTCGACCGTCACGAAGCTCGGGCAGAAGCCGTTCAGGCACGAATAGTCCTTGTTGCACGTCGACTGGTTGATCTGCCGCTTCGTGCCGTACTCCGTCTCGAGCGGCTCGACCGACAGGCAATTCGACTTCACCGAGCAATCGCCGCAACCCTCGCACACCGCCTCGTTGATGACGACGCGCTTCGCCGGATCGGGATACGCGCCGCGCTTGCGACGACGACGCTTTTCCGTGGCGCAGGTCTGGTCGTAAATCAGGATCGATGTGCCGGGAATCTCGCGCAACTGACGCTGAATGTCGTCGAGTTTGTCGCGATGATGCACGTCGATGCCTGGCGCAAGACCGACATCGGCCGTGTACTTTTCCGGCTCGTCCGTGACGATGACGATCTTCGCCGCGCCTTCCGCCGCGAGCTGATGCGTGATCTGCGGCACCGTCAGAACGCCGTCGACGGGCTGGCCGCCTGTCATCGCAACGGCGTCGTTGTAGAGAATCTTGTAGGTGATGTTCACCTTCGCCGCGATCGCCGCGCGGATCGCGAGCAGCCCCGAGTGGAAATACGTGCCGTCGCCGAGATTCGCAAAAACGTGCTTGTCGTCGGAGAAGGGCGCCTGGCCGACCCACGCGACGCCTTCGCCGCCCATCTGGCTGAACGTGCTGGTACTGCGGTCCATCCAGACCGTCATATAGTGGCAGCCGATGCCCGCCATCGCGCGCGAACCATCCGGCACGTTCGTCGACGTATTGTGCGGACAGCCCGAGCAGAACCAAGGCTTGCGTTCGGCCTCGACGCGCGGCCGCGCGAGCGCCTTTTCCTTCGCCTCGATCACGGCGATGCGCGTCGCGATGCGCGCGCGCACGTCGGCAGGCAGATCGAACTTCTCGAGACGCGTGGCGATCGCCTTCGCGATGATCGCGGGCGATAGCTCGTAGTGCGCCGGCAGGAGCCAGTTGCCCATCGGCACGGACCATTCGCCGCCGGCGCCGTCTTTTTCATCGAACTTGCCGTAGACGCGCGGACGTTGCGCATCCGGCCAGTTGTACAGTTCCTCTTTGATCGCGTATTCGAGAATCTGACGCTTTTCCTCGACGACGAGAATCTCTTCCAGCCCGCGCGCGAATTCGTGCGCGCCCTGCGCTTCGAGCGGCCACACGCAGCCGACCTTGTAGAGACGGATGCCGATCTGCGAGCACGTCGCATCGTCGAGGCCGAGGTCGGTCAACGCCTGACGCACGTCGAGATACGCCTTGCCGCCGGTCATGATGCCGAAGCGCGCATGCGGCGAATCGATCTCCACGCGGTCCAGCTTGTTCGCGCGCACGTAGGCGAGCGCGGCGTACCACTTGTAATCGAGCAGACGCGCTTCCTGCACGAGCGGCGGATCGGGCCAGCGGATGTTCAGGCCGCCTTCGGGCATTGCAAAATCGGTCGGAAGGACGATTTTCGTGCGATGCGGATCGATATCCACGGAAGCCGACGACTCGACGACATCGGTCACGCATTTCATCGCGACCCAAAGTCCCGAGTAGCGCGACATCGCCCAGCCGTGCAGGCCGAAATCGAGGTATTCCTGCACGTTCGACGGAAACAGCACCGGCAGGCCGCACGCCTTGAACACGTGCTCCGACTGATGCGCGAGCGTCGATGATTTCGCGGCGTGATCGTCGCCGGCGAGGACGAGTACGCCGCCGTGCGTCGCCGATCCGGCTGAGTTGCCGTGCTTGAAGACATCGCCCGAACGGTCGACGCCCGGGCCTTTGCCGTACCACATCGAGAAAACGCCGTCGTATTTGGCGCTCGGGTACAGGTTGACTTGCTGCGAGCCCCACACGGCAGTGGCGGCGAGATCCTCGTTCACGCCCGGCTGGAACACGACCTGATGGCCGGCCAGATGCTTCTTCGCCTTCCAGAGCGACTGGTCGAGACCGCCGAGGGGAGAACCGCGATAACCGGAGATGAATCCGGCAGTATTGAGGCCGGCGGCCTTGTCGCGCTCTTGCTGGAGCATCGGCAGACGCACCAGCGCCTGGATGCCGCTCATGTAGGCGCGGCCGCGTTCGAGCGTGTATTTGTCGTCGAGCGTGACGGATTTCAGCGCGGCTTCTAGCGAAGCTCTTTGTTCTGCGTCTAGCGGGGCGTTCATTATGTGTCTTCCTCCACCCGAGGTTTGGGATCACCAAAGCATGTTTCGGGCCGTCGCGTCTTGTGAACTGTCGGGCCGGGATTCCAGTTTGCCGGTCTCAGGGTTTTCGAGACAGTGGGGCAAACCCGTTAAAAATTCCTCACTTACAGCCGCTTTGCGTCGGTTTCTTGACGATTTGACCGTCACCAGGAGGGTTTTGTTACAGCGTGTAAATCCGACCGATCTGAGGAACCCCGGCGTTCATGTCTGTCTAAAATGGCGCTTCCGAAATTTCCGTGCCGTCTTTTTGCGCACGTTTGGCTTTCGGGAGTGTCGTACATACGCAGTTAGAAGGAGATAACGATGAAACAACGCCACATCCAGAATTTCTTGATGGTATCGGCGGCCTTTTTCGCGATCAGCGCGCCGATGGGCGGCGCGCGCGCGAATGGCGCTTCGCCGTTCGGGGCGTCGTCGGTTGCACAGGTCGCGCAAGTGCGCGCTCAGTCGGTTCAGGCGGGCGCCCAAAAGCGCCGCGAATCCGACCGCAGCGACGACGAGACGGCGGGCTGACCCGCTCTTCGCGGACCGGGCAACGCAACGGTCCGCCGGAACGAAAAAAGGGACATGAATTCATGTCCCTTTTTTTATGCCTTCTGCCCGATCAGCCTGCGGTCGTGTCCTTCAGCACGCCGCGCCGCATCTGATCCAGTTCGATCGATTCGAATAGCGCCTTGAAGTTACCTTCGCCGAAGCCCTGATTGCCCTTGCGCTGGATGATCTCGAAGAAGATCGGTCCGATCTGGTTTTCCGTGAAGATCTGCAGCAGGATTTCGTCCTTGGTGCCGTCGATCAGAATCTTGCGTTTCTTCAATTCGGCGACGGATTCCACATGCCCCGGCACGCGGCGGTCGACGAGCTCGTAATACGTGTCGATGGTATCGAGCAACGCGATCTTCGCGCCACGCAGGCCATCGACCGTGCTGTAGATATCGTTCGTGCCGAGCGCGATGTGCTGGATGCCTTCGCCGCGATAGGCATCGAGATATTCCTGAATCTGGCCGGCGTTTTCCGAGCCCTCCTCGTTGATCGGAATGCGGATCTTGCCGCACGGCGACGTCATCGCCTTCGACTTCACCGCCGTCACTTTGCCTTCGATGTCGAAGTAACGAACTTCGCGGAAGTTGAAAAGGCGTTCGTAGAATTCGGCCCATTCGACCATGCGGCCGCGATGCACGTTATGCGTCAGGTGATCGATGTACGTCAAACCGTGGCCAGCCGGATTCTGCTCCGCGCCCGGAATCGGCTCGAAGTCGACGTCGTAAATGCTGATGTCGCCGATGCTGCCCGGCTGCGCGCCGTTCTTGCCGCGCCAGCGGTCGACGAAATAGATCAGCGAATCGCCGATGCCCTTGATCGCCGGAATGTTCAGTTCCATCGGGCCGGTCCTGTTGTCGAAGCCCCACGCGCCGAGTTCTAGCGCACGCTTGTACGCCTTGGCGGCATCGGCAACGCGAAAGGCGATCGCACAGATCGAAGGGCCGTGCAGACGCGCGAAACGCTGCGCGAAAGAGTCCGGTTCCGCGTTGACGATGAAGTTGATTTCGCCCTGCCGATACAGCGTCACGTCCTTATGACGATGCTTTGCGATCGCGGTGAAGCCCATCTGCTCGAACAGTTTGCCGAGTGCGACGGGATCCGGCGCGGTGTACTCGATGAATTCGAAGCCGTCGGTCCCGACGGGATTCTCCCAAGTCGTTGCGGTCATGCATGTCTCCTGATTCCTGATGGGATGCGGCGCGTTTGCGCGACGTGGAGACAGTCTAGTCGCATGTGGCTGGCAAAAGCTTGCGAAACAAATCGTCCGTTCCTAAGATTGCGCACTATGTTGCCAACATTTCGCGACTTGGAGCTATGAAATGGCTGAACTCGCACTGGATACTATCGACCTGCGCATTCTCGCGATTCTTCAGGAGAACGGGCGGCTGTCGAATCAGGAGATCGCGGATCGTGTGAATTTGTCACCGAGTCCGTGTCTGCGGCGGATTCGCCGGCTTGAGGAAAGCGGCGTGATTCGTGGCTACGTCGCGTTGCTCGATGCGAAGAAGCTCGGGTTAGGTCTACTCGCCTATGTCAATGTGCGCCTGGAAAAGCGCGGGGGAACGCAGGCCGCGGCCGGCACGCCGAAAACGCCGACGCATGGCGATATGTTCCGCGAAGCGGTGCGTTCGTGGCCGGAAGTCGTCGCCTGCGATGCGATGACCGGAGAAATGGATTTTCTGCTGCGTGTGCAGGTGCGCGATATGGATGATTTTTCGCGCTTCGTGCAGGACGAGCTTCTGCATCATCCGTCGGTGATCGACGTGCGCTCGAGCTTTTCGCTGGAACGCATCAAGGAGACGACGGTTCTGCCGCTGCGCTGAAACGAAAAGGGCGGTCGATGCCGCCCGCTGATCACGCCGCGTCGAGCGACGGAATGAATGCCTGAAACACCTGAGACGCACGATGCGCCTGACGCTTGATCGCGTAGTCGAACACGGCGGCCTGCTCCTGAAGCATCTCGGACATGATGCTCGTCTGATCCGCCGGCGGAAGCGACAGATACGCATCCGCTTCGCCGTAGGCGTATTCGATATTCATGCCCGATTTCTTCGCGATGTGCATCATCGTCGAATTGCGCGACAGGCAGTGCATGTAGAGCACCGACACGTGCGTATTGCGGCTGCGCATGGCGGCGCGCTCGAACAGCTTGGAGCCGATGCCGCAGCCGCGCGCGCTTTCCAGCACCGACACGCCGAACTCGGCGGTGCGCTTGTCGCCTTCGGCCGGCAGATATGCCAGATGACCGACGCCGATCAGTTCGAGCGCGCTGCCGAAAACACCGAAGACTTTGTCGTTCGAGAAGTTGATGTTACGCACGTAGTTCTCGATGACGTGATCCGGGACGATCTGCCCGAAGCGCAGAAGGCGATCGTCTTCGTCGAGCGCGAGGAAGTGCGCGAGAAGTCGCTCGCGATCCGCCGAGGAGAGTTCACGGACGAGAACCGGCTTACGCGCGACCTTGAGTGGCAGATCGTGCGGCACGATCTGCCCGGCAGTGCGGTTGATGGTCAGTTCCACGGCTGTTCCTCCTTCATTCGTCATGCAGCATGCTGCAAAGCAAAACGAATTCTAGCGGATTCCGGAGATTCGGGTACGGGAAAACCCTTAAATTACGTTAGACGCGGACTTCTAAACGATCACTGAAATCGAATAAATACCATCAAAATCAGAGGTTTAGACGTGCTGCGGCGATACGACAATTCACCGACCAGTGAGTCTGGTGTGCCGCAGCAATAATCAGTGATCACCGTTCAGACCGTTCTCGATCATGTCGACGACCTGTTCCGCGAACTCGCTGTAGCCGAGCTTGCCACCGGGCTTGAGCCAGGTGAACGTCCAGTTGATCATGCCGAACACCATCATGGTGAGCGCCGTCTGGTTGTCCTTGCTCGCGCGCTTCGGATACGCGCGCGCAAGTTGTCGCGCGAACGCCGCGACGATATCCCGCTGACGATCGAGGATGATTTCGCGCTGCGCCTCTTCGAGATACTTCACGTCGTTGAGCAGCGCGACATGCCGGCTGTGCGACGTCTCGTATTCGGCGAGAAACGCGCGCACGAGATCGGCGAACGCCTCGCGCTCGCCCAGCCCGCGACGCTGACTAGCGCCTTCGACTTCCGCGATGATCAGCATCAGCCGCTTCGTGTAGCGGTCGAGCAGATCGAAGAGGATCGCTTCCTTGCTCTCGTAATAATGATAGAGGCGGGCCTTCGACGTGCCGCTCGCGGCGGCCAGATCGGCCATGGAAGTGCTGGGGTAGCTCGTCTGGGCGAATTTCGCGGCGGCGAGTTCGAGGATCTGTTCGCGTTGCGTCTCGTGATCGGGCGCTTTGGTACGGGCCATGTGCTGGAAAATTGCGTTCTTATGGATATCGATTCAGCGGCGCAGCTCGGCCTTGCTGATTTCCGACGGCGTGCCGCGGATTTTAAGCCGTCCCGCCGTGACGAGTTCGCGGCAGCGCCAAAAAGCGATCGAATCCGAGAGCATGAAGTCGAAGCACTGTCCCATCGCGGCGCCGGCGATTCGGGCGGCGGGCTGCCATTCGGGTCCGGCGAGATCGAGCAACGCTTCGTCGATGTCGATCCACGTTCCCGATACGAGCATGTTGTCGCGCAGGCGGCGCGTGTCCGCGTTGGCGTGCTTCGCTTCCTGCCATTCGAGGGCGAGCCGGCTGATGCGCAGCACGGAGATCGGCGCGGCGGTAGGCAGCTTCGCGAGCAGTTGCTTCGGCGAAAACATGCCGACGGCCGTCGCGCGGCCGACGCGTTCGGCATCGCGTTCGTCGCTTGCGATTTTCAGATCGTCGTGATTGAGCTTCGCTTCGTTGAGGCGCTGCGGCGCGTTGCGCAGATGATAGGCGACGCGCCGCAGCGTGAGCTGATCCGCCGCGCTCTGGCCGTGCCACACGACGATCTGACCGTCGCCGCGCGCGAGCCGGTTGAAAAGCGCCTGTTGTTCCTCCAGTTCGTTCTCGAAGTCGATCGCGCTGTTCAATACCTGGCGCCAGAACGCGGCGCGCGCGAGCGGTGATTCGTCGATATCGCGGATCGGACCGACGGCGAGATCGTCGCGCAGCGCGATGACGCGTTCGTCGCGTTCCGCGCGCAAGAGCGCTTCGGTGAGGGATTGGGCCGCGCTATCGCCATTCGTGACATGAATCGTGTTCATCGGTATCGGATGCCGGAAAGACGCAAGGACCGCTCGAGTGAGCGATCCTAGTTTACGCGAATCGAAAGAAGGCGGGCTGTGGCCTGGACCCTATCGCTCGTCGAAACTCACCACCACCCGTTCGCTTATCGGATGACACTGGCACGTGAGCACGAACCCGTCATCGATCTCGTGCTGTTCGAGCGTGTAGTTCTTGTCCATCTTCA